>NZ_CP104173.1:6820000-7840305 GCF_025200905.1 Bradyrhizobium yuanmingense | reverse complement strand
GTGCTCGACAAACCCGCCCCCACCTCCTCCGTCCGCGCTTCCGGCCCGCTCTCGGGCTTCCGCATCGTCGAATTCGCCGGCATCGGGCCCGGTCCGTTCGCCTGCATGATGCTGGCCGACATGGGCGCCGACGTCGTCACGCTCGACCGCGTCGGCGCGAAGAAGAGCATGAAGTCGGTGGCCGGGCGCGGCCGCAAGGTGATCGAGCTCGACCTCAAGGACAAGGCGGCGATCGCGCAAGTATTGGATCTGCTCGCGAGCGCGGACGCGCTGGTCGAGGGTTTTCGCCCCGGTGTGATGGAGCGGCTCGGCCTCGGGCCGGACGTCGTGCTCGCACGCAACCCTAAGCTGGTCTATGGCCGCATGACCGGCTGGGGCCAGGAAGGCCCGCTCGCCAACGCCGCCGGCCACGACATCAATTACATCTCCATCACCGGCGCGCTCGCCGCGATCGGTACGAAGGAAGCGCCGGTGCCGCCGCTCAATTTGGTCGGCGATTTCGGCGGCGGTGCGCTCTATCTCGTCGTCGGCGTGCTCGCCGCACTGCTGGAAGCACAGAAGTCGGGCAAAGGCCAGGTGGTGGACGCGGCGATGTGCGACGGCGCGGCCTCGCTGATGTCGTTCTTCTTCGACATGACCACGATGGGACGCTGGACCGAGGAGCGCAACCAGAACTTCCTCGACGGCGGCGCGCATTTCTACGGCGTCTACGAATGCGCCTGCGGGCACTTCGTCTCGATCGGCTCGATCGAGCCGCAATTCTACGCGCTGCTGCGCGAGCACGCCGGCCTCACCGACGCCGATTTCGACGCGCAGATGGACCGCAAGGCCTGGCCAGCGCTGAAGGAGAAGCTGAAGGCCGTGTTCAAGAGCAAGACGCGCGAGGACTGGTGCAAGATCATGGAAGGCACTGACATTTGCTTCGCGCCGGTGCTGACCATGTCTGAGGCGACACAGCATCCGCACATGGTCGCCCGCAACGTCTTCATCGAGCGGCACGGCGTGAAGCAGCCGGCGCCCGCGCCACGGTTCTCGCGCACGCCGTCAGCGGCACGCGAGCCGGAGGCGGCGGGGATCGGCGCGGTGATGAAGGCCTGGCAGCGGTAGAGCCAGCGGGCACGCTCTCGTAGGTGGGCAAAGCGAAGCGTGCCCACCACTTTGGGCGAGATCACAGAGAGATGGTGGGCACGGCGCTACGCGCCTTTGCCCGCCCTACGGCAGCGCGGCTGACGTCCTACGCCGCGTCCCCCACCTTCAACACGCCGCGCCGGATCTGGTCCTCCTCGATCGATTCGAACAGGGCCTTGAAATTGCCCTCGCCAAAACCGTCGTCGCCCTTGCGCTGAATGAACTCGAAGAAGATCGGGCCGATTGCGTTGGCCGAGAAGATCTGCAGCAGCACCTTGGTCTGGCCGCTATCGACCACGCCCTCGCCGTCGATCAGGATGCCGTTCTTCTTGAGCCGGGCGACATCCTCTCCGTGCTTGGGCAGGCGCGTATCGATCTTCTCGAAATAAGTGTCGGGCGGCGACGGCATGAACGGCAGGCCGGCATCGCGCAAACCTTCGATGGTGCGATAGATATCGCGGCAGCCGCAGGCGATGTGCTGGATGCCCTCGCCGCGATAGGTCTGCAGATATTCCTCGATCTGGCCGGACTCGCCGGCGTCCTCGTTGATCGGAATGCGGATCTTGCCGTCGGGGCTGGTCAGCGCGCGCGAGAACAAGCCGGAGGCGCGGCCCTCGATGTCGAAGAAGCGGATCTGGCGGAAGTTGAACAGCTTCTCGTAGAACCCGGCCCAGACATTCATGCGGCCGCGATGGACGTTGTGGGTGAGATGGTCAAGATAGAACAGGCCGGCGCCATGCGGCTTGGGATCGCGCGCGCCCAGCCATTCAAACTCGGCGTCATAGGCCGAGCCCTTGGCACCGTAACGATCGACCAGATAAAGCAGGCTGCCGCCGATGCCCTTGATCGCGGGCACATCGAGCGTCTTCTGCGCCGACGACACATCGGCCGGCTCGGCGCCGAGCGCAATCGCGCGGTCATAGGCCGCCTTGGCATCGACGACGCGAAAGGCCATGGACGGCGCACAAGGGCCGTGGGCGGCGACGAACTCATAGCCGTGCGTGCCGGGCTCCTCGTTGACGAGATAGTTGATGTCGCCCTGGCGATAGACCGTGATCTTCTTGGTTCTGTGGCGCGCGACCGGCGCATAGCCCATCAGCTTGAACAAAGCGTGCAAGTCTTGCGGATTGGGATGGGCGTATTCGACGAACTCGAAGCCGTCGGTGCCCATCGGGTTGTCGGCAGTGATCGTGGCCGGCGGTGCATCGTGCGGAAACGGTCCCATGGTGTTCTCCCGAATGGCTGCTGACAGGGAACTATCCTTCATGGGCCATGCAATGAGCGTGCAAACGAGACGGGCTTTGGCTATTCTATGCACGATCCGCGCATGAAACGGATGAAAGACGCATGATTTCTGTTGACGCCTTCGACCTCAGGATTCTCGGCGCGCTCCAGGACGATGGCCGCCTCACCAACCAGGAGCTCGCCGAGCTCGCGGGCCTGTCAGCCTCGCAATGCTCGCGGCGGCGGATGCGGCTGGAGGAGGAGAAGGTGATCGCGGGCTACCACGCCGACCTCTCCAGCGAGGCGCTCGGCTTCGGCGTGATCGCCTTCATCCAGGTGGGACTGGCGACACATTCGCCGGACAATTCCAAGCGTTTTCGCGCGCTGGTGAACCGGATCGATGAGATCCAGGAGGCGTATTCGCTGACGGGCGATGCCGACTATGTGCTCAAGGCCGTGCTGCGCGATCTCAAGGGCCTGTCCAACCTCGTCAATGACGTGCTGATGCCGCACCAGAGCGTGGCGCATGTGCGCTCCTCGATCGTGCTTGATAGGCTGAAGGAGAGCTCGAAGCTGCCGCTGAAGGAGATCAAGCCCGGCTGAAATCGAGGGAACTATGGCATTCGCGCTGGCAACGCGATCTGCGATGATCGCAGCTCCAGTTGCGGAGATTCAACATGGCGCTCCAGCTGCGACCGAACTGCGAATATTGCGATTGCGACCTGCCGCCCGACGCGACCAATGCGCGGATCTGCTCCTATGAATGCACGTTCTGCGCGGACTGCGTCGAGACTAAGCTGTTCAATGTCTGCCCGAATTGCGGCGGCGGCTTCGCTCCGCGGCCGATCAGGCCGGCGCAGGAATGGCGGCCGGGCGTATGCATCACCAAGCAGGCGCCGTCCGACAAGCGGGTGCATCTGAAGTACAGCGTCGAGGATGTCGCGGCGCATTGCGCGCGGCTGCGCGACGTGCCGCCGGAGAAACGGTGATTTGGCCCGCTACTCCGCCGCCAATATCGTTCCTTCGACCTCGCCGAACCCGACGCGATAGCCGTTGCCCTTGCACCAGCCGCGCATGACGAGGCTGTCGCCGTCCTCCAGAAACGAGCGCCTGGCGCCGCCGGGCAGTTCGACCGGCTCGGTGCCGTTCCAGCTGATCTCGAGCAGGCTGCCGCGCTGGTTCTTCTCCGGGCCGGAGATGGTGCCGCTCCCTAAGAGATCGCCGACATTCATGGCGCAGCCCGAGGAGGCGTGGTGCATCAATTGCTGCACCGACGACCAGTACATGTACTTGAAATTGGTGCGGCTGATGCTGGCGGGCGCATTGGCACCCGCAGCGCGCAAGGAGACGTCGAGCTCGACATCGTAGTTCTGCGGCTTGGTCTGCTTGAGATAATCGAGCGGCACCGGCTGCTGCTCCGGCCCATTCAGGCGGAACGGCTCCAGCGCCTCGCGCGTCACCACCCAGGGGCTGATCGAGGTCGCGAACGCCTTTGCAAGGAACGGACCGAGCGGCACATATTCCCATTGCTGGATATCGCGCGCGCTCCAGTCGTTGAGCAGCACGAAGCCGAAGATCATCTCCTCGGCCTGTTGCTCGCTCAGCATGCCGCCCATCGGCGACGGCTGACCGATGACGACACCCATCTCCAGCTCGAAATCGAGCCGCTTGCACGGCGCAAAGCTCGGCAGCTCCACGTTCGGCGGCTTCAGCTGCCCGCGCGGCCGCTTCACCCTGGTGCCGGAGACCACGACGGTGGAGGCGCGGCCGTTATACGCGATCGGCATATGCAGCCAGTTCGGCTGCAGCGCATTGTCCTTGCCGCGGAACATCACGCCGACATTGGTGGCGTGCTCCTTCGACGAATAGAAATCGGTGTAGCCGGAGACGGCGAAGGGCAGGTGGAGCTTCGCGTCGCGCATGAGAACGAAAGCGCGCGAGCGCAACTGCTCGTTATCGCGAAGCTCCGGATTGTCGTGCCGCAAGAGCTCGCTGATGCGCGCGCGGGTTTTCGACCAAACCTTTGGACCCAGATGCATCAGGGCGTTCAGTCCTCCTGCAAATGTGCCCGGATCGCCCGCACTGATCAGGCCATCTTGCTCGAGCTCCCAGAGATCGAGCACGTAGTCGCCGATCGCTACGCCGAGGCGCGGGGCACGGCCATCCTTGGTCGAGAACACGCCATAGGGCAGATTTTGGATCGGGAAGTCCGAGGCCGGATCGACGGCGATGAAGGAGCGGAGGCTGGGGTCGTTGGGGTGGGGCATTGGTTCCTACCGAATGTTTATTCACAGTTTCTCCGCCGTCATTCCGGGGCGCGCGGAGCGCGAGCCCGGAATCCATATTCACAATCGTGGTTATGGATTCCGGGCCTGCGCCTTCGGCGCATCCCGGAATGACCAAGTAACTACGGCTTGCCCGGATCGAACCGCTTCTCCAACCCCTTCCAACAATCCGCGTAATCGGCCTGGAGTGTGGCGGCGTTCGCCGCGTGTGCCGTGACGCGCTGCGGGTAGCGGGTCTCGAACATGAAGGCCATGGTGCCGGTCAGCTTCACCGGCTTCAATTCGCCGTTGCTGGCGTGCTCGAAGGCGTCGCGGTCGGGGCCGTGCGGCAGCATGCAATTGTGCAAGGAGATGCCGCCGGGGACGAAGCCCTGCGGCTTGGCGTCGTAGACGCCGTAGATCAGGCCCATGAACTCGCTCATGATGTTCATGTGATACCAGGGCGGCCGGAAGGTATTTTCCGCGACCATCCAGCGTTCGGGAAAGATGACGAAATCGATATTCGCGGTGCCCGCCGTCTCCGACGGCGAGGTCAACACCGTGAAGATCGAGGGATCGGGATGGTCGAAGCCGATCGCGCCGACGGGAGAGAAGGTACGCAGATCATACTTGTACGGCGCGTAATTGCCGTGCCAGGCCACGACGTCGATCGGCGAATGCGGCAACGTGGTCTTGAACAGCGAGCCGCCCCATTTCACGTAGAGCTCGGTCGGCGTGTCCTTGTCCTCGTAGTTTGCCACCGGCGTCAGGAAGTCACGCGCATTGGCGAGGCAATTGGCGCCAATCGGCCCGCGCTCCGGCAGCGTGAAGGCGCCGCCATAATTTTCGCAGAGATAGCCGCGCGCCGGGCCGTTCGGAATCTCGACGCGGAACTTGACGCCGCGCGGGATCACCACGATCTCGCCAGGCTCGGCATCGATACGGCCGAACTCAGTGACAAGGCGCAGATTGCCCTGCTGCAGCACGAACATCAGCTCGCCGTCGGCATCGTAGAAATGCTGATCCACCATCGACTTGGTGATGAGGTAGACATGCGCGGCCATGCCGGCCTGCGTATTCACATCCCCCGCCGTCGTCATGGTCTGCACGCCCTGAATGAAGGTGACATCCTCCTTCGGCAGCGGTGTCGGATCCCAGCGCAGCTGCGCGATCGGCAGGTCGTACTCATGGCACGGCGCCGAACGCCACAAGCCGGCATCGACCTTCTCGAAGCGGCCGGAATGCTTCACTGAAGGCCGGATGCGATAGAGCCAGGAGCGCTCATTGCTGCCGCGCGGCGCGGTGAAGGGCGAGCCCGAGAGCTGCTCGGCATAGAGCCCGTAGGCGCAGCGCTGCGGCGAGTTGCGCCCGATCGGCAACGCGCCCGGCAGCGCCTCGGTCTCGAAAGAGTTGCCGAAGCCGGACATGTAACCCGGCGTCACCTGGGCCGAACTGCGGATGATCTGGTCAGGCGAGGTATTGATGTTCATGACTATCCTCCTCCTTGCAAGGCGGCCCACATTTCCTGATCGCGCTTGTCGGTCCAGATCACGGGGTCGTCGATACCGGACGCTTCGTCGTAAGCGCGCGACACGTTGAACGGCAGACAGTGCTCGTAAATGGCAAAGCTCGAGAATTTCGGATCCATCACCTCGCGCGTCGCCGCCATCGATTCCTTTAAGCTGCGGCCCTTGGCGACCGAGATTTCGGCGGCACCATAGAGCGAGGTGACGAAGTCGCGCGTCATCGCGATGGCCTCGCGCACCGTGGCGGTGCCCTTCAGCGCATCGCCGCGGCCCGGCGCGATCGCCTTCGGATTGAAGTTGCGGATCTCGTTCAGCGTCATCGGCCATTCGCGCAAATGCGCATCGCCGCAATAGCAGGCCGAGTGATATTCGATGAGGTCGCCCGAGAACATCACCTCCGCATCCGGCACCCAGCCGACGATGTCGCCCGAGGTGTGGCCGGCGCCCAGCTGCATCAGGCGCACCTCGCGCTTGCCGAGATAGATCGTCATCTCGCCTTCGAAGGTCAGCGTCGGCCAGGTCAGGCCGGGAATGCTCTGCGCATCCTGGAACAGGCGCGGAAAGCGGCCGTACTCGGAATCCCAATCCTGCTGGCCGCGCTCCGCAATCAGCCGATGAGTTTCCTGCGAGGCGACGATACCTTGGGCGTGATAGGCGGAGGCGCCCAGCACGCGCACGGCGTGATAATGCGACAGCACGACATATTTGATCGGCTTGTCGGTCACCGTGCGGACCCGCTCGATCACCTTGTTCGCCATGGCCGGCGTCGCCTGCGCGTCGAACACGAGGCAGCCATCGTCGCCGACGATCACGCCGGTGTTGGGATCGCCCTCGGCGGTGAAGGCATAGAGATCGGTGCCGATCTCGGAGAAGGTGATCTTCTTCTCGGAGAGATCGCCGGTGGATGCGAAGTTCTTCGCCATCAATTCGTCCTTCAGGTCAGGGTTATTGTTGTTGCTGTTGCTGCTGCTGGCCGTCGATCATGCGGCGCTTGGCGAGTCCGATCGCCTCCCGCAGCACGTCGATGTCGCCGATATGGTTGGCGAGGATGAGCACCAGAGCCGCGTCGAAATCGGCGCTCTGCTCCTCGGTCAGGCCGCGATGCGCCTCGACGATGGCGCGGAAGGCATCGTCAGGGCGCGCGAAGTTCGAACTGGTGGAGAGCGGCATGCCAGACCTCAATACAAACCTTCGGCTCGCGCCAGCGCCGCCGCGATCGCCGAACGCGTCGGATGACGGAAGCGCGCCGCGACATAACCGTCGGGCCTCAGCAGGTAGGCGGCACCCGGCACGGCGCCGTAGCGCTTTGCGATTAGGCCCGAGGGATCGGCAAATTCACCGTCGCCGCCAATGCGGATGCCCTTGATACCATCAGGCGCATCGATCGGCGCGCCATTGCTGAACGACAGCAAGGTGAAATCCGTTCCACCCTTGCGGAAGGCATCCGTCAGATAGATCGGCTCGCCGGCGGACGTTGCGGCGGGCGCGTCGAGCATCGAACCGCCGGGCGGCGGTCCACCCCGCCACGTATCCGCATCAAGCGAGGACAGCGGCGTATCGTAGCTGCACGGCACCGACAGCCGACCGCCATTGACCATGCGCTTGCCGAACTCGGTTTCCTTGGCCAGCGACAGCACCGCCTTGCGCAACCGCGCCTCCTGATGCGAGTTCGGTGCCATGAAGTCGGTCGAGCGGGTGGATTCGCGGATGTTCTCGTCGGCCGCCATGCTGCGCTCGAGATGGTAGCTCTCCAGCAGGCTCGCAGGCGATTTGCCGCGCAGCACGCGATCGAGCTTCCAGGACAGATTCTCCGCGTCTTCGAGTCCCGAGTTCGCGCCACGCGCACCGAAGGGCGAGACCTGGTGCGCGGAATCGCCGGCAAAAATGACGCGGCCATGGATGAAGCGGTCCATCCGCCGGCACTGGAATTTGTAGAGCGAAATCCACTCGAACTCGAACTTGTCATGGCCGAGCATGCGCGCGATCCGCGGCCGCACGTTTTCCGGCTTCTTCTCGAGCACCGGATCGGCATAGCGATTGAGCTGGAGATCGATGCGCCAGACATCGTCGGGCTGCCGGTGTAGCAGCGCCGAACGCCCGGCATGGAACGGCGGATCGAACCAGAACCAGCGCTCGGTCGGAAATTCCGCGGTCATCTTGACGTCGGCGATCAGGAACTGATCCTCGAAGACCTGGCCGGCGAATTCCGCCCCGACCATCTGCCGCAGCGAGGAGCGCGCGCCGTCGCAGGCGACGACATAGCGCGCATTCAGGCGGTAGGCGCCCTCGGGCGTCTCGATCGTCAGCAGCGCGGATTCGTTGCGCTGCTCGAGCGCTGTCACCTTGTTGCGCCAGCGCAGGTCAATCTCCGGCAGCTCGTTGATGCGATCAACCAGATAGGCCTCGGCGTAATATTGCTGGAGATTGATGAAGGCCGGCCGCTTGTGACCGTCTTCGGGCAGGAGATTGAACTGGTAGAGCTGCGACTCGCCATGGAAGATCCGCCCCACACTCCACACCACGCCCTTCTCGACCATGCGGTCGCCGACGCCGAGCCGGTCCCAATATTCCAGCGACCGTTTCGAGAAGCAGATCGCGCGCGAGCCCTCGCCGATGCGGTCGGCATCATCCAGCAGCACGACGCGCTGGCCGCGCTGGGCAAGATCGATCGCCAGCGACAGCCCGACCGGGCCCGCGCCGACGATCACGACCGGATGCGCCGCGGGGCTCGAGCCGGGGCGGTCCTGATCGGGGTGACGGCGATAGCCGAACTGGGTCTTGGCTTGAGCGGTCTTGGCGTTCAGGGTTTTGGCGTGAGGGGTATTGGCCGGCGCCATACACGAACCTCGGCTCTGGTCAGGACAGGATCGATCTGCTAGATAGTCTCACGTGCAACTATTTTGGACCGGAGCCGGCCGGCCGTCAACTGGAATTCGGAGGCGCTCTCCTTGGCGAGGACATCCAGCGACATCGCGCTCAAAGCGCGCGCGGCCGACGAGGCGTCGGCGGGGCCAAAGCTGCGGCTCGATCTGTTCAAGTTCGTGCCGTTCCGCCTCAATCGGCTCGCCGCGGAGGTCAGTTCCGCGCTGTCGGTCGAGTATCAGGAACGCCACGGCCTCGACATTCCGGCCTGGCGCGTCATCGCCACGCTCGGCTTCCGCAATGATGCCTGCAGCGCGCAATACATTTCGCAATGCACCCGCACGCACAAATCCACCATCAGCCGCGCAGTGACGGCGCTGCTCAGCGACGGCCTGATCGAGCGGGTCGAGAACGAAGCCGACCGCCGCGAATTCCGCCTGCAACTGACCAGGAAGGGCCGCGCGCTCTACGAGGAGCTGTTCCCGCAATTGCTGCGGCGAGAGGACGAGATCCTCGCCTGCCTCTCGGCGCAGGAGCGCAAGCAGCTCTCGGCCCTGCTCGGCAAGATCGAGCAGAGCCTCGATCTGATCCAGACCAGCGAAGAGGCGGATGCGAAGCAGGCGTATTAGGGCGCCCCCCATAAGGCGCAGACGTCAGCTTTTGGGAGCCCGGTTGAGAAAGCTTGGTAGGACCGTGACGGCAGCGAGGTATATAGCGATGCTCCTTGTGGCGTTTGCCGCAACTCGCGCATACGCCGCTGACATAGGTTATCTGGCTCCCCCTGGAGTCGCGGCAAACGAGTTTCCCTCACCGCAGCGTCCTGTCGCACGGATCGTCAGCCCGCGCCGCTCCGCCGAAGAGCGCCGCGACGCCCTGGATGAGGCCGGTCAAATCGCACGCGCTCTTGAACTGAAACCAGGGATGACTGTCGGCGACATTGGAGCAGGCAGTGGCTATCACACGGTCAGGCTCTCGCACCTCGTCGGATCCGCCGGCTCTGTCGTTGCCCAGGACGTCACGCGGGACTATCTCGTCGAACTCGCCAGGCGAACAAAACTTCTGAAGTTGACAAACGTGCAATTCGCGCTCGGCGAACCACACGACCCGCGTCTGCCCGCTTCCTCGCTGGACGCCGCAATCCTTGTGCATATGTATCACGAGATAGCCCAACCCTATGCCTTTCTCTACAATCTTGCGTCCGCCTTGAAGCAAGGTGCGCGGGTCGGAATTGTCGATCTTGAGCTTCCGACGTCGAAGCATGGCACGCCAATTGAGCTCTTGCGCTGCGAGTTGACCGCCGTCGACTATCGCGAGATAGCCACATATAAGCTCGCAGGGGGCGGAGGATACCTGGCGGTATTCTCTCCTCCGGAGCTAGCGGCTCGAAAATCTCCCCACGATATCGTTGCTTGCGGGGATCCTGCCGGTGCTCGTTGACATCGCGCCCGCCTCCCGTCTCAACCCATCCGACGAACTCTACGAGGAGCTGTTCCCGCAATTGCTGCGGCGAGAGGACGAGATCCTCGCCTGCCTCTCGGCGCAGGAGCGCAAGCAGCTCTCGGCCCTGCTCGGCAAGATCGAGCAGAGCCTCGATCTGATCCAGACCAGCGAAGAGGCGGATGCGAAGCAGGCGTATTAGCCACCGCTGTCATTCCGGGGCGCCGCGCAGCGGTGAGCCCGGAATCCATCGCGACATCAGCTGCGTCGACAGATGGATTCCGGGTTCGCGCTTCGCGCGCCCCGGAATGACGCTACGGTGTCACTTTACAAACGACCGCGTCGGCGGCAGATGCAGCGCCCAGGCATCGACCTCATCGCTGGCGCGCGGATAGATCTCGGTCACGATCGGATCGTGGCCGGGGATGAACCTGTCGGGATGGCCGGCGAGGCGCTCGATCGTGTCCCAGCCTTGCGCCATGTCGCCGACATTATAAACGATCGGGAACGGGCTCTTGCGCTGCAGATTGGCGTAATAATGCGCGGCATCGGAGGCCAGCACCACGGCGCCGCGCGCGGTCTCGACCTTCACCACCTGCAAGCCGTCGGAATGGCCGCCGACGCGGTGCACGGTCACGCCGGGAGCAACCTCGCCATCGCCGGAATAGAAGGTGACGCGCTCGCCATAGACGTGGCGCACCATCAGCGTCACATGCTCGACCGAGAACGGATGGCGCAGCAGGCCGTTGCACATGCAGCGCCCGGTCGCGTAGGCCATCTCGCGCTCCTGCAGATGGAAGCGCGCGTTGGGAAAGCGGTCGAGATTGCCGGCATGGTCGTAATGCAGATGTGTCACGATGACGTCACGAATGGCTGACGCCGAAACGCCGAAACGCTCCAGCGCATCGACAGGATTGAGCGTGAGCTTGCGCGCCCGCGCGCTCGCCTCCTCGGCGTTGAAGCCGGTATCGACCAGAATGTCGCGGCCGTGCCCTCGAATCAGCCAGACGAAATAATCGAGGTCCTGCGCCGCGCTGTCATGCGGGTCGGGCACGAGGAAGTTCATGTGGGGGGTGCGCGGCGACATCGTCGCATAGCGCAGGGCGTAGATCTCGTAGACGTTTCCCATGGGGCTCGCTTTTTTTAGAGTTGGATCTTGGACGATCGCGCACACCAAGCCACCACCGGCAGGAAAGGTCAAACCCGGAGGCGAGGCTGCAATGTGAGATCGATCACGTCTTCACCCGCCCTGGCTGCGCTAAGGTCCGCCGGACAGCATCGAGGTACCGAGGACCGTCATGATAACCCCATCCATTCCTCTCGCGGCATGCCCATCCGCTGCGGTCCATCATCGGGATAAGGTCGAATCTCCAAGCGGTTGACGCCCTCCGTCCCCGGTTTGATAATGAGGTAAGCGTAAGTTAAGGTCGCCGCGGCGCAAGCTGGAACGGCGCCTTTTGGCTGGACCGCGCTGATTATGAAAATTCGCTTCTTTTTTCTTCTGCCCTTGCTGATCTCGCTCGTCCCGACGGCCCCCTCGCTTGCGGCCGGCGACCGTTTTGCGCTGGTCATCGGCAACGCCAAATATCCGGATGCGGATGCCCCGCTGAAGGAACCGATCAACGATGCGCGCGCCGTCGCCGACGAGCTCAAGCGCGACGGCTTTTCGGTCGAACTCGGCGAGAATCTGACCGGCGACGCCATGCGCCGCGCCTTCGACAAGCTCTACGGCAAGATCAAGCCGGGCTCGGTCGCGCTGGTGTTCTTCTCGGGTTTCGGCATCCAGTCCGCGCGCCAGAGCTACCTGCTGCCGGTGGATGCGCAGATCTGGACCGAGTCCGACGTGCGCCGCGATGGTTTCAGCCTCGAGACGGTCCTCGGCGAGCTCAACACCCGCGGCGCCGGCGTCAAGATCGCGCTGGTCGATGCGTCCAGGCGCAACCCGTTCGAGCGCCGGTTCCGCAGCTTCTCAGCGGGCCTGACCCCGGTGATCGCCCCGAACGGCACGCTGGTGATGTACTCGGCGGCGCTGGCCTCGGTGGTTTCGGACGCCGGCGGCGACCGCAGCCTGTTCGTCCAGGAGCTGCTGAAGGAAATCCGCGTTCCCGACCTGATGGCCGAGGAGACGCTGAACCGCACCAAGATGGGCGTCACCCGCGCCTCGCGCGGCGAGCAGGTGCCGTGGATTTCCTCGTCATTGGCCGAAGATTTCTCGTTCATTCCGGGCGCCGGCGGATCGCGTCCGGCAACGCCGCCGCCCGCGCCTCCCGCCGCGCCGGCCGTCGTCGCCAACAACCCGCCGCCCGCCCCTCCCGCACCGCCGACACCACCGCCGCCGCCGAAGCCGGCCGACAGCGCGGCTGCAGCTCCCGCTCCTGCGCCTCCGCCACCTGCGGCTCCAGTCGCGGCGCCGGCACCGGCGCCCGCGCCTGCTCCCACCCCGAGGCCGCAGATCGAGGCCGCCCTGCCCCCGCCGCCACCGCCGGTGAAGCCGGTTGATCCCGTTCCTGCGCCGAGCACGGACGGTGGGCCGAGCGCTGCCGCCCTGGCTGACGATCCCACGATCAAGAGCCTGACTGCCAAGATTGCCGCCAACCCTGACGACGTGAACGCGCTGTACCGCCGCGGCCAGGTTTATGCCAGCAAGGGCGCCTACAGCCTCGCCATCAAGGATTTCGACGACACCCTCCGGATCAATTCGAAGGACGTCGAGGCCCTCAACAACCGCTGCTGGACCCGCACCGTGGTCGGCGACCTCCAGGCCGCGCTGAAGGATTGCAACGAGGCGCTGCGGCTGCGGCCGAACTTCGTCGATGCACTGGACAGCCGCGGGCTCGTCAATCTGAAGTCAGGCGCGGTGAAGAATGCGATCGCCGATTTCGACGCGGCCCTGAAGATCAACCCGCGCCTGACGTCCTCGCTCTACGGACGCGGCCTTGCCAAGCAACGCAACGGCTCGGCCCAGGAGGGGGCGCTGGACATCGCCAATGCCAAGGCGATGGATCCGAACATCGTTCAGGAATTCGCAAGCTACGGAGTGCGCTAGTATTTTTTTGAGTCGGACCCCCGTCCAAGGCTCGAACCTTGAACAGCCCTGGGAAGACCAATGGGCGGATGCCGCAACAGGCTTTTTCGGGGGCGTGTTGCTTGAATTTTGAGAGCACGTGAGCTGGCTGCGCAGGAGGGACTGGGAATGAGATCGGCTGCAAATTGGCTTACCGCGATTCTGTCCATCATCACCGTCGGCGCCGCGCTGTCGCTGCCGACCTCGGCCGCATATGCGGGCGATGACGGCAACAGCAAGAATATCACCGAGGACGAGATCGTCCGCGCGCTGGCGCCGGCGCCGAAGAAGCCCTTGACGCGCGGCCTCTCGATCGGTCCGCAGACCGCCCCTGCACCGAGCGCGACCGACTCCAAGCTGATCCAGTCGGTGCGCGGCCGCTCGACGCGTTCGCTGTCGTCGACCGAGCGCGAGGAAATCGCCTTGGCCGCCAAGGACAAGCCGAACATCGATCTCGAGATCACGTTCGACTACAACTCCGCCAATATCAGCGCCAAGTCGCTGCCCTCGGTGCAGGCGCTCGGCCGCGCCTTGACCAGCCCGGACCTGAAGGGCTCGACCTTCGTGGTCGCCGGTCATACCGACGCCGCCGGCGGCGAAGCCTACAACCAGGACCTCTCGGAGCGTCGCGCCGATTCGATCAAGCGCTACCTGGTCGAGAAGTACAGCATCTCCGCGACCGATCTCGTCACCGTCGGCTACGGCAAGAGCAAGCTCAAGGACCCGAACCAGCCGCTGGCGGAGGCCAACCGGCGCGTGCAGGTCGTCAACATGGAAAACAAGACCACCGCATCGAAGTGAGCACGACGAATCCATTGCCAGTGACAAGTCGTGATGTCGTGTAAGGTCTCGTTTCCAAAGCGCGTCCCGCAGCCTTGCGGGACGCCGCTTCATGTCAAAAAAGCGCTCCGTTTGGGCCTCGCGCCGATGGCCGTGAGCCAGGTCAGGATGATCCGGCGATGAATTTGACTGAATACCTCAAGCCGGCCGGAACCGTGCTGTTCGTCGCCGCGCTCGGCATCGGCTATTATCTGTTCGAGCATCGCAAGCGTCCCGAGCCGAAGGAGACGCAAAGCGAGGCGCTCGTCATCGTGACGAAGTCAACCAATGCCTGCTTCTCCGATCTGGTGCGGGTGACCGGCTTCTTCGTACCGCGCCGCGAGGCGGTGGTCGTTGCCGATCAGGAAGGCTCCAGGGTCACCGACCTCCTGGTCACCGAGGGCACGATCGTCGCCGACAATCAGGAGCTAGCGCGCCTGACCGCGCCGCCGCAGATTCCGGGCCAGCCGCAGCGGCCCGGCCCGCAAGGCCCGATCTCGCTGAAAGCCCCCGCGCCGGGCCTTGTCACCGAAGTCCGCACCATCGTCGGCGCGCCGGCCTCGCCGCAGGCCGGTCCGATGTTCCGCATCGCCGTCAACAACGAGATCGAGCTCGACGCCCAGGTTCCGGCGGTGCACATGTCCAAGCTCACCTCCGGCGCCACCGTGCGGATCAGCCGCGACGATGCGCCCGACCTGATCGGGCGGGTCCGGCTGGTTGCACCCGAGATCGACCGCGCCACGCAACTCGGGCGGGTCCGCATCAGCGTCGCCAACAACCCCTCGCTCAAGGTCGGCGTGTTCGCTCGCGCCTCGATCGACGCCAAGCGAAGCTGCGGCGTCTCGATCCCGAAGACCGCGATCGATCACCTCACGGTGCAGGTCGTCAAGGGCAATGTCGTCGAGACACGCAAGGTGCGGGTCGGATTGTCGTCCGACAGCGCGACGGAAATCCTGGAAGGGCTGCAGGTCGGCGAAATCGTCGTGGCCGACGCCGGCTCTTCGCTCCATGACGGCGACCAGATCAAGACCATGTTCGCCGATGAACTCGATCGCACGCGGGTACGCTGATGGCTCTCAATATCTCGGCATGGTCGATCCGTAATCCGCTGCCGTCGGTCGTCTTCTCCATCATCCTGCTGGTGCTGGGTTGGGTGTCCTTCACCAAGCTTGCGATCACACGGCTGCCCTCGGCCGACATCCCCGTGATCTCGGTGGCGGTGTCGCAGTTCGGCGCCGCACCGGCCGAACTGGAATCCCAGGTCACCAAGACGGTTGAAGACGCGGTCTCCGGCGTCGAGGGCGTCAGGCACATCACCTCGTCGATCACCGATGGCCTGTCGGTCACCACGATCCAGTTCGCGCTCGAGACCAACACCGATCGCGCGCTAAACGACGTCAAGGACGCGGTGACGCGCGTGCGCTCCAACCTGCCGCAGAACGTCACCGAGCCGCTGATCCAGCGCGTCGACGTCATCGGCCTGCCGATCGTGACTTATGCCGCGATCTCGCCCGGCAAGACGCCGGAGCAGCTCTCCTATTTCGTCGACGACGTGGTCAAGCGCGCGCTGCAGGGCGTGCGCGGCGTCGCCCAGGTCGAGCGCATCGGCGGCGTCGAGCGCGAGATCCTGGTCTCGCTGGATCCCGATCGCCTGCAGGCGATGGGCCTGACCGCGGTCAATGTCAGCCAGAGCCTGCGCGGCACCAATGTCGACGTCGCCGGCGGCCGCGCCGAGATCGGCAAGAACGATCAGGCGATCCGCACGCTCGCCGGCGCCAAGACGCTTGGCGATCTCGCCGGCACCATGATCCCGCTGTTCGGCGGCGGCGAGGTCCGGCTCGACGATCTCGGCACCGTCACCGACACCATCGCCGACCGCCGCACCTTCGCCCGCTTCAACGGCGAGCCGGTGGTCGCGCTCGGCATCAAGCGCTCCAAGGGCGCCAGCGACGTGAAGGTGGCCGAGGCCGTGCAGAAGCGCATCGATGCGCTGAAAGCCGCCTATCCCGACGTCGACCTGAAGGTGATCGACACCTCGGTCGAATACACCAACGGCAATTACCACGCGGCGATCTCGACCCTGTTCGAAGGCGCGATCCTCGCCGTGATCATCGTGCTCTTGTTCCTGCGCGACCTGCGCGCCACCATCATCGCCGCGATCTCGCTGCCGCTGTCGATCTTCCCGGCGTTCTGGGCGATGGACCTGCTCGGCTTCTCGCTGAACCTCGTCAGCTTCCTCGCCATCACGCTCTCGACCGGCATTCTTGTCGACGATGCCATCGTCGAGATCGAGAACATCGTCCGGCACATGAACATGGGCAAGTCGCCCTACCGGGCCGCGCTCGAGGCCGCCGACGAGATCGGCCTCGCCGTCATCGCGATCTCGCTGACCATCATCGCCATCTTCGCGCCTGCGAGCTTCATGTCGGGCATTGCCGGACAGTTCTTCAAGCAGTTCGGCATCACCGTCTCGGTGCAGGTGTTCTTCTCGCTGCTCGCCGCGCGCTTCGTCACGCCGGTGCTGGCCGCCTATTTCCTCAAGCACAGCACGCACGAGGAGCCGCCGCCCGGCCTCATCCTGCGCTCCTATCACCGCATCGTGGCCTGGTCGGTGAAGCACTATTTCGTCACGGTGCTGATCGGCCTCGGCGTCTTCGCCGCCTCGATCTGGAGCATCACGCTGCTGCCGCAGGGCTTCCTGCCGGCCCAGGACAGCGCGCGCTCGCTGCTTGCGCTCGAGCTGCCGCCGGGCACCCAGCTCGCCTACACCGAGAAGGTCACCGAGGACATCGTCGCGCGCCTGCGCAAGCGGCCCGAGGTCAAGAGCATCTTCGTCGACGGCGGCCGCGTCCCGCCGGGCACCCAGGAGGTGCGCCGCGCCGCCCTGATCATCAATTACACGCCCAAGGACAGCCGCGACATCACCCAGCGCGAGCTCGAATTCTCCATCAGCCAGGAGCTGGAGAACGTTCCCGATATCCGCTTCTGGTTCCTGGACGAGAACGGCCTGCGCGCGATCTCGCTGGTGGTGACCGGCGTCGACCCCAACATCGTCAACAACGTCGCGAGCGAGCTTGCGACGCAGATGAAGCGCATTCCCACCATCGCCAACGTCATCTCAGAAACTTCGCTGGAGCGCCCCGAACTGCGCATCGAGCCGCGCGCCGATCTCGCCGCACGGCTCGGCGTCTCCACCGAAAGCCTGTCGCAGACCATCCGTGTCGCCACCATCGGCGACGTCGGACCGGCACTCGCCAAGTTCGACGTCGGCGACCGCCTGGTGCCGATCCGCGTGCAGCTCGAGGACGCCGCCCGCGGCGATCTGAAGACGCTGGAGCAGCTCCGCGTGCCGCTCGGCGAGCGCGGCGAGAAGGGCGGCGTGCCGCTTTCGGTCATCGCCGACGTCAAGCTCGACCAGGGTCCGACCAGCATCGGCCGCTACGATCGCGAACGGCAGGCGACCGTTGCCGCCGACCTCGTCGGCTCCGCCGCGCTCGGCGATGCCACCAAGAAGATCTACGACCTGCCGGTCATGAAGACCCTGCCGAAGGGCGTGAAGGTCTCGCCCTCGGGTGACGCCGAAAGCCTGAACGAATTGTCCGAGGGTTTTGCGACCGCCATCACGGCGGGGCTGATGATGGTCTATGCGGTGCTGGTGCTGCTGTTCGGCACCTTCCTGCAGCCGATCACCATCCTGTTCTCGCTGCCGCTCTCGATCGGCGGCGCGATCGCGGCCCTGCTCGTCACCGGCAAGCAGCTCACCACGCCGGTGTGGATCGGCATCCTGATGCTGATGGGCATCGTCACCAAGAACGCGATCATGCTGGTGGAATTCGCCATCGAGTCCATCAAGGCCGGCACGCCGCGCGAGGAGGCCATGATCGATGCCGGCATGAAGCGCGCCCGTCCGATCGTGATGACCACGATCGCCATGGCCGCGGGCATGATGCCGAGCGCCCTGGCCGTCGGTGCCGGCGGCGAATTCCGCTCGCCGATGGCGCTCGCGGTGATCGGCGGCCTGATCTTCTCGACCCTCCTGTCGCTGGTGTTCGTGCCCGCGATGTTCATGGTGATGGACGATTTCGGCGCCCTGATCTGGCGCTTCGCCAAGCGGCTGATCGTGCACAGCGAGGATGCGGAGACGGACCATCATGGGGCTGCGCCGGCGGAAGCCAGGCCGGCGGCGACGAGCATCGCACGACCCGCGGCGGAGTAGGGTCCACGCCAGCTTGGAAGCCCACGGTGGCGCAAGTCGTTTGCGCCCGCTAGCCTATGGCATGGCCTTCGCGCGCATCACGATGGACCCTGCCGTCTGCACTGGCAAAGCTTGCATTCGCGGGCTGCGTTTTCCGGTTGCGCGGCTGCTCGGCCTGCTGGCGGCCGGCGAGACGCGCGAATCGATCCTCAATGAATATCGGTATTTCGAGCGCGAAGACATCGATGAGGCATTGCGATACGCGGCGTTCCTCGCCGAGGATCTAGCCGTCGATCTGTCTCCACCCGCCGAGCAAGAGTGAAACTGCTCGCCCTACTCGTTTCGCGCGATCGCGGTCAGCTTGGTCATGTTCCGCAGCAGGATCCGGCCGCGCTGGAGATCGAGGATCGCTTCCTTGCGCCAGGCCTGGAGCTGGCGGTTGACGCTTTCGCGGGCGGCGCCGACGAAGACGCCGAGTTGCTCCTGCGAGATATGGACCTCGGAACCGAAATCGGCGGCGAGCGCGCAGAGCCGCCGCGCCAGCCGCACCGGCAGCGGCTGCAGCATGGATTCTTCCATGCGCTCGCTCTGCCAGCGGATGCGCTGGCACAGCAGCGCGATGATTTTGATCGCGACCTTGGGCTCGCGCTCGAGGAAGCCGAGGAAGTCTTCGCGCCGCAGCACGAACAATTCGCTGGCCTCGCCCGCGGTCGCATCCGCCGTCCGGTTCTGGCCGTCCAGCACCGCGACCTCGCCGAACAGGTCGCCCGGCCCCATGAAGTTCAGCGTCAGCCGGCTGCCGTCGGCGGCGCCGGTCTCGATGCGGACCTGGCCGCGGCGCACGCCGAACAGCGCATTGCCGGGATCGCCCTTCTGGAACAGCACCTCGCCGCTGGCCAAATGCTGGGTGTGGCAGAGATTAGACAGCCGCTGGAGCTCGTCTGCGCCAAGATCGGCGAACATCGGATTCATCTTCAGGATGACCGCAAATTCGGCCTGCTTGCTCATGTCAATGTCCTTGTGAACGTCCTGGTCATCGTCTCTTGGCAAATCGTCTTGGCAAATCGCTTGAAACCATCAACTTCAGGATCGCGTAAAACAGCGCCGGAGAAGTGTGTCATAAGTCACATAACTTTGCAGCACCCCCTGACTATTTTTACGCGCTTGGAGCCGCTTCCCGTCCGGGGATAAACTCCGGGCGCAAAGGACGGGTGATCGGCCGGGTTCGGCGCGGATTGTCCGTCGCTGGAAAGTCGACATGAGAGCATTGAAATTCGTCGGCGGGGCTTTGGCCGCCGTCATCGTCGTGATCGCACTTCTGCTCGTGGTCGGGATCCCCTCGGGCTTCCTGACCTCGACGATCGCCTCGCGCCTCGAGAGTGCGACCGGCTATCGGCTGTCGATCGACGGCACCACCAAGATCAGCCTATGGCCGACGCTGAACGTCACGCTGAACGACCTCACGCTGGCCGACCCCAAGGACCGCAGCGGCATCACGCGCCTGACGATCGATCGCGTGCAGGCCGACATGTCGCTCGCGAGCGTGTGGTCCGGCAGGCCCGAGATCAGCGAGCTCGTCGTCACCCGTCCCGTGCTCTACCAGCCGCTGCTCCGCGAACGCCTGCCGAATGCAGCCGCGCCTGCGAAGCCGCTCGCGCTCGACACCAAAGGCGCCACCATCGACCGCATCAAGGTCACCGACGGCGAAGTGGCATTCTCGCGCCTGCGCGACCGTGTCGAGGGCCGCATCAGCGCCATCAACGCCGACGCGACCCTGGACCGCGACCGCAAGGTCAATATCACCGGCACCGCGCGCGTCGGCGATCACCCGACCAAGTTCGACATCAAGGCGGCCTCGCCGGCCGAACGGCCGGCGTTTCATGTGGATTTCGCCATCGATATGCCCAGCGTGCTGAAGTCCCAGCTCACCGGCCAGGCCGAGATGCGGCTGAGCGGCAATGTCGTGATGATCAACGGCGTGAACGGCAGGCTCGGCGATGGCGCCTTCAATGGCTGGGCTTCCGTCGACATCGCGAGCAAGCCGCTGGTCAAGGTCGATCTCGACTTCCAGCGGCTCGCCATGCCGCTGGCGAAATCGCCGGAAAGCGTGTCCGGGCAGCCCTGGAGCAACGCGCCGATCGACGTGGCCGGGCTCAACTATGTCGATGCGCAAGTGCGGATCTCCGCCAACGAGGCCGTGATCGGCGATGCGCGCATTGCGCCGCTGGCGCTCGACGCCAAGCTCGCCGGCGGCGTGCTGAAGGCCGGCACGGCCAATCTCGGCGCCTATGGCGGCCAGGTCTCGGGCGAGGTGATCCTGGACGCGACGACCGGCGCGCCGAGCTTTGCCATGCATTCCGACCTCGTCGGCGTGCGCGCGCTGCCGCTGCTCCAGGGCCTTGCCGAGTTCGATCGCATCGACGGCAAGCTGCAGGCCAAGCTCGCCCTGCGCAGCGCCGGCAACAGCCAGCGCGCGCTGATGGCGAACATGCAAGGGACGGCCTTCGTCAATTTCCAGGACGGCGCGATCCGCGGCATCAATGTCGCGCAGATGATCCGCTCGCTGACGACGAGCACGCTCTCCGGCTGGCAAGGAAACCAGAATGGAAACCAGAACGGAAACCAGGACCCGAGCCAGGAGCAGAGCACGGATCTGTCGCAGCTCTCGGCCTCCTTCCGCATCGACAAGGGTCAGGCGGTGACGACCGATCTCAACCTGATCGGGCCGCTGGTGCGCGTCACCGGCGCCGGCACCATCGCGCTCGACACCAAGATGATGGGCTTTCGCGTCGAGCCGAAGCTCGTGATGACGACCGAAGGCCAGGGCCGCACCTCCGAGCCGGTCGGCTTCGGCATTCCCGTGATGATCCAGGGCTCCTGGTCGCAGCCGCGGATCTATCCCGACATGGCCGGCATGCTGGACAATCCCGACGCCGCCTATGCCAAGCTGCGCGAGATGGGCAAGGGCCTGTTCGGCCCCGACGGCGCCGGGCTCGGCAACATCCTGGGCAGCCTCGGCCTTGGTGGCACCGTCGCGCCGGGCGGCAATGCCAATCCGCAAGGCCAGCAACCGGGGCAGAACAATCTGCTTGGCGGCCCGCTCGGGGAGGCGATCGGCAATCTGATCCAGCAGGGTCTCTCCAGCGGCGCGGGGAGCGGCACTGGCACCGGCACCGGGCGCAACCGCAGCCTGCCGGCAACGCCCTCGACGCCGGCGCCGCAGGCCTCCCCTGCGGCCCCCGCCCTGGAGGATCCGCCGGCCGCGCAGCAGGACAGTCAGCCAATGAACGACGTGCTGCGGCAGCTCTTCAACCGCTAAGCTCCCTCCTTCGAACGGATCGGGCTGCGACCATCGCCGCCCGTCCACCTGCCCAGGAGGCCACAGGGGGTAACCACACCGGCCGGTCCCCGGCCGCGCGACGGCCCTTCGGTCCAAATTGTGGTAGAACGGCTTGGAAGGGCCTGTACGGCCCATAGCGCGCAGCGTCAGTGGCGGCGCGAGAGGATCGGGATGGCAGGAGCGAACGACAAGACACGATCTCTGCGCGAGGGCCTGTTCGCCAAATACGTCGTCTCTCTCGTCGGCCTCGTCGTGTTCGTCCTTGCCGTCAACGGGGCGATGGAGACCTGGATCTCCTACCGCGCGACGCGGACACAGCTGACCGACGGCCTGGAGGACAAGGCGCAGGCGGCCGCCCGGCGCATCGAGCAGGCGATTTCCGAGCTCGACCGCCAGATCAGCTGGGTGACGCGCGCGAGCCAGGACACGCTGGAGAAGCGCCGCGCCGACTATGCCTCTCTGCTGCACCAGGTCTCGGTCGTCAACCAGCTGTTCCAGCTCAACGGCGACGGCCGCGAGGTGCTGCGCGTCTCCAGGCAATCGACCACGACCGGCGGCAATGCCGACCTCTCCCGCGACGTGCGCTTCACCGACGCCGTCGCCCGCGGCGTCACCTACGCGCCGGCCTGGTTCGCCGACCAGACGCCGTTGATGTCGATCTCGGTGGCGCATTCCGGCTTCAATGCCGGCGTCACCGTGGCCGAGATCGACCTCGGTTTCCTCTCCGACTTCCTGTCCGACGCGCAAGTAGGCAAGGCCGCCTTCGCCTATGTCGTCGATCCGCGCGGCCGGGTGCTGGCGACGTCATCGAAAGGGCCCGAGATCGGCAAGGACCTCTCCAAACTGCCGCAGGTGGCGGCCGCGATCGCGCCCGGCCACGAAGCCGAGACGTCGGGCACCGACTTCAACGGCCATGCGGTGATGAGCGCCGCGAGCATCGTGCCGAAGCTCGGCTGGAGCGTGCTGTTCGAGCAGCCGACCACGCAGGCCCTGATGCCGATCCGCGACCAGCTGGTGCGCATCGCGCTTCTGATCGGCATGGGCCTGATGGTCGCGATCCTCGCCGGCACGCTGCTCGCCCGCCGCATGATCATCCCGATCACGGCGCTGCGCGACGGTGCGCATAAGCTCGGCGAAGGCGATTTCAGCCACCGCATCGACGTGCACACCTCCGACGAGCTGGAAGACCTCGCCGGGCAGTTCAACCGCATGGCCGACCAGATCCAGGAGACCTATTCGAACCTGGAGAGCAAGGTCGAGGAGCGCACCCGCGATCTCGCGCAGTCGATCCACGAGCTCAAGGTGCTGGAGGAGGTCGGCCGCGCGGTGGCCTCCTCGCTCGATCTCAACGCGGTGCTTGCAACCATCGCCGCCCGCGCCATCGAGATCACCCGTGCCGACGCGGTGCTGATCTACGGCTTCGACGCCGAAGCGCGCCGCTTCAACCTGGTCGAGGCCAACGGCATCGACAAATCCGCCGAGGGCGCGCATGTCACCATCGCGCAAGGCGGCAACATCCTGAGCGATGCCGCCGACAGCGGCGCGCCGATCGCGCTGGCCGAGCTTGGCGATGCCGCCGAGCAGCCGCTGCGCGAGGCCGCGCTCGCGGCCGGCTTCAACTCGGTGCTGGTGGTGCCGCTGATCGACCAGCAGGGCACGCTGGGCTCGCTCGTGGTGCTGCGCCGCGCCACCGGGGCGTTCGCGCCCAGCATCATCGGCCTGATGCGCACCTTCGCCAACCAGGCCGTGCTGGCGATGCGCAATGCGCAGCTGTTTACCGAGGTCGACCACAAGAGCCACGCGCTGGAGGCGGCGAACACGACCGTGCGCGCGCAAGCCGACAAGCTCCGCGAGCAGACCGAGCAGCTCAAGGACTGGAACAAGTCGCTGGAGGAGCGAGTCAGGACCCAGCTCGGCGAGATCGAGCGCATCCGCAAGCTCGAGCGTTTCCTGGCGCCGCAGGTGGCGCAGCTGATCGCCTCCTCCGACAGCCCCGAGGGGTTGCTCACCAGCCAACGCCGCGAGGTCACGGTGGTGTTCTGCGACCTGCGCGGCTTCACCGCGTTCACGGAAGCGACCGAGCCGGAAGAGGCGATGAACGTGCTGCGCGAATATCACGCCGCGCTCGGCCAGCTGATCTTCAAGTACGAGGGCACGCTCGACAAATATGCCGGCGACGGCGTGATGATCCTGTTCAACGCGCCGATCCAGTTCGAGGACCACACCAAGCGCGCTGTGAAGATGGCGGTGGAGATGCGCGACACGATCGGCCCCCTGACCGAGCGCTGGCGCAACCGCGGTCATAGCCTCGGCTTCGGCATCGGCGTCGCGCTCGGCTATGCCACGCTCGGCCAGGTCGGCTTCGAGCAGCGGCTGGAATATGCCGCGATCGGCAGCGTCACCAACCTCGCCTCCCGCCTCTGCAGCGAAGCCAAGCCCAACCAGATCGTGGTCAGCCGCCGCGTCTACGGCATGGTCGAGCCTTTCGTCGAAGCCCGCGCCCTCGACGATCTCCATCTCAAGGGCTTCAATCACCCCGTGCTGGCGATGGAGATCCTGAGCTGGCGCGAGGAGGTGGAGAACGTGGTGGATGCGGCGGCGGTGCGGCGAAGGGGGTAGCCGCAAACAAAACTGCGAAAACAACCCCATGCACAGTAGGCAGGGGCTTTGGGATCAATGACTTACGGCAGGCCTCGGCCGCGTGCCGCGCAATTTGACACGTCGGGCAAAACACCGACAGATTGGCAGCATCCCAGCCCCCTCTCACGAACCACATCCCTCCTCCCCGCGACCAACCCTCGCCTCAACGGCGAGGCTGATTTCGTGGGAGACACCCCGTGACGCTTGCCCTGCCTTCGCGTGCCTATGATTTGCAGATGCTGGACCGGCCCGCGGATCGCGCGCGTGATCAGGGCTGGGTGTTTGGGCTGCCGCCGGGCATTGCATCCGAGCAATGGCCGCTCGATCCCGTCACCGGCTATCCCTTGATGCACGGCTTCACGCTAAAGCTGCCGGAGGATTACCGGGTGCATGGCGCGGACATCGTCGCGTTGTCGTTCTTCGCCACGGCGCCCGATCACAATGACGGCGGCGCGCCCGACGATCCCGAGATTCGCGAGGCGGTGCTGGCGCGGCCGTCGCATCCGCGCCTGTCGCGCATGACCGACATTCTCGACTACGCCTATGCCGCGCTGCTCTTGACGAAGGCCGAATATGACGGCGCGTTCGCCGCGCCGCCGGCGCCGCTTGCGCTGGCAACGGTGGAGCGGCCGCGCTGGCTCGATGTCGGCGGTGCCAGCGCCTTCTTCGAGGCCGCACCTAGCTACGCCAAGAAGATGTTTGCAGCCCCGCCGCGTGCCGATCTCAGCGAGACGCGCGCGATCGCGCTGTCGCCGCGCGCTGATGATCCCAACGCCGGCAAGGGCCCGCAGGATGAGCACGTGCGCGAAAATCCGCCGACCGGCTATCAGCCATATTACTACTATGTCGGCGGCAAGCCGGGCCGCGACAATTTCCGCCTGCACGACTGGGCCAAGGATCACGCCCACAACCACCTAGGCGGCACCATGCGGCCCTGCCAGGCCGTGCCGGAGATGAGCCCGTTCTATATCGAGTTCGAGGAATATTTCGGCGGCTACAATTTCGGCGGCGGCAACGCGCAGCTCGACTTCAAGGACATGAAGTTCGACTGGGCGTGCGGGTGATCATGGAAGCCGCGCAAGGATCCGGACTTTGCGATGATGCGAGCGTTCACGGAGCCATGCCGAGGAACGGATTGACGATGGTGAGCCCGCCGATGCTGCGGCCGTGCTGAAGGTCCCAGAATCACCGCTGTCAAAGAACGCGATCACCGCTCGTTCGCCTCGTCCCGATCGAATTTGTAGCCGGCGGGCAAGGCCGCCCAATTGCGCGCCTCCATGTTCTCGATCGCACGCCGACGCTGCTCCGCCTTGGTCTCGATTTCGATCGCGCCTTTGCGAGTGGCCACGATATCGATTTCGTCGCCCTCCTTGAGGCCGAGTTCATCAACTAGCGCTTTGGGCAGGCGCACTGCGAGGCTGTTGCCCCATTTGGAAACCAGCACCAGCACCCTCCGTGATGTGCATCCCTATCTGCATATCATAGGGAGATATGATGGCATTCCAAGCTGGCGTCCCCTCACGCCCCTCGCTTTGGCCCGATCGCCTCGAATCCGGCCTTTTGCTCGTCGCTGAGATCGGCCTGGAAATCGTCGAGCGCGTCGGCGATGGCGCCGACGGCTTGCAGCATGGTCTGCAGCCGCGTCTTCACGGCGGCGAGGCGGGCCTGCGGGGTTGCGGCCGGCTCGGTCGGGCAGGCGCTGAGCGTCTGCATGGTGCGGAGCGTGGTGTCCTGCAGCACCTCGAAGCGGGCGCGGGCGACCTCGTCGAGTTGGAGCGTGGTGGCGATGTCGGCGGCGGGCCATTGCTGCTGGAGCAGCTGCTCGTATTGGCGCTGGGCGTTCTCGTCGGAAACAGGATCGTAGTCCGCCTGGCAGGCCTTGGCCGCCTGCGCGTCCTTGGAAGCGTTCTTATCAGCGTTCTTGCTCGCGTTCTTGATATCGTTCTTGTCAGCGTTTTTGGACTGGTAGGACGCCAGCGCGGCGCGACGCTCATTGGCTAAGGCGTTGAGCCGGGCTTTCTGGTCGTCATTGAGCAGGCCGACGAATTTCGACAGCGGCACTTCCATGGTGTCGATGGCCTTGATCATGGCCTCGACACGCTCGCGCATCAGGCCGAGGCGCTCCGCCGCATTCCCTGGCGTTTGCGCCGGGCAGGCGGTGCGGATGGTGTCGCGCGCGGCATTCCAGGCGGATGAGAGCTCGTCGAGCGCGGTGCGCTGAGCTTCGTTCGGTGCAACGGCGCTCGCGATGCGCTCGACCGGCAGGCCGCCGGTGTCGCTGGCCTCGCACAGCGTCTCCGCGGTCGGGACCTTTCGCGCGCGACGGCCTTGCGGCACGGTGTAGGCGGCAAGCTCGGTGGCGGCATAGGGCGTGAACAGCGCGGCATAGATATCGCCGTAGCCGTAGAGCGAGAGGCTGGTGGTGTCGCCGAAGACGATCGCATTGGTGAGATCGTCATGGGCGAACGGCCAGAACACCGGGCCGACCCAGCCATAGCTGCCATCGGGATGACGCCACCAGCCCTGCGGGCGGCGGCCGCCTTGCCAGCCCGCCAGCGCAGCCTGCGCCGTGAGGGCCGCACGCATCACGTAAGGGTTCGACAGCTGGCTGCGGTCGGCCCCGCGCGGGTCCTGCGACCTCAGCGCCGCGGAGCGGTAGCGGCCGCCGCGCACCGCCATGCGGGAATGGCGCAGGCGCGACAGGCCGATCACGTGGCCGACGGCGAAGCGCGCAACCCCGACCGGACCGCCGCGCAAGCCGAACTGCGCCTCGGCTCTGTCAGGCAGCAGCACTGCTGCAACCACCAGGATCGCGCCAGCCAGCGCCAATCCCATGCGTCCCGGCATGATCGTTGACCTGACGACCAATTTGGCCAGGTCTTGTTTGGCCAGGTCTTGTTTGGCCAGGTCTTGTTTGGCCACGTCTTGTTTGGCCACGACTTGTACGGCCACGTCTTGGCCCTCCCACCCGCGCCAAGTGCGCAATGCGTCGCATCACGAAGACGCGCGAGGGAACCGAATGTTCCAGAGAGACACAGGACAATGCGTCGCAACGCGCCGGCCGTGCCGTGTCACTCCGCCTTTTGCGGCATCACGAAGGTCTGGCCGGGATAGATCAAGTTGGGATTCTGGATCTTGTCGCGGTTAGCGTTGAAGATCACGGCGTAGCGGGAACCGTCGCCGTAAGCGAGCCGGCTGAGCGCCCACAGGCTATCGCCGCGGGCGATGATCCGGCTGCCGCCGGCCTCGGCCGGCGCGGCGGTGAGCGCCTCCGCCGGCGAGGCCGATGCAACCACGGTGGCCCTCGGCGCCTGCGCGAAGGCCTTGGGTTTCGGCGCGCCGATCAGTTTCGGCCGGGCCGCTTGCTTCTCAGGCACCGACGCCAGCCGCGGCGAGGCCGACGGCAGCGCGGCGACGACATCCGATTTGTCGTCGGGCTTCTCGGCCGGCTTGGCCTCCTGCTTCGCAACCGGCGGCATGCGCACGGGCGGCGGCGCCGCCGCGGCGATTGTGACCGGCATGGTCCGGCCGGATTCGGTGACCGTGCCGTCCGGCGCCCTGGCGCGGAGCGTCAGGTCATATGAGCCGGCCGGCAGCTGCGGCGGGGTCATCACGAATTGGCCCGAGGCGTCGGCGACCACGCTGTCGAGCGGCTTGCCGTCGCGCAGCAGCTCGACCCGCGCACCCGGCGTGGCGCGGCCGGCAATCACCGCCGCCTCGCCGTGATCGTCGATGCGGGCGACGTCGAAACGGGGGCCGGCATCTGCAGCCGGCGCCGGCGGCTTGACCGGCACGAGGTCACCGAGCGCGGCCACCTGCTTCTGGGTCTCGGCCAGCGCGCCCGCCTTCGGCTCGGGTGCAGGCGGCGCGCTGTCGACGAGCTTCGGCTGTTCCGGCTTCAGCTCTGGCTTGGATTCAGGCTTGAACTCCACCTTGGGCTCGACCTTGGCTTCAAGCTTGGGCTCGACCTTGGCTCCGACCTGGGGTTCGACCTTGGCCTCCGGCTTGGCGGCGACGGTGACCTTCGTCCCATCAGGCAGCAGGCGGCGCAGCTCGGTCGGGCCGATCACCAGCGCGGTGCCGACCAGCGCGAGCAGACAGAAGGCAATGAAGGCCTTGGAGGCGGTGATCATTTGAAAAGGACCTTGGGTGGCAAATCAGCCGAGGCCGGCAAGGTGCGCCGATTTGGCTGCCGCAGCAAGACTGTCGATAGGATTATGCTTCCGTCCAGGCGCGCGGGATGAACCGGCGCGACCACGCGGGTGTCCAAGTATCAAGGCCGCCTGGCGGCATTCTTCAAGGGAATTCCTCCCGTGACCGTATTCTCCCGTGCCGCGGGATCCCTAGCGGTTGCTCTGACGCTGGCCGCTGCACCCGCTTTGGCCGCCTCCGGCCCGCCGCCCGGCTTCACGCTTTCCGACGATGCCGATCTCGCCTTCACCTCGCCCGACGGCGCCACCAGGCTCGAGCAGTATATGAAGGAGGACGAGGATTTCGACATCAAGTGGCAGGTCTGGGCGCGACGCGGCGGGGAGATGCGCGAGTTGAAGCCCGAGCAAGGCTATCCGGCCGGCTTCCGTTTCACGGCCGACTCGCAATGGCTGGTGCGGATGCAGAAGACCGGCTCGGGCGAGCAGGACCTCTTCCTCTATCATTTCGAGAACGGCAGCTTCGTCAACGCGACCAAGACGTCGCTCGGCGATCTGGCCTGGGCCTACTTCCGCAGCCGGCCCGACACCAAGAGCATGAAGCTCGACTATCACATCACGGCGAATCTGGTGAAGGGCACCGAAGATGCGTATCGCTGGCTCGGCGTCGACTGGACCAACAACCGCTATCTCCTGATCTCGCTGTCGGGCGAGACGGACAAGCATCCGAAGAACGTCGCGGTGAAGGGCCTTGCGGATTGGAAATGCCGCTATGATCTCGAGACCGGCAAATTCGATGTGCCGAAGATGTTCGCCAAGGGCAACGCGGAAGCCTTGAAGTGGAAAATCAGGCGCTGAAGGTCCTGCGGTCTCGCCGCGGTCTCCTGTACGATGGAACCAACCCTCTGATTCCATTCCGATTCATATTTTCCTAACCGTCAATGGTAACGGGGTCTTGTCGGTTTTGCTGCATCTTGCATCCCACGGGAGGGCTGGATGGGCGCATCGATCCGATGGACCGCGCGAACGCGCGCGTTGCTCCGCCGTTGGCGCGGAGCGCCGCTGACGTGGCTGATCGCCGGCGGCTTCGTGCTGATGCTTGCGACCGCCATCGGCACCGCGCTCACGGTCGACCGTTTCCGGCAGAATGCCATCGAGAGCGGTCGCGACAGCCTTGAAAACGCCGTCCGCATGCTCGCCCGGCATTTCGACCGGCAGTTCGAGGACTTTGCGGTGCTGCAGAAGAGCATCATCGCCGAGCTCGAGAGCCACGGCATCCAGTCCGCCGAAATCTTCCGCAGCGAGATGGGCACGCTCGCCGTGCATGAGGTGCTGCGCGCGAAAGCCAGCGGCTGGTCCGACGTCGCCGGCGCCAATGTGTTCGATTCCGGGGGCGTGCTGATCAACTCGTCGCGGCAATGGCCGGTCGCCGATATCTCGATCGCCGATCGCGGCTATTTCAACCGTCTCAAGGACGATCCGGCCGCACAGGAGGAGGTGGAGGTCGTGCCCGGCCGGTTCGGCAACGGACCGGCGATCGTGTTCGCGCGGCGCATCTCCGGCCCGCATGGCGAATTCCTCGGGCTGGTCTCGCGCGCGATCACGCCCGAGCAGCTCGAATCCTTCTTCGCCTCGACCGGGCTCGGCGAGGATTCCTCGATCGCGATGCACCACCAGAACGGCCAGCTGCTCGCCCGCATTCCACACGTCGAAGCGATGATCGGGCAGAACTTCCGCACCGGCACGCCGGAGCAAATGGCGGTGTTCGAGCGCACCTTCGTCACCACCCAGCTCGCAAGCCCGATCGACGGCAAGGACCGCATCGTCGCCTCGCGCCTGCTCACCGGCGAGCCGCTGGTCGTGGTCGCGACCAAGTCGCTCGATGCGACGCTGGCGACCTGGCGCACGCAGACGAAATTCTTCGTCACCATTGCCGCGCTGTCGATCGGCCTGTTGGTGCTCACGCTGTTTCTGATCTTCCGCCAGGTGACGCACCGCCTGTCGCTCGAGAAGCAGCGGCTCGACATCGCGATGAACACGATGACGCAGGGCCTGTTGATGTTCGATCAGGACGAGCGGCTGATCGTCTGCAACCGCCGCTACATCGAGATGTATGGGCTCTCGGTCGCCGTGGTGAAGCCCGGCGTCCACTTCCGCGACGTGATCCGGCACCGCCGGGACACCGGCTCGTTCGAGGGCGACATCGATGCCTATTGCGACGACATCCTGAGCAATGTCGGCCGCACCAAGAGCGCGATCGTCGAAACCGCCGACGGCCGCCTGATCGAGATCAAGAACCAGCCGGCCGCTGCCGGCGGCTGGCTCGCCACCCATGACGACGTCACCGAGCGTATCCGCGCCGACGAGCGCATCGCCCATCTGGCGCATTACGACGCCCTCACCGACCTGCCCAACCGCGTGCTGCTGCGCGGACATCTGGAACGCCGCGTCGCCGAGCTCGCGCAAGGCAAGCCGTTCGCGATCCTCTATATCGACGTCGACGAGTTCAAGGGTGTCAACGATTCGCTCGGACACGAGGTCGGCGACGAACTGCTGCGCCAGGTGGCGAACCGCCTGCGCGCCTGCGTCAGCGGCAACGACATGGTCGCGCGGCTGGGCGGCGACGAATTCGCCATCGTCAAGGCCGGCACCTCCGATCCGGCCGAGCTGACGGCACTGGCGGAAACCATCCTCAAGGCGTTGCGCGCACCGGTGGATTGCAGGGGGCACGAGGTTCCGACCGATGCCAGCATCGGCATCGCCGTCGCGCCCGATCACGGCGACAATCTCGACGATCTGCTCAAGCGCGCCGATCTGGCGATGTATGCGGCGAAGTCGGAAGGCCGCCGCACCTTCCGCCTGTTCGTGCCCGAATACGACGCCAAGGCGCGGCAGCGCCGCCAGCTCGAGCTCGATCTGCGCCAGGCGCTCGCACGCGGCGAGTTCGAGGTGCACTACCAGCCGCTGGTCGACCTCACCGCCAATGTCGTCACCGGCTGCGAGGCCTTGCTGCGCTGGCGCCATCCCGAGCGCGGCATGGTTTCGCCGGCGGAGTTCATCCCGGTCGCCGAAGACACCGGCCTGATCGGCGAGATCGGCGAATGGGTGCTGAAGCAGGCCTGCGTCGAGGCTGCCTCGTGGCCGGGCCGGATTCACATCGCGGTCAACGTGTCGCCGGTCCAGTTCCGCTCGCGCACGCTGGCGCTCAAGGTCGCCGCCGCCCTCGCGGAGTCCGGGCTCGCGCCGGGCCGGCTCGAGCTCGAGATCACCGAGACGGTGCTGATCCGCGACGACGAGGAGGCGCTGGCGATCCTGCAGCAGCTGCGCGAGCTCGGCGTGCGCATCGCGCTCGACGATTTCGGCACCGGCTATTCCTCGCTCAGCTATCTGCACCGCTTCCCGTTCGACAAGATCAAGATCGACCGCAGCTTCATCAGCGACATCGGTCAGTCCGAGGACTCCTCGCCGATCGTGCAGGCCGTGGTGCGCATGGCCGCCGCGCGCCATATGGCGACCACCGCCGAAGGCGTCGAGACCGAAGCGCAAGCCGAGGTGCTGCGCCAGCTCGGCTGCAGCCAGATGCAGGGCTGGCTGTTCAGCCCGGCGGTACCGGCGGCGAAGCTGAAGCAGCTGCTGGCGGCGCAGGCGGTCGCGGCCTAGCCGGCGACGCCACGTCTGGCCCGGATGTCCGCTGCCAGGAAAGCGGCGCCGCTGAGTGTTTGGTTCGAGGTCGTGCGGCGATTTGACAATCAGCGACCGACAGCTATCAATTCATTGAATTCTGCGCACCTGGCTCGTCGAAATGGTGAGCCGCCGATCCGCCTCATTTTCGGGACGCGGGCAAGAAACGCTCCAAATGCCGATGATTTGCCTCCATTGGCCGCCGCAACGAAGAGTCGCATCGAGTCCCATCCAAGCGCAAACCACAGGCATTTCCGAGCCGCTCGGCGCAATTTGAACCAGGGATTTCCGCATGCCGAATGATGAGTCGAGGACGGGGACGGAGCGTCTGAGACACTGGCTTGAAAGCGTTGGGCTCAGCCAATACACGGACCTCTTCGTCCGCCATCGCATCGATCTCGACATCCTGCCCCACCTGACCGAACCGGATCTGGCACAGATTGGACTGCCGCTCGGAGACCGCAAGCGGCTTCAGCGTGCAACGGCGTCCCTTTCCGGAATGGCCGCGCCAGCCGCGGGCCACACATTGCCCGCTACGGCAATCGTTGCGGAACGTCGCCAGCTCACCACGATGTTCTGCGACATGGTCGATTCCACCGCGCTCTCCGCACAGTTCGATCCCGAGGACGTGCGTGACATGATCGCGAGCTTTCGCGAAACCTGCGTGGGTGTGGTCAAACACTATGAAGGATTTGCCGCCCGCTTCGTCGGCGACGGCATCCTGGTCTATTTCGGCTACCCGAAGGCGCATGAGGACGATGCCGAGCGAGCGGTGCGGGCTGGTCTCGAGATCGTGCGGACATTGTCGACCGCGCCTGCGATCGAGCCGCTGGGTGCACTCAGCCATGCGCCCGCCGTCCGGATCGGCATCGCGACGGGACTGGTGGTCGTGGGCGACTTGGTCGGCCAGGGGACCGAGGAGCGCGATTCCGCGGTCGGCGGGACCGTCAATCTGGCGGCGCGATTGCAGGGCCTGGCGCCGCCGAACGGGGTGGTCATCTCGTCGTCGACGCAGTCGCTGTTGAAGGGAAAGTTCGACTATCGCAATCTCGGGGTCCATGCACTCAAGGGCATAGCCGGGAGAACACAGGCGTGGCATGTGGTTCGGCCGTCGCGCGTGGAGACCCGCTTTGCCGCAGCCATCGGCTCCCGGCTGACGCCACTCGTCAATCGCGACGACGAGATCACGGTTCTGCTCGGCCGCTGGGAGCAGGCCAAGGCGGGCGACGGCCAGGTCGTGGTGCTGTTCGGGGAGCCGGGCATTGGCAAGTCGCGCATCGTCCAGGAAATCTTCGTGCGGATTGCGGGGGATCGGCACGGGCATGTCTCGTTCCAGTGTTCGCCCTACTACAGCTCGACGGCGTTCCATCCCTTCATCGAGCAGCTCAAATTTTCCCTGGGCCTCGACCGCGACGATGCTTCGGCCTCGTCTCTGTCGAGTCTCGAGCGGACCGTTGCGGCCGCGCACGGCGACATCGAGCGGATGACGCCGCTCTTTGCGGCGCTGCTGTCGATCCCGACCGGAGGTCGCTATCCTCGGCTCGATCTGTCGCCGCAGCAGCAAAAGGACGCCATCGTCTCCGCCCTCATCAATCATCTCCTGGGCCTCGCGCACGATCAGCCGCTGGTGATCGCCTTCGAGGACGCCCATTGGATCGATCCGACATCCCGGGAGGTCATCGATCTGCTGGTGGAGCGGGTCCAGTACACGCCCATTCTCGTCGTCATCACCTGCCGTTCCGAATTCAAGCCGAGCTGGAGCGCTCACTCTCACATCACGACGCTGGTGCTGAACAGGCTGAGCCGGCAGCAGCGGACAACCTTGGTCGAGCGGGTTGCCGGCAGCCGCAAAATGCCGAAGGAGGTCGTCGAGGACATCATCGTCAAGACCGACGGCGTGCCGCTGTTCGTCGAGGAGCTGACCAAAGCCGTTCTCGAAAGCGACCTTCTGACCGAGGAACGCGGAAACTATGTGCTCTCCGGTTCGTGGCGACCGCTGGCAATCCCGGCGACGCTGATGGATTCGCTGATGGCGCGTCTGGATCGGCTGGGCCCGTTCAAAAGGGTCGCACAGATCGGAGCCACCATCGGCCGGCAGTTCTCCTACGAGATGCTGAACGCTGTCGCCTCCGTACCAGCCGACCAGATCGAGGCGGCGCTCGATCGCCTGGAGGAGGCAGGGCTGATCGTCCGGCTGGGCCATCCGCCGGATGCGCTCTACTCGTTCAAGCACGTGATGATCCAGGATGCAGCGCATGCGAGCCTGTTGCGCAGCGAGAGGAGACGGCTCCACGCGCGGATCGCGTCGGTGCTGGCTCAGAACTATCCGGAAAAGACCGAGCGCGAGCCGGAGCTGCTCGCCTATCATCTGACCGAATCCGATCAAAGCCAGCCGGCTGCAGCTTCCTGGATCAAGGCCGGCAGGCACGCCGCAAGGTTGGGAGCCTATTTGGAAGCGATCGGCCACCTGCGCCGTGGCCTAGCGGTCGTCCTCGGCAGTCCCGAGATGCCCGACCGCGATGAAATGGAGCTGGAGCTTCGCATTGCGCTGGGTAACGCGCTGATCGCTGCCAAAGGTTACGGCACACAGGAGGTGGAAGACAATTTTGCCCGAGGCCTCGAGCTCGGACGGCAGCTCGATGATGAAGACAAGGTGCTAGCGGCGATAAGAGGCCTTTGGATGCACCACTTCATTCGGGCTGACCTGACCAAGGCGCACGGTCTGAGTGCCGCACTCCTGAAATTCGCCAAACGGGAACGTCCGAGCGAGTTGCTGTCGAAGCAGACCCTGTACCTGGTGGAGGCCCACAGGTCGATCGCGGCCACCATGCTTTACCGCGGGCGGTTTCTGGCGGCGCAACATCATCTTCGTCGCTCCATCGAACTCGATGATCCGGTTCTGCATCGCGGTTCGGCGGAAAGGCTCCTCAATCCAGGCGTCATGTCGATGTCGTACCTCGGATACCTGCTATGGTTCCTGGGGCAGCCCGACACCGCGCGGCAGCACAGCGAGCAGGCGATTTCCGATGCCGAGCAAATGCGCCATCCTTTTACGCTGGCATTCGCGCAAGTGTTTGGCGCGTACCTTTGTCAGCATCTGCGCGACGTCACGGGCACCAGAGATTATGCCAGCCGCGCGATGACCATTTCATCGCAACACGGCTTTCTGCATTGGAAGCAACAGGCCACCATTCTGCATGGATGGGCGCTGACCGAGCTCGGGGACATGGATGCAGGTCTGAGCGAAATGCGCACGGGCGTCGAGGGTTATGAGGCGCAGAATTCCTGGCTCGCCAGTTGCTGGTTCAGATGCCTCCTCGCGCAAGGCTATGCGAGGGCCGGTCTGTCGGAAGCGGCCTTGCGCGCGCTCGATGGTGCCTTGACGGTCGCGAAGAGGACGGGCGATCACTTCTATCTGGCGGAGATCTACCGCCTGCAAGGGGAGTTCATCCGGGCCCATGCCGGACCAGCGGCCGACTCCGAGGAATTGTTCGTGCAGTCGCTGGAAGTCGCGCGCGGACAAAATGCCCGCTCGTGGGAGCTGCGGACAGCCGTCAGCCTGGCCCGCCTCTGGCGAGATTCCGACAAGCTTGAGCAGGCGGTGGACCTGCTTGTGCCTGTTGTCGGCAGGCTCCGTGAAGGGCTCGTCACGCCGGACGTGAAAGAAGCCATCGCGCTCGCAAGCGAGCTCGATATGCTGTCATCCAGAGATCAGCCATGGATCGCGCGAATCAATTCGATCCGACAGTGCCCGTGACCGGCATCGACATGCGACATCGCACGCCGCCCGGTTCGAAGGCGAGATCGAACTCGCCGCCGAGGTCCGCCTCGACACAGCGCTCCATCAGCCGCGTGCCGAAGCCGCGGCGCATGGGCGGCGTGACTTTCGGGCCGCCGGATTCCACCCATTCATAATCGAGAATGGTGCCGTGCCCGGCATTCCGCAGGCTCCATCGCATCAAGAGCGTCCCATCCGGCGCCGACAAGGCACCGTACTTCGTCGCGTTGGTCAGGAGCTCGTTGAGAACCATCGTAAAGCTGAGCGCCGAGCGCGCATTGAGCGCGACGGGTGGACCTTCCATCCTGATCCGGCCATCCTCCGCAACAGCCGCCGTGATGTCCTCGACGAGCCGCTGGAGCGGAGCGTCCTGCCACTTGCGCTCGGTCAAGAGATCATGCGCACGAGAGAGCGCCAGCAACCGGCCCTCGAAGGTTCGATTGAAGTCGTCCAGACTGCTGGTATGGCGCGCGGTCTGGCCGGCGAGCGATTGCACCATCGCCAGGGTATTCTTGACGCGATGATTGAGCTCATCAATCAGGAGGGTTTGCGCCATTTCCGCGCGCTTGCGTTCGGTGATGTCGACCAGCATGTTGACTGCACCGATCAGCCTGCCCCCCGAATCGAATAGCGGCGTCGGATAGGGAATGAACGGCACGCGCGTGCCGTCCGGTCGCTCCGCGACAGCCTCCACTCCACGCACGGGCCGACCCTCCCGGAGCGCGATCGCCATCGGACATTGGTCGTGCGGCAGAGGCGTGCCGTCGGGCCAATAGAGCTTCCAGGTCACGCACCATTCGTCGCCGGGCAGCGGCGTGCGCCCGGCCATCTCGACGGCGGTCTTGTTGTAGAAGGTGATGCGGCCGTTTGCGTCGGTGGTGTAGAGTGCGGCGGGCAGCGCCTCGAGCAGATCGCGCATATGCTGCTCGCTCTCGCGAATCCGATCCTGCAATCGCTTGGCTTCCGTGACGTCGTGACTGACGCGAACGCCGTAGCGGAAGCGTCCCGCGCTGTCCGTGACCGAAGAGCTGAAGATCTCGAGATAACGCACGCTGCCGTCGGGGCGCAGGGCGCGCTTGCGGCAGGTGTAGCTTGGAATCTCGCCACGGACCTGTTGCTCATAGAGGGCAAGATCCGCGGCGCAATCTTCGGGATGAGTATAGTCGGAAAAGCTCATCCCCAGCAGCTCCTCACGGGATCTCCCGGTGATCTCGCTCAGATAATCGTTGACCCGGAGCAGCCGCCCATGTTCATCGGCCTCGGCGATGCCGACCTTGGCCGCTTGGTAGGTTGCAGCGAGGCGAGTCTCGCTCGCCTCGCGCGCCAGCTCGGCCACGCGCAGCCCGGTGACGTCAGTTGTAAAGCAGCGCGTGCTGACGAACTTGCCGTCCTCGACACGACTGTTGGAGGTGATCAGTACGTGCTTGATCGAGCCGTCCTTCGCGCGCAGGCGGGCAGGATAACGGTCCAGCCTTTCGCCGCAGGACAGTCGGTGGAGAATGTCGCCGATGACGGGGGCGTCCGCGTGAAATTCGGCCACATGGTGACCGATATACTCTTCGGCGCTGTAGCCCAGCAGATCGAGCTCGGCCTGATTGGCCCTGCGAATGATGCCGTCGCCACCCACGATATGGAGCCCGACCGCACTGTTCTCGAAGAAGTCCTCGAGATCCTTGGTCTTTGCACGAACCTCTTCCTCGATCTTCTTGCGATCTGAAACGTCCTGAAAGCAGTTGATTGCGCCCTGGATGCGCCCGGCGTGATCGCGCAGGGGACGGATGTTGACGAGCGCTGTGATCCGCGAGCCGTTCGGCCGTTCGATGGTGACCTCCGTGTTGCGCGTGGGAAGACCGAGCCGGACCGCATTGGCCATGGGGCACTCCGAATGCGGAAGCACGGTGCCGTCCATCCTGTAGAGACGATGGGACCCGCAGAACTTCTCGACGGAACCAAGCTCTGGAGTTCTGCCCCACAACTCCGCGGCTTCGCGGTTGTAGGTCACGAGCCCGCCTTCGCTATCGCAGACATAGACCGCGCCCGGAATGGCCTCGAGCGCACCCGGAGCCGCCGCCACCAGGGCCTCGAACTCGGTCAGCTTGCGGGCAGAGAGCGGAAATTCCTCGACATTCGACATACTTAGCCCCGACGTGCCGCAGGCGGGCGCCTACGCAATCAGCTTGAACGCATCGAAGCCCAGAGCGTTCCAAGGCCCGCCAACCGCTGGTTGAGACTTGGCGGCGCCGAGTGCGGTCAAAGCGTCCGCGAGCGGCGCTTCGACAGTCGGGCCTCACCCCTGTTGTGCCGACGCCGACGGCACGGCGCTCGACGACGGACGCACCATGGTCTGGCCCTATTACGTCAACGGCCGCCCCAAGATCCGCTGCTTCATGCCCGGCAGCATGACGTGATCCGGAACGGGCTCGGCAAGGTAAGAGAAGCTCACATCGATTGTCGGGCCGCCCGCACTTCGGCGAATTCGGCGTCGGGGTGGCTGACGATGGTGGCGACCATGATGCCGCTGATGATCAGCGACCAGGCGGTGTTCCAACAGATCCAAAACACGAGCCAGCCTCCCTTTTCCCTCTCTCACGCCCCGAGCTAACGGCAGAGCGATGCCGCCGTTCCCGGCGCGGGGCCTGCCGCGAGGGCGGCGGCAAGGAACTATTTTGGTTTGGTCGGCGGCGCCGCCCGATCGGTTTGGCCGGTGTGGCGCTTTGCCACGACATCCGCATCGCGCTCGCCCTCGCGCGGGCGCGGCGGAAGCTTGGGCTGGCCGGCTTGGCCGCCATGCTTGCCGCCCATGTCGGGCTTGCCTTCGAGATCGTTTGCGCGGGACATGTCGGTTCAATGCGTTCGCAGCGCATTGGTTCGCGACAGCATCGGCCGTTTTCGCCCTGTGAACGGCCTCATAGAACCGCCGCTCTTTGCAGTGCAGGATCGCTGACGCGGCCCTTGGCCTCGCGGCTTGCACCGATGGATTGGCCTGATGCGAAAACGACTCATCCTCTGGACCCTCATGACCTCCGCCCTGGTCGCGATCACCGTGTGGACTATGCTCGGGCCGCCGGACCAGCCGTCCGGGTTGCGTCTGCCCTCCCGAACCGCAGCGGCGCGCTGACCCGGCATCCCGCGACCGATGCGATTTCGGCATCGATCGATCCCCATTGGATTTTGGTGCGGCGTCGCTCCGCCCGCTATGCTCGCGGCAAAAACGATAATACCGCGAGCCAGCTTTCAGGAGGAGCCCATGTCGAGACCGATCCGACGCATCGCATCGCGCGCGCCACGCGCTGCGATCGCCGCCGCCCTGTTCGCTTCGCTTACCCTCATTTCTGGAGTCCGTGCCGGTATGGCCGAAACCTTCGCCTATGTCGGCAATGCCGACAGCAACGACATCAGCGTGTTCAAGATGAGCGAGAGCGGCGAGATGACGCTCGTGCAGACGGCCGCCTTCAAGGGCGTCGAAAAGCCGGGCTCCTCGACACCGCTCGCGATCACGCCCGATCACCGTACGCTGATTGCCGGAATCCGATCGCAGCCCACTCTCGCGGTGAGCTTTGCGATCGATCCCAGGACGGGCGAGCTCGACCATCTCGGCAACGGACCGCTCGCCGACAGCATGGCCCATATCGCCATCGACCGCAGCGGCAAGTTCCTGCTCAGCGCCTCCTATGGCGGCAACAAGGTCGCGCTGAATCCGCTGCTTGGCAACGGCCTCGCCGGCGAGCCCAAGCAGGTGATCCCGACCGGGCTGAACGCCCACGCCTTCCTGCCCTCGCCCGACAACCGCTTCGCGTTCGCGACCAATCTCGGCTCCGATCAGGTGCTGGCCTTCGCATTCGATGCCACGACCGGCACGCTGACGCCGAACGACCCGCCGGGGCGCAAGGTGCCGGAGAAATCGGGGCCGCGGCACTTCGTGTTTCATCCCGGCGGCAAGTTCGTCTATCTCCTCCACGAGCTGAACGGCGACGTCGCGGCCTTCACTTATGAAGCCAGGAGCGGCGCGTGGGACGAGATCCAGCGCACCACCGCGCTGCCGGAAGGGTTTTCGGGAAAAGAGCCTAATAAGAAACCTTGGGCGGCCGACATCCACATCACGCCGGACGGCCGCTTCCTCTACGCTTCCGAGCGCACCACCAGCACGCTCACCGCCTACAGGGTCGATGGCTCGAGCGGCAAGCTGACCACGATCGGCAGCGTGCCGACCGAGAAGCAACCGCGCGGCTTTCAGGTCGATCCCAGCGGCCGCTATCTCGCCGCGGTCGGCGAGCTCTCCGACAGCATGACGGTTCATGCCATCGACCAGGGCAGCGGCGCGCTGACCAAGCTGAAATCCTACCCCACCGGCAAGAAACCGAACTGGGTCGAGTTCCTGAAACTGCCGTGAGGAGCCGTCGCCGACCTACGTAAACATCCGTAATTTCGCGAGGCCCGGCTTGGCGTCATATCTCGGTCATGGACCGGCAGATTGTCTTCAAATGCCCCCAGACGGGCCTGAACGTGCAGCATCGGCTTACCGACGAGCCGAGCGATCGCACGCACGTGTCGGTGTCGTGTCCGGCCTGCACGCGGCTGCATCTGATCGAGCGGGCCAGCGGCAAGCCGGTGGGTGAGCGGCGCCGCTGACGCCCGCCGCGCGCGACTCGAGCTCTTCGGAGCGAACCTGTTCTCCAATCCCGCGACTCATCAAAGACTTGCTTGTCAAAGACTTGCTTGCCGCGACTGCCGGCGGCGGCACGGCGCGTCCTGATTCGGGACGACGCGGCCGTAGTGCGGGCGGCGGCCATCTGCTATCGATTGGAGGCATAGCCCAAGTGGAATTTACCCAATTGGAATTTCCGATGCGTCATTTGCCCCGCGCCGTTGTTCGAAACCTGTGCCCCGCAGCCGTCGCCGGCCTGCTCGTCCTCAGCCCCCATCCGGCCGGTGCCGCCGATGACGACGCGCCGAAGGGGCCGGCGGTCACGGTGCTGAAGGTCGCGAAATCCTGCTTCTCCGACGTCGTCGAAGCCACCGGCACGATCATCGCGCGTGAGGAAACCTCGGTGCGGCCCGAGCGGCCCGGCCTGAAGGTCACGGACGTGCTGGCGGAAGCCGGCGACACCACCACCGCCGGCCAGGTGCTGGCCCGGCTGGCGCTGCCCGAAGGCGGCACGCTTCAGGTCACCGCGCCCGTGGCGGGGGTGATCGCGACCTCGACCGCGCAGATCGGCAACTTCGCCTCGGCCAAGGGCGAGGCGCTGTTCACGATCGTGGCGCGCAGCGAGTACGACCTCGTCGGCCTCGTGGCCACCACCGATGTGCGCAAGCTCGCGGTCAATCAGCAGGCCACCGTGCGGATCCCAGGTGGCGGCGACATCAGCGGCAAGGTGCGCCGCATCGGACCGACCGTCGAGCCGAACATCCAGCAGGGCATGGTCTACATCGGCATCTCCTCGCAGAAGCGGCTGCTGCTGAATGGGAGCGGGCGCGCGCTGATCAAGACCGGGCAGAGCTGCAACGTGGCGGTGCCGCTGACCGCCGTGCAATATTCGTCCGCCGGCACCGTGGTGCAGGTGATCCGCCGCAACCGCGTCGAGACCAAGCGTGTCGAGGTCGGCTTGATGTCCGGCGGCAATATCGAGGTCCGCGACGGCCTCAGCGAGGGCGACGTCGTCGTCGCCCGCGCCGGTGCCTTGCTGCGCGAAGGCGATCCGGTGCGTCCCGTGATGGCGAGCGCGGAAGCGGCGAAGTAGGAGCAACGTCGTAGGGTGGGTTAGCCGAAGGCGTAACCCACCTCTTTGCTTTCCAAGCTGACGCGAGAGAAGCGGTGGATTACGCCTTCGGCTAATCCACCCTACAAGAGCCGCGAACTAACCGCCGGCTTCGCCGAAACGGACGTCTTCGAGCAGCGACGACGATACGGTCGGGACCTGGTCGCCTTCGCTGGCGCGGGAGATGGCGAGGCGGGTCTTGTTGAAGACGCTCTCGGCGCTGCCGGGCTTGCTGAGGTTGTTGAGGAACTCGCTGACCAGCACGCTGTGCTCGCCCTTCCCGTCGTCGACGACCTTGCCGGGCGAGGCGGAGGTGAGGATGAGCGCATTGTCGGACGCGCTGATCGGCGCGAGACCGTGGCTGTAGGAGCGGAAGCGGCGCTCGTAGGGATTGCGGCGGGAGGCGTCGACCACGACGAGCTTGGCCTTGGCGCCCTGCTCCTTCATCATCTCGAGCACGCCCTCGATCGACACGCCTTGGCGGCGGACGTCCTTTTCCTTCCAGATCACGGCATCGACCGGCAGCATGTAGCTCTCGCGGCCGGCCTGCACGCCGTAGCCGCCGAAGAACAGCATGACGACGCTGTCGCGGGTGATCCGCGACTTCAGGCGGCTCACGGCGCGGACCATGTCGTCGCGGGTCGCATCTTCCACCATGTCGACGTCGAAGCCGTTCTTGCGCAGGGACGAGGACAGCGCACGGGCGTCGTTGATCGACTGCGTCAGCGGCGCGCTGGCGTCGGGGTAATGTCCATTGCCGATGACGAGCGCGAGGCGCGAGCTCTGGCCGATCGAACCAGTGATCTGGTCGGTCGAGACCGCCTTGGCGGCATCGATCGCACGCATGTTGAGAGCAGCATGGGCGCCGATCACCAGCGACACCGTGCCGATGAGGGCCGCGGCGAGGGCGATCGTACGTCTGGAAAGGTCGAGCTGCTTTAGATTCATCTCGCTTCGTTTCCTGTGCCAAAGACCTAACAAGCGCGCGCACACTGTTTGAGTAGCGCGATAGCGTCTTTAGGTTTGAGGGATTGGCCGGGGATGTGACCCCGAATTGCGCGCAATTTGCGGCGCCGCACCAAACAAACCCTTAACCGGATATAGGCCCTGGGGCAATAGATTGCTCAAAATTTGAACTAAGCGTCTGAATATACTTGATAATTCTCCGATACAAATTGCCGCCTTTACGGCTTCCCCGTAGCCTTCCGGGGAGCGATCATGCAGCCTTCGTGCCGGCTTTTCCGTGACTTCCATCACATTTGTTTTTCCCGCGAATCCGGGTAGCTTTTTCAACGACTTGCAGGGGGTGGCGCGCAGATGGCAGCGTGCCTGATGTCCCCGACCAAGGCCCCCGCGACCAGGTATTTCATGAGCTTTCATTATTTTGCCGGCGCCGCCTGCCGGGCGCTGACGGCGCGGAAGGACGGCCCCTCGCTTTACGACGTCTGCGATCCCGTATTGTCGGATACGGCCAGCGGCGATCCGCATCTCGCCAAATTCTACAGGACCGCCCTCGGCAATCCCGCGCTGCGGATCCTGCTCCGCCGCGCCGGCCTGCCCGAGCTGCGCGACGAGGGGATGCTGACGCGGCTGCGCGCGGCCCTCGCCCAGGCCCGCGACGAGGCCGAGCCCGACTGGGCGGCGGTCGGGCAGCCGATCGCCGATCTCGTCGACAGCATCGCGCTCGACCACCCCAAGCCGCCGCCGGTGCCGTTCACCGCCACCATGCCGCAGAGCGCTGAGATCGACGGCGTGATCCGCGATTGCGCGCAGCATCTGCTCGGCTCGTACCGCCGCAACGGCTTCCTGCCGACCTACGCCGCCTTCAACCTGATCGGCGATGCTGATGTCCGCGGCCGCGAGCTGATCATGGCGCTCACGGGCCTCAACGCGCGCGGCTACAAGAATTCCTCGCTGCTGTTCAACCTCGCCCGCGTCTTCATTGCGCGCTCGCCCGCGCGCGCCGTGGTCAATCCGCCCTGGAAAGGCATTGCCGAGCCGATGTGGGAGCCGGTGCAGATCCGCCACCGCTCGGCCTATTACGACGCGTTCTTCATCGAGGCCCTGCTCAGCTTCGTCGAGACCGGGCTCGCCTCCCCGGCCGACAAGGTCGCGGCGGAGCGCGCGATCGCCGACATGGTCGATTTCTGCGTCAACATCAGTCGCGAGGAGGTCGAGGGCTTGGGCGGCGCGCGCTTCAACGTCGTCACCGCACTGGCGCCGGCGCCGCATCCGCGCTTCTCCCGTTACTTCGCGCAGATCAAGCAGGACCTCGGTTTCGGCATCTACGTGCCGGATTGCGACACCACGGCCTGCTCGATCTCCGCGGCGACGCAGGCCGGCTGTACCGACGCGATCATCGACCAGCCGCTCCTGGACTTCTATGCGGGCTATCAGGTGCGCGCCGGCGTCAACGAACCGCGCGTGACCGTGCCGCTCAACGACAATATCGACTATGAGGGCGGGGTTGCGACCTGGATCGACAATCTCAAGGGCGAGCGCCCTTACGGCAACGATCTCGATCCGACGCTCAATCTCGACATTCTCGAGGTAAGCTTCCGCAACCTTGAGCGCTGGAAGGTGCTGGAGACGCCGTCGCGGCTTGCAACATTGCACCGGATCATCGGCTTTCAGAAGCGGCTGGCCGCCAGCGGCGCCTTCGCCAATCCGCGCTCGCACATCTATTATCTGCCGGAGCTCTACAGCGCCTATTTCGGCCGCTGCTATGCCGCCTTCCTGGCGCTGCCGCTGGCGGCGCAGGCCGCGATCGATCCCGCCGGCGATTTCGATTTCATCCGCCATCGCGTGCTGTCCTACGTCAAGGGCGAGCTGATGGCGGCCGAGATGAACGTGTTCGACGCCGCGCTGGCGCTGATCGCGCTCGGCCATCTCGGCGCCGACCCGCGCGCCTTCGCACCGGCGCTGAACGTGATCGTCGCCGGGCTCGGTGAAGGCGGCCGCCGCGGCCCGTTCCGCGCCTATGAATGGAACAAGATGAAGACGCCGACGCGGATCCTGGTCGGTGGCCCGGAGGTGACCTCGGCGTTCGTGCTGATGGGGCTGGCGGTGGCGAAGCGGGCGATGGCGCGAGGGTGAGGGGTCTCGTAGGGTGGATTAGCGAAGCGTAATCCACCATCTAACCTCCGCGGATACGAACAGTGGTGGGTTACGCCTTCGGCTAACCCACCCTACGAGACTGTCGCAAAATGACAGGAAGTTGAAAGCCTATCTGTTCGGCATGCGCTGGCCGCGCGGCCAAAAGCCGACCACAATTGCGCCGTCTATCGAGATTTTCATCACAACTGGACGGGCATGTTGCGAAAGGTCCTGATTGCGCTGTCTTTGTTCGCCATCCCTTCGCTGGCGGATGCCGCCGAGATCACCGGCACGGCAAAGGTCCGCGCTGGCGATGCGGTGGTGATCGGCACCACGCGGATCCGGCTCGGCGGCATCGACGCGCCTGCAATCGACCAGCTCTGCCTTAACACCAAGTCCGAGCGCTGGACTTGCGGCGTCGCGGCCCGCGATGAGCTCGCCAGATACGCCGAGGGCAAGACTTGGGTCTGCCGCCCGAGATCGGTCGACCGGCGCGGCCGCACCGTGGCGCGCTGCGAGGTCGGCGGCGAGGACATCCAGAAATGGCTGGTGCGCAACGGCTGGGCGCTGGCCTACGCCCACATGTCCCGCGACTATGAAGCCGATGAAAAGGCCGCGCGGGAGGCCAAGGCAGGGATGTGGCAGGGCGCCTTCATCGCGCCGTGGGACTGGCGCGTCCGCAACAAGAAGACCGCGATCCTCGGCGCGACCAAGCCGCCTGACGGCGCGCACGCGGTGCTGCTCGCTTCGGCCTCGGGGCCGGTCGCGCCGTCGCCGGACTGCACCATCAAGGGCAACGTCAACAGCTCCGGGGAGTGCATCTTTCACCAGCCGACCAGCCGCTGGTACACGCAGATCAGGATGAAGATCAGCAAGGGCACCCGCTGGTTCTGCTCGGTCGAGGAGGCCGAAGCGGCCGGTTGCCGGGAGACGAAGCGATAACCCAGCCCTGCATTTTGCGCGCTTTTCTCGGGACGCGCCGGCACGTAAAAGCATGATTCAGCGACCCACCATCCTGTTCTCAGGCAATAAGGACCGACAGCAATGACCGTTCGCGCGGGCCGGGAGTTTCTGGCCATCCCCGGGCCCACCACGATGCCCGACGAGGTGCTGCGGGCGATGCACCGTCCGGCGATCGACATCTACTCCCAGGAGATGCTGGATCTCACCGAGAGCCTGCTCAGCGACATCTCCAAGCTGTTCGCGACCAAGGGCAAGTCCTACATCTACATCGCCAACGGTCACGGCGCCTGGGAAGCGGCGCTGAGCAACGTCCTGTCGCGCGGTGACAAGGTGCTGGTGCTGGAGAGCGGTCGGTTCGCGATCGGGTGGGGCAACGCGGCGGCGCTGATGGGCGCCGAGGTCGAGGTGCTCAAGGGCGATTGGCGCCGCGCGGTGCGGCCGCACGAGGTCGAGGAACGCCTGCGCCGCGACAAGGAGCACAGCATCAAGGCCGTCGTCGTGGTCCAGGTCGACACGGCCTCCGGCGTGCAGAACGACATCGAGGCGATCGGCAAGGCGATCAAGGCGAGCGGCCATCCCGCGCTCTACATGGTCGATACCGTCGCCTCGCTCGGCTGCATGCCGTTCGAGATGGACAAATGGGGCATCGACGTTGCGATGTCCGGCTCGCAGAAGGGCCTGATGACGCCGCCCGGCCTCGGCTTCGTCGCCGCCAATGCGCGCGCGCTCGAGGTGCACAAGAAGGCCAACATGTCGACGCCCTATTGGAGCTGGAGCGAGCGCGAGGGCACCGAGAATTATCGCAAATATGCCGGCACCGCGCCGGTGCATCTGCTGTTCGCGTTGCGCAAAGCGATCGACATGCTGCACGAGGAAGGCCTGGAGAACGCCTTCCGCCGCCACAGCCTGCTCGGCGAAGCCGCCCGCCGCGCGGTCTCGGTCTGGTCGGAAGGCCAGGTACTCGGATTCAACGTGGCCGAAGCCAGCGAGCGCTCCAACACCGTGACCACGGTGACGATGAGCAACGGCCACGATCCGGCGGTGCTGCAACGCTATTGCAAGGACAAGTGCGGCGTCGTGCTCGGCACCGGCATCGGCGATCTCTCCGGCCAAGCCTTCCGCATCGCCCATATGGGCCATGTCAATGCGCCGATGCTGCTCGGCACGCTCGGGGTGATTGAGGTCGGGCTGAACGCGCTGAAGATCCCGCACGGCAAGGGCGGGCTGGAGGCGGCGGTCGCGTATCTCGGGGAAGAGGTGGCGGTGTAAGTCGCGCGCGCGCCTCTTCCTTCTCCCCTTGTGGGAGAAGGTGGCGCGAAGCGCCGGATGAGGGGTTCTATCCGCGATTCCCGACTGCCAGGACTCGCGGATAGAACCCCTCACCCGTCTCGCCGCTATGCGGCGAGCCACCCTCTCCCGCAAGGGGAGAGGGGAAGATCAGCGCTCCACCCGATACGCCTCCACCTGTGCCTTCAGCTCATTCAGCGGCGCGAGCGGCGCTTTCGGGTCGACGCGGTGCTCCCCGCTTGCCAGCCACTTCAGCACCATCGCGTCCACGACCGGCGAGTGGTGGATGACGTCGCTGTAATTGTTAAGATCGTGCGTGACCGCCGCGACCGCGCGGAAATCGTGCAGCCGGACGTTGGGCATTTGCGTCAGACGCCGCGCAATGTGCGCCGTGAGTGCGGTGACGATCTTCAATGTCTCCGGCGAGGCATCGCGCATCGCGACGAATTGCAGGATCGAATAGGGCGGGAAGTAGATGTCGAAGGTCACGTCAGGGTGGCGCGCGATCAGGCCGACGGCGTCCTGTTCGAAATGCCGGACCATGGCTTCGTAGCTGTAGCCTTCGCCGAGGAAGCGACGGCGCACGGGATCAGTGATGTAGGTGAAGGCGGCGAGCGTCTTTCTGGTGTTGTAGTCGCGCGCGACGTCGAAATCACGCGGCAGGGCGTAGATGTCGTCGATGTCCGCCAGCGCGAACTTGACCGGCAGATAAGGCGACGCCCGGGTCAGCGGCTCCCGCAGCAGCGGGACGGACCGCACCAGCGCGAACACCGATTCCTTCGCCATCGCCGCGCTGAACAGATAGGAGGCGATGCCCTTGGCGGTTCGGCGATAAAGATCGACGGACAAATAAGGGTCGGTCTCGATGTCCGCGGCATCGATGAAGATGAAATCGTCCATTTCCCAGATCACGCGCCTTGCGCCGCGGTCGATCGCCTGCTCCAGCACGAAGGCCTGCTGACGCGAGTTGGAGCCGGTCATCGCTAGCTTGAGCGAGCGGACACGAAGCGCGCGATCGATGTCGCTCTGGCGGAAATGGATCGCAAGCGAGGTGCCCATGAAGGCGGTGTCGAACGGCTGGCTGTTGATCAGCCCGGCATTCTGCACGCGCGTGTCCTCCGAGTAGAAGGCCGGGACAAGGCGCGAGGGGCGGAACAGCTGCAGGGGATCGACGATGAAGGTGAGCGCCGCGGCGCTCAGTACGCAGGCCACGCTCGCCAGCAGAAGACGCCCGAGATTGGTGAATGCGCCCTGCATCAGAATCGGAAATAGATGAATTCGCTGTGGCTCTGGATGCCCAGGAAGCCGAAGGCGAGCAGCAGCGAGGCCGCATAGAGCACCAACGGCCGCGTGCGCCCTGCCCGCAAGGCCGCGCCGACCTCGCGGTTGCCGTGGTCGTATTCCATCAGCGCTTGTGTGTTCGGCGCCAGCCACACCAGCGCCGCATAGATCGCGACTTGCACCAGGGCCGCGATCTCCTCGCGGCCGAGCACGAGGTTCGAAGGGGCAGCCATGGCGTGGAGCACCCGCAATGCCCAGGCGACGCTCTCGGCACGGAAGAACACCCAGGCGATGACGACAGCGAGGAAGGTCAGCACGGCGCCGGCGATGCGAGCTGGGCGTGCAATCAGCGGCGGACCGTTCGGCACCAAGGCATTGAAGGCATGATTGACGCAGAGATAGGCGCCATGCAGCGCGCCCCAAATGACAAAAGTCCAGGCCGCGCCGTGCCAGAGCCCGCCGAACAGCATCGTGATCATCAGATTGACGTAGCGCAGCACGCGGCCGCGGCGGTTGCCGCCGAGCGGGATGTAGAGATAGTCGCGCAGGAATTGCGACAGCGTCATGTGCCAGCGCCGCCAGAATTCGACGATGCTGGTGGCCTTGTACGGCGAGTTGAAATTGACGGGCAGGAAGATGCCGAACAGCAGCGAGATGCCGATCGCCATGTCGGAATAGCCGGAGAAGTCGAAATAGAGCTGGAAGGTGTAGGCGAGTGCGCCGAGCCAGGCCTGGTCGAAGCTCGGCGAGCGCGCCTCGAAGGCGAGCGCGACCAGCGGCTGGATGCCGTGGGCAAGGCAGGTCTTCTTGAACAGGCCGATCGCGAAGATGATGATTCCGCACAACATGAGATGCCCGTCCGGGCGCTTGGTCTCCTCGTGCTCGAATTGCGGGATCATGTCCTTGTGATGGAGGATGGGCCCCGCGATCAGATGCGGGAAGTACGTCACGAACAGCGCGTAATGCGGCAGCGCATAGGCCGCGACCTGGCCGCGATAAGCGTCGACCAGAAACGCGATCTGGGTGAAGGTGTAGAAGGAGATGCCGACCGGCAGCAGGATGTGGAGCGCGACATCCGTGCCGAGCAGCGCGTTGACGTTCTCCGCGACGAAGCCGGCATATTTGAAGATGCCGAGCATGAGGAGATCGCCGACGACGCCGAGCGCGAGTGCGGCCTTTCGTTGCGGGTGCGTGAGCTCCGCCACGATGAGAAGATGGCCGACGCCGTAGTTGAAGGCGATCGAGAGCAGCAGAAGGGCGACGAACTGCCAGCTGCCGATTGCGTAGAAGGTGATCGAAGCCAGCGCCAGCCAGACCACCGGAGCCAGATTGCTGCGCCGGCCGAGCCGGAAATAGCCGGCGAGCACGACCGGCAGGAACAGCAGGATGAACGCATAGGAATTGAACAGCATCGGGCTGGACCGGCGGCGGGATATTGCCCCTCAAAGCACACAAGGGGCCGATCAACAACCCGGCAGCATGGGCGGTCGTGCTGGCAATCCGCGGAATCGGAACGATATAAGGTGGGACACGGCGAGCCGCTTTTTCTTCTCCCTCTCCCCGTTCTTAAGGGGAGAGGGTCGGGGTGAGGGGCTCTCTCCACAGATGAGACCATAGCGAGACCTGTACCCCCTCACCCGGAATTTGCTGTCGCAAATTCCGACCTCTCCCCGCAGGCGGGGAGAGGTGAAGGAGGCCGCGCCACGTATTTGAACGAGGACCGAGTGACCCAAGCCAAGACGCCTTCGAAGCCCCCCGTCGCCCCGCGCCGGCCGCATTCCTTCACGCGGCACGGCATCACCGTGACTGACGATTATGCCTGGCTGAAGGACGCGAACTGGCAGGAGGTGCTGCGCGATCCCGCCGTGCTCGATCCTGACATCCGCAAATATCTCGACGAGGAGAACGCCTACACCGAGAGCCTGCTCGGCCACACCTCGGGCCTGCAGAAGACGCTGGTGCGCGAGATGCGCGGGCGGATCAAGGAGGACGATTCCAGCGTCCCGTCACCGGATGGGCCGTTCTCCTATTTCCGCAGGTTTCGCGAGGGCGGGCAGCACGAGCTGTTCGGCCGCATGCCGCGCGACGGCGGCGACGGCCAGATCGTGCTCGATGGCGACGCGCTCGCCAAGGACCACCAATATTTCAAGTTCGGCGGCAGCCGCCACTCCTACGATCACAAGCTGCAGGCCTGGAGCGCCGACACCAAGGGCTCGGAATATTTTTCGATCCGCGTCCGCGACTGGGCGACGGGAAAGGACCTCGACGATCTCGTCGAGGAGACCGACGGCGGCGTGGTCTGGGCTGCGGACTGCAAGAGCTTCTTCTATGTGAAGCTCGACGACAATCACCGCCCGATGCAGGTTTGGCGGCACAAGCTCGGCACCAAGCAAGCCGACGACACGCTGGTCTATGAGGAGCAGGATGCCGGCTGGTTCACCCACCTGCATGAAAGCACCAGCGGCCGCTTCTGCGTCATCGCCGGCGGCGATCACGAGACTAGCGAGCAGCGGCTGATCGATCTCGCCAATCCCGAGGCGCCGCCGCGCCTGGTCGCTACGCGCGAGGAGGGCGTGCAATATTCGCTGGCCGACCGCGGCGACGAGCTGTTCATCCTCACCAATGCCGACGACGCCATCGACTTCAAGATCGTCACCGCGCCGCTTCACGCGCCCGAGCGCAAGAACTGGCGCGATTTGATTGCGTATCGGCCCGGCATCTACATCATCGACCTCGATCTCTATGCCGGCCATCTGGTGCGGCTGGAGCGCGCCAATGCGCTGCCCTCGGTCGTGATCCGCGACCTCGCTAGCGGGGAGGAGCATGCCATCGCCTTCGACGAGGCCGCCTATTCGCTCGATACGATGGGCTCCTACGAATTCGACACGACGACACTGCGCTTTGCCTATTCGTCGATGACGACGCCGTCGGAAGTCTATGATTACCACATGGTCAAGCGCACGCGCGTCTTGCGCAAGCGGCAGGAGATTCCGTCAGGCCATGACCCGGCCGACTACGTCACGACCCGCATCATGGCGAAATCGTATGACGGCGCCGAGGTGCCGGTCTCGATCCTCTATCGCCGCGGACTGAAGCTCGACGGCGCAGCGCCACTGTTGCTCTACGGCTACGGCTCCTACGGCATGGCCATGCCGGCCTCGTTCAGCGCCAACCGCCTGTCGCTGGTCGACCGCGGCTTCGTCTATGCCATCGCCCATATCCGCGGCGGCGCCGACAAGGGCTGGGGCTGGTATCTCGACGGCAAGCGCGAGAAGAAGACCAACTCGTTCGACGATTTCGCCGCCAGCGCCCGCGCGCTGATCGATGCGAAATACACCAGCGCCAAGCGCATCGTCGGCCATGGCGGCTCGGCCGGCGGCATGCTGATGGGTGCGGTCGCCAACCGCGCCGGCGAATTGTTCGCCGGTATCGTCGCAGAGGTGCCGTTCGTCGACGTGCTCAACACCATGCTCGACGACACGCTGCCGCTGACGCCGCCGGAATGGCCGGAATGGGGCAACCCGATCGAGAGCGAGAAGGATTTCCGCACCATCCTGTCGTATTCGCCTTACGACAACGTCGCGGCAAAGGACTATCCGGCGATCCTGGCGATGGGCGGACTGACTGATCCCCGGGTCACTTACTGGGAGCCCGCCAAATGGATCGCGCGCCTGCGCGCCACCATGCGCGGCGGCGGCCCGGTCCTGCTCCGCACCAACATGGGCGCCGGCCACGGCGGCGCCTCGGGCCGCTTCGACCGGCTCGACGAAGTCGCGATCGTGTACGCGTTCGCGCTGTGGGCAGCGGGGATGGCGGAGGCGTGACGTCGTAGCCCGGATGGAGCGGAGCGCAATCCGGGATTCGCGCAGAGATCAACACTGTTCCCGGATTACGCTCCGCTCCATCCAGGCTACGAGAGCGCTACCTCCCGTTCTTCTTGCGCCATTCCGCGAAATCGGTGAGCGTCCGCGGATCGGTGGCGGGATAGAGACCGAAGATGCCGCGGCCCTTGCCGACTTCCTCGGTGACGAAATCTTCGAACGCGGTCATCTCGAAGGTTTCGTTGGCGATCTCGTCTGCCAAATGCGCGGGGATCACGATGACGCCGTCGGCGTCGCCAAGGATGACGTCGCCGGGAAACACCGGCGCATCGCCGCAGCCGATGGGCACGTTGATCTCGATCGCCTGATGCAGCGTCAGATTGGTCGGCGCCGAGGGACGGTGGTGGAAGGCGGGAAAACCGAGCCTTGCGATCTCGGCGGAGTCGCGAAAGCCGCCGTCGGTGACGACGCCGGCGACGCCGCGCTTCATCAGCCGCGTCACCAGGATCGCGCCGGCCGAAGCCGCGCGCGCATCCTTGCGGCTGTCCATCACCAGCACCGCGCCCGGCGGGCAATCCTCGACCGCCTTGCGCTGCGGATGGGAGCGGTCCCTGAACACGTCGATGGTGTTGAGATCCTCGCGCGCCGGCATGTAGCGCAGCGTGAAGGCCTCGCCGACCATGGCCGGCTGATCCGGGCTCAAGGGACGGACATCCTGGATCATCTGGATGCGCAGACCGCGCTTGAACAGCGCGGTGGCGACGGTGGCGGTAGAGACGGATTTGAGTTTGTTGCGGGTGGCTTCGGTGAGTTTCGTCATGTCGTGCTCTCTCTCGTTCGTCATTCCGGGGCGCGCCACTTGGCGCGAGCCCGGAATCCATACTCCCTATCGTGGTTATGGATTCCGGGCCCATCGCTTCGCGATGTCCCGGAATGACAGGTGCTAGTAGATGGACGGCTCGCCGATCGGCGCGCCGAAATCGGTCTCCAGGAAGTCGAAGTCGCAGCCGTCATTGGCCTGCTTGATGTGCTTGGTGAACATCCAGCCATAGCCGCGCTCGAAGCGGCGCGCGGGCTGCTTCCAGGCGGCGCGGCGTTTTGCGAGCTCGGCCTCGCTCACATCGAGATTGATGGTGCGCGCAGCGACATCGAGCGTGATGCGGTCGCCGTTCTGCACCAGCGCCAGCGGGCCACCGATATAGGATTCCGGCGAGACGTGCAGGATGCAGGCGCCGTAGCTGGTGCCGCTCATGCGTGCATCCGAGATGCGCACCATGTCGCGCACGCCCTGCTTCACGAGCTTGGTCGGGATCGGCAGCATGCCCCATTCCGGCATGCCCGGTCCGCCCTGCGGCCCCGCATTGCGCAGGATGAGGATGTGATCCTCGGTGACGTCGAGATCGGGATCGTCGACCGCCCTCTTCATGGAGGGATAATCGTCGAACACCAGCGCGGGGCCGGTGTGCTTGAGGAACCGCGGCGCGCAGGCGGAGGGCTTTATGACGCAGCCGTCGGGCGCGAGATTGCCCTTGAGCACGGCGAGCGCGCCCTCCTTGTAGATAGGATTGTCGATACCGCGGATCACGTCGGCATTGTAGACCTCGGCGCCCTCGATGTTCTCGCCCAGCGTCTTGCCTGTGACCGTGACGCAGTCGAGATGCAGATGCGGCTTGATCTGGCCCATCAGCGCCGGCAGGCCGCCGGCGTAGAAGAAGTCCTCCATCAGGTACGCATCGCCGCTCGGGCGGACATTGGCGATGACGGGCACCTTGCGGCTGGCCGTCTCGAAATCGTCGAGGCCGATGTCCTGGCCGGCGCGGCGGGCCTGCGCGATCAGATGGATGATGGCGTTGGTGGAGCAGCCCATCGCCATCGCGACCGCAATGGCATTCTCGAACGCTTTGCGGGTCTGGATCACCTTCGGCGTCAGATCCTCCCACACCATCTCGACGATGCGGCGGCCGCATTCGCTGGCCATGCGGATATGGTTGGCGTCCGCGGCGGGGATCGAGGAAGCGCCCGGCAGCGTCATGCCGATCGCTTCCGCAATGGCGGTCATGGTCGAGGCGGTGCCCATGGTCATGCAGGTGCCGTAGCTGCGGGCGATGCCGGCCTCGATGTCGAGCCAGTCCTTGTCGGAGATCTTTCCGGCGCGGCGCTCGTCCCAATATTTCCAGCCGTCGGAGCCGGAACCCAGCGTCTTGCCCTTCCAATTGCCGCGCAGCATCGGGCCTGCCGGCAGATAGATCGCCGGAATGTTCATCGAGGTTGCTCCCAGGAGCAGCGCCGGCGTGGTCTTGTCGCAGCCGCCCATCAGCACCACGCCGTCGACGGGATGGCTGCGGAGCAGCTCCTCGGCGTCCATCGCCAGCAGGTTGCGATAGAGCATGGTGGTGGGCTTGAGCAGCGATTCCGAGAGCGACAGCGCCGGCAGCTCCAGCGGCAGGCCCCCCGCCATCAGGATGCCGCGCTTCACGTCCTCGACGCGCGACTTGAAGTGCATGTGACAGGGCTGCGCGTCAGACCAGGTGTTGAGGATCGCAATGATCGGACGGTCCTTCCACTCCTCCGGCGCGTAACCCATCTGCATGGCGCGGGAGCGATGGCCGAACGAGCGCAGATCGTCGGGCGCGAACCAACGCGCGCTGCGGAGCTGGTTGGGCGTCTTCTTCTTCATGATGGGGCCCCGTTTCTGGATGGTATTCCGCTCGATCACGCGGAAGATCAGGGCTCGACAAAGAGCCGGATGATGATCTCGGTCAAGAGGCCTGTGAAGACTGCAGGTATGCCGAGGAGGGCAAGGGGAGCTTTGGGCGCTGGCGTGCAGCCGCAGCGGGTAGATCGACCGGCTGCGCCGGCTACATCTGCCCTCACCCGGGTGCGGAAGGCGGCCTACGCCGCTCCCGCGACGATCGAATTAGCCGGAGCCATTCCCTTTTTAGGCCGCGTTGCGGCCGCTGCGCCGTTCCGGCCCGTGGTAATCGGCATCGCCGCTCTTGCGGCGGTCCATCGGACCGGTGCGCAGCCTGACGAAGAAGGCCTGGACCTCGGCGGCGAGGCGTTCGGCCGCCCCCGCGACGTGGTTCGCGGCACCCATCACCTCGTCGGCCGAGCGATTGGTTTCCGCGATGGCGCCGGAGACGGTGCCGATGCTGGTCGCCAACGTCTGTGTCCCCGACGCCGCCATCTGAACGTTCTGCGAGATCTCGCGCGTGGCGGCCCCCTGCTCTTCCACGGCGCTTGCGATCGCCGCGGTCACTTCGTCGATCCGGCGCATGGCGGTCGCGACCTCCTTGACGGAGGCGACCGCGCTGCCGGTCGCGTTCTGAATCGCGACAATGTGCTGCGCGATCTCCTGCGTCGCTTTGCGGGTCTGCTCGGCCAGCGCCTTGACCTCGGACGCCACCACGGCAAAACCGCGACCGGCCTCGCCGGCGCGCGCGGCCTCGATGGTGGCGTTGAGCGCCAGGAGGTTGGTCTGGGCCGCGATCGCCTGGATCAGGTCGACCACCGAGCTGATGCTCTGTGCGGCGTGCGCGAGCCCTTCGATCTCACTCTCCGAACGCGCGGTCACCTCGCCCGCGGAGCGCACGGTCGTGTTTGACAGCTCGATCTGGCGGCCGATCTCGACGATGGAGCCCGCGAGCTGCTCGGCCGCCGCGGCGACGGTCTGGACGTTGCCCGCGGTCTGTTCGGAGGTGGTCGCTGCGGACGCGGCCTGGCTCGTCGCATGATTGGCGATGCCGCTGAGGCTCTCTGCGGTCTGCCGCATGGTGCCCGCATTCTCGCCGACCAGCGCGAGCAGGTCGCGCGAGGTCGCGCGAAATTCCTCGACCGCCCCCTCCATGTTGCGGTTGGCCGCTTCGCGTGCCTCCGCCTCGCGCGCTAGGGACGCCGCCGCCCGTTGCTGGGCAATCACATTGTCGCGGAATTTGGCTACCGCCTGCGACACCACGCCGATCTCGTCGCCGCGCTCGGCCGTCCTGAATTCGACGCTGGTGTCGCCGCCGGACAGGCGCGCGGAATCGCCCACCAACTCGATGATCGGACGGGTTATGGAGCGTGCAACCAGGATCGCAATCGTTGCCCCGAGCGCAAGCGCTGCGGCGAGCAGGATCCATTGGAGCAGGAGCAATCTCTCGACTGCGTCGGCCACACTGCGGGCGTCGTCGGCGAGCTTCGATTGTTGATCACTCTTGAGACCGCCCGAGCGCTTGCCATCGGTATCCTTGCGACCGTCGAGCAGGTCGAGGATCCGGGCGGCGCGCGGCGCGGCCTCGGTCGACAGGATGAAGACCGGCATATTCCATTGCGGCGTCTGGCGGATGGCGAAGATCTTCTGCGGCAGCGGTATGAACGCCTCGTTCGCCTTGACGATGGCCCGATAAGCGGTCGCCTGCCGTGCGGTGAGCAGATCGGTCTGGGTACCGACCGACGCAAGCGCGGCCCTGAAGGTCGCCAGCGGCTTTTCGAACTTGTCACGATCGGCCGCCTCGCCCGAGGCAACGTACAGGCGCAATTGAGATCCCGCGGCGGCAAGATTGCCACGCACATCGGCAAACGTCTTGAGCAGGCGCTTGCGCGGCGGCGTCGCCTCCAGCGCCTCTTCCTCGTCGATCATGCCGGTGATCTCGGCGAACATGGCCGAGATCAGCGGCGCGGCTTCCTTCGCCAGCAATTCGCTCGCCGGATAGGCCGAAGGCGTGAAGGCGGCCGCTTCGGCCTTGTCCTGGGCCTTGCGGAATTCCGCCATCAACGTTCTGGCCTCGCTCCAATTGGTCTTGTTCTGGGGGCTGGAAAAGCCCTCTGCCATGCGGTCGACTGCAGCGGCCGTGCGATCCAGCTCGGCCCAGACCGCGGCCCGGTCGCGCTTGCCCTGCGCATCGCCAGTCAGCAGATAGCCGCGCAGCGTCGAAAGCGTGGAATAGAGATTGCCGACGAGCTCCGTGCTCGCGATCGCGACCGGCGCGCGTTGATCCACGACTGTCCTGATCCGCGACGAAATGTCCGACACGGCGGCGACGGTGTAGATGACGGTCGCTGCGAGCAGGCCGCAGATCAACGCGAAGCCGCCGAGCAGCCGGGTGCGAATTCCGGTGTTCGCGATCGATTTGAACATGAGAGATCTCGAACTGATGGCCGGTTGGGGCAACCGGCTTCGTCGGGTAAAGGAATGCCGAAATTGAAATACGCGAGGTACCGAGATGGAACTCGCGGAGATAGTAGTTCGCCCTCTTTTATTCGCGGTGAAGATCGGGTTCCGTACAACTACGGCGAGAAGAATATCTCCTGTCTTTGAAACGACTTATTGCGTTCGGACCGGATCGCATATGCACGCAAGCGTGCGTACCGGCCACAGCGCCTCGTCTGTCGCCACGCCAGGAAGGCATTCGCGGCAAACGCGAGGTGCTTGCAGCGCGGCCAGAATCCGCGCAACAATTTCGCATTTGTTGCTTTGATTTGGGGCCGCTGGAACGCCCAATGCGGCCGGAGGATTTTAGGCGTGGCCAACATCCTGATCGTGGATGACGATCCGGCCGTCCAGTTCACCATCCGGCTGCTGCTGGAACGGGCTGGTCATCACGTGACGGTCGCCGAGGATGGCCGCAAGGGGCTGGCGCTGTTCGAGGCCAGCCGGTTCGACCTGCTGTTTCTCGACATCTTCATGCCCGGTATGGACGGACTGGAGACGATGCGTCACATTCGGATGCTGGCCCCAGCCGTTCCTATCGTCGTCATCTCCGGCCGTTCGATCACGCCGGATGCCTATGCGGAGCCGGACTTCCTGAAGATGGCGACCAAGCTCGGCGCCGTGGCCAGCCTGCAAAAGCCGTTCCGGCCCGATGCACTGCTTGCAGTGGTCGCAGATTGCCTGAAGGCCGACGCGCCAGAGGGGTCCGATGTCCGCTCCGGCCGCCGATGACAAGAACGCCTCTGCTGCAAGCCAAAAATGGCGCAGCGCTGCGGCAGGTCCGGCGAAACTCCCCATGCGAGCAGCAACGACGCTGGCCACGCGGCTGGCCCTCGCGATGATCCTGCTGGTTGCGGTCACCGTGGCCGCAGTCGGATGGTTGGGCTATCGCAACACCACACAGGCCGTCATTCCGCGGGTGCTGGAGCGGGTCGAAGCCCAATCCCGCCTGCTTGCAACCAATCTTGAATCCTACGTTGCCGGCGTACGCGGCGATCTGGTCGGCTATCGCGCCGCAGCGGCAATCAACGGCCTGATCCGCGCTCATGCCGGCGGCGGGATCGATCCGGCGGACGGCGTTTCGGAGCAGACCTGGCGCGAGCGTATCGCGGCGCGGCTCGCGGCCGAGATCGACGCCAAGCCCATCTACGGGCAGTTCAGGATCATTGGCGTCGACGACCAGCGCGAGCTGGTCCACGTCGATCGTTCGGGTCCCAACGGAGCAGCCCGGATCGCTCCGGACAGCGAATTGGAGCGCAAGAGTGGCCGCGCCTACTTCCAGGAAACCATACGGCTCGGGCCCGGCGAGATCTATGTGTCTCCCATCGAGCTCGCGACCCGTCAGGGGGGAACGACGGCGCCTCACGCGCCGACTTTGCGCGTGGCGATGCCGCTGTTTACGGCCGACGACAAGCCGTTCGGCATCATCGTGGCCAATATCGACATGCGCCCGGCACTCGAGCGGGTCCGCGCGGCGACAACCTCGGGCGGAGATATCTACGTCGTGAATGCGCGCGGCGACTATCTCGTCCATCCCGACCGGACGCGGGAGTTCGGGTCATCGCGGGGCCATCCGACCGATTGGCGCAAAGACCTTCCGTTCTTGTCAGAACTGGCCGGCACGTCGGACGTGGCCACGCGGGTCACGACCGACGAGGCGGGCCGGACGAGCGGCGCGGCATTCGTGCCGATATCGCTTGCGAGCAAGGAATGGGTCGCCATCGTCGCGACTGTTCCCCCGTCCGTGTTCGGCCGCGTGCCGGCCGCCATTCAAAAAACGTCCCTGCTCGTCGGCGTGCTGGCTGTTCTCGCCGCGGCTGCGCTCGCGGTGCTGCTGGCGCGCTCGTTGACCCGCCCGATCGGGCGTCTGACGGAGGCGGTGCAGGCCATCGGCAGCGGACGTCCCGCGGAGATCCCCGTCGATGCTAGCGGCGAGACCGGCGTGCTGGCCCGGGCCTTTGCGCGGATGGTGGAGGAGATGCGCGCGAAAACGGCCGCGCTCGAACGCGAGATCGAGGAGCATCGCCTCACCGAGGCCGCGCGGAGCCATCACGCGGCGCGCGAGAACCTGTTCAGTGCCGCGGTGGAATCGTCCGACGATGCGATCGTCATGCAGACGCTCGATGCCATCATCACCGGCTGGAATCCGGCCGCCGAACGCCTTTACGGCTATACGGCGGAGGAGGCGATCGGCAAGCCCACCTCGATCATCGTCCCGTCCGACCGCCGCGAACAGGGCAAGGACTATCTGCGGCGGATCGCGCGGGGCGAGCCGATCGAACGCTTCGAGACGGTCCGCCTGCGCAAGGACGGCACGCCGGTCGAGATTTCGCTCGGCCTGTCGCCGATCAAGGGACCGTCGGGCGAGATCATCGGCGCGTCCGGAAGCGCGCGCAGCCTGACCGAGGCGCGGCGCGCCGAGCGGGCGCTGCAGCACCAACTCGAGGAGCGGCGTCAGATCTTCGAGACGTCGCAGGATCTGATCATGGTCATGGACGCGCGGGGTCATGTCGCGCAGATCAGCCCGAGCAGCGAGACCATTCTCGGCTATCGGCCGGACGAGATGATCGGCCGCAGCGGCGCCGACTTCATCCATCCCGATCACCTGGAGCAGTCCCGTGCCGAGATGCGGGCGATGCGACACGGCGAGCGCGTCAGGCTGGCCGACACCCGCTGCTACCACAAGAACGGGCACGAGGTCTGGCTGTCCTGGCTCGGCAGTTGGTCCGAGCGCGCCAAGCGCTTCTTCTTCGTCGGGCGCGACATGACGGAAGCGCGGCTCGCGCAGGAATCGCTGCTCGAGAGCGAGCGGCTCGCCCGCAACATCGTCGAGACCTCCCTCGACGCCTTCGTCCAGACCGACGAGACCGGAAGCATCCTGAACTGGAACTCGCAGGCGGAACAGCTGTTCGGCTGGCGCCGCGACGAGGTGCTCGGCAAGAGCACGATCGACCTCATTGTCGCCGAGAGCGAACGTGGCCGGGTCCGAGCCGGCCTGAAACGCTTCCTCGAAGACGAGGGTGGCCGGACGCTGAACCGCCGCCGCGAGCTGATGTGCTGCCGCCGCGACGGCAAGGAATTCAGGGCCGAGCTGAGCGTCACCGCGCTGAAGCGGCGCGAGGGCCTGCTGTTCAACGTCTTCTACCGCGACCTCACCGACAAGATCGCCGCCGAGGAGCGCATCCGCCATGCCGAGAAGATGGAGGCCGTCGGCCAGCTGACCGGCGGCGTGGCGCATGACTTCAACAACATTCTCACCGTCATCACCGGGACCATCGAGATTCTCGCGGAGGCGGTCGCCAAGGAGCCGCAGCTCGCGGCAATCACCAAGATGATCGACGAGGCCGCCGCGCGCGGCGCCGACCTGACCCAGCACCTGCTCGCCTTCGCGCGCAAGCAGCCGCTCCAGCCGCGCGAGATCGACATCAACTCGCTGATCGTCGACACCGCAAAGTTATTGCGTCCGACGCTCGGCGAGCAGATCCAGATCGAATCGGTGTTCGAGGACGAGAATTGCGTCGCCATCGTCGATCCCAACCAGCTCACCACCGCGATCCTCAACCTCGCGCTCAATGCGCGCGACGCCATGCCCGGCGGCGGCAAGCTGATCGTGGAGACTGGCGCCGCCTATCTCGACGAGGTTTATGCCAGCGCCAACGACGTACCGCCGGGGCACTACGTGCTGATCGCCGTGAGCGACACCGGCACCGGAATCCCTGCGCACATGCTGCCACGGGTGTTCGATCCCTTCTTCACCTCGAAGGGACCCGGCAAGGGCACCGGACTCGGGCTTTCGATGGTCTACGGCTTCATCAAGCAGTCCGCAGGTCACATCAAGATCTACAGCGAGGAGGGGCACGGCACCACGATCAAGATGTATCTGCCGCCCGGCAAGACGCCGACGGCGGTCGGCGAGGGCGTGACGCCGGCGACGATCGAGGGCGGACACGAGACGATCCTGGTGGTCGAGGACGACCGGCTGGTGCGCGACTACGTGCTGGCGCAGTTGCATTCGCTGGGTTACGTCACGTTGCAGGCCGCGAACGCCGCGGAGGCGCTCGCGATCGTCGCGGCCGGCAAGCCGTTCGACCTTCTGTTCACCGACGTCATCATGCCAGGCAAGATGAACGGACGGCAGCTTGCGGACGAGCTGATGAAGACGCGCCCGGATCTCAAGGTGGTCTACACGTCAGGCTATACGGAGAACGCGATCATCCATCACGGCCGGCTGGATGCCGGCGTGGTGTTGCTGGCCAAGCCCTATCGCAAATCGGATCTGGCGCGGATCATCCGCAAGGCGTTGAGCGGGTGAAGGCCCGTGGCCCGGATGGAGCGCAGCGCAATCCGGGAACAATCGTGCGCGCGCGAAATCCCGGATTACGCTTGCGCTCCATCCGGGCTACGAAACCGTCGGTGAGGAGAGATGGACCCGGCTCAGCAACGCATCATTGCATGATGCGCTGCTGAGCCGTGGCACGAGACCATGTTACGACGCGCGCTGGGCCGCGGTCATCACGATGCGGATCAGGTCGGCGGCATTGCGCGCGCCGAGCTTCTTCATGATGTTGGCACGGTGGTCCTCGATGGTGCGCGGACTGATGCCGAGCGTGCGGCCAGCCTCCTTGTTGGAGGCGCCGGAGGCGAACTGCTCCAACACCTCGCGCTCCCTGCGCGTCAGCGGCTCGCGGCCGGGGAAATGCAACGAGCCGAATTTCGGCGACGCGTTCTCCGCCTGCCTGCGTGCATAGGCACCGATCGCCTCGTCGAGACGGCCGACGATCTCGCTGCCGCGGAACGGCTTCTCGATGAAGTCGAGCGCGCCGCTCTTGATCGCGCCCACCGCCATCGCGATGTCGCCCTGCCCGGAGATCATGAAGATCGGCGCAGGATAATCCTCGCCGTGCAGCTCCTTCAGGATGTCGAGACCCGACTTCCCGGGAATATTCACGTCGAGCAGGATTGCAGCCGGCGTGCGGTTTCGCGCGACGGAGAGCAGCGCTGCACCGTCCGCAAAACAGATCACTTCATAGCCCGCCGCCTTCAACACCATCGACAAGGTGTCGCGAACGGCAGGGTCGTCATCGACCACGAAGATTTCACCGCGAGAGCTTTGTTCGGCCATGTGCCACATCCGGTTGGCATGAAGGACTCGCGTCCGCGCCATTCGTTATGGCGCTCGGCGCGGATTCGGCCCACCCGTATTTGTACGGGACATGGACTTAACGCACAAGTAGCGGCATGGCGCCTAATTGCATTGGACGGAGAATATCCATGCTAAATTTGGCCGACACGCCGCCTCCTGTCGCAACGTCCGAAGTCGAGAGCCGTGAGCTGATTGCGGCGGACCTTCGTTTACTGATCGCACAGATCGAGACCAGCATGCGCCGGATCGCCGCAGCCATGGATCAAGAACACGGCAGCGATCCGGAAGGTTCCGCAGATGTCGTTTTGCTCGACGACGTCACGCCCCGCTACGCCAGCGCGAGCGCGGCCCTCAATGTCTGCCGGGCGGGCCTCGGCCACGCCCTGCAATGTCTATCGGAATCCGGCAACGCGGCCGGAAGCCGCGTCTGACCGTATGGCGGCTCCGCAAGCTCAGGCGCGGTGCCGTTCCACGATCGCGTCGGTGGCGACACCACCCCAGGTGTGAATCGCCGGCAGGCCCATCGCGGTCTTGCCGAGATTGGCGAGGCTGATGCGCAGCGCCGCGAGATCCAGCGGCTTCGGCAGGCTCTGGAGCTCGATGCCGACCGAACGGGCGAAGCTGCGGGCGGCACTGCGGCGCTTGCCGTCCATGCCGCTGATGACGATCACGGAGCCTGCAAACTTCGCGCTCGCCATCTCGCGCAGCACGTCGACGCCGTCGCCATCCTCCAGCACGAGATCGAGCGTCACGCAGTCGAAGCGCGCGGCGCGCAGCTTCTCGATCGCGTCCGCCACCGATGGCGCCACAGTGACCTCGTGGCCCGCCTGCTTGGCCGCGACCGTGATCAGGCGGCGCTGCGTGGCGTCGTCATCGACCACCAGGAGCTGAAGTGCACGCCGCTCGGCGCCGTCGGGCAGGTTTGACGAGATCGGGGAAAGAGAACTTCTGGGCATTGCCGTATCCTGGGATTGAGAGCGTCAATGGATACACGGCTCGCGCTGAAGCCGCGTAAAGCTGCCGCGAGCAATTGACTCGGAAACGTTCAGCAAATGTGAAGCAAAGTGCCGGAAAGCGCAGCGACGGCGGCGGCGAGATCAGGCCGCGGCGTCGTGGCCACCGGCCGCACCGCGCTTCTTCCGGTTCTTGCCGCGCAGGAACTGGATGTCCATTTCGGCGCCGTTGACACGGACCAGCTCGCAGCGACGATAGGCGAGACCCGTGGACGACAGCAGCAGAAAGAACTCCTTCAGGTTCAAGCCCTGGATCGAGCCCTCCACCGTGAGAACCGCGTCGGTGTCGGAGATCGCGTTGAGCTTGCAGTCGCGCCGCCAGGTGCCGTCGATCGCCATGATGCAGACATCATAGCCGCGGCTGAAGGTCACACGCTCCGCGCCCTTGCCATCCTCGGCCATGATTATCGTCCCGCCATCGCCGCCATGCGCGGCGCCGCACCGGCGAGAACCGGCTTGGCCGCGGCCGCGCGCGGATCATTCGGCTTGTAGAGGCCGCGCCGCTCCGGAATCGGCCGGAACGTGTCGGTCAGTCCAACCACGGTCTCGGCGGCGCCGAGCACCAGGAAGCCGTCGGGCTCGATCTGGCGCGCCAGGCGGTTGAAGATATTGATTTTGGTATCCTGATCGAAATAGATCAGCACGTTGCGGCAGAAGATGACGTCGAAGGTGCCGAGCTGGGCGAAATCGTGCAGCAGGTTGAGCTGGCGGTGCTGGATCATCGCCCGCAATTCGGGATTGATCTGCCAGGTCTCGCCGGTCTGCCTGAAATATTTCACCAGCATCTGGATCGGCAGGCCGCGCTGCACCTCGAACTGGCTGTAGACGCCGGCCTTGGCCTTCTCCAGCACCTCTTGCGACAGGTCGGTCGCGATGATCTCGACGCGCCAGCCGGTGAGGGCTGCGCCCATCTCCTTCAGGCACATCGCCAGCGAATAGGGCTCCTGCCCGGTCGAGCCCGCGGCACACCAGATGCGCACGCTGCGCTTGGCCGCACGCGCCTTGATGACCTCCGGCATGATGTGGTCGCGGAAATGATCGAACGGGACCTTGTCGCGGAAGAAGAAGGTCTCGTTGGTGGTCATGGCCTCGACCACGTCGGTGATCAGCTGGCGCGAGCCGCCTTGCAGCTTCTGCACGAGTTCGGCGATGCCGGAGAGCCCGGCCTTGCGAGCCAGCGGCAATAGGCGGCTTTCGATCAGATATTGCTTGTCTGCGGACAGGTCGAGACCGGAATTATCCTTCAGGAACTTACGCAGGTACTCATACTCGGTCGGGGTCACGGATGGCCTCTCGAAAGCTGTACTGGAACACTCTGGCCCAAGCGCTTTGGGCCTGACACACTCAGACCATGACTTGTCCGACCGGGATCAAACCAACTTCAGCGAACTTGTCGGCGATGATGTCTTTGTCGAAGGGCTTCATGATGTACTCGTTGGCACCGCCGCTGAGCGCCTGAGCGATATGAGCCACGTTGTTCTCAGTGGTGCAGAACACCACTTTCGGCTGGTCGCCGCCTGGCAGGCGGCGCATGTGGCCCATGAACTCGAAGCCGTCCATGACCGGCATGTTCCAGTCGAGCAGCACCGCGTCGGGCAGCTGCCGCTGGCAGATCTCGAGCGCCTTCGAGCCGTCTTCGGCCTCGGTGACCTCGAACTCCAGACCTTCCAGGATCCGGCGCGCGATCTTGCGCACCACGCTGGAATCATCGACCACCAAACACGTCTTCATTTCTGTTCTCCGGCTTCGATGTTTCGTTGGCTCAGGCGGCCATTTGCGTCTTGGTTTCGAGCTCGAGGACGCGGTCGACGTCGAGGACGACCATGAGCTGTCCGTCGAGGCGGTGGACGCCGCCGGCGAGCTTGGCCATGCGGGGGTCGAGGTTGACGGGGTTTTCTTCCTTACCGTCCTCGGGCAGGCGCAGCACCTCGCCGATCTGGTCGATCAGGAGGCCATAGGATTCGCCGCGCAGGTCGACGCCGACCGCCATCGCGGTCTTGCCGTCCTCGTCCTTGGGCAGGCCGAGGCGCGAGCGCATGTCGACCACGGTGACGATGCGGCCGCGCAGGTTCAAAACGCCTGCGATCTCACGCGAGGCCAGCGGCACGCGGGTGACGCGCTCGGGCATGAACACGTCCTGGACGCGGGAGATCGGCAGGCCGAACAGCTGGCCACCGATCATCGCGGTGACGTACTCGACCATGGCGCCTTCGCTGGACTGGGTCTTCTTGCTCATTTCAGGGTCTCCTGGTCCATGCCGCTCAAGGTTTAAGCCGCGGCCGCCCGGCTCAGCTCGGAGGCGCCGGCGGCACCCGCGGTCTGCTCCTTCAGCGCCGCGATCAGGCCGGGACGGTCGAACTTGGCGACGTAATCGTGGAAGCCGGCCTGACGGCCGCGCTCGATCGCCGCCGGCGACACCAGCGCCGACAGGCCGATGATCGGCGTCGCAGCGAGGTTGTTGTCGGAGCGGACGACTTCCGCGAACTCGAACCCGTTCATGTCGGGCATCTCGATGTCGGTCAGGATCACGTCGAAGCTTTGGGCGCGCAGTGCCGCGAGGCCCTCCTGCGCGGTCGGCGCGGTGCGGACGCGGTAGCCGGCGGCCTTCAGCACCGGCGCCAGCATGTTGCGGAAGAAGGCCGAGTCGTCGACCAGCAGCACCGACTGCGAATGCAGCGACGGCTTCATCTCCTTGCGGGTGAACCAGTCGGCGAACGCCATCGGCAGGAAGTGGCCGACGTCGATCACCTCGGTGGCCTGGCCCTTGATCACGGCCGAGCCGAGAACGCCGGAGGAGGAGCCGCCGACCTCGATGTTGAGGCGTTCCTCGACGATGTCGATGATCTCGTCGACGACGAGGCCCATGGAGCGGCCGTCGTCGGCGAACACCAGGATCGGCTGGGCGCCCTGGGAAGCAATGGTGACGCCTTCCATGGCCACCAGCGGCATCAGCTGCTCGCGGTACTGCACCATGTAGCGGCCGTTCGAGAACTCGATCTTGTCGGCCGGCAGCTCTTCCAGGCGCGTGACGAGGCCGAGCGGAACCGCCTTAGGCTGCGACGAGCCGGCGCGGAACACCAGCAGCGAGGTGGTCTGCTCGCCACTTCCGATGTGATGGCCGGCCGCTTCGTCACCCATGCCATGGGCCGAGGAGCCGGCGGCGCCGAGCGCCTTGGCGATGCCGTTGGGATCGATGATCATGATGACCGCGCCATCACCCAGAATGGTGTTGCCGGAGAACATGTCGATGTGACGCAGTTTTGTCGACATCGGCTTGACCACGATTTCTTCGGTGTGGAACACGCCATCGACGACGATGCCAAAGGTCTGGCTGCCGACTTGCGTCACCACGATGAAGCCGTTCTCGGGATCGCTGGCCGCGCCGTCGTCGATCTTCAGGAGCTTCTTCAGATGGATCAGCGGCAGCAGCTTGTTGCGCAACCTGAGCACCGCGGTGTCCTTGATGCGCTCGATGCGGTGCTCGGAGTTGGCGCGGGCGCGGACCAATTCCACCACCGAGAGCTGCGGGATCGCAAAGCGGTCGCCGGCGGCTTCGACGATCAGCGCCGAGACGATGGCGAGCGTCAGCGGGATCTTGATGGTGACGGAGCTTCCTTCGCCGGCCACGCTCTTGATGTCGATGGTGCCGCCGATCTGGTCGATATTGGTGCGGACCACGTCCATGCCGACGCCGCGGCCCGAGACCGAGGTGATGGCAGCGGCAGTGGAGAAGCCCGGCGCGAAGATGAACTTGTGGATCTGGGCTTCGCTCATCTTCTCGAGCTCGGCCTCGGTGACGAGACCGGACGAGAGCGCCTTGGCCTTGATCTTCTCGGTGTTGAGGCCGCGGCCGTTGTCGGCGATGCAGATGATGATGTGGCCGCCCTCGTGATAGGCGGACAGGCGAATGGTGCCCTGCTCGCCCTTGCCGCTGGCGAGGCGCTCGGCGGGGGTCTCCAGGCCATGATCGGCGGAGTTGCGCACCATGTGGGTGAGCGGGTCCTTGATCAGATCGAGCACCTGGCGGTCGAGCTCGGTGTCGGCGCCGTGCATCTCGAGCTCGATCTGCTTGCCGAGTTCGGATGAGAGGTCGCGGACGATGCGGGGCAGCTTCTGCCAGGCATTGCCGATCGGCTGCATGCGCGTCTTCATGACGCCTTCCTGCAGCTCGGCGGTGACGTTGGAGAGGCGCTGCAGCGGCACCTTGAACTCGGTGTCCTCGTTGCGGCGGGAGATCTCCAAGAGCTGGTTGCGGGTCAGGACCAGCTCGGAGACCATGGTCATCAGGTGCTCCAGCGTATCCACGTTGACGCGGATCGACTGGTTGGCGATGCGGTCGCCCTCGCCCGCCATCTCGTCGGCCATCGACTTCTTCGGCGCGGCCTTTTCCTTGGCGGGCTTTGCGGCTTCAGCAGCCGGCTCGGCCTTAACCTCAGCCTTGGCCACGGGCGCGGGCACCGGCGCTTCGATCGCGGTCTCGCGGAAGGCGCGCTCGAGCTCGTCGAGCGAGACCTCGCCCGGACGCAGCGGACGCTCCAGGGTCTGATCGACCAGCGTGCCCATGGTCATCTCCTTGGCGGGGGCGGCTGCAGCGGCGGGCGCTTCCGGCACCAGCGGCGGCGCATCGGCAACGGGAGCAGCAGTGCCGGCTGTCGGCATCGGCTCCGCCGAGCCTGACATGGCCGCCATGCCCTGCTCGACCATTGCTTCCAGCTTGTCGATGAGATCGCGGTCGTTCCCCTCAGGCTCGGCCTCGGTCGCCTCCAAGCCAGCCAAAATCTCCTTGATGCGGTCGATCGAGGACAGGATCACCGTCACCGCCTCGGCGGTCACAGGCATGCCGTCACGGAATTTGCCCATCAGGGTCTCGCCGGCATGCGCCAGCGCTTCCAGCCGCGGCAGGCCGAGGAAGCCGCAGGTGCCCTTGATGGTGTGGACCAGGCGGAAGATGTTATCCAGGATCTTGGCGTTGTTCGGCTCCTGCTCGAACTTCACCAGCTGATTGTCCACGGTGTCCAGGCTCTCGCTGGTCTCCGTCAGAAACTCCCGCAACAGATCATCCATGAGCTACGCCTTACTGACCCGGGCCGCAAACGCGACGTCCGAGCCACCCTTGGCACGGACGGACGCCCTATTTTGGATCGTTAGACATCCCCTTTCACAGTCCCGTTAATTTCATCCTCCGTGCTACTACGGATTTTGAAGAGAAGTTTGCGGTTCTGCCGCGTGTTGCAGCGCTTTTCGGCAAAACCATCCCCGCGCCGCGACGGCGGGAGCCGCGCGGTAAACGAGCCACTATCGCGCGACGCGGCGTGCGAGAAAGTCCTGCTCGTGAAGAACGATAGAGGCGGTCGAGGCAAGCCGGCCGCGCCCTCGTCGCGCGAGTGCTTGGGCGTTGCCGGATCTAGGCGGTCCACGCTCGAGGTAAACGAAGCGTTACCCCGCGGGGAAAGCGGCTCGTGTCGCGCTAACCGAGCTGCACGGCCGTGGCAATGTCGGAGCGGGGGCGAGGCTCTGCCAGACAATCGTCGATGGCGGCGAGCAGCGCGTGCGGCGTGAACGGCTTGCGCAGACAGCGCGCGGCGCCGAGCTCCAGCGCCATCCGCAGGAAGTCCGGCGCGGGCGAGTCCAAATTCGCGAAGGCGTAGCCGGACATCGCGATCAGCGGAATGACCGGAGCCCGCTCGTGGAAAATCCGGATCGATTCGAACCCGCGCATGTGCGGCATGAAGATGTCGATGATCATCAGATCGAATTGCTTGTGCTCGAGGGCGCGCAGTCCGGCTTCACCACCCTCGGCGATCGTCACCCGAAAATTGTTGCGCTGGAGGTAAACCTCGATGGCCATGCACACCATCGGGTCATCGTCGACGACGAGAATATGGCGCAGATCGTCTCGCCCGGATTGAGCTTCCCGTTCCGGCGATTCAACAATCGAACCGTGGGGCACGCCTTTCTCCTTTGCTTTCGATGAGAGATGAAACTAACATTTTTGCGGACGCGGTCGAGGCGACGCGAGCCGGCCCGATGGCCAGCGCGATTGCAATGCCTTCCGGCTCCTGAGGCCCCCTTGCCGCTTTTTCCCTGCGCAATCGTTGCAGGACGGCCGCCTCGTCAACGAATCAGCGTGCGCTACTTAATTCCGCCGCAAATGAGACAGGCTGTCTGCCCTCTAACGGGTATATGGACGACACCACAACCTTTAGATTAGTATTTGCGCGCCGTGCAACTGAGTGACGAAGGCCGCCGCGCCCAACGTCCATCGAACCCGCCGGATTAACCTGCATGACCGTGAGCGGCCGCCCGCCCAACCAGCTGCTGCAACTGCTCGATGCCGCGGATTTCGATCTGCTGCGTCCGCACCTCGCGCCGGTTGAAATGGTCAGCAAATCTGTCGTGGGCGAGATCGGCACTGCACCGAGACATGTCTACCTCCCGCATGGTGGATGCGTTTCGATCAGGGTGAGCCTGTCCGAAGGACAGACGATCGAAATTGCGATGCTGGGCCGCGACAGCGTCGTGGGGGCCGGTGCGGCCCTTGCCGACGGCATCTCGCCGATGGACGCGGTTGTGCTGTTCCCAGGAGCTGCTTCCGTGATCGAAATCGGAGTTTTCCGCGCGGTCGCGACCGCAAGCGCTCGCCTCCGCAAGCTGATGGTCCGCCACGAGCAAGTCATGCTCGCGCATGTGCAGCAATCGCTGCTCTGCAATACGCTGCATCCGGTCGAGGCTCGGCTCACGCGTTGGCTGCTCCGCGCCCACGACCTGTCCGACGACCAAATCCTGCCGCTGACCCAAGAGGCGCTGGCGCAGATGATCGGCGCCCGCCGCAACGCGATCTCGCTGGTCGCGCATGCGCTGCAGCGCGCCGGCATCATTCGCTACAGCCGCGGCCAGATCGAGATCATCGATCCCAAGGCGCTGCTGGCGACGTCCTGCGGCTGCTATTCGGCGGTGAAGACCCATCACCTGCGCCTGATGGGAGTCGTGGCGTGACGGGAGCACGATGCGATCTCTGTGTTCCGACGTGCACGCAGCGTCGGTGCATCGCCAGGGCCGGACAACTTGTCTCAATTGCCAATATATCCCGCCGCGAGGATGATGGAACTTACCCGCGCACCGCGTGAGTGCAGGCGTGCGATTCCCAGGTGCAAGGGTACGGAGGAGGCAGCTTTGGAAAGCATGGCGCGTCCGTCCAACGGTTTCCTGTCCGCACTGTCGGCAGACGATTATGAGTTGATCCGCCCGCACCTGCGAACTGTGGATCTGCCCCACGGGGCGGTGCTGGTCGAGACCGGCGAGACGCTCATGCGCGCCTATTTTCCTCACCGCGGCGTCATCTCGCTGGTGGTTGAACTGGCCAAAGGCGAGCATGTGCAGGTCGCCATGATCGGCCGTGGTAGCCTGCTCGGAACGCTCGCCATCGAGGGTGATGCGTGTGCGTTGAACACCGCCATCGTGCTGGTTCCCGGCGCCGCCTCGGTGGTGGATCTGGACCGCCTGCGCATGGCCGCCGATCAGAGCAGCGCCCTGCGTACGCAGCTTGCGCGTCACGGGCTGGCGGTCTACGCCCAGGTGCAGCAAACCGCGGGCTGCAACGCCGCTCATCCGGTGGAGTCGCGGCTGTCGCGCTGCCTGCTGCACACGCATGACATGTCGGGCGAGTCGCGTCTGCTGCTGACACAGGAGACCATGGCTCAGATGATCGGGGCCCGGCGCAACAGCGTGTCGCTGGTCGCCAACTCCCTGCAGCAGGCCAATTTCATCCACTACAGCCGCGGACACATCCAGATCACCAACCTGGACGGGCTGCGCCAGACGGCGTGCGAATGCTACGCCGCCGTGAAGGCCCAGTACGACCGGCTGCTCGGCCCGCCCTGAACGCCGCGGTCCTTGGTAAACCGCGGGCTAATGCCGGCCTGCAAACACCAGCCATCCTGCTACCAGAACTGAAATTCGAAGGGCGTACACACGCGACATGCCTCGCGCGGCGGCGTGCCGCGCGACACGAACCGGGATCAGGGCAGGCAAGACATGTTTGACGTCACCGTCGGGCTTGCGAACGCGATCGATGCCGAACCCGCGCGCGAGCCGCGCGCGTACGAAGCGCTGGTGCGCGAGATCGGCGAGGACGGTGCCGGCGAAGTGCGCGACGTGTTCTGGAGCGAGACCTGCGCGCGCCTGCAATCGTTCCGAACGCTCTCGCCTGCGCAGCACCACGCCAGGATCGCGCGCGAAGCACATTCTTTGAAGAGCGCGGCCGGAACGTTCGGCTATCTCAGGCTGGCAGCGCTGGCGCTCCGGCTGGAGAAAACCGCGGAAAGCCTCGGCGAGACCGAATTCCGCGCGCTGCTGGACCTGATGGATGCGGCCTACGCCGCCGCGCATGCGCAGGAGCCGCAAGGCTAGCTGGCTTGGGATGCGCGCTCGTCGCGCTGCTTCGCGTGAAAACGCTCCGGACTACTCGCGCGTGCATTCCCGCCGTACTTCTACGGTTTGCGATTTTCACAGATGGCTAATCATAGCTGGCGATAGTCCCGGAAAACCAGGAGGGTTTTCCATGTTCACCTACGAGACCGCAGACCAGAAGGAGGTTCGTCGCTTCCGGATCGCACAGTTCAACGGCCGGATGGCGACGGTGAAGGCCGGCGGCTCGACCGTGACCGGTTTCGTGCGCTCGGTGCTGGAGCAGGAATCGAGCATGCCCCCCCGCTGGACCATCACGATCATTCCGAGCGCGCCGAAGGAAGAGATCAAGCCGTTGCGTCCCACCTCGCGCGCACGTCCCTTCGCCGAAGACTATTTCTGAGCGCCACGGATTTCCCAACTTTCGAGATAGGCGTCGGGTCTCGCCCGACGGCGGGCGACGGGCCCGGCCTCAGTCGATCGAATGCAGCAGCGCCGCACGGACGAGGTCCGCGGTGTTGCGCGCACCGAGCTTGCGCATCGCCTCGGCGCGATGGCTCTCGAAAGTGCGCGGACTGATCTGCATGCGAAGCGCACCCTGCTTGTTCGAGTAGCCTTCGCTGATCAGCCTCAGCACCTCGCGCTCGCGCCTGGTCAGCCGCTTCTGGCCCGACGGGCCGATCAGATTGGCGCTCGGCGGCCGCGGCGGTTGCAGCACGCGGACGGCCTTCGATTCCGCTTCTTCGGACGGGCTCGGCAAGCCGCCCTTGGAGCCGCTCTTGGGCGGGCCGGCGAGCTGCTTGACCAGGCCGCAAACGCGCTCGGTCTGGGCCAGCGCGTTCTCCACCACCCGCTGCAAATAGGCGCGATCGCCGGTCGCGGGGACGAGCTGATCGCTGTGGTGCTTGATCTCGCCCATGTAGAGCAGCAGCGCGGTCAGGGGGCCATTGAGCTCGCGGGCGATGGCAGCCGCCATTTCGTCGGCCGCCTTGGCACGCAAGGCGCTCAGGCGGGCGAAATCGAGCTCTTCAGCTGAAGCAGCGCTGCTCTCGTGCCATGCCGACGGCCGCGAATCGGTGGCCGTATCATTCTGTGACCCCATGTCACTCGTTTAGCGGAACCGGGGCGGGTCTGTGATTAACTTTTTGCCCCGTATGACTACGGTGATTTAGACGGTTTTACGCTGAAATGACGACTTCGGCACAATTTGTGCTTGCGCGGTGCCGCACGCGACCATGCAGCGGTTGAGTTTTCTGCCGAAATCCTGGGCTGGGAACGGGAAAAGCTCCTCGGCGAACGCCTTGCTCCGACATCCACCCCCCGGATTTTACGGATTAATTAACGGCGACTTGCTTCTCTAGGGAGGTTGAGAGCGCGCAAATGCCTCCACGCATTGGGCCCGCAAGCCCGCGGGCCACGCTGCGAAAGATTGCGTGCCATGGACGAGATCGACCGGCTATCGGAATTTCTGCAGAGGTTGACGCCGCTGTCGCGCAGCTGTCTGCTCAGCGAGCTCGAACGGCTCGAGCTGTGCGGCATCGACATGCCGGGTTCGGCCGACATCCAGGCCCGCTTGCGCGCCGAATTCCGCAAGGACGGATCGACCCAGGCGCGCGCCACCAGCCCGTCGCGCTATTTCTTCGCGCCGCTCGAGCTGCTGCTGATCGATGGCGCGCCCGAGCATGCCAACATGGGGCGGATCTCGCGCAATACCCTCACCCCGATCTGGGAATGGATCTGCCGCGACCTGCTGCCGACCATGGCGCGCGACTACATCAAGGCGATCGGCGACCAGGTCGCGGCCAACAACCCGAAGGAAGTCCAGAAGATCGCCTCGACCTTCCAGATCAAGGTCGTCAAGGTCCTCGAGAGCACCCTCGCCTCGCCCGAGAGCGCCGAATCCGCGCGCGCCAAGCTCGGGCAATATACGGCCTCGCGCACCGCCTTCGACGACGTCGTGAAGATGCTGCACGTGTTGCGCGCCGGCGATGCACTGCCGAAGTTCAACGAGAAGCTGCCCGAGAAGATCGCGAAGTTCGACGACGGCCAGGTCGCTCAGATCACCGCGCAGCTCGACGCCTTCAAGAAGGCCCATCCCCAGGCGCTGCCCTTCGCGCTGGCACTGGTGGCGCGACGCCTGAGGACGTCCTGGCAATTGGTGCGGCTTGCGACCCGAGCCGCTGCGAGCAAGGCCGCCGCAGACGTCGCCGCCACGCCCTATGCCTGCGTCGTTCCCATGGTTCTCGACCGGCTCGACGACAAGCGTCTCGCGCTTCGCGTCGCGCTCCGGCACAACCGGGTGCTGATCGCTCGCGACCTGCTCGCCGAAATCTACGACACCGAATATGCGCTCAAGGTCCGGATCGACGGCATCGAGCAATGCGAATGGGGCGTCCGCCTCCAGCAATTGATGGACGCGATCGCGGCGCTGGTCTCCGCCGAGGTGAGCCGCTTTCCTGCCAATGTCGGCCACATTCTCGGCTCGCGGCGGCTGCGCAGCCACGACACGCTCGGCGGCAAGCTGTCCTATCTGGCCTGGAAGGGACGCGACGCGATGCAGGACGGTGCGGCGGCGTTCCGCAAATTGATCGGGCAAACCTAGACCCGGTTCGGCCGCGAAAAACCGTGTGCCGCGCGGCTAGCGCGGCAGGCACAGGAAGCGATCCATGAATCGCCCTGACAGCACGAACCTGAACCACCAATAGATCATTCGCCGCATCGACATAGCTGTAATCCTCGACAGCCCTCCACCGGCTCGGGGGAGCTTTAGCGCGAGTGCGGCAATGCGCGTGTGATGTGCTTCACATTCTTGGCCGCCGACGCGGACCCGTTGTCGCAGAACTGTCGCGAGCGAAAGGCGGCGGTGCGCGCATCGCGGGAAGACGCAAGCGTGAAAGCCGCCGCCGATTTCACGTTGCGCCGGCTTCATCGCCGCCTCGGGACAACCGCGCGCGTGTACCCAAAGATTTCGTCGACAAATTAGCTCGAATTGCAGGGCTTAACGTTACTCAGATAATTCAAGAACGATGTGAAGCTCTCCTTATTTGAACCCACGCTCCGCGTTTAAGAAACCGTCACGGAACGGGAGTGGTGTACGATGAACGATGGGATGATTGAACTCGTCGGACGAAGGCCTGTGACCTTCGGACGGCGAAAGGTGACGCCGCGCGCCTGCGTGGCCGACAGCAAGCGTCACTTGCGCGCGTTCCTCAGCGAGATCCTCGAGGATCTCGGCTTCGTCACCTGCGAATGTGCCAGCGCCGACGAGCTGAAGACGGTGCTCGCGAGCGAATTGCCGGACCTGATCCTGCTCGGCGTCGCCGCCGACGGCATCGAGCCGGGACGATTCCTCGAAGTCCTGGTGCGTGAGGCATTTGCCGGCAAGGTTCTCGCCGTCGGCGCCCGCGATTCGATCATCGTCAAAGCCGTGCGGCAGGTCGGCGACGAATATGGCCTTGCGATGCTGCCGCCGCTGACAACGCCTTTCGCCGCGGAGACGCTGCGCGAGCGCGTTGCGATGCTGCTGCCGGAGGAGCCGGCGCCGAGCCCGGCCGTGCATGTCGGCGAGGCCTTGCATGCCGGCTGGCTCGAGCTCTGGTACCAGCCCAAGATTGACGCGCGCACGCTGGTCCGCAACGGCGCCGAGGCCTTGGTGCGGATGCGGCATCCGACCTGGGGCGTGGTGCCGCCGGCCTATTTCATCCCGGAGCCGCACGATCCGCATTTTCGCGAGCTGTCGGAGTTCGTGATCGATCGCGCCATGCAGGACTGGCACTATCTTCTGGAGCAACAAAGTCCGGTCGACCTGTCGATCAATCTTCCCGCCTCCTATCTCAGGGAGCCGCAGGCGGTGCGCGATCTCTGCCGCCGCGTGCCGACGCATCCGGCCTTCGGCGGACTGACGGTCGAGATCGACAGCGAGGAGGCGATCCGCGAGCTCGATTTCCTCGCCGAGGTCGCGCGCGAGGTCGGCCTGCACAATATCGGCCTGTCGATCGACAATCTCGGCGCCAACTGGCCGTCGCTGATGGAGCTGGACAAGATTCCCTTCGTCAAGCTGAAGGCCGATCGGCAGTTCGTCACCGGCAGCGGTGGCGATCGGCTGAAGCGCACGGTGTGCCGTCACATCGTCGAGCTGGCGCAGACCTTTGGCGCGCGCGCTGTGGCGCAAGGGGTCGAGAGCCGCGCCGACCTCATCGCGGCGAGCGAGATCGGCTTCGATGTCGTTCAGGGCTTTCTGTTCGGCAAGCCGATGCCGCTGAAGAAGTTCGCGAAGGCCGCGCTGACGCGCACCGTGATGGGATGACCGCGTTCGCTACGCCGTTTCCTCGCGGAGATCTGCCGTTGACCGCATCGCTCCTGGCTTGTTCGGCGCGCCGCCTTCGTGAGCGGAATCGAGGTGGAGCGCGAAACCGCGCGCTCCGGGAGACTCGAGCCCGGCGCGGAGCTGCATGCTCGGAATGATGTAATCGCCGCCATTCTGGCGCCGATAGGGAATCGGCAAAGTCGTCGCGAGCGTTCTCATCCGCTCGCGCAGGCGTTCGGCCGTCGCGCCGAAAGCGGCTTCATCGAACCTGTCGGCCTGATAGGCCACGAACGGCCGCAGGACATCATAGCCGGGATAATAGAGAATGCCGTGATTGATCGGAAACAGCAGGTCCTCGATCGGCCCGTTGACCCCGCGGGCGGAATAATGGTCCTGCCAGCCGCCGGCCGTCACCATCAGCATCGCGCGTTTGCCCGCCAAGGTCCCTTCGCCGTAACGGTCGCCCCAGCGCTTGTCGCTGTGCTCGCCGACACCATAGCCGAAGCCGTAGGCGAACACGCGGTCGACCCAGCCCTTGAGGATCGCAGGCATGCTGAACCACCAGAGCGGAAACTGCAGAATCAGAGCATCCGCCCACAGCAGCTTCTCGATCTCGCCCTTGACGTCGGCGGTCAGCGTGCCCGCCTCGAACGCCTGCTTGGATGCCGCGGCGACTGAGAGACGCGCATCGACCGGCAGCGACGGAAAGTCGCCGCGGTCGACCTCGGACTTCCAGCCTTCGGCATAGAGGTCAGAGACCCGCACCTCGTGCCCCTGCGCCTCGAGCTCTCTGACGGCGACATCCCGGAGCGAGCCGTTGAGCGAGCGCTGTTCAGGATGGGCATAGACGATCAACACTTTCATGTTCGGGCACCGTTGGATTGAGGATTGTGGCTCGGCAGATAGCGCGGTGGCCCGCGATCCGGTAGACGTAGCCGATGGATAAGATTGTGCCGGAAAATGGATAGGCCGGAGGTTACGCTCGAGCGCATGCGCAGCTTCGTGCGCGTCGCCGAGCGCGGAAGCCTGTCCGCGGTCGCGCGCGAGCTCGGGATCGGCCAATCCACAGTGACGCGGCACATTCGGGAGCTGGAGCAGGCGGTCGGCGTGCCGCTGCTCACCAGGACCACGCGCAGGGTCACCGTGACGGAGGAGGGCCGCAATTACTACGCCGACTGCGTGCATGTCCTGCGTCTCGTCGAGCAGGCCGGCGACGAGGCGCGCTCGACGCGCGGCGCGCCGGCCGGAACGGTGCGGGTCTCCTGCACCGCGGCGTTCGGCGTGCTCCACGTCAGCCGCTTGATCTTCGCCTTCCAGGACGCTTATCCGGAGGTCTCGGTCGACCTCAGCCTGACCGACGAGCGGATCGACCTCGTCAGAGAGGGCGTCGACGTCGCGCTGCGTTTGGGGCCGCTCGCCGAAAGCACGATGAAGCTGAAGTCGCTCGGCCAGTCGCGGCGAGTGCTCGTGGCCGCACCCGATTATCTTGCCGCGCGTGGCCGGCCCGCGCGCCCGCAAGACCTCGCTCATCACGAGGGCGTTCGGATGTCCAACATCGCCGGCAGCGATGTCCTCGTGCTGCAGGGGCGCCGCGGCGGCCGCCACGCGATACCCTTCAACGGGCGGCTGCGCCTCGATCACGGGCTTGCCGCGCGTGAGGCGCTCGCGGCCGGCCGCGGCATTGCGCCGGCGCATCTGTGGCTGGTCAGCGACCTGCTCGCGGGCGGCAGGCTCGAACGCGTGCTGCCGGACTATTCGCCGCCGCCGGTGCCGCTGAACATGCTGATCGTGCCGGAGCGGTCCGGCATTGCGCGCGTGCGCCTCCTGGTCGATTTCCTCGCCGGAGAGATCGCGCGATTACCGGGGATCGAAAGGCCTCAATCAGGGCTTTCTGTCCGGCAAGCCGATGCCGCTGAAGAAGTTCGCACGGAGCGCGCTGATGCGCACCGTGATGGGGCAGCAGTGAGGCGAAGGCCTCACGCTAGCGGCAGACCCAGACGCCGTTGACCAGCACGCGGACGCAGGCTGGCGCCACGACGGCGGCTCCTGCGGCTGCTGCACCGACGGCGGCGCCACCGACCACGGCACGACGCGTCGTTCGACGTGCGACGCCCGCAACACTCGCCGGCGTCGCCGGCCGCCCGACGCGGGCTTCCGCGCTCTGGATCGCGAGTGAAAGACCGTCCTCTGCCGACCACTGCACCGAGCCCAATGCTGCGCAGACAACAACGGCGCCGGCCAACCACAATTTCGTTCGCTGTCGCATCACGTCCTCCCTCGCTTGTCATGCATTAAAGGCAGGCACCGCGCCGAGACAGGCATTGATCTAGATCAAGGTTTGGCGTCGCCGCCTCACGCAAACCGCCGCGCGAAGAAGACGCAGGCGACCACGATTGCCGTCGCGGCGATCATGCTGCCTGCGACCGGCTCGCCGAGCAGAAGGCCGGCGAGCGCCAGGCCAAAGAACGGCTGCAGCTGCTGGAGCTGGCCGATTCGGGCAATGCCGCCGATGGCGAGCCCGCGGTACCAGAAGATGAAGCCGACGAACATGCTGAAGACGGAGACGTAGGCGAGCCCGATCCAGGCGGGCACACCGATGCCGCTCCAGACCGGCGGCCACGTCAGCACCGCGAGCACCAGCATCAAGGGCAGCGCGAGCAGCAGCGCCCAGGAGATCACCTGCCAGCCGCCGAGGCGGCGCGACAGCGCAGCGCCCTCGGCATAGCCGAGGCCGCACAGCACGATCGCGGCGACCATCAGGAGATCGCCTTGAAGCGAGGCCGCGCCGTCAGCGGTGAGGGCAAAGCCGGCCACCGTGGCGCTGCCGAGACCCGCGAACAGCCAGAACGGCGGCCGCGGCCGCTCGCCGCCGCGCAGCACGCCGAAGATCGCGGTCGACAGCGGCAACAGGCCGATGAAGACGATGGAGCGCGCGGACGTGATGTGCTGGAGCGCGAGCGCCGTCAGCAGGGGAAAGCCGATCACGACGCCGATGGCGACGACGGTGAGCGAGGCGAGATCACGGCGCTGCGGCCGCGCCTGCCGGAGCAGGCCGAGCACCGCCGCCCCGATCAGCGCCGCGATGACCGCGCGCGCCGAGGTCAGAAACAGCGCCGAGAAGCCGCCGACCGCCACGCGCGTCGCCGGCAGCGAGCCGCTGAAAATGATGACGCCGAGAAGCCCGTTGCCCCAGCCGCTGACGGAAGAGTGCATGTTGGTCTCGCTTGGGGTGGGGCGGCTGGCCTGGTGCCGTGGCGGTTGAACGCGACGCGTGATGGCATGGAACAACAAAGGTGCGAAATCAACCCCATGCACAGTAGACGGGGGTTGCAAGATCAATGGGTTAGGCGGGGAGCTGCAAGCGGTGCGGGTCGGACGGGGTTTCGGGAGCCGAAAAGCCGGCGGAACGTGGTTTGACGTGCCTCTCCGGCGCTCCATGCGAGCCAACGAGAACTGGCCGCGAGCGGTGCGACCCATTCCGAATGACATCTGCCGTCATTTGCTTCGTCGGGCAAAACAGTGGCATAGTGGCATCATCGCAAGGTGCGTGGCAGGCAGGGCTTTGGACCGGGCCTCGTGAAGGCGTCTGCCGCCGGGTCGGTTGCGCGTTTTGTGCACTGTCACCGCAACATCCAGCATCCGCTCAGGCGAATTGAGAATAGCGCGAAAGCTGAAAGAACGGTTCTGCCTGGTAGGTGGGATCGGTGGCAAGGCGAGCAAGCCTTTGCCCTATGGCGGGCGCGAATTTCGCACCATGGCCTGAACACGCGGAGCAGACGATCAGGCGGGACTCCGGCCAGCGATCGATGATGAATTCCTCGCCCGCGTCTAGCCTGATGTCGGCGGGCGCGGTGTTGGTGTAGAGGCAGACGTCGCGATCGATGATGGGCCCGGCCGCGCCCGGGACGAGGGCGGCCAACGCTTCGCCGATCGGGCGGAGTTCACCATCGCTGGCCTGCGGACTCCAGTCGTCAGGGCCGACCACGGGCCCGTGGTTGTGAGGCGCAGCTTTGACGCCGCGCTGTTCGAAGTCCGGAAAGCCGTAGACCGTGTCGTTCGGCCCTCGGTCCAGAATGAAGATCGGGAAACGACCGAGCGCCACGCTGTCGGGGCTAGCAGGCACGAACCAGCCGACCGCCTGTCGGGTCACGTTGAGCAGCGCGCCTAGCCGCGGGAGTGCGCGACCGAGCCACGGGCCCAGCGCCAGAATCGCGCGCTCGGCGAAGAACTCTTCGGTATCAGTGCGGATCGACACGCCGTCCCGGTGCGGCGTGAAGCTCGCGCGTTCCGGAATCACGCGCTTTCCGGCGCGTGAGCGCATCAGTGTCATGACGACCTCGGTCCGCAGGATCGCGCCGCCGTCCTGCACGACGACGTCCCAGTCGCCGGGCAGGCTGAAAGCCGGAAATTCCTTGTTCGCTTGAGCCGCGGTCAGCATCGGATCCGGGCGCCCTTTCGCGATCGCGGCCGCGCGCGAGGACGCCACCATGGCGGAGCCGGGGCGGCCGGCCTCCAAAATGGGGGTTTCCGTTAGAACCGTTTGACCGCTTTCGCTCTGCAGCCGGATCCAGCCGGCATGAGCCTCGTCGCTCAGGCTGGTGTAATTGGGGTTTTCGAAATTGAAGCGACGGAAAATGCGACATGAACCATGTGACGAGCCTCGATCCGAACCTGCTGCGACCGGATCGAAGCCGAGCGCATCGACGCCGGCATCCAGCAATGCGCCCAGCGCTGCTCCGCCCATGAGCCCCAAACCCAGCACGGCAACTTCGCATTTTCGCATGAAGGCCTCGCGAGCGATGCTACGACGCGGTGATCATCGTGATGATTTCGCGGGTTGACAAGGTCTACGAGAGGGCGACTACGGCACGACGGCCTGCTCGCGGCAACCGCGTTGATGCACAATCTGACGCTGGTGACGCGCAATGATCGCGGTGTTGCGGGACGGGGGCGAGGGTGATGGATCCGTTTGGGGACGGTGGGGATTGGGATTGATCTTGGTCTCGGCTTACTACGAATGACGTCGCGCGGCCTCTGACCCGAACGGGCAAAACAGGAGCATGATGGCATCATCGCCGGAGGGCCCGATAGGCACTGTTCCGGCGGGCCCTTCCAAGGCGATCGAGTCGCGCGATGGACGCTGGTTCGGACTTCTGTTTGCTTCCGGACGGTGGACGTTTTGTGCACTGTCACCGTACATCGGACTTTCTTTTCTCCGACGTTCGCTCTGGACAGCCGGAGTTAAGTTCACTGTCACCGTAGCGGAACAGTTACGCTGGGCTTGCAAGCGTGGTTGCCAAAGGTGGCGATAGAGGCTGAACGCGCCTCTATGATCCACCTTGCACTTGAGACGACGAAGCGGCAGCATTTGTGAAATATAATCTATGAGTTATCTGCGCCATGTCTGCGAGCGAACTCGCGTGCCAATCGACGCCAAGACGATCCTTCGAGCGCTCATAAACGTGGTAAGGCTCAAGCTCATCTCTGGACCAAAGGATTACACGCTTCCGATACTCGCTGTTCAAGGACTTGGCTAGCGCAAGCTCAGCATCTGAGAACGTCCCAGTTTTGCTGAATATGATATAAGTTACCGCCAATGTACTAGGGACCGCGTCGGCGAGCGCTCGCAATTTCCTCACATCTTCTTCATTGAACGGCATCTCCGTCTTGCATTCCCCAAACGCGATCTCAACGGACGAATCTCCATCAAGACTCGTCCCGGCGACGACGGCTACTAGATCGGATTCGCACTGTTCAATCGCCCCCGTCGGCGACGTAAACTTTATGGCAGTTGAGTACATCATCAGACGATCATGTAGAGAAGTGTCCAGCTGCTGAAGTGTCAACGCCACGGTGACGCCGCCGAGCTGATTGTCATTGCGTCCAAATATCCCGGACCGCCGATAGCGCCAGTCGCGATCCTTCAGCTGTGGCGACACATCATAGGTGTGGTCGCAATAGCTACACGATATATTCGTCTTCACCTCGTCTAAATGAGTCCAGCTTGGCAGTTGACAATTTGGGCATGTGAATTCCAAACCGGCACGGAAAACACGCCGTTCCAGGAGATATCGAAATACGTCATCTGCTTTCAGGTCTCCGCTCTCCCGGTACTCGATAAAAAGATGCTTAAAAAGTTCCAGGCTGGAAGATGAGTTAGCCGCGTCCACGTCGCGAATTTTGGTGATAGCAGCGCTACGCGTGAAATGTTCATCGACTCCATAAGCTCGGAGCAGCAACCGCGCGCCGCGGACCTTCAGGACACGGCACGATTGTATCCCGCCAAGTTGCGCGATAATCCTAGAACACCTCAGTCCTGGCTCCGATCGCTCAATCTTCAATTTCGATATTTCGAAAAACTCCTTCAGCCAATGGAAAACACGAAACGCTTGGATTTCCAGCCGCTGGGTCGAAATGGACGTGATGATGCCGATTGAACCCTTGTCGAAACGTCCTGCCTGGCATCGCGCGGCGTCATATTCGAAATAGAAGTTGCGCCCATAGAATTCGTTAAGTGCCGGAACGTGAGGGGTCTCGAATGTGAGCTCCGCATCTGGCGAGCCGTGCTGGGTGGCATCGACAACGACGACAAACTTCTGGCGTAGAGCCTGCGTGTCATCATCGTTGAAAGGGCGACCTGGTAGGGAGAACGAAGCAGACGCCTTCCCCGATCCCTCAACGTAGGAGGGCACGACATCTCGATGCCATGCGGAAAACTTCGGTGAACTCGGCTCGACGTTTAGTCCGTTCCAGATGATATCACCTCTTCCATCGGATAGCGCGATTGGGAGGTCGCTTAAGTCTAGATCGGGCTTCCAAGAATCGTCTGTTGAATAATCGCGGCGTATCCAAAACGTCACACGCTCACTTGGACTCAGCCGTTTTCCCCGGAATGGAGAAAGAAATGCCTCCGCGTATGGCTTCAGCCGCGTGCTATGTGCTTGGTCATAGAAAATCAATGGTGCGCCTGCAGCACGCAAATTCCAAAACATTACGAGCGCATCGAAGTCAGTTGCCGAGCCAAGAACTACTCCGGGCCCGCGTCGCCCTCGAAACGATCGCTCGTGGAATAGATCGTAAGCAGTCAACTTTAGAGGAGTGACTTGTTCGAGCAACGCAACCGGAAGCGGCCCATCGAGTGGAATTGCAGTTGCGGACGATTTCAGCGCGTTTTCGATTGCGCCGCGGTAGTCTGCGATGTTTGTGTCCGGCGCCGGATAACAACCGAACTGAAGCGTCAAAAGAAACTTGAGCGGATCGCTACTTTCCCAGGTCGGCACAGTGAAGAACTCTGCAGGCTCTTTCTCCTGTCGGTCAACGATTCTCCGTACCGGGTGTCGGATGTCGGCGAATTCACAACCGCCTTGAGCAAAGATTCCTTTGCGCCATTGATGATACTCCAAGTGCGGGAATCTTGAAATGAAGGCGGCGCTAGCGTCGCTTTGCTCCACGGCGATCAACACGTCCACGCCGAAACAGGACACGATCCTATCTGCCAAAGCTTCATCGTTTGCGGGCACTACGCAATTGTAGCGCCCTCCCCACAGGCAAGTATTCCACCCGGCGGCAGTAGCTAGCTGGCTGGTATCCTGCCCGGTAACTACCCAGCCAATTCGAACAGGTCGATAGTCGAGCCAAATGCGCGGCGGGGTTGTCATCGGTTCTCTGAAGTAGCTTCGCACTCGATTGATTGGATGGCACGACGAGTTGCACAATCTTTTTGATGTGCCAACCCTACGCGGGCTCGATCTATCGCTGCGATACCAAACTGTCGCAATCGACCACTCGAGCTCTTCCCCTTAGACAGAAAGCCTGTCCGAAAGTGGGCACCAGCGAACTCAAAAAGAAAGGAAACGCCGTTTACGGACGTTTCTCATGAGCAAACAGTGGCGGTAGGATTCAACAGATGGCGGAGAGGGAGGGATTCGAACCCCCGATAGGCTTGCACCTATGCCGCATTTCGAGTGCGGTGCATTCAACCGCTCTGCCACCTCTCCTGAAAGGCGCCATCGAGAGGGTGCGGCCATACCGGAAGCGTGAGATGTGAACAAGCGCCGCGGCAATCGATCTGTCCGAGCACCATCCCGCCCTAATACAGCGGCTCCTCGTACACCGGCTCCCCCTCGAGCAGCAGCCGCTTGATCGCCGCGCGGCCTGAGGGCAGCACGGCGGCGACGATGCGCAGCTTCTGCTGGTTGCGGGCATCCTCGAGCTTCTTGCCCTCGCCTTCGGGCACGAAATAGCTTTCCAGGCCATATTTGATCGGCAGCTTGTCGCAGAACCTTCGCCGGTCGTCGCCGCAGGAGCCGCCGTAATTGCCGACGCGGCCGCGGATCAGCACTTCGGGCGCGGTGACCTTGACCGGCTCGGCATGCACCGAGACCGCCTGATAGACGCCGCCGGCATTGGGCGCGAGCTTGACGAACACGAGTGGGTGGCGCGCGTCGGCTACCTTGCCTTTGAGCGCGCCGGCCGGCAGTTGCGAGATGTCGTAGCTGAGGACGACATAGTCGCCGCGCAGGAGATCGCGGGGGTCGACCGGCTGGGTCTGCAGGGTCACCTCGACGCCGTTACGCAGGATCTGCATGCGGTCGGCCACCATCAGCGTCAGCAGCGCGCATTGCAGCAGGACGGCGACACCGAACAAAACTGCTTTCGGGATGCGCCGGCAGAATGCGATGAGGGGTGCGGTCATCTCGTTCATCGCGCGGCCCTCGGCAGCATGCGGTTGAGCACGGTGGCAAAGACGACGGCCGCGATGCCCGCCACTGCCAGGAAAGCCGAGCGGCGCAGCAGCGAGCCCTTCACCGCCCAAGTGATGCCGGCGATCACCCCGGCGATCCCGAGCCAGCCGGCGACGATGCGCGGACGCACGTCGTCGAGCATGCCGGAGACGACGAGGCACAGCATGGCCGAGAGCAGCGCGGCATAGGCAAGCCAGGATTCGCCGGCCATGGAGGCCGGCCAGACCGGCGCCGCGAGCAGGACCAGGGCGATCGCAGCTGCTGCGAGCAGTTCTCCCGCGCGCCTGGTGATCGCAGCCGAGGCCAGCGCGAGGATCACGCCGGCATTTCCGCACGCGATCGCCCAAAGCGGCTGGCCCGCAATCGACCCTTCGCGAAAGCGGACGAGATCGTCGACCGTCGTCACCTCCAGGAACGCGGCGATGGCCAGTGAAAACGCGCCGTAAACCGACAAGACGTTGCCGAGCCGGAGCGCGCGCGGCGACGGCGCGGCGGCGATCGCGAGCCCGGCGCCGAACAGCAGCGCCGCACCGCTCGCGAGCACGAAGGACGGCTGGGTGCCCTCGAATTCGAAGCGGAGCGAGGTCGCGATCCACCACGGAAGCAGCGCCAGCGCGACGAGATGGGCGGCGACGCGGGAATTCCAGGCGAAGGCGAGTGCGGCGGCGATGAGCCAGACCGAGACGTACGGAAGATGCAGCACGTCGGACGCGTCGGTGATCCGCATGCAGGTCCAGATCGAGGCGGCAACGAGACCGACGGCAAGCGCGCCGCGCGAGCCGGTCAGCAGGGCCGCGGCGAACGCGCCGATCGACCACAGCAGCATGCCGCCGGCAAAGTCGTCGCCGAGGTGATACATCTGCCCGACCAGCGCGATGCCGGCGCCGAAGATGATCGCACCGATGCTGGCGCAGAGATCGGCGAGAATTGTGCGCTCCCGCGCGGCGAACCAGGCGCCGAGACCGCCGGCGACAGTCATGCCCGCGATCAGGATCGCAAACCGCGCGAGGCGCGCGATCTCGGTCCAGTGCGCCGCCACGAAGGCGAGGAACGCGGCGGCAATCAGCAGGCCGCCGACGATGGCGACGACCACGGCGATGTTGATGCCGGCCGGAAGCGGCGGCAGCGCGCTGCGGATCGCGACGGCCGCCGCCGGCGCAATCACGCCGTCGGCCTCCCATCGCGCAAGATCGGCTTCGAGGCGCTGCCGGTAGGTTTTGTCGAACATCGTCCTGGGATCACCTGGCCGCCGGATGGCGGGACCTTGCTAGGTCGGATCGTACGGGCGATGGGTTCAAGCTCCTGCTCGCGGTGGGGCTTTCGCATATGGCTCTTGGCGCGAGCTGAGCGCGCGCCTCGTCCTTCGAGACGGCGCTTACGCGCCTCCTCAGGATGAGGCTCAGCGGCATCGGAGCCCGCTGAAACCAGTGCCACGCACGCGGTCCTCATCCTGAGGGCTCGCCAACGGCGGGCGTCTCGAAGGATGGGCACAAGCGATATCACTCTTATGTGCGGCCTATTGCGCAGGCAAAGGAATGCGCCGCAGGACGTCGTCATAGGGTGCGAGGTCGAGATAGGCCGTGACCTCCGCCGCCTTGCCATCCTGCATGAGCAGGATCCACGCGTAGCTGTTGGCGTAGGGCTTGCCGTCACGCGCCACGCCGCTGCCTTCCCAATGCGCGATGACGTGGTCGCCGTCAGCGAAGACCCTCACGGCTGTGGGGCGGACCGGGGTCGACAACCGGCTGGCAAACGGGCGGACCGCGCGATCAATGAAGACATCGCGGCCTCTGAACTCGCCGGCGCTTGGACCGGATCCCCTAATGCGCCAGACCACGCTCTCGTGCAGCAGGTCATTAAAGAAAGTGGTGCCTCCCGCCGCCCAGCGATCGAACGCATCGGTGACGATGCGCTTGTTGTCGTCCGGCAGGGAATTGGCCTGTCCGCAGGGTGCGGCCGTCGTCAGGGTGGAAGCGGTGACGATGACCGCGTAGACGCAGGACGCAAGCGCGCGATTGAGCATGGTTGCCATTGGTGTCTCCCTTTCTGGTGCAAGATGTCGTCTGCCCCGAAGTGATGCACGCGCGGTCGGTCGCGTTGTTGCTCGACCTACCCGCGCCGCGCGACGGTGGCGCCGCCAAAGATGAGTTGCTCCACCATCGGACGGCGCAAGAAGCGGCCTGGAAAAATGGGATCGGGCGCGGTCGCCTGGTCGAGGCGCGCCATCTGCTCAGGCGACAGCGATATCCCGACCGCACCGAAATTGTCTTCCGCCTGCTCCAGCGTGCGGGCCCCGATCACCGGCGCGGTGACCGCGGGATTGGCCAGCGTCCAGGCAATCGCCACCTGCGAGGACGTCGCGCCGAGCTCCCAGGCGACGGATCGCACCGTCTCGGCCGCATCCAGCGACCGCTCGTTGAGAAGGCCTGATGACGCGATGATCGAGGCGCGTGTCGTTCCGACGGCGCGGTCCTGGGAATCCCTGAGATCGGCGCGGGTGTACTTGCCGGCGAGCACGCCGCCGCCGAGAGGCGACCAGGGCAGCACGCCCAGGCCGAGGCTCGCCGCGAGCGGAATGAGCTCATGCTCGACGGTGCGCTCGACCAGATTATATTCGATCTGCAGGGCGACGAAGGGCGACCAGCCGCGCAGATCTGCGATCGTCTGCAGCTGTGCAATGCGCCAGGCCGGCGTGTTGCAAATGCCGACATACAGAACCTTTCCGCTGCGCACGAGATCGTCGAGGCCGCGCATCACCTCGTCCGGCTGCGTGGTCGCATCCCAGCTGTGGAGGTAAAGCAGGTCGATGCGATCGGTCTCGAGCTGCCGCAGGCTCTGCTCCACGGAACGAAGCATGTTGAGCCGGTGGTTGCCGCCCGAATTGGGGTTGCCGGGATCGCGCGCCATGGTGAATTTGGTTGCGAGCACGAGGCGATCGCGCTTGCCGCGGGCAAACTCGCCGACCATGCGCTCGGACGCGCCGTTGGTGTAGTTCACCGCGGTGTCGATGAAGTTGCCGCCGCGGTCGACGTAGAGGTCGAAGATCCGCCGTGCCTCGCCGGGATCGGATCCCCATCCCCACTCGGTCCCGAAAGTCATCGTACCCAGGGCAAGGGGGGAAATGCGCAGGCCGGAACGGCCAAGCAGGCGGTATTGATCGAGCGACGTCATCAGAGCCTCCTTCGTATGGGTCGGAGATAGCCCCCGGCGAGAGGTGAGAGAAGTTGGCCAATGATGACTGGGGTGGTAAGCCTAGCTAACCAATGACCACGGACCTGAACCTCGTTGCCGTTTTCATCGCGGTCGCGGAAGCCAAGAGCTTCCGTGGCGCCGCCGAGCGGCTCGGGGTGACCCGATCCGCCGTGAGCCAGGCTATCCGACGCATGGAAGACCAGCTGGGCGTGGCTCTCGTGCAGCGAACGACGCGCAGCGTCAGTCTGACCGAAGCCGGCCTGCGCCTGCACGAGCGCGTGACCCCGGCGCTCGCCGAAGTCGAACAGGCGATCAATGGCGCCCGCGACCGTGACGCGCAGCCGACGGGGCAGCTGCGTCTTGCCGTCTCATCGATCGCCGAGCGATTCATTCGCGGTCCGTTGCTGGCCGAATTCACGCAGGCTCATCCCGGCGTGCAGGTCGACGTGACCGTGACCGACGAGGAATTCGACATCGTGGCCGAGGGCTTTGATGCCGGCGTCCGGCTCGGCGAAGTGATCGAGCAGGACATGATCGCCGTGCCTGTTTCGGGCGATCAGCGCCAGCTGGTCGTGGCAGCTCCCGCCTATCTGGAGCGGTTCGGCTCGCCTTCGCACCCGCGCGAGCTCTCACAGCATTGCTGCATCGGCTGGCGGCCGGCGCCGCACGTCGCTCCCTACCGCTGGGAATTTGCGGAAGGGGGGCGCGAGTTCGACGTCGCGGTGGAGCCGAGGATCACGACGAACGACATGTGGGTCATGGTGCGGACCGCCTGCGCGGGCGGCGGCCTGACATTCGGCATGGAAGAGACGTTCAAGCCGTATATCGAGCGCGGAGAATTGGTGCCCCTGCTGGAGGAATACTGCCCGTTCTTCCCCGGCTTCTTCCTCTACTTTCCGGATCGGCGGAATCTTCCGCCGAAGCTGCGCGCGCTGGTCGATCACGTGCGTTATCGTGGAAGCGGAAAGCGCTAAAGCGGAATGGCTTTAGATCGAATCGATCCGCTCTAGTTTGCCTTGATGCCGGCCTCGCTGATCAGCTTGCCCCATTTCGCGCTTTCGTCCTGAATGAAGCGGCCGAACTGCTCGGGCGAGGTCGGCGCCGGCTCCGCGCCGAGGGTGCGGATCTTCTCCGCCACGGCAGGGTCCTTCAGCGCCTTGGCGAAGGCCTCGTTCAGCCGGGCGATGACGTCCGCAGGCGTGCCGGCGGGAGCAACGAGCCCGAACCAGCCGACGGATTCGAAACCGGCAAGGCCGCTCTCGGCCAGCGTCGGCACGTCGGGCAAGGACGCAAGGCGGCGCGCCGAGGACACGCCGATCGCGTTGAGCTTACCGTCGAGGATCAATTGTCGCGATGCCGGAATATCCAGCACCGCGAACGGGACATGGCCTGCGAGAACATCGACCGCCGCCGGCGCCGTCCCGCGATACGGGACCAGCTCCATCGCGATCCCGCTTCTCTGCGTGAACAGCGCGGCGGTCAAATGCATCGCGGTCGAGTTGCCGCCATGCCCGATCGAGAGCCCACCCGGCTTCGCCTTGGCGAGCGCGATGGTCTCCGCAGGTGTGCGCGCCGGAATATTCGCGGACGCGACCAGTACAAAGGGAATTTCCGCGAGCAGGGTGATGGGCGCGAGATCCTTCAGCGCGAACGGCATCGAGGCATTGAGGTGCGGATTCACGGTCAACGCACCCGCCGGCGCCACCCCAAGCGTGTAGCCGTCGGGCTTTGCCTGTGCCACCGCGGCCATGCCGATGTTGCCGCCGGCGCCGGCGCGGTTCTCGATGACGAGGCCCTGCTTGAGCTCGGCGGTGACCAGCGGCTCGAGCGCGCGGATGACGGTGTCGGCGCTGCCGCCGGGCGGGAAGGTCACGATGATCTTGATCAATTGCTCGGGATAGGCGGCTCGGGCCGCCGCCGGCGGCAACAGTGCGAAAGCGGCGACCGTCAGCGCGGCCAGGATGCGGCGTCTTGCAACGTGAAACACGGTCTCCTCCTCCATGCGTTCCTGTTTTTGAAACCAACCTGGCGAGCTACGTCGCCAGGCCGTCCGCTCGATGTCGTCCTACGCCGCAGCGCCAGTGATACGGGCCAGAAGGCCCTGCGGATTGTCCGGCGCGGACTGCCCGCGCCAGGCGATGTGCTGGTCGGGCCGCGCCAGCACGAGCTTCTCGGCATAGGCGCCGTTCGCCTCCTCCGGCGCGACGTCGACCAGCGCGAGCGGCACGCCGCCCGCCTTTGCAGCGTCCTGCAGCCGCGTCACATCGATCGCCGGATCGAACCGCAGCAATGTGTAGCCGGGGCCGAAGGCGTCGTAGAGCGAGCGTCCGTCGCGCAGGAACAAATGCGGCGCGCGGGCGCCCGGCACGGTGGAGGGCGTGAAGCTGCCCATCGCGTAAGGCGGCGGCGTCTCGCCGTCATAGGCGATAATCGGCGAGGCGTCGTAATAGTAGCCGAAGTTGAGGCCGGCGCAGCAATATTGCTGCACGTTGAGATCGTAGGCGGCTTTCGCCAGCGCCGCGCGCGCCGCGTGGCCGCGCGGCGTGTCATCCTCGATCTCGGCGGACACGCCGCCGCGCTGCGCCATCATCTTCATCGCATGGTCCATCGCAAAGCGCGACACCTGCTCGGTGATGGGCTGCCGCTCCGCCTCATAGGCATCGAGGATCGCAGCCGGCGCCCAGCCGTTCAAATGCGCCGCCAATTGCCAGCAGAGGTCGACGGCATCCGCAATGCCGGCATTCATGCCGTAGCCGGCATAGGGCATCCACAGATGTGCGGCGTCGCCGCAGATGAAGACCCTGCGGTCGCGGAAGCGGTCGGCCACCAGGCGCCGTCCGACCCAATCCTCCTTGCTGAGCACGCGGTATTCGAAGCGCTCGTCGACGCCGAGGATGGCACGGATGGCCCAGTCGCGATCGACCGAGTCGAACTCGGGCTCGTCGGGCTTCAGGTGATTGTGGATCAGCCAGCGGTCGTGGCCGTCGATCGCAACAACGGTGCCGGAGCGGCGCGGATTGAGCGAGAGCACCATCCAGGCCGGCTTGTGCGCCCCCATCAGCTCCTTCAGTTGCGGCGCTTCGATGAAGGTCGACTGCACGCGCTGGATCACCGGCGTGCCGGACAGGCTGGCACCAATTGCTTTTCTGACGAGGGATCGGCTGCCGTCGCAGCCGATCACGAAGCCGGCTTCGATGCGGAGCGAATGTCCGCTGTCGAGATCGCGCGCCAGCGCGACGACATGGTCGTCGTGCTGCTCGATGTCGGTGATTTCCGTGCGCGCAAGGATCTTGATGCGTGATTGCGCCGCGGCATGGCTGAACAGGATCGGCTCGAGATAGACCTGGTTGATCCGGTGCGGCGGCTCGGGCGTCGGCCACCAGGTGTCGGGGCCACCGGTCGCGCTATAGCGGCGTGCGCGGGAGGGAATGTCGATGCGGCAAAGCTCGATCCCGGTCGCCGTGGTCCTATAGGAGCAATCGTTGGGAAAGTCCGCAGGGAGCCCCGCATCGCGCAAGCGGGCGGCTATTCCGAGCCGTCGAAAAATCTCCATCGAGCGCGCCGACACGTGATTGCACTTGACGCTGGGCGGATCGCCGGCGTGGCGGATCTCCGCGACGACGACGTCGATTCCGCGCGAAGCGAGATCCATCGCCGCGGTCAATCCGACCGGCCCGGCGCCCACCACCAGCACTTGTGCTCTCATGCTCGCTCCAATCCTTGCCGCGGATTCTTTCCGTCCGCACAGCATGCATTTTATTGCAGGTCCGTTTATGCGATAAGTCGGAAAGAACTCATCAATTCATGAGATTTCGCCATGAATGTCACATTGCGCCAGTTGCGGGTCTTCACCGGCGTGTACCGGACGCGCAGCATCACGCGGGCCGCCCGCGAGCTCGGCATCACGCAATCGGCGGCGAGCCTGTTGATCCAGCAGCTCGAGGCCCAGCTCGGCGTCAAGCTGTTCGACCGCTCCACGCGCTCGGTGCAGCCGACGCTGGCCGCCGACGAGGCGTTCGCCGCCGCCGAGCGCATGCTGAGCGATGCGCAAGGCCTGTCGCGCCGCATGCGTGACCTCGCGCAGGCCCGCGCAGGCCGGGTCGTGTTTCTCGCCTCCGCCGGCACGGCATCGGCGCTGCTGCCCATGGTGCTGGCGAAATTCCGCACTGGTCATCCCGACATCGAGATCGACATGCGCGATGTCGCCGCCGACGATCTCGTGCCACGGCTGAGCACGACCGACGCCGAGTTCGCGATCGGCAGCGTGGAGGGCGAATTCGCGGACATGACGATCGAGACGCTGACGAGCGGCCGCCTGAGCGCAATCGGCCGTCGCACCGCGGACTTCGCCGCGCGGCGTTCCCTGACCTGGGACGAGCTGGTGCAACTGCCGACCATTGCGATGCGCAGCGAGACACGCATCCGCATGCAGATCGATCAGGCCCTGAGCGCGCAGGGCAAGCGCCTCGATCCGACCTATGAAGTGACCCTGATCAACACCGCGCTCGCCATGACGGCGCAGGGCCTCGGCCTCGCCATCCTTCCCGCGACGATGCTGCCGGCCGACCAGTTCCCGACACTGATCGCAAGACCGCTGGTGCGCCCCGCCCTCACCCGCCCCGTGTCGCTGCTGCAGCGCCAAGGCCGGACGCTGTCGCCGGCGGCGCAGGCCTTCGTGGCGACGGCGCGGATGGTGCTCGCGGGGCGAACGGCACCGGCATCAGGCTGATTTCGCGGAGCTATTGAGAGGGGGGTCGCTGAGCTGGCGGAGAGGGAGGGATTCGAACCCCCGATAGGCTTGCACCTATGCCGCATTTCGAGTGCGGTGCATTCAACCACTCTGCCACCTCTCCTGAAGGCGCCATATTAGGAGCTGGGCCCCTGTGGTTGGGGGCGTTAATAGGCGAGGATGGCGGGCCAGACAAGGCGCGAAAGGGGAAAATCCGCTGCCTCTTTTCGCCCACTATCCCGCTTTGGGAAGGAACTGCCATGGAGCATCTGACGGTCACCGCCAATGGCGCCAAATTCCACGTGGCTCGTGCCGGAAGCGGCAAACCGCTGCTTTTGCTGCATGGCTGGCCGGAATTCTGGCTGACCTGGGAGCCGGTGATATCGAGGCTTTCGGACCGATTCACGCTTGTCGCGCCTGACCTCCGCGGCTTCGGCGACAGCGACAAGCCAGGTGGACCTTACGGACCGGGCGGGCCATGCCGCCGATATGCTGGCGCTGATGGACCGGCTCGGCATCGACCGATTCGGCGTCGTCGGCCACGATGTCGGCGGCGCTGTCATGCAGCCGCTGGCCCGGCAGGCGCCCGAGCGGATGGCGGGCCTCTTCTTCTTCGATTTCGTCTATCCCGGGATCGGGCCGCGCATGGCCGCGCCCGATAGGCTCAACCACATCTGGTACCAGTCCTTTCACCAGATGGAGATGGCGCCACAGCTCATCGGTGCGAGCCGGGAGAGCTGCCGGCTCTACATCAGCCATTTCCTCAAGGGCTGGGCGCACCGGACAAACGCCTTCGACGACGTGCTGGACGCCTTCACGGACAATTTCCTGAAAGCCGGCAACCTCGCCGGCGGCTTTGCGCATTACCGCGCCTCGCATGCCGGGCGCGTGGCGATGATGAAGGGCGAAGCGCCGCCACTTCCGCCGATCGCGGTGCCGACCTGCGTGCGCTGGGCCGAGCACGATCCGCTGTTTCCCTTTGGCTGGACCGACCGGCTGTCCGAGACCTTCAGCGATCTCGACCTCGAGATGTTTCCCGACGTCGGCCACTTCCCGCATCGGGAAAATCCGGATCGCGCGGCACGCGAGATCGCCGCGTTCTTTGCGCGCATCGGCTGGAGCTGAGGAGAAAAACGGGGTGGGACCGCCAGACGCGGTAAACACTGGCGGTCCCGTGCCGCTTATTGAAATACTGGCCGTGAAGGGCGGCTTCGCCGGCCGAGTGGAAGCGACGATTCGACCCTAGCGTGCGACGGGCGGTCCGCAATGCAATCCGGTCCTTAACCTAACCGGTCAAGGTTACTCCTTGTCCGCTTTACCTTTTTTCTTCCCGTTCTCCGTGGAATCCCGGTCCTTGCCGTTGCCTTCCTTGCGGCGATTGGTGAAGCGCGCATTGCCAAGTCCGGTGCCGATGGTGAGCACGCCCCAGCGGTCAACGTCCTGCATGAACGGTACTTCCGAGAGCCCCTGCACCACGCCGTCATTGTGCATCAGGATCGCGGTGTCGTGCTCGCCAATGGCGGGGATGCCCTCGATCAGGCTCGCCGGCAGGTTGAACTTGCTGCTCTCCCAATTGCCCGGCAGATTCTGCGCGCCCTTCTCGATCGAGCCGTCCGGGTTGATCACACCGGGACAGGCGATGCCGATGAACGGCGCTAGCTTGTAGCCTTCGGCCTCGGCTTCCGTGATCAGCCCTTTCAGCATCTTGGTCAGCCGCTTCACCGCGCCTTCGCGCGTCGGCTCGTCGTCGGCGTGACGCCACAGCTCCGCATGCACCACCTTGGCCTTGGACAGATCCTTGGCTTTCTTCCAGCCGGTTTCCACCACGCCGCAGCGGATGTTGGTGCCGCCGATGTCGACGGCGAGAATGCTGTCATGAGCCTCGAAGATCCAGGACGGCGCCAGGTGCAGCGCGCCGATCAGGCCGGCCTCGTCAGGATGATGGCGGATCGGCTGCAGGTCGATCTTGAAGCCCTCGGATTTCAGGATGATCTCGGCGCGGGCGATCACGAGCTCGCCGAGCCTTGAATCGCGAAAGCCGCCGCCGACGACGATGCGCTCGGTCTTGGCCCAGGCCTTGGTCTTGAGGAATCGGCGCGTGACATAAGCGAGCTCCTGGGAGAAATCCTCGATCGCGCTGTGCACCACGGCCGAGGCCTCGGTGTCGTCGCCGATCAGGATGGCGTCCAGCGTCTTCTTGTTGATCTCCTCGGTCGGCACCTTCCCGAACGGGTCCTCCCCCGTCTTGCGCAGCGGCTTGCGCCAGCGCTCGAGCACCTCCCGGAACGCGCCCTTGCTGGCGCGGTCGCCGAGAAAGCCGTCCTCGTCCTTGATCTCGATGTTGAAGCTGTCGACATCGACCGATGGCAGCCGTTCGGCGCCATGCTGGGCAATGCCCGTTGTTTTGACCAATTCGTCTGTTGCCATGAGAGCCCTTGCCCCGCTTTCCTGTTCCGGCCGGGACAACTGCGGGGGAACCCGTTTGTTGCAAAGCCCACCCGAGATTCGGCTGCGCGCTTTCAGCGCGGCCAAAGCCTTCAAATCCGGGCGGTTTTCGCCCAGTTTTCCTTGACTTGGCGCGCTCGGCCGCTATAAGTCCCACAGCCGGCGCGGGGCGTTTCTCGCGCCGCTTGTTTTTGCTTGGGTTTTCAAAGGGATAATTCCCGCCCACGCAGACTCGCATAAACCATAGCGACTGACAAAAAGCCGGCCCGGACGACGCTCGTCCCGAGGCCGGGATTGAACACGGAGAAAGAACGATGTTCGCAGTCATCAAAACCGGCGGCAAGCAATACCGCGTCGTGCCGGATGATGTTCTCGAAGTAGGCAAGATCGAAGGCGAAGTCGGCTCGATCGTGCAGCTGAATGAAGTGCTCGTGGTCGGCGGCGACACGCCGGTGCTGGGCGTCCCGACGGTCGCAGGCGCGTCCGTCGCGGTCGAGGTGCTCGACCACAAGCGCGGACCGAAGGTCATCGCGTTCAAGAAGCGCCGCCGCAAGAACTCGCGCCGCAAGCGCGGCTATCGCGACGAGATCACGGTTCTGCGCATCAGCGAGATTCTGACGGACGGCGCCAAGCCCACCAAGGGCCCGCGTCCGAAGAAGGAAAAGGTGACGAATGAGCCGGCAGCGGAAGCCGCCGAGTAACGCAAAACCGATCACGCCAATTCACGAATTGATGCGTGCGACGTTTTGAAATGATTCCGTCAAGGAATTGACCTAGAACTACGCAGGATTTCGGAGACGAGCCATGGCTCACAAAAAAGCAGGCGGTTCATCGCGCAACGGTCGCGATTCCAAGGGCAAGCGCCTCGGTATCAAGGCGTTCGGCGGCGAGATCGTCACGCCCGGCAACATCATTGCGCGTCAGCGCGGCACGACCTGGCACCCCGGCCTCAATGTCGGCATGGGTACGGACCACACTCTGTTCGCCAAGATCGAGGGCCGCGTTGCGTTCCAAGCCAAAGCCAACGGCCGCACCTTCGTATCGGTGCTCCCGCTTGCCGAGGCTGCTGAATAGACGGTGGACAAAAACGGAGTCCGCCGGTCCCGACTGAACCGGCGGAGTCCTAGAGATCGCAAGAGATCGAAGGCTCCAAGGGGAGGCGGGAAACCGGCCTCCCCTTTTCTTTGCTCACTTTGTTCTTTGCACTTTGACTTAGTGACTTTCACGGAGCCGGACATGTTGCAGGATTTCTCGAGCGTGACCTTGGCCGAGGCGAGACCCAGCGTCGTCGCCACCGAGCGGCTGACCTTGCGGCGGCCGACGCTGGCCGACGTCAGGACCATCGCCCGGCTCGCCAACGACCGCCGTGTCGCCGAGAACACGCGCCGCCTGCCGCATCCCTACTCGCAGGACGACGCCGCCGAATTCATCCGCGCCACCGCCGAACTCGGCAGCGAGACCGTATTCCTGATCGAGCACGACAGCGGGCCGGTCGGCATGGTCGGCATCGATTGCTCCAAGCCCGGCAATGCCGAGCTCGGCTACTGGCTCGGCGTCGAGCATTGGGGCCGGGGCTTTGCCACCGAGGCGGCGCGCGGCGCGATCGATTTCTTCTTCGAGGAGTTCGAGGACGAGCATCTCTATGCCGGCGCGCGCGTCACCAATCCGGCCTCGCGCAAGGTGCTGGAGAAGTGCGGCTTCCAGTGGAGCGGCGTGCAGCTGCACCGCTTCCTGGCGCTCGGCTCCTCGACCCCCGTCGACTGCTTCCGCCTCTCGCGCGGCGTGTGGGCCTCGCTGAAGAGCTGGAGCAGTGCGAGGCGGGTGCGGTAGGGCGAGGCGCCGCACTTACAATTGTCATCCCGGGGCGCGCGTAGCGCGAGCCCGGGATCCATAATCCCGGAGCGCAGTGTGGGGCAAAGCGCCCACTCCGGGTCGTCGTCCAATTGCTCTCTGGGGCTATGGGTCCCGGGCTCGCGCTGCGCGCGCCCGGGACGACGTCGTGGCTACGCCGGCGGATTGACCTCGTCGCTCTCACGCCCCAAATCGCGCTCCCGAAGATAAATGTAGAACCCGGCGCCGATGATGATTGCGGCGCCGACGAGTGTTGCGATGGACGGGACGTCGCCGAACACGACGAAGCCGAAGATCACCGCCCAGACGATCATCGAATATTGATAGGGCACCACGACGCTGGCCGGCGCCAGCTTGAGCGAACGGTTGACGCAGAACAGCGCGGTGACCGAAACCAGCCCGGCAGCGGCGAAGATCGCGAGGCTGCCCGGCGTCGGCGGCACCCAGTTGAACGCCGACAGCACCGCGCCCAGCGAAAACGTGCCGACGAATTGCGAGGACGCCATCACGATGTCGGGCGTCTTGCGCAGGCTGCGCGTGATCAGCATCAGGGTTGCAAAGGAGAGGCTGCCGCCGAGCGCGATCAACGCCGGCAGGCTGACGGTCTGCGCCGACGGCCGCAGCGCGACCAAGACGCCGCAGAAGCCGATCAGGATCGCGGTCCAGCGCCGCCAGCCGACCTTCTCGCCCAGAAAGATCGCCGACATCGCGGTGACGAAGATCGGGCCGGCGAGATAATAGGTGATGACGTCGGCGAGCGGCAGATAGACGGTTGCGAGAAAGAAGGCCGCGACTTCCAGCGTCGACAGCACGACGCGAACCAGCTGCAGGCCCGGCCGCTCCAGATGCAGAAACTGGTGACGCTGCTTCCAGATCAGCGGCGACAGCAGGAGCAGTGCCGCGCAGGCGCGCAGGAATAGCAGCTGCCCCACCGAATAGGTCCCGACCAGGAACTTGCCCATGGCGTCGCCGAACGAGAACATGAAGATCGACAGCACCATGAGCCCGATGCCGGCCAGGCGCGCGGAGCGATCGTCATAGGCGGAGAGATTCTTGAACAGGGGCATTGCGACGAATTGCAGGTTCGGGGGCTCGTCATTGCGAGGAGCTCTTGCGACGAAGCAATCCAGAATCTTTCCGCGGAGGGATTCTGGATTGCTTCGCTGCGCTCGCAATGACGGGGAGAGAGCGTCAGGAATCGGCTGGTAGTGGTGCTTGCCGTCGTTTTAATGACGTGAGCCGCCGGGACAAGCCCACAACGCCGAATTGAACGGATTGTCGCACTCTTCGCATCGCGGTAGCGATACAGGCCACGCGACGAGAGAGCCAAGAAGAGAGCTAAGCCATGACCGATTTCGATCCGGCCCGGCATCGCATGATCCCGACGCAACGCTGGTTTGAGGATTTCGTCGTCGGCGAACGCTTCGTGCTGCCGAGCCGCACCCAAACCTCGGCATTGTTCGCCGCATTCCAGACCGCGAGCGGCGACACCCACCCCGTGCATTACGACGTGGAATATTGCCGCGCCCGCGGCATGCCGCACCTGCTCGCCCACGGCTTCCAGACCCTGATCCACACCGCGCCCGGCGCCGGCCTGTTTCCGTTCATGGTCGAGGACTCCCTGGTCGGCTTCCTCGAGCAGTCGAGCCGGTTCCTCAAGCCGGTGTTCGCCGACGACACCATCTATCCCGCGCTCGAAGTCACCGAGCTGGTGCCGGGGCGCACCACCGGCGTGGTGACGCTGCGCAGCACCGTGTTCAACCAGCGCAAGGAGCTGGTGCTGGACGGCGTGCAGAAATTCCTGATCCGGCGGCGACCGACCGGTTAAGCAAGGGCAGCAGTCGGCGGAATTTCAGCCGGTTTGCGGACCGATCCGGGTTGCCGCAGGGGGCCGGCTGGCCTACCTATGGCCCATGAAATTCCTTGACGAAGCAAAGGTCTATATCCGCTCCGGTGACGGCGGGAACGGCTGCGTGGCGTTCCGCCGCGAGAAGTTCATCGAATTCGGCGGTCCCTCCGGCGGCAATGGCGGCCGCGGCGGCAATGTCATCATCGAGGTCGCCGACGGCCTCAACACGCTGATCGACTACCGCTACCAGCAGCATTTCAAGGCGCAGAAGGGCGAGAACGGTTCGGGCTCGGACCGCCACGGCGCCAACGGCAAGAACATCGTGCTGAAGGTGCCGGTCGGCACGCAGATCTTCGACGAGGATCGCGAGACCTTGATCCACGACTTCACCAAGGTCGGCGAAAAGTTCGTGCTGGCCGAAGGCGGCAATGGCGGCTTCGGCAATGCGCATTTCAAGTCCTCGACCAACCGCGCGCCGCGCAACGCCAATCCCGGCCAGCCCGGCGAGGAGCGCTGGATCTGGCTGCGGCTGAAGCTGATCGCGGACGCCGGCCTCGTCGGCATGCCCAATGCGGGCAAGTCAACGTTCCTCTCCAAGGTCAGCGCGGCAAAGCCGAAGATCGCCGATTATCCCTTCACCACGCTGCATCCCCAGCTCGGCGTCGTGAATGCCGACGGCCGCGAATTCGTGCTGGCCGACATTCCCGGCCTGATCGAGGGCGCGCATGAAGGCACCGGCCTCGGCGACCGCTTCCTCGGCCATGTCGAGCGCTGCCGCGTGCTGCTGCACCTGATCGACGCCACCTGCGAGCACGCCGGCAAGGCCTACAAGACCGTTCGCAAGGAGCTCGACGCCTATGGCGGCCAGCTCACCGACAAGTTCGAAATCGTCGCGCTGAACAAGATCGATGCGGTCGAGCCGGACGAGCTGAAGAAGCAGAAGGACCGCCTGAAGCGCGCCGCCAAGAAGACGCCGCTGCTGCTGTCGGGCGCCACCGGCCAGGGCGTCAAGGAGGCGTTGCGCGCGCTGGCCGATGTGATCGGCGAAAGCCCGGTCTCCGCCAAAGCCAAGAGCGCGGCCGAAGCGGAGCCGTGGTCGGCTTAAACTCTCTCCCCAACGTCGTCCCCGCGAAGGCGGGGACCCATCCCGCGTGATCTATCTGTTGCGAAGGGTCGAAGTACCGAACGACGAGTCTTCGCCAAACGACTCCCTGTGGTTATGGGTCCCCGCCTTCGCGGGGACGACAGCGGAGTCTATCGCTGCGAGCGCGCGCATCACCGGCTTGTCTTCGCGCCCGCGATAGCGCAGCATCGAACAATCAAGAAACGGCAGGGATGACGCATGGCGCGCGCGAAGAACGTTCTCTGGATCATGTGCGACCAGCTTCGCTATGACTATCTCGGCTGCACCGGCCATCCCACGCTGAAGACACCGAACATCGACGCCATGGCCAAGCGCGGCGTGCTGTTCACGAAGGCCTATGTGCAATCGCCGATCTGCGGCCCGTCGCGGATGTCGTTCTACACCGGCCGCTACATGCGCTCGCACGGCTCGCACTGGAACGGCTGGCCGCTGCGCGTCGGCGAGCCCACGCTCGGCGATCACCTCAACAAGATCGGCGTGCGCAACGTGCTGGTCGGCAAGACCCACATGGCGCCTGACATCGAAGGCATGAAGGCGCTCGGCATCCCGCCGGAATCGATGATCGGCGTGCATGTCGCCGAATGCGGCTTCGAGCCTTATGAGCGCGACGACGGCCTGCATCCGACCGGACGGCCACGCCCGAAATACGACGAATATCTGCGAAAGCACGGTTTTGAAGCCACTAATCCCTGGGAGCACTGGGCCAATTCCGGCGCTGCTGACGACGGCTCGCTGCACAACGGCTGGCTGCTGGTGCACGCCGACAAGGCCGCGCGCGTGCCAGAAGAGCATTCCGAGACGCCCTACATGACGCGGCGCGCGATTGACTTCATCAGCGAGGCGGAAACGGACGGCCGCCCGTGGTGTTTGCATCTGTCCTACATCAAGCCGCACTGGCCCTATATCGCGCCGGAGCCCTATGCCAGCATGTATTCGACGGATGACATGATCCCGGTGATCCGCTCGGAGCGCGAACGGCAGAATCCGCATCCGGTGTTCGGCGCCTACATGGACATGCGCTACTCCCGCAACATGGCGCGCGATGATGCACGCGAGAAGGTGATCCCGACCTATATGGGCCTGATCACCCAGATCGACGACCAGATGGGCGTGCTGATGAAGTTTCTGGAGGCGCGCGGCCTGCTCGACACCACCATGATCGTGTTCACCTCCGATCATGGCGATTATCTCGGCGATCACTGGATGGGCGAGAAGGACCTGTTCCACGAGCAGTCGGCGAAGATCCCGCTGATCATCATCGATCCCTCGAAGGAAGCCGACGCCACGCGCGGCACGCGCAGCGACGCGCTGGTCGAGGGAATCGATCTCGCGCCGACCTTCGTCGATTATTTCGGCGGCAAGGTGCCGGGCCACATCCTCGAAGGGCGGTCATTGCTGCCGCTGCTGCGCGGGCCCACGCCATCAGATTGGCGCAAGGTGGCGTTCTCCGAATATGACTATTCCATGCAGGACGTGCGGCTGAAGCTGAACCAGCCGATCGAGCGCTGCCGCCTGTTCATGGTGTTCGACGGGCGCTGGAAATACATCCACACCTCCGGCTTCCGCCCGATGCTGTACGACCTCGAAACCGATCCGGACGAATATCTGGATCGCGGCGACGATCCGGAATGCGCCGGCATCATCGCGCGGCTCCAGGCCGAGCTGTTCGACTGGGCGCTGCATCCGAACGATCATATCACCACACCACGCGAGAAGATCGCCGCCTATGCGGATAGTCAGCTCCAGGTGAAGGGTGGCATCCTGATCGGCATCTGGGACGAGAAAGAGCTCGCGGCGATCAAGGACGGCATCGCCCAGCGCGCGAAGATGTGAAGCAGCCTCTCCCCGCTTGCGGGGAGAGGCCGGAATTTGCGAGAGCAAATTCCGGATGAGGGGGACTCTCCGCGAGTTCAATTGCCAGCGCTTTCGCGGAGACAGCCCCTCACCCCAACCCTCTCCCCGTAAGAACGGGGAGAGGGAGAAGAGGCAGCCTTCAATTCGTGATCTTGTAGCCCGTCGCCTTCACGATCGGCTGCCACAGCGCGGTGTTCGCGGCGAGCTCCTTGGATAGCGCGTCCGCATTGCTGCCGATCGGAATCAGCCCGATCGCCGTCAACTTCTCCTTCACCTCCGGCTTGGCAAGCGCCGCGCTCGCCGCCGCCCCGAGCTTGCTCGCGAACTCCGGCGGGCTGCCGGCGGGAAGCCACATGCCATACCAGGCGTCGGCGACGAGATCGATGCCGCTCTCCTTGAGCGTCGGAACGTCAGGTGCGAATGGCGAGCGCTCGGCACTCGAGACCGCTATGATCTTCACGCCCTTGGCGCGATGCTGCGGCAGCGCGTCCGCCAGTGTCGTGATCCCGAACGAGATATGACCGCCGACGAGATCGTTGAGGATCGGCGCGCTGCCGCGATAGGGCACGCGGGTCAGGGGAATACCGAGATCCTTCTCGAGCTTGGAGCCGGTGAAATGCGGAATGGTGCCGTTGCTCGGCACTCCGAACGAGGTCTTGTCCGGATGCGATTTCAGCCACGCTACGAACGCTTTGAAATCGACAGCATCGATGCCCGGGCCGATCACCAGCGCAAACTCGAAGCGCGCCAGCAGCGACACCGGCATGAAATCCCTGGCCGTGTCGAAGCTCGGCGTCGCCTCGACCATCGGCAGCAGATACATGGTCGGCCCTGTCGTCACCAGCACCATGCTGCCGTCGGGGCTCGCGCCTTTCACCGCCTTGATGCCGATCAGGCCGTCGCCGCCGGTGCGGTTCTCGACCACGACGGTCCGCTGCAGCAGCGGAGCCATCTCCTGCGCGAGCAGCCGGCACAGCGTGTCGCCGCCGGCTCCGGCCGCAAACGGGAAGATGATCTTCGTCAGCCCGGCCTGCGCCCGCGCACCACCCGCCTGCGCGAACAGCGGCAGGCCGAGGCATCCGGCCATGAATTTGCGGCGATCCATTCGTTTCCTCTTTCGGCCCGTTTATCGTTGATCGCCATTAGAGCCAGACGGACGGCTGACACAAGGCCGACATGCGTCGTTTACCATCCCGGCTGACTTGCGCCGGTCACCGTCCTGCTGCAAAAGCAGGGCTCATCGGCGCCGCCTGTCGCTCCGCCGTCATTCGCATCCAGCGCCAGCACACAAGAGACATGGCCAGCCCCGAACTCAGCCAATTCCGCCGCATCGTCGTCAAGGTCGGCTCAGCGCTGCTGGTGGATTCCGACAGGGGCGAGGTGCGTGCGTCCTGGCTGGCTGCACTGGCCGACGACCTGGCCAAGCTGCACAAGGAAGGGCGCGACGTGCTGGTCGTCTCCTCCGGCTCGATCGCACTCGGCCGCAGCCGGCTGAAATTGCCGCGCGGCCCGCTGAAGCTGGAAGAGAGCCAGGCCGCGGCCGCCGTCGGTCAGATCGCGCTGGCGCGAATCTGGTCGGAGGTGCTTGGCGCCCACGGTATCGGCGCCGGCCAGATCCTGGTGACGCTGCAGGACACCGAGGAGCGCCGCCGCTATCTCAACGCGCGCTCCACCATCGGCAAGCTGCTGGAATGGCGCGCGATCCCCGTGATCAACGAGAACGACACGGTGGCGACCACCGAGATCCGCTACGGCGACAACGATCGCCTCGCCGCGCGCGTCGCGACCATGGCGAGCGCCGACTTGCTGGTGCTGCTGTCCGACATCGACGGGCTCTACGATGCCCCGCCGAAGAACAATCCGAACGCAAAACTCATTCCCGTCGTCGACAGCATCTCCTCGGAGATCGAGGCGGTGGCGGGCGATGCCGAGTCCGAGCTGTCGCGCGGTGGCATGCGCACCAAGGTCGAGGCCGCCAAGATCGCGACGACCGGAGGCACGCATATGCTGATCGCCTCCGGCAAGATCGAGCATCCCTTGCAGGCGATCGCCGATGGCGGCCGCTGCACCTGGTTCCTGACGCCAGCCAATCCCATCACCTCGCGAAAGCGCTGGATCGCGGGCACGCTGGAGCCGAAGGGCACGCTGACCATCGACGCCGGCGCGGTGACCGCGCTACGGGCCGGGGCCAGCCTGCTGCCGGCCGGCGTGAACAAGGTCGAGGGCCAGTTCGCCCGCGGCGATGCCGTGATCGTGCGCGGCCCCGACGGCAGCGAGGTCGGCCGCGGCCTGATCGCCTATGACGCCGATGATGCCGAGCGGATCAAGGGCCGCTCCTCCCCCGACGTGATGACCATCCTCGGCATCAGCGGCCGCGCGGAGATGATCCACCGGGATGATCTGGTGGTGGGCGGGTAAGGGCCCCGCCCCGCTCGCCGCCGGGAGACCAGCCATACCCTCCCCGCCCTTCGCAAAAGCGGGATTTCCGTGCTAGGACACCGCCTTAGCAGAAGGTTTTGACCCCATGGCCGCCCCCCTCAAAGCCGTTGACGGCAATGCCGATCTTCAGGCGCTGATGTCCGATCTCGGAACCCGTGCCCGCGCTGCCGCGCGCGTGCTGGCGCTGGCGCCGCCGGAGCAGAAGAACCGCGCGCTGGAAGCCATGGAGCGGGCAATCCGCGCCAACTCGGCCGCGATCCTCGCCGCCAATGCGGAGGACGTCGCGGAGGCCCGTGCCGCCGGCAATGCCACCTCCTCCTTCATCGATCGCCTGACGCTGACGCCGGCGCGCATCGAGGGCATGGCCGAAGGCATCGGCATTGTGCGCGGCATCGCCGATCCCATCGGCGTCGTCACCGAGCGCTGGCAGCGGCCGAACGGCATGTCCATCGAGCGCGTGCGCGTGCCGCTCGGCGTCGTCGGCGTGATTTTTGAGAGCCGGCCCAATGTCGCGGCCGATGCCGGCGTGCTGTGCCTGAAGTCGGGCAATGCCGTGATCCTGCGCGGCGGCTCCGACAGTTTCCGCTCGTGCCGCGCCATCCATGAGTGCCTGGTGCAGGGCCTGCGCGAAGCCGGCCTGCCGGAAGCTGCGATCACGCTGGTGCCGACGCGCGACCGCGCAGCGGTCGGCATGATGCTGTCGGGCCTCAACGGCGCCATCGACGTGATCGTGCCGCGCGGGGGCAAGAGCCTCGTCGCGCGGGTCGAGCAGGAGGCGCGCGTGCCTGTCTTCGCGCATCTCGAAGGCGTCAACCACGTCTATATCGATGGCAGCGCAGACCTCGCCATGGCGAAGTCGATCGTGCTCAATGCCAAGATGCGACGCACCGGCGTCTGCGGCGCGGCCGAGACGCTGCTGGTCGATCGTGCCGCCGCTGGCAAGAACCTGAAGCCGCTGGTGGAGATGCTGCTCGATGCCGGCTGCGAGGTGCGCGGTGACGAGGCCGTGCAGAAGGCCGATGCGCGCGTCAAGCCGGCGAGCGAGGAGGATTGGGACACCGAATATCTCGACGCGATCATCGCGGCGAAGGTGGTGGACGGCGTCGACGGCGCGATCGCGCACATCCAGGACCACGGCTCGCATCACACCGATGCCATCGTGAGCGCGGATGAGGCTGCGGCGAGCAAGTTCCTGAGCGAGGTCGATTCCGCGATCGTGCTCCACAACGCCTCGACGCAGTTTGCCGATGGCGGCGAGTTCGGGTTCGGCGCCGAGATCGGGATTGCCACCGGCCGCTTCCACGCCCGCGGCCCGGTCGGCGCTGAGCAATTGACGAGCTTCAAATATCGCGTCCGCGGCACCGGACAGACTCGGCCGTAGACGTCGCGGGGCGCGGGCATTGAGCAACAATCTCGTCGTGCCGCGCTTCGTGGCGCAAGCGGTTCCGCCCTCGACGCCGGGCATGCGCATCGGCCTGCTCGGCGGCTCGTTCAACCCGCCGCATCAGGCGCACCGCGCGATCAGCCGCTTCGCGCTGAAGCGATTGCAGCTCGATCGCGTCTGGTGGCTGGTTACGCCGGGCAATCCGCTCAAGGAGAACGGCACGCTGCACGAGCTCGGCGAGCGCATGCAGGCCGCGCGCGAGGTCGCCGATGATCCGCGCATCGAGGTGAGCTGTCTCGAATCCGTCATTCGCACCCGCTATACTATCGACACGATCAACACCTTGCGCCGCCGCTTTCCTGGCTTGCGCTTCGTCTGGATCATGGGCGCCGACAATCTCGCTCAATTCCATCGTTGGCAGGACTGGCGGCGCATCGCCGCCCAGGTGCCGATGGCCGTGATCGATCGCCCCCCGCAGAGTTTTCGCGCGCTCGGCTCGCCCGCGGCCCAGGCGTTATCGCGCTACCGTCTGCCCGAGAACAAGGCTGTCCAGCTTGCAGATCGGCCGGCACCGGCCTGGGTGTTCCTGACCGGATTGAAGCTGAATCTGTCCTCGACCGGCCTACGGAACCCGGACGGGAGCTGGAAAGGTACGAAGTGAGACGAAGTGTGCCGACCTGGTGGGGATTTCGGTCTCTCTGGCATATTGAAACCCTTAACCCCACATGATGTAGTGTAACCAGTGGGCGCCCGGATTCGGCGTTCGCGATACAGTGAAAGGAATGGTCCCTGACCGCATCTGTATTGTCCAAGTCTGTTTTACCCAAGGTTGCCAAGCCTACGCGTAAAACATCGACCAAAGCTGCGGCCTTGAAGGCGCAACCCGACGCCGACAAGACGCTGAGCCTGATCCTCTCCCGCCTCGAGGACATGAAGGCGGAAGAGACGGTCACCATCGACCTTCGCGGCAAATCGGCGTACTCCGACTACATGATCGTCACCACCGGCCGGGTGAACCGGCACGTCGGCGCGATCGCGGAAAACGTCACCAAGAGCCTCAAGGAAAACGGCATCAAAAACATCCATGTCGAGGGCTTGCCCAATTGCGACTGGGTGCTGATCGATTCCGGCGACGTGATCGTGCACGTGTTCAGACCCGAGGTCCGCGAGTTCTACAACCTCGAGCGGTTGTACACGCAGGGCCCAGGGGCGGCGAAGGCGATCTAGGCTCGAAGGCCGATTTCGAATCGGCTGACGCGCATGCTAGCGTCGTGCGCGCGCTTGTTGCGCGCGGTCTCGTCAACGCGACTCAAGAATCATGCGTGTTGCTGTCATTGCGGTGGGCCGGCTGAAGCAGGGCCCCGAACGGGAGCTTGCAGACCGCTATTTCGAGCGGTTCGAGGAGGCTGGCCGCAAGCTTGGATTCCGCGAGCTCGGCATCCACGAAATTCCCGAAAGCCGCGCGCGCGACGCCGCGACACGGATGGCCGAAGAGGCCGCGGCGATCTCGGCGCATATTCCTGACAAGGCGATCCTAGTGGCGCTGGACGAGCGCGGCCAGAATCTCGAGTCCACCGTATTCGCACGGCATCTGGCGCGCTGGCGCGACGAGGGCGCCGGACATACTATTTTCGTGATCGGAGGGGCGGACGGACTTTCGCCCGAATTGCGCCGTAAGGCCAAGCTCGCGATCGCGTTCGGCTCTGCGACTTGGCCGCACCAAATGATCCGCGTCATGCTTCTGGAACAGCTGTATCGGGCCGCCACCATCCTGGCCGGCCATCCCTATCACCGCGCGTGATGCGCGCCACAACGAGCACCTTTGCCGACACGATGCGAGCGCCGCTCCTCAACCTGCTGCTGATCACCGGCCTTGCCGGCGCAAGCCTCTTCGCCGAAGAAAGCCTCGCGCAAGCCCAGACGCAAGGTCAGACAGTTGAGCCGTCGCCGCAGACTGCCGCCGTCTCGCCCGACGCGATCAAGCAGCGCGAGCAGGAGCTGGAGGCCGCGCGCGCGAGGCAACGAAGCGCGGAAGAAGCGCAGGCCAAGCTGAAGGCCGAGATCACTGCGCTCGGCCAGGACCGCACCCAGCTCAATCAGCAGCTGATCGACACCGCCGCCAATGTGCGCGCCGTGGAAACCAAGATCGACGAGGCCGAGGCGCGGCTGCGAACGCTGAACGGCCGCGAGCAGCAGATGCGCGCTTCGCTGGATTCGCGCCGTGCCGACATCGTCGAGGTGCTGGCGGCCTTGCAGCGCGCCGGCCGGCGCACGCCGCCGGCGCTGCTGGTGCGGCCCGAAGATGCGCTGCAATCCTTGCGCACCGCGATGCTGCTTGGCGCCGTCGTGCCGGAATTGCGCGGCCGCGCCGAGAAGATCGCAAGCGAGCTCGGCGAGCTCGTGGCCTTGCGCAAGACCATAGCCACCGAGCGCGATCAGCTCGCCTCCGACCGCGACAAGGTCAGGAGCGACCAGACCCGGCTCACCGCCCTGATCGAGGAACGGCAGCGTCAGCAGTCCGCGCGGGAAAAAGACCTCGACGCCGAAAGCGCGCGCGCGATCGCACTGTCAAGGCAGGTCGGCGATCTCCAGGGGCTGATCGCCAAGATGGAGCAGGATCTGCAAACCGCCGCCAGGGCGGCCGAGAAGGCCGCCGAGGCCGCAAGGCAGGCCGAGGCCAAGGAGGCCAAACTGGCGGCGGCAAACGCGGCCGCCAGCGCCAAACAGGGCCCGGGCGCGTTCAAGGACAAGTCTCGCACCACCCCGGCGATCGCCTTCGCTTCGGCCAAGGGCCTCCTGCCGTTTCCGGTTAACGGTAACAAGATCAGGGACTTTGGCGGTTCCGACGGGGTCGGCGGCGTCCAGAAGGGCATTTCGCTGGCGACCAAGCCCGGCGCCCAGGTCACGACGCCGTGTGATGGCTGGGTTGTGTATGCCGGCCCATTCCGCAGCTATGGACAACTCTTGATCCTAAACGCCGGGGGCGGGTATCATGTCCTGATCGCCGGGATGGAGCGCATTTCGGTCAACATCGGCCAGTTTGTGCTCACGGGGGAGCCGGTCGCGACCATGGGGTCGACCTCTCAGGTCGCTTCCATTCTCGCCACCAATGCGAGTCAACCTGTGCTGTATGTCGAGTTCCGTAAAGACGGCACTCCAATCGATCCAGGCCCATGGTGGGCCGCAAATGAAGGCGAGAAGGTTCGCGGATGATGCGCAAGACTTCAGTAATCCTCCTCAGCGCCGCCACCGGTGCGGCGCTGACGCTGTTCGTGACCCAGCCGCGCGCGGTGTTCATGGGCTCCAGCGCGCGAGCCGCCACCGCGGACACCTATCGCCAGCTCAACCTGTTCGGCGATGTGTTCGAGCGCGTGCGCTCCGACTATGTCGAGAAGCCCGATGACACCAAGCTGATCGAATCCGCCATCAGCGGCATGCTTACCGGCCTCGATCCGCACTCGAGCTACATGGACGCGAAGAGCTTCCGCGACATGCAGGTGCAGACCCGCGGCGAGTTCGGCGGCCTCGGCATCGAGGTCACGATGGAGGACGGCCTGATCAAGGTGGTCTCGCCGATCGACGACACGCCCGCCTCGCGCGCCGGCGTCATGGCCAACGACATCATCACCAATCTCGACGACGAGGCGGTGCAGGGCCTGACCCTGAACCAGGCGGTCGAGAAGATGCGCGGTCCAGTCAACACCAAGATCAAGCTCAAGATCATCCGCAAGGGCCAGGACAATCCGCTCGACGTCACGTTGGTGCGCGACAACATCCGCGTCCGCTCGGTGCGCGCGCGCGTCGAGCAGGATGACATCGGCTATATCCGCATCACCACCTTCAACGAGCAGACCACCGAAGGCCTGAAGCGCGAGATCGGCAACCTCACGAACCAGATCGGCGGCGACAAGCTCAAGGGCTTCATCATCGACCTCCGCAACAATCCGGGCGGCCTGCTCGAGGAAGCGGTCACCGTCTCCGACTCGTTCCTCGAGAAGGGCGAGATCGTCTCGACCCGCGGCCGCAATGCCGAGGAGACCCAGCGCCGCGCCGCGCATACGGGCGACCTGACCAAGGGCAGGCCGGTCATCGTGCTGGTCAATGGCGGCTCGGCCTCGGCGTCGGAAATCGTCGCCGGCGCGCTGCAGGACCACAAGCGCGCGACCATCGTCGGCACGCGCTCGTTCGGCAAGGGCTCGGTGCAGACCATCATTCCGCTCGGCAGCGGCAACGGCGCGCTGCGGCTGACCACCGCGCGCTATTACACGCCGTCGGGCAAGTCGATCCAGGCCAAGGGCATCGTGCCCGATATCGAAGTGCTCCAGGACGTGCCGGACGAGCTGAAGTCGCGCACCGACACCAAGGGCGAGGCTTCGCTGCGCGGCCACCTCAAGAACGACGGCGACGAGAAGACCGGCTCGCAGTCCTACGTCCCGCCGGACGCAAAGGACGACAAGGCGCTCAAGCTCGCCGGCGACCTGCTCCACGGCATCAAGAACAGCGCCTCCGCGGCGCCGACGCCCGGCAACGACAACAAGGCCGCGACCGACAAGGCCAAAGCGGCGAACTAGGTCGGCGTATCACGCGATCCAGCGAAAGGGCGGCTTCCCGAAGCCGCCCTTTTTGCTTGGGAACTGCTGCTGCCTCCGGCCTATCCCGGCCTGCCGCCGCTTGACCTCGGCGTGGTATCGTCGGCTGGAGTGATTCGGGATCGCGCATGACTGAAACGGCCGATGATCTGAGCGCCCCGCTCGGACAGGATAAGCCGCGCCGCAAACGGCGGCTGCGGCTGCCGTTCACGTCTATGCAGCTGCTGGCTGTTCTGCTCGGCCTGTTCCTGGTTACCTTTGCCGGCTTCGCCATCTTCAACAAGGACCCGCTCGGCGGTGAGCCGATGAGCCGGATCGCGATCAACCAGCTCAGGCCGGCCGAGAAGGCCACGGACGACAAGTCTGCCATCGGCCAAGGCCAGGAAACCAAGCACGAGACCAAGGAAACGCCGAAGCAGGCCGCGCCCGGCGAGCAGAAGACCATCACCATGATCGATGGCTCCACCGGCGCCCGCCGCGACGTGGTGATCGGCGGGGGCGATGCCGCCGACAAGGGCGAGGCTGCATCCGCCCCGCCGCCCGTCATGACCGGGATCAATCCGAAGCTGCTGGAGAAATCGCGCTACGGCATGATCCCGGTGGTCGCCGACGGGCTGAGGCCGTTCAACGTCTATGCGGCGGACGCCGACCGCGCCAAGGCCGCCAAGATGCCGGTGGTCGCGATCGTGATCGGCGGCCTCGGCGTCGGCGCCGCCAAGACCCTGGACGCCATCATGAAGCTGCCGCCGGCGGTGACGCTGGCCTTCACGCCCTACGGCTCCGACCCCGGCAAGCTCGCCGAGCGGGCGCGGGCGCAGCGCCACGAGATCTTCCTCCAGATCCCGATGGAGCCCTACGACTTCCCCGACAACGATCCGGGGCCGCAGACGCTGCTGACCTCGCTCAGCCCCGACCAGAACATGGACCGCCTGTACTGGCACCTCAGCCGGATGCAGGGCTATGCCGGCCTCACCAATTTCATGGGCGCCCGCTTCATCGCCACGGAGCCGGCGATGCAGCCGATCATCCGCGAGGCGGCCAAGCGCGGGCTCGGCTTCTTCGACGACGGCTCCTCGCCCCGCAGCATCGCGCCCCAGGCCGCGGCGAACCAGGCCGTGCCGTTCGGCAAGGGCGATATCGCCATCGACGCGGTGCCGACAGCGACCGAGATCGACCGCGCCCTCAACAAGCTGGAATCGGCGGCGCGCGAGCGCGGCATCGCCGTCGGCACGGCCTCCGCCCTGCCCGTCTCGATCGAGCGCATCAGCGCCTGGACCAAGACATTGGGCGACCGAGGTATCCTTTTGGTGCCATTGACAACCGCGATGCTGAAATCAAAATCCAGCTAAATCAACGAATTGGTTCGGCGCGGGTCTCGCGGGGCCGGCATGCCTTCCCAAGAAGCAGGCAAGAGGTCTGGCGGAATGGCGCGTTACGAGGATCTGCCCTACCGGACCTGCGTCGGCGTGATGCTGATCAATCCAAAAGGACTGGTGTTCATCGGCCGCCGCGCCGGCGGCATCGAGCATGTCGACGACACCCATGTCTGGCAGATGCCGCAGGGCGGGGTCGATCCCGGCGAGGACACCTGGGAAGCGGCCAAGCGCGAGCTCTACGAGGAGACCAGCGTGCGCTCGGTCGAGCGGCTCGGCGAGGTCCCGGACTGGCTCACCTATGACATTCCGCGCACCGTTGCCGGGCGCGCCTGGAAGGGCCGCTACCGCGGCCAGCGCCAGAAATGGTACGCGGTGCGCTTCACCGGCAAGGACAGCGAGATCAACGTCGAGCATCCCGGCGGCGGCGGCCACAAGGCGGAATTCGTGAGCTGGCGCTGGGAGTCGATGAAGAATCTCCCTGAGTTGATCATCCCGTTCAAGCGCCCAGTCTATGAGCGCGTGGTGCAGGAATTTTCTGCGCTGGCGGAGGGATAGCGACGCTCCCGCCTAAAGCTCCGCTCGTCACCCCCGCGAAGGCGGGGGTCCATAGCCCCAGGCAGAAGTTGTGCGAAGGATAGCAGCCACGGCCTTTCAACCCATTGTGGCCTGTGGTTATGGATTCTCAGGTGCGCAATTGCGCACCAGAGCTCGCGCTTCGCGCGCCCGGAATGACGAGAGAAGGTTACGCGTGACGACCCACAAACCCTACCGCCCGAACGTCGGCATCGCGCTGTTCAACGCCGACGGTCGCGTGCTGATCGGCCATCGCTTCAAGGGTGACGGACCCGAGATCATCCTGCCGGGGCTCGACTGGCAGATGCCGCAGGGCGGCGTCGACGAGGGCGAGAACCTGCGTGATGCGGCGATGCGCGAGCTGTGGGAGGAGACCAACGTCGTCAGTGCCGACTATCTCGGCGAGACCGACTGGTTCACCTATGAATTCCCGCCTTACGACGGACCGCAGACGCACCGGCTGGCGAAATTTCGCGGCCAGCGCCAGAAATGGTTCGCGCTGCGCTTCACCGGCACGGACGACGAGATCGATCCGCTGACGCCGCGCAACGGCCAGCCCGCCGAGTTCGACGCCTGGCGCTGGGAGCGCCTCGGCCGTGTCGCCGACCTCGTGGTGCCGTTCCGCCGCGAGGTCTACCGCGCGGTGGCACAGGAGTTTGCGCACCTCGCCGACTGAACTCTCGAAAACAACCCCATGCACAGTAGCGAAGTGACTGACGCGCCGCGATAAAATAGGCGACAGCGCCAGCGATAGCGCAATAAAGTTTCAGCGCCCGCCACGACCGTGACGAGCGCTGAAACTGTTCAGGAATTTGGAGATCGAGCCCCGGAGCGGTGCCCCGGGGCTTAGTGCATAGCCGTGGCGTTGAGCTGATGCTGGATGCTCTTGAAGTGGTCGAGCCGCTCGATGGCCTGATCGAGCTCGGTGCCTTCGTGCTCCTTCAAGTTCTCTTCCATCTCCGCGATCGTCTCGGCGAACTGGACACGGTCGAGCTCGTCCAGCGAGGTCGCGACGTCGGCGAGCACGGTGAGGCCCTTTTCGGAGACTTCGGCAAGGCCGCCGAGCACGATGATCTTCTCGTGGCGGCCGCCGGTGGTGACGGTGAGGATGCCGGGCCGGATCGCAGCCACGACCGGCGCATGCCCCGCCAGCACGCCGAAATCACCCTCGGCGCCGGGGATGTCGACCTGATCGACCTCACCCGAGAAGGCGAGCTTTTCCGGAGAGACGAGATCGAAATGGAAGGTGGCCATGGGAAACCTTGCGAATGGTGAGTAGCGAATGGCGAGTGGCGAAGAGAGCAGCGCGTCTATTCGCTACTCCCTATTCGCCATTCGCACCTTAGGCCGCTTCCGCCGCCAGCTTCTTGCCCTTCTCGACGGCTTCTTCGATGGTGCCGACCATGTAGAAGGCAGCTTCCGGCAGGTGGTCGTACTTGCCTTCCACCAGGCCCTTGAAGCCCTTGATGGTGTCGGCGAGGTCCACGAACTTGCCCGGCGAACCCGTGAAGATTTCGGCGACGTGGAACGGCTGCGACAGGAAGCGCTCGATCTTGCGGGCGCGGGCCACCGTTAGCTTGTCCTCTTCCGAAAGCTCGTCCATGCCGAGAATGGCGATGATGTCCTGGAGCGACTTGTAGCGCTGCAGCACCTGCTGGACCTGACGGGCGACGGTGTAGTGCTCCTCGCCGACGACCAGCGGCGAGAGCATGCGCGAGGTCGAGTCGAGCGGGTCCACCGCCGGATAGATGCCCTTTTCCGAGATCGCGCGCGACAGCACCGTGGTGGCGTCCAAGTGCGCGAACGAGGTCGCGGGCGCCGGGTCGGTCAAGTCGTCGGCCGGCACGTAGATGGCCTGCACCGAGGTGATCGAGCCCTTTTGCGTGGTGGTGATGCGCTCCTGCAGCGCGCCCATATCGGTCGCGAGCGTCGGCTGATAACCCACCGCCGAAGGAATACGGCCGAGCAGCGCCGACACTTCCGAACCCGCTTGCGTGAAGCGGAAGATGTTGTCGACGAAGAACAGCACGTCCTGGCCCTGGTCGCGGAAGTGCTCGGCAACGGTCAGACCGGTCAGGCCGACGCGGGCGCGGGCGCCCGGCGGCTCGTTCATCTGACCGAACACGAGAGCGCATTTCGACTTCACGCTCGGATCCGGATTGTGCGGATCGGCGTTGACCTTGGACTCGATGAACTCGTGGTAGAGGTCGTTGCCCTCGCGGGTACGCTCGCCGACGCCGGCGAACACGGAGTAACCGCCGTGCGCCTTGGCGACGTTGTTGATCAGCTCCTGAATCAGCACGGTCTTGCCGACGCCGGCGCCGCCGAACAGGCCGATCTTGCCGCCCTTCGCATACGGAGCGAGCAGATCGACGACCTTGATGCCGGTGACGAGAATTTCGGCTTCGGTCGACTGGTCGGTGTAGGTCGGCGCTTCCTGGTGGATGGCGCGCGTGCCTTCCGACTTGATCGGGCCGGCCTCGTCGATCGGCTCGCCGATGACGTTCATGATGCGGCCCAGCGTACCGTCACCCACGGGAACCGAAATCGGCTGACCGGTGTCGGTCACTTCCTGGCCGCGCACCAGACCTTCGGTGGCGTCCATCGCGATGGTGCGGACGGTCGACTCGCCGAGATGCTGCGCGACTTCCAGCACCAGGCGGTTGTTGCCGTTCTTGGTCTCGAGCGAGTTGAGAATGGCCGGCAGGTGGCCTTCGAACTGCACGTCGACGACAGCGCCCATGACCTGGGTAACGCGACCGATCTGTGTGGCTACTGTAGCCATTTACTGTCTCCTTCGATCCGAATTTCGTGTCCGGTCAGACTGCTTCTGCGCCGGAGATGATTTCGATGAGTTCCTTGGTGATCTGAGCCTGACGCGTGCGGTTGTAGACCAGCGTCTGCTTGCGGATCATTTCGCCGGCGTTGCGCGTGGCGTTGTCCATCGCGCTCATCTGCGCGCCGTAGAACGAGGCGTTGTTCTCGAGCAGGGCGCGGAAGATCTGCACGGCGAGATTGCGCGGCAACAGCCGCGTGAGGATCTCGTCCTCTTCCGGCTCGTATTCGTACGACGTCGTGTTGGCGGCACCGCCCTCCTCGATGACCAGCGGGATGACCTGCTGGGCGGTCGGGATCTGCGCGATCACCGACTTGAATTGCGAGTAGAACAGCGTGCAGACGTCGAATTCGCCGTTGTCGAAGCGCGCCAGAACCTTCTTGGCGATCTCCTCGGCGTTGACGAAGCCGAGCTGGCGGACGCTGCGCAGGTCCATGTGCTCGACGATCTGCTTGTCGAACTGGCGGCGGAGCTGCTCGTAACCCTTGCGGCCGACGCAGAAGAATTTCACCTCCTTGCCCTGCGCAGCGAGCGCCAGAGCGCGCTCGCGGGCGAGACGCACGATCGAGGAGTTGAAGGCGCCGGACAGGCCGCGCTCGCCGGTGCAGACCAGCAGCAGATGAACCTGGTCCCGGCCGGTGCCGGCCAGCAGCACCGGTGCGCCGGGCGAGCCGACCGCGGCGCTGGCGATGTTGGAGATCACCGCGCTCATCTTGTCGGCATAGGGACGCGCCGCTTCCGCGGCGGTCTGCGCGCGGCGCAGCTTGGAGGCCGCGACCATCTGCATGGCCTTGGTGATCTTTTGCGTCGCCTTGGTGGAGGCGATGCGGACGCGCATGTCTTTAAGTGACGCCATTCTTCGTCCCCAGCGATCAGCCTGCGGCTCGACCGCGACCCTATCCTTTCGTCATACCCGGGCGTGTCCCGGGCATCCACGTTCTCCGTCTTCCACGCACAAGACGTGGATGGCCGGGACTTCAGTTGCGAAGACGCGCTTCGCGCTTTGGCCCGGCCATGACGGCCTTCTTACGAGAAAGACTTCGCGAAGCCCTCGACCACCGACTTCAGCTTGGCAGCGGTATCGTCGGAGAGATCGCGGCTGTCGCGAATCGCGTTGAGGATGTCGGCGTGCTTGCCGCGCAGCAGCGAGAGCAGGCCGTCCTCGAACGCGCGCACCTTGTTGAGCGGGAGCGGATCGAGATAGCCGTTGGTGCCGGCCCAGATCACGCAGACCTGCTCTTCCATCTTCAGCGGCGAGAACTGCGGCTGCTTGAGCAGCTCGGTGAGGCGCGAGCCGCGGTTGAGCAGGCGCTGGGTCGAGGCGTCGAGGTCGGAGCCGAACTGCGCGAACGCCGCCATTTCGCGGTACTGCGCGAGCTCGCCCTTGATCTTGCCGGCGACCTTCTTGGTGGCCTTGGTCTGCGCCGACGAACCGACGCGCGACACCGACAGACCGACGTTCACGGCAGGACGGATGCCCTGGAAGAACAGGTCGGTTTCCAGGAAGATCTGGCCGTCGGTGATCGAGATGACGTTGGTCGGGATGTAAGCCGACACGTCGTTGGCCTGGGTTTCGATGACAGGCAGCGCCGTCAGCGAGCCCGAGCCCATGTCCTTGTTCAGCTTCGCCGCGCGCTCGAGCAGGCGGGAGTGCAGATAGAACACGTCGCCGGGATAGGCTTCGCGGCCCGGCGGGCGGCGCAGCAGCAGCGACATCTGACGGTAGGCGACGGCCTGCTTGGACAGATCGTCATAGATGATGACCGCGTGCATGCCGTTGTCGCGGAAGTACTCGCCCATGGTGCAGCCGGTAAAGGGCGCGATGTACTGCATCGGCGCCGGATCGGAGGCGGTGGCGGCGACGACGATCGAGTATTCGAGCGCGCCCTGCTCTTCCAGCACCTTCACGAACTGGGCGACGGTCGAACGCTTCTGGCCGACCGCGACGTAGACGCAGTACAGCTTGATGTTCTCGTCCGGCTGCGCGTTGAGCGGCTTCTGGTTCAGGATGGTGTCGAGCGCGATCGCGGTCTTGCCGGTCTGGCGGTCGCCGATGATCAGCTCGCGCTGGCCGCGGCCGATCGGGATCAGGGCGTCGATGGCCTTGAGGCCGGTCGCCATCGGCTCGTTCACCGACTTTCGCGGAATGATGCCGGGTGCCTTGACGTCGACGCGCATGCGCTTCTCGGCCTGGATCGGTCCCTTGCCGTCGATGGGGTTGCCGAGCGCGTCGACGACGCGGCCGAGCAGGCCCTTGCCGACCGGCGCGTCCACGATGGCGCGGGTGCGCTTGACGGTCTGGCCTTCCTTGATCTCGCGGTCGGCACCGAAAATAACGACACCGACGTTGTCGGTTTCGAGGTTCAGCGCCATGCCGCGGGTGCCGTTCTCGAACTCGACCATTTCACCGGCCTGGACGTTGTCCAGACCGTAGACGCGGGCGATACCGTCGCCGACGGACAGCACCTGTCCGACTTCGGAGACTTCAGCTTCCTGGCCGAAATTCTTGATCTGGTCCTTGAGGATCGCGGAAATTTCCGCGGCGCGGATGTCCATCAGCCTGCCTCTTTCATCGCGTGCTTGATCGAATTGAGTTTGGTGCGAAGCGAACCATCCACCATGCGGCTGCCCAGCTTGACGACGAGGCCACCGATGATCGAGGGATCGACTTTCACGTTCAGCGCGACGTCCTTGCCGGTCACCGACTTCAGGGCAACCTTGAGGGCATCGAGATTCTTGTCAGAGAGCGCCTCCGCCACCGTGACGTCGGCCGTCGTCTCGCCCTTGAACCGGGCCACGAGGGCGCGGTAGGCGCGGCTGACGTCGGCCACCGCGAACAGGCGGCGGTTGGCGGTCAGCACTTTCAGAAAGTTGGCGGTGATGCCGGCGATGCCCGCCTTGTCCAGCACGGCCGAAAGGGCCTTGGACTGGGCATCGGCGGCGAACACCGGGCTGCGGACGAGGCGCTTGAGATCAGCGCTTTCGTTCAGCAAGGCATCGAATTTATCAAGATCGGCTTTGACCTCGTCGACCACGTTCTGGTCGCGGGCCAGCTCGAACAAGGCCGTTGCATAACGGCCGGACACACCTGAAACGGACGTATCTTCTGCAGCCACAGACGCGCTCTTTTTGCTGTCAAACTCGCAAGGGAAAAACCGTCGCCACGAAGCGGCGCCTAGCGATCCAAGCCCTTGGAATTCAAGCGGGACTTCGATTTCCGACCAGCACGGGAGGTGCCGGGCTCGTTAAAATCGCGGCTTTGCTAACATAGCAGGTGCGCAGGTGCAACATGACGCCAAACTAAAGGCATGAGGTTCTATCGCCAGTTCGTCGCAGCCTCGCAACACATTGCGCGCGGGAGGGCCGACCGAGGCGGCGACCTGCCACGTCACGGAATTCAGCGCCGGCCCTGCCGCGGCACCCCCCATTTGGTTCCTGCCCCCAGCGCATAGCGGCCATGAACACGGATCGCTGAGGCGTGAATCCGTTCCCACCAGTTCCACCCGCCGAATACTTATCGAATTCTAAACGCTAAGGGCGATGACTTCGCTTTACAGTATTCGCAAGTAATATAGAGGTTAATAAATCGTTAAAGGCGAAGATTACGGAACATCGGCTGAATATCACGCGACGGTAACAAGATATTTCAAGACGACACATAGCGGATTTACTGCCCAATTCACGCCTCATTGGGAATCGAAACGCCAAATCGCTCACAAACTGATGGGGGCTCCACTTGCCACAAATGTGGCAATACTAGCTTAGGGACCATTAAATGCTGTCTTTGAAGACGCTGGGCTTTGTGACCCGGCCGCGTACGGCGATTGCTTTCGTCGCCGCAACTCTCCTCGTCGGTGGAACTGCCACCGAAGCTTCCGCCAAATCCAAGCATCGGCATCACCACCGCCACCACGCCCAGACCGAGGCCAACGCGACCTCCGATTGGCGCAATGCCAATGCGTCGATGACGCCGACCTCCGGCACGGGCCGCAGCTTCTCCGGCATCGCGTCCTTTTACGGCAATGAGTCCGGCAGCAAGACCGCCTCGGGCCAGCGCTTCAACCAGAACGCCATGACCGCGGCGCACCGTTCGCTGCCCTTCGGCACCAAGCTGCGCGTCACCCATGGCAGCCAGAGCGTCATCGTCACCATCAACGACCGCGGCCCGTTCATTCGCGGGCGTGTGCTCGACCTCTCCACGGGTGCCGCCCGCGCCATTGGCCTCACCAGTCGCGGCGTTGGCCGCGTCACCGCGGAAGTCGTCTCCTAAAGGCGCGATCCGCGCCTGATCGAGCGCGCAGTTTTCATCAGTTTGCTGCGCACGTGAAACAAGCCCGCGGTCTTGGGGGACCGCGGGCTTTTTTTGTTTTGTCATTCCGGGGCGCGCGGAGCGCGAACCGGAATCCATTCATCCACAAACTCTGCCGCCCGATGGATTCCGGGCTCGCGCTACGCGCGCCCCGGAATGACAGTAGAGGGTATGGCTGCGGTGGCCCTACAAAAAGCTCTGCGGATCGACGTCGACTTCCAGCTTCAGATTGCCTGTCGGCTTCGGGCAGACCGCGAGCCAGTTGCGCAAATAGTCCGACAGGTCGAAACCGCGCGCCGATTTCACCAGGATGCGGAAGCGGTAGCGGCCCTTGATGACGGCGAGCGGCGCTTCGGCGGGGCCGAGCACGACGACGCGCTCGTCGCGCGGCGCGAGCGCGACGAGCTTGCGGCCGAAGCCTTCGGCGCCCGGGCGATCGCCGGCGGAGATGATCAGGCTGGCGAGCCGGCCGAACGGCGGATAGAGCGTCTTCTCGCGCAGCTCGATCTCGCTGTCGTAGAACGCCTCGCGGTCGCAGGCGACGAGCGCCCGCATCACGGGATGATCGGGCTGGTGGGTCTGCAGATAGCCGACGCCGCGGCCCTGCTCTCGGCCGGCGCGGCCGATCACCTGGTTGAGCAATTGCCAGGTGCGCTCCGCCGCGCGCGGATCGCCGTTGGAAAGGCCGAGATCGGCATCGACCACGCCGACCAGATTGAGCCGCGGGAAGTTGTGCCCTTTGGCCACGAGCTGCGTGCCGATGATGATGTCGACGCGGCCCTCCGCGATCTCGGCGAGCTCGCTTCGCATCGTTTCGATCGAGGTGATGAGATCGCTCGACAGCACCATGGTGCGCGCTTGCGGGAACAACGCGGCCGCCTCCTCCTGCAGGCGCTCCACGCCGGGGCCGACCGCGACCAGCGATTCCTCGGCCGAACAGTTCGGGCAGACATGCGGGCGCGGCATCGAGAAGCCGCAATGGTGACAGACGAGGCGCTGGCGAAAGCGATGATCGACCAGCCAGGCATCGCAGATGGAGCAGGCGAAGCGATGGCCGCAGGCACGGCACAGCGTCAGCGGCGCATAGCCGCGGCGATTGAGGAAGAGCAGCGCCTGCTCGCGCCGCTCGATCGCGGTCCTGATCTCGCCGGCGAGCCGCGGCGAGATGAAGCGGCCGCGCGCGGGCGGCTCGCGGCGCAAATCGATGGCCTCGATATGCGGCATGTGCTGGCCGCCGAAGCGCGAGGGCAGCGCGATGCGCTGATAGCGGTTCTTGCGCGCATTGACCTCGGATTCCACCGACGGCGTCGCGGAGGCCAGCACGACCGGAATTTTTGCGATATGCCCGCGCACCACCGCCATGTCACGGGCGTGGTAGTGCACGCCGTCGTCCTGCTTGTAGGCCTGGTCGTGCTCCTCATCGACGACGATGAGGCCAAGATTGGCGTAAGGGAGAAACAGCGCCGAACGCGCGCCGACCACGACCGGCGCCGAACCTTCGGAGATCGCGGCCCAATTGCGCGCGCGGGTGCGCGGGGTGAGCTCGGAATGCCATTCGATCGGCCGCACGCCAAAACGCTGCGCGAAGCGATCGAGGAACTGGCCGGTCAGCGCGATCTCCGGCATCAGGATCAGCGCCTGCTTGCCGCGGCGGACCACCTCGGCGACCGCTTCGAAATAGACCTCGGTCTTGCCCGAGCCGGTGACGCCATCGAGCAGCGCGACATGGAAGGTGCCATTGGCCGCGAGCGCGCGCATCGCATCCACACCGGCACGCTGCAGCGGCGAAAAATCCGGCCGGCCGAATTCCGGATCGGGTGCCGGCGGCGGTGGCGGCGGCGGCATCGGCTCCACCGTGAGCGTGCCTTCATCGACGAGGCCGTCGATCACGCCCGAGGAGACGCCGGCCTCCTTGGCCGCCTCGGACTTGCCGTGCAGCAGCCGGTCCGACAGCAGCGCGATGACACGCTGGCGCGCCGGCGTCAAACGCTTCGGCGGATTGCCGGTCAGGCGCACGCCGGCGCGCACCCGCTCCGGGCCGAGATTTTCGCCCATGCGCAGGCACATGCGCAGCACCATGCCGCGCGGGCTCAGCGTGTAATTGGCGACCCAGTCCACCACCTGGCGCAGCTCCGGCTTGAGCGGCGGGATATCGAGCTTCTCGCTGACCTCCTTGAGGCGGTTGTGCAGGCGCGGATCGGGATTGGCGTTCTCGCCCCAGATCACGGCCAGCACCTCGCGCGGACCGAGCGGCACACTGATGAGATCGCCCGCCTTCAGCTCCATCCCGCGCGGCACCTTGTAGGAATAGGTCTGGTCGAGCGCGACCGGCACCAGCACGTCGACCATGCGGGTGGCGGGGGCGGTGTCGTTGCGCGGCGATTGGTCCATGAGCTTTGGAATCGGAACCTTGAGGTCTTGAGGCTAGCGCCGCGCGGCGGCCTTAGCGAACAGTAAACTGGTGTGATGCGATATACTGTGCGGAATCACCACGTCCAGAGCGCATGAGCAAAGCGGCCGCCCCACACATCGAGCTCGCCAGCGCCGATCCCTCGATCGCGCAGGAGATGGCGCGCTGGCTGTCGCATCTCGGCGCCGAGCGGCGGCTGTCGCCGAAGACGCTGGAGGCCTATGGCCGCGATCTGCGGCAATGCCTGGATTTCCTCTGTGGCCATTGGGGCGAGCGCGTCACGCTCGAGCGGTTTGCAGCGCTGGAAGCCACCGACGTGCGCGCCTTCATGGCGATGCGCCGCGCCGACGACATCGCCGGCCGCAGCCTGATGCGCGCCCTGGCGGGCCTGCGCTCGTTCGGACGTTTTCTGGAGCGTGAGGGCAAGGGCAAGGTCGGTGCATTGTCGGCGATCCGCGCGCCGAAGGTCGCCAAGAGCCTGCCGAAGCCGCTGCCGATGGCATCGGCCAAACGTCTTGCCGACGCCGACGAGCGCGCCGGCGAGGAGCGCGAGACCTGGATCCTGGCGCGCGATGCCGCGGTGATGGCGCTGCTCTATGGCTCGGGCCTGCGCATCTCCGAGGCGCTGGGTCTCAAGCGCCGCGAGGTGCCGAAGCCCGGCGAAGGCGACGTGCTGGTCGTGACAGGCAAAGGCAACAAGACCCGCATGGTGCCGGTGCTGCAGAACGTGCTCGCGCTGGTGCAGGAATATGTCGCGATGTGCCCCTATCCGCTGCCGGCGGAAGGACCGATCTTCGTCGGCGCGCGCGGCGGCCCCTTGAGCCCGCGCATCATCCAGCTCGCGATGGAGCGGCTGCGCGGCGCGCTCGGGCTGCCCGACAGCGCCACGCCGCACGCGCTGCGGCATTCCTTCGCCACGCATCTGCTCTCGCGCGGCGGCGATCTGCGCGCCATCCAGGAATTGCTCGGCCATTCCTCGCTGTCGACCACGCAGGTCTATACCGGCATCGATTCCGAGCGGCTGCTCGAGGTGTATGCCAGCGCCCATCCGCGGCGCTGACACACTCTCGTCATAGCTCGCGTGCCTCTTGCACAGCGCCCACGGTTCGGTCAAATCGTGGGAACCGGCACAGGAGGGACATTATATGGGCGCACATGAAAGCATGGAGCATGCCGAGCACGCCGAACACGCGTCCGGCTCGAACAAGAAGATCGCTCTTCTGATCGCCGTGCTGGCGCTGTTCCTGGCGATCTCGGAGACGCTCGGCAAGGGTGCCCAGACCGAATCGATCAGCAAGAACGTCGAGGCCGCCAATCTCTGGGCATTCTTCCAGGCCAAGAGCATCCGCCGCACCGTGGTGGTGACCGCGGCGGAACAGGGCAAGCTGACACTGGCCGCCGCGGCCGAGGCGCAGAAGCCCGCCGTGCAGAAGCAGATCGACGACTGGACCAAGACCGCGCAGCGCTACCGCTCCGAGCCCGAGACCGGCGAAGGCACCGAGCAGCTTGCGGACAAGGCCAAGCACGCCGAGCACGCCCGCGACGAGGCGACCGCGAAGTACCACCATTTCGAGCTGGCCTCGGCCGCCTTCCAGATCGGCATCGTGCTGGCGTCCGCCACCATCATCACCGGCATGATCGCGCTCGCCTATGTCGGCGGCGCGCTGACGATCGCCGGCCTGTTCATGACCGCGCTCGGCCTGTGGTGGCCACATCTGCTGCATTTGCATTGAGGTGTTGAGGCCGGGTTCTCACCGCGTCATTGCGAGGAGCCCTTGCGACGAAGCAATCCAGACTGCCTCCGGGGAAAGATACTGGATTGCTTCGCTGCGCTCGCAATGACGGAGGATAGAGCGGGGACGCCTGTCCCGGATTGCGCTGCGCTCCATCCGGGCTACGGACGGTCCTTGTGGCGAAGATCACCGCGCCTGATGCACGCTCTTCCTGAAGCGCTGGATCATACGCAGCGTGCGGTAGGACCAGCCCTCGCCGTTGCCGGCGATCAGCTCGCGGATGCGGCGCTTGATCGGGTCGACCAGCTCGGCGGCCTTGGCGCGCACCCTCAGCACCAGGGCGTAGATCCGCTCGAACCAGCGCATCTCCAGAAGCTTGGCGCGCGTGACGTCGAACACGAAGGCGGTGACGCCGACGCCGACAAGCTTTCCGAACACGATCGTGAAGAACGCGCCGGTCCAGTATTCATGCGCGAGCAGCCACAGCCCGACCAGCTTGAGCGGAAACAGCGGGACGACGGGCACCGCAAACACGAGCAGCGTCATGGCCGGCGAGAGCGCATCGACGCGCTCCGTCAGCCAATGCTTGAAGCGCGCCAGCGGGATGGCTGCGACGATCCTGGCGACGATCGGCTCGAGATGATCCCACAGCCAGGCTTCGATCAGGAAGACGATCGCAAGCAGGACCCAGACCGGTTGAAGAAGGCGGCGCAGCATGTGTTCCCCGCCCGGTTCGGCGCTGGGCGCGTCGTTACATATGGATGGCTCGCTTGCCGACCGCAAGCGCGGCTTCCTTGACGGCCTCCGAGCGCGTCGGATGGGCGTGGCAGGTGCGCGCGAGATCTTCCGCACTGCCGCCGAATTCCATGAGAACACACGCTTCATGGATCATTTCGCCGGCTTCGCGGCCGATAATGTGCACGCCGAGCACGCGATCGGTCTTCGCATCCGCGAGAATCTTCACAAAGCCGTCGGTGGTCTGGTTGACCTTGGAGCGGCCGTTGGCGGTGAACGGAAACTTTCCGACCGTGTAAGCCACGCCCGCCTGCTTGAGTTCCTCCTCGGTCTTGCCGACGGAGGACACTTCCGGCGTGGTATACACGACGCCGGGGATCACATCGTAATTCACGTGGCCGGCTTGGCCTGCGATGATCTCGGCGACCGCGACGCCCTCGTCCTCGGCCTTGTGCGCGAGCATGGGGCCTGCGACGACATCGCCGATGGCATAGACGCCCTTCAGGCTGGTGGCGAAATGCGAATCGATCTGCACCCGGCCGCGCGCGTCCAGCGCGACACCGGCTTCCTTGAGGCCGAGACCGTCGGTGTAGGGCACGCGGCCGATGCAGACGAGCACGACGTCGGCTTCGATGGTCTCGGCGGCACCGCCGGAAGCCGGTTCGATTTTCGCAAGCAATGCCTTGCTGTTCATCTCGACGCCGGTCACCTTCGAGCCCAGCTTGAATGCAAATCCCTGCTTTTCAAGGATGCGCTGGAATTGCTTGGCGATCTCGCCATCCATGCCGGGCAGGATGCGATCGAGGAATTCGACCACCATGACTTCGGCTCCGAGCCGGCGCCACACGGAGCCGAGTTCGAGCCCGATCACGCCGGCGCCAATGACCAGCAATCGGCCTGGCACCTTGTCCAGCGCCAGCGCGCCGGTCGAGGACACGATGCGCTTCTCATCGATCTCGATGCCCTTGAGGCGCGCGATGTCCGAGCCGGTGGCGATCACGATGTTCTTGGTCTCGACCACCTGCGACTTGCCGTCGGCGGAGACCTCGACCTTGCCGGTGCCGAGGATCTTGCCGGTGCCCTTGAGCACGTCGATCTTGTTCTTCTTCATCAGGAACTCGACGCCCTTGACGTTGCCGTCGATGCCCTGCTGCTTGAAGTTCATCATCGCGGGCAGATCGAGCTTCGGCGCGGAAACGCTGACGCCCATCTTGGCGAAGGAATGGCCGGCTTCCTCGAACATTTCGGAGGCGTGCAGCAGCGCCTTCGACGGCATGCAGCCGACATTGAGGCAGGTGCCGCCGAGGGTCGCGTTCTTTTCGACCACGGCGACCTTCATGCCGAGCTGGCTCGCGCGTACCGCGCAGACATAACCGCCCGGTCCGGTGCCGATGACGACGAGATCGTAGGTAGCCATGAGAGAAAGTCCCGTAAGGTTAGCGCGTGGTGAGGATGCGTCAGCGCGGCGCGTCAGCGTCCGCCGGACACATCGAGAATGGCTGAGGTGACGTAGGAGGCCTCGTCCGAGATCAGCCAGACGATGGCATTGGCGATTTCATCGGCGGTGCCGACGCGCTTCATCGGCACCAGATGGGCCAGGCGATGGGCGCGGTCGGGCTCACCACCGGCAGCGTGGATGTCGGTGTCGATCAGGCCGGGACGGATCGCGGCGACGCGGATGCCCTCGCCCGCGACCTCATGGCCGAGGCCGACGGTGAAGGAATCGACCGCACCCTTGGACGCGGCGTAGTCGACATAGGTGTTGGGCGAGCCGAGCCGCGCTGCGACGGACGACAGGTTGACGATGACGCCGCCCGTGCCGCCGTGCTTGGTCGACATCCGCTTCACCGCCTCGCGCGCGCAGAGGATGGAGCCGGTGACGTTCACCGCCATCACGCGCTGGATGCGCTCGGCCGACATCTCGTCGACGCGCACGCCGCTCTTGCCGACGATGCCGCCATTGTTGACGAGCGCCCCGAGCGTGCCGAACCTGTCGGCCTCCTCGAACAGATTGAGGATGTCGCTTTCCTCGGCGACATCGCATTTCACAGCGATGGCCTTGCCGTTGCTGGCCGCGATCTGCGCGACCACCTCGTCGGCCGCCTGCTTGTTGCTGGCATAGCCAACCACGACGCGAAAACCGCGCGCGGCCGCCGCAAGCGCGGTCGCCCGCCCGATGCCGCGGCTGCCGCCGGTGATGACAACGACTTTATCCGTCACATCAATCCCCACGAGTTCGAGCGCACTACGACGTCCTGCCCTCAAGAGCCGCCAAGCGATCAAGCACGGACTTGTCCGTCAAGCTGATCAAATGGAACAGAATGAAGGGCGTGAGAAACGGGATCAGGCACAAGGCCGCGAAGCCGACCCCCTTACCTTTCCTGCGACTAATCGGAATCGCAAAGAAGAAAAAGATAAGGGTGGTCAGCAGGAGCGGCACCATGGAGATGAGCGCATGCGCGAGCGACGGCTCCCCCATCGTCGCCTCCCTTAGAGGTCCAGCACCAGGCGCGCCGGATCTTCCAGGCTCTCCTTGACGCGGACCAGGAAGGTGACGGCTTCCTTGCCGTCGATGACGCGGTGATCGTAGGACAGCGCCAGATACATCATCGGGCGGACCTCGATCTTGCCGCCGACGACCATCGGCCGCTCCTGGATCTTGTGCATGCCGAGGATGCCGGACTGCGGCGCGTTCAGGATCGGGGTCGACATCAGCGAGCCGTAGATGCCGCCATTGGTGATGGTGAAGGTGCCGCCCTGCATCTCGTCGATCTTGAGCTGGCCGTCACGGGCGCGGCGGCCGAAATCGGCGATGCTCTTCTCGATGTCGGAGATCGACTTGTGGTCGCAGTCGCGCACCACAGGCACGACCAGGCCCTTGTCGGTGCCGACGGCAACGCCGATGTGGTAGTAGTTCTTGTAGATCAGGTCGCTGCCGTCGATCTCGGCGTTGACGGCCGGGATGTCCTTCAGCGCCTGCACGACGGCCTTGGTGAAGAAGCCCATGAAGCCGAGCTTGGCGCCGTGCTTCTTCTCGAACGCGTCCTTGTAGTGTGCGCGCAGCGCCATGACGTTGGTCATGTCGACCTCGTTGAAGGTCGTGAGCATGGCCGCGGTGTTCTGCACGTCCTTGAGCCGGCGCGCGATGGTCTGGCGCAGCCGGGTCATCTTGACGCGCTCTTCGCGGGCGGCGTCATCGGCCGGCGACGGCGCGCGGACCTGCACGGCAGCGGCGGGCTGATTGACCGGCGTCGGCGCCGAGGCGGCGCGCTCGATCGCGGCCAGCATGTCGCCCTTGGTGACGCGGCCGTCCTTGCCGGAGCCCGGCACGGTCGAGGCGTCGATGCCGGTCTCGGCCGACAGTTTGCGCACGGACGGCGCGAGCGGCGCATCGGCCGGCGGCGCCTTCGCGGCAGCGGGAGCCGGCGCGGGAGCGGCGGCAGCAGCTGCAGGCGCCGCAGCCTTGGCCGGCGCGGCGGCGGGCTTGGCTGCGCCGGCACCATCGGTGATCTGACCGAGCAGCGCGCCCACGGCAACGGTCGCACCATCGGCAGCGATGATCTCGCTCAGCGTGCCGGCGGTCGGCGCGGGGACTTCGATGGTGACCTTGTCGGTCTCGAGCTCCACCAGGGGCTCGTCGACGGCGACGGGGTCGCCGGCCTTCTTGAACCAACGGCCGATGGTGGCCTCGGTGACGGATTCGCCGAGCGTCGGCACACGAATTTCAGTCATGGTCTCTTCCTCAAGGGATCGCAGGTAGCGGTCATGAATTTCATACGTCATTGCCCGCGAAGGCGGGCAATCCAGTACGCCGTGACCTTCGTGATCAGAACGAAAGCCGCGGAGTACTGGATGCCCCGCCTTCGCGGGGCATGACAGAGTCCTAAAAAAACTTCTCAGCTCAGTGCTTCGTCCAGGAACGCCTTCAGCTGAGCCTGATGCTTGGACATCAGACCCGTTGCGGTCGCGGCGGAAGCGGCGCGGCCGACATAACGCGGACGCCGGCTCGCGCCGTTCACCTGGTTCAGCACCCATTCCAGATAGGGCTCGATGAAGTGCCAGGCACCCATGTTGCGGGGCTCTTCCTGGCACCACACCATCTCGGCCTTCTTGAAGCGCGACAGCTCGGCCACCAGCGCCTTCAGCGGCACCGGATAGAGCTGCTCGACGCGCATCAGGTAGATGTCGTCGATGCCGCGCTTCTCGCGCTCCTCGTAGAGGTCGTAATAGACCTTGCCGGAGCACAGCACGATGCGGCGGATCTTCTCGTCGGGGACGAGCTTGATCGCCTCGTTCGGCAGCATCTGGGCGTCATCGTAGAGGATGCGGTGGAAGGTCGTGCCCTTCGCGAGCTCGTCGAGACGCGACACCGCCCGCTTGTGACGCAGCAGCGACTTCGGCGTCATCATGATCAGCGGCTTGCGGATCTCGCGGTGCAGCTGCCGGCGCAGCACGTGGAAATAGTTCGCCGGCGTGGTCGGGTAGACCACCTGCATGTTGTCTTCCGCGCACATCTGCAAGTAGCGCTCGAGGCGCGCCGAGGAGTGCTCCGGCCCCTGGCCCTCATAGCCGTGCGGCAACAGGCAGACCAGACCGGACATGCGCAGCCATTTGCGCTCGCCCGAGGAGATGAACTGGTCGAACACGACCTGCGCGCCGTTGGCGAAGTCGCCGAACTGGGCTTCCCACAGCGTCAGCGTGTTCGGCTCGGCGAGCGAATAGCCGTATTCGAAACCGAGCACGGCCTCTTCCGACAGCAGCGAGTTGATGACCTCGTAATGGCCCTGCTCGTGGCCGAGATGGTTGAACGGCGTGTAGCGGCTTTCGTCTTCCTGGTCGATCAGGACCGAATGGCGCTGCGAGAAGGTGCCGCGTTCCGAATCCTGTCCGGACAGGCGGACGTGGTGGTTTTCGTTGAGCAGCGAGCAGAACGCCAGCGCCTCGCCGGTCGCCCAGTCGATGCCGTTGCCGCTCTCGATCGCCTTGGCGCGGTTATCGAGGAAGCGCTGAATGGTGCGGTGAACGCGGAAACCGTCCGGCACCTTGGTGATCTTGCGGCCGATGTCCTTCAGCGTGGCGATGTCGACGCCGGTGACGCCGCGCCGCGCATCCTCTTCCTGGTCGGCGATCTTGAAGCCCGCCCACTTGCCGTCGAGCCAGTCGGCCTTGTTCGGCTTGTAGGAGGTGCCGGCCTCGAACTCGGCATCGAGCCGGGCGCGCCAGTCCGCCTTCAGCTTGTCGACCTCGCCCTCGGTGACGACGCCTTCCGCGATCAGGCGCTTGGAGTAGAGCGTCAGCGTCGAGGGATGGGCGGCGATCCGCTTGTACATCACCGGCTGGGTGAAGGCCGGCTCATCGCCCTCATTGTGGCCGTAGCGGCGGTAGCACCACATGTCGATGACGACGGGCTTGTGGAACTTCTGCCGGAATTCGGTCGCGACCTTGGCCGCGAACACGACGGCTTCCGGATCGTCGCCGTTGACGTGGAAGATCGGCGCATCGATCATCTTCGCCACATCCGACGGATAGGGCGAGGAGCGCGAGTAGCGCGGATAGGTGGTGAAGCCGATCTGGTTGTTGACGATGAAGTGCACGGAGCCGCCGGTGCGGTAGCCCTTCAGGTCGGACAGGCCGAAGCATTCAGCAACCACGCCCTGGCCGGCGAAGGCGGCGTCGCCGTGCATCAGGAGCGGCATCACCGAGATGCGCATATCAGGGGGATCGCCGTGCTGGTCCTGCTTGGCGCGGACCTTGCCGAGCACGACGGGATCGACGATCTCGAGATGCGAGGGGTTGGCGGTCAGCGACAGGTGGATGCGGTTGCCGTCGAACTCGCGGTCCGAGGAGGCGCCGAGGTGATACTTGACGTCGCCGGAGCCTTCGACCGCGTCGGGATTGGCCGAGCCGCCCTTGAACTCGTGGAATAGTGCGCGATGGGCCTTGCCCAACACCTGGGTCAGCACGTTGAGGCGGCCGCGATGCGGCATGCCGAGCACGATTTCCTTCACGCCGAGATTGCCGCCGCGCTTGATGATCTGCTCGAGCGCGGGGATCAGGGCTTCACCGCCGTCGAGGCCGAAGCGCTTGGTGCCGGTGAACTTGGTGTCGCAGAACTTTTCGAAACCCTCGGCTTCGATCAGCTTCTGCAGGATGGCCCTGCGGCCTTCACGCGTGAACGAGATCTCCTTGTCGGGTCCCTCGATGCGCTCCTGGATCCAGGCCTTCTGCGCCGCGTTGCTGATGTGCATGAACTCGACGCCGAGCGTCTGGCAGTAGGTGCGCTCGCAGATCGCGGTGATCTCGCGCAACGTGCCGTATTCGAGGCCGAGCACGTGATCGAGGAAGATCTTGCGGTCGAAATCGGCTTCGCTGAAGCCGTAGGTGCGCGGATCGAGCTCTTCGCGGTTACGCTGGGCTTCGATGCCGAGCGGATCGAGCTTGGCGTGGAAGTGGCCGCGCATGCGGTAGGAGCGGATCAGCATCAGGGCGCGGACGGAATCGCGCGTCGCCTGAAGCAGGTCGGCGGAGGAGATGTCGGCCCCCTTGGCCTGCGCCTTGGCGGCGATCTTGCCACTGACCGTCTTCTCGACCTCGGCCCAGTTGCCGTCGAGGGCGGAGGTCAGATCGTCCTTCGGGGTCAGCGGCCAGTTGTCGCGCTCCCAGGACGGGCCTTCCGCGTTCTTGCTGATGTCAGCCGGCGCGTCGTTCAGGCTCTTGAAGAACTCCTGCCACTCGGCATCGACCGAGCACGGGTCCTTCTGGTAGCGGGCGTAGATTTCGTCGATGTAGGTGGCGTTGGTGCCCTGCAAAAAGGATGACAGGGCAAAGGCTGCGTTCGCGTCCTGGCGAGACATACTTGAGTTCCTGGCGATTTCGATTCGCGCATAACAAACGGCGCTGGCGCCGAGCTCCCCCGACAGGGCTCGACGCGACAGGCACCCTTTACCCTATTTGCTGCGAAACTTCGCCCGGAAAAGCACGAAGAACTGAATTAGCCTTTCAACTTTTCGGCAAGCGTGTGGCCGAGGCGGGCGGGCGACGAGGACACTGTAATCCCTGCGGATTTCATCGCCTCGGTCTTGGAACCGGCATCGCCCTTGCCGCCGGAGATGATGGCGCCGGCATGACCCATGCGGCGGCCGGGAGGGGCGGTGACGCCGGCGATGAAGCCGACCATCGGCTTCTTGCGGCCACGCTTGGCCTCGTCCTTGAGGAACTGGGCGGCGTCCTCCTCGGCGGAACCGCCGATCTCGCCGATCATGATGATCGATTCGGTCTTGGGGTCGGCGAGCAGCATCTCCAGCACGTCGATGAACTCGGTGCCCTTGACCGGGTCGCCGCCGATGCCGACCGCGGTGGTCTGGCCGAGGCCTTCCTGGGAGGTCTGGAACACCGCTTCATAGGTCAGCGTGCCCGAGCGGGAGACGATGCCGACCGAGCCGGTCTTGAAGATGTTGGCGGGCATGATGCCGATCTTGCACTCGCCGGCGGTCATGACGCCCGGGCAGTTCGGCCCGATCAGGCGCGACTTGGAGCCGAGCAGCGAGCGCTTGACGCGAACCATGTCGATCACAGGAATGCCCTCGGTGATGCAGACGATCAGCGGGACCTCGGCGTCGATGGCTTCGCAGATCGCGTCGGCTGCGCCCGGCGGCGGCACGTAGATCACCGAAGCGTCGGCGCCGGTCTTCTCACGCGCCTCGCGCACGGTGTCGAACACCGGCAGGCCAAGATGCGTCGAGCCGCCTTTGCCCGGCGAGGTGCCGCCGACCATCTTGGTGCCGTAGGCGATCGCGGCCTCCGAGTGGAAGGTGCCGTTCTTGCCGGTGAAGCCCTGGCAGATGACCTTGGTGTTCTTGTCGATCAGGATGGACATGAGGTCTGCTTTCGCGAAACTAACAGAGTGAGTGGGTCAGTGGATGCGGCGGTAGACGCCGGTGAGGACGTCGGACCAGCCTTCCGCGTCCGGCGAGAATTGAATCTTCAACGAGTAGGAATCCTCATTGATGATCTCGTAGACGTGGCGCGCATTGCCGCGGAGCGAACCGCGCACCAGCGTCAGGGTCTTGCCGGCCCAGCCGCCCGAGGCGGGCGATGGCGGCGTATAGCCGAGCGAATCGTACCAAAACAATTTGTAGGTCCGGTCGTCGCGGTCGAAGGTGAAGATGCCGTGGGTGGCGAAGACCTGCTTGCCGTCGCGCATCTGGACGGAGTCCTGGATCAGATAAAAGCCGTTGAGATCCATGCGCGCGACGGTGCGCGAGGTCGCCGGCCCGCCCGCCGTCCAGCGCGACGGGAAGACCATCTCCTCACCATCCCATTCGCCGGCGAACGCGGCGAGGCGCGCATGCTCGGGGAGCGGAGATGATGCGGCGAGATGGTCCTGGGCCATGGCGCTAGCCTCCCTTGACGGCCTTCACGATCTTCTGCGCGGCGTCGTCGAGATTGTCGGCGGGCACCACGTTCAGTCCGGATTCACGGATGATCTTCTTGCCGAGCTCGACATTGGTGCCTTCGAGACGGACCACCAGCGGCACGCTCAGGCCGACCTCGCGAACCGCAGCCGTGACGCCCTCGGCGATCACGTCGCACTTCATGATGCCGCCGAAGATGTTGACCAGGATGCCCTTCACGTTGGGATCGGCGGTGATGATCTTGAACGCGGCCGCGACCTTCTCCTTGCTGGCGCTGCCGCCGACGTCGAGGAAGTTGGCCGGCGCCATGCCGTAGAGCTTGATGATGTCCATCGTCGCCATGGCGAGACCGGCGCCGTTGACCATGCAGCCGATATTGCCGTCGAGCGTGACGTAGTTGAGATCGTATTTCGACGCCTCGATTTCCTTGGCGTCTTCCTCGGTCAGATCGCGCAACGACACCGCGATCTCGGGATGGCGGAACAGGGCGTTGTCGTCGAAGGACACCTTGGCATCGAGCACGCGGAGCTCGCCCTGCTTGGTCACGACCAGCGGATTGATCTCCAGCATCGACATGTCCTTGGCGACGAAGGCCGCGTAGAGCTGCGCGGTGAGCTTCTCGGCCTGCTTGGCGAGGTCGCCGGACAGATTCAGCGCCTTCGCGACCGTGCGGCCATGATGGCCCATGATGCCGGTCGCCGGATCGACCGAGAAGGTCACGATCTTCTCCGGCGTGTTGTGCGCGACGTCCTCGATGTTGACGCCGCCTTCGGTCGACACCACGAAGGAGACGCGCGAGGTCTCGCGGTCGACCAGGATCGAGAGGTAGAATTCCTTGTCGATGTCGGAGCCGTCCTCGATGTAGAGGCGGTTGACCTGCTTGCCGGCAGGTCCCGTCTGCACGGTGACCAGCGTCGCGCCCAGCATCTGCTTGGCGAATTCGTTGACCTCTTCCACCGACTTGGCGATGCGGACGCCGCCTTTGTCGCCGGCGGATGCTTCCTTGAACTTGCCCTTGCCGCGCCCGCCGGCATGGATCTGGCTCTTCACCACCCAGACCGGGCCGGGAAGCTGTCTTGCGGCGGCGTCGGAGTCCGAGGCCTTGAGAACCGCTACGCCGCGCGAAATCGGAACGCCGAATTCATGCAGCAGCGCTTTGGCCTGATATTCATGGATATTCATATGGTCGCTCCCTGAACCCGCGGGCGGTGACCTCATGGGCCCACCTCAGTCTTGTGGCTGGCATACCATATACCACAGGAACTGCAACCCGGATTCTTTGACAATCGAGATCTACCGAGACCGGAACCCCACCCCGGTCAGCCGGGGTCCGGAAGTGAAACCGCCGAAGACCGGGTTTCGATCTTCGGCGGGTATTGCTTTGCCTTAGCGGCCGAGAAGATCGGGTGCGATCTTCTTGCAGGCATCGACCAAGCCCTGCACGGCACCGACCGACTTGTCAAACGCCTCGCGGTCCTTGCCGGCGAGTTCGATCTCGACCACGCGCTCGACGCCCTTGGCGCCGATCACGACGGGCACGCCGACATACATGTCCTTCACGCTGTACTCGCCGTTGAGATAGGCGGCGCAGGGCAGCACGCGCTTCTTGTCCTTCAGATAGCTCTCGGCCATCGCGATCGCGGAGGCGGCAGGGGCGTAGAAGGCCGAGCCGGTCTTGAGCAGGTTGACGATCTCGGCGCCGCCATTGCGGGTGCGGTCGACGATCTCGTCGAGGCGCGCCTGTGAGGTCCAGCCCATCTTGACGAGGTCGGGCAGCGGGATGCCGGCGACGGTGGAGTACTTCACCAGCGGCACCATGGTGTCGCCGTGGCCGCCGAGCACGAAGGCGGTGACGTCCTCGACCGAGACGTTGAACTCGTCGGCGAGGAAGTAGCGGAAGCGGGCCGAATCCAGCACGCCGGCCATGCCGACGACCTTCTTGTGCGGCAGCCCCGAAGCCTTCTGCAGCGCCCAGACCATGGCATCGAGCGGGTTGGTGATGCAGATGACGAAGGCGTCGGGGGCGTACTTCTTGATGCCGGCGCCGACCTGCTCCATGACCTTGAGGTTGATGGAGAGGAGGTCGTCGCGGCTCATGCCGGGCTTGCGCGGCACGCCGGCGGTGACGATGCAGACCTTGGCGTTGTCGAGCGCCTCATAGGAGTTCGCGCCGGTGTAGTGGGCGTCGAAGCCGTCGACCGGCGAGGACTGCGCGATGTCGAGCGCCTTGCCCTGCGGCACGCCCTCGGCGATGTCGAACATCACGACGTCGCCCAGTTCTTTCAGGCCGATGAGGTGAGCCAGCGTTCCGCCGATCTGGCCGGAGCCAATCAAAGCAATCTTGTCGCGCGCCATGTGAACCTGTCCTTTAGACACGTAAGGAGGGGAAACTGAGACGGGTGGTTATCCCTTTCGTCTCCCCCGTTCAAGTCGCCCAATGCCCAATTGTCGGGCTTGCCGAGATAGCAGCCAGCATACCCCGGCCGTCATTCCGGGGCGCGCGAAGCGCGAGCCCGAAATCCATAACCACCATCCGGAGTATGGATTCCGGGCTCGTCGCTTTGCGACGCCCCGGAATGACGGCGGGGATAGGACTTAAGTCTCGACCAAGCCCTTGGTCGAGCCGCTGGCGGTGGAATCCTTGCGGCCGTGAGGCAGCGCCAGATAGGATTCCGAGCTCATTTCGATCAGGCGCGAGGCGGTCCGGTTGAACTCCATGGCCTCGGCGCCATCGGTCGCGAGGTAGAGCGAGATCGGATTGGCGTCGGCCGAGGCCATCAGCTTCACGGCGTTGTCATAGAGCGTATCGATCAGGGTGATGAAGCGCTTGGCCGCGTTGCGCTGGGAGAGGTCCATCACTGGAATATGGTCGACCAGGAGGGTGTGATAGTCGTGCGCCAGCCTGAGGTAGTCGGATGCACCGAGCGGCTGCTCGCAGAGGTCGGCGAAGGAGAATCGCGCCACGCCATGGGCCGAGCACGGCACGTGCAGAATGCGGCCCTTGATCGAAATGTCACGCGAGCGGCATTTGGCGCCGCCCGTCATCCGCTTCCAGGCACGGTCGAGCGCGGCATCCGCATCGCCATCGGCCGGTGTCAGCCACATTGGCACGCCCTGCAGCTTCTCCAGGCGGAAGTCGGTGCGCGCATCGAGCCGCGCGACGTCCATGTGGTCGGTGATCTGCTTGATGAAGGGCAGGAACAGCGAGCGGTTGAGACCGCCCTTATAGAGATCGTCGGGCGCGACGTTGGAGGTCGCGACCACGACGGTGCCGAGCTCGAATAATTTGGCGAACAGGCGGCCCAGGATCATCGCGTCCGCGATGTCGGTGACATGGAATTCGTCGAAGCAGAGCAGCCAGCTCTCCTCGAAGATCGCATTGGCCGTCAGAGCGATGACGTCGCTGTCGGCGATCTCGCCGCGCGCGATGCTCTGGCGATAATCGTAGATGCGCTCGTGCACGTCCGCCATGAACTCGTGGAAATGCGCGCGGCGCTTATGCTCGACCGATGAGTGCTGGAAGAACAGGTCCATCAGCATGGTCTTGCCGCGGCCGACCTCGCCGTGGATGTAAAGCCCGCGCGGCGCCTCGTCCTTGTCACCAGAGCTGAACAGGCGGCTGAGCAGGCCCTGCTTGCGGGTGGGCTTGTAGGTCGAAAGCCGCAGGTCCAGCGCCGCATAGGCCTCGGCGACCTCGGCCTGCGCGGGATCCGGCTCGATCGCGCCGGACGCGATCTCGGCCTGATAGGCCTCGCGGAATGAGGGATTTGGGGTGGAGAGCATGGCTCTTTACCGCCAGAGACGGACGGAAATTGCAAGCCGTGAAATGGGGTCAGAGGTATGCGCGTTTCTTCTCCCTCGCCCCGTTCTTACGGGGGCGCGACGAGCTTCGCTCGCGCTGGGAGGGTCGGGGTGAGGGGCTCTATCCGCGTATGAGATCCATCGAAAGACCTGTCCCCCCTCACCCGGATCGCGAGAGCGATCCGACCTCTCCCCGCAAACGGGGAGAGGTTAAGAAAGAAATTACTCACACAGCTCGTAGGCGTCCTCGACCACATACGGGCCGCCGCCCGTCGATGCGCGCGAGGAGAACAGCACGAAGCGTTCGGCCATGAACGCCCTGCTCGGGAAATAGCCGCGCAGCGAGAGATAGTCGGCGACGTCGCGGTCGGAGGCGTCGTGAAGCCTCGCGAGCGTGACGTGCGGAATGAACTTGCGTCCCTCCGGGTCGAGGCCGATCCGCTGCATCATGCGCTCGAGCTCGGCCTGCAATTCCATCAGCGGCTTGCTCGGCGCAATCGTGGCGACCACCGCGCGGGGCTTGCGGCCGCCGAAGCTGGTGAGCCCCTGCACCTTCACCTCGAACGGCTTGCGGTCGACGCGAAACAGCATCGAAGCGATCTCGTTGGCGGAAGCGCCGTCGATGTCGCCGATGAAGCGCAGGGTGACGTGATAATTTTCGGGATCGATCCAGCGGGCGCCGGGGAGGCCACCTCTCAAGTTGGAAAGCGACTGGCCGATTTCGGCCGGAATTTCCAGACCCGTGAACAAACGCGGCATCGTTTCGCACTCCCGATGCTTGGGTACGGTGCTCGAACAGCGAGAACCATATCCAAATTAGAGCCGGCGACGAATCACCGGTACCCTGATTCCTATCGCAGTTGTGTGACTCTGCGAAGCACACCGCGCCTCACCCCGGTAAAACCCTGGGAATTAGGGTTAGCGCTGCCTGGTTTCAACGCCGTTGCTCAGCGATCGTGCCAATGAATGCCTCCACCATGGGCATGATCCTGCCGACGATGATGTCGACGCCTTCAGCGGTCGGATGAATGCCGTCGGCCTGGTTGAGCTTGGCCTCGGCCGCGACGCCTTCGAGGAAGAACGGATAGAGCGGCACGTCGAATGTCTTCGCCAGATCCGGATAAATCGAATTGAAGCGCGCGGCGTATTCGGCGCCGTAATTCGGCGGCGCCAGCATGCCGCAGAGCATGACCGCAATCTTTCGCGCCTTGAGCCGCTGGACGATGTCGGTCAGCGCGGCGCGCGCCACGTCGGGATCGATGCCGCGCAGCGCGTCATTGGCGCCGAGCTCGACGATGACGCCGTCAGTTCCATCGGGCACCGACCAGTCGAGCCGGTCGCGGCCGCCCGAGGTGGTGTCGCCGGACACCCCGGCATTGGTCATGTCGACCTCTATGCCTTTGGCCCGCAAGGCTTTTTGAAGCTTTTGGGGGAACGCCTCCTGGGCCGGAAGGCCAAGGCCCGCGCTTAAGGAATCGCCGAGGACGACCAGCTTGACCGGTTTTGTCGCACCCGCCCAAGCGGGGTTCGCCATCGTCATGACGGCGAGCATCAACACGGCTATGTGCATGAACAATCCGTAACGCCTCTCGACCCCGCGTGCGGACTTGCCATATGACCGGACCATGGACACTCGCATCGACCCCTCTTCGCTCGCCGCTACCGCGGACACCATCGCCATCTCCAACGTCAACCTCTCATTGGGCACGGGCGCGGCACGCGTTCACATCCTCAAGGATATCAGCCTGCGGGTCGGCCGGAGCGAGACGATCGGCCTGATCGGCCCGTCAGGCTCGGGCAAATCCACGCTGCTGATGGTGATGGCGGGGCTGGAACGTCCTGATAGCGGAGAGGTGGTGGTGAATGGCACGCCTTTCAATGCCCTCGACGAGGACGCGCTGGCGCGCTTCCGCGGCCGCCAGGTCGGCATCGTCTTCCAGTCCTTCCACCTGATCCCGACCATGACGGCGCTGGAGAACGTTGCTGTGCCGCTCGAGCTCGCCGGCAACCCCGATGCCGCCAAGCGCGCGGCAGAGGAGCTGCAATCGGTCGGGCTCGGTGACCGCCTGCATCATTATCCGACCCAGCTCTCCGGCGGCGAGCAGCAGCGCGTCGCGCTCGCCCGCGCGCTGGCGCCGGATCCCGCGATCCTGGTCGCTGACGAGCCGACCGGCAATCTCGACGAAGCAACCGGTAAGCAGATCGTCGATCTGCTGTTCAGCAAGCATGCCGAGCGCGGCATGACCTTGGTGCTGGTGACGCACGATTCCTCGCTCGCGCATCGCTGCGATCGCGTCATCCGCCTGCGTTCCGGGCGCATCGACACGCAGTCTGCGCCCGCATGAGCGCCGTGGCCGAATCGTTCCCGAAGCCGAACGCCGTCGCGCTGTCGCTGCGCTACGCCTTGCGCGAATTGCGCGGCGGCCTGCGCGGCTTCTACGTCTTCATCGCCTGCATCGCGCTCGGCGTGATGGCGATCGCCGGCGTCGGCTCGGTGTCGGCGAGCCTGAGCGACGGTCTGGCGCGCGAAGGCCGCACGCTGCTCGGCGGCGACGTCTCTTTCGTGCTGTTCCAGCGCGAGGCCAAGCCGGAAGAGGTCGCGTTCCTGCGCTCGCGCGGCACGCTGTCGGCGGCTGCGACCTTGCGCGGCATGGCGCGTTCGGCTGACGGCAAGCTGGCGCTGGTCGAGATGAAGGCGGTCGATAACACCTATCCGATGCTGGGACAGCTGACGCTGGCACCAAAGCTGCCGATGGCCGATCTGCTCGCCGAGCGTGACGGCGCGTTCGGTGCCGCCGCCGATCCGACGCTGCTGGCGCGGCTCTCGCTCAAGACCGGCGACCGCGTCACGATCGGGTCCGCAACGTTCCAGATCCGCTCCACCGTCGAGGCCGAGCCGGACAAGCTCGCCGGCGGCATCGGCTTCGGGCCGCGCTTTCTGATCAGCGAGGCGGCCTTGCGCGCCACCGGCCTGATCCAGCCCGGCAGCCTGGTGCGCTGGGTCTACCGGGTCAAGCTGCCGGAGGCCGCGAACAACGAGCGCGCCACCGAAGCCTTCATCGCGGATGCGCGCAGCGCCGCGCCGCAGGCCGGCTGGGAGATCCGCAGCCGCTCCAACGCCTCGCCGCAGCTCGAGCGCAACATCAACCGCTTCACGCAGTTCCTGACGCTGGTCGGCCTTGCCGCGCTGCTGGTCGGCGGCGTCGGCGTCGCCAATGCCGTCAAGAGTCACATCGACCGCAAGCTCGAGGTGATCGCTGCCTTCAAGGCCGTCGGGGCCACCGGCCGGGACGTGTTCGGCATCTACCTGGCGCAAGTGGTCCTGCTGGCCGCGATCGGGTCCGTGATCGGCCTGGCGCTCGGCGCCGCGATGCCCTTTGCGATCGTTGGCCTGTTCGGCAAGCTGTTGCCGCTGCCGGTGGTGCCGGCCGTGCACACCGACGAGCTCGCGCTGTCCTTCCTCTACGGCCTCCTCACCGCGCTCGCCTTCGGCCTGTGGCCGCTCGCGCGCGTGCACGACGTGCCGGTGGCCGCGCTGTTCCGCGACACCATCAGCTCCGAATGGCACCGGCCACGCGCGAGCTATCTCGTGTTCATGGCCGTCGTGATCGCACTCCTCATCACGGTCGTGATCGGCCTGTCGTTCGACAGGCGCATCGCCGCGGTGTTCGTGGCTTCCTCGGTGGTCGTGTTCGCCTTGCTGCGCGGCATCGCCGCCCTGCTGATGACGATCGCACGACGGCTGCCACGGACGCGGCTGCCGATGCTGCGGCTTGCGATCGCCAACATCCACCGGCCGGGCGCGCTGACGCCGTCCGTCGTGCTGTCGCTGGGGCTCGGGCTCGCCGTGCTCGTCACCATCACCCAGATCGACGGCAATCTGCGCCGGCAGTTCCTGGCGGCGCTCCCCGACCAGGCGCCATCGTTCTTCTTCATCGACATTCCGAGCGCGCAGGCCGAGCAGTTCGATGGCTATCTGCGCCAGATCGCCCCCGGCGCCAGGATCGAGGACGTGCCGATGCTGCGCGGACGCATCGTCGCCGCGCGCGGGGTGCGCGCCGAGGAGCTCAAGCCGACCACGGATTCCGAATGGGTGCTGCAGAGCGATCGCGGCCTGACCTACACCGCCGAGCTGCCGAAGGGCTCCAAGGTGGTCGAGGGCGAATGGTGGCGCGCCGATTATTCCGGCCCGCCGCTGGTCTCGTTGGAGAAGAAGATTGCCGACGGGCTCGGCCTCAAGCTCGGCGACGAGGTCGTGGTCAACGTGCTCGGCCGCGACATTCCGGCCAAGATCAGCAATTTGCGCACGATCGACTGGCAGGGTCTCGGCATCAATTTCGTCCTGGTGTTCTCGCCCAACGCCTTCAAGGGCGCGCCGCACACCCATATCGCGACGCTGACAGAAGCGGGCGGAAAGGCGGCGGGCGACGGCAAGATCATCAAGGAGGTCGCCGACGCCTATCCGATGGTGACGAGCGTGCGCGTGCGCGAGGTGATGGAGACGGTCGGCTCTGTGGTGACCAATCTGGCCCTGGCGATCCGCGGCGCCAGCGCCGTGACGCTGATCTCGGCGATCCTGGTGCTGGGCGGGGCGCTCGCCGCCGGCCACCGCCACCGCGTCTATGATGCGGTGATCCTCAAGACCCTGGGTGCGACGCGGCTGCGGCTGCTCGGCGCCTATGCCCTCGAATACCTCCTGATCGGCCTTGCCACCGCGGTGTTCGGGGTGATCGCGGGCAGCATCGCGGCCTGGCTGATCGTGACGCGGCTGATGACGCTGAGCTTCGTCTGGCAGGCCGGCAGCGCCGCCGGGGTGGTCGCCGCCGCGCTGGTCGTGACCGTCGGGCTCGGGCTTGCCGGCACGCTGCTGGCATTGAACAAAAAGCCGGCGACGGTGTTGCGAAATTTGTGACAAAATGTAGCGGCGGATCGGGCTGCCCGGAATCGGCCCGGTTTCGGCGATTAACCACGCTACCGGTCAGCTTCGCGTCAGGATTGACGCCGAGGGCGACATTCAGCCGCGCGTGGAAGGTTGCGGCGAATGTGTTAGTTTCCCACATATCGGATGGGTTCGGAGCCCCGATTGTGAGCCAAAATTCAGTCGGCTGGCAGCGGTCTCCGAGATAGAATTTGACGAACCGGCGGCATGGCGACCCTCGTGCCGGACCGGACCAACCAACGGGAATTCGACCATGTCGGACCTAGACCGTAACTACGCTTCTCCTTTCGGCAGGGCCGCCGGGCGTGTTGACGCCGCGACGGTCGATGCCGGCCTGCGCGCCTATATGCTGCGCATCTACAACTACATGAGCATTGGCCTGGCCATCACCGGCCTTGCCGCGCTCGGCGTCTACATGGCCGCCGTGACCGACGTTCCGACGGCGGACGCCGTCCGCGTCGGCAAGGTGTTCCTGACACCGTTCGGCTACGCCATGTTCGTCAGCCCCCTGAAGTGGCTGTTCATCCTGGCGCCGCTCGCGATGGTGTTCGTGATCTCGGCGGGCATCAACCGTCTGGCACCCTCGACCGCCCAGATCCTGTTCTGGGTGTTCGCGGCGCTGATGGGCATCTCGCTGTCGTCGATCTTCCTGGTGTTCACGCACACCTCGATCGTGCGGGTGTTCTTCATCACCGCGGCGACCTTCGGTGCGCTGAGCCTCTACGGCTACACCACCAAGCGTGACCTGACCGGCATGGGCTCGTTCCTGTTCATGGGCCTGATCGGCATCGTTCTCGCCAGCCTGGTGAACCTGTTCCTGGCCAGCTCGATGCTGCAGTTCATCGTGTCGGTGGTCGGCGTGCTGGTGTTCTCGGGCCTGACCGCCTGGGATACCCAGCGGCTGAAGAACGACTACATCTACGGCTATGCCTCGGCCGGCGGTGACGTCGCAGAGCGTTCGGCCATCACCGGCGCACTGTCGCTGTACCTGAACTTCATCAACCTGTTCACGCTGCTGCTGCAGCTCCTCGGCCAGCGCGAGTAAGCTCTGAGACGAGAGAACGGACACGAACCCCGGCCGAAAGGCCGGGGTTTTTGTTTGGAGGGTACGGCCTCTCCCCGTCATTGCGAGGAGCTCGCGACAAAATTGCGCAGCAATTTTGCGCCGATGCGACGACGCAATCCAGAGCCCCTCCGCAGATGCATTTCTGGATTGCTTCGCTGCGCTCGCAATGACGGGTGTGGAGGCAGCGCAGCCTCTTCCGGCCCCTCAGGGAACGCTCTATCCTTCCCCCATGTCCGCACCCGATATCAGGCCCACCACCGAGGCCGACCTCCCCGCCGTCACCGCCATCTACCAGCAGGCCGTCCGCGAGGGCACGGCGACGTTCGAGCTGGAGCCGCCCGACCTCTCGGAAATGACGCGCCGCTATCGCGCGCTGATCGACGGCGGCTATCCCTATTTCGTCGCCATGCTGGACGGCCGCGTGGCCGGCTATGCCTATGCCGGCGCCTACCGGCCGCGGCCCGCCTATCGCTTCACGGTGGAGAACTCGATCTATCTCGATCCGTCCTTCCACCGCCGCGGCGTCGGCTCAATGCTGCTGGAACGGCTGATCGTCGAATGCGAAGCGCGCGGCTTTCGCCAGATGATCGCTGTCATCGGCGATTCCGCCAATGCCGGGTCGATCGGCGTGCACACAAGGTGCGGCTTCAAGATGATCGGCACGCATCCCAGTGTCGGGCTGAAATTCGGCCGCTGGCTGGACACCGTGATGATGCAGCGCGACCTCGGCGAGGGCGCAAGCACGGTGCCGGGGAAGTAGTTCATCCGTCATTCCGGGGCGATGCACAGCATCGAACCCGGAATCCATTGAACGGCAGGGGCGGTGGAGGGAGGGATGGATTCCGGGCTAGCGACTTCGTCGCGCCCCGGAATGACGATCGATGGTTCGGCTAAACCACCGCCAATTTGCGATCGATCACCAGCAGCACCCGCTCGAGCTCGTGGCCGCGACGCAGGATCAGGCCGGTCGCCGAGATCACGCTGTACATGCCCTGTTTGCGCGCCAGGCGCGGGTCCTTCTCGATGCGATAGATCGGCACTTCCGAGGCGCGGCGATAGACCGAGAACACGGCGCGGTCCTTCAGGAAGTCGATGGCATAGTCGCGCCATTCGCCGTCGGCGACCATGCGGCCGTAGAGATTGAGAATCCGGTGCAGCTCGAGCCGGTTGAACGTCACCCGGTTCGGCTGCGCAAGCGCCGCGGCAGGACGCGCCGCCGCGCGCTGCTCGCTCGGGTCGGCATCCTCCGACGTCAGACTCATGGGAAGCGCCTCCTCATCGCACGGCTACCCGCGTCCGCCAAGATCGTCCCGGAACCGCGTTCGTGACAATTGCATGATTGCGCCAACCGTTCCGCATCGCAAGGGGCTCGACCCATCGAATCGGCGTCGCATCAGGGCACACGCAAGGGTGGAACTCCGTCGCGGCAAACCGTCACGGGATCGTTAGCAGGAATCATAGTATCGCCGCTTTTCCGCCAACCGCCTGCCGCCCTGCACTGCGAAAAGGGTGACGTGCGTTGACCCGGTCCTTTCGGTTCCGGATTCCTCAGCCCCCAGCCCCCCGGGGTCGAACAGGATCGGGTCTGTACGCACGACAAGGAGGGCCAACGCAAGTTGGTCCTTTTTTGTTTGTGCCGAGATGCTTCCGGGTCCGCCGTCATTCCCGGGCGCGCGAAGCGCGAGCCCGGAATCCATTTACCATCACACAAGCTGAGAAATGGATTCCGGGTTCGCGCCAAGAGGCGCGCCCCGGAATGACGAGCATCAATTGCTGAGACGTTCTGCCTGCTTCAATGCAGCGACGTGTAGGCCGCACCCAGCATCGGGCCCGGCCTCTCGCGGCTGCCGTCCTGGACGTAGACCACCGCGCCGTCGACGCCGTCGCGCGTGAGGTTCTCGATCGGCACCGTCCAGCTCTCCGGACGGCCGGTCCAGTCGCCGACCTTGAGCAGGCTGCGCACCACGTTGTGATAGGTGACCTGCTGTCCCTTGTTCTCGCCGCGGGTGATCGCGATCGGCACCGACTTCGCGATCGAGCAGATCCAGACCTCGCCGCGCGAGACCGTGGGCTCCTTGCTTGCGGCTACCGACACGTTGATCTGCTTGCCCGAGAGCGACATCGTCACCGGCACGCTCATCACGCCAGTGCCCTTGTCGGTCTTGCCGATCGCGTTCTCGATGCCGGTGCGATCGCTGCCGATGACATGGGTGGAGCCGTTGACCACGACCTGCGGCGTGTAGACCTCGCGGTCGCCGCGCATGCGCGAATAGGCACGCTGCCGTGCAGAGAAGCGCGAATCCGCCAGCGTGTCCTTCCAGCCGAGATAGTCCCAATAATCGATCGGCATGCTCAGCGCGATGACCGAGGGGTCCTTGGAGAGATCGCCGATGATCTGGTCGGCGGGCGGGCAGGAGGAGCAGCCCTGCGAGGTGAACAATTCGACGACGGCGCGGGGTTCAGCTTCGGCAGGACGAATGACGGCGATGATCGCACATATGCCGAGAGCTCCCGACCAGAGGGCGCCGGACCAACGTGGAATCAGATGGGAAGCCGTCATTGTCGTCATGTCGAACGCCGCACACCGTTGCTCTCAGGGGGAAATCTTATCGCCGGATGGTCACCGTAGTCTTACGGGGCGCGGTACATTCATCCATCCGGGCCACCGTCCAAAGGGAGGTTTTCCGCCGGGCGGGCCCATCTGAAGCGTACCGCAAACGCGCGAAGGCGGCCTTTGATAGGCCGCCTTCGTTAAGGCTTCTACTCACTTCGCAGTGAGCCATCATTCACAAATCCGCGTTTACGCCGCGAGCTTGCGCAGCACGTAGTGCAGGATGCCGCCGTTGCGGTAGTAGTCGAGCTCGTCCAGCGTATCGATGCGGCAGAGCAGCGAAACGCGCTGCAGCGAACCGTCGCCGGAGACGATCTCCGCGGTCAGCTTCTGGCGCGGCTTGAGGTCGCCGACGAGGCCGCGGATGGTCACCTTCTCGTCGCCCTTCAGCCCAAGCGACTGCCAGGAGGTGCCTTCCTCGAAGGTCAGCGGCAGCACGCCCATGCCGACCAGGTTGGAGCGGTGGATGCGCTCGAAGCTCTGGCAGATCACGGCGCGCACGCCGAGCAGGCGCGTGCCCTTGGCGGCCCAGTCGCGCGAGGAGCCGTTGCCATACTCGGCACCGGCGAACACCACCAGCGGCACCTTCTCTTCCTGGTACTTCATCGCGGCGTCGTAGATCGACATCTGCTCGCCGTCGGGCCAGTGCTTGGTCAGGCCGCCCTCGGGGATGTTTCCGTCCGCGCCCTTCAGCATGAAGTTCTTGATGCGGATGTTGGCGAAGGTGCCGCGCATCATCACTTCATGGTTGCCGCGACGCGTGCCGTACTGGTTGAAGTCGGCCGGACGCACCTGGTGCTCGCTGAGATATTTGCCGGCGGGCGAGGTGAGCTTGATCGAGCCGGCCGGCGAGATGTGGTCGGTGGTGATCTTGTCGCCGAACATGGCGAGGATGCGCGCCTCGACGATGTCGGTGACCGGCTCCGGCTCCTTCTTCATGCCTTCGAAGTAGGGCGGGTTCTGCACATAGGTCGAAGACATGTTCCAGCGATAGGTCTCACTCTCGACTGTCTTGATCTTGCGCCAGTTGGTGTCGCCCTTGAACACGTCGGCATACTTCTTCTTGAAGATCGACGCGGTCACGAACTTCTTCATGAAGGCGTTGATCTCCTTGGTCGTCGGCCAGATGTCCTTCAGGTACACCGGCTTGCCGTCCTTGCCCTCGCCGAGCGGCTCGGTGGCGAGGTTCTTGGTGACGCTGCCCGCGAGCGCGTAGGCGACCACCAGCGGCGGCGAGGCCAGGTAGTTCGCCTGCACATCCGGCGAAACGCGGCCTTCGAAGTTGCGGTTGCCGGAGAGCACGGCGGCCGCGACGACGCCGTTGTCGTTGATCGACTTCGAGATCTCCTCAGGCAGCGGACCGGAATTGCCGATGCAGGTGGTGCAGCCGAAGCCGACCAGGTTGAATCCGACTTTGTCGAGATCGGGCTGCAGACCGGAATTGGCGAGATATTCCGCGACCACCTGGCTGCCCGGCGCGAGCGAGGTCTTCACCCACGGCTTGGCCTTGAGGCCCTTCGCAGCCGCATTGCGCGCGAGCAGGCCGGCACCGATGAGCACGCTCGGGTTCGAGGTGTTGGTGCAGGAGGTGATCGCAGCGATCACGACGTCGCCATGGCCGATGTCGAAGTTCTTGCCGTCGACGGGGAAACGCTTGGCCGGCTCCTCGGCCTTCTTGTACTCGCTGGCAAGCGCGAGCGAGAAGCCGTCCGCGACGGTCGGCAGCGCGATGCGGCCTTCGGGACGCTTCGGGCCGGCCATCGACGGCACGACGTCGCCGAGGTCGAGGGTCAGCGTTTCCGTGAACACGGGGTCGGGCGACTTGGCCGTGCGGAACAGGCCCTGCGCCTTGGCATAGGCCTGCACCAGCGCGACGCGGGCCGAGGCACGGCCGGAGGTCTTGAGATAATCGAGCGCGGCGGCATCGACCGGGAAGAAGCCGCAGGTCGCGCCGTATTCGGGCGCCATGTTGGCGATCGTCGCCTTGTCGGCGACCGAGAGGTGGTCGAGGCCGGGGCCGAAGAACTCGACGAACTTGCCGACCACGCCAAGCTTGCGCAGCATCTGCGTCACGGTGAGCACGAGGTCGGTCGCGGTGACGCCTTCCTTCAGCGCGCCCTTCAGCTTGAAGCCGACGACGTTGGGCAGCAGCATCGACAGCGGCTGGCCGAGCATGCAGGCTTCCGCCTCGATGCCGCCGACGCCCCAGCCGAGCACGGCAAGGCCGTTGACCATGGTGGTGTGCGAATCGGTGCCGACCAGCGAATCGGGATAGGCCACCTCGAAGGTGCCGGTCTTCTTGCCGACGGTCATCTTCTCCTTCTTGGTCCAGACCGTCTGGGCCAGATATTCGAGGTTGACCTGATGGCAGATGCCGGTGCCGGGCGGCACGACGGAGAAGTTCGAGAAGGCCTTCTGGCCCCACTTCAGGAACTCGTAGCGCTCCTGGTTCTGCTTGTATTCCTCGGTGACGTTCTTGCCGAAAGCCTTGTTGTCGCCGAAGAAGTTCACGATCACGGAATGGTCGATGACGAGATCGACGGGCACCAAGGGGTTGATCTTCTCAGGCTCGCCGCCGAGCTTCTGCATCGCGTTGCGCATCGCGGCGAGGTCGACCACCGCGGGTACGCCGGTGAAGTCCTGCATCAGCACCCGCGCCGGGCGGAAGGCGATCTCATGCTCCAGCGACTTCTTGCGCAGCCATTTCGACACCGCGACGATGTCTTCCTTCTTGACCGAGCGGCCGTCCTCGTTGCGCAGCAAATTCTCGAGCAGGACCTTCATCGAGTAGGGAAGTTTCGAAATTCCCTTCAGACCATTCTTCTCGGCGGTGGGCAGGCTGTAATAGACATAGGTCTTGGCGCCGACCTTGAGAGTCTTTTTGCATTTGAAGCTGTCGAGCGAGGTCATGTAGGAGATCCCAATTGCTAGTTATACCCGGCAGGGTATTTTAACACCGTCAGCGTATCAGGCTGGGCCGCTTGCAGGGGCAGGTTGAGTTGCTGCATCAAGTAGTTCCGGGCTTATAGAAGCTTTCTAACCGCGCCGCCACAGCCACTATCGTGCCGCAGCAATTCGCGAGCCAAAAATTCCCATGCGCTACCCCAAGATTTCCTGAGGCCCGGCTGTGAGCGGACTGAACCAAGGCGACATGCGGCTGTCAGGTCACGGGCTGAGATGCGTGCGGGGCGGGCGCGAGGTGTTCGCCGGGCTCGATTTCGCGGCCGGGTCGGGCGAGGCCGTCGCGGTGATGGGGCGCAATGGATCGGGCAAGACCTCGCTGCTGCGGCTGATCGCAGGCCTGCTCGTTCCGGCCGGCGGGACGATTGCGCTGGAGGGGGGCCATAGTGAGCTGACCCTGGCGGAGCAGTGCCACTATCTCGGCCATCGCGATGCCCTGAAGCCGGCGCTGAGCGTGGCCGAAAACCTGACGTTTTGGGCTGATTTTCTCGGCGGCGAGCTTTTCGATGCCGTCGAGAGCCTTGCCAAGGTGGGGCTCGACCACGCCATCCATCTGCCTGCCGGATTCCTGTCCGCGGGACAGCGCCGCCGGCTCTCGCTCGCGCGGCTGCTGACGGTCCGCCGCCCGGTCTGGCTCCTGGACGAGCCGACCAATGCGCTTGATGTCGCCGGTCAGGACATGTTCGCCGGCCTGATGCGCGAGCATCTGGCCGGCGGCGGCATGATCGTCGCGGCGACGCATGCCCCGCTCGGGATCGAATCGCGGGAGCTGCGGATCGGGGGTGGGGCGTGAAGTTCAGGCACCCTCAGTTTTCCAAGCGGCCGGGATCGGCTCTCTCCATTCCCTCCCCCCACAAGGGGGAAGGGAGCGCAGTGTGCCTGTGGCTGTCGGATGCGTTCCCAGAAGCTGGAAGCCTCTCATGACCGCCCTCACCGCCCTCATCCGCCGGGACATCAGGATTGCGCTTCGCGTCGGCGGCGGAGCGCTGATCGGGGTCTTGTTCTTCCTGACCGTGGTGGTGCTGATGCCGTTCGCGGTCGGGCCGGATCTGGCGCTGCTGTCGCGGCTGGGACCTGCGATCCTCTGGCTCGGCGCCCTCCTAGCCAGCCTGCTGACCCTCGACCGGCTGTTCATGGCCGACCATGAGGACGGCTCGCTCGACCTGATCACGATGAGCCGGACGCCGCTGGAACTCGCCTGCGCCGCCAAGGCGCTGGCGCATTGGCTCGCCGCCGGCCTGCCGCTGATTGTCGCAACCCCCGTGCTCGGCCTGTTGCTCAACCTCGACATGATCGCCACGGCCGCGGTGGCGCTGACGCTGCTGGCGGGCACTCCGGCGCTGACCTTCACCGGCATGATCGGCGCGGCGCTGGCGGTGACGCTGCATCGCGGCGGGCTGTTGATGGCGGTGCTGGTGCTGCCGCTGTCGATTCCCGTGCTGATTTTCGGCGTTGCGGCCTCGCAGGCGGTGATCGTCGGTCCCATGACCTTCGGCGCGCCGTTTTCGATCCTGTGCGCGCTGTCGCTGGTCAGCCTCGTGATCGGCCCGTTCGCGGCCGCAGCAAGCCTGCGGCATGGCCTCGACTGAGATGGGCTCGACGGACCTTGACCCGGATCAACTTTCGCGACGGGCTTTCGTGCTGATTGCCTGAGCGGCCCCCGGTGATTATCAGGATACCATGACGCTGATCGACCTCGCCAACCCCACGCGGTTCCTCGCGCTGACAGCGCGGGTGTTGCCGTGGCTGGCGGCCGCGACAATCATCCTGCTCACGATCGGTCTCTATCAAGCTGCGCTCGCGCCCGATGACTATCAGCAGGGCGCGACCGTCAAGATCATGTTCATCCACGTGCCCAATGCCTGGCTGTCGATGTTCGTGTGGGGCGTGATGAGCATCGCATCGTTGGGCACGCTGGTGTGGCGGCATCCGCTCGCCGACGTCGCCGCCAAGGCCGCAGCTCCGATCGGCGCCGCCTTCACCTTCCTCGCGCTGCTCACGGGCTCGCTCTGGGGCCGGCCGATGTGGGGCACCTATTGGGAGTGGGACGCGCGGCTGACCTCGGTGCTGATCCTGTTCCTGATGTATCTCGGCCTGATGGCGCTGTGGCGCGCCGTCGACGATCCCTCGCGTGCAGCGCGCGCCGCCGCGGTGCTGACCTTGGTCGGCGCGATCAACCTGCCGATCATCAAGTTCTCGGTCGATTGGTGGAACACGCTGCACCAGCCCGCCTCGGTGATGCGCATGGGCGGCTCGGCGCTGGACAAGTCGTTCCTGATTCCGCTGCTGGTGATGGCGGTCGCCTTCACGCTGCTGTTCGTCACGCTGCACCTGGCCGCGATGCGCAACGAGATTTTGCGCCGCCGTGTCCGCTCGCTGCAGATGATGCAGGCCAGCCGCATGGCGTTTTCGAGCGACATGGCCGCCGGTTCGCGTGAAGACAACGCGTCCAAAGAAGCTGGGGCTGCATGACGATGTCGCTCGGTCCTTATGCCTCTTTCATCGTGGCGTCTTACGCAGCTGTCGCCCTCGTGGTGGCGATCCTGATCGGCTGGGTCATGCTCGATTATCGCAGCCAGACGCAGCGCCTGCGCGAGCTGGAGCAGCGCGGCATCACCCGCCGGTCGGGCCGCAGCGCGACGGAGCTGCGATGAGCGATCAGCCTGCCTCCGCTTCGCCGCAGCGCCGCACCTTCCTGGTGATGCTGCCGCTGATCGTCTTCATCGGCCTAGCGCTTTTGTTCTGGTTCCGGCTCGGGAGTGGCGATCCCTCGCGGATTCCGTCCGCGCTGATCGGCCGGCCCGCACCGCAAACCGTGCTGCCGCCGCTCCAAGGATTGCAAGAGAATGGCACGCAGGTGCCGGGACTCGATCCGGCTGCGTTCAAGGGCAAGGTCAGCCTCGTCAACGTCTGGGCGTCCTGGTGCGTGCCCTGCCATGACGAAGCGCCGCTTTTGACCGAAATGGCAAAAGACAAGCGCTTCCAGCTGGTCGGCATCAACTACAAGGACGCCGCCGACAATGCGCGGCGCTTCCTCGGCCGCTACGGCAACCCGTTCGGCCACGTCGGCGTCGACGCCAACGGCCGCGCGTCGATCGAATGGGGCGTCTATGGCGTGCCGGAGACCTTCGTCGTCGGGCGCGAGGGCACCATCGTCTACAAGCTGGTCGGGCCGATCACGCCGCAAAATCTCAAGGCCGTGCTGATGCCGGAGCTGGAGAAGGCGCTGAAGGCAGGAAGCTGATGCCGCGCTCGTACCACACGCTCAACTGTCATCGCCCGACTTGATCGGGCGATCCAGTATTCCAGAGACGCCAGTCGTATACGGAGAAGCTGCGGCGTACTGGATGCCCCGGTCAAGCCGGGGCATGACAGCGGTATGTGGAGCGACGCTTCGCCTGTCCTTCGCCTAACCCTTGCTCACATCCCCCGCCTCGGCCTCGCTTCTCTCCAGCGAGACCGGCGCGAGATGATAGCGCTTGGTCAGCGGCATCTGGGCGATGGCGAAAATCATCGTGATCGGGGTGACGCCGAACACCTTGAAATTCACCCAGAAATCCGTGCTCTGGGTGCGCCAGACGATCTCGTTCAGCACCGCCATTCCGGCGAAGAACAGCGCCCAACGCAAGGTGAGGATGCGCCAGCCCCGCGGCGTCAGGTTGAACACCTGGTCGAACATCACGGCGATGAAGGAGCGGCCGAACAACAGGCCACCGCCGAGGATCGCGGCGAACAGGCCGTAGATGATGGTCGGCTTGAGCTTGATGAAGGTCTCGTCGTGCAGCACCAGGGTCAGCGTGCCGAACACCAGCACGATCACCCCCGTGACGATCGCCATGATCGGGATGTGGCGCGTCACGATGTAAGAGGCGGCCATCGCGACCGCGATGGCCACCATGAAGGCGCCGGTCGCCGCGAACAGATTGAACTTCGCGTTGACGAAGAAGAACACGAGCAGCGGACCGAGCTCGGTCGCGAGCTTGAACAGCGGATGCGGCTGGGTCTTGTCCATTCTCTCTTCCGTATCTCCCATCCTTCGAGACGACCGCTTCGCGGTCTCCTCAGGATGAGGACCTCATGTGTGGCACGACCTCATCCTGAGGAGCCGCGCAAGCGGCGTCTCGAAGGATGACGCTATTCGATTCCGGCGATGGCGCGGGCGAAGTCGCGCGCGGTGAAGGGCGCGAGATCGTCGACGCCTTCGCCGACGCCGATGAAGTGCACCGGCAGCTTGAACTTCTCCGCGAGCGCCACCAGGATGCCGCCGCGCGCGGTGCCGTCGAGCTTGGTCATCACGAGGCCGGTGACCCCGGCGGTGCGATGGAAGGCCTCGACCTGCGACAGCGCATTCTGGCCGACGGTCGCATCCAGCACCAGCAGCACGGCATGCGGCGCAGTGTCATCCACCTTGCGGATCACGCGCACGACCTTCTCGAGCTCGTTCATCAGCTCGGCCTTGTTCTGCAAGCGGCCGGCGGTGTCGATCAGCAGCACGTCGACATTCTGCTCCTTCGCCGCGGTGAGCGCGTTGAAGGCAAGGCTCGCCGAATCCGAGCCCTGCGCGCCTGCGATGACGGGCGTCTTCGTCCGCTCGCCCCAGACCTTGAGCTGCTCGATGGCGGCGGCGCGAAACGTGTCGCCGGCAGCCAGCATCACCTTGCGGCCTTCGGAGGCGAATTTCTGCGACAGCTTGCCGATCGTGGTGGTCTTGCCGGAACCGTTGACGCCGACCACGAGGATCACGAACGGCTTTTTTGCCGCATCGATCACGAGCGGCTTTGCCACCGGCGACAGCACCTTCTCGACCTCGGTCGCGACGACGTCCTTGACCTCGTCCGCCGAGATCGCCTTGTCGTAGCGCCCCGTGCCGACGGCATCCGCAATGCGCACCGCGACCGACGTGCCGAGGTCGGCGCGCAGCAGCACGTCCTCGATGTCGTCGAGCATGGCGCGGTCGAGCTTGCGCTTGGTGACGAGGTCGGCGACCGCGGTCCCAAGCGAGGACGAGGTGCGCTTCAGCCCATTGGACAGGCGGCGCCACCAGCTCAGCTTGGGGGTCTCGGAGGTGGTATCGTTCATGGTGGCGTGTTAGCCGTTCCGGCCCGTAAACGAAAGCCTTGACCGAAAGCCTGCGATTGCTCGATGTTCCCCAAATGACCGCCGATGAGATCTTGGCCCGCGTGCTCCATCGCGACGGCCTGATGCTGGTCATCGACAAGCCTGCCGGCCTGCCGGTGCATCGCGGCCCCAAGGGCGGCCCCAATCTGGAGGATTGCTTCGACGCGCTGCGTTTCGGCCTGCCGCGACCGCCGGTGCTGGCCCACCGGCTGGACAAGGACACCTCGGGCTGCCTCGTGCTCGGCCGCCACCGCAAGGCGACGGCATCGCTGGGCCTTTTGTTCAAGCACGGCAAGATCGGCAAAACCTACTGGACCGTGGTCGAAGGCGGCCCTGCCGAGGACGAAGGCACCATCGACATGCCGCTCGGCCGGCTCAATGCCGAACGCGGCTGGTGGCAGAAGCCGGATCCGGAAGGGCAGAAGGCGATCACGAACTGGAAGGTGATGGGCCGGGGCGACGGTTTCACCTGGCTTGCCATGGAACCGGTGACCGGCCGGACCCATCAATTGCGGGTGCATGCGGCCGCGAGCGGCTGGCCGATCTTCGGCGATAACATTTACGGCAACGGTCCGCGCTTCGGCGAGCCGCGCCTGCACCTGCATTCGCGCGAGATCGTGGTGCCGATCTCCCGGAACAAGGAGCCGGTCCGCGTGGTGGCGCCGGCCCCGCCGCATATGCACGAGAAGCTCCGGGCCTGCGGGTGGAAGGGGGAGTAGCCTCTTAGACCCTCATGGTGAGGAGGCGCGTCAGCGCCGTCTCGAACCATAGAGGCCCCGCAGGCGCATCGCGGTCGTATCCATCCTTCAAGACGCCCGCTTCGCGGGCTCCTCGGGATGAGGAGCGGTGGTCGGTCGAGAAGCGGCTGTGCTCGGCTACCGTGCCATGGTTTACGAAACCTTCAGCGCTCGCCTCTAATGATAACGGTTGCTTAGAACAAGCTTCCGTAACCGCTCAGGACGAGCCGCGCGCGATGACCAATTCCGGGCTATCGATCATCGACGAGGTCGAATCCGCACTGCGGATCGGCTCGCCGGAAAAGGGCCTGGCGACGGCCCGGCGCGTCACCGAGCTGTTCCTCTCCTCCGCCGGCAATTTCGACGACGAGCAGATCGCGCTGTTCGACGACGTGCTCGAGCGCCTGATCGGCACCATCGAGCTGCGCGCCATCGCCGATGTGGCAGCGCGCGTGGCGCTGGCCGAGATCAGCGCGCAGCTGGCGCCGATCGCGCAGGCGCCGCCGTCGGTGATCCGCCGCCTCGCCAATAATGACGAGATCCGCATCGCCGGCCCCGTGCTGCAGGAATCCGCGCGCCTCGACGACGGCGAGCTGGTGAAGATCGCATCAGCTAAGGGCGAGCCGCATCTGCTCGCGGTCGCCGGCCGCTGGTGGCTGAAGGAGATCGTCACCGACGCGCTGCTGGCGCGCCGCTACCCCAGCGTCAGCCGGCGGCTTGCGGCCAATCCCGGCGCGCGCGTCTCCGGAAAAGGGTTCGCCATCATCGTCGGCCAGGCCGAAAGCGACCCGGAGCTCGCAGTCAGTGTCGGCGTCCGCGTCGACTTGCCCTCGGAGCTGCGCCGCCAATTGCTGCGCTCGGCGACGGACGCCGTGCGCACCCGCCTGTTGTCGCGCGCCCCGCCGCATCTGTTCGAGGAGATCCAGAGCGCGATCGCCGCCGTCGCCATCGGCGCCGAACGCGAAATGTCGGCGGCGCGCGATTTCGAAGGTGCCAAGCGCGCCATCGCCGGCCTCAAGGCCACCGGCCAGCTCGACGAGGCGACGTTGCTCGGCTTCGCCACACAGCGGCGCTATGAGGAGACGGTGGCGGCGCTGGCGGCGTTGTCGGGATCGACGGTCGAGGTGATCCGACCGCTGATGCAGAGTCTGCGCGAGGACGGCCTGCTGGTGCCGTGCAAGGCCGCACAGCTCAGCTGGGAGACCACCATGGCCGTGCTCGAATGCCGTTTCGCGACAGGCGCGATGACGCCCGCGGACATCGCGAGGACACAGGGGCATTTTGCGAGAATGACGGCGGAGAACGCCAAGCGCACGCTGCGATTCTGGCAGGTCAGGGCGTCGTAGTTTTCCCTCTCCCCTTGCGGGAGAGGGTGGCTCGCCGTGAGAGCGGCGAGACGGGTGAGGGGCCTCTCTCCGCGCATGACCTCTCAATGCGATTGCGCGGATACAACCCCTCATCCGGCGCTTCGCGCCACCTTCTCCCACAAGGGGAGAAGGAAGAGAGCAGCTGCTTACGTCGTGAGCCGCTCACCATCAATGCCAGCAATCTTCAGCCGCACGATGCTTCCCACCCGCTCGCCCGCAATCGCCACCGGCAGATAATGCTCCGTGCGGCCCTGCCCCTCGCTCTCGATCAGCACATCGCGCATGGCGCCGATCTCGGCTTGCAGCCGTTGCTGCAGCGCCGCCTCTCCTACCGCGCGCAGCCGCTTCGCACGCTCTTTAATGACCGGCCCCGCCACCTGCGGCATCCGCGCGGCGGGCGTGCCGGGCCGCGGCGAATAAGGGAAGACGTGCAGGAAGGTCAGGCCGCATTGCTCGACGAGATCGAGCGAGCGCGAGAACATGTCCTCGGTCTCGGTCGGGAAGCCCGCGATGATGTCGGCGCCGAAGACGACATCGGAGCGCAGGCGGCGCACCTGCTCGCAGAAGCCAATCGCATCCTGCCGCGAATGCCGCCGCTTCATGCGCTTCAGGATCATGTCGTCGCCCGACTGCAGCGACAGATGCAGATGCGGCATCAGGCGCGAATCGTCGGCGATGGCATCGAGCAGGTCGTCATCGGCCTCGATCGAATCGATCGAGGAGATGCGCAGGCGCTTGAGCTCGGGCACATGGCGCAGGATCTGCTTGGTCAGCAGGCCGAGCTTGGGCGCGCCGGGCAGGTCCGCACCATAGCTGGTGAGATCGACGCCGGTCAGCACGATCTCGGCATGGCCGCGTTCGACCAGGGCGCGCACCTGCTCGACCGCCGCCCCCATCGGCACCGAGCGCGAATTGCCGCGGCCGAACGGGATGATGCAGAAGGTGCAGCGATGATCGCAGCCGTTCTGCACCTGCACGAAGACGCGCGGCAGGCCGCTCGCATAGCCATCGACGAGGTGCGGCGCCATCTCCTTCACCGCCATGATGTCGCTGACGGCGATCTTCTCGCTGGCGCCAAGATCGAAAGCGTGGCGCGTCTCCCGCCACGCTTCGCCGCGCATCTTGTCGTCATTGCCGACGACGCGATCGACCTCGGCCATGCCCGCAAACATCGCAGCCTGCGTCTGCGCCGCGCAGCCGGTGACGACGATGCGCGCCTCGGGGCGCTCGCGCTTCAACTTGCGGATCGACTGGCGCGCCTGCGCCACCGCCTCGTTGGTGACGGCGCAGCTGTTGATGACGATGGTGTCGGAAAGCCCTGCGACTTCCGCCTTGCTGCGGATCACCTCGGCCTCGAAGGCGTTGAGGCGGCAGCCGAAGGTGACGATGTCGACGGCCATCAGGCGACCGGCGCGAACAGCGCCGGATCGAAGCTGCCCTCATATTCGAAGGTCGCGGTGCCCGTCATCAGCACGTGGTCGTCGCGCTCGCGCCATTCGATGCCGAGCTTGCCGCCGGGCAATGTGATCTCGACCTTGCGCTCGGCGCGCTTCAGCCGCGCGGCGGCGACCGCCGTGGCGCAGGCCGCCGACCCGCACGCCTTGGTCAGGCCGGCACCGCGCTCCCAGGTGCGGATCGTGATGTGCTCGCGATCGACGATATGGGCCAGCGTGATGTTGGCGCGCTCGGGAAAGATCGGATGGTTTTCCAAGAGCGGACCGAAGCGGCCGAGATCGTAGGCGTTGACGTCGTCGACCCAGAACACCGCGTGCGGATTGCCCATGCTCACCACTGAGGGCGAATGCAGAATGGGATTGTCGATCGGCCCGATCTGCAATTCGATGTAGCGGGTGTCGCGAAACTCTTCCGCCAGCGGAATGTCCTGCCAGCCGAATTTCGGCGCGCCCATATCCACTGTGTAGAGGTCGGGCGCCGGACCCTGCCAGGCATTGAGCAGGCCGGCGGCCGTCTCGAAGGTCGCGGTGGTCTGCCCGGTCTTCTCGAAGATGCGGCGCACGACGCAGCGCATGCCGTTGCCGCAGGCACCGGCCTCCGAGCCATCGTTGTTGTAGATGCTGATGAAGGCCTCGGTGCCGTCGAGCCGCGGCCTCTGCAGCACCATGAGCTGGTCGTAAGCCACGCCGCCGTTCGCGGACGCGACGGCGCGGGCATCGTCCGGCGTGACCTTGGCCGCCGAATCGCGCAAGTCGACAACGACGATCTCGTTGCCGATGCCGTTCATCTTGGCAAATGCGTGGTTGGCCAGCGCGCTCATGAAAATTCCCGAATTTCGCCTGCCTTATATGGCGATCCTCGGCCGCTTGGCCAGTGATTTGCCACCCGGGTCGGGACATCGGGCAAGGTGCCTGCCATGACGCATCTGTCATGGGACGAATTCGGCGCTCGCGTGTTAGAACGGCGCGGTTCGCGCGAACCGGGACGCGCGGACGGGTTAAGGCCTTGGTGGGTAAGGCCTTGATGAATTGAGGCCCCGACGAAGCGGGCCTCGGGGAGAATAAAATGAACACTTTTCGTCGCCTCGCTTTGGCCGCGCTGATCCCGGCTGCGGCCTTGTCGCATGGGCTGTCAGGCGCTCTGGCGCAGACCGCGAGCCCGGCGCCGGCCGCATCGGCAAGTCCCTCGCCGGCCCCGACGGCTTCGCCCGCCCCGGCTGCAAGTGCCTCGCCCGCCCCCGCTGCCACCCCCTCGCCTGCGGCGAGCGCCTCACCCGCTCCTGCAGCATCGCCAGCGCCCGCCGCCAGCGCCTCGCCCAGCCCGCCCCCGGCCGCCGCCGCGACCCCCGCCCCGGTTCAGACCGCCGATCCCTTTGGCCTCGAGACCACGCTCGAGCCGAAGAAGGTCGTGATGGTCAAGGGCACCGCCAATTGGGACTCCGCCTTCGACACGCTGATCGACGCCTTCAAGGCGCTGAACACGCTGCTCGACAAGCAGGGCATCAAGCCATCGGGCAATTCGATGATCGTCTACACCTCGACGGACGATACCGGCTTCACCTTCCTTGCCGAGATCCCGGTCGATCAGGACCCGAAGAACCTGTCCAAGGACATGAGCATCGGCAAGTCACCTGAAGGCAAGGCGCTGAAATTCGTCCATCGCGGCTCCTACGACAACATGGACAATACGTATGAGGCGATCACCAATCACCTCGACGACAAGAGGCTGGAAGCCAAGGACACCTTCATCGAGGAGTACCTCACCGATCCCCTGAAGACGTCCGAGGACAAGCTCGTGATCAATGTTTTCGTGCCACTGAAGTGAGACTGATGAAAAAGCCTGCCCTACTTGCCGCCGTCCTCGCCACCACGCTGCTCGCCGCGCCCGCGCGCGCCGAGGATTTTCCCTCCGCGATCTCGGTGAGCGGCGAAGCCTCCGTATCCGCGGCGCCCGATCTCGCGCAAATCGATGCCGGCGTCGCCAACGACGCCAAGACAGCGAAAGAGGCCTCCGATGCCAACAACGCCGCGATGGGCAAGGTGCTGCTGGCGCTGAAGGGCGCAGGAATCGCCGAGAAGGATTACCAGACCTCGCGGCTGTCGCTGCAGCCGCAATACGGCCAGAACAAATCCACCGGCGCATCCCCGGTCGTCGGCTTCCGCGCCAGCAACCGCGTCACCGTCAAGATCCGCGACGTGACCAAGGTGGCCGGCATCATCGACACGCTCGTCAGCGCCGGCGCCAACGACATCGGCAACATCTCGTTCGAGGTGACGCAGGCCTCGAAGCTGCTGGATGATGCGCGCGAGCAGGCGGTGGCCGACGCGCGGCGCAAGGCGGAGATTTACGCGAAGGCTGCTGGTGTGACGCTGGGCGCGCCGCTCAGCGTCACCGAGGGCGGCGGCCCGGTGCCGCTGTTCAAGGGCCGCATGGCCGAACGGATGGCCGCAGCCCCGCAGGCCGCAGTTGCGCCGGGCGAAGAGACGCTGACGGTGACGGTGAATGTGAGCTGGGCGATCAAGCCGGGGCAGTAGCCGCTTTCGTAAGAGGCGCATCGCCGCAACACCAATGGGCCGGCGACCCGATCATACGTCCGGCGGCAGGGGATGGCATTGTTGCCCGATCAATCATTCACGCTGATATCAGTAAAAAGAAACCCCGTCGGCGTCTTGGTAAAGACGAAGATGAGCTCGCCGCAAAAGACGAAGTAACTGTCGTTCTTATAGTCATCGCGATCGTAGACGGCCTTGCCGCGCTGGATACACGCGCGATTTTTCGCCGTGAACGAGGTCCGATAGGTCTTGGCGCCAAATTGCGCGGCGTCGCGAATTGCGTTGTCGTTCATGAACGGCAACCGTGTCATACCGGCGACGGCGGCGGAATCGTTTGCCTTCAGCGCCGCGCGAAACTTCTCGATGAAGCCATCGAATTCCTTCTGCAAGGCAGGAGAAGCGACGGCGTTCCTCGCCTGGGCGGCGGCCGGAGCAAGGTTCACGAGAGCGGTTGCAAGCACAATTCTCAGCAAAAATCCCACAGGCCGGCTCCATCCATCGATTAATAAAGGTCTTCCGACCAAAAGAAATCCATGGTGCTTTGTTGCGTCATGGGCTTTCTGGTTCAACGGCGCAGAACCGCACGCACCTGCCGCAATGGGAGCAAAGCGGACATTGCTTTCGTCGCATCAAGCCGCCGGGTTTATGGATACACCACCTAAATCTCCACCACCTGCCCCGGCAGCATCGCCACGAATCTTTCCTGCGGAATCTTCGCGGCATCCAGCGCCTCGACCAGCGCTGTCGCCGGCGCGTCGATCGCTTCGTCGGTCAGCTGGAACGTGCCGTGGTGATGCCCGAGCGCGGCTTCCGCGCCGCAATCGGCCAGCGCCTTCACCGCATCTTCCGGGTTCATGTGCTGGTCGCGCATGAACCAGCGCGGCTCGTAGGCGCCGATCGGGAGGATCGCCAGGCGCAGCTTGCCGTGCTTCTCGGCGACGCGGCGGAAATGGCGGCCATCGCCGTAGCCGGAATCGCAGACCACGTAGATCTTCCCGGCCGGCGTCTCCAGGACAAAGCTCGCCCACAGCGCCTTGTTGCGGTCGAACAGGCCGCGCGCGGTCCAGTGCCTTGTCGGCACCAGATGCACCGCGACGCCTTCGCCGAGCTCGACGCGGTCGTGCCAGTCGAACGCTTCCACCTTGATCGTGGAATCCCAGCTGCGCATGGTGACGTCGTTGCCGAGCGGGGTGACGACGCGCGGGGCGAAATTCTTGGTGAGCCGCGACAGCGTCGCGATGTCGAGATGGTCGTAATGGCCGTGCGAGACCAGCACGACGTCGATCTTCGGCAGCTTCTCGAAGGCGATGCCGGGGTCGTTGTGCCGCTTCGGCCCGGCGAAGGCGACCGGCGAGACCCGCTCCGACCAGACCGGATCGACCAGGATGTTGAGGCCGCCGGCCTGGATCAGCCAGCTGGCATGACCGACGAAGGAGAGCCGCACCTTGTCGCCGTCAACGCGCGCCGGCGGGGTGTCGGCATGGGGACTGGGCGCCCAATCCGGCCAAGTCGCCCGCTGCCGCTTGCCGCCGAGCTGCCAGCGCAGCACCTCGCGCAGCGATTTCGGCGGCGCCCCGTCCGGATCGAAGAAGGTCAGGCCGTCGAAATGATCGGAGGCGGGGCCGTCATAGGTTTTCATGCTGGACATCCAGAGGGAGGGGACGCCGACCAGCGCACCGGTTCCGGCGAATAGTCCGAAAAGGCGGCGGCGGGTGATCGGCACGGCGGGCTTCTAGGGATGGTTGGAGGGGTAAGACATCACCGCCTATATGGGCGGGGCTGGCGGAAAAGGAACCTGCGACAAAAGGATCACGTTTTCAAAACCTTGGCTTACCAAGGGCGGGCCGACACCCTAAGTTTCCTTGACTTTTGGGCGGGAGCGGCGTTTAACCCGGCCACTTTCTCGGAAAGGCTTTCTTTTCGACCCGCCGACCGGCCTCGAGGCCGGAGGTCAACGCCCGACAGCGCTGTGCGCCCTCGGGCGCAAAGGTGTTTGGAAGATGCTTATCCAGGAAGGTGTCATCGCCCGACTTGATCGGGCGATCCAGTATCCCAGAGGCGGCTCGGCTTGAACTGAGGTGCTGCGGCGTACTGGATGCCCCGCCTTCGCGGGGCATGACAGCGGTGAGTTACGGAGCGCTCTTCCCATCGGGAAGACAGCAACAGGACAACGGCATTGTTCGACAATCTGTCGGAACGGCTTGGTGGCATTCTCGATCGTCTGACGGGGCGCGGTGCGCTGACCGAAAAGGACGTCGACGCCGCGATGCGCGAGGTGCGCCGCGCGCTGCTGGAGGCCGACGTCGCGCTGGAAGTCGTGCGCAGCTTCACCGAGCGCGTGCGCGAACAGGCGATCGGCGCCACAGTCGTCAAGTCGGTCACTCCCGGCCAGATGGTGGTGAAGATCGTCCATGACGAGCTGGTCAACACGCTGGGCGCCGAAGGCCAGACCATCGACGTCAATTCCGTGCCGCCGGTGCCGATCATGATGGTCGGCCTGCAGGGCTCCGGTAAGACCACCACCACCGCCAAGCTCGCCCGCCGCCTGGTCCAGCGCGACAAGCGCAAGGTCTTGATGGCCTCGCTCGACGTCTACCGTCCGGCGGCGATGGAGCAGCTGGCCGTGCTCGGCCGCGACCTCGACATTCCCACTTTGCCAATCGTTGCCGGCCAGCAGCCGCCGCAAATTGCGAAACGCGCGCTGGAAGCCGGCAAGCTCGGCGGTTACGACATCGTGCTGCTCGACACCGCCGGCCGCACCACGCTGGACGAAGAGATGATGGCGGAGGCGGCCGCGATCAAAGCCGCGGCCAATCCGCATGAAGTGCTGCTGGTTGCGGACTCGCTCACCGGCCAGGACGCCGTGAACCTCGCGCGCTCGTTCGATCAGCGCGTCGGCCTCACCGGCATCGTGCTCACACGCGTTGACGGCGACGGCCGCGGCGGCGCCGCGCTGTCGATGCGCGCCGTCACCGGCAAGCCGATCAAGCTGATCGGCACCGGCGAGAAGACCGACGCGCTGGAAGACTTCCACCCGGATCGTATCGCCGGCCGCATCCTCGGCATGGGCGACGTGGTGTCGCTGGTGGAGCGCGCCGCCGCCAATATCGACGCCGAGAAGGCCGCACGCACCGCCGAGCGCATGCGCAAGGGTCAGTTCGACCTCAACGACATGCGCGAGCAGCTGCTGCAGATGGCCAACATGGGCGGCATCAGCGGGCTGATGGGCATGATGCCCGGCATCTCCAAGATGAAGAACCAGATCGCGGCCGCCGGCATCGACGACAAGATCCTGAAGCGTCAGGTCGCGATCATCGATTCCATGACGCGCGATGAGCGGCGTCATCCGGACCTCTTGAAGGCCAGCCGCAAGAAGCGCATCGCGGCCGGCAGCGGCCAGAGCGTCGAGCACGTCAACAAGCTGCTGAAGATGCACCGGAACATGGCCGACGTGATGAAGGCCATGGGCTCGGGCAAGCGCGGCCCGCTCGCCGGCATCGCGCAGGCGATGGGCTTCGGCGGCGGCATGAAGATGCCCTCGCCCGAAGAGATGAAGGCGCTGCAGGAGAAGATGCAAGGCGCGGGCGGCGGACAAGGCCTGCCGAATCTGCCGAAGGATCTGCCGCCCGGTCTTCGCCAAGGCCTACCGAACCTTCCGGGACTAACCGGGCTGAGCGGCAAGCCGACGCTGCCGGGCCTCGGCGGTTTCCCCGGCAAGAAGAAATGAGGAATTCGGCGCACGGGATCATCAGCATCTCGCGCGGCGCGGAAATACCAATCAACCGAACAAAACGTACTTTGCAAACCACACTTTCAAGGAGAACTGAATGTCCGTCGTTATCCGCCTCGCCCGTGCAGGCACCAAGAAGCGTCCCGTCTATCACGTCGTCGTCGCCGATTCGCGCTTTCCGCGCGATGGCCGCTTCATCGAGCGTCTCGGCCATTTCAATCCGCTGCTGCCGAAGGACAACGAGACCCGCCTCAAGCTCGACATGGACAAGGTGAAGGCCTGGCTCGCCAAGGGCGCGCAGCCGTCGGACCGCGTCGCGCGTTTCCTCGATGCCGCCGGCGTCAAGAAGCGCGAAGCGCGCAACAACCCTGAGAAGGCCGTGCCGCGCAAGGAGCGCAAGGCGCAGGCCGAAGCCGCCGCCAAGGCGTAAGGCCGGATCATGTCGGCGCTGGTCTGCGTCGCGCGGATCGGCGCCGCGCATGGTGTGCGCGGTGCGGTCAAGCTGTGGACCTTCACCGAGGATCCCTTTGCCGTCCGCCGCTACGGTCCGCTGTCGACCAAGGACGGCAGGCGCCAGTTCGAAATCGCGCAGGTGCGCGAGGCCAAAGATCATCTGGTCGCGACATTCAAGGGTGTCGTGACCCGCGATGAGGCCGAGCGCCTCAACGGCATCGAGCTCTACGTCGCGCGCGAAAAACTGCCCGCGACGGACGAGGACGAATATTACCACACCGATCTGATCGGGCTCGCCGCCGTCACAACTGATGGCGATGCGCTCGGCCGCGTGCTCGCGATCCATAATTTCGGCGCCGGCGACATCATCGAGATCGCGCCGCTCAAGGGCCCGACGATGCTGCTGCCGTTCTCCAACGCGGTGGTGCCGGAAGTCGACCTCAAAGGCGGCCGCGTCGTGATCGCGTTGCCGCAGGAGATCGAGGGCGATCGGGACGAAGATCCCTCCGCGAGTCATCCCCGGGAACGCGGGGACCCATAACCACAGGCCGGAATTTTTCGCTAAGCTGATCACTCCAGCTATCGCAAAACGGGCTGCGGTGGTTATGGGTCCCGGGCTCGCGCTTCGCGCGCCCCGGGACGATGAGATCAGGATGCAATGACCAATCCCTCACCCTGGCGCGCGACGGTGCTGACGCTGTTTCCGGAGATGTTTCCGGGGCCGCTCGGCGTGAGCCTCGCCGGCCGGGCGCTCGCGTCCGGGCTCTGGCAGATCGAGGCTCGCGACATCCGGGCCTCCGCGACCGACCGCCATCGCAGCGTCGACGACACCCCGGCCGGCGGCGGGCCGGGCATGGTGCTGCGGGCGGACGTTCTGGCCGCGGCGATCGATGCCGCCGAAATCGGGCAAGACCCGTCAAAAGCGCGGCCCCGCCTGCTCATGAGCCCCCGGGGTCGGCCATTGACCCAGGCCCGGGTGGTCGAGCTCGCCGAAGGCCCCGGCCCCCTGATCGTCTGCGGGCGGTTCGAGGGGATCGACCAGCGGGTGATCGACGCGCGCGGCCTGGAGGAGGTCTCGATCGGCGATTACGTGCTGTCCGGGGGCGAAATCGCAGCTTTAGCCCTGATCGACGCCTGCGTCCGGCTGCTGCCGGGGGTGATGGGCAAGGAAGCCTCCGGAACCGAGGAAAGCTTTTCGGACGGCCTGCTGGAGTACCCCCAATACACCCGCCCGCAGCTGTTCGAGGGGGTTCCGATCCCTGCTGTCCTCACCTCCGGCGACCACGCCAAGGTGGCCGCCTGGCGGCGGGCCAAATCCGAGGCCGTGACGGCCGCCCGGCGCCCGGATTTGTGGGAAAAGGCCGCGAATCGGGGGAGCGGCCAAAAAACGCCAAAAACCAAGACAGACGGGTGACAAACGCTCCGGCTTGCCTTATAGGAGCGGCCAAATCCGCAATGGCTGGATAGACGAATTTTGCGCAGCCCCCCGTTTCCAGGGCTGGGCGCGCCGATGGAGATTTACCCATGAACCTGATCAAGCAGCTCGAGCAGGAGCAATTCGACAAGCTGTCGGCCGGCAAGGACATCCCGGAATTCGCCCCCGGCGACACCGTGATCGTCAACGTGAAGGTCGTCGAAGGCGACCGCACCCGCGTGCAGGCCTATGAGGGCGTCTGCATCGGCCGTTCCGGCGGTGGCCTCAACGAGAGCTTCACCGTGCGCAAGATCTCCTATGGCGAGGGCGTCGAGCGCGTGTTCCCGCTGCTCTCCCCGATGATCGACTCGATCAAGGTGGTGCGCCGCGGCAAGGTGCGTCGCGCCAAGCTCTATTATCTCCGCAATCTTCGCGGCAAGTCGGCCCGCATCGTCGAGAAGCAGGACCGCGCTGCTGCCGTCGGCGAGTAAGCTTTCGCCACCAGGCAGGTCTTTCGAAAGCGCGGGGCTCGGCTCCGCGCTTTTTTGTTGGCTCTGCTGTCATTGCGAGGAGCCCTTGCGACGAGTAATCCAGACTGTCTCCGCGGATGCATTTCTGGATTGCTTCACGGAGCCTGTCATCGGGCCGCGCTACGCGCGGACCCGGTGGCTCGCAATGACGAGTTGAAACTCTCGCGCTTTAGCTTCCGCGTGCTATATAGCTTCTAGAATGTTTCCAGATCTGACCAGCTTCGCCCGCATCCAGCGCATCGTCATCGACGATCGCTCGCGGCTGCCTGGCCGGTTCTTCGGACGCTTCGCGACCTCGGCAACGTCAGAGCTTAGCCGCGCAGCCTAAAAGCTGCGCTGACGATTTTGTTGCCCGCGCGGTCTGCCGCGCTCATCGCTGACACACATTCTCCGGAGCTCGAGCTCATGTCCAAGCCGACCACCCTGTACGACAAGATCTGGAACGACCATCTGGTGCACGAAGCCGAGGACGGCACCTGCCTGCTCTACATCGACCGCCATCTGGTGCACGAGGTGACCTCGCCGCAGGCGTTCGAAGGCCTGCGCGCCACGGGGCGCAAGGTCCATGCGCCCGAGAAGACGCTCGCCGTCGTCGACCACAACGTGCCGACCACCGACCGCACCAAGCCGAATCCCGACCCTGAAAGCATCGAGCAGATCAAGGCGCTGGCCGAAAACGCCAAGGAGTTCGGCATCGAATATTACAACGAGTTCGACAAGCGCCAGGGCATCGTCCACGTCATCGGCCCCGAGCAGGGCTTTACGCTGCCCGGCACCACCATCGTCTGCGGTGACAGCCACACCTCGACGCATGGCGCGTTCGGCGCGCTCGCGCACGGCATCGGCACCAGCGAGGTCGAGCACGTGCTGGCGACGCAGACGCTGATCCAGAAGAAGGCCAAGAACATGCGCGTCACCGTCGACGGCAAATTGCCGGATGGCGTGACGGGCAAGGACATCATCCTGGCCATCATCGGCGAGATCGGCACCGCCGGCGGCACCGGCTACGTGCTGGAATATGCCGGCGAAGCGATCCGCGCGCTCTCGATGGAAGGCCGCATGACGGTCTGCAACATGTCGATCGAAGGCGGCGCGCGCGCTGGCCTGGTCGCGCCCGACCAGAAGGCGTTCGACTTCCTGCGTGATCGTCCGAAGGCTCCGAAGGGCGCGGCCTGGGACGCGGCGATGCGCTACTGGGAGAAGTTGCGCTCCGATGACGGCGCGCATTTCGACCACGAGCTGCGCCTCGATGCCGCAAAGCTGCCGCCGATCGTGACCTGGGGCACCTCGCCTGAAGACGTGATTTCTGTCACCGGTATCGTGCCCGATCCTGATAAGATCGCCGACGAGGCCAAGCGCATCTCCAAGCATCGCGCGCTGAAGTATATGGGCCTGACGGCGGGCACCAAGATCACCGACATCAAGCTCGACCGCGTCTTCATCGGCTCCTGCACCAACGGCCGCATCGAGGACCTGCGGGCCGCGGCGAAGATCGCCGAAGGCAAGACCGTGTCGGCGAACGTCAACGCCATGGTCGTGCCGGGCTCCGGCATCGTGAAGGAGCAAGCCGAAGCCGAGGGTCTCGACAAGATCTTCATCAAGGCCGGCTTCGAATGGCGCGAGCCGGGCTGCTCGATGTGCCTTGCCATGAACCCGGACAAGCTGAAGCCGGAAGAGCGCTGCGCCTCGACCTCGAACCGCAATTTCGAAGGCCGCCAGGGTTTTAAGGGCCGCACCCATCTGGTGTCGCCGGCGATGGCGGCAGCGGCGGCGATCGCGGGCCACTTCGTCGACGTCAGGGACTGGCGCTAAGCTGGTTCCTGCAATCTGATGCGGTGGAAGGCTTCGTCGTGGAAGCTGAAGGATTGGCTCTAACCAGTCTCTCCGTCATGCCCGGGCTCGTCCCGGGCATCCACGAACTCTCTGCACAAGCCCCAAGAACGTGGATGGCCGGGACATAGGCGAGCGGAAGCGACGCCGTCCTTCGGACGGCTATGCCCGGCCATGACGAATGCAGAGCCAGCAATTCACTCACGTCACCAATAGCGGTACGGATAGTGCCACCGCGGCCAGTGGCAGACGCGGCGCGGGCCGTAATAGGTCCAGATGATCCGGCAGCGGCGCGGATAAGAGTAGGAAGGATAGTAGCCGCCGACATAATAGGGCCGGTAGAAGTGACGATGCCGGAAATGGGGGCGGTGATGGCCCCAGTGCCGGTGGACCCCGCCATATCCGCCGGGGCGAAAGCCGCCATGGCGATGGATGCCGACATGTCTGTGGTGAAAGGCCGGCGCGGCGCGGAAGCCACCGCCGTGGAAACCGCGGCCGATATGCCCGCCGCCGCCGCGAAAACCGCCGCCGTGAAAATGCCCGCCGCCATGTCCGCCGTGCCCGCCACGGCGAACCTGCGTGACGAGATCGTCGGTCGCGGCCTTCGTCATCGGCGACGTCGCCGGATTGATCAAGGTGAGCGCCTCAGCGCGGCGCACGCTGCCGGCCGACAGCATCAGCGTCGCGGCGGCCGCAAGCCCGAGCAAGCGCACCGAGCCGACCCGGCGGCCCAACATCCTCAGCATGGAATCCTCCCTGAATCCGGACGGCAGAGCTGCGACGTCTCCGCCGCGCCATTGCCGTTCAATTGCGGTCGCTCCCGGGATCAAGTTGCGGACAGCGATGTGAACGCGCCATGAATGAACAAGGCGCGGCGCCGCGCTGCGACCCCATGCCTCGCGTGATCGCAAAGCCGGCCGCCAAAGCGGCGCCTTACCAGAAGGGGCCGTAGGTGAACACAAACGGTGCCGGCACGCCGTAGGGATAGGGACGATAGTAGACAGGCCGCGCGTAGTAGCGCGGATCGCGGCGTATGGCAGGCCGTGCGATGTCATAGGTTCGCGCGTGTCGTCGCACATCGAAAACCGCGATTCCCGCCGATGCCTCCGGGACGGTCGCCCTTGGCGCGGCGGACGCGCGAGGCAGCCCAGTGGCCAGCGCGACGGCAAAGGCCCATGCGATCCATCTCGCCATCACACCCTCACGAGGTCGCCGCGAAGTCAGCCCCGACGCCAGTAGCAGCTCACGCGCGGCACGATCACCGTGCCGCTCGGCCGGTACTCCTGCACATAGGTGGCGTTGCAGACCCGGACCGCGTCGGGGCCGGGATTGTAGCGGGGATAGACGCCGTCCGGGCTGTAGTAGGGCGTGATGCGCAGGCGCGGCCGCTTGCGCGGCGGGGGGACATCGTCCGGCGAGACCAGTTGGGCCATCCGGATTTCGGAACTGGCGGCCTGCGCCTCGGCGCCGACGCAAAACTGCGAAAACAACCCCATGCACAGTAGAGTCAGCGCTGTTTTCGTTCGCATTTTTCCGCCCACCCTGAACCGTCCCGTTGACGACCCACGCTCCCCGTTTTGGCGGCGCCCGTCAACCTCGCCGCGCTTATAAAGCCAGATGCATCAGCGGGAAACCCGCGCTAAGAGGTGCTCATGTGGACGGAATTGAAAGCCCCTTCGCTGGCCGAAATGGAAGCGATGGCTCACGACGTGTTCGAGCGCCTGCCGGCGGAATTTCGCAAGCTTTGCGCGGGCGTGATCGTCCGCGTCGAGGACTTCCCGACCGAGGAGGTCCTGGACGAGATGGAATGCGAGAGCGAGTTCGACCTGCTCGGCCTGTTCCAGGGCGTAGGCCTGCCCCAGCAGAGCTTTGGCGACGTGGCACGGCTGCCCAACATGGTCTGGCTCTACCGCCGCCCGATCCTGGATTATTGGGCCGAGCACGACGAAAGCCTCGGCCACATCGTCCGCCATGTCCTGATCCACGAGATCGGCCACCATTTTGGTCTGTCGGACGACGATATGGCCGCGATTGAGGCTAAGGCGGAGTAGGACGCTCTCGGTCCACCTCTCCCCCACCGGGGAGAGGTGAAATTCCGATGCCGCGCCAGTTCGGCTTCAAACCCCCTACGGCAGATTAGATCTGCCGAATTCGGCCTAGGATTTCCGGCCCGATCGCGATAAATAGCCGGTTCCCTGAACCACGTGCGGGAAAGCGCAACCATGGACAAGTTCACCACGCTGGAAGGCGTCGCGGCGCCGCTGAAGATCATCAATGTCGACACCGACATGATCATTCCGAAGCAGTACCTCAAGACCATCAAGCGCACCGGCCTTGGCAAGGGGCTCTTCTCCGAGCAGCGCTACAAGGATGACGGCAGCGAGAATCCGGATTTCGTGCTCAACCAGCCCGCCTATCGCAACGCGAAGGTGCTGGTCGCCGGCGACAATTTCGGCTGCGGCTCGAGCCGCGAGCACGCGCCCTGGGCGCTGCTCGACTTCGGCATCCGCTGCGTGATCTCGACCTCGTTCGGCGACATCTTCTACAACAATTGCTTCAAGAACGGCATTCTGCCCATCCGCGTCACCCAAGAGGACCTCGACAAGCTGTTCGACGACGCCGAGCGCGGCGCCAATGCGACGCTGACGATCGACCTGCCGAACCAGGAGATCCGCGGCCCCGACGGCGGCAAGGTCAAGTTCGAGATCGACCCGTTCCGCAAGCACTGCCTGATCAACGGCCTCGACGACATCGGCCTCACCATGGAGAAGAAGGCCTCGATCGATTCCTACGAGGACAAGCTCAAGCGCGAACGCGCCTGGGCCTGATCGCAAGTTTTTGTTGAGCCCCGGTGCCGCAAGCGCCGGGGCTTTTTCGTTGCCTGGATTGTCCCGTATAGATTTGCCCATGCTGCCCGAGATCGTCACCTTCTGGCATGGCCCGATGGACGCGCTGCGCCAGACCTGTCTGCGCTCGCAATTGGCTGCCGGCCACAAGGTCACGGTCTACAGCTTCGACACTATTCCCGGATTGCCGGCCGGCGTCGCGAATGCCGAGGCCGAGGCGATCCTGCCGCATGCGTTCTCCGAACGCCTGCGGCCGCCGCAGCCGGACGGCAGCTGGCGCGACTGGACCATTCTGCAGTTCAGCGACTTCTTCCGCATGAAGCTGATGGCGAAGGGCCTCGGCCTCTGGCTGGATGCCGACGTGCTGCTGTTGAGGCCGGTCGAGATCGATCCGGCCAAACCGTACTTCGCCTGGGAGCGGCCGCGCCAGCTCGGCAATTCCGTGCTCTATCTGCCGCCCGCGCACGGCATCGTTGCCGCCTTCGAAGAGCTGATGGAGCAGGAGGAGCTGACGCCGAACTGGCTGTCCGTGCGCCATCGCATCACCTTCATGATGCGCCGCCTGCGCGGCGGCTCGAACCGGCTCGCCGATATTCGCGTCGCGATCTACGGGCCCGCGGCGCTCACCGCGCTCGCGCGCCGTGCCGGCGAGCTGCAGAACGCATTGCCGAAGCAATCGTTCTACGCCGTGCATGCCGAGCCAAAGCTGTTCTTCGATCCCTCGAGCTATCTTGGCCTGGTCACCGACCCCGCCATCATCGGCCTGCACATCTCGCCGAAGGGACGCGGCGGCGAGAAGCCGATTCCCGGCAGCCTGTATGCCTGGGCGGCGGAGAGATTCAGGTAGCTGCTGCGCAGGAGGTGCGCTCCCTCTCCCGCTTGCGGGAGAGGGTCGGGGAGAGGGTCTCTCCGCAATGGGACAATCCCCCAGAGGAAAGAGCCCTCACCCGCGCCTTCGGCGCGACCTCTCCCGCAAGCGGGAGAGGTTGGCAACCCCGCTCTTTCCTGTTTGATCCAGCGCAACGCGCTTCTGCATCATTGTGCTTATCTCGCTCCAATTCCGACCGTCCGAATGGAGCTTTCCATGAGCACCGCAACCAGGCCCTACCCCATCGTCCAGGATCTCATCGAGTCCTTCGCGAACTGGGTGAAGCACCGCCGCGAGATCAACGAAATGCGGCAGCTCGACCGCGCCGATTTCGACCGGATCGCCAATGATCTCAGGATCGCGCCGGACGATCTGGAGGAGCTGGTCCGTCATGGCCGGCACGCCGCCGACGAGCTGCCGAAGATGCTCGAACAGCTCGGCATCAGCACTGAGGCGCTCGGCCGCGCGCAGCCGCTGCTGCTCCGCGACCTCGAGCGGGTCTGCTCGCTCTGCAATCACAAGGGACAGTGCGACCGCGATCTCACTGAGGGCACCGCCGCGGAGAATTACCACGGCTATTGCGCCAACGCCTCGACCCTGGAGACGCTCGAGCGTGCCGACCTCGTGCCGCGGTGAGGCATTGCGCTACTCGATCCATTTCGGCGCGTAAGCCATTCCTTGGCTTTGCGCCGTATCGTGATTGATCCAGATTTCGGCGTTCTCGACGCGTAGCAGCTCGACCACCTTGGCCATCGACGCAACCGTCGCCTGCGGGTCGGCATTGAACGACGGCACGCGCATGTGCCGGAGGTTCTCCCGGTTGTGCGCGACGTCACCGCTCAGCAGCACGGCGCCGCGCCGCGGCAGCTTCACCAGCAGCGAGCAATGCCCGGGAGTATGGCCGGGCGTGAAGATCATGCGCACCGCGCCGTCGCCAAATAGGTCGTGGTCGCCATCGACAATCTCGAAAGGCCGCTCCTGCAACGCCTCGTAGTGCGGCAGTGAGTAGCCGAACTGGTCGGGGTCAGGTCCGAACATGGCTTCGAACTCGGCCCGTTGAGCGATCCATCTTGCGTTTTCGAACAGGTCGACATTTCCGATATGATCGAAATGCGCGTGAGAGAGGAGGATCGTGCCGATATCGCGGGGCCGCACCCCGATTTCATCCAATTGGTCCGCGAGAGGCCGGCGCACGATGCCGCGTATGCCGTGTGCGATGATCCGTCCTTCCGGATGCTTCGCCAGCTCATCCGCTATTCCCGTATCCCAGATCAGCCACTCGCCGCGGTGACGAATGAGATAGGCATTGCAGCTCAATGTCATGGGAATGCCGACATTGATGCCGGGAGAATAGATCGAACCGTCTTCGACCTCAGCAATGCCTCCGTCGAGGATGTAGATCCTGTCGATCGTCGCCATGTGAGAACTCTTCAAGCCGCCGATTCGACGCGCCGCTTCGCCTCGCGCATGTCGCGCCCAGGCGGCATGCCGAACAATCGGCAATATTCCCGCGTGAACTGCGTAACGCTTTCGTAGCCGACCCGATGAGAGGCGGTCGCGATGCTCGCGCCATCGGCCAGCATGGTGCGGCGCGCCTCGATCAGGCGCAGCTGCTTCTGGAACTGAAGCGGGGTCAGCGAGGTGATGCTGCGAAAGTGCAGGTGAAAGGCCGAGTGGCTCATCCCCGCGGCCTTGGCGAGCCGGTCGACACGCAAAGGCTTGGCATAGTCGGCGCGAATGATCGCAACCGCACGGCCGATCCGCTGCGCATGGCTGTCGGCCATACCGAGCGCCCTGATGGCACCACCGTGCCGACCGGCCAGTAGCCAATAATGCAGCTCCCGCAGCACTTGGCTCTGGAGGATCGAGGCGGACGAGGGCCGATCGATCAGGCGCAACAACCGCAGCGCCGCATCGCTCACATCCCGCTCCGCTGGCTCGACCCGAAGCGGCTGCGACGGAACATAAGGCGCGGCCCCCATCTCGACGACCAGCCCCTCGATGACGATGGGATCGAGCTCGACGACGAGCGACAGATAGGGCACCGCGGCTGTGGCGCGCGTGATCTGGCTGACCGTCGGCACGTCGCTCGAGATCACCAGCGAATCGCCCGCACCCAGGTCGAACGACGTGGCGCCGACCGCAACGCGCTTGGCCCCTTGCAGGACCAAAGCGATCAGGGGCTTGGAGATCGCAAATTGGAGCGCGCTCGGCGCGGTCTCACGAATGATCGAGATGCCGGCGAAAGGCGTGGACGCAACGCCTTTGTCGTCGGCACGAGCGGCGGCGTAATTGCTGGCAATCTGGAGCAATGTTTCGGTCACGCGCCCAATCTAGGCCGAGCCAGGCAGGCGGGCAATTGCCGACCGGCGATCAGGCAAGAAGACGGGAATTCCAGGCAAGTCTGTGACTGGCAGTCTGTGGCCGGCGCATTCCTGGAGGATTGGGCAAGATGATCACAGGATCCGGCAACATCGGATGCGCGATCACAGGCAGAAAGGGCCCACCGAAACTTCACGAGGGAGCCTCAAATGCCCACCATTTCGCTCGTCACCGGCGCCAGCCGGGGCCTGGGCCGCAATACCGCAATCGCGATCGCTCGCCACGGCGGCGACGTCATCGTGACCTATCGCAGCGGCGCCGGCGCCGCCCGCGAGGTCGTCACCGAGATCGAGGCGCTTGGCCGAAAAGCGGTCGCGCTCCAGCTCGACGTCACCTCCGTATCGACCTTTCCGGCGTTCGCCGCAAAAGTCGCGTCGGCGCTGGCGGAGCACTGGCACGCCGACAAGTTCGATCATCTCGTCAACAATGCCGGCCAGGGCGAAATGGCCGCCATAGCCGAGACGACGGAGCAGCAGTTCGACGCGCTCTTCGACACCCATGTCAAAGGGCCGTTCTTTCTGACGCAGGCCTTGCTGCCGCTGCTTGGCGACAATGGCCGGATCGTCAACTTCTCGAGCGGGCTGACGCGCGTGTCTTTCCCCGGCTTCTCGGCCTATGCCGCCGCCAAGGGCGCCATCGAGGTTCTGACCGTCTACATGGCAAAAGAATTCGGCGAACGCGGCATCACCGCCAACGTCGTAGCGCCGGGCGCGATCGAGACCGACTTCCTCGGCGGCGCCGTCCGCGACATGCCGGATTTGAACAGGCAGTTCGCGCAAATGACCGCGCTTGGCCGCGTCGGTGTGCCCGACGACATCGGGCCGATGGTCGCGAGCCTGCTCGGTCCGGAGAATCGCTGGGTTACGGCCCAGCGCATCGAGGTGTCCGGCGGCCAGACGATCTGAGTGCGGCGGCATTGGCGCACTCCGTCGCGAGGCGACGGAGTGTGCGAGCCCTCAGCCCTTCCGCATCACCGCGATCGCATCCGCGATTTCGTCACCGCTACCGTCACCGAGAAAGACCCGACCATCTGCCGGACCGCTGATGGCAGCGTACAGCAGAGCTTTCGCTTGTGCGCATCGTCGGATGGCAACGGGCGTAAATAGTATGACTGTTTGCGCGGCGAGGATGCGGGGAAAGCTCACCGCAAATATCCGTGCTTGATCTCGATTATTAGCTCTGTTTGGATCGCTACCGTTCCGCAATTCGCATTTCGGATAATCATGGCGAATGAAACAGATGATTCCCGTCGTTCGTTGGGTGCTCGTTCAACAGAGGACACCGTGACTGCCCACCGCAAGGGCATCGGGAATCGGCTATTGGCGGCGCTGCCGCCGGCGGATCTCGCTTTGCTGACGCCCCACTTCCAGAAGGTCTCGTTCGAACCCGATGCCGTCCTGGTGCGATCGGGCGACGAACTCGACCCCGTCTATTTTCCCCATAGCGGCGCGATCGCCTTCATGCTCGATATGCCGGACGGGCAAACGGTCGCGACCAGCTTGATGGGACGCGAAGGCGCTTTGGCCTCGTTCTCCGTGCTCGGCCCCTCGCCTTCATCCGTGACCGCGATTGCCCGCACAGCCGGCACTGCATCGGTAATTTCCGCCGCCAAATTTCGCGCTGCCCATGCGCAAAGCGCAGCGATCAGGAATGTCGTGCAGGTCCACGCCCGCGCCGTGTTGCTGCAGCTCCAGCATGTCGCCGCTTGCAACGCGCTGCACCGGGTGGATGGCCGCATGGCGCGGTGGCTCCTGCAGCTTCACGACCGCGTTCCCGAGGACCTGCTTCCGGTGACGCAGGAGGCGCTGGCGCAACTGGTTGGGGTCCGGCGGACGACGGTGACTTTGACGATGAGCAAGCTACGCGAGGCCGGCGCCATCCCGTCCGAGCGGCGCGGGTTTGTCGAGATCCATCGGTCGCGGCTCGAGAGGATCGCATGCGATTGCTATGCGCTCATGCAGCGCACGATCGATCGAATGTATTGCCAGGAATTGGCGGCGCCGCAGCCTGCCGATGCGCGGTTCCGGCAAAGCGCCATCGCCGCCTCCCACGGAGCAGGCGGTGAATTCAAAGCCGTTTCGCGGGCGGGACGATAGAGTGCAAAACCTGCGGCGCGTGGAGAAGTGGATCTCGCGCCTCAGCCCTTCCCCATCGCAGCGATCGCGTCCGCAATCGCGATCGTGCGCCGGGCCATGTCGGCGTGCAGGCGTTCCACCATCGCACCATCCAGGCGGATCGCGCCGCGCGAGGCGTTCTCCGGCAGTTCGAACGCCGCGATGATCTTTCGCGCGCGGGCGACTTCCTCCTCCGGCGGGGTGAAGATGGCGTTGCAAGCGTCGATCTGGGAGGGGTGGATCAGCGTCTTGCCGTCGAAGCCGAGGTCGCGGCCTTGCGCGCATTCGGTGGCGAAACCGTCGGAATTTGCGATGTCGCTGTAGGGGCCGTCGAGGATCTCGAGGCCGTGCGCGCGGCTCGCCAGGATGCAATGGGTGATCATCGGGATCATCGCGGCGCGGCCCGGCAGCATCCGGATCCGCGTCTCGCGCGAGATGTCGTTCGGGCCGAACACGAAGCCCGAGAGACGGCGCGAAGGATCGCGGCCGGCGGCGGCCAGTTCCTCGGCATGCAGCACGGCGCGCGCGGTCTCGATCATGGCCCAGACTTTGACGGTCGGCGCGGCGCCGAGCTCGGCCAGCTTGCGGCCGATGGCGTCGAGATCCTCGACGCTTGAAACTTTTGGAACCAGGATGCCGTCCGGCGAGGCCTTGGCGGCCATGGCGGCGTCATCTGGCCACCAGGGCGTATCGAGGCCGTTGGTCCGGATCAGGACCTCGCGCCTGCCAAAACCCTTGGCGGCGATCGCCGCCGCAATGCCGTCGCGCGCCGCCGCCTTGGCCTCCGGGGCGACGGAATCCTCGAGGTCGAGGATCAGGCCGTCGGCGGCGAGATTGCGCGCTTTTTCCAGCGCGCGCGGGTTGGAGCCGGGCATGAACAGATGGCTGCGGCGCGGGCGGGTCATGCTGGCGTTCCTTCCTGGTCTATCGTCCCCCAGGCGATAGCATTTGGCCTGCCCATTCGAAAGGCTTGTCGGTCTTGGCGGTATGTGATTAGGCATGGGCCATGACGACATTCCCGACGCACTTGCTGGAAGGCTACAAGGCCTTCGCCACCCAGCGGCTGCCGACCGAGCAGAACCGCTATCGTGAGCTCTCTGTCAAAGGGCAGTCGCCTGAGACCATGGTGATCGGCTGCTGTGACTCCCGGGTCTCCCCCGAGGTGATCTTCGACGCGGGGCCGGGCGAGCTCTTCGTCGTCCGCAACATCGCGAATCTGGTGCCGACTTATCAGCCTGACGAAGGCGCGCACGGCGTCTCGGCAGCGCTGGAGTTTGCGGTGACAGTGCTGAAGGTGAAGCACATCGTGGTGCTCGGCCACGCCCAATGCGGCGGCATCCGCGCCTTCATCGACAAGATCGAGCCGCTCACGCCCGGCGACTTCATCGGCCGCTGGATGCAGATGTTCATCAAGCCGGGCGAGGTGGTCGAGCAGCGCGAGCACGAGACCATGGCGCAGTTCGTCGAGCGCATCGAGAAGGCCGCCGTGTTCCGCAGCCTGGAAAACCTGATGACCTTCCCGTTCGTCCGCAAGGCCGTGGAGAGCGGCCGGATGCAGACCCACGGCGCCTATTTCGGCGTGGCGGAGGGATCGCTCTTCGTGCTGGACAAGGCGACCAAGGAATTCAGGAACGCACGCGAGGGATAATCCTGCTCACCCTGCGAAATGCGGGACTATCTCATATGATTTGTGGCAGCGGCCTGCGGGCACGCCTCGTCCTTCGAGACGGCGCTTACGCGCCTCCTCAGGATGAGGCTAATCAGCGTCAGTGCTCCTTGAAACTGTTGCCGCGCACTCCGCCCTCATCCTGAGGAGCCCGCCCAAGCGGCCGTCTCGAAGGATGGCCGCAGGGAAAAACTCTCAAATGCGATAGCCCTCCTTGCGCAATAGGGCATATCGGAAGTGCAAATCCTGCCTGACGAATGGCGGAGAGGCGCCTGGTTCGCTAGAGTGTTCTCCATTCGCCACTCGCCATTTGCTCCATCATGCTGATCCTTGCCATCGATACTGCGCTCGAAGCCTGCGCGGCCGCCGTTCTCGACACCGACGCCGGCGAGCTCCTCGCACGGGAATCGCAGCTGATGAAGCGCGGCCATGCCGAGGCGCTGATGCCGATGATCGCGCGCGTGATGCAATCGGCCGGCCTTTCCTTCACCTCGCTCGACCGCATCGCCGTCACCGTTGGGCCCGGCAGCTTCACCGGCCTGCGCGTCGGCATCTCGGCGGCGCGGGGCCTTGCGCTTGCGGCGAAACGGCCGGCGGTCGGGCTGACGACGCTGTCGGCCTATGCCGCTGGGGTCGTCGCCAAGAGCGGAACGGCGCCGGTGATCTCTGCGATCGATGCGCGGCACGATCACGTCTATTTCCAGATCGTCGCCGGCGACGGCAGCCAGCTGGTGCGGCCGGCTGTCGCCTCCATCGACGCGGCGATCGCGGCCTCGCAATTCGGTGCGCCGCATCTGGTCGGCAATGCCGCCGGGATCCTCGCAGGTCGCTGGCCGAAGGACGGACCGCAACCAATTGCGGTCGACGCGCAGCCCGCGCCCGACATCAGCTGGGTCGCCTGGCTCGGCGCGGCGGCCAATCCCGACACCAATCCGGCGCGGCCGTTCTATCTGAAAGCGCCCGACGCCAAGCCGGCGGCATCGACGCCGCTCGCAGCACAAGCCGCGACCTCATGATGGGATGGCTGTCGGAGTGGTGGCGCGGCGGCACCGCCGCCGTCGAGCCCGCGACCATGCGCGATGCCGCGCGCCTCGCGCAGCTGCACGGCGCCTCCTTCGCGCACGGCTGGGGCGAAGGCGAGTTCGAGAGCATGATGAGCGAGCGCAACACGCTGGTGCATCGCTTGCGGCTCGGCCGCAAGACGATCGGCTTTGCGGTGTCGCGGATCGGCGCGGACGAAGCGGAGATTCTCTCGATCGCGGTGGACGGGGCTTATCGCGGCCGCGGCCTCTCCCGCACGCTGCTGATGACCCATCTCGGCCACCTCGCCGGGCGCGGCGTACGCACCATATTTCTGGAAGTGGAGGAGAACAACCAGCCGGCGCGGCGGCTTTACGATCGAGCCGGATTCGTGGTGGTCGGACGCCGCGATCGCTACTATAAGCAGCCCAACGGGGAACAATTGAACGCCCTTCTGATGCGGCGTGACTTGTCGTAACATCGGTGGCAGAAAGCGCCCGCCCAGGCAGACAACGCTATGACCACACTGAAACATTCTTCTGTGTCCAAGACATCCGAGATCGAGGCGCGCTGCGCCGCAACGGGCATGCGCATGACCGAGCAGCGCCGCGTCATCGCCCGCGTGCTGGCCGAAGCGATTGATCATCCCGATGTCGAGGAACTCTACCGGCGCTGCGTTGCGGTCGACGACAAGATCTCGATCTCGACGGTCTATCGCACCGTGAAGCTGTTCGAGGACGCCGGCATCATCGAACGCCACGATTTCCGCGAGGGCCGCGCGCGTTACGAGCAGATGCGCGACAGCCATCACGACCACCTCATCAATCTGCGCGACGGCAAGGTGATCGAGTTCACCTCCGAGGAGATCGAGAAGCTGCAGGCCGAGATCGCCCGCAAGCTCGGCTATCGCCTGGTCGATCACCGGCTCGAGCTCTATTGCGTCCCGCTCGACGACGACAAGCCGACGTCTTGATTGGGCATGACCTGGTCGGAAAACCGCTTCACACTTTTCCGGGTCATGCCTTAAAGCGTGATGTGATTTGGATGAATGGTCATCGCGCTTTGGGTCTTTGTTTGAGCATGATCTTTTCGGAAAACCGCTTAACACTTTTCCGGATCATGCTCTGATGCCCATCGACCTCATCATCTTCGATTGCGACGGCGTGCTAGTGGACAGCGAGGTGATCTCCTGTCGCGCGCATGCAGACGTGCTGACGAAGCACGGCTATCCGATCACGTCGGAGCAGGTGCTGGTCCGATTTCTCGGCGTGTCCGAGAAAGACGCGCGGCGGATGGTCGAACAGGAGATCGGCCGCAGTCTTCCCGACGATCTGGAGCAGCAGATCAATGCGGCCACGCTGCAATCCTACGCCAGCGATCTGCAGCCGATCATCCATGTCGCGGCAGCAATCGCCGCGATCGACCTGCCCAAATGCGTTGCGTCGAGCGGCACGCCGGACAAGATCCACCACGGCTTGACCTGCGCCGGGCTCTACGACCTGCTCGCCCCGAACATCTTTTCCGCCAACCAAGTCGCGCGCGGCAAGCCCGCGCCCGATTTGTTCCTCTTCGCCGCGGCGCAGATGAAGGTCCCACCCGAGCGGTGTCTCGTGATCGAGGACAGCGTCCCCGGGGTCACAGGCGCGCACGCCGCCGGGATGACCGTGCTCGGCTTTCATGGCGGCGGCCACTGCCCGCCGGGCCACGCCGAACGGTTGCGCGCCGCAGGCGCCAACCTGACATTCGACGATATGCGGCAATTGCCGGAACTGGTCCGGCGGGTTGAGGCGGACGCTCTGGCGGGCTGATTTTCGCCCAGACCGTTATTCCGGGGCACGCGTGGGCGCGTGAACCCGGAATCTCGCAGCAAAACTCTGGATTCCGGGTTCGCAACTGCGTCGCGCCCCGGAATGACAAGCGGAAATGGCTCCATTCGCTGGATTTTCGGCCCTCCAGCCTATATCTGAGGGCCGTCCTCCAGCTCCATTTCGGGTTCCATGACGCCGCCGCGCAAGCTGCACATCAAATCATATGGCTGCCAGATGAACGTCTACGATGCCCAGCGCATGGTGGACACGCTGGCCCCGGAAGGATTCGTGGAGACGGCGAGCGCGGAGGATGCCGACCTCGTCATCCTCAACACCTGCCATATCCGCGAGAAGGCCTCGGAGAAGGTCTATTCCGAGCTCGGCCGGCTACGCGTCGCCAAGGACGAGGCCGCGCGTGCAGGCCGCGCGATGCAGATCGCGGTGGCGGGCTGCGTGGCGCAGGCCGAGGGCGAGGAGATCGTGCGGCGCGCGCCTGTCGTCGACGTCGTGGTGGGACCGCAGAGCTATCATCATCTGCCGGAGCTGTTGAAGCGCGCAGAGGGCGAAGGCCGCGCGATCGAGACCGAATTTCCCGCCGCCGACAAGTTCGGCTTCCTGGCCCAGCCCAAGCCGGACGCGATCCGCGCGCGCGGCATTTCCGCTTTCGTCACGGTACAGGAAGGCTGCGACAAGTTCTGCACCTTCTGCGTCGTGCCTTACACGCGCGGCGCCGAAGTCTCGCGCCCCGTGGCGAAGATCGTCGAGGACGTGAAGCGGCTCGCTGACAACGGCGTGCGCGAGCTCACGCTGATCGGGCAGAACGTCAACGCCTATCACGGCGAGGGGCCGGACGGACAAACCTGGCCGCTCGGCCGGCTGCTCGAACATCTGGCGGCGATTCCCGGCATCGCGCGGCTGCGCTATTCGACCAGCCACCCCCGCGACGTCGATGACAGCCTGATCGCGGCCCATCGCGATCTCGGTGCCCTGATGCCGTTCGTGCACCTGCCGGTGCAGTCGGGCTCGGACCGCATTTTGGCGGCCATGAACCGCAAACATACCGCCGATGATTACCGGCGGGTCATCGACCGTTTTCGTACCGCACGCCAAGACATTGCTTTTTCATCGGATTTCATCGTCGGCTTCCCCGGCGAGAGCGAGCAAGATTTTCTCGCCACCCTCGCGCTTGTCACGCAAATCGGCTACGCTGCGGCCTATTCGTTCAAATACTCCGCCCGGCCGGGAACGCCGGCCGCGGACATGCAGGAGACGGTGTCCCCCGCCGAGATGGACCAGCGATTGGAGCGGCTCCAGGAACTGATCGACAGCCAGCAATCGGCCTTCAACAAGGCCGCGATTGGCTCAACGGTCGACGTGCTGTTCGAGCGTCCGGCGCGCAAGGAGGGCCAGATCGTGGGCCGCACCGCCTACCTCCAGCCCGCCCACGTAATGGCCGCGCCCGACATCATTGGACAGATCCTGGCTGTCAGAATCGACAGCCTCGAGCGCTACAGTTTTCTCGGCGAGCTCGTGATGCCGCGCAAGGCGCGCGAGCCCGCTTTATCGCAAGCCAGTGGAGCCTGAACCCTTGCCCAAAAGCGCATCGGATTCGTCTTCGTTCGCTCCCAGCCGCAAATTTGACCGCGACATGCAAGTTCCGCCCGAGACCCAGGTCGTCATCGACTTCGACGACAACCGCGCCGCTTCCGCGCTGGTCGGCCCCTACGGCCAGCACCTGGCGCAGATCGAGCGGCGGCTCGGCGTCATCGTCGATTCCAAGGGCAACCACATCACCATCGGCGGCACCCGCGACGGCTGCGACGCTGCGCGCCGCGTGCTGGAGATGCTCTACGCGCAGGCCGCGAAGGGGCACGATCTCGACCAGGGCGAGGTCGAGGGCGCGATCCGCGCCGTGATCGCGCAGGGCTCGCTGTTCGAGTTCGACGCCAAATCGGCCAAATCGACCTTCGACAGCATCAACTTGCGCAAGCGTCCGGTGCGGGCACGCACGGCGGCGCAGGATTCCTACATCCGCGCGCTGAAACGGCACGAACTGGTGTTCGGCATCGGCCCCGCCGGCACCGGCAAGACCTGGCTCGCCGTCGCGCATGCCGCGCAGCTGTTCGAGCGCAAGGAGGTCGACAAGATCATCCTGTCTCGCCCGGCGGTGGAAGCCGGCGAGCGGCTCGGCTTTCTGCCCGGCGATCTCCGCGAGAAGGTCGATCCTTATCTGCGGCCGATCTACGATGCGCTCTACGACCTCATGGATGCGCGCATCGTCGAGCGCGCGCTGCAGACCGGCGAGATCGAGATCGCGCCGCTCGCCTTCATGCGCGGCCGCACGCTGACCAACGCCGCCATCATCCTGGACGAGGCCCAGAACACCACGTCGATGCAGATGAAGATGTTCCTGACGCGTCTCGGCGAGAACAGCCGCATGATCGTGACGGGCGATCCCTCGCAGATCGACCTGCCGAACGGCCAGACCTCGGGCCTGGCCGAGGCGACCCGCCTCCTGAGCGGCGTCGAGGGCATCGCCCAGGTTCATTTCAAGGCCGAGGACGTGATCCGCCACGAGCTCGTGGCGCGGATCGTCGCCGCCTATGAAGGGCCGCCGCAGCGGCCGGCCACCGGTCAATCCTGACGAGGCAGCACCGGACCAAACAGGGCGCGAGCACGGCACCCTTCGTCCGAGACAACACAATGTCCCATTCCAACCTTCCCATGACCGAGGTCCTCGTCGTCGCCGATTGCTGGCAGCGCGAGCCCGATTCTGAAGCCGTGATCCAGCGCGCACTGGCGGCGGCCGCCGAGAGCGTCGACGAGTACGTTGCCGACGCCGAAGTGGCCGTGATGCTGACCGATGATGCCGGCATCCGCACGCTCAACAGCAACTGGCGCGGCATCGACAAGCCGACCAACGTGCTGTCGTTCCCGGCGCTGCAGCCGGAGGGCGCGTGGAAGCCGGGCGATGCCCCGCGCATGCTCGGCGATATCGCGATCGCCTACGAGACCATGCGGCGCGAGGCGGACGAGGAGCACAAGCCGTTCGACCATCATCTGAGCCACCTCGCCGTGCACGGCTTCCTGCACCTGATCGGCTACGACCACGAGAACGAGGGCGACGCCGAGGAGATGGAAGCGCTCGAAACCGAAATCCTCGCCCATCTCGGCATCCCCGATCCCTATGCCGACCGCCCGGGGACGCACTGAGATGCCGGATTCCGAGCCTACCCACGACAATCCCCGCACCACGGCCAATTTGCCGGTTGTGGTGACGCCGGGCGAGGTGCTGCGCCCGAGCGCCGAAAGCTGGCTGCTGCGCGCCATCCGCACGCTGTTCGGCTGGAAGGCAGGGTCGGTGCGCGACGACCTCCAGGTCGTGCTCGACGCCTCGACGCCCGACGACACCGGCTTCTCCGCGGTCGAGCGCACCATGCTGCGCAACATCCTCAGCCTGCACGAGCGCCGCATCGCCGACGTCATGGTGCATCGCGCCGACATCGTCGCGGTCAAGCGCGACATCCCGCTCGGGGAACTGATGGACCGCTTCGAGAGCGCCGGCCATTCGCGCCTCGTCGTCTTCAACGAGACGCTCGACGATCCCGTCGGCATCGTCCACATCCGCGATTTGCTCGCCTTCATGACCGCGCGCGCCCGCGTGTCGGAAGCCACCAAGACCAAGCGCAAGAAGCCGCTGCCGGCCGGGCTCGATTTGCGCGCGGTCGATCTCGCGCTGCCGCTTCACGAGGCGCACATCATCCGCAAGCTGCTCTACGTACCGCCGTCGATGCGGGCGATCGACCTGCTCGCGCAGATGCAGGCCTCGCGCATCCATCTGGCGCTGGTGGTCGACGAATATGGCGGCAGCGACGGGCTGGTCTCGATCGAGGACATCGTCGAGCAGATCGTCGGCGAGATCGACGACGAGCACGACAGCGACGAGCCGCCCTCGATCGTGCGCCTGCCCGACAACGCCTTCATTGCCGACGCCCGCGCCAGCCTCGACGACGTCCGCTCTGTGATCGGCGAGGATTTCGTCACCGGCGAGGCCGGCGAGGAGGTGGAGACGCTGGGCGGCTATCTCGTCAGCTTCGTCGGGCGCCTGCCGGTGCGCGGCGAGGTGATCTCGGGCCCCGGCAATTACGAGGTCGAGGTGCTCGATGCCGATCCGCGCCGCGTCAAGCGGCTACGCATCGCGACGCGGAAGGAACGCCCGGCGCCCCGCACCCAGCGCGAGAGCCGGCGGCGTGAAGCCACGCCGGAGAGCGGACAAGCGCCGGCCAGCGACACGCCGACATCGCCGCCGCGCGACGGGGCCGCCTCGCAGTGAGCCCATCGCAGCGCCTTCGGCAAATTGCGCTCGCCATCATCCTCACCTGGGGATGGCAGCGCGCAGTCGTCGCCATGGCGGCCGGAGCGCTGTCGGTGCTGGCGCTGGCACCGTTCAACCTCTTTCCGGTGCTGTTCGTCACCTTCCCGGTGCTGATCTGGCTGATCGACGGCGCCGGGGCCGGCCGCTATGGCGGCGTGCCCGCCGCCGCCCTGACCGGCTACTGGTTCGGGCTCGGCTATTTCGTGCCCGGCCTCTACTGGATCGGCTACGCCTTCTTCGTCGAAGCCGACACATTCGCCTGGCTGACGCCGTTCGCGGTGCTGGGCCTGCCGGCCTATCTTTCGATCTTCACGGCGATCGGCTTTGCGCTGGCGCGCCTGCTCTGGAGCAAGAACGCCACGCGCGTGCTGGCGCTCGCAGCGAGCCTCACCATCAGCGAATGGCTGCGCGGCCATGCGCTGACCGGCTTTCCCTGGAACACGTTCGGCTATGCGTTGTCCGAGCCATTGCCGCTGGCGCAGACGGCCTCGCTGATCGGCCTGTGGGGCGTGACGTTCCTGACGATTGCGATCTTCGCGAGCCCGGCGACGCTGATCGACCGCACGCCGGATCGGCGCCTGCAATGGCGGGTGCCGGCCGCGGCCGTCGCGCTCCTGCTCGTCATGAGCATCTTTGGCGCAATCCGCCTGTCGCTGCATCCGACCACGATCGTATCCGGCGCCAAGCTGCGCCTGATGCAGCCCAACCTGCAGCAGGACGAGAAATTCAACTATGCCGCCAAGCCGGAGGTGATGAAGAAGTACCTTGCGCTGTCGGACCGCGCCTCCGGCCCGCAATCGACCGGCGTGCGCGATGCCACCATCCTGATCTGGCCGGAATCCGCCTTTCCGTTCTTCCTGACCCGCGAAGCCGACGCGATGGCGCAAATAGCCGATCTGTTGCCGAAGGGCACGGTGCTGATCACGGGATCGGTCCGCGCGCCCGATGTGCCGCGGGGCACGCCGATCACGCGCGCTTACAACTCGATCTACGTGATCGATCACGACGGCAGCGTGCTCGCCGTGTACGACAAGCTGCATCTGGTACCGTTCGGAGAATTTCTTCCGTACCAGTCGTTGATGGAGAAGCTCGGTTTCGAGCAACTGACGCGTGTGCGCGGCGGCTTCATTCCAGGCACCGTGCGGCATGCGCTCCCCGTTGCCGGCGCGCCGCCCGTGTTGCCGTTGATCTGCTACGAGGCGATCTTTCCCGACGAAGTGGCTGTACGCAACGAACGTCCGGGCTGGATCGTGAACCTGACCAATGACGGCTGGTTCGGCATCTCGACCGGTCCCTACCAGCACCTGGAACAGTCGCGGATGCGCGCGATCGAGCTCGGATTGCCGCTGGTCCGCTCGGCCAATACCGGCATCTCCGCAGTGATCGATCCGGTCGGCCGCACCGTCGCGAGCCTCGGTCTCGGCCTCGAAGGCATTTTGGACGCAAACCTGCCGGCCGCGATCCCACCGACGGTTTATGCACGGGTGGGTGATGTGCCCGCAATCATGCTCGTCGCGGTGGCCGTGCTGTTGGCGGTCCGCCGACGAATAGGCAAACGCCAGCCCTAATCGCACCGCCGCCGCAGCGGCCGGAATCCTTTGACAACCGTAGTCCCACGGTTGACAGACTGCACGCGGGCTCCCCATTCTGCACCGGCTGCGAAAGATGGCGGTGCATTGCTAAATTTCTCCGCAATGTTTCCCAATAACAGGGTTTGATTTTGACGGTGCTGCACCCGAGGCATGCTTGATCATTGCGCCGAAGGTGGTGTTTGGAGGGCTGAGGAAATGTCGAAAGCGCCCAACCCTGTTGACAAATATGTCGGCAGTCGCGTGCGCATGCGCCGCATCATGTTGGGCATGAGCCAGGAGAAGCTCGGTGAAGCTTTGGGCCTGACTTTCCAGCAGATTCAGAAGTACGAGAAGGGCACCAACCGGGTCGGCGCAAGCCGCATCCAGCAGATCGCGGAGATTCTGCAGGTGCCGGTGTCCTTCCTGTTCGAGGGCGGCCCGAGCGGCGTGCCGGGTCCGGATGGCTTCAGCGAAGGCGCCTCGCCCTCTTACGTCTCGGACTTTCTCGCCACCTCCGAAGGGCTCGCTTTGACCAAGGCGTTCACGCGAATCACTGATTCGAAGATGCGCCGCTCGATCGTCGATCTCGTCGAGCAGATTGCGGCCCGCGAAGGTCCGGACAAGCGTTGAAGCTCATGTCCCCCGCGATTTGAGACTGCATCAAATCTGGCCTATGTCGTCATTTACGACCGCGCTTTGATGCGCGTCCGCTTCGATGATGCGATTCAAAGGCACAGATGCGTCCATGACCGGCTCCAATTGGTTCGATTCACAAACTATTCTCGATGGCATCCGCCGCTGGGTGGAGATCGAGACGCCGACGGAAGCACCTGAACAGGTCAACAAGCTGGTCTCCGTGGTCGCGGAGCAATACGGCGACCTGCCCGTCACGCTCGAGCGCATCGCCGGCACGGACGGCTGCGGCGATCATCTCGTGGCGCGCACGAATTGGGGGCAGGATCAGCCGGGCATCCTGGTGCTGAGCCATCTCGATACCGTCCATCCCATCGGCTTCATCGAGCGCCTGCCGTTCAAGGTCGAAGGCGACGTCGCGTTCGGTCCGGGCATCTACGACATGAAAGGCGGCGCCTACATCGCCCACCACGCCTTCCGCGCGCTTTGCGCGACGGGCGATCGCTCGCCGCTCGGCATCACGCATCTGTTCACCTCCGACGAGGAGATCGGCAGCCCGACCTCGCGTGCGCTGATCGAGCAGGAAGGGCGCAACGCCAAATACGTGCTGGTGACCGAGCCGGCGCGCGACGGCGGCAAGATCGTCACCGGGCGCAAGGGCGTCGGACGCTTCCGGGTATTCATCAAGGGCGTGCCCGCGCATGCCGGCTCGCGGCCCGAAGACGGCCGCAGCGCCGTTCGCGAACTCGGCAACATCATCCTCGCGCTGGAAGGAATGAACGATGTTGCGCGCGGCGTGACCGTCAATGTCGGCGTGGTGCGCGGCGGCACGCGCCCCAACGTCACGCCCGAGGAGGCCTATGCCGAAGTCGATCTGCGCGTCGTGAGCCTCAAGGACGCGGACGAGTTCGTCGGCAAGATTCTCTCTTTGACCTCGAAGACCGATGGCGTCACCGTCACGGTCACGGGCGAGCTCAACCGGCCGCCTTACGAGAAGAGCAATGCGGGAGCTTCGCTGTACGAGCATGCCAAGACGCTCGCCGGCGAGATCGGCTTCGAGCTGATCGACACCCACACCGGCGGCGGCTCGGACGGCAATTTCACCGCTCCCTTCACCGCAACGCTCGACGGGCTCGGCGTCGACGGCAAGGGTGCACACACCCATTATGAGCAGCTCTATGTCTCCTCGCTGGCCCCACGCGCGCGGCTGCTCCATCGGCTTTATCAGACGCTGCGATGAGCGAACGTAAATCAAGCCCCGACCGCGACGACAGCGAGCGCGCCTTCTTCGGGCGCCGCAAGGGCCACAAGCTGAGGCAACACCAGGCCGGCTTGATCGAGCAGCTGCTGCCGCATCTTGCCCTCGATATCGACGGTGAGGCGCCGGCGGACGCCCGCGACATCTTCGATCCCGCAGCCGACGACGTCAGGCTCGAGATCGGCTTCGGCGGCGGCGAGCATCTCGCGGCCGAGGCACAGAACTTCCCCACCACCGGCTTCATCGGCTGTGAGCCCTATGTCAACGGCATGGCCAAGATCCTCGCGCAGATCGAGGCGGCCAACATCGGCAACATCCGCCTGTTCGCGGGCGATGCCGCCGAGCTCTTGGCTTGGCTTCCCAAGGAGTCGCTGTCGCGGATCGACCTGATCCATCCCGATCCCTGGCCGAAGCGGCGACACTGGAAGCGGCGCTTCGTCCAGGACCGCACCATTGCCGCGATGGCGCGCGTGCTCAAGCGAGGCGGCGAATTCCGCTTCGTCTGCGACATCGACGATTACTGCGCCTGGACACTGTCGCATCTTGCGCGCTCGCAGGACTTCGTCTGGCTGGCCGAACGCGCCGACGATTTCCGGCTTCCATGGCCGGGCTACACCATGACGCGCTACGGCCGAAAGGCCGCGCGCGAGGGACGCAAGGCGGCTTATCTGCGGTTCAGGCGGGTGGGTTAGCCGTCATTGCGAGGAGCCCGCGACAAATTGCAAGGCAATTTGCGCTGGCGACGAAGCAATCCAGAGCGTTTTCGCGGAACGAGTTCTGGATTGCTTCGCTTCGCTCGCAATGACGGAGTGGGACGCTAGATCGTCTGCCGGTTGCGCCAGAAATTCACGACGCGTTCGGCGGTCGTCGGCATCAGGCGCGTGAAGTTGATGCGGGCGGCCTCGATGTCGGCGTCGGCCGGCGTGCGGTTCGAGCCGTACCAGAGCAGGATAAGCGCGCGTACCGTGGGCCAGCCGAGGTTCAGCACCCGACCGAGGATCAGCAGCGGATCGTAGCGGTCGCCTGCGATCAGGCGGTCGAGGACCTGGAGGCGAACGCCCGACATCGCCGACAGCGCGGCGACCGATTCCTCGTATTTGTGCGCCTTGGCGAAACCGAGCAGCGCGCTCTCGCCGAGATGGCCCTCGCGATTCAAGGTCAGCACGGTGTGCTGTGCCGCGGAGTAGTCGCGGCGCGGACCCGGCGGCAATGCGGCCTCCTCGATCGCCGCCATCGCGCGCTTGATCTCGGCCTGGCGCGCGGGATTGACCACGGTGGAGAGGCGACGGCGGATGACGTCGAGCGTCCCGTCGAGCAGCTGCTTCAGGTGCTCCCCGGAAAGGTCGTTGCGCTGGCCGATCCTCAGCGTCAGCACCCCGTCCTGCGCCGCGCGCTTGATCAGCTCGGAATAGCTTCCGGGCGAGAACACTGCACCGGCATTGGCTGCGGCACGGCGCATCACGTCGCGATCGCCGCGCTCAACCAGCACGTCGGTGACGACGGGCGACAAAGCGGGACGCTCGGTCATCGCCAGCAGATGACCCTGGCCCTTCAAGCGCGCGATCTCGACCAGAGCCGCGTCGTCGAGCACTGGCGAGCGGCGCAGCACGGGGCCGGCGACCGCGATCTCGTTTTCGCGCGCGAGCTGATTGACGAGGTGCGGCGGCGCGTTGTTCAGGCGCGAGAAACGCTCGGCCAGATCGGCGCGCGAGGCCAGCTCGGCATGGGGCACGAGATCGATCAGGAGATTGTCGAACAGATCGATCAACTCGGGGCGGAGCTTGTCGGCATCCCGAAAGAACAATTGGGAGATGGCACGCGCGATCTCGCCGCGGCGGCGCGGATCGCCGCGCTTGACGATATCGTCCAGTCCAGAAATGAGCGACGTGGCAACGGTCATGAAAACGCAACTCGAACGGGGCACGCCGCGGGTGCGCCCTAGGTCCAAGCCGCCCCACAATCGGGAAATCTAGGCCTGCTTGATGAAGGAAGCGTTGCAGGGCCCGCAGACGGGCGCAAAAAGGCCCCGTTCCCGCTGCAATGGGCCTTGTCCGGAGAAGCGGAAAGGGCTATATCAGCGCCAATTCATCTTCTCATACGATCCGCGTAGTGAGAGTGGGCCCGCAAGGACCCGCTCTTTTTTATTACCTGAACGCGGCTCGGCGGGAGATGCGCCCGACGTGTGGTCGGGAAAGTTCCGAAGCGGGCTTTGAAATCGTAACCAAGCCTTAACCAACGAGCGCTCTGACCCTGGACATGACCGAACCGAACCCTGGTTCCACGGATGCCGAATTGCTGGCCGAGCCGCGGCTCGTGGTCGAGCCCGGCGTCGCGGCACGGGTGTCCGCGGTGGCAGGTCCCGTGCTGCAGGGCATGGGCTACCGCCTGGTCCGGATCCGCATTTCCGGCGAAGCCGGCTGCACCGTGCAGATCATGGCCGAGCGGCCGGACGGCTCGATGCAGATCGAGGATTGCGAGGCGATCTCGCGGGCCCTGTCGCCCGTGCTTGACGTCGCCGATCCCATCGACCGCGCCTATCGGCTCGAGATCTCCTCGCCGGGAATCGACCGCCCGCTGGTGCGCCGCTCCGATTTCGAGCGCTATTCCGGGCACCTGGTGAAGATCGAGATGGCGGTCGCGCATGAGGGGCGCAAGCGCTTCCGCGGCACGCTCGGCGCGGTCGAAGGCGACCGCGTGCATCTGCATCGCGACGATGCCAAGGCTGGCGACGATGCCGACGTTCTCCTGACCATGGAGGATATCGGCGAGGCCCGGCTGGTGCTGACCGACGAGCTGATCGCCGAATCCATGCGCCGCGGCAAGGCCGAGGAGCGCAAGATGCGCAGGGATCTCGGACTGGAGCCGCCGGCTGCACCGCACGCGGAGATCAGTGCGAAGATCACCAAGAACACCAAGCCGAAGAAGAAGCCGGCCCCAACCAACACGAAGAAACATCGCCTTGCCGCCGAACGCGCGCGGCGCGGCGAGATCGAGCCTGACCAAGGAGACTAGCCATGGCAGTCAGCGCCAACCGACTCGAATTGCTTCAGATCGCCGACGCCGTCGCACGCGAAAAGTCGATCGACCGCGGCATCGTCATCGCGGCGATGGAGGACGCCATCGCCAAGGCGGCGCGCGCACGTTACGGCAGCGAGACTGACGTTCATGCCGAGATCGACCCGAAGAAGGGCGAGCTGCGGCTGTCGCGCCACATGCTGGTGGTCGACAAGGTCGAGAATCACTCCAACCAGATCTCGCTGGTGGACGCGCAGCGCGCCAATCCCGGCGCCCAGGTCGGCGACACCATCGCCGACACCCTGCCGCCGCTGGAATATGGCCGCATCGCCGCGCAATCGGCCAAGCAGGTCATCGTGCAGAAGGTGCGCGAGGCCGAGCGCGACCGGCAGTACCAGGAATTCAAGGACCGCATCGGCGACATCGTCAATGGCGTCGTCAAGCGCGTCGAATATGGCAGCGTGATCGTCGATCTCGGCCGCGGCGAAGCCATCATCCGCCGCGACGAGATGCTGCCGCGCGAAGTATTCCGCAACGGCGACCGCGTTCGCGCCTACATCTTCGACGTCCGCCGCGAGACGAGAGGCCCGCAGATCTTCCTCTCCCGCACCCATCCGCAGTTCATGGCGAAGCTGTTCGCGCAGGAAGTGCCGGAGATCTATGACGGCATCGTCGAGATCAAGGCGGTGGCCCGCGATCCGGGCTCGCGTGCGAAAATCGGCGTGATTTCCCGCGATTCCTCGGTCGATCCGGTCGGCGCCTGCGTCGGCATGCGCGGCTCGCGCGTGCAGGCCGTCGTCAACGAGCTGCAGGGCGAGAAGATCGATATCATTCCATGGTCGCCCGACATCGCGACCTTCGTGGTCAACGCGCTGGCGCCGGCGGAAGTCTCCAAGGTCGTGATCGACGAGGACCGCGAGCGCATCGAGGTCGTGGTGCCCGACACCAACAACCAGCTCTCGCTCGCGATCGGCCGCCGCGGCCAGAACGTGCGCTTGGCCTCGCAGCTCACCGGCTGGGATATCGACATCCTGACCGAGCAGGAGGAATCGGAGCGCCGCCAGGCCGACTTCGAGAACTCGACCCGCGTCTTCATGGAATCGCTCAACGTCGACGAAGTGGTCGGCCAGCTGCTGGCGTCCGAGGGCTTCACCTCGGTCGAGGAGCTCGCGATGGTGGACGTCAAGGAGCTCGCCGGCATCGAGGGCTTCGACGAGGAGACCGCGCAGGAGCTGCAGAATCGCGCCCGCGAATATCTGGAGCAGCAGGAAGCCGAGCTCGAGGCGAGGCGCAAGGAGCTCGGCGTCGAGGACGCGCTCAAGGACGTGCCCGGCGTGACCTCGAAGATGCTGGTGAAGTTCGGCGAGAACGACATCAAGAGCGTCGAGGACCTCGCCGGCTGCGCCACCGACGATCTGGTCGGCTGGACCGAGCGCAAGGAAGGCAGCGAGCCGACCAAGCACGCCGGCGCGCTCGACGGCATCGACATCTCCCGTGACGACGCCGAAGCGATGATCATGCAGGCCCGCGTCAAGGCCGGCTGGATCACCGAGGCCGATCTCGCCAAGCCCACCGAGGAGGCCGAGGCGACCGAAGATCAACCGGCTTAAGGGCAAAGGAGAATGTCGCCCGGATGCTTGCAGATTCCGACCTCGAACTTGACCATGGGCCGCGGACCGAAAGGTCCGCGACCATGCGCATGTGCGCGGTCAGCCGCGAGGTCCGGCCGATCGACGAGCTGATCCGCTTCGTTGCATCGCCTGACGGACAAATAGTTCCCGATCTCAAGCGCAAGCTGCCCGGACGCGGGATGTGGCTCACCGCCTCCCGCAAGACGGTTGCGGAAGCGGTGCGGCGTCACCAATTTAGCAAGGCCTTCAAGCGCGAGCTGCGCATCCCTCAGACGCTTCCCACCGACATCGAGGCGCTCCTGGTCCGGAGCGTGACCGAAGCCCTTGGGATCGCCGCCAAGGCGGGCCAGGTCGTGGCCGGTTTCGGCAAGGTCGAGAGCGCCCTTCGGGAAGGAACGGTCGAGGTCCTGATCCATGCCAGCGACGGGGCCGCGGACGGAATCCGCAAATTGGACATGCTGGCGCGTCAGAATGCCGGGAATCGCGGTGCTAAGGCGCAGATTCCCGTCGTCACCGCTCTGAAATCGGTAGAATTGGATTTGGCACTGACCCGGTCAAATGTGATACATGCTGCCCTGCTCGCGGGCCCGGCGAGCAAGTCATTCCTGTCACGTAGCCAGATCCTGGTCCGATACCGGATGGCGGACGACGACAAGACTGCCGAAAAACCCGGCCAGGATTTCTGAGAGACAACGACGACCCGATTGGATGGTGCGGCAACGCACAACACTGATAAATCAGGATTAGGACTGCTGAATGGTTGATACCAAGACCCCTGGCGACAAGAAGCTGAGCGTTCCGAGCAAGACGCTATCGCTCAAGCCGCGCGTCGAAACGGGCACCGTGCGCCAGAGCTTCAGCCATGGCCGCAGCAAGCAGGTCGTGGTCGAGAAGCGCGGCAAGCGCCGCATTGGCGATGGACCGGAGCCGCACGCGCCCGAGGTGACGGCAAAGCCGGCGCCGGCCGCACCCGCCGCGCCGCCGCGTCCGGCTCCGCCCCCGCCGCGCAACGCCGGTTCCGGCGTGGTGCTTCGCACCCTCACCGAGGATGAGCGTTCGGCCCGTGCCAGTGCGCTGGCCGATGCCAAGCTGCGCGAGGTCGAGGAACGCCGCCAGGCCGAGGAAGAGGCCCAGCGCCGCGCCGCCCGTGAGGCTGCCGAGCGCGCCGAGCGCGAAGCCGCCGAATCCCGCCGCAAGGCCGAGGAAGAGCGGCATCGCCACGAGGACGAAGCCAAGCGCAAGGCCGAGACCGAGGCCAAGAAGCGTTTCGGCGAGGGTGAGCAGCCGGCATCCGCCGCGCGCCCCGCGACCGCAACACCCGCCGCTTCCGCACCGCGCCCCGGTGCGCCTGCGTCCCGGCCTGGAACCACCACCACAGCGCGTCCGGGAACCACGACGGCGCGTCCTGCAACCACGACCGCGCAGCGTCCGGGTGGACCGGCTGGCCGCGGCCCCGCCGTTGCGGCCGAAGCTGACGACGACGAGGCGCCGCGCCAGATCCGCCGCGGTCCCGGCGGCGCCGCGCGTCCCGTGGTAGCCCCCAAGCCCACCCACAAGCCCGGCCCGCAGAAGGAGCGCGGCCGCCTGACCGTCGTCACCGCGCTCAATGCCGATGAGGTGCGCGAGCGCTCGATCGCCTCGTTCCGCCGCCGCACCCAGCGCCTGAAGGGCCACGCCTCGAACGAGCCCAAGGAAAAGCTCATCCGCGAAGTGGTCATTCCGGAAGCGATCACCATCCAGGAACTCGCCAACCGCATGTCCGAGCGCGCGGTCGACGTCATCCGCATGCTGATGAAGCAGGGCGCGATGCACAAGATCACCGACGTGATCGACGCCGACACCGCGCAGCTGATTGCCGAAGAGCTCGGCCACACCGTCAAGCGCGTTGCCGCCTCCGACGTTGAAGAAGGTCTGTTCGACGCGACCGACGATTCGACCGACACCGAGACCCGTTCGCCCGTGGTGACCGTCATGGGTCACGTCGACCACGGCAAGACCTCGCTGCTCGACGCGCTCCGTCACGCCAACGTGGTCTCCGGCGAAGCCGGCGGCATCACCCAGCACATCGGCGCCTATCAGGTGACATCGCCTGAAACCGGCAAGAAGATCACCTTCATCGACACGCCCGGCCACGCAGCGTTCACCGCGATGCGCGCCCGCGGCGCCAAGGTCACCGACATCGTCGTGCTGGTGGTCGCGGCCGACGACGGCGTGATGCCGCAGACAGTCGAAGCCATTAACCACGCCAAGGCGGCAGGCGTGCCGATCATCGTTGCCATCAACAAGATCGACAAGCCCGATGCCAAGCCCGAGCGCGTGCGCACCGAGCTGCTCCAGCACGAGGTGCAGGTGGAATCTTTCGGCGGCGAAGTCGTCGACGTCGAGGTGTCCGCCAAGAACAAGACCAATCTCGACAAGCTGCTCGAGATGATCGCGCTGCAGGCTGAAATCCTCGACCTGAAGACCAATTCGGAGCGTCCCGCCGAAGGCACCGTGATCGAGGCCAAGCTCGATCGCGGCCGCGGTCCGGTCGCGACCGTGCTGGTGCAGCGCGGCACGCTTCGCGTCGGCGACATCATCGTCGCCGGTGCCGAAATGGGCCGCGTCCGCGCGCTGATCTCCGATCAGGGCGAGACCGTGCAGGAGGCCGGCCCCTCGGTGCCAGTCGAGGTGCTCGGCTTCAACGGCCCGCCCGAGGCCGGCGATCGTCTCGCGGTGGTCGAGAACGAAGCCCGCGCCCGCCAGGTCACCAGCTACCGCGCGCACCAGAAGCGCGAGAACGCGGCAGCCTCGATCTCCGGCATGCGCGGCTCGCTCGAGCAGATGATGTCGCAATTGAAGACGGCGGGCCGCAAGGAATTCCCGCTGATCGTCAAGGCCGACGTGCAGGGCTCGCTGGAAGCCATCCTCGGCTCGCTGGAGAAGCTCGGCACCGACGAGGTCGCCGCCCGCATCCTGCATGCCGGCGTCGGCGGCATCTCGGAATCCGACGTGACGCTGGCCGAAGGCTTCAACGCCGCGATCATCGGCTTCTCGGTTCGCGCCAACAAGGAGGCCGCTGCGGCCGCCAAGCGCAACGGCATCGAGATCCGCTACTACAACATCATCTACGACCTCGTGGACGACGTGAAGAAGGCGATGAGCGGTCTGCTCGCGCCGACCTTGCGCGAAACCATGCTGGGCAATGCCGAGATCCTGGAGATCTTCAACATCTCCAAGGTCGGCAAGGTAGCCGGCTGCCGCGTCACCGACGGCACCGTGGAACGCGGCGCCAATGTGCGCCTCATCCGCGACAACGTCGTCGTGCACGAAGGCAAGCTGTCGACGCTGAAGCGCTTCAAGGACGAAGTGAAGGAAGTCCAATCCGGCCAGGAATGCGGCATGGCCTTCGAGAACTATCACGACATGCGTGCCGGTGACGTGATCGAGTGTTATCGCGTGGAGACGATCCAGCGCTCCCTGTAAGTCCAAATCTTACCGAAGCGTTCGGATCTTTTTGAACTGAGATTGCGGGAGTGCGATGGCCGGTTTTTTCCGGCCATCCACCCCCTCTTCGTTTCAACAGGACAAATGACAATGCCCGTGTCCCAGATGCGGGCATGACGAGGTGATTTTCGAAAAAATGCCACGGCATCATCAGAAGAAGAGTTCCGCGCCCGGCGGCTCGCAGCGTCAGCTGCGCGTCGGCGAGCAGGTTCGCCACGCGATGGCCGATATTCTGGCGCAAGGCAATGTGCATGATGCCGACCTCGAAGGTCACATCATCACCGTGCCGGAGGTGCGGATGTCGCCCGACCTGAAGCTCGCGACGGTCTACGTGATGCCGCTCGGTGGCCGCGACACCGAGATCGTCATCGCTGCGCTCGAGCGCAACAAGAAGTTCTTGCGCGGCGAGGTCGCGCGGCGCGTTAACCTGAAATTTGCACCTGACATTCGCTTCCGCGTCGACGAACGATTCGACGAAGCGGAACGGATCGAGAAGCTTTTGCGAACGCCTGCGGTGCAGAAGGATTTGGAACAGGATCCGCATTCGGATCGGGAAGAAGAGCAATGACCATGGACCCCGCTCACGGCACGATCGGCGGCAACGACACCGATCAGCGCGACGCGCAGACCAACGATTTCGCGGAGATGGGCGGCAATTCGCAGCCGCATCAGGAGCCGCGCCGCGTCAACAACGATCCGCGCGCCAAGCAGCAGAAGGGCAACCAGGTCCGCCGCGACCGCCGCGACGTCCATGGCTGGGTCGTGCTCGACAAGCCGATCGGCATGACCTCGACGCAGGCGGTCGCCGTGCTCAAGCGCCTGTTCAACGCCAAGCGCGCCGGACACGCCGGCACGCTCGATCCGCTCGCCTCGGGGGGCTTGCCGATCGCGCTCGGGGAAGCCACCAAGACCGTCCCCTTCGTGATGGACGGCCGCAAGCGCTACCGCTTCACGGTCTGCTGGGGCGAGGAGCGCGATACCGACGACATCGAGGGCCGGGTGACCGCGACCTCGGACCAGCGCCCGAGCCGGGAGGCCATCCTGGCCCTGCTGCCCCGCTTCACCGGGGTGATCGAGCAGATCCCGCCGCGCTATTCGGCGATCAAGATCCAGGGCGAGCGCGCCTATGACCTCGCCCGCGACGGCGAGGTTGTGGAACTGGCGCCCCGCCCGGTCGAGATTCACCATTTAACCCTTGTCGATCAACCAGATAACGACCGGGCCGTGTTCGAGGCCGAGTGCGGCAAGGGCACCTATGTGCGGGCGCTCGCCCGCGATATGGGCCGGATTCTCGGCACTTACGGCCATATCTGCGCGCTGAGGCGGACCCTGGTCGGCCCATTTGGCGAAAACGACATGATTCCGCTGGATCAGTTGGAGGCTTTGTGCGATAGAGCCGCGTCCGGCGAGGGCAGCCTCGCCGACGCGCTTTTGCCCGTTGAGACCGCGCTGGACGACATCCCGGCACTGGCCGTCACTCGGGCTGATGCGGCAAGGCTCCATCGGGGCCAGGCCGTTTTGTTGCGCGGACGGGATGCGCCCACTTGTAGCGGCACAGTCTATGTCACGGTGGCAGGCCGTCTTTTGGCGCTTGCCGAAGTTGGCAATGGCGAAATCATCCCCAAGCGTGTGTTCAACCTGACCGGCCTGACTGCCAGCCCCGGTCGCAACGAGAGAAATTGACGATGTCGATTGCCGCAGAACGCAAAGCGGAAGTCATCAAGACGAATGCCACCAAGGCCGGCGACACCGGCTCGCCCGAGGTTCAGGTCGCGATCCTGTCGGAACGCATCAACAACCTCACCAACCATTTCAAGACCCACGTGAAGGACAACCATTCGCGTCGCGGCCTCTTGAAGCTGGTCTCGACCCGCCGCTCGCTCCTCGACTATCTCAAGAAGAAGGACGAGGCGCGGTACAAGGCGCTGCTCGAGAAGCACAATATTCGTCGTTAAGAGTTCTTTGCGCGCGCCACCGGCGCGCGTTTTCGCGCGTGGTTTCGAACGAAAGCGCTTATTTTAAGCTTTTTGATCGAGGTTGCGCGCACGTCGGATGCGGATTGTTGATTCGCCTCCGGGCATGATGAGCGAAGACCGCGGTTCGGTGTTCGCAGTCGTGCCGACTGACAGTCCAGCAGCAATCCGGCGGCTGGGCACAACGGGCAAGGCGCCCGTATGACCCGAAAGGATGGACGCCATCCGACATCCAAAAACCATGGCAGGATCGCAGGACGCTGATCATCCGCTCCGATCAGCGTCCCGCAATCTTGCGCATGGTTTTTGTTTTTCGAGAGCCGTCCCTTCTTTCGAGAACCCATGAAAGAAGACCTCTATGTTCAATAAGCATTCAGTCGAAATCGACTGGGGCGGACGCCCACTCAAGCTCGAAACCGGCAAGATCGCCCGCCAGGCCGACGGCGCCGTCGTCGCCACCTATGGCGAGACCGTGGTGCTCGCCACCGTCGTCGCGGCGAAGGCGCCGCGCGAAGGCGTCGACTTCCTGCCGCTGACCGTCGATTACCAGGAAAAGGCCTACGCTGCGGGCCGCATTCCCGGCGGCTATTTCAAGCGCGAGGGCCGTCCGACCGAGAAGGAGACGCTGGTCTCCCGCCTGATCGACCGACCGATCCGCCCGCTGTTCGTCGACGGCTGGCGCAACGAGACCCAAGTGATCGTCACCGTGCTGTCGCACGATATGGAGAATGATCCCGACATCGTGGCGATGGTCGCGGCCTCCGCGGCGCTGACCCTGTCCGGCGTGCCCTTCAAGGGCCCGATCGGCGCGGCGCGCGTCGGCTTTGCCAATGACGAGTTCATCCTCAATCCGACGCTTGACGAGATGGTCGACACCCAGCTCGACCTCGTGGTCGCCGGCACTGCCGACGCCGTTCTGATGGTGGAATCGGAAGCCAAGGAACTGAACGAAGACATCATGCTCGGTGCGGTGATGTTCGGTCACCGCCACTTCCAGCCGGTCATCAACGCGATCATCGACCTCGCCGAGAAGGCTGCGAAGGAGCCGCGCGAAGTCACTGTCATCGACAATGCGGCGCTCGAGAAGGAAATGCTCGGCCTGGTCGAGCAGGAACTGCGCGCCGCCTACGCCATTCCGATCAAGCAGGATCGCTACGCCGCGGTCGGCAAGGTCAAGGAAAAGGTGATGGCCCATTACTTCCCCGAAGGCCAGGAGCCGCAATACGACAAGCTGCGCATCGCCGGCGTGTTCAAGGAGCTGGAAGCCAAGATCGTTCGCTGGAACATCCTCGACACCGGCAAGCGCATCGACGGCCGCGACAGCAAGACGGTGCGCAACATCGTCGCCGAAGTCGGCGTGCTGCCCCGCGCCCACGGCTCGGCGCTGTTCACCCGCGGCGAGACCCAGGCGATGGTCGTGACCACGCTCGGCACCGGCGAGGACGAGCAGTACATCGACGCGCTGTCCGGGACGTACAAGGAAACGTTCCTGCTGCATTACAACTTCCCGCCCTATTCGGTCGGCGAGACCGGCCGCCTCGGCGGCACCAAGCGCCGCGAAATCGGCCACGGCAAGCTGGCCTGGCGCGCGATCCGTCCGGTGCTGCCGCCGCACCATGAATTCCCCTACACCACGCGCGTGGTGTCGGAGATCACCGAGTCGAACGGCTCCTCGTCGATGGCTTCGGTCTGCGGCGCCTCGCTGGCGCTGATGGATGCGGGCGTGCCGCTGAAGCGGCCGACCGCGGGCATCGCGATGGGCCTGATCCTCGAGGACAAGCGCTTTGCGGTTCTCTCCGACATTCTCGGCGACGAGGACCATCTCGGCGACATGGACTTCAAGGTCGCCGGCACGGAAGCGGGCATCACCTCGCTCCAGATGGACATCAAGATCGAGGGCATCACCGAAGAGATCATGAAGGTCGCGTTGGCTCAGGCCAAGGACGGCCGCATCCATATCCTCGGCGAGATGGCCAAGGCCCTCACCGCGGCCCGCGCCGAGCTGGGCGAATATGCGCCGCGCATCGAGACCTTCAAGATCGCCACCGACAAGATCCGCGAGGTGATCGGCACCGGCGGCAAGGTGATCCGCGAGATCGTCGAGAAGACCGGCGCCAAGGTCAACATCGAGGATGACGGCACCGTGAAGGTCGCCTCCAGCGACGGCGAGGCGATGAAGGCGGCGATCAAGTGGATCAAGTCGATCGCGTCCGATCCGGAAGTCGGCCAGATCTATGACGGCACTGTCGTCAAGGTGATGGAGTTCGGCGCCTTCGTGAACTTCTTCGGTTCCAAGGATGGTCTCGTCCACATCAGCCAGCTCGCGGCCAACCGCGTGCAGAAGACCTCCGACGTCGTCAAGGAAGGCGACAAGGTCAAGGTCAAGCTGCTCGGCTTCGACGATCGCGGCAAGACCCGCCTGTCGATGAAGGTGGTCGACCAGACCACCGGTGAGGATCTCGAGGGCAAGGAGAAGGCCGCCGAGGGCGAAAAGGCCCCGCGCGAAGCCGCCGGCGAGTAACCTCTCGGAACATCTGAACACCAAGGGCGGCCGAAAGGCCGCCCTTCTTTTTTTGGCCGTTTGCTACCTGCTTCGTCGAACGCCATGCGCGATTCCGTCGCACCATCACAGCCACTTCGTTCGAAACCCGCAGTGGCTGCAACCGCGTATCTACGTCTACCGCCATACGCTTCACTCAGCGGATCGTCCCAGACAGGAGAACCAGATGTCATCCATATCCCGGCGCCGTCTCATGTTCGCAGCCACCGGCCTCGTTGCGGCCGCCGCTGCCCCGCGCTTGGCGTTTGCGCAGGCGGCCATGGCGCCCACAGGGCCGTTCAAACTCGATCCGCTGGCCTATCCGCCGAACGCGTTGGAACCGCATATCGATGCCAAGACGATGGAGATTCATCACGGCCGCCATCACCAGGCGTTCATTACCAACCTGAACAATTTCGCGAAGGACAATCCGCAGATCGCTGGAAAGCCGGTCGGCGAGGTGCTCGGCAATCTCGGCGCCGTACCCGACGCGATCCGCACCGGCGTCCGCAACAACATGGGAGGCCACGCCAACCACACGATGTTCTGGCAGATCATGGGACCGAACGGCGGCAAGCCGGAAGGCGCCCTGCTCGCCGCGATCGACAGCGATCTCGGTGGCATGGAGAAATTGCAAGCCGACTTCAACGCTGCCGGCGGACGGGTCTTCGGCTCGGGCTGGGTGTTCGTGACTGTCAGCAAGGATGGCAAGCTCGCCATCGAAACGCGACCCAACCAGGACAATCCGATGATGGACGGCAAGCGGGCGCTGCTCGGCAATGACGTCTTGGGAGCACGCCTACTATCTGAACTACCAGAACCGGCGCGCCGATTATCTCAAGGCATGGTGGAATACGGTGAACTGGAAGGCGGTGGGCGAGCGCTACGCTGCCGCGAAGGCCGGCACACTCGACGTGTAACGCCGATCCGGGATGATGAAAAAAGGGCGGCCTCTCGGCCGCCCTTTTGTTTGCGGGCCCCCGATCAGGATCGCGCCGCGATGTCGTAGCGGTCGAGGTTCATCACCTTGGTCCAGGCTTTCGCAAAGTCCTTCACGAACTTCTCCTTGGAGTCCGAGGTGGCATAGACCTCGGCGAAGGCGCGAAGCTGCGAGTGCGAGCCGAAGATCAGATCGACGCGCGTTGCGGTCCACTTGACGGTGTTGGTCTTGCGGTCGCGGCCTTCGTAGACGCCGTCCGCACCGGGCGGTGCCCACTGCGTGCTCATGTCGAGCAGGTTGACGAAATAGTCGTTGCTTAGCGTTCCCACCTTCGAGGTGAAGACGCCGTGCTTCAACCCGCCGGCATTGGCGCCGAGCACACGCAAGCCACCGACCAGCACCGTCATCTCCGGACCGGTCAGCCGCAGCAGCTGGGCGCGGTCGACGAGGGCCTCTTCGGGCTGCATGAACTGATGCCGCTTGCCGATGTAGTTGCGGAAGCCATCGGCTCGCGGCTCCAGCGGGGCGAAGGAGGCCGCATCGGTCTGCTCCTGCGAAGCATCCATGCGGCCCGGCGTGAAGCCGACCTTGACGTCGACGCCGGCATCCTTGGCAGCCTTCTCGACGGCGGCGGTGCCGCCGAGCACGATCAGGTCGGCGAGCGAGACCTTCTTGGCGCCGGATGAGGCGTTGAAGTCCTTCTGGATCGCTTCGAGCTTGCCGAGCACCTTGGCGAGCTGAGCCGGCTCGTTGACCTCCCAGTCCTTCTGCGGAGCAAGGCGGATGCGCGCACCGTTGGCGCCGCCGCGCTTGTCCGAGCCGCGGAACGTCGAGGCCGAGGCCCAGGCCGTCGAGACCAACTCCGGCACCGTCAGGCCCGAGGCCAGGATCTTCGACTTGAGGGCCGCGATGTCCTGCTCACTGACCAGCTCGTGGTTCACGGCGGGGATCGGATCCTGCCAGATCAGCGTCTCCTTCGGCACCAGCGGGCCGAGATAGCGCTGGATCGGACCCATGTCGCGATGGGTGAGCTTGAACCAGGCACGGGCGAAGGCGTCCGCGAACTGATCCGGGTTCTCCAGGAAGCGACGCGAGATCTTCTCATATGCGGGATCGAAGCGCAGCGAGAGGTCGGTCGTCAGCATGGTCGGCCGATGCTTCTTCGACGGATCGAACGCGTCCGGAATGATCGCTTCGGCGTTCTTGGCGGTCCATTGCTGAGCGCCGGCCGGGCTCTTCGTCAGCTCCCATTCGAAGTTGAAGAGATTTTCGAAGAAGTTGTTGCTCCACTTCGTCGGCGTCTTCGTCCAGGTCACTTCCAGACCGCTGGTGATGGAGTCGGCGGAGTGGCCCGCCCCATGCTTGCTCTTCCAGCCGAGGCCCTGGTCTTCAAGCGCACCGGCTTCCGGTTCTGGACCGACCAGCGAGGGATCGCCGGCGCCATGGGTCTTGCCGAAGCTGTGGCCGCCAGCGATCAGCGCGACGGTCTCCTCGTCGTTCATCGCCATGCGGGCGAAGGTCTCGCGGATGTCCTTGGCCGCGGCGACCGGATCCGGCTTGCCGTTCGGGCCTTCCGGATTGACGTAGATGAGGCCCATCTGCACCGCGCCGAGCGGCTCGGCGAGCTGGCGCTCGCCGCTGTAGCGCTCATCACCGAGCCAGGTGCCTTCCGGCCCCCAATAGAGCTCTTCCGGCTCCCAGACGTCGACGCGACCGCCGGCGAAACCAAAGGTCTTGAAGCCCATCGATTCGAGCGCGACGTTGCCGGCGAGCACCATCAGGTCGGCCCAGGAAATCTTCTGGCCGTATTTCTGCTTGATCGGCCAGAGCAGACGGCGCGCCTTGTCGAGATTGGCGTTGTCGGGCCAGGAGTTGAGCGGGGCGAAACGCTGCTGACCGGCGCCGGCGCCGCCGCGGCCGTCGGTGGTGCGATAGGTGCCGGCGCTGTGCCAGGCCATGCGGATCATGAGGCCGCCATAGTGGCCGAAGTCGGCCGGCCACCATTCCTGAGAATCCGTCATCAACGCGGTCAGGTCCTTGATGACCGCGTTCAGGTCGAGCGACTTGAACTCCTTGGCGTAATCGAAGTCCTTGTCCATCGGATCGGACTTGTCGGAATTCTTGTGCAGCACCTCGATGTTGAGCTGCGTCGGCCACCAATCGCGGTTTGAGCGCGTGGGTTTTCCGCCCGAAAACGGGCACTTCGAAGTGTCGTCCATGAATACCTCCTCTGGCGGCGTCGAACTCGCGCCCTTGGCCAGGTAGAACCACTCTAAGCGTCGCGTCCTATCAGGGGAAGTTGACTTTAGTGATCGCTGCGATAGGATTTTCTGATGATCAATCTGACGCTGCGCCAGCTCCGGTATTTCGATGCGCTGGCGCGCCACGGCCATTTCGGCCGTGCCGCCGAGGCCTGCTCGATCTCGCAGCCGGCGCTGTCGATGCAGATCAAGGAACTGGAGGAGACGCTCGGCGGCCTGTTGCTGGAGCGCAGCGCGCGCCAGGTCGCGCTGACCCGGTTCGGCGAGGAGCTGGCGCAACGGGTCCGCGACATCCTGCGCTCGGTCGACGAGCTCGGCGATTTCGCGCGCGCTTCGCAGGACCGCTTCGCCGGCCGCCTGCGCATCGGCATGATCCCGACCATCGCGCCCTATTTGCTGCCCAAGATCACCAAGAACCTCACGCGCATGCACCCGGAGCTCGACATCCGCGTGCGCGAGACCATGACGCCGCGGCTGATCCAGGAGCTGGTGGAGGGCCGGCTCGACACCGCCATCGTGGCGCTGCCGGTGTCGGAGCCCTCGCTCACCGAGGTCGCGCTGTTCGAGGAGAAGTTTCTGCTGGTGCGGCCGGGCGCCGATGAAGGCACGCCGGTGCCGTCGCGCGAGATGATGCGCGAGATGCGGCTTCTGCTGCTCGAGGAAGGGCACTGTTTCCGCGACCAGGCGCTCTCCTTCTGCAACATGCAGGCCGCGCCGCCGCGCGAGATGCTCGATGCGAACTCGCTATCGACGCTGGTGCAGATGGTCAGCGCCGGCATCGGCGTCACGTTGATCCCGGAGATGGCGGTGCCGGTGGAGACGCGCTCCGCCTCGGTCTCGCTGGCGCGCTTCCGCGACCCCGAGCCGTCGCGAACAATCGGCATGGTCTGGCGCAAGACCAGCCCGCTGTCGCGGCAGCTGCTGCAGATCTCCGAGGTGGTGTGCCTGTCCGCGGGCAAGGTGCGCGCGCGGCAATCCCTGCGCGGCCAGAAGGCTTGACTGGCTCATGTCGCATCCGGTCATCCGCCTCGCCCGCTCCGACGAATACGATGAGATCGGCCGCGTCTGGATGGAGAGCTGGGTCTCGACCGGGCTCGGCGAAGCCAGCGACTTCCTGCTGGCCAATTTGCGTGCGCGCATCAAGCGCGAGATCGAGAACGGCTGGAGCCTGTTCGTCGCCGACGATCGCGGCACGATCGGAGCGATGCTCGCGCTGCACCTGCCGAAGCTCTATCTCGACATGCTGTTCGTCGCGCCTGCCCATCAGGGCCGATCGCTCGGCCGGCAATTGCTCGCTTTCACGCGCACGCAAATGCCCGACGAGATCTATCTGCGCTGCGTCCGCGAGAACGAGAAGGCCTGGCGCTGGTACGAGCGCGAAGGTTTTGTGTTCGAGAAGGAAGAGATCGAGCCGTCGAACGGGTTCGTGATGAAGTGTTACCGGTGGAAGCGGCAACGGCCAGGCGGCGGGTAGGACGAGCGGGTCTTCACCTTGCGGTTGTCATCGGCGCGCACTAGTAGATGTCTCTCGTCGATGAGAATATCCTGGAAACCGCAACCTGCATCAGCCGTCCCATGTTTCGCATCTGCTTGACTACGATCTTTCTGTTAGGGCTCATCGCAGGCGCGGCGGCCCAATCCGCTCCATCGCCGGCTCGGCCAGCCAAGAGCACCACGCCGAAAGCCGCCCCGAGCTCCAAACAGGCTGTCGCTGCGGATGCAGGACCGTGCGGGATTGGTCTCATTTCCGTCGTCGGCAACCGGTTCGGTGTTCAGCAGGTTGGCTTCACCATGTTTGGCAACGAGTACGTGCCCGTCGCGATCGATGGCTGGGGACTTGATGACATCGTCATGTCGCGGGTTCGCGCGGCCGCAGCCGGCAAATCTGTCAAGCGCCTCGCTTATTCACCGAGCGCCTGGGCGCAGGCTGGCGGATCCGGATCGCCGATGCTGAGACGAAACCAGGAGCGGCAGGAATTCGTTCAGCAGAGCGCGGCAGGCACCAAATGTCAGCTCTATGTCCTGGTCGAGAGATTTCAGAACGGCTTCAGCAACACGAATCAATCCGTCGAAGGATTTGGCATCGTGAAGTGGGGCAATCCCATCAAGCGACGCACGTTCCTGTTCGCGCTGACCTATATCACCGTGTACGACGGACAGTCGTTCGAGGTCGTCAAGAAGGGCGCGGCGTCAACGGATGCCGAACCCATGATGTCACGCTTGATCGGGATCAACCCGATCAGCGGCCCCAACAAGGAATTGGATGAGACGGCCTTTCCGGCGTCTGCCAACGAGGTGGCGGGCAACCAAGCGCTGCGCGATGGTGTCCGCACGCTGCTGACGACGAGTCTCGACAAAACGCTACCTCAGCTGCTCCAGCAATAAAGGTTCCCGCCATGATCAAGCTCTATTGGTCGCCCCGCTCGCGCTCGTTCACGACGCTCTGGCTGATGGAGGAGAGCGGCCTGCCCTATGAGCGCGTGCTGACCGACATCTCGACCGGCGCGCAGAAGGCGCCGGACTATCTGAAGATCAACCCGATGGGCAAGGTGCCGGCGCTGATCGACGGCGATGCGGCGCTTGGCGAAGCCGCCGCGATCTGCGCTTACATCGCCGATCGTTATCCCGAGACCAGGCTCGCGCCCGCCGTGACCGACCCGCGCCGCGCGCGCTATCTGCAATGGCTGTTCTTTTCGCCGGGCTGCATCGAGCCGGCCATCATCCAGATCTTCACCAAGATCGAGATCCCGACCTCGACGGCGGCCTGGGGCAGCGCCACGCAGGTGTTCGACGTGCTGGAAGCCGCGCTCGAAAAAGGTCCGTGGATTCTCGGCGAGGAATTTTCCGCCGCCGACGTCGTGATCGGCTCGGGCCTGAACTTCGCGGTGCGCCTGTTCAAGATGGTGCCGTCGCGCCCCGCGTTCGATGCCTATCTCGCGCGCTGCACGGCGCGGCCGGCCTTCCAGCGCGCGGAGAAGATCGCGGCGGGTTAAGCAAGCTCTCGTAGGGTAGGCAAAGCGAAGTAGCTGCAGTAGCCCGGATGGAGCGCAGCGCAATCCGGGGCAATCGCATCCGCGGATGAGCCTGTCCCGGATTTCGCTGCGCTCCATCCAGGCTACGAAGCTATTCCGATGACTTCAGATCATCCGGCCGCGGCATCAGGATGACGTTGTAGCCGGAATCCACATAATGGACTTCGCCGGTCACCCCGCCGGAGAGATCCGACAACAGATATAGCGCCGAGCCGCCGAGCTCGTCGAGCGTGACGCCGCGGCGGAGCGGCGCGTGCTTCTGCATGAAGCCGAACATGGCCCGCGCCTCGCCGATGCCGGAGCCGGCGAGGGTGCGGATGGGGCCGGCGGAAATCGCGTTGACGCGGATGCCGCGCGGTCCGAAATCGGCGGCGAGATAGCGCACGGAGGCCTCCAGCGCCGCCTTGGCCACGCCCATGACGTTGTAGTTCGGCATCGCGCGCTCCGAGGCGCCGAAGGTCAGCGTGATCATGCTGCCGCCTTCCGTCATCAGCTCGGCGGCGCGCTTTGCGACTTCCGTAAACGAGAAGCAGGAGATCACCATGGTGCGCGAGAAATTCTCGCGGCTGGTGTCGGCATAGCGGCCCTTCAGCTCGTTCTTGTCGGCAAAGCCGATCGCGTGGATCACGAAGTCGAGCTTGCCCCACTTTTCGCGGAGCACCGCGAAGGTGGCATCGACGCTTGCGATGTCCTCGACGTCGCAAGGCAGCACCAGATCGACGCCGAGCTGCTCCGCCAGCGGCTTGACGCGCTTGCCGAGCGCCTCGCCCTGGAAGGTGAAGGCGAGCTCGGCGCCATGGGCATGCAGCGTCCGCGCCATGCCCCAGGCGATGGAATGATCATTGGCGATGCCCATGATCAGACCGCGCTTGCCTTCCATCAAACCTTCCATTGCCGCCATCGCTCCTATTTTCGACGTCATCGCCCGCGTAGGCGGGCGATCCAGTATTCCAGAGACCGTCGTGATAAATAGAGAAGCCGCGGCGTACTGGATGCCCCGCCTTCGCGGGGCATGACAAGGTCAGAGATCACGCATCCAGCCGGCTGAACACCAGCGTGGCGTTGGTGCCGCCGAAGCCGAAGGAGTTCGACAGCACGGTGCCGATCCTGGCGTTGTCGATGCGCTTGCGCACGATCGGCATGTCGGCGAACACGGGGTCGAGCTCCTGGATGTGCGCGCTCTCGCAGATGAAGCCGTTGTTCATCATCAGCAGCGAATAGATCGCTTCCTGCACGCCGGTGGCGCCGAGCGAGTGGCCCGTCAGCGCCTTGGTCGCCGAGATCGGCGGGCACTTCTCGCCGACGCCGAACACTTTGCGGATCGCCTCGATCTCCGGCGGGTCGCCGGCCGGCGTCGAGGTCGCGTGCGGGTTGATGTAGTCGACCTTGGTCTTCACCGTCGACATCGCCATGCGCATGCAGCGCTCGGCGCCTTCGCCCGACGGCGCCACCATGTCGTGGCCATCAGAGGTCGCGCCATAGCCGACCACCTCGCCATAGATGCGCGCGCCGCGCGCCTTGGCATGCTCGAGCTCTTCCAGCACCAAGACGCCGGCGCCGCCAGCGATGACGAAGCCGTCGCGATTGAGATCGTAGGGACGCGAGGCCGTGGCCGGCGTGTCGTTGTACTTCGAGGACATCGCGCCCATGGCGTCGAACAGCACCGACAGTGACCAGTCCAGCTCCTCGCAGCCGCCGGCGAAGATGACGTCCTGCTTGCCGATCTGGATGGTCTCATAGGCATTGCCGACGCAATGGTTGGAGGTCGCGCAGGCCGATGAGATCGAATAGTTCACGCCCTTGATCTTGAACCAGGTCGCGAGCGTCGCGGACGCCGTGGAGGACATCGCCTTCGGCACCGCAAACGGGCCGACGCGCTTCGGTCCCTTGGAGCGGGTGATGTCGGCGGCTTCGACGATGGTGCGCGCCGAGGGGCCGCCGGAGCCCATGATGATGCCGGTACGGATGTTGGAGACCTCGTCGGGCGACAGGCCGGAATCCTGGATCGCCTGCTCCATCGCGATGTGATTCCACGCCGCGCCCTGGCCGAGGAAGCGCATCGCGCGGCGGTCGACCACCGTCGACGGATCGAGCGACGGCTCGCCTTGCACCTGCGAACGGAAGCCGAGCTCGGCATATTTCTCAGCCCGCGAAATGCCCGACTTCGCCTCGTGAAGGCTCGCAAGCACTTCCTGGGTGTTGTTTCCGATCGACGAGACGATGCCCATCCCGGTGACCACAACCCGCCTCATGACAGCCTCGCCTCAATCGTTGTCTTCTTAGTGATGCGCTCAGCCCAGGCTCGTGCCCTGCTTGAACAGGCCGACCTTCAGATCCTTGGCGCGATAGATAATCTGGTCATCGACCGAAAGCCACCCGTCGGCGATGCCGAGCACGAGCTTCGAACGCATCACGCGCTTGATATCGACGTTGTACACAACCTTGCGGGCGTCGGTCAGCACCTGGCCGCCGAACTTCAGTTCGCTCAGGCCAAGCGCCCGGCCGCGCCCTTCACCCCCGCTCCAGCCGAGGTAGAAGCCGACCATCTGCCACAGCGCATCGAGGCCCAGGCAGCCGGGCATGACCGGATCGTTCTTGAAATGGCAGCCGAAGAACCAGAGGTCGGGCTTCACGTCGAGCTCGGCGCGCACCAGACCCTTGCCGAACTCACCGCCATTGTCGTTGATGTCGGTGATGCGGTCGAACATCAGCATCGGCGGCAGCGGCAGCTGGGCGTTGCCTGGGCCGAACATCTCGCCGCGGGCACAGGCCAGCAGATCTTCATAGTCGTAACCGTTGCGCCTGTTCAGCATTCACGAGCCTCTGTTCAAATCCCGATTGAGCGGCGTTCCTGGCGAAAATGGGCCCGTCTCGATCGGACCGCCAATCGCCACCGCCGGCCGCGACTTGCGCAAGCTTCGCATGGATTGCCAACCGGGCCTCCATGCCCGGCTGCGCCAAAATCGGCTAAGCGGAACCGCGCGCTCTCTAACACAGGCCATTTCGGGTAGCAAAGCGCAGAGATGAAGGTAAAATGACGGGCTCCCCCAACCGGTTCCGAGCCTAATTAGAACGTCTCTAGTTGCGAGAAACTTGCATCTGCATCTTTCTCTTCTTATGTTACAGGGAGATATTGTTCACGCGTGCCCGAAATCTTGGAAATGAACGAGAATACCGCGTCCCAACACGACGACGACCATGCCGCGGCCCTCCTGTCCGGCCGCCAGCCGGCCCTGACCGGGTGTCCCTGGCACGACGTCAACGAAATGCTGCAGTCCGCGGGGTTGCGGCCGACGCGCCAGCGCATGGCGCTGGGCTGGCTGCTGTTCGGCAAGGGCGCACGCCACCTCACGGCTGAAATGCTCTACGAGGAAGCCACCCTCGCCAAGGTCCCGGTGTCGCTGGCGACCGTCTACAACACGCTGAACCAGCTCACCGATGCCGGCCTGTTGCGCCAGGTCAGCGTCGACGGCACGAAAACCTATTTCGACACCAACGTCACCACCCACCACCACTACTATCTCGAGAATAGCCACGAGCTGGTCGACATCGAGGATCCGCATCTGGCACTGTCCAAGATGCCGGAGGTGCCCGAGGGCTACGAGATCTCCCGCATCGACATGGTCGTGCGCCTGCGCAAGAAGCGCTGAGCTAATCCTGCATCACTGATTTGGTCGTCATGGCCGGGCATAGCCGTCCAAAGGGACGGCGTCGCTTCCGCTCGCCTATGTCCCGGCCATCCACGTTTTGGGACTAGTCAGAAGAGCGTGGATGCCCGGGACAAGCCCGGGCATGACGTTGGGGCGGCAGATTGCTCCGCCGCCCGACGGCGTCAGTTGACCTGCTCGTCCGAATAGACGCCCCAGAGGCGCTCCTGCTGGATCCAGCCGTCGAATCCATTACCGATGACGCGGCACCAGCCTGCGGCGCATTTCTTGACCTGGGTGACGACGCCGGCCTGGAGCTTGGCCGCAACCGCGCTGTCGGGATCGGGCCGGTCATAGATCGGAGCCAGATCGTCCTTGTGCTTCATGGTGACGACCGCGGTGCGGCGGCCCGACAGCAGCGAATGATAGACCCAGCCCTCGGCGCCTTCGGAATCGCGCACCCGGCGCCAGTTCTCGAACTCGGCGGTAATTTCGACCGGCAGGCCGGCGCGGGTGTAGACCCAGGCGACGTCATTGTCCTTGGTCGGGCCGGCGCGGACGTTCACGTGATCCGATTTGAGGCTGACATAGCGCGGCACCGGCAAGCCGCTGGTGGTCTGCGGGGTATTGTCCTTCGCCGCATGCGAGGGCCCGACCGAGGCGCTCAACCAAGTGCAAACGAGCGCCATCACCCAACAAAAACGCCCCAACGCCATCAACCCGTCTCCTTCGAAGACCCGGCACACCGGGCCCTCACCCCAAATTCCAAAACCCTGCCGCGCCTGCCCCTTCTCCCCGCCCCACGCGGGTTCCAAGCCTTGAGCCGTGGTTCTTGTCTTGGCCCGGCCTTCTGCTAGAGAGAACGGGCACTTGAGCAACCAATTGGCCCCGATTTTCCGGCCGGGAATGTCGGGTGAGCTTGGAGGAAACGCCGGGGACGGACACGGCAAGGGCAGTGTCGAACAACCGGGTTAATGAGGCCTCAACGACCGGCCTTTGGCGACAGAGGCGGCGTGCGATGTCTCATGAGAGCAGGACATGTCGGTGAAGAAAAAGCCCCTCGTCGTGGTGACGCGCAAGCTGCCGGATTCGATCGAGACGCGGATGCGCGAGCTGTTCGACGCGCGGATCAATCTCGACGACACGCCGATGTCGCCCGAGCAGATCGCGGAAGCCGCCCGCACCGCCGACGTGCTGGTTCCGACCGTGACCGATCACATCAGCGCCGAGGTCGTGAACCAGCCCGACTGCAAGCTCCGCCTGATCGCCAATTTCGGCAATGGCGTCGACAATATCGACGTCGCAGCCGCCCATGCCCGCGGCATCACCGTCACCAACACGCCGAAGGTGCTGACCGAAGACACCGCCGACATGACCATGGCGCTGATCCTCGCGGTGCCCAGGCGAATGATCGAAGGCGCCTCGATCCTGACCGAAGGCAAGCCCTGGGCCGGCTGGTCGCCGACCTGGATGCTCGGCCACCGCATCGGGGGCAAACGCCTCGGCATCATCGGCATGGGCCGCATCGGCCAGGCGGTGGCACGCCGCGCCCGCGCCTTCGGCCTGCAGATCCATTATCACAACCGCCGTCCCGTCGCCCCCGTGATCGCCGAGGAGCTGGGGGCGACCTATTGGGAAAGCCTCGACCAGATGCTGGCGCGGATGGACATCATCTCGGTGAACTGTCCGCACACGCCGGCGACCTATCACCTGCTCTCGGCGCGGCGGCTGAAGCTGATCCGAAAAGACGCCTATATCGTCAACACCGCGCGCGGCGAGGTCACCGACGAGGACACGCTGATCAAGCTGATCGAAGGCGGCGAGATCGGCGGCGCCGGCCTCGACGTCTACGAGCACGAGCCCGCGGTCAATCCGAAGCTGGTGCGGCTCGCCAGAGCCGGCAAGGTGACGCTGCTGCCGCATATGGGCTCGGCCACGATCGAGGGCCGGGTCGAGATGGGCGAGAAGGTGATCATCAACATCCGCACCTTCCTCGATGCCCACAAGCCGCCGGACCGCGTGCTGCCGAGCATGCTTTGAGGTTTACTTCCCACGCCCTTCGCGCTTGCGCCAATCCGCAACGAAATCGATGAACGCGCGCAGCGCTGGCGGCGTCTGGCGCCGGCTCGGATAATACAGGAACGGGCCTGGAAACGGCTCGCACCATTCTTCCATCAGGCTGATCAGATCGCCCGACTTCACGGCATCGCCAACATAGCCGTCGAGCGTGGCCCAGATGCCGACGCCGTCGAGCGCGGCGCGCATTGCAAGATTCATATTGGTCGAGATCAGCTTCGCCGGCGGATCGACCTTCACCACCTGCCCGGCTCTCTCGAATTCCAGATCGTGCATGACGCCGCTCGAATAGCGTGCGCGGATGCAATCATGGTCGAGCAGGTCCTTCGGATGCTTCGGCCTGCCGCGCCGCGCGATGTAACCGGGCGAAGCGACCACGACGTAGCTCTGTGGGCCGCTCAGCGGGATCGCCACCATGTCCTGCGCGAGATGCTCGCCATAGCGCACGCCGGCGTCATAGCCCCCGCTCACGATGTCGACGAAGCCGCTTTCGCTGACGATGTCGAGATCGACCTGCGGATGGGCACTCAGGAACGGCCCGGCCAGCGGCGCCAGCACCAGATCGACCGCGGGCGGCGGCGCATTGATGCGCAGGCGGCCCGAGGCGACCCCGCGCAGGCCCCGGACCTGCTCCAAGGCATCGCCGACATCGCGTAGCGCCGGTGCGACGCGCGACAACAGCAGCTCGCCCGCCTCGGTCAGCGCGACGCTGCGGGTCGTGCGGTTCATCAGGCGGACGCCGAGACGTTCCTCCAGGTCCCGCAACCGTTGGCTAAGGCTCGATACGGACACGCGAATTTCGACCGCCGCGCGCCGGAAATTGCGGGTGCGGGCAACCGCCACGAAGACATCGAGATCGCGCAAATCGGGCTCGGCCATTGTTCGTCAATGTGAACAAGGCGTTCTGGATTGTCCAGCTTATCAGCGCAATCGCTCTGGCTCATATCTGGCCTCGTGACGCGGCGCAGCCGCCTTTTCGAGGATGATCATCATGGAACAGCGCAAACTCGGTTCAACCGGCCCGACCGTCTCCACATTCGGCCTCGGCTGCATGGGCATGTCGGAGGTCTACGGCGCCGCCGATCGCGGCGAGGCCATCGCCACGGTGCACGCGGCGCTCGACGGCGGCATCACCCTGCTCGACACCGGCGATTTCTACGCCATGGGGCACAACGAGATGCTGTTGCGGGACGCGCTGAAGGACGTGCCGCGCGACAAAGTGCAGCTCAGCGTCAAGTACGGCGCGCTGCGCGGCCCCGCCGGTGAATTCGCGGGAATGGACACGAGGCCGGCGGCGACAAAGAACTTCCTCGCCTATTCGCTGCAGCGCCTCGGCACCGACTATGTCGACATCTACCGTCCCGCGCGTCTCGATCCCAATGTGCCGATCGAGGAGACCATCGGCGGTCTCGCCGATCTCGTGAAGGCCGGTTATGTCAGGCATATCGGCCTGTCCGAGGTCGGCTCCGACACCATCCGCCGCGCGCATGCGGTGCATCCGATCGCCGATCTCCAGATCGAATATTCGCTGATCGAGCGCGGCATCGAACGCGATATCCTGAAGACCTGCCGCGAGCTCGGCATTGGCATCACCGCTTACGGCGTGCTCGCGCGCGGCCTGATCAGCGGTCACTGGTCGAAGGACTCAGGCAGGGCCGGCCGTGACTACCGGCTGATGACGCCGCGCTTCCAGGGTGCGAACCTCGATACCAATCTCGCGCTGGTGGAGCAGCTGCGCGCAATCGCGAACGAGATCGGCGCAACGCCGGCACAGGTTGCGATCGCCTGGGTCGCTGCACAGAACAACGCGATCGTGCCGCTGGTTGGCGCCCGCACCCGCAACCGCCTCAGCGAAGCGCTTGGCGCAACGAAGGTGACGCTGACGCCGGTGCATTTCGCGGCGCTGGCCAAGGCGTTCCCACCCAATATCGCGGCCGGCACGCGCTACCCGGCCGAGCATATGGCGCATCTCGACAGCGAGAAGCCGGCGACGGCGTAACCGCGGCGATCAGGTGCGATGGACGCTGAGATCCTCGAACACGGGCCCGTCGCCGTTGAGCGGATTGGCGGGATCGCGTGAATAGCGCAGCGTCTCGAAGCGCATCGCGCGCGCATCGATCATCAGGAGGCGGCCGACAAGGCCGTCGCCGAAGCCGACGATCTCGCGGATCGCCTCCAGCGCCATCATCGAGCCGAGCACGCCCGCCAATGCGCCCATGACGCCGGCTTCCGCACAGGCCGGCACGGTGCCTGGCGGCGGCGCTTCCGGAAACAGGCAGCGGTAGGTCGGGTTGAACTCGCCCTGCTCGCCCGTCTCATGCGCGCGGATGGTGGTCAGCGAGCCGTCGAAGGTGCCGAGCGCCGCTGATATCAGCGGCCGCTTGGCGAAGAAGCAGGCGTCGGAAACGAGATAGCGCGTCGAGAAATTGTCGGAGCCGTCGAGCACGAGGTCGTAATCGCCGATCAGGCTGAGCGCGTTATCCGCGTTGAGCCAGGTGGCGTGACCGATGAAGCGGACATGTGGGTTGAGCGCCGCGATCCGCTCGGCGGCACTCTCGACCTTGTGCCGGCCGATATCGGGCGTCGTATGGATCACCTGGCGCTGCAGGTTGGACAGCGACACCACGTCGTCGTCGACCACGCCGAGCGTGCCAACGCCGGCGGCGGCCAGATACATCAGCGCGGGCGCGCCGAGCCCGCCGGCGCCGATCACCAGCACCGAGGCGCGTTTCAGCGCCGCCTGGCCGGGGCCGCCGACGTCGCGCAACACGATGTGGCGGGCATAGCGTTCGAGTTCGTCCGGGCTAAGCACCTTCTCTTACTCCTGAACCGCACCGTCATTGTTCGCGACCAACGAGATGTGCTTCAATCGCATGCTTTTCAATGTTTTGGCGTTCAACGGGCTGGCTGGATTTGTCATGAGATCGATGCTTGCGGCAACACTGATGTTGGCGGCTGCCACGGGCGCGCACGCCCAGATGACGACGCCCCAAGTGCCAGGCGCCACCCCGAAGACGGTCCAGACCGTTCCGGTCAAGCCCCCTGCGATGCAGACGCCGTCCGCGACGGCCGATGCCATGGCCAAAGCCGAGCGGCTGGCCCTGCAGTCCGACCTCGCCTGGGTCGGACAATATAACGGCGCCATCACCGGCGACGTCAGCGAGCGCATGGTCAACGCCATCAAGGAGTACCAGAAGGCCAAGGGCGGCAAGCCGACCGGTGTGCTCAATCCGCAGGAGCGCACCGCGCTCACTGAGGCGGCACGCAAGAAGCAGGAGAGCGTCGGCTGGAAGATCGTGACGGAGCCGACCAGCGGCGCCCGGCTCGGCATTCCCGGCAAGCTGGTGCCGCAGCAGGCAAGCGACGCCAACGGCTCGAAATGGACCTCGCCGACAGGGACGGTGCAGGTGGTTCTCAGCCGCCGCAAGGAAGTGAGCCCGACCTCGGCCAAGCTCGCCGATCTCGAGAAGGAGCCGTCCGGCCGCAAGGTCGATTACACCGTGGTGAAGCCGGATTTCTTCGTGCTGTCGGGCTTGCAGGGCCAGAAGAAGTTCTACGTCCGCGGCACCTTCAAGGGTGACGAGGTCCGCACCATGACGATCCTCTACGACCAGGCGACAGAGAATACGGTCGAGCCGGTCGTGATCGCGATGTCGAGCGCGTTCAACGCGTTTCCGTCGGGACCGCTGGCCGGGCCGCCGCCGCGCAAGACCGTTGAATACGGCACCGGCATCGTCGTCAGCGAGGACGGCGCGATCGTCACCGACCGCCTCGTCACCGACGGCTGCCTTGCGATCACGATCGCCGGCCATGGCAGCGCCGACCGCCTCGCCGAGGACAAGGAGCACGATCTCGCGCTGCTGCGCATCTACGGCGCGCGCGGGCTGAAACCGCTCGGCCTCGCCAGCGGGGCCGCGAAGACCAATGTCGATGTCGTCGGCATCGCCGATCCGCAAAGCCAGGGCGGCGCGGCCGCGGTGTCGAACCTCAAGGCCGCGTTGACGCCGGCGATGAGCAGCAATTCCGCGCTCTCGCCGCCGCCGGCGGTCGGCTTCTCCGGCAGCCCAGCCGTCGACGGCGACGGCAAGTTCGCTGGCATCGCGCTGCTGAAGCCGGCGGTGGTCGCGGGACCCGCGACGTCGGTGCCGGCATCGCAGGCGATGATGGTCTCTGCCGAGGCGGTGCGCGGGTTTCTCAAGGCGAAGGGCGTCAGCCCGAATGGCACGTCGACGGACGCCAAAGCCGCCGTCGTGCGCGTGATCTGCGTGCGCAAGTAGGTCTCGTGCCCCTGGACGCGTTGCAGCGCTTGCGCTGCCGCGCAGAGCCGGGGCACGGCCGTGCGGGCCACCTTACGTACGACTACGGAGCCGGTAATGGTACGGATTCGCTGGCATTCGCGATTCCGCCATCATCGTTACCGTTGATTCGGACCTCCGCGATCCCCTTTGGATCGGGCCGGCACGTCCTGAGCGAGAAGCGCTCAGCATCCAGAAGCGATGCACGTTCGCGTGGCGTATCCCTGACCCAGCACTCCAAAGGATTGACCTTCAATGCACACGATCGTACTGGCCACCCAAAAGGGCGGCAGCGGCAAGAGCACGCTCGCCATCGGCCTCGCCTTGGCCGCCAAGCAGGCCGGCTTCACCGTCCGCCTGATCGAGACCGACCCGCAGGGCACCCTCTCCAACTGGCAGCGCCGCCGCTCTACCGACGATCTCGTCGTCGAGCCGATCTATCACGCCGCCGATATCGCGCCGCGTCTCAAGATGCTCGCCGACAGCGGCCTCCAGCTCGCGATCGTCGACACCGCCGCCGGCCTCAGCGCCGCCACCACCGCCGCGATCCGCCATTCCGACCTCTGCCTGATCCCGGCCCGTCCCAGCGTCGCCGACATCGAGGCGACCGTCTCGACGCTCAGCGTCGCCCGCGCCTGGAAGCGGCCTTACAGCTTCGTGCTCAACCAGACGCCGATCCGCGGACAGCGCATCGACAACGCCGCGACCGCGCTCGCCGAGGAAGCCGCGCTCGATCTTGCCGAGGTGCTCGCGCGTCCGCTGATCGTGATGCGCAACGATCACCAGGACGCGCTTGCGAGCGGCCTTGCCGTGAGTGAATTCGCGCCGAACGGCAAATCGGCGGACGAGATCCGCGGCCTCTGGCGCTGGATCGAGACCCGGCTCGAGCTCGAAGCCACCACCAATGTCCTGATCGACCAGGTCATCTCGGCTGCGCACGGCATGCTGCAGATCGCTGCGGAACAGGCGGCGGACGGGACCACGGCACTGGCGTCCTGAGGGGGGCGATCGCTCGGACGACAGTCGGGCTCTTCGCCATCCGGTGAACGGGCCCAAGCGACGAAGCAGTTCGGCCACCAGCCCGGCCGGATTGCTTCGCCTCGTGCGTTGTAGCGAGGGCTCCCGTAGCCTGGATGAAGCGAAGCGCAATCCAGGAAGGTCTCTCCGCGGAGAGGCCGGCCCCGGATTACGCTGCGCTCCATCCGGGCTACGACGCTGCGGCAATCCCGACGGTCACTTTTGACATTTCGCGCACCAGAACGTCGAACGACCGTTCTGCACGAACCGCTTGATCGTGCCGCCGCAGCGCGGCGTCGTGCATTTTTCGCCTTCGCGGTCATAGACCCTGAACGAATGCTGGAAATAGCCGAGCTCGCCGGAGGTCTGGCGATGGTCGCGCAAGCTGGAGCCGCCGGCCTTGATCGCATCGTTCAGCACGGTGTGGATCGCGCCGACCAAGCGCTGCGCATGATCCGTCGGCTCGCCCTTCCTGGTGGATAGCGTCGCAGCAATGCGCCGCGGCGACAGATGCGAGCGGTGCAGCGCCTCGCAGACATAGATGTTGCCGAGCCCGGCCACCACGCGCTGGTCGAGCAGCGCGGCCTTCAGGCTCGTGGTCTTGCCTTGGCAGGAGCGCGCCAGCATCGCGGCGTCGAATTCGTTGCCGAGCGGCTCGGGGCCGAGCCCGCGCAGCAGCGGCTCGTCTTCGAGCGCGCCACGCGCAATCACTTTCATGTATCCGAAGCGGCGCGGATCGTTGAAGACGATGTCGGCGCCCGAGGACATCCGAAACAACACGTGGTCGTGGGCGGAATCCTTGGCCTTCGGATAGTGAAACTCGCCGGGCTGAACCTCGTTGTCCGGCTTGATGACGCGGAACGAGCCAGACATGCCCAGATGCATCAGGAGCACGTCGCCGGAGGTGAGATCGGCCATGAGATATTTTGCGCGGCGCCCGAGCCCGGTGACGACCTGCCCCTTGAGCCGGGCCACGAAGTCGGGCTGGAACGGAAAGCGCAAATCTGGCCGGCGGGCCTCCGCGTCGAGGATTTTCGCGCCCTCCATCACGGGCTGAAGACCGCGGCGGACGGTCTCGACTTCGGGCAATTCAGGCATGGTCGGGCATTCACCTTATGAAGGCGGTGTGATAGCGCCATTGCGGCGGGCGGGCTATGGTCCGCCGAGTGGAGTAGAGTAATGGATCGGCCGGGCGAAACCACGCATTTTGGCTTCAGGGACGTTCCCCTCGGGGACAAGCAGACGCTGGTGAACGATGTGTTTCGCAGCGTGGCGTCGCGCTATGACCTGATGAACGATTTGATGTCCGGTGGCCTGCACCGGGTCTGGAAGGACATCATGATCACCGCGCTGGATCCGCCGAGGGGCGACCGGCCGTTCGCGCTGCTTGACGTCGCCGGCGGCACCGGCGACATCTCGTTCCGCGCCGCCAAGGCCGCCGGCCCCGGCTTCCACGCCACGGTGTGCGACATCAATGCGGACATGCTGGCCGTGGGGCGCGAACGCGCCGCCAAGCGTCATCTGGACACCCAGGTCGATTTCGTCGAAGGCAATGCCGAATCGCTCGGCTTCGCCGACCGCAGCTTCGATGCCTATACGATCGCTTTCGGCATCCGCAACGTGCCCCGGATCGACCTTGCGCTGCGCGAGGCCTATCGCGTGCTGAGACCCGGCAGCCGCTTCCTGTGCCTGGAATTCTCCACTGTCGAGATGCCCGGCCTCGACAAGCTCTATGATCTGTTCTCGTTCAAGGTGATCCCCCCGCTCGGGCGCATGGTCACGGGCGACGCCGAATCGTACCAGTATCTCGTCGAGTCCATCCGCAAATTTCCGAAGCCCGCCGCCTTCGCCGACATGATCCGCGAGGCCGGCTTTGCCCGCGTCAGCTGGCAGACACTCTCCGGCGGCATCGTCGCATTGCATTCGGGCTGGCGTTTGTGATCTCTGCCGTCACCCACATTGCGCGCCTGATCCGCGCCGCGTTCGTGTTTGCGCACGAAGGCGTGTTCGGCGCGGTCGATCCGAGCCTGGTGCCGCCGCCGGGACAGCTCGCGCTGAAGCTGGCGCGCATCATCGAGCGCCGTGGCGCCAAGCAGGGACCGCGGATCTCGCGCGCGCTGACGCGGATGGGCCCGGCCTATCTCAAGCTCGGCCAGTTCCTGGCCACGCGCCCCGACGTGGTCGGCGTCATCATGGCGCGCGACCTCGAAAGCCTGCAGGACCGCCTGCCGCCGTTTCCGCAGCAGGAAGCCGAGGCCACGATCGCGACCTCGCTGGAACGGCCGCTGACGGACATCTTCGTGAGCTTCGGCCCGCCGGTCGCGGCGGCCTCGATCGCGCAAGTGCATCGCGGCGAGGTGGTGCGCGACGGCATCCGCAAGTCCGTCGCGATCAAGGTTCTGAGACCCAACGTCGCCGCGCGCTTCCGCCGCGATCTCTCCGATTTCTTCTACGTCGCGCACAAGGCTGAGGCTTATTCGGCCGAGGCGCGGCGCCTGCGCCTGATCGAGGTCATCAACACCATGTCGCGCTCGGTCGCGATGGAGATGGACCTACGGTTAGAGGCTGCCGCCTTGTCGGAGATGGCGGAGAACACGCGCGACGATCCCGATTTTCGCGTGCCCGCCGTCGACTGGGACCGCACCACGCACAACGTGCTGACGATGGAATGGATCGACGGCATCGCGCTGAACGATCACAAGCGCCTCGCCGAGGCGCGGGTCGACCTGCCCGATCTCGGCCGCAAGGTGATCCAGAGCTTCCTGCGCCACGCGCTGCGCGACGGCTTCTTCCACGCCGACATGCATCCGGGCAATCTGTTCCTGGATGACGCCGGCCGCCTCGTCGCGGTCGATTTCGGCATCATGGGCCGGCTCGGCATGAAGGAGCGGCGCTTCCTCGCCGAGATCCTGCTCGGCTTCATCACCCGCGATTATCGCCGCGTGGCCGAGGTGCATTTCGAGGCCGGCTATGTGCCCGCGCATCATTCGGTCGAGAATTTTGCCCAAGCCATCCGCGCCATCGGCGAGCCGATCCACAACCGCACGGCGGAAGAGATCTCGATGGCGCGGCTGCTCACGCTGCTGCTCGAGGTCACCGGCCTGTTCGATATGACGACGCGGCCCGAGCTGATCCTGCTGCAGAAGACCATGGTGGTGGTCGAGGGCGTGGCGCGCGGCTTCGATCCCAAGCTCGACATCTGGCGAATCGCCGACCCCGTGGTGCGCGAATGGATCGAGCGCAACCTCGGACCGATCGGCCGCATCGAGGGCGCCCTCACAGGGACCGGGGACATCGCGCGGGTCTTGATGCGCCTGCCTGAGATCGCCGAGCGGTCGGTGAAGGTGCTCGAGCAGCTCGAGACCATGACGCGGGAGGGCATCAGGCTTTCGCCGGAGAGCATCGCGGCGATGGGACGCAGCGAGGGCCGCAAGAACCGCTGGCGCACCGTGGCGCTCTGGATCATCGCCGCGACCTTCATCGGGATTCTGATCGCCGTCCGAAATCTGTGATTGCACTGCAATCACTGGAGTGATAGCATCGCTATCATTCCGTGCCGGAGGGCGTCATGGCAAGCCTGACCATCCGCAAGCTCGACGACGCCGTCAAAACCTATTTGCGGCTGCGCTCGGCCAAGAACCACAGGTCGGTCGAAGAGGAGGTCCGGGTCATCCTGCGGGAGCTGATCGAGGGCCGCGAGGAGCCGCTGACGCCGTTTGCGGTGCCCTCCGCCGCCCCGACGCCGCAGCGCAGCGGCGCCGTTCCCGAGGTCAGCGTCACCCTGATCATCGGCGGCGGGATCGCGGCCTATAAGTCGCTCGACCTGATCCGCAGGCTGAAGGAGCGCCGCATCGAGGTCCGCTGCGTGCTGACCAAGGCGGCGCAGCAATTCGTGACGCCGCTGGCCGCGAGCGCCCTGTCGCATGAGCGCGTCTATACCGACCTGTTCGACCCGCAGAGCGAGTTCGATGCCGGCCATATACGCCTCGCGCGCGACTGCGACCTGATCGTGGTGGCGCCGGCCACGGCCGACCTGATGGCGAAGATGGCGAACGGCCATGCCGACGACCTCGCCAGCGCCATCCTGCTCGCGACCAACCGCAAGGTGCTGCTGGCGCCGGCGATGAATCCGCTGATGTGGAGCAACGCGGCGACGCGCCGCAACGTCGCCCAGCTCCAGCGCGACGGCGTTGTGCTGATTGGCCCGAATGCGGGCGAGATGGCCGAGGCCGGCGAAGCCGGAACGGGCCGCATGTCGGAAGCCATCGAGATCGCCAATGCCGCCGAGCGCCTGCTGCGGCCGCCGACGCCGAAGCCGCTCGCGGGCACGCGCGTGCTGATCACCGCCGGTCCCACCCATGAGGCGATCGACCCGGTGCGCTATATCGCTAACCGTTCCTCCGGCAAGCAGGGCTTTGCCATTGCCGCCGCTGCACAGGCCGCGGGCGCCGAGGTTACTCTGGTGAGCGGTCCGGTCGACCTCGACGATCCCCCGGGCGTGACGGTGAAGCATGTCGAATCGGCGCGGCAGATGCTGGAGCAGGTCAAGGCCGCGCTTCCCACCGACGTCGCGATCTTCGCCGCCGCAGTCGCCGACTGGCGCGTCGCCAATGAAGGCGAGCAGAAGCTGAAGAAAACCGCGGGCGGCATGCCGCCGCTGCAATTGGTCGAGAACCCCGACATTCTCGCCACCATCTCCAAGCTCGCCGACAAGCGCCCGAGGCTCGTGATCGGCTTTGCCGCCGAGACCGAGCACCTCATCGACAACGCCAAAGCAAAATTCGCCCGCAAGGGCTGCGACTGGATCGTCGCCAACGACGTCTCGCCCGCCACCGGCGTGATGGGCGGCGACCGCAACACGGTCCACCTGCTCAGCCGCAAGACCGGTGCGCCGGACGGCGAGATTGCAGTTGATTCCTGGCCGGCGATGACCAAGGAACAGGTCGCGATCGAACTGGTCGCGCAGATCGCGAAGAGCGTGACCGGCAAATCCCTGGAGTCCGCATCTTGAGCACGAAGGTGACCGTCGAGCTGCAACGCCTCGCCCACGCTGAGGGCCTGCCGCTGCCGGCCTATCAGACCAGCGAGGCCGCCGGCCTCGATCTGATGGCCGCGGTGCCGGACAACGAGCCCATGACGCTCGCACCAGGCCAATACGCGCTGGTGCCGACGGGCCTTGCCATCGCCTTGCCGCCGGGACACGAGGCGCAGGTGCGGCCGCGTTCGGGGCTGGCGGCCAAGCACGGCGTCACCGTGCTGAATTCGCCAGGCACGATCGATGCGGACTACCGCGGCGAGATCAAGGTGATCCTGATCAATCACGGCACCGCGCCCTTCGTGATCAAGCGCGGCGAGCGCATCGCCCAGATGGTGATCGCGCCGGTGCTGCAGGCCGCGCTGGTTCCCGTCGCCACATTGTCGTCGACCGACCGCGGCGCCGGCGGTTTTGGTTCGACCGGGCGCTAACCCAAGACAACTCCAGCCGAATCATCCTCAGAATCACGCGCCTTGGAACCGCGCGGCCCGCATTTTTTTGGGGCCGCCTTTGCGTTCACGATCTGGACTCTTACCGGCGGAGTCGCGGTGAGGGTATTGTCTTTTGATTCGCGCGCGACGGGGGTCGCCGCGCGCAGATTCGTGCGGTCTTGAATTTCCGCGTCTTGGGGCAACTATGTCAGGCGTGATCGTGTCGATGCGTCGGACGCTGTTGTCGTGCACATCGCTGGCGCGCAACGGCTTGGTGGGAGGCGCTCTCGCAGCGCTGCTGCCGGCTGCGCCGGCCAAGGCCGCCGACCTCATCGACACCCTCGCCCTCGTGATGGATCTCAACCGGCAGGAACTCGCGGTGCTCGCCACCGCGCTGGCCCTGCTCGGCTTTTCGGTGATGGCCGCGATCCTGTTGATGCGGACGCGGGTGCGCACGGCGAAGAACGAGGCGCGGCTGCGCGCGCGGATCGGGGAACTTCAGCTCCAGGCCGACCGCTTCGGCGCACTGTTGTTCGCCGAGCCGCAGATCCTGATCTCATGGCCGGCGGGCGACAACCGCGCGCAGATTTCCGGCGATATCGCGCTGGTGCTGCCGCGCGATTCCTCGCCGCAGCGCGTGCTGGCGTTCGGAACCTGGCTGCCGCCGGAACCGGCGCTGCTGATGGACCACGCGGTCGATGCGCTGCGCGAGCGCGGCGACGGGTTCCAGCTGACGCTGACCACCGCGCACGGCCATATGCTGGAAGCGATCGGGCGCGCCATCGGCGGCCAGGCCATCGTCCGCATTCGCGAGCTCTCGGGCCTGCGCCGTGATCTGGCCGAAACCAATCTGCGCTACAAGGCGCTCTCCGACGAGACCGAGATGCTTCGCGGCTTTGCCGCGGCCGCACCTTGGCCGATATGGGCGAAGGGGGAGAACGGCGCCCTGACCTACGCCAACCCGGCCTATGTGCGCGCCACCGAGGCGACCAGCGCCATCGATGCCCAGGAGCGCAAGCTCGAGCTGCTCGACAGCGACGACCGCAATGCGATGGAGCGGGGACTGAAGGACGCCGCCAACTTCACCTCGCGGCTGCCGATCGTGGTCGGCGGCGAGCGGCGCATCTACGACGTGCGCGCCGTCAATGTCGGCAGCGGCAGCGTCGGCGTCGCCATCGATGCCAGCGAGGCGGATGCGCTGAGCTCGGCGCTGGTGCGCATGGCGGAGGCGCACCGCCGGACGCTCGACCAGCTCTCCTCCGGCGTTGCCGTGTTCGACGGCCAGCGGCGCCTTGCCTTCTACAACGATTCCTATCGCCGGCTGTGGGATCTCGATCGCAACTTCCTCGACGCCCATCCGGACGATTCCAGCGTGCTCGACCAGCTCCGCGCCGCGCGCAAATTACCGGAGCAGCCGGATTTCCGCGCCTGGAAGGCCAAGCTGCACGAGGCGTATCGCGCGGTCGAGACTGCCAAGGACACCTGGTTCCTGCCTGACGGCCGCGCGCTCTCGGTCGTCACCACGCCGAATCCCGAGGGCGGCGTCACCTATCTGTTCGACGACGTCACCGAAAGCCTCGACCTCGCCCGCCGCTTCGACGGCCTGATCCGCGTCCAGCGCGAGACGCTGGACAGCCTCGCCGAGGGGGTCGCGGTGTTCGGCAGCAACGGCAAGGCGCAGCTGTTCAATCCGGCCTTCGTGCGGATGTGGAAGCTGTCGAGCGATGCCATGCGCGACGAGCCGCATATCCAGACCGTCGAAGGCTGGTGCCATCAGCTGTTCGACGATCCGCAAGTCTGGCGCCAGATCCGCGAGGCCATCACCGCGATCGAGAACCGCGCCGACCTGCCGCTGAAGCTGGAGCGCAAGGACGGCAGCGTGCTCGACGGCATGATCCGGCCGCTGCCGGACGGCGCCACCATGCTGACCTTCCAGGACATCACCGACACCGAGAATGTCGAGCGCGCGCTGCGCGAGCGCAACGAGGCGCTGGAGGCGGCCGACCAGATGAAGGTGGATTTCGTCCACCACGTCTCTTACGAGCTGCGCTCGCCGCTCACCACTATCATCGGCTTTGCGCATTTCCTCAGCGATCCCTCGACCGGACCGCTGACGCCGAAGCAGGCCGAATATCTCGACTACGTCACCAAATCGACCAACGCTCTGCTCGCGCTCACCAACAACATCCTGGATCTCGCCACCATCGACGCCGGCGCGATGAAGCTGGAACTCGGGCAGGTCGACGTCAGCAAGGCCATCGAGCTTGCCGCCGAGGGCATCCAGGACCGGCTCGCCACCGACCGCATCCGCCTCAAGGTCGAGATCGCGCCCGACGTCGGCAGCTTCGTCGGCGACGAGAAGCGCGTCGTGCAGGTGCTCTATAACCTCCTCGCCAACGCGGTCGGGTTTTCTCCACAGGATTCCACCGTCGGCATCAGCGCGCGGCGCACGGACCGCAGCGTGGTCTTCACCGTGACAGATTCGGGCCCTGGAATACCTGCCGACATGAAGGACAAGGTGTTCAACTGGTTCGAAAGCCGCTCGCAGGGCTCGCGTCACCGCGGCGCCGGGCTCGGCCTGTCGCTGGTGCGCTCCTTCGTCGAGCTGCATGGCGGCAAGGTGCGGGTGGATTCGATCGTCGGCCGCGGCACGGTCGTGATCTGCGATTTCCCGACCGACCAGGCGGCGCACCGCGACGCCGCCGAATGACTGATGCAACCACATTCTCCGTCGCGCTTCACAACGAGACGGCCACGGCGCAATTGATGGCCGACCTCGCGCTGCTGGTCGGCCCCGGTGACGTCATTACGCTGACCGGCGATCTCGGCGCCGGCAAGACCGCGGCGGCGCGCAGCCTGATCCGCTATCTCGCCGGCGACGATGCGCTGGAAGTGCCGAGCCCGACCTTCACGCTGGTGCAGGGCTACGAGCTGCCGCCCTTCCCGGTGTTGCATGCCGATCTCTACCGTGTCGAAGACGAGAGCGAGCTCGAGGAGATCGGGCTGTCGCCGCTGCCCGATGCCACGCTGGTGCTGATCGAATGGCCGGAGCGCGCACCGTCCGCAATGCCCGAGGACCGCATCGACATCGCGCTGACGCACCGGCCGGCGCTGGGCTCCAATGCGCGTGCCGCCGACATCACAGGCCATGGCAAGGCCGCCGCCATCGTTGCGCGGCTGCAGGCGCTGCGCGAATTCCTCGACGCATCCGGCTATATCGATGCGACGCGCAAGCGCATGCCGGGCGACGCCTCGACGCGCTCTTATGCGCGGCTCGTGCGCGATGAGGACATCGTCATCCTCATGAATTTCCCGCAGCGGCCCGATGGCGCGGCGCTCTACGACGGAAAATCCTACAGCGCCGCGGTGCATCTGGCCGAGGACATCAAGCCTTTCGTTGCCATGGATGTCGGCTTGCGCGTGGTCGGAATCTCGGCGCCCGCGATCCACCATTACGATCTCGACCACGGCTTCCTGATCTCCGAGGATTTCGGCAGTGAAGGCGTGATCGAAGGTGATCCGCCACGCCCGATCGCCGAACGTTACGAAGCTGCGACCGACGTGCTGGCCGTGCTGCACTGGAGGACATTGCCTGAGACGTTGGAGCTGGCGGACCAGACCTACGCGATCCCCGTCTTCGACGTCGAAGCGCTGCTGATCGAGATCGGGTTGATGCCGGAATGGTATCTGCCCGATCGCAACGCGCCGCTGAGCGATGAGAAGCGCGCAGAGTTCTTCGCGATGTGGCGCGAGTTGCTGAAAAAGCCGCTGGCCGGGCCGAAGACGTGGGTCATCCGCGATTATCACTCGCCTAACTTGATCTGGCTCGCTGACCGCGACGCCATCAAACGCGTCGGCGTGATCGACTTCCAGGACGCCGTGCTCGGGCCGCACTCCTATGACGTGGTGTCGCTGCTGCAGGATGCGCGTGTCGACGTCCCTGAAACCCTCGAGCTGGCGCTGCTGTCGAGCTACATCAAGACGCGCCGCGCGAGCGATGCGAGCTTCGATGCGGCCGGTTTCGCCGAGAGCTACGCGATCATGTCGGCGCAGCGGAACACGCGCCTGCTCGGCACCTTCGCCCGGCTCAACCGCCGCGACGGCAAGCCGCATTATCTGCGCCATCAGCCGCGGATCTGGACCTATCTCCAGCGCTCGCTGGCACATCCCGCGCTCGCCCATCTGCGCGACTGGTATCTCGCCAACGTCCCGCCGCCGGGCTGATTCAGGACCGATTTACCGGCCGTTAGCCAAGATGTCGCTATTCTGGCGCCGAGGGAGCCGGAACATTGCGGGGCTGGAGCGGGGCAGATGGCAGCGAAAGCGGATCAGCGCGGAAATAGCCGGGTCATTTTCGAGCGCGGGTTTTCGGCCCAGATGATGGGAATCGACGGCACCTGGCGGCGCGACTGCACCATGGAGGACGTCTCCGAGACCGGCGCCAAGCTGACCATCGACGGCTCGGTCGAAGGTCTGCATCTGAAGGAATTCTTTCTCCTGCTGTCCTCCACGGGGCTCGCCTACCGGCGTTGCGAGCTGGCCTGGGTCAATGGCGACCAGATCGGCGTCAATTTCCTCAAGATCGGCGACAAGAAGAAGGTACGTTCCACAGCCGTTGGGGCGTGACGGCAACACCCGTCGTACAACCGTCACGGCGGGTGGTTAAGGCGGTCGAGATGCGGTGCGGCAGATCGAGCCTCGTGTTAGGATTGCGACGCGAAAAGGTCTGAGAAGGGGAAGGATGTCCGTCAAGCCGACCAAAGCCATGGTGCTCGCCGCAGGGTTTGGCCTGCGCATGCGCCCCCTGACGGACAAGATGCCGAAGCCGATGGTGCCGGTCGCAGGCCAGCCGTTGCTCGACCACGTGCTCGACAAGCTCGGCCAGGCCGGCGTGACCGAGGCGGTGGTCAACGTGCACTACCTGCCGGACCAGATCATCGACCACGTCGCATCACGCCAGCTTCCGCGCGTGACGATCTCCGACGAGCGCAACCAGGTGCTCGGCACTGGTGGCGGCGTCGTCAAGGCGCTGCCGCTGCTCGGCGATGCGCCGTTCTTCCATGTCAATTCCGACACGCTGTGGATCGACGGTGTGCGCTCGAACCTGACGCGGCTCGCGGAAAATTTCGACCCTGATCGCATGGACATCCTGCTCCTGATGGCGCCGACTGCGACCAGCATCGGCTATGGCGGCCGCGGCGATTACGGCATGCTGCCCGACGGCGCCTTGCGCAAGCGCAAGGAGAAGGAGGTCGTTCCGTTCGTCTATGCCGGCGCGGCGATCATGTCGCCCGCGATCTTCGTGGACGCACCCAAGGGCGAATTCTCGCTGACGAAGATGTTCGATCGCGCGGGCGAGCAGGAACGGCTGTTCGGCCTGCGCCTCGATGGCGTCTGGATGCATGTCGGCACGCCCGACGCCGTGCACGCCGCGGAAGAGGCGTTTTTGGAGAGCGTGGCGTAGGGGCTGCCTCGAAGAGGCCGTAGCCCGGATGGAGCGTAGCGTAATCCGGGGCCTCTCGCCGCGGAGCAGCATCCCGGATTGCGCTGCGCTCCATCCGGGCTACGAACCTCGGCGAACAGCGGGGACGACTCCTCCTCCACCCATGACCATTTGACCCCGCCTCCCTATATTGCCTGATCCTTCGAATCAGGCAGCTCATGCGCGTCTTCAGCGTTCCCATCTCAGTTCCGTTCCTGCGCACGGTCGTCACCGCCCTGCTCGATGGGCGGCTGGTGGAGGGATTCGAGGCGCGCAAGGAACCGGCGCGGCTGGCGGACGCGACGCTGTATCTGCCGACGCGGCGCGCCATGCGGATCGTGCGCGAGATTTTCCTCGATGAAATGAAGGCGGATGCCGTCGTGCTGCCGCGCATCGTCGCGCTCGGCGACATCGACGAGGACGAGCTCGCTTTCGCGGGCGAGAGCGAACAGTTTTCCGGGACCGCGCCGCTCGACATTCCGCCGCGCCTGGGCGAGCTCGAACGGCGCCTGACGCTGGCGCAGCTCGTCGCCGCCTGGGCCAAGGGCCCGGTGCTGGCGCCGCTGGTGGTGGGCGGCCCCGCCTCGACGCTGGCGCTGGCGTCCGATCTCGCGCGCCTGATCGACGACATGGTGACGCGCGGCGTCGACTGGAGCGCCCTTGATGGGCTCGTGCCTGATAACCTCGACCGCTACTGGCAGCACTCGCTCGAATTCCTGCGCATCGCCCGCATCGCCTGGCCCAATCATCTCACCGAGATCAACCGGATCGAGCCAGCTGCGCGACGCGACCAACTGATCGAAGCGGAAGCCAAACGGCTGATCGCGGATCCGCATGGCCCCGTCATCGCGGCCGGCTCGACCGGCTCGATGCCGGCCACCGCAAAGTTCCTGCATGCGGTCGCCTCGCTGCCGCATGGCGCCGTGGTGCTGCCCGGTCTGGACACCGATCTCGACGACGATTCCTGGCGCAGCATCGGCGGCGTGCGCGATGCGCTCGGCAAGTTCGCGGAGCATCCGGCGTCGAACCATCCGCAATACGCCATGAATGCGCTGCTGCAACGCTTCGGCATCAAGCGCAGCGACGTCGAAATTTTGCAGCCGCCGGCGGAAGACGGCCGCGACCTGCTCGCGTCGGAATCGATGCGGCCGTCCGCCAAGACCGAGGTCTGGCACGACCGGCTGAAGCAGCCCGATGTCGCCGCGAAGATCGCGGGCGGCATGAAGAACCTCTCGGTGGTCGAAGCGCCCAATCCTGAAATGGAAGCGCTCGCCATCGCCATCGCCATGCGCGAGGCCAGACACCTGGACAAATCCGCGGCGCTGGTCACGCCCGACCGCGCCCTGGCGCGGCGGGTGATGGCGGCGCTGACCCGATGGGATCTCGCCTTCGACGATTCCGGCGGCGACGTCTTGATGGAAACCTCCGCCGGCACGTTTGCGCGCCTCGCGGCGGAGGCGGCGACCAAGGGCCTGGAGCCGCCGACGCTGCTGGCGATGCTGAAGCATCCGCTGTGCCGGCTCGGCCGCGCGCCGGGCGCGTGGAAGATGGCAATCGAGAGCCTGGAGCTTGCGCTGCTGCGCGGCACGCGCCCGCCGGCAGGCACGGCCGGCCTCCTGCGCGAGTTCAACCGCTTCCGCGAGGAGCTGGCAAAGCTGTGGCGCAGCGAGGTCTCCGCACTGCATCGCGCCGAGCCGCGGGCGCGTCTCAAGGCCGAGGATCTCGATCGCATCCAGGCTCTGATCGACGCCCTGCAAAAGGCATTGGCGTCGATCGAGAGCCTGCCGCCGGCGAAGCCGTTTGATTTCGCGGAGCTTGCGCATCGGCATCGCGAGATCATGATCGAGCTGTCGCGCGACGATCAGGGCATTCCGCTCGCCTTCGAGGATCGCGATGGACTCGCGCTCGCCGGCGCCTTCGACGATCTCTTGCGCGGCGGCACGACCAGCGGATTGCTGGTGCAGCTAGCGGATTACCCGGACGTCTTCCAGACCGCGTTCAGCGATCGCGCGGTGCGGCGGCGCGACAGGCCGGGCGCGCGGCTGCAAATCTACGGCCCGCTGGAATCGCGCCTGATGCAGGCCGACCGCATCATCATTGGCGGCCTGATCGAAGGCGTCTGGCCACCGGCGCCGCGCATCGATCCCTGGCTCAGCCGGCCGATGCGGCACGAGCTCGGGCTCGATCTGCCGGAGCGCCGTATCGGCCTGTCCGCCCATGACTTCGCGCAATTGCTCGGCGGCGACGAGGTCATTCTCACTCACTCGGCCAAGGCCGGCGGCGCGCCGGCGGTGGCCTCGCGCTTCCTGCATCGGCTGGAGGCGGTGGCCGGCGATGAGCTCTGGCAGGCGGCGGTTCGCGCCGGCGAGACATATGTGCAGTTCGCTTCGGCGCTCGACCAGCCCGACGAGGTCAAGCCGATCAAGCAGCCGGAACCACGGCCGCCGCGCGCGACACGCCCGCTCAAAATGTCCGTCACCGAGATCGAAGACTGGCTGCGCGACCCCTACACGATCTACGCCAAACGCATCTTGCGGCTCGATGCGCTCGATCCCGTCGACATGCCGCTCTCGGCCGCCGACCGCGGATCGGCGATTCACGATGCCATCGGCGAATTCACGGAAAGCTATGCGGCGCGTCTGCCCGACGATCCCGCGCGGGTGCTGCGCGCGATCGGCGAGAAGCACTTTGCACCGCTGATGGAGCGGCCCGAAGCACGGGCGCTGTGGTGGCCGCGCTTCCAGCGCATCGCGCGCTGGTTCGGCGAATGGGAGACGGCGCGGCGCGAGGCGATCGCGGCGATCGTCGCGGAGACCCGTGGCGAGATCTCGTTCATGCTCGATCCTCAGCGCAGCTTCCGCCTTTCCGCGCGCGCCGACCGCATCGAACGCCGCCAGGGCGGCGGCTACGCCATCCTCGACTACAAGACCGGCCAGCCGCCGACCGGCAAGCAGGTCCGCATGGGCCTGTCGCCGCAGCTGACGTTGGAAGCCGCGATCCTGCGCGAGGGCGGCTTTCCCGACATCGACGCCGGCGCCTCCGTGAGCCAGCTCGTCTATGTCCGCCTCAGCGGCAACAATCCACCCGGCGAGGAGCGCATCCTCGAGCTCAAGTACAAGCCCGGCGACGAGCCGCAGCCGCCGGACACCGCGGCCGCCGAGGCGAGGGCAAAGCTGGAAGCGCTGATCCGCGCCTTCGAGGACGAGAACCAGGCCTATACATCGCTGAACCTGCCGATGTGGGCGAATCGCTACGGCACCTATGACGACCTTGCCCGGATCAAGGAATGGTCCGCGGCCGGCGGGTTGGGGATCGAGGAATGGTGAAGGCGCCGCGTCCCATCCCTGACGAGGTGCGAGCGCGGCAGGCGCGCGCCTCCGATCCGACTGCATCGGCCTTCGTCTCGGCCAATGCCGGCTCGGGCAAGACGCATGTGCTGGTGCAGCGCGTGATCCGCCTGCTGCTCTCGGGCGTGCCACCAGAGAAGATCCTCTGCATCACCTTCACAAAAGCTGCCGCCGCCAATATGGCCGAGCGCGTGTTCACCACGCTCGGTCATTGGGTGACGCTGGACGATGACGCGCTCGACGCGGCGATCCGCGCGGTCGGCATCCCGCATCCCGGCGCAAAGCTGCGCCGCGACGCGAGAAAACTGTTCGCCTGCGCGCTGGAGACGCCGGGCGGGCTGAAGGTGCAGACCATCCACGCACTGTGTACCCGCCTGCTCCAGCAATTTCCGTTCGAGGCCAACGTTCCCGCACGCTTCGCCGTGATCGACGAGCGCGACCAGACCGACATGATGGAACGCGCCAATTTGAAGGTGCTGCTGGAAGCCGCACGCGATCCGGAGAGCGTCACCGGCCGCGCGCTGCTGACGGCGATGGCGAGCGCCGCGGATGTCACCTTCAAGGAGGTTGTGCGCGAGGCGTGCCTCAGCCGCGATCATTTCATGGCCTGGACCGACCAGGCCGGCAATGCGGAAGCCGCAGCGGCGCAGATGGCTGCGGTGCTGGGCGTTGACATCGGCGACCGTATCGAAGCCGTCGAGACGGAAATTCTCGACGGCCCGTTCCTGCCGCGCGCGCGCTGGGACGACATTGCCTTCGCGCTGGAGGACGGCAGCAAATCCGACAATGACCAGGCAGGGCGGCTGCGCGCGGCAAAGGTGTTTTCCGGCAGCGATCAGGTCGACGCCTATCTGTCCGTCTTCCTCACCGACGACAAGCTGCCGCGCAAGGCGGTGCTGACCAAGAAGTTCTGCGATCACAATCCCTCCGTGGCCCGCCTGTTCGAATCCGAGGCGCAGCGCCTTGCAGGGCTGATCGAAAAGCGCCGCGCCGTGACGGTTCGGGACCGCACCGCGGCCCTGCTGCATATCGCGACAGCGGCCGCCGCGAATTACCGCCGCGAGAAGCAGGAGCGCGGCCTGCTCGACTACGACGACCTCATCGACAAGACGCTGGCGATGCTGGACCGCATCGCCTCGGGCTGGGTGCATTACAAGCTCGACCGCGGCGTCGATCACGTGTTGATCGACGAGGCGCAGGATACCAGCCCGCGGCAGTGGGACATCATCGCGCACATCATCTCCGAGTTCACCGCCGGCGAAGGTGCGCGCGAGGGGCTGAACCGCACCATCTTCGCTGTCGGCGACGAGAAGCAGTCGATCTTCTCGTTCCAGGGCGCAGCTCCCCACGAGTTCGACGCGCGCAGGCGCGAGCTGCATCGCAAGTTCACCGCCGCCGGCCTGAAATTCGATCCGGTCGCCTTCACCTATTCGTTCCGCTCGGGCGCGACGATCCTGCATTCGGTCGACCACGTCTTCCGCGATCCCGCGATCTACAAGAGCATCCATTCGGTCGAGATCGGCCATCCCCTGCACAATTCGCTGAGCGATGCCGGCCCGAGCGTGATCGAGCTGTGGGATCTCGCCGAGGCCGACGATCGGCAGGACATCGAGGGCTGGCGTGCGCCATTCGACGGCGTCGCCGTCACCAGCCCCGAGGTCAAGCTTTCCCGACGCATCCAGGCCGAGATCAAGCGGCTGGTCGAGAGCGGCACGCTGACCGGGCACGAGGGCGAGCGTCGTCCTCTTCGCTATGGCGACATGCTGATCCTGGTGCGCCGGCGCGGCAACGCATTCGACGCCGTGATCCAGGCGCTGAAGCACGCTGGTATCCCGGTCGCCGGCGCCGACCGCCTCAAGCTGACCGAGCACATCGCCATCATCGACCTGATGAACCTGGCCGACGCGCTGCTGCTACCGCAGGACGATCTCGCGCTCGCGGTGGCGCTGAAGTGCCCGCTGTTCGGGCTCGATGACGACGATTTGTTCCAGCTTGCGTGGGACCGCAAGGGATCGCTGCGCCGCGCGCTGGGCGACCATGCGGCCACAAGCGAGAAATTCACCACGGCGTTGCGACGCCTAGAAGCCTGCGAGATCCGCGCCCGCGAGGAGACGCCGTTCGCGTTCTACGCCTGGCTGCTGGGCGGCGATGGCGGGCGTGCGCGCATCCTGCGCCGGCTCGGCCACGAGGCCAATGACGCGCTCGACGAATTCCTGGAGCTCGCGCTGAACTACGAGCGCAAGGCGCCGGCTTCGCTGCAGGGCTTCATGGCCTGGCTCCGCTCGGCCGACACCGAAGTGAAGCGCGACATGGAGATCTCGCGCGACGAGGTGCGGGTCATGACCGTACACGGCGCCAAGGGCCTGGAGGCCTCGGTCGTGTTCATGGTCGACACCACGTCTTCGCCCGCGGACTCGCAGCGGCTGCGGCTGATCCAGGTACCGCGCGGCAATGGCGGCGAGGTCGTGGTCTGGGCCGGCCGCAAGGCCGACGATCCCAGGCCTGTCGCCGAGGCACGCAAGGCGATGCTGGAGGAGACCGAGGACGAATATCGCCGCCTGCTCTACGTCGCGATGACGCGCGCGGCCGATCGGCTGATCGTCGGCGGCTGCATGCCCGGCAACATGAAGACGGTGCGCAAGCTGAGCTGGTACGACCTCGTCGACACCGGGCTCAAAGGCTCGGGCCTCGACAAGCAGGTGATCGAGACGCCGCTCGGCAAGGTCACCCGGTTCGCCCGTCCTGAGGACGTCGCGGCGCTGGGCGCGCCGGCGGCCTCCGTGCACCAGACCATCGCGCTGCCGGAGTGGCTGCGGACACCGGCCCCGCGCGAGACCATCGACGAGGATCCCGTGCGCCCCTCGGGCCAGCCTGCCGAGGAGGGCCGCAGCGTCCGATCGGGCGAATCGGTGCAGTCGCGCGCGCTGGCGTTGCAACGCGGCACGCTGGTGCATCGCCTGTTGCAATCGCTGCCCGAGATCGCCGGCGAGCGCCGGCGCGAGGCCGCGCTCGGCTTCATGGCGCGCAACGCCGCGGACTGGCCGGAGGCCGATCGCATCGCACTGGCCGACAAGGTGCTCGCCCTGATCACGGAGCCGCGTTTCGCGCCCGTCTTTGCCGCCGGCAGCCGGGCGGAGGTCGCGATCGCCGGGCGGCTGGAGCGGCCGGGCCGCACGCCGGCCCTGGTATCGGGACAGATCGACCGGCTGGTCGTGCGCCCAGAGGAAGTCCTGATCGTCGACTTCAAGACCAACCAGGCAGCGCCCAAGAGCGCGGCCGAGGCGCCGGCGGCCTATGTCCTCCAACTTGCGCTGTACCGGGCGGTGCTGTCGCGGCTTTATCCCCAAAAGTCCGTCAGGGCCGTCCTGCTCTGGACCGAGGCCCTTGAATATATGGAGATTTCGCCCCCCGCGCTGGACGCGGCGCTGGCATCCCTTCATCTCGGTGTGAGCGTCCTTGACCCGGCAAGGGGCCGTTCATAGGTTGACCGCATGATCCCGGGCGCGATTCCAGGTCGCGCCGATTGTCTTTCAACCGAGTGAGGTACTCCCAATGGCCGTTAGCAAGGTTTCCGACGCCGATTTCGAAGCCGAAGTGCTCAAGGCGAACGGCCCCGTGGTCGTCGATTTCTGGGCCGAATGGTGCGGCCCCTGCCGCATGATCGCACCCGCACTCGACGAGATCGCCGGCGCGATGGGCGACAAGGTCAAGATCGTGAAGCTCAATGTCGACGAGAGCCCGAAGACCGCCTCGAAGTACGGCGTGATGTCGATCCCGACCCTGATGATCTTCAAGGGCGGCGAGATGGCCTCGCGCCAGGTCGGCGCCGCGCCGAAGGCGAAGCTGCAGCAGTGGATCACCTCCGCGGTCTGATCCACTGGCGCAGGATTATTGGCGCAAGATTATTTTCGACAACGGCCGGCGAAAGCCGGCCGTTTGGCGTTGATGGGGCGTGTTCAGCGTATGACGAGTCCCGCCCTTGCCTGCTCCTCCCCGAAAGCGCGACCGCAAGCCCACCGCTCTCGCCGCAATGGAGGCGCGCTCGGTCGACGCGATCCCGCGCGGCGGTGAATGGCAATATGAACCCAAGTGGGACGGCTTCCGCTGCCTGTTGGCGCGCAACGGCAGCAACGTCGACCTGCGCTCCAAATCCGGCGAAGACCTCGCGCGCTACTTCCCGGAAGTCGTCACTGCTGCCTTGGAGCTGAAGGCCGACCGTTTCACGCTCGACGGCGAAATCGTCGTGCCGCACGGCAAGAGCTTTTCCTTCGACGCGCTGCTGCAACGCATTCATCCGGCGGCAAGCCGCGTGAAGAAGCTCTCGGTGGAGACACCGGCGCTCTACCTCGTCTTCGATCTGCTCGCGACATCCGGACAGAAGGGCCTGGCTGAGAAGACGCTGCGCGAACGGCGGCCGGCGCTGGAAGCCTTCGCGAAAGCCAACCTCAAGGGCAGCCTGTTCCGCCTCTCACCGGCGACCACGAGCTACGCCACGGCCAAGAAATGGCTGGCGCGATCCGGCGGCGGCTCGGACGGCGTCATCGCCAAGCGGATCGATCTGCCCTACCAGGCGGGCAATCGCGACGGCATGCAGAAGATCAAGAAATTCCGCAGCGCCGATTGCGTGGTCGGCGGCTTCCGCTACGCCATCAACAAGATCGCCGGCCGGAACGTCGTCGGCTCGCTGCTGCTCGGGCTCTACGACGATGACGGCCTGCTGCACCATGTCGGCTTCACCTCGGCGATCAAGGCGGAGGCGAAGCCTGATCTGACCGATCGGCTCGAAGCACTGATCGGCGAGCCCGGCTTCACCGGCAACGCGCCGGGCGGGCCGAGCCGCTGGTCGACGGAGCGTTCCGCAAAGTGGTGTCCGCTGAAGCCGAAGCTGGTGATCGAGGTCTGCTACGACCATTTCAGCGGCGAACGCTTCCGTCACGGCACCTCAATCCTGCGCTGGCGCCCGGACAAGGCGCCGCGGCAATGCACGTTCGAGCAGCTGAAGCAGAAGGCGGCCGATCCGATGAAGCTGTTGAAGTAGCCCGTAGCCCGGATGGAGCGGAGCGTAATCCGGGAATCATGCCCCAAGCAACGATGGCCCCGGATTGCGCTCCGCTCCCTCCGGGCTACGCAGCAACACCTACTTGATCCACCCCGTCGCCAGCGCGTTCGCAAGCTCCGGCTGACCATTGCGGCGCGCCAGCGCGGCCATGGCCTCGTGATCGTAGGCGACGTGGCGGAACGTCACCTGCCAGGCAGCATCGGCACGTTCGAGGATCGCATAGCGCGCGTGCGGCGTGCCGGCCTCGACGACATGCGGGTACGGATGCTTGTCGCGAAAACCAGGGCTGCCGACACTGCCGGGATTGACGATCAGCCGGCCGTCGCGCAGGCGCACGGCGCGGGCGAGGTGGGTGTGGGCGCACAGGATCAGGGATTGCGTGATGCCTTGGGCGAGTTGCTCGATGTGGTCGAGCGCGGACAGCGCCACCGTGCCGTCGGGATGCACGCTGTCGAGCCAGTACACCTCGTCATTGTCTGGCGTCGCGTGGCAGAGAAACACCTGGTCACGGAACACCCGGGTCATCGGCTGTGCGCGCAGCCAGTCGAGTTGCCCGGCATCGAGGGCTGCATAGGCGGGACGATCCCACGACCCCATCTTCTCCGGCGGACGGTCGAGCAAATAGCGGTCGTGATTGCCGAGGACGTGCACGGCGTCGAGCGGCATCAGGATCTCAATGGTGCGGCGCGCATTGAGCGGGCCACTCAGCATGTCGCCGAGATTGACGATGTCGGCAATACCGAGCGCGCGGCTGTCGGCGAGCACGGCCTCCAGCGCGAGATTGTTTCCGTGGACATCGGCAATCGCGGCGAAGCGCATTGGCATTTCCTGTAGCCCGGATGGAGCGCAGCGTAATCCGGGACCTTCCTTGCTTGTGGCACGATCCCGGATTGCGCTTCGCTCCATCCGGGCTACGGCAACCTCTATGCAGGCGGCGTGCCGTTGATGGCCAGCACGTGGCCGGCGAGATACAGCGAGCCGGTGATCAGGATCCGCGGCGGCAGCTCGTAGGCGAGCTGCGCCAGCGCGCGCAGGGCGGCCTCGACGCCGGGGGCAGGCTCGACGCGCATGCCGAGGCTGCGCGCGGCATCGGCGAGACGGTCGACCGGCATCGCATTCTCCGTGTCGGGAATCGGCACTGCGATGATGTGGCGGGTGAGGCCGGCGAAATTGGCGAGGAAGGCGTGCGCATCCTTGTTGGCCATCATGCCGGCGATGATCACCAGCGGCCGGGACACCCGCTCCTCGAGGTCGCCGAGCGCGGCCGCCGCAACGCGCCCGCCCTCGGCATTGTGGCCGCCGTCGAGCCAGATCTCCGAGCCCTGCGGACCCCAGGACAGCAACTCGCCCGAGGTGAGGCGCTGCATCCGCGCCGGCCAGTCGGCACCGACGATGCCGGCCTCGAACGCGGCGTGATTGACCTTGATGGTCGGCAGCGCGCGCAACGTCGCGATCGCGAGCCCGGCATTGGCGAATTGGTGGCGGCCGAACAGACGCGGCGCCGGCAGATCCATCAAGCCGCGGTCGTCGGAATAGACCAGACGCCCGCGCTCGACATTGACGTGCCAGCTCTCGTTTGCGGCGAACAGCGGCGCACGCATGCGCCTCGCCTGCGCTTCGATCACGGCCATCGCCTCCGGCATCTGCTCGGCGCAAATCACGGGCACGCCGCGCTTGATGATCGCGGCCTTCTCGCCGGCAATCGACGCCAACGTATCGCCGAGGAAATCCATGTGATCCATGCTGACGGGCGTAATCACAGAGGCCGCCGGCTGATCGACCACGTTGGTCGAATCCAGCCGGCCGCCGAGGCCGACTTCGAGCAGCACGATGTCGGCCGGGTTCTGCGCGAACAGCAGGAAAGCGGCCGCCGTCTTCAGCTCGAACAATGTCGCGGCCTCGCCGGCATTGACGCGCTCGACCTCTTCCAACGCCGCGCGCAGCTCGTCGTCGCCGACGAGCACACCGCCACTGAGGCGGCCGAGCCGGAAGCATTCGTTGATGCGGACGAGATAAGGGGACGTATAGGCGTGGACGCGCAGACCTGAAGCCTCCAGCGTCGCGCGCAGGTAAGCGAGCGTCGAGCCCTTGCCGTTGGTGCCGGCGATGTGGATCACCGGCGGCAGCTTGCGCTCGGGGTGGCCGAGCCGAGCGAGCAGGCGGTGCATCCGCTCCAGCCCGAGATCGATTCGCTTCTGATGCAGGGCCGACAGCCGCCCGATCACTTCGTCGAGCGGTGTCTTTGCACTGTCAGGGGAGACGTTCACGCGTGCGGCGCTGCCGGCGCCGTCTCGGCGGCGGATACGATCTGTGCCGGGCTCGCGACCGGCTGCACGGACTTCGATGCACCTTCCTGCGCCGGCGCCTTGGTCAAGAGGCGGCAGAGCCGCGCCAGCGTCGGCCGCAGTTCGTGGCGATGCACGACCATGTCGACCATGCCGTGCTCCTTGAGGTACTCGGCGCGCTGAAAGCCTTCAGGCAGCTTCTCGCGGATGGTTTGCTCGATCACGCGCGCGCCGGCGAAGCCGATCAGCGCGCCGGGCTCGGCGATCTGCACGTCGCCGAGCATCGCATACGACGCGGTGACGCCGCCGGTGGTCGGATTGGTCAGCACGACGATGTAGGGCAGCTTTGCCTCGCGCAGCATCTGCACCGCAACGGTGGTGCGCGGCATCTGCATCAGGGACAAAATGCCTTCCTGCATGCGTGCGCCGCCGCTCGCGGCGAACACGATGAACGGCGACTTCTTCTCGACCGCAAGCTCCATCCCGCGCACGATGGCCTCGCCCGCAGCCATGCCGAGCGAGCCGCCCATGAAGTCGAAATCCTGCACGGCGACGACGACCGCGGAGCCTTCGAGCTTGCCGTAGCCGACCTTGACCGCATCGTTCAGATTGGTCCGCGCCCGCGCATCCTTGACGCGGTCGACATATTTCTTCTCGTCGCGGAACTTGAGCGGGTCAGGGGTGACTTCGGGCAGCGCCACGTCGAACCAGGTCTCGTTGTCGAAGATCGACTTGAGCCGCGCGACCGCGCCCATGCGCATGTGATAGTTCGAGCCGGGAATGACGAACTGGTTGGCCTCGACGTCCTTGTAGAACACGAGCTGTCCGGAATCCGGGCACTTGATCCACAGGTTCTCCGGCGTCTCCCGCCGCAGCATGTTGCGGATCTTCGGCCGGACCACGTTGGTAAGCCAGTTCATGGTTTGCTCCGATGTGCGATCCCGCCGGGAATCGCCTGAAGGATATATGGCGGCCGGACATCTGCCCGGCAAGCCGCCGTGTCGCCCGCGTTAGAGCATGATCCGGAAAAGTGTGAAGCGGTTTTCCGACCAGATCATGCTCAAACTAAAGAGCTACAGCGGAATTATGGCCTATTCCGCCGCCTGCTGCGCGCCCTTGACGCCCTGGGCCAGAGCGGCCGTCAATTCGGCGACGGCGTTAACGGTCTTGGCGGTCGCCCGTCCCTCGGCATCGAGGCTATTCTTGAGGGCGTCCACCAGCGCGGTGCCGACCACCGACCCATCGGCCTTCTCGGCAATGGCGCGCGCCGCCTCCGGCGTGCGGATGCCGAAACCGACGCAGATCGGCAGCCTGGTATGCCGCTTGATGCGCGCGACAGCTTCGCCGACGGCATTGGCGTCCGCCGCCGCCGCACCAGTGATGCCGGCGATCGAGACGTAATAGACAAAGCCTGATGTGTTCGCGAGCACCGCAGGCAGGCGCTTGTCGTCGGTGGTCGGCGTCGCCAGGCGAATGAAGTTGAGCCCCGCCTTCAGGGCGGGAATGCAGAGCTCGTCGTCTTCCTCCGGCGGCAAATCGACGATGATCAGGCCGTCGACGCCGGCCGTCTTGGCATCAGCCAAGAACTTGTCGACGCCGTAGATGTAGATCGGATTGTAATAGCCCATCAGCACCAGCGGCGTGACATTGTCGTCCTTGCGGAAGTCGCGCACCAGCTCCAGCGTCCTCTTCAAGGTCATGCCGATCTTGAGCGCACGCAGGCCTGCAGCCTGGATCGAAGGACCGTCCGCCATCGGATCGGTAAAGGGAATGCCGAGTTCGATGACGTCGGCGCCGGACTTCGGCAGCGCCTTGACGATCTCGAGCGAGGTCGCGGGATCGGGATCGCCGGCCATCACATAGGTGACAAAGGCCGCGCGGCCTTGGCTTTTCAGCTCGGCAAAACGGGTATCGATACGCGTGGTCACTTCTTGCCCCTCAGGATGTCGCCGACCTGCGGGACGTCCTTGTCGCCGCGGCCGGAGAGATTGACGACCATCAGGTGGTCCCGCGGCCGCTTCGGCGCGAGCTCCATCACCTTGGCGATGGCATGCGCGGGCTCGAGCGCGGGGATGATGCCTTCGAGCTTTGACAGCAGCTGGAACGCGGCGAGCGCCTCGTCATCGGTCGCGGAGAGATAATTGACGCGGCCGACCTCGTGCAGCCAGGAATGCTCAGGGCCGATGCCGGGATAATCGAGACCGGCCGAGATCGAATGCGCGTCCTGGATCTGGCCGTCGGCATCCATCAAGAGATAGGTGCGGTTGCCGTGAAGCACGCCGGGGCGGCCGCCCGCGATCGAGGCCGCATGCAGCTGCGTCAGGCCATGGCCGGCGGCTTCGACGCCGAAGATCTCCACGGAGGAATCATCGAGGAACGGATGGAACAAGCCCATCGCGTTGGAGCCGCCGCCGATGCAGGCCACCAGCGAATCCGGCAGGCGCCCCTCGATCTCCTGCATCTGCGCCTTGGTCTCGTCGCCGATGACCGACTGGAAATCGCGCACCAAGGTCGGATAGGGATGCGGACCGGCCACCGTGCCGATGCAATAGAACGTGTTGTGCACGTTGGTGACCCAGTCGCGTAGCGCCTCGTTCATGGCGTCCTTCAGCGTGCGCGTGCCCGACTGCACCGGCATCACCTTGGCGCCCAGCATCTCCATGCGGATGACGTTGGGCTGCTGCCGCTCGACGTCGACGGCGCCCATATAGACCACGCATTCGAGGCCAAAGCGCGCGCACAGCGTCGCGGTGGCAACGCCGTGCTGGCCCGCGCCGGTCTCGGCGATGATGCGCTTCTTGCCCATGCGCCGTGCCAGCATGATCTGGCCGAGCACGTTGTTCACCTTGTGCGAGCCGGTGTGGTTGAGCTCTTCACGCTTGAGATAGATCTTGGCGCCGCGGAGATGCTCGGTCAGGCGCTCGGCGAAATAGAGCGGCGAGGGCCGGCCGACATAGTTCTTGAGGTAGCCGTTCATCTCGGCCTGAAACGCCGGATCGGCCTTGGCCTCGGTGTAGGCCTTCTCCAGGTCGAGGATCAGCGGCATCAAAGTTTCGGCGACGAAGCGTCCGCCGAAAATGCCGAAATGGCCGCGATCGTCGGGGCCGCTGCGGTAGGAGTTTGGCTTGGCAATGTTCATCGGACGCTTAACTCTTGGGTGGCGCGCGCGGCGCGGATGAAGGCCTTGATCATCTCTGGGTCTTTCACGCCGGGAGCGCTCTCGACGCCCGAGGACACGTCGACGCCGCTGGCGCGGGTGACACGAAGGGCCTCGGCGAGATTCTCGGCGTGCAGCCCCCCCGAAACCATATAGGGCAGTTTCAGATCGAGCTTTTCGAGCAGGTGCCAGTCGAAGGGCTCCCCGAGGCCGCCGGGCCGCGTCGCGTCCTTCGGCGCGCGCGCATCGAACAGGATGCGATCGGCGACCGCGGCGTAGCCGGGCAGCACCCCGAGATCGGCCGCTGTCGCGACCGGGACCGCCTTCATCACCGGGCGGCCGAAGCGTTGCTTGAGGTCGCGCAGCCGCGCCACGCTCTCCCCGCCGTGGAGCTGGAAGATGTCCGGCGACAGCGCGTCCATGATGCTGTCGAGCGTTGCGTCATCGGCATCGACCGTGAGCGCCACCTTGAGCGCGCGCCGCTTGACCTGACGGCCGAGGTCACGGCCGAGTTCCAGGGACAGGTGCCGGGGCGACGGCGGAAAGAACACGAACCCGACCATGTCGGCGCCCGCCTCGAGCGCCGTTTCGAGCGTCTCGGGCGTGGACAGGCCGCAGATCTTGACGAGCAGGGACATGGTCTCAAAGCGGGTAGAGGCCGCGGGTCCGCGGCCGGAAAATGGGGCTTTTCGGTCGGGGCCGCTTCTACAACGCCGCGCGCTGCTTGTCTCGCCCGACGGGCCCGTACAGGCCCATCCCGGAGGGAACGGGAAGGCGCTGGGACTCCGCCTTCGCTGCCGTCGCCTGGGCCCGCAGATCGGCCAGTTCGGCCCTGACGGCCCGGGCCTCCGCGTCATTCCGGCGCGCCGCGCGCCGCCAGCGCCGCTGGCCGAGCCAGACGGCGGAGCCGCCCGCGACAACGCCCAGGGCCGCCGCCAGGATCAGCAACAGGAACAGCGGCAGGGTGATCGACAGCGAGGGGTCGTCGGCAATGAAGGGGTCGAAGGAGACCGTGACGAAATGCCTGTTGGCGACGGCGAACGCCACCAGGATCAGGCCCAGCGGAAGTACGATCAGCGCGGTCAGGAACTTTCGCATCTGGCTTCGCTCGCCTTGAATCAAGCTTGCGGCAGCATCCTGTGCGACCGCGAAAAACCCCAAAGCGCGCTCACATCGCGCTCTAGTCTACGCCGCCGGGATCCGGATGGTCGCGGTTCAGCCGCTCGCGCATTTCCTTGCCGGTCTTGAAGAACGGAACGCTCTTCTGATCGACGGGCACATGGGCGCCGGTGCGTGGATTGCGCCCTGCGCGCGCAGGGCGATGCTTGACCGAGAAGGCACCGAAGCCGCGCAGCTCGACGCGGTCACCGCGTGCAAGCGCCGCTACGATCTCTTCGAGAATCGCATTCACAATGTTCTCGACATCCCGCTGGTACAGATGCGGGTTGTGCTCGGCGATACGCTGAACAAGTTCGGATTTGATCATCGAGAGATAGGACCCGGGAGCGTGCGGATGACCATTTCCGTGAAAATACCGTGATCTGTCAAGACGCTAAATCAAGGATGGGCGTCGTGAAAATGCGTGACAAATGCCGAAAAAGCAGGCTGCGCCAGCACGCGTCAGACGCGAAAAAGCTCTGAAACTCGCCTGCCGACGGTCAGTTGGACGCAGCCGGCTGCCACAAGGCCAGCATTCCATCCATTCCGAGCCGATCCACCGCCTGCGCGACGCCGGTTTGCCCGATCTGGTGCGCGATCGAGCCCAAACCGAGCGCTTCCAGCGTCAATGCGGCCGCCGTCTTCAGGAACGGCAGGTCGCCGAAGCGCGGCTGGAGCTTGTAGTCGCGCACCGGTAGCCCCTTCTTGACGCCCTTCTGCTCGACCAGCCAGGTCACGGCCGTCTTCTCGTCGCCGATCTGGTCGATCAGCTTGAGATCGATGGCCTGGCGCCCGGTGAAGACGCGGCCGTCGGCGACTTTTTCGAGCTGCGTGTCATCCATGCCACGCCGCTCCTTCACCATCCCCTTGAACCAGGCATAGGAATCCTTCACCAGCGCATCGAGCGCGGCGCGCGCCTCGGGACTGGTCGGCTCAAAACCGTTGGGCGCCGCCTTCAGCGGCGAGGACTTCACCTCCTCGACCTTGACGCCGATCGTCTTCATGAGCTCGGAGAGGTTGGGGTACTGGAACAGCACGCCGATGGAGCCGACCAGGGAGCTTTGCTGGGCGACGATGTGGTCGCTCGCAATCGCGGTGATGTAGCCCCCGGAGGCGGCCAGCCCCTCCACCACCACCACCAGCGGCTTTTTCGCCTTGAGACGGACCAGCGAGTCATAGAGCTGCTCGGAGCCGGCGGTGGTGCCGCCGGGCGAGTTGATGTGAACGATGACGGCGGCGGCCTGCGAATTCTCGAGCCGCTCCAGCGCCTGCGTGCGGTCGGAATCGCTGCGGATCAATCCCTCGATCTGGACGCGCGCGATCGAGCCGGCGGATGCTAGGGTGCCGCGTGCACCGGGCGTCGCAATCAGCGCGAAGCTTGCAATCGCCGCGATCGCGATCAGCGCCGCCATCACCCGCCAGAACGTCAGCTTGCGGCGGATCCTGCGGCGATCGACGATGATGTCCGAATCGAGCGACATCGGAATATCTCCAAATGAAAGATCAGGCGCGTTGTGCCGTCACGGCGTGACCATTGGCCTATCTCGATACATCAATTGCGGCGCAATTTGAAGAAAACAAGGCCTCGTGTGGGGCAAGCAAGTCGTCGCAGACTCGGTCGTCATCCCCGCCTAGTGCGCAATTGCGCACGGGGGCGGGGACCCACAACCCCAAGGAGGAGTCGTCGAGCGAGCTGGCAACTCCGAGTCTTCGTCAAACTTCTCCCTGGGGTTATGGGTCCAGGATCGGCGCTCCGCTTCGCGTCGCTTGTCCGGGACGACAGCGGAGTTCGTGGAGACAGCAACAAAAAAGCCCCGGCTTGCGCCGGGGCCTTGATGTCGCAAAACGGACGTTTCGCTTACTTGCTGTCGCGGTTCTTCAGCGCGGTGCCGAGGATGTCGCCCAGCGTCGCACCCGAATCCGAAGAGCCGTACTGCGCGATGGCTTCCTTCTCTTCGGCGACTTCGAGCGCCTTGATCGACACCTGGACCTTGCGGGCTTTCTTGTCGAACTGGATGACGCGGGCATCGACCTTCTCGCCGACGGCGAAGCGTTCGGCGCGCTGGTCGTTGCGGTCACGGGCGAGCTCGGAGCGCTTGATGAAGGTGGTGAAGTCGGTACCGGCGATCTTCACCTCGATACCGCTTTCCTTCACTTCGAGCACTTCGCAGGTCACGACCGCACCCTTCTTGACATCGCCCGGCTCGGCGAAGGGATCGCCTTCGAGCTGCTTGATACCGAGCGAGATGCGCTCCTTCTCGACGTCCACATCGAGCACCACGGCCTTCACCATGTCGCCCTTCTTGTAGTTGTCGATCACCTGCTCGCCCGGAAGCTTCCAGTCGAGATCGGAGAGGTGGACCATGCCATCGACGTCGCCCTCGAGGCCCAGGAACAGACCGAACTCGGTCTTGTTCTTGACCTCGCCCTCGACCACCGAACCGGTCGGGTGCTTCTCGACGAAGACCTCCCAGGGGTTGCGCATGGTCTGCTTGAGGCCGAGCGAGATGCGGCGCTTGACGGAATCCACTTCCAGCACCTGCACGTCGACTTCCTGCGAGGTCGACACGATCTTGCCAGGGTGCATGTTCTTCTTGGTCCACGACATCTCGGAGACGTGGATCAGGCCTTCGATGCCCGGCTCGAGCTCGACGAACGCACCGTAGTCGGTGATGTTGGTGACGCGGCCGGTGAAGCGGGCACCCAGCGGGTACTTGGCTTCGATGCCCTGCCACGGATCGTCCAGCAGCTGCTTCATGCCCAGCGAGATGCGGTGCGTCTCGTGGTTGATCTTGATGATCTTGACCTTCACGGTCTGGCCGATCGAGAGCACCTCGGTCGGGTGGTTGACGCGGCGCCAGGCGATGTCGGTGACGTGCAGGAGGCCGTCGATGCCGCCGAGGTCGACGAACGCACCGTAATCGGTGATGTTCTTGACCACGCCGTCGATGACCTGACCCTCTTCGAGGTTCTGCACCAGCTCCTGGCGCTGCTCGGCCCGGGTCTCTTCGAGCACCGTGCGGCGGGACACGACGATGTTGCCGCGGCGGCGGTCCATCTTCAGGATCTGGAACGGCTGCGAGTTGTTCATCAGCGGCGCAACGTCGCGGATCGGCCGGATGTCGACCTGCGAGCGCGGCAGGAAGGCCACGGCACCGTCGAGGTCGACGGTGAAGCCGCCCTTGACCTGGTTGAAGATGACGCCGTTGACCTTCTCGTTGTTCTGAAACGCCTTCTCCAGCTTGCCCCAGCTCTCTTCGCGGCGCGCCTTGTCGCGCGACAGCACGGCTTCGCCGAGGGCGTTTTCAATGCGATCGAGGAACACTTCCACCTCGTCGCCGACCTTGAGGTCGCTCTCACGGCCGGGGCCGGAAAATTCGCGCAGCGCGACGCGGCCCTCGGTCTTCAGGCCGACGTCGATGACGGCCATGTCCTTTTCAATTGCAACCACCTTGCCCTTGACGACGGAGCTTTCCTGCAGGTTGCCACCTGCGAAGGACTCGTCGAGCATCGCGGCGAAATCGTCGCGCGACGGGCTATAGGTATCAGCAGAAGTCGAAGCCATTTGTTCTCCAGTTGCGGATGTCTTGCCGGCCGTTGGGTTCATGGGCGCATCGCGCGCGCAGTGTCGGAAGGTCCGCAAGACCTTCGAGCGACCGCTCGTTGCCCCGATCTAGCGACCAGAACAGCGGAAGCGGGCCGGCTGAGGCCCGCGCGTTCGATACGTTGAAAGCTTTGTCCGGAACCTGGATCGCGCCGGTCCCGAAACCGGGACGAAGCGTATCGACCTCAAAGAGCGGGAGCGGGCACTTCCTCCAATGACGGCGGCGGCTTAACCCCGCGACCGGCCCGCTCGGACAGCCTCGATAATGTCGATGGCGGCCCGGACGCCGCCTTCTATATCCAGTTGGGAGTTATCTAGCAAGTAAGCATCCGGGGCCGGTTTCAAAGGCGCAATCGGCCGATTCTTGTCACGTTCGTCACGCTGGAGGATGTCGGCGAGCACGGCCGCCTCGTCCGCCTCCTCGCCCCGCGCTTTGGCCTCCATGGTGCGGCGCCGGGCGCGGACCTTGGGGTCGGCGACCACGAAGATCTTCACGTCGGCATGGGGGCAGATCACGGTTCCAATATCGCGGCCGTCGAGCACGGCGCCGGGCGGATCGGCGGCGAACTGGCGCTGGAAATTGACCAGGACCTCGCGAACCCGAGGGATTGCCGACACGATCGAGGCTCCCTCGCCGGCCTTCTGGGTCTTCAGCGCAGGATTGCCGAACTTTTCGGGATCGAGCTCCAACGCGGCCTGCACCGCGGCCGCCTCATCGTTGAGATCGTGCCCTGATTGCATCAAGGAGTAGGCGACCGCGCGATAGATCACGCCGGTATCGAGATGACGATAGCCGTAATGGTGGGCGAGACGCTTGCCGAGCGTGCCCTTGCCCGAAGCCGCGGGCCCGTCGATGGCGATGATCATGAAAACTCGGCCCCTAGCGAACGCATCATCGGAATGAAATCCGGAAAGCTGGTGGCGATGAAGGCGGTGTCGTCGACGGTCACGGGCTGATCGGAGGCGCAGCCCATCACCAGCGCGGACATCGCGATGCGATGGTCCATATGGGTGGCGACAGTGCCGCCGCCCGGGACGTGGCCGCGACCCTCCACGATCAGATCGTCGCCGGAGACCACGACCTTGACGCCGTTGACGCGCAGCATGGCGGCGGCGGCTTCAAGCCGGTCGGATTCCTTGACGCGCAGCTCCTGCAGGCCGCGCATGATCGTAGTGCCTTCGGCGAACGACGCCGCCACCGCCAGCACCAGATATTCGTCGATCATCGACGGCGCGCGCTCCGGCGGCACCTCGACGCCGCGCAGCTTCGACGCCCGCACGCGCAAGCGCGCCATCGGCTCGCCGGCATCGCCGCGCACTTCGCTCTCCTCGATGGAGGCGCCCATTTCGCGCAGCGTGGTGAACAGCCCGGTGCGCAGCGGATTGGTCATGACGTCGGACAGCACGACATCGGAGCCCTCCACGATCAGCGCCGCGACGATCGGGAAGGCGGCCGAAGAGGGATCGGCGGGCACCACGACATTGGCGCCATGCAGCTCGGGCTGGCCCACCAGCGTGATGCGGCGGCCGTGCCGGCCTTCCTGGACCGAGGTGATGTCGGCGCCGAAATGCTTCAGCATCAGCTCGGTGTGGTCGCGGCTGGCCTCGGTCTCGAGGACCGTGGTGGTGCCGGGAGCAGCGAGGCCCGCCAGCAGCACGGCCGATTTGATCTGGGCCGACGCGACCGGGGTCTTGTAGACGATCGGCAGGGGGTCGCGCGCGCCCTGGAGGGTCAGCGGCAGGCGCCCGCCCTCGCCGCCGGCGGTGACTCTGGCACCCATCTTTTCCAGGGGATCGAGGATCCGGCGCATCGGACGGCTGCGCAGCGAGGCGTCGCCGTCGAACACCGCCGAAATCGGGCAGCCGGCGACGGCGCCCATGACCAGCCGGCAGCCGGTGCCGGAATTGCCGAAATCCAGTGCTGCCTTGGGCTGGGCGAAGCCTCCGACCCCGACGCCGTTGACGGTCCAGGCGAAATCGCCGGTGCGCTCGACGCTGGCGCCCAGCGCCTGCATCGATTTGGCGGTGTTGAGGACGTCCTCGCCCTCGAGCAGGCCCGAAATCCTGGTCTCGCCGACCGCGAGCGCGCCCAGGATGAGGGCGCGGTGGGAGATCGACTTGTCGCCGGGCACCCGTACTTTCCCGGTCAGGGGACCGCTGGCGCGAGACTGGAGCGGCCTCGGTTGATCGGAATGGGTCAAGATTGTGTCCTTGAATAGGCCCGGTGGGCTGGCGCGCAGGTACCACATGGTCCGCGCCCCGTCACGGGCATGTCGTTCTCCCGTAATGCGCTATTGACAGCGGGCCGCCAACTAGCCAAGTGAAGCACCGCTTTTCAGACATTCCCAGGATTCCTGCCGTGGCCAAGTCCGAACTCGGAACCAAACGTATTTGCCCGACCACGGGCAAGAAGTTCTATGACCTCAACAAGAATCCGGTGATCTCGCCCTATACCGGCGAAGTGGTGCCGATCGCCCCGGTCGCTCCTGCCCGCGGCCCCCGTGCGGCCGAGGCCCGCAACATGGCCCAGGACAACGCGCCGGAGCCGGCGGAGACCGAGGAGTTGGTCTCGCTCGAGGAGGCCGATGCCGAGGAGAACACCGGCAAGGTCAAGGCGGTCGTGCCCGAATCGGAGGACGATATCGAGGTCGACGAGACCCTCGACGACGATGATGACGACGATTCGACCTTCATTGCCGACGAGGAAGAGGGCGATGAGGACGTGACCGACATCATTGGTGATGTCGGCGGTGATGAAGAGACTTGAGATCAGCCCTGATCTGTGAAAAAGGGTGCACCGCGCGAGTCGCCTAGAGCGCTCGCCGGCCGGGACGGGTCCCCCAGGATCCTCCCATTTGGACTAAGGGGCCATAGCTCAGCTGGGAGAGCGCTTGCATGGCATGCAAGAGGTCGGCGGTTCGATCCCGCCTGGCTCCACCAGCCTTCGCTGGCTTCGCCAGCTACGGCTCGGCAAGCCAGCTCCGCTCCCTCGTGGCGAAGCTAGCGAAGGCTGCCGCGGCGAAGCCCGAAGGGCGAAGCCGGGCTTCAGCAAAACAAGAGCGGGTGTAAGCTCTCCTCGCCTACCGAGGAGTGTGCCCGTGAAGTACGTCTACATCCTTGAGAGCCTTGATTCTCTCCATTTCTATGTCGGGATCACCGACGACCTCCGCGCCCGACTGGCAAAGCACAATGCTGGCGAGGTGCCCCACACTTCGAAATACGGACCTTGGCGGCTCAAGACTTACGTCGCATTCAGCGATGAGAAGCAGGCCGTCGCATTCGAAAAGTACTTGAAGTCAGCATCAGGCCGCGCCTTCGCCAAGAAGCGCTTTAGTCCCCTACTCCCCGATCACCGCATTCAGCCGATCCCTCAGCGCGACGATCTCGTCTTTCATCGCGACCAGCTCCGACACCGAGCAGTCCGATGCCGCCAGGATCGATTGCGGCACGCTGCGGGCCTTCTCCTTCAGTGCATGGCCCTGCGGCGTCAGGGCGATCAGAACCTGGCGCTCGTCCTCACGCGAGCGGGTGCGCCTGACGAGATGGGCGGCCTCGAGGCGCTTCAGCAGCGGCGTCAGCGTGCCCGAATCCAGGAACAGCTTCTCGCCGATCTCCTTGACCGGCACGTCGTCGCGCTCCCACAGCACCAGCATGACCAGATATTGCGGATAGGTCAGGCCGAGCCGATCGAGCAGCGGCTTGTAGACGCGGTTAAAGGCGTGCGTAGCGGAATAGACCGCGAAGCAGATCTGGTTGTCGAGACGAAGCGGGTCTACCGCCGTTGATTTCCGGGCCATGAAGAATCCTGCGCGTTTCTCCCATTCTGGGCCCGGCCGGCGCCAGATTCAATTGCGAACAATTAAATGTGAGGCGCGACGAATTAGATTGCGCGCAATCTAATTGTCTGCGATAAAGCTTACACCCCAACCCGGAAAGACCCGAGGAGACGACAATGTCCGTGAACGTCCTCTACAAGACCAGCGCCAAGGCCACCGGCGGCCGCGACGGCCATGCTGCGACCCTCGACGGCGCGCTCGACGTCAAGCTCACCACGCCGAAGGAGCTCGGCGGTGGCGGCGGCGCTGGCAACAATCCCGAGCAGCTGTTTGCGGCCGGCTATGCCGCCTGCTTCATCGGCGCGATGAAGTTCGTGGCCTCGCAGGGCGGCCCGAAGGTGCCTGCCGACGCCTCGGTCACCTCGACCGTCGGCATCGGCCCGCGCTCCGAGGGCGGCTTCGGCCTCGATATCGACCTCGCGGTCTCGCTGCCGGGCCTTGCCCGCGCAGACGCCGAGGCGCTGGTGGCGAAGGCGCACCAGGTGTGCCCGTACTCCAATGCCACGCGCGGCAATGTCGACGTTCGCCTGACGGTGGTCTGATCGGCAGCGCGGATCGGCTGGCCCGGGGCCCCCTCGGGCCGGCCGCTTACGCCACCCCGCGGCATGGCTGCTCGGCGGCGCATACGGCTCCACGCTCGGCGCCATTGCTGGCGCAAACAAACCTCGCTAGGCCTGTGATCCAATGATCGACACAGGGAAGCGAAGGCATGACTGAAGCAGCAACGGGCGCCATGAGCGGATTGCGCGTCATCGATCTCACGCGCGTGCTCGGCGGTCCCTACTGCACCCAGATCCTCGCCGACCACGGCGCCGACGTGATCAAGGTCGAGCCGCCCGCGGGCGACGAGGTGCGCGAATGGGGCCCTCCGTTCCACGAGGAGGATGCGGCCTATTTCGTCGGCATCAACCGCAACAAGCGCTCGATCGGCCTCGACCTCGCCTCCGAAGGCGGCCGAATCGTGCTGCTCAAGATGCTGGAGACCGCCGACGTCCTGATCGAGAATTTCAAGCCGGGCACGCTGGAGAAATGGGGCATCGGCAACGACGTCCTCAGCAAGAAATATCCCCGCCTCGTGCATTGCCGGATCTGCGGCTTCGGCGCCGACGGCCCGCGCGGCGGCAACCCCGGCTACGATGCCATCATCCAGGCCATGACCGGCATGATCGCAGCCACCGGCTCGCCCGAGAGCGGGCCGATGCGGATCGGCGTGCCCCTGGTCGACATCACCACCGGGCTCTATGCGGCAATCGGCATATTGATGGCGCTGTCGGAGCGGCAGCGCTCCGGCAAGGGGCAGTTCCTGGAGACGACGCTGTACGAGACCGGCCTTGCCATCATGCATCCGCACACCGCGAATTATTTCATGCATGGCAAGGCGCCTGGTCTCACCGGCAACGAGCATCCGAACCTCGTGCCTTACGCGATCTTCCCGACCAAGACCGACAACATCTTCATCGGCGTCGGCAATGACGGCACCTTCCGCAAGCTGGCGAAGGAGATCGGCAAGCCCGAGCTCGGCACCGATCCGCGCTTTGCCCGCAACAAGGACCGCATCGCCAATCGCGAGGCACTGCGCGCCGAGCTTGCCGCCGTGTTCAGCCAGCACGAGGCCGAGCCGCTGTGCAACCGCCTGCTCGCGGCCGGCCTGCCCGCAGGGCCGGTGCAGAAGATCGACCAGGCGTTGACCAACCCGCACACGATCGCGCGTGGCGATATTATCGAGAAGGACTGGTACAAGGGCGTGGCCTCGCCGATCCGGCTCGACCGCAGCAAGCCGAGCCTGCGCCGCGTGCCGCCGAAATTCAGCCAGCATGCGGCCGAGGTGCTGGGCGAGTTCGGCTACTCCAAGGCCGAGATCGACGCGATGGTCGAAAAAGGCACGGTCTGCGGTCCCGAGCGGAAACGCTGAGCTAAGGCGAGCGTCAACGGTGGTGCGCTCCCTCTCCCGCTTGCAAGTGGGAGAGGTTCGGAGCCCGCGGCGCGATAGTGCCTCATCTCAATGCCGCACTGCGGCGCGCGCACGCATGTGCAGCGCGAACGAGTTGGCTGACGGCTCCGTCTTGGCCTATTTGACAACTTCCCATTTGGCCGCGCTTGCTGCTTTCGTTTCTCCCGCTTACACAGTCATGTGAACGTCATATGGCGCTGCTAGCGCAAGCGCTTCTTTAGTGACGGGCAAGGGAGGTTCTTGATGGCTCTTCGACATTTTGGCACGGCGGCGGCCGTCGCACTCACAATTGGTCTCGGCGCGTCGCCGGCGCTTGCCGTGACCGAAATCCAGTGGTGGCACGCGATGACCGGCGCCAACAACGACGTCATCGTCAGGCTCGCCAACGATTTCAACACCACGCAGAGCGACTACAAGGTGATCCCGACCTACAAGGGCAACTACGCCGACACGATGAACGCCGGCATCGCCGCGTTCCGCGCCGGCAACGCGCCGCACATCATGCAGGTGTTCGAGGTCGGCACCGCCACCATGATGGCCGCGACCGGCGCCGTGAAGCCGGTCTACAAGCTGATGGCCGAGACCGGCGAGAAGTTCGATCCGAAGGCCTATCTGCCTGCGATCACCGGCTATTACTCGACCTCGAAGGGCGAGATGCTGTCCTTCCCGTTCAACTCGTCCTCGACCGTGATGTGGGTCAACCTCGACGCACTGAAGAAAGCGAATGTCGAGGTGCCGAAGACCTGGCCCGAAGTGTTCGACGCCGCCAAGAAGCTGAAGGCGGCCGGCCACGCCACCTGCGGCTTCTCCAACTCCTGGGTCACCTGGGTCAATCTCGAGCAGCTCTCCGCCTGGCACAACGTGCCGCTCGCCAGCAAGGCCAACGGCCTCGACGGTTTCGACACCGTGCTGTCCTTCAACGGTCCGCTCCAGGTCAAGCATCTCGAAAATCTGGTCGAGCTCCAGAAGGACAAGACCTACGACTATGCCGGCCGCACCAACACCGGCGAAGGCCGCTTCACGTCGGGCGAATGTCCGCTCTACCTGACCTCGTCCGCGTTCTTCGGCAACGTCAAGGCGCAGGCCAAGTTTGCCTTCACCGCGGTGCCGATGCCCTATTACCCGGACGCTAAGGGCGCGCCGCAGAACTCGATCATCGGCGGTGCCTCGCTCTGGGTAATGGGCGGCAAACCGGCGGACGATTACAAGGGCGTCGCCAAATTCTTCTCCTTCCTCTCGGACACCGATCGCCAAGTCTACATCCACAAGGCCTCGGGCTATCTGCCGATCACCAAGGCAGCCTATGAGAAGGCCAAGGCGGATGGCTTCTACAAGGATCAGCCCTATCTGGAGACGCCGCTGCTCGAGCTGACCAACAAGGAGCCGACCGAGAATTCGCGCGGCCTGCGCCTCGGCAACATGGTGCAGCTCCGTGACGTCTGGGCGGAGGAGATCGAGCAGGCGCTGGCCGGCAAGAAGACCGCCAAGCAGGCGCTGGACGCGGCCGTCGAGCGCGGCAACACCATGCTGCGCCAGTTCGAAAAGACCGCCGTGAAGTAAGGCGACAAGCGGCAGGCCGGTCCCCCGGCCTGCCGCGCTGGGCATCATGCAAAAGCAAGCCATTTTCCAATCGAAGCTGTTGCCCTATGCGCTGGTTGCGCCGCAACTCGCGATCGTTCTGATTTTCTTCTACTGGCCGGCCTTGCAGGCGATGATCCAGTCGTTCCTGCTGCAGGACGCCTTCGGCCTGTCGACCAGCTTCGTCTGGTTCGAGAACTACATCGAGCTGTTCAAGGAGCCCGCCTATTTCGAGGCGATCCTGCGCACCTTCTTCTTCTCGTTCGCGATCGCGGTGTCGTCGCTGTCGTTCGCGCTGCTGCTGGCCGTGATGGCAGACAAGCCGCTGCGCGGCTCGATGCTCTACCGCACGCTGCTGATCTGGCCCTATGCGGTGGCGCCGCCGGTCGTCGGCGTGCTCTGGATCTTCATGCTGCATCCCTCGCTCGGCGTGCTCTCGCGCTACCTGCGGGCGCTGGGCATCGACTGGAATCCACTGCTCGACGGCGACCAGGCCGCAGCGCTGATCATCCTGGCCGCCGCCTGGAAGCAGATCTCCTACAACTTCCTGTTCTTCCTCGCCGGCCTGCAGAGCGTCCCCAGAAGCGTGATCGAGGCGGCTGCGATCGACGGCGCCCGCCCGATGCGCAGGTTCTGGACCGTGATCTTCCCGCTGCTGTCGCCGACCATCTTCTTCCTCCTGGTCGTCAACATCGTCTACGCCTTCTTCGACACGTTCGGCATCATCGACACGATGACCCGCGGCGGTCCGGGCAAGTCGACGGAGACGCTGGTCTACAAGGTCTATACCGACGGCCTGCTCGGCGGAAACCTCGGCAGCTCCGCGGCGCAATCGGTGATCCTGATGATCATGGTGATCGTGCTGACGGGCATCCAGTTCCGCTTCGTCGAACGCAAGGTGACCTACTGATGGTCGAGGAAGAAGGCTTTCGGCGCTACATTGCCCATATTATCCTCTGGATCGGGATCGCGATCGTCGCCTTCCCGGTCTATCTCGCCTTCGTGGCGTCCACCCAGGACAACGCGGTGATCGCCAACGGGCAGATGTCGTTGCTGCCCGGGGGTCATTTCTTCCAGACCTACTACCAGACCATCTTCGTCGGCACGAGCGGCTCGACCCGCGAGCCGGTCGGCAACATGATGCTGAACTCGCTGGTGATGGCGCTCCTGATCGCGCTGGGCAAGATCGCGGTCTCGATCATCTCGGCCTATGCGATCGTGTATTTCCGCTTCCCGTTCCGGATGGCGCTGTTCTGGCTGATCTTCATCACGCTGATGCTGCCGGTCGAAGTCCGCATCTATCCGACCTACAAGATCGTCGCCGACCTGCACATGCTCGACAGCTATGCCGGCCTGTCGCTGCCGCTGATCGCATCGGCCACCGCGACGCTGCTGTTCCGCCAGTTCTTCATGACCGTGCCGGACGAGCTGCTGGAGGCCTCGCGCATTGACGGCGCCGGCCCCTTCCGCTTCTTCTGGGATACGCTCTTGCCGCTGTCGCGCACCAACATGGCGGCGCTGTTCGTGATCCTGTTCATCCTCGGTTGGAATCAATATCTCTGGCCGCTCTTGATCACCACGCGCGACGACATGCAGACCATCCAGATCGGCATCCGCAAGATGATCACCACCACCGACGCGCTGACCGAATGGCCGATCGTGATGGCAACCGCCGTGCTGGCCATGCTGCCGCCGGTGTTCGTCGTCGTCGCCATGCAGAAATTGTTCGTGCGCGGCCTGGTCGAGACGGAAAAGTGAAGATGGCGAATAGTGAATGGCGAGTGGCGAATGGGGTCGCTGCGTCCGCCTTGCGTGCTAACAAGTCCCCATTCGCCATTCCCTACTCGCTACTCGCCGGTGCAACCCATGGCTAACGTCACCCTGCGCAGCGTCCGCAAGACCTATCCCGGCGGCTTCGAGGCCATCAAGGGCGTCGACGTCGATGTCGGCGACGGACAGTTCTGCGTGCTGGTCGGCCCCTCCGGCTGCGGCAAGTCCACGCTGCTGCGCATGGTCGCGGGGCTGGAGACGGTCACCGGCGGCGAGATCGACATCGGCGGCCGCGTCGTCAACGGAGTAGAGCCCGCCGATCGCGACATCGCGATGGTGTTCCAGAACTACGCGCTCTATCCGCATATGAGCGTCTACAACAACATGGCCTATGGCCTGCGCAACCGCGGCATGGCCGAGGCCGAGATCAAGACCCGCGTCGAGGAAGCCGCGCGCGTGCTCGAGCTCTCCGCCATGCTAGAGCGCAAGCCGCGCCAGCTCTCCGGCGGCCAGCGCCAGCGCGTCGCCATGGGCCGCGCCATCGTGCGCCAGCCGAAGGTGTTTTTGTTCGACGAGCCGCTGTCCAACCTCGACGCCAAGCTGCGCATCGCGATGCGGGTCGAGATCCGCAAATTGCAGCGCCGGCTCAACACGACGTCGATCTACGTCACCCATGACCAGCTCGAGGCGATGACGCTGGCCGACATCCTCGTGGTGATGAATGGCGGCCAGGTCGAGCAGGTCGGCAATCCGCTTGATATCTACGAGAAGCCGGCCACGACCTTCGTCGCCTCCTTCATCGGCGCGCCGCCGATGAACTTGATGTCGACGCGGCCCGAGGAGATCCGGTCGCAGCTCGCCGGCAGCGCCGCGGCCGATGCCGGCATCGTCGGAATCCGCCCGGAGGATTTCGTCATCACCGACGAGACGCCGGCCGGCGGCCTCGTCCTGCCGCTCACCGTCGAAGCCATCGAGCGCGTCGGCGCCGAGACCTTCGTCTACGGCTCCCGCGAGCAGGAGGACCAGCGCGTCGCCGCCACGCCCGGCGAGCTGCCGCCCGGCGAGGTCATCGTCCGCATTCCCGGAACCCAAGCGCCCGCCATCGGCGCGAGAATCCGCGTCGCGGCGGTGCGGGCCAAGCTGCATCTGTTCAGCGACGACGGGCGGACGCGGCTCAAGGGCTGAGCGGCTCCGGGGCGTGACGACAAAAGTGCGAAAACAACCCCATGCACAGTAGAAGGGGGTTTGTTTTTGTTGGGATAAATCGCCTCGCGCGACGCGTCATGCCAACCACGACGAACCAGGCATTCGGGCGATGGCGGAAAGTGGCCCGTCCACAGCTCCCCCGCTACCTGCTTGAACCCACAGGGGAACATGCCCATATTGCTGATCAAGGGGCGCCGCTCGCGGGCCCTGATGCACCAAAGTCGCTTTCTGCGAGGACTTTGTAAACTATGTCTCGTGTTCCAACGCTCTCCAGTCCCTTCCTGCTGGGCTTTGACGAGATCGAGCGCGTGCTCGATCGGGTCGTCAAAGGCGCCGACGGTTATCCTCCCTACAATATCGAGAGGTGCGACCGCACGGACGGCCAGCCCGAGCGTTTGCGCATCACGCTGGCGGTCGCCGGATTTACGCGCGACCAACTCGATGTAACCATTGAGGAAAACCAGCTCGTGATCCGCGGGCGGCAGCAGGACGACAAGACCCGGCAATACATCCATCGCGGCATCGCCGCGCGCCACTTCCAGCGCACCTTCGTGCTGGCGGAGGGGATGCTGGTGCTGGGTGCGGATCTGAAGAACGGGTTGTTGTCGATCGATCTGGCCCGGCCTGAACCGGAGCGGATCGTTAAGACAATCGCTATCAATGAGCACGAATAATGGAACGAGTAGCGGACTCGACCGCTTAGTGTTCCAGAGGAGTCGAGACCATGAGTGAAGGTCACGTTGCGTTCGAATACGAAGCCAAGAACGTCTCTCCGGAGACACTGGCAACCCTGGGCGAAGGCCATATCGCCTATGTGAAGCAGATCCGCTCCGAGGACGTGCCGGGCCTGTTCCCCGAGGCGCCCAAGATCGCGCCGGGCCTCAAGCTTTTCGCGCTCCACGCCGCCGACGGCACGCCGATCATGCTGACCGACAGCCGCGAAGCCGCGGTCGCCAACGCCTGGAGCAACGAGCTGCAAGCGGTGAGCGTGCACTAAGCACGCGCGTCGCACGAATAGGGTTTCAAACGGGCATGCCTTCGCAAGAAGGCGTGCCCGTTTTCATTTGAGCGTGATGTTTTCGCATCGCCATCGCCAGCCAACGGGAATTCGGCGATGTTCCCGCCCGCGCGGGGCGGCCTTGGCTCTTGCGCGCACGAGACCGTCATCAATCCGTGATTTGACATTTCGTTCGCGTTTGTCAAATCTGACAAAATGCAGGCCAAGGCCCCTCCCCAGGACCGGATCCTCGACGCTGCCTTGCGCGTGTTCCGGCGCCACGGCTTCCGCCGCTCCTCGATCGAGCTGGCGGCGGAGGAAGCCGGACTGACGCGGCAGGCGCTCTATCATCACTTCGCCTCCAAGGAGGCGCTGTTTCGCGCCGTGCTCGAGCGGATCTACGCGCAGGGGCTCGCTGCGGAAATCGCGGCCGCGAAGGCGGCGGAAGAAGCGGGCCTCGATCTTGCCGACATCCTGGTCGCCGAGATCGGCGCGCGAATGCAGTCGCTGCTCGCTTCGCTCAAGGACTCGCCCCATACCGAGGAGCTGTTTTCCGAGCACCTCGCGCAGGCGCGCGACCTCTACCAGAGCTATTCCAGCCGTTTCGCCGACGAGATCGCAACCACGATCGCGCGGGTATGCCGCAAGCGAAAGCTCAAGCTCGAAAGCGGCGTCAGCGTGCGCGAGCTCGCGCGCTGCGTCGAGATGGCGATCCACGGCACCAAATCCGCTTTCCCTGCCATGCAGCCGGTTGACGCGTTCCTGAAACAGCTCGAGACCATGCTGCGCATGCTGATCGCCGGCGCGATGGCGCCGTCCGCAAAGAAGTCCCAACGCAAAACGGGAGTTCGAAAATGACCAGCACGACCATTAATGGACGGCCTCTGGCGCTGCCCGACGATCCGGATGCGCTCTTGATCGACGTGATCCGCGATGGCGGCCTCACCGGCACCAAACTCGTCTGCGGCTCCGGCGTCTGCGGCGCCTGCACCGTGCTGCTCGACGGCACGCCGGTCGTGAGCTGCCTGTTGCCGGCGCAGGCGGCCGCGGGCAAATCGCTGACGACCATCGAGGGCGTCGGGGCGGCCGGATTGCATCCGGTGCAGAAGGCGTTCATGGCGCACGACGCCCTGCAATGCGGCTTCTGCACACCCGGCTTCGTCGTCGAAGCCGCCGCCTTCCATGACGGCTGGCGCGCGACCAAGGGCGCGGCGACACCCTCGCGCGAGGAGATCGCCGCCGCGCTATCTGGACATCTCTGCCGCTGCGGCGCCTATGAAGGCATCTATCGCGCCGTCGCCGAAGCATGCTCGGGCCGCTTCGACGGCAACGAGCCCATCGCGCCGCGGCTGGAAGCCCGCGACAAGGTGACGGGACTGGCCCGCTACACGGTCGACATCCACCATGACGGCCAGCTCGAAGGCGTCATCCTGCGCGCGCACGTCGCGCATGCGAGGATCACCGGGCTTGATCTGGCGCCGGCGCGCGCCGTTGCCGGTGTTGCCGCGGTCGTTCCGCTGCTAGACGATGACAACATGGTCCGCTTCGTCGGCGCGCCGATTGCAGCCGTCGCGGCCACGGATCGCCGCACCGCACTGAAAGCAATTGCCGCGATCAGCTTCAAGCCCGAGCCTTTGCCCGCCGTGATCGGGCTCGATGCAGCGCGACGCGACGATGCGCCCGTCGTATTCGAAAAGAAGGACCGCAAGCGTGCCGGCAACGTGTCCGAGGGCGCAGGTGGCGCTCCGGTGTCGTGGAAGGGCAATGTGCGCGGGCCTTCTGCGCCGTTCTCGCAGAAAGCCAAGCGCGCCAAGAGCTGGCTTGACGAGGCGCGCCAGCAACGCAATCCGCTGCTGGTCGAGGAGACCTTTCGCGTCTCGACGCAACAGCACGCAAGCCTCGAACCACATGCCGCCGTGGCCAGGTTCGATGGCGATCAGCTCATTGTGCACATCTCGACCCAGGCCATCCACGAGAGCATGGAGAAGATCGCCAAGCGTTATGGCCTTCCGCACGACAAGGTGCGTGTGATCGCCGATCATGTCGGCGGCGGGTTCGGCTCCAAGGGCAGCGTTGGGCTGGAGACCATCGCCGCGATCGAGCTTGCGCGCGCCGCGAAAGCGCCGGTGCGCGTCGCCTTCGATCGTGAAGAGGAGCTTTCCGTCACCGGCTATCGTCCGGCCGCCGAGCTGAAGCTGTCCTTGCTGCCTTCTGCGGAAGGCCGCCTCAAGGCGCTGTCGCTCACTGCCCATGCAGACACCGGCGCCGCCGTGAACTCGCTGATCGCGGGCCTGGCGCGGCTGATCTATCCGGCCGAAGCAAAGGAGCTCGTCGACTTCGACGTGCTCAGCAATTTGCCGCCCGGCGCGCCGTTCCGCGGCCCCGGCGGTCCGCCGATGTCGTTTGCGCTGGAGCAGGCGGTCGACGAAGCCGCACTGCGCATGAAGGTCGATCCGATTCAGCTGCGCAAGCTCTGGGACCCCGATCCCAACCGCCAGCGACTGTACGACTGGGCTGCCGGCCTCGACGTCTGGAAGAGCCGCAAGCCAGCCGCATCGCAGACCGGCCGCTACCGGCGCGGCGTCGGCGTCGCCACCGGTTACTGGCTCTATCTCTGGCAGACCGGCTCCTCGGTCGAACTCGCGATCAAGGGCGGCCGCATCGTCGCAAGCTGCGCGGTACAGGATATCGGCACGGGCACACGCAGCGTGATCGCCAACACCGTCGCGAAGGCGTTCGATCTCGAGCCGCATGATGTGGACGTTCGGATCGGCCGCTCCAGCCTGCCGCGCGGACCGGGCTCCGGCGGCAGCCGCGTCACCGCCTCGGTGGTGCCGCCGACCTTGCTCGCCATCGACAAGCTGAAAGCGGAAATCAGGCGCACCGCCTCTCGCACACCTGCTCCGGGCTCGAACGCGCCGTGGCGCGAGATGATCGCGGCTTCTCCTGATATCGCCGTGTCGGCCAAGCGCCAGGAGGACGGCAAGCCGCCGCCCGGCGTCAGGCCCGCGCTGCACGAGGCGGGCATCATGGGCCGGGTGTTCGGTTGGGTGCTGCGTCTGATGAATCACATGGTGGTGGGCGCCGGCGTGCCGAGCTCGGTGCAGGTGATGGAAGTCGAGGTCGATACCTGGCTCGGCCATGTGCGCGTGCTCAACGCCTATACGGGCCTCGCGGTCGGCAAGCTCGCCGCGCCGGCGCTGGCGCGAAGCCAGGCCGCGGGCGCGGTGATCCAGGGCATCGGCTACGCACTCTATGAGACGCGGGAGACCGATCCTTCGAGTGGCCACATCCTGAGCGGCAGCATGGAGGATTACCGCATTCCGGGCATTGCCGACATGCCGAAACTGGACGTGCATTTCGACGAGGCCGGTTTCGAGCATGTACCGGGCGGCAGCGTCGGCATCGGCGAAGTTGCCACCGTGCCGACCTCGCCCGCGATCGCCAACGCCATCCGCGATGCGATCGGCGTGAGACTGACTGAAATTCCGTTCCGGCCCGATCGTCTTGTGGCCGCGCTGAAAGGGAGGGATGCAGCATGAGTGTCGCCGTCATCACCACCAATCCCACGCCTGAATTCCGCGCCGGAGGCACCGACTTCAGCGAACGCCGCCGCAGCGGGGTGTCGCAGGGAATGCTGATCGATATCTCGACCAGCGGCGACAAGACGATCAGCTGGGGAGCCGATGGAGCGGCCCGGATCGGCGCGCTCGCCACCATCGCCACGATCGCGACCGACGCTCGCATCCTCGCCGCTTATCCCGGCATTGCGGCGAGCGCGCAGGGACTCGCCACGCCACAGGTGCGCAACGTTGCCACGCTCGGCGGCAATCTCGCGCAGCGTTCACGCTGCTGGTATTTCCGCCGGGCCGACATCGATTGCCTGAAGAAAGGCGGCAGCACCTGCCCTGCCCGTTCCGGCAATCATCTCTATGGCGTTGCCTTCGATCTCGGACCGTGCATCGCGCCGCATCCCTCGACCATGGCGGCGGCTCTGCTCGCCTATGATGCGACCATCACCACGGACCGGCGCAGCGGATTGACGATTAGCGGTCTCCTCGGCGACGGCTCGGTCGCGCACGCCGATCATACACTCGCAGCAGGCGAGATGATCAAGAACATTGCGCTTCCTGCTCCGCTCGAGGGCGAGCGCGCTTCCTACAAGCGGGCGATCAGCCGGACCTATGCGGAATGGCCGCTGGTGGAACTCTGCGCCCGCGTCGTGATCGCCGGCGGCAAGTTCCAGCTGGTGCGTCTCGCTGCCGGCGGCGTCGCGCCCGTGCCGCTTCGCCTCACCGCCGTGGAAGTCCAGCTCAGCGGCAAGCTTGCCAATGCGGCATCGATCGCAGAGGCGGCGAAAGCGGCGAGCTCAGGTGCCAAGCCATTGCCGATAACGGCCTACAAGCTCGATCTCCTGCAAGGGCTGGTGCGCGACGTGCTGGAGCGGCTTTCGGACTAAAGCGCGATGAGAATGGGATGAATCATCATCGCGCTTTAGGTTGTTGTTCACGCATGATCTCTCCGGAAAAGCGCTTCGCACTTTTCCGGATCATGCTTTAGCTAGCCGCCTGAGCGACCTGCCAGCCGCCCACGGATATCCGGCTTCAGCACCTTGCCGACCTTGGAGCGCGGCAGATCGTCCCAGACTTCGATCTGCTTCGGTGTCTTGACGCTGCCGATCCGCTGCTTGACGAAGGCCGCCAGCGCCGTCGCATCGACGCTCTGGCCGGCACGGGGCTGCACCACGGCAACGATACGCTCACCCCATTTCTCGTCCGGAAGGCCGATCACGGCGCAATCCTGTACCGCCTCATGCGCCCGCAGCGCGTTCTCGACCTCGATCGAATAGACGTTGAACCCGCCGGTGATGATCATGTCCTTGGCGCGATCGACGATGTAGAGGTAGCCATCGTCGTCGATGTAGCCGATGTCGCCGGTGTGGTGCCAGCCATGCGCGGAGGCCTCCGCCGTGGCTTCGGGATTTTTGTAGTAGCCTTCCATCACCAGCGAGCCGCGAACCACGATCTCGCCGCGTGAGCCGGTCGGCAGCAAATTGCCGTCGCCATCCATGATGCCGGCCTGCACCAACGGGCTGATCCGCCCCGCCGAGGCGAGGCGCTCCATCGCGATCGTGCCATCGGCATTGTAATGCTCATCCGGTGCCATCATCGAGATCATCATCGGCGCTTCAGTCTGACCGAACAACTGCGCCATGGGCCCGATGCGCCGGAGCGCCTCCGCAAGCCGTGCGGCCGAGATCGGTGCCGCGCCGTACCAGAAGCATTGCAGAGACCCGAGCTTCGCCGAGTCGAGCTTGGGATGATCGAGCAGCATGTAGATCAATGTCGGCGGCAGGAAGGTGTGCGTGACATGGTAGCGCTCGATCAATTCGAGGAATTCGGCGATGTCGGGGTGATGCATGATCACGATGCGGCCGCCGAGCGCCATGATCGGGAAACACAGCACACCGGCCGCCGGGGTGATGCATGATCACGATGCGGCCGCCGAGCGCCATGATCGGGAAACACAGCACACCGGCCGCATGGGTCAACGGCGCGAGCGCGAGATAGACCGGACGACCCTTGAAGGGATAGCCCATCAGCGTCAGTGCCGTCATGGCCTCGATGTTGCGACCCGACAGCATGACTCCCTTCGGCTTTCCGGTGGTGCCGCCGGTGCCGGGAAGCATCGCGAGATCGTCGACCGTCTCGCGTTGATATCGGTCGGCGGACAGGCCCGCGAGCCAGCTGTCGAACGAGGGCGCGAAGGGCAATTCGGCATCGAGGCAGACGAGGACACGCAGCTTCGGCAGCTCTGCACGCACCGCCTCGACCATCGGCGCGAAGCTCGAGTGAAACAGCAGCAGGCTGCAGTCGAATTGGTCGAGGATGAGCCGGTTTTCGGCAGCCTCGTTGCGCGGATTGATCGGGCACCAAACCGAGCCCGCGCGGGAAATGCCGAACACGCATGCAAACGCGACCGGATCGTTGCCGGAAAGGATTGCGACCTTCTCGCCGGCAGCAATACCCGACCGCGCGAGCCCGCGCGCGACGCGATAGCTCAGCAACTGCACCTCGCGGTAGCTGAGATCGCGCCCGTCCATGGTCAGGCACGGCGCATCGGGGCCGAGCGAGGCACCTTTGTCGAGGTAATCGATGAAGCGCATGATCAATCCCGGAAGCAGCTGGCGGGTGGCGCGCGGCCGCGCCACCCGTGATCTTGCTCAGTCGTGCACGGTGAGGATCGGTCTGCTGACCAGCCCGAAGCTGCGCAGCTGGCCGAGCAGCTCGTGATGACCGAACGCCTGGCAACCGGAGGCGAAGCCCACGCGCTTGGGCGGCTGCTGCAGCAGGTGAGCTGCGGCATAGGCCTGCAGCAGGCCGGTCTGCTTGTAATTGCTGTTGCCGTTGATGACGCAGTGCGCGCGCCCCAATGGGCCGGAGGCATGCACCGAATCCAGCGACTTGTTGACGCGCGGGTTCTCGCGCGGCGGCATGGTGTTCATCACGCCGGCGGCGGTCTGCGCCAACGCGGCGTAGCGGTCATCGGGGTTCATGTCCTTGGTCGCGTCCAGCGCAGCGGCGACGATCTGCGGCACGCCCAGCATCAGCGCGCGGTTGAACACACCGCCCAGCACCTTCACGTTGGCCACGCGCGGATCGCGCTTGAACCACACCGGGTGCGAGGTGCCGCCCCAGGGCAGCGCCAGTGCGAGCTCATGCTGGCCGGGGATGGCGAGGTTGTAGAGACCGGCATCCACCTGATGCTCGACATACTTGTTCTGCTCCAGATAGTAGGCCTTTGCCATCGCGGCGTTGACCAGGATGGTCTGCGTCGAGGCGATGGTCGGGCTACCGCCCCAGAACACGGCGATATCGAGCGTATCGAGGCCGGGCGTCTCCAGGCACAGCTGCGCGGCGATCTCGCCGGTGGTGTACATCTGCGCGATTCCAGGCGCGAGCAGCAGGCCGGCATTGGCGAACTTCGTACCCCATTCCTGCTCGAGCGTGATCAGCCAGTCCTGCTCGCCTGTCGTGTCGGTGTAGTGGCATCGGGACGCCCAGCAGGCCTGCACCACCTCGGCGCCGAACCTGGCGAAGGGACCCACGGTGTTGAGCACCACCGAGGCACCGTTGAACAACTCCGTCAGTGCGCTCACGGTATGCGGCACTTCCACCACCTCGTAGTCGGCGGTCTCGATGCCGGCCACGTTCGCCTTCATGGCGGCGTTGAGCTTCTCCGCGCTGCGCCCGGCGGCGATGAAGGGGATGTTGTACTCGCGCAAGTATTCGCAGACCAGCCGGCCGGTGTAGCCGGACGCGCCATAGACGATGACGGGCTTCTTCGCGCTCATTGTCGTTCCTCCGAAATGTCGTTGTCGGGTTTGCAGCTCACATTCCCATGCCGCCATCGACCGGCAGTCCGATGCCGGTGATGAAGCGGGCTTCGTTCGAGCACAGGAACACCGCAGCATTGGCGATGTCGCCGACCTCCGCGAGCTTGCCGAGAGGCGTCTGCTCCACCACCGAGCCGACCGCGGCGTTGACGTCGGGCGCGAGACCGATCTTGACGATGTCGTTGGCGAGCTGCAGGCCCATGTCGGTCGGGATCAAGCCAGGATAGATGCAGTTGACGCGCACGCCATAACCGAGCTTGCCGGCCTCCATCGCCGCGACCCGCGTCATGCGATCGACCGCGGATTTCGTGCCGGAATAGACCGCGATGCTCGGGAAGGCGATCGTCGCCGCGACAGACGCGATGTTGACGACCGCGCCGCCTTTGCCCGCCGGTCCACCCGGCCGCATCGCGCGGAAGGCGTGCTTCATGCCGAGCACGGTGCCGACGATGTTGACGTCGCACATCCGCCGCGCATCCTCGGCCCTGATCTCGCTGACCAGCGACGTGATCTCGATGCCGGCATTGTTGATGAGGATGTCGTAGCCGCCGAGGGTGGCGACCGTCGCAGCAGTCGCTTTCTCCCACTGCGCATCGTCGGCGACATCGAGATGCACGAAGCCGGTCTTCGCACCGAGCCTGGCGATCTTGCCGGCGCTATCCTTGCCGGCGTCATCGAGAATGTCGCCGATCATGACCGCCGCACCGGAGCGCGCCAGTGCTTCTGCAATAGCCGCTCCTATCCCGCGGGCTCCGCCGGTGACCAGGGCTTTGCGGCCATCAAGACTCTTCTCACTCATCGCACGTCCTCCCTTTGCTTGGACTGATCTGTTGGACTGATCTGTTCGCTGATGATCGGTGCGCGCTGCGATTGGCAGCACGGTGCTGGCGCGGTTGCGCAACGGCATGCGAGTCCGTTCCGGCGGCGCGGCGCCGGCGGGTGCATTTCCTCCGTTTGCTGACGTCTTGACGACTGTCCAAATTTCTTGACGCGCACACTCCTCCCGGAACTTGACAGTTGTCAAGGAAAAAATTTGACAGTTGTCAAAGAGGATGGTCTGTAGACGATGACCGACGACGTGATCGTGGTGACCAAGAGACGGGAGACAGCGCGACGATGGCCCGGCAAGCGACAGGAGCGGCGAAGCGAGAGGCCGTGGCGGAGATCGTGCGGGACGACAAGTTCAACGCGCGACGCATCGAGCTTGCCGAGGCCGCGCTCGAAACGCTTGGAGAGCTCGGCTTCGCCCGGACCAGCCTGCGGGAGATCGCGCAGAACTCGGCGTTCACGCACGGCGTGTTCCACTATTATTTCAGCGACAAGCTCGACCTGATCTGCTGCTGCGTTCGCCACTACAAGGCCAAGTGCGTGACGCGCTATGACGAGGTCGTCGCGACAGCGATGAGCCGCGACGAATTGACGGAGGGCTTCCTCGCCAAGCTCGCAGCAACGCTGCAGAACGAAGCCCGCATGCACCGGCTTTGGTACGATTTGCGCTCGCAGGCGATGTTCGAGGCGGCGTTTCGCAAGGATGTCCTCGAGATCGACAAGAGCCTGGAAGCGATGATCTGGCGCATTGCCTCTCGCTATGCCGAGCTCGGCGGCAAGCGGCCGGCGTCGTCGCCAGGCGCGCTCTACGCGCTGTTCGACGGTCTGTTCCAGAGTGCGCTGCTCAAGCACCTCGCGGGTGACAAGAGGGCGGTCCCCGAACTGCTCGACGAAGTCCGGCGCCTGCTGCCGACGGTCTGCTGACGTGCGGAAGCGGCGCCCACGAAGGCGTCGCCGCTCGAGGCCTGCACGTTGCGCCATCCAAATTGATCGTCCGACTCGAAACTGCTTAGATGCGGCATGCCGCCGAAAGTCGAACGTCTGCCCAAGCAGCAATTGTGGTTTCCGGCCGGGCGCTATTTTCTGCGCACCATCAAGCGCGATGACGCCTCGCAGCGCTGGGCGGACTGGTTGTCCGATCCCTGGACCGTGCATGTCCTCAACACGTCACCGCGCGCGATGACCAAGGCGGAGATCGCCGACTACATCAAATCCTTCGATCAGCGCGAACGGCTCCTGCTCGGGATATTCGAGCGCGGCAGCCGCATCCATGTCGGCTTCATCCGCCTCGACATCAACGCGGCGGCGAGCGAGGCGCTCGTCAGCGCCGTGATCGGAGAAAAGGAGCACCGCAATGCCGGAGCGACGGTGAACACCTTCATTCCGCTGCTCAGGTTCGTGTTCGACGATCTCAAGCTGAGCCGCATCCGCGCGTTCGTGCTGGAGCGCAATCAGACGACCATTCAATATCTGTCCAAGCTCGGATGGACGCTCGAGCCCGAACCCGAAAAACCGGTGCGATCGCATACGGATGGATCGCTTCTGGTATTGCGTCGGATGATCTGGGACCGGCCCGGTTTCCAGGCCTGGTTGAAGAGCCCGATCGGGCAGCGGATCGTGAATCGCATGGAAGCGGCGCGAGGTTGAGCCCCGGCCGCTCCCTTTGTCTGCTTAAGCGATCAATCAGTACTTCGCGACGACGGGTGACCCGCCGAACCGATAGTTGATACCTACCTTCACGATATCGATGTCCTGACGAATATCGATCAACGCGGTGGTGGCGGCGGCTGGATTGGCGAATCCCACGCGCTTGCTGTCGAAGCCGTAGTGAGTGTACTCGACCAAGGCCGACCAGTTCGGGGCGAAGGCCCACTCGACACCGGCACCTGCCACCCAGCCGACACGATCGGTGCTGGCGCTTGAATTGCAGGGCTCAAAAACGAGGAATCCCACACCGGGACAAAAGAAGCCGCCAATCGACGAGAAATTGTTCAGATTGTATCGGTCATGCGCAAACCCGACGCCGCCCTTGCCATAAACGAGCAAGCGATCCCATGTGTAGCCGACCCGACCCGTGACGCTGGCGATCCAGTCGGTGCGGCTCGATAGAGTGGCGGGCGCGCCGGTCTTTCCGGCGAAGAAGGGATCGTTGGCGGTGCCGTGAAGATCGGTGGCCGTGAAATCGCCGGCGATCCCGAGCACCCAATTGCTGGCAAATTGGTAGTCGCAACCTACCTGAACGCCTCCTACAATTCCGACGTCTCCGTTCACCCCAATGCGATCACCAGGCACACTGCCTATAGTCATTGCAGGCGAGATGACCGCCCCCGTTCCGATGCCGGGATCCGTGAAGCCCGTTCGGCTCGCACCGCCGCCGACATGACCCCCGACATAGCAGCCGGTCCAACTGAAAGGCACGGCCGCCGCAACCGGCGCTTTCGTGTAGGGACGAGCTCCCAGATCGGCACCTTGAGCGGAGCCTGCGACAATCAGAGCCGACGTCGCCAGCAGCAGTCGTTTCATTCGTCACCCCCGAAGCAATCAGCGATAGAAATCTCCGGTAAGGTACATCGGCCGGCCTCCGCGCGCTGTATTCGAGGAGCAACACTCCGATACATTTGGTACTTCGATACTGTTTGATCACAACGCGCCGCAACACGGCGCCTTAAGCTTGATGACGGCGCTCCAGGCTGAACTGTCCGATCGTCGGATGGCTTCACGCCGGCGCGGCTGAGTTCAGGTCACGCCCGCCGCCTCAGCGCCCCGGCGGAATCAGCGCCCGCATGATCTCGGGCTTCCAGCTTTGACGCGCGCTGTCGAAGGCTGCGAAATCATGATCGAATTGCCAATAGGCCCAGGCCCAGCCGAGCCGCTCCGCGCTTCGCGCCACGAACGACAGATATCTCGTCCGTGCTTCGGCTGGCGCGGCCTCGTATACGCCGAACTCACCGAGATAGATCGGACGCTTCTCCCGTTCGGACCAGGACCGGATCTTGTCGAAATCGGCGCGCGCCTTCCGTTCGTCCTCCGGCGTGCCCCAATCAAGCGGGCCTATTTGCGAGAACGTCGGCGACCACGGTGCGCCCTGATGGGTGAAACGGATCGGCGCGTAATAGTGGAACGTGACGATGATGTTTCGGTCATCTGACGGCAGGACCAGGTCCTCGACGGGCATCTCGTCGACGTTGAGAACCGCGGCGATCACGGGCCGCCGGGGGTTGGTGGCGCGGATGATGCCGAGACATTCGTTCAGAAGGGCGTTCCAGGCGGCGGACGTCATCTGCCCGCCCGGCTCATTGAGCACCTCGAAGACGAGCCTCGGATATTTTCCGGCATAGCGCGCGGCGATTTGCGTCCAGAACGCTTTCAGCTTCCCGGCGCACGCGGAGACGTCGCGCTGACAGATATGGGTATCGTGCTCGTCCAGGATGGGGATGAGATTTCGGGCGAGCACCTCCTCGATCACGGCATCGAGCCGCCTCAAGACGATCTCATCCAGCGCATTCTCCGGGTCCATGAACTTGAAGCCGAAGAAATTGATCCGGACGTGCGAGAACCCGGCGCGCCTGATCGCGGTGAGGTTGTCCAGACGAAATGGCGCGTTCCGGCCTCCCTCCCAAATGCCGTCATAGCCGAGGATGTTGATGCCGCGCCCCAGTTTTGGGGGCGCGGACGCGGCCTGTCCGGCTGCTTCTGCCGGGGAGCAGATTGCAAGCACGGATAGCGTCATTGCGAGACCGAAAGTTACAGCCCAGCGGACGCAGATGGCATTCATCCCGCCTGCCCCATCATTGCTGCAGGCCCTGCTGCGGCACCGGCCGGCACACTGCGAAGAAGAATGCGACGAGCAGCACCGAGGTGAACATGGTCGAGCGAAGGAACATCGTCTCCGTGAAATTCGATTGAAAGCTGAGGACGACGAATCCGATGATGAGAGCGCAGTGGCGACGATCGATCGACCGCGTGTCGATCAGGTACAGGACCTTTTCCGAGAACAGATAGACGCTCGCCACGAACAGCACGTATCCCAGGAATCCGGTTTCCATTGCCACCGCAATGTAGCCGCTATGATAATTGTCCAGCACCCAGCCGTGGTTCTGGTTGAAATAGTCGTAAATCGCAGGGCGCGTCCAGAACCCGTTGATGCCGAAGCCCAGCAGCGGCGCATCGTCGAAATGGCCGATGGCGTACTGCCAGATGAAGGTTCGCTCGGTCAAATTGATGGTCGATTCGCCGAGATGGATGGAATCGTAGCCCGTGACGTAGAAATACAGGATCAGGAGCGCAGCCAGGATGCACATGACGACCGGCAGCACCGCGTAAATCCTCATGCAGCGGATCGACCATAGGGAGGTCATGAGCAGTGCACCGGCGGCAATTGCAACGGCACCGGCACCACGCGATTCCGAGGCGATGACGCATGTCGATGCCAGGAGAAACGTAAGCAGAAAAACTGTCCAGCCCTGGCCCGTCATCTTCTGATAGCAGGCAAAGAACATCAGATAGGCGCTGATGAAGCCGAGGGTCTGCTTCGATTCGTAGATTCCCTGCCACTGGCCGTTGTGCATCCAGCTCTGATCGACGCCGATCTCGGGCACGAAAACCGCACACAGGGCCGAGGCGGCGACCAAGATGAAGAGCCCCAGCGCCGTCGCTCCGACGATCTCGTCAATGTCGATCCGCGTGATCAGGCAGTACGCACCGAAGGTCGTCATCACGAGGGCCGCGCTCTTCATGATCGCCGCGGTGGCGAGGCCGGTCCAGAGCACGGAGACAGCGGCGAGAGCATAGAATGCGACCAGCGCGATGAAATCGGGATTTGGCTGCACGCGCAGGCAGGGTCGCACGAAGGCACTGGCGTAGATCAGGATGACCCACATCAGAAGCGCAACGGCCTGTTGCACGAAGCTCCATTCTGCGGGAAGCAGCGCGGGGTTGAAGACACCCATCGACGCGATCACGTTGACGGTGATCGAGCCACGCATCACGATTCTGGCGAGCTTCTCCACGCCGACGCGGGGCGCTGTCCAGATCGCGCTGGCGTCCTCCTCGGAATCGTGCAGGCTGGTCATGAGCGGACCGCCTGAAGCGCGGCGGATCTTCCCACACCGTGCACTACGAGCGCCTTCGCACGCGCGCCTACCGCGGGCATCGGCCGGTCGAGGCCTGATTCCCAGAGCCGCTCTCCCGCCGCGGCGGCGAGGCGCAACGGCGTCATTCCATTCCCAGTCACGTCCGCTCGGTCCACGGCTTCGAACGGCTCTCAGCGGATTTTGGCGCCGCCCACTGTGCCGTGCGTCTCAGGCGGGAAGATTGTCCTACCTTCTACCTTTGAGATCAAGGTGGCATGACGGGACGCCGCCCTCACAATCAGGTGCGAGACACGATTGGGCCCTTGCCGGGCGGAAAAAAGAAAGGTTACGCCGCCGTTGCCGGCGGCAGCGCCAGCACGGAATAAATCGCCTGCGCATCGCGCGAGGCGCGGAGCTTCTTGGCGATGTCCTGGTCGCGCAGCAGACGGGCGATGCGGGCGAGCGCCTTGAGGTGATCGGCGCCGGCGCCTTCGGGGGCCAGCAGCAGGAAGACGAGATCGACCGGCTGGCCGTCCATCGCCTCGAAGTCGATCGGACGATCGAGCCGCGCGAACAGGCCGAAGATCTTCTCCAGCTTGGGCAGCTTGCCGTGCGGAATGGCGACGCCATAGCCGACCGCGGTGGTGCCGAGCTTCTCCCGCTGCAGCAGCACCTCGAACACCGAGCGCTCGTTCTGCCCGGTCAGCTCGGCGGCCTTGGCCGCCAGCTCCTGCAGCGCCTGCTTCTTGCTGTTGACTTTCAATGCCGGGAGAATCGCCTCGGGTGCGACCAGATCGGTAATCGGCATGGAAGCTTTCCGAGGTGAATTAAACCGTCAGGTTCCGATTTGGCCAGCTTGATAGACCAAGCTCGGCCGGCGTCAATAACATGAAGCAGGAGGCGGACTTAGCCCCGATCCAGATGTGGGGGGCTTCTACTCCAACGCAATCCCGGTGCCAACTCCCGCGTGCGGCTTTGCCCCCGTCATTGTTAAGGGCCGGGATGGTACGGGCGCCGGCTGGCGGGCCTAGCCACCGCCTTGGCCGTCCACCTTGGCTCCCGGCGGGTCGATCCAACCCACATTGCCGTCCGCCCTGCGGTAAATGATGTTCACCCGACCGGACGAGCCATGCTGGAATACCAGGCAGGGTGCCCCGCTGAGATCGAGTTCCATGACGGCTTCGCTGACCGAGAGCCGCTTCAGCGACGTGGTTTGCTCCGCGATGATGACGGGGCTGTAGCCGGCGACTTCCTCTTCGCCCTCTCCGGGCGCTTCCAGCACATAGCTGGTGGCGTCGAGCGCAGCCATCGCCTCGGAGGCGGCATGGGCCTTGCGCGCGGAGCGGTCCTTGAGCCGGTTCTTGTAGCGCCGCAGCCGCTTCTCGATCATCACCAGCGCCTGATCGGCACTGGCATAGGCATCCGGTGCGTTCGAATCGGCTTCCAGCGTGATTCCCGAATCGAGATGCAGGGCGCAATCGGTGCGAAAGCCGAAGCCGTCCTTGCTCAGCGTGATGTGGCCGGAATAATTGCCGTCGAAATATTTGCGCAGCACCTCGTCGGTGCGGTCGGCAACGCGGCCGCGCAGCGCCTCGCCGACGCTGATGCTCTTTCCCGAGATTCTGAGAGTCATGTGATGCCTCGCTTGGTTGGTGCCCAGCTTGGATCGGTCTCGATGGGGCATCGAGAGTAGCGCGATTTGGCGCCAGCGCAATCAGGCCGGTTCGGGATTGCGGGAGCGATCGGACAAGGCGGTAGAGAGGACGTTACCAAGAGCGCTCTGCTTGTCGCGGCGGCGTTGCACCGAGGAAGGTATGCGCATGGCTTCGCGGTACTTCGCGACCGTGCGGCGGGCAATATCAATGCCCGAGGCGCGCAAGCGTTCCACGATGGTGTCGTCCGACAGGATCGCGGAGGGCTCCTCCGAATCGATCAGCTGCTTGATGTGGTGACGCACCGCTTCCGCCGAATGCGCTTCGCCCCCGTCGGCCGAGGCGATCGAGGCCGTGAAGAAATATTTCAGCTCGAACGTGCCGCGGTTGGTCGCCATGTATTTGTTGGCGGTGACACGCGACACCGTGGATTCGTGCATCTGGATAGCGTCGGCGACGGCCTTCAAATTGAGCGGGCGCAAATGGGCGACACCGTGGGTGAAGAACCCGTCCTGCTGGCGCACGATCTCGGTCGCCACTTTCAGGATGGTGCGGGCGCGCTGGTCGAGCGCGCGCACGAGCCAGGTCGCGTTCTGCAACGCATCCGTGAAATAGGACTTGTCGCCGTCCTTGCCGATCTTCTTCGAAAGCTCGGAATAATAGGTCTGGTTGACCAGCACGCGCGGCAAGGTGTCGCTGTTGAGCTCGACATGCCAGCCGCCGTCGGGACCCGGGCGGACATAGACGTCGGGCACCATGGTCTGCAGGCGCGCCGAGCCGAACTTCATGCCGGGCTTGGGATTGAGGCGGCGGATCTCGCCGATCATGTCGGCGATGTCCTCGTCGTCGACGCCGCAGATCTTGCGAAGAGCCGCGATGTCGCGCTTGGCGAGCAGATCGAGATGCTCGACCAGCGCCTGCATCGCGGGGTCGTAGCGGTCGAGCTCGCGCAGCTGGATCGCCAGGCATTCGCTTAAGGAACGCGCGCAGACCCCGGGCGGATCGAATTTTTGCAGCACGGCGAGGACGCTTTCGACCTCGGCTTGCGACGCGCCGAGACGCTCGGCGGCTTGGCCGAGATCGGGCGGCAGATAGCCGGCCTCGTCGACGAGGTCGATCAGGTACTGGCCGATCATGCGTTGCGCGGGCGCGGTGAAGGCGACCGAGAGCTGCTCGGCGAGATGGCCCGACAACGTCGTCTCGGCCGCGACAAAAGCTTCGAGATTGTAGTCTTCGTCACCGGAGGCGCCGCCGCCCCATTCGGTATAGGTGGTCGGCGCGGCATCCTGAGCGTTGCGCGCGGCCGCCTCGGCCGGCTCCTCGGAGAAGACGTTGTCGAGGCCGGTGTCCAGGGTCTGCTCGATCTCGGCGCGGGTGCCGAGATCCTTGCTCATCCATTCTTCCTGGCCCGGCTCGAAGCCTTCCGCGCTGCCGCCGAAGCCGTCCTCGCCCGGACCGTCGTTCTGGCCGTCGGAATCGCCGTAATTGGCCGCCTCGGCCGAAGCTTCGCCCGCGGGGGCCTCGTCACTGGCGCGTTCCAGCAGCGGGTTTCGCTCGAGCTCCTCCTCCACGAAGGTCGTGAGATCGAGATTAGACAATTGCAGCAGCTTGATCGCCTGCATCAGCTGCGGCGTCATGACCAGCGACTGCGATTGCCGGAACTCTAATCTCTGCGTAAGCGCCATGAAGCAAGAACCGATCCCAAAAGTTGGTCCGATTTTTGCTTATCCTAGTCTCAGCCCGATGTACACGTCTTGACGAATTGGAAAAAAGGGCTAGAGGCGGAATTCCTCGCCAAGGTAAAGGCGGCGCACGTCCGGATCGGCAACGATCTCATCCGGGGTTCCCTCGGTCAAGATTTCCCCGGCATAGACGATATAGGCACGGTCGGTGAGGCCGAGCGTCTCGCGGACATTGTGGTCGGTAATCAGCACGCCGATGCCGCGATTGGTGAGATGGCGGACGAGGTCCTGGATGTCGCCGACCGCGATCGGGTCGATGCCGGCGAAGGGCTCGTCGAGCAGCATGTAGTTCGGCCGCGTCGCCAGCGCGCGCGCGATTTCGACGCGGCGACGCTCGCCGCCGGACAGCGCGATCGACGGTGATTTCCGCAAGCGCGTGATGTTGAACTCGTCGAGCAGCGAGTCGAGCTGCTGCTCGCGCTTCTTGCGCGAGGGCTCGACCACTTCGAGCACGGCGCGGATGTTCTGCTCGACGGTGAGGCCGCGGAAGATCGAGGCTTCCTGCGGCAGATAGCCGATGCCGAGCCGCGCGCGCTGATACATCGGCAGCTTGGTGACGTCGTGGCCGTCGAGCTCGATCGCGCCGCGATCGGCCTTGATCAGGCCGGTGATCATGTAGAACACGGTGGTCTTGCCGGCGCCGTTCGGGCCGAGCAGGCCGACGGCCTCGCCGCGACGCACATAGATGCTGACGCCGCGCACCACCTGGCGGCTGCCGAAGGCCTTTTCCACACTATGCACAGCCAGGAAGCCGGGCCGCTTCAACAGCTGCGGCGCGCCGGCACCGTTGGACCTGGCGGCCGTTCGGACGGGATGAACCGCCTGCGGACGCGGCTCGGCCTGATAGTCGGCCTCGTAGTCGCCCGTGTAGTCACCTTGGAACTGGTCGGGCCCGCGGGGCTGGTCGCGGGCAATCGGCGTGTCCCTGACGGGACTGGGCACGAGGCCGCCGACGCTGTCCCCGAGCGCAGTGATGTCCTGACGCGCAAATCCTGGCCGGCCGCGCTTGGCGGGGCGCCGACGGAACATGCTGAAGAGATCGACCATCCCCGCCTTCTAGCCTTTGGCGTCGTCTTGCGCGAAATCCGCGCGATCTGTCGCGCCAGCCTGAGCGATTGGCCGACGCAGCATGGGTGAAGGAATGTCTCATGCCCAGTGAAACACGCCCGAAAAGCGGCGGACCCGCTTCGAAAGCCCTGCGCGCTAGATACAGGCTCGCCGGGCAGGCTTCAACCCTCGGTTCGGCCGCATCAGAACCAAGCCGTTGAATTCATTTTGGTTTACTTGCACCGGGTAACTGCAAAGGCGGCGCGCCGCCGGGCTTGCCCGAACCGCAATCATTGCTGGAGCCCTGCGGCAGCAGGACCTGAACCCGGCCGCTGTCGGATTCCACACGTGACACGCCGGTCGTCATATCGACAGTCAGCCGATCGCCCCGCATGACGTTCTTGCACTGGGTCATGACGACTTGGCCCGAGCCCCCGCCGAACATGGTGATCAGGTTGGTCTTGGTGTCGAACACGGCGGTCTCCCCCGTCACCACCTGGTCCTTCTGGGTGACCACGACATTGCCGCGCGCCTCGAGCCGCTTGATCGAGGAGCTGCCGCCCGGACCCGGCTGCGCCGACTGCATCGGCCCGCTCTTGGTCGCTTTCGCCGCAGGCTGCGGCGCGGCCGGCTTGTCGCCGCCGCCCGAATCGTAAAACACCACCAGCGTCTTCGAGGTCATGGTGGTGTCGCCCTGCACGACCTTCACATTACCGGAGAAGGTCGCCTCCTTCTTCTTGTCGCGCATCTCGAGCGAGGCCGCTTCGATCTGAATTGGCTGATCGCGGTTTTGCGTAAAGCCCTGCAGCGCGTTGTTGGGCGCAGTCGCCGAACTCTGCGTGCGGCCTTCACCGGATGCGATCAAGACACCAAAGGCAAGCGCGGCTGCGCTGACGATCGCGCTGCGCCTGTTGTCGTTGCGCGAGAAGAACTTCATCATGAAAATCACTTCGAATTGGCAGACTTGTTCTGAGGCGTGCGCGTCTTCGTCGGCGCAGGCTCGGTAGGTCCAGGCTGAGCAGCGGCGGGTTCATCCAGCTTGTCCAGATGCATCACCACATTGCCCTCGAAGCGGATGACGTCACCGCCTTCGGTAATCCGCAGGCGATCCGCACTCAGCGTGCCATTGGTCAGCTTGACGTCGACGCGCTCGTCCGAGGAGACCGTGCCCTTGCCCATGTCGACGAAGGCCGAGTTCAGCCGGGCCTCGTAGCCGGTCGAGGTGCGCAGCAAGATATCCTTGCGCAGATCGAGCTGCTGCTGCTTGTTGTCGAAGCGGCCGGTGCGGGCATCGAGGAACAGGGTCGACTTATCCTCCATCAGCACTTTCGCACGCAGGTCATTGAGATCGACATGATCGGGATCGGTGATGTCCTGCGTCGCGGTCTTGGCCCAGAGCTCGTAGGGCCGCTGGTCCGGCGTGTAGCCGGCGAGGTGCGGCGATTCCATCGTGATCTTGGTGCCCGACACCACCAGATTTCCGGAGTCGAGCGGCAGCTTCGGCATCAGCATGCGGAACGGATTGAAGATCGAGACGCCGACGATGGCGGCCATGGACAGCAGCACCGCACCCGGGACTGCGATGCGCAGAATCCGCACCAGGCGGCTGTGGCGCGCCGCGCTGGCGAACTTCGCCGCAAGCGCGGCGTCGTAGGCGGGGTTCTGGGCCGAGTTCACCTGGGTTCCTGCTTACCTGGCTCCTGACATATCGCTCGCCATGTCCGGTCGAGGCGGCACCCCATTCTATCCGGCGCCGCCCAAATATGCAGCCGGCGACAGGCCGTTACGAAAGTGTCCGAAACGGGGCGGCAACCCCGGGGCCAACCGCCGCGCGGGGCCTTCAGGAGTGCGCGAAAATGTCCTCTTCCGCCCAGCCCTGGAGGTCCAGTAGGGCGCGGGTCGGCAGGAAGTCGAAACAGGCCTGCGCCAGCTGGCTGCGGCCTTCCCGCACCAGCATGGCGTCCAGCCGCTCGCGCAAGGCATGCAGATGCAGCACGTCGGAGGCGGCGTAGGCGAGCTGCGGCTCGCTCAGGCTGTCGGAACCCCAGTCGCTGGACTGCTGCTGCTTGGAGAGGTCAATGTTGAGCACCTCGCGGACGAGGTCCTTGAGACCGTGGCGGTCGGTGTAGGTGCGGGTCAGGCGGGAGGCAATCTTGGTGCAATAAATCGGCCCGGTCATGACGCCGAAGGTCTGGTACAGCACCGCGACATCGAACCGCGCGAAGTGGAAGATCTTCGTGACCGCCGGATTGGCGAGCAGCGCCTTCAGGTTCGGCGCGTCGGTGTGGCCCTTGGGGATCTGCACCACGTCGGCGCTGCCGTCGCCGGGCGAGAGCTGCACCACACAGAGCCGGTCGCGGTGCGGGTTCAGCCCCATGGTCTCGGTGTCGATCGCCACCGCTCCGGTGTAGCGGGACAGGTCGGGCAGGTCGCCGCGGTGCAGGCGTACGGTCATGAAAACCTCGGGTCGAATCGGTGCGTCGATATCATAGGCTAGAGCATGATCCGGAAAAGTGTGCAGCGGTTTTCCGAAAAGATCATGCTCAACCAATAACCTAAAGCGCGATGACGATTCATCTTAATCGCATCGCGCTTTAGTCGAATGGATGGCGATGTAGCCAGTCGCAGCAGGTCACGCAAGCGGCCGTGATCTTACGGGTCGGTCAGATCGCGGCGAGCATGATGCAGATCATCGCCGCGACAGCGGTGCGGCTGGGGCCGTCCCGGAACGCGTATAGGATCGGATCGTCCGGCATCTCGCGGCGATGCGCCATCATCAGCGCACGTCCGAACCAGTACAGCAGCAGCGGCGTGAGCAGCCACAGCATCCAGGGCCGGCTGTAGAGCGGCGTCACCGCCGAGGACGAGACGTAGAGCGAGAACACGGTCACGGCGTTCATGGCGCTTGCCGCCGCCATCGCGGCGATGACGTTAAGGTCGGTGACGCGATAGTCGCGGTTGGAGGGATCGGCGAGGCCCACGCTCTCGCGCAGGCTGAGCTCGCTGAAGCGCTTGATCAGAGCGAGCGAGGTGAACACGAACAGCGAGAAGATCAACAGCCATTCCGACAGCACCACGCCGACGCCGACTGCGCCGGCGACGATGCGAAGCGTGTAGAGGCCGGCGAGCGTGACGATGTCGACCAGCATCTTGCGCTTGAGCACGAGCGAATAGGCGATCGTGGTGGCGAGATAGAGGCCGAGCACGCCGAGAAACAGCGGCGAGATACAGAGGCTGGCGGCAAGCGCGAACAACCACAATGCAGGAATGGCCGACAGCGCCGACGAGATCGGCAAATCGCCGGCCGCGAGCGCGCGGTGGCGCTTGCTCGGATGCTGCCGGTCGGCGGCGAGATCGAGCAGATCGTTCATCAGATAGGCGCCCGAGGCGCAGGCCGAGAACGCCAGGAATGCGAGCAGCGCGTAGCCGAGGGTCGAAAGGTTCAGCTGATGCGCCGTGAGCGCAGGCACGAACACCAGCGTGTTCTTGGCGTATTGATGAACCCGCAGCGCTTTCACCCAGGTGGCGAGGCCGGCTCTGCGGACCTCGCGATTTTCGATGCGCGTGATGGAGGCACAATCGAACGGCACGCGCCCCGCCGCGAGATCGGCGTGCGTGACGACGCCATCGAAGCCGAGATGCGCTGCGATCGCCGCGGCATGAGCGGCGAGCCGATCCGCGACGAGATAGATCTTCTCGCCGCGCGCCCGTGCCGCCAGCGCCCGGTTCATCACATCGGAATCATAGGGCAGATGGGCGTAGTCGATTTCGGCTCGCGCCAGGATCGCCGTGAGCGCCGCCATCCCCGCCCGTCCGCCCGCACCGAAGCGCGCCAGCATGCGGCCGGGGCTGGAGAACAGCGCCTCCATCAGCAGCTCGGAACGCAGCAGCGCGCCTTCGAGGTCGATGACGAGGGTCCGGGCCGCCGACGGCTCGGACAGGCCAGGATCATACTGGGAGGCACGCTGCTCCATCCGAAAACGCTCTGACTTGCCGTGACATGACCGGCATTCGGCCGGGGGAGCAGGAAATTGGACGGCCAACCCTATGGGAACATTCACTAAAGGCGACTTAATTTGCCTGGGAAGGTGGGACGGCTTTCGCCTCAGGCGCTGTTGCTCGGATCCCACAATCCGGCGCGAGCTTCCTATCCCGGCAGAACTTTTGCTTCGCGTGCCGTGGACATCGTCCCGACCCACCCTATCTGCCAGTTTCCCTCGCCGGGGGGCCCACCCTGAATCAGGTGCCATGACCGAACCAACGCTCGCTGCGCCGATCGACGACCAGCGTCCGCGCGGATTTTCGCGCTACCAGGCGCTCCTCATCGCGCAGCTGGCGCTGACGCAGTTCACGATCATCCTCGATTTCATCATCATGTCGCCGCTCGGCGCTATCCTGATGCCCGCGCTCGGCATCACGGCGGGGCAGTTCGGCGTTGCCGTATCGGCCTACGCGTTCAGTGCGGGACTATCGGGCATCCTCGCCGCCGGCTTTGCCGATCGTTTCGATCGCAAGCGCCTCCTGCTGTTCTTCTATGTCGGCTTCACGCTCGGCACGCTGCTGTGCGCGGTGGCGCCGAACTACCATGTGCTGCTGATCGGCCGGATCGTGACCGGATTGTTCGGCGGCGTGATCGGCGCGGTCGTGCTCGCCATCATCACCGACCTGTTCTCGTTGCAGATGCGCGGCCGCGTGATGGGAATCATCCAGACCGCGTTCGCCGCCAGCCAGGTGCTCGGCATTCCCGCCGGCCTGTTTCTCGCCAATTATTGGAGCTGGCATGTCTGCTTCATCGCCATCGTCGTGCTGTCGATCGTGACGATCGCCATCATCGCCTTTGCCATGGAGCCGATCGACGCGCATCTGAAGCTGAAACAGGACAGAAACCCGTTCCGCCATCTGGTCGCGACGGTCGGTGAGCCGCGCTACACGCTCGCCTTCGCCGTCACGACGCTGCTGGCGACCGGCGGCTACATGCTGATGCCGTTCTCCAGCGCCTACACCGTGCACAATCTCGGCATCGACATCACGCATCTGCCGACGATCTATCTCGTCTCCGGCCTGTTCAGCATCGTCACGGGACCGCTGGTCGGCCGCGCCAGCGACGCGTTCGGCAAATATCCGACCTTCGTGTTCGGCTGCGCCATGACCGTCCTCATGGTGCTGATCTACACCCATCTCGGCCACGTCTCGCTCGCGACCGCAATCATCGTCAACGTGCTGATGTTCGTCGGCATCTTCTCGCGCATGATCCCCTCGCAGGCGCTGATGTCGGCGATCCCGGAGCCCGGCCAGCGCGGCTCGTTCAGCGCGGTCAGCGCCTCGCTCCAGCAACTGTCCGGCGGGCTCGGCTCGGTGCTCGCCAGCGCGATCATCGCCCAAGGCGCGGACGGCGCGCTACTCCATTTCGACCGGATCGGCTACGTCGTCGTGACCACGACGATCGTCACGCTGGTGATGATGTACTTCGTGCAGAAGGCGGTGGCGGAGCGGACGGGGAAGCGGGTGGTGTGAGGGGGAGAGGAGCCGCCGTCCGAATGCGTTTTCCGCGTGGTGGAAGTCACCTGCTTTGTTGCGGACACAGTGCCGCACGTCACGCAGCCACGTTCTTCGCTAGTTTCATCCGATCGGTCCTCGCGACTCGACAAGAAACAACACGACCAAGGGCGGGAAATGAGAAAGCTGACACGACGAACATTCGTGATGGGTTCGGCCGTCGCGTTGTGCGCGCCGGCTGTAAGGACCGAGGCGCAATCCGCGTGGCCGTCCAAATCGATCAGGATCATCGTGCCCTATCCACCGGGCGGCCAGACCGACGGCATCGCGCGCGCGTTCGGCGACTTCCTGGCGCGGCAGGTGGGCAAGCCGGTCATCGTCGAGAACAAGGGCGGCGCCGGCGGCGTCATCGGCGTGGCAGAAGCGAAACGCGCCGATCCGGACGGCACCACCATCCTGTGCACGATCTCGTCGTCGCTGATCCAGAACCGCGTCACGGTAAGAGACCTGCCCTACGATCCCGAAAATGATTTTACCTATCTGACGATGGTCATCGGCGCTGGCGGTCCGGTCGTGGCGGCGAAGAAGACCGGTGCGACCAACCTGCGCGAGTTCATCGAATACTGCAAGAAAGTCGGCAGCGTGAACTGGGGATCCTACGGCGTGGGCTCGACGCCGCACGTCCTGATCGAGACGATCGCCAAGCAATACGGCATCAAGGTTCAGGTCATCCAGTATCGCGGCGAGGCGCCGATGTGGAATGACGTCGCCGGACAGACGCTTGATGGCGCCGCCGGGAGCTATGCCGCAGCCGCGCCCGTCATCCAGGCCGGCACCGGCAACCTGATCGGCGTGGTCGGCACCCGCCTGCCGCCCCATCCGGATACGCCGACCATGACCGAGCAAGGCGCCGTCGGCGACTTCTACAATCTGCGTCCCTTCACCACGTTTGCGGTGCCGTCCGGCACGCCGCGGGATATCGTCGATCGCCTCTCGCCGCTGCTGATCCAAGCCGGAACCGATCCGAAAGTTCAGCAGATGCTGAACAACTTCATCCTGTCATCGCCGGCCGATTTCGAAACGACGAATCGGATCTTCAAGCGCGACAGCGACGTGATGCTCCGCATCCTGGGCGATCTCGGCGTCAAGCCGTCGGATTAGCCGCGTCGCGGCCTAGCAGCCCAGCCCGCTTTGCTCGTCGTGGCTTTCCGTATTCGGCGCCCAGCCGACATCGAGCGGATCATGGCGACACTCCGGGCGTCTGCCGGCGTGTCAAATGCACGGTCGTCGTTGCGGAGCCGCCCAGATGGTTTCCAGATATGACGTGCAGAAGGCGGTGGCGGAGCGGACCGGGAAGAAGGTGGTGTGAGGAACGGCTCCTGCTCCACATTCGGGTGAACCCACGCCGGGCCTCAGGTGACCAAGGTTGCATCGATGCGCCGAACGGAGATCTCCCGTGAAATTCAAGCTTGCCGCCGCGATTCTCGCCGCAGGCCTCCCGCTGGCATCGATGGCTTTCGCCCAAGACACCGCCCAGAGCACCGCGCCAGCCGACCTTGCCGTGATCGATGCCTGCCTGAAGAAGGTGGAGAAAACCGGCGGTTTCGGCAGTGCCTGCGTCGGGCTCGTCGCCGACCCCTGCATCAAGGCGGCAGAGGGCGCGAATGACGATGTCGCCAGATGGAAGGCCTGCGCGGCGCGCGAACTCGCCGTCTGGACGCAGAAAACCAGTGAGGCGCTGAAGAAGGTTCAGGCCGGCGGGTTCGCCGACGCGATCAAGGCCGTCAATGACTCGCAGAAAGTTTTCGCCGCCTCGCGTGATCGCCTCTGCGCGGTCTTCGACAACGTCGACCCCGGCATGTACCGGGGCGGCGCGAGCTACTGCCGCCTGCGCGAGACGGCAAACCGCTCGCTGAGCCTGATCAAGCTCGGCGCTGCGGTCAACGAGCACTGAGGCCTCTTAGGCGGGTTCGGGGTCACCGGCCTTGCCGGCATCTTCCGATGTGGCGACGACGGCCATTCGGCGCGCCATGAGCGCTGTGCTTCGGTGTCGTGGACCGGTCAGCAGCTCAATGTCCTGCGGATGAGCGATTTCAATCGCTTGAGCAGGGGATGGTGCCCAGGAAAGGACTCGAACCTTCACGGCCGTTAAGCCACTGGCACCTGAAGCCAGCGCGTCTACCAATTCCACCACCTGGGCATGCCGTTTGGGGCACGGAGGCGGTTACTACGGTTCGGTGACGCCGTTGTCAATTCATGCGTGAGGCCGGGGTCGGGATGCCGATTGCGCATCGCAAACCGGCCCGATACAAGCCTGACAAGACGCACTCTTTTCCGCAGGAACGGCTCCCATGGCATCGAATCTGGACACGCTCGTCACGGTTTTCGGCGGATCGGGGTTTTTGGGCCGCAGCGTCGTCCGCGCCCTGTGCAAGCGGGATTACCGGGTCCGGGTTGCGGTGCGGCGGCCGGAACTCGCCGGATACCTCCAGCCGCTCGGCCGGGTCGGGCAGGTCCACACCGTGCAGGCGAATCTGCGCTATCCGGCCTCGGTGGAGGCGGCGCTGCGTGATTCGCATGTCGTGATCAACCTGGTCGGCGTGCTCACCGAGAGCGGCGGGCAGACGTTTGACGCCGTCCAGGCCAAGGGCGCCGAGACCGTCGCCAAGGCGGCGGCCGCCGCAGGTAGCGCGCTGGTGCATGTCTCGGCGATCGGGGCCGATGCGCAGTCGCCCTCACGCTATGCCAAGGCCAAGGCGGCCGGCGAAGCCGCGGTTCTGGCCGCGGTTCCCTCCGCCACGATCTTCCGCCCGTCCGTGATGTTCGGCCCCGAGGACCAGTTCACCAACCGCTTTGCCGCGCTGGCACGGATGTCGCCCGTGCTGCCCCTGATCGGCGGCGAGACCAAGATGCAGCCGGTCTATGTCGGCGACGTCGCCAGCGCGATCGCGGATGCTGCCGACGGCAAAGCCAAGGCGGGCGCCACTTACGAGCTCGGCGGGCCGGAAGTGCTGACCATGCGCGAGATCATCGAGGCGATCCTCGAAATCACCGACCGCAAGCGCATGCTGGTGCCGCTGACGTTCGGCCTCGCCCGCTTCCAGGCCAACTTCCTGCAATTCGCGCCGGGCGCGTTCAAGCTGACGCCGGACCAGGTCACGCTGCTCGAGCGCGACAATATCGTGTCGGATGCGGCGAAGGCGGCCGGGCTGACGCTGGAAGGCCTCGGCATCCAGGCCGACTCGCTGGAAGCGATCGCCCCGCAATATCTCTGGCGCTTCCGCCCGCAGGGCCAGTTCCAGCGCATGAGCGTGTGAGGGATCTTCTTTACCTCGCCCCGCTTTGCGGGGAGAGGTCGGATTGCGCAGCAATCCGGGTGAGGGGGTACAGGTCTCTCGAAGACCGCTCGTGCGGAGAGAGGCCCCTCACCGCAACCCTCTCCCCGTAAGAACGGGGCGAGGGGGTGCACTGTCGCTGGAGCGAAGACTGGCCTGTTACACGACTTTCAAAACTTCAGCTTCTTGAACACCGCTTCCGGCAGCGTCTTGATGATCAGCATCACGAGGCGCCATCTGCCGCTGACATAGACGATGTCGGTCTTGCTCTCGACGGCGCGAAGGATCGCAGCGCCGACGACGGGGGCTTCGACGGTGAGCGGGCCGATCAGCTTCATGCCTTCGGTCATCCTGGTGCGGACGAAGCCGGGCTTGACCGTGACGACGTGCACGCCGCCACGGCTGGCGCGGGCGCGCAGGCCGGACAGGAAGGCGGAGAAGCCGGCCTTGGCCGAGCCATAGACATAGTTGGAGGCGCGGCCGCGATCGCCGGCGACCGAGGACACGCCGACCAGCGTGCCGCTGCCGCGGCCCAAGAACTTCTCCGCGAACAGGCCGAGGATCAGCGCCGGACCTTCGTAGTTGGAGCGCATGATCGCGGTGGCCTGGGCGAGATCGCTCTGCGCGCTCTCTTGCACACCAAGCAGGCCGACGATCGAGATGACGACATCGGGCAGCGCGGGCAGGCCGCCGACGAAGCCCTCGAATGAGGCGGTGTCGAGCACGTCGAATGTGTGAACACCGACCTCGACATCGTAGCGCGCGCGAAGATCGGCGGCGTCAGGCTCCAGCGCGCCGACGCCGCGGCCGGCGAGCCCCACATCGTATCCCGCTTTGGCAAAGGCGCGCGCCGTGGCGCGGCCGATGTCGGATGAGCCGCCCAGCACCAGTACAGACTTGCGCGACGTCACGGCCTAGACCTCATCGAACAGACGTTGTGAAAGCTTGGAGCGGATGTTGCCGGCGGGGTCGAGCGCTTTGCGGATCGCGTTGAAGCGCGGCAGGGCGGGATAGCCGGCTTCGAGCGTCTCGCGCGACTGGCGCGCATCCTTGGCAAGATAGAGCCGGCCACCGGCCGCGACAACGAGACGGTCGATCTCGTCGAGAAAATTCAGGATGTCGCCGCGCACAGGGAAATCCAGCCCCAGCGTGTAGCCGGGCAGCGGAAACGACAGGATGCCCTCGCCCTCGCCGAGCTTCTTCAGCACCGCGAGGAAGGAGGCATCGCCGCGCCGCGCGACGCGACCCAGAATCTCGCCGACCACGTCGCGCGCGCCGTTCTCGGGTATCACGCATTGATGCTGCAGAAAGCCGCGCTTGCCGTAGATGCGATTCCAGTCGGCAAGGCTGTCGAGCGGGAAGAAATAGGGATAGAGCGAGACCACATGGCTGCCGCCGGCCCGGCGCGCGCCCATGCGGTAGTACAGCTCGTTGAAGGCGCGGATGCTGAAGCGGTTCAGCGTCATCGAGGGCAAATCGATGGGCACGCCAAGACCGGGATGCTTGCCGGCGGGAAACGCCGCGGCGCCGGCAGGAAGCTCGTCCTTGCCGGCGTGCTCGCCGAGATAGATCAGCGAGCGGCCGAGATCCTTGCCGCGGGCAGCGCAATCGATCCAGGCCACCGAATAAGTTGCGGCATCGCCTGCATCGAGCGCGCGCATCGCGGCATCGAGATCGGATGCCGAGATCACGCGCTCGCGGATCCACCCAGTTTCGACCTTGCGCAGCCGCAAGGTCGCTTCGAGGATGACCCCGGTCAGGCCCATGCCGCCGATTGTCGCAAAGAATGCGTCGGAGTTCTGCTCGCGCGAGGCTTCGATCAATTCGCCCTCGCCCGTGCGCAGCAGGATGCTGTCGACATAGCGGCCGAAGCCGCCTTCACAATGGTGATTCTTGCCGTGCACGTCGGCGGCGATGGCGCCGCCGATCGACACGAAACGCGTGCCGGGCAGTACGAAGGGCAGGAAGCCGCGCGGGCCGAAGGTCTCGATCAGGTCCGAGAGCAGCACGCCGGCCTCGAGGCGGATTCGGCCGGTCGCCGGATCGAACCACCTGATGCGGTCGAAGCCCGTCATCGTCACGGTCCTGACGGTCCCGATCGCGGCATCGCCATAGGCACGGCCATTGCCGCGCGCCACGGTGCCGGACACGATGGCGTCGGCTACCGACGCGAACGCGCGCGGACGCAGCATCTCGGTATCGACGACCGGGAAGCGCCCCCAGCCGTTGACGAGGGTCATGGCTCAGCTCCTGCGCCGGGCGCGCCGCCCGGCATTGCGAAACTGAGTACCGATCAAAAGCTTATATTGCGTTGAAGGCGTAGCCCGGATGGAGCGCAGCGTATACCGGGATCGTGCCCCAAGTGATGACGGACCGGGATGCGCTGCGCTCCATCCGGGCTACGGACCAAGGGCCTACCGTCCCAGCGCCAGCGCGATCAGGCCGAGGGTGCCGACGATCACGCGCCACCAGGCGAACAGCAGGAAACCGTGCCGGGTGACATAGGTCAAAAACGTCTTCACCACGATGATCGCGGTGATGAACGACACCACGAAGCCGATCGCGACGATGTTGATGTGGTCCATCGTCATCTCGGCGCGGCTCTTGTAGAAGTCGTAGGCGAACGCGCCGATCATGGTGGGGATCGCCAGAAAGAACGAGAATTCCGCCGCCGCGCGCTTGTCGGCTCCGAGCAACATCGCGGCGACGATGCTGGCGCCGGAGCGCGACACGCCCGGGATCATGGCCACGCACTGCGCGATGCCGATATAGAGATACATCAAGAGCGGAAATCTGGTGGCATCATACTCGCGCGGCTTGAGCTCGAGCTTGTCGACCCAGAGCAGGACGGCGCCGCCGACGATCAGTGTGAAGCAGATGACCCACGGATTGAACAGCAGGAGCTTGATGTACTTACCGGCGACGAGGCCGACGATGACAGCGGGCAGGAATGCGACCAGCACGCCGATCACGAAGCGGCGAGCATAGGCATCGCCCGTGAACAGGCCGATCACGACGTCCCACAGCTTGCGGAAGTACAGCCCCACGATCGCGAGAATCGCGCCCAGCTGGATCAGAACCGTAAACGAATCCCAGAACGCGCCTTCGCCGAGATGAAAGAAGCGCTCGGCGATCAGGAGGTGGCCGGTCGAGGATACGGGAAGGAACTCGGTCACGCCCTCGATGATGCCGAGGATCACTGCCCGTATAGCGTCTGACATATTTACGGTCCATTTCGGCTGGAAAAGCGGGGCTCTTCTCGCCTATTCGACCCCATGCCGCAATCGCAAAATGCCAAATCACGCCCTTGCTTCGAGGTTTTGAAGGACTAGTGTGGCGCCGCACAAACATTGATGGATTCTTAAGCACCATCACATAGTCAAAGGCTTCATGTTTACGCTGTTTCATCATCCGTTCTGTCCGCATTCGCGCTTCATTCGCCTGATCGCGGGTGAATACGGGCTCGACCTGAAGCTGATCGAGGAGCGCAGCTGGGAGCGGCGCGAGGCGTTTCTGCTGCTCAATGCGGCCGGCACCACGCCCGTGCTGGTGGACGACGAGCAGCCGCCGATTCCGGGCGCGGCCATCATCGCCGAATATGTCGATGAGGCCTATGGGGCCGGGATGGGCCCCAAGCGCCTGATGCCGGAGACGCTTGCCGAGCGTGTCGAGGTGCGCCGGCTGATGGCCTGGTTCAACGAAAAGTTCTTCGAGGAAGTCTCGCATCCACTCGTCACCGAGCGCATCTACAAGCGCTTCATGAGCGAGGAGAACGGCGGCGGGCCGCCTTCGGCCGACGTGATGCGCGCAGCGAAGGCCAATGTGCGCTATCATCTGGCCTATATCGGCTGGCTGGCGCAGACCCGCAACTTCCTCGCCGGCGACCGGCTCACCTACGCGGATCTCGCCGCCGCGGCGCACCTTTCGGCGATCGACTATCTGGGCGACGTGCCATGGAGCGAGGACGACGCAGCAAAGGCGTGGTACGCGCGGGTGAAATCCCGCCCGTCGTTCCGTCCGCTCCTCAGCGAATGGCTGGCCGGCGTGCCGGCGTCGCGGACCTATGTAGACCTGGATTTCTGAGCTGCGACCCGACTGAACTGAAGGCGGCGCTGGCGCGCGAAGCGCACGCGCTCGGCTTCGACTGCATCGGCGTCACCGCGCCGGGCTCGATCGATGCAGCCGGACAACACTTCCTCGAATTCATCGCCTCGGGCGGCCATGGCGACATGGATTGGCTTGCGAACCAGCCGGAGCGCCGCGTCGACCCGCGCGGGCTGTGGGCCGATGTGCGCAGCGTGATCATGCTCGGCGTCAATTACGGTCCCGACTCCGATCCGCTCGCGATCCTGAAGCAGCGCGCGCGCGCGGCGATCTCGGTCTATGCGCAAGGCGACGACTATCACGACCTCATCAAGAAGCGGCTGAAGGCGCTGGCGCGCTGGCTGGTCGCGACCGCGCCGAGCGAGGTGAAGGTGTTCGTCGACACCGCGGCAGTGATGGAGAAGCCGCTGGCGCAGGCCGCGCATCTGGGCTGGCAGGGCAAGCACACCAATCTCGTCTCGCGCGAGTTCGGCTCGTGGCTGTTTCTCGGCGCGATCTACACCACGCTGGAGCTGCCGCGCGACGAACCCGAGATCGATCATTGCGGCTCGTGCCGAGCCTGCCTCGACATCTGCCCGACCGCGGCGTTTCCAGCGCCCTACAAGCTAGATGCGCGGCGCTGCATCTCGTATCTGACCATCGAGAACAAGGGCCCGATCCCGCACGAGTTTCGCAAGAGCATCGGCAACCGCATCTATGGCTGCGATGATTGCCTTGCCGCCTGCCCCTGGAACAAGTTTGCGCAAGAGGGGCGTGAGGCAAAACTCGCCGCGCGCGACGAGTTGCGCGCGCCCTCGCTCGCTGAGCTGGCACGGCTGGACGACGCGGCATTCCGTGCGCTGTTCACGAAATCGCCGGTGAAGCGCATCGGCCGCGACCGGTTCGTGCGCAATGTGCTGATTGCGATCGGCAACTCAGGCGAGGTGGCGCTGGCTGAGGCGGCGCGGCGATTGTTGGATGACGCAAGTCCGCTGGTGCGCGGCGCGGCGGTGTGGGCGCTGGGCCAGTTGCTGGCGCGCGAAGAGTTTGAGGCGATGAAGGGTGCTGCGATCAGTAACGAGCACGACGAGAGTGTGCGCAAGGAGTGGCGCGCCGCTTCCTAGCTCACCGTAGTCATTCCCCGCGAAGGCGGGGAATCCAGTACGCCGCGGCCTATCGATTCAATCACAACTGCCGCGGAGTACTGGATCGCCCGGTCAAGCCGGGCGATGACACTCGTGTTGTGGCTGGCACATGCTCTCACCACCCTTGATTTCCCCGCCCATTCCCGCAATCTCGCGCGTCATGACAAGCATGCCTTTCTTCACCCGCGACGGCGATACATTCCATCCGACGGAAGTCGCCAACGGTCCATGGGATCCGAAATCGCTGCACGGACGCGTCATCGTCGGCCTGCTCGGCTTCGTCATCGAGGAGCGCCATTCCGGGCCCGAATTCGTGCCGGCGCGGCTCACGGTCGACATGTTCCGGCTGCCGACCATCGACAAGCCGATCGAAGTGACGACGCGGCTGGTGCGCGACGGCATGCGCATCCGCGTGGTGGAAGCGGAGTTCTTTTCCGGCGGGGTCAGCATGGCGCGCGCCTCGTGCCAGCTGCTGCGCAAGACGCAAAATGCCGATGGCAAGGTCTGGTCGCCGCCGAACTGGGACGCGCCGAAGCCGGCCGAGATCCCCAAGCCGACCGATCCCAGGCTCGGCATGAACGGCAAATGGGCGACGCGCCCGATCGTCGGCCATATGGGCTCGCTCGGCCCGCGCAGATTGTGGATGAGCGAGGTGCGTGAGCTCGTCGCGGGCACCCCGATGACGCCGTTCGTCCGCGTCGCCACCGGCGCCGATTTTGCGAGCCCGTTTGCCAATGCCGGCGACCAGGGGCTCGGCTACATCAACAGCGACGTCACGATCTATCTGCACCGCCTGCCGGCGACGGAGTGGATCGGCTTCGAGGTGGTGAACCACCACGCCACCGACGGTGTCGCGATCGGCGAATGCTGGCTCTATGACGAACAGGGTCCGATCGGCACCGCGACGGTGGCCGCGCTGGCGCAGCGCAAGCCGATGGTGAATCCGTCGAAGCGGTAGGAGCGCGCGCCTCTCTCCGGTCGTCATTCCGGGATGCGCCGTCAGGCGCAGACCCGGAATCCATCGGGCCGCAGGCCAAGAGTTGAAATGGATTCCGGGTTCGCGCTTCGCGCGCCCCGGAATGACGACCTAGTCCAAATGCCGCTGCATCTCCGGCCGCGCCTTCAGTTCGGCACCCTGCTTGGCGACGATCTTCGCGATCCGCTCCGGGGCGAAGTTCAAATCGACGAACGCCGGCGCGGTGTTCGCGACCTCGTGATAGCAGGCGATCCTGCCGCCCTTCAGCGTCATGATCGCAACGCCCTCGAACATCGCCCGCGCGCCGTTTGCTTCCGGCAGGGTCGATCTATAGCTGAAGGTGTAGCGCGCATAGAGCGTGGTGCCGTCGGTGACGGGATCATGCATGTCCCAGCGGAAATCGGTCGCCGTGCGGTAGAACCAGTCGTCGATCATCGCGGCGATCTTCGCGCGGCCGGCGAAGGCGCCGTAGAAGACATCGTGATAGACGCCGTCCTCGGTGAACAGCTGGGCGAAGGCTTCGCCGTTGCGCTGCTCGACGGCATCGCAGAAGGCGCGCAGCATGGCGGTGGTGGTCATTGGCGTTGCCTCCCAGTTGTTATGCCCTCTCCCCTTGCGGGAGAGGCCAGCTCCGCTCGTTGACGCGCATTTCGTTCGGGTGAGGGGTTGCTTCCGCGAGTCCAACTCTCATTCGGGCCCGTGGAGAGAACCCCTCATCCGACTTCGCTTCGCGAAGCCACCTTCTCCCGCAAGGGGAGAAGGAAGATGACACATCACCCGATCTCAGCCACCGCCGCAAGAATGCGCGCGATGTCCTGCGGGCGGGAGAGGCGGTGATCGCCGTCCTGAATCATGGTCAGCACCACGTCGTCGGCCGGCAGGCGATGGGTCAGCGCAAACGCGTGCTGCCAGGGCACATCAGGGTCCTTCGCGCCTTGCAGGATGCGGACGGGGCAGCCGAGATCGATGGCGCTGCCCAGCACGAGGTGGTTGCGTCCCTCCTCGATCAGGTTCCGCGTGATCGGATAGGGCGAGCCGTCGCCATATTCCGATGGGCGCAGCCAGAAGCCCTTGGTCTCGATCTCCTTCTTCACTGCGGGCGAAAAATTCTTCCACATCAGCTCTTCGGTGAAATCGGGCGCCGGCGCGATCAGCACGAGCCCTGCAAGCGACGCTTTGCCGGCACGCTTCCTGATCTCGCGGGCGAGCAGCAGCGCCATCCAGCCGCCCATCGACGAGCCGATCAGGATTTGCGGGCCGTCGCAGAAGCGTTCGAACACCGCAACGCTATCCTCGAGCCAGCTGCCGATCGTCCCAATGGCGAAATCGCCGCTGGATTCGCCGTGGCCGGAATAGTCGAACCGGACGATTGCGCGGCCGCGCTCGTGGGCCCAGGCATCCAGCGCCACGGCCTTGCCGCCCTGCATGTCCGACTTGAATCCGCCCAGCCAGACCAGGCCGGGGCCTTTTCCGGGACGGCGGCGCACCGCGATCCTGCGTGCGGACGGCCCCTCGCCCACATCGATGAACTCAAGCACGGCATCGGGAATTGCGTCGGTCATGGAACGTTTACTCTGGCTGTGCGGTTTGAGCTGTCCGGACCTGTTCCGAAAGCACGACCGGCATCGCTATTGGTCCTTTGGGACGCTTGCGGAACAGAGGCAAGGTGTCTATGTCGGTCAGCGTGCCGGGGGCCGTGACCAAAATGCCTCGCATTTGAGGGTTTTTCGCGCCTCGCACCAGCGACTTGCTTGCCGGCAAACGCATCTTCCTTCAAAATAGCCGCTTCTTTCACAACTTTGGAGAACCACCCATTCGCCGTCCTAATAAAGCTCCGCCCGCTGCCAGCAAAGACGGGCCGCGCATCAATGATGATATCCGCAATGCGCAGATCCAGCTGATCGACCAGACCGGTGACAACAAAGGTACGGTCGAGACCGTCGTCGCCATCCGCATGGCGCAGGAAGTCGGGATGGATCTGGTCGAGATTTCGCCGAATACCAGCCCTCCCGTCTGCAAGATCATGGACTACGGGAAGTATAAGTATTCCGCTCAGAAGAAAGCCGCGGAAGCCCGCAAACGGCAGAAGACCGTCGAGATCAAGGAGATCAAGCTCCGTCCGATGATCGACGACCACGATTACGACGTGAAGATGCGCGCGATGCAGCGCTTCTTCGAAGAGGGCGACAAGGTCAAGATCACGCTGCGCTATCGCGGCCGCGAAATGGCGCACCAGGAGATCGGCACCAAGTTGCTCGACAAGATCAAGACCGACGTCGCCGAGCTCGCCAAGGTCGAGCAGGACGCGCGGTTCGAAGGTCGCCAGGTCGTAATGGTGCTGGCGCCGCGCTGACGCGCAACGCTTTAGGACCTCGAGAATTCAACGGCCCGTCCGGATCCCCGGCGGGCCGTTTTGTGTGTCAGGTCCTCGTCGCCTGCCAGGTTCCGCTGCACTGGTCGCCGGAGATAATTCCCTTCCACGACCCGGCGCCGTTCACGCCGGCGAGCCGGCCGCCGCCACTGGCGTGGGAGGCGCCGACCGAGACCTGCACGGCGACAGCGCCGGAACGGTTGACCCGGCCCGAGACCCGGCCGCCGCCGGCGGAGGAGACGCGGGTGCCGGTCACGGTGAAGGGAACGCTGTAGCCCGAGCTGCAATTGCCGCGGGTGGTGGCGAAGGTGACGTTCCAGATGCCGTCATAGCCGCCGGCGCGGGCGTCAGCCGCCTGTGGCAGCGCAGCCGCGGCGAGCACGGCGAACAGCGCCAGAGGGCGCGGGCGGGCGAATGAAATCAGAAGTTGCGGGAAATGAGCCATTTTGGACCTGCTTCAGGCGAGAAGGCTTGGACATGAGGGGTGGCAGCGTTCAATAGTCGGCGGGCAGGTTGCGGCGGTTCATCGTTGCCAATTGGCCTCTCCTCTGTCATAAGCCCAGCCTTCACCGCCCGGCTGATTTACGGGCTGCCGTGGCGGTGTCTCGTGCGGGTTTCGCGCCTGTTCGCAAAACTTGAGCACAATCAACGCTCTAACGAGCATTTTTGACGGTCCAGCCGCCTTCGCGGGCGGATCTCTGTGGCCATTAGGAGAGCCAAATGCCCAAGCTGAAGACCAAATCGGGCGCTAAAAAGCGCTTCAAGGTGACTGCCACCGGCAAAGTGATGCACGCCCAGCGCGGCAAGCGTCACGGCATGATCAAGCGGACGAAGAAGCAGATCCGTCAGCTCCGCGGCACCCGCGTGCTGTTCAAGACCGACGGCGACAACGTCAAGAAGTACTTCTTGCCGAACGCCTGATCGGGTCCACGATCATTGCCACCTCTGCCGCGCATCCCGCGGCGATCCGATAACCAAAGTCATCTCTGAAGGATCTCGTCATGTCTCGCGTCAAACGCGGTGTGACCGCCCACGCCAAGCACAAGAAAGTCTACAAGGCCGCCAAGGGCTTCTATGGCCGCCGCAAGAACACCATCCGCGCCGCCAAGCCGGCCGTGGAGAAGGCCCAGCAATACGCCTTCCGCGACCGCAAGCGTCGCAAGCGCACCTTCCGCGCGCTCTGGATCCAGCGCCTCAACGCCGCGGTCCGTCCGTTCGGCCTGACCTACAGCCGATTTATCGACGGCCTTGCCAAGTCGGGCATCACCGTGGACCGCAAGGTGCTGTCGGATCTCGCGATCCGCGAGCCCGCCGCGTTCCAAGCGATCGCCGAGAAGGCCAAAGCCGCGCTGGCGGCGTAAGCCGCCCCACTGCGCGACTTGCGCAGCGTTCAGCTTGTGATGGCCCGGGCAGAGGCGCGTGTCGCGCGTTCATCGCCCCGGCCGTCATCTCTCGCGCATACACTTCTCCGACGTGGATGCCCGGCGAATCTAACGCGAAGATGCGCTTCGCGCTTTTGGCCGGGCGTGACGGGCTAGGATCATCGGCTCAGCATCCTGGCCAAAAGGGATTGCCATGACCGATCTTGCCCAGCTCCAAGCCCAGATCATCGCCGACATCGCCGCCGCTGCCGACGAGGCCGCGCTCGAGGCCGTGCGTGTTGCAGCCCTCGGCAAGAAGGGCTCGATCTCGGCGCTGCTCGCCACGCTCGGCAAGATGTCGCCGGACGAGCGCAAGACGCAAGGCGCGGCGATCAACCAGGCCAAGGACGAAGTCAGCCAGGCGCTTGCTGCGCGGCGCGACGTGCTGAAGTCGGCGGCGCTCGATGCGCGGCTGGCGTCCGAGACCGTCGACGTGACCCTGCCGCTGCGCGATGCGCCGGCTGAGGCCGGCCGCATCCATCCGCTGAGCCAGGTCTGGGACGAGCTCACCACCATCTTCGCCGACATGGGATTCTCGGTGGCCGAAGGCCCCGACATCGAGACCGACGATTACAACTTCACCAAGCTGAATTTCCCGGAAGGCCATCCGGCGCGCGAAATGCACGACACGTTCTTCTTCCATCCGAAGCAGGACGGCTCGCGCATGCTGCTGCGGACCCACACCTCGCCGGTGCAGGTGCGCACCATGCTGAGCCAGAAGCCGCCGATCCGCGTGATCTGCCCGGGCCGCACCTATCGCATCGATTCGGACGCGACCCACACGCCGCAATTCCACCAGGTCGAGGGCCTCGTCATCGACAAGAGCTCGCATCTCGGCCATCTCAAATGGATCCTGCACGAGTTCTGCAAGGCGTTCTTCGAGGTCGACCACATCAACATGCGCTTCCGGCCCTCGTTCTTCCCGTTCACCGAGCCTTCGCTCGAAGTCGACATCCAGTGCCGCCGCGACAGGGGCGAGATCCGCTTCGGCGAGGGCGAGGACTGGCTCGAGATTCTCGGCTGCGGCATGGTGCATCCCAACGTGCTGCGCGCCTGCGGCATCGATCCCGACGAGTACCAGGGCTTCGCCTGGGGCATGGGCATCGACCGCATCGCCATGCTGAAATACGGCATCGCCGATTTGCGCCAGCTGTTCGACAGCGACGTCCGCTGGCTGAGCCACTATGGCTTCAAGCCGCTCGAAGTGCCAACGCTTGCCGGAGGGCTCAGCACGTGAAATTCACCCTCTCCTGGCTGAAGGATCATCTCGAGACCGACGAGCCGCTCGAAAAACTCGCCGACAAGCTCACCATGATCGGGCTCGAGGTCGAGAACATCGAGGACAAGGCGAAGGCGCTGAAGCCGTTCACCATTGCGAAGGTGATCTCGGCCGAGCAGCATCCGAATGCGGATCGCCTGCGCGTCTGCATGGTCGACACCGGCGACGGTGGTGCGCCGGTGCAGGTGGTGTGCGGCGCGCCGAATGCGCGCACCGGGCTCGTCAGCGTGTTTTCGCCACCCGGCACCTACATTCCCGGAAAGGATATCACGCTCGGCGTCGGCACCATCCGCGGCGTCGAGAGCCGCGGCATGTTGTGCTCGGCGGCCGAGCTGCAGATCTCCAACGATCATGACGGCATCATGGAATTGCCGGCGGACGCGCCAATTGGTGCTGCCTACGCCGAATGGGCCGGCCTCGGAGATCCCGTCATCGAGATCAATCTGACGCCGAACCGGCAGGACTGCACCGGCGTGCACGGCATCGCGCGCGATCTCGCCGCCGCCGACATGGGCAAGTTCAAGGATCCCACGATCAAGCCGATCAAAGGCGAATTCCCCTGCCCCGTGAAGGTCACGGTCGAGGATGCCACGCTCTGCCCGGGCTTCGCGCTCCGCCTCGTGCGTGGCGTCAAGAACAAGCCGTCGCCGGAATGGCTGCAGAAGCGGCTGACCGCGATCGGGCTGCGTCCGATCAACGCGCTGGTCGACATCACCAACTTCATGACCTACGACCGCGCGCGCCCGCTGCACGTGTTCGACGCCAAGAAGGTGAAGGGCAATCTCGTCGTGCGCCGCGCGCGCGAGGGCGAGAGCCTGCTGGCGCTCGACGGCCGCACCTACAATCTCGATCCCGCCATTTGCGTGATCGCGGACGAGCACGGCGTCGAATCGCTCGCCGGCATCATGGGCGGCGAAGCGTCGGGCTGCGACGAGAACACGACCGATGTGCTGATCGAATCGGCGCTGTGGAACGAGATCAACATCGCCCAGACCGGCCGCAAGCTCGGCATCAATTCGGACGCGCGCTACCGCTTCGAACGCGGCGTCGATCCGGCCTTCATGGTGCCCGGCATCGAGCTCGCGACCAAGCTGGTGATGGAGATGTGCGGCGGCGCGCCCTCTGAAACCGTCCTGGTCGGCAAGACCTTTGGCGACGACCGCCTGATCGAATTCCCGATCACCGAAGTCAAGCGCCTGTCTGGCATTGAGGTGCCGCAGGTTGAGATGAAGCGCATCCTGACCCATCTCGGCTTCATGATGGCGGGTCCCGGCCCGGTGGTAAAGGTCGCGGTGCCGTCCTGGCGCTCCGACGTGCACGGCAAGGCCGACATCGTCGAGGAGATCGTCCGCATCTTCGGCGTCGACAAGGTGCCGATGACGCCGTTCGAGCGCGGCGACGAGCCGCGCAAGCCGGTGCTGACGCCGCTGCAGCTGCGCAACCGCCGCGCGCGGCGCGCGCTCGCGAGCCGCGGCATGGTCGAAGCCGTGACCTGGTCGTTCATCGCCAAGCCTGCGGCCGAATTGTTCGGCGGCGGACAGCGCGAGCTCGAGGTTGCCAACCCGATCGCCTCGGATCTCTCCGACATGCGCCCGACCCTGCTGGCCGGCCTGATCGCGGCGGCGCAGGCCAATGCCGATCGCGGCTTCGGCGATGTCGCGCTGTTCGAGGTCGGCCAGGTGTTCAAGGGCGATCGCCCGCAGGACCAGTTCATGGCGGCGAGTGGCGTGCGCCGCGGCCTTGCGTCGTCCGAAGGGCTCGGCCGGCACTGGACCGGCTCGGCGCAGGCCGATGTGTTCGACGCCAAGGCCGATGCGCTGGCCGTGCTGGCGGCCGCCGGCGCGCCGATGCAGGCGCTGCAGATCGTGGCGGGTGGTCCCGGCTGGCTGCATCCGGGCCGCTCCGGCACGATCCAGATCGGGCCGCAGAACGTGCTCGGATATTTCGGCGAAGTGCACCCCAGAGCGCTCGAAGCGCTCGGCGCCGACGGGCCGCTTGTCGTGTTCGAGGTGATCCTCGACCGCATCCCCGAGGCGAAGAAGAAGCCGACGCGCGCCAAGCCCTTGATCGAGCTCTCGGCGTTCCAGCCGGTGTCGCGTGACTTCGCTTTTATTGTCGACCGCGCCGTCAAGGCCGGCGACATCGTTCGCGCGGCGCAAGGCGTCGACAAGAAGCTGATCACCGGCGTCAATGTCTTCGATATCTACGAAGGCAAGGGCATCGATGACGGCAAGAAGTCGATCGCGATCGCGATCACGCTGCAGCCGCGCGAGAAAACCCTGACCGATCAGGAGATCGAGGCCGTCGCCACGAAGATCGTGGCCGAGGTCACCAAGAAGACCGGCGGCACGTTGCGCGGATGAGTCCTGCTGACTTCCTTCCGAAGGACGTCAGCCTCACGATCGCGGCGGCGCTCTGCGCCGTCGCTTTCGTTTCGGGCACAGCGCGCGGCTTCTCCGGCTTCGGTTCGGCGCTGATCTTCATGCCGCTGGCGAGCAGCATCGCGGCACCGCGGCTCGTTGCTGCCCTGCTTCTCGTCATCGATTTCGTCGCAGCCGCGCCGCTGCTGCCAGATGCATGGCGGAAGGCCGATCGCAAGGCCACGGCCGTGATAGTGCTGGGCGCGCTGATCGGCGTACCCATCGGCACCTATTTCCTCAGCGTGCTCGAACCCGTTACCACGCGCTGGATCATCTCCTGCTTCGTAGCGGCGCTGCTCCTTCTGCTGCTGTCGGGCTGGCGCTATCGCGGCAAGGACCATGCCTGGCTGTCGGTGGGCATCGGCGGCCTCTCCGGCTTCTGCAGCGGGCTCGCGCAAACCGGCGGCCCGCCGATCGTCGGCTACTGGCTCGGCCGCCCGATCGCGCCGATGGTCGCGCGCGCCAACATCGTGCTGTTCTTCGGCGCCTCGGATTTCTTCTCGATGATCAGCTACGCGGCGACCGGCCTGATCAGCCGCGAATCGCTGGTGCTGTCGCTGATCGTCGGCCCGGTCTATGCGGTTGGCGTTGCGTTCGGCAGCTCATTGTTCGGCCGCGCCAGCGAGAGGGTGTTTCGCGGCATCTGCTACGCGCTGATTGCGATGGCGGTGATCTTTGGATTGCCGGTGCTGGATGGCGTGCTGCGGTAACATCTCCGCTGTCGTCCCGGGGCGCGCGTAGCGCGAGCCCGGGACCCATAACCCCGGGGAGTGGTTATGGGGCAAGGTGGCAACTCCGAGTCTTCGCCAAACCACTCCCTGTGAGTATGGGTCCCGAATTGCATGTTGTTGGCGCCTTCCTGATGGAAGGTCAGACGCCGGCGGGACCTCGCGGTCCCGGAAGATCGTAACGATCGTGCAGATCTTGAGGCCCGCCGGCGCTTCTGGGTCCGGGCACGAACGGTAGAGAGGGCTATTCGCCCGTTTGCAATCCAGTGCTCGCTCCGGACCCATCGAGGATGATGGAGGTCGGTATGAACGGCAAGCGGGTAATTGGTGTCGACGTTGGCAAATCCTGGCTCGATGCGGCGGTTGAAGGTTGTCACCGCGTGCGACGGTACGACAACGATGCGGCCGGCATCGCGGCTCTGATCGAACATTTTGACCCGGCGCGGGATGTCGTGGTGTTCGAGCGCACCGGCGGTTGGGAACGGAACCTGGAGGCGGCGCTGGCGGAGAGGGCCATCACGTGGTCCGTCGTTCACTCGCAAGGCGTGAGGGCCTTCCGCCAGGCACAAGGGATCAAGGCAAAAACGGATCGGATCGACGCGCAGCTGCTGCGTGGCTATGGCCGCGACCGGCTCGATGCCGGCAAGCTGCGGCCTGGGCACAGGGAGGACGTGACGCTGGATTGCTTGATGGCGCGACAGCGGCAGCTCAAGGCCATGCGGCACGCGGAGAGTTGCCGCCTAGCCACCGCGGCACTGGAAGCAGTCCGCAGTTCTATTGAGCGTATGATTGCCGCTCTTGACGCGGCACTCGCCGCAATCGCGGCCGAGCTTGCCCGACACGAGAAAGAGCACACGGATTTGGTCTTCAAAGAGGAGATTCTGTGTGGCCAAATTGGTGTTGCCGAACAGACCGCCCGCGGCATCCTGGCGGAGTTGCCCGAACTCGGCAGGCTCGACCGCAAGGCAGTTACCGCGCTCGGCGGGTTGGCTCCGCGCGTCCATGAGAGCGGGAGCATTCGCAAGCGCCGCGGGCTGGCGCCCGGGCGTACGTCCATCAAGGTGATCCTGTTCAACCCGGCGCGTACGGCGATGCGGTTCGACCCACAGATTAAGGAGTTTTGCGGTCGGCTGCGGGCACGGGGCAAGCCCGGCAAGGTGATTATGGTGGCGGTAATGCGCAAGATGCTGGTGCGGCTGAATGCCCAAATGCGGGACGCAATGGCCCAGGCTTCAACCGGAGCTGCGGTTCAGTGAGGCGTCGATCATGGCAGCTCCTTGCGGCAGCGAGCGCAGGCCGTCAAGGCTGGCCGCAGGCCACCGCCGCAAGGCGGGGCGAAGCCGCCTTGACTGCCGAGCACGATGCCGCACACTGATCGCCGGTCGGCCACCTTGACAGCCACCACGGTAGATCTGCGCTCCGCTTCGCTGCGCCTGTCCGGACGACAGTGGAATTTATCGCGGCTTGATCGTCTTACTGCTTCGGCACGCGCCGCTTCTTCGTCGACTGGGTCGGCACGTCGGCCGGCTCGTCCTTCAGCGCGCCGATCTTGCGCAGGGCTGCATCGGCGGCGCGTTCACCGCTTTCCCAGGCGCCGTCGACGGTGCCCCAGAGCGTCTCGTGCGTGGCTTCGCCGGCGAGGAACACATTGCCGATCGGCTCGGCCAGGGTTCGTCGCGACAGCTGGCCGCCGGGCGCAGACGCCGACATCGCGCCCAGCACGTAAGGCGAGGCGTTCCAGCGTGTGGCGCTCGTCTTCTGCACCACGGAAGCGGCCTCGCTGCCGAACAGCTTTGTGATCCATTCCCTGGCGAAAGCCACCATGGCCTTCTCGCCCTGATCGGCGAGCTCGCGGCCGAACGAGCCGCCGACATCGATCGAGCACAGCGAGGAGCCGCCGATATTGGCGAACATCAGCGCCGTGCGGGTCGAATTGCTCTGCTCGATGAGGATGTCGTCGCGCGACAGGCCGAGCGGATTTCCCGGCAGCTGCAGCACGATACGATCGTAGCTGCCGAGGCTGAGCTTCGATGCCGCATCCAATGTCCGCTTGGGAATGTCGGGTGCGAACTTGATCGCGCCCGATGTCAGCACATTGGTCGAGACCGTGACGATGGCGGCGCGCGCGGCGATCTTGCCGGCTTGCGTCTCGACGCTGACGTCGCGGCTGCTCCAGGCGATGCGGCTCGCCGGCGTCGAGAGTGCCACCGGCGCCTGCTCGGCGAGCCTAGCGATCAGTGTGCCCAAACCCTGGCGGCAGGCGATCGCCGCGTTGCGGTCCTGCGCGCGTCCCTTGTCGATGGCGGACAGCTCCTTGAGGTCCTTGCCGGCGAAGCTCGCACCCAGCATGAACTCGGCCGCGCCGGCCCAGTCGCCGAGATCCTTCGGCAGCACCGATGCGCAGGAGGTGTCGAGCTTGCCCCGTCCGGCCTCGTCGATGGCGCGGTTGGCGCGCACCAGGGCGGCTAGGAATTGCTCGGTCTCGCCCGCGCGCGCGTTGCGGCGGCCAATGCGCATCTTCTGGCCCGAGGGCGCCGGCAGCACGTCCAGCCCGGCACTGCGCGCCAGCCGGATCATCGGGTTGGTGTCGGGATTGTACATCCAGCGCGCGCCCCGGTCGAACGGCGTGTCGAAGGTGGTGCTGTCGGTGATGCAGCGGCCGCCGACCTGCGCGGCCGCCTCCACCACGATGACCTTGCGGCCCGTCGCGATGATGCGCCGCGCCGCGGCAATTCCCGCCGCCCCCGCGCCAATCACGACGATGTCAGCCTCGCGCGGCAGGGGCGCGGCCGATGCGCGCAGCACCGGCATCGCCGCAAGGGCCGCCGACGCCGAAAGAAAGCCGCGGCGCGTGATTGTCATGTCATGGTTTCCGGGGACTTGCGGCGAACGTGAACAGCCCGCGAACCTTGCCGTATCCGATGTTGCGCAGCAACCAGGATGGTGAATCAACCATGCTTGATCTCACAGAGTGATGAACCGAATTGCAACACGTTTCGACCATGATAGAGAAGGGAAAAGACGGCCGGAAAAGGCCGTGGGGGGTTGAGATGGGGACGGTCCTGGATTCTGTCGGCAAGGTGATTGCCGCGTACCTCTCAAAGGAGGTGCCGGGCTATGAGCCGTTCACGCCGAGCGACCCCGAGCATCTGCGCGGCATCATCGAGCCCGGCGACGTGCTGCTGGTCGAGGGCAACAACCGCATCTCCGGCATCATCAAATACTTGACGCAGTCGACCTGGTCGCACGCCGCGCTCTATGTCGGTCCGATCGATGGGGCAGAGGAGTCCAATGGCGAGCCGCATGTTCTGATCGAGGCCAATATCGGCGAGGGCGTCACCTCGGCGCCGCTGTCGAAATATTTCCCCTATCACACCCGCGTCTGCCGCCCGGTCGGGCTGTCCTATGAGGATCGCACCACGGTGTGCCGCTATGCGATCAACCGCATCGGCTTCGGCTACGACACCAAGAACATCGTCGACCTCATGCGCTATCTGTTCCCGCTGCCGATACCGCAGCGCTGGCGCCGACGCATGATCGCGATCGGCTCGGGCGACCCGACCAAGATCATCTGCTCGGCGCTGATCGCGCAGGCCTTCGACGCCGTGCGCTACCCGATCCTGCCGAAGATCACCAAGGCCGGCAGCCGCGCCGCACGGCGCGAGATACTGCACATCCGCGATTCCTCGCTCTACATGCCCCGCGACTTCGACATCTCGCCCTATTTCGAAGTCGTCAAACCCACCATCGTGCACGGGTTCGACTACACCGCCTTGCACTGGGCCGACAAGCAGAAGCCGCTCGAGGAGGTGGCGGGCTCATTCAGTGTGTTTCCAGAAGCGCTCGTGGCGCCGCCGCTCGCTCCTGAAGCGGCTGACGAAGCGACGTCGGGTGAAATTCCGGCTCAAGAAGTGAGCGCGCCGCCTGCGCGAGCCAGTGTGGCTTTCTCCGAGCATTTCGTGCAGCTGAGCGAGCTCGCGATGTATCGCGCGCGGGCGCGGGAGAAGACGGCTTAGGTTCGCACGGTCTCGTAGGGTGGTCAAAGGCGCGAAGCGCCGTGCCCACGTTCGGGCGCGATCACTGACCGACGGTGGGCACGCTCCGCTTTGCCCACCCTACGAGACTTCGCCACGAGCGCAGCGAAGCAACGGCGGTGGAGAGAGCGCGCGCTACCGATCCGCCCGTCCGATCACCGCCATCAGCTCCGCGATCTTGGCGCGCTGGTCGGCCTTGTCGCCGCTCGCGATGGCGTGCTCGACGCAATGGGCGACGTGATCCTTCAAAACCTCTTCCTCGACCCGGCGCAGCGCGGCGCGCACCGCCGCGATTTGCGTCACGATGTCGATGCAGTAGCGGTCTTCCTCTACCATTCTCGAGAGGCCACGAACCTGGCCCTCGATTCGGCCGAGACGTTTTCCGACGGATGCCTTGATGTCCTTGCGCATGGGGTCTATATACCCCTACCGGGTATAGGTTTCAAGACCAAGCGCAAAGGCCGGAACATGGCAATGAACAACAACGAGCACGAGCATCGTCACAGCGCGGGAACGCATTCCGGATGCGGCTGTTCCACGAAAGCTGCAGCGCCGGCGGCGAAGCCCGAGGCTACCTCGTGCTGCGGCGGCCACGGCGATCATGCCGGCCACGACCATCATCACGGCGACGCCGCAACCAAGGTCAAAGATCCCGTCTGCGGCATGATGGTCGATCCCGCGACCTCGAAGCATCGCATCACACATCACGGCGAGACCTTCCATTTCTGCTCGTCCGGCTGCCGCACCAAGTTCGCCGCCGATCCCGCCAAGTATCTTGCCAAGGACAAGGCGCCCGAACCGGAGATGCCCGCGGGCACGATCTACACCTGTCCGATGCACCCGCAGATCCGCCAAGTCGGTCCGGGCACGTGCCCGATCTGCGGCATGGCGCTGGAGCCTGAGGTCGCAAGCCTTGAGACCGGCCCAAATCCCGAGCTCGCCGACATGACGCGACGGTTCTGGATCGGCGGCGTGCTGTCGCTGCCGCCGATCGCGCTGGAGATGGGCGGCCACCTCGCGGGCCCCCACAGCTGGATCGATCCGACCGTGTCGAATTGGATCCAGCTCGTCTTTGCAACGCCCGTGGTGCTGTGGGCCGGCTGGCCGTTCTTCGTTCGCGGCTGGCAATCGCTGCTGACGCGCAATCTCAACATGTTCACGCTGATCGCGATGGGTACGGGCGTTGCCTATGTCTACAGCGTGCTCGGCACGGTCACGCCGCAGATCTTCCCCGCCACCTTCCGCGGCCATGAGGGCGCGGTCGCAGTCTATTTCGAGGCGGCCGCCGTCATCACCGTCCTGGTGCTGCTCGGCCAGGTGCTGGAGCTGCGCGCCCGCGATGCGACCTCGGGCGCGATTAAAGCGCTGCTGCAGCTCGCGCCGAAGACCGCGCGCCGCGTCGACGCCGACGGCAGCGAGCACGAGGTCGAGATCGACACGCTGCACGCCGGCGATCGCCTGCGCGTGCGTCCCGGCGAGAAGGTGCCGGTCGACGGCGTCATCCTCGAAGGCCGCTCGTCGCTAGATGAATCACTCGTGACAGGCGAATCCATGCCGGTCACCAAGGAGACTGGCGCCAAGGTCATTGCCGGCACGCTGAACCAGTCCGGCAGCTTCATCATACGTGCCGACAAGGTCGGGCGCGAGACGATGCTGTCGCAGATCGTGCAAATGGTCGCGGATGCGCAGCGCTCGCGCGCGCCGATCCAGCGCCTGGCCGACCAAGTCTCCGGCTGGTTCGTGCCGGCCGTGATCGTCGTTGCCCTCGCCGCCTTCGGTGCCTGGGCCTGGTTCGGACCGGAGCCGCGGCTGGCCTTCGGCCTGGTCGCGGCTGTCAGCGTGCTGATCATCGCATGTCCCTGCGCGCTCGGCCTCGCGACGCCGATGTCGATCATGGTCGGCGTCGGCCGCGGCGCGCAAGGCGGTGTGCTCATCAAGAACGCCGAGGCGCTGGAGCGTATGGAGAAGATCGACACGCTCGTGGTCGACAAAACAGGCACGCTGACCGAAGGCAAGCCCAAGGTGGTGACGATCGCGCCGGCGTCCGGCTTCGCGGAAGAAGACATCCTCCGGCTGGCGGCCACCGTCGAGCGCGCCAGCGAGCATCCGCTGGCCGACGCCATCGTGCGCGCGGCCAAGGAAAAGCAGCTCACCCTCGGCCAGGTCGAGCAGTTCGACTCGCCGACGGGCAAGGGCGCGACGGGCAAGGTCGACGGCAAGACCATCGTGCTCGGCAATGCCAGATATCTGTCGTCGATCGGCATCGACACCGAGTCGCTCGCCGCCGAAGCCGAGCGGCTGCGCGGTGACGGCGCCACCGTGATCAACATGGCCGTCGACGGCCGGCTTGCCGGCCTGTTCGCGATCGCCGATCCGGTCAAGGCCTCGACGCCGGAGGCGCTGAAGGCGCTCGCGGCGGAAGGCATCAAGGTGATCATGCTGACCGGAGACAACCGCACCACGGCCGAGGCCGTGGCGCGCCGGCTCGGCATCGCCGAGGTCGAGGCCGAAGTGCTGCCGGACCAGAAGAGCGCGGTAGTGACCAAGCTGCAGAAGGCCGGCCGCAGCGTCGCCATGGCCGGCGACGGCGTCAACGACGCGCCGGCACTGGCGGCGGCCGAGGTCGGCATCGCCATGGGCACCGGCACCGACGTTGCGATGGAGAGCGCCGGCGTGACGCTGCTCAAGGGCGACCTCGTCGGCATCGTCCGCGCGCGAAAACTGTCGCAGGCGACGATGAGCAACATCCGGCAGAACCTGTTCTTCGCCTTCATCTACAACGCCGCCGGGATTCCGATCGCCGCCGGCGTTCTCTATCCGGCGTTCGGTCTGCTGCTCTCCCCGATCATCGCCGCGGCGGCGATGGCGCTGTCCTCGGTCAGCGTCGTCGGCAACGCGCTGCGGCTGCGTGCGACGCGGCTGTAAGGACGCTGTGTAGCCCGGATGGAGCGTAAGCGAAATCCGGGGGTCCTGCCGCATATTGCACCGTCCCGGATTGCGCTTCGCTCCATCCGGGCTACGGTTCAGAGGACATAAGCGGGAGCATCTGATGCAGCGGATTACCATCACGATCGAGGACGATCTCCTGGCGGAGATCGACGCCGCGGCCGAAGCGCGCGGTTACCAGAACCGCTCCGAGATCATCCGCGACCTCGCGCGCGCCGGCCTGCAGCAGAGCGCCGAGGACACCGCGCAAACCGGCCAATGCGTTGCCGGCCTCATCTACGTCTATGACCACGCAGCGCGCGATCTGTCGAAACGGCTGGTGCAGGAATTCCACGGCCACCACGACCTCGCGCTGGCGACGCTGCATGTCCACCTCGACGACAACAATTGCATGGAGATGACGGCGCTGCGCGGCGCGGCCTCCGAGGTCAGGCATTTCGCCGATCACATCATCGCCGAACGCGGCGTGCGCTACGGCCGCGTGGTGATGATCCCGACGGGGGACGGCAAGTCGGCGAAGGCGCGCAAGCACGGGCATAGACACGACTAGGCTGGATCTTACCCTCCCCCTCCAGGGGAGGGTGAGCAAGAGCTCGCGCCGCGTCCGCGGCCGAGGGCTGCCCCCGCCCTTGCCGAAGCCGCATTGGGTGTCTACCTCTCGCGAGGTGTTTATTTCAGAGGGTCCCCCATGCTGGATGCCGCCATCAAGGCGCTGTCGCAATTGATCTCGCCGCCGATGCGCTCGATCCTGTGGCGGTCGATCGGGCTCGCGCTGGTGCTGATCACCGTGCTGGCGATCGGCTTGCAGCGGCTGCTCAGCTGGTTTGCGACCTCCGGCGAGGTCTGGCTGGAAGGCCTGCTCGGGCCGGGCTGGCATTCTTCGATCGAGGTTCTCTCCTGGATCGTCTCGATCGCGACGGGTCTCGGCGTCGTGTTCGGCGGCATCTTCCTGATGCCGGCGATCACCTCGCTGGTGGCGAGCCTGTTCGTCGACGACGTCGCCGACATCGTCGAGCGCGAGCATTATCCGGCCGAGCGGCCGGGCGCGGCACTGCCGTTCAGCCGGGCGATGCTCGAGGGCATCAAGACCGCGCTCGTGGCCATCCTGGTCTATCTCGCCGCTCTGCCGCTGGTGCTGTTCGCCGGCGCCGGTTTCCTGATCTTCTTCCTCGCCGCCGCCTGGCTGCTGGGCCGCGAATATTTCGAGCTCGCCGCGATGCGCTTCCGCCCGCCGGAGGAAGCCAAGGCGATGCGGCGCGACAATGCCGCGACCATCTTCACCGCCGGCCTGTTCATCGCCGCCTTCGTCTCGATTCCGATCGTGAACCTGGCGACACCGATCTTCGGCATGGCCTTCATGGTCCACATGCACAAGCGCCTGTCAGGCCCGCGGCCCGAGCTGATCGAGCCGGCGCGGCAGGTGCGATAGCGGCCCGGGGCGGCGTTGCCTCACACCGTCTTCTCCGGCCAGCGACAGAGATCGTTGATCAGGCAGACTTCGCAGCGTGGCTTGCGCGCGAGGCACGTATAACGGCCGTGCAGGATCAGCCAATGATGCGCGTGCAGCATGAACTCGGCCGGGATCACCTTTTCCAGGCCAAGCTCGACCTCCAGCGGCGTCTTGCCGGGCGCTAGGCCCGTGCGGTTGCCGACGCGGAAGACATGGGTGTCGACCGCCATGGTGTGCTCGCCGAAGGCCATGTTGAGCACGACGTTGGCGGTCTTGCGACCTGCGCCGGGCAATGACTCGATCTCCGTGCGCGTGCGCGGCACCTCGCCGCCGAATTCATTGAGCAGCTTGGCCGACAGCGCGATCACGTTCCTGGCCTTGGTGCGGTAGAGTCCGATCGTCTTGATGTAGTCGCGCAAGCGCTCCTCACCGAGATCGAGCATCTTCTGCGGGGTGTCGGCAACGTCGAACAGCGCACGCGTCGCCTTGTTGACGCCGGCATCGGTCGCCTGTGCCGACAGCACCACCGCGACCAGCAGCGTGAACGGGTTGACGTGCTCGAGCTCGCCCTTGGGCTCCGGATTGGCCTTGCGGAAACGGCTGAAGACCTCGTGGACCTCGGCCGGCGTCCACGGTCTTGTGGCTTTAAGTGATTTCTTCGCGGGCGCTTTCGGCTTGGTCGCGACCGGTCTTGCCGTTCTCTTCGGCACCGCCGCTTTGCGCGGGACCGGCTTGCGGGTGATTTTCGCCATGATCGGGATATACTGATGGACGATGAGCACAAGCAACGAAATAGCGCGGTCGCGATCTGAGAGCGAGGATGAGCCTCAGATCTTCTCCGCGCTGCTGACGCCGCACCGCTCGCTGAACCGCACCGGCTTTCTCGCCGTGATGCTGTTCCTGAGCGCCGTCGGCTTCGTCACGGGCCTTGCTTTCCTGATGATGGGCGCCTGGCCGGTGTTCGGCTTCTTCGGTCTCGACGTGCTCGTGATCTGGTGGGCCTTCAAGGTCAATTTTCGCGCCGCACGGGCCAGCGAGGAAATCGTGGTGACGCCGTCGGAATTGCGGGTGCGGCGCGTCAGTCATCGTGGCCAGGTTTCCGAATGGACCTTCAATCCGCTCTGGGTCCGGCTCGACCAAGAGGTCGATGAGGAATACGGCATCGAGCACCTTTATCTGATCTCCCGCGGCCGCCGCCTGCTCATCGCGGGCTTTCTCGGGCCGGCAGAAAAGGCCAGCTTTTACAATGCCTTGGTGGGGGCTCTCAACGCCGCGCGGCGCGGCCCGACCTATCATCCGGCGACCTGAGCACAGTCGGAAATCGGGTGGTTTCGCGCCAGCGCCTCCCCTACATTTCCGGTCATGATGACCCTTGCGATACATGACCAGCGCCTGGCCAGGCCGGGCACCCAGAACGCCGCGTTGCGCGACTATGATTCGGTGCGGCGGGCGATCGCCTTCATCTCGGCGAACTGGCGCGCGCAACCGACCATCGAGGCGATGGCGGATGCCGCTGGCGTCACGCCGGATGAGCTGCACCATCTGTTCCGCCGCTGGGCTTCGATCACGCCGAAGGCTTTCATGCAGGCGCTCACCCTCGACCACGCCAAGAACCTGCTCAGGGATTCCGCCAGCATCCTTGACGCGGCGCTCGACTCCGGCCTGTCCGGGCCGGGCCGGCTGCACGATCTCTTCGTCACCCATGAAGCGATGTCGCCGGGCGAATGGAAGAACGGCGGTGCCGGCCTCACCCTGCGCTACGGCTTCCATTCCTCGCCGTTCGGCACCGCGATCGTGATCGCCACCGATCGCGGCCTGTCGGGCCTCGCCTTCGCCGACCACGGCGAGGAGAAGATCGCGCTCGCCGACATGACGCGGCGCTGGCCGAACGCCACCTATGTGGAAGATCATGAAGGCACCGCGCCGCTCGCGGCGCGCATCTTCGATCCAAAATTGTGGCGGCCGGACCAGCCGCTGCGCGTGGTGCTGATCGGCACCGATTTCGAAGTGCGGGTGTGGGAGACGCTCTTGAAGATTCCAATGGGCCGCGCAGTGTCCTATTCCGACATCGCCTGCAACATCAGGAATCCCAAGGCTTCACGCGCCGTCGGTGCCGCCGTCGGCAAGAACCCGGTCTCCTTCGTCGTGCCCTGCCACCGCGCACTCGGCAAGAGCGGCACGCTCACCGGCTATCATTGGGGCATCACCCGCAAGCAGGCGATGCTGGGCTGGGAGGCCGGGCAGCTGGGGCTGCAGTAGGCAAGATGCAGTAGGATTTCGCAGGGTGGGTTAGCGCAGCGTAATCCACCTCTCTGGTTTCCGCAGAACAGAAGTGGTGGGTTACGCCAGCGACTGCGCTTTGCGCAGTCGCCGTCTAACCCACCCTACGGCACCGCGCTTGCGGCAAAGTCTACCCCGCCAGATCCAGCTTCGAGGCCACGGTCGAATCCGCGTTGAGGCGGTAGATGATCGGCACGCCGGTGGCGAGCTCGCGCTTCAAAATGCCTTCGGGCGAGAGCTTCTCCAGCACCATGATCAGCGCGCGCAGCGAGTTGCCGTGGGCGGCAACCAGCGTGCGCTTGCCGTTGAGCACACCGGGCAGGATCTCCTGCACGTAGTACGGCAACGCGCGCGCGAGCGTGTCCTTCAGGCTTTCGCCGCCGGGCGGCGGCACGTCGTAGGAGCGGCGCCAGATCAGCACCTGCTCCTCGCCCCATTTCTTGCGGGCGTCGTCCTTGTTGAGACCGGAGAGATCGCCGTAGTCGCGCTCGTTGAGCGCGAGGTCCTTCGAAGTCGGCAGACCCTCCTGGCCGAGCTCAGCGAGGATGAGATCGAGCGTGTGCTGCGCGCGCGTCAGCACCGAGGTGTAGGCGACGTCGAACACCAGGCCCTGTGCCTTCAGCTTGCGGCCGGCTTCTTTGGCTTCCTTCACGCCGAGCTCGGTGAGGTCAGGGTCCTTCCAGCCCGTGAACAGGTTCTTCAGATTCCATTCGCTCTGGCCGTGGCGCACGAGCACGAGAAGGCGTTCGCTCATTGACTGCTTTCCGTTGCTTGATTGGATCAGATATCGTCGAGGCCGAGCACGTCGGCCATGGTGTAGTGCCCCGGCTTCTTGCCGTGCGCCCACAGCGCCGCCTTGAGCGCACCATGGGCGAACAGCATGCGGTCCTCGGCCTGATGCGACAGCGTCAGGCGCTCGAACGGGCCGAGGAAGGTCACGCTGTGATCGCCGGCCACGGTGCCGCCGCGCAAGGAGGCGAAGCCGATATTGCCCGGCCGGCGGGCGCCGGTGATGCCGTCCCGGCCGCGTTCGGAATGGTCATCGAGAGTAACCCCGCGGCCGCTCGCTGCGGCCTGCCCCAGCATCAGCGCGGTGCCCGAGGGTGCATCGACCTTCATGCGGTGATGGGTCTCGACGATCTCGATATCAAAACTCTGGTCGAGCGCCTTGGCAACGCGCTTGACCACGGCGGCGAGCAGATTGACGCCGAGACTCATATTGCCCGACTGCACCACCACGGCGCGATTGGTGACGCTCTTGATCACGGCATTGTCCGAGCCGGACAGGCCGGTCGTGCCGATGACGTGCACGAGGCCGCGTTCGGCGGCGATCGCGACATTGGCGATGGTCGCCGCAGGCACTGTGAAATCGAGGATGCCGTCGGCCTCCTTGCACATCGCCCAGAGATCGGCGGAGAGCTTGATGCCGTTGGCGGGCAGGCCGGCGAGCACGCCGGCATCCTTGCCGAGCAGCTGGGAGCCCGGCGCCTCCAGCGCGCCGGCCAGCACGGCGCCCTCGCTTTCAGCAATCGCCCGCACCAGCGCCCGGCCCATCCGGCCGCCGGCTCCCGCAACAATCAAGCGCATGTCGGACATGGTGTGATCCTCTTCGAGGCCGTTGTAGCGGGGGGAGGCAGTTCCGGCAACCGAGGGGCGATCGGGGGGCGCAGGCGCTCTTACTTTTTCCCTGGAGGGGCCCGGGACGAGCGTAGCTCGCCCGTGGGTCGGCACGCGATCGAGCAAAGCGAGATTGCGTGACGGGGTGGGGTGACGGTCTCTCCGCGACGAACAGTGCCCGGTGGAGAGATCACCCCGCCCCGCTCGCGCTGCGCGCGATCGACCCTTCCCCTCCAGGCCCCTCCAGGGAGGGTAAGACGGGATCGAGCCTCAGCCGTCCTGCGGCTGCGGGCCGTCGTAGCCTTCGATGACGATGAGGTCGGCGATCGAGTGCGGCTGGCGCACCTTGATGTTGGCCTGGTATTCCGGCGAGTTGTAGCAGGCGAGCGCGGTCTCGTAGTCAGGGAATTCGATCACGACGTTGCGGTTGCGGCTGGCGCCTTCGACGGCGGTGAACTTGCCGGCGCGGACGACGAAGCGGCCGCCCCATTTCTTGAAGATCGGGCCGTTGGCGATGGCGTAGGGCTTATAGCCCTCGTCATTGCTGACGTCGACACGCCCGATCCAGTAGCCTTTTGCCATTGTTCTTCTCCCTGTTGTTGATGGATTACCCGAGAGCTTGCGCGATCTCGGCGTGGATGGTGTCCGCGACCGCCTTGGGATCGGCGGCTTCCACAACCGGGCGCCCGACGACCAGATAATCCGCGCCGGCGGCGATCGCACGGCTAGGCGTCATGATGCGCTTCTGGTCGCCGCTGGCGGCGCCCGCCGGACGAATGCCGGGGGTGACGAGGCTCATCTGGTGGCCGACGATCTTGCGCAGGCTACCCACCTCCTCCGGCGAGGACACGAGGCCATCGACACCGAGCACCTGCGCCTGCTGCGCACGCGCCTCGACCAACTCCGACACGCTGAGCCGATAACCGGCCGCATGCAAATCGTCGTCGTCGTAGGACGTCAGCACCGTCACGGCGAGGATCTTCAGGCTGGCGCTGCCGCGGCCTTCGACGGCGCCTTTCATGGTCTGCGGATAGGCGTGCACGGTGACGAAGGTCGCGCCCAGCTTGGCGACGCTCTCCACGCCGCGCGTCACGGTGTTGCCGATGTCGTGCATCTTGAGATCGGCGAACACCTTCTTGCCCGCATCAGCGAGCTTGCCGATCAGCGGCAGGCCGCCGGCATAAGCGAGTTGATAGCCGATCTTGTAGAACGTGACGCTGTCGCCGAGCTTCGCGATCATCGCCTCCGCGGCATCAACGCTCGGCAGATCGAGCGCAACGATCAGGCGGTCCTTCGGGGCGATCTCGGCTGGCGTCATGTCACCTCACATCATGCGTTGGGAAACGTCGATCAATTGCGCCACCAGCTCCTTCAGCGCGGCGATATCGCCCTCGTTCTTCAGCCTGTCCCTATCGTCATAGGCCTGGTCGGCAAAGGCGAGCGTGAGCTGGCTGGCAATCACGTTGGCGTGGCAGGCGGAGAGGATCAGCCGCAGGGCCTGCAGCGCGCGAGCAGCACCTAACCGGCTCTGCGACGCGCCGGCAAGCGCGAAGACCCGGTTGCGGAACACCTCTCCGCGCGCCTCGTGCAGCTCGTGCACGCGGCTGACCCAGTCGATCGCGTTCTTCAGCAGCGGCGGCACCGAGGCGTTGTATTCGGGCGAGACGATGAGGACGCCGTGATGCGCGCCGATCATGCGCTTCAGATTGATCGCGTGCTTGGGCACGCCGGATTTGGCCTGGAGATCGCCGTCATAGATCGGCAGCGGAAAATCGGCGAGCGAGATGCGGGTGACGTCGACGCCGACCTGAGCAAATTCATAGGCCGCCACCGCCGCCAGCTTCGCATTGTGCGAGCCGGTGCGCAGCGAGCCGGGAATGATCAGGATCTTGGGGGCTGGCATCCAATCTCATGCATTCGGCGAAACGAGCCCGCCGCGCAAAGAGGAGCCGGCGGATTTAATGCTTGCGATACACCCAGACGCGGGCCGGCGGAAGGTTCATCCAGATCCGTTCCGAGGCCTCTGTGGACACGCCGGATAGCGATTTCGGGATCGGCGGCACCACCGCATAGGTGAACTGGATGAAGGGCGCACCGGGCGCGAGCGCGGTGAAGGCATCGCGGATGAGCCGCAGCCGCGTCAGCATCGGTTTGGTGACGAGCGGCAGGCCGGACACGACCGCGCTGGCCGGCGCGCTCAAGACATTCCAGAGCGTGTCGCGCAGGCGGTAGGCATCGCCCTGCACCACCTTGGCTTGCGGGTAGCGGTCGCGCAGCAGCGCGCAGAAGCCGGGATTGTATTCGACGAGAACGAGACGTTTCTGGTCGATCCCGCGCTCGATCAGCGCGGACGTGATGGCGCCGGTGCCGGGTCCGAGCTCGACTACCGGTGCGTCGGAATCGGGATCGACATAATGAGCCATGGTCCGCGCCAGCAGCTTGCCGGACGGCATCACCGCGCCCATGTGCAAGGGCTTTTCGATCCACGACCTGAGAAAGCGCACCTCGTCATCGAGACGAGGCTTCTTCAACGCACGCGCGGACGATGGCAATGGCATGTCGGGACCGGACGGAACCGCAGGACCGCGGCGTGTCAGAAAATGGTCATAAAGACGTATAGGCCGGAGGCGATACGGTCAAGACGCGTCAGTTCGCCCGATTGCCGAAGAAATCCTTGACCTTGGCGAAGAAACCCTCGGCTTCCGGCTGGGTATTGCCGGAGGAGAGCTTTTCGAACTCGGCCAGCAATTCCTGCTGCTTCCTGGTGAGGTTCTGCGGGGTCTCGACCATGACCTGAACGTACATGTCGCCCATCTGGCGCGACCGCAGCACCGGCATGCCCTTTGATGCAATGCGGAATCGGCGGCCCGACTGGGTGCCGGCGGGCACCTTCACCTTGGTCTTGCCCTTGTCGATGGTCGGCACCTCGAATTCGCCGCCGAGCGCGGCGGTCACCATCGAGATCGGCACGCGGCAATGCAGATCCGCGCCGTCACGCTGGAAGAACTGGTGCTGGGCCAGCGACAGGAAGATGTAGAGATCGCCGGGCGGCCCGCCGCGGACGCCAGCCTCGCCCTCGCCGGCGAGCCTGATCCGTGTGCCGTCCTCGACACCTTGCGGAATGTTGACCGAGAGCGTCCGCTCGCGGGTCACCCGCCCTTGTCCCGAGCAGGATGGGCAGGCGTCCTCGATCATCTGACCGCGGCCCTGACAGCCCGGGCAGGTCCGCTCCAGCGTGAAGAAGCCCTGCGACTGCCGCACGCGGCCGGCGCCGCCGCAGGTCGAACAGGTCTTCGGCTTGGTGCCGGCCTTGGCACCGATGCCCGAGCAGGCCTCGCAGGTGACCGAGACAGGAATCTCGATCTGCGCGGTCTTGCCGCCAAAGGCTTCCTCGAGGGTGATTTCCATGTTGTAGCGCAGATCGGCGCCGCGCTCGCGGCCGCCGCGGCCGCGCTGCCCGGCCATGCCGAACAGGTCCTCGAAGATGTCGGAGAAAGAGGAGGCGAAGCCGGCACCGAAACCGGCGCCACCGCCGAAGCCGCCGCCCTGCTCGAACGCGGCGTGGCCGTAACGGTCATACGCGGCCCGCTTGTCCTTGTCCTTCAGGACCTCGTAAGCCTCGTTGATTTCCTTGAACTTGACTTCGCTGGTCTCATCCCCGGGGTTGCGGTCGGGATGGAATTTCATCGCCAGCTTGCGGAACGACGATTTCAGCTTGCCTTCGTCGGCGTCGCGTTCGACTTCGAGGGTCTCGTAATAGCAGCGCTTGGTGGACGTGGACATGATGGGCTCGGTCTATCCAATCGCGATTCAAGTTGGCGCGGAACAACGCTGACATGCGGCGGTATGAGCGCCCTTCGACCTTGCGGCGGAGGGCAGCCTGGCAGCGCTGAGAATAACGGCTGGGAATTGATCGATCGTAACGGGGCCGACTTTGAAGGAGCCTTGAAAGGAGTCCTGGCCCGTCCGTCCCGACACGACGGCCTCCCCCGCAAGGGAGGAGGCCGGTAGCGTGTGTGGGGTCCAAGCCGTCCGCATCGTCACCCTCTCGGGGCTTAAGCGGACTTCTTGTTGTTCTTGTCGTCGTCGACCTCGGTGAATTCCGCGTCGACGACGTCGTCCTTGGCCGCATCCTTCTTGGCGTCGGCCTCGGCCTGCTGCTTGTACATGGCCTCGCCGAGCTTCATCGAAGCCTGCGCCAGCGTCTGGGTCTTGGCCTTGATCGCCTCGGCATCGTCGCCCTTCAGCGCTTCCTTGAGGTCGCTGACGGCATCCTCGATGGCGCGGCGCTCGCTCTCGGCAACCTTCGAGCCGTGCTCGGCCAAAGCCTTCTCGGTCGAATGCACCAGGCCATCCGCCTCGTTCTTGGCGGTGACGGCCTCGCGGCGCTTCTTGTCCGCCTCGGCATTGGCCTCGGCGTCCTTGACCATCTTCTCGATGTCGGCTTCCGACAGACCGCCGGAGGCCTGGATGCGGATCTGCTGCTCCTTGCCCGTGGCCTTGTCCTTGGCCGAGACGTTGACGATGCCGTTGGCGTCGATGTCGAAGGTCACCTCGATCTGCGGCATACCGCGCGGCGCCGGCGGAATGCCCATCAGGTCGAACTGACCAAGCATCTTGTTGTCGGCCGCCATTTCACGCTCGCCCTGGAAGACGCGGATGGTGACGGCGTTCTGGTTGTCCTCAGCCGTCGAAAACACCTGGCTCTTCTTGGTCGGGATCGTGGTGTTGCGGTCGATGATGCGGGTGAACACGCCGCCCAGCGTCTCGATGCCCAGCGACAGCGGGGTGACGTCGAGCAGCAGCACGTCCTTGACGTCGCCCTGGAGCACGCCGGCCTGGATCGCAGCGCCGATCGCCACGACTTCGTCCGGGTTGACACCCTTATGCGGCTCCTTGCCGAACAGCTGCTTCACGACTTCCTGGACCTTCGGCATGCGCGACATGCCGCCGACCAGCACGACCTCGCCGATCTCACCGGCGGTGACGCCGGCGTCCTTCAGCGCCTTGCGGCAGGGCTCGACGGTTTTCTGGATGAGGTCGTCGACCAGCGCCTCGAACTTGGCGCGGGTGAGCTTCATCGTCAGATGCTTCGGGCCGGTCTGGTCCGCGGTGATGAAGGGCAGGTTGATCTCGGTCTGCGTCGTCGAGGACAGCTCGATCTTGGCCTTTTCAGCGGCTTCCTTCAGGCGCTGCAGCGCGAGCTTGTCGTTGCGCAGGTTGATGCCCTGCTCCTTCTGGAACTCGTCGGCGAGATAACCCACGAGGCGCATGTCGAAATCTTCGCCGCCGAGGAAGGTGTCGCCGTTGGTCGACTTCACCTCGAACACGCCGTCGCCGATTTCGAGAATGGAGATATCGAACGTACCGCCGCCGAGGTCATACACCGCGATGGTGCCGGCCTTGGTCTTGTCGAGGCCATAGGCGAGCGCGGCCGCGGTCGGCTCGTTGATGATGCGCAGCACTTCGAGCCCCGCGATCTTGCCGGCGTCCTTGGTCGCCTGGCGCTGAGCGTCGTTGAAGTAGGCGGGAACGGTGATGACGGCCTGCTCGACCTTCTGGCCGAGATGGGCTTCCGCGGTCTCCTTCATCTTCTGCAGGATGAAAGCCGAGACCTGCGAGGGCGAGTAGGTCTGGCCGTCGGCCTCGACCCAGGCGTCGCCGTTGGAAGCCTTCACGATCTTGTAGGGAACGAGCTTCTTGTCCTTCTCGACCATCGGGTCGTCGTAGCGGCGGCCGATGAGGCGCTTCACTGCGAAGAAGGTGCGCTCGGGATTGGTGACGGCCTGGCGCTTGGCCGGCTGGCCGACGAGGCGCTCACCGTCATCCGTGACGGCGACGATCGAAGGCGTCGTGCGCATGCCTTCGGAATTCTCGATGACTTTGGCGTTCTTGCCATCCATCACGGCGACGCACGAATTCGTGGTGCCGAGGTCGATCCCAATGACCTTTCCCATGGTCCTGATATCCTTCTTTTTGCGGCAGGTTGGCTGGGCCCAAGAGGCACCCGAACCGAAACCCCCTAAGATCAAACATCCGCGATATTGCGATGATTGAGGCTCATATAGGAGGGGGGGAGGGGCCCGCAAGGACCGAAGCTAGGTTTCTGCCGCTAAAACATCGGGTTTTGGAAGGTGATATCCGGGCTCAACCGCCCTTGCGGGTGAGGAATTATTAACAGGTCCGGGCGTCGGCAAGCCCCCGCACCCGCAAGCCCGCCCGCCCTGTTGCGGCGAGGCCAAACCGGCTAAAAGGCGGACCGACCGCACAGCCAGCGCAGCTGCTTCGCGCGACAAAGCGGCCCGGTGGCCGACCATCGAACGGCCTCAATGTGAACCAATCAGAGTGGCCATGAAGCTGACCCGCCCCCTCGCCGCGCTCGCCCTCCTCGCCGTAACAGCGCTTCCGGCCTTCGCCGCCGACGTCGTTTTCCCACCCGGCTTGCGTCTCGGCATGGTGCCGTTGATCGGCCTCAGCACGGCCAAGACCTTTCCGGGCTTCGAGAGCGAGGACGGCAACGTCAAGGTGCTGGTCACCGAGCTGCCGCCGGCCGCCTATGGCGAGGTCGTGAGCGCCTTCAATTCCAATCCCGGCGGGACCGGCGGCGTCAAGCAGGACAAGGTCGAGACCCCCGCTGGCCTTGCCTATTTCACCACCGAAAGCGGCAAGGCCGGCGATACCCCGGTGAAGCGCTATTCGATGATCGTGCCCGGCGCCGGCTTCTCCGGCTATGTCGCGGTGCAGATCCCGGAGAATGCGACCAAGATCTACACGGACGAGGCGGTGCGACAGATGTTCGCGAGCGCCACCACCCGCAGGCAGGTCTCGGCCGAGGAGCAGATCGCGCTGCTGCCGTTCAAGATCACCGATCTCGCCGACTTCAAGGACATCAAGACCCTGGCACCGGGCTCGAGCATCATCCTGGCCGACGGCGATGAGAGCGTGGGCTACGAGGCGAGGCCGTTCATGATCCTCGGCCTGATCGGCGCCACCCCGCAAGCCGCCGACGACCGCGCCCGCTTCGCCCAGGAGGCGGCGCTCCAGATTCCCGGCGTGCGCGAGTCGCGCATCACCATGTCCGAGCCGATCCGCATCAACGGCCAGCAAGGCTTCGAGACCCGGATCGACGGCGTCAGCGGCAAGGACAAGGTCCCGGTGACGGTGGTGCAGTGGATCCGCTTCTCGAGCGGCGGCGCATCATTGCGCATCATCGCCAGCGCCCCGCGCGACCAATGGCAAGCCGCCTTCACCCGCTTCCGCACCGTACGCGACGGGATTCAGCCGAAGGGGTAGGGCGAAGCCGGCGCTAATCGTGGTTGGTCGCAGTTTCACGAAGAACCTTCGCCCAACTTCTCCCTGTGGTTATGGATCCCGGGTTCGCGCTTTGCGCGCCCCGGGATGACGGCGCTATGGGCTTTGTCAGCCCACGCGCTGGACAGAACCCGCTGCATTTTCAGGCTTCTGTTCGTATACGAACGGAACTAGGCTTCCTCCCGTTGGATCATCCTGGAGGGGAGGTAGACATGCTGGTTCGGCGACAGGTCTTGGCAATGCTTGGAACGACGGCGCTGGCGACGCTCGCGCCAAGCGCGCTGTTCGCGGCCGCACCGATCAAGCCGGACGAAGCGTCCGCGCTGCTCGTGATCGACGTGCAGAACTGCTTCCTGCCCGGCGGGAGCCTCGCGGTGAAGGAAGGCGAGCAGGTGGTGCCGGTCATCAACAAGATCTCGAAGGCATTTGCGAATGTGGTGCTGACGCAGGACTGGCACACGCCGGGCCACGTTTCGTTTGCGTCGGTTCATTCCGGCAAGAAGCCGTTCGAAACGGTCGACCTGCCCTACGGCAAGCAGGTGCTGTGGCCGGACCATTGCGTGCAGGGCACCGAGGGCGCGGCGCTGTCGAAGGACCTGTCGATCCCGCACGCCGAGCTCATCATCCGCAAGGGATTTCACAAGAACGTCGACAGCTATTCGGCCTTCCTCGAGGCCGACGGCAAGACCTCGACCGGGCTCGCCGGCTACCTGAGGGGCCGCAAGATCAAGCGCGTCTTCGTCGCTGGTCTTGCGACAGACTTCTGCGTCGCCTGGACCGCGCTCGACGGGCGCAAGGCGGGCTTCGAGGTCTATGTGGTGGAAGACGCCTGCCGCGGCATCGACACGCAGGGCTCGCTCGCCAAGGCCTGGGCCGACATGGCCAAGGCGGGCGTGAAGCGGATTCAGTCTGCGGATATCGCGGTGAGCGCGTAGGCGGCGCGCCATCTTCCGTCATTCCGGGGCGCGCTTCAGCGCGAGCTATGGTGCGCAATTTGCGCACCTGAGAATCCATTGTGCGGTTGTCTCTGCTGTTCGATGGATTCCGGGTTCTCGACTTCGCCGAGCCCCGGAATGACGCCAACACTCAGTTCGCCGCGCTGCTCGATTCGTTGTTGTTCGCCGCGGGCGCAGTCTTCGCGCCGCCCTTGGCGACGCCGACCAGCGCCGGGCGCAGCACGCGGTCACCGATGGTGTAGCCGGCCTGCATGATCTGCACCACGGTGCCCGACGGCACCGACGCGTCAGGCACTTCGTACATTGCCTGGTGGAAGTTCGGGTCGAACTTCTGGCCCTGAGGATCCAGCTTCTTCACGCCGTGTTTTTCCAGCGCGTTGAGCAGCGCGCGCTCCGTGAGCTCGACGCCCTCGATCAACGAGACCAGGCCGGGATCGGCCGCAGCACGCGCCTCCGCCGGAACGGCATCGAGTGCGCGCTGGAGATTGTCGGCGATGTCGAGCACGTCGCGCGCGAAGCCGGTGATGCCATAGAGGCGGGCGTCGGCAACTTCCTTGGCGGTGCGCTTGCGCAAATTCTCCATCTCGGCCAGCGTCCGCAGCATGCGGTCGCGCGCTTCAGCCGCTTCCTTTTGCAGGGTTTCGACCGAACCCGGCTCGGGATCGTCGGGCATGATGTAGGGTTTCGACACCACGGGCTCGCCGGTCGCTGCAGTCGTGTCTTGGGGTTGCCGGTCTTGCTCGGTCATCGGCTCTGATCTCGAACTCGTTTCAGGGATGTTGGCCCGGATATCGTGCTTAAGCCCGCGAAAATCAAGCGCCCGTGATCGACAGAAAGGCCGGTCAGCCCCCCAACAGGCGGCTGACGATGCGGGCGGCGTAGTCCACGGTCGGGATCACGCGGGCATAATTCAGCCGCGTCGGGCCGATCACGCCGAGAACGCCGACGATGTGGCCGGCGGCATCCCGATAGGGCGAGATGATGGTGGAGGACCCCGACAGCGAGAACAGCTTGTTCTCACTGCCGATGAAGATGCGCACGCCTTCGGCGGTCTCGGCCCGGCCGAGCAGATCGATCACGCCGCGCTTGGTCTCGAGGTCGTCGAACAACAGGCGAACCCGCTCCAGATCCTCCAGCGCGTGCAGATCTTCGAGCAGATTGGCGTGGCCGCGGACGATGAGCTGACGGTCCTCGCTCTCGCCGCCGGACCAGCTGGCAATGCCGGCCGAGATCACTTTCTGTGTCAGCTGATCGAGCTCGGCACGGGCCTCGCCGAGTGCGGTCTCGAGCTCGAGCCGCGCTTCGGCCAAGGTGCGGCCGCGGATCCGCGCATTGAGGAAATTGCCGGCCTCTGTCAGCGCCGAAGAGGGAACTCCGGGCGGCAGCGTCAACACGCGGTTTTCAACCTGGCCGTCTTCGCCGACCAGGATCACCAGCGCTTTTTCCGGTTCCAGGCGGACGAATTCGATGTGCTTCAGCCGCGCATTGGATTTCGGCGTCAGCACGACGGCGGCGGCCCGGGTCAGACCGGAGAGCCGCATCAAGGCCTGGTCCAGCGCCGCCTCGACCGATTGCGCCTCGCCGACGGACGAGAGCTGGCTCTGGATCGCCTGCCGCTCGGCCTCGTTGAGGTCGCCGACCTGCATCAGGGCATCGACGAAGAAGCGCAGGCCCAGTTCCGTCGGCAGCCGGCCGGCGGAGGTGTGCGGGGCATAGATCAGGCCGAGCTGTTCCAGATCGGCCATGACGTTGCGCACAGATGCCGGCGACAGCGGCATCGCAATCAGGCGGGAAATGTTGCGCGAGCCGACCGGCTCACCGGTCGCGAGATAGCTTTCGACAATTTGACGAAAGATGTCGCGGGAACGCTCGTTGAGCTGGGCAAGGCCTGCGCGCGGCGCGATCAGATGGATCGGATCGTGATGGGCCACAGACGGTAACTCCTCTCGGATCCTTATAATTTGTCCATCCGGGCCGCGTCTGACAAGCGTGGCGTTTGCAGGCCGACGGTCAGGGGGTGAATAAGCCCTTGCCGCCCACCCCCGCCCCACCTACAAGCACCGCGAACAGCCTATTCCCGTGAGTTTTGGAGATTTCCCATGCGGCCAAGCCGCCGTGCGCCCGACGAATTGCGCCCCGTGACGCTGGAGCGCGGCGTGGTCAAATATGCGGAAGGCTCGTGCCTCGTTAAATTCGGCGACACCCATGTGCTGGTCACCGCCACACTGGAGGATCGCCTGCCGCCGTGGCTGAAGGGGCAGGGCCGCGGCTGGGTCACCGCCGAATACGGCATGCTGCCGCGCGCGACCTCCGAACGCACCCGCCGCGAGGCCTCCGCCGGCAAGCAGAGCGGCCGCACGGTCGAGATCCAACGCCTGATCGGCCGCTCGCTTCGCACCATCGTCGATCTCGAAGCTCTCGGCGAGCGCCAGATCACGGTCGATTGCGACGTGCTCCAGGCCGACGGCGGCACGCGCACGGCCTCGATCACCGGCGCCTGGGTCGCGCTTGCCGATTGCCTCAACTGGATGAAGGCGCGCAACATGGTGAAGGCCAACGTGATGCGCGACAACGTCGCCGCGATCTCCTGCGGCATCTACAACGGCACGCCGGTGCTCGATCTCGACTATGCCGAGGATTCGGAAGCCGAGACCGACGCCAATTTCGTCATGACCGGCGATGGCCGCATCATCGAGGTGCAGGGCACCGCGGAACGCGAGCCGTTCACGCAGGACGAGTTCCTGAAACTGATCGCCCTGGCGCAGAAGGGCATTGCGCGTCTGGTGGACTTGCAGAAACTGGCCGTGGCGTAGTCAATAGGCCCATGCACCGCCGAATCACCGACAAGCTCGTCATCGCCACCCACAATCCCGGCAAGCTCGCCGAGATGAGGGAGCTGCTCGCGCCGTACGGGATCGAGGCGGTGTCGGCCGGCGAGCTCGGCCTAGACGAGCCCGAGGAAACCGGCAACGATTTCCGCAGCAACGCCGCGATCAAGGCGGTCGCCGCAGCGCAGGCGACCAAGCTGCCCTCCTTCGCCGACGATTCCGGCATCGTGGTCGATGCGCTCGATGGCGCGCCGGGAATCTACAGCGCGCGCTGGGCCGGCCCAACCAAGGATTTCAACGCGGCGATGGCGCAGATCGAGCGCCTGCTGCAGGAGCGCGGCGCCACCACGCCGGACAAGCGCAAGGCCCACTTCGTCTCCGCGCTTTGCGTGGCCTGGCCCGACGATCATCGCGAGGAGGTCGAGGCGCGCGTCGACGGCACGCTGATCTGGCCACCGCGCGGCACGGCCGGCTTCGGCTACGACCCGATGTTCCTGCCGGACGGGCACATCCGCACCTTCGGCGAGATGACCAGCATCGAGAAGCACGGCCTGCCGCCGCTTGGCCTCGGCCTGTCGCACCGCGCCCGCGCTTTTCGGAAACTGGCGGAGATCTGCCTTGAGCCGCGCTAACAAGGATGCGTTTGGCGTCTATGTGCACTGGCCGTTCTGCCTGTCGAAGTGCCCCTATTGCGACTTCAACAGCCATGTCCGCCATGCCGCGATCGACGAGACGCGCTTCGCCGCCGCCTTCGCGCGTGAGATAGCAACGACCGCGGAGCGCGCGCCCGGCCGCGAGGTCACCTCGATCTTCCTCGGCGGCGGCACGCCGTCACTGATGCAGCCCGCCACCGTCGGCGCGGTGTTAGACGCGATCGGCAAGCACTGGACCGTCGCAGGCGACGTCGAGGTAACGCTGGAAGCGAACCCGACCAGCGTCGAAGCCACGCGCTTTGCCGGTTATCGCATCGCCGGCGTCAACCGCGTCTCGCTGGGCGTGCAGGCGCTCGACGACGCCTCGCTCAAAGCGCTCGGCCGCATGCACAGCGCGCGCGAAGCGCTCGATGCCGTCGCCATCGCGCGCCGCGCGTTCGACCGCTATTCGTTCGACCTGATCTACGCCCGCCCCGACCAGACGCCGGCGATGTGGGCGGGCGAGCTGCGGCACGCCATCGATGAAGCGGCCGAGCATCTGTCGCTCTATCAATTGACGATCGAGGAAGGCACGCCCTTCTTCGGCCTGCACCAGGCCGGCAAGCTGAAGACGCCGGACGAAGCGGTCGCCCGCGCGCTCTACGACGTCACGCAGGAGACCTGCGACAAGCTCGGGCTGCCCGCCTACGAGATCTCCAATCACGCGCGGCGCGGCGCCGAATGCCGGCACAATCTGGTGTACTGGCGCGGCGAGGAATATGCCGGCATCGGCCCGGGCGCACATGGCCGTCTCGACATCGACGGCGTGCGCCACGCCACCGCCACCGAGAAGCGTCCCGAGGCCTGGCTGATGCGGGTCGAGACCAACGGCGACGGTGTCGTCAGCGACGAGCTCCTCAACAGCGAGGAGCGCGCCGACGAATTCCTGCTGATGGGTTTGCGTCTCGCCGAAGGCATCGATCCCGAGCGCTACAAGGCCCTCGCCGGCCGCCCGCTCGACCCCCGCCGCATCGCGCTCTTGCGCGAGGAAGGCGCGATCACCGTGGATGCGACGGGACGGCTGCGGGTGACCAGCAGCGGTTTTCCGGTGCTGGATGCCGTGGTCGCGGATTTGGCGGCTTAGCGGATCTCGTAGCCCGGATGGAGCGTAGCGCAATCCGGGACGGTCTCACCGCGTGGACAGAACCCGGATTACGCTGCGCTCCATCCGGGCTAAGAAACCATTACGCCCCAAAGCTCTTCGGCGAGCCCGCCACCGCAACGCCGCCGCCTTGCGTCACCTTCATCACGGCAAGTCCGCGTTCATTCGTGCCATCAGCACGGAAGCGGAACAGGCCGTCGATGCCGGCGAAGCCTGAGGGGTTGGTGAGCACGTCGGAGGAGAAGCGCTGGCCGCCTTGCGTGCGCGCCAGCGCGGCAACGAGCGCGACCGCGTCATAGGAAAGGGTCGCGGTGCGGATCGGCTCGGCGCCGTATTTCGTGCGGTAGCGGCCGGAGAAGGCGCGGAAGCCGGCCGGATCGGGCGCGGCGTAAAGGCCGCCCTGCAGCGCGGCGCTGGCATAGACGCGCGGATTGTCCCACAGGCCGGTGCCGAGCAGCTGGATGTTGCGCAGGTTCGCGCCCGCGGCCGTCATCGCATCCGCCACTGACACGACGGCATCGCCGTCATCGGCAATGAATAGCGCGTCCGCACTGCCGAGCTGCTGCGCCACGGTGCGCGCGGGCGTGGCGCGATCGGCACCGTATTTCTCGAACGCAACGATGCGCCCGCCGCGCCGCGGCACCGCCGCCTTCACCGCGGCCTCGACGACATTGCCATAGGCGTTGTCGGGCACCAGCACCGCGACGGAGCGCTTTCCGATGCCGGCGGAATATTCGACGATGCGGTTGACGTCGGACTCCGGCAGGAACGAGAGCAGATAGACGCCGCGTCCGGCGATGCTGGAATCGGTCGAGAAGGCGATGACGGAAATGCCGCGCGTGCGCGCGACCTGCGCCACCGCCGGCACCGATTGCGCGAACAGCGGCCCGAGGATGATCTCGGCACCCTCGTCGACCGCCTGCTGCGCGCCGGCCTGCGCGCCTTGCGGGCTGCCATTGTCGTCCTTGATCAGGAGCTGGATGTTCGGGTTCTGGAACTCGGCCAGCGCCATCTCGGCGGCGTTGCGCATCGATTGCGCGGCGAGCCCGGCATTGCCGGCCGCGGAGAGCGGCAGGATCAGGCCGACCTTCACGCCGCCGGTGCCGGCGGTCGTCGCCTGCTGCTGCGGTCCTGCCGGCTGGGCCGGCGGCGCGGAGCTCGAGAACGGGTTGGAGAACTGGCTGAGGCTTTGCTGCACGCCGGCGCAGGCCGACAGCACGGGCGCGCCGAGCAACAGGCCGAGCGCAGTCCGCCGGGTCGCCCCTGGCGATGGGGATCCCGGAAGGTGAGACTTTGGATGACGCGGGCCGACCATGGCAGCTTCTCTTCCGACCCGCCGTTCGCCGGCCGATCACGACATTGCTTTCCGCGACGGGGGGCCGCGGATTCAGGCAGTGTGTCGGCAAATAGTTAACCAAAACAAAAGGATAACAATCGCTTAACGCGGCCGCAATCCCGTCCCGGCTACTCTTCGCCGTCACTCATTCACTCATCAAGGCGGCGTTTCCGTCGCGAATATGGCGCGAGGGCCCCTCCTGCCTCCCGGCGCGATCTCGACCGATCACATTCCCGTCCGTTCCTCGCCCCTCACCTGGATACGATCTTTGGGCACGATCTTTTTCGGCGAGCCGGTTCCCAGCCTTAGCGATCGTGCCTAAGTTGGCTCCATTATGCGCGCAAAGCCGGCCCCGATAAATACGCCTGAAGCTCAAGACGCCGCCTCGCGCGGTTTCTCCATCGATGCCCATCGGCTCGCGGCGCCGAAGGCCGCGCCGGGCCTCCATCTGGTCGCGACCCCGATCGGCAATCTCGGCGACATCACCCTGCGGGCGCTGCAGACGCTCGCCGGCGTCGATGTCATCGCGTGCGAGGACACCCGCATCACGCGCCGCCTGACCGAGCGCTATGCGATCACGGCCCAGCTCAAGCCATATCACGAGCACAATGCGGAGGCCGCGCGTCCCAAAATCCTCGAAGCCCTCGGGCAAGGCGGCTCGGTCGCGCTGGTGTCGGACGCCGGCACGCCGCTGATCTCCGATCCCGGCTTCAAGCTGGTGCGCGAGGTCTGCGCCGCCGGCCATGCGGTGTATGCGCTGCCCGGCCCGTCCTCGGTGCTGGCCGCGCTGTCGGTCGCCGCGCTGCCGACCGACCGCTTCTTCTTCGAAGGCTTCTTGCCGGCGAAATCAGCCGCGCGGCGCAGCCGTCTCACCGAGCTCGCCCGCATTGACGCGACGCTGGTGATGTTCGAGTCAGGCAACCGCATGCAGGATACGCTGGCCGATCTCGCCGAGATCATGGGGCCGCGCGAGGCCGCGATCTGCCGCGAGCTGACCAAGCTGCATGAGGAGATTTCGCGCGCAACGCTGAGCGAGCTGGCGCGCGAGGCTGCAACGCTGGAGACACGCGGCGAATTCGTGCTGGTGATCGCTCCGCCCGCGGCCGACGCCGAGGTTCTGACATCGGACGCGCTCGATAGTCTGTTGCGCGAGCAGCTTGCCGCGCACAGCGTCAAGGATGCCGTGGCGCACGCGGTCGCGTTGTCGGGCCGTCCGCGCCGCGAGGTCTATGCCCGCGCGCTCGAGCTCGCAAAGGACTCGCGGGGCAGCGATGGCGAAGACTGAGATTCCTGCGGAACCGAAGGTCGCGTCGCCCGAGCGCGTCGCGGCGTTCCAGACCGGTATTTCCGCGGAGAGCCGCGCCGCCGCCTACCTCATGGCCAAGGGCTACCGCATTCTCGCCAAACGTTACCGCACCCCGCATGGCGAGATCGACATCGTGGCGCGGCGCCGCAACCTGATCGCCTTCGTCGAGGTCAAGGCCCGCGCCACGCTGGACGAGGCCGCTTTCGCCGTGACGCCGCGCCAGCAGCAGCGCATCATCGACGCCGCCCAAGGCTGGCTCGCAGCGCATCCCGAGCATGCCGAATTCGAATTGCGATTCGACGCCATGCTGATTGCGCCGCGCTCGCTTCCGCGCCATCTGTTGGCGGCATTCGACGCCTCGACCTGAAAGGCAGCCCATGAAACTGAACGTCGCCGTCCAGATGGACCCCATCGCCCGCATCAACATCAAGGGCGATTCCACCTTCGCGCTGCTCTTGGAGGCGCAGAAGCGCGGCCATGGCCTGTCTTATTACACGCCCGACAAGCTCTCGATGGTCGGCGAGGAGCTGGTCGCGCCGGTTCAGCTCCTGACCGTGCGCGACGAGCCCGGCGACCATTTCACCCTCGGCGAGCCCAGGCGCGAGGCGCTGAACGGGTTCGACGTGGTGCTGCTGCGCCAGGATCCGCCGTTCGACCTCGCCTACATCACCTCGACGCATTTCCTGGAGCGCATCCATCCGAAGACGCTGGTCGTCAACGATCCCGCCTCGGTGCGCAACGCGCCGGAAAAGCTGTTCGTGATGAATTTTCCGCAACTGATGCCGCCGACGCTGATCTCGCGCGACCTCGATGAGATCAACGCGTTCCGCGACAAGTACGGCGCGGTCGTCATGAAGCCGCTGCACGGCCATGGCGGCGCGGCGGTGTTCCGCGTGATGCCGCAGGACATGAATTTCGGCTCGCTGTTCGACATGTTCTCGGTGACGTTCAGGGAGCCCTGGGTGATCCAGCAATTCATCCCCGAGGTGAAACACGGCGACAAGCGCATCATCTTGGTCGACGGCGAGTTCGCCGGCGCGGTGAACCGCGTGCCGGCCGCCGACGACCTCCGCTCCAACATGGTGCGCGGCGGCGCGGCGCAGGAGACGGAGCTCACCCCGCGCGAGCGCGAGATCTGCGCCACGGTCGGCCCGGCGCTGCGCGAGCGCGGCCTGCTGTTCGTCGGCATCGACGTCATCAACGGCAATCTCACCGAGATCAACGTGACCTCACCGACCGGCATCCGCGCCATCGCACGGCTCGGCGGCCCGGATGTCGCGGCGAAGATCTGGGACGTGATCGAAGCGAAGCGGAAGAAGTAGAGCTCTGCGCGCAGCCCGGATGGAGCGTTAGCGAAGTCCGGGATGCTAACGACGTATTCACCATGACGCCGCGCGCGCCGTGCGAACGTACGTGCCCGCGTAGGTGAAACTACGGGGCTGTTGGCCGACCCAATAACGCCGCGTTCACCATCTGCCGAAAACCAGCATCGCGGCCGGCGATCACGTTCGGCCTCGCAACACCCCTTATACTTTTGCTGCCTACTCATCGATGCGGGGGAACACGCCAGGTGCGGTTCGAGTGCCCCGCGTAAGAGTAGAAGCGTATGAATACCGCACGCATTGTCGTTCTCGTCATCGCTCTCGGCGCCGGCGGCGTCGCTGCATATCTGGCGAGCGGCTATCAGAATCCGCCCGCGGCCGTCCTGCCCGTCGCCGAGAAGCTGCCGACGGTCGAGGTCCTTATCGCCAAGAACGACATCCAGCTCGGCCAGCCCGTCAAGCCCGAGGACCTGCAATGGCAGGCCTGGCCCGCGGCAACCGCCAGCAGCGCCTTCATCCGCCGCGACAGCAGGCCCGAGGCACCGACCCAGATCGCGGGCTCGATCGCGCGCGTGCCGTTGATGCAGGGCGAGCCGATCCGCGAGCAGAAGCTGGTCAAGGCCGAAGGCTCCGGCTTCATGGCCGCGATCCTGCCGTCCGGGATGCGTGCCGTCTCCACCGAGATTTCAGCCGAAACCGGCGCCGGCGGCTTCATCCTGCCGAATGACCGCGTCGACATCGTCCTGACCCGCCGGCTGAAGAATCCGGACGGCGGCAACACCAACGGCCCGACCGGCGGCAACGACCTCATCCTGTCCGAGGTCATTCTCACCAACATCCGCGTGCTCGCGATCGACCAGGCCCCGAAGGAAAAGGAGGGCCAGAACGCGGTGGTCGGCAAGACCGTCACGCTCGAGCTGCGGCCCGACCAGATCGCTACGCTTTCGGCCGCACGCCAGGGCGGCACTCTGACACTCGCGCTGCGCAGCATCGTCGATGCCAACGCAGTCGACGGCACGCCCGAGGACCAGGCGATCAAGCGCCCAGGCGGCGTGAACGTAATCCGTTACGGCGTCCAGGCACGGCAACTGACGTCACAGAAGTGATGGGGACAGCATGAACTACGGGGGTGATCGGACGGGCTTGCGCATTCGGGGGAAGCGCGTGCGCTCGGTTCTGGCGGGGACGATGTTGGTGCTGGGGCTGCTCGCGGCTTCCGGCGTCCTCAGTGCTGCGGAGGCGCCGGTCGGCGACCAGGCGCCGATGCAGGCGTCGGATCTCGGCTTATCGTCGGTTGGGACGATCGCACCGGCGCGGTCGCGCTTTCTGTCGCTCGGCATCGGCAAGTCCGTCGTCATCGACCTGCCGCGCGAGGTCAAGGACGTGCTGGTGGCCGATCCCAAGATCGCCAATGCGGTGATCCGCTCGGCCCAGCGCGCCTATATCATCGGCGGCCAGGTCGGCCAGACCAACGTCGTGTTCTTCGCGGCCGATGGCCAGCAGGTCGCCTCCTATGACATCGCGGTGAAGCGCGACCTCAACGGCATGCGTTCGGCATTGCGCCAGTCGCTGCCGGGCGTCCAGATCGAGGGCGTCGGCGACAGCGTGATGCTGACCGGCTCGGTGTCGAGCCCGGTCGAGGCCCAGCAGGCCGGCGACGTTGCCGCAAAGCTGGTCGGCGGCGCGGACAAGGTCGTCAACAACATCGTCGTGCGCGGCCGCGACCAGGTCATGCTCAAGGTCGTGGTCGGCGAAGTCCGCCGCGACATCGTCAAGCAGCTCGGCGTCGATCTCAGCGCCAGCCTGAATGCCGGCACGGCGGTGGTGAATTTCAACAATTCCAATCCGTTCTCGGTCTCTGGCGGACCGATCGTCAGCAGCAATGGGCTCGGCGTCACCGGCCTCGCCAAGGGCGTCGCCACCGTCAACGCCACGATGCGGGCAATGGAAAGCGCCGGCGTCATGCGGACCCTGGCCGAACCGAGTCTGACCGCGATCTCGGGCGAATCCGCCACTTTCATCGCCGGCGGCGAATTCCCGATTCCCGGGGGCTACGCCTGCGATCCCGTCACTCACGTCTGTACCACCCAGGTCACCTACAAGAAGTTCGGCATCTCGCTGAACTTCACCCCGGTCGTGCTCAGCGAAGGCCGCATCAGCCTGCGCGTGATGACCGAGGTCTCGGAGCTGTCGAACACCAACTCGATCACGTTGACGCAGGCCGTGACCGGGTCCTCGACCAACTCGATCACCATTCCATCGATCCAGACCCGCCGCGCCGAAACGACCCTGGAGATTCCCTCGGGCGGCTCGATGGCGATGGCCGGCCTGATCCAGCAGCAGACCAAGCAGGCGATCAACGGACTGCCTGGTGTCGACCAAGTGCCGATCATCGGCGCGCTGTTCCGCAGCCAGGACTTCGTCAACAACGAGACCGAGCTGATGGTGATCGTGACGCCTTACGTGGTGCGCGCGGTTGCCCAGAAGGAATTGTCGCGGCCCGACGACGGCTTCGCGCCGGCCTCGGACGCACAGAGGGCGCTGCTCGGCCGGGTCAACCGCCTCTATGGCATCGCGAGCCGTGTCGATCCGGTCGCCGGCACGCCGGGCGATTTCGGCTTCATCATCGACTGAGACGAACGGTTTGGGGACCGGGCAAGGCAGGGGCAGGAGGGATCAGGGGATGACGACAACATCAGCCGATCGACGGCGCAATTTGCGGCTCACGCTGGCACTGACGGGCCTCTCCGTTATGCTCGGCGCCTGCAACACCACCGAGATCGTCACCCAGACGGTGCCGACCGATTATCGCCAGCGCCATCCGATTGCGGTGCAGGAAGGCAAGAAGTCGATCGTGATCTTCGTCGGCAAGAGCAGAGGCGGCCTCTCGGCTGCGCAGCATTCGGACGTCGCGGGCATCGCGCGGGACTGGATGCGCGAAGGCACCGGCTCGGTCGTCGTCGATGTGCCGGTCGACACCGCCAATTCGCGCGCGGCTGCCGCAACCTATCAGGAGATCCGCTCGGTGCTCACGTCCGGCGGCGTGCCGTCGCGCGCCATCGTCCAGCGGCCCTATCAGCCCGATGATCCCGGGCTACTGCCCACCATCCGCCTGAGCTATTCCAAGATCACCGCGGTCGCCGGCCCCTGCGGGCTGTGGCCCGAAGACGTCGGCCCCAACATCCTCAACCCCGGCTACACCGAGAACCGGCCCTATTTCAATCTGGGCTGCGCCAGCCAGCGCAATCTCGCCGCGATGATCGACAACCCGGCTGACCTAGAGCAACCGCGCGCCGAGACGCCCGCCTATACCGCACGGCGCGAGATCGCGTTCGATCGCTATCGCAAGGGCACGACGACGACGACCACCTATCCCGAATCCGACAAGGCCAAACTCAGCGATACCGCCAAATGACAGGCATCCACGACGAAGACGCGGACGATCCGCAGCATCCCGAGGAACACATCGCCCCGGTTCCTCGCATTTCGGTGCAAGCCTTCTGCGAGACCGAGCAGACGCTCAAGGCGGTGACCGCGGCTGGCCAGGACCGCCGGCTCGCCAAGGCCCATCTCAGCGCCAAGGATGGCGGCCTCGCCGCGGCGATCGAAGCCTATGAATCGATGCCGACGCCGAACGTGATCGTCATCGAGTCCGACGGCACGCGCGACATCCTCGAAGGACTGGACGACCTCGCCGGCGTCTGCGATCCCGGCACACGCGTGGTCGTGATCGGCAGCCCCAGCGACACCGCGCCCTATCGCGAGCTGGTGCGCCGCGGCGTCAACGACTACGTGGTCGGCCCGGTCGAAACCATCGACGTGGTCCGCTCGATCTGCAGCCTGTTCTCGGCCTCGGAAGCCATCATCACCGGCCGCGTCATCGCCGTGGTCGGCGCCAAAGGCGGCGTCGGCGCGTCCACCGTCGCGCATAATCTGGCCTGGACCATCGCCCGCGATCTCTCGCTCGATTCCGTCGTGATCGATCTCGACCTCGCCTTCGGCACCGCGGGCCTCGACTACAACCAGGATCCGGTGCAGGGCATCGCCAACGCGGTGCTGTCGCAGGACCGGCCGGACACGGCGCTGATGGAGCGCCTGCTCGCCAAATGCACCGATCGCCTCAGCCTCCTGGCAGCGCCCGCCACGCTCGACCGCGTCTACGATTTCGGTGCTGAAGCCTTCGATGCCGTGTTCGACACGCTGCGCATGACGACGCCCTGCATCGTGCTCGACGTGCCCCATCAATGGTCCGGCTGGACCCGGCGCGCGCTGGTGAACGCCGACGACATCGTGATCGTGGCCGAGCCCGATCTCGCCAATCTACGCAACACCAAGAACATGCTGAGCGTGCTGAAGGCGGCGCGACCGAACGACCGGCCGCCGCTGTACTGCCTCAACCAGGTCGGCATGCACAAGCGTGCGGAGATCGAGGTCAAGGCCTTCGCCAAGACCATGGAGAGCCAGCCGATCGCGGTGATCCCGTTCGATTCGAAACTGTTCTCGACCGCGGCCAATAACGGCCAGATGATCGCGGAGGTCTCCAGGACCCACCGCACCACCGTTCTGTTCCAGAATATGGCGAACCGCCTCGCCGGCCGCGGCGAGGTGAAGAAGCCGAAGCGCTCGCTGCTCGAGCCGCTTTTGAAGAAGCTGAAGGGCAAGTCGGGGCGCAGCTCGGCCCCGCATCGCAAGGCGTCGTAGGCGCGGCTTATTTGAGCATGATCTCCGCGCAAACGCCTTCCGCGTTTGTCGCGAGGGAAAACCGCTTCACACTTTGCGCTGACGCGGCCCTTCGGGTCCGGATCATGCTCTAGGGCGGACTACCTGTCCGCCCGCTGCTGCTTTTTCGCCAGCAGCTGCTTCAGCGCCGCGACCTTGGCCGCGGCCTGGTCCGGCGGCAGATCTGCCTTGACGAGGATTTCGGCCTCGGCCTCGCGACCCTGCAATCCCAGCACGAGCGCCAGATTGGCGCGGATCCGCGCATCGTTCTGATTGCGCTGATGGGCGCGGCCGAGCACCTGTTCGGCCTTCGATAGATTATTCTGCAGCATGTAGGACAGGCCGAGATTGGACAGCACGGTCGGCTCGTTCGGCACGATCTTCAACGCCGCAGCGTAATATTGCTGGGCTTCCTCGTTGCGGCCGAGCTGGTCGAGCACAGCGCCCTGCGCCGACAGGATGCGCCAATCGGGATCCTCGGGCGAATGCGCCCGGCCGAGGACGTCGAAGGCCTGCTGGAAATTGCCGTTGTCGGCGAGCGCGCGGCCGTAGCCGGCGAGCAGCGCCTTGTTGCCAGGACGGGCGAGCACGGCCTGCTCCAGCACTGCGACCGCCTGCGCGCGCTGGCCGCTGCCACGCAGCGCCTTGCCGTATTCGAGAGCAATGGCGGGATCGCTCGGCTTGGCGCGATAACGCTCGCGAAGTGCGTCCATCTCCGGCGTGGGGTCGGCCTTGCTGTCGGACTTGCCGTCAAACTTGGCGGCGGACTCCCGCTTGCCGCCGAGCGCACCGGTGACGTCGTCGATGCCGGCCGTCTGACAGCCGCCGAGGGCGAGGATCAGGACGGCGGAACACAGATATCCCGCCGGGGATAAGGCGAGGAACGAACGCTTGGGCATACTCTGATCACTCGGCAACTGATCAGAGATGCTTACCCATTAACGCTAAAGTCCCGTTAAGGAGGCGCGCCTGTTGAGGTTCAGTCGACGAACTCGGCGCCGAATTCGCAGCCGATGCGCCAGCGCAGGCGGCATTGGCGGGAATAATCAGGCGCGAAGATGATGGTGAATTGCGGCGGCACTTCCAGAAATTCCGCCACCACTTTCACGCCGCCATCCGAAATGTCCGTGATCGTGCAATCCCGCGGCAGCGAGCCCGCGCCAAAATGAATCTTGGCGAGACGGCTGCACACCCGACGTTCGCTTCTCCGGCGATTTGCAAGCATTTGAACTGTTCACCCGTTAGACCACGGCCCATCCCGCAGCCCTAGGAGTAGCGGACATTCGTTGGAATGTGCTGAGGAGAGAAGCTGGCATTCGAGACGTAGTGTCGGGACCGCGTTTACGCCTGGTTAGGATTTGATCGGCCGCCAAGTGATTGTTCCCGTATTGTTCTTGCGGAAACGGCCGCGCTCTGCTACCCCTAATTGCAGCAATGGGCAGGCTGGTCGGCATGGTTCAGCGGGTTTCTACCGTCGCCTTTGAGGGGATCGAGGCCCGTGCGGTCGACGTGCAGGTGCAGGTCGCGCCCGGCCTGCCGGCCTTTGCCATCGTCGGCTTGCCGGACAAGGCGGTATCGGAGGCGCGCGAGCGGGTGCGCTCGGCGCTGATCGCCTCGGGGCTGGCGCTGCCGGCGCGGCGGATCATCGTCAATCTGGCCCCGGCCGACCTCCCGAAGGAGGGCAGCCATTACGACCTGCCGATCGCGCTCGGGCTGATGGCCGCGATCGGCGCGATCCCCCCGGATGCGCTGACCGGCTTCACCGTGCTCGGCGAGCTCGGCCTCGACGGCTCGATCGCGCCGGTGGCCGGCGTCCTTCCCGCCGCGATCGGCGCCAATATGCGCGAGGAAGGACTGATCTGCCCGGCGTCCTGCGGCTCCGAGGCGGCGTGGGCGAGCCCGGACATCCAGATCATTGCCGCACACTCGCTGATCCAGATCGCCAACCATTTCAAGGGCACCCAGGTGCTGTCGCGGCCGACGCCGAAGGTGCACGAGGCCGCCGCCTCGCCGCTCGACCTGCGCGACATCAAGGGCCAGGAAAGCGCCAAGCGCGCGCTGGAGATCGCGGCCGCCGGCGGGCACCACCTGCTCATGATCGGCGCGCCGGGCGCCGGCAAATCGATGCTGGCCGCGCGCCTGCCCTCGATCCTGCCGCCGCTGTCGCCGAGCGAGCTGCTCGAGGTCTCGATGATCGCCTCGGTCGCCGGCGAGATCGAAGGCGGCGCGCTGACGGCGCGGCGCCCGTTCCGCTCGCCGCATCATTCCGCCAGCATGGCCGCGCTCACCGGCGGCGGCGCGCGCGCCAAGCCCGGCGAGATCTCGCTGGCGCATCAGGGCGTGCTGTTCCTCGACGAATTGCCGGAGTTCGATCCGCGCGTGCTGGATTCGCTGCGCCAGCCGCTGGAGAACGGCGAGGTCGCGGTGTCGCGCGCCAATCATCGCGTCACCTACCCTGCCCGCTTCATGCTGGTCGCGGCGATGAATCCCTGCCGCTGCGGCAATGCGTTTGAGCCCGGCTATGCCTGCAAGCGCGGCCGCATCGACCGCTGCACCGGCGATTACCAGGCGCGCATCTCCGGTCCGCTGATGGACCGCATCGATCTGCGCATCGAGGTGCCGGCGGTGACGGCCGCCGACCTGATCCTGCCGCCGCCGTCGGAAGGATCGGCCGAGGTCGCTGCCCGCGTGGCGGCGGCGCGCGACATCCAGCTGGCGCGCTATGCGGATGCAGGCCTGCCCCATGTCCGCACCAATGCTGAAGCCTCCGCCTCCGTGCTGGAGGAGATCGCAAAGCCGGACGCGCAGGGCCAAAAACTGCTGCGCGACGCCGCGGAGACCATGCGCCTGTCGGCGCGCGGCTATCACCGCGTGCTGCGGGTGGCGCGCACGCTGGCCGACCTCGACCATGCCGACAAGATCGGCCGGCTGCACCTCGCCGAAGCGCTGTCGTACCGCGCACTCGCGGAGGATGTGCGCCAGCTGGCTTGATCATTCCGCGCATCAACCCGGCGGTAACGACTTTCCTTTACGCTCTGCAAACCATAAGGCCCGACGCGTTTCGGTTGTGAGTTCCCGGGGCCTAGCGAGTAGAGCGTCATGTTGCGTTTCAAGTTCCTGGCCTCGGCTGTTCCCCTGTTGGCGGCTGCGGTGTTCGCCCGCGCCGAGATCGGATCGGTGTCGCATCCCTGCATCGCGCTGGGCGACACATCGGTCGAGCTCACCTCGCTGTTCTGGACCGCCGGTGTGCATGTCGCCTTCACCGACGATCCCGCGCGGGCAACGGTGCGGGTTCAGATCACCGAGGATGCCGACGCCGCGGATTTTGCCGTGGTCGACGACGGCCTCGGCTCCGAGCCTGACACCTGCCAGGCTAGCCCTTCGACGCGTCTCGTCTCAATCGCCGCGCAGCCGGTCGACGGCGGCCAGGTGGTCTATCTCTCCAGCGAAGGACCGGCGGATTACCGCATCTATGTGCGCTCAAAGACGTTCTCGCCGCGCGAGGCGGCGGCGCTGATCGTCGGCGCCCGCGGCGGCCATGGCCGCTTCCAAGCGGCATCGCTTTAGAGCTTTGTGTTTGAGCATGATCTCCGCGCAAACGCGTTCCGCGTTTGTCGCGAAGGAAAACCGCTGCACACTTTTCGCTAACGCGGCCCTTCGGGTCCGGATCATGCTCTGACCCGTTAACGTCTCGTCAACCCTGTTCGGAGGCGGCGCCACCGCCGCAATTTGTTCGCAAGGTCGGCGGGCCATCGTCGCACGCGGCGGCGGGGTTTCAGGCAAGGGTCGGTTGCGATGGGTCGGACGTTCCGGATCAAAGTGCGCATGCGTCGTTTCAGGCGACGGCATCCGAGGCTCGCTTTCGCGATCCGCTCCTTCATGATCTTCTCGGCGACGTTCGGCGGCGCCTATGGTTTCGTCTCCGGCAGCCGGTCCGACAATTCCGGCTACGATCCCCACACCTTTGCGATCGGCGCCAGCTTCCTGTTCGCGCTCGCCTGCCTCGGCCTTGCGACGCTGAGCATGCGTCTGCGCTTCGTCAATAAGCGGCTGCGGACGCTCGCCGCCCACAACGAAGCCTTGATCGACCGCAATTGGGAGCTGAAGGAAGCGGAAGAGCGCGCCCGCAGCCTGTTCGAGCAGCAGGGCGACCTCATCGTGCTGCGCGCTACCGACGGCCGCGTCACCTTTGCCAACGAGGCCTATTGCGCGCTCGCGGGACAGGCGCGCAGCGCGCTGGTCGGCACGCGATTCGATTTCGACGTGCTGGAGCAGGGCGACAGTGCCCGCGAGAGCAGCGGCACGCGCATCCACGACCAGAAGATCGCAACCCCGCTCGGCGCGCGCTGGATCGCCTGGCGCGAGGGCTATGTCCGCCTCGATGCCGGCCAGCCCGCCGAGTTGCAGAGCGTCGGACGCGACGTCACCGACCGCACCGAGACCGAGCGCGCATTGTCCGACGCGCGCGACCAGGCCGACGCCGCCAACCGCGCCAAGTCGCGCTTCCTGGCGATGGCCTCGCACGAGATCCGCACCCCCCTGAACGGCATCATCGGTATGGGCGGCCTGTTGCTCGACACCGATCTGACGCCGGAGCAGGCGACCTATGCCAGGGCGGTGAAGACCTCGGGCGAAGCCTTGATGGCGCTGATCGAGGAGCTGCTCGACTATTCCAAGATCGAGGCCGGCAAGCTCGACCTCGATCAACGTCCCTTCGCGCTCTCGACACTTGTCGAAGAGATCACCGAGCTGCTCGCGCCGCGCGCGCAGGCGAAGTCGCTCGAGATCGCCGCCTATGTCGACGAGCGCCTGCCGCTCGAAGTGGTCGGCGACGCCGCGCGGTTGCGCCAGGTGCTGCTCAACCTCGCCGGCAACGCCATCAAGTTCACGAGCAGCGGCGGCGTGGCGCTGATCGTCGAGCCCGGCATCTGGCCGAACGAGATCAGCTTCCTGGTTCGCGACACCGGCATCGGCATCGCAGCCGAAGCCCAGCAGCGCATCTTCCGCGAATTCGAGCAGGCCGACGAGCGCGTCGCCCGCACCTATGGCGGCACCGGACTTGGCCTCGCCATCAGCGAGCGCATCGTCAAGCGCATGGGCGGCCGGATCACGCTCACGAGCGAGCCGGGCAGGGGCTCGACCTTCGAGGTCGCGGTGCCGCTTCCGCCGTCGCAAGGCGGCGCCGGGCAGACCGCATTTCCGAGTCCCGACCTCACCGGCAAGTCGATGCTCCTCGTCGCCGACGGCATCGAAGCCTCGCTCATCGCGCGGCGGCTCGAACGCTGGGGCGGCCAGACCTGCCTGGTTGCAGATGCGGCGGTCGCCGAAGCATTGCTGCCGGAACGCTCCTGGCACACGGTGCTGATCGATCGGGCGATCGGCCCAGCCGCGGCCGATCAGCTCGGTGAGGCCGCCCGCGCGCATGCCTTGCAGCGCCTCGTTCTGCTGACGTCGAGCTCGCGCCACGAGAAGCTGTCGCCGGCTTTCACCGGCTTTCTGGTGAAGCCGCTGCGCGCGGCCTCGCTCGCCGCACGCCTTGCCCTGACGCCGGAGGTCGCCTCGCCCGATCTCGCGCCGGAGCCGCCGCCGGCCTCCGCCGGCCCCGCACCGGCGAAAGGCCTGTCGATCCTCGTCGCCGAGGACAACGAAATCAACGCCTTGCTGATGCGCTCGCTGCTGACCAAGCTCGGCCATCGCGTCGTCATTGCCGTCCATGGCGAGGCCGCGCTGGAATCCTGGCTCGCCGCCTCATCGGCCGGCACGCCCTACGATCTCGTGCTGATGGACATCCAGATGCCGCAGCTCGACGGCATCGAGGCGACAAAGCGCATCCGCGCGCACGAGGCCGCGCTGGGCGATTCCCGGACGCCGATCCTGGCGCTCACCGCCAACACGCTGGTGGAGGATCGTTATGCCTGCTTCGAGGCAGGCATGAACGGATTTCTGATCAAGCCGGTCGACCGTGAGAAGCTCGAGGAGGCGCTGGCGGGCCTCGCCGCATCCCCGGCACCAGACGGTTCCGGATCTCACGGGAACCTGATCTCGTCTGACGATCGCAATTGAAATCGAGCGCGTTGCGCGTCACGATCCCACCGGGGGCATTTTGCAACCAAAGGATTTGCGCATGAACGTGCTTTGCCGCCTCGCCCTGATTGTTCTCCTGGCTGGAATCTCCCGCCACGCAGCCGCCGACACACCGGACCTCATCTCGTCGCTCAAGCAGGGCGGCTACGTCCTGATCTTCCGACACACCGCGACTGACGACAGCCAGAAGGATGTCTATCCCTTCAAGTTCGACGACATGAGTGCCCAGCGTCAGCTCAGCGAGAAGGGCAGGGACGCGGCGCGCCAGATCGGGACGGCGATCAAGGACCTCGCGATCCCCATCGGCGACGTCTACACCAGCCGCCTGAACCGCGCGGTCGAGGCCGGCAAGCTGATCTCCGGCCGTGAGGTCAAGCCGGTCGATGCCCTGACCGACAGCAGCAACGCCAGCGCATCGGGAATGGCAAACCCGACCGGCGCCAATGCCAAGGCCGGGCAGGCCGTGCGTCAGCTCGTCGATGCGCCGCCGCAGGCCGGCACCAACACCGTCCTGGTCACCCACAAGACCAACATCGCCGACGCCTTCGGCAAGGACGCCGGCAACGTCGGGGAAGGCGAGGCCTTCGTCTACAAGGCCGGCAGCTCGGGCCCCGCCACCTTCGCAGGGCGCATCACGCTTGCGGATTGGATCGCGAAAGCGGGCAGGTGAGGACCTGCCGCTCCGCCACGATGTTGTGCTACGGACATCATCTGGCGAACGAGCGAAGAGCTGGCGAACACGTGAGAACATCGGAGAACCGTTCATTCCTCATCCTGCTTGGCGCGATCTCCGTCGCGTTCGTCTGGGTGCTTTGGCCGTTCTCCGGTGCCGTGTTGTGGGCCACGCTGCTGGCCATCATCTTCGCCCCGTTCTATCGGCGGGTGCTGAGATCCGTGCCCGAAAAGCACAACCTTGCCGCCCTCGTCACCGTCATCGTGGTGGTCGTCATGGTCCTGATCCCCGTGGCGGTCATCATCGCGTCGCTGATCGACCAGGGCGGGGAGCTGTATCAGCGCGTTCAGAGCGGCGAGATCAGCCTCTCTCATCCCCTGCAGCAGCTGAAATCCGCGCTGCCCGCCTGGGCTGTGTCGCTCGGAGACCGCCTGGCCGGCATCGATTTTTCGGCCCTGAGGGAACGCCTGTCGGGTCTGGTCGTCCCTGCCGGACAACAGCTGGCCGGGCACGCGATCAACATCGGTCAGGTGACGCTGGAGTTCGTCGCAAGCCTGCTCGTGATGCTGTACCTGCTGTTCTTCCTGCTGCGCGACGGTGACGAGCTCAATGCCCGCATTCGCGAGGCGCTCCCGCTGAGCCCGAACCATACCGCGGAAATTCTCGATGTCTTCACCCTGGCGGTTCGTGGAACGATCAAGGGGATCGTTCTCGTCGCGTTGATACAGGGAGCACTCGGCGGGCTCATCTTCTGGCTGCTCGGCCTCACCGCGCCGCTGCTGGCGGGCGCGCTGATGGCGCTGCTCTCGCTGCTGCCGGTGCTCGGCTCCGCGCTGGTCTGGGTTCCGGTTGCGCTTTACCTGCTTGTGGCAGGTTCGGTCACGAAGGGACTCATCCTGCTCGCTTTCGGCACCTTCGTGATCGGCCTTGCGGACAATTTTCTCCGCCCGATCCTGGTCGGCCAGTCGATCCAGATGCCGAGCTATATCGTGCTGCTCGCCACGCTGGGCGGCCTTGCGACGTTCGGAGCGAACGGGTTCGTGATCGGCCCGCTCGTCGCCGCGATGTTTCTGACGACGTGGCACATCTTCGTCGTCTCGAAGTCGAAACAGGGGGCCCCGAAATGATCGTCATGCCGGGCCTGGAGCGGGCGATCCGGCCGATGCGCAATCTCATGCAGCAGAGACAATAAAGCGCGGTGCAGACAGCTTGTCCGGCGTCGTCTGGCCTCCCCGGAAGACGGTATTTGCCTGCGCGGCGCGCTTGCAATGGGGGCACACGAAGAGATGCGCGATGACCGGGGTCGGCTCGTCCGTGAGCAATTCCGAGCGGAACCACTTCATCTCGACATGGCAGTCCGGGCAGACCGGAGCTTCCAGCTGCTCCGCAGCGCTCCTGAGACGATCAACCATGGTGTGCCCCCGCCGTTTTCCAAGGAATAGCGGAATACCCATCGTTGGTCTGCATCAAAAGATACTCTGCGCGAATGGGCAGGGCCCGGGCACCAAGGCGATTACAGCCGCCTGAGCGCCACGCTCTCCACCGTGTGGTCGGCGCCCTTCTTGAGGATCAGCGTCGCACGGGGCCGGGTCGGCAGGATGTTGTCCTCGAGATTGGCGAGGTTGGTACGCTCCCAGATCGCGATCGCGGTCGCGGTGGCTTCCTCGTCCGACAACAGAGCATAGCGGTTGAAGTAGGATTTTGGATTGGTGAATGCGGTGTCGCGCAGCGCCAGGAAGCGCTTGATGTACCATTGCCGCAGCGCCGCCTCGTCGGCGTCGATATAGACCGAGAAATCGAAGAAGTCGGAAACCACCGGCACCGCCTTGCCGTCGCGCGGCAGCTTGCCGGTCTGCAGCACGTTGACGCCTTCGACGATCAGGATGTCGGGCTGGTCGATCTCGGCCCATTGGTTCGGCACGATGTCGTAGGTCAGATGCGAATAGACCGGCGCACGGACGTGGCGGCGGCCGGCCTTGATGTCGGAGAGGAAGTTGAGCAGCATCGGCAGATCGTAGCTCTCCGGAAAACCCTTCTTCTGCATGATGCCGTGCCGCTCGAGCACCGCATTGGGATAGAGAAATCCGTCCGTGGTGATCAGCTCGACTTTCGGCCGCGGCGACCAGCGCGCCAAGAGGGCCTGGAGCACGCGTGCCGTGGTGGATTTCCCGACCGCCACCGAGCCGGCGACGCCGATGATGTAGGGCACCTTGCGGTCCCTGATGTTAAGGAACTGGCGCTCGGCGTAGTACAGCCGCTGCATGGCATCGACGTAGATCGACAACAGGCGCGACAGCGGAAGATAGATGTCTTCGACCTCCTGCAGGTCGAGGCGATCGTGCAGCGAACGCAGCCGGTCGAACTCGCCCGGCTCGAGCGTCATCGGCGTATCGTCGCGCAGTCGCGCCCATTCCTCACGCGTATAAACGCGGTAGGGATTGTACTGCTGCTCGGGTGCGCGGATATCCATGACGCCGCCTTTCCGTTGCGATCTATTCGCCCTTGCCTAGCCGCCCTTGCGCGACGCCTTCTCTTCCAGCCCCGACATCGAGGTCCGCTTGTCCAACGCGGCCTCGACCTCTTCCAGCTTTATGCCGCGCGCCTTCAGCAGCACAAGGAAATGATAGAGCAGGTCGGCACTTTCAGCGATCAGATGCGCGCGATCGTTTTCGACTGCAGCGATTACGGTTTCGACTGCTTCCTCGCCGAACTTCTTGGCGCAATGCTCGGGGCCTTTGTCGAGCAGCTTGCGGGTATAGGATGCTTCGCCGCCGGACGCTGCGCGGGCGTCGATGGTTTCGGCCAGATCATGGATCGTGAAACGCGGCATCGGACTCACTCGGAAACACATGGGACCACGGCGGCCATCCCCGTCCGCCAATGTAGCATCGTTACGAACCGGAGTCGTCAGGCATCCAGGCGCATCGGCAGCCCACGCTGCGCCATGTGCTCCTTGGCCTCACGAATCGTAAATTCCCCGAAATGGAAGATCGAGGCCGCCAGCACCGCGGTGGCGTGCCCGTCGCGGATACCGTCGACGAGATGGTCGAGATTGCCGACGCCGCCCGAGGCGATCACGGGAACGGGAACGCTGTCGGCGATCGCGCGGGTCAGCGGAATATCGAATCCCTGCCTTGTGCCGTCGCGGTCCATCGAGGTGAGCAGGATTTCACCGGCGCCGAGCGAAACCACCTCCTGCGCGTATTCGATCGCGTCGATGCCGGTCGAGTTGCGCCCGCCATGGGTAAAGATCTCCCAGCGGTCGCCGCCCGGACGCTTGACGCGCTTGGCATCGATCGCGACCACCACGCACTGCTCGCCGAATTTTTCAGCGGCTTCCTTGACGAATTCGCGCCGCGACACCGCGGCGCTGTTGATCGAGACCTTGTCGGCACCGGCGCGCAGCAGCGTCTTGATGTCGTTGACCTCGCGCACGCCGCCGCCGACGGTGACAGGCATGAAGCAGGCTTCCGCCGTGCGCCGGACCACGTCCAGCATGATGCCGCGGTTCTCGTGGGTCGCGGTGATGTCGAGGAAGGTGAGCTCGTCGGCGCCGGCGGCGTCATAGGCGATGGCGGCTTCGACGGGATCGCCGGCATCCCTGAGATCGACGAAGTTGACGCCCTTGACGACGCGGCCGTCCTTGACATCGAGGCAGGGGATCACGCGCACCTTGAACATGGGTCAGCTCCTGCGCGCGTCGCGGATCAAGGTGAGGGCGGCGGCGGGATCGAGCCGGCCGTCATAGAGCGCGCGGCCGGCAATCGCGCCGGCGAGCTTCTTCGCGCGCAGCATGGCTTTCACGTCCTCGATCGAGGCGAGGCCGCCGGAGGCGATCACGGGAATCGAAATGGCATCGGCCAGCGCGATGGTCGCCTCTAAGTTCAAGCCCTTGAGCAAGCCGTCTCGCGCGATGTCGGTGAAGATGATGGCGGCAACGCCGGCATCCTCGAAGCGCTTGGCGATCTCGAGCACAGTCACTTGCGAGGTCTCGGCCCAGCCTTCGACCGCGACCTTGCCGTCGCGCGCATCGAGCCCGACCGCGACGCGGCCGGGGAATTTTTTGGCGGCGCTTTTCACCAATTCAGGATCGCGCACCGCGGCGGTGCCGATGATGACGCGGGTGATGCCCTTGTCGAGCCAGGCTTCGACGGTCGCGAGATCGCGAATGCCGCCGCCGAGCTGCACCGGAATCTTGATCGTCTTCAGCATCGCCTCGACGGCCCCGGCATTCACAGGCTTGCCGGCGAAGGCGCCGTCGAGGTCGACGACGTGGAGATATTCAAAGCCCTGCGCGGCAAAGCTCTGCGCCTGTGCGGCCGGATTGAGATTGAACACGGTCGCGCGCGCCATGTCGCCTTGCTCGAGGCGCACGCACTGGCCGTTCTTGAGGTCGATCGCGGGAAAGAGAATCACGGTTTCCATCGCAAGAAATTCGAGATCAGGGCCAGCCCGAAGCGTTGGCTCTTCTCGGGGTGGAATTGCGTGCCGATGGCGGTGTCCTTGCCGACGATCGCCGTGACGGGTCCGCCATAGTCTGCGCGCGCGAGCACATCCGCCTCGTCGGCGGCGTTGAGATGATAGGAGTGCACGAAATAAGCGTGCTGGCCCTTGGGACCGAGCGGCAGCTTGTTCAGCACCGGATGCTCCTGCAGCAGGTCCAGCGTATTCCAGCCCATGTGCGGGATCTTCAGGCTTTCATCGCGCGGCGTGATCTTCTCGACGTCGCCGCCGATCCAGTTCAAGCCCTCGGTGACGACGTGTTCCTTGCCGCGGCTCGCCATCAGCTGCATGCCGACGCAGATGCCGAAGAACGGCCGCGCCTTGACGCGCACCGCTTCGGTGATGGCCTCGACCATGCCGTTGACGGCATCGAGCCCGCGCCGGCAATCGGCGAAGGCACCGACACCCGGCAGCACCAGGCGATCGGCCTCGTAAGCCTGGTCCGGATCGCTGGTAACAAAGACCTTTTGCGGGCTCTCCAGGCTGCGCGCGGCGCGCTCGAAGGCTTTCGCGGCGGAATGCAGATTGCCGGAACCGTAATCGATGATGGCGACGCTCATCTTGACCCTCCCGGTTCTGGAAACAACCCAATGATGCCGCCGGCTGGAATGGGCGGCGGGTTCGAGAATGGCTGGCCCGGCACATTGCGGGTCGGCGGCGGGCCGCCGCGATCGACGGCCCATTGATCGCCAGCGCTGCCGTTCTGCTTCTGGCTCCAGCGTTCGAAGAAGCGGCGCTCCGCAGTGTCGCTGTCGTCGGCGACGACGATATCCAGCTGCCGCCACTTTCCGTGCGACAAGGTCCAGCGGCGCAGGCTCGAGGCTTCGAGGCCCATCAGCACCGCGACGATGCAATCGGCGAAGAAGATCGAGGAGCGCCCGACGCCGAGGCTCGACAGCCCCGCGTTGAACGCGGCCAGGAAGATCAGATAGCCGATCAGCGCCAGCCACAGCCGATTCCACAACAGCCAGAACGGACCGAAGATCATCGCCCAGAAATGGAAGCCGTCGCGCACGAACACGAACTTGTCGGGCGCGCGCAGATCGGCTCCGCCAGGGGAGGGAGCATGGACTGTGTAGACAGGCATGGTGATGCCCCGTTCTCGAAAATCAGTGATGCCGCCAGCAGCCTTCGCCGCAAGACGGAAGATGTCAGCCGCCGAGCGAGCCCTTGGTGGACGGGATTTCGCCCGCCGCCTTCGGATCGATCGCCACGGCCGTGCGCAGCGCCCGCGCCAGACCCTTGAAGCAGGACTCGGCGATATGATGGCTGTTATCGCCATATAGGGTCTCGACGTGGAGAGTCACGCCGGCGTTGATGGCAAAAGCCTGGAACCACTCGCGCACCAGCTCGGTGTCGAACTCGCCGATCTTGTGCCGGGGGAAGTCGGCCTTGAACACCAGGAACGGGCGGCCCGAGATGTCGATCACCACGCGCGTCAGCGTCTCGTCCATGGGCATGTGCACGCCGGCGTAGCGGGTGATACCCGCCATGTTGCCGAGCGCCTGCTTGACCGCCTGGCCAAGCGCGATGCCGGTGTCCTCGGTGGTATGGTGATAATCAATGTGCAGATCGCCCACCGCCTTGACCGTGAGGTCGATGCGGGAATGGCGGGCGAGGAGATCGAGCATATGGTCGAAAAAGCCGATGCCGGTCGCGATATTGGCCACGCCGGTGCCATCGAGGTTCACGGAGACCTCGATGTCGGTTTCCTTGGTCTTGCGCTTGATCGTCGCGGTGCGCATTGAAAGCTGGCTTTCATCCTAGCTAGGGAGCCGAAAACGCCAGTCTCTTAACAGCCAAATGACACCTTCGCTACTGCGGGAACGGCCGGCCGGACCTCTACTTCTGCCTATGGTGAGCGAAATTCGGCCCGGAACGGCCCGTTGTGCCCTTCGTCCCGACCGCCTAAATCAGGCCGGACAGTGAGGTATTCATGCAGGACTCCCAGAACAGCTCGCCGGGCTGGCACGGCACCACGATTCTAACGGTCCGCAAGGGCGGCAAGGTGGTGGTCGGCGGCGACGGCCAGGTCTCGATCGGCCAGACCGTGATCAAGTCCAATGCCAAGAAGGTCCGCAAGCTCGGCAAGGGCGACGTGATCGGCGGCTTTGCCGGCGCCACGGCTGACGCCTTCACGCTGTTCGAGCGGCTCGAATCCAAGCTCGAGCAATATCCGGGGCAGCTGACCCGGGCGGCGGTGGAGCTCGCCAAGGACTGGCGTACGGACCGCTATCTTCGGCGGCTGGAGGCCATGATGATCGTGGCCGACAAGGACGTCTCCCTGGTGCTGACAGGCACCGGCGACGTGCTCGAACCCGAGGCCGGCGTGATGGCGATCGGCTCCGGCGGCAATTACGCGCTGGCGGCGGCCCGGGCCCTGCTCGACACCGACAAGGACGCCGAGACCATCGTCCGCCGCTCCCTGGACATCGCCGCGGACATCTGCGTCTACACCAACCGGAATCTGACGATCGAGAGCCTGGCTACGGGGTAGGGCGGAGGGGTCATTTGTCCGAGTGCCTCTCCGCACGGTCGGTGCAACCTCTCCCGCTTGCGGGGGAGGTCGGCGCGAAGCGTCGGCTGGGGGCTCTTCCCTCTGGGGGATTGTCCCATCGCGGAAACACCCTCTCCCCAACCCTCTCCCGCATGCGGGAGAGGGAGAGCAGCACCGCTGTGGGCGCTAGATGACGCAAAGCTACGCCTTCCGTCCCATGACCGCGGCCGACATGCCGCTGATCCGGCGCTGGCTCGCCACACCGCATGTCGCCGAGTGGTGGCATGATCCGGAGACGCTTGAATTCGTCGGCGGCGACCTCGATCATCCTGACCTGGCGCAGTTCATCGTCAGCCTTGACGGCCGGCCTTTCGCCTACCTGCAGTGCTACCGGCTCGGCGATTGGCATATCAGCTTCGGCCCGCAGCCCGTGGGCACTCGCGGCCTCGATCAGTTCATCGGCGAGGCTGACATGCTCGGATGCGGCCACGGCTCCGCTTTCATCCGCGCCTTCATCGACCAGCTCTTCGCGCGCGGTGTGCCGCGCATCGTGATAGACCCGAGTCCTTCCAATGCGCGCGCGATTCGTGCCTATGAGAAAGCTGGCTTCGTGCCGCGGCACGAGATCGTCACGCCCGATGGTCCCGCACTCCTGATGATCCGAGACCCATGACGCTCGCCGCAAGCCCCGCCGCCAAGACCACATTCCCGCCGCTCGCCTGGGCCGGCATCGCGCTACTGCTGCTGGCGCTGCAGGCGGCGATCCTGCTTGCTATGGGACGCGTGCCGATCTGCGCCTGCGGTACCATCAAGCTGTGGCACGGCGTGGTGAACAGCTCGGAGAATTCTCAGCAGATTGCAGACTGGTACACGTTCTCACACGTCCTGCACGGCTTCCTGTTCTACGGCCTGACCTGGCTGCTGTTCGCGCGGTTACCCTTGCTGCCTCTCTCCTGGCCCGCACGGCTGATCATCGCCATCCTGATCGAAGGCGCCTGGGAGATCGTCGAGAACTCGCCCTTCATCATCGAGCGCTACCGCGCCGGCACGATCTCGCTGGATTATTACGGCGACAGCATCCTCAATTCGGTCTCGGACAATCTGGCCATGATCTTGGGGTTCCTGGCCGCACGCGCGCTGCCTGTCACCACGACCGTGCTGCTGGGGCTTGCCTTCGAGATCGTGCTGGCGCTCCACATTCGCGACAATCTGACGCTCAATATCCTGATGCTGATCCATCCGATCGAGGCCGTGAAGCAATGGCAATCCGGCCCGCCGATCATCTGACCCAAAATGCGGCTTGTCCTTGGCCGTCTCCCGCCCTAGCTAATCAGACATGACAGACTTCTCCCCCCGCGAAATCGTTTCCGAACTCGACCGTTTCATCGTCGGCCAGGGCGACGCCAAGCGCGCCGTATCGATCGCGCTGCGCAACCGCTGGCGCCGGCAGCAGCTCACCGGCTCTTTGCGCGAGGAGGTGCTGCCGAAGAACATCCTGATGATCGGCCCCACCGGCGTCGGCAAGACCGAGATCGCGCGGCGGCTCGCCAAGCTCGCGAATGCGCCGTTCCTGAAGGTCGAAGCGACCAAGTTCACCGAGGTCGGCTATGTCGGCCGCGACGTCGAGCAGATCATCCGCGATCTCGTCGAGGTCGCAATCGCGCAGGTGCGCGAGCGAAAGCGCAAGGACGTGCAGGCGCGCGCCCAGCTTGCCGCCGAGGAGCGCGTGCTGGATGCGCTGGTCGGCGCCAATGCGAGCTCGGCGACACGGGAATCCTTCCGCAAAAAACTGCGCGCCGGCGAACTGAACGACAAGGAAATCGAGATCGAGACGCAGTCGTCGGGCGGCGGCATGCCGATGTTCGAGATCCCGGGCATGCCGGGCGCTCAGATGGGCGCGATCTCGCTCGGCGACATCTTCGGCAAGCTCGGCGGCCGCAGCAAGACGCGCCGGCTGACGGTAGAGAGCTCGCACGAGATCCTCGTCAACGAGGAATCCGACAAGCTCTTGGACACCGAGCAGCTGACGCTGGAGGCGATCAGCGCGGTCGAGAACAACGGCATCGTGTTCCTCGACGAGATCGACAAGATCTGCGCTCGCGACGGCCGGGTCGGCGGCGACGTCTCGCGCGAGGGCGTGCAGCGCGATCTCCTGCCGCTGATCGAAGGCACCACGGTCTCGACCAAGCACGGCGCGGTCAAGACCGACCACATCCTGTTCATTGCGTCGGGCGCCTTCCACGTGGCCAAGCCGTCGGACCTGTTGCCGGAATTGCAGGGCCGCCTGCCGATCCGGGTCGAATTGCAGGCGCTGACCCGCGACGACATGCGCCGCATCCTGACCGAGCCCGAGGCCTCGCTGATCAAGCAATATGTCGCCCTGATGCAGACCGAAGGCGTGACGCTCGACATCACCGACAGCGCCATCGATGCGCTGGCCGACATTGCGGTTGCCGTCAATTCAACGGTCGAGAATATCGGCGCCCGGCGGCTGCAGACCGTGATGGAGCGGGTGCTGGACGAGATCTCCTTCACCGCCCCCGACCGCAACGGCGAGACCGTCCGGCTCGATGCGGATTACGTGCAAAAGCACATCGGCGACCTCGCCAAGAATGCGGATCTGAGCCGCTTCATTTTGTGATTCGGAGCGGTCACGCTATTGATGCGGCGTGACCGTACGCATCCTGCAAAATCCCTGGCGGCTCCTGCTCGCGATCAACGCGGCGGTCATCGTCGGCGTGCTCATTCACAAGATCCAGCTGCCGCCTTACGTCCCCTACATCCATCTCCTGGTCGACTATCATTTCGGCTTTATCAAGCGCGCGCTGATCGGGGCAATCGTCGCGCTGTTCACCGAGAAGGTGCCGGTCTGGCTGGTGTTCGCGCTCGGCGGGGCGACGTGGCTGGCAACGCTGGGCCTCTATGCCAGGCTCTTCCAGAACACGTTCGGCTTCTCCGCGAAAACGCTGCCGCTGTTCGTCTTCATCGCGGGTTCGCCGTTCTTCCTGAAGAACTTCATGCACACGCTCGGCCATTTCGACATCTATGGCTGCGCGCTGGCGATGATCCTGCTGCTGATGCCGGCGGGCTCGCTGGTCTTCGTGGCTACGGCTGCGCTGTTCTCGATCGTTCTCGTGCTGATCCATCACATTCATCTCTTGATGTACGTGCCGACGATCATCACCATCGTCGTGATCCGGCATTACCTTGCTTACGGTTGTGACCGCAGCAATGTTGTCTTCGGCGGGGTCGCTCTCGCCATTGTCTCCGCGCTGTTCTTCGCCGCGCAGTTTCTGGGAACGATGCCGGTCCCCGAAGCGGACTTCGTCGCCTATCTCAAAAGCCGGATGGCCGATCCTGCGCGCATCGACCTCTTGCAATTTGCCTACATCTGGTACCAGCCGCTGGCGAAGGAGGTTGCCGACACCTGGGGCCGCCTGCCGCACAACATCCTCGGCGTGCCCGTGTTCGCAGCTCTCATCTGGCTGCACGCGCCGCTGTGGCGCTTCTTTGCCAGCCTGATCGGCGCGCTCGCCAGCGATCTGCACAAGCGGCTCGTCATCGCAGCACTGGTCGGCATCAGTGTCGCCTATCTCGTGATGTTCGCGATGGTGTTCGACTATTCACGCTGGATCTCGAACTGGGCGGTCTGCATGTTCCTGATCCTGCACGCGGTGAAGATGCTTCCGGCCGCACGGGAGACAGCGCTGATCCCGGCGGAGGATCGGAAGACAAATATCTTCGGTTTGATCCTCACGCTGATCCCGCGCGTCGGAATCATCCGACCGTTTTAGAGGTAGACCCAGTCGCAACCTCAGAGAAGGTGAGCTCCCTCCCCCGCTTGCGGGGGAGGGTTGGGGAGAGGGTGTCTCCACAGAGGGATTCCCCAAGAGGAGAGAGCCCTCACCCGCCGCGCTTCGCGCGTCGGCCTCTCCCGCAAGCGGGAGAGGCAAGGGAAGCCGCATGCGCCGAGACTGCTACCCTCTCGCCCGCCTGATCCGCACATACAGCGCCCCCTCGCCGCCGTGGCCGATCGCGGCTTCCTCGAAGCCGACCACGAAGGCGCGGAATTCCGGCAGGCTGAGCCATTCCGGCACTTGGCGGCGGAGCACGCCGCTTTCGCCGCCGCTGCGTCCCTTGCCGGTGATGACGAGCACGAAGGTGAGGCCGTCCTGATGGGCGCGGTGCAGGAAGCCGGCCAGCGCGCGATGGGCGCGCATCTGGGTCATGCCGTGCAGGTCGAGCCGCGCCTCGATCTCGCTGCGGCCGCGCGACAGCTTGGTCCGCTCGCGCTTGCCGAGCGGCGCTAGCGGCGGAATCGACGGCTTTGCAGCGCGCGGCGCCGGTGCAGCGGCAACCGGCCTTGACGGTGGCGAAGTCCTCGTCACCTGGGACCCGGGCGAAGATTCGGCGCGCGGGATAGCATGCGCCTTGGCCGCGCGATGCTTTCGCAGCGGCTTGACATGCTTTGCGACGAGATCCCACAGCTCGCGCTCCTCCTCGCTCAGCGCGCGACGGCGCGGCGAGGGGCGAGGCTCCAGCACGGGCGGACGGGACGATCGCTTCATTGCGGGCGATGAGGACGATTCTTTGCCGGACGGCGCGGCTCAGGGGCAGGCTCGATCGCGGGACGCGGCACCGGCAGCGGAACCGGGCCGGCGACGGCGACTGTTTCGGTCTTGCCTTGCGCCGCCGCGGCGACGGGCGTGCCGGTCTTCGCCGGATCGGTCTGCGGAAACAGCTTTGCGATCTTCTCGGCGGGCCTTGGGTCCGGGATCGGCAGCTTCGCGGCGCGCGGGGCGGGATCGAGGCTCTTCGGCACCAGCATCACGAATTGCATGGGGTGGCGCAGCCGGCCGGAGACACGGCCGGCATCCGCGCCGGCGCCGAAAAACAGATCGGCCCGTGCGGGCCCGATGATGGCAGAGCCGGTGTCCTGCGCGATCATCAGCCGGCGGAACGGCGTCTTGGCGCGTTCTGACTCGATCGGAAGCTCGCCCTCGATGAAGAACGGCGTGCCGTAGACATGCAGCGATTTGTCGACGGCGATGGAGCGCCCCGCGGTCAAGGGAATGCCTTGCGCGCCGACTGCCTCCTCCTTGTCGGAGAGGTTGACCTCGCGGAAGAAGATGTAGGCGCGGTTCGCGCGGCGCAGCTCCTTGGCGCCGTCGGGGTTCTGCGCCATCCACTCCCTGATCTTCTGCATCGACATCTCCTCTCTCGGGATGATGCCGCGCTCGATCAGGATGCGACCGACCGCCGTGTAGGGATAGCCGTTATAGGCGTCGTAATTGAGTCGAACCGAGCTGCCGTCGTCGAACTTGATGCGGGCCGAGCCCTGGATCTGCGCGAACAACAGATCGGTCGGATCCTTCAGCCAGGCGATCTCGAGCCCCCGGCCGGCGATCTTGCCGTCCTCGATCTCGCCGCGGTCGTAATAGGGCACCAGCTTGCGGCGGCCGATCTTGCGATAGACCGGGCCCTTGTTGGGCAGGCTGAGCGCATCCTGCTTGTAGCCGCGCACAAACAGGTTCGAGGGACGGCGATAGACCGGCACGTTGTAGACGTCGGTCTGCGCGCGCGATCCCTCCAGCACCGGTTCGTAATAGCCGGTGACGAAGCCTTCGGGCTCGCCGAGCCGCGAGATGCGCAGCGGCGTGAAATTCTCCTCGAAGAAGCTCTTCGCTTTGCCGTCGTCGGCGAGATCCAGCGTCTTGGCGACGCGGCAGGGCTCACCCAGCGATGTGCCCAAAGCTTTGGGCTCGGCCTTGGCTTCGCCGTTCTGCGCATTGATCGGCTTGCAGCTGGCGCGAAAGGTCTTGTACGCGGCGAGATGATTGTCGTCGCCCCACCCCTTCACGTCCGCCCAGGCCAGCGGCAGATATTGCGCGCCGGGAATTTCGAAGGGCAGGGTGAGCTGCGGATAGGGCAAGGCTCGTGGCGGAGCGGCAGGCGTTCGCGGCAGATGGTGGTGGTGGCTGCGATGGTGACGCCGCGCCGCCTCGGCGCCGAGCGAAAACGACGACAGCGCGACGGCAGCTGCGCAAAGCGCCGTCGCGCCGTTCTTCAGGAAGATCTTAATTCGCGCTTCCGGTGCCAACCAGCTTCCAGTTCGGATCGCGAGAGGAGGTGTCGCGGGCGAAAGTCCAGATATCGGTGATATCGGCGACCGTGTCGGCGCTGCCGTCGACGATGTTGCCGGCCTTGTCGCGGGTGGCCGAGATCATCTGCGAGACGAAGCGCACGGTGAGCTGCGCACTGCGATCGCGCAACTCGGCGCCGACGAGCTCGGCCTTGTCGATCGACACGAAGCGCGTCTCGGTCTTCTGCTCGTTCTTCTCGCGTTCCTTGATCGCAGCGTCGAAGCTTTCATAGACGTCCGACGACAACAGATCGCGCAGCGCGCGGCGGTCGCCATTGGCAAAAGCGAGCACGATCATCTCGTAGGCGCCGCGCGCGCCCGAGAGGAAATGGCGCGGGTCGAAGCTGGAATCCTTCTCGACGATGGCATCGAGACCCTGCGCCAGCGGCGTGCCCGGCTCGGTCAGCCCCTTCCAGCGATCGGACGGCGCGGTCGGCTCGGCCGTCGGCGCCAGCGGGGCCTGGTCGATCACCTTGCCCGGCATGGTCACGACGTTGTTGTCCTGGGCGCCTCCGAGCGCGTTGCGGGCGGCGGTGCGATCGAACGGCGGCCGCTCGTTGCCGGTGCGCTGCCCCAGCACGCTACGCAGCCGCAAGAAGATGAAGACGGCCAGCGCCAGGAATATGATGGTGTAGATGTCCACGTCGTATTCGCTTTCTGGTCTTTGCAGGGCTCGTTGCCGGGAAAATCAATCCGGCCAGTAGACCGTTCCTTACATAAACGGCAAGTCTACATCACCATTTTGGGTCCACGTCAGGTCCGTGGGATGTAGGCACGAAATCTGGCCCGGCCAATGGCGCCTTTTGGCACAGCGCCAAGTGTAGCGCGTTTTATGCTTAAGGGGAAACCCGATCCTGCCCGGAAATGGCGCATCTTCAATCGTTTAAGGCGAAATTTCGCGGAAAAGGCAGGAGGAACGTCAAAGCCGCGATTGTGGCCCGAATTCCCGGTCCGGGACCGTTCGTCCTTGTGGAACGAGCCGGCCCTATGTTAGCCAACCGCCGCGAAATTCAGCCCCCAATCGGGTAAGGAGACACTTTCATGACCAACGGTAACGGTACCCCTCCCGAGGCGGCCCAGGCTCCCCAGCTCAACGTGCTGGCGCAATACACCAAGGACCTCTCGTTCGAAAATCCCAACGCGCCGAGCTCGCTGCAGCCGCAGAGCCAGCCGCCGCAGATCAACATCCAGATCAACGTCAACGCCAACAATCTCAGTGAACAGGAATTCGAGGTGACGTTGTCGGTCGAGGGCAAAGCCGAGACCGCCGGTAAAGTGATGTTCTCGTTCGAGCTCGCCTATGCCGGCGTGTTCCGGATCGTCAACGTGCCCAAGGAGAACCTGCACCCGCTGGTCATGATCGAGTGCCCGCGCCTGTTGTTCCCGTTCGCACGCGAGATCATTGCGACGGCGGTGCGCGATGGCGGGTTCCCGCCGCTGATGCTGGATCCGGTCGACTTCGTCGGTCTCTACCGCCAGAACATGGAGCGGCAAATGGCCGCTCAGGGCGGACAGGCCGGTCAGGCCTGAGCCGCCGCCAGCGCGACTGGAGCGGGCAGGTACTCGTTCCAGATCGCCTTGTCGCCGAGCGTTGCGATGAAGGCCCGATGGGCCTCGCGCTCGGCTTCGGAAATCCGCGGCGCGAGCGGCACCGGGCGTTGCCGCCGCGGCGCATCGCCGGCGCTATTGACCCTGATCTCCTCGGCGTCCGAGGCCAGCAGCAGCTGCGACTGCCGCGCTCCGACCAGATCGACATAGACCTCGGCGAGCAGCTCGGCGTCCAGCAGCGCGCCGTGCTTGGTACGGTGTGAATTGTCGATCGAATAGCGCGAGCAGAGATCGTCGAGCCGGTTGGACACGCCGGGATGCTTGCGACGCGCCAGCAGCAGCGTATCGACCAGGCGCTCGCGCGGGATCGCAGCGCGCTTGATGCGGTCGAGCTCGGCGTTGATGAAGCCGATGTCGAACGAGGCGTTGTGGATCACCAGCGGGGCGTCGCCGATGAACGCCAGAAAGTCGTCGGCGACCTCGTGGAACAACGGCTTGGTCGCCAGGAATTCGGACGACAATCCGTGCACCGCAAACGCTTCCGCCGGCATGTCCCGCTCGGGGTTGATGTAGACGTGATACGTCTGTCCGGTCGGCATGCGGTTGAAGATCTCGACGCAGCCGATCTCGACCAACCGATCGCCGCGCAGCGGATCGAGGCCGGTGGTTTCGGTGTCGAGGACGATTTCGCGCATGTCTCTTGGAAGCCGTGTGAGGCGGCGAATCAGGTCCGCCGCTGCGGCATCTTAACGACCTCGGCCAGGATGTGCGCGATTTGGGCCCGCACGGGGTCAAGTCCGTGTGAGGTATCCACCACGAAATCGGCCCGCTTGCGCTTCTCGGCATCCGGCATCTGCTTGGCGATGATGGCATCGAGCTTGGCCTCGTCCATCGTGCCGCGCGCCAGCACCCGCTGGCGCTGCAGCTCGGGCGAGGTCGAGACCACGACCACGGCATCGACCCGCTTCTCGCCGCCGGTCTCGAACAGCAGCGGGATGTCCAGCACCACGACCGGCGCCTTGGCGGCCTCGGCGTCGGCAAAGAATTTCTGCCGGGACGCGCCGAGCATGGGATGAACGATCTGCTCGAGCTGCTTGATCGCGGCGGGATCGTGCACGACACGCGCCGACAGCTTTTGCCGGTCGACCTTGCCATTCGCGGTGGTGCCGGGGAAGGCGGCCTCGATCGCGGGAGCGGCCTCGCCCTCATAGAGCTGATGCACGGCGGCATCGGCGTCGTAGACGGGGACGCCGGCCTCCGCGAACAATGTCGCGGTGGTGGATTTGCCCATCCCGATCGAGCCGGTCAGTCCGAGAATTCGCATCAGCACCCAGCCTTCTCTCGCATCTACACCGCAATTAGCTGCTCGCGGCGCAGATACGCAAGCAGCGGCAGCAGCGGCAGGCCGAGAATGGTGAAATGGTCGCCCTCGATGCGCTCGAACAGATGGATGCCGAGGCCCTCGAGCTGATAGGCGCCGACGCTTCTGGTCACAGCGTCGCCCGCGGCGTCGAGATAGGCCGAAAGATCGGCTTCGCTCATTCCCCGCATGGTCATGCGCGCCACGGAAACGTCCTCGAAGAGAATCCTGCCATCCTGCGCCACGGCGACGGCGGAATTCAGCTCGTGCGTCCGACCGGCGAGATCGCGCAATTGCGCCAGCGCCTGGGCGCGGCCTGCCGGCTTGTTGAAGAGACGGCTCCCGAGCGCCAGCGTCTGGTCGGCGCCGATCACATAATGTCCGGGATAACAGGCAGAAACAGCCTTGGCCTTTTCGCGGGCCAGCAGCAGGGCGATCTCGCGCGGGTTGGAGAGCTTTGACGCGGCCTGGATGCCACGCTCGTCGATATCAGCGGTGACAGCCTCGAATGCGAGCCCGGCATTGGCCAGCAGCATTTTGCGCGCGCTGCTTTGCGAGGCCAGGATCAACGGACGTTTGCCGCGCCACAGACTCATCGGCGACACTTACTCGGACGGCCGGTTGCGCTGGCGATCGCTATACAGCTTCATGATCGCCGCCGCGGTTTCCTCGATGGAGCGGCGCGTGACGTCCAGCAGCGGCCAGTCATGCTTGGCGCTCAGCTTGCGCGCGAACGCGACCTCCTCCGTGACCGACTGCTTGTCGGTGTAGGTATCGCTACCGCTGCTGGACTCGGCGCCCATGGACAGCAGGCGGTTCTGCCGGATCTGAATCAGGCGTTCCGGCGTCGCGTGCAGGCTGACCACCAGCGGCCGCGTCAGCGTCTCCAATTGCGGGGGCACCGGAATGCCCGGCACCAGCGGCACGTTGGCGGTGCGAATGCCGCGATTGGCGAGATAGATCGATGTCGGCGTCTTCGATGTCCGGGACACCCCGACCAGTACCACGTCTGCCTCGTCGAGACCTTCGACATGCTGACCGTCGTCATGGATCATCGTGTAGTTCAAGGCATCGATGCGCTTGAAATATTCCGCGTTGAGCACGTGCTGGGCGCCGACACGGCCGGTGGTCGCTGCTCCCAGATAGGCCTCGAACAGCTGCATCACCGGTCCGATGATCGACAGGCTCGGAACATTGATCTGCTTGCACTTATCCTCGAGTCTGGCGACCAGATCCTTCTCGAGCAGCGTGAACAGCACGATCCCTGGCGCTTCCTCGATCTCATCAAGCACGCGGTCGAGCTGCTTCTGGCTGCGCACCAGCGGATAGACGTGCTCGACCGGCGTCACGTTGGCGTATTGGGCCGCGACCGCGCGCGCCACGGTGATGAGCGTCTCACCCGTGGAGTCCGAGACCAGGTGGAGATGGAAATAATTGTTCGAGGTCGGCACAAAAACCCTTTGAATTTCGTTGGGGTGGTTTGTGGATTTCTGTGGAGCTTAACCTCTCGGAAAGGGATGTGCGACACCAGGGGCGGGACAAGGCGTGATTTTCTTCACACCGCTGCCGGTCAGGACAAATCCGACGCCTCGCCGAGAGGGAAGCGGGATTGCGCGGACAAGTCCCTTGATAAGCTGCCGATACAATCGCGCAAGCCTTTGAAGCCGGCTGACTTATCGGAAGTCGACAAAGGCTGTCCGGAATATGTGGATGGATGTGAACAAGCGCGCGTGAACGCGCGGACGGAATTGCGTGAGTCCAATCCACGGTCACATAGACTCAAACCTTAAGAATCTAAGATTCTAGATTTGAGGAAGGCGCTACAGAGGGATATGTGTGCGGGGTAAGACCTTAACGGGTTCTTACTATCCCCAGCGTTCCCCGCGCTGGGCAGCAAGCCGGACCCCCGAAAATGTTCGAAGACGTCTATCTCTGGATCAAGGCGCTGCACGTGATCGCCGTCATCTCCTGGATGGCCGGCATGCTCTACCTGCCGCGGCTGTTCGTCTATCACTGCGAGGCCGAAATCGGCTCGAAGCAGTCGGAGACGTTCAAGGTGATGGAACGCCGGCTGCTCAAGGCGATCATCAACCCCGCGATGATGGTCACCTGGCTCGCCGGGCTCTATCTCGCCTGGTCCGGCCATTGGTTTTCGTTCGGCTGGCTGCACGTCAAACTGGCACTGGTCCTCGTGCTCTCGGCGGTCCACGGCTATTTTTCACGCTGGGTCAAGGATTTCGCCGCCGATCGCCGCCCGCGAAGCCAGAAATTCTATCGGATTATCAACGAGGTGCCGACCGTCCTGATGATTTTCATCGTTATCATGGTGATCGTGAAGCCGTTCTAGGCAAACTGCGCGACGATTCGCTCAGCGCTTCGGCTTGCGGAGCGCTAGGCGATTTTCTATATTATCGATATCCCACCCAACGCAGGCGGATGTGGTTGTGTCCGAGCCTTCCAGAGGCCGGACCCCGCATCAGGATTGAAGCCTCACCGGCGTTCACCTTGCCAGACCTGCGGACCTTACCTGCACCTGCTCGCGTCCGCATTTCAGAGCCTCCTCGCACCCCCTCTTTTCAGGTTACCCCACAGGACCACCCCAATGCGGGAAATCAAACTCGAAGACCTCAAGTCCAAAACGCCGGCCGAGCTCGTCTCGTTCGCGGAGGAGAATGGGGTCGAGAATGCCAGCACCATGCGCAAGCAGGAGCTGCTGTTCGCCATCCTCAAGCAGCTGGCGCTCGCCGAGACCGATATTGTCGGCCAGGGCGTCGTCGAAGTTCTCTCCGACGGCTTCGGCTTTCTCCGCTCGCCTGACGCGAATTATCTGCCGGGTCCTGACGACATCTACGTGTCGCCCTCGCAGATCCGCCGTTTCGGCCTGCGCACCGGCGACACCATCGAAGGTCACATCCGCAGCCCGAAAGAGGGCGAGCGCTACTTCGCGCTGCTGAAGGTCAACACGCTCAATTTCGAGGATCCGGAAAAGGCCAAGCACAAGGTCAATTTCGACAACCTCACGCCGCTGTTTCCGAATCAGCGTTTCCGCATGGAGATCGACGATCCCACGCGGAAAGACCTGTCTGCACGCGTGATCGACATCGTCGCGCCCATCGGCAAGGGCCAGCGCGCCTTGATCGTGGCACCGCCGCGTACCGGTAAAACCGTGCTGATGCAGAACATCGCGCATTCGATCACGCACAATCACCCCGAATGCTATTTGATCGTGCTCTTGATCGACGAGCGTCCGGAAGAAGTCACGGACATGCAGCGCTCGGTGAAGGGCGAGGTCGTGTCCTCGACCTTCGACGAGCCGGCGGTGCGCCACGTTCAGGTCGCCGAGATGGTGATCGAGAAGGCAAAACGCCTGGTCGAGCACGGCCGCGACGTCGTGATCCTGCTCGATTCGATCACGCGCCTCGGCCGCGCCTACAACACCGTGGTGCCGTCATCCGGCAAGGTGCTGACTGGCGGTGTCGACGCCAACGCGCTGCAGCGTCCGAAGCGCTTCTTCGGCGCGGCCCGCAACATCGAAGAGGGCGGCTCGCTGACCATCATCGCGACCGCGCTGGTCGATACCGGCAGCCGCATGGACGAAGTCATCTTCGAAGAGTTCAAGGGCACCGGTAACTCGGAGCTGATCCTGGACCGCAAGGTCTCGGACAAGCGCACCTTCCCGGCGATCGATATCTCGCGCTCCGGCACCCGCAAGGAGGAGCTCATCACCGATCCGCAGGTGCTCAAGAAGATGTACGTGCTCCGCCGCATCCTCAATCCGATGGGGACGATGGACGCGATCGACTTCCTGCTCGACAAGCTGCGCTCGACCAAGAGCAATTCGGAGTTCTTCGACTCCATGAACACCTGAGTGCACTGCAATAAATCCCGGGGCGCCTTCGGGCGCCCTTTTTGTTGCGGTTTTGCTGCAGCGAAGGTGCAGCATGAGCGGCAGCCGGTGCTCGACCTAGGTTTCTCACTAACCTGTTGATATTGAAAAGTAATTCTTGAAACCCTAGTCGGCCTCCTCCTGCGATCAGGCCAACTGCAGCAGAATGCTGCGGTTATATTGCGGTGCAAAATCGATTTGCTGCAGAACCTGGTGCAGCAAATCCGGTTGCTCTCGATCGCGAGAAACTGACGTTTGCGTTTTCGGCCGCAGCCGGACAAATAGGCTATGCATCCACGAGACCAGACCATTTTCGCGCTGTCATCCGGGCGGGCGCCCAGCGCGATCGCCGTGGTCCGCGTCTCCGGCTCGCAAGCCGGCGCGGCGCTGACGGCGCTTGCGGGCCGGCTGCCGGCGCCGCGACAGGCGAACCGTCGGCTGCTCCGGGACGGCGAGGGCCAGCCGATCGACGATGCGGTCGTGCTCTGGTTTCCAGGACCGGCCAGCGCCACCGGCGAGGATGTTGCCGAGTTTCACGTTCATGGCGGCCGGGCGGTGCTCGCGGCGCTCTTCGCTGCAATTTCCGATATCCCGAATACGCGTGCGGCCGACCCCGGCGAGTTCACGCGCCGCGCCTTCGAGAATGGCAAGCTCGACCTGACCGAGGCCGAGGGGCTCGACGACCTCATTCACGCCGACACCGATCGCCAGCGCCGCCAAGCGCTGCGCCAATTGCAGGGCCTGCTTGGCGACCGCGCGCGCGACTGGCGCGAGCGCATCATCGAGGCCTCCGCGCTGATCGAGGCCGGCATCGATTTTTCCGATGAAGGCGACGTGCCGGCGGAGCTGCGGGCGCCGGCGGTGAAAGCGATCAGAGCGCTTCACGATGAAATCGCGAAAGTGCTTGCGGCACAGGGGCATTCTGAACGGCTGCGCGAGGGCCTTGTCGTTGCCATCGCCGGCGAGCCGAATGTCGGCAAGTCGACGCTGATCAACCAGCTCGCGCGCCGCGAGGTCGCGATCGTCTCGCCGCATGCCGGCACGACGCGCGACGTCATCGAGGTGCAGCTCGATCTCGACGGCTATCCCGTCACGGTCATCGACACCGCTGGCATCCGCGAGACCGACGATCCGGTCGAGCAGGAAGGCGTGCGCCGCGCCCGCGCGCGCGCCGAGGACGCCGACCTGGTGCTGTGGCTGGTGGAGGGCGGACAAGCCATCGATCCGGATACAATGCGCTCGCGCTGGACATTGGCGGACGGTGCTGTTCCGTCCGGCGGCTCGGTCTGGATCGTGCGCAACAAGATTGATCTCGGCAGGGTCGGAGCAGCCAGGCCGAGCGAGTTCGGGATCTCGGCAAGCCGGGGCGACGGCATGCCTGAGCTGGTCGAAGCGCTGGTGAAATTCGCTTCGGAGTTCTTCGGAACCACCGAGGGCGCCATGGTGACCCGGGCGCGCCAGCGCGAATTGTTGAGCCGGGCCTCAGCCAGCTTGCGCCGGAGTCTGGACCTTGTAGAACACGGTGAGGAGCTCGCGGCCGAAGAGCTGCGGGCGGCCGCCTATGCCTTGGGCCGGCTCTTGGGCCGGGTAGACGTCGAGGACGTCCTTGGGGCCATCTTCCAGAAGTTCTGCATCGGAAAGTAGCGCTAGTTCTTCATTGTAGAACTAGCGCTGGTTCCATTTCTTGTTTCACGTGAAACAGGGACCCCGGTTCCGCGCAGTGGTCTTTTTAGTTGTTTCACGTGAAACTGCGCCGGGGCGCGTGTCGGTCGGCCGTTCCGATTCCCGAAGAGAGCGTCAGGGCGACGACCGTGCTTCGAATCTCGTCATTGCGAGGAGCCCTTGTGGCGAGGCAATCTAGACTGTCTTCGCCGCGAGATTCTGGATTGCTTCGCTGCGCTCGCATTGACCTATGATGCAGCTGCCCGCGTTCGTCTCGCAGCTCCGGTAACCAGGCAAGGAGCACGTGATAAAGGCTTGTGTGCTTGGCCATCTGCCGCTGTGAGCTCCCGATCGTGTTTCACGTGAAACACCATGTGGCTCAATGCCCCTCCTACTGTGCATGGGGTTGTTTTCGCAAAAGTGCTTCCGACCTGGACCGCGCTTGTTTCACGTGAAACACTTCACCCGAGTTTCTACTTCCGGCTTTCTCGCCGCTAAGCTAGAAGTCCGTCCATGCGAACAGAGCGAGAGAGCTTCGACGTCATCGTCATCGGCGGCGGTCACGCCGGCTGTGAGGCCGCGGCTGCGTCTGCCCGGATGGGTGCGACGACCGCTCTGGTAACGCACCGTTTCTCGACCGTTGGCGCGATGTCCTGCAATCCCGCCATCGGCGGGCTCGGCAAAGGGCATCTGGTCCGCGAGGTCGATGCGCTCGACGGCCTGATGGGCCGTGTGGGCGATGCCGGCGGCATTCAGTTTCGCGTTCTTAATCGTCGGAAAGGTCCGGCCGTCCGCGGTCCGCGGGCCCAGGCCGACCGCAAGCTCTACGCGGCGGCGATGCAGGCCGCGATCCGCCAGACCGAAGGTCTTTCCGTCATCGAGGGCGAAGCCGACGAGCTGGTTGTAGTCGATGGCCGGGTGTCCGGGCTTCGCCTGGCCGACGGCCGGGAGCTCCGGGCAGGGGCCGTTGTCGTGACCACCGGCACCTTCCTCCGCGGTCTCATCCATCTCGGCGAGAAGAACTGGCCCGCCGGACGCGTCGGCGAGGCGCCTGCGATGGGCCTTTCCAGCTCCTTCGAGCGCGCCGGCTTCACTCTTGGACGTCTCAAGACCGGGACGCCGCCGCGTCTCGACGGCACCACCATCGACTGGTCCGCAGTCGAGATGCAGCCCGGCGACGAGCCGCCGGAGCCGTTCTCGGTGATGACCGAGCGGATCACGACGCCGCAGATCCAGTGCGGGATCACCCGGACCACGTCCGCGACCCATGAGGTGATCCGGGCCAATGTCCATCGCTCCCCGATGTACTCCGGCCAGATCAAGAGCTCCGGTCCACGCTATTGCCCCTCGATCGAGGACAAGATCGTCCGCTTCGGCGACCGCGACGGTCACCAGATCTTTCTGGAGCCGGAAGGGCTCGACGACACGACCGTCTATCCCAACGGCATCTCGACCTCGCTCCCCGAAGAGGTCCAGCTCGCGATCCTCGCCAGCATCCCCGGCCTGGAGCGGGTGAGGATGGTCCGTCCCGGCTACGCCATCGAATACGACCACATCGATCCCCGCGAGCTCGATCCGACCCTCCAGACCAAGCGTCTGCGCGGTCTCTTCCTGGCCGGGCAGATCAATGGCACCACCGGATATGAGGAAGCCGCCGGGCAGGGCATTGTCGCCGGCCTGAATGCCGCGCTCTCCGCCAGCGGTGCCGCGCTCACAGTGTTCGACCGTGCCGACGGCTATCTCGGTGTGATGATTGACGACCTCGTCACCCGCGGGATCAGCGAGCCCTATCGCATGTTCACCTCCAGGGCCGAGTACCGGCTGACCCTGCGGGCCGACAATGCCGACCAGCGTCTGACCGAGAAAGGGATCGCTCTGGGATGTGTCGGCAGCGCCCGGATCAGGCATCATCGCGCCAAGATGGACACATTGAATGCTGCCCGGACGTTGTCGAAGTCCCTGACCATCACCCCGAACGAAGCCATCAAGCACGGGCTGTCGCTGAACCGGGACGGCCAACGCCGCTCGGCGTTCGAGCTGATGGCCTATCCGGAAATCGGCTGGAGCCAAGTCCGCGCGATCTGGCCTGAGCTGTCGGCCATCGATCCCGTCATCGCGACCCATCTCGAGATCGACGCCAAGTACGACGTCTACCTGGAGCGCCAGAGCGCCGACGTCGAAGCCTTCCGGCGCGACGAGGGTATGGTGCTGGCGGATGTCGATTACCAGCTCGTGCCCGGTCTCTCCAATGAAGTGCGCGCCAAGCTGGAGAAGGCACGACCGTTCACCGTCGGCCAGGCCGGCCGGATCGACGGGATGACGCCGGCGGCGCTCGGCATTCTCGCGGCCTATCTCCGCCGCGAGGCACGGAAGACTTCCAAAGCAATCGCATAAAGCCAATCGCATAGGCGTTTCACGTGAAACAGCGCGGATCGGGCGGAGATCGACCGCCATCGCGAAGACCCGGAGCGGGTGAGGGCGCCGGGCAGCGAAGTGAACCTGGAGTGGCCAGCCCGAAGATCAGCAAGGCCGCGGCCAACGACAAGGTGCTCGATTCGATCATCGCCGCTGACAAGACCGCCGCTATGAAGCTCGCTCCCGTTTCACGTGAAACCGAGGAGCGGCTTGATCGCTACATCGCGCTACTCCGGGAGTGGCAGGCCAAGACCAATCTCGTCGCGCCATCGACTTTGCCAAACCTCTGGACCCGGCACATCGCTGACTCGCTCCAGCTCGTCGATCTCGCACCGGCTGCAAAACGGTGGGCTGATCTCGGGAGCGGCGGCGGATTTCCCGGCGTCGTGCTCGCCTGCGCCATGGCCGGCACGCCTGGCGCGAGCGTCCATCTGGTCGAGCGAATCGCCAAGAAGGCCGCTTTTTTGCGCGAAGCGATCCGCGTCACCACATCTCCGGGAGTCGTACATCTCGCTGAGATCGGGGATAATGTGGATAGAATCACCGGCCCCGTCGATTGCGTCACCGCGCGTGCGCTGGCTCCGCTACATCAACTCATCGGCTTTGCGGAGCCGCTGATGCGCCAGGGCGCAAAAGCGTTGTTTCTCAAGGGTCAAGATGTAGAGGCTGAATTGACCGAAGCCGCTAAATATTGGAATATTCGGCCGCAGCTCCACCAAAGCCGCACGGGCGACGGCTGGATCGTGGAGCTCGATGCCGCCGAACGGCGCCGCTGAGGGGTGAGTGGGGAATTGCGATGAGCGTGATTGACGAACCGCAGCAAGAAGAGACGGCCCAAAAGACCGACGAGGTCCCCCACGGCCATCCGCGCATCCTCGCGCTGGCGAATCAAAAGGGCGGGGTGGGGAAAACAACCACAGCGATCAATCTGGGCACGGCGCTCGCGGCGATCGGGGAGCGCGTCCTGATCGTCGATCTCGATCCTCAGGGCAACGCCTCGACCGGCCTCGGCATCGATCGCCGCAACCGCTCCTGCTCGACCTACGACGTGCTGATCGGCGAAGCCGCCTTGCGCGAGGCGGTGGTCTCGACCGCGGTGCCGCGGCTGCACATCGCACCATCGACCATGGATCTCTCCGGCCTCGAGCTCGAGCTCGGCACCACGCCCGGCCGCGCCTTCAAGTTGCGCGATGCGATCGGCGCGCTCAACAACAACGTCTCGCCGGACGCCGACTACACCTACGTGCTGATCGACTGCCCGCCCTCGCTCAACCTGCTTACGGTCAACGCGATGGCGGCCTCGGATGCGATTCTGGTGCCGCTGCAATGCGAGTTCTTCGCGCTCGAAGGTCTGTCGCAATTGTTGCAGACGGTCGAGCAGGTGCGCTCGACGCTCAATCCGAACCTGTCGATCCACGGCATCGTGCTGACCATGTTCGACTCGCGCAACAACCTGTCGAACCAGGTCGTCGCCGACGTCCGCCAGTTCATGGGCGAGAAGGTCTACAAGACCATGATCCCGCGCAACGTGCGCATCTCGGAAGCGCCGTCCTACGGCAAGCCGGTGCTGGTCTACGACCTCAAATGCGTCGGCAGCGAAGCTTACTTGCGCCTCGCCACCGAAGTGATCCAGCGCGAGCGCGAGTTGCGCACCACGCATTGACGCTGCCGTAGGGTGGGCAAAGGCGTCTTCGCCGTGCCCACCGTCTTCCGCACACAATTGGTGGGCACGCTTCGCTTTGCCCACCCTACGATAATTCAGTTCTGGAGTGCTGCACCGTGAATCCAAGGGAGCTGGCGATGGCCGACGAAGCGCGTTCGCGACTGGGCCGGGGTCTTGCAAGTCTGATCGGTGACGTCGGCGGCGAGGCTCAGCATGTCGATCGTCCGCGCGCGCAGCGCAAGGTGCCGATCGAATTCATCAAGGCCAATCCGCGCAACCCGCGCCGCACCTTTTCGGACACCGAGCTGAAGGAGCTCTCGGAGTCCATCAAGCAGCATGGCGTGATCCAGCCGATCGTGGTGCGTCCGGTGAAAGGCGCGCAGGACCGCTTCGAGATCATTGCCGGCGAACGACGCTGGCGCGCCTCGCAGATGGCCGGGCTGCACGAGGTGCCGATCGTCCCGGTCGACATCAGCGACAGCGATGCGCTGGAATTCGCGATCGTCGAGAACGTGCAGCGCGAGGACCTCAACCCGATGGAAGAGGCGCAGGGCTATCATGCGCTCGCCAACGAGTTCAAACGCAGCCAGGAGGACATCGCCAAGGTCGTCGGCAAGAGCCGCAGTCACGTCGCCAACATGATGCGGCTGACCAAGCTGCCGGCGGAGGTGCAGGCCTTCATCGCGACCGGCGAGCTGACGGCCGGCCACGCCCGCGCGTTGATCGGCGTGCCCGATCCGCTCGCCGCCGCCAAGCGCATCGTCGAGGAAGGTCTCAACGTCCGCCAGGCCGAGGCGCTTGCGCATGAAGAGGGCGTGCCGGAGCGCAAGCCGCAGAAGGCGCGCGCCAGCGGGGGCAAGGAGAAGGATCCCGACACGATCGATCTGGAGAAGCGCGTCAGCGACGCGCTCGGGCTCAAGGTCACCGTCAATCACCGCGATCCCGGCGGCTCCGTGCAGATCAACTACCGCAACCTCGATCAGCTCGACGAGGTGATGAAGCGGCTGGCCAAGGGCGCGCTGTAGAGCCATTTTCACGCCACTCTCTCCACGCGTCATTGCGAGGAGCTCGCGACAAAATTGCGAAGCAATTTTGCGCTGAAGCGACGAAGCAATCCAGAATCTTTCCGCGTAGGGACTCTGGATTGCTTCGCTCGGCTCGCAATGACGGGTGGAGAGAGCTCCGCTCGCAATGACGTGGAGAGAGCGGAGGTCTAGCCCCGCCGTTTCGCATTCGCGGCGATCGCCATCAGCGCACGTTGGGCGATGGCAGCGGCGAGGGTGGACTGCTTGCGCGTGTCGAGGGCGGCGGTCGCCAGCTGCTCGATCACAGCGGCGAGCCGCGCCGGGCTGAAATTGCGCAGCGCGGTTTCGACCGCGGGCTTTCGTGAAAAATGCAGGCGCGGAAAGCCGCCGTCGAGCACGGCGGAGGCAGGCGTGCCGTCGGCAATCGCCAGCGCGGATTTGTGCAGCCACGCGGCCTGGCGCTGGGCGGCCGAGATGATCACGCCGGGATAGGTCCCGGCGATCATCGCTTTCGCAAACTCGGTCTCGACGATGTCGGGCCGCCCGGCGAAGGCACCGTCGACGATCGGATCGAGCTTCAGCTCCGAGGCATCGGCGACCACGGCCATGACGTCATCCAGCGTGACCTCGCCCTTGCCATGGGCGTAGAGCGTCAGCTTGCGCAGCTCGTTACGCGAGGCCTGACGGTCGCCGCCGAGGAACGACATCAGCGCCGCGCGGGCGTCCGGCGCGATGCGCAAATTCGCGATCCGCAGCTCGTCGTCCATCAGCTTGGCAAGATCGCGCTCGGTGTCGGGATAACAGCCGATCGCCACGGCAGTCTTGGCTTTCTCGCAGGCCTTGCGCAGCGGCGATTCCGGGCGGAGCTCGCCGGCCTCGATCACGATGCGGCAATCCCTCACGTTCATCTCGGCCAGGGTCTCGATGCCGGAGGCAAAGCTGCGCGAGCCGGCGCGAACGCGGATGGCGCGTCGGCCGCCGAACAGCGGCACCGTCATGGCTTCGTCGACCAGGCGCGAAGGCTCGGCGGAGAGCTCGTCGCCGTCGAGCTTGACCAGCGAGAACGGATCGTTGGGATCGTCGACGCCGGACGCGATCAGCGCGTCGGCGCGCTCGCGCACGAGGCCGGCATCGGGACCGTAGAGCAGGATGATCGGACGGCCCGCATCGGGGCGGGCGAGGAACGCGTCGATCTCTTTTCCGCGCAGTGCGACCATATCGTCCGATACTCGTCATTCCGGAATGCCTCGTCAGAAGGCGAACCCGGAATGACGGAAGCGTATTACGTTCCCGCGGTGAAGAACGAGGCGAGCCGGGTGGTGATGTTCTCGGCGATCTCGTTGGCGGCCCGGTCTTCGGCATCGCGCACGGCGCGGGTGCGCGAGAAGCGCTGATAGGACCCCGGCATGTCATAGGACACGCGCGAGAAGGTCGAGCCGGTCATCACAGACTTGCCGGTTACGACTTCGACCAGATTGTACTGGGCGTCGATGCCGAGATTTTCGCTGGTCGGCAATCCCGTCGCGGAGCTGACGATCAGGGAGGAACGGCTGGTGGTGAAGCGGATGTCGAGCCGGTGGGTCGGCGGCATGCCCGTCGCCGTGCCGTAAAGCTTGAAGGCCAGCGCGTTGCGGATTTCGACGCCGACGCGGGCCTCGCGGGAGGCATTGGGCTTGTTGATCGGGGGCAGCTCGACCCCCATCAGCTTCTCGCGCAGGCCCGGGGTGCCGTCGCTGCGCTCGGCATACATCGGCTGGAAGCAGCCGGCCGTCAGCGCCGCCAGTGCGGCAACTGCCAGCAAGCGGGCTGCGATACGGATCCTAGCCGACAACATTCACGATCCTCTTGGGGACAATGATCACCTTGCGGACGGGCTTGCCGTCCAGGGCCAGCTTTACCGCATCGAGGGCCAAAACGGCAGCCTCGATTTCCGGATTTTGGGCCGCTGTTGCAACTGTGACCTCACCCCGCTTCTTGCCGTTGACCTGCACCACCAGGGTCACGCTGTCTTCAACCAGCAAATCGCGTTCGATTTGCGGCCAATCGGCCTCCGAAACCAGCCCCTTTCGGCCAAGACCATTCTCAAAAAGCACCTGCCAGCACTCCTCGGCGAGGTGCGGCATCATCGGCGAGAACAGCTGGACCAGGATCTGGCTGGCCTCCTGGATCGCCCAGGCGAGGTCCGGGGCAGGCTGGCCGGGGCGCTGGAGCACCTCCGAGAAGGCATTGGTGAATTCGCGGATATGGGCGAGGCAAACGTTGAAGTGCAGCCGCTCGATGCCGGCGGTGACCTTGTCCAGCGCGCCGTGGGCGGCCTTGCGCAAGGCGGTGGCGTCCGGGCCGAAGCTGGCCGGCCGGGCTGCCGGCGCAGCCTTGCCGAGGGTGGCGGCATCGTTCACCAGCCGCCACAGCCGCTGCACGAAGCGCGAGGCACCCTGGACGCGCTCGTCGCTCCAGATCACGTCGCGGTCGGGCGGGGAGTCCGACAGCATGAACCAGCGGGCGACGTCGGCGCCATAGGTCTCGATGATGTCGTCGGGGTCGACCGTGTTCTTCTTCGACTTGGACATCTTCTCGATCGGGCCGATCGCGATGTCTTCGCCCGTCGTCAGCAGCGTGGCGCGGCGTCCGTTGCCGCCGACCTCGACCTTCACCTCGGCCGGCTGCACATAGCTGCCGTCGGCCTTCTGGTAGGTCTCGTGCACCACCATGCCTTGCGTGAACATGCCGGCGAACGGCTCGTCCAGCGCGATATGCCCGGTCGCTTTCATCGCGCGGGTGAAGAAGCGGCTGTAGAGCAGATGCAGGATCGCGTGCTCGACGCCGCCGATATATTGGTCGACCGGCAGCATGCGGTTGGCGACCGCAGGCGTGGTCGGCGAAGCCTCGTTCCAGGGATCGGTGAAGCGCGCAAAGTACCAGGACGAGTCCACGAACGTGTCCATGGTGTCGGTTTCGCGCTGCGCCTTGCCGCCGCATTGCGGGCAGGTGACGTGCTTCCAGCTCGGATGATGATCGAGTGCGTTGCCCGGCTTGTCGAAGGTCGCATCGTCCGGCAGCTTCACGGGCAGGTCGGCATCCGGCACCGGCACCACGTCGCATTTCGGACAGTGAATGACGGGAATCGGGCAGCCCCAATAGCGCTGGCGCGAAATGCCCCAGTCGCGCAGACGGAAATTCACCTGGCGCTCGCCGACCGGCGCGTTGCCGCGCAGCTCCGTCTCGAGCCGCTTCGCCACCTCTTCCTTCGCCTGCTCGATGGTCATGCCGTCGAGGAAGCGCGAATTGATCATGCGGCCGTCGCCGTCATAAGCGGTGTCGGTGATGACGAAGCTCTTCGGGTCCTGGCCTTCCGGGCATACGACGGGCGTGTTGCCGAGAGCGTACTTGTTGACGAAGTCGAGGTCGCGCTGATCGTGCGCCGGGCAGCCGAAGATGGCGCCGGTGCCGTATTCCATCAGCACGAAATTGGCGACATAGACCGGCAGCTTCCAGGACGGATCGAACGGATGCACGGCGCGGATGCCGGTGTCGAAACCCTGCTTCTCCGCGGTGTCGATGATCTCCTGCGCGGTGCCGATCTTCTTGATCTCTGCGATGAACTCCGCAAGCTCAGGGTTCTTTGCGGCGGCGGCCTGCGCCAGCGGATGATCCGCCGAGATCGCCATGAACTTGGCGCCGAACAGCGTATCCGGCCGCGTCGTGAAGATCTTCAGCTCGCTCTCGCCGGCCGGCGTCGTCGCCGCATCCAGCGCGAAGCGGATCAACAAGCCCTCGGAGCGGCCGATCCAGTTGCGCTGCATCAGGCGCACCTTGTCGGGCCAGCGGTCCAGCCCGTCGAGCGCCGACAGCAGCTCCTGCGAGTACTTCGTGATCTTGAAGACCCACTGGTTCATCTCGCGCTGCTCGACCACGGCGCCCGAGCGCCAGCCGCGGCCGTCGATCACCTGCTCGTTGGCGAGCACGGTCATGTCGACGGGGTCCCAGTTCACCTTGCGCTTCTCGCGCTCGGCAAGCCCTGCGCGCAGGAAATCCAGGAACATCTTCTGCTGGTGCTTGTAATAGGAGGGGTCGCAGGTCGCGATCTCCCTGGACCAGTCCAGCGACAGCCCGATCGAGCGGAGCTGCTTCTTCATCGCGGCGATGTTGTCGTAGGTCCAGGCCTTCGGCGCCACCTTGCGCTCGATCGCGGCGTTCTCGGCCGGCAGGCCGAAGGCGTCCCAGCCCATCGGATGCAGCACGTTGAACCCCTTGGCGCGCATGAAGCGGGCCAGCACGTCGCCGAGCGTGTAATTCCGGACATGGCCGATATGGATGCGCCCGGACGGGTAGGGGAACATCTCGAGCACGTAATATTTCGGCCGCGGATCGTCGTTCTTGGAGACGAAGATCGCCTGCTCGTCCCAGAGGCGTTGCCAGCGCGGTTCGGCGTCGCGGGCGTTATAGCGTTCGGAGGTCATGGAATCGTTGGGTTTTCGTGGTTCGGCCGTCTCAAGACGGCGGACTAGGCCATAGAAGCCCTTAAGGGGTCAATGGGTTGCCGCGTTTTGGAACTTTGATCCCTCCGCATAACTACGAGGGTCCGCGTTGGGGTGTGATTAAGGCGTCGATGCCAAGTTGCAAGCCCGACAAGGCCGCGTTACCGCACATGGATTCCAGCTTCGACGATCCCGATTACGACTATGCCGCGTCCGTCGCCGGGCGGGCGATGCGGAGCATGGCCGAACAGCGGATTGCACCGACCCCGGCCAACTTTGCCGTCTGGTTCCAGTATTTCGCGGGCAGCCATGACGATCTGCGCAACGCGATCGATCTCCTGATCGACCACAATCGTCCCTTCGACGCCCAAACCAATCAGGATCTGTTCGAGACCTACGTCGCGCCCCAGGTGAGTGCCGTCGTGGTCGACACGTCCGAGCGGCTGCAGGCGCTGATGGGGACGGCGAAGGAGTTTCTGACGACGGCGATCGCCGACAATCATTCGCAGATGCAGGTCATCAGCCAGGTGGCCGACCAGGGCAAGGCCGGCGTCGATCCAAAGCTGCTGGTGGCCCAGCTCATGAACGAGCTGGCGCGGGCGGCCACGCGGGCGACGCGGCTGGAGGCAGGCTTTGCGGAAAAGACCCGCGAACTCGACGTGATCCGCGATTCGCTGTCGCGGTCCGAGCAGCGCGCCCGGACCGACACGCTGACCGGGCTGGCGAACCGGCGGGCCCTCGACGAATTCCTGCGCAAGGCGCAGACGACGGCGGAATGGGGCGAGCCGCTCAGCGTGCTGATGCTCGACATCGACCACTTCAAGTCGTTCAACGACAATTTCGGCCACGGTGTCGGCGACCAGGTGCTGCGCCTGATGGCCAAGGTCCTGCGCGAGAAGGTTCGCGCGCAAGATCTGCCGGCCCGCTATGGCGGCGAGGAGCTGATCGCGGTGCTGCCGGACGCCGATCTCGCCGCTTGCGCCGAGATCGCCGAACGCATCAGGCGCGCGATCGCAGATTGCACGCTCACGCGTCGCTCGACCGGCGAGACCCTGCCCGGCATCAGCGTGTCGATCGGCGTTGCGCAATTCCGGGTCGGCGAGGCGATCACGGATCTGATCGAACGCTGCGACCGTGCGCTCTATCTCGCCAAGGGCGGCGGCCGCAATCGTGTGGTGACGGAGATCGAGCTCGATCGCGCCGGCGCTGCGGGCTAGCTCGGGCGAGACGACAGGCCGTCATGCCCGGGCTTGTCCCGGGCATCCACGTTCTTTGTGCTGTGGGCAAGGCGTGGATGGCCGGGACAAGCCCGGCCATGACGATGTGGAATCTATCGTGTCCGGCAGTGCACAGTTCAGACGCCGCAAGCGGGGCGAGGTGAAGAACCAGCGCTTTAGGCGCTCGCCACCATCATCATCTCGGCCGTGCCGGTCGCGATCGCCTGCACGCCGTGCTCGACGACATTGTTGCGGCCACGATGCTTGGCGGCGTAGAGCGCGGCGTCGGCGGCTTCGATCAGGTCGCCGGGACGCAAGGATTCGCTCGGCTTGGTCGCGGCGACGCCGATCGAGACCGTGACGATCATGTGGTTCGAAGTGATGTGAGGCAGGCAGAGCCTCAGCACGGACGAACGCACCTGCTCGCCGATCGCGACGGCGCGCGTCACGTCGGTGTTCGGCAGCAGCAGGCAGAACTCCTCGCCGCCGTAGCGGGCCGCGAAGCCCATCGTGTCGGCGGCGATGCCGGACAGTGATTCGCCGAGCCGCGTCAGGCAGGAATCGCCTTCGAGATGGCCGTAGGTGTCGTTGAACAGCTTGAAATGGTCGACGTCGATCATCAGAAGCGCCAGCTCGCTGCCATATTGCTGCGCGCGCATCCATTCGAAATCCAGCCGGCTCTGGAAGCCGCGGCGGTTGGCGAGACCGGACAGCATGTCGATCGAAGCCATCACCGTCAGGCGGTCGTTGCTTGCGATCAGCTCGCGCTCGCGCTGGCTCAGCTGCGCGGCCATCGCGTTGAACGCGCGGGCCAGCGGCACGAACTCGGCGGGCAGGCGATTGCGCGCGGCGCGCGCCGACAGGTCGCCCTCGCCGAGCCGCTTGGCCATGTCGGCGAGCATCTCGATCGGCTTGATCACGAGCTTTTCGGCGGCGATCAGCGCGCCGAGCAGGACGAACATGAGCACGAAGGCGAGCTGCAGATAGGCGGTGCGGATGTCGCGGCTGACCGCTGCGGACACCTTGTCTTCGTCGATGCTGGCGATCAGGCGGGCATTGGTGCCGGCGATGCGGATATAGCTGACCGCGCGGCGGGAGCCGTCGGCGGCGAGAAAGGACAGCGAACCCTCATCCTGATCAGAGCGCAGCGCCTTGTCGGCGATCGCGGACATCAGCGGCATGTTGTCGAGCGGACGGCCGACCGCGCTGTGCTGATCGGCCGGGGCCGCCAGCACGGTGCCCGCGCTGTCGACCAGCACCGCAGTGATGCCGGCGCGACCGCCCAGATTGTTCATGACCTTCGACATCCAGTCGAGATTGACGGTGGCGAGCACGACGGCATCAGCCACACCGCTGAAGGCGGAGACCGGATAGACCGCCATCACCGTTGGCGACGGTACCGGTCGCGACATGATGAAGTCGCTCAGCACGAAGCGGCCGGTTTCCTGGGCCTGCTGGAAGTACGGTCGATCACTGAGATCGAGGCCGACATACATGTTGTTGGTGGCGCATTGGATGCGGCCGTCCTGGCCGGCGATCAGAAGCGTGCGGATCCAGGGCAGGCTCGACGGCAGGCTCGCGCGCAGCACGTCGCAGCTCTTGCTGATGCCGCCGGCGGAGGCGCGGATGAAGGCCTCCGATTTCAGAATGGTCTCGACCGACGAGATCACCTGGCGCTGCGCATCGGCACTGTGCCTCGCCACCGTGGTGAATTCAGCCGCGGCCTGCGCAACTTGCCGCGCGCGCGTGTCTTCGAGGGAACGGATGCGCTCGATCATCAAGGGCGTCACGAGAATCACCGCGAGCAACGCAAGCCGCGCCCGGATACCGAGAACCTGCTTGAGTTTCGCGCGCTTGCGGTTGAGACTGACGCTTGCCATTTTCGCTACCCACCCCGCGGGCTAAGGTAAAGCGAAGGGTTCAAAAACTGTTTCTTGAACTCGGTAAAATTGGACCTAACTCGGGCTAAGGTCACAACCAAGAGACGTCATGACGGAAGCCAACGTCGCGCCGGTCACCGGCCATTCACCAAACGCGCTCGCCGCGGTCGAAGCCGAAATTGCACGCGCCTGCAGGGACGCGCAGCGTGACCGCGCCTCGGTCACGCTGATCGCCGTGTCCAAGACGTTCGCGGCGGATGCAATTATCCCGGTTATCGCCGCAGGACAGCGCGTATTTGGCGAGAATCGGGTGCAGGAGGCCAAAGCCAAGTGGCCGGCGTTAACGTCTGCTTACCCCGATATCGCGCTGCATCTGATCGGGCCGCTGCAATCCAACAAGGCGAAAGAGGCGGTTGCGCTGTTCGACGCCATCCATTCGGTCGACCGTCCGAGCATTTGCCAAGCGTTAGCCAAGGAGATCGAATCCCAGAACAGGCACCCGGAGCTGTTCGTCCAGATCAACACCGGCGAGGAGCCGCAGAAGGCCGGGATTGCCCCGGGCGAGGCCGATGCCTTCATTGCAAGCTGCCGCGACACCTACGGGCTGACGATCTCCGGATTGATGTGCATCCCGCCGGTCGACGAGCCGCCCGCCGCCCACTTTGCGCTCACGGCCAAGATCGCCGCGCGCAATGGCTTGACGAATCTCTCGATGGGCATGAGCGCCGATTTCGCGACCGCCATCATGCTGGGTGCCACCCATGTGCGCGTCGGCAGCGCGATCTTCGGGCATCGGTAATTGCCGTTGGCGAGGGCCGATGCCGCCCGAACGCTGTCAATATTGTCGCAAGGGCTCCTCGCAATGACGGCGGTGTGCCTCACCCGATGATGATCTTTGTGCGCGGGCCCAGGCGCCGCAGCAATTGCAGCATGGCGGATTTCGTCATGGAGACGCAGCCGGCGGTCGGGCCGAAATTGTCGCGGGCAAGGTGCAGGAACACCGCGCTGCCGCGGCCGGCGATGCGGGGTCGGGTGTTGTGGTCGATCTCGATGATGAAGTCGTAGAGATGGTCGGCGCGCCGGAGCCGGTCGCCGCCCTGCCCCTCGCCGAGCCGGATGCTCTGGTTGTAGCGGCGGTCCCGCGGATCCTCGCACCAGGCGTCCACGCCGGTGATCATCCGGGCCGGCAGGAACGTCCGGGGACGGCTGTGCCGGTCGCCCCGCCACCACAATTGCCTGGGCCGGAAGCTGCCTCTGGGGGTGCCGCCATCGCCCTCGCGCTTGTTGGCGAGAATGCCGCCTCGCCCCAGCGCAACCGGAATGGTCAGCGCTCCCGCCGTCAGCCAGCCTCGGCGCGGATTGCCGGCAGCAGGCTTAACGCGGATCGCCGAGAGCGGCCCGGGGCCTCGATTCCTGATGTAACCGACTGAAGCTGCTTTGTTTTTCATGTGAACGTGCAATGTCGAATTCATTACAGGACATTCATCCAAACGTCCTGCTATCTTGGGTTAGAGTGCTTCCGGCTTGTGAATCGGTAACAGCCCACTACTTCAACACGAACAACAATAATCACGGCGACCTTAAACTTCCCCTCGCGGCTGGGTGCGGCATGGATGTGCCGCCGAGCCGGACCCCAAAAGGATGACCCCCCATGGCCAATGCCCGCAAGATCCTGATCGTGGATGACGATACCGATCTGCGCGACACGTTGGTGGAGCAATTATCGCTACACGAAGAATTCGAAGCCTCTGCGGTCGATACCGGCGCCAAGGGCGCCAGCGCCGCGAAGGCCAATTCCCCCGATCTGGTTCTGATGGATGTCGGCCTGCCCGACACCGACGGCCGCGAGGTTGTCCGCTCGCTGCGGAAGGGCGGCTTCAAGGCCCCGATCATCATGCTGACCGGGCACGACACCGATTCCGACACGATCCTGGGCCTGGAATCCGGCGCCAACGACTATGTGGCAAAGCCCTTCCGTTTCGCGGTGCTGCTGGCGCGCATCCGCGCCCAGCTCCGTCAGCATGAAGCCAGCGAGGACGCGGTGTTCTCGGTCGGACCCTACTCCTTCCGTCCCGGCTCGAAGATGCTCACCGCGGCCAATGCCCGCAAGGTCCGCCTCACCGAGAAGGAAACCGCAATTCTCCGCTTCCTCTACCGGGCCGGCCAGATGCCGGTGTCGCGCGAGACCCTGCTCCAGGAGGTTTGGGGCTATAATTCCGGCGTCACCACGCACACGCTGGAAACCCACATCTACCGCCTCCGCCAGAAGATCGAGAAGGACGCCGCCAACCCGGAGATCCTGGTGACGGAAGCCGGTGGCTACAAGCTGGTGCCGTGATACGCTTCGATGGCGTGCGAATCGTTTTAGATCGCACGCCTTCGAGCCTCGGACCTGAATGTCAATCGACGATGATGTAGCGCTTCTCGAGCGTGTCCCGACACTGCGCCTGTTGGGAGACGCCTCGTTGCGCATGCTGGCGATCGGCTCGGAGCAGCGTGATTTCGTCCGCGGCGACGTGCTGTTCAATCTCGGCGACGACGCCGACGCCGGCTTCGTGGTCCAGCGCGGCGCCTTCCGGGTCGAGGACGGCGCCGGCGCCGAAATGATCGCCGGTCCCGGCGCGTTGATCGGCGAGCTCGCGCTGGTGGTGCCGATGAAGCGGCCGTCGAGCGCGGTCGCGCTGGAGCATTCCTCCGTCATCCGCGTCGCCCGCAGCCTGTTCCAGCGCGTGCTCGAAAGCGATCCCGCTGCGGCGGTGCGCCTGCGCGACGAGTTCGCGGTGCGCTCCAGCCAGATTGCCAGTGATATCCTGATGGCGGGTGCAAAGCTGACGAGCTGAGCCCTCGTCATTCCGGGGCGCGACGAAGTCGCGAACTATGGTGCGCAATTGCGCACCTGAGAATCCATTGAGCGGCAGAGTCAGTTGATGAATGGATTCCGGGCTCGCGCCAAGTGGCGCGCCCCGGAATGACGAGGGCGGCTCACACCTCCAGCGTCACCGTCACAGGCACGTGGTCCGATGGCCGCTCCCAGCTGCGCGCATCGCGCAGAATCCTGAAATCGCTGACTGCATCCTTCAGCGCGCGCGAGACCCAGATGTGGTCGAGCCTGCGGCCGCGATCGCCGATGGTCCAGTCGGCGGAGCGGTAGCTCCACCACGTATAGACCTTCTCCGACATCGGGATGCGCTCGCGCGCGACGTCGACCCATTCGCCGGCCGCGAGCGCCGCCTTCAGCTTCTCCGTTTCGACAGGCGTGTGCGAGACCACTTTCAGCAGCTGCTTGTGCGACCACACGTCGTTCTCGTGCGGGGCGACGTTGAGATCGCCGACCAGGATGTGGCGGTCCTCACCGCGCGGATGCAGCGGCTCGCACGCTTTCATCTCGTCGAGGAAGCGGAGCTTGTGGTCGAATTTCTCGTTCAGCGCGGGATCGGGAATGTCGCCGCCCGCGGGCACGTAGAAATTATGCAGCACCAGTGGTTTTGCGATGCCCGCCTTTTCACCGAACGACACCGAGATGTGGCGCGAATCCACCTTGTCGCAGAAGGTGCGGATGTCCTTCGATTCGAACGGGATCTTCGAGATGATGGCGACGCCGTGATAGCCCTTCTGACCGTTCAGCGCGACGTGCTCGTAGCCGAGCCGCTTGAAGCGCTTCAGCGGAAAAGCATCGTCGATGCACTTGGTCTCCTGCAGGCACAGCACTTCTGGCCGCGCGCTCTTGAGAAATTTCGCGACCAGGTCGATGCGTAGCCGCACCGAGTTGATGTTCCAGGTTGTCAGGGAAAGACGCATAGGAAATGCGTCTTAGCATGGATTGGCGTGGGGAAAATGCTTGTCCACAGCGAGCTCTCGTAGGGTGGGCAAAGCGAAGCGTGCCCACCGTGATGGCCGTGAGGAGAGGTGGTGGGCACGGCGCAGAGCGCCTTTGCCCACCCTACGGCAGCGGAGCGCTCAACCCCGCGACGGCGTGTTGTAATTGGTGAAATCGATCTTGAACATGTTGGGGTCGAGCTTCTTGCTCGAGTCCAGATTGTACACCGCAATCGTCGTGTCGTAGCCCTGCGGATCGGTGACGGTCCACTGCTTGAGCTGGCCGTCCTTGGCGCCGAACATCAGCAGCAAGCGGCTGGTGCCGACCAGGGCCTGCTTCTCCTCGATGGTGACGCTGACGAAGACGTCGTCGGCCGAGACGCCAACGACATTGGTGTCCCTCATCAGGTCGATGCGGTCGGACAATAGAAAGCGCAGCGGCGTCTGCGACAGCGGGTAGACGTCCTGGGTCGCGAGCTTGCGGTCGCGCACCACGAGCGAGGATCCGTCGGCGACGATGTCGATCGGGCTCGGCGCATCATATTCGAAGCGTACCTTGCCGGGTTTCTGGATGTAGAAGTCGCCCTGCGTCTTGCTGCCGTCGGGACCGACCTGGACGAAATTCCCGACCAACGTCTGCAGCGACGACAGATAGGCGCTGACCTTGGCCGCCTGCGCTTTCTGGTTGGCGTCGAAGGTCTGGAAGATGCTGCTCGGAACGTTGCGCCGCGGATCCGGGATCACCGGATTGGGCGGCGCCTGCGTCGCGCCGGTGACGGCCGGCCCACCGGCGGTCGCGCCGCCGTCACGCCCCTTCGGCGCGGGCTTCGGCACCGGCACGGTCTGCGCGAAAGACGCAGCGGTCACCATCGCGGCGGTGACGAGAAGCACGCCGGCCAAGCGCGCGCTTCGCGCGGCGATCGTGGCAGCGAATCGAATGTCCGGATGTCTGATCAACGCGTCGTCCTGTGTGGCTGGGCGCCCTTTTACCGTGATTTCGGGCAAAAGCAGATATCGAATTTGCGTGAAATGTTGCTCAGAGGCTCCTCGCCTCACATATGGCTGTCTTCTTCCTCGACCAGAATCTCGCGCTTGCCGGCATGGTTGGCGGGACCGACGATGCCCTCCAGTTCCATGCGCTCCATCAGCGATGCGGCGCGGTTGTAGCCGATTTGCAGGCGGCGCTGGATGTAGCTGGTCGAGGCCTTGCGATCGCGTTTAACGATCGCGACCGCCTGCTGGAAGAGATCGCCGCCGCCATCGCCGCCCATGCCGGTGGCGTCGAACACGGCACCGTCCTCGTCCTCGGTCGGCTCTTCGGCGGTGACGGCTTCGAGATATTCCGGCTGTCCCTGCGTCTTGAGGTGACGCACCACCTTCTCGACTTCCTCGTCGGAGGCGAACGGTCCGTGCACGCGGCTGATGCGGCCGCCGCCCGCCATGTAGAGCATGTCGCCCTGGCCGAGCAGCTGCTCGGCGCCCATCTCGCCGAGAATGGTGCGGCTGTCGATCTTGGAGGTGACCTGGAAGGCGATACGGGTCGGGAAGTTCGCCTTGATGGTGCCGGTGATGACGTCGACCGACGGACGCTGCGTCGCCAGGATCACGTGCAGGCCTGCGGCCCGCGCCATCTGCGCCAGACGCTGCACCGCGCCTTCGATGTCCTTGCCGGCGACCATCATCAGGTCGGCCATTTCGTCGACGATGATGACGATGTAGGGCAGCGGATCGAGCGAGAGCTTCTCTTCCTCGTAGATCGCCTTGCCGGTTTCCTTGTCGAAGCCGGTATGCACCGTGCGCGTCGGCTCCTCGCCCTTGGCCTTCAATTCGAGCAGGCGCGTGTTGTAACCGTCGATGTTGCGCACACCGAGCTTGGCCATGTTCTTGTAGCGCTCTTCCATCTCGCGCACGGCCCATTTCAGCGCGACCACCGCCTTCTTCGGGTCGGTCACAACAGGCGTGAGCAGATGGGGAATGCCGTCATAGACGGAGAGCTCGAGCATCTTCGGATCGACCATGATCAGGCGGCACTGGTCCGGCCGCAGCCGGTAGACCAGGCTGAGGATCATGGTGTTGATCGCGACCGACTTGCCCGAGCCGGTGGTACCGGCGATCAGCATGTGCGGGGTGCGCGCGAGGTCGATGATGACGGGGTCGCCGCCGATGGTCTTGCCGAGGCAGAGCGGCAGCTTCGCCACCGTGTCGGTCGCCTCCTTCGCCACCAGCAATTCGCGCAAATAGACTTTCTCGCGATGCGCGTTCGGCAGCTCGATGCCGATCGCGTTGCGGCCGGGCACGACGGCGACGCGTGCCGACAGCGCGCTCATCGAGCGGGCGATGTCGTCGGCAAGGCCGATCACGCGCGAGGACTTGATGCCGGGCGCCGGCTCCAGCTCGTACAGCGTAACGACCGGACCGGGATTGGCCTTCACGATCTCGCCGCGCACGCCGAAATCCTGCAGCACGCCTTCGAGCGAACGGGAATTGTTCTCCAGCTCGGCCTTGCTGAGCGGCTGGCGATCGCCGGCCTTTGGTGCGGCCAGCATGGAGACGGACGGGAGGTCGAACTTGTCGGAGGATTTCTTGGAAGCGGGCTTGGGCGCGGCTTTCTTCTTCGGGGCGCGCGCGGCGGGCTCCTCCTCTTCCTCCTCCTCGTCCTCCAATTCGTCTTCGTGCTCGTCCTCGTAGTCCTCGTCTTGAGACTGCGGTGAGATCGACGGCGCCGAGCGGCCGCCGCCGAGATTCGGCTCCTGCCGGCTGAACTGGGCGGCCTTGGTCTTCGGTCCGCTCGAGACCAGCGAGCGGTAGGCGGCACCACACAGCCAGATCAGCCGCGCCTTGGTGCTCATCAATGCATGGAACAGCCAGCCCAGCGAGACCGAACCCCGATCGCTCTCCTCGTCTTCGTCGAGCGGCTTGTCGTCATCGGCGACCTCAGCGATCTCGTCGTCTTGCTCGCGCGCGCCGAGGCCGCAGGCGATCAGGAAGGTCGCTGTCATCGCGGCGAACAGGATCGTGCCCAGCACGATGCGATAGATCGTACCGGCCGGCCCGAAGATCACCGCGGGCGCGCGCACCAGCGCATCGCCGACCACGCCGCCGAGGCCGGTCGGCAGCGGCCAGGCCCCGCCATGCTGAAAGCAACTGACGAAGCCTGCCGCGATCACCGTGCAGAGAATCCAGGAGCCGAGCCGCAGCGCCTCGCGGTCGAACGGCCGATGCGTCATCATACGCCAGCCCCAGACCGCAACGGTCAGGACCAGCATGATCGCGCCGAGCCCCAGGATCTGCATGGCGAGATCGGCGCCGATCGCGCCGGCATAGCCGAGGATGTTGCGGATCGGCCGCGAGGTCGCGTGGCTGAGACTGGGATCCTGCACCGACCACGTCATCAGCGCCGCCGCGGCGATGCCCGCCAGCGCGATCAGGCCGAGGCCGGCGAGCTCGCGCATGCGCCGCGCCAGCCCCTCGCGGATCGAGGGCGGCAGATGGCCGACCAGAGGAATGACGCGTTCGATTGCCGACATGCTCACGGGCCCCGCCTAACCCAGAGTCTCGACCAGCCGGTGCAGCGCCTGCGCCGTGGTCTCGCCGTCCTGCACCAGTGCGAGGCGGATATAGCCTGCGCCGGGATTGAATCCGTCAGGCTGCTGTCGCGCCAGGAAGCTGCCGGGCACCACGCGCACGCCGGCTTCCTTGAACAGCTTGAGCGTCACCGACACGTCATCGCCGATCTCGGAGGTGTTGAGCCAGACGCAGAAGCCGGCATCGGGGCGGCGATAGCCGTAACGATTGCCGATGATCTGGTCGGCGAGGTCGAACTTGATCCGGTACAGCCGCCGATTCTCCTCGACATGCGCCTCGTCGCCATAGGCGACCGTCGCGACATGCTGCAGCGGCACCGGCACCTGGGGCGCGGCGATGTTGCGCAGCTCGAGGAACATGCCGATGAACCTCTTGTCGCCGGCGGCAAAGCCGACGCGCAGGCCCGGCAGGTTGGAGCGCTTCGACAGTGACTGGAACGCGACCACGCGCGTGAAGTCGGGGCCGGCGCATTCCAGCGCGCTGCCGGGTGCCTCGCGGGTGTAGATCTCGGAATAGCACTCGTCGCTGAGGATCACGAAGCCATAGCGATCGGCGAGCTGCTTCAATCGCTTGAAATAGCCGGGCCTCGCGACCGAGCCCTGCGGATTGGCGGGCGAAGCCAGGTAGAACGCCACCGTGCGCGCCAGCGTCGCCTCATTGATGGCGTCGAGATCGGGCAGGAAGCCGTTCTCGACCGTGGTCGGCAGATGGACCGGCTCGCAAGCGGCCGCAAGCGCGCCCGCGCCGTAGACCGGATAGAACGGGTTCGGCATTAGGATCGCGGGCTTGCCCGGACGCGGGCCGACATAGCGCGCGGCCGCGATCGCGGCGAGGAACAGCCCCTCGCGGCTGCCATTGAGGACGAGAATCTCGCTCTCGGGATCGAGCGGCCGCGGCAGCTTGAACCGCGTCGACAGCCAGGCCCCGGCGGCGTTGCGGAACGGGTCGGTGCCCTTGTTGGCGGGGTAACGGCCGAAATCGGCGATGTGCTTGGCCAGCACCGGGCCGACAAAGTCGGGTACGGGATGCTGGGGCTCGCCGACCGCAAGCGAAATCAAGGGCTTGCCCGGCTGATGCGGGGCCAGCAGCTCGTTCAGCCGGACGAAGGGCGAGCGTTCGGAATCGGAGCCATTACCGCCCTGCGGCGCACGGGATGAAGCGGTCAGAGCCATTCGTTGGGCGCCAGTACTCTTGGAACGGCCGGTCGCTACCAAAGGCGCCGGCGGGAAGCGGTTCAGTTCACCATAGATAGGGCGAGGTTAAGACGCGATTAACCATCGGCCGCCGCCCGCGTCCAGAGCGGGAATAATGGGGCCGGAGACAGCGGCGTGCATGGACGGTCCCCCCTCCCCCGGAGGCGCCTGCAGGCGGAGCGATCAAAAGAAAGGGGCTCCAGCTTGCGCTGGAGCCCCTCAACGGTCAGGGCATTGCCGGGTATGTGCCCGAACCGTAGTTGTGGACGCGGTCCCCGAAGAGACCGCGCCCGGGAGGAGAGGGTCACATGTTGTAGGCGCGCTCGGTGTGCTCGGTGATGTCGAGGCCTTCACGCTCGCTCTCGACATTGGCGCGGAGGCCGACGATCACATCGACAACCTTGAAGAGGATCGCCGAGCCGACGCCCGACCACACCAGCGTGGTGCAGACGGCCTTGATCTGGGCGAGCATCTGCGTGGCGAAGTCGTAATCGGCGACCTTCGGCGGGATCGCCGAATAGTCGATGATGCCGGCGCCGCCGAGCGCGGGGTTGACCAGAATGCCGGTGCCGATGGCGCCGACGATGCCGCCGATGCAGTGCACGCCGAACACGTCGAGCGAGTCGTCGTAGCCGAGCGCGTTCTTCACCACGGTGCAGAAGAACAGGCAGACCACGCCGACGACGAGGCCGAGGACGATCGCTCCCATGACGCCGGAGAAGCCGGCGGCGGGCGTGACGGCCACGAGGCCCGCGACGGCGCCTGAGATCACGCCGAGCACGGAGGGATGACCCTTGATGATCCACTCCGCGAACATCCACGACAGCGCGGCGGCTGCGGTGGCGACGAAGGAGTTGGTCATGGCGAGCGCAGCGCCGCCGCTGGCCTCGAGGTTGGAACCGGCATTGAAGCCGAACCAGCCGACCCAGAGCAGCGAGGCGCCGATCATCGACATGGTCAGCGAGTGCGGGGCCATCAGCTCCTTGCCGTAGCCGACGCGCTTGCCGATCAGGAGAGCGCCGACGAGGCCCGCGATACCGGCGTTGATGTGCACCACGGTGCCGCCCGCGAAGTCGATCGCGCCCATCTTGAAGATCCAGCCGGCATCGGCGTTGAGCTCGTCGAGCTTGGCCTGGGCCGCGGTCTTCGCCGCCGCGTCAGTAGCGGCAGCCAACGCTTTGGCCGCATCCTGGATCAGGTCCGGACCCTGCCAGTACCAGACCATGTGCGCGATCGGGAAATAGACCAGCGTCACCCAGAGCGGAACGAACAGCGCGATCGCCGCGAACTTCATGCGCTCGGCGAAGGCGCCGACGATGAGAGCGGGCGTGATCGCCGCGAAGGTCATCTGGAAGCAGACGTAAATCAGCTCCGAGATGTTGGCGTCGACCGAGAAGGTCGCGGCCTTCGTGTCGGTGGTGACGCCCATCATGAAGGCCTTGGAGAAGCCGCCAATGAAGTCGGAGCCGCCGGTGAAGGTGAGGCTGTAGCCGTATACGGCCCAGATCACGCAGACGACGCAGACGGTGTAGAACACCTGCATCAGGACCGAGAGCATGTTCTTGGAACGAACCAGACCGCCGTAGAACAGCGCGAGGCCGGGGATCGTCATCAACAGCACCAGCACTGTCGATGTCAGCATCCAGGCGTTGTCTCCCTTGTTGACCGTTGGCTCGGCGTAGGCTGCGGTCGCAGCGAACAGGCCGACTGCGAGAGCCGCCAGTCCCGCGCCATAGGGACGCTTGAACGTCATATTGTTTACTCCTGCTTGGATAAGGTTGAGCGCGAAATCAGAGGGCCGCGGCATCGGCCTCGCCGGTGCGGATACGCACCGCGTGGTCGAGGTTGATGACGAAGATCTTGCCGTCGCCGATCTGTCCGGTTTTCGCCGCGGACGTGATGGCATCGATGGTCTTGTCGACCTGGTCGGAGGCGACAGCGACCTCGATCTTGATCTTGGGCAGGAAGCTCACGGCATATTCGGCGCCGCGATAGATTTCCGTATGGCCCTTCTGGCGGCCATACCCCTTGACTTCCGTCACCGTGAGACCGTGAACGCCGATGGCGGTCAGGGCGTCACGGACTTCTTCAAGCTTGAATGGCTTGATGATCGCCATAACAATTTTCATGGGTCCTATCCCCGCTTGGGCCCGGTCCGGACGTGGCCGGGCGTTCTCGACTGGTTCGCCACGAGGGAGAAGTTTCACTACGCGGGCACAGCCGGACCCCTAGAATCAAATGCCGTGCCAGATCAGGCGGATTGCCTAACGGACTATGAAGACGGGGGTTTTCGCCTTTGGCGGGTGCTGCGATGCAGTGCGCTATTACGTCGCGCTCAAAACGTGGTCACGCCTGCTTAAAATAAGGGCAAGACAGGCTCCCGACACAATGTTGCTCACGCCTCGGGCAGCGAGGCGGTATTTACGTAGCGTCGGCGCCTATTGCAGGGCTTCACCGTGCTGCGAAATATCCAGACCCTCCAGCTCGTGCTCACGGGATACGCGCAAGGGCACGAACAGGCCGACCAGCTTGAGCAGGATGAAGCTGACGCCCGCCGACCAGACGAAGGTCACGGCGACCCCATAGAACTGGATCAGGAGCTGCTGCGGATGGCCCTCCAGCAGGCCGGCGGTGCCGCCGATGGCGCTGGTGGCGAACACGCCGCCGAGCAGGGTGCCGGTCAGGCCGCCGATGCCGTGGACGCCGAAGACGTCGAGCGAATCGTCGTAGTCGAAGCGGTGCTTCAGCCAGGTACAGGCCCAGTAGCAGAGTGCACCGGCAATGATGCCGATGACGATGCCGTGCCATGGCGCGACGAAGCCCGAGGCCGGCGTGATGGTGCCGAGACCTGCGACCGCGCCGGAGATCATGCCGAGCACCGAGGGCTTGCGCCGGGTCGCCCATTCGATCGCGCCCCAGGTCAGCGCGCCCGCGCAGGCGGCCAGATGGGTCGCGATGATCGCCATCACCGCGCGTGAGTTCGCTCCGAGCGCCGAGCCGCCGTTGAAGCCGAACCAGCCGACCCACAACAGGCCGGTGCCCATCACTGCGAGCGACAGATCGAACGGCGAGAGATTCTCGGTGCCGTAGCCGTGACGGCGTCCCATCACCTTGGCTGCAACGAGGCCGCCGGTGCCGGCCGACAGATGCACGACGAGACCGCCGGCGAAATCGAGCACGCCCATGCTGGCGAGGAAGCCGCCACCCCACACCCAATGCGCCAGCGGAATGTAGACGAAGATGAACCAGGCGACCGAGAACAGGAGATAGGCGGAGAACCGCATGCGGTCGGCGACCGAGCCCGCGACCAGCGCCACCGTGATGACGGCAAACGTCATCTGGTACAGCATGAACAGCGATTCCGGGATCGTCTTCGCCGCGGGGTTGACGCTGTCCATGGTCATGCCGGCGAGAAACCAGCGATCGAGCGTGCCGATCCAGGGGCCGTCGCCGACGAAGCACAGCGAGTAGCCGAACGCCACCCAGAGGATTGAGATCAGCATCACCGCGGCCAGGCTCTGCGCCATGGTGGCGAGCACGTTCTTCTTGCGCACCATGCCGGAATAGAACAGCGCAAGCCCCGGGATCGTCATCATCAGCACCAGCGCTGTCGCGACGATCATCCAGGCGGTGTCGGCGGTGCTGATCTCGTTTGCCGCCGCGTGCGCCGGCGCAGCTAGGACGGACACAAATCCGATTGGCGCAGCCTTGGCAGCTGCGCGGCGCGACAATCCCGCCATATCGTTCCCCCCGGCATCAATTGGCGTCGCACATCATGGCGTATTTGCCCGGTGCGATCGAAGCAGTCGTGTCAAAGCGTTTTCGAGCGAAGTGGATACCGGTTCGCGTGACAAGAAAACGCGTCAAAACAAAAAGTCAGAGCGCGTCGCTGTCGGTCTCGCCGGTGCGGATGCGCAGCGCGTGGTCGATCGGCGTGACGAAGATCTTGCCGTCGCCGATCTGGCCGGTGCGCGCCGTCGCGGTGATCACGGCGACCGCCTTGTCGGCGACGTCGGAAGCGACCGCGATCTCGATGCGCAGCTTCGGCAGGAAGTTCACGACATATTCGGCGCCGCGATAGATCTCGGTGTGGCCCTTCTGCCGGCCATAGCCTTTCACCTCGGTCACGGTCATGCCGTGCACGCCGATCGCCGTTAGGGCCTGGCGGACCTCATCGAGCTTGAAGGGTTTGATGATCGCGACGACGAGTTTCATGGTCAGGCCTATTCCCCGGGATGCGCCGCGCCGTATGTCCCCGGCGCTGCGTCAATCTGGCATCTTTCCGGGCAAATGGCACAAAAAAGTTGCAGATTGAAGCGGAAAAACGTTTGGCCAAGGGCGGTCATGTGAACGGCCGCCTCTGTACAGGGCAGCTGTTCATCATTCACAATGCATTTTTGGCATGGATGCGGTGAACCCAGGCGTGAACCGAAGCGTCCCGGCCGGTACACACCTAAGTTCGAGGGGGACGTTCCATGGCGAGTTGGTTCTACGCATCCGAGGGCAAGCAGCAGGGGCCCTTTCCGGAAGGGCAATTCCGCGACCTCGTTGCCCAGGGCGTCGTGCGTCCGGACACCTTGGTCTGGACCGAGGGCATGGCCGGCTGGCAGAAGGCCGCCGAAATTCCCGGCCTGATCGGCGGCGGTGCGCCGCCGATGGTCCCGACGGGCGGAAGTGGCTATGGCGGCGCTGCCGGCTATGCAAGCGGTGGATCGCTCTCGGTCGATTTCAGCATCCTCGAATTCACCTGGCGCAGCATCGTCCTGCTGATCGGAATGATCTTCGTCATCCCGGCGCCTTGGGCCTTCGTCTGGTACACCAGATGGATCGTCTCCTGCGTGAACGTCCCCGGGCGGCCGAACCTCAGCTTCACCGGCAATGCGATGACGTTGGTGCCGTGGTATTTCGGCTTCATCGTTCTCGCCATCGCGCTCGGCTTCGTCGGCAGCGAGATATTGAGCAATCTGCTGTTCATCGTGCAGATCGTGCTCTACTGGCTGCTGATCAAATGGATGGTCGCGAACCTCGCCTCCAACGAGCAGCCGCTGGGCCTCAGCTTCACCGGTTCGGTCTGGGCCTATATCGGCTGGAATCTGTTGTTTGCGATTTCCATCATCACCATCATCGGCTGGGCCTGGGTGGCCGCGGCCCAGATGCGCTGGTTCTGCCGCAACGTCGAGGGCACCCGGCGCGAGATCGTGTTCAAGGGCAGCGGCCTCGATATCCTCTGGCGCGGCATCGTGGCCGCCATCCTGATGTGCTTCATCATCCCGATCCCGTGGGTGTACCGCTGGATCATGAACTGGTTCGCCTCGCAGACCGAGCTCGCGCCGCGCGGCTCGCTCGGGGCATGATCTGAACGCTTCAGGCGCTGCTTGAAGCGATCAGGCCTTCCGCTCGCGCACGGAGCCTTCCTGTGCGACGGAGGCAACCAGCGTGCCGTCCGGCTTGAAGATCGAGCCGCGGGTCAGCCCCCGTCCCGATTGCGCGCTCGGCGAATCCTGCGCGTAGAGCAGCCATTCGTCGGCGCGGAACGGGCGATGGAACCACATCGCGTGGTCGAGACTCGCCGGCATCATGCGTTTGTCGAACAGCGTGCGGCCATAGCGCGCCATGATCGCGTCGAGCAGTGAGAAGTCCGAGGCGTAAGCGAGCGCGCACATGTGCAGCGCCGGATCGTCGGGCAGCTTGGCCGCGGTCTTGATCCAGACGTGGATGCGGCCGTCGTCGATCTTCTGGCCGAAATAACGGCCGAGCTCGACCGGGCGCAGCTCGATCGGCCGATCGGATTCGTAGTAGCGGCGGATGAAGTCCGGCATCTCCTTGAACATCGGCTGCTTCGCCACCTCCTCCGCCGTGAGCTTTTCCGGCGGCGGCACGTCCGGCATCTTGTCCTGGTGGTCGAACGCAGTCTCCTCCTCGGCGTGGAACGACACCATGATCGAGAAGATCGCGTTGCCGTGCTGGATCGCGGTGACGCGGCGCGTCGAGTAGCTTTTGCCGTCGCGCAGGCGCTCGACCTGATAGATGATCGGGATCTGCGGATCGCCCGGCAGGATGAAATAGCAATGCAGCGAATGCGGCAGCCGGCCCTCCACGGTGCGGCAGGCCGCGACCATCGCCTGCCCGATCACCTGGCCGCCGAACACCCGCTGCCAGCTCGTCTTCGGGCTGTTGCCGCGGAACAGGTTCACCTCGAGCTGCTCGAGGTCGAGGATCCCGATGAGGTCGATCAGTCCTTTGGACATGATGGTGCTTTCCAGTGATGCCTCATTCCGGGGCGCACGCGGTGCGAACCCGAAAATCTCGAGCTGATAAACCTCCGGATTCCGGGTACGCGCGTTGCGCGCCCCGGAATGACGGAACGAAGGGCTAGCGGTCCTCGTTTCACCGCACTGTTTCGCCCAGCTCAAGTCTGCTAGCAAGACCGAGAATTGTCCGGGAAGCTTTGGTATGTCGGTACAGGGTAGCATTGTCATCGGTGGCGGCGCGTTTGCCGGCCTTGCGCTGGCCTTGGCGCTACGCCAGGGGCTCGGGCCCGAGATCCCAATCATCGTCGCCGATCCCGCGCTCGGCACGCGGCCGAGCCGCGACCCCCGCGCCACCGCGATCGTCGCCGCCTGCCGCCGCCTGTTCGAGACGATCGGCGCCTGGGACGACGTCCGGGGCGAGGCCCAGCCGATCCTCGACATGGTCGTCACCGATTCCAAGCTCGAGGACGCCACCCGCCCGGTGTTCCTGAACTTCGCCGGCGACGTCGCGCCGGGCGAGCCCTTCGCGCATATGATCGAGAACCGCCGCCTGATCGACGCGCTGGTGGTGCGCGCCGAGGCCGCCGGCATCGATCTTCGCGCCACCCCGGTCGCCTCCTACGATGCGCGCACCGACGGCATCGAGGTGACGCTCGGCGACGGCAGCGTGATCGCGGCGGGCCTCTTGGTCGCCGCCGATGGCGCGCGGTCGAAGCTGCGCGAGCGCGCCGGCATCGTCACTCATGGCTGGGAGTACGATCAGTCCGGCATCGTCGTCACCGTCGGCCACGAGCGCGATCACGAGGGCCGCGCCGAGGAACACTTCCTGCCGGCCGGCCCGTTCGCGATCCTGCCGCTCACCGGCAAACGCTCCTCGCTGGTGTGGACCGAGCGCCGCACTGAGGCCGCGCGCATCATCGCCCTCAGCGACGAGGAATTCCACGCCGAGCTCGAGCAGCGCTTCGGCCTGCATCTCGGCGAGGTCAAGGTGCTCGACAAGCCGCGGGCGTTTCCGCTGTCTTATTTCGTCGCGCGGTCCTTCATCGCCGAGCGCCTCGCGCTGGTCGGCGACGCTGCCCATGTCATCCACCCCATCGCGGGCCAGGGCCTCAACATGGGCCTGAAGGACGTCGCTGCGCTGGCGGAAGTGGTGGTCGATGCCGCGCGGCTCGGCCTGGATATCGGCGGGGCGGACGTGCTCGAACGCTACCAGCGCTGGCGCCGGTTCGACACCATGGCGATGGGCGTCGCCACCAACTCGCTGAACTTCCTGTTCTCCAACCAGTCGACGCTGTTGCGCACGGTGCGCGACATCGGCCTCGGCCTCGTCGACCGCGCCCCGCCGCTGAAGAACCTCTTCATCCGCCAGGCCGCAGGCCTCACCGGCGAGGTGCCGCGGCTGTTGAAGGGCGAGGCGTTGTAAGGGGCGAATGGTGAGTATCGAGTGGCGAGTGGACCCATTCGCCATTCGCCACTCCCCACTCCCCACTCGCTGTTATCAATCGATCTTGCGCGCCTCTTCCGGCAGCATGATCGGGATGCCGTCGCGAATGGGATAAGCGAGCTTGGCGCTGCGCGAGATCAGCTCCTGCCGCTCAGCATCGAATTCCAGCGGGCCCTTTGTCAGCGGGCAGACCAGGATCTCCAGCAATTTTGGATCGACGCTGGCTTCGGGACGTTCGGTGGGCGCGTTCATGGAAGTCTCCGGCACTTGCTTGCCTTTAGCATAGAAATTCGCGCCCGCCATCGCGCTTTAGGCGGAGACCATCGCCAGGAGCTCGTCGAGCATGGTCCGCAGCCGCGCGGCCGGGATTGACGGGCCTGACAGGGCGAAACCGAGAAATGTCCAGTACAGGATCTGCGCGCGGGCCTGCGCCGTTGCCGGGGCGAGTCCCCGCTTCTGCAGCAGCTCCTCGATATAATCGAGCCTGCGGCGATCGATGGCACGCACCGCCCCTTGCGCGCTCGCATCGAACGCCGCCCAATTGCGCACCGCGCGTTCGAGGTCGAGCCGCGCGCCGAAGGATCTCCGCAGCAGCATCTTGACCGGCTCGTCGCCGGCGGCTTCGACGTCGGCGATGATCCGCTCGGCCGCGATCTCGCGCCAGCGCTTCAGCACCGCGGCGTGAAACGCGGCGAGATCGGCGAAATGCCAATAGAAGCTGCCGCGCGATACGCCCATGGCCTTGGCGAGCGGCTCGGCCTTCAAGGCCGTGAAGCCGCTCTTGGCCAGGGCCTTGAGGCCCTGGCCAGTCCAATCGTCAGCGGAGAGCTGTTGGTTCATGTCGTTTCCCGAAAAGCGCACCATACACTAGTGTATTGACAAGCGCTTGGCCAGACGCTATCGAAACATACATGAGTGTATGGAGGCGTCGATGCGGGATCTGCTGCTCCAGTGTGCGGGCGTCGTGACCATCGCCGTTGCGCTCGTTCACGGCTACCTCGGCGAAGCCAAGGTCTTCGCCCGCGCTCGCATCGAGCCGGAGCGCCTCCGCACCTTGATCCGGCTGGTGTGGCAGGCCTCGACCGTGGCCTGGATCGGCGGTGGCGTGCTGCTGATCGCGGCGCCGTGGATGCAATCGGAGCCGGCTCGTCACTGGATCGTCGCGACCATGGCCTGCGTGTTCGGCTGCTCCGCCCTCGCCAACGCATGGGCGACGCGGGGCCGGCATTTCGGCTGGATGGCGCTCAGTGCGGTCGTCGTGATGTCGGTTGTCGGGTACTAGAACTCATCTAAAGCGGACCAGATCCGTTACCGATCGACCAGGCATTCTTCGGATGCCGTCATCGTCCTGGTCGTGCTCCACGTTGCTGGTGTGGCGCTGATAGGACTCCTGCAGCGCGATGATCACCGGACGCAAGCGCATCCGCGTCCATCTCCAGTCATCTGCAAACGCGCGCAGCGGGCTTCCGGCGCGACCGGCGCGCGGAACGTGTTAGCCCCACAGATCAAATTTTACGGACGGTGTTGGCAAGCCGCTAAGCATGCGATCAGGCGCGGCACAAAATTAACGCGAAGGGCGATTAGCCGGTCCAGCATCGACAAACATCAACAATATCGACGATGGGGCGAAACTGAATGTTCCGCGTTTTCTCCTGCCTTACGGCCGAACACGATTGGCGGCTCGTCGTGCTCGCTGCTCTGGTCTGCTTCGTTGCCAGCATCGTCGCGGTCAGCATCTTCCACCGCGCGATCGCAACGCGCGGGAGAACCCGGTGGATCTGGATCGCCATTGCCGGTGCGGCCATCGGATACGGCATTTGGGCTACGCATTTCGTCGCGATGCTCGCCTACGAGCCCGGGGTCACGACGGGCTACGGCATCGTGTTGACGGCGTCCTCTCTCGCGGCGGCAATGCTGCTGACCTCGGTCGGCTTCGGCGTCGCGGTCGTCACGTCCGGCCGCTGGCGCGCGGCGGCTGGCGGCGTCATCATCGGTGGCGGCATTGCCAGCATGCATTATCTCGGGATGTGGGCGCTCGAAGTGCCGGGCCGAGTCTCCTGGTCCGTGGACCTCGTGCTCCTCTCCATCGTTCTGGGCATGTGTTTTGGCTACGCTGCGCTGGCGGCAGCGCTCACCCGTCAGGGTTATAGCGGCACGCTGGCAGCCGCCACCCTGCTGACGCTCGCCATCGTGTCGCATCACTTCACGGCCATGGGCGCCGTGCAGATCACACCGGATCCGGCGCTCGCGACCGATACGCTTTCGCTGTCTCCGGCCTTCCTCGCGCTCGCCATCGCCGGCGTCGCATTGTCCGTGCTGGGCATGAGCCTGATCGGAGTGCTGGCCGATCGTCGTCTGGCGACCAGAACCGCCAGGTTCGAGGAGATCATCAGCCAGCTCTCCATCGCCCGGCAGCAGCTCGAAGGGTCGCAGAACGAGCTCAAGGAACAGAAGCTGAGGCTGGACACGGCCATCAACCATATGGTCGAGGGCCTTTGCATGTTCGACGCCGGGAAGCGGCTCGTCATCTGCAACGAGCGTTACGCCCGTTTGTACCGGCTGCCGCCGGAATTGCTGCGTGCGGGAACTCCGCACCGCGACATCATCCGTCATCGCGTTACCAGCGGCATACTCGAAGGCGAGGCCAGCGATTTCGCCGCCGAACGGCAGATCGCCAGGCTCGAAGCACTGCCGATCCATGCCGTCTCGAGCCGCATCGATGCGTTCGCCGATGGGCGGCTGATCTGCGTGACGCGGCAGCCGATGGCCGGCGGCGGCTGGGTGGCTACGCATCTGGATGTCACCGAGCAACGCCGGTCCGAAGCGAAGATCACCTACATGGCGGAACACGATGCGCTCACCGAGTTGCCGAACCGCGTGCTGCTCAAGGCGCGTCTGGAGCCTGCACTCGCCGATACGCGTGGCGGAAATCTCCATCTGGCGGTTCTCCTGCTCGACCTCGACCGCTTCAAGGAGGTCAACGACACGCTCGGACATCCGGCGGGCGACCTGCTGCTGCGCTCAGTCGCGGCGCGCTTGCTGGATTGCATCAGGGAGACGACGTTCGTCGCCCGACTGGGCGGCGACGAATTCGCAATCGTCGACTACGTGACCAATCCGGCTGCGGACGCGGCCTCTCTCGCCGAGGCGATCCATGGCGCGCTCAGCGAGCCGTTCGATCTCGGCGATCATCAGGTCATTGTCGGCACCAGCATCGGGATCGCCCTTGCGCCCCGAGACGGCGCCGATTCCGACACGATCCTCAGGAGCGCAGATCTTGCCCTCTACTCGGCCAAGAGCGGCGGACGTGGTGCATTCCGCTTCTTCGAGCCGGAGCTGGACCGGCTCCTGCATGCGCGCCGCAACCTGGAGCGGGATCTGCGGAAGGCGCTTGCGAGGAGCGAATTCGAGCTCCACTACCAGCCGTTCGTCAATTTGAAGAGCGGCGAGACCTGTGGCTTCGAGGCGTTGCTGCGTTGGCATCACCCCGAGCGGGGTCTGGTCTCGCCCGGCGAATTCATTCCCGTCGCGGAGGAAACTGGCTTGATCCTGCCGCTGGGGGAGTGGGTGTTGAGAACCGCCTGTGCCGAAGCGGCAAAATGGCGTTCCGACCTGAAGATCGCGATCAACCTGTCTCCAGCGCAATTCAGGAGCAAGGAGCTCGTGTCGACGATCGTGAGCGCACTGGCGGCGTCGGGGATTGCTTCAGACCGGCTCGAGCTCGAGGTCACCGAAACCGTCATCATGCATGACAGCGGGACCGTATTCGCAGCACTCAGCCAGCTGCGCGAGCTCGGGGTGCGGATTGCCCTCGACGATTTCGGCACCGGCTATTCGTCGCTCAGCTTTCTGCAGAAGTTTCCCTTCGACAAGATCAAGATCGATCGCAGCTTCGTCAGCGAGCTGTCCAGTCCGATGGAGGAGCCCCATCGGATCGCGCGGGCCGTGGTCCAGTTCGCCACGAGTCTCGGTAAGACGTCCACCGCCGAAGGCGTCGAAACCGCCGAGCAGCTGGACATCCTGCGCCAGGAGGGCTGCGTCGAGGCCCAGGGCTTCCACCTCAGCCCGCCGATACGGGCCTCGACGGTCGCACGGCTTGCGGATCGAAAGGCCGAGGCCGGCGAGTTTGCCGCATAGAGCATGATCCGGACCCGAAGGGCCGCGTCAGCGCAAAGTGTGTAGCGGTTTCCGAAAAGATCATGCTCAAACCAAAAAACCCAAAGCGCGATGAGGATTTATCCTAATCGCATCGCGCTTTGGGTCGCTTGACGATCACTGCAGCGGCGGGTCGCCGCTAGTGCGCTTCTTGGCGAGGTCCATCTCGGTGACGGCGATCAGGATCTCGGCGCGGGTCTTCAGGTCGGGCGCCTCCAGCATGGCCTGCTTTTCCGCGGGGCCGTAGGGCGACATCATCGCGAGCGCATTGACGAGGGCTTCATTGGGCGCGCTCTCGACGCCCTCCCAGTCGACCTTGAGGTTGTTGGCCTTCAGGAAGTCCGCCAGCACCGCCAGCAGCGCCTCGCGGTCGACCTCCTCCTCGCCGCGGCGCGCGGTGAAATCGTCGACGTAGGCGAAGAAGTCCACCTTGCACTGCCGATAGGGGGTGAGCACCTCGAGCTCCTCGACCACCTTGAAGCGCGAAACGCCGGTGAGCTCGAGGATGTAGCGGCCGTCGCCGGACTCGGCGAGCTGGGTGATGCGGCCGACGCAGCCGACGCGGAACAGCGCCGGCTTGTCGGAATCCTTCCGCGAATGCGCGATGTCGGGCTGGATCATGCCGATCAGGCGATGGCCGTCGCGGAAGGAATCGTCGACCATCGAAAGGTAGCGCGGCTCGAAGATGTTGAGCGGCATCTGGCCGCGCGGCAGCAGCAGCGCGCCCGGCAGCGGGAAGACCGGAATGATCTCCGGGAGGTCGGCGGGCCCGCGATATTCGATGTTGATCGGCATCTGCCCGGTCCCCTGGCGTTGCTAGCGCATGATCCGGATCCGAAGGACCGCGTTAGCGCAAAGTGTGGAGCGGTTTTCCGAACAGATCATGCTCAAAAAAGGCCGTTACGAAAACAGGATCGTCGACAAACGTTTGCGGCCTTCGACGGTTGCATCATCCGTGCCGCCCCAGGCCTCGAAGAACTGCACCAGCTGCTTGCGGGCGCCGTCGTCGTTCCATTTGCGGTCGCGCTTGATGATCTCGAGCAGCTGCTCGGTCGCCGCCGCGCGGTTGCCTTGGGCGTTGAGCGCGGTGGCGAGGTCGAACCGGGCCTGATGATCGAGCGGATTTGCGGCGACTTTCTGTTCCAGCTCGGCGACCGGTCCAAGCGATTTCGCCTGCTCGGCGAGATCGATTGCGGTCTGCACGGCCTTCACGGCCGGGTCGTTGCGCTTGGATTCCGGCACCATGGCCAACGTCTGCTTGGCCTGCTCCATCGCGCCGGAAACGGCGTAGCACTTCGCAAGGCCCGCAAGCGCCGCGATGTTGGTGGAATCATGCTGCAGCGCCTCGGCATAGATCTGCGCCGCCGCCGCCGCGTCGCCCTCGGCGAGCACCGCGTCGGCCTCCTGCACGATCTCGGCGACGTTGACCTCGCCCGGCGCGGTGACGCCCTTGGTCAGCCGCTCGATGAAGGCGTTGACCTGGCTCTCCGGCACCGCGCCCATGAAGCCGTCGGCCGGCTGGCCGTTGACAAAGGCGATCACGGCCGGGATCGACTGGATGCCCATCTGGCCCGGGATCGCCGGATGATGGTCGATATTCATCTTGACCAGCTTGACCTTGCCCTTGGCCGCCTTCACCGCCTTCTCCAGGACGGGGGTGAGCTGCTTGCAGGGGCCGCACCATTCCGCCCAGAAATCGATCAGCACGGGCTGGCGCTTCGATTCCTCGATCACGTCCTTCACGAAGGTCTGGGTGGTGGTGTCCTTGATCAGGTCGGCCGCAGCCGGGCCCGCCGCTCCGTTACCCTGGTCGATGATCGTCACGGGATTCCCTCGTCATGTCTGGAATGGCGGCTCTTTAGCACGCCGCCGCGTCATATGCTTGTGGTCGGCTCCTAAATTGGGCCGAATGGGCCGAATTTCAATCCAGGCACCCCGATTCGCCGGTTCCGAGACGTTTCCGGTCGATTTGGCCGGCTTCGGGCTCCATACGGGGTCCGAATTGCGAATTGAGGCCGCCTGTAGCTGTTGCATTCCCCTCCCGCTTTTGGCATACGACAGCCGTTGTCGGCGCGTCACGCGACCGACACAGGATGCGGGTGTAGCTCAGTGGTAGAGCACGACCTTGCCAAGGTCGGGGTCGAGGGTTCGAGCCCCTTCGCCCGCTCCAGTTTTTCCTAGGCTGGCCTAGGAAGCGCTCTCCAACCACGGAGAGCATTGTATGAGCCTCAAAGACTCCAAAGGGCAAGCGCGAGCTGTTGTTGGGCATGAGCCGCCTCGTACGGCGATTTGCTGTCCGCGCTTGCGAGAGCGGCCTCAAACCGAGGCCGGAGCAATTTTGAAGGTCTTTCGGTAGTTTACGGGCAAGTGAAGACGCCGGGAAGGCAGCAACTCAATGGATTCTCAGGCCTTGGTTCACTATATTTGGGGAGAGGAGTTTCCATGTCTGCTCAGCGCTCCGCCACCAAGGCCCAGTATACCGCTGGTGTAATCCAGCGGTTGGCGGCCGCTAACAACGTGGCAGTGATCGCGACATCGAACGATGTCTTTGCCCATCACGTGACGCGGCTCTCCGGCGATGACGTGAATTTCGATCCTATCGAGAATACCATCGTCGCACTCCAGCGCGCCGGGATTTTGGATCGTGTCCAAGCGGTGCGTCTTCAAGCGCGCTATCTTCGCGAAAGCCGTCTGTGACGTTTGATCCGTTTGGAGATTTTGCGACGCGCGGTTATTTGCGCAACGTCGCGAAGGCCAAAGATCCCGGAATCGTTCAGCGCCTCCTGCACAATTCCTTTCTGACCGGCATCGATGCAGCCTTGGATCATCTCAAGGCGCAGCCTTCCCTAAGCTACGCCGATGTCCTCCAAACACACAAAACGCTCTTTGAAGGAGTGTTCCCCTGGGCTGGAGAGGACCGTCATACGAACGCGTCCCACATCTTCGTAAAGAAGGGCTCAGTGATCTTCGCCCATCCCAATGACATCCGCAAAGCTATCGACTACGCGTTGGAGAAGGGACAAGACGAGGCGTTCATGGCGGAAAAGCCCGGCGAAGTGATGGGCTATCTCGCCTATGGCCATCCATTCCTGGACGGCAATGGCCGCACTATCATGCTGATCCATGCGGAACTTGCGCGGCGTGCAGGCATCAGCATCGATTGGGCCGCCACGGACAAAGTTCAGTATCTCGCAGCCCTGACGCCGAAGCTCGAAGAGCCGGGCAAGGGCAAACTTGATGCTTACCTTAAGCCATTCATCCGCAAGGGCTTGGAGAGCAGCATCGCCGACGGGATCAAGGCCGCGCCGGGCCTGGACGGCGGCAACGCAGACACAGTCGCAGGCGAGACGAGCAATCCAATGCTCCAGGCGCAATACGAAGAGCAAAAAGCCAAGCGCAACGGCGGGCGAGACTTGCAATGACAATCCTGGTCACCGGTAGCGCTGGCCATCTCGGGGAGGCGGTCCTGCGGACGCTCCGTGGGCGCGGGTCGCCCGCCCGCGGCGTCGATCTCAAGCCCTCCCCCTTCACCGATGCCGTCGGCTCCATCGTCGATCCCGCCTTCGTGCGGCGCCAGATGGACGGCGTCACTGCCGTGATCCACACCGCGACGCTGCACAAGCCGCATGTGGCGACCCATTCCAAGCAGGATTTTGTCGACACCAACGTGTCAGGAACGCTGAACCTGCTCGAGGCGGCGGTGTGGGTCACCGAGGAGCTGCCATCGGTGCCGAAGAACATCTACGGCACGACCAAGCTGATGGCCGAGAACCTCTGCGAGCTGTTCTTTCGCGAGCGCGCGCTACCGATCGTGGTTCTGCGGACCTCGCGCTTCTTTCCGGAGGACGACGACGATCCGGCGATGCGATCGGCCTACACGCTGGACAACGCGCAGGCCAACGAGCTGCTCTACCGCCGGCTGGATATCGCGGACGCAGTGAGCGCGCATCTGCTCGCCGTCGAGCGTGCGCCCGGCATCGGCTTCGCCCGCTACATCGTCTCGGCGACGAGCCCGTTCGAGCAACGTCATCTCGGAGCGCTGGCGCGCGATGCCGCCGGCGTCGTGCGCGAGCTCTATCCGGAGTGCGCGCAGCTCTATGCGGCGCGCGGCTGGCGGCTCTTCCCCGCGATTGACCGGGTCTATGTCAACGAGCGCGCGCGGCGGGAGCTCGGCTGGCGACCCGAATTCGACTTCGCGCATGTGCTGCGCAGCCTGCGCGATGGCCGCGACGTCCGCAGCACGCTGGCGCGTGAGGTCGGATCGAAAGGCTACCACGACACGCTGTTCGACGACGGACCCTACCCCGTCGCCCCGTGAGCGCCGCGATTATTTTACTCGACGCTTCAAATGATTGTCCGGCGTCACCGCGCGCGGATCAACTTGCGCAGTTCTACTGTGCATGGGGTTGTTTTCGCACTTTTGTATGCCCACCCCGGCGGACCGCCTGACGACGTTGCGCGCGCGCTGTTGATTCCGCGTTGCAGCGCGAGGCGCGGTCGTCGCAGCGTTCATCCGTTCATTGACATTCCGTCTCAATTTTTGCTGCGCGCAGCCGCGCTGCATCCGGCGCGCTTCTCACGATGGGCAGATGTGCTACCCTTTTTGCGTCTGTCGTCCCGACGGGCTCAAGACTTCGCCTCTCGACTAGCAAAACAAAATAACGCGCAGCCCTGATGGCTGCCTTAGGGGAGTGATGCGATGACATCGATGTTCCATCGATCCGTGTTGGCGCTTGCAGCCGTGGCCCTTCTCGCGGGGACCGGCGCCGGCAACGCGCAGCAGCAGGACAAGAACAAGCCGCTGAAGAAATACGATTCCAGCACCAAGGAGTTCTGGACCCATCCGCCGGATGACTGGTTCCTCGGTGACGAGACCGAGGCGCAGAAGGGCCTCGCGCCGCCGTCGGGCCCGCCGACCGGCGCCTCCGACGCCGAGCTCGCCAACATCGTCAAGAAGATCAAGCTGCCGCCGGGCTTCAAGATCGAGGTCTACGCCTCCGGCGTGCTGGCCGCGCGGCAGATGGCCTGGGGTGACAAGGGCACGTTGTTCGTCGGCTCGTTCGGTCTCGGCAACGTCTATGCCATCAAGGACAACAACGGAAAGAAAGAGGTCAAGACCGTCCTCAAGGGCCTCAACATGCCCACCGGTCTCGCCTTCAAGGACGGCGCGCTCTATGTCATCGCCGTCGACAAGCTGATCCGCTACGACAACGCCGAAGCCAATCTCGACAATCTCGGCCAGGGCAAGGTCGTTTATGACGACATGCCGTCCTATGCCGCGCATGGCTGGAAGTACATCGCGGTCGACAAGGAAGGCTGGTTCTTCCTGCCGTTCGGCCCGCCCTTCAACATCGGCATTCCGCCGACCAGCGTGTCGCAGATCCGGCGCGTCGATCCCAAGACCGGCAACGCCGAAATCTGGGCGCTCGGCGTCCGCAACTCGGTCGGCGGCGACGTCGATCCGCGCACCGGCAAGCTCTGGTTCACGGAGAATGCCCGCGACTGGGTCAGCGATGATCTGCCCTCGGACAAGCTGAACATGATCAACCGGATCGGCGAGCATTTCGGCTATCCCTATTGCCATCAGGGCAATCTGCCTGACGACAAGTTCGCGATGGGCCACAAATGCTCCGAGTTCACGCCGCCCGTACTGAACCTCGGTGCCCATGTCGCACCGCTCGGCATGAAGTTCTACACCGGCGACCAGTTCCCCGCCGACTACAAGAACAACATCCTGATCGCGGAGCACGGCTCCTGGAATCGCCACAAGTACCAGGGCGCGCGCATCGTGCGGGTGATCGTCGGGCCTGACGGCAAGAACCCGAAGCGGGAGGTCTTCGCCTCCGGCTGGCTCGAGGGTGACCAGGGCTATCTCGGCCGTCCCAACGACATCATCATCGCCAAGGACGGATCAATCCTTGTGGCCGACGATTGGGCCGGCGCGATCTATCGCATCAGCTACAGCAAGAAGTAGCGCGATCGGACGCAGAGGCTGCGGCGGCCGGGAGGTGCCGCAGCCTCCTTAATTCTAAAATCTCATGCTGTCGTTCCGGATTGCGCGGTAGCGCAAGTCCGGAACCCATAACCCCGGCTCGTGGTTATGGATTCCGGGCTCGTGCTCCGCACGCCCCGGAATGACGAGCTCGATAGATCGGAATCCTTCCCCATGCGCCGGCAGTTCATTTCGCACGCAATCAGCGTGTTTGCGCTCCTGACGCTCGGCGCCTTCCCAGCCGAAGCCGCCGACAATGCCGCGATCAAGGAGAAGGCCGCCGCCTGCTCCGGCTGCCACGGCGAGAACGGCATTTCGCAGACCGAGAACATCCCCTCGCTCGCCGGCCAGCCCGATCAATTCCTGCAATGGCAGCTCGTGTTCTTCCGCGCCGGCGCGCGCAAGAACGATCAGATGCAGCCGATCGTGGAAGGGATCACCAACGAGGACATCCGCAATTTTGGCGCTTACTTCGCCTCGCTGGCGCCGCCGAAGGGACCCGAAGACGGGGATCCCGACCTGTCGAAGAAGGGGGCGCAGGTGGCCGCCGGCCGCCGCTGCGCCTCATGCCATACCGACAGCTATGCCGGCACCAAGGCGGTGGCGCGGCTCGCGGGGCAACGTGAGGAATATCTCGTCAAGGCGCTGCACGATTACAAGGCCGGCCAGCGCGTCGGCGGCGGCGTCGCCGCGATGGCCGACGTCGCCTATCACATGAGCGATGAGGAAATTACCGCCGTGTCGCACTATCTCGCGCATTTGAAATAGCGCTGAGCTGTTTCGGCAATCGCAGCTCGTCATCCCGGGCTCGCGCGGCGCGCGCCCCGGGACGACACCGAATGTGTGGTTACGCCCTAACCCGCCCGCTGCCTCTCATATGCCTTCAGATGCGTATACGCGATGCGCAGCTTCGGCACCGGCACCTTGGCCGCGTCGGCGCGCGCGATGAGATCGCCGATGACGTGGTCGGCCTCGACAGGCAGGCCCGCCTTGATGTCGCGGAACATCGATGCCGTCAGCGGCGAGCCCTCGGTGGTGAGATTGCCTTTGACGCGATCGAAGAACGGGCCGCCCGGCGGATAGCCGGACGCCGTGGCAATCGCGCTGGTCTCATCCAGCATGCCGAGCAGGAAATCGCGGCCGCCGGGCGCGGCGAGGATATTGCCGACGGACGTCCGCATCAGACTGGTGCTTGCTGCGAGCGAGGACAGGAACACCCACTTCTCCCACATGTCCTGCATGATGTTCTGGCTGGCGCTGGCGCCATTGATGCCGCTCTTGAAGGCCTCGTCGATCGCCTTCACCCGGTCCGACATCCCGCCGTCGCGCTCGCCGTAGCTGAGCGACTGCATCGGCTGGAGCTGCACCACCTCGCGCTTCTCGTTCAGCGTGGCCGCAATGGCGCAGAGGCCGCCGAGCACGCGCTCCTTGCCGAACCTCGTGTCCAGCGTGTCGAGATGCTTCATGCCGTTGAGCATCGGGATGATCGCGGTGTTCGGCCCCACCGCGGGGGCGAACGACTTGATGGCATCGTCGAGGTCGAATGCCTTGCAGCTGAGCAGCACGACGTCGAACGTGTCCTTGATTGCGTCGGCCTGAACCGCCGGCGGGTTCTTCAAGGTCACATCGCCGTTCGGGCTCTTGATAACGAGGCCGGCGCTCGCGAGCTCGTCGGCGCGGCGAGGCCTAACCAGGAAGGTCACGTCGCGGCCGGCCTGCAACAGCCTGCCACCGAAATAGCCGCCGATGGCGCCGGCGCCGACCACGAGGATGCGCATGGGAGAACTCCGCTTTTACTATTGGCGAATGGCGAATAGGGAGTAGCGAATAGTGGGCGCGATTTCCACTCGCTATTCGCTACTCGCCATTCGCGCGCTTCACTTTCCCGACACCATCTCCTCGACCTCGCGCAACTGCTCCTTGCCGAAGAACATTTCATTGCCGACGAAGAAGGTCGGCGAGCCGAAGGCGCCGCGGGCGACCGCCTCCTCGGTGTTCTTGATCAGCTTGGCCTTCACCTCGGGTTCCCCGGCGCGGGCGAACAGCTTTTGCGCATCGAGACCAGACGACGCCAGCGCCTTCGCCGCGATCTCGGGATCGTCCATCTTCTTCGGCTCGCGCCACATGTGGTGGAAGGTGGCCTCGACATATGTCTCGAACACGCCCTCGAGCTGCGCTGCGATCGCTGCGCGCATCAGGTTCAGCGTGTTGACGGGAAAGTGCGGATTCCAGACATAGGGCTGGACATGGAAGCGTTTGATGAAGCGCTCGGTCTCGACCTGCTGGAACTCCCGCTTGTTCTTGATGCCGGCGAGCGTCTCGGCCGGCGACTTGTTGTTGGTCGACTTGAAGATGCCGCCGAGCAGGATCGGCACATATTCGAACTTGACGCCGATCCGCTGTTCGATGGCTGGAATCGCCAGATGGCTGAGATAGGCGTTGGGGCTACCGAAATCGAACAGGAATTGCGGGGCGGTGCGGGTCAAAATCATTCTCCCTGGCCTGGCTTTCTGAGCGGCTTTTTCTCATTGTGGCGCAGGCCGCGCCACAGGTCTATCGTTTAATGACGGTCATAATACTTTGACCGTCAGATCAGGCGCTGCATCGCCCGCTTGCGCCACACCAGATGGTAATAGCCCATCTGCAGAATCAACATGGCGCAGAACACGATGGGATAGGCGGCCCACACGCCGGTCAGGCCGACCGTGTGGCTGAGGATGATTGCAGCCGGCAGCTCGATTGCGGCGATCGCGAAGATCGACAGCAGCATCGGCGTCAACGCGACGCCGGCGCCGCGCATTGCGCCCGAGAACACCGTGGCGAGCCCGAACGGCACCGAGCTCCACAAGGCGATGTTGAGCAATCCCTTCGCCAGATCCAGCACGGCGCCGTCGGTGATGAAGATACCGAGCACCGCGCGTGGCGCGAGGTAGATCAGCGCCGCCAACCCGCCGGTCAGGACGATATTGAACGCAAGGCCCATCCGCACGATGCCGTCAAGCTGGGCCCGGTCGCCGCCGCCGACGGCCTGCGCGCCGAGGATCGAGACCGCGATCGAAATCGACATCGCCGTGAACTGGGTGTAGCCCATCACCTGGTTGACGGCGCCATAGGCCGCGGTGGCGTTCGAGCCGAAGCCGTTGACGAGGCCGAGCAGCACAAGCTCGGCGATCGCCATCACCACCATGCCGATCGCGCTCGGCAGGCCGATGCCGAGGACTTTGCCGAGCACGGCGCCGTTTAGTCGGAGGTGACGCAGCAGCGTCGCATCCGGCGCGAGCGCGTGCTTTCTCCGCAGCAGATAGGCAGCCAGCACGATCAGCGTCAGCGTGTTCGAGATCGCAGCCGCCCAGGCAGCACTGGTGATGCCGACGGCCGGCAATCCGAACGTGCCGCGGATCAGCATCGGCGTCAGGATCAGGCCGATCGCCGTCGACAAGGCCAGCGCCAGCAGCGGCGTCAGTCCATCGCCGACGCCGCGGATCATCGCCGTCATCAGCAGGAAGATGAAGCCGAGCGGCATCGTCAACAGCATGATGCGCGCATAGGCGCTGGCTTCATCGAGAATGTCCGCGGGCGTGGCGAGCATCACCATCAGGGGCCGGCTGAAGATCCCGCCAACGAGTGCAATCGCTATCGAGAGCAGCAGGCCGACGGCGAGTGTCGTGCCGACGATGATCTTGATCCGGCCATGCTCGCCGGCGCCGAAGGCCTGGCCGATCAGCACGGTGGCGCCGGTGCTGAGGCCCATGACGAAGGCGAACAGGAAGAACATCACCGGGAAGAACGCCGAGACCGCGGCGAGCGCGCCGACGCCGACCATCTGGCCGAGATAGACGTTGCTGACGGTGCCGAACAGCGATTGCAGCGCGTTGCTCAGCATCAGGGGTGCGAGAAAGCGGAGGAATGTGGTCCAGAGCGGCTTTGCGGCAGACATGGCATTGGCCTTTCATCAGGGCGTGCGAAGCCGTTGCCGCGCAATGCGCGGCTCGGCCGTCGATGGGGCGTGAGAAGCGGCGCGCGGTTTAAGCGCGGTCGCTGTAGGCGAGCTTGACGATGTGGTCGCGGATGTCGGTCGGCCAGTCGGCGATCAGGCCGGTGAAGCGTCGCCGGTCATCCGCGAACAGGGCGCGCGAGGCTTCCTCGAACTGCGGCAGATCGCCGGCCATGGTCGACATGAAGTGGTAGGCCGCATCGCGCGCCTGCCGCTCGCGGTCCTTGTCGCCGCTGGCGCGCCTGGCTTCGTCGACGAGCTTGCGCAGCGCGACCGAAGCGCCGCCGGCCTGTGCGTTGAGCCACTCCCAGTGCCGCGGCAGCAAGGTCACCTCGCGCGCGACCACGCCGAGCTTCGGCCGGCCGCGACCGCGCGGCTCTGCGGGTGCTTCGGTCGCCTCAGCCGACGGCGGGACAAGCTTCGCCAAGCGCGCCAACACCTCGCGATCTCCACCACGCAGATCGAAGTCGATCGATCGGCCCGTGGCGTCCTCGAAGATGATGATTGGCTCGTCCGGCTGTGACGCCACCCGCTTGACGACCAGCGCAACCTCTCCAGCCGGCCCGGACACCAGGCGGCGTTGTCCCTGGAAAGCGGTGAAAAATTTCTGCATTGGAATCAGCGCCATTTTGACGATGCTGGGTTTCTTAATACCCGGGTAAATTACTCGCGTCAATATACCCGGATAAAAATATCAGCAGCGACGGCTCGACAATGTGTTCCCGGGCTGGCACCAACGGCGCGGCCGATGACCACGACCAAGCCTTGAGGACCCCGCGATGCTGACCGTTCACCACCTCAACAATTCCCGCTCGCAGCGCGTGCTGTGGCTGCTCGAGGAGCTGGGCGTTCCCTACGAGATCGTGCGCTATCAGCGTCAGCCGGACATGCGCGCGCCGAAGGAGCTGCGCGCCATCCATCCGCTCGGCAAATCGCCCGTCATCACCGACAACGGCAACACCATCGCCGAATCAGGCGCGATCATCGAATATCTCATCGCCACCTACGGCAACGGGCGGCTGATCCCGCCGCCGAACACGCCGGAGCGGCTGCGCTACACCTATTGGCTGCACTATGCGGAAGGATCCGCGATGCAGCCGCTGCTGCTCAAGCTGCTGTTCACGCTGATGCCGAAACGTGCGCCGGCCTTGCTGCGCCCGCTGGTGCGCAAAGTCTCCAACCAGGCGCTGACCGCGCTGGTCAATCCGCAGCTGAAGCAGCACATGGACTATTGGGAAGGCGAGCTCGGCAAGAGCGAATGGTTCGCCGGCAGCGAGTTCACCGCGGCTGACATCCAGATGAGCTTTCCGCTCGAAGCCGCCCAAGCTCGCGGCGGCCTCGAGCAGGGCCATCCCAAGGCGATGGCGTTCCTGGAGCGCATCCACGCCCGGCCTGCATATGCGCGCGCGCTGGAGAAGGGCGGGCCGTATCAGGTCGGGCGGTAAGCTCCCTTACCCCGTCATTCCGGGAGCAGGTTACTGCGCCGCCGCCTCCGCGCCGCGCGTGCGCGGATCGGCTGCGCCCAGCGTTCCGTTCGGCGTCACCAGAATCGAGTTGGCAGATGTCTGGCCCATCGGCTCGACGACGAGGTGCCCCATCGCCTTCAGCTCGAGCAGCACGCCCTCGGGAAAGCCGCGCTCGACGCGCACTTCATCCGGCAGCCATTGATGGTGCAGCCGCGGCGCTGCGACCGCGGCTGCAACATCCATCTCGTAGTCGAGCACGTTCACGATCACCTGCAGCACGGTCGAGATGATGCGGCTGCCGCCGGGCGAGCCCGTCACCAGCACCGGCTTGCCGTCCCTCAGCACGATGGTCGGTGACATCGACGACAGCGGCCGCTTGCCGGGTCCGGGAAGGTTCGCTTCGAAGCCGACGAGGCCATAGGCATTGGAGGCGCCGATTGCCGCGGTGAAATCGTCGAGCTCGTTGTTGAGCAGCACGCCGGTGCCGTCGGCGACGAGGCCGACGCCGTAGCTGAAGTTCAGCGTGTAGGTGTTGCTGACGGCATTGCCGCGGGTGTCGACGACGGAAAAATGCGTGGTGTTGCTGCCCTCACGTGGCGCGGCAGGAGAGGCCACGAGCTCTTTTGACGGCGTGGCGCGTTCGGGGGAAATGTGCGCGCGCAGCTTCGCGGCATAGTCCTTCGCAATGAGGGTCTCGATCGGCGCGTTGACGAAGGCGGGATCACCGAGATAGCGGGCGCGATCGGCATAAGCGCGCTTCATGGCTTCGATCAAGAGATGCAGCGACGCCGCCGATCCCTGCTTCAGATCGGCCAGAGGGAAGCCCTCGAGGATGTTGAGCGTCTCCATCAGCACGACGCCGCCGGATGAGGGTAGCGGCATCGACACGATGTCATAGCCGCGGTAGCTGCCACGCACCGGCGTGCGGATGACCGGCTGATAGGCCTTGAGGTCCGCCGGCGTCATGATGCCGCCGGCATCGGTCACGGCCTTGGCGAGTTTCTCGGCGACCGGCCCCTCGTAGAATCCCCGCGGCCCCTGTGCAGCGACGGCCGCCAGCGTTTCGGCGAGATCGCCCTGCACCAGCCGATCGCCTTCGCCCAGCGGCGTGCCGTCCGGTCGCGAGAAGATCCTGGCCGAAGAAGGCCAGCGTGCCAGCCGCCGGTGCCAGCTCGGCAACGTATCGGCCATGTCGTCGCTGACGATGAAGCCATCGCGTGCGAGCCCGATCGCGGGCGCCAGCAATTGCGCCAGCGTGAACTGACCCGAGCCGTATTTCTCGAGCGCGAGCGCAAGGCCGGCGACGGTGCCGGGCACGCCGATGCCGAGCGCGGAATCCCGTGACTTCGTCGCGTCGGGCTTGCCGTCGGCGCCGAGGAAGATCTGCGGCGTGGTCGCGGCCGGCGCGGTTTCGCGATAGTCGATCGTGATGTCTTCATTGCGATCGGCGGAATGGATCACCATGAAGCCGCCGCCGCCGATATTGCCGGCACGCGGATAGGTCACGGCCATCGCGAAGCCGGTCGCGACCGCAGCGTCGATGGCATTGCCGCCGCGCCGCAGGATGTCGGCGCCGATCTGCGCGGAGATCTTCTCCTGCGCCACCACCATGCCGTGCTCGGCGGCGACGGCGCGCACTGCCTCGCGTGCGGGCGGAACATAGCCCTGCCGTGCATCCTGAGCGGTCGCAGGGGCGAGACCGAGCACCAGGACGGCAATGGCGGCTAAAAATCTCCGCCGTGTCGAATATGACGACATCATCGAATTCCCGCCGTGGCGTTGCACCGGTTCACACCCGTCACTGTAATGCTATACCGTTTGCTCTAAGAGAGGCAAAACTGTTCGTGATGGGTGCTGCGTGATGACGACAATCGCTCCGGATGCGCGCATGGCCGGCGTGGCGCGGACCTATCCGCCGCGCGCCGCCGTCGTGAGTTGGATCTTCTTCGATTGGGCCGCGCAGCCATATTTCACGCTGATCACGACCTTCGTGTTCGCGCCCTATTTCGCGACGGCCATTGCGCCAAATCCCGCCGCCGGTCAATCCTTGTGGGGCTTTGCGATGGCGGCCGCGGGCCTTGCGATCGCGCTGTTGTCGCCGGTGCTCGGCGCCATCGCCGACGCTTCGGGCCGCAGGAAACCGTGGATCGCAGGTTTCGGTACGGTGCTTGTGCTGGCGTCCTGCACGCTCTGGATCGGCAAGCCCGGCGATCATGCCGTCATTCCGCTGGTGCTCACCGCAGTTGCGCTCGCCAGCGTCGGTGCGGAATTTGCCACGCTCTTCAACAACGCGATGATGCCGACGCTGGTGCCGCCGGAGCGGATCGGTCGTCTCTCCGGCACCGGCTGGGCCACGGGCTACATTGGCGGCATCGTCAGCCTGATCATCGTGCTCGGCCTGCTCGCCGCCAATCCCGAGACCGGCCGCACGCTGCTCGGCGTCACGCCGCTCTTCGGCCTCGATCCCCTCACACGTCAGGGCGATCGTGCCGCGGGGCCGCTGACTGCGCTGTGGTTCATCATCTTCGTGACGCCGATGTTCCTGTTCACGCCGGATTATCCGGCGAAGCGCCCGCTGGGCGAGGCGTTGCGCGAAGGCCTGTCGGAGCTGAAGCAGTCGATCAAGAGTCTGCCGAGGCAGAAATCGCTCGCGGCATTCCTGCTCGCCAACATGATCTACACCGATGGTCTGGTGTCGCTGTTCGCCTTCGGCGGCATCTATGCCGCGGGCACCTTCGGCTGGCACACCATCCAGATCGGGACGTTCGGCATCATGCTCGCGATCGCCGGCGCGCTCGGCGCCTGGTTCGGCGGCAAGCTGGATGATCGTCTCGGGCCGAAGCGCGTCATCGCCGGCAGCCTGCTGGTCCTGCTGCTGTCGGTGGCCGCGATTCTCCTCGTCGACAAGGACAGCGTCCTGTTCGTCAAGACCGCGCCGCCGCAAGCGGGCGCTGCCCTGTTCTCGAGTACGGCCGAGCGCGCCTATCTCGTGCTGGGCTGCCTGATCGGTGCAGCCGGCGGCCCGCTCCAGGCCGCTTCCCGCACGCTGCTGATCCATCTCGCGCCGGAGGATCGCATCGCGCAATATTTCGGCCTGTTTGCGCTGACGGGAAAGGTGACGTCCTTCATCGGCCCGCTCCTGATCGGCCTGGTCACCGCGCTGACCGCCAGCCAGAAGGCCGGCATGGCCGTGCTGGTGGTGTTCTTCGTTGCGGGATTGGGGCTGTTGATGCGGGTGCGGGATTAGCCCGCATCATGCAACTCTATCCTCGTCATTGCGAGGAGCACTTGCGACGAAGCAATCTAGACCTTCCTTGCGGAGACAGACTGGATTGCTTCGCTTCGCTCGCAATGACGAGTCAATGGACTCAATGCCTGAAGTGCCGCGTTCCCGTGAACACCATGGCGATACCGTGCTCGTCGGCGGCCTTGATCACCTCGTCGTCGCGCATGGAGCCGCCGGGCTGCACCACGGCGGTGGCGCCGGCTTCGATGCAGGCAAGCATGCCGTCGGCGAACGGGAAGAACGCATCCGAGGCCACCACCGAACCCTTGGTGAGCGGTTCGGCGAGCTTCAGCTCGGCCGCCGCATCCTGCGCCTTGCGTGCGGCGATCCGCGCTGAATCCACCCGGCTCATCTGACCCGCGCCGATACCGACGGTGGCGAGATCCTTGGCGTAGATGATGGTGTTGGACTTGACGTGTTTTGCCACCCGGAACGCAAACTTCAGATCACGCATCTCCGCATCCGTCGGCGCGCGCTTGGTGACGACCTTGAACGTCATGTCGTCGACAACGGCGTTGTCGCGGCTTTGCACCAGCAGGCCCCCGGCCACCGTCTTGGCGGTCAGGCCCGGCGCACGCGGATCGGGCAGGCTGCCGGCGAGCAGCAGGCGCAGGTTCTTCTTGCCGCCGATGATGGCGATCGCCTCTTCGCTGGCGTCGGGCGCGATGATGACCTCAGTGAAGATCTTGGTAATCTCGCGCGCGGTATCGGCATCGAGGGCGCGGTTCATCGCGATGATGCCGCCGAAGGCCGAGGTGGAATCGCAGGCCAGCGCCCTGCGATAGGCCTCGACGAGGTTCGGCCCTTCGGCGACGCCGCAGGGATTGGCATGCTTGACGATGACGCAGGCCGCGGTGCGCTTGGCGTCGAACTCGCCGATGCATTCATAGGCGGCATCGGTGTCGTTGATGTTGTTGTAGGAGAGCTCCTTGCCCTGGAGCTGCCGCGCGGTCGAGACGCCAGGGCGCTTGTCCGGCGTCGCATAGAATGCGGCGGTCTGGTGCGGGTTCTCGCCGTAGCGCAACGACTGGATCAGCCTGCCGCCGAAAGCGCGGAAGTCGGGCGCGTCGATCTCGAGCTGACGGTTGAACCAGTTCGAGATCGCGGCGTCATAGGCCGCAGTGCGGGCATAGGCCTTCGCGGCGAGCCGCCGGCGCAGCTTTAGCGTGGTCGCGCCCTTGTTGGCGGCAAGCTCGTCGAGCACGGCCTGATAGTCCTGCGCCTCGACCACGACGACAACGTCGTCGTGATTCTTGGCGGCGGCGCGGATCATCGCGGGGCCGCCGATGTCGATGTTCTCGATGCAATCCTCGAAGCCCGCGCCTTTGTCGACGGTCGCCTCGAACGGATAGAGATTGACGACGAGCAGGTCGATCGGCGCGATGCCGTGCGCTTTCATCGCCTCCGCATGGTCCTTATTGTCGCGGATCGCGAGCAGGCCGCCATGCACCTTCGGATGCAGCGTCTTGACGCGGCCGTCCATCATCTCGGGGAATCCGGTGAGGTCGGAGACGTCCTTCACCTTAAGGCCGGCCGCGGCGATTGCTTTCGCGGTGCCGCCGGTCGAGACCAGCTCGACATCGTGCGCGGCGAGCGCCTTGGCGAACTCGATCAGGCCGGTCTTGTCGGAGACGGAGAGAAGGGCGCGGGTGACGCGGCGGGGACGGTCAGTCATGAGCAAGATCCTCTGTTCAGGGAGTGTCTATGCCCAGGCGCGCGGCTTATATGTCCCGCGCTTCCCGATGGTGCTCCATCCAAGGTCGCCAGTCGCGCGAGCGAGCGCTCGATAGCAGCTTTTGGCGTCGCTCTCAACGGGTAGATAGGGCCGGATCGCGCCTGTTTACAACGGAAGTTCCGGCTCGCGCCGGGCGTTGCGGCGGGCATTGGTCACTGCGGGCGAGGCGGTGGAGCGGACAAAGCTCCAGCGGATCGACGGCGCCTGGCGGGCGTTCTGACGGATCACGATCTGGGCGGTGCGGCGCGGGCCGTCATTGCCGGCCAGGAACACGCTGTCCTCGAGATCGACCTTGTCGTCCAATGCCTCGAAGGTCCAGACGTCGCGGTTCGGCAGCACCAGCATGACGCCGCGCGCATCCGACAGCCGGCTTGCCTTCACTGCGGGATGCAGATGGAAGCGCAGCGCGAAATCGGCATCGGCGCCCTTGAAGCGTCCGCCCTGCGGCGGCGACAGCGCGTCCTCGCCGTCGATGCGCGCGCCGTCATTGGCGATCATCAGCACGCGGCGGTGGATCGCGCCGAACTTGGCGAGATAGCCGTCATGTGAGGTCGTGAGCAGCGTGCCGTTCTGCACGACCTCGCGATAGCTCTCGACCTCGACCGGGCCGCTGGTGACGGGCGCGCCGTGCAGGAGCCGCTTCATCGCCGACATCTCGACGAACTGGCATGACGACGACTCATGATAGGTCAGCGTCGAATGCGCCGCCGTGCTGCGCGCGAACGGCCGCCAATTGTCGCGGCCGGTGGTCGGCATGCCGCAATTGGTGACGATGCGGCTGATGCCGGACGACAATTCGAACGAGAGGCAGCCGGCATGGGCGTCGTGACTGACGCCGGCCGGCGGCGGCGGGCCGGTGTCGATGATCACAGTGGTCTGGCCGGCATCAAGGCGCTGAAAGCCGGTATGCGGCATGTTCGCCATCGGTGCGCCGTGGGTGTCGTCATAGGCAAGCAGCGTGGCGAGCAGGTCGGACGAGGTCGCGCTCATGCCGTTGAACAGGGCGAAATTGCCGTCGCCGTGCCGGAAGAAGCGCAGCATCGGCATCATGCGGTCGATCGCATTGAGCAGGGCCGGCGGCGGCGCGATATTGCGCGCGGCAAAAGTCTGCCGCAGCGGCAAGAGGTCGATCAGGAGCTCGATCAGCGCGCCCGGATTGCGCGAGATGTGGCCGCCATCGGGCAGGATCTGCCGCTGCAATTCGTCGGACAGCTTCTTGGAGGCGCTGCGGATGTGACGCGTCTGGTTGGCGAGGCACAGGGACGCATAGCACAGCGCGATCAGCACCTGCAGCTTCGGCACCCCGTCCGGAATGTCGACCATGGTGTAGCGCAGGAAGCGGATCTCGCGCGCCAGCGCCCGCAAGTAACGGCGGTAGAACTTGTTGTCGGTCTCGCTCAGCACCAGCGGCGCCTGCGAGAGCAGCGAAATCACGCGCCTCGCCAGTACGTCGGCGCGGCGCGCGACGGGGCGGCGCTTGTTGGCGGGATTCGAGATCCAGTCCTCGATCAGCGCGCGCGCATTCGCCCGCGTCAGCGCCGTATCGGCGGCGCGCAAGTGCCGCAGCCAGCCGAAGCCGAGCAGCGCAACCTCCCAATCCTCCGACGGCGGCTCGAGGTCGAAGATCGAGCGGCCATGGCAATTGACGATCTTGCCGGCGAAGACGAAGCGACCGGCATAGATCTCGGCAGCGCGAGTCGCATCCGCGGTCCGCAGGTCATGCGGCGCAATGATCAGCCGGTCGGTGCGGCCGGGCCAGACTCGCGACAGCACAACTGAACCGCCGCTCGCGCGCGCGAGCATGTTCCGCGCGAAGCGGTTCATGACCAGCGTCGAGATACGTCTGCGTTGAGCGACCGACACGCCTTGCCTTGATGGGGGAGAGGATCAGTGACGAATCCTTATTAATCCCAAAATCGGACGCCTGACACCACCTTGAACGGCGCGAATCAGGGTCGTGGTCGCAAAATCCAGTGCAAAATCAGGATTTAACGAGCCGGGCCGCGAAAAATCCGTCGAGCCCGCCGAGCCTGGGATCGGCGTTCGGCAGATGGCAGGGCAGGGTGCGCAGGTCGCCGTCCCCGTTGAGGATTTCGTCGAGGCCCGCAACCTCCGATGCCACGATCGGAGCGCGGCGAAGCGCGGGCTCGGCGGCGAGCAGTGCGGCCACCGCCTGCTCGCCCTCCTCGGGTTCCAGCGAACAGGTGCAATAGACCAGCGTCCCGCCCGGCTTGAGCAGCGACACCGACTTGCGCAGCAGCCGCTGCTGGAGCGCGGCCAGGGTCGCGATGTCGGAGTCCTGCCGCAGCCATGCGACGTCGGGATGCCGGCGGATCGTGCCGGTGGAGGTGCAGGGAGCATCGATCAGAATACCGTCGAAGGCCTCGGCCGGGCCGGCCCATTCCACGGCGTCAGCGACGACGGTCTCGGCCTGCAGCGACAGCCGGGCCAGGTTTTCGCGCAAACGCGCCACCCGTGCCGGCGAGCGGTCGATCGCCGTGACCTGCGCGCCCGAGAGCACCAGCTGCGCGGTCTTGCCGCCAGGGGCGGCGCAGAGATCGGCAATGGACTTGCCTTTGACATCGCCGAACAGCCGGGCGGGCAACGCGGCGGCGGCGTCCTGTACCCACCATTGTCCTTCGGCGAAGCCGGGCAGCATGGTTACCGCACCATGCAGCAGCATCCGCACCGTTCCCGTCGGCAGCATCTCACCATGCAGGCGGCTTGCCCATTGGGCGGGATCCGATTTCACCGTGAGATCGAGCGAGGGCTCGTGGCCGAGCGCCGATGCCATGTCTCGTGCGGTCGCCTCGCCATAATGAGCGCTCCAGCGCGCGAGCAGCCATGGCGGCAGATCCAGTGATTGCGTCGCGACCTCCTCGACCAGCGCCTTGCCCTCGCGCGCACAGCGGCGCAGCACGGCGTTGACGAGCCCGGCATAGCGCGCGGCGCGGCGGTCGGATTGCACGAGGCGGACGGAGAGATCGACCGCGGCGTGATCCGGCACGTCCATCCAGAGGATCTGGGCGGCGCCGATCAAAAGTGCGCTCTGCGCGCGTGGCGCGTCGGAGGGAACGCCCTTGTCGAGCAGGCGGGACAGCACATGGCCGAGCGTGCCGAGCCGGCGCAGCACCGTGGCGACCAGGCGCCGCATCAGCGCGCGGTCGCGGTCGGCCAGCGTCTTCAGTCCGGGATGGGCACCGCCGCCGTCGAGCTGGTCGTCGAGCGTGCGGTGCTTGTGCAGCACGCCGTCGACGATGTCGGCGGCAATCCGTCGCGCCGCAAGGCCGGGCACTTCGGACGGAGGGACGAAACGTTGAGATGGCATGCGGAAGCAAGGTTCTGAACGAGCGGCAGTTCCGCCGCGATGGGCGCATGCCTTGAGAAGGCGATCTCTGACACGCGAATATGCCAAATGTAAGAATCGCTTGCGGGTTTTTCAGCGCTCCGAGCCGATTTCAGGAATGCGTTATTGGGCATCGCGTTGTGCCCGGTCCTGCGCTAGAAAGCGCGGCGATGAGTGACCCCGTTCCCGATCGCAAGCCGCTGTCGCCGGCCGCCCAGCGCGCGCTGGCCGAGGCCGAGGCGCGCCGGCAGGCTGCGGCCGCCAAGGCCAAGGATGAGGCCAAGAACAAGACCAAGGCGAAGGAGCTGCAGGGGCCGAAGGGGCCCGAGCCCACCCGCTACGGCGATTGGGAGCGCAAGGGCATCGCTTCCGACTTCTGAGCTTGCAGTCGGAGCGGCTGGATAACGCCGGCAGATCTCGTCCCGGTCGTCACAGGTAGTTGTGCGCTCGCAAGTAGCGGATGATGCGTTCGCAGGCCGCCTCGCTCGACAGCTCCGAGGTGTCGATGGTGATGTCGGGCGCCAGCGGCGCTTCGTAGGGGGCATCGATGCCGGTGAATCCCGGCAGCTGGCCCGACCTAGCCTTGCGATAGAGCCCCTTGGGATCGCGGCGCTCGCATTCGGCAAGCGGCGTCGCGACATGGATCTCGATGAACTCGCCCGCCTCGAGCCGCTGGCGCGCCAGCTGGCGCTCGCTGCGGAACGGCGAGATCAGCGCCACCAGCGCGATCAAGCCGGCATCGACGAACAGCCCCGCGATCTCCGCGACGCGCCGGACGTTCTCCGTTCTCTCCGCGTTGGAAAAGCCGAGGTCGCGGTTGATGCCGTGACGAAGATTGTCGCCGTCGAGCAACGCGGCATGGCGCCCGAGCTCGGCGAGCCGGCTGTCGACGAGATTGGCGATGGTCGATTTGCCGGCGCCGCTCAGCCCCGTGAACCAGAGCACGCAGGGCCGTTGCTGCTTCAGCCGGGCTCGCACGGATTTGTCGACCGCAAGCCGCTGCCAATGAACGTTGGTGGCGCGGCGGAGCGACATGTCGATCATTCCCGCCGCCGCAGTGCGATGGCTGATCGGGTCGATCAGGATGAAACTGCCCATCTCGCGGTTGTCGCGATAGGCCTCGAACACCAGCGGGCGGTCGAGATCGAGATGGACATAGCCGATCTCATTGACGTCGAGCGTGGCGGCGCTTTCCCGCGCCATGGTGTCGATGGCGATCCGGTGCTTGAGTTCCGTGATCACCGCGCCGGTCGAGGCGGTACCGCACCGGAGCAAATAGCGCCGGCCGGCGACCATGGCCTCGCCATCGAACCAGACGAGATGGGCCGCGAGCTGATCCGCCACCGGCGCTGCAGATCCGGCGGTCAGCACGTCGCCGCGGCTGACGTCGATCTCGTCGGCGAGCGTGAGGGTGATGGACTCGCCCGACCTTGCGTGATTGCGCTCGCCGGCGGGCGTGAGAATGCGCGCGATGCGGGTCTGGTGTCCCGACGGCTGCGCGCGAACGGCATCGCCCACTGCGATCGTTCCACTCGCGATCCGTCCGCAGAAGCCGCGAAAATCCGCATGCGGCCGACTCACCCATTGCACCGGCAGCCGGAACGGCTGCTGCGAGGCGTCCCCGGCCACGTCCACGGATTCCAGATAGGCCGTAACGGTCGGTCCCTCGTACCAGGGCATGCGCGTGCTCGCGGCGACGATGTTGTCGCCGTCGGGCGCCACGACCGGGATGCACTGGACCTGAGAGATCCCGAGCTGACCGGCCAGAGTCAGGTATTCGGCGGTGATGGCAGCGAAGCGATCGCCGTCGAATCCGATCAGGTCCATCTTGTTCACGGCGAGCACGACGTGGCGGATGCCGAGCAGCGACAGGATGTGGCTGTGACGCCGCGTCTGCGTGATCACGCCCTTGCGGGCGTCGACCAGCACCACGGCGAGCTCAGCATTGGAGGCACCGGTCGCCATGTTGCGCGTATATTGCGCATGTCCCGGCGTGTCGGCGACGATGAAGCGGCGCAGCTTCGTGGCGAAGAAGCGGTAGGCCACGTCGATGGTGATGCCCTGCTCGCGCTCGGCCTGCAACCCGTCGACCAGCAGCGCGAAGTCGAGGTCGCCGCCGGTGGTGCCGGCGGTCCTGCTCTCCGAGGCGAGCGCGTCGAGCTGGTCGTCGAGCAGCGTCTTCGAATCGTAGAGCAGCCGACCGACCAGCGTGCTCTTGCCGTCGTCGACGCTGCCGCAGGTGACGAAACGCAACGTCGGGCGATCGTCTTGCTCGAGCTGCGGCGCATCGGCGGCGGCGATCGCCGGTGCCTCGTGATAGGACATCAGAAATAACCTTCCGCCTTCTTGCGCTCCATCGATGCGGGACTGTCCCGGTCGATCATGCGTCCCTGTCGTTCGGAGGTGCGCGACGCCATCATCTCCTGCACGATCTCGGGCAGGGTTGCCGCCGTCGAGCTCGTTGCACCGGTGAGGGGATAGCAGCCGAGGGTGCGAAACCTGACTGAGCGCGATTGCGGCTCCTCGCCGGGCTGCAGCGGCATCCGGTCGTCGTCCACCATGATCAATGCTCCGTCGCGCTCGACCACGGGGCGCGACGCTGCGAGATAGAGCGGAACGATCGGGATGTCCTCGAGCAGGATGTAGTCCCACACGTCGATCTCGGTCCAGTTCGACAGCGGAAACACCCGCATGCTCTCGCCGGGCGCGAGCCTCGTGTTGTACAAGCCCCACAGCTCCGGCCGCTGGTTCTTCGGATCCCAGCGATGCGCAGCGCTGCGGTGTGAGAACACGCGCTCCTTGGCGCGCGACTTCTCCTCGTCGCGCCGCGCGCCTCCGATCGCGGCGTCGAAGCCGTGGAAGTCCAGCGCCTGTCGCAGCGCTTGCGTCTTCATCACGTCGGTGTAGCGGGCCGAGCCGTGGGTGAAAGGGTCGATGCCCTGGCTCAATCCGTCATTGTTGGTATGGACGATCAGGTCGAGGCCGAGCTCGCGCGCGCGTCGGTCCCGAAACGCGATCATCTCGCGAAACTTCCAGGTCGTATCGACATGCAGCAGCGGAAACGGCGGCTTGCCGGGATCGAAGGCCTTCATCGCCAGATGCAGCAGCACCGAGGAATCCTTCCCGATGGAATACAGCATGACCGGCTTGCGGAACTCGGCCGCCGTCTCTCGCAGGATGTGGATGCTTTCCGCCTCCAGACGGCGGAGGTGGCTGGCGACGTGACGCTGCTTGCCGCCAGCACCTTCACGGAGTGCGGAATCGGCTCCGGTGGGAACGTCCAGCATGACCATCACGCAGCCGCAGCAAACCAGTCGCCGAACAGACGTTGCGACAGTGCCGCATTCAGGCCGAGATCGCGAACACAGGCGGCGACCGCGACGCGATAGGCATCATTGACCCCGCAGCGCTCCAGAGCCTCGCGTTGCGCTTCGCTCAGAGAGGCCGTCGCACGGCGCTGGTAGCGATAGGCACTGTCGGAGGTGTGCAAATTGGGCACCTTGTAGATCGTCGCTTCGCTCGGGAAGATGACGCGCGCATTGTTCGCGTGCGAGTCTCCCGGCTCACGCCAGGACGTCACGGCATTCTCGTTGAAGCTGCCCGAAAGGCCGATCCGTTCGAACAGGACACGAACCGAGGACACGGCCTCCTTGCTCACCTCGTAGACGTAGTGAGTGACGGCAACGCCCTGTCGCTGGGCGTAGCTTGCGACTTGAGCCGCGCTGAGCGCGGCGACGACATAGTGCCGCAGCAATACATCTTCAGGCGCGCGCGAGATCAGCTTGTCGAGCCACGATGCCAGTGAACTCGCCGGCTCACGGTCGAGCATGATGAGATGCAGCCGGTGCCGCGGATAGCCCGCCTCGATCAGCAACTTGAGCGGATTGAACAGGCTCTCGGCGAGCACGTAGGGCCCGATCGTTTCCTTGCTGAAGATGTGCGGCTCGTCGTCTGCCGACGGCACGGCCCACGGCGCCGGCCTCTTGCCGACGAGCGCATCGCGCAGCATGGCCTTCAAAGGCTGATAGTAGGAAGGCATCCCGGTCATGCCGAACAGATTGCTCAGGGCCGTCGATCCGACGCGCGCCTTGCCGCATGCAAAATAGAGCATGGGAAAGTCTTGCGGCGAGCGATGCCGGAAGCCGTCCGCCAGGCACTCCGTCACCTCGCGCATCAGTGTTTCGAGCGCGACGGTCCTGGTTTGGAACCCCTCCACCGGCGGAAGCAGCGTGGTGTCGAGAGAACTATCTTGCTGACGAACGAGTTCGGCGATTCGCTCGAGCGAATCGGAGGACGACGCATCGATATTCATGGCGGGGGACTCGCTGAACAAGTTCCGCAAGCGAGTTGCTTACGGCTCAATGTTCAACCTAGTGTTGATTACGACCCCGGTCAAACCCGGGAAATCCCGGGGGCTTCATAAATGTCCGGCGAGCACGGCAATCGTGCTCGCCGCTCCGTTGCGCATTACGCGGCGCGCACGGTGCTGAGGAACTTCTCGACCTCGGTCTTCAGGAGGCTGCTTTCGCTCGACAGCGAACGCGCCGACGCCAACACCTGTCCCGACGCCGCGCCGGTCGCGCTCGCGCCATGGCTGACCTGGGCGATCTTGTCCGCGACTTCGACCGTTCCCTTGGCGGCTTCGCTGACGTTTCGCGCAATCTCGGCCGTCGCTGCGCCCTGCTGTTCGATCGTCGCGGCAATGGTCGTGGAAATATCGGAGATGCGGCCGATGGTCGTTCCGATTTCCTTGATCGCTCCGACGGAGTCCTGCGTTGCCGATTGCATGCCGGCGATCTGCGCGCTGATTTCCTCGGTCGCTCGCGCGGTTTGCGCCGCGAGCGCCTTGACCTCGCTCGCCACGACCGCAAAGCCGCGGCCTGACTCGCCGGCGCGCGCCGCCTCGATCGTTGCGTTTAGCGCCAGGAGGTTGGTCTGTTCGGCGATCGCCGTGATCAATTTGACGACGTCGCCGATGCGGCCCGCCGCCTTGAGCAGCTCGTTGATCCGGGCATCGGTGCGCTCGGCCTGCTTGACCGCATCGCCGGCGATACGGCTGGAATCGTGCACCTGACGGCCGATCTCGACGACCGACGTGCTCATTTCCTCGGCCGCGGACGCCACGGCCCCGACATTGGTCGAGGCTTCCTCCGAGGCGGCGGCGACCATTCCGGAGAGCTGCTGGGTCTGTTCGGCCGTACCCGACAACGTGCCGGCCGCGGATTCGAGCTCCTGGGATGCGGCTGACACCGAGTTGATGATGCCGCCGACCGCAGTTTCGAACGCGTTGGCAAGCCGCGTCATCTCCTGCTTGCGCTGAGCGGCCGCAGCGGCTTGATGGTTCTTCTGCTCGGCTTCCATCTGCTCGATGCGGATCAGATTGTCCTTGAAGGTCTGTGCCGCGCGGGCGTTGTCGCCGACCTCGTCGCCACGGCGGGTGTAGGGAATTTCGATCGCCTTGTTGCCTCCGGCGAGCTGCAGGAGCACATCGCCGATGCGACGGATCGGACGGGCGACGTTCAAGACGGAAAAGACTGCGGAGCCGACCAACGTCAGGACGACGAATAGGCCGACGATCAAAGCGAAATTGGCGACGCGGTCCAACTCGGCCAGCATCTCGCCCTTGCGGCGCGCGGCGAATTCGTTGGCGACGCCGACGAGATCGTCGATGCGCTTGCTGACTTCCTGCGCTGCCGGACGCATATGCTCTGCGAGAATACTTGCCTTGGCCGACTCTGCTGCAAGCTTGGCGCCACCCGCGGGGGCGGCGATGACCGCCTTTTGCGCCGCGGCGAGCTCGACGCCGCTGGCCAGATACGCATCGACGAACTTCTTGGCCTCGCGGTAAGCGTCCTGTGTGACCTTGCGGGTCGCCCGCTCTCTCGCGGCATCGATTTCGGTGCCGGCTTCGCCGGCCCGGGTACGGAGAAGCTCGAGGAGCCTGTCGACCTCTCCGGCTGACGGTGCCGAGCCGAGTTCGAGAGCGGCGAGCTGCGCGCGTGCCATCGCCGTCTGAGCCGCCTGCGCATTGCCCTTGTTGAGATAGTTGATCGTGACGAGGCGATTGGATTCGGCAATGGAGCGGTTGCCGAGCATCTGATTGGTCAGCATGCCGCCGACCAGCACGACGCTCACGCCCGTCACGATGCCGAGCTTTGTTCCAATGCGAAACCTGAATGACCTCACGGCAATCTCCCCTCGGTTTGTCGTATAACAGCTATTCGCAACCAATGATTGAGATTTGGAAAATATTCGCGGATCCCCAGTAGAACTACGGCTAACCTCTTTGACAGACGGAACTTTCGTGCATGGCCTCCGGCGCATTCGACGTCGTTTATGGACACGCTCGTGCTTGTGAGTTCCCCCGACTCAGACATAGCGTGAGTTGATGCGTTTCCAGGATCGCCCCAATTCCTACCGGCCGCAGTTCAGCGGCTCGCCGTTCGGCCGCCGCCTCTCCGGCCTATTGCCCTGGATGTTCGTGGTGGGCATCGCGCTGGCCGTCGTGCTCACATTCAGTCATGGAACGCACTGGCTTGTTCGCGATACCGATCGCAATGGAGATGCCGAGATCGTTCTTCAGCAGACCGGCCACGCGGATGTGCGTCCGGTCGAATTCATCCGCGCCATCGATGGCGACACTTTTCTCGCCCGTGTTCGCCTGCACGAGGGACGCGATCCCGTGGTCCGCATTCGGCTGCGCGGCATCGATGCGCCCGAACTGAAAGCATCCTGCCAGGAGGAGCTGGACAAGGCCGAAGCTGCGGCCCGTGCCTTGCGCGATCTGCTCGGCCAGGGCGGCGTGACCATCACCAATCTCGCTCCCGACAAATACGGCCGAGTCCTCGCGGACGTCGCGACCCGGCGGACTGCGAACGTCTCGGCGGCACTGCTCGCCGGCGGCTTCGTGCGCAGCTACAATGGCGGCCATCGCGACGGCTGGTGCGCGCGCGGCTGGCGGTTCTGGCAATAAAAAGGCCGCGTCGAAGACGCGGCCTTTCATTTCATCTCGGCTGATTCAGGCGATCAGCGCGTCACGACCACCGTCGTGCCGACGGAGACGCGGCCGTAGAGATCGGTGATGTCGTCGTTGAGCATGCGGATGCAGCCATAGGAGACGAAGCCGCCGATCGAGCCCGGCACGTTGGTGCCGTGGATCGCATATTCGCCGCCGGCGAGCGTCATCGCCGCAACGCCCATCGGGTTGCGCGGCGAGCCGCCCGGAATGACGTCCGGGATACCAGGCTTGTCGCGCTTCACCTCGGCGGGCGGCGCCCAGGCCGGATTGAGATATTTGCCGTCGATCTTCGTGGTGCCGGCCCACTGCTTGCCGGCTTTGCCGACGCCGACCGGATAGCGCACGGCCTGGCCGTTCCCGAGGATGAGATAAAGCCGCCGCTCGCTGGTTTTGACCACGATGGTGCCCGGCGAATAGTCGGCCAGGTGCGCCCCCACCATTTCCGGCCGCGCCTGCGCCGCCGTCGACGTCAAGGCCCCAGCCGCGATGGTGGCGGCCAGCGCCACCGCAATCCTCATCGACATCGATGCTTCCCCTTGCCCAAAACGGATCGTCCAAAATGACGCAGAACCGGCAATCGTCGCCGCACCAAGCCCTCGTCGATGCTCATTCTTAACCGCGCTCGTTAACCCAATGGTTTCGACGCGCGGCTGCCGAGGGCAGGCCAGCAGGGGGAACAAAGGAAATGTTCGAAATAAAGTAAATGACCAGAAAACAACACTCGACGGGAAAGATGCAGGCGCGCTGCCGCGCCCGCTGACAACAGCGTGAGGGTGTGAATGGCCGTTGGTTGAGAGGGCGCGCTGACGCGAAAACTAATCGCGTGTCCCGGATGCGCTGCAGCGTGAAACGCTGCTGCGCAGAGTCCAGGAAGCTACACGTTCTGACGTTTAGATGGGCCGCGGCTCAGCAGCGCACCGCTGAAGGAGCGCTGCGCTGCGTCCGGGGCACGAACTCGCCTTACGCCGACTTCTTGTTCTGCCGGTTCTTGACGAGATCATCGACAACGGCGGGATCGGCGAGCGTCGAGGTGTCGCCGAGGCTGCCCGGCTCGTCCTCGGCGATCTTGCGCAGGATGCGGCGCATGATCTTGCCGGAGCGGGTCTTGGGCAGGCCCGGGGCGAACTGGATCTGGTCGGGCGAGGCGATCGGGCCGATCTCCTTGCGCACCCAGGTCACGAGCTCCTTGCGCAACTCGTCGCTCGGCTGCACGCCGGCCATCAGGGTGACATAGGCGTAGATGCCCTGACCCTTGATGTCGTGCGGGAAGCCGACGACGGCGGCTTCCGACACCTTCTCATGCGCGACCAGCGCGCTCTCGACTTCGGCGGTGCCCATGCGGTGGCCGGAGACGTTGATGACGTCGTCGACGCGGCCGGTGATCCAGTAATAGCCGTCGGCGTCGCGGCGGCAGCCGTCGCCGGTGAAGTATTTGCCCTTGTAGGTCGAGAAGTAAGTTTGTTCGAAGCGGGCGTGGTCGCCGTAGACCGTGCGCATCTGGCCGGGCCAGGACCGCGTCAGGCAGAGATTGCCTGATGTTTCGCCTTCCAGCACCTTGCCGTCGGCATCGACGATCTCAGGCACCACGCCGAAGAACGGTTGCGTCGCCGAGCCGGGCTTCAGCTTGGTCGCGCCCGGCAGCGGCGTGATCAGGATGCCGCCGGTCTCGGTCTGCCACCACGTGTCGACGATCGGGCAGCGGTCGTCGCCGACGACGCGGTGATACCACTCCCAGGCTTCGGGATTGATGGGCTCGCCGACCGAGCCGAGCAGGCGGAGCGAGGCGCGCGAGGTCTTCTTCACCGGTTCGTCGCCGGACTGCATCAGCGCGCGGATCGCGGTCGGCGCGGTGTAGAAGATGTTGACCTTGTGCTTGTCGATGACGTTCCAGAACCGCGAATTATCCGGATAATTCGGCACGCCCTCGAACATCAGCGTGGTCGCGCCGTTGGCGAGCGGCCCATAGAGAATGTAGCTGTGGCCGGTGACCCAGCCGACGTCGGCGGTGCACCAGTAGATGTCGCCGTCGTGATAGTCGAAGACGTATTGATGCGTCATCGAGGCGAACACGAGATAGCCGCCGGAGGTGTGCAGCACGCCCTTGGGCTGGCCGGTCGAGCCCGACGTGTAAAGGATGAACAGCGGATCCTCGGCGTGCATGTGCTCGACCGGGCATTCCGTGGTCACCATCGCCGCGGCCTCGTGGTACCAGAGGTCGCGCGTGGGGTTCATGTCGACCTTGGCGCCGGTGCGCTTGACCACGACGACCCAGTCGACGCCGTCGGCCTTGCCAAGCGCCGCATCGACATTGGCCTTCAGCGGCACCTTCTTGCCGCCGCGTAGGCCTTCGTCCGCGGTGATGATCACCTTGGATTGGCAGTCGTTGATGCGTTGGGCGAGGCTGTCAGGTGAGAAGCCCGCGAACACCACGGAGTGGATCGCGCCGATCCGCGCGCAGGCCAGCATTGCATAGGCGGCCTCGGGAATCATCGGCAGGTAGATGGTGACGCGGTCGCCCTTCCCGACGTTGCGGGTGCGCAGGATGTTGGCCATCCGGCAGACCTCGTCATGCAGCTCTTTGTAGGTGATGTGCTTGGACTGCGAGGGATCGTCGCCCTCCCAGATGATCGCGGTCTGGTTGGCGCGTTTGGCGAGATGCCGGTCGATGCAATTGTAGGCGACGTTCAGGATGCCGTCCTCGAACCATTTGATCGAGATGTTGCCCGGCGCGAACGAGACGTTCTCGATTTTCGTCGGCGCCTTCATCCAGTCGATGCGCTTGGCCTGCTCCGCCCAGAAACCGTTCGGGTCCGAGATCGAGCGGGCGTACATCTCTTTGTACTTGGCCTGGTCGATCCAGGCGCGCTTCGCCCACTCCGCGGGGATATCGTAGATCTTCTCGGACATGCTTCCCTCCACATGCGGCAAGCTAAGGCAATGCCGACAGCATCATTTGATGGATTATGCGTCGGGCTAACCGGACCCGACAAGGAGCACAAGCTGGACCTTCGACGGGCAGCCGGCCATGCGGAGAATCAAGCTCCGGAAGGCCCGCTGTCGCAAATCTGAAACAGGGCCGACGAGCACTTTCCGGCTCTTCACCCAAACCGCCAGAACAGAGACCGCAGAGCCCCCATGCGGCGAGGAGAGGTATTTAGTAACCTCTTCTCACTGATTCGGGACTCGCAATCGTGTTCGGAACACCCTAAATGGCCAACCCGGGTCCAAAGAGACCCCTTGGAACAAAAATCACAACAGCGGCATTGATCGACAACAGGACAGGGCTAAGGCGTAAGACCATGATGGATCAGCAGAATCTCGGGACGATACGGCCCGCTTCAGCCGATCCTGCAGCCATTGCCCTAGCCAAGGCCCTCGGACAATGGCCGAAACCGGGTGGATTCAGGCGCCCGAGCCCCAAGAAGACCTACGACACGGCGCCTGCGGCGACGGTCGAGGCCCTCGCCAAGGAGCTCGGCTTGCGGCTCGGCGACCAGAACGAGCTGACCATCCGTCGTATCAGGCGCGGCAAGGGCTATTCCTTCGTCCGCCCCAACGGTGCGCATATCCGCGACGCCCGCACCATCCGGCGGCTGCATTCCATGGCGGTGCCGCCGGCCTATCGCGAGGTGCGCTACTCCGCCGACCCGAACTCGCATCTGCAGGCCGTCGGCCGCGATGCCGCGGGCCGGCTGCAATACCGCTACCACGCCGACTGGGAGAAGGTCCGCGAGCAGCGCAAGGCGCATCGCCTGGCAAAGCTCGTCGGCGCGCTGCCGAAAATCCGGCGCAAGGTCTCGGCGTTCCTGTCAGGGGACCAGCCGACGCGCGAGTTCGCGCTCTCGGCCGTGATCGAGCTGATCGCGCGCACCGCGATCCGCCCCGGCAACGAATCCTACGCCCGCCTCAACGGCACCCGCGGCGCGACCACGCTGCTGAAGTCAAACGTCACGCTGGAAGACGATTGTTTCGTGCTGACCTTCAAGGCCAAGGGCGGCAAGGCGGTGCGCAAGGAGTGCGACGCCGCCAAGCTGGTGCGCGCCATCGGCATTTTGCAGAGCGTTCCCGGCAAGCGCATGTTCCAGTATCGCGATGCCTCCGGCATCGTGCGCGCGGTCAGCACCACCCAGGTGAACGCGTTTCTGCGCGAGATCGCCGGCATCAAGATTTCCCTGAAGGATTTCCGCACGCTGATGGCGTCCGCCGTCGTGGTGGAATCGCTGTCGCGGATCACGCCGGCGAGCAGCCAGCGCGGCCGCAAGAAGCAGGTGCTGGATGCGATCCGCGCCGCCGCCGACCAGCTCTCCAACACGCCGGCGATCTGCCGCAAGAGCTACGTCCACGACACCATCGTCACCGCCTTCGAGGAGGGCATCCTCGAGCGCTTCGCCGCGACCATGACGGGTCAGCGCTCGCAGGCCAGGCGCGAGCAGCTGCTGGCGCAGGTGGTGGCGACCGCGGCAGTGTAACGAAGCGCCGCTCTCGTAAGGTGGGCAAAGCGAAGCGTGCCCACCATTTGCCCATGGTGACGGGTGGTGGGCACGGCGCGAAGAGCGCGCCTTTGTCCACCCTACGAGAGCTACTTATTATCTGACACACCTATGTCAGGACCGGGATCGCCGCCTGCGGCTGCGATCGTGAGCCGCTTAAGGTAGTGCGCCCAACCCGTTGCATGAGCGGCCGCCTGCGCTTCGTTCGGCAGGCCGCTATGGGTCATGCGCAGCAGCGTGCCGCCGTCCTGCTCGATCAGGTCGATCTCGATCAGGCTCGAGCCGGGCGGCACTTCCTGACCGCCCTCCCACCCGAACGTATAGGCCAGACGATGCACCGGCACGACCTCGCGGAACGCGCCGCGGGCGGCGGCGCCGTCCGGGCTGACGCCCTTGAGCAGGTAGAGCCCGCCGGGATAAGGCTCCGTGGTTGCGTCGGAGCCCATCCAGCTCAGGATCTTTTCGGGGTCGGTGAGGTAGGCGAAGACAGTGGCGCGCGGGGCCGCGATCTGGGTCTCGCGTCGCACTATGAAGGGTTCGGGCATCGGCAATCATCCCTGGTCTGACGATGGGACATGGCGGCGGCCCTGCGCTCCGTCAAGGATTGCCCGTGGCAAAGACGGCCCTGTTTCGCCATGATCGCCTCATGCAGCTCTCCCCGACCCTCGCCTGGCTCCTCGACGCGGCCTCGGATTGTCGCGGGGCCGACCACCTGCTCGCGGAGCTCGGCGCGCATCTGGCCGCCGATGGCGTGCCGCTCGCGGCAGGCGCCCTGACGCTGGAGGTGCCGCATCCGCTGATCGCGAAGCGGACCTGGCTGTGGCGTGCCGACAGCGGCCAGGTGATCGAAGCGCTCGGCTTCGCGCCGGGCGGCCTCGCGCCCGATCCACCCGACGACGCCGGCCGCCGTTGGCTGCGCGATATCGCCGGCGGCGATGTGCATGAAGATGTCGCCGGACGGCCCGATGGCCCGCTGCTCGGCTGGATCGGGCCGCGTCCGTTCACGGCGGATGAGATCGAGCAATTGCGTCAGGCCGCGCGTTTCGCCGCAACGCCGCTGGCCGTGCTCGCCGCGCGCGCCACCTTGCGGGCAACGCTCGATGCATACCTTGGCACGCGCAGCGCGGAGCGGGTACTGGCGGCGCCTCTGCGCCGCGATCTCGGCGAGACCATCCAGGCCGCACTGCTCTATGCGGATTTGCGCAATTTCACGACCCTGTCGGAGACGACACCGCCGGCCGATGTCATTGCGGCGCTCGATGCCTGGTTCGATCGCATCGCCGGCGCGGTTCACGCCTTCGGCGGCGAGGTGCTGAAATTCATCGGCGACGGCGTGCTCGCGATCTTTCCGGTGCTCGAGGCGTCCCCGCGCCGCGCCTGTGACGCTGCTTTGCGCGCGGCAAGCGCAGCCGAAGCCGGGATGGCGTATCTCAACAAGGAGCGCCGCGCGCAAGGGCTGCCGCCTTTGTCGTTTGGCGCCGCGCTCCATCTCGGCGAGATGCTCTGGGGCAATATTGGCGCCGCGAACCGGCTCGACTTCACCGCGATCGGCCCCGCCGTCAACCTCGCCAGCCGTCTGGAGGGATTGTGCAAGCCGCTGGGCCGGACGGTGCTGGTGTCGGGCGCGCTCGCCGCCGAGACAGAGATGCCGCTGGTTGCGCTTGGGACGCATGAGCTGCGCGGCATTGCCGCGCCGTGCGAGGTGTTTGCGCTGGAGGAGTCGCAAGCCCGGATATCGTAGCCCGGATGGAGCGAACCGTAATCCGGGATCGGGCTTCAATCGAGACTTTCCCGGATTGCGCTGCGCTCCATCCGGGCTACGAAACGACGTAACTACATCCCGCCCATCTTGCAGACGAGCTTCCACTCCTCTGCCGTCACCGGCTGCACGGAGAGGCGCGAATATTTCACCAGCGCCATATCCGCGAGCTTCTTCTCCGCCTTGATCGCGGCCATCGTCACCGGCGTCTTCAGGGGCTTGTCGGCCTTGATGTCGACGCAGACGAATTTGCCGGTCTTGTCGGTTGGATCGGGATAGGCCTCCTTGATGATCTCGGCGATGCCGACGATCTCCTTGCCCTCGTTGGAATGATAGAAGAACGCCTTGTCGCCCTTCTTCATGCTCACGAGGTTCTGACGGGCGGTGAAATTGCGCACGCCGGTCCAGGCCTCGCCCTTGGCGCCCTTCGCAACCTGCTGGTCCCAGGACCACACCGACGGTTCGGATTTCACGAGCCAGTACGCCATGCTTATTCCTCTGCCTTGAAGGGGCGCGTCATCAGCGCCGAGATCGCGGCATCGATCGTGCTTTTGCCGCTCAGGATCGATGCGACCGCCTCAGATACCGGCAACTCGATGTTTTGCGAAGCGGCGAGCTCGATCAGCACGGGGGCGGTGAACTCGCCCTCGGCGAGCTTGCCGGCGGGAGGCTGCTCGCCGCGGCCGAGCGCGAGGCCGAGCGCGAAGTTGCGCGATTGCGGGCTCGAGCAGGTCAGAATGAGATCACCGAGGCCCGACAGGCCGGTGAGCGTCTCGCTGCGTGCGCCGAGCGCACGGCCGAGGCGCGTCAGCTCGGCAAAGCCGCGGGTCGTGAGCGCCGCCTGCGCGGAGGCGCCGAGCTTGCGCCCGACCGCAATGCCGACCGCGATCGCCAGCACATTCTTGGCGGCGCCGCCGATCTCGACGCCGCGAATGTCGGTGGAGTGATAGGGGCGGAATGTCCGCGAGCCCAGCGCCTGCACCAGGCTGCTGGCGAGCGCCTCATCGCTTGCCGCCAGGGTCACTGCCGTCGGCAGGCCGCGTGCGACGTCGTCGGCAAAGCTCGGCCCCGACAGGATCGCCGGCTGCGCGTGCGGCGCGGCCTCGGCGATCACGTCGGTCATGAACTTATGGGTGCCGTGCTCGATACCCTTGGCGCAGGCGACGATCGGCACCGCCTTCGTGATGTGCGAGGCCAGCATGTTGACCGCACCGCGCAAATGTTGCGCCGGCGTCGCAATCAGCAGCATGTCGGCACGCGCGGCGAGCGCCAGATCGCTCGTCACGACGAGCTCAGGCACGATCCGAATCCCGGGCAGCCGCGGATTGTCGCGCGTCGATGCGATCCGCGCGGCGTGCTCGGCATTGCGTGCCCACAGCGTCACGCTTCGCCCTGCTCGCGCCGCCACCGTCGCCAGCGCCGTACCCCAGGCGCCCGCGCCGATCACTGCGACGGATTGGAACGCGGTCATCCCTAGAATCCCGCCCGAGTCTTGCCGTAGCCCGCGGGCGCGGTCGCGTTGGCATCGAGCAGCCAGCGTGCGCGCGGCTGCGCGTCCATCGTGTCGGTCAGGCCAAGCGCCAGGCGCTCGGCGCCGGCCCAGGCGATCATGGCGCCGTTGTCGGTGCACAGCGCGGGCGGTGGCATGATCAGCTGCGTCCCGGCCTGCTTCGCGACATCGTCAAGCGCGCCGCGGATCGCCTGATTGGCGGCAACGCCGCCGGCGGCGACCAGCGCGCGCGGTGCGCCGAACTGCTCGCGGAAAAGCTTCAGGCCGACGCTCAGCCGGTCGGCCGTTGAATCGAGCACGGCGGCCTGGAAGCTCGCGCAGAGATCGCTGATGTCCTGCGGCATGAGCTCGGCCAGCCGGCTCGCTTCGGTGCGCACCGCCGTCTTCAGTCCCGACAGCGAGAAATTGGCATCGGGGCGCCCCTGCATCGGCCGGGGAAACGCAAAGCGCGTGGCATCGCCGCCTGCCGCCGCGCGCTCGACCTGCGGGCCGCCGGGATAGGGCAGGCCCAGCATCTTCGCGACCTTGTCGAAGGCCTCGCCGATGGCGTCGTCGACCGTGGTGCCGAGCCGCACATACTGGCCGACACCGGTGACTGCGACGATCTGGGTATGGCCGCCGGAGGCGAGGAACAGGCAATAGGGAAATTCGATGCCGTCGGTGAGACGCGGCGTCAGCGCATGCGCTTCGAGATGATTCACCGCGACCAGCGGCGTGTCGTGCACCATCGCGATCGCCTTCGCGGTGGTGAGTCCGACGATGACGCCGCCGATCAGCCCGGGCCCCGCGGCCGCCGCGACGCCGTCGAGCTGAGCATAATCGATGCCGGCCTCGTTCATGGCGCGGTCGATGATCCCATCGAGCACGTCGACATGCGCGCGCGCGGCGATCTCCGGCACCACGCCGCCGAAGCGGGCATGCTCCTCGATCTGCGACCGCACGATGTTGGACAGGATCTTGCCCTTGCCGTCGGCCGCGCGTTCGATCACGGCCGCGGCGGTCTCGTCGCAGGTGGTTTCGATGCCCAGCACCAGCATTGGCGAATGTTATCCAATTTGCGCCCTTGCGCTCATCCATAAAGCAGAGTTCTGGTACGTCCGGTAGCATCCCGGGGTCGGCTTGCGCAATCGTCACGCGCAGCGGTTCTGGTCAATGCGTCACCGCCAAATGGTCCGGGAACAGCAGCGATGTCCATTCTTGTCACACGGCCGCATCCCGACAATGCGGCGACGGCGGACAATCTGCGTACGCGCGGGCATACGGTACTGCTTGCGCCGGCGCTCAAGCTCGAGCCGGTCGCCTTCCAAGGCGAGAGCGAAGTTTCTTATGATGCCGTTCTCGTCACCTCGGCCAACGCGATTCGCGCCATAGCGCCGCAATTGCCGGACCTCGGTCTGCTGGAGCTGCCATTGTTCGCGGTCGGCGAACATACGGCTGCATCGGCGCGAGAGGCTGGTTTTGCCAAGGTGATCGTCGCCGGGGGCGACGCCGCGTCCTTGCGCGACAAGGTGATGCAGAGCGCGCGCGACAAGGTGCTGAAGAAAAACAGCACGCTGCTGTATCTCGCCGGCGCGGATCTGTCGCGCGACCTCGGCGGCGAACTCGGGGCGGAAGGTTTCCGCGTGGTGACGCAGACGACCTACCGCATGGCGCCGGTGAAGCATCTGCCGCGCGAGGTGTGCGAGGGCTTTGCCGCCCACGGGATCGAGGCGGTGCTGCACTACTCCCGGCGCAGCGCACGTGCGTTCCTCGATGCGGCGCGGGACGAAGGTGTCGAAATTTCGGCGCTGGCGATCCCGCATTGCTGCCTGTCCGAGACCGTTGCGGGCGTGCTGCGCGATGCCGGCGCGCCACAGGTTCTGGTGGCCGCAACGCCGGACGAAACTGCCTTATTCGACACCTTGGAGCGTGCGTTGCGGACCCGTTTGGCGTAAAGGTCGGGCCGAATCCGACGCAATCTAATCCATCCCTGGTATGAAAGTGTGAGGAACCGTCACGATGGCCGACGACAAGCCTGAAGACGCTGGATTGGCGCCCGATCCGGGTCGTGCCAAGCGCACCCCGCCCACCATCGACCTCGAGGCGACGGAAGTCTCGACCCAGCCGCAGCAGGTCGCGGGCGAGCCCGAGGCATCCGAGCATGTCGCGCAGGAGCAGGCCAGGGTGGAAGAGCCCGGCTCGGAACAGGTCAAGGCCGAGCCTCAGTCCGAATCTGCAGAGCAGCAGGCCTCCGCGGCGGTGCCTGTATCGGCGCCGATTTCGCCCTGGGTCATCGCGCCGTTCTCCGGCGTTGCCGCGGCTGCGGTCGTGATCGCAGTCGGCTGGATGCTGGGCTGGCCCGCGGTGCAGGCCCCGCCGGCCGCGCCGCAGGTCACCAGTGCGACCGTCGATGCGCTGAGCGGACGCGTTGCCGCGGTCGAAGCCAGGGCCGCGAGGCCGGCGGCCGATCCGGCCCAAGTCGCGCGGATCGACGCGTTGGAGAAAGCGGCGAGCGCACTGCGCGGCGACATCGCCAATTTGCGCGCACAGTTCGATAAGACGGCGAGCGCGCTGAACGATGCGAAATCCGCGCCGCCGAGTGCCGCGCCCGATCTTGCCGCGCTCACCGACCGCATCGCCCAGCTCGAGCGCGCGAGCAAGACCGAGCGGGCCGAGCTTGCGCAGCAGGGCGAGAAGATCGCCGAGGCCAAGACGATGGACGACAAGCCGCTCCGCTATGTGGTCGCGGCGTCCCTGCTCGACGTTGCCGTTCGCCACGGCGATCCCTATCAATCGCAATTGGCCGCGGCGCGGTCGCTGGCGACCAAGCCCGACATGCTCAAACCGCTCGAGGCGTTTGCATCGTCCGGTATCCCGACATCGGCGGCGCTGAGCCGCGAGCTCCTCAATATCGTGCCGAAGCTGTCGCCGCCGGCTGAAGCTCCGTCGAGCGAAGCCGGCATTGTCGAGCGGCTCCAGGCGGGTGCGTCAAAGCTCGTGCGGATCGAGCGCACCGATGGCGTCGGCAACGATCGCGGCGCCATCGTGACGCGCGTCACGGCGGCGGCGCTCCGCAGCGATTTCGCCGAAGCGCGGCGCGAGCTGAAGACGCTGCCCGAGGCTGATCGTGCTCCGGCGCAGGCCTGGCTCGACAAAGCCGACGCCCGCGACGCCGCGCTCGCCGCGTCCCGCAAATTCGCCGACGATGCCATGGCGGATCTCGCCAAATCTACTCAATAAGATTCGCGCAACAATCGGCGCGTATAGGGATCGCCATGCTTCGCATCGTCCTCTTTCTCGTCTTGATCGCACTGGCGGCGGCCGGCGCGGCCTGGGTCGCCGACCAGTCCGGCGACCTCGTCCTGACCGCGGGCAGCTTCCGCATCTCGACGACGCTGCCGAGGTTCGTGTTCTTGCTCGGCCTTTTCGCCGCTTCCGTCGTGCTGGTCTGGAGCATCCTGACGACGATCTGGCGCATGCCAGGGCGCTTGCGCCGCCGCCGTCATGACAAGCGTCATGCCCGCGGCCGTCATGCCATCACCCATGGTCTGCTCGCGATCGGCCACGGCGATTCCGCGCTCGCGCGCCGGCACGCCGAGGCGGCGCGGCGGCATGCACCGAACGATCCGCTCGCACTGCTTTTGCACGCGCAGTCGGCGCAGCTCGAAGGCAATCGCGACGAGGCGCAACGCGTCTTCCGCGCCATGGCCGAACGCGAGGACACGCGGCTGCTCGGCCTGCGCGGTCTCTTCATCGAGGCGCAGCGCGCCGATGATGCGGTCGGCGCCGTGATGATCGCGGAGGAAGCGATCAAGCTGTCGCCGTCCGCGACCTGGGCCTCGCACGCGGTGCTCGGCTTCCGCTGCGCGCGCGGCGACTGGAGCGGCGCGCTCGCGATCCTCGATTCGAATCTGTCCGCGGGCCTGATCGACAAGCAGACCTATCGCCGGCAGCGCGGTGTGCTGCTCGCCGCGCGTGCGCTGGAGCTGGAAACGATGGACCGCGACGTCGCGCGCGAGAGCGTGCTGGAGGCGGTCAAGCTCGCGCCGACCCTGGTGCCGGCGGCCGTGCTCGCGGCAAAATTCGAGAGCGAGGCGCATCAGGTGCGCCGCGCCATGAAGCTGGTGGAAGCCGCCTGGCTCGCCAATCCGCATCCCGATCTCGCGGACGCCTATGCGCATGTGAAGCTCGGCGATTCCGCATGGCACCGCTTGCAGCGGGTAGAAACTCTCGCCGCGAAGACCCCCGCCGACAAGCCCGGTTATGTCGAAGGGCAGCTCGCGATCGCGCGTGCTGCGATCGAGGCCTCCGAGTTCGCCCGCGCGCGCGAGGTGCTCGCGCCTTATCTCAAGGATCCGACCCAGCGCGTCGCGCTGCTGATGGCCGAGATCGAGCGCACAGAGCATGGTGACGGCGGCCGCGCCCGCGCCTGGACCTTGCGCGCGGTGCGCGCCCGGCTCGATCCCGCCTGGACCGCGGACGGCTATGTCAGCGACCGCTGGCGTCCGGTCTCCCCGGTCACCGGCCGCCTCGATGCGTTCCAGTGGCAGGCGCCGGTCGCGAGCCTGCCCTCGGACAAGGGCCCCACGCTCGAATCCTCGGCCTTCGAGGAAGCCATGCTGGCCGCTCCGCCGCCGAAGCGGGTGACCGCCGCTCCCAGCGAAGCCGCGGTGGAACCGCCGGAGGTGGCCCCGCTGCCGGCACCGGCCGCGCAGGACAATTCACCCCCTCAGGCCAAGGACGCCGCGAAGGAGGCTACCAAGGAAGTGGCCAAGGAGACTGGGGAGCAAACTGCGAAGGTCGACGAGCCGGTCGTCACGCCCGCCGAGCCGGCGAATCCGGCTCCGGCGCCCGCCGAATCATCGCCGCCGGCGCCGACGCCGGTCTTCCGGACCCGGGCCGACCTCAGCAAGCCCGCATCGGCGCCGACCCAGACCGTCATCCCGATCGTCCGCGCACCGGACGATCCCGGGATCGACGACGACGGCCCAAGCGACGAATTTACGGAACAAATCGGCACGCCCAAAGCCCAGGCGGGCGGCTGGCGCGGATTCTGGTCCCGCTGGGGCGCGTGAGCGGTATTTCGCCTCCCGCTTGTCCTTGCCAATTCGGGCCATGCCCGATATCAGGGGCGCGCGTATCGGGGCCGGCATTGCTTTGGTCCCGGCAGGTTCGCCGCAATAGCTCAGTCGGTAGAGCACGTCATTCGTAATGACGGGGTCGGGGGTTCGAATCCCTCTTGCGGCACCAGCGCCCCGGTTCATCCGACCCCAAGCGCTCCGATGACCAGGCATCAGCCTGCATCAGGGCTCGCTCGGCTGCGTGATCGCGATCACATAATCGCAGACATGGCTCCCCTAACGTCCTGTCACGCCAACACGGGGAGACTTCACATGCGCAAGATCATTCTGATTGCCGCCATGCTGCTGGCTTCGGCCTCCGCCCAGGCAGGCGGCTCCCGCGGTCTGTCGCTGGCGGCGGCAGGCGAACAGACCTCCACTCCGCAAACCACGACATCGGCGAGCACCGTGACGGCGCAGGTGAGCGAAGCCGCGCCGGCCACCGAGGTTCAGAAATATCATGATCGTCCGCCGGCGGTGTCGCTCTCCGCGCCGACAGCGGCGACCACTCCGACGGTCACCACACCGGCGACGGCCTCCGCGCCGGTCACGACGCCCAAGCCCGCCGCCAAGACCACGGCAAAGGCGGACAAGCCGAAGCCCAAGCGCAGCTGGACCGAGCGCCGCATCATCAGCGAGCTGCATCGCCACGGCATCTATTGGTGAGGCGCCGACCTGTACCCTGATCTCGCCGTCATGCCCGGGCTTGACCCACGGCTGTCCGGTTTAATTTTCATGGACAGGGCGCATGGCGTGGATTCTTCTACGGTCTTGAGCATCGCCAAATGTTCGAGACACGCCAGGAGAGTCCCGCCATGCGCCACCACAATACAGTATTTCACGGCATTCTGAACTTGGTGCCGTGGGGTGTTCTGGATCGGCTTGTGGACAGGTACCAGGCCAATAAGCGGGTGCGGCGGCTCAGCACACAGGATCAGTTTGTTGCGATGCTGTACGCGCAGCTTTCGGACGCCCAAAGCCTACGATCGATCGAAGCATCCTTCGAGAGCCATGCCGCACGGCTTTACCATCTCGGAACCAAAGAGCTGTCGCGATCGACTTTGGCTGACGCCAACGCCAAGCGGTCCAGCGCGGTGTTTGCCGAACTGTTGGCGGCGCTGATGGGCCGCTGCGAACGTGATCTTGCCGATAAAGTGGCCGAAGCGGTGTATCTGGTCGATTCGACCGGCTTTCGGCTGAACTCTCTGAGTTCCGATTGGGCGCGGTTTTGCTCCGGCGTGCATGGGGTCAAGCTGCATATCGTCTACAATCCGGACAGTGAGCGTCCGAGCTTCGCCGAGCTGACGCCCGCCAATGTCAACGACATCACCGTCGCCAAGGCTATGCCGATCCGCCCCGGGGCCACCTATATCTTCGACCTCGGCTACTACGACTATGGCTGGTGGGCTGAGCTCGACGCTGCGGGATGCCGCCTGGTGACCCGGCTCAAGGTCAACACGCCCCTGAGCGACATAGTTGAGAACAAGCTGCCTGAAGGCTCCTGCGCGCTCTCCGACCGCATAGGTCTGTTGCCTGCACGGCAGGCAAAGTCCCGCAAAAACCCCTTCAGGGATCCGGTGCGCGAGATCACGGTTCGCACCGAGACTGGCAAGATCCTGCGCATCGTGACCAATGATCTCGATGCCCCGGCCGACGAAATTGCTGAACTCTACAAGAGGCGCTGGCAGATCGAGCTGTTCTTCCGCTGGGTCAAGCACACTCTCAAAATCCGTCACTTCTTCGGCACGTCCGAGAATGCCGTGCGCATCCAGATCGCCATCGCGCTGATCGCCTTCCTGCTCTTGCGTTCGGCCCACAAAGCGCAACAAAGCGTCGAGAACCTTCTGATCTTCACCCGTCTGGTCGCTCAAAATCTCATGCAGCGGCGCCGGATCGATCACCTTCTCGACCTACCGCCCCCGATTATCAAAAATGACCGCCAGATGAGCCTAAGACTATGCCAAATTTAAACCGGACAGCCGTGGGCTTGACCCGGGCATCCACGTCGTCGCGCCTGATCCTAAAACGTGGATGGCCGGGACAAGCCCGGCCATGACGCAAGAGTTTTGGATTTGGCGCTTATTGCGAGATCGTTTGCACGACGCTCGCGATCGGACGGGAGTTCGTGCCTGCGGTCGGCACCTTCATGTCCTTCATCAGCGCCTCGTCATATTCCGGCAGCGTCTGGAGGCTCGTCTTGGCCTTCATCTGCACGACCTTGTAACCGCCGGCCTTCAGCCGCGCGAGCAGCGTCGGCAGGGCGAGGCCCGTGTTCTTCTGGAAGTCGTGCATCAGGATGATGCCCTTGCCGAGCTTGTCCAGCCTCGTCATCACGGTCTCGACGATCTTCTCCGGCGTCGCGCCCTTCCTGAAGTCGAAGGAGTCGATTTCGGTCGAGAACATCGCGACGTTGCGGGTGCCGAAATAGCTCACCATCGCGGGATTGTGCTGAAGCTGCGGAAAGCGGAAGAACGGCGCCGGGTTGGTGCCGAGCGCGAATTTCACTGCGCTGAAGCCCTTCTCAACCTCGTCCTTGACCTGCTGCTCGGTCAACTTCTTGCTGTTCAGATTGACATGCGACCAGGTGTGCGTGCCCACCGTGTGGCCCTGGGCCAGCACCTGCTTCAGGATCTCCGGATGGTAGGTCGCGTGCTTGCCGACCGAGAAGAACAGGCCCTTGGTGCATTCGTCCGCGAGCGCCTTCAGCACCGTGGGCGTGTTGACCGGCCACGGACCGTCGTCGAAGGTCAGCACGACCTCCTTCTCGGTCAGGAAGTCGAACTGCTTGAAATGCTCGAAGCCGAAGCCGGGGCCGCCCGTCGTGTCGATCTCGACGACGCGGGACACGCCCAGCGCGTTCGGATTGGCGCAGGCCTGCTTCGGCTGCATCGGCATGACCGGCACGGGGGCAGGTGCTGGAGCTGCTGCGGCCGGCTTGGCCGCGACGGCCGCGGTGGTCTCGACGTCGTCCTTGGCGGCGAGCTTCGCCTGTGCCGGCAATGGGTCGGCGGCACGGGCGGCAACTGTCTTGGGAGCGCCCTGGTCGGCGCGCGCGGAATAATAAAACCAACCGCCGGCGGCGATCACGACCGCCGCAACTACACTGGCCAGCATCAGGCCCAACGCATTACGCATCGTTACTCTTTCCAATTACGCAACCAAACCGGCGGAATTTCCCGCGCGACGAGCCATTAATGCGAAGTAAGAGTTAACGTGACACCAACACGACAGCGGTTGCGAAGGAATTTCAGTGGGCTGCGTCTGAGTGACTGAGATCACAGAGGACGGGTCTCCCGTGAGCGTCATCACAGTGGAAACGGTTTTGCCGGAGCATCGTAGCTCCCATCGACAACGGGCCCGCTGTGGCGGCGCCAACGGGAGCTTCAAATGACCAAGTCGTTTACCGGCAAGATCCGCGACGCCAGCCTGGCCCTGGGCTTTGCCGCGATCGTCTCCATCGCTTCGACGGGCGCGAGCTTCGCCTTCTCGGCCGAGGCGCAGCAGATGTGCACGGGCGATGCCTTCCGTCTTTGCTCGGCGGAGATCCCCAATATCCCGAAGATCACCGCGTGCATGATCAAGCATCGCTCGGACCTCAGCGCCGGATGCCGCGCGGTGATGGACAAGACCCTCGCCAAGGGCGCCTCGCGCAAGGTCGCTGACGCTCAGGACACACAGTAACCAAGACGCCGGCGGTTGCGCCGGCAGCTCCCCTCGCCATGTCCCCTGGCATGAAGCCGGGGTGATGGCGGCGGCGCGCTGCAGCTAGTCAACAAAGCCGTTGCAGGTGCGGGATCGTCGCACTAGCTTCGCCCGCACGTCTTTCCGGGTAAGAGGCAATTGCGCGATGACCAGACTGCTTTTCGTTATTTCCTTGCTCCTGTGCGCATCGAGCGCCTCCGCGCAACAGCAGCCCGGCCATGATGCCTGCGCGCGCGACGTCACGCGCTTCTGCCGTCCCGTAATGGACAATGGCGACGGTGCCGTGCTGGCATGCCTGAAGCAGAACCGCACCAAGCTGAGCAAGGCCTGCGACAAGGTGCTGACCCAGCACGGGCAGTGATCGTCATTCCGGGGCGCGCGAAGCGCGAACTATGGTGCGCAACTGCGCACCTGAGAATCCATCGCGCGACCAACTCCTGCGATAAATGGATTCCGGGTTCGCACCTTACGGCGCGCCCCGGAATGACGAGAGGCCTACGTACTGCTTCCCGCCGCGGTCGCGACCACCGGCAGCACCTCGCTGTTGGCGCGGTCCGGCGTGTCGTCCTTCCAGCGCACCGAACCGAAGGGGCGCTCCAGCATGCGGCGGATTCGCACCGGCTCGGGACCGATGTGGAAATCGATCGCCTGCTGATGCAGCGCGCGTTCGGACTGGGTCGCACGGTTGCGCTGACGCAAATAGTCGAGCCAGGTCGGGCAGTGATAGCGCTCGGTCCACAGCTCGGGGTCGGCGATGTCGCGCGCGATCGACCAGCCATAGGCACCGTTGCGCTGGCGCGAGAGCTGCACGTCCTGCATCACGTTGTGGAACGCGCGCGCATTCTCTTGCGCAACCCGATATTCGATCTCGACCACGAGCGGGCCGCTGCGCCCTGTCAGCGACAGCCTCACCTCGGGATCGGCCAGCATGTCCGCATCCTCGTTGCGGGCGCCGACACGCGGCATCGTGAGCCAGATGCCGAGCAGCGGCGAGATCAGCATCAGGCCGGCCGAGGTCAGCAATGCGATCTCGACGCCGGCATAGTCGGTGAGATGGCCCCAGCCCCATGCGCCGATCGCGATGCCCCCGGCGATCGCGGCCTGGAAGGCTGCGAGCGAGCGACCGGCGACCCAGCGCGGGGCCGAGAGCTGCACGCCGATATTGAACAGCGCGATCGCCGCCATCCAGACTGCGCCGCCTAGCACCAGCGCGGCCGCCGTCAGCACCGGCTCCGTGCTCAAAGCGAGGGCGGCCATGGTGAAGGCCATCGTGATGGTGCAGGCGCGGATCGCGGCCTCGCCGCTCATGCGCTTGCGCAATTCGTGGATGTTGAGCGCGCCGATCACCGCGCCCATGCCGAAGGCGCCGAGCATGATGCCATACATCTGCGCGCCGCCATGCAGGAGGTCGCGCGCGACCAGCGGCATCAGCGCCATCACCGCGCCGCCGATCAGGCCCATCACCAGCGTGCGCAACAGCACGATCTTGATCGGCGGCGAATTGGTGATGTAACGCACGCCCGAAACCATGGCGCGGTTGAGCTTCTCCCGCGGCAGGCGCGACGGCTCGGTGCTGCGGCGCCAGAGCAGCAGCACCACCAGCAGCGGCAGATAGAGGATCGCGTTGCAGGCAAACGCGGCCACCGCACCGAGCGCAGCGACGATGACGCCGCCGACCGCCGGACCGAAGCTGCGCGCGATGTTGTAGCTGATGCCGTTCAGCGCCACCGCGGACGCCAATGCCTCGGGCGGCACTTGTTCGCTGACCGAGGACTGCCAGGCCGGACCGAACAGCGCATTGCCGCTGCCGACGATGAAGCAGAAGGCGAGCAGCAATTCCGGGGTGATCAGGTTGAAGCCGGCCAGCACGGTGAGCACGCTCGCGCCGATCAGCGCGATCGACAGCGAAATCACACTGACGATGCGGCGGTCATACATGTCGGCGATGGCGCCGGCCGGCATCGAGATCAGCATGATCGGCAGCATGAGCGCGGTCTGCACCAGGGCCACCTTGTCTGCCGAGGCCGCCATCTGCGTCATCGCCCAGGCCGCACCCACGCCCTGGATTAGGAGGCCGAGATTGGAGAGCAGGCTGGCGAGCCAGATCCGCCGGAACACGGTGTACCGCAGGGGCGCAGTGATGCCGTCGGCGGCCAATTTCGGGCGGTTCGGCTGCTCGGTCATATCCCCTTCCATGTCGGATGGCAGAAGTGGTCGTGGTGATTCCGGCCAATTCAGTGATGCCCGCGAAAGTCCTTCGCTGTCCAGTGCTTAGGCCGGTATAAGCAGTGCAAAGAGCTAGGTTTGCCGGGGAGGAACAGATGAAGCTGTCGCGACGGACGATCTTGCAAGGGGCTGCGAGCGTGCCTTTCGCACTTGCGAGCTTGCGGACGGGCGCGCTGGCGCAGACCGCGCCCGCCACGGAGCTGCCGCCGATTCTGTTCGTCCACGGCAATGGCGATTACGGCGCGCTCTGGATGACGACGCTTTGGCGGATGGAGTCCAACGGTATCGCGCGCGATCGCATGATGGCGATCAATTTCACCGACCCGCTGGCGCGCAACGACGACAAGGTCGAGCAGGCGGGTCGCTCCTCGACCGAGGACCAGCGCCTCGAGCTCGCTGCCGCCATCACCGAGCTGAAGCGCCGCACCGGCGCAGCCCGCGTGGCGCTGGTCGGCAGCTCGCGCGGCGGCTACGCGATCCGTAACGTCATCAAGAACGGCGGCGCCGGTGATGTCAGCCATGCGGTGCTGTGCGGTACGCCCAATCACGGCGTGTTCGCAACAGACGACCAGCCGAACAACGAATTCAATGGCCGCGGCACGTTCCTGCGCGGACTGAACGAGGGCGAGAGTGAGGTGACGCCGGGAGTCGCTTTCCTCACGCTGCGCAGCGACGGTCTGGACAAATTCGCGCAACCCGACGGCCGCTTTATCGGCAAGCCCGGCATGCCGACCAATGTCACCGCCGAAGGGCCGGAGCTGAAGGGCGCCACCAATCTCGTGCTCGGCGCGCTCGACCATCGCGAGGTGGCGTTTCACCCGCGCGCGTTCCGCGAGATTTACAAGTTCATCGCGGGGCGCGAACCTGCGCGCATCGCGATCGTGCCGGAGACCAGCGTGAGATTGAGCGGCCTCGTCACGGGTACGCCCGGCGGCGTGCCGACCAATCGTCCGGTCGCGGGTGCAATCGTCGATGTCTTCCGTGTCGATCCTGATACCGGGGAGCGCAAAGACGGTGCGCTGTACAGCTCGACAACAGGCTCAGATGGCCGTTGGGGGCCGGCGCAGGTCGATCCCGCCTGGTCGCTCGAATTCGTGCTGACCTCGCCGGATGCGCCGACGACGCACATCTACCGCTCGCCCTTCCCGCGCTCGTCCGAGGTTGTGCATCTGCGGCCCGCGCGGCCGCTCGGGCCGGCCGACAAGGCCGCCGGCGCCGTAGTGATCATGTCGCGCCCGCGCGGCTATTTCGGCCTGCCGCGCGACGTGGTGCTGCTCGACGGCAAGGAGCCGGCCGACGTCAAGCCGGGCGTGCCCACGGATGCGGCAGCCACCCTGCGGCTTCCCGCCACCGAGGTTGGCCGTAACATCGTGGCCCAATTCGGCGAAGAACGGATTGTGGCACGCGCCTGGGCTGCGTCCGAGAACCGGATTGCCATCGCCGAGCTGACTTACTAGCTATTTACCTGCGTCCCACCTTGCGGGAGAGAGCCATGAATATCGCCAGCGTGCGTCGGCCCATCACCCCTCCGGCTCCTCCGCGAGCGCCCGACGATATGTCGTTCTTCGGCCGGCTCGCGGTCATCAGGCAGAATATGATCGCGACCTGGGGTCAACGCGCCTACGAGGAAGAGGTCATTTCTGGCCGCTTCTTCTTCCGCAATAGCTTCATCCTGAACCAGCCGGACGCGATCCGGCACGTGCTGCTCAGCAATTACGAGAACTACACGCGCACGCCGGCCGGCATCCGCATGCTGCGCCCCGTTCTCGGCGACGGCCTTCTGATCGCGGAAGGTCATTCCTGGACGTTTCAGCGCCGCACGCTGGCGCCGGCCTTCACGCCGCGCGCGACCGCAAACCTCGTTCCGCACATGACGGCCGTGCTCGACGAAACCATCGCCAAGCTGGACGCGCAAACCGGTGAGCCGGTCGACCTGCGCGCGATCATGCAGCGCATGACGCTTGAGATCGCCGGTCGCACGATGTTCTCGTTCGGCATGGACCAGCACGGCGCAACCCTGCGCAACTTCATCATGGAATATGCCGCGCGGTTGGGGCGTCCGTACTTCCTCGACATGGTGCTGCCGGTGTCCTGGCCGAGCCCGATGGATTTTGCCCGCGCCCGTTTCCGCAAGCGCTGGACCGAGTTCGTGGCCATGCTGATCGCCGAGCGGCGTAAGGCGGGCAAGAAGGACGGTGCGCCGCCGCGCGATTTGTTCGATCTCATGGACGAGGCACGCGATCCCGAGACGGGCCAGGGCTTCTCCGACGAGCAGCTGGTCGACGAGGTCGCGACCATGATCCTCGCCGGTCATGAGACCACGGCGACGGCGCTGTTCTGGGCGCTCTACCTGCTCGCGCTCGATCCCGATACGCAGGAGGAGGTGGCGTCCGAGACCCGCGGCGAGCATCTCGACAGCATGGCCGACATCGATCGCCAGAAATTCACCCGCGCGGTGATCGACGAAACCATGCGGCTCTATCCGCCGGCCTTCCTGGTCGCGCGTGCCGCGCGCGATAGGGACAATGCGGCGGGCGTCGAGATCGGCAAGGGCGACATCATCATGATCGCGCCCTGGCTCTTGCACCGGCACGAGAAGCTGTGGGATCAGCCGAACGCATTCATTCCAAAGCGCTTCATGTCGCAGGAGGCGCCGGACCGTTTTGCCTACCTGCCATTCGGCGCAGGTCCGCGCGTCTGCATCGGCGCACCGTTTGCCCAAGCCGAATCCGTGCTGGCGCTGGCGCGGCTGATCGGAGCGTACCGAATCGAGCTTGCCGACCCCGCGACCCCCGTAATTCCGCTCGGCGTCGTCACCACCCAGCCGGACCATTCACCCCTGTTCCGCATCACGCGTCGGTGACAGGCTCGCGTCTGGCCGCTGGCGTGACCCAGCTACATAGAGTTCCGCCATGAGCGACATCCAGGCCCAACTCTCCGTTCTGAAGCAGACCGCCGATTCCGTTGTGGTGGAGGCCATCGCGCAGCTGATCGCCAACGGTCATGATCGCGATCTCAACCGGATCAATGCGCTGGATTTTGCCGACCGGACCGGGCTCGACCAGGAGAAGGTCATTTCCGGCTTCCTGCACGCCTCGCGGCTCGGCCTGTTCGACATGAGCTGGAACGTGCTGTGTCCCGGCTGCGGAGGCGTGCTGGGCGCGCACGCCACACTGAAGTCGTTGAAGCACGACGACTACAATTGCGCGCTCTGCGCCGCCGGATACGAGGCCTCCGTCGACGAGATGGTCGAAGTGGCCTTCACCGTCAGCCCGCGGGTCCGCCGCATCGGTGCTCATGATCCCGACACGTTGCCGATCTGGGAGTATGTGCGGCAGATGTTCTGGAGCTCAGGCGTCGACATCAACGACGAATCCTTTTCCCGCCTGATCAACCAGGTAACGCTCGAAGCCCTCGAATTGCCCGCCGGCGAGAAGGCGATCCTCTCACTCAATCTGCCGAGCCAGTTCATCATCGTGTTCGAGCCGGTCACCCATTCCGCCCATTTCCTGGACGTTCAGGGTGAGCCGACCAGCGAGCGTCAGCAGCTGTCGATCATGTTCAACAAGCTGGAGGCGCCGACGGGGACCACCGTGATGCGCCCCGGACCGTTGCGTCTCATGCTCGAGAACCAATCGGACAGTCGCGTATTGCCCTCAGTCTGGATTGCCGACCACGCGTTGCACGAGATGATCGGCAAGCGCAAGCCGATCCTGACCGCCAAGCGCATGCTGTCCAACCAGACGTTCCGCGACGTGTTCAAGGCCGACAACCTCAATGTCGACCAGCGACTGAAGATCACGTCCCTGACGTTCCTGTTCACCGACCTGAAGGGTTCGACGGCGCTGTATGAGCGGGTCGGCGACCTCAATGCCTTCGATCTCGTGCGGGCGCATTTTCGCGCGCTGCTGGAGATCATCGCCGCCGAGAAGGGTGCGGTCGTGAAGACGATCGGCGATGCCGTGATGGCGACCTTCGTCAGGCCCGAGCACGCCATCACCGCGGGACTGCGCATGCGCGCCGCGATGGACGAATTGAACAAGCAGCGCGGCGCCAACGACCTCATTCTCAAGATCGGGATCCACGAAGGCCCCTGCCTCGCAGTCATGCTCAACGAGCGGCAGGATTATTTCGGCCAGACCGTCAACATCGCCGCCCGCGTGCAGAGCCTGTCGACCGCGCAGGAGATCCACATCACCGGCCCGGTGCTGGATGCTCCCGCAGTCGCCGAGGTGCTCGAGCAGCGCGCCATCAAGCCGATCCAGAAGCAGGCCGCGCTCCGTGGCATCGCCGACAAGATGGTGGTGTACGAGATACCGTGAGGCACCATTCGTCATTCCGGGTTCGATGCTGGCGCATCGCCCCGGAATGACGGTGAACAGATTGCCGAAACGTAATACGCGCGCGGAACTGACGCACGTTGCGCCGGTTGGGTTTCTTGCTCATATAATGCTGGTAACGGCCGCGCTCCTTGCGGCGTCATCAATCTCGGTAGGACCTATGCTCGACGGCTTGCGCCAATTCATCGCCGACATTGTCGGTCCCCAAGCCCAGGACCGCGCATTTGGCGACAGCGATTACCGGCTGGCCGCGACCGCGCTGCTGGTCCATGTGGTCTCGCTGGACGGCCAGCCGAGCGCGGCCGAGCAGCGCAAGCTGCACAGCTTGATCGAAAGCCATTTCGGGCTCGACCGCGGCACCGCTGACCGTCTCATCGCCGACGCCACCCAGGTCGAAGGCGAGGCCGTCGACCTCTATCACTTCACCAGCGTCATCATGCGCTCGCTCGACGAAGCGGGTCGCAAGCGGATCGTGCAGATGATGTGGGAGCTGGTCTATGCCGACGGAGAGGTCAGCGAGTTCGAGGACAATGTGGTCTGGCGCGCGTCCGACCTGCTCGGCATCTCCCAGCGTGACCGGATCGAGCTGAAGCACGCCATTGCGGAGCGTGCCGGTGGCCAGGTCAAGGATCGCGCCGTCGGACCGGTCCCCGGCGGATTGCCTGGCCTGCGAGCCACATGACGAAACTTTAATATAAGCCCGGCGGTCCCCCGCTTCTGCTGATTCGACTGCAAATACCGGTCTTTCCTGCTTCCACTGTCGCTCTCACAAGCAGCCATGCTGCCAGCGCCGCTTGCCTGGCGCGCACGGCTTATGCTCTCGTTCTGGTATTGCCGGGACCACAGACTTCGATTCAAGAGACTTCGATCGTGACTGAGCGGGTAACGTTGATCACCGGTGCCTCGGCGGGCATCGGGATGGAGCTGGCGCGTGTGTTTGCCGCCAATGGACATCGCCTCGCATTGACGGCGAGACGGGTGGATCGGCTCGAAGCGCTCGCGAACGAGATCGCCGCCAAGGGTGGCAAGAAGCCGATCGTGATCGCCTGCGATCTCGAGGACCCGCATGCCGGTGAGAGGATCGCCGCGGCACTTGCCGCCGAAGGCGTCGAGCTCGATCATCTCGTCAACAATGCCGGCTTCGGCGTATTCGGCGATGCCATCGAGCGCGATCGCGTCGCGCAGCTCGGTATCGTCGATGTCAACGTCCGCGCCCTGACGGATCTGTCGCTGCGCTTCGCCGATCAGCTCATCCGGAACAAGGGCGGTCTTCTCAATGTCGGCTCGGTCGCAGGCTTCCTGCCCGGCCCCGGCATGGCCGTGTACTACGCATCCAAGGCCTATGTGATTTCCTTCACCGAAGCATTGCGGGCGGAGCTCGCTCCCCGCGGCGTCCGTGTCACCGTGCTTTGCCCGGGCCCGGTCCCCACGGAATTCCAGGCCCGCGCCGGCGTCGGCTCGCAACATGACACGGCCTTTCTCAACGTCTCAGCTGCCGAGGTTGCGCGGGAGGCGTATCGCGCTCTGATGGCCAACAAACGGGCAGTGCTGCCCGGCCTCGGCAACAAGATTGTGCCGTTCGCGCTGCGCTTCTTCCCACGCGGCTTCATCCTGGCGGCCACTAGCCGGTTCCAGCGGCAGCGGCGCTGAACGCCGCCGCCCGCGTCCGTAGTGGCCCGGAGCTTGCTTCCAGACGTGCGCGTGTGTGCGCAAACTCACACGATGTTAACCATCGCTTAGCTATGCTGGCGGTCTGAACCGATAGCACTCGCAGAGGCCATGTCGTTCCGGACGGACAGGTTTGGTGGCGCAGAGGTGGTCGCCTTCCCACAGAGGGCGGCGAGCGTCGCCGCCGCTGAAACCCGGCTGCCGGTTCTGATCGTCCTGCATCAGGAATGCTCGACACCCGGCCGCGTCGGCAATGCGTTGCGCGCGCTCGGCCACCGCCTCGACATCCGCCGTCCTCGCTTCGGCGATCCCCTGCCCGAGACGCTCGATCAGCATGCCGGGGCCGTGATCTTCGGCGGGCCGATGAGCGCCAATGATTCCGACGACTACATTCGCCGTGAGATCGACTGGATCGAAATTCCGCTCCGCGAGCAGCGCCCGTTGCTCGGCATCTGCCTGGGGGCGCAGATGCTGGCGATGCAGCTCGGGGCCCGTGTCGCGCCGCATGCGCAGGCGCTGACGCAGATCGGGTACTACCCGATCAGGCCGACCGCCGCGGGCCGCGCGCTCTGCCCGCACTGGCCGGCGCAGGTCTATCACTGGCATCGCGAGGGCTTTGAGCTGCCTGAAGGCGCCGACTTGCTCGCCGAAGGCGATGATTTCCCGGTGCAGGCGTTCCGCACGGGCAATGCTTTCGGCGTGCAGTTCCACCCCGATGTGACCTATGCGATGATGTGCCGCTGGACCACGCGCAATTACGACGGCTTCAGCGCGCCCGGTGCACGGCAGCGGCATCATCATTTCGCGGATCGCGCCGTCTACGATGTCGCCGAACGCGCCTGGCTCGATCATTTCCTCGACGGCTGGTTGGAGCGCCGGCCGATGCTGGCGCAAGCCGCCGAGTGATCGCGGCTTCGCGCAAGTCCTTGGCGCAGGTCCTTGGCGCAAGTCCTTCTCCCATCCCGGGGTATGCTAGGCTCGCTTCTAACGAGCGCGTGCGAACGCGTGCCGGCAAACAAGGGAGAGCGTCATGGCCTACGAACACATTCTCTATGAGGTGAGCGACAAGATCGCGACCATCACGCTCAGCCGCCCCGATCGCATGAATGCATGGACGCCGGTCATGGAGCGCGACGTGCGCAACGCGATGGAGGCATCGAGCGCCGACGACAATGTCCGCGTCATCGTCCTCACCGGCGCGGGCCGCGCCTTCTGCGCCGGCGCCGACATGGATGCGCTGAAGGGCCTCGATCCCAACGACGTCAGGCGCGCCTCGAACCTGCCGCCGTTCGACATGAATCGCCGGCCGGACTGGCAGACGCGGTACGGCTATTATCCTTCCATCAAGAAGCCTGTGATCGCCATGCTGAACGGCGCGACGGCAGGCATTGGACTGGTGCATGCACTCTATTGCGACCTTCGCTTTGCCGCCGACAACACCGTGTTCACCACCGCCTTCGCGCGGCGCGGCCTGATCGCCGAGCACGGCATCAGCTGGATGCTGCCGCGCATCGTCGGCCACGCCAATGCGCTGGATCTGCTGCTCTCGGCGCGGCGCGTGTCGAGCGAGGAGGCACTGCGGATCGGGCTGGTCAACCGGCTCTGTCCGCCGGAGAAGCTGCGTGAAGAGACGTATACTTACGCGCGCGATCTCGCCGATTTCGTCTCGCCGAGCGCGATGGCCGTGATCAAGCGCCAGCTCTACGAGGTGCCGTTCCAGACGCTGGCCGAGGCGACGATCGAGGCCAACAGGGAGATGATGGTGGCGCTGAACGGGAGTGATTTCAGGGAGGGCGTGGCGAGCTTCATGGAGAAGCGGCCGCCAAGGTTTACGGGGAGGTAGGGGGAGTTCACGGAGAGGGTCCGCCGTCGCCCTTCGGGCTATGGCGGGACAGCCTTCGCTCACTTCGCTACGAGAGAGCACGGCTGGCTTGCCTAGCCGTAGCTCGCGAAGCGAGCGAAGGCTGGTGGAGCCAGGCGGGATCGAACCGCCGACCTCGTCATTGCGAACGACGCGCTCTCCCAGCTGAGCTATGGCCCCTTTGCTGGCCGCTCTGGTGAACGCGGCCGACAACCGGGCGCCATTTAAGTCCCCGCCAAGGTCAAGTCAAGGACGGGCGTAACCCGGTTTTAGCTCTCAGGGTGCCGACTTCCCTTGTTTGGGCCTGACGGAACCGATATCTAGCAAACGGGGCGTCAATCCCGACCGAGCCAGAGTTTCCAAAAGCCAGAGGCCTCATAAGCCATGCGTGCCGTTCTCGACATCGTCATCATCGTGCTCGACCTCTACGTCTGGCTGCTGATCGCCTCCGCGATCCTGTCCTGGCTGATCGCCTTCAACGTGGTGAACACGCGTAACCAGTTCGTGTCGGCGGTGGCGGAGTTCCTCTACCGGATCACCGAGCCTCTGCTGGCGCCGATTCGCAATTTCCTGCCCAGCCTCGGCGGTCTCGACATCTCGCCGATCATCCTGATCCTGATCATCATGTTCATCGAGCGGGTGATCCTGTACTACATCTACCCGAACGTGGTCTAAGCGGGCGGGAGCGCCTTGGTTGCCAACAAGGAGCCTTGTTGTCAGGAGCCTTGCCCTAAGGACCCTTGGCGCTACTCGGCCGCAGGAATCAGCATCGCGCTGCGGGTGACGCCGCGCGGCGGCCGCGACGACATCGACGGGATCGAGCAGCTTTCGGATGGCCGCAGCGTGCTCAAGGTGCGGGTGCGCACCATTGCCGATGGCGGCGAGGCCAACAAGGCCGTGCTGGCGCTGCTGGCGAAATCGCTCGGCGTGCCCAAGAGCAATGTAAAGCTGCTATCCGGAGCCACGTCGCGGCTGAAGCAGATCGCGGTCGACGGCGGCGATCCGGCGCGTCTCGGCGAAACCCTGCGCCAGCTCACATCGGCCAAACCGACAGATTGAGAGAACGGACATGACCGCTGATATCATCGATGGAAAAGTCATTGCGGCGGAACTCCGTGGCCGCGTCGCCGAGGAGGTCGCCCGCGTCAAGCGCGAGCACAATCTGGTGCCGGGCCTTGCAGTGGTCCTGGTCGGCAACGACCCCGCCAGCGAAGTCTATGTCCGTTCAAAACACACCCAGACCCAGGCCGCGGGCATGGCCTCGTTCGAGCACAAGCTGCCGGCCGACGTCTCGCAGGCAGATCTGCTGGCGCTGGTCGCAAAGCTCAACCGGGATCCCTCCGTGCACGGCATTCTCGTGCAATTACCGTTGCCGAAGGGGCTGAACACCGAAGCGGTCATCAACGCCATCGACCCCGCCAAGGATGTCGACGGGCTGCATCCGAACAATGCCGGCCGGCTCGCTGGCGGCTTCGAGGCGCTGTCGCCCTGCACCCCGCTCGGCTGCATCATCCTGACCAAAAGCGTGCACGCCTCGCTCGAAGGCATGAACGCCATCGTCATCGGCCGCTCCAACCTGGTCGGCCGCCCGCTCGTGCAATTGCTGTTGAACGAGAACGCCACGGTGACGATCGCGCATTCGCGCTCGCGCGACCTGCCTGGCCTCGTGAAGAAAGCGGACCTCGTCTATGCAGCAGTGGGCAAACCAGAGATGGTGCGCGGCGACTGGCTGAAGCCGGGTGCGACCGTGATCGATGTGGGCATCAATCGCATCCCCAAGGAGGACGGCAAGACGCGCCTCGTCGGCGATGTCGCCTATCAGGAAGCGCTTGCCGTTGCCGGCGCGATCACGCCGGTGCCGGGCGGTGTCGGCCAGATGACGGTGGCGTGCCTGTTGGTGAACACGCTCCGCGCGGCCCGCGCGATCGCCGGCCTGCCGAAGCCGGCGGTGTAGTTGAGCGTCATTCCGAGGCGGCTCGCAGAGCCAAACCCGGAATCTCGCGCCCCGACCTCTGGATTCCGGGTTCGCTCTGACGCGCCCCGGAATGACCGTGCGGATCAGCCCTTCTTCTTCTTCTCGCGCTCGATGCCTTCTTGGATCAGCTGGTGCGCTTCCTCCGGGCCGCCCCAGCGCAGGATCTTCACCCACTTGCCTTTTTCGAGATCCTTGTAGTGCTCGAAGAAGTGCTGGATCTGCTGCAGCGTGATGTCAGGCAAATCGGAATACGACTTCACCTTGTCGTAGCGCTGCGTCAGCTTGGACGACGGCACCGCCAGGATCTTCTCGTCGCCGCCGGCTTCGTCCTCCATGAACAGCACCCCGACCGGACGCACGCTCATGACGGCGCCGGGGATGATGGCGCGGGTGTTGATGATCAGCACGTCGCAGGGGTCACCGTCATCCGACAGCGTATGCGGGATGAAGCCGTAATTGCCGGGGTAACGCATCGGCGTGTAGAGGAAGCGGTCGACCACCAGCGTGCCGGCCTCCTTGTCCATCTCGTACTTGATCGGTTCGCCGCCCACGGGGACCTCGATGATGACATTGACGTCGTGGGGGACGTTCTTTCCGATCGAGACCGCATCGATACGCATTCAAGGCTCCGTTGTTGCCGAGGATAAATCGCGCCCGGCAGCGATTTTGGCGCTGTCATACGCGGGCTTGGCCCGCTGATCCATCGCGTTTTTGTGAAATAATGAATCCGGCGATCACCGGCGCAAGCGGCCTGCGGTATCGACGGATGGGAACGCTGCCCGGCTAGGGTTTCAGCAGCTCAATTGGTCCAAGCGAAGGCAACCTTGTCGAGCGCCTTCGGTCCGAAACGCTCCGACGAGCGCGCCACCATGCGACCACCCAGGGCGCGGTAGAACTCGGTAGCGGGATCGTTGTCCGAGAGCGCCCACACCACCATGCTCTTCAGCCCGCTCTGCATCAGGTCGCGGCGGGCGGCGGCAAACAGGCGGCGGCCGAAGCCGAGGCCCTGAAACTCGGGCCGCAGATAAAGCTCGTAGATCTCGCCGTCGAAATGCAGGCTGCGGGCCCGGTTGCGGCCGTAATTGGCATAGCCGGCGATCTTGTCACCGAACACCAGCACGCTGACACGGCTGCCCTTGCGGATCGCGCTGTCCCACCACTGCGGACCGCGGCGGTTGATCAGCTTCTCCAGCTCGGCGCCGGGAATGATGCCCTGATAGGCCGAACGCCAGGCTTCGTCATGGGTCGACGCCACCGCAGTTGCATCTGCGGCTTTGGCCGGCCGGACCTCGATCAGGGTTGTGCTCATGGACGCGATCAAACCAAGTCGCCGCGCCGGCGGCAAGACCTATCGTTAATTATCGGTTAACCTGTGGACTTTCTGCATCAGTATTTCAACCGAGTTGTGCCGAAAAAAGACAGGACGGCAACTCCGAGGGCACCTGCGTGCGTGCCGTCGGTGCAAAACTCCTGTTGCTTGCGGCAACGAAGGAACGGCAATGGGCACCGCAGAAAGTCCGCTCATTGTGATTCGTTCCTACTAGTGTGCCTGTCGCTGTTCTTGTTCGCCCTCGGCAAATTCATGCGGCTCCTCAATACCATCGCGCTCCTGCCTCTGCTGGCCTTGCTGACCGCGCCGCCTCTGTCCGCAGAGGTCAGGTTCGGTCCATCGGGAGAGGAGGGCGAACCGTTTCGTCGGCAGGAATGGCGCGTGCCAACGCCGGATACCGATCTTGCTGCGCATGCCCTGCTGTTTCGCCCCTCGGGCCCAGGTCCGTTCCGGCTCGCGGTGATCGCACACGCCTCGACGCAGAACACGCTACGTCGGGTGCAAATGCCGCAGCCGGAATACCGCCCGCTCGCCGGCTATCTCGTCGCGCGCGGCTTTGCCGTGCTGGTGCCGGAGCGGCCAGGCCATGGTGCCACCGGCGGCCGCTACCTCGAGGATCAGGGCGGCTGCGGCGAGCCCGACTACACGCGCTCGGGCCGCGCAACGGCCGACGCAATCAAACTGGCGCTGGTCCAGCTGCAAAAGCAGGATTTCATCCGCAAGGATGGCGCGATCGTGATCGGCCATTCCGCCGGCGGGTGGGGTGCGCTGGCGCTCGCCGGTGCCGATCCGAAGGTGATCTCCGCCATCACCGTGTTTGCACCGGGACGCGGCGGCCATGCCAATGATGAGCCGAACCGAATCTGCGCGCCGCACACCCTGCTCGCCGCCGCAGCGGAATTCGGCAAGACCGCGCGCATTCCCGTCACCTGGCTCGTTGCGCCCAATGACAGCTATTTCGCGCCGGCATTCTCGCAGAAACTCGTCGATGCGTTTCGCGGCACGGGCGGCAAGGCTGAGTTTCGCCCGCTGCCGGCCGTCGACAGCGAAGGCCATTGGATGATCGAAACCGAAGCCGGCGTCAAAGCCGCCAGCGGCGAGCTCGCGCGGGCGCTGAACCCGCCCAAGCCTATGGCGACCAAGAAGCCATGACGCTGTATTTCCTGTTCAAATTTGTACACGTCCTCGGCGCCATCGTCATTCTCGGCACCGGGACCGGCATCGCCTTCTTCATGCTGATGGCGCATCGCACGCAGGACCCGGAGTTCATCGCCCGCACCGCTTCAGTCGTGGTCATCGCGGATGCGATCTTCACGCTGTCGGCCGTGATCCTCCAGCCGGTCAGCGGCGGCGTGCTGATGATGCTGTCGGCGACCTCGATCACGGAGCGCTGGCTGCTGGCCTCACTCGCGCTCTACGCGATTGCCGGCTTGTTCTGGGTGCCGGTCGTGTTCATGCAGATCGAAATGCGCGACCTCGCGCGCAAGGCTGCTGCGCAGCGCAGTGCGCTCCCACAGCGCTATTTCGTGCTATTCCGCCGCTGGTTCGCGTTCGGCTTCCCCGGCTTCGGCGCGACGATGGCCATCCTGTGGCTGATGATCGCGAAACCGTTTTGAGAGAAGCGATGAGTGAGCGAACCGTTTTGGTGCTCGGCGCCTCCGGCCTGATCGGCCGCTTCGTCACCGACGATCTGCGCACGCGGGGCTTTCGCGTCGTCGGCGTGGCGCGGAGCCTGTCGCCGGCGCAGAGGATGAGCGCGCTGGACATCGAGCTGCCGATCCTCATCCTCGACACGGCCGCGCTGACGCGTCTCCTCAGCGAGCACGCGGTAGACGTCGTCGTGAACTGTCTCGGCGTGCTCCAGGATGGCCCCGGCAGCAACACGAGCGCGGTGCATCGCGATTTCGTCGCGCGACTGCTTCGGGCGATCGGCGGCAGCGGCCGCGCAATCCGGCTGGTGCACATCTCGATCCCCGGCTCCGCGGAGGCGGACCGCACCGCCTTCGCTACGACCAAACGCGAGGCCGAGCGCCTGATCGGGGCTAGCGGCATTCCTCATGCCATCCTGCGGCCCGGCTTCGTGGTCGCACCGTCAGCCTATGGCGGTAGCGCCATGCTCCGCGCGCTTGCAGCCTTTCCGATCGATTTGCCGGCCAAGGACATGGCAACGCCATTTCAGCCCGTGGCGATCGAGGATATTACGGCGACCATCGCCTGGCTCGCCGCGCGCGACATCGACGATGCCTCGTTGAGGGCGGTGAGCTGGGACCTGATGCAGGCCGAACCGATCACCATGGCCGGCGTCATCAAGCCGTTTCGCCATGCGTTCGGCACGGACGGCTGGCCGCGCATCGCGATGCCCCGCTTCCTGCTCGATCTCGGCGTGAAACTCGGCGATGTCGCCTGCTATCTCGGCTGGACGCCGCCGATGCGCTCGACCGCCATTGCCGAGCTGCGTCGCGGCGTGACTGGCGATCCGTCAGCGTGGAGCGCCGCGACGGGTATCGCGCCGAAGCATCTGGCTGAGGCGATCGGACGCCATCCTGCCAGCATCCAGGACAAATGGTTCGCGCGCCTGTTCCTGGTCAAGGCGCTGATTTTCGCAAGCCTGGTCGCGTTCTGGGTCGTCTCCGGTTTCATCGCCTTGTTCGTGTCCTACGGTGCCGCCGCCGGCATTTTGACCGCGCACAACTTTCCGCCCGCGCTGGTTGATCCCATCACCATCGGCACCAGCCTGATGGACATGAGCATCGGTGTCTTGATCGCCTTCCGCCGAACGGCTGCGATCGGCTTGGTCGCGGGTATTTTCGCTTCGCTCGGCTATATGCTGGGCGCGGCGATCCTGACGCCCGACCTCTGGATCGAGCCGCTTGGCGCGCTGGTGAAGACCGGGCCGGCGATCGTCTTGATGGTCGTCGCGCTCCTGATGCTGGATAACCGATAGCGTTTTCGAGCGAAGTGGATTCCGGTTCGCGTGAAGAAAACGCGTCAAAAAGAGAGTCTGATGCCCAAATGGCCTGAGGACGACGTCATTCTGTTCGACGGCGTCTGCATCTTCTGCTCACGCTGGGTCCGCTTCGTCGCCAAGCGCGACACGGCGAGGCAGTTTCGGTTCACGCCGATCCAGTCGGATTATGGCGCCCGGCTCGCGCGCACGTTCGGCATCGACCCCGATGATCCCGACACCAACGCGGTTGTCCACGGCGGCGAGGTGTTCATGAAGTCGGATGCTGTGCTGACGGTGCTGTCGCAACTCCCAGGCTGGCGCTGGGTGCGCGCATTATTCGTGTTGCCGAAGCCGCTGCGGGATGCGGTCTACAGCCTCGTCGCGCGCAACCGCTATCGCATCTTCGGAAAGTATGACGCCTGCTTCGTGCCAGATGCGGATTTGCGAGCGCGAGTGATCGAGTAGCCCGCAATGACGGAGCTTGCAGCTAAGGCTTGCCCAGAGCCGCCAGCACTTCCTTCGCCGCCCGCTCGCCGCTGTCCCGTGCACCATGCGCGGTCGTGAAGAAGGTCGGCGACGTCGCCTCGCCCGCGAAGAACAGACGTGCATCCACCGGCGCAGCCAGCACGGCACGGTCGCCGGCATGGCCGGGCAGCGCATGCGAATACGACCCCCGCGCAAAGGGATCGCGGGCCCAACGCGATTCATACAGCGGCTTCAGCTTGCGGCGGATATCGTTGCCGAGAAAACCCGCGATCTCGCTGATGGCTTGGGCGGCGATGGCACCGTCGCCGGCATCTTCCAGCGCGCGGGCAAAGCTGCCGCCGAAAAAGCCCTCGATGCAGGGCTGGCCGAACGGGCGGATGTGATAGGTGCCCATCTCCGTGCGCATGGTGGCGCCGCGTAGATTGCCTTCTGTCGGAAAGGTCTCGGCGTCATCGAGGGCCAGCGTCACCTTATCGTCGACGCCGAGCGGCAGGCCCGCCGCTGCGTTCACCTTTGCGGGGAGCGGCGGCGAGAAGCGGATGGCTTCTTCCGCGATGAGATTGGTCGGCACGGTGACGATCGCCTTGTCCGCGGTCAGCGCGCCCCGCGACGTCTCGATGTGGACGCGTTTGTCCGAATGATCGATCAGCGCGACATTGCAATTCAGCGCCACCGGGCAGGGCGCACCATAGGCCGCAATCAGCGCGCCATAGCCGCGGCGGACGCGCCAATTGAAGTTGGTGTCCTCATAGGCTTCCCAGTCCAGCGTCGACATATCTTTCAGCTCGCAGCCGTTGATATAGGTCGAGATCGCGTCGATCATCGGATTCCAGCGATTACCGGGCTCCAAATGCGAGCTCGCGGCCTCGTCCTTACCTGTTTGCGCCGCTTCCCACAGACGCTCATAGAACGCGTCCATTGCGCGCATGAAATCGTCGCGCTCGCTTTCCGGAAAGGCATTGCCGTAGGCCCGCTCGCGCCAGGGCGGCAGGTCCTTGTTGAGCTCGAAACCGAGCTGTCGCGCGATCGGCACGAAAGAGTTCTTGTCGGCCGAATGCAGCCAGCCGCAGCCGACGTCGAACGTCACCTCGGGTGAGGCCTGCACCGTCCAGGCCCGGCCGCCGAGCCGGTCACGCGCCTCCAGCACGATCACCGAGAGGCGGGAGCCATGCAGCGCATGCGCTGCGCCGAGGCCGGCGGCACCGGCGCCGATGATCGCGACGTCGACGGAGGAGGGGAGGGAGGTCATGGGCGGGCTCTAGCACGTTCGCGAAGAGTGCTGAAGCCGGGCCGGCGCATACCTTCCGCAGCGCACGCGGATTCCGGATGCCACCTTGTCTCCGGTTGCGCGACTTTTGTGACGAAGATCGCTAAGTCATCGGATCCGAACCGCCTTGTTTTTCGTGCCAAGGTTGTATTCAAATTTCGCATTCTCTTCAATCCATTCTTCGAGGAATTTCCCCATGCCGAACATCGACCCGGGTGTAGAGCACAAGCGAACCGCAATTCTGGTAGTTCACGGTATCGGCAGCCAGCGCGCGCTGGAAACTGTACGCGGCGTCATCCGCGGCGTTTGGCACAACGAAGGCAATCCCGACGACAAAGCCAACAAGCTCTGGACGCATCCGGAGAAGAGCGGCGTCGACATCGATCTGACGGTGATGACGACCAGCGAGGTGCCGGGATCGGCGGACAAGCGCGTGGCCGATTTTCACGAGCTCTACTGGGCTCATCTCATGAGCGAAACCAAGGCGGTCGCCGTGCTGCTCTGGCTCTACGAGTTGTGCCGCAAGGGGCCGGTCATGAGAACCGGACTCAATGCGCTCTGGTGGACCGCGTCCATCTTTCTGTGCCTGATGAACCTCTCGTTTGCCGTGCTGGCAATCAGGGGCGTGTTGCTGTTCTCGGAAACCAGCGCGCAAAATATCCTGATTGCGCCCTTGCTTCTAATTCTATGCAGTCTTGTGTTCGGCCTTTGCGTCGCACTCAAATGGCAGGCTCTTCGTCTCGTCCCGTGGCTGGCTGCCTTCTGCGTCGCGGGTTTCGCCGCTGGCCTCGGCTATCTTTGGCTTGAGGGTACTTTCCCCGGCGGAAACGGATTCCTCGACGGCGCCGAGATCTTGACGCTGATTGGTCTTCCGACCTTGTATGCGTTGCTGACGACGTACCTTGTGATGGGACAGCAAGGATTGCGCGCGTTCTGGCGTACACTCGCGGTCTCGCTACTCATGTCCCTTGCCTTCATCTGGGCCGATCAGTACTGGTACGACAGATCACTGGCCGAAACGGTGCTCAAGGCTTGGCCCTGGGGATTGAATTCGCCCTGGAGCGCTCCGATCGCATTTGGTGTGATCGGCATCTATCTCGCCGCCAACGGTGCGTTCCTCCAGCCCTATCTCGGCGATGCCGCGCGTTATTTCCGCGGCTCACCGGCCAATGTCGCCGTTCGTCGGGCCATCCGGAAAGAGGCCGTAGACACGCTGGCGCGTCTGCATGAAAGCGGCCGATACGACCGCATTGTCGTTGTCGCTCACAGCCTAGGCACTGTCGTCGCCTACGATATGCTGCGGGCCTATTTCAGCAGGATTTGCGACGAGTTGCCGCCTGTCACGTTGCTCGGCCAGGAGTTTTTGGACGTCGATGGTGCGCCGTGGCAGCCCGAGAAAGTGGCCACCCATGAGGAGAAAGTGGAGCTTCGCCGCAAGGCACGGCAGTTGATCGCAAACATCGCCGACGTGACCGTCAGGCGGCCTGTCGAACAGCGGGAGTTCAAGAGCTGGCTGGTGACCGACTTCGTCACGCTCGGAAGCGCACTATCCCACGCTTATTTCTTGATGTGCGAAGAGGCAAAGGATCCCGATACCGCCGAGAAGGATGGACACGAGAGATTGCGCGCAGATTTCAGGCGTCGTGTCGAAGAGCGCGAGTTTCCGACCTGTCCGCCGAAGCGGCTCCAGCAGGATGGCTTGTTGGCCTTCGACAATCCGAGGAAGAAGATTCGGCAGATCCACCACGGTGCGCTGTTCGGGTTAACGCGCTGGACCAATATCTATTTCCCGATCGAACAGATCTTCTGGGGCGACGTGATCGGTGGACCGTTAGCCCCGATCTTCGGCCGGCACATCGTTGACCTCCCGGTCTCGACGAGATTGGCCGGCGGTGCGGACTTCTTCACCCACACCGCCTATTGGAATGTCGACCGGAAACCCGATACCTGGAAGGCACCGCATCTTGCGGCTCTGCGGGACGCGATCAATCTCTCCGACGAGACAACGACGATCGGCTTCATCAGTCGCGGCGAGAATGCGCCGGGCGAACCCGGGTAACTCCTACGCCACCGCTTCCTTGGCCTTTTCCGCGCGCTTGCGCTCGTTCGGGTCGAGGTGCTTCTTGCGCAGGCGGATCGACTTCGGGGTGACCTCGACGAGCTCGTCGTCCTCGATATAGGCGAGCGCCTTTTCCAGCGTCATGCGGATCGGCGGGGTCAGGCGCACCGCCTCGTCCTTCGAGGTGGTGCGGATGTTGGTGAGCTGCTTGCCCTTGAGCACGTTGATCTCGAGATCGTTGTCGCGGGTGTGCTCGCCGACGATCATGCCGCGATAGACCTTCCAGCCCGGCTCGATCATCATCGGGCCGCGGTCTTCCAGCTTGAACATGGCGTAAGCCACTGCTTCGCCCTGGTCGTTGGAGATCAAGACGCCGTTGCGGCGGCCCTGGATCTCGCCCTTGTACGGGGCATAGCCGTGAAACAGGCGGTTCATGATCGCGGTGCCGCGGGTGTCCGTGAGCAATTCGCCCTGGTAGCCGATCAGGCCGCGGGTCGGCGCGTAGAACACCAGGCGCTGGCGGTTGCCGCCGGACGGCTTCATCTCGATCAGCTCGGACTTGCGCTCGCTCATCTTCTGCACGACGACGCCGGAATGCTCCTCGTCGACGTCGATCACGACCTCCTCGATCGGCTCCATGGTTGCGCCGGTCGCTTCGTCCTTCTGGTAGACGACGCGCGGACGCGACACCGAGAGCTCGAAGCCCTCGCGGCGCATGGTCTCGATCAGGATCGCGAGCTGGAGTTCGCCGCGGCCCGACACTTCCATCGCGTCCTTGTCGGCGGATTCGACGACGCGCAGCGCGACGTTGCCCTCGGCTTCGCGCAGGAGACGGTCGCGGATCATGCGGCTCGTCACCTTGTCGCCTTCGGTGCCGGCGAGCGGGGAGTTGTTGACGATGAACGACATCGACACGGTCGGCGGATCGATCGGCTGCGCCGGCAGCGGCACCTCGACGGTCGGGTCGCAGAAGGTGTCGGCGACGGTGCCCTTGGTGAGGCCCGCGATCGCGACGATGTCGCCGGCTTCGGCTTCATCGAGCGGGGTGCGCTCGAGGCCGCGGAATGCCAGGATCTTGGTGATGCGCCCGGACTCGACCAGCTTGCCGTCGGCGTTCAGCACCTTGACCTGCTGGTTCGGCTTCAGCGTGCCGGAAGAGATGCGGCCGGTGATGATGCGGCCGAGATAGGGGTTGGCTTCGAGGATGGTACCGATCATGCGGAACGGACCTTCCTCGACCTTCGGCGGGGCGACGTGGCGCAGGATCAGGTCGAACAGCGGCTCCATGCCCTTGTCCTGCGGACCTTCGGGGCTATCCGCCATCCAGCCCTGCTTGGCCGACCCGTAGAGGATCGGGAAATCGAGCTGCTCCTCGCTGGCATCGAGCGCCGCGAACAGGTCGAACACCTCGTTGATGACTTCGGTCGGGCGCGCGTCGGGGCGGTCGACCTTGTTGATGACGACGATCGGCTTGAGGCCGACCTTGAGCGCCTTGGAGACCACGAATTTGGTCTGCGGCAGCGGGCCTTCGGCGGCGTCGACCAGCACCAGGGCGCCGTCCACCATGTTGAGGATGCGCTCGACCTCACCGCCGAAATCGGCGTGGCCGGGGGTGTCGACGATGTTGACGCGGGTGTCCTTCCACTGCACCGAGGCCGCCTTGGCCAGGATGGTGATGCCGCGCTCGCGCTCCAGATCGTTGGAATCCATGGCGCGATCGGTCACCTTCTGGTTCTCGCGGAACGTGCCGGACTGCTGCAGGAGTTTGTCGACCAGGGTCGTCTTGCCGTGGTCGACGTGGGCGATGATGGCGACGTTACGAAGATTCATGAGTGAGCTTCTTTGCGGTCGAACAATGGGTTAAGCGCGATCTCGCCGGTCGGACCGGGACCTCTTCTCGAAACAACGCTGGAAGACTGGAAACGGGGCGCTTTCCGCCCAAAAAGGAAGCCCGGCCATATCAGACCGGGCGCCCTGCGCGTTGCGGCGCAATATATGCAAAAACGGCCAAAAAACAATGTGTTCTTTGACCGTTGGTTGACTGAATTTTGTCCGGGAATCCCCGGGGCTTAGGGCTGGGTCGGGGGGTGAGCGGGGACCCTGCGCCCCTTGATGGCCGCCCAGATCATGGCGACCCCGCCGATGCCCACGACCAGTCCCAGAAGGACGAACGGCGCGATGTCGCCAGCTATCTTGCCGTCCTCGAACATCGACACTCCGCCGAACAGCAGCGCGCAGACACCCGGCAGCAGCATGAAGATCCCGGCGATCGCCATCAGGGCGGTGAGGCAGCCGCTGCGAGCTGGGCCGGGCGTTGGTGCGGGTGGCGGTAGAACCGGCGGTGGCGTGTCGCTCATCGTGGTGCCTCCTCGGTTTGCCTCGCCTCGTGATAGGTTTGCCCCTCGAGCCCGGCGCGAATCCGGGAGATGGCGCCATTCCGATAGAACAGATTGTAGGTGTCGAACGGGATGATCGCCCCCTGCTCGGTCACGAAATGGATGCAGCTGCGCTTGACGTTGCCGACGCAGAAATTGAAGCGGTCGAGAAACTGCACGATGGTGACGCGGAAGACGTTTTCGTAGGTGAGCCCGTCCGGCACCTGAAAGCTCGGCAGGCAGCACAACAATTCGCAGACGCGCTCGGACGTGTTGAGGGGCCCTGAGGAGAGCGAGAACAGGTCGATGAACTTTTCCCGCAGCATCGGATACTTTTCCGGGCTGATCGTGTTTGGCATCACCGCAACCAGCTGCTCTTGCGGAATCAACGAGGTCAGCGGCAGCACCTTCTCGCCGTTGCGCAGGCCATAGCCGATCGAGATGCTCTCGGGGTTGCAGGGCAGCGGGATCATGTCCTTGTCGCCGAACACGCCGGTTTCGATCACGCGCTTGCGGATCTCCGACAGCATGATGCGGTCGGTATTCTTGTCGAAGCTCTCGTTGCGGCCGGCATCCTGGACCGGCTGCAATGTCACCCCGCGCACGCACGTCCAGGTCAGCGCGTGGCGCACGATGTCGCCGATCTCGGAATCGTTGACGCCGCGCTTGATGGTCGCGACCAGCGTGGTCGAGATGCCGTAATGCTCGAGATTTTCCAGCGCCTGCTGGCGGATTTTCCGTAAGTCCGCGCCGCGCAGGTTGATCAGCGCATCGCGATGCAGCGAATCGAACTGGAGATAGATCTCCAGCCCGCGCCTGTTTTTGGCGAGCCGCGCCACGAAATCCTTTTCGCGGGCGATGCGCAGGCCGTTGGTGTTGATCATGACGTGGCGGATCGGCCGGGCGCGCACCGCGTCCAGGATCGCGAAGAAGTCGGGATGCAGCGTTGGCTCGCCACCGGAAATCTGCACGAGATCGGGCTCGCCCTCGCTCGCGACCAGCGCGTCGAGCATCTTCTCCACCGTCGCGAGCGGCGTGAATTTGGTTCGTGCCGGCGAGGACTCCGCAAAGCAGACCGGGCAGGTGAGGTTGCAATGCTCGGTGATCTCGATCAGCGCCAGGCAGGAATGCTGCTCGTGGTCGGGACAGAGACCGCAATCATAGGGGCAGCCGAATTGGGTTCGTTCCTGGAATTGCAGCGGCCGGTCGCCCGGCTTGATGAAATCCTTGCACAGCCGCCAATAGGCGGCATCGGTCGACACCAACGTCGATTGCACGCCGTGCTCCCTGCAACGCTTTTCGTACCAGACCTCGTTGCCGAGAATCTGGATCTTGGTCGGAACCAGCTTCAGGCAGATCTCGCAAAGAGATTGGGTCTGGCCCCAGAAGATGTAGGGGCGCGACTTACGCAACGGCGCGTTCATGCAAGTGACTCGTTTTGTAAGCGTCTCGCTTGGGGTGCCGTCGCGAGCATGAATGCGGCGTAGAGCAGGACGGACAGCGACAGTAGGTGAAACAGGGTCAGGGGCCCGACCAGCGTGCCATAAGGCTTGAGGAATTCCCATAGGAAGCGCTGCATTCCGTAATAGGCGAGCACCAGGTAGAAACCATTGGTGATCGTGAACGCGTTCCGGTTCAAGACCGCCACCACATAGGCGAGCGCGAACAGGGCCATGGCCGCGCTCTCGTAGAGCTGCACGGGATGGCGGCGAACGCCGTCGCCGAAATCATGGCCGAAGGGCAGCGCCGTCGGCGTGCCATAGGTGAAATCGTCGAGCCCTGCGAAGTAACAGCCGATCCGGCCGATCGCGATGCCGAGCGCCAGCGGCAGCGCGAAGCGCGCGCCGGTTCGCACCGTGACGCCTGCGGACCATTTGTAGAGCTCGATCGCCACGATGCCGCCCGCCAGCCCGCCCTCGACCGAGCGCGCAATGCCGCTTTGCCCGGACAGCCACAGATTGGCGGAGCCGAATAGATAGGCGCCAAGGCCTGCGCCAAACACCAGCGCGGCGATATAGGGCAGCGCGAAGGATTGCGAGGGAAACTGCAAGCCCCGTCGCGACAGCCAATAGACGGCGGCCGCCGCCGCCAGCCAGGCCAGAATGTCGAAGAGAGTGTGAAGGAAAGCCCCGCTCATGCGGGGCCAGTATAGCACGGCTACGTTCAAACAGCGCGATGCGCATGATTGCGCCCTCTCCCCTTGTGGGAGAGGGCATCACCGCTCGCAGACACAGGCTCACTGGGGTGAGGGGTATCTCTCCGCATACTCATTTGCAAGTGTGAGCGCGGAGAGAACCCCTCATCCGGCGCTTCGCGCCACCTTCTCCCACAGGGGGAGAAGGAAGAAAGCAAGAACCGCTTACCCGGCCTCCCGCTCCTCGGTCGGATAGACCCCGCGCAGCACCTCCTCGAAATGCATCTTCACCGCATCGTTGCACAGGCAGGCGCGCAGCCTCAGGCCGTCGCGGTTGCGGACGAGGATCGAGCCGCGCCGCGTGTCGAGCACGCCTTCGGCCTTGAACGACTGAAGCACGCGGCTGGCATAGGAGCGGCCAACGCCGAGCAAAGTCGCGAGCTGTTCGTGGGTCAGCGGCACACTGGTCTCGTCGCCGGTCCGCTCCATCGCCGCCAGGATCCATTTGGCGGTGCGCTGCTCGATCGAATGGATCGCGTTGCAGGCGGTCGACTGGAAGATCTGGGCCAGCATGCAATCGGCATAGCGGGCAAAGACGTTGCGCAGCGACGCCGAGCGCAGCTTGGCTGCTTCCAGCTTGGCAACGTGAATGCGCGCAAACGGTCCACCGAATTTGACGCAGATCCGGGTATAGGCCGGCAGAAATCCCTCGCTGACGATGCCGCCCACGGCGCCTTCGCGGCCGACCAGAATGGTCTCGACGTCGCGGCCATCCTCGTTGGGGACGAGGAAAGTCGCGAGCGACGGGCCGCAGGGGAAGTGGACGACCTGCACGTCATCGCCGGGATTGTAGAGCAAGTGCCCGGCTGCAGAGTCCTCGACGGTCACGTGCGGCGCCACGAGGCCGTAGTCGACCTGACTCAAACGCCGCAGCAGATTGTTGGCCGGCCGGCTCTCGACCTCGGTGATCTTGCCGATACGCGCATCCATTCTGAACTCCCACCCTTCCTTTCACCTTAGCGAGTTCCATCCGTTTCCTGTGTGCACAAGTGGACAGACCAGAGAACGATGATGTGGTGAGTTTCGTTCCGGGAACCCTCCGATGCGCTGCGCGCAGGCATCGTGTCGCGGCAGTCCTGATCCAAAAACCCCCAAACCAAGATGCGATCATGGTACCTGCACACTCCAATGGCACAGGCTGGCCGGCCGATGTTCTGATCGTCGAGGACGATCCGATCATCGCGATCGATTTCGAGGATCGCCTGCTCGGATTTGGTGTCGCCGCCGTGCGGACCGTGGGTTCGGTGACGCAGGCGTTGAACGCCATTGCGAAACGGAGACCCGATTTCGCGCTGCTCGATGTCGAGCTGATCCGCGAGACGAGCTTTGCGATCGCCGAGCGGCTGATCGCGCTGAAGGTTCCGTTCGTGTTCGTCACCGGGTACGGCGCCGAGGTGCGCATTCCGCCCGAATTGGCGGGCCGGCCCCGGCTGCAGAAGCCGTGCTCGAGCGAGGCGCTGGAGGCGGCGCTGCAGGCACGGGACACCTGATCGCCTATTTGCCGGAGCGAATGCAGAGCTCGGCGAGGTCGGTCTCGACGCCCTTGAAGAAGGTGTGCGGAAACGGCGCCGGCGATGAGGCCTTCCTGATCGCCGCACTCTGCGCAATCGCCTCTTGATCGGACAATTGCAGGAAACGTTTCAGCGCCTTCGAGCGACTCTTCATGGCGAACGTCTCCAACCGCTCTTCCGTTGCATCGGTCGGATTGAGACGGAGCAGAGCTTCGTTGCCTGTCTGCAATGGATAGACCCCTCCAAGTTTCACGCGGGCGATCACGTTGTAGCGGTCGAAATGCTCGAAGATCAAATCCAGGATCTTCGCCTGACGTATCGGCTCTTCCATCGCGAGATAGCGCTTCACATCCGGATTGCTCTTCAGGCTTTCCAATTCGGCTGCGCCGGCAAATGGATTGTCGGAGATCTGCCGGTCGATGAACGCCGATGCGCCTTCCAACATGCGCGTGCCCCATCTGATGACGATATCGCGGCCGCGCGGTTCGAGCTGGTCGGCAGCCAACCCCTTATCCGTCAGACATGCCGGGTCGGAGCTTGCGCGCAGTGACTTGCCGAGCTCGGCGGTCAGCGCCTTGCCGTAAGGCGAAGCGAGGGCCTCGCGCACCAGCGTCGCTCTGTCCTGGGTTTGCGCGCATGTGGGGGATGCTGCGCTCAGCAGCAGCGCGATAACGATCGTTGGGCGGCTGAACGGCACGGTATCAACTCGAACATGGCTCGGACGGCATCACGCCCTCGAAAATGCGCTGGCGCTCGCAATTGTCGTCCGGGCCGGCCGGAGGGTTCATCCGGCTTCGAATTGGCCGTCACGCAAGCTTCGGATCGAGCGTGGTCGACCACAGCGCGACGTCGGCGCGATCGCGCAGGGTCACCGTCATCCGGCCGGACGCGCCGTCGATCTTGACGTGACCAAAGAACTGCATGCCGGCGGACGGCGGCAGGTTCTGGCTATCCTTGCCCGGCGCCTTGACGAAGCGCACCTCGGGGCCAAAGGTATTGTCGAGCGCGTTCGGGCCGAACGTGCCCGCGTGCAGCGGGCCCGAGACGAACTCCCAGAACGGCTCGAACTCCTGGAATTGCGCCTTGTTCGGATCGTAATAATGCGCGGCGGCGTAGTGCACGTCCGCTGTCAGCCACACCGTGTTGCTGATCGGCGCCAACTTGATGAAGCGTAGGATGTCGGCGATCTCGAACTCGCGGCCACGCACCGGGCCGTCGCCCTGCGCAACGGCTTCCGAGCCGCCCTTCGGCGTGTCGGAGACGATCAGGCTGATCGGCATGTCGGACGCGATCACCTTCCATGTCGCGCGCGAATTCAGCAGGCCGCGCTTGAGCCAGGCGATCTGCTCCGGGCCAAGGAAATAGCTGGCGGGGCCATAGGCGGTTTCGAGATTGGCACCGTTCGGCCCGCGATAGCTGCGCTCGTCGAGCACGAATACGTCGAGATGCGGGCCGTAGGAGATCTGGCGATAGACGCGGCCGGGTTCAGTGATGCTCTCCCGCATCGGGTACATCTCGTGGAAGGCCCGGCCCGCGCGGGCTGCGAGCAGTGAGATGTCGCGCACCTTGTAGGCGGCCGGCAAGTCTTTCGACAGCGACCAGTTGTTGGTGACCTCGTGATCGTCCCACTGCACGAAGACCGGCACCTCGGCATTGAAGGCGCGGAGATTGTCGTCGGTAAGATTGTATTTGTACGCGGCGCGAAACTCGTCCAGCGTCTCGGCGACCTTGGCCTTCTCCGGGATGGTCAGATTCTTCCAGATCTTGCCGTCGGCGAGCTTCACCTCGGATTGGATGGGACCGTCGGCATAGATCGTGTCGCCCGAGTGCAGGAAGAAATCCGGCCGGTGCTTGCGCATGGTCGAGAAGGTGACCATGCCGCCGTCGTCGGAATTGATGCCCCAGCCCTGCCCTGCGACGTCGCCGCCCCAGACGAAGCTGACGTCGCGGCGGTCGGCCGGCGCGGTGCGGAAGCGGCCGGTCACCGCCTCGCCCTCGATCGCGCTGTGGGAGAGATCGCGGAAGCGGACGCGGTAGAAGATGTCCTGGCCGGCGGGTAGATTTTCGACCAGCATCTTGGCGGTGAAGTCGCTCTCGGGCAGCGCCGCGATCGGCGGCAATGCGCGGACGTCCTTGAAGGACTCGCTCGTGGCGACCTCGACCAGCATCTGCGCGGGCCGGTCGGTTCGCGCCCACACCACGCCGCCGTCGACGGTGATGTCGCCCGCTTGCACGCCGTGGGTGACTGCCGGCCGGTCGGCCGCGCGCGAAAGATACGGCATCGCCAGCGTGCCGAGCGCACCGGCGCTGCTGGCGAGGAAGCGGCGGCGGGAGAATGTGATGGTCATGAGGCTCCGACCCCGGGGCTTGCGGGGGAGTCCGTCATTCCGGGGCGCGCGTAGCGCGAACCCGGAATCCATGTCTCCCCGCGAATGCTGCGCAATGGATTCCGGGTTCGATGCTTCGCATCGCCCCGGAATGACGTTGGGAGCTATATTGAGACAATGTGACGCAGCAATAACGCGCGCGGGCGCTCACGCGTTGCCGGCGGCCCGGAACTGCGCGCTGGCACGTTGCAGGTTCGGCGGCAGGCTGAACAGCACAGCCTTGCGGTCGGCGACGGCGGCGTGGAATTGGTCGAGTGCGATGTTGAAGGCGGTGAGCGCGGCTTCCTCGATGGCGCCGTGATCGAAGCAGCGCAGCGTGTCGCGCAGGATCTCGTCGGCCTCGGTCTGCATCTGGTCCAGCTCTTCGGTCGTCTCGCACTTGCGTGCCGCGGCGATCATGTCGAGCAGGCGTTCGCGCTGGTGATTGTTGTTGTCGCGCTCGTCCTTCTTCAGATAACCGGCGAACCAGGCGCCGACCGAGCCCATGGCCGAGAGCGCCATCAGGCTCCACCAGATGTAATCGCTGTACTTGTCGAGGAAGGTCTTCTCCTCGCCGTCGACGAAAGCGGCCGCACCCGGATGCACCGGGATCACTGCATCCTTGTCGGTGTCAGGCGTCTCGATCTTCGCCGCCAGCGGGAATTCCGTCACCAGTTGCTGGCGCACGGCGAAGAGCTGGCGCGTGAACGCTGCGATGTCGGCCTCGGACACGCCTTTGCGCGCTACGATGTGGTGCGCGAAGCTGATGGTCTTGACCTCGTCCTCGGGCCGGTCGGGCGAGCCGCCGTAGGTGCCGGCGGGGATCTCGCCCGCTTCATAGACTGGATGATTTTGCGCGATCGCATCGGCGGAATCGATGGCGAGGAAGGTTGGCGTGCCGCCCTCCCTGACCGATGCCGAGATCGCGTCCGCCGTGATCTTGCTGTTGACCGGGCCTGCCGCGAGGTAGACGTCGGCCTTCTGCGCCTTGATCGCCTCGGCAACTTCATTGACGGGAAATTGCACGATCTCGACCTTGGCCGGGTCGACGCCGTATTGGTGCAGGATCACCTTGAGCAGATTGACGTTGGCCTGGGTGCGGCCGACGACCCCGACGCGATGGCCGGCGAGCTGCGCGATCTTGGTGATCTTCGCGCCCTTCTTCTTTCCTTTGGCGGGCACGGACCACAGCACCACGACGTTCTTGCGGAGGGTCGCGACAGCCTGCGCGTTCTTCGGCACGTCGAGATCGCCGCGCACGATGGCGAGATCGACCTTGCCTTCCGCGAGCGCATTGGCACTGGCGGTCGCGCCGTCGGTCTGGATCGGGCGCAGCCGCACATAGCTCTTGTGCTGCGCGAAGCCTTGCGTCAGCGCCTGCACGACCTTGACGTCGTCGCTGTTGGCGGGGCCGACCGCGATTCTGAGCGTCACGGGACGCATCGCGAAGTAATAGCCGCCGGCGACCACGCCGACGATCGCAAGCAGGAACGCAAGAGACACGAGCGCCGTCTTCCGCGCCGCGGATCGCGGCGAAGGCGGAGGGGGCGTTTCGGCCAGGTCCAATCCCCCGGTCATCGGTCTCCCAAAGAGGCGCTTCAGGCTCGGTTTCATCTTGGCCGGCGATTTACGCCCGCAATTGTAGCAAATTTCTTGTCCGGCGGGGTTACATCTCCGTCATGGTTAGCGGATGCAGGAAATCCCGTATGAACCGGGGCGCCGGGGCGGTGTTAGAGTAAAGTTCCCCCTAGAGGACGGAGACGACCATGGCAGAACGGCTCTCGGCGGAGGCGCGCAGGCAGGCGCTGGGCGGACTATCCGGCTGGACTGACGTCCAAAGCCGCGACGCCATCGGGAAAACCTTTGTCTTCAAGGATTTCAACGAGGCGTTCGGCTTCATGACCCGCGCCGCGCTGGTCGCCGAGAAGATGGATCACCACCCCGAATGGCGCAACGTCTACAAGACGGTGGAGGTGGTGCTGTCGACCCATGACGCCGGCGGCGTCACCGCGCGCGACATGGCGCTCGCCAAGGCGATGAACGCCATCGCAGGCTGACACCAAGCAGACGTCTTGAAGCAGACGTCTTGCAGAGACCGGCTGCATCCCCATCTTGTGATCAGCCGGGATCGGGCGGTCCTCCGCCTCCCGCAGAACGGGGAGCATTTGAGCATGGCTGCCGAGCACAGCGTTGGCTTCGAGCCGGCCGATCGGCTTGCGGAAGATCGCGAGAGCGTGCGCCGCCGCTTCTGGCGCAAGCTGAAGCGGGTCGCTGCGCATCTGCCGTTCGCGGAGGATCTACTTGCCGCCTATTACTGCGCGTTCGACCGGCAGACGCCGCGTCACGTCCAGGCTTCGCTGCTCGGTGCAATCGCCTATTTCGTCCTGCCGTTCGATTTCGTCGCGGACGTGATGCCCATGCTCGGCTTCGCCGATGACGCCGCCGTGCTCGCCACCGCCATCCGCATGGTTGCCGGCCACATCACGAACGAGCATCGCGAGGCCGCCCGCGCCGTGCTGAGGCGCGGCGTAGATGAGGCGGACGTCGAGGCAGCGTAACAGTTTCGCCACGCCTTCCGCTGTCATTCCCCGCGAAGGCGGGGAATCCAGTACGCCGCGGCCTCCCGGTTCAATCGCTGACGTCACGGAGTACTGGATCGCCCGCCCCTGTGCGCAATTGCGCACTAGGCGGGCGATGACAGTGAGTGTGTGGTGTGCAGGTCGCGACAAACGCGTTTCCGTCTCGCATCCTCACGGATGCAAGATCACCTTGCCCATGGCCTGACGTCCCGCCAACACCTTCAACGCATCGGCCGTCTGCGCCAGCGGGAAGGTGCGGTCGACATGCGATGAGATCTTGCCTTCCGCGGTCCACTTCACCAGCTTCTCGAGATTGGCGCGGTTCTTGGCCGGGTTGAGCCGGGTCCAGGCGCCCCAGAACACGCCGCGGATGTCGCAGCCCTTCAGGAGCGCGAGGTTCAGCGGCATCTTGGGAATGTCGCCGGCGGCAAAGCCGATGACGAGGAAGCGGCCTTCCCATGCGATCGAGCGCAGCGCCTGTTCGGCGTAAGCACCACCAACGGGATCGAAGATGATGTCGACGCCCTTGCCGCCGGTGAGCTTGCGCAGGCCTTCCTTCAGATCTTCCTTGGCATAGTTCAGCGTCAGCTCGGCGCCGTGCGCCTTGGCGAATTCGAGCTTCTCGTCCGACGAGGCGCAGGCGATGACTTTCAAGCCCATCAGCTTGCCGAGCTCGCAGGCCGCAAGGCCGGTGCCGCCGGCCGCGCCCAGCACAGCGAGCGTCTCGCCCGGCTTGGGGCTGGCGCGATCTTCCAGCGCATGCAGCGCGGTGCCGTAGATGATGATGATGCCTGCCGCGCGGTCGCAGTCGAGATTGTCGGGGATCTTCACGATCGATGCCGCCGGCAGCGCGATCTTCTCGCGTGCGCCGTTGTGGCCGCAGGAGGCGACCACGCGATCGCCGACCTTGAGATCAGTGACACCAGCGCCGATGCTCTCGATCACGCCCGCAACTTCCGCGGCCGGCGAGAACGGGAACGGCGGCTTGATCTGGTACTTGCCCTGGATCATCAGGATGTCGAAGAAATTCAGCGCCGCCGCCTTGATCGCGATCACGGCTTCGCCGGGCCCCGCCACCGGATCCGGCACCTCAGTCAGGACGAGGTCGTCGGGCTGGCAATATTGCGAGCAGAGGATGGCTTTCATGGCGGCACCTTGAGGGCGTTTCGGGTGGAATTATAGTTTGGCCGTTTCTGCCGGATTTAGGCAGTGGCGACAATCCGGATTCTTTGTCTGGGGTCAGCGACGGCCTATCCTCCGTCGTTGCGAGCGCAGCGAAGCAATCCAGAGTCCGTCCTGCGGAATAGTCTGAATTGCTTCGCGAAGCCCGTCATCGGGCCGCGCTTCGCGCGGACCCGGTGGCTCGCAATGACGAAATCCGCGGAGAAAGGATTCAAACGATGTTTGAAACAAGCCTGCTGAAGAACAAGCGCATCCTCATTACCGGGGGTGGTTCGGGTCTCGGCGCTGCGATGGGGCGTCGCTTCCTCGCGCTCGGCGCCGAGCTCGTGATCTGCGGCCGCAAGCTCGAGCGGCTCGAGGCGACGGCGCGCGAGATGCGCGACGAGATCGGCGGCACGGTCATCACCATCGCCTGCGATATCCGCGACGGTGCGGCGGTCGACGGCATGATGGATGCGATCTGGCGCGAGGCGCCGCTCGACATCCTCGTCAACAATGCCGCTGCCACCTTCATCGCACAGAGCGAGCATCTCTCCTTCCGCGCCGCGGACGCGATCCTGGCGCCGACACTGCATGGCGCGATGTATTGCACGCTCGCCGCCGGCAGGCGCTGGATCGAGGCTAACCATCGCGGCGTCGTGCTGTCGATCCTCTCGACCTCCACCATTACCGGCCGCGCCTTCACCGTTCCCTCGGCGATGGCGAAATCCGCACTGCTGGCGATGACCAGGAGTCTTGCGGTGGAATGGGGCCCGAAGGGCATCCGGACCGTGGCGATCGCGCCGGGCCCGTTTCCGACCGCAGGGGCCACCGGGCAGCTCCGTCCCGAAGGCCGCGACGAAGGCTGGACCTCGCGCAATCCGCTCGGCCGCACCGGCGAGCACGGCGAGCTCGCCGATCTCGCCAGCTTCCTGGTCTCGGATCACGCCGCCTACATCAATGGCGAGATGGTGGTGATCGACGGTGGCGCGCATCTGCGCAGTTCCGGCGCCGAGGATTTGCTCGGCTGGACCGAGGCGCAATGGGCCGCGCAACGCGCCGCCCGATCCAGGGCCTAGCCGCCGAAGATACCGCTAACTGCCTTCCCAAATTGAACTTTCCCGGCTATCCCTGCCCGGGGACAAAGCGCGCTCGGGCCATCTTCCAGTCACAATATTGAGGGAACCAACGCGGCATGTGGCGGGTGCTGATTTTAGCTTTGATGACTGGCGTGGCGGCCGGGGGAATCGCCGTGTCTGCGCGGGCGCAGACGGCGCAACCGACGCCCAAGTCCAGTCCAGCTCCAAAAGAGGCGGCACCGAAGCCGGCGGCGCCGCCGGCCAACACCAACGCAAAGGCGGCCCCGAAGCCCGAGAGCAAGCCGGCGGCCCCGGCTGCGGCCGTTGCGGGGGGCGCGGAGCCGACCCTGATCGGGCAGTTCGGCACCTGGGGTGCCTATTCGGCGACGCCGAACGGCAAGAAGGTCTGCTTCGCGCTGGCCAAGCCGTCATCGTCGAAGACCAATCCGCCGAACCGGCCGCGCGATCCCGCCTATGCCTTCGTCTCGACCCGGCCGGCCGAGAAGGTCAACAACGAAGTCTCGGTCATGATCGGCTATGCGCTGAAGCCGGGCTCGGAATCGACCGCCGAGGTCGGCGGCGCCTCCTTCGCCATGTACACGCAGGGGGACGGGCTCTGGATCAAGAACGCGGCCGAGGAGGAGCGGATGGTCGAAGCCATGCGCAAATCCGCCGATCTCGTCGTCAAAGGCGTCTCGGCCAAGGGGACCGAGACGACCGACACCTTCTCGCTGAAGGGCCTCGCCCAGGCGCTCGACAAGATCGCGCAGGATTGCCGGCGTTAAGACTGCGGGCGATAAGGTCGCAATCGGCGGTTCCGGTTGTTATATAGGGGCCGTTCCAGATTTCTTCGTCATTCCGGGGCGCGCACAGCACGAACCCGGAATCTCCGAGGTTCCGGGTCTGGTCCTCAGGGTCGCTTCGCGATCTCTTCGGACCATCCCGGAACGACCAAGCCATTAGGTCCATTCAATGCAACCGACGACCGAGCCGCACAACGGCCTCCTGGTGGAGAAGACCCCGCTCGAAACCTATGTGCCGCCGGCCAAGCCGTCGCTGATCGGCCTGTCGCGCACCGAGCTTGCCGATCGGCTCGGCGAGATCGGTGTCGCGCCGGCCCAGCGCAAGATGCGGGTGCAGCAGCTGTGGCACTGGATCTATTTCCGCGGCGCCCAGAGCTTCGACGAGATGAGCTCGATCTCCAAGGGCATCCGCGCCGAGCTCGCCCAGCATTTCACCGTGGACCGGCCGGAAGTCGTGGCCGAGCAGATCTCCAACGACGGCACCCGCAAATGGCTGTTGCGCCTGCCGAGCGGCGATAATGTTCAGAAGGCGCATGAAGTCGAATGCGTCTACATCCCCGAGACCGACCGCGGCACGCTCTGCGTTTCCTCGCAGGTCGGCTGCACGCTCAATTGCGCCTTCTGCCACACCGGCACCCAGCGCCTGGTGCGCAACCTCACCGCCGGCGAGATCGTCGGCCAGGTGATGGTCGCGCGCGACCGTCTCAACGACTGGGCCGATCGCGAGGACGGCACGCGCCGCGTCACCAACATCGTGATGATGGGCATGGGCGAGCCGCTCTACAATTTCGACGCGGTGCGCGATGCGCTTCTGATCGTCGGCGACAACGAAGGCATCGGCATCTCCCGCCGCCGCATCACGCTGTCGACCTCGGGCGTGGTGCCGAACATCGTGCGGGCCGGCGAGGAGATCGGCGTCATGCTCGCGATCTCGCTGCACGCGGTGCGCGACGAGCTGCGCAACGAGCTGGTGCCGCTCAACCGCAAATATCCGATCAAGGAGCTGCTGCAGGCCTGCCGCGACTATCCCGGCGCATCGAACGCGCGCCGCATCACCTTCGAATATGTGATGCTCAAGGGCGTCAACGATTCGCTCGACGATGCAAAACTGCTGGTAAAGATGCTCAAGGGCATTCCGGCCAAGATCAACCTGATCCCGTTCAATCCCTGGCCCGGCACCGCCTATGAATGCTCCGACTGGGACCAGATCGAAAAGTTCTCCGAATATATCTTCAACGCCGGCTATTCCTCGCCGGTGCGCACCCCGCGCGGCCGCGACATCCTCGCCGCCTGCGGCCAGCTCAAGTCGGAGACGGAAAAGCTCTCGGCGCGCGAGCGCCAGGCGCTGCGCGCCATGGCGATGACGGATTAGGTCGGGATGCCCACGCTCCCGCCTCCTCGTCATTGCGAGCGCAGCGAAGCAATCCAGAATATCTCCGCGGCCTCAGTCTGGATTGCTTCGTCGCATCAGCGCAAAATTGCTGCGCAATTTTGTCGCGAGCTCCTTGCAATGACGGCGAGGTGATTTTGACGTCATGTCCCTGATCGGCCGCCTCGTCGTCATCTTCATCGGCTTCCTCGCCGCCTGCTTTGTCGGCGGCATGATCGTCGTCGTCGCGCTGCTGTTTCCGGAATTCGCCGATCTGGGCGCCGGTCCGGTCGACCAGGGCACGATCGACATCCTGCTCGGCTTCGGCTTCATCTTCGTGTCCGGCTTTGCGCTGGTGCCGGCGGCGGTGATCGTCGCGATCACCGAAGCGCTCTATATCCGCAGTGCGATCGCCTATGCCGTCGGCGGCGGCCTTGTCGGGCTCGCCTGCTATCTCGGCCTCGTCCCGTTCCATTCCGACACGTTGCAGTTTGAGGGCATCGTCCGGCGTCACCTGGAGATCATGACGGGCGCGGGCATTGTTGCCGGCTTCGTCTACTGGCTGATCGCCGGCCGTAACGCCGGCGCCTGGCGCATCCCGCCGCCCCCGCGGAAACCACCGCCGCCATTGCCGGCGAATTCAAGGCCGGGCCCGCGGTGAGTTTCCTACCCTCCCTTGGGGTTTCCATCCCCGCCCCACTCCGCTAAACCGCGCGCCATGAACAGGACTGGACTCTTCATCGCCCTGGCGCTGTGGCTCGTGATCGGCGTCGTCTTCGGCCTCTATCCCGAGCTCGACCTCAAGCTCGCTTCGCTATTCTTCGACGCGGAGACCAAGACGTTTCCGCTCAAGCTGAACGGGTGGGCCGGCTTTGCGCGCGATGCGGCGATGTGGATCGCCTGGGCCTTCGCCCTTCCCTCGATCGTCGCGCTCGTGGTCAAGATGATCCGGCCCGACCGGCCGCTGATGGTGCCGGGGCGTACGGTCATCTTCCTGCTGGTGACGATGACCATGTCGGCCGGTATTTTGACCAACCTGACGTTCAAGAATTATTGGGGCCGTCCGCGTCCGGTGGTGGTGACCGAGTTTGCCGGCGATCAGCAATTCGTGCCGTGGTGGGATCCGCGCGGCACTTGCGGGCGCAATTGCTCGTTCTTCTCCGGCGAAGGCGCGACGGCGTTCTGGACGCTGGCGCCGGCCGCGCTGGCGCCGCCGGCGTGGCGGCCGCTCGCCTATGCCGCCGCCGTGGTGTTCGGCGCCTTGACCAGCGCCCTGCGCATGGCCTTCGGCGGGCACTTTTTCACCGACGTTTCGATCGCGGGCCTCGTCACCTTCGTCGTGATCTGGTTCGCCTACGCGCTGATCTATCGCTGGCCGCGCACGCGGTTCTCGGACGAAGCGGTGGATGCCGCCCTGACCCGGCTGAACATGCCCGCTTACCGGCTCCGCCAGCGCCTGTTCGGCCGCAAGACCGGCCCCGAGCCCTCGGTTTGAGCCATTAAAGGGGTGCCGAGCCCCGCGAAATTTGATATTCGCGCGGTCGAACGCACCCATCACATCAGCTTGAGACCCGATTGGAAGCCCCATGACCACGATCCTGAAAAGCCTGCCCAAGGGTGAGAAAGTCGGCATCGCTTTTTCGGGCGGCCTCGACACCTCTGCGGCGCTGCTCTGGATGAAGCAGAAGGGGGCGCGCTGCTACGCCTACACCGCCAATCTCGGTCAGCCGGATGAAGCCGACTACAACGAGATCCCGCGCAAGGCGATGGAGTTCGGCGCCGAGAACGCGCGCCTCGTGGATTGCCGCACGCAGCTGGTCCACGAGGGCATCGCCGCGATCCAGTCCGGCGCCTTCCACATCTCGACCGGCGGCATCACCTATTTCAACACCACGCCGCTCGGCCGCGCCGTCACCGGCACGATGCTGGTCGCAGCGATGAAGGAAGACGGTGTCAACATCTGGGGCGACGGCTCGACCTTCAAGGGCAACGACATCGAGCGCTTCTACCGCTACGGCCTGCTCACCAATCCCGGCCTGAAGATCTACAAGCCCTGGCTCGACCAGCAGTTCATCGACGAGCTCGGCGGCCGCGCCGAGATGTCGGCATTCATGACCGCGCAAGGCTTCGCCTACAAGATGAGCGCGGAGAAGGCGTATTCGACCGACAGCAATCTGCTCGGCGCCACCCATGAGGCAAAGGATCTCGAGAGCCTCGACAGCGGCATCAAGATCGTCACCCCGATCATGGGCGTGCCGTTCTGGCGCGACGACTGCGCCGTCAAGGCCGAGAAGGTCGTGGTGCGTTTCGAGGAAGGGCAGCCGACCGCGCTGAACGGCCAGACCTTCTCCGATCCGGTCTCGCTGTTCCTCGAGGCCAACGCGATCGGCGGTCGTCACGGCCTCGGCATGAGCGACCAGATCGAGAACCGCATCATCGAGGCCAAGAGCCGGGGCATCTATGAGGCGCCCGGCATGGCGCTGCTGCACATCGCCTATGAGCGCCTCGTCACCGGCATCCACAACGAGGACACGATCGAACAGTACCGGATCAGCGGCATGCGCTTGGGGCGCCTGCTCTATCAGGGCCGCTGGTTCGATTCGCAGGCGTTGATGCTCCGCGAGACCGCACAGCGCTGGGTCGCCCGCGCCGTCACCGGCGAAGTCACGCTCGAGCTGCGCCGCGGCAACGATTATTCGATCCTCAACACCGAGAGCCCCAACCTTACCTATGCGCCGGAGCGGCTGAGCATGGAGAAGGTGGAGGACGCCGCCTTCACGCCGGCCGACCGCATCGGCCAGCTCACCATGCGCAACCTCGACATCGCCGACACCCGCACCAAGCTCGGTCTCTATTCGAAGACCGGCCTGTTGTCGGGCAGCGAAGGCTCGCAGATCTTCCGGCTCGAGAGCGACAAGGGCTGAGGCTTTCCGGAGCCGGATTGCGCTTCGCTCCATCCGGGCACCGAGCTTAATGACGCTGTCATTCTCGACCGCTACGCTTCCACTGTTGGAAACGGGATTGCGGAGCATCGCACATGGTCAGGGGATCGGCACTCGCCTCTCTCATTGTTCTCTGTTGGGCATCATCATCGTCGGCGCAGACGATCTATCCGATCGATCGCGCCGAGATCCTGGCCGGAGCCAAGTTCGACTTCAAGGTCGAGCTCCCGGGGCTGGTCGATCCCGCCAAGTTGAAGGTGACGGTGAACGGCGCGGATTACGCGGCCGCGTTCGGCCGCTCCGGAACCTTCGTCGAGCGCGAGGACGGCAAGGAGCAGTCGGCCCTGGTCCTGCGCGACGTCACGCTGACCAAGCCGGGTAGCGTCGCCGTGGAGGTGAGCGACGGCACGCGCCAGCGCAGCGTCACCTGGACGGTCTACGACACCGGCCCGCGCAAGGCGAAGAACGTCATCCTGTTCATCGGCGATGGCATGTCGCCGGCGCATCGGGTCGCCGCGCGAATCCTGTCCAAGGGCATTTCGGAAGGCAAGAGCCGCGGCAAGCTCGCCATCGACGACATGCCCCATATGGCCCTGGTGGCAACCGCCGGCTCGGACTCGATCATCACGGATTCCGCGAACTCGGCGAGCGCCTATGCGACCGGGCACAAGAGCGCCGTCAATGCCCTCGGCGTCTACGCTGACCGCAGCGCAAGCCCGCTCGACGATCCCAAGGTCGAAACCATCACCAGCCTCGCCAAAAGACGGCTCGGCATGGCGATCGGTGTCGTCACCAATACCGAGATCGAAGACGCGACGCCGGCGGCGATGGTCGCGCACACCCGCCGCCGCGCCGCCTATGACGACATCGTCGAGCAGTTCTTCGCGGCAAAGCCGGATGTGATGATGGGCGGCGGCAGTGCGAATTTTCTGCCGAAGTCGGCTGCCGGCTCCAAGCGCAAGGACGAGACCGACTACATCGCGAAGTTTCGCGATGCCGGCTATCAGCTGGCGACCACCGCGGGCGAGCTCAGCGCCTCCGCCGCCAAGCAGGAGACGAGCAAGCTGCTCGGCCTGTTCGCCACCGGCAACATGGACGGCGCGCTCGACCGCAAATTCCTGAAAGGAGGCGGCGTCAAGAAATTCCCCGAGCAGCCTGATCTGACCGAGCAGGTGCAGGCGGCGTTGAAAATCCTCTCGAAGAACGAAGCCGGCTTCTTCCTAATGGTCGAATCCGGAATGATCGACAAATACGCGCATTTGCTCGACATGGAGCGCGCGGTCTACGACACGATCATGCTCGACAACGCGGTGCGTCAGACGCGCGAATGGGCGCGCGCACGCGGCGACGACACCCTCATCCTGGTGCTGGCCGATCACAATCACCCCAACAGCCTGGTCGGCACAGTGAATGACGACATGGCCACCGTGCCCAACGTTCCCTTACGCGAGCGCGTCGGGGTTTACGACAAGGCCGGATTTCCGAACTATCCGGCCCCAGACGCGGAAGGCTACCCGTCACGCATCGACGTGAGCCGCCGGCTTGCCATCTTCTCGGCGAGCCTGCCCGATCATTACGAGACGTTCCGTCCGAAGCTCGACAATCCCAACGAGCCGACCGTCAAGGCCGGCGACGACGGCACCTTCAAGGCCAACGACAAATACAAGGAGGTCCTGGGCGCGGTGCTGCGCCCCGGCAATCTGTCGTCGCTGGTCGGCGCCAGCGTGCATTCGGGCGAGGACGTCATTGTCACGGCGGCGGGCCCGGGGAGCGAGCGCGTGCACGGCTCGATGGACAATACCGAAGTGTTCCGTGTCATGGCCGATGCGCTGGGATTGGCTGCGCGAGAATGATGGGGGCGACTGCCAACCTGGGCCCAATCACATTCCTGCCGCAGGCGAGCGCGGCAGGCCGGGCCGCCCTGGTCCGCTCACGTTCCATCAATTCACGACGAGTGAGGCGGCGTGAAGACCAGCTTCACGCAGCTGCGGAAGAGCAGGATCTGTCGCTCCAGCCGCTTCGAGTCGTTGAGCGTCTTCGACATGATGATTGCGCCGTCGACGACGCACGAGATCATCTCCGCGAGATCGTCGAGATCGATCGGCTCGCGGGGCGGATAGATGGCGGCGATGCCGTCGAGAATCTCGCGGAAGTGCGCATTCCAGCTCCGGACCGATTGCGCGGTTAGATCGCGAACATCGCGGTCGAACAGGCGCTCCTGATAGCAGATGCTGGCGATCAGGCAGCCGGGATGGCCGTTCGGCAGATCGGCCATGACTTCGGCGAGTAGTTTCAGCGAGATCAGGAACGACTGCAGCGGGTCGTCGGAGAGCTCACGTCCGCGCCTGAAGATCTCGTCGAACAGGCGGTCATTCGTATCCACGTACCGGCGCAGCATCTCCCGTGCGAGCGCGTTCTTGTCCCTGAAGTGATAGAAGAAGCCGCTCTTGGTCAGTCCGGCCTCGGCAATGACCTCCTCGATCGAGGTGGCGCCGAAGCCCTTTGCGAGCACCGCCGCTTCCGCGATCTCGAGAATGCGCTCGCGCGTCGCTTCGCCCTTTCCCATTGATGTCTCCAGAACTGTACCGACGGTGCGGAAATTGACCCTCGGGGCCAAGGCCCACTCCGCGTGACTCGTGCAAATCATTGATTTGTCTCCGCTTGCGGGTGGAAGTTCAGCCGCACAACGGGGCTTCTAGAGCGACGCGACATTATGCGGCATCAAATGCCGCGACCGAACGCGGGCGTAGCGCGACCGAGTGAAGAGAGCGGCACGTCCAAATGATGGAGCGATCAATGGCCAGATACAGACATGGTCTGCCGCAGCGCGGCGGCGGCATTTTCCTGACCGATGGCGGCATGGAAACAACTCTCATCTTTCAGCACGGGCTGGAGCTGCCCCACTTTGCGGCATTCGTGCTGCTCGACAGCGCGGATGGCCGCGCGCATTTGAGGCAGTACTACGAAGCCTACCTGCGTATCGCGCGGCAGCATGGGCTCGGCTTTGTTCTCGACAGTCCGACCTGGCGCGCCAACCCTGATTGGGGCGCCAAGCTCGGCTATGATGCCGCCAGGCTCGAGGCCATCAACATGCGCGCCATCCGCTTCCTCGACGAATTCCGCGGCGCTTGGGAGTTGCCCGGCATGCCTTGCGTCATCAACGGCGCGATCGGTCCGCGAGGCGACGGCTACAAGGCCGGCAACATGGACGCGGCGGAGGCGGAAGCCTACCACTCAGGCCAGATCGCGGCCTTCGCCGAGGCGGGCGCCGACATGGTGACTGCATTCACGCTGAACAGCATCAACGAAGCGGTGGGCGTGGTCCGTGCAGCCAAGAGGCAGGACATTCCGGTCGCCATCTCTTTCACGGTCGAAACCGATGGCCGCCTCGTCCGGGGAGAGTCGCTGCGCGAGGCGATCGAGGCGGTCGACGACGCAACTGAACGTGCCTGTGAATACTTCCTGATCAATTGCGCGCACCCAACTCACTTCGAGAGTGCACTCGCCGCAGGCGAGGCGTGGGTGCAGCGCATCCACGGCATCAGAGCCAATGCATCGGCCAAGAGCCATGCCGAGCTCGACGAATCGGAGGCGCTGGACAGTGGTGATCCCCAAGATCTCGGCCGCCGCTACCATTTGCTCAGGCGCGCATTCCCCGGCATGCGCATTCTCGGCGGCTGTTGCGGCACCGATCACCGGCATGTTGCCGCCGTTTGCGAGGCATGCCTGCCGTCGGAAGCAATGACGGCGTGACAAGAAAAATGGCCGGGATCGCTCCCGGCCATTGTCTTCTTGCGAAGGTCTTACTGGCGCGGCGGAGGCGCCGCGTTGGCCTGGTCGCCGTTGAGCAACGGCGTGATGCGACGGACGGTGACGCGCCGGTTGATCAGGCTCGCGCCTTGCGTCTGCTCCTTCAGATACTGCTCGCCATAGCCCTGCGACGTCAGGTTCTCCGCGGGCACACTGAATTGCTGCGTCAGCAATTCGGCTGCGGCCTGCGCGCGGCGATCCGACAGCGACAGATTGTCGACCTCGTTGCCGACCGCATCGGTGTGGCCCTCGATCAGGAACACCTCCTGCGGGTTGGCCTGGAGCGCCTGGTTGATGCCGTCGGCGATCACTTGCAGCCGCGCCGCCTGATCCGGCGGAATGGTCCACGATCCGGTCTCGAAGTTGATCGTGTTGACGTCGATGCTCGGCATCTGCATGCGAACATTCGGGCTGTAGCGGATCTCGTCGAGCGAGTAGCGCCGGTCGATCCGCTGCACCGGCGGAGCCCGCATCGTTTCGTAGATCACCTGCGGCGGCGCCTCCTGGGCGTCGACGATGTAGCGATCGTAGGGAATGTTGACCACCGGCGGCGGCACGTCGACGTAGAAGCCGCCGACCGCCCGCGGATCGCGGTAGGTGTTGTCGATGATCACGATCTCGCGTCCGCGCGGGTCCCGGCGGATACGACGCAGCAGCGAGCCGTCCGGCCCGACCACGGTGATCACCTCGCTGCCGTCGGGACGGATCACGACGGTGCGGGTTTCGCCGCCGACGGTGTCGGTGCGGATGTCGCGGGCGCCATAGCGGAAGCGATAGAGATCGTTGCCGCGGACGTAAGCCTGCCCGCCCGGATCGCGGATGATGATGCGGTCCGGCTCGGTGTAGACGGTGCGGCCGCCTTCGACGACCTCGCGCCGCTGGTTATGGATATCGGCGATGGTGGCGCCGATCACGGCGCCGGCCACCACGCCCGCGCCGATCGCGAGCGGCGTCAGGTCACGCTGCTGCGGACGCGGCGGCGGCGGCAGGGGCGCGGCGACTGTCGGCGCGGCGCGGAAAGCCGGCGCGACCGTCGGCGGTCTGTATTGTGCCCGGTCGGGCGGCGGCGCTGCGGCCGGCGTGCCGGGCACCACGGTCGGAGCCGCGGCGCCGGCCGGAGGTGCCGGCGGCCGGGCGGGCGCACCAGCCTGCGGCGGCGCAGCCGGAGTCCCGGCGGCGGGCGCGCCGGCAGGAGGCGTTCCACCCTGCTGCCCCGGGGCTGGCGTCGCTGTCGGGGCCGGGGTTGCGCCGGGCGCGGGCGTTGCCGACCCCGGACGTCCGGGCGGCGGGGGTGGCGGCGTGCTGCCGGGCGCGGGCGTTGCCGTTGGAGCGGGCGTGGCGCCGGGTGCGGGTGATCCCGCCGGGGGCGGCGGCGCGCCAGGACGTACGCCGGGCGGAGGTGCGCCGGGGCGACCAGCCGGCGCTGCGCCGGGCGTGCTGCCGGGAGCCGGCGTTGCGGTTGGCGCAGGTGGCGTCGTCGGTGCCGGGGTCGCCGTTGGAGCCGGCGTGACTGCCGGCGCAGGCGCGCCGGGGCGGGCCGGGGGCGCGGCTGTCGGAGCAGGCGGTGTTGCCGTGGGCGCAGGCGCGGGAGTCGGCCGAGCCGGCGGAGCCGCTGCGGGAGGGGGCGGCGGCGGGGGCGGGGTCGGACGAGCGGCAGGCGGTGGTGTAGTCGGGGCCTGCTGCTGCGGCGCCGCCGCAGGGGGCGGTGCGGGCTGCGTGGGAGCCGGGCGTGCGGCAGGCGGCGGCGGGGCAGCGGGACGCGCGGCCGGAGGCGGCGGTGTCGGGGCTTGCTGCTGCGGGGCCGCGGCCGGAGGCGGCGAAGGCTGCTTCGGAGCAGCAGGCGCCGGCGGGGGCGGCGGAGGCGCCGGACGGGCTGCAGGGGGAGGCGGCGGCGGAGGTGCCGGGCGGGCCGCAGGGGGAGGCGGAGGCGGTGGCGGCGCTGCCGGGCGCGGCGGTGCTGCGGCCGGCGGAGGAGCTGCAGGCGGCTGGGGCGGTGCAGCCGCCGGCGGCGGAGCCGCGGGGCGTGCGGGTGCTGCAGGCGGCGCCGCGCCTGGCGGTCCCTTCGGCGGCTGCTTCGGTCTTCCGTCAGGGCCCGCGTCCTGCGGCTGGGCCTGAGCGACGACGAACGGCGCAGCGTCTTGCGCATGCGATGCGGTGTTGGCCAATTGCATCGCGGTCAGAGCCGTCGTCGCAAGCAGCACGAAACGAAGGTTGGTCATGTGGTGAACTTCCCCGGAAGGTTCTTTGTCGAAGTGTCGGGATGAACGGCTAAGCGTTAGGCCGCATTGTGGCGGGCGATGCAACTGCGACCCGATTTATTTCTGCACGCAAATCATCTCACTATGGCAACGTTCATTGCGCATTCAGACGCTGGTGGCAATCGCCTGACATTGCTTCGCTGCTTCACGCGTGATCGCGCGGCGGAATCGCATCCGTCGCAGGATTGGGCGTGAGCGGCCCGTTCGGTCCGCGCGATGGGATCTCCTCAGGCATGCGGCCCGGCAATTCGTCGGGCCGCGGCGGCGAGCCGGGCTCGCGCACCGGCGGCGTGATTTCGGGCTGCGGATTGCCGGGCGGGATTCCGGGCGGCGGCTCAGTCGGCGTACCGGGCGTCGACGGCGGAATCTCGGGCGGTTCAATCGGCATCGGCATCATCGGGATCGTTGTCCAGAGAACAACAACGAAGGTGCAGCACCGATGTTCCGCGTCACATCGCTTCGAAGACCGGATTACGGCGTGTGGCAGACCGCTTCGATGTTGTGGCCGTCGGGGTCGAGCACGAAGGCGCCGTAATAGTTCGCGTGATAATGCGGGCGGATGCCGGGCGGGCCGTTGTCGCGGCCGCCGGCCGCCATCGCCGCTTTGTAGAACGCATCGACTGTGGTGCGATCCTTGGCGTGGATGGCGACATGCACCGGCTTGTTCATCGCGCCCTCGCCCCCGATCCAGAAATCGGGCTTGCCGTCGGCACCGAAGCCTGCAGCCGCAGCGTGTCCGGTCTGCTCGGCCGTGACCTCCATGATCAGGCTGTAGCCGAGCGGCGCCAGTGCCTTCGCATAGAACGCCTTGGCGCGCTCATAGTCGGAGACGGAGAATCCCAGATGATCGATCATCGCAACCTCCCTTGTTCGTAACCCGTCAGCGAGACAAAAACGTATTGCTTCGTGTCTTGCGTGCGATCGTAAAGCCGCGCCCGACCATGTCGGCAATACAATCCTGCTGCCATTCGTTTTGTGACAGATGCTCGATCACCACCGCGCGCGGCCACAGCATTTGCGGCGCGTCGCGGAAGAAGCCGATCAGCACGCGGTCCTCAAAGCCCTCGACGTCGATCTTCAGCGAATCGACTTGGCCGACGCCGGCCTCCTCCAGAATGCGCACCAGGCGCAGCGACGGCACCTTGATGGCCTCGGCACTGGCCGTGCCGGTGACGACGTGGGTGGCGCCGAGGTTGCCGCCGCCGCTCTCGATCATCAGCTCGCCGTCGCGCTCGCCCGCGGCGGCCTGCACCAGGCGCACCTGCGGCGTCTTCGATGCGGCGTGGTTGAACGAGAGCCGTCCGAAGGTCAGCGGATGCGGCTCGATCGCCACCACTTGTCCGGATGGCCCGACCTGCCGCGCCATCACCAGTGCGAAAGTGCCGACATTGGCGCCGACATCGACGAACGTGCCGCCCGCAGGGGTGTGCTGGCGCAGGAAGTCGAGCTCGTCGAGATTGTAGTCGGGATTGAACAGCGCGCCGCGCTCGGTCGCGCTGCCCTGGTGATGGAAGCGGAACGAGGCGCCCTGATATTGCACGTCGACCGGGCCGCTGCGCAGCAGGTTGACCAGCCGCGACATCCACGGCCGGAACGCGCCGCGCTTCAGCCCCGACCGTTGAGCGAGGCGGATGATCGCAGCCTGCGCCGCATTGGGCGCAAACGCACCGAACGGCGCGGGCGAAGGGGCATTGTCGGACGTCAAGCAGCAGATCCTCGTTGCAGGCGGCGCATGCATAACCGGTTTTGACGAGGACTCCAACGCTCGATCACAGTCCGGTAGCCCGGATGGAGCGCAGCGTAATCCGGGATTCTTGCCGCGCGGATGGACCTTCCCGGATTGCGCTACGCTCCATCCGGGCTACGGATCACGCCGCCTTCTTTGGCGCCTTGCGCTGCCGCAAGAACCGCCCCAGCAGCCGGCGCCGGCCCTTGCGCGGAATCAGGTCGATATCGCTGACGAGCTTGGCGCCGCCCTTGCGCCGCTCCAGCACGATCTTGCGGCTGTGGAAAGCCTCCAGCTCGGCGCGATGCGCGACGCTGACGATGGTCGCCTTCGGCAGCGCCTCGGTGATCATCTGCATCATCTTGTCCTGGCTCTTCTCGTCGAGCGCCGAGGTCGCCTCATCGAGCACGACGATGTCGGGGTTGTGCAGGAGCAGCCGCGCAAAGGCGAGGCGCTGCTTCTCGCCGCCCGACAAGGTCTGGTCCCACGGTGCCTCCTCCTCGATCTTCTCCTTGAGATGATCGAGGCCGACCTTGTGCAGGGCTGCGCCGATCTCGTCCAAAGTCCAGTGGTCGGCCGCGCCGGGATAGGCGACCGCCCGCCGCAAGGAGCCGGAGGGCACATAGGGCCGCTGCGGCAGCATGAACAGCCGGCGATCGGCATGGAAATTCACGCTGCCGCCGCCCCACGGCCACAGCCCGGCGATGGCGCGCACCAGCGTGCTCTTGCCGGTGCCGGATTCGCCGGCGACCAGCAGCCGCTCGCCGGGCTCGATCACCACCTCGGTCTCGCCGACCACGGCCGTGCCGTCGTCGAGCGTGACCGAGAGATCCTTCAGCTCCAGCATGGCCTCGTTGCTGGTTTCGCCGCGCTTGATGCGGCCGAGGCCGTCGCCCTGCTCGGCGCGCTCGAGGCCGTCGAGCGACATCATCAGCGAGGCGATGCGGCGTGCACAGGCGTTCCAGTCGGCGAGCCGCGGATAATTGTCGACCAGCCAGCCGAACGCGCTCTGCACGATGGTGAAGGCGGACGCGGCCTGCATCACCTGGCCCAGCGTCATGCTGCCGTCGAGGAATTTTGGCGCGCAGAGCAGAAGCGGCACGACCGGCGCAACGAGGCTCGATCCTTGCGACACCAGCGTGGTGCGCATGTGCTGGCCGGCAAGGCGCGCCCATTGCCGCAGCACGCTCGTGAAGTTGCGATCGATGCCGTCGCGCTCCTCCTCCTCGCCGCCGAGCAGGGCGATGCTCTCGCCGTTCTCGCGCACGCGCGTCAGGGTGTAGCGGAACTCGGCTTCGGCCTGGTTCTTGCCCTCGGAGACCTGCACGAAGCGCCGGCCGATCACCACGATCGATCCGGATGCGATCGCGGCGTACAGCATCGCGGCGATCACGAGGAAGCCGGGAATGGTCACCGACGAACCGCCGAGCGTGACGGTAAGTGCCCCGCCGATGGTCCAGAGCACGACGATGAAGGTCGCGGCCGACAGCAGCGCCGACGTCACGCCGGCGAGGAAGTCGACGGGGGAGTCGGTCGCAATCCGCAAATCCTCCGCGATTCGGTATTCGGGATTTTTGTGATCGCCGCCGACAAGGTTGAGCTGATAGTAGCGCCCGTTTTTGAGCCACCGTGTCAGCACGCTCGCCGTCAGCCAGGCGCGCCAGCGTCGCTGGATGCCCATGCGCGCGAACACCTGCACGACTGCGAGCACGATGCTGCCGATCGCGAGCGGGAAGAACATCGCGGTGAGATGGAAGACGCTCGCCGCATCGCGCTTCTCGATGGCATCGAAGATCGCGCGATTCCAGACATTGATGCCGTATTGGAAGCCGACGGTCAGCACGATCAGCAGGCCGAGACCAACCGAGAACGGCCAGGCGAGGCGGTCGCCGTTGCGGCCCCAGAAGCCGCGGGCGCTGATCCAGAACCGTGTCAGCAGATAATCCTTGCGGACCTGCTCGGCTGCCTCGGGTGACAATTGGGGGTCGGGTTCGACCAGTTCGGGCGGCGGCGGTGTCACTTCGTCGCCGTTCTCGCCCTGGATGTCGATGATGGGCGGCTTCTTGCCCTTTTCACGCGTCGCGGCCGGCTTGTACATGAGCGGACAACGCCAAGGGAACTCGGCCGGTTCCCACGAGAGTTCCGCGTGCCCCTATTCGGCGGCGCCGTTCCTGACGCGCCGGATCCGCGCCGCCCGATGCAGAACGCGCGACAATTCCTCGATCGTATAAGGCTTTTGCACGAGGTCGCAGCCGCCTGTACCCTCCTGCGACAGGGCCTGGCTGTAGCCGGTGGTCAGCACGACCGGCACGCCGAGGCTGCGCTCGCGGATCGCCTGCGCCAGATCGAGCCCGGTCATGCCGGGCATCACCACGTCCGAGAACACGACATCGAAGCGGTCGGCATCCACGACGAGCTCGGCGAGCGCGTCGGCCGCGTTGTCGACCAGCGTGATGCTGTAGCCGAGCTCAGTGAGCCCGTCGGCGGCGAAGTTGGCCAGCTCGATATTGTCCTCGACCACCAGCACCGACATGCCGCTGCCGGCCACCGCCGGCGCCGTGTTGGGCGCTTGGCGTTGCGGCAGCAGGCCCGGCGGCACGCGCGGCAGATAGAGCGAGAAGGTGCTGCCGTGCCCCACCTCGCTCGCCACGGTCACCTCGCCGCCGGACTGCCGGGCGAATCCGAACACCTGGGACAGGCCGAGGCCGGTGCCGCGGCCGACCTGCTTGGTGGTGAAGAACGGCTCGAAGATGCGCCCGAGCCGCGCGGCGGGAATGCCGACGCCGGTGTCGCTGACGGTGACGCGGACGAAGCCGTGGTCTGGGCTGGCCGAAAGCTGCACCAGCGCGTGCGGAACGGTCGTCGTGGCCTCGACCTTGAAAACGATTCGCCCCTGGCCTTGCATGGCATCGCGCGCATTGGTCGCCATGTTGATCAGCGCCGTCTCGAACTGACTGGCATCGGCATTGACGAGGCACGGCTCCGCCGGCAGCTGCATGACGATCTCGATCGCGGGGCCCAGTAGCGTGGCGAGCATGTCGTGGAGCGACTGCACCCGTGCGCCGACGTCGAACACCTCCGGCTTGAGGGTCTGGCGCCGCGCAAAGGCGAGCAATTGCGAAGTCAGCTTGGCCGCACGCGCCACCGAATCGGCAATGGCCGTGATGTAGCGTTGTCGCCGCTCCTCCGTCAGCTGCGGACGGTTCAAGAGATCGACCGAAGCACGGATCACCGTCAGGAGGTTGTTGAAGTCGTGCGCGACGCCGCCGGTGAGCTGGCCGAGCGCTTCCAGCCGCTGGCTGTGCTTGAGCGCCTCCTCGGCCTCGCGCCGCTTTGCAGCTTCGGCCTGAAGGTGCTGGGTACGCCGCAGAGCGAGCACCAGCAGCAGGAACAGCAGCGCGGTGGCGGGAATGCCGAACACCAGATGCTGGCCGATGGTGGCGAGCCAGCGTGCGCGGATCGCAGAGGTCTCCAATCCGGCGCTGACATAGATCGGATATTCGGCGACGCGCCGGTAGGCGATGCGCCGCTCGATACCGTCCGAGGGCCAGGCGACCGTGATGAGGCCGTGCACGGGCTGGGTCGCGATCTTCTGGCCCACCGGTCCGGTCGGATCGAGCCGAAGCTCGTGGTCGAGCCGGGGAAAATGCGCGAGCATTGCGCCGTCGGTGCGCCCCATCGCGAAGAAGTTGCCGGGATCGGTGCCGATCCTGGCATAGAAGCTTTCGAAATATTCCGGCAACACGGAGGCCTGGATCACGCCGATGAAGCGACCGTCGTCGGACTCGCGGCGGCGGCTGACGCCGAAGAATCGGGCGCCCTGATAGGGCGGTCGTGGCGTCAGCGCCGTGCCGATGAACGTGCCGATGCTCTGGTCCACATGGGAATAGAAGTAATCGCGGTCGGCAAAGCTCAGGTCCGGCGGCGGCGAGACGAGGCTGTTGACCAGCGCCTTTCCGTTCGCGTCGAAGATCCAGGCCGATTTGAGCTGCGGCAGCGAATCGGTCAGCCGCTTCAGCCGGCGATGCAGCGTCGGCTCACGCTCGCGGATGATGCCGTCGGGCAGACCGCGCACGACCTCGTTGAGCTCGGCGAGGCTGCGGTCGATGGTCTCGAAGACCTTGAGCGCGTGCTCATGGGCGACATCGACCGTGCGCTCGATCTCGCGGTCGGCGGTATCGTTGGTCGATGTGTAGGAGATCGCGGCGGCGACGACGAACAGCCCAATCGGCAGCGCCAGGGATGCCGCCATCATCCACTGCAACAGCCTCAGCGAGTTGCGTTGCGCCCTCTGCACAGTCGCTCCGTCCCTGACGGGAGCTTAACTGAATCCCGCGCAAGGAAGGAAGCAGCTTGTGCTGGAACCGTTGGTTGCGAGCCGGAAATTTGCGCGTCGAGCGGGTCAGAGAAAAATTCTGCTCGAATTAACGGCAAATGCAGAACACCCCGGCCGGTTTGGCCGGGGCGGAAGGGGGACTTCGCCTCAGATCTGGCGTTCGACCATCTTGAGCTTGAGCTCGGCGATAGCTTCGGCCGGGTTGAGGCCCTTCGGGCAGGCCTTGGCGCAGTTCATGATGGTGTGGCAGCGATAGAGCCGGAACGGGTCCTCGAGATTGTCGAGCCGCTCGCCGGTGGCCTCGTCGCGCGAATCCGAGACCCAGCGGTTGGCCTGGAGCAGCGCGGCGGGGCCGAGATAGCGCTCGCTGTTCCACCAATAGCTCGGGCAGGAGGTCGAGCAGCAGGCGCAGAGGATGCACTCGTAGAGGCCGTCGAGCTTCTCGCGGTCCTCGTGGCTCTGGCGCCATTCCTTCTGCGGTGTCGGCGAGGTCGTCTTCAGCCAGGGCTCCACAGAGGCGTATTGCGCGTAGAAATTGGTGAGGTCGGGGACGAGGTCCTTGACCACCGGCTGATGCGGCAGCGGGTTGATCTTCACCGCGCCGTCCTTCACGTCGTGCATCGACTTGGTGCAGGCCAGCGTGTTCTGGCCGTCGATGTTCATCGCGCAGGAGCCGCAGACGCCTTCACGGCAGGAGCGGCGGAAGGTCAGCGACGGGTCGATGTGGTTCTTGATCCAGATCAGGCCGTCCAGCACCATCGGGCCGCAATCATTGGTGTCGATGTAATAGGTATCGACGCTTGGATTCTTGCCGTCGTCCGGATTCCAGCGATAGACCTTGAACTCGCGGAGCTCGGTCGCGCCCGGGGGCTTCGGCCAGGTCTTGCCGCCAGTGATCTTGGAGTTCTTCGGAAGTGCGAATTCAACCATTCGATTAAGGCCTTCGCTGTTCGATCAATACACGCGCGACGTTTAGTAAACGCGAGCTTTGGGCGGGATGTACTGCACGTCGTTGGTCATGGTGTAGTTGTGAACCGGGCGATACTCGATCCTGACCTTGCCGGCATCGTCCAGCCAGGCCAGCGTGTGCTTCATCCAGTTCTTGTCGTCGCGCTCGGAGAAGTCCTCGCGGGCATGGGCGCCGCGGCTCTCGGTGCGGTTGGCGGCCGAGTTCATCGTCACCACCGCCTGCGAGATCAGATTGTCGAACTCCAGCGTCTCGACGAGGTCCGAATTCCAGACCAGCGAGCGGTCGGAGACGGCGATGTCGGTGATGCCGCTGTGGACCTTCGCGATCAGGTTCTGGCCTTCGCTCAGCACTTCGCCGGTGCGGAACACGGCGCAATTGTTCTGCATCACGTGCTGCATGCCTTCGCGCAGCTTCGCGGTCGGCGTGCCGCCTGAGGCGTAGCGGTAATGGTCGAGGCGACCGAGCGCCATCTCGGCCGAGTTCGTCGGCAGCTCGGGCTGCTTGGCGTTGGGTGTGAGCTTTTCGGCCAGGCGCAACGCGGCGGCGCGGCCAAACACGACGAGGTCGATCAGCGAGTTGGAGCCGAGGCGGTTGGCGCCGTGCACGGAGACGCAGGCCGCTTCGCCGATCGCCATCAGGCCGGGGATCACCGCGTTGTCGTCGCCGTCCTTCTTGGTCAGCACCTCGCCGTGATAATTCGTGGGGATGCCGCCCATGTTGTAATGCACGGTCGGCACGATCGGGATCGGCTCGCGCGTCACGTCGACATTGGCGAAGATCTTGGCCGATTCCGAGATGCCCGGCAGGCGTTCGGCGAGCACGGCGGGATCGAGATGGTCGAGATGCAGGAAGATGTGGTCCTTCTTCTTGCCGACGCCGCGTCCCTCGCGGATCTCGATGGTCATCGCGCGCGAGACCACGTCGCGCGAGGCGAGGTCCTTGGCCGACGGCGCATAGCGCTCCATGAACCGCTCGCCTTCGGCGTTGACGAGATAGCCGCCTTCGCCGCGCGCACCCTCGGTGACGAGACAGCCCGAGCCGTAGATGCCGGTCGGATGGAACTGCACGAACTCCATGTCCTGCATCGGCAGGCCGGCGCGCAGCACCATGCCGCCGCCATCGCCGGTGCAGGTGTGCGCCGAGGTGCAGGAGGCATAGGCGCGGCCATAGCCGCCGGTCGCCAGGATCGTGGTCTGGGCGCGGAAACGGTGCAGCGTGCCGTCGTCGAGCTTGAGCGCGATGACGCCGCGGCAGGTGCCCTGGTCGTCCATGATCAGGTCGATGGCGAAGAACTCGATGAAGAACTCGGCCGCGTGGCGCAGCGACTGGCCGTACATCGTGTGCAGCATGGCGTGGCCGGTGCGGTCGGCGGCGGCGCAGGTGCGCTGCGCCTGGGCCTTGCCGAACTCGGTGGTCATGCCGCCGAACGGACGCTGGTAGATCTTGCCGTCCTCGGTGCGCGAGAACGGCACGCCCCAATGCTCGAGCTCGTAGACCGCGTCGGGCGCGTTGCGCACCATGTATTCGATCGCGTCCTGGTCCCCGAGCCAGTCCGACCCCTTCACGGTGTCGTACATGTGCCAGCGCCAGTCGTCCTTGTGCATGTTGCCGAGCGAAGCGGAGATGCCGCCCTGCGCCGCGACCGTGTGCGAACGGGTCGGAAACACCTTGGTGATGCAGGCGGTGCGGAGGCCGGCTTCGCTGCAGCCGACGACGGCGCGCAGGCCGGCACCGCCGGCGCCGACCACGACGACGTCATAGGTGTGGTCTTCGATCGGATAGGCTTTTCCGTTGGTGGCGGGAGCGCCGTTGCCCTTGCCATTGGTCTCAGCGGCCATGGGTTACACTCCGGAAGAAAGCTTCAGGATCGCGTAGGTCGAGGCGAGCGCCACGGCGACCGAGAAGAAATTGTTGAGCATGATCGCGGTGAGCTTGAGCTTCTCGTTATGGACGTAGTCCTCGATCACCACCTGCATGCCGATCTTCATGTGCCAGGCGCTGGCGAAGATGAAGAGGAGCAGGATCACCGCAACGGGAATGGAGCTCAGGGTCTGCGCCGCGTAGACCTGGTTGCGGCCGAGCAGCATCATGATAATGACCAGCGCCGGGATCATCAGCAGCGTCATGGCGACGCCGGTGATGCGCTGGCGCCAGAAATCGGACGTGCCGGAATGCGCGGCGCCGAGATTGCGGACGCGCCCGAGCGGGGTGCGCATCGAGGGACGCTTCGGAGAGCCGTGGGATTCGTCAAAGCTCATCGGCCGCCTCCGTTTGCATAGGCGATGATCCAGATCAGCACCGTCAGTGCGATGCCGCCGACCAGGGCGCCCCAGGTCAGCGCTTCGCGCTCATTGGCCTTGAAGCCGTAGCCGAGATCCCAGACGAAATGCCGGATGCCGCTGAGCATGTGGTGCATCAGGGCCCAGGTGTAGCCGAACACAATCAGCCGGCCGATGATGCTGCTGGAGAAAGCCTGGACATGGGCATAGGCGGCCGGGCCGGAGGCCGCCGCAACCAGCCACCAGACCAGCAGCAGGGTTCCGACGTAAAGGGCGATACCGGTGGCGCGGTGCACGATGGATAGAGCCATCGTCAGCGTCCAGCGATAGGTTTGGATGTGCGGCGAAAGCGGTCGTTCGATCCGTGCGGTCATGGGCGGCTTTTGATGTTTGTTGCGGCCCAGCATGGGGCGCGCGGGGATCGCGAAAGGTGGGCTCTATTTACGGAGTCGATCTGGCCTGCGCAATCACCAAATCGACATAAACCGAACTGTGGTTCAGCTCTATGGCCTTGATGAACCAAGGCCAATCAGGGTCTTGGTATACCAGCCTATCGGTCCGCCAACGAGTATAGGAATCTAAATTCATTCTTTGGCGCGAGCGTACGGCGCATTGAAATCGCTATTGGAACGCCTCTAAGCCGCCTCGAGCCCGTGCGGCCGCAACGTGCGAGGGACGTTGCCGAGGGAGCCGTCCCGGCTGCGACCCCAGCGACTCCCGGCACCCGCACCGGTTCCCGCACTGCGGGCGGATATGCGCACCCTGCATTCCACCCCAGCCGGACCGTGCGACGTGTCAGGTGCTATCTGTTGGTCGTCGGCAGCCGGATTGCTTCGTCGCAAGAGCCGCTCGCAATGACGCCGACAGAGCGGAGCTCTCTCACTTCTTCGCGTAAATATCCTTGTACGTTTCGCGCAGCACGTTCTTCTGCACCTTGCCCATCGTATTGCGCGGTAGCTCGTCGACCACGAAGACCCGCTTCGGCATCTTGAATTTCGCGAGGCGCCCGTCGAGGCCCTTCAGCACGGCCGCTTCATCGATGCTCGCGCCGGGCTGGCGCACCAGCACCGCGGTGACGCCCTCGCCGAAATCGGTGTGCGGCACGCCGATCACGGCCGACTCCACCACGCCAGGCATGGCGTCGATCTCGCTCTCGATCTCCTTCGGGTAGACGTTGAAGCCGCCGGAGATCACGAGATCCTTGCCGCGTCCGAGGATGTGCACGTAACCCTTGGCGTCGATCTTGCCGAGATCGCCGGTGATGAAGAAGCCGTCGGGCCGGAATTCGGCCTTGGTCTTCTCCGGCATGCGCCAATAGCCCCTGAAGACGTTCGGCCCCTTCACCTCGATCATGCCGATTTCGTCGCGCGCCAGCTCTTTCCCTGTCTCGGGATCGGTCACGCGCACGGAGACGCCCGGCAGCGGAAAGCCGACCGCTCCGGGCACGCGCTCGCCGTCATACGGGTTCGACGTGTTCATGTTGGTCTCGGTCATGCCGTAGCGCTCGAGCACGGCATGACCCGTGCGCGCCGACCATTCGCGATGGGTGTCGGCGAGCAGCGGCGCCGAACCCGAGATGAACAGACGCATGTGCTTCGTCGTCTCGTGCGACAGCGCAGGGTTCTGCAGCAGGCGGGTGTAGAAGGTCGGCACGCCCATCAACACCGTGGCGCGCGCCATCAGCTTGATGATCAGGTCCGGATCGAACTTCGGCAGGAAGATCATCGACGCCCGGGCGAACAGCGTCACGTTGGTCGCCACGAACAGGCCGTGGGTGTGGTAGATCGGCAGCGCGTGGATCAGGACGTCCTTGTCGGTGAAGCGCCAATAGTCGACGAGCGAGAGCGAGTTAGACGCGAGATTGTCATGCGTCAGCATCGCGCCCTTGGAGCGGCCGGTGGTGCCCGAGGTGTAGAGGATCGCGGCAAGATCGTCGCTTTCACGCGGCACCGTCGTGAATTCGCGGCTCGCTTTGTCGGTGGCCTCCGTCAGCGAGCCCTTGCCGTCAGCCCCGAGCGTCTCGACCTTCGCCCTCACCTTGCCTGCGATCGGCGCGAGCCCCTCCGCCTTGGCAGGATCGCAGACCACCAGCGACGGCTCGGCATCGCCGATGAAGTAGTCGAGCTCGTTCAGCGTATAGGCCGTGTTCAGCGGCAGATAGACCGCGCCGGCGCGCACCGTGCCGAGATACAGCACGATATTGGCGACCGACTTCTCCACCTGTACCGCGACGCGGTCGCCCGGCTTCACGCCGCGCGCGACCAGCACGTTCGCCATCTGGCCCGCGCGCGCGATCAGATCGCCATAGCTGATATGGGCGCCGTCATGCGTCTCGATCGCGAGCCGCTTCGGATCGGCGAGGCCCTCGAACAGGCGGGAAAACAAATTGGCGTTGGCAGCTTGGTTCATGCAACATTCCTCGCCGGCACAGGCCGGTCAAAACCGCGGGCTGGATTAGCAAAAACCGCCCCGATCAAGCAACGGAGACAGATTGCATGTCAAAAAGCGGGAAACGCGTGGCCTGGGTCACGGGCGGTGGCAGCGGGATCGGGGAGGCCGGCGCGGAGGCGTTAGCTGCCGACGGCTGGACGGTGGTGGTGTCGGGACGCCGCAAGGATGCGCTGGATGCCGTGGTCGCGAAGATCACGAAAGCGGGCGGCGCGGCCGAGGCGATCGCGCTGGACGTGTCCAAGGCCGCCGAGGCGCAGAAGGCGGCGGATGATATCGTCGCCCGGCACGGCCGCATCGATCTGCTGGTGAACAACGCCGGCATCAATGTTCCCAAGCGCAGCTGGAAGGACATGGAGCTGGAGGGCTGGGACAGACTGGTCCAGGTCAATCTCAACGGCGTGCTCTATTGCATGCGCGCCGTGCTGCCGACGATGCGCAAGCAGCAGGACGGTTCCATCATCAACGTCTCGTCCTGGGCCGGCCGTCACGTCTCGAAGATGCCGGGCCCGGCCTACACCACCACCAAGCACGCGGTGCTGGCGCTGACCCATTCCTTCAACATGGACGAATGCGTCAACGGCCTGCGCGCCTGCTGCCTGATGCCGGGCGAGGTGGCGACGCCGATCCTGAAGCTGCGACCGGTGGTGCCGAGCGAAGCCGAGCAGGCGAAGATGCTGCAGCCCGAAGATCTCGGCCGTACCATCGCCTTCATCGCGAGCATGCCGGCGCGGGTCTGCATCAACGAAGTGCTGATCAGCCCGACGCATAATCGCGGGTTCATTCAGACGCCGAACAACAGGGATTGAGGCGAGGACACTGCCTCAACGGGTACGCCGTCGCAGGATGGGCAAAGGCGCGAAGCGCCGTGCCCACCATCTCTCTCCGCATTTGCGTTTGGTGGGCACGCTTCGCTTTGCCCACCCTACTGCTTCGCTACGCTTGTCCGGGTGCTCTCGTTCGCACACGAACATCCCCGCCGATAGTTTCACCCATCACAAAGAATTTTTCCCCGAAACCGCACCTGAAACCCTCCCGTAGTTCGGTCCAACGACGGCACTGCTGCATCACCCTTAACTGTCGCAGGCGCCGTTGTTGCTCAACTCAACGCCGGCCAACGCCGGTCTCAATTCAATCGGGAGACTCTCTCATGTCGAAGCGCATTGCCTATCTCGCTGCCGCCGCCTTCAGCGCCCTGGCCCTCACCGCGACCGTCGTCGCGCCCGCCAGTGCCGAGGAAAAGACCGTCATGGTCGGCGGCGCCGCGATGTACCCGTCCAAGAACATCGTCCAGAACGCGGTCAACTCCAAGGATCACACCACGCTGGTGGCGGCGGTGAAGGCGGCCGGCCTGGTGCCGACGCTCGAAGGCAAGGGCCCGTTCACGGTGTTCGCGCCGACCAACGCCGCCTTCGGCAAGCTGCCGGCCGGCACCGTCGACAGCCTGGTCAAGCCCGAGAACAAGGCAACGCTGACCAAGATTCTCACCTACCATGTCGTGCCCGGCAAGCTCGCGGCTTCCGACCTCACCGACGGCAAGAAGCTGAAGACCGCCGAAGGCGAGGAGCTGACGGTGAAGAAAATGGACGGCAAGGTCTGGATCGTCGACGCCAAGGGCGGCACCTCGATGGTGACGATCACCAACGTCAACCAGTCGAACGGCGTGATCCATGTGGTCGATACCGTGCTGATGCCGGCGACGTAACACCGCGCGATCCTGTTTCATCCCCGAACAGGACGTCCTCAGACCGCGAGCCGGGGATACCCGGCTCGCTCTTTTGTGACCACAATAGCCTCACGACATCGATTCGATGGCGAACGGGATGTAACGAAAGCCGAAACACCGGCGTATAATCGCTGTCACACGCCCTCAGGATGGAACCCGCCATGGCGAGCCTCACAGTCACCGACGAGCAGGTCACGGCCACCAAGTCCAAAGTGATCCAGCCGGCCTGGGTGCGGGTCATGCATTGGATCAACGCGCTCGCCATGATCCTGATGATCCTGTCGGGCTGGCAGATCTACAACGCCTCGCCGCTGTTCGACTTCCGCTTTCCGCGCGAGTACACGCTGGGCGGCTGGCTCGGCGGCGGCCTGCTCTGGCATTTTGCGGCGATGTGGCTGCTGATGATCAACGGCTTCGCCTATCTCGTCACCGGCATCGCCACCGGCCGCTTCCGCAAGAAGCTGCTGCCGATCACGGCATCGGGCGTGCTCCACGACGTCAGGGCGGCGCTGACCTTTAAGCTCGGCCATGACGATCTCACCGTCTACAATTACGTGCAGCGGCTGCTCTATGCCGGCATCATCGTGGTCGGCGTGCTGATCGTGCTGTCGGGCCTTGCGATTTGGAAGCCCGTGCAGCTCTATTATCTCGTGATGCTGTTCGGCGATTATCCGGCCGCGCGCTATGTCCACTTCTTCTGCATGGCCGCGATCTGCGCGTTTCTGGTCGTCCACGTCTTGCTTGCGCTGCTCGTGCCGAAGAGTCTGCGCGCGATGATCATCGGTCGCTAGAGCATGATCCGGAAAAGTGTGAAGCGGTTTTCCGACAAGATCATGCTCAAAATGGATATGTGAGGAGAACATGGCCAAACGTCCGTTCCTGATCCCCGGCGTCGACAAGCGGCTGCTGATCAAGGATTCCATCAAGACCATGCCTGATCTCGCCCGGCGCCGCTTCATCGCGGGCGGCGCCAGCTTAGGGGCGCTGACGCTGCTCACGGGTTGCGATGTGATCGATTCGTCTTCGGCCGAGACCATGCTGGCGAAGGTCTCGAAGTTCAACGACGCGGTGCAGGCCTTCATTTTCAATCCCGACGCGCTGGCGCCGACCTTCCCCGAAAGCGCGATCACCAAGCCGTTCCCGTTCAACGCCTATTACGATCTCGACGACGCGCCTGACATCTCGGCCGCGGATTGGAAGCTCGAGGTGCGCGGCCTCGTCGACAACAAGAAGTCCTGGACGCTGGACGAGCTCCATCGATTGCCGCAGGTCACGCAGATCACGCGTCACATCTGCGTCGAGGGCTGGAGCGCGATCGGCAGCTGGACCGGCACGCCGTTGCGCGATTTCCTGAAGCTGATCGGCGCCGATACGCGCGCGAATTATGTCTGGTTCCAGTGCGCCGACAAGGACGGCTACAACTCGCCGCTCGACATGCGCAGTGCGCTGCATCCGCAGACGCAGATGACGTTCAAATACGCAAACGAGATCCTGCCGCGCGCCTACGGCTTTCCGATGAAGATCCGCGTGCCGACCAAGCTCGGCTTCAAGAACCCGAAATACGTGGTCTCGATGGAAGTCACCAACGATTACAAGGGCGGCTATTGGGAAGACCAGGGGTATAATTCGTTCAGCGGGAGCTGAGAGGGCGAATAGCGAATGGGGAGTAGGTAAACGCACTCGCGGCTCACAATTCGCCGCTCGCTATTCGCCATTCGCCACTTTGGGCCCCACCTTCCGCTGGCACAACGCCGCCACCGCGCCCAGCGCCAGCAGCGCCGCCGACACATTCAGCGCGTAGCTCAAGCTTCCCAGCGCATCGGTGATCGCGCCGACCACGATCGGCCCGAGCGTCTGACCGACGCCGAACGAGATCGTCATCGCCGCGATCGCGGTCGGCCACACCTCTGGCGGATAGTTGAAGCGGACGAAGGCGGTGGTCGAGCCGACCACGGCGAAAAAGGCGACGCCGAACACGATCGCGGAGACCGCGAGCCAGGCCGGCGAATGCCCGAGCATCGGCAGCGCTGCGCCAGCTGCGTTGGTGCCGAGGATGATGGCGGTGGCGAGCCCGCCGCGGTCGAGCGCCAGCACGCCGCGCCAGGCCCAGGGCGTCACGAACGCGCTCAGACCGATCAACCCCCAGAACGCCGCCTGCGCCGCGGCCCCGCCGCCGCCCTCGCGCACATAGGCGATCATGAAGGTCATGTAGGCGATGTAGCCGGCGCCGAACAGGAAATAGCCGGCCAGATAAATCAGCACCGGCAGGATCGCGAACGAGGCATGACCGCCTTCGGAGAAGCGCGCGCCGCTCTCGATGCGGATCAGGAACAGCGGGATCGTCATCGCGACCGACAGCAGCGTCAGCGCCCACCACACGATCCACCACGAGCCCGGCCCGAAATATTGCAGCGTGAACGGGGCGATCAGCCCCGAGGACAGAATGCCGATGCCGGGTCCGGCATAGAACAGGCTGAGCAGAAAGTTGGCCCGTTCGGGCCGCGACTGGGCGATGGTGGCGGCGAGCGCGCCGCCGGCGACGAAGCCGGCCGCCGCGCCCAGGCCCAGCACCAGGCGCGCCAGGCTCAGCGCGACGAAATCCCCCGTCAGCGCGCAGGTGGCGAGCGCGGCGACGCAGGCAATGGTTCCGCCGCGGATCGCGGCGGCCCAGCCGACGCGCCGGATCAGGCGGGACGCCACCAGCGCGCCGACGAGATAGCCGACGGCGTTGATCGTGTTCATGAAACCGGCCGCCGAGTAGGACCAGCCGAGGTCCTCCCGCATGTCCGGCAGCACCAGCGCATAGGCAAAGCGGCCGATGCCGAGCCCGACGGTGGCTGCCAGCGACAGGGTCAGGATCAGCCGCGCGGGGTGTGCGTCGGGCAGGGGGCGATCAGGGGCGTGCAAGGGGTACTCCGGCCCGTCCAGTGTGGCAGGCCCCGCCGGCCTTGCACAGCCGCAGCGCGGCAATGGTGTCTTGCCAAGCGCGCAACGCCGCTCTAGCACTCCGGCGCCGTCATTCCGGGGCGCGCGAAGCGCGAGCCCGGAATCCATAACCCCGGCTGGTGGCTATGGATTCCGGGCCCGCGCTAAGAGGCGCGTCCCGGAATGACGAGAGAGGATCGAAAAGGACACGACCATGGCGACCCACAAACTGCTGCTGCTTCCCGGCGACGGTATCGGCCCCGAGGTGATGGGCGAGGTGAAGCGGCTGATCGACTGGCTCAATTCGGCCGGGATCGCCAAGTTCGAGACCGACACCGGCCTCGTCGGCGGCTCCGCCTATGACGCGCACAAGGTGTCGATCTCCGAAGGCGACATGGCCAAGGCCAAGGACGCCGACGCCGTGATCTTCGGCGCGGTCGGCGGTCCGAAGTGGGATGCCGTGCCTTACGAGGTGCGCCCGGAAGCCGGCCTCTTGCGCCTGCGCAAGGATCTCGCGCTGTTCGCCAACCTCCGTCCCGCCGTGTGCTATCCGGCGCTGGCGGATGCTTCCAGCCTGAAGCGCGAGGCGGTCGAGGGCCTCGACATCGTCATCGTGCGTGAGCTCACCGGCGGCGTCTATTTCGGCGAGCCGAAGACCATCACCGATCTCGGCAACGGCCAGAAGCGCGCCATCGATACCCAGGTCTACGATACCTATGAGATCGAGCGCATCGGCCGCGTCGCCTTCGAGCTTGCCCGGAAGCGCAAGAACAAGGTGACGTCGATGGAGAAGCGCAACGTCATGAAATCGGGCGTGCTCTGGAACGAGGTCATGACTCAGGTCCACAAGCGCGAATACCCCGATGTCACGCTCGAGCATCAGCTCGCCGATTCCGGCGGCATGATGCTGGTGAAATGGCCGAAGCAGTTCGACGTCATCGTGACGGACAATCTATTCGGCGACATGCTCTCCGACATCGCGGCGATGCTCACCGGCTCGCTCGGCATGCTGCCCTCGGCCTCGCTCGGCGAGGTCGACGTCAAGACCAAGAAGCGCAAGGCGCTGTACGAGCCCGTGCACGGCTCGGCCCCCGATATCGCCGGCAAGGGCCTCGCCAATCCCATCGCGATGATCTCGTCCTTCGGCATGGCGTTGCGCTATTCTTTCGACATGGGCGATCTCGCCGACAAGGTCGACCAGGCCATCGCTGCCGTGCTGGCCAGCGGTCTGCGCACCGCCGACATCAAGTCGGAAGGCACCACGGCCGCTTCCACCACGCAGATGGGCGAAGCGATCCTGAAGGAATTGCAGAAGCTGCACGCGTAAGGCGGGAAGAATCGTAGCCTGGATGGAGCGAAGCGAAATCCGGGTTCTCACCCCGTGGACAGACCTTCCCGGATTGCGCTTCGCTCCATCCGGGCTACGGCCTCATTGGAAACCGCCTCATGGATACACCCCGCCCCAAGATCGCGGAAACCGTCATCCATGAGACGGCGCGCCTGCGCGAGGCGCAGGTCGGGCGGCGTTGCGAGGTGCTTGCGGGCACGCGCATCGAATATGCTTCGCTCGGCGACTACTCCTATCTCGGCGAGAATTGCGACGTCGCCGACGCCGTGATCGGCAAGTTCACGGCGATCGCCAACTCGGTGCGGATCGGTGCGCCAAACCACCCGATGGGCCGTCCCTCGCAGCACCGCTTCACCTACGTCCCCGAATATTACGAGGCGGGCGCGACGCGCGACCGCGACTTCTTCGCAGGTAGGCGCGGCGACCGGGTGATCGTCGGCAACGATGTCTGGATCGGCCACGCCGCCATCCTGCTGCCAGGCGTGAGCGTCGGCGATGGCGCAGTGATCGCCGCAGGCGCCGTCGTTAGCCGCGATGTCGAGCCGTACACCATCGTCGGTGGCGTTCCCGCCCGTCCCATCCGCAAGCGCTTTGACGATACCGTTTCCGCAAGCCTGCGCCGCATCTCCTGGTGGGATTGGCCGGATGCGCTGATCTTCGAACGCCTCAGTGATTTCCGCTCCGAGGCCATCGAAGAATTTTGCCGGCGCTACGATCCGGCAGCCAATGCGTAAGACGGACGCATCTCGCGAAAAACAAAAATGGCCGGGCGTGAGCACCGGCCATTTTGATTCGGTCGTGACGCCCGCCTCAGTACAGCGGGAAGTTCTGCGGATAGCCGCCGACATCCTGCGGCGGGGAGAGCGGCTGGCGGTCGATCGGCCGGTTGAGGTTCTCGCGGGCGAAGGACGGATAGCCCACGGCCGGGGGGAAGGCGTAGTCGGTGAACTTGCGGTCGCCCGGATTGACCTCGGTGCCGCCATCGAGCCAGGAGCGCTTGCTCACATAGAGGCGGGTGCGGCCCTGTTGATAGACCGTGTTGGGGCCGCTCGGGCCGTAATAGGGCCGGCCGCGGTCGTCATAGCGCTGCTTGGTCCTGGTGTCGGCGGAAGCCGGGGTCGCGAACGCAATGGCCATTGCGGCGCCCGCCGCAAGCAATGTCGCCAGTTTGTTCGCGGCAGAAAATTTCAAGCTCATCACGTCCCCTTCAGGCGGCAGGCCGCCAGTCGATTTCACCCCATACTAGCCCGGCCGGGGCGGACGCAACTAGGTCAATTGGGTCACACCAGCTCGGAATAATCGTGCGCGCCGGCAAAAGTTGCATGCAAACCAGCTACTTGAGCTTGATGCAGAATCCTTGATGCAAGTCAAAGCGCTCCGCGCAATTGCGCGTTCGCTGCGCCCAGCAGCCAGTCCGGCGAGCCCTGAGGGTCACAGCCGCGGCGCCTGAGTTCGGCATGGGCGAACAATTCCGCCAGCCTCGGCTCGTTGCCCGAGGCCAGCAGCGTCAGCCGGTTCAGCGTGCAGGCGATCGCCGCGCGGCGGGCGGGCAAGCTGTCGCCCTGGCAGGAGAAGCCGGAGATCTGCAAGGCGGGCTCCTCGTAGCGCTTGAGATAGCCGAGGCAGGCCCGCGTCCCCTCTGTCGCGCCGACCGGCCGGAACAGGGCGACGGGGCCGAATTTGCTGTCAATCAGGCCGGCCTGCTCGAGCGGGGCATCTGCACCCAAACCCATGCGGGCGGCCAAGCCCGCGGCCGCCGGCCGTGTCACGTCGAATTCGACGCCTTGGCGGTAGATTTCGAGTTCGGCCACCGGCTTGTCCGCCATATCGGTCCAGCGCAGCACGTCCCTGCGGCCGCCCTCGGGATGCCTAAAGATGACGTAAGAGGCTGTTTTTTCTGATGAATCGATCCGGCTGACGGCGAAGGCCGGATGCGAGCGGTCGGCGATGCTCCAGCCCGGTCTGTCCGCCGGACCATCGCCACGCAGGTCAGGCAGCTGTCCCAGGCCTGCGAGGGCGAGGATGGCAAACAGGGCGAGCGCCCCCACATAGGCGACCAGATGCGCCAGCGTGCCGACGACCTCGTCGGCCAAGGCCAAGAGCGTCAGCTGGATCTGGGTAGGGCTAACGGCCGTGCTGGCCTCAGGCGACTGCATCCACGTCCCTAAGGCATGGTCTTAACGTTGTCTTGAGGCCGGTTCTCGCATAGAAGCGCTGCTCTTCCTGTTTAAGCGTCAGCTTCGGGAACGGGCTTTTTCATCGGAGAGTGAACGATGGGTTACAAAGTCGCAGTCGTCGGCGCGACCGGCAATGTCGGTCGGGAAATGCTCAACATCCTGGATGAGCGCAAATTCCCCGCGGACGAGGTCGTGGCCCTGGCCTCACGCCGCAGCGTCGGTGTCGAAGTCTCCTACGGCGACCGCACCCTGAAGGTCAAAGCGCTCGAGCATTACGACTTCTCCGACGTCGACATCTGCCTGATGTCGGCGGGCGGGTCGGTGTCGAAGGAATGGTCGCCGAAGATCGGCGCCGCCGGCGCTGTGGTGATCGACAATTCCTCCGCTTGGCGCATGGATCCGGACGTGCCGCTGATCGTGCCCGAGGTGAATGCGGCCGCGACCGAAGGCTTCAAGAAGAAGAACATCATCGCCAACCCGAACTGCTCGACCGCCCAGCTCGTGGTGGCGCTCAAGCCGCTGCACGAGAAGGCGACGATCAAGCGCGTCGTGGTCTCGACCTATCAGTCGGTGTCGGGCGCCGGCAAGGACGCGATGGACGAATTGTTCTCGCAGACCAAGGCCGTCTACACCAACGACGAGCTGGTCGCGAAGAAATTCCCCAAGCGCATCGCCTTCAACGTCATCCCTCACATCGACGTCTTCATGGAGGACGGCTACACCAAGGAAGAGTGGAAGATGATGGCGGAGACCAAGAAGATCCTGGATCCCAAGATCAAGCTGTCCGCCACCTGCGTGCGCGTGCCTGTGTTCGTCGGCCATTCCGAGGCCGTCAACATCGAGTTCGAGAATCCGATCACCGCCGATGAAGCGCGCAACATCCTGCGCGTGGCGCCGGGCTGCCTCGTCATCGACAAGCAGGAGCCCGGCGGCTACGCCACGCCCTATGAAGCGGCCGGCGAGGACGCGACTTACATCAGCCGCATCCGCGAGGACGCGACCGTGGAGAACGGTCTCGCGCTGTGGTGCGTATCCGATAACTTACGCAAGGGCGCGGCCCTCAACGCGATCCAGATCGCGGAAGTGCTGATCAACCGCAAGCTGATCAGCGCGAAGAAGAAGGCGGCGTAACCGGCTTACATTGGCCGGACTTCAACCACGTCAGGCACGAAGTGCTTGAGCAGGTTCTGGATGCCGTGCTGGAGCGTCGCCGTCGATGACGGGCATCCGGAGCAGGCGCCCTTCATGTTGAGATAGACAATACCGTCCTTGAAGCCGCGGAAGGTGATGTCGCCGCCGTCATTGGCGACGGCCGGCCGCACCCGGGTCTCGATCAGGTCCTTGATCATGTCGACGGTCTCGGCGTCGGCCTCGTCGAAGAACTCGTCCTCGTCATCGAGATCGGCCTCGCTTGTGGCCGTGCCGTCGGCCAGCAGCGGCGCGCCCGACATGTAGTGCTCCATGATGGCACCCAGGATCGCCGGCTTGAGCTGCTGCCACTCACCGCTCGCCTTCGTCACGGTGATGAAGTCCGATCCGTAGAACACGCCGGTGACGCCGGGCACCTCGAACAGCTTTTCGGCGAGCGGCGAACGCGCCGCCGATTCGCGGCTCGAAAATTCCATCGGGCTGCCGTCGACCACGACGCGGCCGGGAATGAACTTCAGCGTGGCGGGATTGGGGGTGGCTTCGGTTTGAATGAACATGGTTTTCTCCAGACGTCGCCGGTTCAAGGCCGGCGCGTGCTCTATCCCCTAGCAGATGGCGACGGCTAACGCACGGTCAAGGGGAGGCGGGATATTAGCTCATAAAAATCAGTGGGTTGGCCTTACCCTCCCCTGGAGGGGTCCGGGACGAGCGTAGCTCGCCCGTGGTCGATCGCGCGCAGCGCGAGCGGGGTGGGGTGATCTCTCCACTCGGGCAGTGTCGGATGTGGAGAGACCGTCACCCCACCCCGTCTCATGCCTCGCTTCGCTCAACATGAGCCGACCCTCCCCTCCAGGGGAGGGTAAGATGCATCGTCGCTAGGACAGCGAATCCACGCTCTCATCGCTCAGGGCACCCGAGATGATCGTCACCGGCACCGGGAACGTGCCGAGCGCATGCGCGAGCAGCGAGACCAATGGCCCCGGGCCCTCCGCGCCGGGATTTGCGGCGAGCACCAGCATGGCGATATCAGGATCCTCGTCGATCACTGCGAGCAGCTGTTCCATCGCGCTGCCTTCGCGAATGACGCGCTCCGGCGTGATGGCGGCGATGCCGTTGGCGCGCCCGGCGGCGCGGTCGAGCGCGGCTTCGGCGGCTTCCTGTGCCTCGGCGCGCATGATGTCGGCGACCCCCAGCCATTCCTGGCTCTGCTGCTCAGGCTCGATGATGCGCAGCATCACCACGCCGCCGCCGGCGCGAATCGCCCAGCGGCTGGCGTAATAGACGGCGCGATCCCATTCGGCGCTGTCGTCGACGATGACGAGGCATTTGGGCTTGTGACCCGGCTCGTAGCAAAGTCGCTTGCTGGTCATGCATGTCCCGGATTGTGCACGGGGAGCATGCTGCCACACTCCCGCGATGTTTGGGAGGGGCGAAGCGGCCGGCGCCGTGGCGCCAGCCGGTATCGCGAAGCGCGCCCTAGCGCCGGCGAATGAAGCCGACGATGTCCTTGGAGAGCTTCATGGTCTCGTCGGCGATCGCGCGCGCCCGGTCGGATCCGTCGTTCAGGATCGCCTCGATGTGGCCAGGGTCGGCGACGAGGCGCTTCATCTCGCCGGCGATCGGCGCGAGCTTGGTCACGCACAGCTCCGCCAGCGCGTTCTTGAAGCTGGAGAACTGGCCGCCGCCGAACTCGCGCAGCACGTCCGCCTTGGAGCGGCCGGACAGCGCGGCGAAGATGCCGACGAGATTGTCGGCCTCGGGCCGCGCTTCCAGGCCCTTCTCTTCCGTCGGCAGCGGCTCCGGATCGGTCTTCGCCTTGCGGATCTTCTGCGCGATGGTGTCGGCATCGTCGGTGAGGTTGATGCGCGAATTGTCGGAGGCGTCCGACTTCGACATCTTCTTGGTGCCGTCGCGCAGGCTCATCACGCGCGTCGCCGGACCCGTAATCAAGGGTTCCGGCAGCGGGAAGAACAGCCCGTCATTGACGCCCTGCGCGCGGATCGAGTCGCCGAAGTCGTTGTTGAACTTCTGCGCGATGTCGCGCGACAGTTCGAGATGCTGCTTCTGGTCCTCACCCACGGGAACGTGGGTGGCGCGGTAGAGCAGGATGTCGGCCGCCATCAGCACGGGATAGTCGAACAGCCCGACCGAGGCGTTCTCCCGGTCCTTGCCGGCCTTCTCCTTGAACTGGGTCATGCGTCCCAGCCAGCCCATGCGCGCGACGCAGTTGAAGATCCAGGCGAGCTCGGCATGGCCCGAGACCTGGCTCTGGTTGAACACGATGTGCTTCTTCGGATCGATGCCGGCCGCGATGAACGCGGCGGTCACCTCGCGGGTGTTGCGCGCGAGCTCGACCGGCCCGCCCCAGACGTCCACCCCTTGCGTGATCGCGTGCATGTCGACGACGCAATAGATGCAATTGTGGGTTTCCTGCATCTTCACGAAGTTGACGATGGCGCCGAGGTAATTGCCGAGGTGCAGATTGCCCGTCGGCTGGACGCCCGAAAAGACCCGTTCAACGAATGGCATGGTCAGCCTTCCCATAGGTATTCGGCCGTCGTTTCCAACAGCGGCGCTGCCCCGTCAAGGGTCTTTCGCGGAGGCCGTGGTCTAGCTGGGCCGTTTCAATGCGTTAACCGCCTCGCGCCAGGAGGCGGCACCGAGGATCTGCAGCAACAGGCCGTAGACGGCGATTCCGGCTGCGATCTGCACACCCAGCGCAATGAAGTGGATGAGCCCATGGGCGCCGGCCGGCACCAGACCTGCGGTCAGCCAGAGCAGGGCGCCCATGGCGATCGCGGCCAGCACGATCCGCGGCAGCCGCGTGCGGGCCGCCGCGTCGATCGAGAAGCCGAACTCGCCCGCGCCCTTGCGGAGCAGCGCGAGCGCGCTGCTCCAGGCGCCAGCCGCGATGCTTGCCGCGATTCCGCTTGCGCCAAAGACATGACCGAGCAGAACCGCGAGCACGACCGTCACCACGAAGCCCTTGGCAGTCGCGAGCAGCGGCGTCATCGTGTCGCTGCGGGCATAGAACGCCGGCGACAGCGCCTTGATCAGCACATGCGCCGGCAGGCCCAGCGCCAGCCACATCAGGGCACGCGCGGTGGCCGCGCTGTCCGCCGCACCGAACGCGCCATGCTCGAACAGCAGCCCCACGATCGGCTCGGCGAGCACGATCAGGCCGACCGTGGCCGGCAGTGCCAGCCCGGCGGCAAGCTCCAGCGCGCGGGATTCGGCATGCGCCACCGCGTCGCGATCGGAGCTCGCGACGGCGCGCGTCAGCTCCGGCACCAGCACGGTGCCCATGGCGACGCCGACGATGCCGAGCGGCAGCTCGATCAAGCGGTTGGCGAAATAAAGCCAGGACACCGCGGACGGCGTTGCGGACGCGATGATCGCACCCGCCACCATCAGCCATTGCGGCCCCGAGCTTGCGATCATGCCGGGGATCGCCTTGGCGAAGAAGCCGCGCATCTCCTTGTCGAAACTCGCGCGCAGCGGTGTCGCAAGGCGCGCGCTTCGCTGCGACAGCAGCATCAAGAGTTGCAGCAAGCCGGCGAGGCCGACGGTCGCTGCCAGGATCCACGCGGCGAAGCCGGCGTCTGCATGCCAGACCAGCAGCATCGCGATCGCGGCGATCAGCGCAATGTTGAACAGCAGTGGCGAGAACGCCGTCAGCGCGAAGCGTCCCTGCGCATTGAGCAGCCCCATCAGCACGGTGACGGGACCGGCGAAGGCGAGGTAAGGCAGCATCAGCCGCGCGTTCTGAACCGCGAGATCGAGCGTGCCACTGCCGAGGAATCCCGGCGCGATCACCGTCATGATCAGCGGCATCAACAATGCGAGCAGGAGTGAGATCCCGATCAGGGCCGTGCTGACCGTGCCGATCACGCGCCCGGCGAACGCCGCGGCTTCCGCCACCCCGTCGCGGTCCCGCACCCGCAGCCAGGCTGGGATCAGCGCCGCGTTCAGCGCGCCCTCGCTGAGCAGCCGCCGCACCACGTTGACGAGCTGGAACGCCGCCAGAAACGCATCCGCCACGGCGCCGGTGCCGAGCAGCGCCGCAATCAGGGAATCGCGGGCGAAACCCAGCAGGCGCGAGGCCAGCGTTCCCGTCGAGACGGTCAGGAAGGAGCGGATCATGCTCTCGAAAATACCGTTGCTTGCCCGCCAAGGCCCGGTCGTGATAGGCCGCGAGCTTGGATTTCAGGCCGACAGGAAGCGGATTTCCGGTTAGATCGCAATCCGGCAAACAGGATCAAGGTGAATGGCTGACGTGAAATATGACGTTCTCGGCATCGGCAACGCGCTGTTCGACGTGCTGGTTAGGACCGACGAGGCCTTTCTGGCCAAGCATGGCATGGCGAAGGGCAGCATGTCGCTGATCGACGAGGCGCGCGCGGCCGCCATCTACAAGGACATGGGTCCGGCGACCGAGGTCTCGGGCGGTTCGGCCGCCAACACCATCGTCGGTATCGGCAGCCTGGGGGCGCGCGCCGCCTATGTCGGCAAGGTCAAGGACGACCAGATCGGCAAGCTCTACGTGCACGACATTCGCGCCGCCGGCGTCGCCTTCAACACGCCGGCCGCCAAGGACGGCCCCGCCACCGGCTGCTCCTACATCCTGGTCACCGGCGACGGCGAGCGCACCATGAACACCTATCTCGGCGCGGCGCAGGACCTGTCGCCCGCCGACATCGATCCGGCCGAGATTGCCGGCGCCGGCATCGTCTACCTCGAAGGCTATCTCTGGGACCCCAAGAACGCAAAGGAGGCCTTCGTCAAGGCGGCCAAGATCGCCCATGACGCCAAGCGCAAGGTGGCGCTGACGCTGTCGGATTCCTTCTGCGTTGATCGTTATCGCGACGAGTTTCTCTCGCTGATGCGAGGCGGCACCGTCGACATCGTGTTCGCCAACGAGTCTGAGCTGCACTCGCTCTACATGACCTCGGACTTCGACACCGCGCTGAAGCAGCTGCGCAACGACGTCAATCTCGGCGTCGTCACCCGCAGCGAGAAGGGCTGCATGGTGGTCTCGTCCGAGGATGCCGTCGCAGCGCCGGCCTTCCCGGTCGAGAAGGTGGTCGACACCACCGGCGCCGGCGACCTGTTCGCCGCCGGCTTCCTCTACGGCCTCGCGCGCAACTTCGGCTACAAGCAGTGCGGCGAGCTCGGCGCGCTCGCCGCCGCCGAAGTCATCCAGCACATCGGCGCGCGGCCTCAGGTATCGTTGAAGGAGCTGGCCGAGCAGCGCGGGCTGACGGCGTAAGAAATTATCTCTGCCTCCACGATGCGGTCGGCATAGCGACCGCACTTTGCCGGCGTGCCGCGTAGAACGAGGCGCTCTCTCTGGCTCCTGATCAAAAAAAACGGCTCCGAGCCGAATGGCCGGAGCCGGGATCTTGGGCTTCTTCGCTTCTCAGTACTTGGCCATCATCGGCCCGCCGAACTTGTAGTTCAGGCCGGCCCGCACGGTATGGAAGGTGAGGTCCTGCGAGATGCGTTCGACGTAGTTGGAGCCGGGCGGAGCAAAAGTGCTGCCGGGCACGTAGGTCGATGTGTAATCCACGCCGCCGAGATCGGTGTAGAGATATTCGAGCTTAACCGTCCAATTCGGCACGAAGGCGTGCTCAACGCCGGCGCCGACCGTCCAGCCGACCTTCGTCTCGGACACCGAACCCGTCTTGGTATAACCATTGGACGAGGTGAGATCCCAGCTTCCCTTGACGCTGCCGACGGCCAGACCGCCGGTGACGTACAGCAGGGTCTTGTCGACCGCATAGCCGGCGCGGCCGCGAACGGTCACGAGCCAATCGTTGCGGATGCTTTCGTCGAATGTGCGGATCACCGGCGGATTCGCTCCGGTGAAAACGGTGCGCGCACCGATATCTGTTGCGTTGGCGTCGGCTTCTACACCCAGAACCCAAGCACCGGTCTGCCAGTTCGCGCCGATCTGAAGACCGCCGATAGCGCCGGCCGGATCGAGGCGGCGATTGCTCAGCGCCACAAACTCGTTCCTGAACGCTGCGCCTTCCACGGCCCAGCTGCTGGTGGGATCGAGCACGGTGCCGAGATCCGACTGCCCCCAAGCGTAACCCGCATTCACGCCCACGTAAAAACCGGTCCAGTTATAGACGGCTACGGCGGTCGCTGGTGCCTTGAAGGGCCGGGCCGCGAGATCTGCAGCGCTTGCCGAGCCGACGGTTGCAAGTCCAATTCCTGCAACCAGGATGGTCCTCCAAGCCAATTTCATGGCATTCCCCCTAGATCAACAATCGATCAAGTCAGGACACGACCGTAACATTGTACTGCCGCCGATGGCTGTGCCGGGCCTGCCACAGGTGATCGACATTGAACGCGCGTGGGAGACGCCACAAGCAGAATGAATGGCGCACCTGTCCAAATAGCTGGAACTAAGGGTGCCGCGCAGCATCCGGCGGCGTAACGCTCGTCATCCCCGTCATTGCGAGCGCAGCGAAGCAGTCCAGAATCTCTGCGGGGAGACAGCTGGATTGCTTCGCTGCGCTCGCAATGACGATGTAGGCAGGCGCGGGCCTCAATCAAAACTGTCATCGCCCGGCGAAGACCGGGCGATCCAGTACTCCGAGCGGCTGTGATGGATCGAGAAGCCGCGGCGTACTGGATTCGCCGGCGGGGGGAATGACGGACGTTGTATATGGAGAGCGTTCAACACTTTCACGCCGTCTTCGCCGCCTTCAATCCGAGCCGCTGCTCGACTGCCTCGCGCATCAGGAATTTCTGGATCTTTCCGGTCACGGTCATCGGAAATTCGTCGACGAACTCGACGTAGCGCGGGATCTTGTTGTGGGCGATCTGGCCCTCGCAGAAGGCACGTACTTCCTCAGCCGTCAGTTGCTCGCCCGCTCTGACACGAATCCAGGCGCAGAGCTCTTCGCCGTAGCGGGTGTCTGCGACGCCGAAGATCTGCACGTCCTGGATCTTGGGATGGCGATACAGAAACTCCTCGATCTCGCGCGGATAGAGGTTTTCGCCGCCGCGGATCACCATGTCCTTGATGCGGCCGACGATGTTGCAATAGCCTTCGTCGTCGACGGTGGCGAGATCGCCGGTATGCATCCAGCCGTTGGCGTCGAGCACGTCGGCTGTCTTTTCCTTCTCCTCCCAATAACCCAGCATGATGCTGTAGCCGCGGGTGCACAGCTCGCCGCGTTCGCCGCGCTTGACGATCCTGCCCTCGAGATCGACGATCTTGACCTCGACATGCGGATGGATACGTCCGACCGTGGAGACACGTCGCTCCAGCGGATCGTCCACCGCGCTCTGGAAGCTGACGGGGCTGGTTTCGGTCATGCCATAGGCGATGGTGACCTCCCGCATGTTCATCTCGGTGTTGACGCGCTTCATCACCTCGATAGGGCAGGGCGCGCCGGCCATGATGCCGGTCCGCAGCGATGTCAGGTCGAAGCCGGCGAATTCGGGGTGATCAAGTTCGGCGATGAACATCGTCGGCACGCCGTAGAGCGCCGTGCATCTCTCCTGCTCGATGGTGCGCAACGTCGCGAGCGGGTCAAAACCCTCGCCGGGATAGACCATTGCGGCGCCGAGCGTCACGGAGGCAAGGTTGCCCATCACCATGCCGAAGCAATGATAGAGCGGCACCGGAATGCAGATGCGGTCCTGCTCGGTGAGGCGCATCGCGCGGCCGACGAAATAGCCGTTGTTGAGGATGTTGTGGTGGGTCAGCGTCACGCCCTTCGGTGATCCGGTCGTGCCGCTGGTGAACTGGATGTTGACGGGATCGTCGAACTGCAGCTCGGCGCCGAGCGCGGCCAATTGCTGACGGTGCCGGTCGCCACCCATCTGCGCGACCTCGTCGAAGGCAATTGTGCCCGGTGCGGCCGAGCCGCCGATCTGGATGACATTGCGGAGGGCCGGCAGCCGTGCCGCTTGCAGCTGTCCGGGCCTGGCGGATGACAGCTCCGGCAACAGCGTGTTGAGCATCTCCATGTAGTTGCTGGTCTTGAACGCCGTCGCGGTGACGATCGCCGCGCAGCCGACTTTGCGAAGCGCAAATTCCAGCTCGCTGAGGCGGTAGGCGGGGTTGATCGTCACCAGGATCAGGCCGGCCTTGGCGGCGGCGAACTGGGTCAGCGTCCATTCCGGCCGGTTCAGCGACCAGATGCCGATCCGCTCCCCGCGTTCGAGGCCGAGCGCGAGAAAGCCGGCGGCGAGCGCATCGACCCGCTCGGCGAATTCTTTCCAGGTCCATCGGACGCCGTGGCTGGGCGAGACCAGCGCTTCGCGATTGCACCAGCGCTGCGCGGCCTGGTCGAGACTCCGGCCGATCGTGTGGCCGAGCAGCGGCGCGTCCGAGATGCCGCAAACGTAGCTGTCCGCTTTGTCCGCCAAGTCGAAATCCTTTCGTGAGTGATGATCGGCACACTCTACCCGTCGTCATGCCCGGGCTTGTCCCGGGCATCCACGTTCTTTGTGCCGCGTGGCAAGTCGTGGATGGCCGGGACAAGCCCACGGCTGTCCGGTTTAATTTTCATGGACAGGGCGCATGGCGTGGATTCTTCTACGGTCTTGAGCATCGCCAAATGTTCGAGACACGCCAGGAGAGTCCCGCCATGCGCCACCACAATACAGTATTTCACGGCATTCTGAACTTGGTGCCGTGGGGTGTTCTGGATCGGCTTGTGGACAGGTACCAGGCCAATAAGCGGGTGCGGCGGCTCAGCACACAGGATCAGTTTGTTGCGATGCTGTACGCGCAGCTTTCGGACGCCCAAAGCCTACGATCGATCGAAGCATCCTTCGAGAGCCATGCCGCACGGCTTTACCATCTCGGAACCAAAGAGCTGTCGCGATCGACTTTGGCTGACGCCAACGCCAAGCGGTCCAGCGCGGTGTTTGCCGAACTGTTGGCGGCGCTGATGGGCCGCTGCGAACGTGATCTTGCCGATAAAGTGGCCGAAGCGGTGTATCTGGTCGATTCGACCGGCTTTCGGCTGAACTCTCTGAGTTCCGATTGGGCGCGGTTTTGCTCCGGCGTGCATGGGGTCAAGCTGCATATCGTCTACAATCCGGACAGTGAGCGTCCGAGCTTCGCCGAGCTGACGCCCGCCAATGTCAACGACATCACCGTCGCCAAGGCTATGCCGATCCGCCCCGGGGCCACCTATATCTTCGACCTCGGCTACTACGACTATGGCTGGTGGGCTGAGCTCGACGCTGCGGGATGCCGCCTGGTGACCCGGCTCAAGGTCAACACGCCCCTGAGCGACATAGTTGAGAACAAGCTGCCTGAAGGCTCCTGCGCGCTCTCCGACCGCATAGGTCTGTTGCCTGCACGGCAGGCAAAGTCCCGCAAAAACCCCTTCAGGGATCCGGTGCGCGAGATCACGGTTCGCACCGAGACTGGCAAGATCCTGCGCATCGTGACCAATGATCTCGATGCCCCGGCCGACGAAATTGCTGAACTCTACAAGAGGCGCTGGCAGATCGAGCTGTTCTTCCGCTGGGTCAAGCACACTCTCAAAATCCGTCACTTCTTCGGCACGTCCGAGAATGCCGTGCGCATCCAGATCGCCATCGCGCTGATCGCCTTCCTGCTCTTGCGTTCGGCCCACAAAGCGCAACAAAGCGTCGAGAACCTTCTGATCTTCACCCGTCTGGTCGCTCAAAATCTCATGCAGCGGCGCCGGATCGATCACCTTCTCGACCTACCGCCCCCGATTATCAAAAATGACCGCCAGATGAGCCTAAGACTATGCCAAATTTAAACCGGACAGCCGTGGGACAAGCCCGGCCATGACGTCAGGTGAGAGGTTGCGAGTCACGCCGCCTTCTGCCCGCTTCCGGCAGCATCGAGCCCGGCATAAACGCCGCGCTCAAAGCCCGCGAACGCCTCCAGGCATTTCGCATCCGCGAACGGCAGCAGCTGCATCAGGATGACGCCGGTGACGTCGCGCGCCGGATCGATCCAGTAATAGGTGTTGGCAAGGCCTGCCCAGGCGAGGCTGCCGGCGCTGCGGCCCTCGGCGGTCTTGGCGGTGTTGATCATGAAGCTGAGGCCCCACTTCTTCACCTGCTCAGGATAGAGATCGACGTCGTTGGTGTACATCGGCGCCGCCGTCGTCATCTTGCCCATAGCGAGATCGCCGATGTGGTTCTGCCCCATCGTCGCGACCGTCTCGGCTTTCAGCACCTGGTTGCCGTTGCCGCGCCCCTTGTTGAGGATCATCTGGGTGAACTTGATGTAGTCGCCCGCCGTCGAGTACAGGCCGCCGCCGCCCATGTGGAATTCCGGCTCCTGCTCCAGCTCGAACGGGATCGCTGCCAGCTGGCCGTCCTCGCCGCGCGCATGCATGCCGACCAGGCGCTTGCGCATGTCGTCGCTGATCTTGAAAGCGGTGTCCCGCATGCCGAGCGGCGCGAACAGATTGTCGCGCAGGTACGCGTCGAGCCGCTTGCCGCTGGCGGCCTCCACGGCCTTGCCGACGAAATCGATGTTGGTGCCGTATTCCCAGCGCGTGCCGGGGTCGGACATGATCGGCGTCTTCAATGCCGCATTCTGGCAAGTGGTGATGGCGGGGATGCCGTGCTTGTCCAGATAGACCGCGAGATCGCCGTTCCACATATTGTAACAGAAGCCGGCGGTGTGGGTCATGAGCTGGCGCAGCGTGATCGGTCCTTTGGCCGGCCGCAGCTTCGCCTCGCCCTTGGCGTCAAAGCCTTCGAGCACCTGCGGATTGGCGAGCTCCGGCAAGACGTCGCCGATCGGCGCATCCAGCGACAGCTTGCCCTGCTCGACCAGCTGCATGGCACCCGCTGTGGTCACCGCCTTCGTCATGGAGGCGATCCAGAACACGCTGTCGACACTCATCGCATCGGGCTTGGACAGATCGCGCTTGCCGAACGCGCCCTGATACAGCACGTCTTGACCGCTGGCCGCGATGGCGACGACGCCCGGAATCTCCTTGGTCTCGCTCTTCTGACGCAGAATCTCATCGATCTGGGCTTGGCTTTGCATGGCGTTTCCTCGGGTTTGATTATTGTTGGAAGTGATCGATTGTCTTCCCGGATCTCTGGCGCGGCAAGCGCCATCTATGTATCTGCACCGGTCGCGATGTCGTGACTTGACGGTCTTGATCCAACGCAGGACGACAACGAGGCTGAGCGCGTACGCTCTTCTACAATCTGCGGTGGATCGGCGTGTCTCGCCTCACCTTGGATGGGTTGCTCGCGATATGCTTTGTGGTTCTCGAACCCCTGAAACATTTCGTGAGCTGCCGCGTTCAGCACCCGGCCCGATCGACGAGCCGTTAAGACTTGATGCAAATGTGCCGGCCGTGGATGGGCGGCGAGGGGGACCTCAGATGATTTCGACCTGGAGCGAATGGAAGCGCTATCCCCGTCCGGGACGTGGCGAGAACCTGGAGGCGCCGATTTCGCCGGGGATCTACGAGGTCCGCGTCGCCGGTACCGGCGCCCTTTATTCCTTCGGGGCGGTGGACAATCTGGCGCAGGCGCTGGCGCTGCTGCCGGTCGGCTCGAAGTCATGGTTCGGTCGCCGCGACACCTCGTCAGTCCCCGATTTAGAGTACCGGACCTGCGCGACGTCCACGAAAGCGGATGCCAAGGCCGCCGCGGAGCGCATGATCGGCCGCCGCGAGACCTATATGAGCGGCGCGGCCTAAGGCCGCTGCCAGTTTAGCTGCCATCTGACGTGCGTTTGCAGGGCGGTGCATTGCGCACCGTCTGTCCCTATATTGCGGCCGATCCGATCGCCGCCAGGGAGAAACGCCATGACCCAGACCGCCGCCGCACGCGCCCCGCAAGCCACCGCCACCCTGCGCGACCGGTTGAAGGACCCCTCGCTGCTGAAGGAGGCCTGCTACATCGACGGCGCCTGGGTCGGCACGCCGGTCTTCGCCGTCAACAATCCCGCCACCGGCGTCGAGCTCGCAAAGGTGCCGCAGCTTGGTGCTGACGACACCACCCGGGCGGTGGAAGCTGCCGAGCGCGCCTTTCCGGGCTGGGCCAAGCACACTGCAAAACAGCGCTCGAACATTCTGCGCAAATGGTTCGAGCTGATCACGGCCAATCGCGAGGATCTCGCGCTGATCCTCACCTCCGAGCAAGGCAAGCCGCTCACCGAGGCGCTGGGCGAGGTCGATATCGGCGCCGCCTATATCGAGTTCTTCGCCGAAGAAGCGAGGCGCGTCTATGGCGAGACCATCCCGACCCAGCGGCCCGATGCGCGCCTGCTCGCCATCAAGCAGCCGATCGGCGTCTGCGGTGCGATCACGCCGTGGAATTTTCCGAACTCGATGATCACCCGCAAGGTCTCGCCGGCGCTGGCGGCCGGCTGCACCGTGGTGCTCAAGCCCGCCAATGAGACGCCGCTGTCGGCGCTGGCACTGGCCGTGCTTGCCGAGAGGGCCGGCATCCCCAAGGGCGTGCTCAACATCATCACGGGCGATGCGCCGCCGATCGGCAAGGTGCTGTGCGAGCATCCGGCGGTGCGCTTCGTCGGCTTCACCGGCTCCACCGCCGTCGGCAAGATCCTCTACCAGCAGGCCTCGGTCGGCGTGAAGCGGCTCGGCCTCGAGCTCGGCGGCAACGCCCCCTTCATCGTATTCGACGACGCCGACATCGACGCCGCGGTCGAAGGCGCGATCGTCTCGAAATATCGCAACATGGGCCAGACCTGCGTCTGCGCCAACCGCATCTACGCCCAGGACAAGATCTACGACGAGTTCGTGCAGAAGCTGTCGAAAAAGGTCGCGGCAATGAAGATCGGCGACGGCACCGAGAGCGGCGTGACGCAGGGCCCGCTGATCAACATGAAGGCGGTCGACAAGGTCGAGCGCCACATTGCCGATGCCGTCAAGCGTGGCGCCAAGGTCGTCACCGGCGGCAAGCGCAGCGAGCTCGGCCGCTCCTTCTTCGAGCCGACGGTGCTCGCCGACGTCAAGCCAGATTCGCTGGTGTCGCAGGAGGAGACCTTCGGCCCGCTCGCGCCCGTCATCCGCTTCAAGGACGAGGCGGACGTCATCGCGATGTGCAACGCCTCGCCGTTCGGCCTTGCGTCGTACTTCTACTCCCGCGATCTCGGCCGCGTCTGGCGCGTCGCCGAGGCGCTGGAGTCGGGCATGGTCGGCGTCAACACCGGCCTCATCACCACCGAGGTCGCGCCCTTCGGCGGCGTCAAGGAAAGCGGCCTGGGCCGCGAAGGCTCGCGACACGGCATGGAAGAATATGTCGAGATCAAATACGTGATGATGGCGGGGGTGTGAGCACTGCCGTCCTCTTCGCGAACGCGAGCCAGGCAGAAATGGCGGAGAGGCCCCGGCCTCTCCACGTCATTGCGAGCGCAGCGAAGCAATCCAGAATCCCTCCGCGGAAAGACTCTGGATTGCTTCGCTGCGCTCGCAATGACGGAGCTGCGGTAACAGTCGGGCCTAAATCTTCAGCTCTGTCCCCGTCACGCGCCGATACGCTTCCAGGTACCGCTTGCTGGTCGCGTCCACCACGCTGGCCGGCAGCGGCGGCGGCGGGGCGTCGCCGTTCCAGCGGCCGGCGCGGCGCTCGACGTCGAGATAGTCGCGCAGCGGCTGCTTGTCGAAGCTCGCCTGCGGCTGGCCCGGTCTGTAGGCGTCGACCGCCCAGAACCGCGACGAATCCGGCGTCATCACCTCGTCGATCAGGATGATGCGGCCGTCCTTGTCGCGGCCGAACTCGAACTTGGTGTCGGCGATGATGATACCCTGCTCGCGGGCGAGCTCCTCGCCGAGCGTGTAGATCGCCCGCGTCATGCTCTCCAGCGTGTAGGCGACCTCGTCGCCGACCACCGCGCGCATCTTCCCGATGGTGATGTTCTCGTCATGGCCGCTTTCGGCCTTGGTCGCGGGGCTAAAGATCGCCGGCTCCAGCTTCTCGCTCTCGACGAGGCCCGGCTTCAGCTTCTCGCCGGCCAGTGTGCCGCTCGCGGCATATTCCTTCCAGGCGGAGCCTGAGAGATAGCCGCGGATCACGCATTCGATCGGAAACACGGTGGTGCGCTTGCACAGCATGGCGCGGCCGAGGATCTCGGCGCGGTGCGGCTGCAACGCCCGCACGGCCGCAATGATCTCGTCGGTGTCGGCGCTGATCATGTGATGCGGCACCACGCCTTCGAGCTCATTGAACCACCACGCGCTGATCTGGGTCAGCACCGCGCCCTTCATCGGGATGGTCTCGCCCATCACCACATCGAAGGCGCTGATGCGGTCGGTGGTGACGAGCAGCAGGCGGTCGTCGTCGACGGCGTAGATATCGCGCACCTTGCCGCGTCCGATCTTGGATAGAGGCAGGTCGCTGGAGAGCATGGTGGTCATCGGCAAAGCCTTCGCACAGGACATCCGGCCGCGTCTGATCGCGCGGCCGGACACCGGATTAGCCTATTCCGGCAGCGGAATGAACTCGTGTTCCTGCGGAACTGCGGCGAAGCGCCCGGTTTTCCAGTCCTGCTTGGCCTGCTCGATCCGCTCCTTGCTGGAGGAGACGAAATTCCACCAGATGTGGCGCGGGCCTTCCAGCGCATCGCCGCCGAGAAACATCATTCGCGTCGCCTTCAGCGCCTTCACGGTGATGCGGTCACCGGGCCGGAAGATCAGCAGGCGCGGCCCCTCATAGCGCTCGTTGGCGATCTCGACCTCGCCGTCGACGACATAGATCGCACGCTCCTCATGATCGGGGTCGAGCGGCACGCTCGCGCCCGCGAGCGCCGTGACCTCGGTGTAGAACCAGGGCGAGACCATCGAGACCGGCGAGGTGATGCCGAAGGCGGAGCCTGCGATCACCCGCGCGGTGAAGTCGCGCTCGGAAATCATCGGCAAATCGCCTGCCGCATAATGCTGGAACGACGGCGCGATCTCTTCGGAGCCCGCCGGCAGCGCGATCCAGCTTTGCAGGCCGAGCATCTTCTGGCCCGCGGCGCGCTGCGCATCCGGCGTGCGCTCGGAATGCGCAATGCCGCGGCCGGCCGTCATCAGGTTCATTGCGCCGGGAGCGATCTCCTGGACGTTGCCCTCGCTGTCGCGATGCATGATGGCGCCGTCGAACAGATAGGTGACGGTGGCGAGCCCGATATGCGGATGCGGCCGCACGTCCATGCCCTTGCCAGAGACGAACTGCACCGGGCCGAAATGATCGAAGAAGATGAAAGGCCCGACCATCTGCCGCTTGCCGTGCGGCAACGCCCGCCGCACCGCGAACCCGTCACCGAGATCGCGCGTGCGCGGCACGATGACGAGATCGAGCGCATCGCAGGACATGGGATCGCCGAGCACGGGATCGTTCGAGGGCTGCCAGCTCATGGGGGGACTCCTTTTGGCTTTGTTGAACGCGACGCTAGCAGGATTTGGCGTCGCCGTCGCGACAAAGCTCCGCTAACCCTTGCATGCGGATCGTCCTTGAAAAACCGGGCGCAACGAACGATGTTCGGCTGCCTTCAACCGCGACCGTTCGCCCCAGCCGATGACCCTTGCCGCAACCGAACTTGCCTTCCGCGCTGCCAGCGTCGCGCTGCTATTGGTGCTGGCGGCGTCATTGCTCTCCGATTTCCGCAATGTGCTCGCGGCCCGCCTCGGCGCGGCCTTCGCGCTAGGCTCGGCGGCGCATGCCGCGAGCTATTCCATCGGCGTGTCGTCGCTCGTTCCAATCTGGCACGCGCCGCTGATTGCACTGTCGACCGGCAACATCGTCGTGTTCTGGCTGTTCACGCGCGCGCTGTTCGACGACGAGTTTCGGTTCCGCTGGTGGCATGGTTTGATCTGGGCCGCGGTGACCGCCTTCAGCTTCGTCGGATGTCTCTGGATCGCGCCGGGCGGCAACGCGCGGTTCTCCGTGACGGCAGTGAATCTGATCGTGCTCGGCTTCATCGCGCTCGCGGTGGTGCAGACGATCGGATCGTGGTCCGCCGATCTGGTCGAGCGTCGCCGCCGCCTGCGCGTCGTCATCGTCTGCGCCGCCGCACTCTATGGCGGGTTGAATGCGCTGCTCCAGATCCTCGTTGCCTTCAGCGCGAGCGATGTCGCCGACACCATCAATACAGGCGTGCTCGCCTGCATCGTTGCCGCGATCGCCTACGCAATGTTGCGAGTCGATGGCGCCGATCTGTTTCCGATTGCGCCAGAGCCCGCACCCGCGATCGCGCCGATCCAGCCTTTGGCCGAGGACTCCGACCAGAAACTCATCGATGCCCTGATGCGCCTGATGGCGGACGAGCGGATCTATCGCCAGGAGAACATTACCATCGGTGTGCTGGCGGGCCGGCTGAGGATTCCCGAATACAGGCTGCGCCGCCTGATCAACCAGCGGCTCGGCTATCGCAATTTCAATGTGTTCCTGAACAACCACCGCATCGAGGAAGCCAAGGCCGCGCTCGCCGATCCCTCCCAGGCCGAGGTCCCCGTCATCACCATTGCCATGGACGCCGGCTTCCAGTCGCTGGGACCATTCAACCGCGCCTTCAAGGCGGTGACAGGCGTAACGCCGACCGAGTACCGGCGGTTGAAGACGAGTGCGGCTTGATCTTTCTTTACCTCTCCCCGCTTGCGCGGAGAGGTCGGATCGCTCTTGCGATCCGGGTGAGGGGGTACGGGTCCGTCGGCAGTCTCGCGTGCGGAGAGGCCCCTCACCCCAACCCTCTCAGCGCGAGCGAAGCTCGTCGCGGCCCCGTAAGAACGGGGCGAGGGAGCGCACCACCGCTGTGACGGCACGGTACCTCTAAGAATTTGGAATGGCTTCACAATTCCAAAATCGGCCAGCCCGCCCCGATTTCAACCAACCCCTTTTCCAAATCCGGCGAGCATCCCCCGCCCGCATCCCGCTTCCTCCCCGGCATACGCCTCAGCCGGAGAACGCCCGTGACCCGCCGCCGCAAGATCGTCCTTTTCGCCTCCGCCATCGCCGCAGCCGGCCTCGCGCTCGGCGCGGCTCGAGCCCACGACGTGCCGAAGGTCGCGACCGGCTTCGTCGCCGACATCCTGTGCGCCGAGACGTTCGTGTCCGGCCTCGATCCCGGGCGCAACTTCGCCGAGACCACCGACGCCATGCCCGGAGCGGGCCTGATCAGCTGGGCGATGGAGTACAGAATCGACCGCGTCCGCAAGGATGTCACGGTGACGCTGTTCGGCCTCGGCCGCAGCCACGCCATCTATCGCGAGGGCCTCGGCTGCACGCTCGAGCACGGCGCTGGCATTGCCTCCGTCGAGCCGCTGCCCGACGACAAGCGGCCCGCGTTGCTTCCCGCGATCGCCGGCCCCGCGATCGTGCCGCCGCAGAGCCCCGAGCTCGGCGCCGCGCTCGACCGCGCCTTCGCCGAGCCCGCTCAGCCGCCTTACCGCCGCACCCGCGCCATCGTCGTGATGAAGGCCGGCCGCGTCGTCGCCGAACGCTACGCCGACGGCATCGGCCCCGAGACGCCGCTGCTCGGCTTCTCCATGACCAAGTCGGTGGTCTCGGCGCTGATCGGCGTGCTGGTGCGCCAGGGCAAGCTGAAGCTCGACGGCCCCGCACCGGTCGCCGCCTGGAAGGATCCCGACGATCCGCGCCATGCCATCAATGTCGATCAGCTGCTGCGCCACACCGCGGGCCTCGCGCTCGGCAGCTCGTTGCAGGCCTCGCTGGGCTCCGCCTTCGAGCCGGTCAACAGGATGAAATTCGCCGAGAAGGACATGGCCGCCTATGCCGAGAGCATGCCGCTCGCAACCGCGCCCGGCACCGCATGGAATTATCACGACGGCAACACCCTCATTCTCTCGCGTCTGATCCGCGATGCGGCCGGCGGCACACCGCAAGACGCGCTGCGCTTTGCGCGCCGCGAATTGTTCGCCCCGCTCGGCATGCGCCATGTCGTGCTCCAGCTCGACGGCGCCGGCACGATCGAGGGGTCGACCGAGATGCTCGCCTCCGCCCGCGACTGGGCGCGCTTCGGCCAGCTCTATCTCAATGACGGCGTCGCCGGTGGCAAACGCATCCTGCCGGAAGGGTGGGTCACCTATTCGGCGACGGCCACGCCGAATGCGTGGGTCGGCATCGGCGCCGGCTTCTGGACCAACCAGGGCGACAGCTTCGGCGCAAATCTTCGCATGGAGCACGGCTGGCCGCGCGATGCCTTCTTCGCCAAGGGCACGATCGGGCAGTACACCATCGTGATCCCGTCGGAGCAGCTGGTGATCGTGCGCATGGGGCGCTCGCCGAACGCGCCGCCGCACGCCGACGGTGTGTTCGACCTCGTGCGCGATGTGGTGGCGGCAACGCGCGAGAAGGGGAGGCTGGCGGGAGGGGATTGAGGTCTTCTTACCCTCCAGGGGGGAAGCGGAGCGCCGCGGTGAACTTACCTCCCCAATTCCGTTGCCTGCGCTACGCGGTCGAACCGCTCCAGCGTCATGATCGCATCCGCGAACTTTTCCGCGCGCGCGTTCAGCACGGGGCGGGCCAATGTCAAAAATTTCTGCTGCATCGCCTGTGTATCCGGGAACGAGGTCGGCTCTCCGGACGGATCGGCGTAGAGCCGCTCGTGCACGCCGTCGTCCGTGGTGATGCTCACGCGCGCGCCGAAGGGATGAGTGCGGCCGATCTCGAGCCGGTCGTCCTGCACCACGTCGAACTTGTCGGCGAGCGCGTCGATGGCGGCATCGCCGAGCCGGTTGTAATCGTCCCAGCCGAATGAACCCTGGTCGAGTGCGAGCGCGCCGGTGAAGAACATCGAGAACTGGCCGCCGACGATCGAGCGCGGGTGCCGCTTGGTCGCGGCGTCGCCGGTCAGCGTGATGCCGTTGCGGTGCAGGCCGATCTCGACGCGCTTGACCTGCTCCGGCGTCAGATTGTGCTCGCGCCGCATCGCGATCAGCGCGTCGATCGCGGCATGGGTGTAGCGGCAGCTCGGATAGGGCTTCACGCCGATCTTCATCGTTTCATAGGTCTTGCCGAGCTCGGCCACCGCCTTGCCCGGATGCGCATCGTCGGTGTAGCCGGCGAGCAGGCCGTGCTTGCCCTCGACCGATTCCGTCGCACCGACGAAATCGTTGCGCGCGAGCGTCGCGGCGATCACCCCGTTCATCGCGGCGGCGCCGACCTGGTAGCGCTTGTTCCAGGCGCCGTTGACCAGAAATTGCAGCGAGCCCGCGGCCTGGCTGCCGGAGACGCCAAACGCGGCAATCAGCTGCTTCTCGCTCAGGCCGAACAGCTTGCCCGCCGCCGCGGCCGCGCCATAGGTGCCGGCCGTCGCCGTCGGGTGGAAGCCGCGCGCGTAATGCGAGGTCGGATCGAGCGCATTGCCGAGGCGGCAGCAGACCTCGTAGCCAGCAACGATCGCCGTGAGCACGTCGCGCCCGGAGGCGCCGACCATCTCGCCGACAGCGAAGGCGGCCGGCACCACCGGTGCGCTCGGATGCAGCGAGGAATCGGCATGGGTGTCGTCGAAATCGAGGGAGTGGCCGAGCGCGCCGTTGAGCAGCGCCGCGACCGCCGGCGTCCAGGTCTTGGCATCACCGAACACGGTGGACTCGCCCTTGGTGTCGAGCGCCAGCGCCTCCAGCATCTTCAGCATCGACGGGGTCGATTCCGCCTCGCGTCGCGCCCTGATGGCGCTGCCGAGGAAGTCCAGCGTCAGGACCTTGGCGCGCTCCAGCACCTCCGCCGGAATATCCTGGTACTTGAGATTGAAGACATAGGCGGCGAGCGTTGCGGTTTCGTGAGCCATCGTGTTTCCTCGATTTGGCGCGCAAGTTAGGCGGGCTGATTTGGCCTTTCAAGCGGCCTTGCGTCGGCGGGGATCAGCCATGCTTTTGCTTAGGCGAAAAGGATCGGGATATTCCGCATGACGCGCGCAAGGCAGCTGTTCGACCGGATTCGAGCGCGGCGGACGCAATTGGGGCTGGCGATCCGGGTCACGGTCGCCGCGACAGCGGCCTATGCGATCGCGACCGCGCTGCATCTGCTGCTGCCGCTCTGGGCGGTGCTGACCTCGCTGATCGTGACCCAGATGAGCGTCGGCCGCTCGCTGAAGGCGACACGCGACTACATGCTCGGCACCATCGGCGGAGCCCTCTATGGCGGCGCCATCGCCATCCTGATTCCCTATTCCAGCGAGGCGGGCCTGCTCGGCCTGCTGGTCCTCTCCGTCGCCCCGCTCGCCTTCATCGCCGCGATCAATCCGAGCCTCAGCGCCGCCACGGTCACCGCCGTGATCGTGCTCCTGGTTCCGACCCTGCATCATGCCGATCCCCTGACCTCGGCGATCGATCGGGTCAGCGAGGTCGGCGTCGGTGCCGTCACGGGATTGCTGGTCTCCTTCCTGGTGCTGCCCTCGCGCGCGGTGCGGCAGATCCGCGCCAGCGCGGCGGTTCTGCTCGAATTGATCGCCGATGCCCTCGCCGAGCTGCTGGCAGGCCTCACGCGCGGCCGCGACAACGACGCGCTGCACCGGATCCAGGACGGAATCGGCACCGCGATGGTCAATCTGAATGCGATCGGCTCCGAAGCCGAGCGTGAGCGCGCGGCGCGCTTGTCGAGCGGTCCGGACACCGGCCCATTGCTGCGAACGATCCTGCGGCTGCGCCATGACGTCGTGATGATCGGCCGCGCCACGGTGGTGCCGCTGCCGGTGGAAGTGCAATTGCGGCTGGCAGCGCCCCTGTCGGAAGTGTCGACCGTGATCGCCCGCTTCCTCCGCTCGGCCGCTGGCGCCTTGCGCGAGGGCGCCGGCGCGCCGCCGATCCATCCCGTCCATGTCGCGCTCCAGCACTATGCCGAGGCGGTCGCGTCCGTCCGTCAGGATGGCCTGATCCGCGGCCACGCGAGCGACACAGCCGAGCGCTTCTTCGCGCTCGGCTTCTCCCTGGAGCAGATGCACCAGAATCTCGGCGACCTCGACCGCGTCGTCGGCGAATGGTCGGAGGCCTCAACAGATAAAACCGCACGCGTTGCGGAGTGAGTTCGGGCGCGTCGTCGTCAACGTCGGCTTTCGACAGTAATGCGCGTGTGCGCGCGGCGGTGATCGGCGGTCTGCGGCTCTGAGCCGCTCCACGCACAAGGTTCCATCGGGTCATGTTGCTGACGCATTCTCTGTTTTAATCGGCGGCAAGCTAAACACGACGTGAGACCACTCCGGTTCTCACAACGGTTCCGTAGCCAGGGGTTGGCTCGAATCCGCAAAACGTTCGGCAAGTTCATGAGCGCTGCTGCGTTCGCTTGACCACGTTTGCGGTTCTGGAACCGGACAATCTAAAAAATCACAGGACTCATGATGCTCTTCCGCTCGAGCGCCGCAGTTTGCGGCGCCCTGGTTACGCTTGCCTTCTCTGTTGCCGTTGCTCGAAGTGAAACGCGTGGGGATCACTCAAGTGCCGTCGTCGATGCCGCCTCGGGCGATGCGATTATTGGCGCGGCGTCCACCTATAATCCGTTCAAGCCCGGCAAGGAGGAGGGCGGTCCGCAGACGGCTTCCGGCGAACGTTATGATCCCTCCGCCTGGACGGCTGCCATCAAGACGAGCCTGCGCCGGAAATTCGGTGGGGTCGGATTCGGCGCGAGGCCGAAATATGCTCTCGTCGAGGCCGTGGGCAAGAAGGTCATCGTCAAGATAAACGACGTGGGACCACTAAGACCTGGCCGCATCATCGACCTCAATGAGCGAACGATGCGCCATTTCGATCCGAGCATGGACCTCGGTGTCATTCCTGACGTGAAAGTCAGTCCGCTCGCTGGCGACAATTGGACTGCAGGGCCGGTGGGCTGAACAGGGCGTGTTCGTTCAATGTCGGCCCGCACAGTTCATCGGGCCGTCTCCACGATGCGTCCCATCATGTTGCGAACCACGAGCTTGTGGAAGGGCATGATCAGCGCAAGATAGGTCCGGCCGAGCAGGTTGTGCGTGCGCACCAGCGTGGTCGAGGTCACCTGCCGGCGCGCGGCATTGCCTGAAACGTCGACCACGATGCGGAAATCGAGGTGCGAATCATCGAAGCCCGCGACCAGCTGCTCCGGCGTCTCGCTCAGCACCGGAAACAGGCCGATCATGCCGCCCGGCGCCGGGGCGCCTTCGCCCGATGTCTTCAGCCCGAACGGCCTCACCAGAATGTTGCGCAGGCGCAGCAGTGCGTCGATCCAGCGCGGCCCGTGCAGCACCATCCTGGTGCAGGCTTCGCGGGCATTCACCGCCGCGGCGCCGATGTCCACGCAAAACGCGTCGATGAACTGCGCGCCGGCGAGCAGCGCATCGGCATCGACTTCAGGCGCGACTTCGCGGACCGTCCCGATCATCCCGCCATTTTGCGCGTCAGCATCCGGAAGCGCAAGATCAGGAGCCCGGCATAGACGAACGTGCCGATCGAGAATCCGATCCAGACGCCGATCGCGCCCAGCCCTGTGTGGAACGCCAGCAACCAGCCGATGGGAAAAGAGACGCTCCAATAGCCGATCGCGGCGAACAGCAGGGTCATCTTGGTGTCGTTGATGCCGCGCAGCGCGCCGCCCATGATGGTCTGCAGGCCGTCGGCGATGAAGAAGCTGGCCCCGACCAGCAGCAGCGTTGCCGTCAGCTCGACGGTGACCGCACTTTCGCTGCCGGCGCCGAAGAACAGCCGGCCGAGCTGATAGCGACCGATCACGATGGCGATCGTCAGCGCGGAGACCAGCGCGAGGCCGAGCACGGCTGCGACGAGTCCTGCGCGCTTCACCGCCGCCGGATCCTTGCGGCCGAAGGCATGACCGACCCGCACGGTCGCCGCCATGCCGATGCCGAGCGGCACCATGAACAGCACGGCGGTGACCTGGAGCGCGATCTGGTGCGCGGCAATCGCGCTGGTCGAGATCAGGCCCATCAGCAGCGCGGCCGAGGAGAACAGGCCATATTCCAGCAGCAGCGAAAACGAGATCGGCGCGCCGATCGCGATCAGCTGGCGCATCAGGGGCCAGTCGATCCGCCAGAGGTGGGCGAGCGGACGATAGTCCGCGAACGGCTTGCGCAGCCCGGCGATCGCGAGCGCGGCGAGGAAGGTGCCGAGATTGACCAGCGTGGTCGCAAGCCCCGCGCCGAACAGGCCGAGCTCGGGCAGGCCGAACAGGCCGTGGATCAGGGCATAGACCAGCGCGGCATTGACCGGGATCGCCGCCAGCGTGATCCACAGCGGCGCCTGCGGCCGGTTCACCGCACTCATCATGCTGCGCAGCGCGATGAATCCGAGCGCCGGTGCGATGCCCCAGGCAAGGCCGTTTAGATAGTGCTGCGCCAGCGCGGCCGAGTGCGGCGTTTGACCGAGCGCGAGCAAAATCTGCTCGCCATAGAGCGGCGAGGCCATCATCGGCAGCGAAATCAGCAGCGCGGCCCACAGACCGACGCGCAAGGAGCGCCGAATGCGCCTGACGTCGCCGGCGCCGAACGCCTGCGCCGCCAGCGGCGACACTGCGGACGTCAATCCGAGCCCGAACGTGAAGCTGACGAAATAGACCGTATGGGCCAGCGCCGCCGCGGCCACCGCCTCCTCGCCGAGCCGCCCGATCATCGCAAGATCGGTCGTGATCATCGCGATCTGGCCGAGCTGCGTCAGCATCAGCGGCACGGCGAGGCGCAGCGTCTCGATGAATTCTTCGGCAAGATGGTTCTGCCGTGCGTCCAGGCGTGCCCGGTACCGCCGTTTGGTATCCAAAAGCTCGGTCATGCCGGGGACATAGCAGCCTCGATCGGCGAAGTAACGGCAAAGAAATGTGAGGGCGGGTGCCGCTGAAAAAAGGCGGGGGCTCAGGCGAAGGAAAGGTCGGGTTGCACCGTATTCGTCATGTGCGGCGAATCTGGGCCGGTCTCACATTGGGAATTGAGTATGATAACGAGATTTAGACTGACGTTCGCCGTACTGTTCATCGGTTCTGCCATCCTGGGTGCCGGCGCCGCTGCAGCGGCCGACCTGAGGCTGCCCGCAGCACCGCCGGCGCAGGCGGCGTCGGCAGCCCTGCTGAGCTGGGCGGGGCCCTATTTCGGCGTTCAGGCCGGCTATCTTTCGGGCCGCTCCGAGATCTGGCTGCCCGCGACGGGTGAATTCCACTTTGTCGATCCGAAGGGCGCGATCGTCGGTGCAACGGCGGGCTTCTCGGCGCAATGGGGCCGGATCGTCGCCGGGCTCGAGGGCGACGTGAACTTCGTCGATGCGCGCACGACGATCGATACCGGCTTTGCGCCTACCCCCGCGGTCACGCAGCTTCAATCCGCGGTCAATTGGAACAGCCATCTGCGTGGACGGATCGGCTATGCTTTCGACCGCACGCTGCTGTTCGCCGCCGGTGGCCTTGCCGTCGCGGGCGTCGAGAGCAAGGCGTTCGACAATGGGATCGGGGCCGTTGCGAGCTGGAGCGATACACCGATCGGCTGGTCGGTCGGAGCGGGCGGGGAATTCCGCTTCGCACCGCAGGCCTCGGTCCGGCTCGAATATCTCTATGACAATTACGGCTCGAAGACGCTGGCCGCCCAGACGGTCGGCCCGACGACCTTCGGCGCGCGCGAGTCCCGGCTCGACACGCACACGCTGCGAGCCGGAGTCTATTGGCGCTTTTGATGCTCGGTTGGAGGCGGCTATCGCCTGGTAGGATCGGTTCGCAATTCTCGACTACGATGTCCGCAGGCCAGAGCAACAGATCGATGTGATGGAAGAGCCATCGGACGAGGCCTTGATGGCGGAGGTTTCGGCGCAGCGGCAGCATGCGTTTCGCGTCCTCATGCGGCGCCATATGCCTCGGGCGCTGCGGGTCGCGGAGCGGATCGTGCGCGACCCGGCCGAGGCCGACGATATCGGCCAGGAGGCGTTCATGCGGGTCTGGACGCACGCAGCCTCGTTCGATCCGCAGGTTGCGAAGTTTACGACCTGGCTCTACCGCATCGTCCTCAACCTGACCTTCGATCGCACGCGGCGGCGAACGTTCCTGCCGCTCGAAGACGCCGGCGACGTACCCGACATGGGACCGCACGCCGTCGAGCGGCTGATCGCGGATGAGGAGCTCAGTCTTCTCAACCGCGCGATGGCCGGCCTGTCGGACCGGCAACGCGGTGCGATCGCCCTCTTCCACATGGAGGGATTGAGCGGTGAGGAAGCGGCGAACGCGATGAATCTCAGCGCCAAGGCGTTCGAATCGCTGCTGGGCCGCGCCCGCACGGCGCTGAAGGCAAACGTCCAGAAAATACAGGAGACAGGGAGCTACGCATGACGCCGGATCAGTTCAGACGATTGGCCGAGACATGGGGAGGCGATGTCGAGCGTTGGCCCGCGGCAACGCGCGAGGCCGCGCGGCGATTTGCGGCAAGTGCGGAAGGCGCGGCCGTCCTGGATGAGCAGGGACGGCTCGATCGCCTGCTCGCGGTGGCCCCGGAGATCGACGAGGCGAGGGCGGATCGTTCGAGCCTGCTCGTCCTGCAGCGGCTCGCCGCGGTCCCGCAGCAGCATCGGCCGGCATGGTATCGACGCCTGCTGCGCTGGCCCACGCTCGTTCCCGCCGCAAGTCTCGCCTGCTCCGCGATCGTCGGCGTGTGGCTGGCGGGGGCGATGCCCTATGTCCATTCGGCGTCGGACCCGTTGTCCCTCATGAGCGGCGTCTTCGACGTCTACTCAATCGGTTTGGGATCGGTGCAATGAAGTTCTGGCGAGAATGGTCCACTCCCTGGCGTGCGCTCATGCTGCTGTCGCTGTGCGTCAACGTCGTCCTGTTCACCTATGTCTCGGCGCAATGGCTGCTGCCCGGCGGCTTTCGACCGGGCGCGGTCGTGCCGCTCCGCATGATCGAGCGCGTTGCGGAGAGACTTCCGGCGGAAGACGCGGAGATCCTGTGGAGCATCTATCGCGGCAAGGAGGCGGAGCTGGCCCCGCTCCAGGCCGAGTACCGGCTCGCGCTGATGAAGGCGATGAAAACGGCTGCGCAGACGAATCTCGACAAGGCCGAGCTGGAAGCAGCCGTGAAGGATGCCCGCGACAAGCGCGTGAAGATTGGCGACCTCGTCGTCGCGACCTTCGTCGAGATGCTGGAACGAATTTCAGCGAAAGGACGCCGACAACTCGTCGGCGGCTATTTTCGCTGAGCCGCGCAGAGTGCACGAGGGATTCGGCCCGTCCAGGCGTATCACCTACATCGATGTCTGCGAATTGATGGAGGTGACATGGTGCAACGATTTGGCCGGACGGCAAGCGGACCGGTGGTGAGGTTCTCGCATCGGACGGCCGTCTACGTGCGTGCGGGTCTTGCGGCCGCGAGTCTGGTCGCACTTCTCGTGCTGTTTCTTTCGCAAGCCTCCGCAGGCGATGCGCGGAGTGAGGCGAAGCAGGCCTGCAAGGCAGACTATTCACGGTTCTGCGCCGGCACCATGCCCGGGGGCGGCCGCATCCGCAAATGCCTCGGCGACAATTACGCGAGCTTGTCCGCGGCCTGCAAACAGGCCTTCGACGCGAATCCGCCAAAATAGAACAGGTTAGCTCCGCTCCGGTACGCGCTTGATCTTCGCACCAAGCGCGTTCAGCCGCTCCTCGATGCGCTCATAGCCGCGCTCGATCTGGTCGGCGTTGTTGATGGTCGAGGTGCCCTCGGCGCAGACGGCCGCGAGCAGCATCGCCATGCCGGCGCGGATATCGGGCGAGGTCATCGTCGCGCCGTGCAGGCGGCTGGGGCCGGCGATGATGGCGCGGTGCGGGTCGCACAGCACGATGCGCGCGCCCATCGCGATCAGCTTGTCGACGAAGAACATCCTGGATTCGAACATCTTCTCGAACATCAGGATCACGCCCTCGCATTGCGTGGCGGTGACAATGGCGATCGACATCAGGTCGGCCGGGAAGGCCGGCCAGGGCTGGTCCTCCAGCTTCGGCACATGGCCGCCGAAATCGTCCTGGATCTTCAATGTCTGGTTGGAAGGCACGATGAGATCGTCGCCCTCGATGCGGCAGACGATGCCGAGCCGCTCGAAGCCCATACGGATCGAGCGCAGATGCTCGACGCCCGCGCGCGCGATGCGCAAGGGCGAGCGCGTCACCGCGGCGAGCCCGATCAGCGAGCCGACCTCGATGTGGTCGGGCTGGATTCGGTACGTCGTCCCGCCGAGCGTCGCTTGACCATGGATGATCATGGTGTTGGTGCCGATGCCTTCGATCCTGGCGCCGAGCGCAACCAGGAAATTGGCGAGGTCCTGCACATGCGGCTCGGAGGCCGCGTTGCGCAAATAGGTGATGCCGTCGGCGGCGACCGCCGCGACCAGCGCGTTCTCGGTGGCGGTGACGCTCGGCTCGTCCAGGAACACGTCCGCGCCCGCGAGCTTTGGCGCGCGGAATTCGAGCCGATCGGTCGCGGTGACCTTGGCGCCGAGCTGCTCCAGCGCGAGCACATGCGTGTCCAGTCGCCGGCGGCCGATGACGTCGCCGCCCGGCGGCGGCAGCATCACCTCGCCGCAGCGGGCGAGCAGCGGCCCGGCGAGCAGGATCGAGGCGCGAATGCGCACGCACAGCTCGGGGTCGAGGTCGGCGGCGCGGATGCTCTTGGCGTGGATGTGAAGCGTGTTGCGCGCGGACCATTCGGCCGACGCGCCGACCGAGCGGACCAGCTCGACCAGCGTCTCGGTGTCGCGGATCCGCGGCACGTTCTCCAGCACGACCGGATGCTCGGTCAGCAGCGCGGCGGCGATGATCGGCAACGCCGAGTTCTTATTGCCGGACGGCTCGATCGAGCCCGAGAGCCGGTGACCGCCCTCGACGATGTATTGGATGGGCGCCACGGGGTTCTCGCTGTCCTGTTGAGTGGGAGGGCCTGTTTCGGGCGGAAACTACAGAGATTTGAGCGCGGGAGCAATTGTGCCGGCTGGGACCCGCACACGTCCGTCCGTCGCTTGTGGCAGGACCCGCCCTCAGAACAACCCGATGATACTCCCGACCACATAGAGGAACGCGATCAGGATCAGGACGCCCATCAGGAAGAAGGAGATTTCGATGGCGATGGCGCCGGTGCCGAGTGCGGCGGCGACAGCGGCAAGGAGCCGTTCCTCCCGAAAGATCAGCGAGAGCACCGACAGCAGGATGGCGAGCAGGCCGAGCGAGATCGCCGTGACCGATGCGATATCACGCCAGCTTCTTCCAGCCGACTTCTCGAGGTCCGGAGCCTTGAACTCCACGCCCTTCACCTTCGCGACGATGCGGTCCTTGATGCGATGTCCGGTATCGACGATCACCTTGTCCGCCGGCGGCGGCGGAAACACCATCGGCACGACCCAATGCGGCAGCACCGCCGCTATCAGCGCCAGCACGCCGACGATGCTGCCGATGATGCCGAGGCGACGCGAGGGCGCGGCGGAGCTGGTCGTTGCAGAGGCGGTCATGGCGCGACACTTCCCGGCCGGAATTGGCCTTGCGGGGGCATGCCGTTTCGTCGCGATGGCGGGTGGGGAGGTTCAGGGCCGGATTGGTGCTGCCGTCATGCCAGGGCTTGTCCAGGCTTGTCCCGGGCATCCACGTTCTTTGTTCCGCGGGGCAAGACGTGGATGGCCGGGACAAGCCCGGCCATGACGCCGCGGAAGCAGCGAGCCCTCAAATATCGATCGTCGCGCTCAGCGAATGTTCCTGAATGAAATCGCGGCGCGGCTCGACGACGTCGCCCATCAGCTTGGTGAAGATGTCGTCGGCCTCGTCGACCTCCTTGACCTTCACCTGGAGCAGCGAGCGTGCCTCGGTGTCGAGCGTCGTTTCCCAGAGCTGCTCCGGGTTCATCTCGCCGAGGCCTTTATAGCGCTGCAGGCTGATGCCCTTGCGACCCGAATCGGTCACGGCCTCGAACAGATCGACCGGGCCGTGGACCACGTGCTCGGAATCCTTGCGCCGCAGCTTGCCGGAGCGGGCGTAAACGTCCTGGAGCTTGGTCGTGTATTCGTCGAGCTTGCGCGCCTCGGCCGAGCCAAGCAGCGCATCGTCGATGACGGCGGCTTCCTTGACGCCGCGCACGGTGCGCTCGAACAGGAAGCCCTGGCCCTCGATGAATTGTCCGACCCAGCCGCGCTCGACCTCCTCGGCCTGGTTGTCCAGCCGGCTCGCGATGTATTGCGCGGCGGCCGCCGCCTTCTCGGGATCGCCGTAGATCTCCTTGTTCAGCACGCCGGTGATCGCGGCCTGCTCGACCACCTTGCGATTATAGCGGCCGTGCAGGTTGCGCAGGACGCTGCGGACTACGCGGGCGTCGTCGACCAGCGCGCGCAGATCGCGCCCGGAGCGGTCGCCGCCGGTGCCGGGGATGTACACGCAATCATCGAGGCCGGCGTCGATGAGATAGTCTTCCAGCGCCCGCTCGTCCTTCAGGTACTGCTCGGACTTGCCGCGTGAGACCTTATAGAGCGGCGGCTGGGCGATATAGAGATAGCCGCCATCGATGATGTCGCGCATCTGCCGGTAGAAGAACGTCAGCAGCAGCGTGCGGATGTGGGCGCCGTCGACGTCGGCGTCCGTCATCACGATGATCTTGTGATAGCGCAGCTTCTCGACCGAGAACTCGTCGCTGATGCCGGTGCCGAGCGCGGTGATCAGCGTGCCGATCTGCTCTGACGACAGCATCTTGTCGGGACGCACACGCTCGACGTTCAGGATCTTGCCGCGGAGCGGCAAGACGGCCTGGAACTCGCGGTTGCGGCCCTGCTTGGCGCTGCCGCCTGCCGAGTCGCCCTCGACGATGAAGAGCTCGGACTTGGCCGGATCCTTTTCCTGGCAGTCGGCGAGCTTGCCCGGCAGCGAGGAGACCGAGAGCGGGCTCTTGCGCGTCAGCTCGCGCGCTTTTCGCGCAGCTTCACGGGCCGCCGCGGCCTGAATCACCTTGCCGACGATCATCTTGGCTTCGCTCGGGTGCTCCTCGAACCAGGCGGCAAGCGCCTCGTTAAGGACGTTCTCGACCACGGGGCGCACTTCCGAGGACACCAGCTTGTCCTTGGTTTGCGACGAAAACTTCGGATCGGGCACCTTCACCGAGAGAACGGCGGTGAGCCCTTCGCGGCAATCGTCGCCGGTCAGCGCGATCTTTTCCTTCTTGGCATTGGCCTCGGCATAGCCGTTGACCTGGCGCGTCAGCGCGCCGCGGAAGCCGGCGAGATGGGTGCCCCCGTCGCGTTGCGGGATGTTGTTGGTGAAGCACAGCACGTTCTCGTGGTAGCTATCGTTCCACCACAAAGCGGCCTCGACGCCGATGCCGTTGGCTTCCGAGCGCACCATGATCGGCGCCGGCACCAGGGCCTTCTTGTTGCGGTCGAGATATTTGACGAACTCCTCGACGCCGCCGGAATAGAACATCTCCTCGCGCTTCTCGACCGCGTGGCGCATGTCGGAGAGCACGATGTTGACGCCGGAATTGAGGAAGGCGAGCTCGCGCAGCCGATGCTCGAGCGTGGCGAAGTCGTATTCGATGTTCTTGAAGGTCTCGGTCGAGGCCAGGAACGTCACCTCGGTGCCGCGCTTGCCCGGGGCATCGCCGACGACCTTGAGCGGTGCCACGGCATCGCCGTGGGCGAACTCGATATAGTGCTCCTTGTTGTCGCGCCAGATGCGCAAGCCGAGCTTGCTCGACAGCGCGTTGACGACGGAGACGCCGACGCCGTGCAGGCCGCCGGAGACCTTGTAGGAGTTCTGGTCGAACTTACCGCCGGCGTGCAGCTGGGTCATGATGACCTCGGCCGCCGAGATGCCTTCGCCCTTGTGGATGTCGACGGGAATGCCGCGGCCGTCGTCGCGCACGGTGACGGAATTATCCGCGTTGAGGATCACCTCGACGCGCGAGGCATGGCCGGCGAGCGCTTCGTCGATGGCGTTATCGACGACCTCGTAGACCATGTGGTGCAGGCCCGAGCCGTCGTCGGTGTCGCCGATATACATGCCCGGGCGCTTGCGGACGGCATCGAGTCCCTTGAGCACGCGGATCGATTCCGCGCCGTAATCGCTCGCGTTGGAGGGCTCGTTTTCGGCAGCGTGCTGCCGAGCAGGTTCTGTCATGAGAGGCCTTCGAGATGTCGCCCGAATCAGCGGCGCAAAGGCGCTGATTTGCGGGGCTATTTGTGCCATGAAAGACCGCTTGCGCCTAGCGCAAAGTATCCTCCGGCAACCCTTTGAGCAGATAGGGTTTTTCGGCCGGCTTTCAAGGCGCCGGAGGGCCGATTCTGGGCGCCGCAAAAAGCCCGATTCGAGGGCAGTTTTTTGCCTCGAAAAGCCGTGGATTTTGCGGGGCCAGGAAGAGTGGTTTTGGGGCACCTGAACTGATTCATCGATCGCCGTCATGCCCGGCCTTGTCCTGGCATCCACGTTCTTGGCGTCGCGGAAGACGTGGATGGCCGGGACAAGCCCGGCCATGACGATACCGCGAATCTGAAAGCGTGCAGCCTCAATACATCTGCAGCGGCAGCACGTCGCCGCTCGGGCCCACCAGAAGGCCCCAGGCCTCGCCGGCGGCAACGGTCAGGGACTCGCTACGCGCAGGGCGGCCGGGTAGGCGCAACGCGTATACGTATTTGCCGGGCGGCAAGTCGAGCATCGGGCCTTTCGGTGATTGCGGGCCGCCGACGCCGGCTGCGATCTTCACCGTCTGCTTGTTGATCGTCAGCGCGACCTCGTTCGCTGCCATGTTTCCGAGCATGAGCCGCGCTTGTCCCGCCTTCGGCATGATCTCGGCCTTGGCCGCGGCATCGGCATTCTTCTGCGCCAGGCTGACCGTGGTCTCGCCCTTGGCGCGGCCGAGCTTGAGCACGGCGGGACCTTGCGGCGAGGTGAAGTCGATCTGCGCGCGTTCTGCGGACGCGGCTGCGCCGTCGGTCTTCTCCTGCCAGCCCAGCTTTGCAAGCTCGGCCCGGTAGAAGGCGAGGACCTCGTCGAGCGAAGCGGGGATGCGGGCCTCGAGCTCGCGGCGGAGCGGCGCTTCGCCTCCGGGTATCTTGGTGGTGGCGAGCGATTTCGACGAACGCTGCGTCGGCACCGGCAGCGGGGACTCAGGATCGGGCTTGAGCGGCTCGGCGGATTTGGCCTGAACCTCCACCTCCGCGCCGGCCGCAGCCTTGGCCGCTTCGGTCACCAGGCCCGATCCGTCGGCGCGGACATTCACCTTCGGGCCCATCTGCATCACCGTCATCGAGATCGACTTGCCGCCCTTCGAGAACGCCATCACCGCCATGTTCGGCTGGTTGATGACGGAGGGCTGCTCCTTCCAGCCCGAGCTCTTCAGCGCGGTCCGATAGAAGCTGCTGAGCGCCTTCACGCTCGACGCCGAGGAGAATTCCAGGTGGCCGTCGCCGCCTTCGAACTTCACGGCTTCGGCGTTTTCGGGCAGCGGCACCGGCGTCTTGCTGTCAGCGAGCGCGGTGAGCGGGGCGTCCGACAGGGAGGCGGCCTGCGTCTTGCGCCTGATATCATCGGCCGCAATGAGCTGCTGAGCCGTACCCAAGGCATCGCTCAGGAACCTCGCGTCGGCCTCCTTCTTCGCCTTGGCGCGAGCGGCGAGCGCGGATTCCTTCACCTGCGCGGTCAGGCTGACCATGGTGAAATCATACTTGCGGCCGAGCCGCAGCACACCGGTTTCATCAGTGTTGGAAATCTTGATCGCCACCTCGTCGCCGGGCGCGAGCGGCGCGCGGCCGTCCTCCTGCCAGCCGCGCGCGGTGAGCTCGCGCTGGTAGAAGGCGAGCACGGCGGGCAGCTCGGCGATCGCGGCGGCCGAGATCTCGCGCTTGTTCGAGCTGGCGCTGCCGAGGCCCCGCGCAGATTTGGTCGGCTTCGGCCGCGGCAGGCCGGCCATATCGTCGTCGGCCTCGAGCACCTCCGGCAGCGCGAACGGCGCCACCCTGATCTCGACATTGGTGCGGCCATCGTCGCGGCGCGTCAGGGTCAGCATCACCGGCTTCTGGTAGATGTGCGTCGCGTCGCGATCGGGGTGGTCGTAGAAGACGCGAACGCCGTTCGGAACGGCTCCGGCAAGATCGGCGTTCGGCCAGCGCGATGCCGTATCAGGGTTAAGCTTGCGCCACCCCATCGCCGCCATGTCCTTGGTAAAGAATGCTGCGGTCGCATCGAGCGCGCCGGGCGCAATGCAGCTGAGATAGGGCCGGGTCTCGTCGAACACGAGATCGATCGCGCCTTCCGGAAAGGGCACGTTCGCATAGATCCGGTTCGGCGTGTAGAACACGGCGGACTGGTCGGGTCGCCCGCGCGCCTGTGTGAAGGAAACGCGCAGCCCCTGCCGTCCCTTCTTGAAGGTCAACGCTGCGCTTCTCTCATCCAGGGGATACACATAGGGCACCCAGCCGTCGGCGCTCAGCAGCTTCCTGGTCGCGTCCGACGTGGCGGCAAGCGGGGTCGGCACGGTGTAGATCACGCGATAGGTGTCGGGACGCGAAGTGTCCTCCACCGCACCGTCGAGCCGCGGCAGCGTATGGACGTCGACGATGCCATCGTCTGCCGCGCCGGCGGGACGCGAGGGGATCACTATCGCGAGAATGCCGCAGGCAAGCAGCAGCCATCGTGCCGGGACTTGCGCCCCGCGCCGGATCATCGGCATCGTCAAAAAACTCCTGGATGTCGCGCGGGTCGTCTTGCCCTTGCGCATTGGCGGGCTGCGGCGCCGTCGGCGCGGCCTCAGACGAGAAGTCGCGCCGGGAACCGGAGAGGTTCAACAGGCTCAGTACAGCTGCAACGGCGGCCAGGCGTCACCGTCGCGCCCGACCGTGAGCTCCCAGGTGTCGCCGGCGGCGACGGTGAGGATGTTCGTGGTGGCGGGTTGGCCCGGGACGCCCAGCCTGTACGAATATTCGCCCGGCGCGAGGTCCAGCGCGACGGCGTTCGCGCCGGCCGGGCGCGGGATGGTCCGCTCGTTGATGGTGAGGACCGCTTCCTTGTCGCCGATATTGCTGAACACGAGCTTCGCCTGGCCGGGCTCGGGCAGCACGTTCGCCTTCGTCGCCGTGTCCGCGTTCTTCTGCACCAGATGAACCGCGGTGCCGGAATCCTTGCGATCGAGCATCAGCGCGGCCGGCCCCAGCGGCGAGACGAAGGCGAGCCGGACGTGATCGGCGTTGATCACGGCGCCATCATGCTGCTCTTGCCAGCCGAGCTTGCGAAGCTCGGTCCGGTAGAAGGCGAGCACGTCGCTGAGCCCCGCGGGCACGGTGGCCTCCAGCCTGACGCGGAGCGGCGCGTCGACGCCCTGCATCAGCGTGGTGTGGATCCCTCTGTAAGTATAGCGGGTCGGTGCGGGCAGCTTGGCGTCGGAATCCAGCGTGAGCGTCGTCGGAAACAGATGCGGCAGCGAGGCACCAGCGCTGGCCGCGAGCATGCACATCGCAAGCAGGGCGAAGCCGCACGCAAACAACTGCCATCGTGCCGGGGCTTGCGCCCCATGCCTCACCGCCGTCATGCTCATGCTCCAAGGATGTCGCGCATGTCCGAGTGCTGCGCGATGGCCGCTTCTTGCGGCCTCAAGCAGCTAGTCGCGATCTGGAACAGGCGGGTTCAATGCGGCGGCCTAGCTGCGGGCCGAGACTCGTCCGCTCTCGACGTCAAACACTTCGCCCCCCGCGCCGATCTCGGCGAAGGCGGCAGGATCCGCACCGGTCAGCCACACCTGCGCGCCGAGCTTCTTCAGCTCATCGAACAGCGCCGCCCGGCGGTTCGGATCGAGATGCGCAACCACCTCGTCGAGCAGCAGCAGCGGCACGATCCCGGTCATCTCGGCGACCAGGCTCGCATGCGCCAGCACGAGGCCGATCAGCAGCGCCTTCTGCTCGCCGGTGGAGGCATCGCGCGCCGGCATGCTCTTGGGCGCGTAGATCACCTGGAGGTCGGTGAGATGCGGGCCGTCAGTGGTGCGGCCGGCGATCGCATCGCGCGGGCGGTTGTCGCGCAGGATCTGCCGGTAGCGGTCTTCGACCGACGTCGCGGTCTCCTCGAGCAGCGCGTTCTCCATCCAGCCGTCGAGCGCGATCTGAGCGGACGGAAATGCGGATGCCTGTGCGCGCGCGTTGAGCATGCCGGTGAGCCTTGCCGCGGTCTGGCCGCGCGTGGCCGCCACCGCGACGGCGAGCTCGGCCGTCTCGCGCTCGATCGCGTCGCACCAATGGTCGTCGTAATTGCGCGTCTCCAGCAGGCGGTTGCGCGAGCGCAACGAGCGCTCGAGCGCGTTGATGCGGCTGGAATGCTCGCTGTCGATGGCGAGCACGAGACGGTCGAAGAAGCGCCGCCGTTCGGACGCTGCGCCCATGAACAGCCCGTCCATGGCCGGCGTCAGCCACACCATGCGGATATGATCGCCGAAGGCGCTGGCCGAGCCCACCGGCTCGCGGTCGATGCGGCAGCGCCGGCTGACCGTGGTATCCGCGCGCGGCGCATCGATGCCGGTGCCGAGCGTCGCCAGCCCCAGCGCGCCCTCGACCTGCGCCGACACCGCCCAGGAGCCGTCGCCCTGGTTGTCGGCGACATCCTCCAGCGTCGCCCGGCGCAGGCCGCGGCCCGGCGACAGGAACGAGATCGCCTCGATGCAATTGGTCTTGCCCGCCCCGTTCGGTCCGACCAGCGCCACCAGATCAGCCGCCGTCTCGAGCCCCGCCGCCCGGTAATTGCGAAAATGCGTCAGCGTCAGCCGATGAATGCGGGAGGGGGTCATGAGATCCGTTTTCCGTCATGCCCGGCCTTGTGCCGGGCATCCACGTTCTTGGCTCCGAAGACGTGGATGGCCGGGACATAGGCGGAGCAAAGCGACGCCGTCCTTTCGGACGGCTACGCCGGCCATGACGATGTAGTGACAGGTGTGGATGCCGGTAGGTCTCACACCCGCATCGGCATCAGCACGTACAGCGCGCTCTTGTCGTCGCGGTCCTGCACCAGGGTCGGCGAGCCGGGGTCGGCGAGGCGGAGCGTGGCGACGTCGCCTTCGATCTGGGCGGCGATGTCGAGCAGATAGCGGGAGTTGAAGCCGATATCGAGCGCGTCGGAGGCGTATTCGACCTCGAGCTCTTCGGTCGCGCTGCCGGAATCCGGATTGGTCACCGACAGCACCAGCTTGCCCGCCGACAGCGACAATTTGACCGCGCGGCCGCGCTCGCTCGAAATCGTCGAGACGCGGTCGACCGCGTTCTCGAAATCCTTCTTGTCGACGACGAGCTCCTTGTCGTTGTTCTGCGGAATGACGCGGCCGTAATCGGGGAAGGTGCCGTCGATCAGCTTCGAGGTCAGCACGACGTTGCCGATGGTGAAGCGGATCTTGGCCTGCGACAGCTCGATCGTCATCTCGGCCTCGGTGTCCTCGATCAGGCGCTGCACCTCGCCGACCGTCTTGCGCGGCACGATCACGCCGGGCATGCCCTCGGCGCCCTTGGGCTGCACCAGGTCGAGCTGGGCGAGGCGGTGACCGTCGGTGGCGACACCGCGCAGGGTGGCGGCCTTTGGCGTGCCGGCGGCATGCAGATAGATGCCGTTGAGGTAATAGCGCGTCTCCTCGGTCGAGATCGCGAACTGGGTGCGGTCGATCAGCCGCTTGACGTCCTTGGCGGCGAGCGAGAACGAATGCGACATGTCGCCGGCGGCCAGATCCGGGAAATCGTTCTCCGGCAGCGTCTGCAGCGTGAAGCGCGAGCGGCCGGCGCGGATGGCGAGCACGGCGCGGTCGCCGTCGGCCTCCAGCACGATCTGCGAGCCGTCCGGCAGCTTGCGCACGATGTCGTAGAACATGTGCGCCGGCACGGTGGTGGAGCCCGCGGTCGCGGTTTCCGCCGGCAGCGTCTCGGTCACTTCGAGGTCGAGGTCGGTCGCCTTCAGCGACAATTTCGCGTTCTCGGCGCGCACCAGCACGTTGCCGAGAATCGGGATCGTGTTGCGGCGCTCGACCACGCGGTGGACATGGCCCAGCGACTTCAGCAGTTGTGCGCGTTCGACCGTAACCTTCATTGCACTACTCGCCCGATCCCTTAGGAAAACACAGCGTTGAGAAGGCCGGGCGGCGGGACGCGCGCCACGGCATCGAAGACCCCGACCGGCCGGATCATTCCTGCCGATATGACCAAAGCCGTCTGGGTCGCGCAAGGTGGCGCGGATGGCCCGCAGATTCAAGGCATTGGGGCCAGTTCCCCACGATTTACCGCCTCAAAACGAAGACCGCCGCCCAGGCAAGCCGGGGCGGCGGGAGCAGGGCGGGAGCCCTAGGCCTTTATTCCTGAAGCTGGCGCTTCAGCGATTCCACTTCCTCCGACAGCGCGGTGTCCTTGGAGACCAGCGCCTCGATCTTGCGCACCGCGTGCAGCACGGTGGTGTGGTCGCGCCCGCCGAAGCGGCGGCCGATCTCGGGCAGCGAGCGCAGCGTCAGCGTCTTGGCGAGATACATCGCCACCTGGCGCGGGCGCACCACGTTGGCGGTGCGGCGCGAGGACAAGAGGTCGGAGCGGCTGACATTATACTGCCGTGCCACCACGCGCTGGATGTCCTCGATCTTGATCCGCTTGGGCTCCTGCGGCCGCACCAGGTCGCGCACCTCGTGCTCGGCCATCTCCAGCGTCACCGGCCGGTTGTTGAGCTTGGAATGCGCCAGCAGCCGGTTGATCGCGCCTTCGAGGTCGCGGCCGTTATGGGTGATGGTGCGCGCCAGATAATGCAGCACCTCCTCGGGCACCTCGAACGTGGCGTGATGGGCGCGGGCGGCCGCGACGCGCGACTTCAGGATGCCGTGGCGCAGCTCCTCGCCGAGCGATCCCATCTCGACCACGAGCCCGCCGGCGAGCCGCGAGCGGACGCGATCGTCGAGGCTTTCCAGATCGGACGGCGGACGGTCGGCCGCGATCACGACCTGGCGGCCGGCGTCGATCAGCGCGTTCAGCGTGTGGCAGAACTCGGCCTGCGTCGACTTGCCCTGCAGGAACTGGAGGTCGTCGATGACAAGCACGTCGATGCCGCGCAGCGCTTCCTTGAAGGCCAGCGCCGTCTGCGTCTTCAGCGCGGCGACGAAGCCATACATGAATTTTTCGGCCGTGAGATACAGCACCTTGCGCTCGTTGCCGGAATTGCCGGCCCAGGTCACGGCCTGCAAGAGATGCGTCTTGCCGAGGCCGACGCCGGCATGGATGTAGAGCGGGTTGAACATCACGGGGTCGCCACGACGCCCTTCGGCGACCTGGCGCGCGGCCGCATGAGCCAGCGTGTTGGAGCGGCCGACGACGAAGCTGGCGAAGGTCAGGCGCGGATCGAGCGGCGAGCCGCCGAGTGCGTCGTGATTGGCCGAGACCGGCGCGGTCGCGGTCGAACGCAATTCCGGCGTCGGCGCGCGGCGCGCCTCGACCGGCGCGGGCGCTTCCTTCGGCTGCGCCGAGGGGCGCACGGCGGACCGCACCGTGAGGTCGATGCGATGCACTTCCGGCATCTCGGCCTGCCAGCACGACAGCACGCGCTCGGCATAATGGGCCTGAATCCAGCTCTTCAGGAATCGCGTCGGCACCGAGAGCCGCACGCTCTCGTCCTGCACGCCTTCCAGATCCATGCGCGCAAACCAGCTCGTGTAGACGTCCTCGCCAACGCTCGAGCGCAGCCGACCCTTCACGCGTGACCAGCGATCCTGTTCCATTGTCATCGTCAGAAAACTTCTCTTGAGAGATATAGTTGCGTTTGTGAGCGCCATGCAGGGTTCCTGCCACGGTCCCTGAAGTGGCGCGACCTCGAGCGAGTCCATCGTCGGGCATGGCTCGACCGTTCGGCGCGAACGCCGCGGGTCAGATCAGCGATGTCAGAGATGGTGGGGTCGCGAGGTCAGCGCGTACTCGGCGCTCCGTCACGCGCGGGAGGCTGGAAATCCGACGGGGCTGAAACGGCATCGTTGGAAAAGGAAACGTGCTGCAATACCGCGTTGAGTCCGTAAGACATGATACCTCCCCGTCCTGCCGTGATCGCTCACGACAAGGTCCTGCGTGTCCTAAAGACAACCGCGCCGTACTCCTGTCGCGGATGCCTGCCCAAATGTACTAGTCGTCCGCTCGACTTCGCCACCTTGCGTGCCGGGGTAGCTTCGCGATGTCTCTCATATGAGCCTGGCGCGAGTAGATGCGCCTGGCGCGAGCGGGAAAGGTCCCGCTTGGAAACATTCAGACAAAGAGCTACCATTCCCACATTGCTGTGGGTTTTGCACCGACATCACTTTTTGAAGCGTCGCCTACGTGCACACCGCCGCCGATTTGCACGCTCGCCCCGTTTCCTAAACCGCGCTGGTCTGAAGATCGTGGGCGCCGCTGACTGGGTTAAGGAATACACTAAGCGGAAAGACTCGCAACGAAATTGATTCACAGTTGAGCCGTCAAAAAACTTGACCTCGGTTAACGTCGCACAGGAGTTGTTCACAGGCTGCGAAGCAAGTTTTTGAATCCGTGCACAGAATCGAGAAGGCCGCGCGTCATGTGACAATTCTCGTTCAGCGCCAAATTATTTTTATAAATTCGTCATGCGCCCGACGTGCGGGCGAATTTTCCAAATGCTTGTCCCTGCTATGTTGATAAGTGATTATCGAGCCATCGCTTTTCGAGACTCGTTTTGCAGGGTAACTCCACCGTGACACACGTTCCGGTGAATCTACGGTGTGCAGAACTCTCATCGGCCATCGATTCAATTCGCGCCCGCCTCACAGGGGTTTTTTGCAACGCAGTGAAGTTTCCTCTGTTGCAGAACATCGGCAGGTAGAATTACGGAATGAAGACTGACGCAGACGATGTAAATCATCCAAGCGAGGCGTGAGCCTCGCGTGACTGCTTGCGTGAATGTGACAGTCAACAAAAAAGCCCGGCGCGAGGCCGGGCTGTTTGATGCGCTGACCGGATCGACCGATCAGACGATGTCGCCAAGATGACTTGGCAAGATTTACTTCGCGAGCTTGGCGATCTGCGCGGTGAGGCGCGAGACTTTGCGGCTGGCGTTGTTCTTGTGAATGATGTTGCGCTGGGCGGCGCGCATCAAGGCGGGCTCGGCCGTCGCGAGCGCCTTCACGGCAGCGGCGCGGTCGCCGCTCTCGATGGCTTCCTCGACGTTGCGCACAGCGCCACGCATCTGGGTGCGGCGCGACTTGTTGACGGCAGTGCGGCGGGCGATCTTGCGCGTCGCTTTCTTGGCGGAAGTGGTATTGGCCATGGTCTCAATGTCCTTTGCGGGTACCGGTCGCGTCTTGGTCGGGTAGCGCCGGCTTGCTTGACCGCGGAATCGACGCTCGGATTTAGGGTGTTCGGTTGCTGGGCCGTTCCCGGAACATGAGCGACCGCCTTGCGGCTGTCTCTGAGGCTCCAAGGTGTCTTCAAGCTCGGATGAGTCCTGAAGCCCAGGGTGCCTGCAACTGCTCAAAGAACAGCGGCGGCGGGATTGCGCCCACCGCCAGTTGGCGCCCTTATAGAGAGGGTCTTTCGCACCGTCAACGCTTTCGGGCGCCGGAAACGCCCCTTTGGCGGCCTGGATGAGTGCCGTAACGCCCTGAAGAGGTTGAATTTCTGCCGTCGCCCGGCTATTGGCTGGCATCGTTCCGAAAAGGTCGTCCGCTTCGACGGCCATCGTAGGTGAGGCATGATCCGCGGCTTTTTCCGACTGATAGGGCTGTTGCTGCTCGCCGGCGGGTTCATCTTCATGGTCTATGACGGCGCCCGCTGGGTGGCCGACCAGACCCTCAAATTCACCCGCTTCGGCCAGTTCTGGAACGATATCAATCAGGCCAGCCAATCGGCCTTCCGCACCTGGGTCGAGGCCAAGGCGCCCTGGCTCTGGACCTCGGTGATCCGCCTGGTGCTGGAGCAGCCGGTCTTCGCCGTCCTCGGCATTCTCGGCATCCTCCTGATGATCTTGTTCCGCCCGCGGAAACCGCTGATCGGCTATTCCCGGGATTGAGCCTGCAGCTGGCGCCGCGTAACAGCGCTGCCTCTTACCCTCCCCCTCCAGGGGAGGGTTGGAGCCCCACTCAACGCTTTATTAACCATAACCGGTGCATCACTGGAGCCGTCTCGTTTCGAGGATGGGTCCGGTGCCGGTTGCACGCGCGTTTCGATGGTCGAACTTGGCGTCCTTGGCAGCGTCCGCCGCGCTCGCTTTGGGCGGCTGCATGCAGACCGCAACTCCCGTCGCGATGGTGCAGCCTCGTCCCGATCTCGATGCCATGGCCTATGGCCAGCCCTATAATGCGCCGCGGCCGGTCGTCGTCGCCAACAACGGCGGTGGCGCGATCGCAGCGCTCAGCAATTCCTTTGCCGCTTCGCCCGCACCGATGCCTGTCGGCTACGCCGCGCCGATGGCGGTGCCGGTGCGCAATGGCCCCTCCTACCATCTCGACGCCGGCGACAAGCTCCGCGTCGTGGTCTACGGCCAGGAAGGTCTCACCAACAGCTATGCGATCGACGCCGGCGGCTCCATCACCATGCCGCTGATCGGCGCGGTGCCCGCCCGCGGCCGCACCACGGCGGGGCTGGCCGGCGAGATCGCCGCACGCCTGCGCAACGGCTACATCCGCGAGCCTTCGGTGGCGGTCGAGATCGAGACCTATCGTCCGTTCTTCATCCTCGGCGAGGTCCTCGCGCCCGGCCAATATCCCTACGTGCCGAACATGACGGTTGAGAGCGCGGTCGCCATCGCCGGCGGCTTCTCGCCGCGCGCCAAGCGCGACATGGTCACCGTCACGCACACCGAGAACGGCGGCGCCATGCGCGCCGTGGTGCCGCTCGGCACGCCGCTCGCGCCCGGCGACACCGTGTTCGTCGGCGAGCGCTGGTTCTAGGATTCAAGCCCGACTCTCTCCTTCGTCATTCCGGGGCGCGACGAAGTCGCGAGCCCGGAATCCATTCATCCACGAACGCTGACGCACGATGGATTCCGGGCTCGCGCTGCGCGCGCCCCGGAATGACAGTGGAAAGAGCCGCGCGCTACTACGTCAAATGCTTCGCGAAAAAATCCATGCTGCGCGGCCAGGCGATGTCTGCGCTGGCCTTGTCGTAGCTGGCGCGCTCGTCGCAATGGAAACCATGCTGGGCGCCTGGATAGATGAAGACCTCCACATCCGGCCGCTTCGACTTGATGGTCTCGACATCGGCGAGCGGAATGCCGGCATCCTTCTCGCCGAAATGCAGCTGGGTCGGCACCTTCGGCGTCTCGTCGGCGAAGCGCACGACGGCGCCGCCGTAATAGCCGATCGCAGCCTTCAGGCCGGTCAATCGCGTCGCCGCGACGAAGGCGATGCTGCCGCCTAAGCAAAAGCCGATGATGCCGACGGGCCCGATGCTCTTCACCGCATCGATCGCAGCTTGCGTGTCGCGCAGCATCGCGGCCCAGTCCGGATTGGCCACGAACTTGCGCGCCTCCGCGATCTCGTCGGGCGAATAGCCCGACTGGAAGTTCGGCGCCGTCCGGTCGAAGATCGACGGCGCGATCGCGACATAGCCTTCCCCGGCGAGGCGGTCGCAGACCGAGCGGATGTGGTGATTGACCCCAAAGATCTCCTGGATCACCACCACCGCGCCCTTCGGCGTGCCGGCGGGATCAGCGCGATAGGCGCCGAGCTGGAAATTGTCCGAGGCTGTCAGCTTGATGTCCTGTCCCACGCGGGTTGTCCTTCTTGGTTGTCGATCCGAAATTCAGCTCTCTCCCCTCATCCTGAGGAGCGCGCACCTGCGCGCGTCTCGAAGGATGAAAGGCCGAGATGCAGCAGCCGGGCCTGCATCCTTCGAGACGCTTGCTGTGCAAGCTCCTCAGGATGAGGGGTAACACCTCACTCCCACATCCAGTTCTCGCCGTAATCCTCCTTCCATCCGGCCAGCCGGCCGTGGCGGAATTGCAGGAACAGGCGATGGCGATAGGGGATCAGGCCGCTGCCGCCGATGTTGCGCAAGGCGAGATAGATCTCGTGGCCGGGACGTCCCCGTACATATTGCAGCTTCTGCCCGAGCGCGCGTGCGGTCTGTTCGGCATCCATGCCGAAGGCGAGCGGCGTGTTGTTCGACAAGGTCGCGGCGAAGGGCTGGCGCGGCGGCACGGCGCCGATCGGCTCGGCCTGCGCAGATAGCGACAGCAACATCGTGCCCGCAGCCAGCATCATCAGCTTCATCGCCTGTGTCCCTGCTCGATCCGCCTATGCCGGCAAGTTCTTCAGGAAAGGCACGACCGCGTCAACAAAAGCCTCGGGCTGATCGATGTTGACGGCGTGTCCGGCCGCGGGGATCACGGCCTTTTGTGCGCCCGGGATCTTTGCCGCCATATAGTCGGACGCGGCGAGGAACGGGGTGTCGTCGGCGCCCACCACGATCAGGCTGGGCACTCGGATGTCGGGCAACAGTTCCATCACGCGCGCATCGCGCTGGGTCAGCATGCCGCGCGCGGCGAGCGCAAGCCCACTGGCGTTGCGATGGTTCGCGGTGGCGCGCTCGCGCGTCGCCGCTTTCAAGACATCGAGGCCTTCGCGGTCGAGCCGGTCGGCCGTGGCAAGCGCTCGCGCGTTCCAGGCTTCGCGCGCATCGTCCTTCCTGAAGCCGGGGCCGGTGTCGATGATCAGTAGCGCGCGGGCCCGCTCCGGATGTGCGCGATAGAACGCCAGCGACATGTAGCCGCCGAGCGAAAGCCCGCCGATGATGGCGCGCTTCGCGCCGACCGCATCGAGGATTGCCGCCATGTCACCGACCGTCAGCGCTTCGCTATACGCGCTCGCATCGTCAGGGTAATCGGACTGGCCGTGGCCGCGCATGTCCCACAGGATCAGCGTGTGGTCCTTCGCCAGCGCGTCGATTTGCCCATGCCACATCGCCGACGTTGAGGAATAGCCGTGGGTGAGCAGCAGCGGCGGCCCGTTGCCATGAACCTCGTAGTAGATGTTGACGCCGTCGCGATTGATCTCCGGCATTGTTCCTGCCCTTTCTTTTTTTCTCGCCGCGACATCGGCGCACCCTCTCCCCTTGTGGGAGAGGGTGGCTTCGCTGAAAGCGAAGCCGGGTGAGGGGTCTCTATCCGCGCATGACTCTCTCAATGCGAGTGCGCGGATACAACCCCTCATCCGGCGCTTCGCGCCACCTTCTCCCACAAGGGGAGAAGGAAGAAAGCGGCGGCAGCTGCACCTTAGCTCGCTAAGTTACCTCGAAGAAACTGCCTGAATGCGATGGCACGCATGCCGGAGGCATGCGCTGTTGTGTTCAGTGGCTGCGTCGACGCCCTTGGCGCGGCGCACAACGGGCGAGTGTGGCGAGCGCTTTTTCGACTCGTTCCAAATTGCATTTGCCTCCGCGCCGGAACGCGATCATTCTCGCCGGCAAGGCTGACGCCAGCCCGGTGGGCGTCCGCCATTCAAATTGCCGCCGTAAGCGGCTTCATGCACCGGCAGGGGAAGACGCCTATGCCAACTCTCACCATCAACGGGCGGAGTCTGTCCGTGGATGCGGCGAACGACACGCCGCTCCTCTGGGCGATCCGCGAACAATTGCAGATGACAGGCACCAAGTTCGGCTGCGGTGCCGGGCTGTGCGGTGCCTGCACCGTGCACGTCAACGGTGAAGCCGTGCGCTCGTGCCAGACTATGCTCAGTGACGTCGCCGGCAAGAAGATCACCACCATCGAAGGTCTCTCCGCCAAGGGCGATCATCCCTTGCAGAAGGCCTGGATCGCCGAGCAGGTGCCGCAATGCGGCTATTGCCAGTCCGGCCAGATCATGCAGGCGGCTTCGCTGCTCGCCAAGAATCCCAATCCAACCAAGGAAGAAGTGGTCGCCCATATGGACGGCAATCTCTGCCGCTGTATGACCTATTCGCGGATCCAGAAGGCGATCATGCGCGCCGCATCCGAGATGCGCACCGCCTCGGCCACCTCGAGCGAGCGGAGGCCCACATGAACGAGCATGTGAAGAACGTGACACCTGAGACGACCGATCTCAGCCGCCGCTCCTTCCTCGTCGGCACCGCCGCGACCGGCCTCGTGCTCGGCTATGCCGGCGTGCCCGGCATCGAATCGGCAGCCGCCGCGCCCGCCAGTTTCGAGCCGAGCGTGTGGTACGCGATCGCGCCGGACGGGCTGGTCACCGTGACCTGCGGCAAGGCGGACATGGGCCAGCACATCGCCTCCACCATGGCGCAGATCGTCTGCGAAGAATTGGGCGCGAAATGGGGCGACATGCGCGTGCAGCTCGCCTCCAACGATCCCAAGTTCAACGATCCCGTGCTCGGCGCGCAGATCACCGGCGGCAGCTGGTCAACCATGATGAACTTCGAAGCGATGAGCCGGGCCGGCGCGGCTGGGCGGATCGCATTGACCGAAGGTGCCGCCGCCGCCATGGGCGTACCGGCATCGGAGCTCGTGGTGCGCGATTCCATGATCGTGCATCCGAAGTCGAAGAAGCAGATGTCGTTCGCCGATGTCGTGAAAAGCGGCAAGGCGACGAAGACCTTCACGCCCGACGAGCTGAAGGCGATCAAGCTGAAAACGCCCGATCAATATACGATGATCGGCGTCTCGGTGCCGCAGCTCGACATCCCCTCCAAGACCAACGGCACGGCCAAGTACGGCATCGACGTGATGTTGCCGGGCATGGCCTATGGCGCGCTGGTCACGCCGCCGGTGCGCTTCGGCGCCACCGTGAAATCGGTCGACGACAGCGCGGCAAAGAAGGTGCCGGGCTTCATCAAGGCCGTCACGCTCGACGACAAGACCGGCACGACATCGGGCTGGGTCGTCGCCGTCGCCAGCACCTACGCCAACGCCAAGAAAGCGGCGCAGGCGCTGAAGATCGCCTATGACGCGGGACCGAATGCGAAGGTGTCGAGCGAGTCGCTGCTCGACGAGGCCAAGCGGCTCCAGAAGCTGGACGATTCCGGCCAGTTCTTCGTCAAGGACGGCGATCCCAATGCAGCCTTCGGCTCGGCGGCCAAGGTGGTGGAGGCGGAATACACCACCAGCATCAACATCCACGCGCCGCTGGAGCCGATGAACGCCACCGCGGAGTTCAAGGGCGACATCCTGCACATCTATTCCGGCAACCAGTTCGCAACGCGCTCCGGCGCGATCGCGGCGGGCGCTGCCGGGATCGATCCGAAATTCGTGGTCATGCACCAGATGTGGCTGGGCGGCGGCTTCGGCCGGCGTCTCGATGCCGACATGATGATTCCGGCGGTGCAGGCGGCCAAGGCCGTCGGCAAGCCGGTGAAGGTGATCTATTCGCGCGAGAACGACATGACGATGGATTTCTCGCGTCCGCTCACCTATCAAAAGGTGAAGGCCGGCGTGGACGGCGATGGCAAGCTCATTGCGATCAGCCACGACGTGGTCTCGGCCTGGCCGACCGCGCGCTGGGGAATCCCCGATTTCCTGACGCCCTCGGTCGACAAGAAGGGCCCGCTCGATTCCTTTACGGTGAACGGGGCGGACTTCTTCTACACCGTGCCCAACCATTATGTGCGCGCGATCAAGAACGAGCTCGCGCACAACGCCACGCCCTCCGGCCAGCTTCGCTCGGTGGCGCCGGGCTGGACCTTTTGGGCGGTCGAAAGCATGATCGACGAGATCGCGGCGGCGACGGGCAAGGATCCCGCCCAGTTCCGCATCTCGTTGCTCGACGGCGCCGGCAAGAACGACGGCGGCGCGCAGCGCTTGCGCAACACGCTGCTCGCCGCGATGGGACTGTCCGGCTACGGCACCAAGCAATTGCCGAAAGGCGAGGGCATGGGCGTCGCCTGCGTCTCGTCGCAGGAGCGGGCGACCGCGAGCTGGACGGCGTGCGTGGCTCACGTCGCCGTCGCGCCGTCGGGGGAGGTGACCGTGAAGAAGCTCACGGTCGCAACCGACGTCGGCACGCAGGTGCATCCCGACAATGTCCGCGCCCAGGTCGAGGGTGCGGCGCTGTGGGGCCTGTCGCTGGCGATGTACGAGAAGGCGACGCTGAAGGACGGTGGCATCGAGCAGACCAATTTCGACGGCTACACGCCCTTGCGCATGAGCCAGACGCCCGAGGTCGCGATCGCCGTGATCGCCAATGGCGAGAAGGCCACCGGCGTCGGCGAGCCCGCGGTCACCGTGGTCGCGCCGGCCATCGGCAACGCCATCTTCAATGCCAGCGGCGCCCGCGTCCGCGCCCTGCCGATCACCGCGGAAGCCGTGAAGGCGAGCATGAAGGCGTAAGTCGAGCCGTGATTGCCAAATGAGCTGATCCGCCGGAGGGCAACCTCCGGCGGATTTGTTTTGGAGCCGCCTCCACACCCTCACCGTCATGCCCCGGCTCGACCGGGGCATCCAGTACGCCGCGGCTTCTCGGTTTCAGCCGGACCGTCTCAGCATACTGGGTCGCCCGGTCGAGCCGGGCGACGACAACGGACGGCGGGGCGATAGCGTCCAAAATTCCCCTTATCCATCAATGCCCGTTCTACTGTGCATGGGGTTGTTTTCGCCGGTTGTGAAATTCCCCCCTGAACCCCAATCCGTAAAATTGCGTGCAATTCCCCAAGGTTCCATTGAGCACGCCTCTTAAGGGCCAGAGAACCTGATCCGGCTTAGGCTCATCGGCCAATACGCCCGAGTTTCCGGTCCTTGTGGGGAAGCCATGAACGCCACAGCCAAATCCGCCGCCAAACGCCGGCTCCTGCTCGCCTCCGATCGGAGCGACGGGAGCAGCGAGCTCGCCAGCATCCTGAAAGCGGTCGGCGACGTCTCCACGGTGAAGACGGACGAAATCCCCGCCCAGCCGTCGCGCGATCTCTCCGGGCTCGTGGTCGACATCAATCTGCGCTCGCCCGACAGCGTGCAGCGGGTGCGCAACAAACTGCGCGGCGATGCCTATCGTTCGATGCCGCGGCTGTTCGTGCTCGCGGACGCCCTGCATCACGGCACCATGCAGGCCTGGGCGTTAGGAGCCACCGACACCATCTCACGGCCGCTCCAGGCCGAGGCCATCCTGCAGCGCATTCGCGCCGCCTTCCCGGACACCGCGGCCTATGACGCGACCGATCGCGGCAAGACGCTCAACCGCGGCGTCGAGGCGGCCCATGCGGTGCTGACCAAGATGTTCGAGAAGCTGCCGCTCGGCGTGGCCCTGACCTTCGATGACGTCATCGCCGCCGAAAGCAAGATCCTGAAGGCGATCAAGCATTCCTCGCTGCGGGAATGGCTCACCACGGTCGGCTGTCACCATGTCGGCAGCTACCGCCATTGCCTGTTCGTCACCGGCTTCGCCGTCGCCTTCGCCCAGCATCTCGGCATGCGCGAGGACGACCAGCGCCGCCTGACCCGCGCCGCGCTGCTGCACGACGTCGGCAAGGCCTTCGTTCCGGCCTGGCTGCTCGACAAGCCCGGCAAGCTCACCGACGAGGAGATGGCTGAGGTCCGCCAGCATCCGCGCCGCGGCTATGATGCGCTCGCCGCGCAAGGCGGCTTCCCGCCGGAGATGCTGGACGTGGTGCTGCATCACCACGAATTCCTCGACGGCTCCGGCTATCCGAACGGCCTGTCGTCGAACCAGATCAGCGACATCGTGCGCCTGACGACGATCGTCGACATCTACGCCGCCTTGGTGGAGAAGCGCGCCTACCGCATGCCCTTCACCCACTCCCGCGCCTTCACGATGATGGAAGGCATGGGCGGCAAGCTCGACCAGCAGCTGCTGCAGGCGTTCCGTCCGGTCGCGCTGGGGTCGTTCTAGTCGGGATGCCGTAGTCGTAGGGTGGGTTAGCCTCGCGGCTGCGCGAAGCGCAGGCGCCAGGCGTAACCCACCATGCCTCCGCAATTGCCGAACGAAGTTGGTGGGTTACGCCTTCGGCTAACCCACCCTACGAGATCACCCCACCAGCTTCCGCAGCTCCGCCTTCGCCACCTTCTCCAGCGTCGAGCGCGGCATGTCGTCGACGAGCCTGATCTCGCGCGGCAGCTTGAAGTCGGCAAGACTCCGGCGGCAGGCTTCCATCACGCGATCATGCAAGTCGGGCGCAGCGCCTGCGACGCCGCCCTGCGGGATGATGAAGACCACCGGCACCTCGTCCAGCATCGGGTGCTTCTTCGCCACCACCGCGGCCTCGCGCACGCCCGGCACGAGCGCGATCACCTGCTCGATCTCGGAGGCCGCAACGTTCTCGCCGCCGACCTTCAGCATGTCCTTGGCGCGGTCGCCGAACTTGATGAAGCCGTTCTCCAATCGCTCGACGCGGTCGCCGGTGAGGAAGAAGCCGTGCTCGTCAAAACTCTCGCGCGTCGCCTTCTCGTTGTGCAGGTACTCGGCGAACAGCGACAGGCCGGGGATGCCTCTGATCGCGAGATTGCCGGTGTCGCCGACCTCCGTCGGCCGTCCGTCGTCGTCGGTGATGCGGATCTGATATTCGGGCGCGGCGCGACCGATCGACATCGGGATGTTGGGCTGATCCACCTCGCCGACGATGCCGTGGGTGATGGTCTCGGTCATGCCCCACCAGCCGATCATCTTGACGCCGAAGGCGGCAAAGGCCGGCGGCTCGTTGATGGCGGTGCCCCACAGGCGGAACTTGTGGTCTTTCGGGATATCCTGCTCGAGCAGCGCCTTCATGCAGAACGGGATCGTCGAGGTCCAGGTTGCGCCATGCTCGCGCGCGACGCTCCAGAACCGGCTGGCGGAGAAACGCGGCTGGATCACGCAAGTGGCGCCGACCCACAGCGCCGCCAGCATGGAATAGGCCAGCGCATTGGTGTGGAACAGCGGCAAGTACGCCTGGTGCACGTCGCCGGCGTGAAGGTCCTCATGCGCGGCGTTGATCTTGGCGCCCCACAGCGCGTTGGCATGGGTCCACAGCACCGCCTTCGGCCGCGACGTCGTGCCCGAGGTGTATTGCACGCTGCATGCCGCCAGCGGATCGGTCGCGCGCCGGGGACGATCGGCACTGTCGGCGAACAGCGATTCGAAGCTGTCGCCCCGCGAGACGCCCCGCGCGGGCGCCGCGCCCGCATCGTGCGAGGTCACCGCGAGCCAGCGTATGCTGCGGCAGTTCTGCGCGACGGCTTCCGCATAGGCCGGCTGCGTGATCGCGGCGACCGCGCCGCAATGATCGGCGAAATACGCGATCTCGGCCGGCGCCGAGCGCGTGTTGGTGGTGACGGCGACGGCCCCGAGCTCGACGCAGGCGAACCAGGCCAGCATCGCCTCGATGCAATTGTCGAGATGAATGAGCACATACTCGCCCGGCTTGACGCCGCGCCTGGCGAGGCCGGCCGCGAGCGCGCCGACGCGCTCGTGAAACTCGCCGTAGCTCCAGCGCCGCGCCGGCGCGTCGAACGGCGCCCAGATCAGGAACGGATGATCACGCCGGACCTCGGCGCGCAGCTTGAGCAGCCAGGGCACGTCGAGCCCGTCGAACGGGCCCACGATTCCAGCTGTGGTCTGTTGAACTGGCATGGCTCCTCCCGGTGCAGCCGCATCTTGCCGGCGGCTGTCTTTTGATGATTGCGTCTTCCTGCCATTGGACGACGCGGGACGCAAATCCGGGGAAGGGCCGAGCTCTCTCCTGCGTCATTGCGAGGAGCTCCCGCGACGAAGCAATCCAGACTGGTTCCGCGGAGGGGTTCTGGATTGCTTCGCTGCGCTCGCAATGACGGTTTGGCTGGGGGCGCGCCTCAATCCTCGTACGACGAGATCTCGATCAAACTGCCATCCGGGTCCCGGCAATAGACCGAGCGCAACGTGCCGCGGGCGCCTTGCCTCGGGCCCGGACCTTCCTCGATCGCGACGCCATGTGCCCGCAAATGCGCCACCACCTCGTCCGGCGTGGCCGAGGTGAGAAAGCACAAATCTTCGCTGCCCGCCGTCGGTTGGTTCGCGGTGAACCACTCCACCTTGTCGGCATCGCGTTGCCGGACGTTGATCCTCTGGTTACCGAATTCAAGGAAAGTCCGCGGCGCTTTGCCGCCGCCGGGATCGAACACCTTGACTTCCATGCCGAGAATCTTGCCGTACCACGCAGCACTTGCCGCGACGTCGCTGACATTGATCACGAGATGATCCAGGGCATGAACCTTGACCGGCATGTCTCATCCTTTCGTCGTGATGTGCCCCGCGCACTTTCCGCACGCGGCAAGCTTTGTTACAACCGCAGCGACGCGGCTTTCAAGCCATCCGACTTCAAGAACAACACTGGGAGAACCCTTGAGATGATCACTCGCCGTACCGCGCTGGGCCTGCTCGCCGCCAGTCCGCTTGCAGCCACCCCGCTGTCGAAGGCCCTTGCCGCCGATTATCCGGCCCGTCCGGTGAAATGGGTGGTGGGCTATCCGCCGGGCGGCGCCACGGACATCCTGGCACGGCTGATCGGCCAGCGCCTGTCGGAAAAGCTCGGCCAGCAATTCGTGGTCGAGAACAAGCCCGGCGCCGGGAACAACATCGCGACCGAATCGGTCATCAATGCCGAGCCCGACGGCTACACGCTGCAGCTGGTCAACCCGGCCAACTACATCAACGCCTCGCTCTACAAGAATCTCAAGTTCAACTTCGTGAACGATATCGCGCCGGTCGCCTCGTTCCAGCGCGTTCCGAACGTGATGACCGTGAACAAGGATGTGCCGGCCAAGAACGTCGCCGAGTTCATCGAGTATGTGAAGGCCAATCCCGGCAAGGTGAACATGGCCTCGTCCGGCAACGGCACCTCGGTGCATCTGTCCGGCGAGATGTTCATGGCCATGACCGGCTGCAAGATGCAGCACGTGCCCTATCGCGGCGCCGCGCCCGCGATCACCGACATGCTCGCCGGCCAGGTGCAGGTGATCTTCGACAACATGCCCTCGATCATTCAGCACATCCGCTCCGGCAGCCTGCGCGCGATCGGCGTCACCACCACGGAACGCTCGCCGCAGCTGCCCGACGTGCAGCCGATCGCCGACACCGTCAAGGGCTATGAGGCGAGCGCGTTGTTCGGCATGGGCGCGCCGAAGAACACGCCGAAGGAAATCATCGCCAAGCTCAACGCCGAGGTCAACGCGGTGCTCAAGGAGCCTGACATGGCCAAGCGCCTGGTCGAGCTCGGCGGCGAGCCGCGGGTGCAGACGCCCGAGGCGTTCGGCGAGGAGATCAAGGCCGAGACCGAAAAGTGGAAGAAGGTCGTCGACTTCGCCGGCCTGAAGGTCGAGTAGAAATCTCGTGATGATGAGGAAGAGGGCCCTGCCGTTCGGCAGGGCTTTTTTCTTGGCTGCATTGCCAGCAACCCGATCACGCTCTCGTGCGGATCCGCGCCTGCGCCTTCCGGCTTGACGTTGCCGTGCTCGCGTCTATACTAAACCATATGGTTAAGTATCAGGACGAGACGCTGGACCGGACCTTTGCGGCGCTGTCAGACCCGACGCGTCGTGCCTTGCTGGCGCGCCTCGGCGAGCAGGACGGCCTGTCGGTGAGCGAGCTGGCGGCCCCGTTTGCGGTATCGCTGCCGGCGATCATGAAGCATCTCGACGTGCTCACCGATGCCGGGCTGATCGTGCGCGAGAAGACCGGGCGCACGGTCGCCTGCCGGCTGACCGCGCAGCCGATGGAGCAGGCGATGAACTGGCTCAATCGTTATGCGCAGTTCTGGTCCCACAATCTCGATCGCCTTGCCGCCTTCGTGGAGGAAGAGACATGGCCAACGCAACCGCCAACACCGCCGAACGCCCGGCAGAACGACCAAGCCTCACGCTCACGCGCCGGCTCCGCGCGCCGCCGCAAAAGGTCTACGCCGCCTGGACGCAAGCCGCGCAGCTAGCGCAATGGTTCGGGCCGCCGAACATGAAGCCGGCGACGCTTCAAGCCGAGCTCGACGTCCGCGTCGGCGGCCGGTTTCGCATCAGCTTCACGGGGGACGACGGCGAATACTTCGAGGCCGGCGGCCGCTATCGCGAGGTGGTGCTGAACGAGCTTCTGGTCTTCACCTGGGCCTGGCACTCGACGCCGGAGCGTGAGTCGCTGGTGACGATCTCGCTGAAGCCGGACGCTGCCGGCACCTTGATGATCTTCCATCACGCCCAGTTCTTCGACGAGACCGCGCGCGACAACCACCAGCGCGGCTGGAGCTCGATTTTCGACAAGCTCGATGTTTTCGTCGCCTGATCCCCAAGGAGAACGCCATGCAGCAACATCAGATCGTTTCGCGCGAGCAATGGATCGTCGCGCGCAAGGCCCTTCTGGTCCACGAGAAGGAATTGACCCAGGCTCGCGAACGGCTTGCCGACGAGCGCCGCCGGCTCCCCTGGGTCAAGGTCGACAAGGCGTACGAATTCGAAGGGGCGAACGGCATTGTGTCCCTGGGCGATCTGTTCAAGGACCGGCCGCAGCTGATCGTGCAGCACGTGATGTTCGCACCCGATTGGGACGCGGCCTGCAAGAGCTGTTCGTTCTGGGCCGATGGGTTCGAGCGCATGGTGCCGCATTTGGCCGCGCGCGACACCGCCATGGTTGCGGTCTCGCTGGCGCCAAGCGCAAAGCTCGAAGCCTTCAAGAAACGGATGGGCTGGACCTTCGACTGGGTTTCGTCAGGCCACAACGACTTCAACCGCGATTACGGCGTGACGTTCTCACAGGAAGAGGTCGCGACCGGCAAGCCGATGTACAATTTCGGGACCACGCCGTTCTACGGCCCCGAGCTGCCCGGCATCAGCGTGTTCTTCCGCGACGAGGCCGGCGCGATCTTCCACACCTATTCCTGCTTCGCCCGCGGCCTCGACATGATGAACGCCGCTTATCAATATCTCGATCTCACCCCGCTCGGCCGTCACGAGGAAGGCCTGCCCTATCCGATGGACTGGGTCCGCCTGCGCGACCAGTACGAGCCGCAGCCGGCGAAGGGTGCGTGCTGCCACGGGTGAGGGGAGCGCTCGACGCACATCAAAGCTGTCATCGCCCGGCTTGACCGGGCGATCCAGTATTCCGAGACGGCAGTGATGAATCGAAAGGCCGCGGCATACTGGATTCCCCGCCTTCGCGGGGAATGACAGCTACGGGTGAGGTGCAGGGTGTGCCTTGCCCCGATAGCTACCGCTTCGCCTCCGCCTGCTCCGCCGCGTTGCACGAGATCAGCATCGTGTAAGGCCGGGCGTTGGTGGCGATGTCGGTGGTCTTGAGCTCGCTCTTTGGCTCGGCGGTCTGATAGGGCACGATCGAATTGTCGAGGAAATCGCGCAGCACTCCGGTCTTGATGGCGAAATTGATGTTTTCAGGGATGTTGCCGGTCGCCACCGCGATCCGCAAGGCTGGAATCTTGCCCGTGACCACGCCCACGACCTGACCCGTGTTGTCGAACAGCGGCCCGCCGCTATTGCCTGGCTGCACAGGTGCGCTGATCTGCAGGAAGCGCGAGTCGTTGCGCATGCCGCTGAGCGAGCTCACGATGCCGGTGGTCACGCTGAAGTCCGAGGTCAGGATGCCGTGATAGGGAAAGCCGATCGCGATCACGGAATCGCCGGAGCGGATCGAGCGGTCGCGGATCCGGGCAAAATCCTTGAAGGTCGTCGTCGACGGCGCCTGCAACAGGGCGAGGTCGTTGTTGGCATCGCTCGAGACGACGCGCAGCACCATTGCGGCTTCGCCGGTGAGATTGCCCCTGACGTCGCCGACGCAGCCGTCGATCACATGATGGTTGGTGACGACGTGCCCGCTCGCGCTGACGACGAAGCCGCTGCCGCTCCTGGCTCGGGCGGGTTTGCCGCCGGCCGGCGCTGCCGTCTGCTTCTCCGCCGTCGCCGCCGGCTTGGCCGCACCCTTGGTGAAATCGCCGGCCTTGCTGAGCCCGTCTGCCTTCACCCGCGTGACGCAGTTCGCCAGCGCCGCGATAAGGGGGGCCGTCGACGTCAGCACAAATTGGAGTGGCTTGCTCCCGTTGGTCGTGATCACCATCAGGCTTGCCTTCTGGAAGGTGCGAGCGACGTTGGGGGGCAGCATGGTCGTCACCATATTGGTGGTGCCGGCGGTCGCAAACAACCTCGCCTGCTCCTGGCCGTCGAAGATGAAGTCGATGGGCGCGGTATCGCCCTTGTTGAAGCGAAAGCTGGGGCTGGCAAAGCTCAGCAGCCAGGAGCCGGCCGCATTCTGCGCGACGAAGAGACTCACGCCGTTGGCGTAAGGTGCGGTCGCCGCGCAATGGGAGAACGCACCCGTCTCGTCATTGCTGAATGCGCCGCCGGCCCAGTTGCCGACATTGACCGTGCCGAACGGCCCCGCCGCGTTCGCCCCGAACACACTCACCTGCAACACGAACGCAACGACCAACGACCTCAACCACATACCCCAGCCCCCCGGCAAACTCACTCGCATCCATCTTATCCGCGAGGGCAGGTGAGGCGCAACCGTCAGTTGTCCGCACCAGTCGGTTCGGCTGACCGCAACAATTCGGGCTTGCATTTACTTTGCAGTGCCATATACTTTGCAGTACAAAGTAACGGGTCCGGTGTCCCGCGAAAGCCGGGGTGGAACGAGGTTTTGGCGTTGCCCATGCGCGATCTCGACAAGGCGCTGGCCGATATCGTGACGATCCGTAGCCAGATCGCGGCAGGCACCGCTTTCCGCGGCTACGGCCCGGCGACGATGGCGGCGACCGGCGCCGTTGCGCTCATCACCGCCGTCCTGCAATTCTGGCTCTTGGATGATCCCACCGGCGAGCCGCTCGTTTTCTTCATCGGCTGGTTCATCGCCGCCGCGCTGTCTGGATTGATCATCGGCATCGAGATGCGCGCCCGGTCGCGACGCCATCATTCCGGTCTCGCCGACGCGATGATCCACCAGGCGGTCGAGCAGTTCCTGCCGGCGGGCGTTGCCGGCGTTCTGCTCGCGGTGGTGATGTGGAAGTTCGCGAGCGAGACGCTGTGGCTGCTGCCGGGCCTGTGGCAGATCCTGGTGTCGCTCGGCATCTTTGCCTCGGTCCGCTCGCTGCCGCGCACGGTGGCGCTCGCCGGCGCCTGGTATTTCGTGTCCGGCTTCGCGGTCGTGGTGCTCGCGAGCCGAACCCACACGCTGTCGCCATGGACCATGGGCCTACCTTTCCTGATCGGCCAATCGCTGATGGCGGCGATTCTGCATTTCGCGTCCGGAGACAACGATGTCGAAGACTGACAGCGCGCCCTTCTCCTATGAAGGCCTCGACCGCGTGATCCACGAGAAGGCGAGGCTCGGGCTTCTGACCTCGCTGATGGCGCATCCCAAGGGGCTGGCGTTCGGCGATCTCAAGCAGCTCTGCGGCCTCACCGACGGCAATCTCAGCCGGCACCTTGCCGTGCTGCAGGAGGCCGGCCTCGTCGAGGTGACCAAGGGCTACGAGGGCAATCGCCCGCACACCACCTGCCGCCTCACCAAGGCCGGCCGCCGCCGCTTCCTCGACTATCTCGCCGTGCTCGAGCGGCTGGTGCGCGACGCGGCGAAGGCCGCTGGCCGCGAAGCGCCGCCGCTCGGCCGTCTCGGCATCGCCTCGACCTGATCTCCCCTTCTTTGACCGGAGACTTTGCAATGCAAAGTGACATCACGTCCCGCAACGAGAAGCTTCATGTCGGCATCATCATGGACGGCAACGGCCGATGGGCGACGCGGCGCGGCCTGTCGCGCGTGCGCGGCCACGAGGCCGGCGTCGAGACCATCCGCCGCATCGTCGAGGCCGCGCCCAAGCAGGGCATCGGCACGCTGACGCTTTACGCCTTCTCCACCGACAATTGGCGGCGGCCGAAGGCCGAGGTCGCGGCGCTGATGACCCTGCTGCGCTTCTACCTCGCGAACGAAGTGCAGAGCCTCGTCAAGAACGGCGTGCGCCTCTCCGTCATCGGCCGCCGCGATCGCCTGCCCGACGGCATCGCCGCCGCGATCGCGCGCGCCGAGGCGGCCACCGCCGATGGCCGCGCGCTGCATGTGCGCATCGCCGTCGATTATTCCGCGCGCGACGCCATCCTCAATGCCGCGGCGAAGGCGGCCGCGCTGACCAGCCTGACGCGCGAAGCCTTCTCGCAGCTCGTCACAGGCGAGGCTGGCCTTCGCGACGTCGACCTCATCATCCGCACCTCCGGCGAGAAGCGGCTGTCGGACTTCCTGCTGTGGGAAGGCGCCTATGCCGAGCTGTACTTCACCGAGCGGATGTGGCCCGAATTCGACGCGGGCGATCTTGCCGAGGCGCTCGCCGCCTTCCATGGCCGCGAGCGCCGCTTCGGCGGGCTGCAAGCCATTATGCCCGGAGAGGCGCCCTCGCTCTCGCAGGTGTGAGGCGCCTCGGCGCCCGCCGGCTCCCCCACCGATTGCCGCCCGGCACGGATCGTGCTCTAGTCTTCCGGCGTTGTGTACCCCTGCGACGGGAGCGTTCGCACCATGCGCGCAGTCCTCGATTACTGCACCGGCGGAACGGAGCGGCAGCTTGCCGCCGGCACCATCATCGTCGCCGAGGGGGGCACCTCCGGCCATCTCTACGTGCTGATGCAAGGCAGGCTCGAGGTGCTCAAGGGCGAGATGGTGGTCGCCACCGTCACCGAGCCCGGCGCGGTGTTGGGTGAGATGTCCGTGCTGCTGGGCCAGCCGCACACCGCAACGGTACGGGCCTGCTCCGACGCCATCGTCTACGAATTCGAGGATGCCGCCGCGTTCCTCGAGAGGGAGCCGGGCGTGGCGCTGCTGATCGCAAAAATGCTGGCGCAGAGGCTCAACGTCGCCAACACCTACCTCGCCGATCTGAAGCGGCAATATGCCGGCCACGGCACGCATCTGGCCATGGTCGGCGAAGTGCTCCAGAGCATGATCAACCTGCCGCCGGCTGAGGTTTCGCCCGGCTCTGATCGGCAATCCGATCCAAGAATGTGAGCCAGTCGGGCGGCGCCTCGATGGGGGCGGCGGGCCGCCGCAACGGCGCATTCAGGTCGATCCATTGCGCCTCGCCGGCCGCCAGCCAGAACGCCTTGTCGGCATCGAGATCGAGCACGATGCAGGTCGGGGGACGGCCGGGTTGCAGGCCCGTGTTGAAGACCCAGGTCTGGCCCAGCCGGTCGAACCACGATCCATTGCTGATGAAGGGCGATTGATGCACATGGCCCGAGATCACCATCGACGGCTGGTATTGCATGATCCACTGCACCAGCTCGACGTCGCCGAAGAAGCGCTTGCCGCCCCAGCTCGTCGGTGAATCCGCCGGCGGCGCATGATGCGCCCAGATCCAGCGCTGCGGCCTGACGGCTGCGGCATCGCGCAACTGCTCGATGAGGCGTTGCTTGACCTGGGGTCCGTCCCACCATGGGCACACCGTGAACAGGGTATCGCCGACCGTCAGGCCGTCGCCGTCGCAGGCGATGCCGAGCTCGCGCACCTCCGAGATCCAGCGCGAAATCTTCTCACCTTCGGCGTTGCGCTCGTCGAGATCGTGATTGCCGGAGCAGAGGATCACGCGGGTCGTCGCGGCCAGCAGCGCGAGATACTTCTTCACCACCACGATCTGGGCGCGGAAATCCACTATCGAGCCAATGTCGAGCGCGTCGCCGGCGAAGATCACGAGGTCGAATTGCGGCGCCGCGCTGACCAGCCAGTCGAGCTGCGGCAGCGAATAGTGCAGGTCGGCCACGACCAGGCAGCGCATGGAAAATCCGACGGCCAGAGAGCAAAATGTCAGGGAATTCCAAAAACGGCATAAAGCAAGAAGCAGACCAACCCGGCCGCCCCTTTGCATCAATCCAATGAGCGACAGCATGCTGCGTCCCGTCGCAGAGCGCAAGGGGCGGCAATGCGGGGCTGGACCGGATCGCCGAATTCTGGTGTCGTGGCCTGCTCTCAACACCTGTGTTCACATGACCTCCTTCAAGACCATTCGCGCCCGCGCCGAGAAGCGCAAGGGCGGGCCCAAGGCGCTGGACAAGTTGATGCCGGCCAAGCCGGACCTCAAGCAGCTCGCCAAGCTCGGCGACGATCGTATCCTCGCCGAAATGACCAAGCGGGTGTTCTGCGCCGGCTTTGCCTGGAGCGTGATCGACTCCAAATGGGACGGCTTCGAACAGGCCTTCCTGCATTTCCAGCCCGCCAAGCTCACGTTCCAGCCCGAAGACTATTGGGAAGGCCTGCTGCGCGACGCGCGCATCGTGCGCAACGGTGCCAAGATCATGTCGGTGCGCGACAACGCCGCCTTCGTGCAGGAGATCGCGAAGGAGCACGGCAGCTTCGGCAAGTTTCTGACGAAATGGCCGTCCTCCGACGAGATCGGCCTGCTCGACCTCCTCAACAAGCGCGGCAGCCGGCTGGGCGGCAACACCGGCCAGATGCTGCTCCGCTTCGTCGGCTGGGACGGCTTCGTGACGTCGAAGGACGTCGTGGCCTGCCTGCGCGCTGCCGGTCTCGACATCGCCGAGGAGGTCAAGTCGAAGGGCGATCTCGCCAAGGTGCAGGCGCAGTTCAACGCCTGGGCCGAGGAGTCCGGCCTGCCGTACACATATCTGTCACGCATCTGCGCGCTGTCGGTCGGCGAGAACAGCAGCGAATAGCGCCTCAATCGATAGATCGTGTGCATCCTGTGGCGATCCTGTGCTGCGAACGTGGCCGATGAAACCCCGCGATCACGAAATACATTTCGCAGGAACATTTGTCCGCAGCACCTGTTCGGGACTCTGAGCCAGGCGCATAAGGGCGCAGGGAATGCTCGCTCCCGCCTGGCTCGATGAAACCGGATACAACAACGGAGCAGCTCATGAAGCTCACATCTGAACAGGTGAAGCAGACCGTCAACCAGCTCGGCGCTCAGGTGCTGCCCGACGAACATCCGGCGATGCCGCAGCTCAACAGCATGTTCGGCGAGCACACCTTCTTCGTCGACGAGATGGGCCTCAAGGTGCTCGAGCCGACGGGATCGCTCGGCAGCGACCGCGAGAGCGGCGAGGTCGTCAGCCTCGCTGATTGGGGCGATTCCGACCTGACGCGCCTGATGGCGCATGAGCCCGAACCGACCGGCGTGATCGTGGTGTTCGAGCATGTGAGGCATTGAGCAGCCCGACGGGACGTTTTGGAGACACGTGCGCCACGGCACTCCCGTGGCGCGCGGCTTTGGCGTGACTGGTGACGTGGTGATCAGCTCCGCCGTCTTGCGAACGGTCTGGTGCCGGTCGCATTATCTGCCGCGAATGCTCTGTGCGTAGCGCCACATTTCTCCGCGACAGGCCGGAAACAGCGCAACGATCGTGAGCGAAACCGCATATGAAAGGCAGAAGCAGGCTGCCAATTCCGGGATCCCTCCGATCGAACGCGCCAGCAGCCAGCGATGCAGCAGCGACACCGTCACCACGGAAGCGAGGGCTCCGGCGAGATGTGGCCCGACCACTTCCATGAGGTCTCGATGACGCACCGGGCCGCGTCGCCCAATCAGCCACCACAGGATGGGCGTGCGCACGCACTCGCTGATCGAGTATGCGCTGGCGACGCCGACTGGTCCGAACGGCAGCCCGCATATGAAAGCGAGAATCGATGTTGAGACATTGAACAGGCCCCAGCGCATGTATTCCTTGGTGCGGCCCTGGCTGAGGAAAAGCCAGTTGGCGGGGCTGTTGCTGGTCTGCAGCAGACCGGCGATGCTGAGGGCGACGAAGATCGGCGCAGCCTCGCTCCATTGGTCGCCGAGCAGGGTTTCGACCAGCGTATCGGCGGTCGCGATCATGAAGCCGACGCCAGGCAACACGAGCAGGAGCGCCGGCAGCACCGCGCGACGGAACGAATCCCGATAGCGCTCCGGCTCCTTCAGCAGGCCCGACAGCGTCGGCAGCATGATTCGCACCATCGGATTGCTGACTTGCTGAAGCGGAAACAGCAGCAACCGGTAGGCGCGGTTATACGCGCCAAGCGAGGCAGCCCCCCAGACCTTGCCGATCAACACCCCGTCGGTATTGCGGGACAGGAATTCGGCAAGATTGTAGCCGGTCACGCCGAGCCCGAAGTTCAGCATGTCGCGTGCAGCCTTGATCGAGCCGGGCCTCGACGGCAACCATCCCGAACTAAGCCACGCGCCGCTCGCGAGCACCAGACCTGATGTCAGGCTGCCGGCGAGAATGGCCCAATAGCTGTGATAGACGTACGCGACCGCGGCAGAGGTCAGTAATCCAGTCAGTGCGGCCGCGGACTCCAGGCCTGCCAGCGTCCAGAATCTCATCTGTCGCGTCAGCAACGACAAATGCTGGACGTCAGCGCCGCTGAGCAGCAACGTGACGCTCATACCAGATGTCAGTGGGGCGAGATTTGGCGCGCTGTAGAACCTGGCGACGAGCGGCGATAGCGCCACCTGTGTGGCCGCCAGTAGCGCGCCGACCGAGAGGTTCACCCAGAACAGCGCACTCAGCTCGTTGTGCGTCAACTCGTCCTTCTGCACGGTCGCGTGTCCAAGACCGAGATCCTGGAACAGCACCGCGAAGGCGAGCACCGGCGAAGCCATTGCATAAGTACCAAAGTCGACTGGCGTCAGTAGGCGCGAGAGCAGGATCACAGATCCGGTCTGCGTCGCTACACGCACGACCTGAGTGACGATCGCAGCGAGCGCACCTTTCCGTACGTTCCGGGACTGCTCGTCCTCGGACAAGCGCATGTTGAGTTGAGTCACGATCAGCTCCTCGAGCGGCGAACAACGAAAATTTCAAGCGCAGTTCGAAAGCAAGACGGTGAATCAAACGACAGTTTATCTTTTCGATTTCATGCGATTGGCGCTTCACTCATGTGCGATCAACCGGACGCCCTCATGCGCGGACCACCGCACGAGAGAGACATCGAGGCTATCGCGCGTGAGCAGCGTCGCGAAACGCCGACGACTATCCGTCAGTACGTGTCAATTGAATGGCGCGACCAAACTGCGTTCGCAAAAAACTTTACGTCGATCGCGCTCGAACGAACAGCCAATGGAGTGCATCTTGTTCAGAGCAGCGCGTCGAAATCGAAAAAGAGGCTGGTCTGTCAGCTTCACGTCAGGCAGTGCCTCGAAGATCGACACAGAACCGCTCGCAATAGTGTCAAACCTCTAGTCTTCGCGGTTCTCTTGCAACGTGTTCTTCAACGGGAATTTCGATGACGATCTGAGTTCCCGGACTCGCCTTGCTCTCGAGCAGCAAGCGCCCGTTGAGCGATGAGGTGACGAGATTGAACGCGATGTGGAGTCCCAGACCGGCATTGCCTTTCTCGCGACTTGTCGTGACGAATGGATCGAAGATGTGCGCCTGCAGGTGGTCAGGGATTCCGACGCCTTCATCAGCGCAGACAAGGCGGACTGATCTCGGATTCGGTTGGTTTACCGTGATCACGAACCGGCCGCCTCTCTTGTCAGGATACGCATGCGCTGCAGTGTTGAGGGCGAGATTGCTGATCACCTGAGCAAGCGCTCCGGGATAGCTGTTGAGCTTGATTCCCGCCGGGCAGTGTACCTCCACGGTCAGGGCATGATGCGACAGCAATGGCCCGAGCCGGGACATCAACTCCGATAGCCAATCCCTGAGCTCGAAACTGCGCCGGTCCTCATCGGCTTGATGGACCGCGACCTGCCTGAAGCTGTGCACCATTTCGGATGCGCGGTGCAGATTTTCGAAGGTCAGGTTGAGCCCCTGCTTGAGCCGGTCAATGCCCTTGGTTAGATCGGACCGCCGGACCGATGCTCCGCCCAATGCATCACTCATCGTTTGCAGGTCATCCTGCATGGCCGTCGACGTCGTCAAGGCGAGGCCGAGCGGGGTGCTGACCTCGTGAGCGACACCTGCCACCAATTGCCCGAGCGAGGCGAGCTTTTCCGCCTGCACGAGATGCTCCTGGGTCGCGCGCAGATCGCGCAACGATTTCTCGGAGCGTTCCTTTTCCTGTTGCAGCGCCTCGGATGTCCGGAACTGCTTTCGCGCCCGGTACTCGCGCGCAGCCACCGCGTAGAGCGACAATGCGTAGGCGTTGCCGACGAGAGAATGGTTGATGAAGCTCAGGCCGGTCGGCATTGTCGACGCGAATGTCTCGGCGACCAGCAACGCCACCCACGACAGCAGGCAGAAGATCGCCAGCGAGCCGATCCGCAAGGGCAGCATGGTCGAGACGAACAGTATGATCATCATCATGCCGGGCGCGGCAAAGGTGAAGCCCGAGGGAAGCACGAGATAGATGCTCGGCAGAATGCAGCCCGGGATGACGCAATAGATGAGAAAGATCGTCTCCGCCCATGGCTTCATCCGGCGCCGCGACAGCAGCGCCGTCAGCGGGAGCAGGATGACCACGGCGGTTCCACCGCGGATTGCGAGCGTGGTCGGCACGACTTCGGGGTAGAGCACCCAATCCCAGAGCGTGTAGCTGGCATAGGTGGCGGCGCCAAGCAGCATCGCGATCTGCGTCCATCCGAGACTGCCCCGGACATATTGGTCGACAAACCGGCGTTCCTCGATGCGGTCTTCGAAGCGCAGTCCGAGGCGTATCAATAAGGCAAGCATCCAAACTCAATCGCGAAAAGTCATGTCTGGTGTATCTACGACAGGTTTGGCGCCGCGTCGCGGATAAAGATGCCGCGTTCACCGAAGGGGCCTCAAGCCGCGTTCAGATGCCCAGCGTCAGCTGCGGCTCCGACTCGCCGGCGGCGTGGAGCGACGACAGCGAGACCCCGAGCAGCCTGACGCGCTTGGGCAGCGGCATCTCGGCTTCGAGCAGACCGCAGGCCAGCCGCTCCAGATCGTCGCGTTCGGTAACGGCCGCCGCGACAGATCGGCTGCGCGTGATGATCTCGAAATCGGCGAATTTGATCTTCAGGGTGACGGTGCGGCCGCGATTGCCCGTCGCCTCGCAATGCCGCCAGACCTTGTCGACGAGCGGCCTTAGCTCGGCGGCAAGCGCGTCGAACGCATCGAGGTCGGTCGAGAACGTGTTCTCCGCGCCGACGGATTTGCGGATCCGGTTGGCGCGGACCGGCCGCTCGTCGACGCCGCGCGATATCCAATAATAATACGCGCCTGACTTGCCGAAATTCGCGTTCATGAACTCCAGCGATTGGTTGCGGATGTCCCGGCCGGTGAACAGGCCGAGCGCGTTCATCTTCGCAGCCGTCGCCGGACCGATGCCGTGGAATTTGCCGACCGGCAGCGGCTCGACGAAGGCCGGCCCCATCTCCGGCGAGATCACGAACTGGCCGTTGGGCTTGCGATGATCGGACGCGAGCTTGGCCAGAAACTTGTTGTAGGAGATACCCGCCGACGCGGTGAGGCCGGTCTCCGCCTTGATCTTCGCGCGGATCTCGAGCGCGATGTCCCGCGCCAGCGGGATGCCTTGCAGGTTCTCCGTCACGTCGAGATAGGCTTCGTCGAGCGACAGCGGCTCGATGACGGGCGTGTGCTCGGCAAAGATGTCGCGGATTTGTCTGGAGATCGCCTTGTAGACCTCGAAGCGCGGCCTGACGAAGATCAGGTCGGGACATTGCCGCTTCGCCGTCACCGACGGCATGGCCGAGCGAACGCCGAACTTTCGAGCCTCGTAGCTCGCCGCAGCAACGACGCCGCGTTCCGCGGAGCCGCCGACCGCGACCGGCTTGCCGCGCAGCTCCGGATTGTCGCGCTGCTCCACAGAGGCATAGAACGCATCCATGTCGATATGGATGATCTTGCGGACAGGCGAGGGCTCGCCGGTCGTCGGGTCGGATTCGCTCATGGAAAGATGATACAATCGCGTGGGGAGATGCGCGAGCTGAGGGATGCTTCCGTCGATCCGGCGGCTGAATTGAGCTGCACAATCGCGGCAGGGTCAAAAGCCATCTCAGGCTCGTGACGAGAGGCGCTCGTCAGTTCCGTTCAGTCGAAATGGCTTCGGCTCGGCCGCGATCGCTTGGGAGAGGCAGAGGCTCCTACTTGCCACGGATGAACTCGAGGAGCTGGCTTGAGGCTCCGTCGCCAACGCGCTGCGCACCTGCGACGGTGAGGTGATTGACGTCCCAATAGAGCCAGAGGCCGTCCATGGCGGTCGGACACTCGGCTTCTCCGCACAAATAACGTTCTGGATAGAGCAGAAAGATCTGGTTCGGGTAGCGGCTCCGGATCTCCTCGAGCATGGCATGGAATTCGCGATTGTCGGCCTGCACGCGATCGAGGGGCACGGCAGGACAGGGCTTGCTTGGTGCGTGCCAGAGGGGTCCCGGTGCGAAGCGGGACATTGGGCTGCGGCAGCCCGGCTCGACTCCGGGCGCTATGATCAGGATGCGCCGTCCGCTGCCGCCCAGCTCATGGATCGTGTTCTCGATGCCGGCCCGCCAGACCTGCAGGGCCGGTGCATCGACCTCCGGCGTGAGCTCGTTGCGGAGCGCATCGCCGTAGGTCATCCAGGATTGACTGAGCACGATTGGAGCCTGGTTCTGCCTGATCGCGGCGAGGTAGGTATCGCGCTGGCGTTTGCAGTCCTGCGAGCCGTCGAAAGCTGTTCGCACGAGGCCGACGAGCAACGGACAACCTTCGGCCGTGTAGGCTTCTCCCCGGACGGCGGCGCGCTTTGCCGCCGGGTCCAGCGCTGCGACATAATGCTCGGCGAAGGAGTCGCCGAGCACTTGCACGCCAACGGGGTCGCTCAATGAACCGAAGGCACATTTCGATTGTGCGCTCTTGGCGCACGGCCAGAAGCCGAATCGCTGCAGATCGGCGACCTCGCGGGCCTGTGCCGGGAGCCGCCATGGCCAGCCATCTTGGCGGTTGGCCACAAATGCAACAATCGCGAGCGCGACGATCGTCGCGGCGGCGGGGCCGGCGACTCGCAGCAGTGACGAGCGACCCGCGCGATAAGGCTGTTCGATCAGCCGATACATCAGCACAGCCAGCGTCATCGCGAGGGCGACGATCAGCGCTTTCACCGCAACCGACTTGGCGTCGTCGCCCAGGATGTAGTTTGCGTAGACGATCAGGGGCCAGTGCACGAGGTAGAGCGAGTAGGACACCAGCCCGATCCCCGCACTCAGCGGATTGGTCAGGACAGGCGAAAGGACGTGACGCTCGCCCGCCAAGATCACGCAGGCTGCACCCAGGCATGGGATGAGGGCCGTCGCGCCAGGGAAGGAGGTCGCACTGTCGAAGCTGACGACCGCGTAAGCGATCAAACCGAATCCGGCGGCAGCCAACAGCGAGCGCGCTCCGGCCTGGAAGGTCAGCCTCTGCTCAGCAAAGATGACCAGCGCTCCGATCGCAAATTCGAAGGCGCGACAGGTCGGCAGGTAGAAAGCACCCGAGCTGTCGGTTGCGAGTGTCGCTTGCGCGACGCCGAGGGAAAGAATTGCGATGCCAAGAATGAGCAAAGGCAGTGCGCGACCGAGCAATCGGCGCCCCAGCAGAATGAACACGGGCCAAAACAGATAGAATTGCTCCTCGACGGCCAGCGACCAGAAGTGAAGCACGGGGCTGGGATCGGTCGAGTTGGCGAAATAGGCGTGGCTGCCGCGCCAGAAGTAGAAATTCGAGACCGATACCAGCGTAGCCACGGCGTCTTGAGCCAGGCCCTTGAAAAGCTCCGGAGAGAACCAGAGGCCACCGACGGCCAAGATGCCGATGATGGTGACGATCGCTGCGGGAAAGAGGCGCCGGATGCGGCGCTCGTAAAATCGCTGGAGCGAAAATTCGCCGCGATCTGCCTCGCTGAGAATGATCCGAGAGATCAGATAGCCGGACACGACGAAAAACAGGTCGACGCCAACGAAGCCGCCGCCGAACGGCGGAACGTCCAAATGATAGAGGAATACGCTCAAGACGGCGATCGCCCGGAGCCCGTCAATGTCGCGTCGATGGGATAGCTTTGTAACCAAGTGCTGAATCCACTGGCGGCGGTTCGTCCGACTGCGGATCCGCGCGCGCCCGCTTGCCTTTAGCGCGCCCGCATGCGTTCCTCAACCGCAGGACGGGCCGAATTCCCCCCAATCGGGCTCGCCCCGGTCAGGCCGTCTCCGTCAACGTCGGCAACCCATCCGACGCTGCTGCGAGAAGACGCAGGACTTTGCCATGGCGCTCAGCGCATCGCTTCTCGTCGCACGGCCGCGGCTGCGCCAGGCATCGAGTCGGATTGGCTCATGGAAGGATGTTACAATCGGATGATGAGAAGGGCGAGGTGACGGATGCTTCAGTTGTTGGTCTTCGTGGCGGGCGTCGTCGGCACCGGCTGGTTGATCGGCGCGACCAATCCCCCCGGTGAATGGTATGCCGGCCTTGCCAAGCCGAGCTTCGTCCCGCCGAACTGGGCGTTCCCGATCGCCTGGACCATCCTTTACGTTCTGATCGCTGTTGCGGGATGGCGGACCTTTCGCCGTGAGCCCAGGGGCAAGGCGATGCTGGCCTGGGCGGCGCAAATGGCGCTCAACTTCATTTGGTCTCCAGTCATGTTCACGATGCACCAGATCGGCGCCGCGCTCGTCATTCTTGTCGGCCTGTTCATCGCGATCGTGACCTACATCGGTCTCGAGCTGTCACGCGACAGGCTCGCCGCCGCATTGTTCGTGCCCTACGCAGCCTGGGTCGCGTTCGCCGGTGTGCTCAATGCGGCGATCTGGCGCTTGAATTGAGGCGCTCAGTCCGGATGGATTCAAAAAACGATCTCACGCTTGTGAGTGGCAAGCCGTAGCCTGTGCTTCCATATGAGCCCGCGGAGGACAAGGCCCATGCAATACAGCTCCGAGCTCATTCACACGATGCGTCAGGCATTGGAGACCGTGATGGCAAGCGTACCGGCGCATCAATCCGTGTTCGGCCTGAAAGCGGCCGTCGCCGAATGCATCCTGAACGCCGCCGCACACGGCCACACGTCATACGATGGATTGGTGACGGCAGCGTCCGACCAGCTCCAGGCGATCATCGCGATGCTGACGTGAGGGCCGGCCTCGTGCTCGTCTTCACGGTTCGGGTGCTGCGGGTCAGTGGGTGAGAGGCGCTGCTTCCTGCGCGCGGAGCTCTCGTCCAGTGCGCTGCCCAGCGCCGGGGTCAGCATCGCGAGCAGCTCCGGATTGTGCCCGGGGGATATCGAACGCCCGGACAAATCTTACGCAATGCCGCCAATGATGAGATCGAAAGATCTTTCGTGCGTCGCTTTCGAGTAGTTTATCGCCCGGTGTAGCCGCCGTTAATGTAGATAGTCTGGCCCGTGACCCAATGCGATGCTGGCGACGCAAGGAACCGAATCAGCGGAACGACGTCGGAGACCGTGCCGAGGCGCCCCGCTACAGAAAGACGCGTCGCGTAGGCGATGGCGGCCGCGTCCTCGGGCGCCCGATAGAAGGGTGTATCTATCGGTCCGGGCGCAACGGCATTGACCGTGACACCGCGAGGCCCGAGTTCGCGCGCCATGGAGCGCGTGAACTGTTCGAGAGCTGCTTTCGATCCCTGATATAACGCATAGTTGGGAAGGTAGCCGTCGATCAGCGACGAGCATGCATTAATGATTCGCCCACCGTCCGGAAGATGACGGCTCACCTCCTTCATTATGAAAAAGCTCGCCTTGGCGTTCACTCCGAACACGTCGTCGTATTCGGCCTCGCTGATTTCGGCCACCGGCTTCTTGACCATGCGACCGGCGTTGTTGATCAGTATGTCGATGCGACCGAATTCGCGCAGCGTCGCCTCCACGAGGCGCGAATGAGTCGGCATTTCGTGGAGTTCGCCTTCGATAGTGGCGGCACGAGCACCCTGTGCGCGGACAAGGTGCGCTGCAGTCTCGGCATCAGCTCGATCGCCCGCGTCATGATAGTGGATCATGATGCTCGCACCGTCCGCTGCGAGTCCTGCTGCATATGCGCGGCCGAGATTGCGCGGCCCTCCGGTGATTAGCGCGACTTTTCCCGCGAGAACACGGGTTGGGTCTCCCGACTGATTCGTTTGGGCGTCTGTTCGACCGACTGCAGCCGCCGTAGCCGCCGCCGCGGTGATGCCAAGTGTCATCGAACGACGCGATAGCCAAATGTTTTCGTTTTGAGTCATGGTTATCCTGCGCCTCCGCTTCAGCATGTCAGCAGGCCGTCGTTCACAAAAACGGCTTGGCTCTCCGGTCACGCGAACCTAGAGGCATGAGGCCGCTGCGCGGCAGGTCGATTCTTGCTGTCTTTTGCTTCAGCGCGCGCGGATATCAGACGGCAACAGACCTGTCCGGGCACGGAACTGACGACGAAAATGATTGATGTTCGAATAGCCGAGGTCGGCGGCGATCGCTTCAACGCTATCGGGCGTGTTCCGAAGGCGTTGGCGCGCGTGCTCTAGGCGGCGGCTCGACACATATTGATGCGGCGGAGATCCGGTGGCGGCCTTGAACGCCCTGGCAAAGTGAAACGGACTTAGTGCCGCAACTTCGGCCAGCCGCGCGAGCGTCAGATCCGTGGCGGTGTGTGCTTCTACAAAATCCAGCACTCTGCGCAGGCGCCGAGTATCCAGCGAGCCTTTTGAGCGCTCGATCGCCCGCCCTCCGAATTTTCCGCACAAGACAATCGCGTAGAGGGTCCGCACCAATGAATCGCGTTCGACGTCGTTCAAATGATGCCTCCCGCGCGCGGCTGCGCGGAAACGGTCAACGATCGCCCATGCGTGAAAGTTCTCCCAGCCATGAATATCGGCAAGATCGGCATGGCCCTCAGCACCAAGTTCCTCGGCAATTTGCCTCCGCAGCGAGCCATCCGCTGAAATTTCTACCACTTCAGCGGGCGAAGTTGTTCGCACCCATTTGACCGGTTCTCCGCCGGTCAGACCGATTGTTCCGGCAGGCGCATCGCGAGCGACCGTGCGTCCATTCGCCAGCATTACAGCGGCGTTCTTCTGGCCGTTAAACCCCACCGCGATCGCTCCAGGCAGCGCGAGCGATGCATCACCTGCGTCCGCCGCGGGCGGCAGACGGAGGTGCGCAACGCGCACGCTCCCCCATGTGAACCGGGCTATGTCGATGCGATTGAACATCCGACGTGAGATTTGGGGGACGGTGTACGTCGCATCAAGCCCGGTATCTCGCCGCCAATCGGTAACATTCGTCGCTCCGGGAGAGAGGCTCCGGCGGGCAGAACTGGCTCACGCGAGCCGAGGCCGTTGCATCGAAGACGTGATCGAAAAGGCTCTGGTGAATGTGGGGCGGTTCGGTAGCGCGAGCGACATTCCGCTGCTTCGCGCTTGGTCACTCTATCCTGATCTGGGGTGTGCTTCGCGATACAGGCCATCAGGGAGATTGATGAAGCGACCGGCCAGATGAAGCTGCCTGCCGAGGGCTAGTTGAGGTAGGGCTAGTTGAGGTAGCGCGCCGCATCGAGGGAGCTGCGCGTCAATCGGTGACAATATCGCGCAAATCACAAAATGGCGCACCCGACACGATTCGAACGTGTGACCTTTGCCTTCGGAGGGCAACGCTCTATCCAGCTGAGCTACGGGTGCTAGTCGAGGTTCATTTAGCCGATTGGCGCGGGGCGGGCAACCGCTTCTCGATGGAAGCGCGCTTCAGGCCGATTTGCGCTTGACCGGGTCCGGAACCGGCTTGCCGCCGAGGGCGGCGAATTCGGCCAAAACCCGTTCGGCGCAGATGACGCGGTTGCGGCCGAGGCGTTTGGCGACATAGAGCGCCTCGTCGGCCGCGCCGAGCAGCCGGTCGGGGCCGCCGTCGGCACCGCCGGGAATATGGCTTGCGACGCCGACGCTGAGGGTAACGTGGTCGCCGGCGCCGATCGCGCCATGGGCGATCGCCAAGGCCATCACGGCGCAGCGGATCGCCTCGGCCACCATGCAGGCGCTGTCGCAATCCATGTCGGGGAGGATCAGCGCAAACTCCTCGCCGCCATAGCGGCTGGCGAGGTCGAGCGGGCGCACCGCATGCCGGCTGACGACGTCAGCCACCGCGCGCAGGCACTCGTCGCCGCTCTGGTGGCCGTGCTGGTCGTTGAACAGCTTGAAATGGTCGACGTCGACGAACAGCAGGGCCAGCGGCTTCTGCGTGCGTTGGGCGCGGGCCCATTCGCCGAGCAGCATCTGGTCGAAGGCGCGGCGGTTCGCGAGGCCAGTGAGCCCGTCCTTGGTCGCGAGCTCCTTCAGCGCCATCTCGGCGCGCTTCTGGTCGGTGAGGTCGCGCAGAGTCTCCACCACCGCGATCAGGTTGCCGGCCTCGTCGTGGATCGGGCCGGCGTCGATGGCGAGATAGAGCTGGCTGCCGAGCTTGGGCATCACGCACCAGTTCTCCGCGGAGAAGCCGAGCCCGTTGTGGCCGCGCGCGGCATATTCCGAATAATACTCCGGCAACTGCTCGGGCCGGTCGAGCGCGACGAGGTCGGCAAGGCAGGGGCGCTTCGTCTCGTAGAATGCCTGCCAGTGCTTGCTGGTGCCGATCACTTCGGCGGCCCCGACGCCGGTCAGCCGCTCGCAGGCTCTGTTCCAGATCACGACGCGGCGCTTCGGGTCAATCACGAAGGTCGGCACCACGAGGTGCTGCATCAGCCGGACGGCGTAGGAATCGGCGACATCGAGCGCCTTGCGCGACTTCGGCATCAGGCCACCGCAGCCACGGGCAAGCCATCGGAGGGACCGAACAGCTTGCGTACCTCGCTGGCCGGCTTCGGTGCACTGAACAGATAGCCCTGCATCTGCGTGCAGCCGAGCGCGCGCAGCATGTCGCGCTGCGCCTCGGTCTCGACGCCCTCGGCGACCGTGGTCATGCTGCTGGCGGCCGCGATGTTCACCACCGCCTGCACGATGATGGGCGAGCCGCTCGCCTCGGCGATGTCGACGACGAAGCAGCGGTCGATCTTGATCTTGTCGAACGGGAAGCGCTTCAGATAGCTCAGCGAGGAATAGCCGGTGCCGAAATCGTCGAGCGCGATGCGCACGCCGATCGACCGCAACTGGTGCAGGATCGAGAGCGCCGCCTCGTCGTCGCGGATCAGCACGGCCTCGGTGATCTCGAGCTCGAGCCGGCGCGGGTCGAGGCCGGAGGCGGCGAGCGCGCCCGCGATTCGCAGCGCCAGCGTGTCGCATTTGAGCTGCACGGGCGAGACGTTGACCGCGAGGCGCACATGCGCCGGCCAGGTCGCGGCCTCACTGCAGGCGGTGCGCAGCACCCAGTCGCCGAGCTCGGTGATGAGGCCGGTGTCCTCGGCGACCGGAATGAACTCCGCCGGCGACACCATGCCGCGCTGGGGATGGCGCCAGCGCAGCAGCGCCTCGCAGCCGGAGACTTCACCCGAGCGCAGGTCGACCAGCGGCTGATAGTGAATCTCGAAGCCGCCGTTGACGAGGGCCTGGCGTAAATCCTGCTCCATGCTGAGGCGTGCCTTGGCGCAGGCATCCATTGCGGGCTCGAAGAAGCGGTGGGTGCGCCGCCCCTCGGCCTTGGCCCCGTACATGGCGAGGTCGGCGTTCTTGACCAGCTGATCGAGATCGGCGCCGTCCTGGGGCGCCAGCGCGATGCCGATGCTGGCATCGGTGGAGAGCTGATGGCCGAGGCAATGATAGGGCTGCCGGATCGCCTGGTAGATCCGCTTCACGAAGGACAGCACGTCGGCGGAAGACCCGATGTCGGTCTGGATCACGGCGAATTCGTCGCCCCCGAGCCGCGCGATCAAATCGCCCTGCTTGAGACAGCCGCGCAGACGGCCGCCTATCGCCTTCAACAGCTCGTCGCCGACGTGATGACCGAGCGAATCGTTGATGCCCTTGAACTCGTCGACGTCGATGTAGAGCAGCGCAAACTGGCCGCCCTCGGCGACCTTCTCCAGCTCGCATTCGATCTGCTCGCGGAACAGGGCCCGGTTCGGCAGGTCGGTCAGAGCGTCGTAATGCGCCATATGCGCGATCTTCTCGTGATCGCGCCGCCGCTCCGTGACGTCCTCGACGACATTGATGATGTAGCGCGGCTCGCCCGACCTGTCGCGGATTCCGATCCGGGTGGACGTGATGTAGCGCCGTCCGATGCTTGGCGTGGTCCACACGTGCTCGTCCAGGAACAGCCCGTCCGGCGATTGCAGCAGCTTGTCGTCGTCCCGGGTGATGATCCCGGCGGTTTCTGCCGGATAGAGATCGAACGCGGTCTTGCCGACGATCGTCTTGCTGGTTTCGCCGAGTTGTTGCTCGGCCACCTGGTTGGCCAGCAGGTAGCGCCGCGTGCGGGCATCCTTCACGGTGATCCGTGACGGGATATGGTCGATGATCTCGCGCAGGAAGGTGTAGTTGCGGTCGCGCTCCTGCTCCAGATTGCGCTGCTCGGTGATGTCCTCGATCGTGGCGACCCAGCCGCCCTGCGCGAGCGGCGTGTTGATGACCTGGAAGGCGCGGCCGTTGGCCAGCTGATGCGTTCTCGTCGAGACCGTGCCTTCGGCGACGACCCTCATGACGTCGGCGCAAAACGCTTCGACATCGCCATCGAATGCGCCGCGCTCCTTGCGATGATACATCGCCTCGCGGATGTGGCAGCCGGGCTTGATGACGTCGTGGGACAGGCCGAACATGTCGGCGTAGCGGCGGTTGCAGGTGACGATGGTGCCGCCCGCGTCGTACAGGATCAGCCCTTGCGACATGTTGTTGAGGGCGGTGTCGAGCCGCAGCCGCTCCGCCTCGATCCGCTGCTGGGCCTCGCGGTTCTGCCGGTTGATCTGGCGGATGATCAGATAGAGGATCAGCGCGATGGTGGCGGCCGAGAGGGCAGCGGTCGCCACCAGGAAGCCGGTCTGCTGGCGCCAGTCCGCGAGCGCGGCCGCTGTGGTGTTGGTGGCGATGATGACCAGCGGAAAGTGCTTCAGCGAGGCGGCCGAACCGAGCCGCTCCTCGCCGTCGATCGGGCTGTTGCCGCGGTGGCTCTGATGACCACCTTGCGCCAGCACCTTCTTCATCAGTGGCGCATCCCTGAAGTTCCGCCCGATCAGCTCTTCGCGATGCGGATGACGCGCCAGCATCTTGCCTTCGCGGTCGAACAGGGAGATGGCCGTACCCTCGCCGAGGGCGACGGAGGCGAAGTAGTGCTGGTAGCTGTCCGGATTGATCCGCCGGACCATCGCGCCGAGGAAGGCGCCGTCCGCGCCGTTCAAGCGGCGTGCGACGATCGTGGTCCATTTGTTGATGATGAAGCTGCGGACCGATTCCAGAAGCACCGGCTCGGACTGCGGATTCAGTTTGAATGTCTTGAAATAGGCGCGTGAGGAGACGTTGATCTTGGGCAGCGGCTGGGCCCGCGACCAGTTGATCAGCTCGCCCTCGGCATCGTAGATCGCGATGTCGCCGAGATACGACACGGAGCTCATCTTGCTGCGCAGCATCTGGTTGGCGGCAGGCCCGGACAGGCGCTCGCGGAACATCGCAGGCGAGGTGATCTCCGGCAGGTTCATCTGTCCGATCAGGTCGGCGGCGACGACGTCGGAATCCTCGAATTGCTGATCGAAATGCCGCGCGATCAGCTTCACCGTGTTTTCGAGCTCACGCTCGCGGTTGGCGAGGGTCCGCTCGCGGAATTCGCCGACCGCCATGGCCGTGACGATGAAAATGCCCGCGACCAGAAATACGCCGCACAAGGTCAGCCACAGGACAGGACCGCGGCGCGCCAAGGCCTCCCAGCCGTTCCCCGCGGCTAGAGACATTCCGGCTGCTACCTTGGCAAAGACCTGGCGCATTCCCCCTCCCTGGAAGAACAGGAATACACCGCACAAATGGCGCAAACCTTAGGAAAACCAGTTACCTGAGCGTTAATCCGGTTGCGTGATGGCGCCGATATGTAGCCGCGCTTGTATCGCGCCGGTTGTGCGGCGCCGCCGCAAACGCGGCGCTGCATCATGAATCATCGGTTAATGCGAGGCGCCAGCGGTCTTCTTGCCGCCGCCATGGCGCAGCCGTCCGACCACGCCGGTCGGGAAGAAATAGACGCTGGCGATGAATAGCAGCCCGAGCCACAGCAGCCAGCGGTCGGGATGCAACAGCCCCGGCAGCAGTGGCAGCCCGGCTTCGCCCGCCGCCTTGGAGGCGACGCCCATCAGCGACTGCAGATAGTTCTGGGCGAGGATGAAGATGGTGGCGCCGATGATCGCGCCGTAGATCGTGCCCATGCCGCCGATCACCACCATCAGCAGGATGTCGAGCATGATGGAGAAGCTCAGCGAGGTGTCGGGACCTGCATAGCGCAGCCACAGCGCATTCAGGATGCCGGCGCTGGCTGCGACGAGAGCGGCGAGGCAGTTGGCGTAGGTGAGGTGGAACACGGTGCGGAAGCCGAGCGCCTCGGCCCGGAAACGATTTTCGCGGATCGCCTGGAGCACGCGCCCGAACGGCGAGTTCACGACGCGCAGCAGCGCGAGGATCATCAGGGCCGAGATCGCGAACACCAGGTAGAAGGTCAGGATGCGGCCGTTGATCTCGAAGCCGAACAGGTTCTTGGAGATCAGCACCGTGCCGGGGCGCAGCAGCTCCGGCAGCTGGAAGCTGCGCCCGTCCTCACCACCGGTCAGCCAGGACAGCTGCGAGGCCAGCACCTGGAAGGCCGAGGCGACCGCAAGCGTGATCATGGCGAAGAAGATCGCAGCGACCCGCAGCGAGAACAGCCCGATCGCGAGCGCAAGCAGGGCTGCGAGCGGCAGGCCGGCGACGATGCCGGTGGCGACCGCGGCCCAGTTCGGACCCATGCCGTACAGCGCGATCGCGATCGCGTAGCTGCCGATGCCGTAGAACATGGTGTGGGCGAACGACACCGAGCCGGTATAGCCGAGCAGGAGATCGTAGGAGGCGACGAGGGCTGCGAAGATGCAGATCTTGGCCGCGACGTTCAGTGCCTTGGCGCCCGGGAACAGGAATGGCGTTGCCGCCAGCGCCAGGATGATGACGACGAGAACGAGCGTCAGGACGCGGCTGCGCGGCGGATCGCCTGAGAGGATCATCATCGGCTGGTCACTGCATAGAGGCCGCGCGGCCGCCACATCAGAATGGCGACCATCAGCAGGATGTTGGAGACGAGGGCGAGCTTCGGCACCAGGAAGCCGCCGTAATTGGCGACCATGGCGACGAGGATGGCGCCGATGAAGCAGCCGCCGATCGATCCCAACCCGCCGATGATGACGACGATGAAGATCAGGACGGTGAGGTCGTCACTCATGGAGGCGTGCACCTGCTCGCGGTAAAGCGCCCACATCACGCCGCCGAGGCCGGCCAGCGCCGATCCGGTCATGAACACGCCGAGGAACAGGCGGCGGATGCGGTAGCCGAGCGCCTCCACCATCTCGCGATTCTCGACGCCGGCGCGGATCAGGAGGCCGAGCTTGGTGCGGTTGAGCACGAGCTGGATCGCGATGAAGACGGAAAGCCCGATCAGCATCGCCAGCACGCGGTACTTGGCGATCGCGACGTCGCCGATGATGAAGGAGCCGCGGAGCGAGGCCGGCAGAGGCATCGGGATGATCTGCGGCCCCCACAGCGCATAGAGCGTCTGCTCGGCGACGATCAGGCCGCCGGTGGTCATCAGGATCTGCTTCAGGTGCTGGCCGTAGACGGGGAGGATCAGCACGCGCTCGACGACGAGGCCGAGCGCACCCGACACCGCCATTGAGAGCAGCGCGGCTGGCCCCAGCACCGCGAGGTTCATCCAGAGCGAATCGGCCTGGATGGACGCCGCGAACGGCGCCAGCACCAGGGTCGCGACATAGGCGCCGACGGCGATGAAGGCGCCGTGGCCGAAATTGAGCACGTCCATCAGGCCGAACACCAGCGTTAGCCCTGAGGCCATGATGAAGATCATCATGCCCATGGCGAGGCTCGCGACGGTCAGCGTCAGCCAGGACGAGGTCGATCCGATCAGCGGGATCATCAGCAGCGCGAGCGCGAGCGGCAGCAGGATCGGCGCGAGATCGCGTTTCGGCTTCGGCAGCGGATCGGTTGCGGCAAGGTCTGTCACTGATGCGCCTCCAGGCTCAGGCCGAGCAGCCGCTCCTGCAGCGGCACGTCGGCGGCGAGTGCCGCCATCTCGCCGCGATGAACGATGGTGCCGTTGTCCATCACCAGCACGTTGTCGCCGAGCTCGCGGGCGGCAAAGAAATTCTGCTCGACCATCAGGATCGTGGCGCCCTTGCGCTTGATCTCCTTCAGGCACTCGATCAGCGCCATCACGATGGCGGGCGCGAGGCCCTTGGTCGGCTCGTCGATCAGGAGCAGCTTGCGCGGCTCGACGATCGCGCGCGCAATCGACAGCATCTGCTTCTGCCCGCCCGACAGGCTTCCCGCGCGCGACAGCCAGAAGCGGCGCAGCGCCGGGAAGAAGCCGAAGATCCAATCCAGCTGCTTGTCGTCGAGCGGCGCGTCGCGCGCCGCCAGCACCAGGTTCTCCTTCACCGTGAGATCGGAGAACACGGCCATGCTCTCCGGCACGTAGCCGACGCCGAGCCGCGCGATGTCGGGCGTCGCAAGGCTCTCGATGCGCTGGCCTGCCAGGGTGATCTCGCCTTTCGAGGCCTGCCACAGGCCTATGATGGTCCGCAGCGTCGTGGTCTTGCCGGCGCCGTTGCGGCCGAGCAGCATCGTGACCTGTCCTTCCGCAACGGCGAGATCGATGCCCTGCAGGATGTGATAGCGCCCGATATGGGTGTGCACGCCGGAAAGCTTGAGGAGATCGCTCATGCTGCACTCCCTGCAGCGCTTTTGGGCGCGACGCCGAGATAGGCTTCCTGCACGATCGGCGAGGCGATCACCTCGGCGGGTGCGCCGTCCGCCACCAGCTGCCCGTTATGCAGCACGATGATGCGGTCGGCGAGCGAGCGCACCACATCCATCTTGTGCTCGACCAGGAGGATGATCTTGCTCCTGTCCTGCTTGAGCTGCGCGATCAGGTTCAGGACGATCGGCACCTCGTCGATGCTCATGCCGGCGGTCGGTTCGTCGAACATGAAGACTTTTGGCTCGAGCGCGATCATCAGCGCCACCTCGAGCTTGCGCTGGTCGCCATGCGACAACGCGGTCGCAGTGACGCCGCGGCGATTGCCGAGCGCGACCTGGTCGAGGATGGCGTCGGCGCGCGCGATCAGGTCGCGGCGCACCATCCAGGGCCGCAGCATGTCGTAATGCGTGCCCGCTGCCGCCTGCACTGCGAGGCGGACATTCTCTTCCACTGAGAGGTTCGGGAAGAGATTGGTGAGCTGGAAAGCACGTCCGAGACCCGCACGGGTGCGCATTGGTGCGGAATGCTCGGTGATGTCGGCGCCGTCGAACAGGATGCTGCCGCCGGATGCCCGCAGCTGGCCCGAGATCAGATTGAAATAGGTGGTCTTGCCGGCGCCGTTCGGCCCGACGATGGCGGTCAGCTCGCCCGGGCGAAACGTGCAGGAGACATTGTTGACCGCGACATGGCCGCCGAAGCGGATGGTGAGGTCGCGGGTTTCGAGGGTGAGCGGCATGGAGAGTCTGGCAAATGATGAAACGAGATAGATCCGCAGGTCACGCTGCGCTCCCTCCCCCGCTTGCGGGGGAGGGTCGGGGAGAGGGCTGTCTCCGCAGGCGAGAACCCCCAAGAGGAAGGAGTCCTCTCCCGGCCTCTCCGCATCCGCCTTCGCTAAGGCTTCGGCGGACGAGAGCGGGAGAGGTGAAGCAAGAAAGCTTACCGCTTGTTCTTGATCGGAACGTTCATGTCCTCGATCTTCAGCTCGCGCACCGGCTCGAGCACGGCCCAGGCGACGTTCGGATCGACCTTGACCTTGAAGTGATACATGCTCTGCAGCGCCTGATGGTCCTCTTTCCGGAACACCATCTTGCCCTTGGGCGTGTCGAACTCCAGGCCCTCCATCGCGCTGATCAGCTTCTCGGTGTCGGTCGACTTCGCCTTGGTGACGGCGGCGACGACGGACATCGCAGCCGCAAAACCGCCCGCGGTGAAGAAGTCCGGCGGCGCGTTGAAGCGCTTCTGGTGCTCGGCGACCAGCCAGTCGTTCACCGGGTTCTTCGGGATCTCGTAGAAGTAATAGGTCGCGCCTTCCATGCCGGGCAGACCCTTATAGGCCGCGAGCGCCGGCAGGATGTTGCCGCCGGTGGAGAGCTCGATGCCGTAGCGCTTCGGGTCCATGTCCTGGAGCTTGGCCAGCGGATTGCCGGCGCCGGCCCAGATCACCCAGATCACCTTGCGGCCCGGCTTGTCCTTCAGCGCGTCGAACAGGCGCTGGCCGACCGCGGTGAAGTCGGTGGTCGAGGTCGGGGCATATTCTTCCGCCGCGAGCGTCGCGCCGGTCTTGGCGAGCGCTTCCTTGAACGCGGCGACGCCGTCGCGGCCGAAGGCGTAGTCCTGCGCCAGCGTCGCCACGGTGACGCCCTGCTTGCCGATCGCGACCGCGTTGGAGATCGCGTCCTGCGAGGAGTTGCGCGCCGTGCGGAAGATGTAGCGATTCCATTTCTCGCCGGTAATCTGGTCCGCGACCGCGGGCTCGACGATCAGGATCTTCTTGTTCTCCTCGGCGACGGGAAGAATGGCGAGCGCCGCGGCCGACGAGGTCGTGCCGATCGCGATATCGACCTTGTCATCCTGATAGGCCTCCGAGAGCGCGGCCTTGGCGAGGTCCGGCTTGCCCTGGTCGTCCTTGGTGATGATGACGATCTTGCGGCCGTCGAGCGTCATGCTGCCCTTGGTGGCGTATTCGAATCCCATCTTCAGGCCGGTCTCGGTCTGCTTGGCGTAGGCCTCGAGCGGACCGGTCTTGCCGTAGATCAGCGCGATCTTGAGATCGTCGGCGAGCGCGGAGGTGCCCGCGCCGAGCGCGAGGATGGTTGTTGTTATGATGAGTGATCGACGCACGATGGTCCCTCCTGATGTAAAGTTTCTGCCAACAGCGATTTGCACAACGTCACGAACATTGCAATTGATCCTTCCGGCGGCGTGCGCCGGAGCGAGAGCATGCATCATTTTTGAGCCTGGCTCGCATTGCGCGCCGCGCCGGCCTCGACCTGGCGCCAGTCCGACTGCGCTTCCTCCGCGCTCTCGAAGATGTGCGGCGCGACGCCGCGCTTCTCCAGGGCTTCGCCGAGCTTGATGCGCAGGAAACCCGACGTGGTGTAGCGCGACACGCCGGAATAGAAGCGGTCGACGAGGCTGCGCACCATGGCCGAATAATCGTCCATCAGTTCCGGCAGGATAGAAAAATTGTCATAATTGACGATGGCGTAGACGCGGCGTCCGAGCGGCGCCAGGCGGGCCTCGACGATGGCGGCGATGGTGTCGATCTCCGCCTTGCTGCGCAGCGGATAGCGCTCGAGATTGACGAAGAACAGGTTCTGCTGCTCGTCCAGCGTGAAGCGCTGGTCGAGCGGGATGGTGAGCAGGCGCTCGCGCAGATCCATCAGGCCGTCGCCGAAGATGCGCGCGTCCATCAGGGCGGGGTCGCGCGGGATCAGCGGCTTGAAGTCCATCAGGCGCAGGATGTCGCGCTCGATCTCGATGCCGGGCGCGACCTCGACGAGCTCGAGCCCGTCCTCCCGGAGCTCGAACACGCAGCGCTCGGTGACGTAAAGGGTGCGTTGCTTGCGTGCGGCGGCAAACGGGCCGCTGAAGGTGACGTGCTCGACATTCTCGACGAATTTGCGCGACGTGGCCTCGTCCAGGATGACGAGCTTGCCGTCCTTTACCGCGATGCGTTGCTTGCCCGCACCGAACGTGCCGACGAAGATCACTTCCTTGGCGTTCTGGCTGATGTTGATGAAGCCGCCAGCGCCTGCGAGCTTCGGCCCGAACTTGCTGACATTGAGGTTGCCGGTGCGGTCGACTTGGGCAAGCCCAAGGAAGGCGGCGTCCAAACCGCCGCCGTCGTAGAAGTCGAACTGGTAGGGCTGGTCGATCACCGCCTGCGTGTTGATCGCCGCGCCGAAATCGATGCCGCTCGCCGGGATGCCGCCGATCACGCCCGGCTCCGCCGTCAGCGTGATGAGGTCGATGATCCGCTCTTCATTGGCGACCGAGGCGATCCCCTCGGGCATGCCGATGCCGAGATTGACGACGCTGTTGGCCTTCAGCTCCAGCGCCGCGCGCCGGGCGATGATCTTGCGCTCGCTGATCGGCATCACCGGCAGCGAGGCGGCGCGGACCCGGATCTCGCTCGAGAAGGCCGGATTGTATTGCGTGCCGAAAGTCTGCCAGTGGTTCTCGGGCCTCGACACCACGACGCAGTCGACCAGGATGCCGGGAATCTTGACCTGGCGCGGATTGAGGCTGCCGGTCTCGGCGACGCGCTCGACCTGGGCGATGACGATGCCGCCGGAATTATGCGCCGCCATGGCGATGGCGAGCGCCTCCAGCGTCAGGGCCTCCTTCTCCATGGTGAGATTGCCGTCGGGATCGCCGGTGGTGGCGCGGATGATCCCGACATCGATCGGGAAGGTCTTGTAGAGCAGGCACTCCTCGCCGCGCAGCGTGATCAGCTCCACCAGGTCCTCGGTGGTGCGTGCGTTCAGCTTGCCGCCGCCGTGCCGGGGGTCGACGAAGGTGCCCATGCCGACACGGGTGATGTGGCCGGGCCGGTGCGCGGCGATGTCGCGGAACAGGTGCGTGATGACGCCCTGCGGCAGGTTATAGGCCTCGATCTGATTCGCAATCGCGAGCTGCTGCAGTTTCGGCGCAAGGCCCCAATGCCCGCCGATCACGCGCCGCACCAGGCCTTCATGTCCGAAATGATTGAGGCCGCGCTGCTTGCCGTCGCCCTGACCGGCCGCATAGACCAGCGTCAGATTGCGCGGCTTGCCTTGCGTATAGGGCGCATCGCCCTCATGGGACAGATAGAGCTCCTCCAGTGCGATGGCGATCTCCTCGGCAAAGCCGATGCCGACGAAGCCGCCGGTCGCCACCGTGTCGCCGTCGCGGATCAGCATGACGGCTTCATTCGCCGAGACGACCTTGCCCTTCTCGGAGTTGCGCAAGTAAGGCAGAGCTGGATGATGGCTCACGGCGTTCCTCCCGCTCCCTGGACCGTAGGCCTTGTTGTGCTTGATCTTATCGCGAAGCGCTGCCCCGGAACAGGTTGCTCCTCGCGAAGGAAAGACGGCAAAGCGGAGAGCAAGGTCCGCGCCAGATCCCGCAGCTTCGCGCAAGACCGCTGAAATCTGCGGCAATTGCCTGCAATTCGCCTCGGAAGAGCAGCCGGGTGCGGTGTCCGGAATCCGAGACTCCGGACAGTCCGGTGTCTCGAAACTCAGACGGGCGCCGATCCCGAGGCGAGGCCGAATTTCGCGAGCTTCTTGTAGAAGGTCGCGCGCGAGATCCGCAGCATCCGGGCGGCCTCGGTGATCTGGCCGTTGCTGGCGGCGAGCGCCTGTTCGAGCGTGTGCTTCTCGAACTCGGCCTCGGCCTCGGCATAGGGCACCACCAATCCGGCCGGGCGCTCGGCCGGTGCGAGCCTGACCTCGGTGCCGATGGGGAGGATGCGGGCGACATCCTCGCCGGTCAGCCGCCCGGAATCGCTGAGGATCAGCGCGCGCTCGAGGATGTTGCGGAGCTCGCGGACATTGCCCGGCCAATCGTAGCGGGCGAGCGCGGCGAGCGCGCTCGGCGTGATCTTCGCCTTGACGTAGTCGCCCGACGCGCTGATGTCGTCGAGCAGCCGGGCGCAAATGTCGGGGAGATCGTCGAGGCAGTGGCGCAGCGGCGGCAGGTCGACTGAAAGCACGTTGAGCCGGTAGTAGAGATCGGCGCGAAATGCGCCGTCGCTGACACGCTTGCGCAGGTCCACATTGGTCGCGGCGATGACGCGGACGTCGACCCTGGTGATCTTGTCCGAGCCGAGCGGCTCGATCTCGCGCTCCTGCAGCACGCGCAGCAGCTTGGCCTGCAATTGCAGCGGCATCTCGCCGATCTCGTCGAGGAACAGCGTGCCGCCGTCAGCAATGCGGAACTTGCCCTCGCGTCCCCGTCGGTCGGCACCGGTATAGGCCCCCGGCGCAGTGCCGAAGAACTCCGACTCGATCAGCGTCTCCGGGATGGCGGCGACGTTGACGCTGACGAACGGCTTGTCGGCGCGCGAGGAGGCGTTGTGGATCGCCTGCGCCAGCATCTCCTTGCCCGTCCCGGTCTCGCCGGTGAGCAGGACCGTGACGCTCTGCCGCGCGGCTCGGCTGGCGAGCTCCTTGGCGTGAGCAATGGCAGGCGTCGTGCCGACGAAATCGGCGAAGGTGAAGCGCGCCGCGCGGGCGTTGGACAATTGCCGCCGAGCCAGCCGCAGATCGCTCTCGAGCTGGGCGACGCGGGCGAGCAGGGGCTTCAGGCTTTCGAGATGATCATAGAGCACGAAGCCGATCGCGCCGATCACCGTCCCGTTCTCGTCCTCGATCGGCATGCGGGTGACGACGAGCTGCTCGCCGCCGAGCTCCATGATGTCGAGCAGGATCGGCTCGCCGGTCTCGGCCACCTTCCGCATCAGGCTGTTCGGGATCACCTCCTCGATCGACCGGCCGATCGCCTCGCTGGCATGGTCGAGACCGAGCGCGGCAAGATATTTCTCGTTGACGTAGACGACGCGCCCGCCGCGATCGATCGCAATCGCGCCCTCGCAGAGCTTCTCCAGCCGCTCGAACAGCGTTTCCATCGCGCGCGCACGGAGATAGGCGGGATCGCTGATCGAGGAGGCGGCGGCAGGCATGAGATACCTCGGGGAGGTCCGCCCCGTGTATTAGCAAAAGTGCAGCGATTTCAAAGGGGGAAATGGCGCCAAAGGAGGAATGGGCACTGAACCCAGCTCAGCAATCGCTGTCGTCCCGGGGCGCGCAAAGCGCGAGCCCGGGACCCATAACCACAGGGCGCAGTTGCTGCGCGACGCTCCCACTCCGAGTCTTCGCTAAATTGCTCCCTTTGGGTATGGGTCCCGGGCTCGCTTCGCGCCCCGGGACGACAGCGGTATGTGTCGCGCCGCCCCTACCGCCGGTACCCGCTCGCCCGCGAATAGCCCTGGCGGTGCTGTTGCGCCGGGCGGCTTGCCACGCTGACCCGCGCCTCGCTCGAGGAGGGCGTTGCGAGCTTCAGCTCCTCCAGGAAGATCGGCCGGGAGAAATAATAGCCCTGCGCGTAGCGGATCTTGGTCGCCGCCTGCAGATAGGCCAGCTCCTCGTAGGTTTCGAGGCCTTCGGCGATCACCGTCATGCCGAGCGCCTCGCTCAAGGATTCGATCGCGCGCAGGATACCCTGGCTGCGCGGACGATTATGAATGTCGGTGATGAAGGAGCGGTCGATCTTGATCTCGTCGGCGGTGATGTCGGCCAGCGCCGAGAGCGAGGAATAGCCGGTGCCGAAATCGTCGATGGAGACGCCGACGCCGAGCTTGCGGAACATCGGCAGGATCTCGTCCTGAAAATGATTCTTGGCGACGAAAGCATCTTCCGTCACCTCGATCATGAACCGCTGCGGAAAGCCGGTCTCCTCCAGCGCCTGCGCAAAGCTGCGCATGAATTCGGGATTGCCGGCCTGCTTGGCGGCAACGTTGATGCTGATGGTCGCTTCCGGGCCGAACGTGTCGTTGATCAGGTCGATCGACTTGACGATCTCGGCGAGCACGAGATGGGTCAGCTCGTCGATCAGGCCGAGCTCGCCGGCAAGATCGATGAACGAGCCGGGCGCCTGGATCACGCCTTCGTCGTCGCGCAGGCGCACCAGGGCCTCGATGCCCTTCACCGCCTGGGTGCGGATGTCGACCTTGGACTGGAAGGCGCAGCAGAAGCGCTTTTCCAGGATCGCGAGCCGCAGCGACTGCTCGACCTTCATCCGCGCCTGTGCCTCGCGTTCCATGCTGGCATCGAAGAAGGCGGCCAGTCCCTTGCCGTTGTTCTTGATGCGGTACATCGCGATGTCCGCGTTCTGCCGCAGCGTTTCGAAGCTGCGTCCATGGTCGGGATAGAGGCTGATGCCGACCGAGGTCGAGGCGAACACTTCCGAATGGTCGATGAAGAACGGCGCGGTCAGCCGCTCCAGCGTCGATTGCATGAATTCGGCGACTTCCTCCTGGCTCTGGACCGGTGACAGCAGCAGCAGGAATTCGTCGCCCGAGATGCGCGAGAGTATGTCGGAATCGCGCAAGTCCCGTCCGAGCCGCTTCGCCAGCTCGACCAGCAGCGCGTCGCCCACGGCGTGGCCGTAATAGTCGTTGATGTGCTTGAAATTGTCGACGTCGAGGAAGGCCAACGCAAAGCGTTCGCCGCTGTGGGCGTGCGCCAGCAGGGCATTGGCGCGGTGCTCGATCACGCGGCGCGAGGGCAGCCCGGTCAGCTCGTCGAAATAGGCCGAGCGGAACAGCTGGTCCTCGAAATTCTTCTGCTCGGTGATGTCGGAGGATGCGGAGATCAGGAGCTCGCGTCCGTCGAGACGAACGGGGCGATGGGTCGTGAGCAGCACCTTTCGCGCGGCGCCGACGTGAAGCGCTTCCTCGGTCACGACGGGCTGCCCGTCGCTCAGGGCCTGGCGGCAGGCCTCGCGCCGCGGCGTCAGATCGGGTGAAGGACGGCTGCCGTCCAGGCCGAGCTGCGCGGCGGCGGCATCGTTGACCAGCAGCAACTCGCCATGCGCGTCCTGCACGGTGAGGCCGGCCGGCAGCATTCTAACGATTTCCTTGAGAAAACCGAGCTCGGCTTCAGTCGCGCCGGAATATTGATTGTCGTTCATAGAAGTCATGAATCTTGTTGTTTCAGCGCGCCTTTGCAATGGGCGCGATCTTCCGCGGTTCCCTCTTAAGTTTGGTTAAGGGGTCAGGAGAAATACGGGGGTGTTTTGGAGAAAACTTGCGACGATCCGACGCGCGCTGGCGATCGTCATTAACGGAGCGTCAACGCGCTCGGCGAAACAGCGAAGTATCCGCGTGGGAGCGATTTCGCCTGCGGCCATCCTTCGAGACGCCCGCCGTGGGCGGGCCCTCAGGATGAGGGCCGGAGTGCGCTGCGCGATATCACCCGAGCACCGATGCCGCTTAGCCTCATCCTGAGGAGACCGCGAAGCGGTCGTCTCGAAGGACGAGGCCGCTTGCTCAGGTCGCGCAAGTGCCACACGCGATTGCGCCACCGCGCGGGCAGCAAGGAGCACACCTTACATGTTGCGACGTCTACTCGCTTCGTGGAATTCGGCACTGCATGATGCAATGCAGCCCGGTTTTCAGATACGAGATCTCGGTTTTGCCGTCGAAAGCCGACAGCGCCGACTTCAAGAGCTTGGTGCCGAAGCCGGGCTCCGACACCTTGTCCACGCTCGGTCCTTCGGTTTCGTCCCAGGTGATCGTCAGGCGGTCGTCGGTGATGGTCCATGACACCTGCAACAGACCGCGCGGTGAGGAGAATGCGCCGTACTTGCCTGCATTGGTGGCAAGCTCGTGAAACATCAATGACAGCGTGACCGCGAGCTTGGGCGGCAGGAACAGCCGCTCGCCGTTGAGCGTGAAGCGGACATGGCCGTAAGGCCCGAGCTCGGAGATCAGAAGGTCGCGGATGTCGCAGCCGGCTTTGTCGATCCGCGAGATCAAATCATCGGTTGCGGCCAGCGAGCGCAGCCGCGGATCGACCCGGGCCCAGACCTGCGGCTGGTCGTGCAACACCTGGTGCACCACGGCATGCACCGTCGACAGCTTGTTCTTCAGCCGATGCTGGAGCTCCTCGACCAGCAGCTTGCGATAATCTTCTTCCTCGATCAGGCGTCTGGAAATTCGGCGCTGCTCGGCCAACATGGTGCGATAGTGCTCGACACCCCAGATGGTGATCGCGCACACGGTCCAGTAAAGCGCCAGCAGGACAAACCGCGCGCGATCGGCAAATGCATCGCCGAAATTCAGCGCGACGCCGAGCACGCCGCCGACGAGCGCCGTCACGATGCCGATCCGGAATCCGCCCAGGGCCGCAGCAAAGAAGACGGCCGGGAAGTACGGCGTGAAATAGATGTCGGGACGAACCTGAGCGAGGCCCCAGCGGACCAGGGTTGCAGCCAACAGGCAGACCACCGCAAAGCCGATGCTCAGAGCGAGCGAGGGCGGCGCCGCACCCTGCCAGCCCTTGCGGAACTCCTCGATCAGCTTCCTCATGCCCTGCCTGGTTGCGATAGGCGTTCGACGATCGAGCGGCCCGTGGGGATGTTACGCATGCCGCCCGTTGAAGCATAGCTTGCCTTGTCGGAAGCGGGCAGGAATAGTGACCGCTGCCGCGACGGCCGCGGCCGGCATACGCCATTTGGCATCAAATCACTCGAAAACAGGAACATTCCATGGGCAGGCTGGACGGCAAGGTTGCGGTGATCACGGGAGCGACGAGCGGCATCGGATTGCGCACTGCGGAAGTCTTCGTTGCCGAAGGTGCCAAAATTGTGATCGCAGGCCGGCGCGTACCGGAAGGCGAGGCGTTGGCGCAGCAGCTCGGGGCAAGCTGCGTCTTCCGTCAGACCGACGTCACCGTCGAAGCGCAGATGCAGGCGCTGATCGCGCTCGCGGTCGACAAGTTCGGCAGGATCGATTGCCTGTTCAACAATGCCGGCGGGCCGGCACAGACCGGCGGCATCGAAGGTCTCGAGGTCGAGCGGTTCGATGCGGCCATGGCGACGCTGGTGCGCAGCGTCATGCTCGGCATGAAGCACGCCGCGCCCTACATGAAGAAGCAGGGCGGGGGCAGCATCATCAACAATGGCAGCATTGCCGGCCGCCTCGCCGGCTTCTCGTCGTCGATGGTCTATGGCGCGGCCAAGGCGGCGGTGATCCATCTCACCAAATGCGTGGCGATGGAGCTCGGCGAATCCAACGTTCGCGTCAACTCGATCTCGCCCGGCGCGATCGCGACCGGCATCTTCGGCAAGGCGCTGGGGCTCTCGACCGATGCCGCCGAGAAGACGCCGGCGGTGATGCGCGAAGTCTACAAGACCGCGCAGCCGATCCCCCGCGCGGGTCTTCCTGAAGATATCGCCCAGGCCGCAGTGTTCCTGGCCAGCGACGAATCCAGCTTCATCAACGGCCACGACCTCGTCGTCGACGGCGCCATGACCGGCGGCCGCAACTGGAGCCAGCAGCAGCAGGGCTATGTGGCCCTGCGCAAGGCGTTCGACCAGGAGGCGTAGCAGCTCCGGCGATGGTGCCGTAGGGTGGGCAAAGGCGCGCCCTTCGCGCGCCGTGCCCACCATCGATGTTTGCACCCGGAGAAACGTGGTGGGCACGCTTCGCTTTGCCCACCCTACGAGATCGGCGCCTAAACCGCCTTCACCTTCACCCGCAGCCCGTCCCGCGGCTTCGGGATCGGCCACATCTGCCAGTCGGGCTTGTAGCCTGGCGCGAGCGACACTTCGATATTCTCCAGGAAATGCCGCGCGAAACATTTCGCCTGCATGTAGGCGAAGTGCAGGCCGAGGCACATATGCGCGCCGCCGCCGAACGGCACGAAGGCGAAACGGTGACGGCCACGCTGTGCGTCCTCGGTGAAGCGCATGGGATCGAAACGGTCCGGCTCCGGCCAGATCTCCTTCATGTGGTGGGTATAGAGCGGGTTGATGCCGATCGCCGTGCCGGCGGGAATCGCAAAACCCTTGAAGCTGAAATCGCGCATCGCGCGGCGCGGCATCGACGGCACCGGCGGCTTGAGCCGCAGCGCTTCCTTGAACGCCATCTCGGTCAGCGGCATCTTCTCGAGATCGTCGAAGCTGGTCGGCGCGCCGGAGGCGAGGCCGAGCGCGAGCACCTCCGCGCGCAGCCGGTCCTGCCAGTCCGGATTGGCGGCGAGCTCGCCGATGAAGGAGGTCAGTGACGAGGTCAGCGTGTCGTGCGCGGCCATCATCAGGAAGCTCATATGGTCGATGATGTCCTGGTCCGACAGCAGCGCGCCGTTCTCATGGGTGGCGCGGCAGAGCTGCGAGAACAGATCGTCGCCACCGTGATTGCCGCGCCGCAGCGGAATCTGCTCGCGGAAATAGGCGATGATGCGCTTGCGTCCCTTCACCCCTCGCGCCATCTGGGTGCCGGGCAGGGGGCGGCGGATCGGGGTGACGGCGGCGGCCACCATGTCGATGAAGGCGCGGTTGATCTCGTCGACCTCGGGCCCGATATCGGCGCCGAGGAACGAGGCCGCGGCGAGATCGAGCGTGAGCTGTTTCATCGCCGGATAAAGCTGCATCTCGCCCGGCTTCGCCTTCCACTGCGCGACGCGCGCGGAAATGCCCCGGTCGAGATCGCCGAGATAGGACTTCATCGGCCCGGACTTGAACGCGACCGAGAGCGCCTTGCGATGCAGGCGATGCTCCTCGAAATCGAGCAGCATCAATCCGCGCGGAAACAACAGCCCCAGCACCTTGTCCCAGCCATGGGTCGAGGAGAACAGCTTCTGCTGGTCGAACAGCACGAGCTCGTTGGCCTCGGGCCCGAGCAGCACGACGTTGGTCTCGCCGAAAAAGTGCGTGCGGTAGACCAGTCCGTACTTGGCGCCGTTCGCCTCGATATGGCCCTTGGGATCGGCGAGCACCTGAAAGGTCTTGCCGATGATCGGCCAGCCTTCGTCGCCGGGAATGTGGGTCAGCTCGTTGCGCTTGGGCGGAGTGAACGGAAGCGCAGGGGCGGCCACATTCTGCATCGACATGACGATTGCTCCGGTTGGCTGGCCCCGCAAACATAGCACGATCCGGCCGCGATGAGCTGCGGTCGTCTTGCGCACAAAATCGTCACTTCCACCGCCGTCGTCCCCGCGGAGGCGGGGACCCATAACCACAGGGAGGAGTTTTGGTGCGAGGCTGGTAGCTCCGAGTCTTCGTAAATCCGCATCCTGTGGTTATGGGTCCTCAGATGCGCAATTGCGCATCATAGCTCGCGCTGCGCGCGCCCCGGGACGACGAGTGGAGTGCCTACCGCTTCGCCGCTTCCTTCTGCAGATCCGGCGCGTTGACGGCGGGAATGGCGACGCGGCCGGGGCCTGTCACCTTCAGCGCCTCGGCGGCCTTCTCATTCTCCATGATCTTGGCCATCACCGCCTGGCCCGCGCGCTCGAAGATCGCGCGGTTCTCGATCACGAATTTTTGCGACCTGCGCAGCCCGTCGATATAGCCGTTGATCTCTGGCACGACGTAGCGCGCCACCATGTCCCAGCTCCGGCGGGTGTTTTCCGGATTGGCCCAGTCGTGCACGAAGCCGATGATGGCGCCGACGCCGCCGGAGACCTGCATCACGTTCTTGATGGTCTTGACGAGATCGTCGGGCGTGCCGATGGTGGACGCGGCCCCCTCGACGAAGGCGGTCTTGTCGACGGCCTCGTCGGGCGAGGAGAACGCGGTGAGGCCCGGCCGCTGCAGCGTTCCGACATTATATTCGTTGTGCCAGCGCATCAGCCCGGCGCCGGCCTCGCGGCGGGCTTGTTCGCGCGTCTCGGCGATGTGCCAGGTCAGGAGCACGCGCCAGTCGGCGCGACGCACCGTGGTTCCGTGCTTCTTGGCGGCATCCTCGGCGAACTGCCATTGCTGCTGCAGCGACATCAGGCCCTGGGTCGTCATCGAGCCCAGCGAGATGATGCCGATGCCGTATTTGCCGGCCAGCGTCATGCCGGAGGGCGAGATCTGCGAAGCTACCACGAACGGCATCTCCTCCTGCAGGGGCAGGATCTGCAGCGCGGCGTCGTTCATCGTGAACCAGTCGCTTTTGGCGGTGACGCGCTCGCCGTTGAAAAGGCGGCGGATGATGCCGATCGCCTCGTCCTGGCGGTCGCGCTGCGTCATCGGATCGATGCCGAGCGTGTGCGCGTCGGAGGCGAGCGCGCCCGGTCCGGAGCCGAAGATGGCACGGCCGCCGGTCATGTGGTCGAGCTGCACCATGCGCTGGGCAACGTTGAAGGGATGGTGATAGGGCAGCGACACCACGCCGGTGCCGAGCTTGATCCTCTTGGTGCGCTCGCCGGCCGCGGCCAGGAACATCTCGGGCGAGGCGATCATCTCCCAGCCCGAGGAGTGATGCTCGCCGCACCAGAACTCGTCATAGCCGAGCGCATCCAGCTGCTCGACCAGGTCGAGATCGCGCCGGAACTGCAGCATCGGATGCTCCCCGATCGGGTGATGCGGGGCAAGAAAGGCTCCGAACTTCAGGCGCGCCATGTGTTCTCTCCGGCTGAATTTTCTGTTTCTTGGTCGTGTCAGGCTACGTGCCTGACGGCACGAACGCAATCACGCGATGTCCCGCGCGGTGGAATGCAGGCATGCGCGGCGGCAAGCGAGACGTTGCGTAGTCCTCGCCCGCTTCGCGCTTCATCACGATAAGGACACGCAGCGCGACTGGGCGGGTCCCTTCATTCGCGTTCGACATCTCCGCGAAGCCTCACAATCAGCGCGCGCAGAATTCCTCGCCCCGCTCTTGTCATTTGTGACATTCGTCATGATGGGCGCCGCATTTCCGGCGCGGATACGCCGCGCATCGGCACGAGATTGCGGACGTTGCGGTTAATACGTGCGGATTCTTGCAGATTTTCAGCCAATTTCCCGAGATTGACAGCGCACGGTCTTTTTATTTTGCGCCGCAGCAACTATCTGGTTGGGCTGGACGTTGAACGTCGCCCACCAGGAACTTGCCGTGTCGCTAGCCAGAAACATCGATCTGTTGAGACGTCTGCCCCGGCTGGACGGACTGCGCTTCGCCGAGCCCGGCCGCGGTGCAGATGGATCGAGCCCGCTGCAGGAGGTCACTGGCTTCGGCGACAATCCCGGCGCCTTGCGCATGTTCGCGTTCGTGCCGGCGCAATTGCAGCGGCCGCGCGCGCTCGTCGTCGTGCTGCATGGCTGCGGGCAGACGGCGGCCGCTTACGATCTCGGCGCGGGCTGGTCGACGCTCGCGCAACATTACGGCTTTGCGCTATTGATGCCCGAGCAGCAGCGCATCAACAATGCCAACACCTGCTTCAACTGGTTCAATCCGGAGGACACCGCGCGGGACAGCGGCGAGCCGGGTTCGATCCGCGCGATGATCGCGCACATGGTGAAGACGCATCGCATCGATCCCAGGCGCGTCTTCATCACCGGCCTGTCGGCCGGCGGCGGCATGACCTCGGTGATGCTCGCGACCTATCCGGAAGTTTTCGCGGCCGGTGCGATCATTGCCGGGCTGCCTTACGGCATCGCCTCGAACTTGCGCGAGGCGCTCGATGGCATGTTTCATTCCCCGGCGCGTCCTGCGCGCGAGCTCGGCGATCTCGTGCGCAGCGCCTCCGATCATCGCGGCCCCTGGCCGAGGGTCTCGGTGTGGCACGGCAGCGCCGACCGCACCGTCAATCCCGGCAATGCCAACGAGATCGTCAAGCAATGGCTCGACCTGCATGGCCTGCCCGAACTGCCGATGGCGGAGACCAATGTCGACGGCTATCCGCGCCAGGCCTGGTGGGACAAGGACGGCGAGACGCTGGTCGAGTCCTATGCCATCACCGACATGGCGCACGGCACGCCGCTGGGGCTCGCCGACAACGATCAGCGCTACGGCATCGAAGGCGCCTTCCTGATCGAGGCCGGCATCTCCTCGTCCTACCACATCGCGAAGTTCTTCGGCCTCACCGGCTGGATTGCGGACGCCGCGACGACGAAGGCGGAAGCCAAGCCCGTCACCAAGTCCGCCACGAAGCCTACCGCGAAGCCGGCGCCCTCGCCCGCGCCGCATCTCGCCCGCTCGATCCGCACCCTCGTCGCCGCGGAGTCGGCCGAGCCGCAGGGCGAGAAGGCGCGCGGCTTCGACCTCGGCCAGATCATCACGCGCGCGCTCACGGCCGCGGGGCTGATGAAGTAGCGCCGCTGTCGTCCCGGACAAGCGCGCCTGAAGCGCGCGCCGATCCGGGACCCATAGCCACAGGACAAAGTTGGGCACGAAGAGGTGACTCCGAGTCCCCGTAACCACATCTCCCTGTGGTTATGGATCCCGGATCGGCGCGCGCTTCAGGCGCGCTTGTCCGGGACGACAGCGAAGTTGTAGCGGCGGCTTCAATTCAGCTCCGCGAAAAGCTACCCCGTCTGATCGATCACCTCGACCGGCGTCACGCTGATCTCGCCGCCCGCGACCTTCCGCGTCACCTCCTGGTAGTGCTTGAAGAAGTCCCGCGATTGCAGCGTTTTCTGCGCAGCATCGTCGGCGACGCTGGCGAAGTGGAGATAGCTGCCGTCGTCGCGATGCTTCAGGCAACGATAACCGATCCTCCCCTTCAGCTCCGCATCGGCGTCGATCGCCTTGATGAAGCGGCCGATCTCGCGGTGCCACTCCTCCGTCGTGCCGTTCTTGAACGCGTATCTGATCATGAAGTGCTTCATGTGACGCTCCCTGTTCGTCTTGTGCGTCATCATCTGCGCGCTTGATACGATCCCGCAAGTATGGACAAAATTGATAGTATGGACTTTTTCGCCGTTGCTCCTATCCTCATCGCATAGCGTTTTCGAGCGAAGTGGATACCGGTTCGCGTAAAGAAAACGCGTCAAAACAAGAATCTTCCACATGGAGGAAACGACATGGCGAAGACGTCTCCCGCGCGCACCTGTCCGGTTGCGGCGTTTCAGAAGATGATCAGCGGCAAATACAAGCTGCGCATCGTCTGGGACCTCAAGGACGGCCCGCGCCGCTACGGCGAGATCAGAAGCGGCTTGCTGCGCGGCGCATCAGGCAGCGCCGAGATCACCCCGCGCGTGCTCAGCCGCGAATTGAAGGCGTTGACGATGAGCGGCCTGATCGACCGCAAGGATTTCGGCGAGGTGCCGCCGAAGGTCGAGTACCGCCTGACGCGCAAGGGCAAGAGCTTCGTCCCCGTCGTTGCCGCAATCCGCGAGTGGGGCGAGCGCAATCTCGGTGAGGCGACGGCGCTCGCGGACGCCGCTGAATAAGCCTACATCTCGCCGGTGATGAACGGATTGGTCATCCGTTCCTGGCCGATGCTCGAGCCGGCGCCGTGGCCGCAGATGAAGCCGACATCGTCGCCGAGCGGCAGCAATTTCGTCTTGATCGAACTGATCAGCGTGGCGTGACTGCCGCCGGGCAGGTCGGTGCGTCCGACCGAGCCGGCGAACAGGACGTCGCCGACATGGGCAAACCGCAGATCCTTGTTGAAGAACACCACGCTGCCGGGCGAATGACCCGGACAATGCAGGATGTCGAACTGCAAGCCGCCGATCGACACGCTGTCGCCCTCGTCGAGCCAGCGGTCGGGCGTGAAATCGCGTCCTCCCGTCATGCCGAAGCGCGCGCCGCTCGCCACGACGTTGTCGAGCAGGAACTTGTCCGCGACATGCGGTCCCTCGATCGGCACCGTCAGCGCATCGCGCAGCTCGGCCGCGCCGCCGACATGGTCGATATGGCCGTGGGTCAGCCAGATCTTCTCCACCGTGACGCCGGTCTGCTTGATCGCATCCAGGATCTTCGGCACGTCGCCGCCGGGATCGATCACCACGGCCTTCTTGGAAGGCTCGTCCCAGATGATGGTGCAGTTCTGCTCGAACAGCGTCACGGGAACGATGATCGCGCCCGCCTTGGCTTGCCGGGATTCTCGCCGGGATTCTTGGCTGTCGTTTTGCTCGGTCATGGCCTCACAATGCCGATTTTTGCCGGGCCGCCAAGCAAAAGATTCGGGCCCGCGCCAGGGAACAACCGTCACACGGCCGTCCCAATTGGCCCGCCAATTTGAACCGGGGCGTTGCTGTCGCGTTCTCCCGCGCAAGGCGTCAGATTTGGGTGGTCTTCGGCATGGCTCACGACAACGAGAATTGGTGGCGCGACGGCATCTTCTATCAGATCTATCCGCGCTCGTTTCAGGACTCGGACGGTGACGGCGTCGGCGATCTCGCCGGCATCCTCAAGAGGCTGCCTTACGTCAAATCGCTCGGCGTCGATGCGATCTGGCTGTCGCCGATCTTTCCCTCGCCGATGGCCGATTTCGGCTACGACATCTCGGACTATGTCGGTATCGAGCCGCTGTTCGGCACGATGGCCGATTTCGACGCGTTGCTCGCGGCCGCCCACGACAACGGCCTGAAGCTGATCCTCGACCTCGTGCCGAACCACACCTCCGACCAGCATCCCTGGTTCGCCCTGAGCCGGTCCTCGCGCGACAATCCCAAGCGCGACTGGTACATCTGGCGCGATCCGGCGCCAGGCGGCGGCGTTCCGAACAATTGGTTGTCCGAGTTCGGCGGCAGCGCGTGGGCTTTCGACGAGACCACGGGACAATATTACTACCACGCCTTCCTCGCCCAGCAGCCGGATCTCAACTGGCGCAATCCGGACGTCCGCAAAGCGATCTACGACGTGATGCGGTTCTGGCTCGACAAGGGCGTCGACGGCTTTCGCGTCGACGTGATCTGGCACCTGATCAAGGACGCCGAATTCCGCGACAATCCGGCCAACCCGCACTACGTCGAGGGCCGTCCGCCGAACGAAAAAATCCTCACGCAATATTCTACCGACCAGCCGGAGGTGCATGACGTTATCGCCGAGATGCGGCGCGTCACCGATTCCTATGGCGCGCGCGTCTTGATCGGCGAAATCTATCTGCCGCTGCACCGGCTCGTGGCCTATTACGGCAACGATCTCACCGGCGCGCAGATGCCGTTCAACTTCGCGCTGCTCTCGACCTTCTGGAGCGCCCGCTCGATCGAAAAGATCATCGAGGATTACGAAAAGGCATTGCCGCGCGGCGCCTGGCCGAACTGGGTGCTCGGCAATCACGATCGTCCGCGCGTCGCGAGCCGCGTCGGGCCCGAGCAGGCCCGCGTCGCGGCGATGCTGCTGCTGACGCTGCGCGGCACGCCGACGCTGTACTACGGCGACGAGATCGGCATGCACCAGCTCGCGATCGCGCCGGAGGACGTGCGCGATCCTTTCGAGAAGAACGTCCCCGGCATCGGTGTCGGCCGCGACGGCTGCCGCACGCCGATGCAATGGGATTCCTCGAACTTCGCAGGTTTTTCGCAAGCAAGGCCCTGGCTGCCGCTGCCGGAGGACCACATCCGCGAGAATGTCGCCAATCTCGAAGCCGACCCGCGTTCGATCCTCAACCTCTACAAGCGCCTGATCGGCTTGCGGAAGAGCTGCCCTCCGCTGGTCACGGGCGATTATCATCCGATCGCCGCGCAAGGCGATCTGCTGATCTATCGCCGCGCGGCCGGCGGCAAGGCCGTGATCGTCGCGCTCAATCTCGGCCCCGATCCGGTCGCGGTGACCAGCAGCGCGATCCGTTTCGGCAGCAGCATCTTGCTGTCGACGTTCCTGGATCGCGAAGGTGAGGAGATCGAAGGCGTGCTGGACCTGCGCGGCAACGAGGGCGTGGTGGTGGCGTCGCCCGCCTAACTGTCGTTCCGGGGCGGGACGAAGTCGCGAGCTATGATGCGCAATTGCGCATCTGAGGACCCATAACCACAGGAAGAAGTTTTGCGACGACTCGGAGTTGCCCGCTTTGCCCCACACGTCTCCCTGTGGTTATGGATTCCGGGCTCGCGCTGCGCGCGTCCCGGAATGACGGGCGGGATGGAATCGGCTATTCTCCCGCCATGGACAACACCGCCCGCATCACACTCGTGCCGCCGCCGGATCGTCGCCAGTCGGAGACGGCGCTGGCGATCGCGCGCGGCACCGCGCGTCTGTTGCGCTCGCTCGGCTTCTCCTGCATCAGCGAATTGCCGCTGCCGTCGGGCCGGCGCGCCGATCTCGTCGCGCTGAACGAGCGCGGCGAGATCTGGATCGTCGAGATCAAGTCGTCGGTCGAGGATTTGCGCGCCGATCAGAAATGGCACGAATACCGCGCCCATTGCGACCGGCTGTTCTTCGCCTTCACGCAGGATCTGCCGTGCGAGATCTTCCCCGATGACACCGGCCTGATCGTCGCCGACGCCTACGGCGCACACCTGCATTGCGAGGCACCCGAGCACAAGCTCGCCGCCGCCACACGCAAGCAGATGACGGTACGTTTCGCGATGACGGCGGCCTTGCGGATCAACCGCCTGGTCGATCCGCAGGGCCATGCGGATTTCTGGGAGTAGGCTGACTTCGTAGCCCGGATGGAGCGCAGCGCAATCCGGGACAATTGCAGCCCGTCGCGCCAATCCCGGATTACGCTGCGCTCCATCCGGGCTACGCAGTGTCGTAGGGTGGGCAAAGCGAAGCGTGCCCACCAATTAAAATTAATCAGGATCGAAATAGAGAACGTGGGCACGGCGCTTCGCGCCTTTGCCCACCCTACGAGACCTTTACCTCGGCGCGCGCTTAGCCAGGATCCGCTGCAAGGTACGCCGGTGCATGTTGAGCCGGCGCGCCGTTTCCGAGACGTTGCGATTGCACATCTCGTAGATGCGTTGGATGTGCTCCCAGCGGACGCGGTCGGCCGACATCGGGTTGGCCGGCAGCTCGGATTTGTCCGTGTTGGTCGACAGCAGTGCGGCGACGACGTCGTCGGCATCCGCGGGCTTGGAGAGATAATCGATCGCGCCCATCTTCACTGCGGTCACCGCAGTGGCGATGTTGCCGTAGCCGGTCAGCACGATCGCGCGCGCATCCGGCCGCTTCTTCTTGAGCGCCGAGACCACGTCGAGGCCGTTGCCGTCGCCGAGCCGCAGATCCACCACCGCGAACGCCGGCGCCGATTTGCCGATCTGCGCAAGCCCGTCCGAGACCGTGTCGCATGATGTCACCGAAAAGCCGCGGCTCTCCATGGCCCGTGACAAACGCTCCAGAAACGGCTTGTCGTCTTCAACGATGAGCAGCGAGCGGTCGGTCTGTTCGTTCAGGTCGGCAATGGCGTTCAAGGTTGTTTCCTCTCTCCAGCGCATCGACATATGGCGTCGCAATCGCGCGGTGCCAAGGCGGCAAATGGTCGACCCGCCCCGTTGTGCGACGCAAGGTCGCGGCTATCCTATTGTTTCTTCGAGCGTCTCGATAGCCTCAAAACGCTGTCTCGGCCATGTGATCTGAACCACCGCACCATGGTCCGGAAAGATTCGGTTGGTAAACGAGACCTTCGCGCCGGTGCGCTCCAGCAAGGTGCGCGCGATGAAGACGCCGAGGCCGAGGCCGCGCCGTTCGCCGCCACCATCATCCTGGGGGCGTCGCCGCGACAGATAGGGCTCGCCGATCCGGTTGAGGATATCGGGTGGAATGCCCGGTCCGTCGTCGGAGATCACGAGCTCGATATGGTCCTGGTTCCACCAGGCGTTCACCTCGACGGTGGTGCGGGCGAAATCGACCGCGTTCTCGACGATGTTGCCGATGCCGTAGAGGATCGCGGGATTGCGCGAGCCGACCGGCTCCGCCGCCGCGGCCACCGCGATCCGCACCTTGATCTCGACGCCGAAATCGCGATGCGGCGCCACCACCTCCTCGATCAGCTCCGACAGCTTCATGTGGTCGAACGGCGCGCCGGTGGGGGAAAGCTGGGTGATCTTGCTGAGGATGTCGCGGCAGCGCTGGGTCTGCTCGCGCAAGGTCTTCAGGTCGGCGGCGATGCTTGGCTCCTTCACCGTCTTTTCCAGCTCGCGCGAGATCAGGAAGATCGTCGCGAGCGGCGTGCCGAGCTCGTGTGCGGCCGCGGCGGCAAGACCGTCGAGCTGGGTCAGGTGCTGCTCGCGCGTCAGCACCAGTTCGGTTGCGGCCAGCGCGTCCGCAAGTTTGCGCGCCTCCTCGGTCACCTGGAACGAGTAGAGGCTGGTGACGCCGATCGCGAGCGCAATCGAAAGCCAGACCCCGACGAGATAGACCGGCGGCAGCACCAGGGGATCCTCGGAATCCCACGGCAGCGGAAAATGGAAGAAGAACAGGACCGACGCGCAGGCCACCGCGAGCAGGCCGAGGCCGAAGGTGAAACGGGCCGGCAGCGCCGTGGCCGAGATCAGCACGGGTGCGAGGAACAGGAACGAGAACGGGTTCTGCAGTCCGCCGGTGAAGAACAACAGACCGGCCAGCTCGACGATGTTCAGCGCGAGCAGGCCGGCCGCCTGCATCGGCTCCAGCCGCTGCATCGGATTGGCTGCGGTCTGGAGTGCGAGGTTGAGCGCCGCCGAGAGCGCGATGATGCTGACGCAGGGAATGATCTCGACGTTGAACTCCAGCCCCTGGGCCACGATGAAGATCGCGGCGAGTTGCCCCAGCACCGCCAGCCAGCGCAGCCGCAGGATCGTGTCCAGCCGGATATGCCGCTGCGCGTGATGGAAGTCGGAATCGGCAATTTTGGTCATATCGGCCAATGTGGCGGCGCCTTCCAAGGTCACGGACGCCGGGCTGACGGAACCGCCCGGTGAGGAGCCCTTACATCGAGCCTTGCGCTCGCCGATGCAATAGCAGAAGAACGGCCAGCATGACCGAGAATGGCAAGGCTTCAAGTCGGCCGACTGTCGCGGATCGAGATTCGTCCGCGGCAATTGCCGTCGATCACCTCGTCAAGGTCTACAAGCAGACCCGCGCCGTCGACGACATCTCCTTCTCGCTGCCGCGCGGCAGCATCACCGGGCTGCTCGGCGGCAACGGCGCCGGCAAGACCACGACTATCGCGATGATCATGGGCTTGGTGCTGCCGACCTCCGGCCGCGTGCAGGTGCTCGGTCACGAGATGCCGGACGAGAGTGCGTCCGTGCTGGGGCGGATGAATTTCGAAAGCCCCTATGTCGACATGCCGATGCGGCTCACGGTGCGGCAGAACCTCACCGTGTTCGGCAAGCTCTATGCGGTGAAGAACCTCACTGAGCGCATTGCCAGGCTCGCCGCCGATCTCGACCTCGGCGATTTCATCGACCGCGCCAACGGCAAGCTCTCCGCCGGGCAGAAGACCCGCGTTGCGCTGGCAAAGGCGCTGATCAACCAGCCGGAGCTGCTCTTGCTGGACGAGCCGACCGCCTCGCTCGACCCCGATACCGCCGATTGGGTGCGGGCGCATCTGGAGCGGTATCGCCGGGACAACAACGCCACCATTCTCCTCGCCTCGCACAACATGCTCGAGGTCGAGCGGCTCTGCGACCGCGTCATCATCATGAAGCGCGGCCGCATCGAGGACGACGACACGCCCGAGGCGATCATGGCCCGCTACAACCGCACCACGCTGGAGGAGGTGTTTCTCGACGTCGCCCGCGGCCGGGCAAACGGGGCGAAGGAGGCGGTGAGGTGAGGGAGAGCTGTAATCGTAACTTCAATGGAGCGACGTCATTCCGGGGCGCGCGGAGCGCGAGCCCGGAATCCATAACCACAGGCGGCAGCTGTGAGGCGAGACTGGTAAATCCGAGTCTTCGCCAAATTCAATCCTGTGATTATGGATCCCGGGTTCGCGACTACGTCGCGCCCCGGGATGACACTTTCCATCCCGGCCACGGGGTACGGCCATGACCGAGCTCTCCCTCCACCGCGGCATCTCGCTCCACCGCATCGGCGCGATGATCCTGCGCTATTGGTATCTGCTGCTGTCGTCCTGGCCGCGGCTGCTCGAGCTGCTCTATTGGCCGGCGCTGCAGGTCATCACCTGGGGCTTTCTCCAGTATTACATCGCCGAGAACGCCAATTTCTTCGCGCGCGCCGGCGGCACGCTGATCGGCGCCGTCATCCTCTGGGACATCCTGTTCCGCGGCCAGCTCGGCTTCTCCATCTCGTTCCTGGAGGAGATGTGGGCGCGCAACCTCGGCAATCTCATGATGAGCCCCTTGAGGCCGATCGAGTTTCTGTTGGCGCTCATGGTCATGAGCCTGATCCGGCTTGCGATCGGCATCATTCCGATGACCCTGCTCGCGCTGTTCCTGTTTCACTTCAACATCTATGCCCTCGGCCTGCCCCTGATCGCGTTCTTCTGCAATCTGATCTTCACGAGCTGGTCGGTCGGCATCTTCGTCTCGGGCCTCGTGGTGCGTAACGGCCTCGGCGCCGAGAGCATCGTCTGGACCTTGATGTTCGCAATCCTGCCGCTTGCCTGCGTCTACTACCCCGTCAGCGTGTTGCCGGTCTGGCTGCAATACGTCGCCTGGGCGTTGCCGCCGACCTATGCCTTCGAGGGCATGCGCGCGCTGCTGATCGAGCAGACCTTTAGGAGCGATCTGATGATGGAGGCGTTGCTCATCAACGCCGTCCTTTTGGTTGCATCTTTTGGGGCATTCCTTGCCCTTTTGCGCAGCGCAAAGCGGCACGGCTCGCTGCTGTCGGGCGGTGAATAAAGTCACTTTCCCGTGGATTCACGCTGATTTGGCGGTTTTCGGCACGTAGATGTACGGAACCATGCATTGACGCAATATTACGCATTCGGCAGTATGCTGCGATGCGAAGAGGAATATGACGATGCCTATTGGTGAGTTCGGCGGCGCACCGCCCCTGGCGGCAGAAGGCAGTCCGGCCCTGACGACGCCGATGTACTGGATGTACGAGATGGCGCACGCCTCTCTCAATCCGGCGCGTGCGGTCACCGACGCGACCAAGCTGCTGTTTCAGAACCCCCTCAATCCCTGGTCGCGCACCGAGGTCGGCAAGTCGGTCGCCGCGGCCTGCGAATTGTTCGAGCGCACCACGCGCCGCTACGGCAAGCCGGAATGGGGTCTCAACGACACCGAGGTCAACGGCATCCGCGTCCCCGTCGAGATCCGCTCGGTCTGGGAAAAGCCATTCTGCAAGCTGCTCTACTTCGACCGCAAGTTCGCCCGTCCGCTGCGCAGTCCGCAGCCGCGTGTGCTGATCGTGGCGCCGATGTCCGGCCATTATGCGACGCTGCTGCGCGGCACGGTCGAAGCCTTCCTGCCGGCGCATGAGGTCTACATCACCGACTGGGCCGATGCCCGCATGGTGCCCTTGAGCGAAGGCCGCTTCGATCTCGACGATTACATCGACTATGTCATCGAGATGCTGCATGTGCTTGGCGGCAACACCCACGTGATGGCGGTGTGCCAGCCCTCCGTGCCCGTCGTCGCGGCGGTCTCGATCATGGAAGCGCGGCGCGATCCGTTCGTGCCGACCTCAATGACGCTGATGGGCGGCCCGATCGACACCCGCCGCAATCCGACAGCGGTGAACAATCTCGCCCAGGAGCGCGGCATCGACTGGTTCCGCAACCACGTCATCACCAAAGTGCCGTTCCCGCATCCGGGCATGATGCGCGACGTCTATCCAGGATTCTTGCAGCTCAACGGCTTCATCAGCATGAATCTCGACCGGCACATGGATGCCCACAAGCAGCTGTTTGCCCATCTGGTGAAGGGCGACGGCGATCTCGCCGACAAGCATCGCGACTTCTACGACGAATATCTCGCGGTGATGGATCTGTCGGCCGAGTATTACCTGCAGACCGTCGACACCGTGTTCGTGAAGCACTCGTTGCCGAAGGGCGAGATGACCCATCGCGGAACCCGCGTCGATCCTTCCAAGGTCAAGCGCGTCGCGTTGATGACGGTCGAAGGCGAGAACGACGACATCTCCGGTCTCGGTCAGACCGAGGCGACGCACACATTGTGCAGCGCGATTCCCGATCATCGCCGCGTTCATTACGTCCAGAAGGGCGTCGGACATTACGGCGTGTTCAATGGATCGCGTTTCAAATCGGAGATCGTGCCACGGATTCACGACTTCATGGTTTCGGCTGCGAATCCTGCTTCGTTGCAGGCGCTTGCGGCTGAATAACCTCGAATTTCGGCTTTCCCGTCGAAATTTAGGCCCCTGTCGCGGCCTCCGGCGGGCGCAACTCCACGCCAGATTCGCGGTATTTAGGTAGCTTTATAGGAGTGAGTCAGCCCTCACCCCTTGGGGGTGTTGCATGCGTCCAGCGGGGGCGAAAAAAGCCGGTTCCAACCCCAGTCTGTAGGGTCTCCCGGACGCCTGACCGCTGTATATTGGGCAAATGATTTGTTTTTGCGCCGAGCGCTTCCCATGGCGGCGGTTATGGCAGAATCCGGGCGCCCTCCTGCCCCCCGGACTGACAGACATGGCCACCCGCGCACTCCTTTATCGTAGGCCCCACGAACCGAAGACCCTCGTCATCACCCACGGATCGCAATTTTTTGCGATTCGGCTGCGCCGGCACCGCCGCGCGCGCCGTTACACGCTCCGAATCCATCCGAGCGACCGCGAAGCCATCCTCACCATGCCGCCGCGCGGCACGCTTGCGGAGGCCAAGGACTTCGCACAGCGTCACGGTGCGTGGATCGCAGCGCGCCTCGGCCGCTTGCCGAAGGCCGCACCGTTCCAGCCGGGCACGGTGATACCGCTGCGCGGGACGCCGCATCGCATCGTTCATCGCGCCGGCACCCGCGGCACGGTGTGGACCGAGGTGCGTGACAGCGGTGAGCGCATTCTCTGCGTCGCCGGCGGCCTCGAGCATGTCGATCGGCGCGTCAGCGATTTCCTCAAGCGCGAGGCGCGCCGCGACCTGCAGCGCTCGGCGGAGGTCTACGCGGCCGAGCTCGGGGTCAGGGTCAAGCGCCTCTCGATCCGCGATCAGTCCAGCCGCTGGGGCTCCTGCACCTCGGCCGGCTCGCTGTCGTTCTCCTGGCGGCTGATCCTCGCCCCGCCCTTCGTGCTCGACTACCTCGCCGCGCACGAAGTCGCCCATCTCGTCGAGATGAACCACTCGCCGCGCTTCTGGCGCGTCTGCGGCAAGGTCTGCCCGTCGATGGAGCGCGCCAAGAAGTGGCTCGACACGTACGGGAATGATCTGCACCGGTATGGCGTCGAGGATTAGTTCCTCGCAGATCAGGCCGCGCTCCCAGCGCTGTCATCGCCCGCGAAGGCGGGCGATCCAGTACGCCGCAGCAGCCGTTATGAATCTCGATGCCTCGGAGTCCTGGATTCCCCGCCTTCGCGGGGAATGACAGGAGAGAGTGGGCAGGCATCACCGCTCCATTATCGCCACACTTCGCGACGATTGCGCCGCTTGCCTGATTAATCCCGGCGCATCAACCGCTTCGCAGCATCCAGCGCGCATCGCGCCGGACCTCGTCTTCTACTGTGCATGGGGTTGTTTTCGCAGTTTGTGCTTTGAGGCCCGAAGGGTCCCAACCCACAACTACCGATTCCCGCCGAACAGCCGGTCCATCAGCCAGCCATCGAGCCCGGCTGCCGCCTCGGGGCGCACATTGGCGCGCGTCGGAGGCGGCGGGCGATAGCCGCCGGCGTTCGGTTGTGGCGGTGCCGCGGGCGTCGGCGGCGACACCTGCGAGGCCGCCTGCGCGAGGTTCGACAGGCCCCAGCCGCCGGGTGAGCTCGGCAACGCCGCCACCGGCACGCCCTCGTGCGCGGCCTTCATGAAGCGCGACCAGACTTCGACCGGCAGGCCGCCGCCGGTCGCCTTCTTGGTCGGCGAGTTGTCGTCGTTGCCGAGCCAGACGCCGGTGACGAGACTCGCGGTGTAGCCGATGAACCAGGCGTCGCGATAATCCTGGCTGGTGCCGGTTTTGCCCGCCGCCGGCCAGCCCGGGATCTCCGCCTTCTTGGCAGTGCCCGAAACAAGCGTCTCCCGCATCATCGCGTTCATCATGCCGACATGGCGGGGGTCGATGACCTGGTTGCGCTCCTCCGCCTGGCGCATGTAGAGCAGCTTGCCGCTGACTGTCCTGATCCTTGTGACGACATGCGGCGCCACGGCGAGGCCGCCATTGGCGAACGGCGCATAGGCGCCGACCAGCTCGACCATGGAGACTTCGGAGGTGCCGAGCGCGATCGAGGCGTTGGGCTCGAGCTTGGAGGAGATGCCGAGGCGGTGTGCGGTGCGCACCACGTTCTTCGGCCCGACCTCGAGGCCAAGACGGATCGCGACGGTGTTGAGCGACATCGCCAGCGCCTGGGTCAGCGTCACCGCGCCGAAATATTCATGGGTGTAGTTCTCAGGACGCCAGCCCTTGACCTCGATCGGCGCGTCCTGGCGCATGGTGTCGGGCGTCAGCCCCTGCTCGAGCGCGGTCAGGTACACGAACGGCTTGAACGAGGAGCCCGGCTGACGTTTTGCGGTGACCGCGCGGTTGTACTGGCTGTCGGAATAGTTCCGCCCGCCCACCATGGCGCGCACTGCGCCGTCGGGCGTCATGGCGACCAGCGCGCCCTGGCTGACGTTGAACTTCACGCTCTTGGCCGCGAGCTCGTCGATGATGGCGGCTTCCGCCACGCTCTGCAGTTTCGGATCGATCGTGGTCTCGACCTTGATGCTCTCGTCGATCTGCCCGACCAGATCGTCCAGCACCTCGCCGATCCAGTCGGCGACATAGTTCACCGTGCCGGCGCCGGCCGGCTTCACGTTGTAGGAGGGATGGCCGATCGAGGCCTTCGCCTGCGCGTCGGTGATGAACTTCGCATCCGCCATCGCCGCGAGCACGATCTGGGCCCGCGCTTCGGCACCTTCCGGATTGCGGTTCGGGGCAAGGCGGGATGGCGACTTGACGAGGCCGGCCAGCATCGCGGCTTCCGCGACGGTCACGGCCTTCGCCGACTTGCCGAAATATTTCTGCGCTGCCGCCTCGACGCCGTAGGCGCCGGAGCCGAAATAGACGCGGTTGAGATAAAGCTCCAGGATCTCGTCCTTGGAATGCTTGCGCTCCAGCCAGATCGCGAGCTCCACCTCCTGGAGCTTGCGCTGGATGGTGCGCTCCTGGGTCAGGAACAGGTTCTTCGCGAGCTGCTGCGTCAAGGTCGAGCCGCCCTGCGAGACGCCGCGATGAAGCAAATTGGTGACGAGCGCGCGCAGGATGCCGACCGGGTCGATGCCGAAATGCGAATAGAAGCGGCGATCCTCGATCGCGATGAACGCCTTGGGCAAATACGGCGGCAGATCCTTCAGCGCGACATTGGCGCCGGCCATCTCGCCGCGCTGGGCCAGAATGCTGCCGTCGATGCCGACGATCTGGATCGTTGGCGGGCGCTTCGGGATCTCCAGCGACTGGATCGGCGGCAGATGCGCGCCGACATAGATCACGACGCCGATCACCGCGATGACGCCCCACAGGCTCAGCACCGCGCCCCAATAGACCAGGCGGCCGAGACCGAACCCGCCACGCGACTTCGCTCGACGCTTGGCGCCGCTGCGGCCGGCTGGCGCCTTGCGCTCGCGCGGCGGCTCGGTGCCGGCATCCTCGCTCTTGCGCTTGGCGGATGGTTTCGCGGATTTTTTCGGCTTGTCGTCGCCGCCGGGAACGCGGTCTGCCGGGGTGAGCCGCAGATCGGCGAGCGCCGCGGGCAAGCCGAACAGCGGCTCCTTCCGCGCACCCTTTTTCTTTCCCCACGCCATACGCAAAACGCCCGGTCAGCCCGCCCCGCCGAGACGCTAGCGGTCGCTGTTTAAGGCCGGGTTACCCCGGCGTTAACGCACGATTAGGAGATGCGGCATTCGCCGGCCGCAGTTCCGCTTCCGGGGCCGCAAGGCTAGGATCGCTCGTATCAATAAGATGAGGGAGCGCCATGGGCCATATCGATCCGACCAAGGAGATCTTCGCGCAATTCCGGGAGAACGATCGGCCGGGCCCGATCCACATGCTCAACCTGGTGCGCCTGCGCAAAGAGGCGGCCTATCCCGACGGCCGCAAGGCGAGCGGCGCGGAAGCCTATGCGGCCTATGGCCGCGAAAGCGGCCCGGTGTTCGAACGGCTCGGCGGCCGCATCGTCTGGCAGGGCAAATTCGAGCTGATGCTGATCGGCCCGCAGGAGGAACGCTGGGACCATTGCTTCATCGCCGAATATCCAACCGTCGCCGCCTTCGTCGAGATGATCCGCGACCCCGTCTATCGTGAGGCGGTGAAGCACCGCCAGGCCGCGGTGGAGGATTCGCGGCTGATCCGGCACGCCGTGCTGCCGGTCGGGAAGAACTTTGGAGAGATACCGACCTGAACGCCAAGTAGGAGGCTCTCTCGATCGTCATGGCCGGGCTTGACCCGGCCATCCACGGCTTCCTTGACGCCCCAAGAACGTGGATGCCCGGGACAAGCCCGGGCATGACGTCGCAGAGGCAGATGCGTTCTAGCCCGACGGGCCGGTGTCCTCGATGATCGGTCCGAACAGCTCCCAGCGCTCGCCGTTGAACTTCATCATCTGCATCTGCTTGTTGACGCGGTAGTCGTTCGGCCCGGTGTTGATCTTGATGCCGGGCAGCGCCAGGCTCGGCGTGTAGCCCTTGATATTGGTGGCCTGCTTCATGATGTTCGCACGCGTCAGATCGTCGCCGCATTGCTTCAAGACCTGCACCAAGAGCTCGGCGACCGAATAGGCGTAGGTGTTGATGGTGTTGAGCTTGTCACCTTCCGGGAAATACTTGTCCATGAAAGCGAAGAAAGCCTTCACGCCGGGATCGTCCTTCCACTGCGGGTCGCTCGGCTCCTTGCCGTAATTGGTCGAGATGATGCCCTTGGAGATGTCGAGGCCTGCCGGCTTCAGCGTCGCCGAAATCGGGCTCGCATTGATGTCGAGGATGTGCACCGGCGTCCAGCCGAGATCGGCAAGCTTCTTAATCGCCTGCGCCGCGAATTTCGGCGTCGAGGCGTTATAGAACAGGTCGACGCCCATCGACTTCAGCTTCACCACCTGCGAGTCGACGGTGGGGTCGGTCACCTCATACGACACCTCGCCGACGATCATGTTGGCCTTGTCGCCGAGGCCGCTCTTGAGGCCGGCAAGATAGTCGCGGCCCATGTCGTCGTTCTGGTAGAGCACGCCGATCTTGGCGTTGGGGTGATTGGCGAGAATGTATTTTGCGTAGATCCGCCCCTCGGACACATAGTTGGGATTGTAAGCGATGGTCCAAGGATAGTTCTGCGGATCGTTGAAGCGCGCGGCGCCGGTCGAGGCCAGCAGCTGAGGTACCTTCTTGCCGTTGAGGTACTTCTGCACGGCGGCGTTCGCGGCTGTGCCGATCAGCTGAAAGGTGAACAGGACCTCGTCGCCCTCGACCAGCTTGCGCACCTGCTCGACGGTCTTCGGCGGCGAATAGGCGTCGTCATACTGGATCAGGTTGATCTTGCGGCCGTTGATGCCGCCCTGATCGTTGATCATCCTGAAATATGCGGCCTGGGTCTTGCCGATATTGGCGTAGACCGAATAGGCGCCGGAGAACGGCACGGTCTGGCCAATCTTGATCTCGGTGTCGCTTGCGCCGGTGTCGTATTTCTTCTGGGCGAGGGCCTGGCTGGTCGAGACTGCGACGGCGAACGCCGCCGTGGCAGCTAGGAAGGCTCTGCGATTGTTCATGTTGGTTCGTTCCTCCTGACGGAATTTTAGGTCGATGGTCTTTCTCCGTTGATTGCAACGGTCGCCATCGCTGCCGAAGATTGTGGAGGAAGCTTCGCCGCAGCGCAAGGATCGCGGCGCCGCGCCGTAGCGTCTCAGGCGAGAAACATCGCAATCAGCGCGATTGCCGCCGGCAGCGCCTGCACGATCAGGATCCGCGTGCTGACGGTCGCCGCGCCATAGGCGCCGGCCACGATCACGCAGAGCAGGAAGAACACCTTGATCTGGAATGCGAAGGCCGGGTTGCCGTGGAACAGGCCCCAGACCAGGCCGGCCGCGAGGAAGCCGTTATAGAGACCCTGATTGGCGGCCAGCACCCTGGTGATCTCGGCCTTCTCGGGCGAATTCCGAAACACCTTCAGGCCCAGCGGCTTGTCCCAGAGAAACATCTCCAGGACGAGGAAGAAGACGTGCAGCGCCGCGACCAGCGCCACCAGGATATTGGCGATCAGGATCAAGGCGAGCTCCCCCAAAAGCATCAGCTTTCGGGTGGACGTTAGCACGGCCGCCGTGGCAAGTGCGATCGATGTGTTTCGATTGCTGGTGCCGCAATGTCCGCTCGATCAACCAAGGTGCCTGAACGCTTCGGTCTCGACCACCTGGCGACGCCGATCGGGATTGCGCTGCTCGTCACCGATGCCGAGGGCAAGCTGCGCGCGCTCGACTGGGAAGACTATGAGCACCGCATGCGCGATCTGCTGCGCCTGCACTATGGCACAGTGGATCTGCGTGATCAGCCTGCGCCGTCGGACATGCGGACCGCACTCTCGCGCTATTTCGACGGTGATCTCGGTCAGCTCCAGAGCATCGCATGGCGTATCGCCGGCACGCCGTTCCAGCAAAAAGTCTGGACCGCGCTCGCGCAGATCCCCGCCGGCACCACGATGAGTTACGGCGCGCTCGCCGCGAAGATCGACATGCCCAGGGCGATACGAGCCGTCGGCCACGCCAACGGCTCAAATCCGATCAGTGTGGTGCTCCCGTGCCATCGCCTGATCGGAGCGGACGGTTCGCTGGTGAAGTATGGTGGTGGCCTCGAGCGGAAGAGATGGCTGCTGCGGCACGAGGGGGTGGAGATTTGACGCGCAGCTCAGATGCTGTTCGGGTTAATGCGCGGATCCCCCTGTTTCCAGTCAACCCATTCCTCTGCGTCTCGAAGCGAAACAAAGTCGGCGATCGGAATGTCTGTTAGGTCAGCGCGCCGTTCGATCACACGCCATCCGCCCTGTTCGAGGCGCTGGATTATGTAAGATTCGACCGGAAGGTAATCAGTCATTGCGGCTGAGCCTTTTGGGATTGCGAGGCTGGTTCAAGCCGCCGGCTGCACCGCCTTGTCGCCGGCCATCACATGGGTCAGCGCGCTCTTGATCGCGGCCTGGCGCGTCGGCGCGTTGATCTGGGCGCCCAGCAGGTCGGTGACGTAGAACACGTCGCGCGCGCGCTCGCCGAAGGTCGCGACATGGGCCGAGGCGATGTTGAGATTGAGCTTGGAGATCGCGGTGGTCAGCTCGTAGAGCAGGCCGGGCCGGTCGAGCCCGGAGACCTCGATCACGGTGTAGCGATCGGACCATTGGTTGTTGATCGTCACCTCTGGTTCGATCACGAAAGGCTTCGCCTTGCTGCGCACGGTGCGCCGCGCCACCACTTCCGGCAGGCGCAGCTTGCCCTCCAGCACGTCCTCGATCATCTCGCCGATGCGCGTGGCGCGCCGTCCCTCGTCCTCGTCGCGGTCGTACTCGCGCGAGATCGAGATGGTGTCGAGCGCGCGGCCGTCGGTCGTGGTGTAGATCTGGGCGTCGACGATGTTGGCGCCGGCCGAGGCGCAGGCGCCCGCGATGATCGACAGCAGCCAGGGATGGTCGGCGGCGAAGATCGTCAGCTCGGTGACGCCGCGCACCTCGTCGAAACCGACATTGATCGCGAGCTTGTGGCCGGCCTGCTCGCTGGAGCGGACGAAGCGGGCGTGCCGGATCTTGCGCGGCAGCTCGACCTTGAGCCAGTAGGCCGGATAGTGCCGGCCGATATAGGCGTCGAGCTCGTCGTTCGGCCATTCGGCGAAGGCCACGCGGAATTCGGCGTGCGCAGCGGCGAGGCGCTTGCCGCGGTCGACCTCTGAGAAGCCGCCGGTCAGCACCGGCTCGGTCTCGTAGTATAGCGAGCGCAAGAGCTGCGCCTTCCAGCCGTTCCACACGCCAGGGCCGACCCCGCGGATGTCGGCGGTGGTCAGGATGGTCAAGAGCTTCATCTGCTCCACAGACTGCACCACGGCAGCGAAATTCTCGATGGTCTTGCGATCGGAGAGGTCGCGCGATTGCGCGACCGTGGACATCGTCAGGTGCTCCTCGATCAGCCAGGCCACGAGCTCGGTGTCGGCCGGGCTGAAGCCGAGCCGCGGGCAGAGCCGCCGCGCCACCTTGGCGCCGGCGATGGAGTGGTCCTCGGGACGGCCCTTGGCGACGTCGTGCAGCAGCGTTGCGATGTAGATCACCGCGCGGTGCTCGGGCCGGATCTTGCGGAACAGGTCGCTCGCCAGCGCGAACTCCTCGATGCCGCCGCGCTCGATGTCCTGGAGGAAGCCGATGCAGCGGATCAGGTGCTCGTCGACGGTGTAGTGATGATACATGTTGAATTGCATCATCGAGACGATCTTGCCGAAGGCGCGGATGAAATGGCCGAGCACGCCGGTCTCGTTCATCCGCCGCAGCACGATCTCGGCATTGTCGGAGGTCAGGATCTCCATGAACAGCCGGTTGGCCTCGGGATTTTCGCGCAAGCCCGCGTTGATCAGGCCGAGCGAGCGCGTCACGTCGCGCATCGCATCCGGATGGAAGGCAAGGTTGTTCTTCTGCGCGAGGCGGAAGATGCGGATCAGATTGACCGGGTCGTGCTTGAACACGTCGGGCGCGGCAACATTGATGCGGTTGTTGTCGACGATGAAGTCGTCGCTGTCGGGGACGCGCCGCTTCACTGCGCTCGGTCGCAGCCGCGCCATCACCCGGCTCAGCACCGGCGCGGGCTTGGCCTGCTGGTCCTCGAGCTTGGCGCAGAGAATGGCGGTGAGGTTGCCGACTTCCTTGGCGACCAGGAAGTAGTGCTTCATGAAGCGCTCGACGTCCTGCATGCCCGGATGCGAGGTGTAGCCGAGACGTATCGCGATCTCGCGCTGGAGATCGAAGGAGAGGCGCTCCTCGGCGCGACCAGAGTAGAAATGCAGATTGCAGCGCACCGACCAGAGGAAGTCGGCGCAGCGGCGGAAGGTGCGATATTCCTGCGCGTCGAACACGCCGCGCCCGACCAGCTCGTGGGTGTCGCGGACGCGGTAGACGTATTTGGCGATCCAGAACAGTGTGTGCAGGTCGCGCAAGGCCCCCTTGCCGTCCTTGACGTTGGGCTCGACCAGATAACGCGACTGGCCGCCGCGGCGGTGGCGCTCCTCGCGCTCGGCGAGCTTTGCGGTGACGAATTCGGACGCGGTGCCCTGCACCACTTCCTTGTCGAAGCGCTCGACCAGCTCGTCGTAGAGCGGCTTGTCGCCGGTCAGGAAACGCGTCTCCAGGATCGCGGTCCGGATGGTCATGTCGCCGCGCGCCTGCCGGATCGATTCATCGACCGATCGCGTGGCGTGGCCGACCTTCAACCCCATGTCCCAGAGGCAATAGAGAATGGCTTCGGCGACCTGCTCGCCCCAGGCGGTCTGCTTGTAGGGCAGGATGAAGAGCAGATCGATGTCCGATTCCGGCGCCATCAGCCCGCGGCCGTAGCCGCCGGTCGCCACCACCGCCATGCGCTCGGCGCCGCTCGGGATCGGCGAGCGGTAGAGATGGCGCGTCGCGGCCGAATACAGGATGCGGATGATCTCGTCCTGCACGTGGCACAGCCGCTCGGCGCAGCGGCGGCCGTGGCGGTCCTTCAGAAGGATCGCCTGGGCGGCGGCGCGCGCCGCGATCAGCTCCGCCTTGAGCAATAGCGCCATCGCCGTGCGGAACGCGTCCTCGCGCCCCTCGTGCTTCTCGGCAAGCGCATCGACCGCGGCGGTGATCCGCGCGGTATCGAAGCGCTCGTCCACCTGTGGCTTCTGCTCAGTCGCGACGCTGTCCATGTCTTACCGGATATAAGAGGTGACAGGCGCTGTCACGAGACATTCGCAAGGGACGACCGGCGAGTTTCGCCATGCAGATGAATCGGCTTCGATATCGATATCGGCGCCTGGGGTAACGTCATGAATGTGCTCAGATTTTTCTCCTGGATCCCGGCTGGTCATGACTGCCTCCACCAATCATGGGCTGACACAAAACCAATCGCGCTCTATACCGCTCGTCGATATCCCCGGGAGAGAACAAGATGGACGCTGCAGAGCTGCGCCAGATGCAGGCCCCGATCAAGGAGCGCTACAAGACCGATCCCAAGGCTGCGCTGATCACGCTGAAGGCCAAGGGCTCCACCGATAGCGAAGGCATTGCGTGCAAGGTCGAGACCGGCCGCGCTATCGCGATGGCCGGCCTGCATCCGGGCACAGGCGGTTCCGGCCTCGAGCTTTGCTCCGGCGACATGCTGCTCGAAGCCCTGGTCGCCTGTGCCGGCGTCACGCTGAAATCGGTCGCGACCGCGATCGAGGTGCCCTTGAAGACCGGCAACGTCTATGCCGAGGGCGATCTCGATTTCCGCGGCACGCTGGGCGTCGACAAGGAAACCCCGGTCGGTTTCGCCGAGATCCGTCTCCGCTTCGAGGTCGACACGTCAGCGCCGCAGGACAAGCTCGATCTGCTGCTCAAGCTCACCGAGCGGTATTGCGTGGTCTATCAGACCATCAAGAACGGCCCGAAGGTTTCGGTGTCGATGCAAAGGATGTAAGACGCAGGTCGTCATTCCACCGAATGGTGTCGTCCCGGGGCGCGCCGCTTGGCGCGAGCCCGGGACCCATAATCCCCGGCCGTCGGGATTTTCGGACGGTCGTTGCTCCTAGCTCTTAAGCCACCATGGCCTGTGGTTATGGATTCCGGGCTCGCACTTCGCGCGCCCCGGAATGACAGATAAAATGTCCCTCGACCTCCACTTCCTCCTCTTCCTGCTCCTGCGCATGGCGATCGCGGCGGCGTTCGTGGTGACGGCATCGATCATCACCGAACGCTCGGGACCCGTGATCGGCGCGCTGATCGCGACCCTGCCGGTCTCGGCCGGGCCGTCCTACGTCTTCCTTGCGATCGATCATGACGCCGCGTTCGTCGCCCAGGGCGCGCTGGCGAGCCTGCCGGTCAATGCGGCAACGATCTTGATGTGCCTCACTTACGTTGTGCTGTCGCAGCGGCACACTCTCGTGGTGAGCTGCGGAAGCGCTTTCGCGGTATGGATCGGGATGGCCTCGATCATCCGCCAGTTCGACTGGTCGCTCGCCGCGGGGCTCGCCGCCAATCTGATCGCGTTCGGCATCTGCATTCCACTGCTCGCGCGCTATCGCCATGCGAAGATGCCGCTGGTGACGCGCCGCTGGTACGATGTGCCGATGCGCGCTGCGCTGGTTGCGACCCTTGTCGCCATCGTGGTTTCGACATCGAGTTGGGTCGGCCCGCGCATCAGCGGCATCATTGCACTCTTTCCCGTGGTGTTCTCCAGCATCATGGTCATCCTGCATCCGCGCATCGGTGGACCGCCGACCGCTGCCGTGCTCGCCAACTCCGCCTGGGGCCTGCTCGGATTTGGCATGGCGATTGCGGTCCTGCACGTTGCAGTCGTGTGGTTCGGCTCCGCCGCCGGCTTGTGCCTCGCGCTCGCAACCTGCGTGGCATGGAATCTGACGCTGTGGAGAATAGGACGGCGCGCCTTGCGCCGCACGCGGCGGATGCCGTGAGACTACGGATATGCGCGACGCGACGTCGCGAGAAGCCGATGTGGCCCGCTCGGATCAACCGTTGAATGAGCGCCATCATTTCAAGTCCTGCCGTACTGTTCCGGTGTGAGCTCCAGCGGCTCCTCGCGCTGACATGCTGATAACCCCCGTCGAATTCCCGACAGTAAAATTAGAACTTTGTTCGAGCTTTTGCCGTAAAGAATCAGGCTGCTCGCCCGCTTCGTTGCTGTCCGACCATCGCGACGGACCTTCCAATCGGATCTGGGGGAGACGCAGATTGGAATATGTCAGCACTGCTGCGCGATCAGTTCCTCGATACTGACGACCATATCCCCCTTCGGCTCAATTCGAGATGGAGATTTCCTGATGTTCGGCCGTAAATTCCACACTGATGCACAATCGCGGCTCGATGCCATCGGCCGTTCGCAGGCGATGATCGAGTTCAATCTTGATGGGACGATCATCACGGCCAACAAGAATTTTCTCGACGCACTCGGCTACCGTCTCGAGGAGATCCAGGGCAAGCATCACTCGATGTTTGTGCCGGCCGACCAGCGCGACAGCGCCGAGTACAAGGCGTTTTGGGCCGCATTGAACCGTGGCGAGTATCAGGCGCGCGAGTTCAAGCGGATCGCGAAAGACGGCCGCGAGGTCTGGATCGAAGCATCCTACAATCCGGTGCTCGACGGCAACGGCAAGACGGTGATGGTCGCCAAGATTGCGACCGACATCACCGAGAAGAAGATCCGCAGCATGACGGACGCCTCCAAGATCGCTGCCATCAGCCGCGCCCAGGCCGTCATCGAGTTCAAGCTCGACGGCACCATCCTCTCGGCCAACGAGAATTTCTGCAAGGCGCTCGGCTATTCGCTCGACGAGATCAAGGGCAAGCATCACAGCCTGTTCGTGGCCGAGGCCGACCGAAACAGCCCGGCCTATCGCGAATTCTGGGCCGCGCTCAACCGCGGCGAATACCAAGCCGGCGAGTTCAAGCGGATCGGCAAGGGCGGCCGCGAGGTCTGGATCCTTGCCTCCTACAATCCGTTGCTCGACGAAAACGGCAAGCCGTACGGCGTGGTCAAGTTCGCGACCGACGTCACCGCGGAGAAGCTGAAGAATGCCGATCTCGCCGGCCAGATCGCGGCGATCGACAAGGCCCAGGCCGTGATCGAGTTCAACATGGACGGCACGATCATCACCGCCAACGCCAACTTCCTCGGCGCGCTCGGCTATTCGCTGGCCGAGATCAAGGGCCGCCACCACAGCATGTTCGTCGAGCCCTCCGAGCGCGACGGTGCCGGCTATCGCGAGTTCTGGGCCGCGCTCAATCGTGGCGAGTACCAGGCGGCGGAGTACAAGCGCATCGGCAAGGGCGGCAAGGAGGTCTACATCCAGGCCTCCTACAACCCGATCCTCGACCTCAACGGCAAGCCGTTCAAGGTCGTGAAATACGCCACCGACGTCACCAAGCAGGTCCTGGTCCGCATGGGCAACGAGCGCGTGCGGGGCATGATGGAATCGGTCGCCGCCGGCTCGGAGGAGCTCAACGCCTCGGTGCGGGAGATCTCCGAGGCCATGACCAAGTCGCGCGAGACCGCGATGGGCGCGGTCGAGCAGGTCGGCGCCGCCGACGCGCAGGCCCAGCGCCTCACCGAGGCCGCGCAGGCGATGAGCGGCATCGTCGAGATGATCAACAACATCACTGGGCAGATCAACCTGCTCGCGCTCAACGCCACGATCGAATCGGCGCGCGCGGGCGAGGCCGGCCGCGGCTTCGCGGTGGTCGCTTCCGAGGTCAAGAGCCTCGCCAACCAGGCCAAGCAGGCGACCGACAAGATCGGCCAGGAGATCGGCAGCCTCAACAGCATCTCCGGCGACGTCGTCAGCGCGCTCGGCTCGATCAAGCAGGCGATCAACAATGTCAGCGAGTACGTGACCTCGACCGCCGCCGCGATCGAGGAGCAGAGCACGGTGACCAACGAGATGTCGACCAGCATGCAGCGCGCCGCCGCGGAAGCCGCGGCGATCGCGGCGCGGGGCTAGGCCGGGCTCGGAATTGCAGGGTGGGCAAAGGTGCGCTCTTTGCGCGCCGTGCCCACCATCTCTCCCCGATCGCTTCATGGAGCGGTGGGCACGCTCCGCTTCGCCCACCCTACGGCACCGTCACTGCTTCGGCAGTTTCGCCTTCAGCGCATACAGAGCATCGAGCGCCTCGCGCGGCGACATCTCGTCGGGGTGCAGCGCCTTCACCGCCTCCATCAGCAGCTCCGCTTCGCTCGGCGGCGCGGCTTCAGTGGCGGCGCGTGAGGGCACTGCGAACAGCGGCAGATCGTCCACCAGGGCTCGCGCGGTCTGGCCGCGGTCCTGTGCCTCCAGCTTGGACAGCACCGACTTGGCGCGCGTGATCACCGCCGGCGGCAGGCCCGCGAGTTTCGCCACCTGGATGCCGTAGGAGCGGTCGGCCGAGCCCGGCAGCACCTCGTGCAGGAACACGACGTTGCCCTGCCATTCCTTCACCCGCACCGTGGCGTTGAACATCCGCGGCAGTTTCGCCGCGAGCGCGGTCAGCTCGTGATAATGCGTCGCGAACAAGGTTCGGCAGCGGTTGCTCTCGTGCAGATGCTCGATCGCGGCCCAGGCGATCGAGAGGCCGTCGAAGGTCGCGGTGCCGCGGCCGATCTCATCCAGGATGACGAGCGAGCGCTCGCCGGCCTGGTTCAGGATCGCCGCGGTCTCGACCATCTCCACCATGAAGGTGGAGCGGCCGCGGGCGAGATCGTCGGCGGCGCCGACGCGCGAGAACAGGCGGTCGACGATGCCGATCCGCGCCCGCGTCGCCGGCACGAAGCTGCCGATCTGGGCCATCAAGGCGATCAGCGCGTTCTGGCGCAGGAAGGTCGATTTACCGGCCATGTTGGGACCGGTGAGCAGCCAGAGCTGGCCTGACTTCTGCGCCGGCGCGGGAGAGAGGTCGCAGGCATTGGCGATGAACGGCTCGCCGTTGCGCTTGAGCGCCTGCTCGACCACGGGATGGCGGCCGGCCTCGATCGCAAAGCTGAGCGAGCCGTCGACCTCGGGCCGCTCATAGTTCTCGTCCACGGCGAGCTTGGCCAGCGAGGTCGCGACGTCGAGCAGCGCAAAGCCCTGCGCCGCGGCGCGCAGATCGTCGCTAATCGCGAGCGCCTTGCCGCAGAGCCGCTCGAAGATCTCGAGCTCGAGGCCGAGCGCGCGGTCGCCGGCATTGGCGATCTTGGCCTCGATCTCCCCTAACTCGGCGGTGGTGAAGCGCACCTGTCCCGCCAGCGTCTGGCGATGGATGAAGGTCGCGTTCAGCGGCGGCGACATCAGCTTGTCGCCGTGCTGGGCGGTGACCTCGACGAAATAGCCGAGCACGTTGTTGTGCCGGATCTTGAGACCCTTGACGGAGGTCGCATCGGCGTAGCGCGCCTGCATCGAGGCGACCACGAGGCGCGAGGCATCGCGCAGGTTGCGCGCTTCGTCGAGCGCCGGCTCGTAGCCCTGGCGCACGAAGCCGCCGTCGCGCTTGATCAGCGGCAGCTGCTCGTCGAGCGCGCTGGCGAACTCGGCTGCGAGGGCGCGCGACGGCCGCTGCAGCGCCGCCATCACCGCCGCGATTTCCTGCGGCGGCTGATCCATTTCGGCGAGCCGCGTCAGCACCTGGTCGGCGGCGATGATGCCGTCGCGGATGCCGGCGAGGTCGCGCGGCCCGCCGCGGCCGACCGAGAGTCTGGCCAGAGCGCGCGACATGTCGGGCGCGCCGCGCAGGATGCTGCGGATGTCCTCGCGCGCGGCGGAATCGGCCACGAAGGTGCTGACCGCGTCTAGCCGCCGCGCGATCGCCGGCGCATCGGTCAGCGGCGCCGCCAGACGCTGCGCCAGCAGGCGGGAGCCTGCCGAGGTCACGGTGCAGTCGATCGCGTCGAGCAGCGAGCCGCGGCGTTCGCCGGCGAGCGTCCGCGTCAGCTCGAGATTGGCGCGCGTCGCCGGATCGATCGCCATGGTCGCACCCGAGGCTTCGCGCGCGGGCGGCGAGAGCGGCGGATGCTTGCCGACCTGGGTGCGGTCGACATAGGTGACGGCGGCGGCCGCCGCGGTGGCCTCCAGTCGCGTCAGCTGCGCGAGCCCGTCCATGGTCGCGACGGCAAAGTAGTCGCAGAGCCGCTTCTCGGCGGTGGCGCCGTCGAAGACGTCGCGGGTCAGCGGTGTCACCGCCGGCAGCTCGCGCAAGGTCTGGCCGAGCTCGTTGTCGCCAAAGAGCGCGTCGGTGACGATCGCCTCGTTCGGGTTGATGCGCGCCAGCGTCGCGGCGAGCTCGCCGCCCGAGACCTCGGTGACCATGAATTCGGCCGTCGAGATGTCGATCCAGGCAAGGCCGAAGCGGTCGCCGCCGGCGGAGGAGCGGGCGCGCGCGATCGCCAGCAGGTAATTATTGGCGCGTGCATCCAGCAGCGTGTCCTCGGTCAGCGTGCCCGGCGTCACTAGCCGCACCACGCCGCGGCGCACCACGCTCTTGTTGCCGCGCGCTTTCGCCGCCGCGGGATCCTCGGTCTGCTCGCAGACCGCGACCCGGTGCCCGGCGTTGATGAGACGATGCAGATAATCCTCTGAGCGCTCGACCGGCACGCCGCACATCGGGATATCCGCGCCCTGGTGCTTGCCGCGCTTGGTCAGGACGATGCCGAGCGTCTTTGAAGCGATCTCGGCATCCTCGAAGAACAATTCGTAGAAGTCGCCCATCCGGTAGAACAGCAGCAAGCCCTGATGCGCTGCCTTGATCTCCAGATACTGCTCCATCATCGGCGTGACGCGCGCGGCAGCCTCGGCCTGCGGCGCGGGCGGTTCGTCGGCGGGCGGAACTTGTATCGGCTGTTGCATCGTCATGGGCGGCGCAACCTACAAAATTTCGGCACCTGCTCCTATTTGCTTTGCCGGGGAAGCGAAGGTTTTCCACGTTGTCCGTGTAGCGCATGCGGCTGCCACATTTTCCGCCGTCATTCCGGAATGCGCCGGAACGGCGCAGGCCCGGAATCCATCGGGCCGCACGTCACGCCGACAAATGGATTCCGGGTTCGCGCCAAATGGCGCGCCCCGGAATGACGTCTGTCCCGCGAAACCGTCAATTGACCTGCCGCGGGCGCCCTCCTAAAACTCCGCCGACATTGAAGAATTTGGCCGGATCGCGGCATTCAGGGAGAACAACGATGCGTGACGTCTTTATCTGCGATGCCGTGCGGACCCCGATCGGCCGTTTCGGCGGCTCGCTCGCCAAGGTGCGCGCCGACGATCTCGCCGCCGCCCCGATCAAGGCGCTGATGGCCAAGCACCCCAATCTCGATTGGGCACAGGTGGACGAGGTGTTCTTCGGCTGCGCCAACCAGGCCGGCGAGGACAATCGCAACGTCGCGCGCATGGCGCTGCTGCTGGCGGGCCTGCCGGATTCGGTTCCCGGCCAGACTCTGAACCGGCTCTGCGCCTCGGGCCTCGATGCGGTCGGCGCCGCGGGCCGCGCCATTCGTTCCGGCGAGATCGATCTCGCGATTGCCGGCGGCGTCGAATCGATGACCCGCGCGCCCTTCGTGATGGGCAAGGCGCAGGAAGCCTTCTCGCGCTCGGCCGAAATCTTCGACACCACGATCGGCTGGCGCTTCATCAATCCGCTGCTGAAGGCGCAGTATGGCGTCGATGCGATGCCGGAGACCGGCGAGAACGTCGCCGAGGAGTTCCAGGTCTCGCGCGCGGACCAGGACGCCTTCGCCATCCGCTCGCAGCAGCGCGCAGGCGCTGCGATCGCGGCGGGGTATTTCGCCGAGGAAATCACGCCCATCACCATTCCCGGCGGCAAGGCCGGCCCGATCACCATCGACAAGGACGAGCATCCGCGTCCTGAGACCACGCTGGAAGGTTTGGCAAAACTGAAGCCGATCGTGCGCAATCCCGGCACCGTCACGGCCGGCAACGCCTCCGGCGTCAATGACGGCGCCGCCGCCATGATCCTGGCCTCGGAAGCCGCGGTCAGGAAGCACGGCCTGACGCCCCGCGCCCGCATCCTCGGGCTCGCCTCGGCCGGCGTGCCGCCGCGGATCATGGGCATCGGCCCGGTGCCGGCGACCCGCAAGCTGATGGAGCGCCTCGGCAAGAGGATCAGCGATTTCGACCTGATCGAGCTGAACGAAGCCTTCGCCTCGCAAGGCATCGCCTGCATGCGCCAGCTCGGCGTCGCCGATGACGCCGATTTCGTCAATCCGCATGGCGGTGCCATCGCGCTCGGCCATCCGCTCGGCATGAGCGGCGCCCGCCTCGCGCTCACCGCCGTGCACGGCATGGAGAAGCGCGGCGGCAAGCTCGCGCTCGCCACCATGTGCGTCGGCGTCGGTCAGGGCGTCGCCGTTGCGATCGAGAAGCTGAATTGAACTCTCTCCTTCGCCTCTCCCCGCTCTTTGCGGGGAGAGGCGAAGTGCCCGGGCTCGCGCATTTCTCTCGCGTTCCGGAAAGACAGGGAGAATAGTCTGTGATCATCGAGCGCGAGAAGGACGTCACGGCCGCGGCCCTGGCGGTAATGGAGCGGACATCCGATCCGCGGCTGCGCGAGATCATGCTCTCCCTGGTCAAGCATTTGCATGCCTTCGTCCGCGATGTCAGGCTGACCGAGAAGGAGTTCCGCGACGCCGCGGCGATCGTGGCCGAGCTCGGCAAGCTGACCACCGACACGCATAACGAAGTCGTGCTGATGGCGGGGTCGCTCGGCGTCTCCTCGCTGGTGTGCCTGCTCAACAACGGCGATCAGGGCAATACGGAGACCGATCAATCATTGCTCGGCCCGTTCTGGCGGTTGAATTCGCCCCGGGTCGAGAATGGCGGATCGATCGTGCGCTCGGAGACACCGGGAGCCACGCTGTTCGTCAGCGGCCGCGTCGTCGATCAGGGCGGCCGGCCGGTCGCCGGTGCCGAGGTCGATGTCTGGCACGCCTCGCCGGTCGGCCTCTACGAGAACCAGGACCCCGAGCAGGCCGACATGAACCTGCGCGGCAAGTTCACGACCGATTCCGACGGGCGCTTTTCCTTCCGCTCGGTGATGATGGTCGGCTATCCCATTCCGACCGATGGTGTCGTCGGCCGCCTGCTCGCGGCGCAGGCCCGCCACCCCTATCGTCCCGCGCATCTGCACGCCCTGATCTTCAAGCCGGGATTCAAGGTGCTGATCTCGCAGGTCTATGATCCCAGCGACCCCCATATCGACAGCGACGTGCAGTTCGGTGTGACGCAGGCGCTGATCGGCAAGTTCGTGCGCCACGATACGCCGCATCCGACGGCGAAGGACGCCTCATTGCCTTGGTATTCGCTCGACCATACCTACCGGCTCGAGGCCGGAGAGGCCGTGCTTCCGCGTGCGCCGATCAGGTAGCAGCGGCCGGCTGCCATGCGCGGGAACGCCGCCAAACCGGCTTTCCCAAATTAGTTATATCCTATAATGATTGGCGGAAGAGTTGACCGGCCGGACCGAAAACGGCCGGGGAGGAGTTCGCCAATGACATTCATCTATCCCACCGGCAGCAACGCGGCGCATCCGCTGCCGCTGTCGCCCGACTACAAGAGCTCGATCAAGCGCGCGCCGAACAAGCCCTTGATTCCGATGCCCCATACGCTGTCGGAGCTGACCGGGCCGGTCTACGGCCACGAGACCGTGCGCGAGGGCGACAACGACCTCACCCGCCAGCACGCGGGCGAGCCGCTCGGCGAGCGCATCATCGTGCATGGCCATGTGCGCGACGAGGACGGCCGCGGCGTGCCGAACTCGCTCGTCGAGATCTGGCAGGCCAATTCCTGCGGCCGTTATGTCCACGTCCGTGATCAGCATCCGGCGCCGCTCGATCCGAATTTCACCGGCGCGGGCCGCACCGTGAGCGATGCGTCCGGCTATTATCGCTTCGTGACGATCAAGCCTGGCGCCTACCCTTGGGGCAATCACCACAATGCCTGGCGTCCAGCGCACATCCATCTGTCGGTGTTCGGCCATTCCTTCGTCACGCGCCTGGTGACGCAGATGTATTTCCCGAACGACCCCTTGTTCCCGTTCGACCCGATCTTCAACTCGGTGCCGGACGAGAAGGCGCGGGCGCGGATGGTCTCGTCGTTCGACTTGGAGAATACCCAGCCCGAATGGGCGCTGTGCTACCGCTTTGACATCGTGCTGCGCGGCAAGGACGCCACCCCTATGGAGAGCCATTAAGTGCAAGAGTCCGTGAAGCCCGACGGGATCACCCCATCGCAGACGGTCGGTCCGTTCTTCAAATACGGCCTGACGCCGACCGGCGAGTACGCCTGGAACGACGCGTTCACCAATTCGACGCTGACGCCCAATGTCACCGGCGATCGCATCCGCATCGAGGGCCGGGTGTTCGACGGCGACGGCGTTGCCGTCCCCGATTGCATGCTGGAGATCTGGCAGGCGGATGCGCAGGGCCGCTTTGCCGATCCCCAGGACAAGCGCGCGCTGCCGAATGCGAGCTTCCGCGGCTTTGCCCGCTGCGGCACCGACAAGGACGGCAACTATTCCTTCGAGACCATCAGGCCGGGCGCGGTGCCGGATCCTGAGGGCAAGCCGCAGGCGCCGCACATCCTGCTTGCGGTGTTTGGCCGCGGCATGCTCAGGCATCTCTACACCCGCATCTATTTCAGCGACGAGGCCGGCAACGCCGCCGATCCCGTGCTGGCGCTGGTGCCTGCCGACCGCCGCGCCACGATCACTGCGGTCGGCGAGGCCGGCAAACCGGTCTACCGGCTCGACCTGCACCTGCAGGGCGACAACGAGACGGTGTTCTTCGACGTATGAGGGCAGGGCGTGCCGGGGAGGCCTGCTCCTCGGCACACATATCTCATTCGGCGCATTGGAGCCGGTGCTGCGTTGCCGCATCAGACTCGAACGTTGATTTTGCGCGGTTGTGCGTCAGCCTCGCAGACTCAATACCGATGACTTGACGCCTAATCTCCGTATTCATGCGGGGTTCGTGAAATACAATTCCGGCGCGAATCAATCCCGTATTTACCGTAGTCGTCTAGGGTGGCCGCAGTTTCGACGCCGACCTGGATTGTTTCATGAAATTTCGTCTGTCCTTGTCCTCTGCGATCGTCGCGTTTGGCATCGTTCTCGCCATTGGTTTCGCCGCCGTTGTTTCGACCAGCCTGTACGCCCTAAAAGAGCTCAAGGTCGGCGGTCCGCTCTATTCCGACATCAAGCTCGGCAACGACCTCATCGCCGACATCCTGCCGCCGCCCGAATACATCATCGAAGCCTATCTCGAGGCGACGCTGGCCATGCGCGAGCCGGATCAGCTGGCGGCCCACGGCGAACGTCTGGTCCAGCTCCGCAAGGACTACGACGAGCGCAAGGCGTTCTGGGTCTCCTCCAGCCTTTCGGCTGACCTCAAGTCCGCGCTGGTGTCGAAATCCGATGCGGAGGTGCAGAAATTCTGGAAGGCTTCGGATCAGCTTCTGCCCGCCCTCAAGGCCAAGGACGAGGCGGCTTCCGAGCGCGTCTATGCGCAGCTCAAGGAGGCTTATACCGCGCATCGCGCCGTCATCGACAGCATCGTCGAGAGTGCTAACAAGCGGAATGCCGCCATGGAGAAGCTGGCCGCGGACCGCGACAGCGCGATGCTCTATATCCTCCTCGGCGTCTCCATCGCCGTCCTCGCCTTTGTTACCGCCGGCCTGCTGGGTGTTGCCCTCGGCGTGGTGCGCCCGATCGTGCGCATGACGGACACGATGCAGAAGCTCGCGACCGGCGATCTCGCCGCCGAGATTCCGTTCGCGCAGCGCCAGGACGAGGTCGGCTCGATGGCGGGTGCGCTTGTGGTGTTCAAGCAGGCGGCGGTCGAGAACTCCCGTCTGCGCGAGGAGCAGTTGCGGCAGGAACGGGCGGCGGCGCTCGCCAAGCGCTCCGCCCTGCACCAGATGGCCGAAACGGTCGAACGCGAGACCGGCCGCTCGGTCGATACCGCGACTGCGGCGACGCAGGGCGTGGAGCAAGCCGCCTCCGGCCTCTCTGAGATCGCAAAGTCGCTCTCTGCGCAGTCGCAGGCGGTGGCGGCGGCCTCGACCCAGGCGCTCGGCAGCTCGCAGGCCGTCTCCGCTGCGGCCGAAGAGTTGAGCGCCTCGATCCGCGAGATCACGAGCCAGGTCGCGCGGACCAGCACCGTCACCAAATCGGCCGTCGCCGGCCGCGAGCAGGCGCGTTCGACCATTCAGGCGCTGGCCGGATCGGTGAAGAAGATCGCGGAGGTCTCCGACCTCATCGGCGGCATCGCAGGCCAGACCAACCTCCTCGCGCTCAACGCGACGATCGAGGCGGCGCGCGCCGGCGAGGCCGGCCGCGGCTTCGCGGTGGTTGCCGCCGAGGTGAAGTCCCTGTCCGACCAGACTGCCAAGTCCACCGAGGAGATCGGCCGGCTGATTGCAGAGATCCAGGCCTCGACGCAGGCCGCGGTCGACGCCGTCGAGGCCATGGGAGGCCACATCATCGAGATCGACGGCGTGGCGACATCGGTCGCTGCCGCAATGGAACAGCAGGATGCCGCGACCCGGGAGATCACGCGGTCGATTTCCGAATCGGCCTCCGCCGCACAGGAGGTCTCGGCCAAGATCGGCGACGTCAGCCGCGATGCCGCCTCCGTCAACCAGCGCGCCGCGGATGTGAGGCAGGCGATCGCCGGGATGACGGCCAATCTCGATCAACTGCGCGCGATTGTTGTGCGGACGGTGCGCGACTCGACCGCCGCAGCCTGAGCCGGCGGCAGCCGCTGGTGCCCGGGCATGTGATCGTGCAGTATGACGCGGGACAGGGGCATCGTGGTTCATGACATCTCCACAATTGCCGGCGGTCGTTGAGCCCGCCCGACTGACGGCCGCGCTGCGCCGGGGCGGCGCGCTGGATGCAGGCGCCGTCCGCGAGGTGAAGGTGCTGCATCAGCGCGACACAGTGGTGTCGCATATCGTCAGGCTCGGGCTGCGCTATGTCGGCGAGTCCGCCGGTGCTCCGCAGTCGCTGATCCTCAAGACGCCCAATGCCGCTTTCGCCAAGCGCCTCGCCAATGGCGGCCGGCGCGAGGTGGGCTATTACACGCAGCTGGTGTCGCAGATGCCGCCGGGACTCGTGCCGCGCTGCTTTGATGGGCATTTCGACGAGGACAGCTTCGCCTGGCATCTGCTCCTGGAAGATCTCACCGACAGCCACGAGATCGCGACGGCCTGGCCGGTGCCGCCGTCGCGTGAGCAGACGTTCGCCATCGTCACGACGCTGGCGCGCTGGCATGCAGCCTGGTGGGACCATCCGAGCCTCGGCGAGACCCTCGGCACCTGGGCCAGCGTGGAGGACAGCGCGCAACGCATGGAGACGTTCGCGGGGCATTACGACCGCTTTGCCGATCTTCTCGGCGATCGCCTCAGCGAGGAACGGCGGATCCTCTATCGTCGGCTCATCGATCAGTCGGAGCGGCTGTCCCAGCGTTACCATTCACGCCGCCACCTCAGTATCACGCATGGCGATGCCCATGTCTGGAATTTCCTGCTGCCGCGCACGGGAATCGATGACACCGTGCGCATCTTCGATTTCGATCTTTGGAGCATCGACGTTCCGACGCACGATCTCGCCTACATGATGGCGATGCATTGGTATCCGGAACGCCGGCAGGCGCTCGAACGGCTGCTGCTCAATCTCTACCACGACACGCTGATCGAGAGCGGCATCACCGGCTATTCGCGCGGAGCGCTCGACCGCGACTATCGCTGGGCGGTGCTCTGGCAGATCACGCGGCCGGTCTGGCAGTGGAGCATCAACATCCCGCCGCTGATCTGGTGGAACAATCTGGAGCGGGCGTTTGCGGCCGTGGATGATTTGGGCTGCGAGGAGCTGTTGTAGCGCTGTTGTGTCCCGGACGCGGTGCAACGTGTAGCGCTGCGCTGCGTCCGGGGCCCGAGATCCGCTACTCCATCACCGCATGCTCCGGCCCCGCCGCCTGCTTGCGCAGCGTCGCCTTGGTCGAGCCGATCAGCAAAGCGAGCGGGATGGTGCAGAGGATGAAGAGCATCACCAGCTGGTAGTCGTGCGCGAAGGCGATGATCTGCGCCTGCACGTTGACCATTCTGTCGGCCATGGCGCGGCCGGTGTCGGTCGACAGATTGATGATGCCGCTGACGCCGGGCATCTGCAGCGCGTGGTTGAACGGGTTGATGTGCTCGGACAGGATCGCGTAGGTCCATCGCGTGCCTTGCGTCAATTGCGCGATCACGACGGAAATGCCGACCGAGCTCGCGACGTTGCGCATCAGGGTCAGCATCGCGGTGCCGTCGGTGCGCAGCTCGTTCGACAGTGTCAGGAACGCCACGGTCGAGAGCGGCACGAAGACGAGGCCGAAGCCAAAACCCTGGATGACGCTGACCGTGACGATCTCCGGCACCTGGGTCAGATCGGTCCAGCCGGTCATCTGGAACAGCGAGCCCGCCGTCAGCGTCAGGCCGCAGATGATCAGCGTGCGCGCCTCGATATAACGCATCATGCGGCCGACCAGCATCATGGCGAAGAAGGTGCCGATGCCGCGGGTCGCCAGCAGCAGGCCGGCGGTGATGATGGGATAGCCGATCACGTTCTGCATGTAGGGCGAGGCGAGTGCCATGGTCGAGAACAGGACGAGCCCCATCACGATCATGAACAGGCAGCCGGTGACGAAGTTGCGGTCCCGGAACAGGGCGAAGCGGATGAACGGGGTCGAGGTCGTGAAGGAATGCGCGAGGAAGAAGTAGAACGCGACGGCCGAGACGATGAACTCGGCGAGGATCTCGTTCGATTCCAGCCAGCCCAATTGCTCACCGCGGTCGAGCGCGAGCTGGAGCGCGCCGATCGCGACCGCCAGCGCGGCGAAGCCGAACCAGTCGAATTTGAGGCTGAAATCCTTCCTGGTCTCGTCCATGAAGACGACCAGCCCGAGCACGGTGATGATGCCGAACGGCAGGTTGACGAAGAACACCCAGTGCCAGGAATAGGTCTCGGTGAGCCAGGCTCCCAGCGACGGTCCCATGATCGGACCCATCATCACGCCCATGCCCCAGATCGCCATCGCCTTGGCGCGTTCCTGAAGCGTGTAATAGTCGAGCATGACCGATTGCGACAGCGGTACCAGCGCTGCGCCGAACACGCCCTGCAGCAGGCGGAACAGCACCATCTGGTTGATGTCCTGCGCGAGGCCGCACAGCACCGATGCCATGGTGAAGCCGGCCGAGCAGATGATGAAGATGCGCTTGCGGCCGAAGCGGTTGGCGATCCAGCCCACCGGCGCCGTCATGATCGCGGCGGCGACGATGTAGGAGGTCAGCACCCAGTTGATCTGGTCCTGCGAGGCCGACAGCGTGCCCTGCATGTAGGGGAGGGCGACATTGGCGATGGTCGTGTCGAGCGCCTGCATGATGGTCGCGGTCATGGCGCAGATCGTCACCATGTTCCGGCGCAGGCCGGGGACCATCAGGCTGGCATTGGGGCCGGACATCGCGCCAGTCCTTGTCTTATTCTTTATCCTGGCCCGCGGTCGCGGACAGGCCGAGCAGGCCGGCAAGCGACCGCCGATGACCGGTGTCGATGGTGGCGTAGACGCTCATGCCGGCTTTCAGCTTCCGCACATATTTGTCGGTCTCGTCAAAATAGATGCGGATCGGCACACGCTGCACCACCTTGACGAAATTGCCCATGGCGTTCTGCGGCGGCAGGATCGCGAATTGCGCGCCGGTGCCGGGCGAGAGCGAGCCGATCTTGCCCTTGAAGACATGGTTGGGGAACGCGTCGACCTCGAGCGTGACGGACTGGCCTTCGGTGACATAGGTGAGGTCGCTCTCCTTCGGATTGGCGTCGACCCAGGGATGGGCGACGTCGATGATGGAGAACACCGGCGTGCCGGCGGGCACATAGCGGCCGAGCTGAATCTGCTCGACCTGCGTCGCCACTCCATCCATCGGCGCGCGCAGCACGGTGTGGTCGAGGTTGCGCTGCGCGTCATCCAGCTTGGCTTTTGCCTGAGCGTAGGGCGGGAATTGCTCGAGCGGCAGATCAGGGTTGCCGAGCAGCTGGGTCTTTGCGTTGGAGAGCTGCTGCTTGATGTACTGCGCCTGCGCCCCGGCGGTGACCAGTGCGTTGGAGGCGTTGTCGAGATCGAGCTGGGAGCCGAAATTGTTCTTCACCAGCGCCTGCTTGCGCTCGACGTCGCGCTGCTTCAGATCGATGCCCTGCTGGGCGAGGCCCAACATGTCGCCGTAGATCTTGATGTTGGCGACGAGGTTGTCATAGGTCGTGCGCGCCTGCGCGAGCTGCGCCTTGGTCTCCTCGACCGCGAGGCGGAAAGGAACCGGGTCGATCTCGAACAGTTCGTCGCCGCGCTTGACCGACTGGCCTTCCTTGACGATGACTTTCAGGATCTTGCCGGAGATGTCGGGTGTCACCAGCACCTTCTGTGCGCCGACATAGGCATCGTCGGTGCCGACATAGCGACCCCCATGCAGATAGAAGGTGATGCCGCCGATGGCGACGATGACAGGCAGCACGACCAGGAGCAGGAAACGGCGATAGCGGCGCAGGCCCGCCAGCAGGCGGCGGCGCGGATCGGTGCCGGCCTTCTTGGTCGGCTTGCCGCTGTCGCTCTTCTGCTCGGGCTGCAACTTGACGACCTGATCAGCCATGGCGCTGCTCCTTGCGTGCTTGCTCCGCGCCGGATGCCTGGATCGCGGTTCGCACGTTTTCCTTGATGGTTTCGAGCTGGGTGAGGAGGCGGTGCGCGTCCGCCGGATTGATGCCGTCGAGCGCGTTCGCCGTCAGCTCCGACTTCAGGCCGCTCATGCGGCCGAGCAATTGCCGCCCGGCCTTCTTGAGGTACAGGCGCTTGACCCGGCGATCCGAAGCGTCGTTGCGGCGCTCGATCCAGTCGTTGTCGCAGAGCTTGTCGATCAGCCGTGTCAGCGTGATCGGCTGCATCTCCAGGAGCTCGGCGAGCTCGGACTGCTTCATGCCCTCGCTGCGCTCCACCTTGGCCAGCACCGCCCATTGCGCCCGGGTGATGCCGAAGCGCGAGGCCTCCTTGTCGGCATAGACGCGCAAGAGGCGATAGAGCTCACCGAGCGTGAACAGGAAATTCTGGTCGACCGACCCGCGCGTCATGAGCGTGGTCTCCAATAAGCTTGAATATTATAAGCAAGCTTATGATTAATTCACGGACCGGGGGCGCGGTGCTGTCCCGCGGGAGGAGCATGGCTGGCAGCCGGACGGCTCGTCGTGCTTTGGGTTCCCCCGCCGAAATGCTAGAAGACGGCGACATGAGCCTCGCAAAGCCGGCATTCCCCGCGCCCGACCATGATCACGGCCGCTGCACCGCGGACGCGCTTGCGCATGCCGAGGTGGTCTGCCAGCAGCGCGCGCAGAAATTCACGCCGATCCGCCGCCAGGTGTTGGGTGCCTTGCTCTCCAGCCACCGCCCGCTCGGCGCCTACGAAATCATCGACGAGCTTGCCAAGTCGATGGCGCGGCCGGCACCGATCACGATCTATCGTGCGCTCGACTTCCTGATGGCCAACGGCCTCGTGCATCGCATCGAAAGCCGCAACGCCTATCTCGCTTGCGCAGCCCACGACCACGATTCGACCTCCGCGGTGGCGTTCCTGATCTGCGAGCGCTGCGGCCTGGTCGGCGAGATCTCCTCGGCGTCCTTCGCCAAGGACCTCAACGCCGCCGCGCGCAGCTCAGGCTTCGCGCCAAAGCTGTCTGTGGTGGAGATCACGGGCGTCTGCACGCATTGTCAGAAAATGTCTTGAAGCAACAACGGCGCAAAGCCGGATTTTTGGGAAGAAATGTCCGCACCTCAAGCCATACCGTCCGCCGGCCGTCCCCTCAGTGCCGGCGCCATCGCCCTGATGCTCATGCTATGCCTGACCTGGGGATTCAACCAGATCGCGGTGAAGCTGGTGCTGCCGGACATTCCGCCGATGCTCCAGGCCACCATCCGCTCGATGGGCGCGCTGCCGGTGCTGTTCCTCATCGGCACCTTTCGCGGCGTCAAATTCTTCGAACGTGACGGCACCTGGAAGCCCGGCCTGATCGCCGGGCTGATGTTCGGCATCGAGTTCGTGTTGATCTTCCAGGGGCTGCACTTCACGTCTGCTTCTCGTGCGGTGGTGTTCCTCTACACCGCGCCGTTCTTCGTGGCGCTCGGCTCCTACCAGGTGCTCGGCGAGCGTCTCGGTGGCGCGCAATGGCTCGGCCTAGCCATCAGCTTTGCCGGCGTGGCGCTTGCGATCGGCGTGCCCCAGCCCAATGTCGATTCGCAGGTTCTGCTCGGCGATCTCATGATCGTCGGGGGCGCCGCGCTGTGGGCCGCGACGACGCTGGTTGCCAAGGGCACGCGGCTGCGCTTCGCCGCGCCCGAGAAGGCCCTGGGTTATCAGGTCGCGACCTCGATCCCGATCCTGGGGCTGGCGGCCTGGCTGTTCGGCGAATCCATCACCCACACTCCGTCGCCGCTGTCGCTCGGCCTGATGGCCTTCCAGGCGATCTGGGTGGTCGGAACCACGTTCACGCTTTGGTTCGCGCTGGTGAAGGCCTATTCGGCCAGCAAATTGTCCGCTTTTACCTTCATCACCCCTTTGTTTGGCGTGGTGGGTAGCTATTTCATCATGCATGACACCCTGAGCCTGACATTCGGGGCCGCAGCGGTCCTTGTAATTGCTGGGCTTTTTCTGGTTAACCGTCCCAGCCCATCGGTTGCGGCGCCGCGTGATGCATTGCTGAACGTCACCAAAACCTGATATTTGGACCGCCATGAACAAGCTCGAAAACCCTCTCGATTCAGACATTGCGGGCCCAGCGCCCCGGCATCGGACCACCCAGGTCAAGGTCGGCAACGTCACTGTGGGCGGCGGTGCGCCGATCGTCGTGCAGTCGATGACCAACACCGATACCGCCGATGTCGAAGGCACCATCGCCCAGGTCGCAGCGCTCGCGCGCGCCGGCTCCGAAATGGTCCGCATCACCGTGGACCGCGAGGAGGCTGCGGCCGCCGTTCCGCACATCCGCGACGGCCTCGCCAAGCGCGGCATCACTACGCCCCTGATCGGCGACTTCCACTATATCGGCCACAAGCTGCTCGCGGCCTATCCGGCCTGCGCCGAGGCCCTGGCCAAATACCGCATCAATCCCGGCAATGTCGGCTTCAAGGACAAGCGCGACACCCAGTTCGCCGACATCATCGAGATCGCGAACAAGAACAACAAGCCGGTGCGCATCGGCGCCAATTGGGGCTCGCTCGACCAGGAGCTTTTGACCAAGCTGATGGACGAGAACGCGGCCTCGCCCAACCCGCGCGACGTGCGCGCGGTGACGCGCGAGGCCATGGTGCAGTCGGCGCTGCTCTCGGCGGCGCGCGCCGAAGAGCTCGGCATGCCCAAGGACCGCATCATCCTCTCGGCAAAAGTCTCGGCGGTGCAGGATCTCATCGCGGTCTATCAGGATCTCGCGTCCCGTTCGGACTACGCCATCCATCTCGGTCTCACCGAGGCCGGCATGGGCTCGAAGGGCATCGTGGCGTCCTCGGCCGCGCTCGGCATCCTCTTGCAGCAGGGCATCGGCGACACCATCCGAATCTCGCTGACGCCCGAGCCCGGCGGCGACCGCACCCGCGAGGTGCAGGTCGGCCAGGAGCTCCTGCAGACCATGGGCTTCCGCACTTTCGTGCCGCTGGTTGCCGCCTGCCCCGGCTGCGGCCGCACCACCTCGACCACGTTCCAGGAGCTGGCCCGCTCGATCCAGGATTTCATCCGCGACGAGATGCCGACCTGGAAGACCAAATATCCCGGCGTGGAAGAGCTCAACGTCGCGGTGATGGGCTGCATCGTCAACGGCCCCGGCGAGTCCAAGCACGCCAATATCGGTATCTCGCTGCCCGGCACGGGCGAAGCGCCGGCCGCGCCCGTCTTCGTCGACGGCAAGAAGTTCCGCACGCTGCGCGGCCCGACCATCTCCGCCGACTTCAAGGCGCTGGTGATCGACTACATCGACCAGCGCTACGGCCAAGGCGCCAAGGTGCCGGCTCCTGCGGCAGAGTAGGCGCTCCTCAACATCGGAATCGTAGGGCGGGTTAGCACAGCCTAACCCGCCCTATTTTTTGCGGGCGCGAGGTGGCGGGTTACGCTTCGCTAACCCGCCCTACGTTGCTACGATGGCTCCCAATCAAAAACGATCGGGAGACACGCCATGAGCTCACTCGCCGGCAAGCAGGGCCCGCGCTATCGTCACACCGCTGAAGACGGCGCGCCGTATGAGACCATCGCCGTCGAGAAGCTCACCCCCATCATCGGCGCGGAAATCTCCGGCGTTGATATCGGCAAGCTCGTCTCGGACGATGCCCGCTCCAACCGGCAGATGGACGAGATCCATCGCGCGCTCGCCGAAAACCTCGTTATCTTCTTCCGCGACCAGCACATCACGCCGCAGCAGCATCTCGCCTTCGGCCGCAAGTTCGGCGAGCTGCATTTTCATCCCGCCGCCCCGCATGAGGACGAAGACCCCGCCTTGATGAAGATCTATGCGGACAAGAACTCGCCGCGCGCCAATGGCGAGGGCTGGCACTCCGACGTGTCCTGCGATCTCGAGCCGCCGATGGGCTCGATCCTCTACATCAAGCAATGCCCGCCCCGCGGCGGCGACACGCTGTTTGCCAACATGTACGCGGCCTATGAGGCGCTGTCGGAGCGCATGAAAGCCTATCTCGATGGCCTGACGGCGCTGCACGATGGCGAGCCGATCTATCGCGGCCTTTACGCCAACTATGGCGTCGCCGATCGTCCCTCCTATCCCCATGCCGAGCATCCCGTGGTGCGCACCCATCCGGTCACGGCTAGGAAAGCGCTCTACGTCAACCGCGGCTTCACCCGCCACATCAACGGCATCCCGCGTGACGAGAGCGATGCGATGCTCGCCTATCTCTACCAGCACGCCGAGAACCCGCTGTTCCAGTGCCGCTTCCGCTGGACCGAGAACGCCATCGCCTTCTGGGACAACCGCTGCACCCAGCACCGCGCGATGTGGGACTACTGGCCGCACACACGCTCGGGCACGCGCGTGACGGTGAAGGGAGAGAGGCCGGTCTAATGGGCCGGGCTCGGGAGACCAACATCAATCAGTCGGCTTCGCGCAAAGGAAAGCCCCGGACGCGAGACCGGGGCTTCGTTTGTCGAAGAAGTGCCAAAGTCAGTATTTGGCGACGATCGGGCCACCGAAGCGGTAATTGACGCGGGCGGTGACAATGTCGACATCCTGACGGATCGTATCCCCGCGCGTGACCCCCGGAACGATCGTCGAGCTAAAGGAGATGTCGCGATTGCCCATGAACAGGTGATCGTATTCGAGCGCCAGCGACCAGTTCGGCGCGAAACCGAATTCGATGCCGGTGCCTACGACGCCGCCCCAGCGGGTCTCGGTGGCGCGATCAAACACCAAGCCGATGCTGGTGGTCACGCCCTCGTACTTGTCGCGGGTGACCGCGGCGCCGCCCTTCACGTACCAGAGAACGTTGTTCCAGCTGTAGCCGACCTGGCCGGTGAATAGGCCGAACGCATCAACCTTGGAGCGGTTGGTGAAATTGCCGTAGAACAAGCTGGAATTGGAGCCGGTGAAGTCGGCCCAGTTGCCCTGCGCCTCAACACCGAACACCCAATTGGTGGCCTGCCAGCGATAGCCGATCTGACCACCGACGGTGGCGCCGCTCGCATCGTGGCAGCCTTCCCGGAAGGGCGGCGCAACGGTGAAGCCGGCATCGTTGTAGATGTCCCAGCACTTGTCGGCCCAGCCGCCACCGCCGTTGGCGCCGACGTAGAAGCCGCTCCAGTCGTAGATCGGGGCGATTGCGGGTGCCTTGGTGTAGGGTCGGGCTGCAAGGTCAGCAGCCGACGCCGCGCCTGTGAACAGCACCATCAGAGCGGCGGTTGCGAATGCGAGTTTCTTCATTTGACCCCGTAGACATTTAATGGACGATTCGAATTCAAACCCGGTCTAAATACCGGCTAGTTGCGCGTTCGTCCGTCGCTCCGCCGCAACAGTCGCCGACAATCTCCGCGAGCGTGGGAATCGCGCGATTGCCAGTGCCGCATCGCGCAACGACACAATCGGCATTTTCATTTCGTCTCAAATACTTAGCTGCCGACGCGATGGTCGGCCTGATCGCCCAAGGCAGGGGGCGCCCTGGGGTCAGACCGCGCGTTGACGCTCGGACCTCCCTGCGTCAAGGTGATCAAAAGCAAAAAGCACCGCCGAAGGTCGCGTCATCTTTCGTCCCGAAAGACTACAACTTCCTCACCGAAAGCGGTCCTGGCACCGGCATGCGTGAGCAGCAGCGGAGTAGCGCTTGAGGCACCTGCGGAGCGTCATCGTCGGGCTGGTCGCCTCGATCGTTCTGTCATCGCTTGCATTCGTCACGGCCGGCGAGGCTGCTATCGCGCGCAAGAGTGCGAGACATGAGCCGAAACCCTCACCTTCATTCAAGTGCGAGACGCCCAAATTCCGGATCGTCGTGGATGTCGGCCACACGCCGGACTCCTACGGTGCATTGAGCGCACGCAACGATCCGGAGTTTGGCTTCAACTTCCGCCTCGCACGGCTCATCACGGCCAAGCTCAAGGCCGAGGGCTTTGCCGCAACCCGCCTGCTCGTCACCGACGGCAAGGCACGGCCGAGCCTGTTCAAGCGCGTCGGCGCTGCAAACGAAGGCCGCGCCGATCTGTTCCTGTCGGTCCATCATGATTCGGTGCCGGACAAGCTGCTCGAGACCTGGGAATTCGACGGCGCAAAGAGCTATTTCAGCGATCGCTTTTCGGGCCACTCGCTGTTCGTGTCGCGGCAGAATCCGCACTTTGCCGCCAGCCTGATGCTGGCCAGGATGATCGGCCGGCAATTGAAGCAGCAGGGCCTGCACTATGCCAGCCAGTACACGCTGCCGGTGATGGGCCGCTACCGGCGCCAGCTGCTCGACAAGGATGTCGGCGTCTACCGCTATGACGGGCTGGTCGTGCTGTCGCGCACGCGAAGCGCCGCCGTGCTGCTCGAGGCGGGCTCGATCATCAATCGCGACGAGGAAATGGAGATGAACTCGCCGGAGCGACACGAGGCGGTCGCACAAGCCGTCGCGGCCGCGATGAGGGAGTTTTGCGAGAGACGGTAGTTGGCCCTGCCGGTTCAGCAGCAGTCATTGCGAGCGCAGCGAAGCAATCCAGAGTCCTTCCGCAGAGGCAGTCTGGATTGCTCGCTGCGCTCGCAATGACGAGGAAGCTACAGCGGCCCGGCTCGATATTCCCTATTCGCCAGGCTCGCCTCCTCCAGATCCAGATCGCGCTCGATCCGCCGCCGCGTCTCGTCGGTGATCTGGCCGTCGCGCAGCAGCTTGTGGATGAATTTGCGCTCGGCGGCGATCAGGTCGCGGGTCAGAGCGGTGCCGGCGGCAGAGATGTCGTGACGGTTGGGATCGAGCGAGTCCGGGAGCTGGTTGAAGCGGATCTCGTGGCGGGCGCGCAGCAGCCGCATCACCTCGTCGGAAACCTCTTTTTCCGCCGTGAGCGCGTCGAGCGATTTCAGCGCGGCACCCAGCGCCTGACGGCGCGCGGCGATCTCCGCTTCGTGCTCGGCGGCATGCTCGTGACGACCGGCTTCGGCGACGCCGAGCCACCGCACGATCGGCGGCAGCGTCAGGCCGACGCCGATCAGCGTCACGAAGATGACACCGAAGGCGACGAACAGGATCAGGTCGCGATACGGAAACGCCTCGCCATTCGGCAGCGTGAACGGCAGCGCCAGCGCGGCGGCCAGCGACACCGCGCCGCGCACGCCGGTGAAGGCGAGCACGAACGGCCATTGCCATGGCGGCGAAGGATCGCGCTCGCGCAGCGACCGGGACAGCATTCGCGGCAGATAAGTTGCGGGATAGAGCCAGGCAAAACGCGCGATCACGACGATCACCAGGACCAATGCGGTTGCGATGAGAATGTCGTCGAGCGGAAAAGTCTTCGATTTCTCGTAGAGCGCGCGCATCTGGAAGCCGGTGAGCAGGAACAGCATGCCCTCGATCAGGTAGATCACGAGATCCCAGAAGAAGATGCCTTGCAGGCGCGTCGCCGAGGAGATCAGCAATGGGCCGTTCCAGCTGACATAGAGCCCGCAGGCCACCGTTGCGATCACGCCGGAGCCGCCGACATGCTCGGGCAGCCAGTACGAGACATAGGGCGTGATCAGCGACAGCGTCAGCTCGACCTGCGGATCTCCAGACCATTTGCGAAGGCGTAAGGAGAGCCAGCCGACGCCGATGCCGAAGGCGATCTCGCCGGCGACGATGAGGAGGAATTCACCGGCCGCGAGCGGCAGTGAGAAGTGGCCGACGAGGATCGCGGCGAGCGCGAAGCGATAGAGGATCAGTGCGGTGGCATCGTTGGCGAGACCTTCGCCTTCGAGCACGACCAGGATGCGGCGCGGCATGTTCAGCCGGCGGGCGATCGCGAGCGGCGCCACCACATCGGGCGGCGCGACGATGGCCCCGAGCAGGAAGCCGACGGTCCAGGGGAGGCCGATCATGTAGTGTGTGGCGGCCGCCACCATCGCCGTGGTGAAGATCACGGCGCCGACCGCGAGCAGCACGATCGGACGCAGGTTCTTCTTGAATTCGCGCCAGCTCATCGCGACGCTGGCCGAGTAGATCAGTGGTGGCAGCACCACCAGCAGCACCAGCTCCGGCGGCAGCTCCACAGTCGGCATGCCCGGCACGAAAGCGAGGCCGACGCCCGCCAGCATCAGCAGGATGGCAGGGGCGACGTTGAAGCGTCGCGCGGCCAGTGCCACGCCTGCCAGCACGGCCAACAGGATGAGAAAGGTCTGAAACTTCGCTTCCATGATGGTCTGTCTTGACCCGGAAGCGACGGCTAGGTCAATGCGCGGCTCACGCCAGCCGTTCGGCCACCATCCGCCCAATCCGCGCGAACGCGGATGTGATCTGCGCCGCGCTCGGCGTGCCGCCCTGGGTATAGGCCGCGATCAGGATCGGCGTATCCGGCTTCGGCCAGGCGACCGCGATGTCGCCCGAGGCGTCCTTGCCGTTGTTGCCGGTCTTGTCGCCGATCTTCCAGCCTGCCGGGAGTCCGCCACGCAGGCGATTTGCGCCGGTCTTGCAGTTCACCATCCAGTCGGTGAGCAGGGCCCGCGAAGCAGGCGACAGCGCCTCGCCCGCGACCAGCCGGCGCAAATTTCCCGCCATCGCTGCCGGCGTCGTGGTGTCCCGGGGGTCGCCGGGTTGCGAGCGGTTGAGCTCGGGCTCGTTGTGGTCGAGCCGCGAGGTGGTATCGCCGAGCGACCGCCAGAAGGCGGTCAGCGCGGCGGGGCCGCCGATCCGCGCCAGCAGCAGATTGGCGCAGGTGTTGTCGCTGAGCTCGACGATGGCCTTGCACATCTCGCCGACCGACATCTTGCCGGCCGCGAGATTTTCCCTCGCCACCGGCGCGTATTCCAGCAGATCCGACTGGCCATAGCGGATCATGGCCGCGAGTTGCTCCTCGCCGCGATCGACCCGCGCCAGCACGCTGGCGGCGAGCGAAGCCTTGAACGTCGAACACATCACGAACCGTTCGTCGGCGCGCCAGGAGAGCTTCTTGCCGGTTGCGAGATTCTCCGCATAGAGCCCGATCCGCCCGCCGCTCTCGCGCTCGTAGGATTCGAATTCTGATGGGGCCTCCCCGGCGAGCGCAGGGGAGGCGGCCAACCAGGCGAATGAGGCGAGCAGGGAGCGGCGGTCGACAAGCATGGTGATTTCCAGGCGAGCAGGGGTGGGAGATGGAGCGGACGCTGCATCCGCGTCGTCATTGCGAGCGCAGCGAAACAATCCAGACTGTCTCCGCGGTGAATTTCTGGATTGCTTCGCTGCGTTCGCAATGACGGAGAATTGGATAGCGAGTGCGTCCGAATTCGGGCAGCAGGACGGCGCCCGTCACTCCCTCAAATCATATCGGTACGACTTCGACACGATCTGCCAGCCGTCGGCGAGCTTCATCGCCACGAGATAGTCGGTGAAATAGCGCGGCGGCAGCTGGCAGCGCACCTTGATGAAAGCGGTCTTATCGTCCGAGCGGTCGATGGTGACGATGAAGTCCTCGCGCGGCTTGCCTTCGGCCTTGGCCGAGGCGCGCTTGCGCACGCGGTCGAGCCAGTCCGGCACGGTCAGAACCTGGAGCTCGCCCTTTTCGACCCAGCGCAGATCGGCGGAGGGATGGAAGATGGCGCCGAGCTTGTCGGCGTCGCCCTCGTAAAGTCCGTCAAAATAGGATTGCACGACGGCTTCGACGCTCGACCGGTCCTGGCTCATGGATCGTTCCTTTGCATGATGGCTTCGGGCCAACTTAGTCGTACACGTCGAAATGCGCTATGGGTGTGTCAGCGATTTGCGTGAAGGCGTCACGATGACAGAATCAGAAAATTCGAACGCTCGCATTCTTGTCGGCGAATGCTTTTGCCGCGCCGTGCGCTTCGAGGTGGCCGATGCGTTCGCCTATGCGATGAACTGCCACTGCTCGAACTGCCGGCGCACCACCGGTGCCGCCTTCAAGCCCTTCGCCGGCATCCGGCAAGACAGGCTTCGTATTGTCAGGGGTGGCGACCTCCGGATGATTTTCGGCGACGACACCACCCATGACGCGCATTGTGGCCGCTGCGGCTCGCTGCTCTATTCCCGGGTCCGAGAAGGAGAGTGGGTCCACGTCGCCATGGGAACCCTGGTCGATGCCCCCTCCATCCGGCCGAGCGCCCATATTTTCGTCGGCTCGAAGGCGCCTTGGCACGAAATTACGGACGATCTGCCGCAATATCGGGAGCACATCGGGGTTGTCTGACGGAACCCGGTCCGCACCGCCGTCCGTTGGCGAACCGCGACAGCGCTGGCGCGACAAACAAAAGAGGTCGTACGGCCTGCCGTCGGGGTCCGCTTCGTGACCTCCATCACAAGCGCCGGCGGTGGATGTTGCTAAAGCGGTCCCAAAGGGCCGAACGGCCCGGAACATCGAAAGTCGTGTCATGCGCAGCTTGTTCAGACTTTGTCCGCTTCTCGTCGCCCTCGGCCTGATGTTCGGCGCGGGGCCTGCTTATGCCGGAAAGCGCGTGGCGCTGGTGCTGGCCAATTCGGCTTATCAGCACGCGCCCTCGCTCGCCAATCCCGTCAATGACGGGTCGGTGATGGCCAAGACCCTGAAGGAGGCCGGCTTCGACGTCGTCGACTCCCGGCACGATCTGTCGGCGCTGGAGACACGGCGCGTGCTCCGCGACTTCGCCGACGCGACCCGCGACGCCGAAATCGCCGTGGTCTACTACGCCGGCCACGGCATCGAGGTGGAGGGCTCGAACTATCTGATCCCGGTGGATGCCAAGCTCGAGCGGGACACCGACGTCTTTGACGAGGCGCTCTCCCTCGACCGTGTCCTGGTCGCGGTCGAGCCCGCCAAGCAATTGCGTCTGGTGATCCTCGATGCCTGCCGCGACAATCCGTTCAGCAAGCGGATGAAGCGCACGGTCGCTTCGCGCGGCATCGGCCGGGGCCTCGCCCAGGTCGAGCCGTCCAGCCCCAACACGCTGATCGCCTATTCGGCCAAGGCCGGCTTCACCGCGCAGGACGGCGACGGTGCCAACAGCCCGTTCACAATCGCGCTGTCGAAGCATCTGACGACGCCGGGCCTCGACGTCCGCCGCGCCTTCGGATTCGTGCGCGACGATGTGCTGAAGTCGACCGGCAACAAGCAGGAGCCGTTCGTCTATGGCTCGCTTGGTGGCGAGGACGTGCCGCTGGTGCCGGTCAAGCTGGCGCCGGCAGCGCCCGTAGCCAATCCCCAGGCCGATATCCGCCGCGACTACGAGCTCGCGCTCCAGGTCGGCAACCGGCCGGCGTGGGAAGCCTTCCTTGCCCAGCATCCCGACGGGTTCTATGCGAGCCTTGCCAAGCTCCAGCTCGAGAAGATCGGCGCGGAGCAGGCGCATGCGGCGGCGATCGCGAAAGCGAAGCAGGCCGAGGCCGAGCGCGACCGCCTTGCTGCGCTCGGCGCGCAGAAGGATGCGCAAGCCAAGGCCGCGGCCGATGCGAAGGCCGCCGAGCAGGCGCAGCTTGCCGCGCAGAAGGCCAAGGAGCAGGCCCAGCAGCAGGCCGCCGCCGCCGAGCAACAGCGCGTCAACCTCGCCGCCACGGCGCCGGGCGTTGCGCCGGGCAACACCACGAGCGCTGCCGGCACCAACGTCGCCGCGCTCAGTCCGACGACCGCGCCGGCCGATCTCAACCGCTCGGTGCAGAGCGAGCTCGGCCGCGTCGGCTGCTTCTCCGGGCAGGCCGACGGCAATTGGAATACGTCCTCGCAGCGGTCGCTGTCGCAGTTCAACCGCTATGCCGGCACCAAGCTCGACGTGAAGGTGGCGAGCACCGACGCGCTCGATGCGGTCAAGGCCAAGCCGTCGCGGGTCTGCCCGCTGGTCTGCGAGCACGGTTTCAAGGCCGAAGGCGACAAGTGCACCAGGATCGTTTGCGGCAACGGCTATGTCCTGAACGACGACAATGAATGCGAGAAGAAGCGCGCCGCCAAGCCGGCGTCAAAGCCCGCGACCTCGCGGCGCGACGACGGCGAGGACCGCCCCGCACGGCAGCGGGCCGGTGCTGTAGCGGGCGGCTACGGTGCAGCTGCGGCGGCTGGCGCGGGTCGTGCATCGAGCGGCAGTGGTCAGATCTTTTGCAACGCTCTGCTCTGCCGGCCGGTCAGGCCCGGTTGCCGCCTCGTTTATCGCGGCGGCGGCGGCCCCCACGTCGACGCCAATGTCGAGGTCTGCAACTGAAATGGCACGGCTTTCCTGACCACTCGAACAATAACCTAAAGCGCGACGACGATTCATCCTGATCGCATCGCGCTTTAGCTCAGTTCTTCCGCTCGGCCACGAAACGCGCGGCGGCCTGCAAAATTGCGGCGCGGTCGCCGAAGATCGAGACGGCGCTGTCGGCGCGCGCGAGCAGGTCGCGCACGCGCTGCTTGGCGCCTTCGATCCCGAGCTGGGTCACGAAGGTGGTCTTGCCGAGCGCGGCATCGGCGCCGGCCGGCTTGCCGAGCGCGGCCGCATCGCCCTCGACGTCGAGCAGATCGTCGGCGATCTGGAAGGCTTCGCCGAGCGCGCGGCCGTAATCGTCGAGCGCCTGATATTCCGCCTTCGAGGCCTGGCCGAGGATCGCGCCGGCAATGCAGCCGTAGCGCAAGAGCGCGCCGGTCTTCATCTGCTGGATACGGGCGACGTCGATCGGCTCGTTGCCGCCAAAGCGGCCTTCGCCGGCGAGATCGAGGATCTGGCCACCGACCATGCCGCCGATGCCGGCGCAGCGCGCCAGTGCTCGCGTCAAGAGCAGCCGCACATTGGCGTCGCGATGGACCTCGTCGCGGGTGATGATGTCGAAGGCGAGCGTCAGGAGGCCGTCGCCGGCGAGGATCGCGGTGGCGTCATCGGTCTGCTTGTGCAGCGTGGGGCGGCCGCGGCGCAGGTCCGAATTGTCCATGGCCGGCAGGTCGTCATGGATCAGCGAATAGCAATGGATGCATTCGAGCGCGGCGCCCACGAGCAGGGCCGCCTCGCGCGGCACGCCGAACACGCCGGCGCTCTCGACCACCAGGAACGGCCGCAGGCGCTTGCCGCCGTTCAGGCTCGAATAGCGCATTGCGTCCATCAGTCGCTTGGGCCGGGCGATTTCGTCATGCAGGATGTCGTCCGACAGCAGGCGCCCGAGCAGGGCTTCGGTGTCATCAGCGGTCTTGTCCAGACGTTTGGCGAAATCGGACGGGGACGTGCCGGTCATCAAGAAAGGCTCCAGAACTAAAATTCGGCGGGACAATCCTTTATGCGCCCGCGCCAGTCAATCGTTTGGAAGGCCTAAAAAGTGCTGGAAAAGGCCCGAATTATCACAGACTTAATGCTCCAGCCCGTGGCCGCTCGTCAGTTCGTGCCGGAAAGGTCGATTTGCGCATCGTCAAAATCCTGCTGGTGGTGCTCGCGCTCGTGGTCCTCGCGCCCTATGTGATCGCGCCGTTCTACCGCACCGGCCACCCAGTTTCGACGCTGATGGCCTGGCGCAGCCTGCGGGGCGCGCCGATGCAGCGGGAGTGGATCGATCTCGCTGATATGTCGCCCTCTCTGCCGCGCGCGGTGGTGGCGGCCGAGGATGCCCATTTCTGCAAGCATCACGGCATCGATTGGGGGGCGCTGCGCGAGGCGATCGACGACGCCAGGGAGGACGGCACCGCCTTCCGGGGCGCCTCCACCATCACCCAGCAGGTCGCGAAGAACCTGTTCCTGTGGCAGGGGCGCGACTTCGTTCGCAAGGCGCTCGAATTCCCGCTGGCGCTTTGGATCGACCTCGTCTTGCCCAAGCAGCGGATTCTCGAAATCTACCTCAACATCGCCGAGCTCGGCCCGCAGGGGCAGTTCGGGGTCGAGGCGGCCAGCGCCTATGCCTTCGGCAAATCGGCCGAAAGCCTCTCGCCCCGCGAGGCGGCGCTTCTGGCCTCGATCCTGCCGAATCCGGTCAAGCGCAGCGCCCGGACCCCGGGACCGGGCGTCCGGCGGCTGGCAGCCACCTATATGGCGCGGGGGCAGGCGAGCTCGCTTGCGACCTGTTGGCGGGAAAATCGCTGATTTTTGGCCCGTTCCGGGCGCATTTTCCGGCCCAAGAGCCTAGCTTTACGGCCAGCCTTCCTCTATAAGCGCGGCCTTGATCGGCATTCAGCTCGCCTCGTTATTTGCGGGTGCTGAGCCGTCCCTTCGCGGACGATGCCCTGATGACACCAATCCCTAGAGGATACTGAAATGGCCGTTCCGAGAAGAAAAACCTCGCCGTCGCGCCGTGGCATGCGCCGCTCGGCGGACGCCATCAAGAAGCCGACCTATGTGGAAGACAAGGACTCCGGCGAGCTCCGTCGTCCGCACCATCTCGACCTCAAGACCGGCATGTACAAGGGCCGCCAGGTCCTGAAGAAGAAAGAGTCCTGAAGCCAGGATCTTTCTCGGGCGGGAGATCGGACCCGCCCGATTCGGCCAACCCATGAGATAGACGGTGATGGCGGCGGAGCGGATGCTTCGCCGCTGCATTGTTCTGTCCGGACATCTTGATCGAGAAGGCATCAAGCCGATGGTCGGTTTCCCGCTGCTCCTGATTCCGCTCGCGGTCTACAACATCATCGCCTTCCTGATGCCGACCGTGTCCTTCACGGACGTGCTGTTCAAGGTGCCTATGGTGTCCGGAGAGGTCTGGCCGGTCACGCTCGCCGATCTCCTGCTCGCGCTCGGCATCGTTCTGTTGCTGCTCGAGGTGGTCAAGGGTGCGCGGCCGGGCTCGAAATTCCTGATGGATCATTTGCTGTCGCTGATCATCTTCGGCGCGGCCGCTGCCGAATTCGTGATGTGGCCCAAATTCGGCAACTCCACCTTCTTTCTGCTGGTGCTGCTGGCGATGGCGGACTTCTTCGCTGGCATCGCCCAGCGCACGCGCCGCCGAGTCACCTATGTCGCCGAGACCACGGTGCCGGCCCCTCGTAAGGCCAAGCGCAGGGCCGAAGCGCCGGCGGAAGACGTGGAGTCCGAGCGCAAGTTCGAGCCGGTGATCGCGCCGCAGCCGGCGCCGGCCGCGCCTACCGCGCAATCCGTCGCCGAATCCGTGCTGATGGATCACCCGGCGCCCAAGCCCGTGCAGGGCGCCCCCTCGCCGGAAATTCCCTCGCCGCAGCTGCAGCCGGGGAACGGCACGCCGTCTTCCGACACGCCGCCGCGCTGATTGGGCCACTGAGGCCTCCGCCGTCATGGCCGGGCTTGTCCCGGCCATCCACGTCTAGCCACGCGGAAAGAAGAACGTGGATGCCCGGGACAAGCCCGGGCATGACGATTCCATCAAACAGCGAGTGCGAAGCAATTGGCGACCGGAATATCCGATCAAGCCACCTGCCGTGTCCGCGCGCTGACGGTTCCGAGCGGGCGCTTGCTGCCATAGGCCATCAGCGCATCCTCGGAAGAGGCGCGGCGGAGGCGGCTCGTTTGCGGCAGCTGCTCGGCATTGGCGATCAATTGTGTGACGAAGCTCGGATCGGGGCGCGGCAGCGGCGCCTTGCGGACCCACTGCAACGTCGGCATCAGCGGCACCAGGGCCGTGCCTGTGCCGTTGTCCGCCGCGTCCGATCGATCAGCACCCAACATCGCAATCACCGTTGATCCGGCGAGACTGTCGCGTTTCGGGACGCAGGCGCCGGTGCGAGTCCTGTACTCGCAAGGCCTATGCCGGCCGAGCCGGATTGGTTCCGACGCCTTCGGAAACGTGGTTTCCAAATTGTTTATCAACTTTGCCTAGGTTCGGCAGCGAATCTGGCTCTATCCTGTGCCGGCTCAGGACTTCTCCACTGTCCCGAAACGAGGCGACTTTGACCCCTGGATTGCCGCAAGCCTCCGACATCCTGGCCGCGCTCGGTCAGGCCGTGTTCGCCTGGGACATCGCCAGCGATGCCATCGTCTGGGGTGAGCAGGTCAGCGCCGTATTCCCCGGCATTCCCGCCGAGCGGCTTTCGACCGGCGCCGAATTCGCCAAGCTGATCGAGCCCGCGCAAACGCTGCGGACGGCGGCGCTGGCACTGACGTCCCCGGTGCACGGCGCCGACGGCACCCCTTACCGAATCGAGTACGGCGTGCGCATGAGCGCCTCCGATCCCGTGATCTGGATCGAGGAGACCGGCCGCTGGTTCGCAGGTCCCGACGGCCGTCCCACGCGAGCGATCGGCTCCGTCCGCATCAACAATGAGCGCCACGCCCGGGACGAGGAATTGAGCAGGCTGGCCCGGCTCGATCCGCTGACCGGCGAGCTCAACCGCTCGCATCTGATCGCGGCGCTGGCCGAGGCGATCGAGGAGACCACGCGCTTCCGCTCGACAGCGGCCTTCATGCTGGTCGGCATCGATCATCTCGCCCGCGTCAACGATGCTTTCGGCTTCGACGTCGCCGACGCCGTGATCCTCGACGTCGCCAAGCGCATTCGCGCGCGCCTGCGCGGCGGCGACGTGCTGGGGCGCTTCTCCGGCAACAAGTTCGGCCTGATCCTGAAGAACTGCACCGTCGACGACATGAACGTGGCTGCGGAGCGCTTCCTCGCCGGCATCCGCGACGAGGTGGTGCCGACCAAATCCGGTCCGGTCTCGGTCACCGCGTCGATCGGCGCGGTCAGTCTGCCGCGCTATGCCCGCAACACCGACGAGGCCGTCAACCGCGCCCATGAGACGCTGGACGCCGCCAAGCGCCGCCGCTCCGGCTCGTTCGCGGCCTGGCGTCCGGATGCCGCGCGCGACGCACAGCGCCGCGTCAACATCCGCGTCACCGACGAGATCGTCACCGCGCTCAACGAGCGCCGCATCAGGCTCGCCTATGAGCCCGTCGTCTCGGCTGTCTCGCGCGAGCGCGCATTCCATGAATGCCTGGTGCGGATGGACCAGGGCGACGGCCAGGTGCTGCTCGCGCCCGACATCGTGCCGGTCGCCGAACGGCTCGGCCTGATCCGCCTGGTCGATCACCGCGTGCTCGAGCTCGTGGTCGCCGAACTCGCGGCGGCGCCCGACGTCTGCCTCAGCCTCAACATCTCGCCCGATACGACCATGGATCCGGACTGGTGGGCGGGGATCGAATCGCTGATGCTGGCCCATCCCGGCGTTGCCGAGCGGCTGATCGTCGAGATCACCGAGACGGTCGCGATCCAGGACATCGACGACGTCCGCGCCTTCGTCAGCCGCCTCAAGCATTTCGGCAGCCGCATCGCCATCGACGATTTCGGCGCCGGCTACACCTCGTTCCGCAATTTGCGCAAGCTCGGCGTGGACATCGTCAAGATCGACGGCGCCTTCGTGCAGAACATCACCCATTCCGCCGACGACCGCGCCTTCGTGCAGACTCTGATCGATCTCGCTCGCCGCCTCGACATCAAGACCGTCGCCGAATGGGTGCAGGACGACGAAGCGGCAAACATGCTGCGTGACTGGGGCTGCGACTACATCCAGGGCCGCCTGATCGGGCTGGCTTCGGCGGAGCGCCCGTGGGGCCTGCCGTCGGATGCGCTGCCTGCGGCGGGCTGAGATGCTGTAGGGTGGGTTAGCCGAAGGCGTAACCCACCACTTTACCGTCCGCGTCGAGAGAGAAGCGGTGGATTACGCCTTCGGCTAATCCACCCTACAGACTACGAGATCTCCTCACGCTCCCTCGTCCAGCGCCACCAGCTCGCGCTTCTTGCGCAGCGACGGCAGCAGCGGCGCGATCAGCAGCACCAGGGCAAACACAAGGCACACTGCCGAGATCGGCCGCTGCACGAAGGTCCAGAGATCGCCCTGCGACAGGATCAGCGACTTGCGCAAATTGTTCTCCATCATCGGACCCAGCACGAAGGCCAGCACCAGTGGCGCCGGCTCGTAGCCGAGCTTGCGCATGAAATAGCCGATGATCCCGAACGCGATCATCACATAGACGTCGAACACGTTGTTGCTCGAGCAGTAGACGCCGAGGATCGTGAACAGGATGATCAGGGGGAACAGGATGTTGTAGGGCAGCTTGAGCAGCTGCACCCACATGCCGATCATCGGCAGGTTCAGGATCAGCAGCATGACGTTGCCGATATACATGCTGGCGACGATGCCCCAGAACAGGCCGGGGTTCTGCGTGATCATCAGCGGGCCCGGCTGCAGGCCGTGAATGACGAAGGCTCCGAGCAGCAGCGCCATCACCACGTTCGGCGGGATGCCGAGCGTCATCAGCGGAATGAAGGCGCCGCCGGCTGCGGCGTTGTTCGCCGATTCCGGGCCGGCGACGCCCTCGATCGCGCCGTGGCCGAACCTTTCAGGGGTCTTCGACAGCCGCTTCTCCAGCGCGTAGGACGCGAATGACGAGACCACGGCGCCGCCGCCCGGCAGGATGCCGAGGAAAAAGCCGAGGATGGTGCCGCGGCCGACCGGACCGGCGCTCGCCTTCCAGTCCTCCTTGCTCGGCAGGAGATGGGTGATCCTGGTGTTGATGACGTCGCGCTTGATCGCCTGCTCGGTGTTGAGCAGCACCTCGGCGACGCCGAACAGGCCCATCACCACGGGCACGAGGCCGATGCCGTCGATCAGCTCCATGCGGCCGAAGGTCAGTCGCGGCTGCGCGGTGATGCTGTCGAGCCCGATCAGCCCGAGCACGACACCGATGCACGCCATCAGCAATGCCTTCGGCATCGATCCCTGGGTGAGGAAGGTGAGCACGACGAGGCCGAGCACCATCAGGCTGAAATACTCGGCCGGGCCGAAAGCAATGGCGAGACTGGCGAGCTTCGGCGCCACCAACATCAAGGCGACCAGCGCAAAGGTGCCGGCAGCGAAGGAGCCGAACGCGGCGATGCCGAGCGCGGGGCCCGCACGGCCCTGCTTCGCCATTTGGTGGCCGTCGATGCAGGTGACGACGGAGGCCGCCTCGCCGGGGATGTTGACCAGGATCGAGGTGGTCGAGCCGCCATACATCGAGCCGTAATAAATGCCGGCCATCATGATGATGCCGGATTCCGGCGTTCCCGACAGCGTCACCGGTAGCAGTAGCGACATCGCCGAGATCGGGCCGATGCCGGGCAGCACGCCGACCAGCGTGCCAATGAACACGCCGATGAAGCAGTAGAGCAGGTTGATCGGCAGCAGCGCGACGCCGAATCCATGTGCCACGTTGACAAGCGTATCCATGGGGGTCAGCCGATCCCGAACAGGCCTGACGGCAACTGGATCAACAGCAGCCGCTTGAGCACCCACCACATGCCCGAGGGCACCAGCACCGCGATCGGAATCGCCAGCGTCCAGCGCACCGGATCGATCAGCCGCAACAGCAGCAGCATCAGCGGGATCGATGACAGCAGGAATCCCAGCGGCTCCAGCGCGAACGCGAATGCAGTGAGGCAGGCGATGAGGACAAGCGGCTTGCTCCAGCGCACGTTCTCCCAGCGCGAGGCCAGCGTCGGCCCGCCCTCGGTGATCGCCGAGACGATGATCGCGCTCGCGAACACGCACATCAGGATGCCCGTGTAGAACAGCACATAGCCGGAGCCGGGATCGTTGATGGTGCCGAGCCTGAGCTTCAAGCCCGACCAGATCACGAAGCCGCCGAGTGCGAGCCCGATCAGCCCGCCCCAGAGTTCGGAGTTGCTGAGGCGGAGCTTGACGTTGGTTGGATCGTTCATCGATTCTCTCTCGTGCCCCGGACGCAGCGCAGCACCGCAAGTTGCGTTCACGCACGTCTTCGACGTGCTATGGTAGGTGCGCTGCAAAGCCGGGGCCCATGCGTGTGGGCGAAGAAGATGGGTCCCGGCACTGCGCAGCAGCGTTGCACGCTGCAGCGCGTCCGGGACACAAGCAGCGCGGTCTTACTTCTTCGCGAGCCCGAGCGTCTCGATCACCTTGCGCTCGGACTCCGTGACCTCGACGATGAATTTCTTGTAATCCTCCGTGTTCTTGTAGTTCGGCACCATGTCGTATTTGGCCAGCGTGGCGACCACCGCAGGATCCTCGACCGCCTTCTTGAATGCGTCGTGCAGCTTGGCGACGATCTTGGGATCCATCCCTTTCGGTCCTGCAATGCCGAACGGGGAATCATAGACCATGGGATAGCCGAGCTCCTTCAGCGTCGGCACGTCGGGATAGTTCGGCGAGCGTGCGCCGGTCCACACCATCAGGAGCCGCAGCTTGCCGGCGTCGACCAGCGGCCGCCATCCCGTGGAATCAGCCTGCAGCATAGTGTGCTGTCCCAGCACGGCGGCGTTAGTCTCCGCGCCGCCCTTGAAAGGGACCTGCGTCAACTTGATGCCGGACATCGCGGCGATCTGCTCCATGCCGATATGCAGCGAGGTGCCGGCGCCGGGCGTGGCGTAGGTTACCTTGCCCGGATTCGCCTTTGCGAACTCCACCACGTCCTTCCAGCTCTTGAACTGCGATTCCGCGCTCGTGGTCACGCCGAAAGTGTAGCCGGTGAGATGGACGATATAGGTGAAATCCTTTGCCGGATCCCACGACACCTCCTGCATCAAGGGCAGGCGAAACACGGTGATCGGGATCTGTGAGATGGTATAGCCGTCCGGCTTCGCCGCCGCGGCCATCGTCGCCGGCCCGACCGTGCCGCTGCCGCCGGCCTTGTTGTCGATCACGATCGGCTGGCCCAGTACCTTCGAGGCGCTGTCGGCGATCGCGCGCATCGAGAGATCAGTCGATCCGCCGGCCGGCCAAGGCACGATCAACGTGATCGGCTTCGTTGGATAGTCCTGCGCATTGACCGCCGTGGAGAGCAATAAGCCCATGACGGCGTGCACCGCGGCAAATGCAATCGTCTTCAGCCCGTATCCCGACATCGAAAGCCTCCCTCGCGGCGGCCTCTCTGGGGGCGCCGTCTCTCGTTGCGAGGCGATTGTTCCTGAATTTGACGGAGAAGAAAAGCGTGTTGCGCGCATCGCTGTGCGGCCGTCGGTCAGCTAACGCCGACAGAGCCGACCTCTGCGACAATTCGTCGTTTGGCCGCGTGCCGAGAGGCGGAATTTGAGCGGCCGAAGCGGTCAGGCCACCCGCCGGACCGTGTTCAGCTTCTCGATGGTGCGACCGACTTCTGAGGCGAGACACGGCTTGCCGAAATAATAGCCTTGGACCGCGGTGCAGCCGCATTCGCGGACGAAGTCGAGCTGTTCCTCGGTTTCCACGCCCTCCGCCGTGGTCTCGACGCCGAGCACGGAGCCGAGGCTCGCGATCGTTCTGACGATGGCAACGCTCTCCGGGCTTTCGCCGAGCGTGCCGACAAAGGAGCGGTCGATCTTGATGCGGTCGAATGGAAACTTGCGCAGATAGCTCAGGGAGGAATAGCCGACCCCGAAATCGTCGAGGCTGACGCGCACCCCGAGCGCGCGGAGCTGGTGCAGGATGTCGATGGTCGCCTTGCTGTCGTCGAGCAGCGCCGTCTCGGTGACCTCGAGCTCGAGCCGCTGCGGCGGCAGGCCGGCTTCCGCAAGCGCGCTCGTGACCATCGCCACCAGGCCGCGGGAGCGGAATTGCACCGGAGACAGGTTCACCGCGACGGTGACGCCGGGCCAGGACGCGGCGGTGGCGCAGGCCGTGCGCAGCACCCATTCGCCGATCGGAACGATCAGCCCGTTCTCCTCCGCAATCGGGATGAACTCGGCCGGAGAGACGAAGCCGCGCGAGGGATGCTTCCAGCGCAGCAATGCCTCGAAGCCGGTGAGCTCGGAGGAATCGAGCCGCATCTGCGGTTGAAACACCAGGTGGAATTCACGCCCTTCCAGCGCGCCGACCAGGTCCTGCTCCAGCGCGTGCCGGCTGCGCGCCTGTTCCTCCATCTCGGGCTCGAACAACTGATAGGCTCCGCGCCCCTTGGCCTTGGCCTGGTAGAGCGCGAGGTCGGCGCATTTCATCAGCTCATCGGCATCGAGTCCGTGGTCGGGCGCGATCGCGATGCCGACGGAGACGCCGACATGGATCGACTGGCTTTCCAGCGGCGGCGGATGACCGATGATCTCGACCAGGCGGCGGGCGAGCGCCTCGGCCGATTGCGGCTGCGGCCCGCGCTGGAGCACGGCGAACTCGTCGCCGCCAAGCCGCGCGACGGTGTCGTGCTCGCCGACATTCTCCTTGAGGCGCGCCGCGACCCAGCGCAGCAGGCGGTCGCCGGCGGCGTGGCCGAGGCGGTCGTTGACGGTCTTGAAGTTGTCGAGGTCGAAGCACAGCACGGCCATGGCGCCGCCGGCGATCGCGACCTGGTTCAGCCCCTCGCCCATCTTCTCGCGGAACAGCGTGCGGTTGGGCAGGTCGGTGAGTGAATCGTGCCGCGCCATGTGCGCCACCCGGGCCTGGGCCTTGTGGCGCTCGGTGACGTCCTCATAGGTCACGACCCAGCCGCCATGCTCCATCCGCTTGTGGTTGAGCTTGATGATGCGGCCGTCGTTCAAATGGCGGTGCAGCGTGTGCTCGCCCTCGCGCAGCCTCTCGACGTAGTCGGCATAGAGCTTGGCGCCGGTCATGTTCGGATGGATGCCGAGCTCGCAGGCGTGCTCCATGATGTCGCGCATCGAGACGCCTGGCTTCACGGTCTCCGGCGACAATCCATACATCTCGATATAGCGGCGGTTGCAGACGATCACGCGCAGGCTGGCGTCGAGCATGCACAGGCCCTGGCTCATGTTGTTCAGGGCAGCGTCGAACCGGCGGTACTGCTCGCTCAGCTCCTCGATCGCACGCTCGCGCTCGGTAATGTCCTCATAGGTGGCGACGAAGCCGCCTTCGGCCAGCGCGCAATAGCGCACCGAGATCACCGTGTCGTTCGACATGCGCCGGCGCATCGGCGAGGAATCACGGCTTGCGATCCGCGCGCGGGCGGCTTTGAGGATCTGCTGCGGGCTGTATTCCGGGGAGAACGCGCCGTTCGCCATGGATCGCTCGATCAGCTCGGCGAGGTGTGTGCCGGGGCGGGTCTCCTCCGGCGACAACAGGTAGATCTTGAGGTAGGTGGAGTTGCAGACCCGAAGCCGCATGTCGCTGTCGAAGAAGGCGAGCCCGTGGGCCATGTTCTCCAGCGCCGCATCGAGGATGAAATTCTGCTGCCGCAGCGTTTCCTCGTATTGCAGCCGCTCCGTGACGTCCTCGTGCACCGTCACCCAGCCGCCGTCGGGCAGGAAGCGGGAGACCGCCTGCACCATCCGTCCGTCGTAGCGCATCACCAGCAGCGTCTTCGGCTTCCTGCTGCGCACGTCCTCCAGCCGGCTCTGGTAGAATTCGTCGCCCGACATGCCCGGCAGGTTGCCGCGCGACATCCAGTGCTCGATCACCGTGGAATGCGCGACGCCCGGCTTCACGATCTCGGGGTCGAGGTTGTAGAGCTTCAGGAACCGTTCGTTGCAGACGACGACACGGCTGTCGACGTCGTACATGATCAGTCCGTGCGACATGTTGGCGAGCGCGTGCTGGCTGCGCTCGGTCTGCACGAGCAGTTCCGCTTCGAGCCGGGCGAGGCGGGTGACGTCATCGCAGATCGTCATCCAGCCGCCGCCGGGGAGCGGCTTCAGCTCGAGCGACATAACGAGGCCGCTCGCCAGCATTTGCTCGGTGCGGAACGGCTTGCCCGCGGCGATCTGCGCCATCCGCCTCGAATACAACGCGTCGAGCTGGTCTTGCGGAAAGTTGCCGCGGCTTGCGCTGTGCGCGAGCACCTCGCGATAGCTGGTGCCGATCCGCACGATTTCGGCCGACATGTCGAACAGTCTGAGATAGCGCTGGTTCGTCAGCACGATCCGGTTGTCGGCATCGTAGACGCAGACGCCCTGTTCCATGTGGTCGAGCGCAAGCTGGCTCAGCGCGACGAGGGCGCCTGGGCCCTGCTCACGGCCTGTACCAAGCTCGCTGTCGCGGGTCGACATCATGGGGTCGGCGGGGCCTCGGCCAGCAATAGACTTAATGCAACCTAATTCAGCCGCCGAGGCTAGCGAACAGGCCGGAAAATTCCCTTAAGCGCTGTAGTTTACGGAGGATGACCGGCGATGGTGAGCGCACGCGTAAACGGCCCGCTGCTAAGGCAATAGGCCGTAGCTCCGGACGAGCGCGGCGATATTCCCGCTCCGCTCGTACAGATTTACAGCGCCGGGCGTTGCTCTACGGCCCGTACAGCACGAGCTCCGTGTCGGTGAGGTCGCCGAGCTGTGGCTGGTGCGGGCCCCTGAAGTATTTCCGGCCGCGCCGCTCGGTGTAAATGCCGACGAGACCGGGAACCGGACCGTTGGCATCGACGGCCACCGCGATCTTGCCGAGCCGCAGCAGCAGCCGTCCGATGCGGCCGGCGCATTCGGCAAATTCTGCGGTGCTCCGGCAATAGATCAGCTTCATGGCGGGCGGTGCGATGAAACCGCGGCGGATGCGCACCGGTTGCAGGATGAAGGGGAAGGTTCCCTTCGGCGTGCGGCACACCAGACTGAGGCAATTGTAACGCGCATGTCGCGTCAAAAGCTCGGTCTCCGCCTCGGAAAGCCCCTTGATCTCCTTGGCGTGCGGCGGAATGACCTCGATCTCGTTCCAGCGCGGGACGCGCGCTAGCGCAGGGACCGAGAAGAATATGCCGCGGCAATAGGCGCGAAAGCCCTGCGTCTCGATGATTGGCCAGGTCCACTGCGCCGGGCTGATGTTGAAATAAGTGACGTGCTTGTGCCGCTGGGCGATCTTGGTCAGCAGCGGCGCGTAGTTGCGGTAGGCCGGGTCGACATACCAGCTCGACAAATTGCACCGGATGGCGGTCTCTTCGCCCTCCTTGCGTGAGGTGTAGATCAAGAGCAGCACGCCGACCGGCCTGCCGTCGTCGTCGAGCATGTAGCCGAAGCGCGGATAGCCCTCCGGCGCGGCCCGGAAGGCCTGCCGGCGCAGACCCTGGATCCAGTAGTCGCGTGAACGGCCGACGAAGCCGCGCGTCAGCAAGTCCGCGATCCTATCGACGTCGGACTCGGTGATCTCGCGGCATCGGACCTTGGTATGGATCACGCTCGTCTTGCCCGTGGAAATGGTCGGCCTCGTGAGGTCTATCGTTTCAGCATGATCTTCTCGGAAAACCGCTCCGCACTTTTCCGGATCATGCTCTAGCGCCAGCCTTCGCCATGGGCCTCGGCCGCGACAGGCGGCTGCAGGCTCAGGACGTCCCGCACCTTGGCGGGCCAGGCGGAAAGATCGGTGCCGTGGGTGTGGAACATGGCGACGGCCAGGCGGTCCATGCCGAAGGCAACGCAGCCGGTGTGCGCCGGCTCGCCGTCGGCGTCCTGGATTCCCCAGGTCGTACCGAAATGCTCGCGGTGATAGTTGAAGCTCATGCACGCCGTCGGCTGCTCTTCCGAGCGCAGCGGGATGAGCAGCTCGAACTTGAGCTGCTGCTGCTTCTGGCTCACCGCCTTCATTTGGCCGACCCGGCCGAAGAACGGATCGCTGGCATAGTCGACGCGGAAGCTGAGGCCGAGGTCGGTCGCGATCTTCTGCGCGCGCACCATCCAGCGCTCGCGGAAATCGGCGACGTTGTCGGGGCTGCCGATGCAGACATATTCGCGCATGCGGAACGATTGCAGCCGGTCAAGATGCTTCGACGGCTCGCGGCGGAAGCAATCCGCGGCAACGTCGAAGCGCAGCCCGCCCTTCGGCAATTGGCCGCGGCTCGCCGCGATCGGATAGACCGGATAGCAGGCGGCCGGCGACAGCACGAGATCGGCCGGCGACAGCGAAGTCGTCCAGTCGCCGCCGGCATCGAAGCGGCTCACTGCGGCGTTGATCTCGCGTTCGGTGCCGTGCAGGCCGCAGACGCAGCCGAGCAGGTTCGGAAAGCTCTTGAGATAGCCGGACTTCTCCAGCTGGGAGCGGCTCATCACCGGCGGGAAGCGCATCACCTCGGTGCCGGCCTCGCGATAACCGGTGATCAGCGCGGCGAGCTTCTCGACGATGCCCTCGTAGAGCGCGGTGCGGGCATAGACGCCGTCGGCGCCCATGCGGTGGAACAGCTTGTCGGCGAGATGATCGAGCGGATCGATCATTTGCGGGGCGGTGGTGGGCGAGTCGGGGAGGACGGCAATATTCATGGTTCGATGTCCTGCTATCTCAAAATTGTTCTTGTTGAATCGGCCGCGGAGGTACGTCAGTCGCGAAGGCTCGCCGGCACCCCGCTCATCAATGTCGATGTCGCGGCATTGGCCAGGATCCGGTCGTTGTTGATCATGATCGGCGACGACAGCACGTCGCGGAGGTGACGGCCCATGGTGAACTCGCCGTCGTTGCGATAGCCGGCAAGTCCCGCGGTGCGCATCGCGTGCATCACGGTCTCGACCGCGAGCTCGGAGGCCTGCACCTTCAAGAGCGTGATCGAGGACTGGAAGTCGAGCGAGCTCAGAGCACGCTCGTCATGCTCGACGCGGGCGAAAGCGTCGATATTGGCTGATATCAGCGCGCGCAGCTTGGCCAGCGACATCTTGGCGGCGGTGAAGTGCGCCGCGGCCGGGGGCATCTGTCCGCCGGACGAGCGGGCCGCCTTGCGGATGAAGGCCTGCGCGCGCGTCACCGCCGCAGCGGCGATGCCGGCCCAGGCCGACGACCAGCACAGATGCGCGAACGGCGTCATGGTCTGGGCGTGGATCTTGTCATAGGATTCCGGGAAGATGCGGTCGGCGGGGCAGTCGACCTTCAGCTCGAACCCGGTCGAGCAGGTGCCGCGCATGCCGAGCGTTTCCCAGCCCAGCGTCCGCTTCAGCGAATAATCGTCCTTGGCGAGCGCCAGCAGCACCTGGTCGGAGGCGGCGGCTTCGGTGGCGCGGCGGGCGATGGTGACGAGGCCATCGGCTTCGGCGCCGTAGGAGATCACGGTGGCGTCGCGCACCAGCGAGACGGTATCGCCGGCATGGTCGACCGCAGCCGCGCTGGCGCGGATGTTGCCGCCGTTCTGGCCTTCGGTGGTGGAGGAGGCGAGCAGCCACTGGTCGCGGGCGACCCGGCGCATCATGGTCTCCATCCAGGGGATGCCATGGCCGTGCCTGATGACGCAGGCGACCTTGGTCTGGTGCATCGCGTAGATCATCGCCGTGGACGCGCAGGCGCGTCCGAGCGTGTAGCAGATGTCGGTGACGTCATGGATCGAGGCGCCGAAGCCGCCGAACTCGACCGGAATCATCACGCCGAGCAGCTTCTGCTCGCGTGCGACGTCGAAAGCCCGGTGCGGGAAGCGGGCGTCGCGATCGACCTCGTCGGCGTCGGCCGCGGCCGCTGCGGCGGTCCGGGCGGCGCGCTCGATCAGGGAGGGACCCTGCTCGAGAAAGCTCGCCTGCATTTCGTCGACAGTGAGGACTGCTTCACGCACGTTCATGCTCGTCCGCCTCCGGTTTGCCGTTCGAGATCGCCGGCATCATTCGCGATGCCGCTTGAGGCGATCCTCCAGCCATCTTTGCTTGTGAGACGAGGCTACGGATTTAATTCAAATTCGTCGATGAAATAGAGGGTAAACAAAACCCAATTCCGAACGAACAGTTAAGGCCCGGTTGTTCGCATCACCGGATTCTCCGGCATCGCGTTAGGACTCTGGAAGAAGGGCTGGATTTCCGACAATCTGAGTCATCGTTTACTAAGAATCGCGAAGTATTGGTGCCGCCCATTGCAGGACCGGCAGCCCGCACCCATCGTAGCCGGCAGTCCGGTCCGCCTCCGATAGACAGATGGGAATTTGCCGATGCAGGCCTTTGATACCGTTTTGCGCAATCGCATCATCAAGCTGGTGAAGGGCATCCTCGAACAGAATTCGCTCACCGCGAACGTTACGCCTTCGGCCAAGCTCGTCGATATCGGCCTGACCTCGATGGACATGGTCAATCTCATGCTCGGCGTCGAGGCCGAATTCGACTTCACCATTCCGCAGTCCGAGATCACGCCGGAGAATTTCCAGTCCGTCGAGACGCTGGAGCGGATGGTCGCGATGCAGCTCCAGCCGGCGACCGCGGCTTAACAGGGGCGCATCTCCCCCCGTTCCAAATCCGCCGCAAAACTGGCATAGCTTAACCATGTCACATTTGGCGGACAGGGTGGAGCAGGCATGACGCAGGCGGTATTGGGCATCATCGGCGGCTCGGGCATCTATGACCTGCCCGGCTTAGAGGGTGCGCGCGAAGAGGTGATCGAGAGCCCCTGGGGCGAGCCGTCGGCTCCTTTAAGGCGTGGCTCCATCGCCGGCCTGCCGATCGTGTTCCTGCCCCGGCATGACAAGGGGCACCGGCTGTCCCCCTCCGACATCAATTATCGCGCCAACATCGACGTGCTGAAGCGCGCCGGCGTCACCGATTTGATCTCGCTCTCGGCCTGCGGTTCCTTCAGGGAGGAACTGCCGCCGGGCACCTTCGTTCTCGTCGACCAGTTCGTCGACCGCACCCATAAGCGCGAGAGTTCGTTCTTCGGCCGCGGCTGCGTCGCGCATGTGTCGATGGCGCACCCGGTCTCGCCACGGCTGCGCATCCATCTGGCGGCCGCCGCGGAAGCCGAAGGCATCGCGATCGCGCGCGGCGGCACTTATGTCTGCATGGAAGGGCCGCAATTCTCCACTTACGCCGAAAGCATGACCTACAAGACGCTGGGCTACTCGGTGATCGGCATGACCAATATGCCCGAAGCCAAGCTCGCCCGTGAGGCGGAGATCTGTTACGCCACCGTCGCAATGGTGACGGATTTCGACTGCTGGCATCCCGACCACGATGCGGTCACTGTGCAGGACATCATCCGCGTGCTGAATTCGAACGCCGACAAGGCGAAGGCGCTGGTGGCGCGGTTGGCCAAGGATTTTCCGCGTGAGCACGAGCCGTGCCCGATCGGTTCGGACCGTGCGCTCGACACCGCGCTGATCACGGCGCCCGAGGCGCGCGATCCCGAGCTCCTGAAGAAGCTCGATGCGGTGGCCGGGCGCATCCTGCGAGCGTGAGACGCAAGACAAACGAAAAGGCAGAATGCCATGAAGGTCGACGGCAAGCATTTCCGCAGCATCTGGCGCGAGCGCGACGGCTGGTTGGTCGGCGCGATCGATCAGCGCCGGCTGCCGCATGAATTCGTCATTGCGCGGCTGACCTCGTGTGAAGATGCGGCCGTTGCAATCAGGGACATGCTGGTGCGCGGCGCGCCGCTGATCGGCGCCACGGCCGCCTACGGCATGGCGCTCGCGATGCGCGAGGACGCTTCCGACGCCGGGCTGCAACGCGCCTATGACACGCTGGTCGTGGCGCGGCCGACCGCGATCAACCTGAAGTGGGCGCTGGACGAGATGCGCGCGGCGCTCGCGCCGATCGATCCGGCGGAACGGGCGGAAGCAGCCTATGCACGCGCCGACGAGATCGCCGAGCAGGACGTCGAGATCAACCGCGGCATTGCCGACAACGGCCTGAAGCTGATCGAGGCGACCGCGGCGAAGAAGCCGGGCGAAGTGGTCAACGTGCTGACCCATTGCAACGCCGGCTGGCTCGCCACCGTCGACTGGGGCACGGCGACGGCGCCGATCTATCTTGCGCATGAGCGCGGCATCAAGGTCCATGTCTGGGTCGACGAGACGCGTCCGCGCAACCAGGGCGCCTCGCTCACGGCCTGGGAGCTCGGCCATCACGGCGTGCCGCACACGGTGATCCCGGACAATACCGGCGGGCACCTGATGCAGCACGGCATGGTCGATCTCGCCATCGTCGGCACCGACCGCGTCGCCGCCAATGGCGACGTCTGCAACAAGATCGGCACTTACCTGAAGGCGCTTGCCGCGCATGACAATGGCGTGCCGTTCTACGTCGCGCTGCCGTCGCCGACGATCGATTTCGCCGTCCATGACGGCATCCGCGACATCCCGATCGAGCAGCGCAGCGGCGTGGAGGTCACCGACATGACCGGCCGCACCGCCGACGGCCGGCTGGAGACGGTACGCATCGTGCCCGAAAACTCGCCGGTCGCGAACTACGCCTTCGACGTGACGCCGGCGCGGCTCGTCACCGGTCTCATCACCGAGCGCGGCGTGCTGAAGCCGGATCGCGCCGCGCTGGCGGCGGCGTTTCCGGAGCGGATCTCTACGGCGGCGAAGTAGATTTGGTTGGGCGATATCTCGCCACAACCGTCATTGCGAGCGCAGCGAAGCAATCCAGACTCCCTCCGCGGAAAGACTCTGGATTGCTTCGCTGCGCTCGCAATGACGGCGTATGTCGAACTACCCCAGCTTCAGCCCCGTCGCCGTCTCCAGCTCCGCGATCGCCTGCGCCTCGCTCGTCACCTTGATCGTGGTCATGCCCATCTGACGCGCCGGCTTCAGGTTGACGCCGAGATCGTCGAGATAAACGCAATTGTTCGGATCGACCTTCAGCGTCTCGACCATCATCTGGTAGATGCGTGGATCCGGCTTGCGCAGACCGATCTTGGCGGATTCGATGACGTGATCGAACAGCACCATGACTTCGGCGATGTAGAGAGAACGCCCCGTCATGCTGCCGATCGCGTTGGCCGGCAGATTGTTGGTGATGCAGCCGGTCTTGAATTGCGCCTTGATGCGCTTCAGGGCCTCGACCATCTCCGGGCGCAGATCGCCCTGCAGCAGCGGCAGCACGTCTCGGCCGCGCACCTCCGCACCGAGCGCGAGCGATTCGGCGGCGAACAATGCGTCGAACGTCTCGATGTCGACCTCGGCCCGCTCGAATTTGGCCCAGGCGTTTTCCAGATGATTGGCGGCGTTGGTGCGCCGGATGATATCGGCGGGCAGGCCGCGCTCGGTCTCGAACCGCGTGAACGCCTCGAAGGGCGAGCTCGTCAGCACGCCGCCAAAATCAAAGATCACCGCCTCGATCGCCAATGTCCTGCCCTCGTCAATTGCTTTCCAAGAGGGCTAGCATGCGCTATCGGCAAGAGCCAGTCCGAAGCAATCGCCCGCCTTCATCGATGCCGATGCGTGTTCCCATGAAGAAGCTCGCCACCCTCATCGCAGCTACGCTGCTGCTCGCTGCGCCCGCTCACGCCATCGTCGGCGGCGGCACGCCGCAAGCCGATGGCGTCGCCCGCGCCGTCGTCACCATCGTCGGATCGCGCGGCAATTTCTGCACCGGCAGCCTGATCGCCCCGAGGCTGGTGTTGACGGTCGCCCATTGCGTGCAGCCCGGCGCGGATTACAAGGTGGTCGATCGCGGCGGCGACGGCCAGCCGCAATTGCTGAACGTGCGCACCGTCGCGATCCATCCGAACTTCAACATGCAGGCGATGCAGGCGCATCGCGCCACCGCCGACGTGGCGCTGCTGCAGTTGGAAATTCCACTGAAGGGAAAATCCACGGTGACGGTCGGCATGCCCACGATTCCAATTCAGGTCGGCAGTCGCTTCGTCGTCGCCGGCATCGGCGTCACGGTTCTCGGTGATGGCAAGAGCGGCGGCACCACGCGCGTCGCCGGCCTCGTTGCGACCGGACAGCCCGGCACGCTGCAGATCCGTCTGGTCGATCCCGTAACCAACGGTGTTCGCGGCGGAATTGGCGCCTGCACCGGCGATTCCGGCGGCCCCGTGTTCGAGGACAGGTCGAACGGTCCCGTGCTCGTCGGCCTCATCAGCTGGTCGACAGGACCGAACGGCGCCGCCGGTTGCGGCGGCTTGACCGGCGTGACGCCGCTGACGCTCTATCGCGACTGGATCTTGCAGACCGCGCGGAGCTGGGGTGCGGCACTGTGATTTGACCGCGACTTGATCTATGTCATTTTGAAGCGGAGGCGCGGCGGGTGATCATGCCCGTCGCGGAGGAAACGCGCCGTCCAATCAAGGACGGCCACAAAGACAAGCAAGGCATAGAAGCAACAATGAATGTCGCTGTTCGCAGTCACGCCACGGCCAAACAGGCTTCTGAACATTTCGACGTGCTGATCGTCGGCGCCGGCATATCCGGCATCGGTAGCGCCTATCACATCCAGAAGCAGCTGCCGGGCACGAGCTACGTCATCCTGGAGACGCAGGAAACATTCGGCGGCACCTGGAGCACACATCGCTATCCCGGTATTCGCTCCGACAGCGATCTCCACACTTTCGGCTACAGCTTCAAGCCTTGGGTCGGCCCGCCGATTGCGACCGCCGAAGAGATCCTCTCCTATATGAAGGAGGTGATCGACGACAACGATATCGCGCGGCACATTCGCTACAAGCACAAGATCAATTCCGCGAGCTGGTCGAGCGAGCAGAATCTCTGGACCATCGACGCCGTGACGACCGACACCGGCGAGCCCAGGACCTTCACGGCGAACTTCCTCTGGATGTGCCAGGGCTATTATCGGCATTCCGAAGGCTACACGCCGGAATGGAAGGGCATGGACCGTTTCAAGGGCCGCATCGTCCATCCCCAGACCTGGCCCGACGATATCGACCTCACGAACAAGAAGGTCGTCGTGATCGGCTCGGGCGCAACCGCGGCAACACTGGTGCCGAACATCACCGACAAGTGCGCCCATGTCACCATGCTGCAGCGCTCGCCGACCTATTTCCGCCTCGGCCGCAACGCCATCGAGATCGCGGAAGAGCTGCGCCGGTTGCAGGTCGATGAAGCCTGGATCCACGAGATCGTGCGGCGCAAGATCCTGTTCGAGCAGGATGCGTTCACCAAGCTCTGCGTGTCCAAGCCCGAGCAGGTGAAGAAGGAGCTGATCGGCCAGATCAGCGCCGTGCTCGGTCCCGACTACGACGTCGAGACCCATTTCACGCCAAAATACCGGCCGTGGCGGCAGCGCATCGCCTTCGTGCCGGATGCCGATTTGTTCAAGGGCATCGCCAGCGGCAAGGCCTCCGTCGTCACCGACGAGATCGAATGCTTCGTCGAGAACGGCATCCAGCTCAAGTCCGGCAAGCTACTCGAGGCCGATGTCGTCGTCACTGCGACCGGCTTCAATCTTGCCGCGCTCGGCGATATCGCCTTCGAGATCGACGGCAAGCCGCTCGCCTTCGGCGACACCGTCACCTATCGCGGCATGATGTTCACGGGCGTGCCGAACATGGTCTGGGTGTTCGGCTATTTCCGCGCCAGCTGGACGCTGCGCGTCGATCTCGTCGCCGATTTCGTTTGCCGGCTGCTCGGGCACATGAAGGCGAAGGGTGCAAAGAAGGTCGAGGTCAAGCTGCGACCTGAAGACCACAACATGCCGATCCTGCCCTGGATCGATCCGGAAAACTTCAACCCCGGCTACATGATGCGCAACATGAACCTGCTGCCCAAGCGCGGCGACAAGCCGGAATGGCAGCACAGCCAGGATTACTGGACCGAGAAGGACGAGATTCCGAAGACGGACCTGGACGACAAGGCGTTCGTCTACAGTTGACGATGCCGATGTAAGGCGAGGTTAGCGATCGCCACTGTCGTCCCGGGGCGCGAAGCGAGCCCGGGACCCATACTCCCAGGCGGTGGTTATAGAGCGAGCTGGTCACTCCGAGCCTTCGCCAAACTACTCCCTGGGGTTATGGGTCCTGGATCGGCGCTCCGCTTCGCTGCGCTTGTCCGGGACGACACCATTTGCTCGGTTGGCAGCGCCTCAACTCATCTACACCACGCTCAAGAATTCCGCCGCGTCGCATTCGCGGCGATCGCGGCCGCGGCGGTCCGGTTCTCGACGCCGAGCTTGGCGTAGATCTGCTCCAGGTGCTTGTCGACGGTGCGCGGGCTGAGGCCCAGAATTTGCGCGATGTCGCGATTGGTCTTGCCCTTGCTGAGCCAGGCCAGCACCTCGCCTTCGCGCGTGGTGAGGCCGAGCTCGCTGGTGAATTCGGGCGGCAGCGCGGTGCCGGCTTCCTTGGACAGCCGCAGCAGGAATTCGTTCGGCGCGGTCTCGCCCATGTAATAGAAGCGGAGCTGCGGACTATCGGGCAGCGACGCGGCCTGGGATTTCGAGCCGCTCTTGGCCTTCGCCTGCTCGAGCCATTGCAGCAGCGTCGGCGGCAGCACGAAGTCGTCGGTCTGCGCGCCGTGATGATCGGATAGCAGCTTCTGCGCCTGCGGCGTCGCCCACAGCACGCTGCCCTGGCGATTGACCGCGAACAGGAAACGGCCGGAGACGTCGAGCGCGGCGCGCGCGCTCTGGGTCAGCCGGGCATTGCCGAGATGGACCCGGATGCGCGCGAGCATCTCCTCGATCACGATCGGCTTGGTCACGTAGTCGACGCCGCCGGCCTCCAATCCACGCACGATGTGCTCGGTTTCGGCCAGACCCGTCATGAAGATGACTGGGACATTGGCGAGACCCGCATCGCGCTTGAGCCGGCGGCAGGTCTCGAAGCCGTCGATGCCGGGCATCACGGCATCGAGCAGGATGATGTCGGGCGTGATCTGGTCGATGATGCGCATCGCCGCGGCGCCGTCGAGCGCCACCATCACCGTCATGCCGGCGCCGTCGAGCGCGTCGGTGAGCAGCCGGAGCGTCTCCGGGGAATCGTCGACGACGAGCGCGACGTCGCGCTTCTTCGATTCAATGCTCATAAGCATGCAACGTCTTCAATGTGTCCATGTACTGGTCGAGATCGAAGCGATCGACCAGCGACCGCATCTGCGCGACGAAGTCGGCATGCTCGGGGTGCTCGCTGCCGATCTCGTCCAGCTTCAGCTGGATGCCCTTGACGTAGCCGATCTGGCCGAGCCCGATCAGCGCCTCGATGTGCCGCAGCGGCGGCTTCGATCCGGTCTCCGGATGCCAGAACGGCACCGCGACCTCATGCGAGCCGTATTGCCATTCGATCTTGAGAAGCTGGCGAATCGTCGCCAGCAGCCGCGGGATGTCGATCGGCTTCATCAGGTAGCCGTCATGGAAGGGCTGCGCCAGCGGCGTGCCATGAGCCTCGAGCGCGCTTGCCGACACCATCAGGATGCGGGCCTGATGATGGCCGCTGGCGCGCAAGGCCTCGGCGACCGCCCAGCCGTCCATGGCAGGCATCGAGATGTCGAGCAGGAACAGATCGGGCCGGCAATGCTGCGCCAATGCGAGGCAGCCGGCGCCGTCGGGTGCGCTGAGCAGGATGAAGCCGAGCGGCGTCAGCACCTCGCGCAGGAGGTCGCGATGCACGGGATCGTCGTCGGTGACGAGGATGGTCTTGCGCGGGCCGTGATACCCTGAGACCGGCGCCTCCACCGGCGCGATCCGCTGGGGATTGGCGACCTCCGAGAGCAGGATCTTGACCCTGAAGGTCGAGCCGGTGCCGACCGTGCTCGTGACCTTGATGTCCCCGCCCATCACGCCGGCGAGCAGGCGGCTGATGGTGAGCCCGAGGCCGGTGCCGGTCTGCGGCTGCGACGCGCCGAGCGCACCCCGCTCGAATGGCGCGAAGATGCGTTCGAGGTCGTCGCCCTGGATACCCGGGCCGGTGTCGATCACCTCGAACTCGGCGACCGGGCTGCGGTAGTGCACCACGAACTGCACGCTGCCGGACTGGGTGAACTTGATGGCGTTCGAGAGCAGGTTGATCAGCACCTGACGCAGCCGCTTCTCGTCGGCATAGACCACCCCCGGCAGCGTCGGCGGCCGCCTGAACACGAAGTCGATGCCCTTGGCGGCGGCCTGGAGGCGGAACATGCCGACGAGCTGGTCGAGGAACTCGCTCAAGCGCACCTCGTCGCGCGACAGATACAGCCGCCCCGCCTCGATCTTGGAGATGTCCAGGATGCCGTCGATCAGGCCGGAGAGATGGTCGGCGCTGCGGCGGACGACGCGGACCTGGTCGCGGGGCTTGGCGCCGAGCGTCGTATCCTGCTCGAGCAGTTGCGCATAGCCGCTGATCGCATTGAGCGGCGAGCGCAGCTCGTGGCTCAGGCCGACCACATAACGGCTCTTGGCGAGGTTGGCGGATTCGGCGACCTCCTTGGCACGCTGGAGCTCGGCGTCAGTGCGCTTGTGCGCGTCGATCTCCTGGATCAGCAGCGCGGTCTGCCGCCGCGTCTCGGCCTCGGCGGCGCGGCGGCTCTGCTGCGCCAGCACGAACAGCCACGCCACCACGCCGATGATGATGCTGAGGGAGAAGAACACTTTCCACAGCACGTCGGACACGAGCTCGTTGTCGCCGTGCACGTTCGCCGACGTCTGTAGATAGATGAGTCCCAGCACCAGGGCGATCAGGCCGGCGGAGACCACGAACACGCCGATATAGTGGCCGACTTGCGAGTTGATCCGGGCGTAGATCGGCTGCGGCATCAGCCGGCCCAGCGTCTCCGACACCTGCGCCTGGAATCTCGCATGCGGCTTGCAGAGATCGTGGCAGCGCGCGTCCAGCGAACAGCACAGCGAGCAGATCGGGCCGGCGTAAGCGGGGCAGGAGGCCATGTCCTCCGGCTCGAACGAGTGCTCGCAGATGCAGCACTGGATCGCCTCGATGTTCTGCCAGCTCCGCTTCGGCTTGCGCGCGATGTAGTATTTGCCGCCTGTGGCCCAGGCGATCAACGGCGCCGTGAGGAAGGCCGCCGCGAGCGCGATGAAGGCCGACAGCGCCTTCGCGGTCGGCCCGAACAGGCCGTAGAAGGCGCTGATCGAGACGATGGTCGCGATCGTCATCGCTCCCACGCCGACTGGATTGACGTCGTAGAGATGCGCGCGCTTGAACTCGATCTGCTGCGGCCGCAGTCCGAGCGGCTTGTTGATGACGAGGTCGGCGACCAGCGCGCCGACCCAGGCGATCGCGACGTTGGAATAGAGCGCCAGCGTCTGCTCCAGGGCCTTGTAGACGCCGATCTCCATCAGCAGCAGGGCCACGACGACGTTGAAGACCAGCCACACCACGCGCCCGGGATGGCTGTGGGTCAGGCGCGAGAAGAAGTTCGACCAGGCGATCGAGCCGGCATAGGCGTTGGTGACGTTGATCTTGACCTGCGACAGGATCACGAAAGTGCCGGTCAAGGCCAAAGCGAGGTCGGGCTGCGACAGCACATAGCGGAATGCTTCGAGATACATGTGCGCCGGCTCGGCGGCTTCTTCGGGCGGCACGCCGTGGCTGAGTGCGAAGAAGGCGAGGAACGAGCCCGCCAGCAGCTTCAGCGCGCCCAGCACGATCCAGCCCGGCCCCGCGCTCATCAGCGCCATCCACCAGGAGGCCCTGGAGGCGCGGCGGTCGCGCGGCAGGAACCGCAGGAAGTCGACCTGCTCGCCGATCTGCGCCACCAGCGAGAACACGACCGAGGCCGCAACGCCGAACAGCAGGAGATCGAAATGCCCGTTGAGGTCGCCGTGCTCGCCGGAGAACTTGTGCCACTCCGCAAACGAGTGCGGGTTGTGCCAGGCGATCGCGGCAAACGGAATGATGTGAAGGATCACCCACAGCGGCTGCGTCCACAATTGGAAGCGGCTGATCAGCGTGATGCCGTAGGCCACCAGCGGGATGATGACGACGGCGCTGATGAGATAGCCCACCGGCCGCGGAATCCCGAAGCACATCTCGAGCGCGGATGCGAGGATCACGGCCTCGATCGCGAAGAAGATGAAGGTGAAGGAGGCGTAGATCAGCGAGGTGACGGTCGAGCCGATGTAACCGAAGCCGGCCCCCCGCGTCAGCAGGTCGATGTCGATGCCGCATTTGGCGGCATAATACGCAATAGGCACCCCGCAGCCGAAGATGATGATGGAAACCACGACGATGGCGGCAGTCGCGTTGGTGACGCCATAATTCAGCGTGATGGTCCCGCCGATCGCCTCCATCGCCAGGAACGAGATCGCGCCCAGTGCCGTGTTGGCGACGCGGGCGGCGGACCAGCGCCGCGCGCTCTTGGCGGTGAAGCGCAGGGCGTAATCTTCCAGCGTCTGGTTGGCGACCCATTGATTGTACTGGCGCCTGACGCGGTCTATTCGCTGCCGCCCTGCCACTTAACCCCACTCCCGATACGGACCCGGACCCCTCGCAAATTCCGTACCAGAAGCCTACGTCGGCATTTTGCGGTGCAGTATACGCGATCTTGCGTATGCGTGGGCTGCATAAATTCGAGCCATCCTCACGGGCACCAATCGCGTGTTCTCGAACAAAAGTGGGGTGCTCATGTCAGACGAAGCAAACAAGGGCCTGTTGTCGCCGCTGCGGCGCAAATTATTGATGGGAATGGCCGCGGTCCCGGCCATCACCATGCTGCCGCGCGGGTCATTTGCGCAGGCGCCGGCGACCTCGGCGGTCAACACCACGGGTCTGGCCGTCACCGACACCGAGGTCACGGTCGGCATCCTGCATTCGGCGACCGGCACCATGGCGATCTCCGAGACCGGCTCGATCCAGGCCGAAAAGCTTGCGATCGAGCAGATCAACGCGGCCGGCGGCGTGCTCGGCCGCAAGATCAAATTCATCCAGGAGGACGGCGCATCGGACTGGCCGACCTTCGCCGAGAAGGCGAAGAAGCTCCTCGTCAACGACAAGGTCGCGGCGATCATGGGCTGCTGGACCTCGGCCTCGCGCAAGGCGGTGCTGCCGGTCGTCGAGCAATATAACGGCATGCTCTACTACCCGACCTTCTACGAAGGCCTCGAGCAGTCCAAGAACGTCATCTATACCGGCCAGGAAGCGACCCAGCAGATTCTCGCCGGCCTGAACTGGATCGCCAAGGAGAAGGGCGCCAAGTCCTTCTTCTTCATCGGCTCGGATTACATCTGGCCGCGCACCTCCAACAAGATCGCGCGCAAGCACGTCGAAAACGTGCTCAAGGGCAAGGTCGTCGGCGAGGAATATTATGCGCTCGGCTCGACGCAGTTCAACTCTGTCATCAACAAGATCAAGCTGACCAAGCCGGACGTGATCTTCACCGACGTCGTCGGCGGCTCCAACGTCGCCTTCTACAAGCAGCTCAAGGCGGCCGGCATCGATCTCTCCAAGCAGGCACTGCTGACGATCTCGGTGACCGAGGACGAGATCGACGGTATCGGCGGCGAGAACATCGCGGGCGCCTATGCCTGCATGAAGTACTTCCAGTCGCTCGACAATGCGAACAACAAGGCTTTCGTCTCGGCGTTCAAGAAGATGTGGGGCGAGAAGACCGTGATCGGAGACGTCACCCAGGCTGCCTATCTCGGCCCGTGGCTGTGGAAGCTGACGGTCGAAAAGGCCGGCTCTTTCGACGTCGACAAGATCGCCACGGCTTCGACCGGCGTCGAGTTCAAGGGCGCGCCGGAGGGCTATGTGCGCATCCATGAGAACCATCACCTCTGGTCGAAGACCCGGGTGGGGCGCGCCAAGCTCGATGGCCAGTTCGAGCTGATCTACGAGACCGCCGATCTCGTCGAGCCGGATCCGTTCCCGAAGGGTTACCAGTAAGAAGCGTTACCGGTAAGTCGCGGCGCCCGTCGCACCCCCTCAAGGCAAAACCGCTCCCTGGCGTGGATCGCAAGTCCATGCCTCAAGCCCCCGCGTCGCGAACCTGCTCGCGACGCGGGACCCTTTCCCGACGGAGGACACGGATGTTCGGCGACTATTCGATTGGCGACCTCGGCTCGATCTTCGTCATGCAGGGATTTGCCGGACTGATCCTGTTCTCCGTCTATGTCCTGATGGCGCTCGGCCTTGCGATCATCTTCGGCCAGATGGGCGTCATCAACATGGCCCATGGCGAGTTCATGATCCTCGGCGCCTACGTCACCTGGATGACCTCCAATCTCTTCCAGGCTAATTTGCCGAGCCTGTTCAGCGGCTACTTCTTCCTCGCGATGATCCTGGCCTTCTTCGCCTCCGGCGCCTTGGGGATGCTGGTGGAATGGGTGCTGATCCGGCACCTCTACAAGCGCCCGCTCGACACGTTGCTCGCCACCTGGGGCCTCAGCCTGATGCTGCAGCAGGCCTATCGCTCGGTGTTCGGTGCGCGCGAGGTTGGCGTCGAGCTGCCGCAATGGATGCTGGGCTCGCTCCGCGTCACCGACAGCATCGAGGTGCCGATCAACGGCGTCTTCGTGATGTGCCTCACCGTGCTGATCACCATTGCCGTCGCCTACGTTCTCTACATGTCGCGCTGGGGCCGTCAGGTCCGCGCGGTCGTGCAGAACCGCATCATGGCCGGCGCGGTCGGCATCAACACCGAGAAGGTCGACCGCTACACCTTCGGCCTCGGCTGCGGCATCGCCGGTGTCGCCGGCAGCGCCTTCACCATGATCGGCTCGACCGGGCCGACGTCGGGGCAGCTCTACATCGTCGACACCTTCCTCGTCGTCGTGTTCGGCGGCGCCGCCAGCCTGCTCGGCACCATCGCCTCGGCCTTCTCGATCTCGCAGACGCAATCGACGCTCGAGTTCTTCATGTCGGGCTCGATGGCCAAGGTGCTCACGCTGCTCGCCGTCGTCGGCATCCTGATGCTGCGGCCGCAGGGTCTGTTCGCCCTCAAGGTCCGCAAATAACGAGAAGCAGGCAAGTCATGATCATCAACTCACGCTTCTTCAACCGATCCGAACTGATGGGCTTCATTGCGCTCGCCGCCGTGCTGTTCGTGATCCTGCCGCTGACGCTGGATGTGTTCCGCCTCAATCTGGTCGCGAAATATCTGACCTACGCCTTCGTCGCGATCGGCCTCGTGCTGTGCTGGGGCTACGGCGGCATCTTGAGCCTGGGGCAGGGCGTGTTCTTCGGCCTCGGCGGCTATTGCATGGCGATGTTCCTCAAGCTCGAGGCCTCCAGCGTCGAGAACACCAAGATCCAGTCGACGCCCGGCATCCCCGATTTCATGGACTGGAATCAGATCACGGCGCTGCCGTTCTTCTGGCAGCCGTTCCACAGCCTCACCTTCACCATCCTCGCCATCATCCTGGTGCCCGGCCTGTTCGCTCTGATCATCGGCACCGCGATGTTCAAGCGCCGCGTCGGCGGTACCTATTTCGCGATCATCACCCAGGCCGTCGCCGCCATCCTCACCATCCTGATCGTGGGACAGCAGGGCTATACAGGCGGCATCAACGGCATGACGGACCTGCGCACGCTGAAGGGTTGGGATATCCGGCCCGATCACGCCAAGATCGTCCTGTACTTCGTCGAGGTGGTATTGCTGTTCGCCTGCATCGGCATCGCGCAGTTCATCCGCCTGACCAAGCTCGGCCGCATCCTGGTGGCGATGCGCGAGCAGGAGGATCGCGTCCGCTTCTCCGGCTACAGCGTCGCCAATTTCAAGATCTTTGCCTTCTGCATGGCCGCGATCTTCGCCGCGATCGGTGGCGCCATGTTCGCGCTCAACGTCGGCTTCATGTCGCCGTCCTTCGTCGGCATCGTGCCGTCGATCGAGATGGTGATCTACACCGCGGTCGGCGGACGGATGTCGATCTTCGGCGCGGTCTGGGGCGCGATCCTGGTGAATTTCGCCAAGACCAGCCTGTCGGAATCCTTCCCGCAACTCTGGTTGTTCGGCCTCGGCGCGCTGTTCATCGCGGTCGTGCTCGCTTTCCCCAACGGCCTGTCCGGGCTCTGGGCCGACTACGTGCAGCCGCGCATCGACCGGCTGTTCGCCTCGCGCAAGGCGAAGGAGAACTGGACCGACAATTCCGTCGCCGACGGCGCGCCGGCAGAGTGAGGAGGCGATCATGCTCATCGGTCATCAGCCCAAGGACTTCCTGCTCGCGGTCTCCGGCCTCACCGTCTCGTTCGACGGGTTCAAGGCGGTCAACGATCTCTCGTTCTATGTCGAGGAGAACGAGATCCGCGTCATCATCGGTCCCAACGGCGCCGGCAAGACCACGGTGCTCGATTTGATCTGCGGCAAGACCAAGGCGACCTCGGGTTCGATCCAGTTTCGTGGCAAGGAGCTCACGAAGATGAAGGAGAACGAGATCGTGCAGACCGGCGTCGGGCGCAAGTTCCAGACGCCGTCGGTGTTCGAGGATCTCACCGTATTCGAGAACCTCGAGATCTCGTTTCCGCGCGGCCGCACCGTGTTCGGCTCTCTGACCTTCCAGCGCGACCAGCTGGTGAAGGAGCGGGTCGAGGAGGTCGCGGAGATGATCTTCCTCAAGGACAAGCTCAATACCTATGCCGACGAGCTCAGCCACGGCCAGAAGCAGTGGCTCGAGATCGGCATGCTGCTGATCCAGGATCCCGACCTCTTGATGCTCGACGAGCCCGTCGCCGGCATGAGCGTGTCCGAGCGCGCCAAGACCGCCGAATTGCTCAACCGCATCATCAAGAACCGCTCGGTGCTGGTGATCGAACACGACATGAAGTTCGTCGAGGACATCGCGCACAAGGTCACCGTGCTGCACCAGGGCCAGATCCTTTCGGAAGGGACCATGGAGAAGGTGAAGAACGATCCCAAGGTCATCGAAGTGTATCTCGGCCACTAAGGAGCGCGCTGATGCTGGCTATTTCCGATCTCCACGTCGCCTACGGCCAGAGCGAGGTGCTGCACGGGCTCAACGTCAAGGTCGCGGCGAACGAGATCGTCGCGATCATGGGCCGCAACGGCATGGGCAAGACCACGCTGATGAAGTCGCTGATGGGCATCCTGCCGGCCAAAAGCGGCTCGGTGAACATGGACGGCGCCGAGCTCGGCAATCTCAAGAGCTTTGAGCGCGTCGCCAAGGGCCTCGCCTATGTGCCGCAGGGCCGCATGATCTTCTCCACCATGACGGTGAAGGAGAACATCGAGACCGGGCTCGTCGTCTCCGGCGGCTCCGATGTGCCTGACGACATCTACGAACTGTTCCCGGTGCTGCTCGAGATGAAGGGCCGCCGCGGCGGTAATCTCTCCGGCGGGCAACAACAACAATTGGCGATCGCGCGCGCGCTCGCCACCAAGCCGAAGGTGCTGCTGCTGGACGAGCCGACCGAAGGCATCCAGCCCTCCATCATCAAGGAGATGGCGCGCACCCTAAAGCGCATCCGCGACGAGAAGGGGCTCTCGATCGTCGTTTCCGAGCAGGTGCTGAGCTTCGCGCTCGACATCGCCGACCGCGTGCTGGTGATCGAGAACGGCGAGATCGTGCGCGACGATCCGCGCGATGCCGTCGATGCCGCGCAGGTCTCGAAATATCTGTCCGTCTAACCAACCGTGTAAAAGGGGAGCATCTCGATGCCAGAGACACTGATCAAGGTCGATCTCACCAAGTCGGCCTATGAAAATGACATGGTGCACAACCGCTGGCACCCCGACATCCCGATCGTGGCTTGGGTCAATCCCGGCGACGATTTCATCATCGAGACTTATGACTGGACCGGCGGCTTCATCAAGAACAACGATTCAGCTGATGACGTGCGCGACATCGACCTGTCGATCGTGCACTTCCTCTCCGGCCCAATCGGCGTCAAGGGCGCCGAGCCCGGCGACCTTCTCGTGGTCGACCTGCTGGACGTCGGTCCGCTCAAGGAGAGCCTGTGGGGCTTCAACGGCTTCTTCTCCAAGCAGAACGGCGGCGGCTTCCTCACCGACCATTTCCCGCTGGCGCAGAAGTCGATCTGGGACATCAAGGGTCTCTACACCTCGTCGCGTCACGTGCCCGGCGTCAACTTTGCCGGTCTGATCCATCCCGGCCTGATCGGCTGTCTGCCCGATCCGAAGATGCTGGAGACCTGGAACAAGCGCGAGGCCGAGCTGATCTCGACCAACCCGACCCGCGTGCCTGGTCTGGCCAATCCGCCGTTCGCGCCGACCGCCCATGGCGGCCGCGCCAAGGGCGATGTGAAAGCCAAGATCGGTGCCGAGGGTGCGCGCACCGTGCCGCCGCGCGAGCATGGCGGCAATTGCGACATCAAGGATCTCTCGCGCGGCTCGAAGATCTACTTCCCGGTCTACGTGCCCGGCGCGGGCCTTTCGATGGGCGATTTGCACTTCAGCCAGGGCGACGGCGAGATCACCTTCTGCGGTGCGATCGAGATGGCGGGCTGGCTGCACCTGAAGGTCGAGGTGATCAAGGATGGCATGTCGAAATACGGCATCAAGAATCCGATCTTCAAGCCGTCGCCGATCACGCCGAACTACAAGGACTATCTGATCTTCGAGGGCATCTCGGTGGACGAGGCCGGCAAGCAGCACTATCTCGACGTCCACATCGCCTATCGTCAGGCCTGCCTCAACGCCATCGAATATCTCAAGAAGTTCGGCTATTCCGGCGCCCAGGCCTATTCGATCCTCGGCACCGCGCCGTGCCAGGGCCACATCTCCGGCGTGGTCGACGTGCCCAACGCCTGCGCCACGCTATGGCTGCCGACCGAGATCTTCGACTTCGACGTGATGCCGTCGGCGGCCGGACCCATCAAGCACATCACCGGCGACATTCAGATGCCGATCTCGCCGGACAAGTGACGCCGCGCTCCCTCTCCCCGTTCTCACGGGGAGAGGGTTCGGGGTGAGGGGCTGTCTCCACACGCACGGTGGCAGCGAGTTGTGTGAACAGGTAAGAGCGTAGGTGATGCGATGCCGGTCTACGAATATCTCTGTGACGACTGCGGTCCCTTCAAGGACCTGCGCCCGATGGCGGAATGCGACGATCCGCAGAGCTGCCCCCACTGCGAGACGATGGCGCCCCGCGTCATCCTGACGGCGCCGAACTTCTTCTGCATGCCGGCGGAGAAGCGCAAGGCGCACGTCGTCAACGAACGCAGCACGCACGCGCCGCAGACGCTGGCGCAATATAAAGCCTCGCACGGCCCGGGCTGCGGCTGCTGCTCCTCGGGCAAGACCGTGAAGGACAAGAGCGCGGCGGACAGGACAAAGCCGGCGCGGCTGATGACCAAGACCAAAAGCGGCGCCAAGGGCTTTCCGACCGCACGTCCCTGGATGATCAGCCACTAACCCACGCCAGCATCAGACAACAGGAGCGCTCCACATGCTTCACGGTGACATCTCCAGCAGCAACGACACGGTCGGCGTCGCGGTGGTCAATTACAAGATGCCCCGCCTGCACACCAAGGCCGAGGTGCTCGACAACGCCCGCAAGATCGCCGACATGATCGTCGGCATGAAGGTCGGGCTGCCCGGCATGGATCTCGTGATCTTCCCGGAGTATTCCACACAAGGCATCATGTACGATGCCAAGGAGATGTACGAGACGGCGTCAATGGTGCCGGGCGAGGAGACCGCGATCTTCGCCGAGGCCTGCCGCAAGGCCAAAGTGTGGGGCGTTTTCTCGCTCACCGGCGAGCGTCACGAGGAGCATCCGCACAAGGCGCCCTACAACACCCTGATCCTGATGAACGACAAGGGCGAGATCGTGCAGAAGTATCGCAAGATCATGCCCTGGGTGCCGATCGAAGGCTGGTACCCCGGCAATTGCACCTATGTCTCCGAGGGCCCCAAGGGTCTGAAGGTCAGCCTGATCATCTGCGATGACGGCAATTATCCGGAGATCTGGCGCGACTGCGCCATGAAGGGCGCGGAGCTGATCGTGCGCTGCCAGGGCTACATGTATCCGGCCAAGGAGCAGCAGGTCATGATCTCCAAGGCCATGGCCTGGGCCAACAACGTCTATGTCGCGGTCGCCAATGCCGCCGGCTTCGACGGCGTCTATTCTTATTTCGGCCACTCCGCGATCATCGGCTTCGACGGCCGCACGCTCGGCGAATGCGGCGAGGAGGATTACGGCATCCAGTACGCCCAGCTGTCGAAGCATCTGATCCGCGACGCGCGCCGCAACGGCCAGTCGCAGAACCATCTCTACAAGCTCGTTCACCGCGGCTACACCGGCATGATCAATTCCGGCGACAGCCCGCGCGGCGTCGCCGCGTGCCCGTATGATTTCTACAAGAACTGGATCAGGGATCCCGAAGGCACGCGCGACATGGTCGAGGCAATGACCCGCGCGACGCCGGGCACCGAGGAATGCCCGATCGACGGCATCCCGAACGGCGCGGCGGCCGGCAATTACTGAGCCGTCGCCGATTCCGCCTTACCCTCCCCTGGAGGGGGAGGGTTGATCGCGCGTAGCGCGAGCGGGGTGGGGTGATCCCTCCTCTCGGGCGCTGTTGGATGGGGAGAGACCGTCACCCCACCCCGTCTCACATTTCGCTACGCTCCATGTGAGCCGACCCTCCCCCTCCAGTGGAGGGTAAGAAAGAGGCGTTACCGCTTCTGCTCGGTGGGCCTGCGCGGGGGCCGCGGCGGCGCCGGCGTGCCGCTCATCTTGTTGGCGGCCTCGCTGACGTCGAGCAGCGAGCGGCGAATGTCGTCGAGGTAGGCCGCCGATTTCTTCTTCATGGTGCCGGCAAGCTCGTGCAGTCCCTGGATCTTCTCGAACAGCTCGTCGGCCTTGCCGTCGACGAAGCCCGGCACCGCGCCCTCGATCTTGGCGACCGCCTTGTCGAAGCCCGCAAAGGCGCTGTCGACCTTGGCCATGACCGAATCGATCTCGGCGCCCTTGCTCCTGAGGTCGGCGGTATAGGTCTCGAACGTGTGCAGGCCCTCCTTGATTGCGGGGGCGTTGTTCACGATGGTGCGGTCGACGCTGTGCAGGGTTTCGACGATGGTTTCGGCGTCGCTGAGATCGGCCGTCAGCACCGGGATGCCGTCCGCGTCCAGCGGCACCGGCGGTGCAGAGGGGGCGCCGCCGATGAGTGAGATCGCGGCAATGCCGGTGAGGCCCTGGAACTCGATTCCGGCCACGGTGTCCTTGCGGATCGGCGCGGTGTTGTCGAGCATGACGAGTGCCACGATCCTGCGCGGACTATCCAGCTTGATCGACAGGATCTGGCCGGCGGGCACGCCGTCGAAATTGACCGGCCCGCCGCGGCGCAGCCCGCTGGCGGAGCCGCCCTCGAACACCACGCGCAACTGGCTGCGGCTCTGGATGGTGCGCCATTTCTGCGCGCCGAGCAGGCCGCCGAACGCCACGGCGATCGCCGCCAGCGTTGCCGTTCCGATCACAAGATTGCTCGCGCGTGCCATGCAGGGGCGATTTTACGGCCAAAGCGGGGAAGTTGGAAGGAGCCCGCGATGTTACGTAGGGCGGGTTAGCGAAGCGTAACCCGCCACCATCTCTCGTACGCCTGGGGATGAATTGGTGGATTACGCTGGCGCTAATCCACCCTACGGCACGGCGCGACGTTAATGCCCGGCCGCCCGCTTTGCCGCAGCATTGTTCAGCACGATCAGGGCATCGACGGCCACGCCCGTCCTGGTGTTGATCAGGAACGGGTTGATGTCGATCGAGGCGATGCGATCGCCCGCATCCGCGATCAGGTTGGACAGCCCGACCAGCGCCTTCACCGCCGAGGCCTCGTGCAAGACCGGCCTGCCGCGATAGCCGCGCATCTTGACGCCGGCCTTGGTGCGGCCGATCAGGAGCCGTGCCTCGCTCTCATCCAGCGGCGCGCCGGCGAGCGCGACGTCCTTCATCAGCTCGATATCGATGCCGCCGGTGCCGAACAGCACGACCGGCCCCATCTCTGCATCGAGCGAGGCGCCGACGACGAGCTCGAGCTCGGCCTTGACTTGCTGTGCGATCAGGATGCCGTCGAGCTTCGGCTTGCCCTTGAGCTTCGCCACGCGCGCGGTGATGTCGGCGAACGCCTTCTTCACCTCGGCTGCGCTGTTGAGGTTCAGCACCACGCCGCCGATGTCGGACTTGTGCAGGATCTCCGCACTGACGAGTTTTGCCACGACCGGAAAACCGATCTGCTTGGCAATCTTGATGGCGTCCGCCGCGGTCTGTGCGATCGCCTCCTTCGAGATCGGGATGCCGTAGGCCTTGAGCAGCTTCTTCGAGGCGACCTCGTCGAGCGCAGCACCGGTCGCGGATGTCAACGTCTTCTCCAGCACGGCGCGGGCGGCGGGTTTCGAGCTCGAGACGATATCGGGCACCTCCTTGCGCAGCTTCGCATAGGCGAGCAGCGACTTGATCGCGGTCACCGCGCGGTCCATGCCCTGCATCACCGCGAGATGCGGCAGCGACTTCCGCAAGTCCTTGGTGTATTCGGTGAAGCCGATCGACATCGCGCTGATGTAGATCACCGGCTTGCCCGCCTGGCTCGCCATCTCGTTGACGATGCGCAAATTGCGCTCGCGCAGCTCATGCGGCGCCTTCGGCAGCTCGGCATCGACGATGACGATGTCGATATCGGGATCGTCGATCATCAGCTTGATCGACTTCATGTAGACGGAGGGATCGACCACCGCGGCGAAGCCGGCATCGAGCGGATTGCCGACGATCGAGCCGGGGCCGAGCATCTTCGCCAGCTCCGCGCTGACATGCGGGCTCAGCGGCGCGAAATTGAGGCCCGCGGCGTAGAAGGCGTCGATTAGCATGCCGCGCTTGCCGCCGGACAGCGTCACCGCGGCGAGCCGGTCGCCTTTGGGCAAGCCAGCGTGGACGAAGCACTCGGTGGTCTCGATCAGCTCGTCGAGGCCGCCGACCCGGATCACCCCTTCGCGCGTCGCGATCGCGTCGAACGTCTCGATCGAGCCGGCGAGTGCGCCGGTATGCGCCATCGCCGCGGCGCGGCCGCCTTCGGAGGCGCCGAGCTTGAGCGCGATCACGGGCTTGCTCGCCGCGCGCGCCGCCTTGCAGGCATCGCGGAACGCCTTGGTGTTGCGCACGCCTTCGAGGTAGACGACGATCACCTTGATGCTCGGATCCTCGGCGAAGTAGCGCATCAGATCCGGCGTCTCGAGCCCGGCCTCGTTGCCCGTGGTCACCATGTAGCCGACGCCGACACCCCGGTCTTCCAGCGTCTGGCGGATCGCCATGACGATCGCGCCGGATTGGCCGGCGATCGCCACCGCGCCCTGTTCCATGGTGACGATGCGATCGTCGATATTGGTGAAGAGCTTCTCGCCGGCGCTCAAATTGCCGAGGCAGTTCGGGCCCGTGACCGCGAGCCCCGTCTCGCGCACCGCAGCCTGCAATTCGGCAGCGAGCTTTTGGCTTTCGTCATCCTGCAGCTCGCTGAAGCCGGAGGTGACGATGGTGGCCGACCGCGCGCCGGCTGCGGCGGCATCGCGGATCACCTGCACGGCAAAGCGCGCAGGCACCAGCACCAGGACGTGATCGGGCTTCTCCGGAAGACTCGCAAAATCCTTGTAGCAGGGAACGCCCCAGACGGTATCGCGCTTGGCGTTGACCGGATAGAGCCCGCCTTCGAAACCATACTTGATCAGATTGTTCCAGATGCGCTCGGCATAATTGCCGGGCTTGTCGGTCGCGCCCACCAGCACGATGTTGTGCGGGTGCAGCATTGCGTGGATGCCCTTGACGATGTCGCTGGCATCGGGCGGCGGAGACCATGGACGTGATGCGGGCGCAGCAGACACACGGGCTTCCATGGCGTGACCTCACCTGTTGTTCTTATTGGTGTCGCGTCACTCTGTTCTATGGCGAGTCCTTTGGCAACTGTGTGGCTGGTATGCCGTGTGGTGGAATGAAGCGCGCACCGGTGCGTGTCAGTCCGATCGGCGCTCTATCCGTCGGCGCCAATCAATGTCGCATGCACGATGTAGCGCTCGGGGCCGGATGTGACGGCATCGAATGGCCAGCAGGTCGCGAGAACAAGCTCGAAACCCTGTGCCATGGGATCGATGCCGGATGCATCGAAGCGAACCACGGCCGAGGAATCCGCGCGATAGCGAAAGTGTCGACCGTCACTGCGCGTGACATCGATGACGTCGCCAATGGCAACATCCTTCAGGAAGCGGAAATGAGTGTCGCGATGGGCGGCATAGACGGCGATCCCGCGTTCGCCCGCATCAGCCGTGTGCTGGATATGACCGGGCCCGAAAGCGAGCGCTTGTCCGCTCGTGCCTTCCAGCACGATGGCGCTGGCACCGATCCGCTTCACCTCGATCCGCGCGACCGGCCAGGTGTCGGCCCAGGACCAGGGCTTTACCGCCTGTCCCGTGGCAATGCTCCGGTCGAAGGCGCGCTCCAGCAGCACCTGCGCCAGCCACGCCTTGGCATGGATATAGGCGCCGTCGCCGAACAGGAAGAGGCCGACAAGCGCGAGGACCGGCGGAGAGATGAAGCGGGGCATTGTGTTTCGTCTCTCGTCATTGCGAGCGAAGCGAAGCAATCCAGACTGTCTCCGCGGCGGCAGTCTGGATTGCTTCGTCGCTTCGCTCCTCGCAATGACAGTGAAAAAAGGCGCGCGCGGCCGTTTGGAGGGGACGGGCAGCCGCGCGCGCTAACAGAGGAGTTCGGGGGAGCTCCTCTCTCAAGCGGCGTCGGTGAGCAAGGTCCGACGCCGGTTGAACACGAACAGGATCAGGGCGAGCACGATCAGGATGAAGCCTGCGATCATCTTCAGCTCGGCCGAGGTCGCGGTCTTGGGCAGGCGGATCGGATCGGGCGCAGCAGGCGCTGGCCGTCGCGTCGCCGGCTGGTTGCGCGCATCGGCATGGCGCTCGTGCAGCTGCGTCGGCGTCAGATGCGGCCGCTCGCCGAACACCTTCTCGAACTCCCAGCCCGCGGGTAGGTTGATGGGCAGCTCGCTGAGCTTGAGTGGCGCGCCCTCGGGCCGGCTCGGCGTCTTGTCGACCGCGACGAGGCTGGTCAGCCGCGTGACGATCTGATGGTCGAGCGCCAGCGCCAGGATCGCCTTGTCAGCTTCCTCCGGCGTCATCTCGCGCAGGGTGCGCGCGACTTCCGCATCGGCGATCTTCCGCCTGGCCCAGAGCTTTGACAGGCCCTTGCCTTCGGCTGCGTTTTGCAGCGGCAGCGTCACCGACCACGGACGGTCGCCGACGCGGCCCTTGATCTCGAGCGAGCCTGCGAGCTTGTCGAGTCTCGCCGCCAGCACCAGGGGCTCGTCGCGATAGACGTCGGGGATGATCGCCGGGGTGACGTCGGCATTGGCCTCGGAAAACCTTGCGGTGAGGCCGGTCACGGCCGGATTCTCCAGCTTGGCGAACAGGCCGCGCATGCGCTCCTCCACCTGCTCGGTGGAGCCGATATGGGTGAAGGCGCCGCGGCCGAGCTCGGCGGCACGGGTCATCAGATAGGTGTTGGGCGCGGACCCGATGCCGACCATGAAGACGCGCGAGCGGCCGCGCATCGTCGTGATCGCATCGAACAATTGCTGCTCGTTGCCGATCGCGCCGTCGGTCAGGAACACGACCTGGCGGACCATGCCGGTGTCGCCGAGCCTGTCGGCCAGTGCCGCGCGCATCGCCGGCACCATCTCGGTGCCGCCGCGCGCCTGCAAGGCGCCGACGAAGGAGGTCGCCTCGCCGACATGCGCAGCATCGGCCGGCACGGAGGCCGAAAACAGCATGTCCATGGTGTCATCGAAGCGGATCACGTTGAAGCGGTCATTCGGCTGCAGGCGGCCGAGAGCGTAGAGCAGGCTTGCCTTGGCCTGCACGATGGACGTGCCGCCCATCGAGCCGGAATTGTCGATCACGAACACGACCTCGCGCGGCAGCGGCTTCTGCGCCGCCTGCTCGGCGCTCGGTGGGGTGACGAAGGCGAGCAGGTAATCGGCATCGCCGATGTGCTCGCGAAACAAGCCGACCGACGGAGCTTTCTCGGCCGCCGGCTTCCAGGTCAGCTCGAAGTCGCGGTCGGCGGGAATAGTACCGTCGGCGAGCGTCACCACGCGCGTCATGTTGTCCGGGCTTTCCGTCTTGACGTTGTGATGGTGGCTCTTGACCTCGCCGAGCGCAAAGCCGGCCTGCAGGCGCACAATGATGCTGGTCGGATTGAGCGGCGCATGTTTGGCGGGATCCAGCACAGGGGGCGAGATGCGCTCGCGATCCGGCACCGGGTCCGACGACGTCGCGCCCCAGCCCGAGCCGTCCTTGCGGAAATCGACGCTCTGGATGATCGGTGCGGGATTGTAGCGCGGCCCGACCACGAGCGGCAGGCGCAACGAATATTCGTTGCCGACTTGATGCACCGGCTCCTGGTACTCGATCTGCACCAGCACGGTTTCGCCGGGACCGATATTGGCGACCGAGTTGGTGAAGATGTTCGGCCGCTCCTGCTCGGTGAGCGCGGCCTTCTGGCCGGCGCGGCGCGCCTCCTCGTAGATCACGCGCGCCTGCTGCCGTTCCTTGATGTCGCCGATGATGACGCGGTCGCCGACCACCATCTTCAGTGTGTCGACGGCGCCGCCGGCCGCGAGCGGATAGACGTAGGTGGCCTCGACCCAATCCTTGGTCGGGTTGCGGAATGCTTGCGTGACGCGGACGCGCAAGGTCGGGCCCGACACGGTGATATCGATATCGGTCCCGAGGCGGATCGCCTCCGTGGTAGTGCCCTCCTCTTTCAGCAGCAGGCTGCCCGACCGTGCTTCGCCGGGCTGGAGCAGGCTGGCCTGTTCGGTCGTTGCCGACCAGCTCGCCCCGAAACTCACCAGCAGGGCCAGGAAGGCGACCAGCATCACGGCGATGCCCTGCGCCAGAAGGAACAGTCCGACCTTGATGAGGCGGCTCAACAGCGGGTGGTCGTCGCTATCGGCCGTGTCGTAGGCGTTCATTTGGCTTGCTCCGAAGCATGTTTGCTGGTCCTCAGCATCCGCCGGCGGGGCGGGATTTCGCGAGCAGAATGATCGGCAATGTTCCGCCGCGGCCGGCCCAGGCTCGCTTGAGCCGGGGCGGTCATGTGCGGTTTTGTGCTGGTTTGTCCGCCCTGCTAGAGTGACCGGCCTGGAGCGGGGCTGACGGTGCAGATGCAGGACAAACTCACGGACAAGCAGCTTTCGGACGAGCAGAGCCGCGAGATCGCCGAGACCATTCGCGAGGAGCTCGCCCGGCGCCGGATGTCCCGGCAGGCGCTGGCCGAGCAAGCCAAGCTCAGCCTGTCGACGCTGGAGAAGGTGCTCGGCGGCCGGCGGCCGTTCACGCTGGCGACGACAGTCCGGCTGGAGCAGGCGCTCGGCGTTTCCTTGCGCAAAAATGTCGTCGCGGCGGCGCCTCCCGCCGCAAACGACGTCGCGCCCGACAGTCTCGGCTCCTATGCCCATCGCGCGGTGACCTGGCTCGAGGACGTCTACATCACCCTGCGGCCGTCGTTCGGCGACAAGGATGCGATCTTCGCCTATCGCACTGAGATCGCCTGGGAGCCGAAGCTCTCGTCGCTGGTCTTCCGCGAGGGCGATCGGACCGATGCCGCCTACGAGCATACCGGCGAGGTCGCCGTTCCCCATCAGTCCGGCTTCATCTACCTCGTCATCATCAAGCACGGCCAGCACCGCGTGATCACGGTGTCGCGGCCGACGGTATCAGGCGAGATGTACGGCATCATCTCGACGCTGCGCGCCGGGCCCGGCTCGCAGCTCACGCCGATCGCGGCGCCGATCGCCTATGTGCCGCTCAGGAATATTCCAAAACCCTCCTTGGGCCGGGTTGCGCCCGAGGATCCCAACCACGCCTTGTATCGAAAGCACTTGCGCCGCACGGTGGAAGAGCCGTTCGCGTTGTTTCTGACGCTGTGACAGCAATCCGCTGGGGGTGCGTTGCTGGCTTGCTCGAAGCGTTCGCGCCCGATCAGCCACTCCGCGCAAGTGAACGGCCCAGGTTAGAGCCATGGTGGCTGAGACGAAACCGTTCGAGGCAAGTCTCGCGATGAAGAGCCCGTTCTATACCGCCGAGCACGACGCGTTCCGCGACGTGATGCGGCGCTTCGTCGAGAAGGAGATCGCGCCCTTTGCCCATCAATGGGACGAAGCGGGCGAATTCCCGCGCACGCTCTATCGCAAGGCGGCCGAAATTGGCCTCTTGGGACTTGGATTCCCGGAAGAATATGGCGGCATCGCCGCCGACCAATTCATGAAGATCGTGGCGAGCCAGGAGCTTGCGCGCGCCGGCGCAGGCGGCGTCAGCGCCAGCCTGATGAGCCATACGATCGGCTCTCCCCCGATCGCGCGGGCCGCACGCGCCGAGGTGAAGGCGCGCGTGCTGCCGCAGGTGCTGGCAGGCGAGAAGATCTCCGCACTGGCGATCACCGAGCCGGGCGGCGGCTCGGACGTTGCGAACCTGCGCACCCGGGCGCGTCGCGACGGCGATGACTACGTCGTGAGCGGGGAGAAGACCTTCATCACCTCGGGGATGCGTGCCGATTATCTGACCGTTGCGGTGCGGACCGGCGGCGAGGGCGCCGGCGGCGTCAGCCTGCTCCTGATCGAAGGCGACACGCCCGGCCTGTCCAGGACCAAGCTGAAGAAGATGGGCTGGTGGGCCTCCGACACCGCGACGCTGCATTTCGACGCATGCCGTGTGCCGGCCGAAAATCTGATCGGCGAGGAGGGCCAGGGCTTCAAGATCATCATGCAGAACTTCAACAGCGAGCGCATGGGCATGGCCGCGAGCTGCACCGCCTTCGCGCGGGTCTGTCTCGACGAGGCGATCGCCTATGCCAAAGAGCGCACGACCTTCGGCAAGCCGCTCGCGCAGCACCAGGTCATCCGCCACAAGATCGTCGACATGGCGCAGAAGGTGGCGGCATCGCAAGCCATGCTGGAGATGCTGGCCTGGCGGCTCGAGCAGGGCGAGAGCCCGGTCGCCGAAATCTGCATGATGAAGAACCAGGCGACGCAGACCATGGCGTTCTGCGCCTCGGAGGCCGTGCAGATCTTCGGCGGCGCCGGCTTCATGCGCGGCATCAAGGCCGAGCGCATCTACCGCGAGGTCAAGGTCAACGCCATCGGCGGCGGCACCGAGGAGATCATGAAGGATCTGGCGTCGCGGCAAATGGGGCTTTGAACGCTCTCTCCTCGCGTCATTCCGGGGCGCGAGCGAAGCGGAGCGAGCCCGGAATCCATAACCACAAGCGGAGGTTATGGATTCCGGGCCCGCGCCAAGGGGCGCGTCCCGGAATGACGAGGCTGAGAGAGAATGTTATTCACCGCCGACCACGACGACATCCGCCGCTCGCTACAAAGATTCATCGCCAACGAGATCAATCCGCACGTCGACGCGTGGGAGAAGGCCGACATCTTCCCGGCGCACGAGCTGTTCAAGAAGATGGGCAGCCTCGGCTTCCTCGGCCTGAACAAGCCGGTCGAATTCGGCGGCTCGGGCCTCGACTATTCCTACGCGCTGATGATGGCGGAGGAACTGGGCGCCATCACCTGCGGCGGCGTGCCGATGGCGATCGGAGTGCAGACCGATATGGCGACGCCGGCATTGGCGCGGTTCGGCTCGGATGAGGTGCGGCGCGAATTCCTGGCGCCCTCGATCTCGGGCGATTACGTCGCCTGCATCGGCGTCTCCGAGCCGGGCGCAGGCTCGGACGTCGCCTCGATCAAGACGAGTGCGCGCTCCGACGGCGACGATTACGTCATCAATGGCGGCAAGATGTGGATCACCAACGGCACCCAGGCCGACTGGATCTGCCTGCTCGCAAACACCGGCGACGGCCCCGTTCACCGCAACAAGTCACTGATCTGCGTGCCTATGAAGAGCAAGGGCGTCACCGTCGCGCGCAAACTCGACAAGATGGGGATGCGCTCGTCCGACACCGCGCAGATCTTCTTCGACAATGTCCGCGTGCCCAAGCGCAACCGGATCGGCGAGGAGGGCCAGGGTTTTACCTACCAGATGATCCAGTTCCAGGAGGAGCGCTTGTGGGGCGCGGCCGCCTGTCTGAAGGCGCACGAATACATCATCGACCAGACCATCGAATACACCCGCAACCGCAAAGCCTTCGGGAAGTCCATCCTCGACAACCAGGTCGTGCACTTCAAGCTCGCGGAGATGCAGACCGAGGTCGAGCTCCTGCGCGCGCTGATCTATCGCGCCGGCGAGCAGCTGGTCGCCGGCGAGGATGTGACGCGGCTTGCGACCATGGCCAAGCTGAAGGCCGGCCGGCTCGGCCGCGAGCTCACCGACGCCTGCTTGCAATACTGGGGCGGAATGGGCTTTACCAACGAGACACCGGTCAGCCGCGCCTATCGCGACAGCCGTCTGACCTCGATCGGCGGCGGCGCCGACGAGGTCATGCTGATGGTCCTGTGCAAGATGATGGGGACGCTGCCGGGCAGCAAAGGAAACGCCTGATGATCACGCTGTATCATTGCGACGCCGCACGCTCGTTCCGTCCGCTCTGGATGCTGGAGGAGATGGGGCTGCCCTATGAATTGAAGATGCTGCCGTTCCCGCCGCGCGTCTTCGCCAAGGACTATCTCGCGCTCAATCCGCTCGGCACCATTCCCTTCATGATCGACGGCGAGACCAGGATGACGGAATCCTCCGGCATCTGCCATTACCTCGGCATCACATACGGCCCGACGCCGTTGATGGTCGGTCCTGAGGATCCCGCCTACGGCGCGTTCCTGAACTGGATGTATTTCAGCGATGCCACGTTAACCTTCCCGCAGACGCTGGTGCTGAGATACACCCAGCTCGAGCCGGAGGAGCGCCGCAACCCGCAGGTCGCCACCGATTACGCGAAATGGTTTCTGGGCAGACTGCGCGCCGTTGAGGCAGCGACGGCGAATGCCGAAACATTGTGCGCGGGCCGCTTCACCGCCGCCGACATCGTCATCGGTTACGCGCTTCGGCTCGCGAGCAATATCGGGCTTGCCAAGGATTTTGGCCCTAACGTCGCAGCCTATTGGTCGCGTCTGCAGCAGCGCGACGGCTATAAGCGCGCGGTTGCTGCGGAGCAAAAGGCCGGGCAAGAGCAGGATGTTGCGCCGAGGGTGAGGGCGTAAGGGAGGCTGTCATTCCGGGGCGCGGAAGCGCGATCCCGGAACCTCGCGTTTCCCGGTTCGCGTTATTGCGCGTCTACGACGCGCCATGTCTTTTGACAGCGCTATCCTACCGTGACAGCGCCCAAATTTCCGCTAAGGTGACCTCCGTCCGCAGCGGCCAGAGAGCCGCGCGAGGAGGAACCCAATGGAATATAACGGTCGCGAATCCGACCACCTGATGCTGATCACGCCGGAGCGGGTGTTTTATGCGGGCCTGCTCGGCCGTCCGCGCAAACGGACACCCGGCTGCTGCCATGTCTATGTCGCGGTGAAGGGCAATCTGCACCTGACCATCGACGACGTTCTCGCCACCGGCGAGCTGTTCGTCACCCTGCCGAACCAGCGGCACTCCATCGCCAGCGACTATCGCACCGTCATCAGCGTGACGCTGGAGCCGGAAAGCATGGCGGATGGCGTGATTGAAGCCTTGGCCGCGCGCCTGACCGGACCCGATCAGGCCGCCTATGCCCGCAAGATCCTCGCCGCCTACGCACTTTTGCGTCAGCGCCGCTATGGCGACATCACCACGGCCGAGTTCGACGAGATGTGCTTTGGCGAGGCGCTGCCGCGCCGCGTGCTGGATCCGCGCGTGATGCGTGCGGTGGCCCGCATCGAGCGCTTCTCCGGCGAGCCGGTGACGGCGGATACCTGCGCCGCTGAAGCCGGCCTCTCGGCCTCGCGCTTCCTGCACCTGTTCAAGGAGGAGACCGGCATCTCGTTCCGCTCCTTCCGCGCCTGGAAGCGCGCGCGGTATCTGCTGCACTTCGCCAACCAGGACCTCAACCTCGCCCATCTGGCGCAGGACATCGGCTATCCCGATTCCACGCATTTCAGCCACTCGATCCGCCGCTTCTACGGATTGAAGCCGCGGGCGATCTTCGTCGGCTCGCGCGATCTTGCGATCTACCGCAGCACCGAGACCGTGCGGATGGCGGAGGCTTCGTAGGGTGGGTTAGCCGATCAGATGCGCGAAGCGCAGCTGCTCGGCGTAACCCACCTCGTCAATTTCACGGAGGCAGACAGTGGTGGGTTACGCCTTCGGCTAACCCACCCTACGAATTCGTCGTTTTTCCCAGCTTCTCCGCGCAAGAAGCCGCATGTCGCGCGTCACATGATCGCAAGCGTTGAATTCTCAACGTGCGAGACAGTGAACGCATGAGCGACAAGGCCGTCATCACCTGCGCGCTGAACGGCGTGCTCACCGACCCCAAGCAGCACAACGTGCCCGTGACGCCCGAGCAGATGGCGCGCGAGGCCAGGGCTGCGTTCGAGGCCGGCGCGTCCATCATGCACATCCATCTGCGCCAGCAGGCGCCGGGCAAGGGACATCTGCCGTCCTGGGAGCTCGCGGTCAGCAAGGAGATCCAGCAGGCGATCCGCGAAGCCTGCCCGGGCGTGATCATCAACCACACCTCGGGCGTGTCGGGGCCGAACTACTCAGGCGCGCTCGACTGCATCCGCGAGACGAAGCCCGAGATTGCCGCCTGCAACGCAGGCTCGCTGAACTACCTGAAGGTGAAGGCCGACAACAGCTGGGCCTGGCCGCCGATGATGTTCGACAATTCGGTCGAGAAGGTGAAGGACTATCTTGACGTCATGAACGCGGTCGGCACCATCCCCGAGTTCGAGTGCTTCGACGTCGGTATCGTCCGCTGCGTCGGCATGTACCACCAGGTCGGCATGTACAACGGCCCGCTCGAGTACAATTTCGTCATGGGCGTCGCCTCCGGCATGCCGGCCGATCCTGAATTGCTGCCGATCCTCTTGAAGCTGAAGCGCCCCGAGGCGCATTGGCAGGTCACCGCCATCGGCCGCGAGGAGATCTGGCCGCTGCACCAGCGCTGCGCCGAGCTCGGCGGTCATCTGCGCACCGGCCTCGAGGACACCTTCTATCTCGCCGACGGCAAGAAAGTGACGTCGAACGGCCAGCTGATCGAAGCCGTCGCCGCCTGCGCAAGGCGCGCCGGCCGCGAGATCGCGAGCCCCGCCGAGGCGCGGAAGATCTTTGGGACGAACAGGTAAGGTATCGCCCCGTCATTGCGAGCGAAGCGAAGCAATCCAGAATCTTTCCGCGGATGCAGTCTGGATTGCTTCGTCGCTTCGCTCCTCGCAATGACGAGCAGGATCAAGTCATGTCCACCATCGAAAACACCATCTCCCCCGGCAGCGCCGCCTACCAAGCCAACCGCGACGGCATGCTCGGCCTGATCGACCGCATGCGCGCGCTCGAGGAGCGCACGCGCGCCGCGTCCGCCGCGGCCAAGGACCGCTTCCACAAGCGCGGCCAGCTGCTGCCGCGCGAGCGCGTCGCGCTGGTGCTCGATCCCGGCGCGCCCTTCATCGAGCTCTCGACGCTGGCGGGCTACATGTTCGACGTGCCGGATGCGAGCAAGAGCGTGCCGGGCGGCGGCGTCATCGCCGGCATCGGCTTCGTCTCGGGCATCCGCTGCATGGTCAGCGCCAGCGATTCCGGCATCGACGCCGGTGCGCTGCAGCCTTACGGTCTCGACAAGACGCTGCGGGTGCAGGAGCTCGCGCTGGAGAACAAGCTGCCCTATGTGCAACTGGTCGAAAGCGCCGGCGCCAATCTGCTGCGCTACCGCGTCGAGGATTTCGTTCGCGGCGGCAACATCTTTCGCAACCTGGCGCGGCTCTCCGCTGCCGGTCTGCCGGTCGTCACCGTCACGCACGGCTCCTCCACCGCGGGCGGCGCCTATCAGACCGGCCTCTCCGACTACATCGTCATGGTCCGCGGCCGCACCCGCGCCTTCCTCGCCGGGCCCCCGCTGCTGAAAGCCGCGACCGGCGAGATCGCGACCGAGGAAGAGCTCGGCGGCGCCGAGATGCATACGCAGATCTCCGGCCTCGGCGATTACCTCGCCGAGGACGATCGTGACGCATTGCGCATCGCGCGCGAGATCATGGCCGCGCTGCAATGGGAGCGGCCGGGCAAAGCGGCGGCGCAGTTCAAGCCGCCGCGCTATGACCAGGACGAGCTGCTCGGCATCATGCCGATGGACCACAAGCGCCCGGTCGACATGAAACAGGTGATCGCGCGCATCGTCGACGATTCCGATTTCACCGAGATGGCACCGAGTTACGGCCCGGCCACCGTCTGCGGCCATGCCCGCATCGAGGGCCAGGCCATCGGCATCATCACCAACAACGGCCCGCTCGATCCCGCCGGCGCCAACAAGGCGACGCATTTCATCCAGGCCTGCTGCCAGACCCGCACGCCGATCCTCTATCTCAACAACACCACCGGCTACATGGTCGGCAAGGCCTATGAGGAGGCCGGCATGATCAAGCACGGCTCCAAGATGATCCAGGCGGTGACGTCGGCGACGGTGCCGCAGATCACCATCTATTGCGGCGCCTCGTTCGGCGCCGGCAATTACGGCATGTGCGGCCGCGGCTTCCATCCGCGCTTCTGCTTCTCCTGGCCCAACGCCAAGACCGCGGTGATGGGCGGCGAGCAGGCCGCCGAGACCATGGCGATCGTAACCGAGGCCGCAGCGGTGCGCCGCGGCAAGCCGATCGAGAAGGACAGGCTGGACGCCATGAAGGCTGAGATCATCGGCGTGTTCGACGGCCAGATGGACGTGTTCTCGACCAGCGCCCGCGTGCTCGACGATGGCGTGATCGACCCGCGCGACACCCGCGCCGTGCTATCGGAGGTGCTCGCGATCTGCCGCGAGGGCGATGCGCGCACGCCCCAGCGCATGCAGTTTTCGGTGGCCCGCCCATGAGGAACGGATCAGTGCAGCACCGGCCGTTCTTCAAGGTCCTGGTGGCAAACCGCGGCGAGATCGCACTGCGCGTGATGCGCAGCGCGCGAAAACTCGGCCTCGGTGTCGTCGCGGTCTATTCCGATGCGGATCGCGATGCGCTCCATGTGCGCGAGGCCGACCAGGCCGTGCGCATCGGCGAAGCCTTGCCGGCGCAATCCTATCTCAACATCCCCGCGATCATCGAAGCGGCCAAGGCCAGCGGCGCGGATGCCGTTCATCCCGGCTATGGCTTTCTTGCCGAGAACGAGGCGTTTGCGCGCGCCTGCAAGGATGCCGGCCTCGTCTTCATCGGCCCGTCGCCGCAGGCGATCGAGGCGATGGGCAACAAGGCCGGCGCCAAGGAGATCATGAAGAAGGCCGGCGTGCCCATCATGCCCGGCTACCAGGGCGCTGAGCAAGGCGACGAGGTCATGCTCGCCGAAGCCGGGAAGATCGGCTTCCCCGTGATGATCAAGGCGGTCGCCGGCGGCGGCGGCCGCGGCATGCGGCTCGTCACTGACGCTGCGTCCTTCCCCGAAGCCCTGCGCAGCGCGCGGTCGGAAGCGAAAGCCGCGTTCGGCGATGCTGCCGTCATCCTCGAGCGTGCGATCCAGAATCCGCGCCACATCGAGATCCAGGTGTTCGGCGACAGCCACGGCAATGCCATCCATCTCGGCGAGCGCGATTGCTCGGTGCAGCGGCGGCACCAGAAGCTGATCGAGGAGGCGCCGTCGCCGGCGGTTACGCCGGAGCTGCGCGCGAAAATGGGCGAGGTCGCGGTGTCAGCGGTCAAGGCGCTGCGCTATGAAGGCGCCGGCACGCTGGAATTCCTGCTCGATGCCAGTGGCGCGTTCTACTTCATGGAGATGAACACGCGGCTGCAGGTCGAGCATCCCGTCACCGAGGCGATCACCGGGCTCGATCTCGTCGAGCTGCAATTGCGCATCGCGCGCGGCGAGCCGCTGCCGATCAAGCAGCAGGACATCAAGTTCTCCGGGCACGCCATCGAGGTGCGGCTCTGCTCGGAAGATGCCGCGCAGGATTTCATGCCGCAGTCCGGCCGCATGGCGCGCTGGCAGGTGCCTGAGGGCATCCGCGTCGAGCACGCGTTGCAACCGGGCTCGGAGATTCCGCCGTTCTACGATTCCATGATCGCCAAGCTGATCAGCCATGGCGCCAATCGCGAGGAGGCGAGGGGACGGCTGATCGTTGGCCTCGAGCAGCTTACGGCCTTTGGCGTGACGACCAATCAGGCGTTCCTGTTATCGTGCCTGCGTCATCCCGGCTTTGCCAAGGGTGAGGCGACGACGGCTTTCATCGGCGCCCATCGCAACGAGCTGCTTGCGCCGCGTGCGGACGCGGCATTCAAGATCGCGCTGGCAGGCCTGCTGCTCTACGTCACCAATCCGCGCGCGCCATCGCGGCAGGGCGGACGGAGCCTCGCCGCCACCTTTCCGCTGCCGGCGAAAATCGACATCGGCGGCGATGCGCACGAGCTCGACATCATGCGCGAGCGCGACGGCAGCTACACCGTCGCCGTCGAAGGCCGCCAGCATAAGTTCGAGATCGACCAGCTCGATCCCGACGCCGTCCGCTTCCGCCTCGCCGGCGTGATGGACAGCGCAAAATTCCGGCGGGATGGCGAACGGCTGTACGTCCAGCACCGCGGCATCCCGCTCGGCCTCACCGATCTCACCCTCGCGGCACCAAAAGCAGCCGCAAGCAATGGCGGTGACGGCAAGGTCCGCGCCGCTATGAACGGCCGCGTCGTCGCCGTCCTCGTCAAGCCCGGCGACCGCGTCACCGCCGGCCAGCCGGTGCTGACGCTGGAAGCGATGAAGATGGAGCACGTCCACAAAGCCGGCATCGACGGCGTGGTCAGCGCGATCGACGTCTCCGAGGGCGAGCAGGTCACGACGGGCAGGATCGTCGCGGAGATCGGGGCGGGGTAGCGCCACAAACGCGGTCTGGTAGGTGGGCAAAGGCGCGCAGCGCCGTGCCCACGAATGTCGATTGCAAAAGGGGGTCGTGGGCACGCTTCGCTTTGACCACCCTACGGCCCCCCCCCTGAAACGTAACGATTTCAACGAGGTATGCACTCGCAAGGTTTTGTGCGCAATCTCTATTGAACAAAGTTCATTTTCAGGCGACAAATATTGAACGATGTTCAATGCCTGGAGATCCGCATGCTGCGCGCGCGCGACCAAGCTCAACCGGCCAATGCACTGGTCCCGCCAGTCGTTCGCCGACTCTCGTACGCCCCCCTTCAAACCGGCGAGAAATATCTTATCGGTGCGCTCCTCGTCCTGACGCTCACCGCGCTTCTGGCGCCCACGATGCCCGCCGCCGCCTGGCACATCCCGCATTTCGTCGATAGCCGCACCTTCCTCGGCGTGCCCAACGCCGGCGACGTGCTGAGCAATCTCGCCTTCCTCGCGATGGGCGTGTGGGGCTCGGAGCGGCTGCGCGCCCGAAATGATGCGCCGGTGGGTGCAAGCTGGTTCTTCGTCGGGCTGATCCTCACTTGCCTCGGCTCGGGCTTCTATCATCTCGACCCCGACGTGCCGCAACGGCTCATCGCCGATCGTCTCGGCATGGCGGTCGCGTTCGCAGGCTTTCTGGGCATCGCGGCCAGCGAACGCATCAGCGCGCGCGCAGGCGAAACGGTGCTGGTGCTGGCGATGGTTGCTGGCCTGCTCGCTGCCTGGGTGGCCCGCGAGAATCTCACGCCTTGGGTGGTGGTGCAGTTCGGCGGCATGGCGCTGGCCGTGGGCCTTGCGTTGACACGCCCGCGGCCCGGCGCACTTGGCGTGCCGCTCGGCGGCGTGATCGTCTTCTATGTGCTGGCCAAGCTGTTCGAGCTCGGCGATGTGACCGTGTTCGAAGCGACCGGCCACATGGTCTCAGGCCATACGCTCAAACATCTCGCCGCCGCGCTCGCGGCCTGGCCGGTGATCCGGGCACTGGGATCTAGGCCGTGTACGCATTAAGCGGCTGGCCGTCGACTGATGTCCGCTTAAGCCCCAACACCAGCGGAGAAGCAGCAATCTTCCAATGTAGCTGAAGGGCCACATGCGGACTCATGCAGCGCAGCATCATTCAATCACCTCGTCAGCCGTCGCGAGTAGCGCGGTTGGAATATTCAGACCGAGAGCGCGAGCAGTCTTAAGATTGATCACCAATCGGAAGCGTTCCGGCTGCTGGATCGGGAGTTCGGCCGCTTTCGCGCCCCGCAGCAGTTTTGCAACATAACCGGCGGAGCGGCGATTGAGGTCAATGATGTCAGGGCCATACGCGAGAAGGCCGCCTTCGACCGCTTCTTCACGCCAGTGATACACCGCCGGAATGCGGTTTTGCGCGGCGAGCTCGATGATCTTGCGCCGGTTGGCGAACCCGATGGGGTCCACAAGCACGAGCAGGCCCTGAATATCCTTCGAAGCTATGGTCTGGAAAGCAGGGCCTATGTCCTCCACCGAGCGTTTGATCACCGGAAGTATCTCGACCTGCCGGTCCGCGGCGGTTTTCTGGAAGTCGGCCATCAGCCGTGCATGATATTGGTTGTCGGGGTCGAGGAGCACCGCGAACCGCGACGCCCGTGGCAGTAACTCCAACAGAAGCCCGAAATTCTTGCCGCTGCTTGCGACCCCGGTCAGTCCCGTCACGTTTCCACCCGGCCGCGCAAGACTTGCCGCAAGGCCGACACCGACCGCGTCTGCGGTGGCAGTCACGATGGGGATCGTGCCGGTGACCGCCCTGGCGGCAATTGCCTCGGGCGTGCTGGACGCCACAATCACCTCGACTTCGAGAGCCACCAGCTCGGCGGCAAGTCTCGCCAGTTGTTCCCGGTCATTCTTCCAGAACCGGCGCTCGATGATGATGTTCGCGCCCTCCACATATCCCATCTCGCGGAGTCCGCGATCGAAGGCTTCGATTCGTTGGTGCGGAACTGACGCCAGGAAACCGATGCGAGGCATCTTCTTCATGAGCTGATGGGCGGGCTGCGCAATCAAGCTGCGCGGCCAAACGGCACCGATGGCCCCGATCAGTGCAATGAACTCCCGCCGCTGCATGTACCCTCCAAGGACCACGCCTGGGGATGACTACATTAGCATTTTGCCATGGGACCGTGTGATCGACGGAGGTATGCGGGATTGAGATGGGCCGTTTGGGTTGAATAAGTCGAAAAATAACGTCACAGCAAGAACCTCGCTGAATTAGGTCAGAGCGAGTGATGAAGTTCTCGCCTTCAACCCAACTATGCTCTCGGAGCTTTCGCAGAAAAGCATCGAGCGCGCGTTGTACCAACTCCCGGCTCGGAGCACTTAGATAAACAATTCGATGGACACGTTCCTTTTGCCAGGCGCGCGGCAACTGGCCAAATTGCAGCCAATCCGCCGAGGGTCGACATGAAATCGCGTCGCCTCATGACTAGCCTCCAAATAGCGGAGCATTATGGGACGCAATCAGGACCGAGGATAGGGAAATGAGTCCGCAATGGGTCGAATGCAGACGGTCGCGGTCGCGCGGCAAGGTCGCTACGGGCCGACATCGGGCGTAGAGCCTTATTCGATCACCTCGTCCGCACGGGCGAGCAGTGATGGCGGGATTTCGATGCCTAAGGAGCGCGCGGTTGCTGAGTTGAGAACCAAACTGAACTCCGTGGGCTGCTGAATGGGCAAATCCTCCGGCCGAGCACCTCCCAAGATTCGTGCGGCGTAGATGCCGGCTTTTTCAAAGTTTGCGACAAGGCTCGGCCCGTAGCTCATCAGGCCACCGGCCGCCGGAAACTCGCGGAATTCATAGGACGCCGGAAGCGAATGACGATCGGCCAATGCGACAAGTTGCGCACGCAGGTTGAAAAATATCGCATCGTTGCTGACGAGGACCGCACCGACTTGGGCGCTAACAAGCTGCCTGAAAGCTGGCTCTAATTCATCCTGGTTGCGCGCCTTGGCTACTTTCAAGGTCCGCCCGGTCGAACGGGCAACTTCGTCAATTTCCTGAAGCAAGTCTTGATTGTCAGGGTTCACCAAAAATCCGACGGTAGCCTTTTGCTGGAGCAGCTCCTGGATCAGTTCGAGGCGCTTTAGGACAAGCCTCGCTGTCATCATAGATATGCCCGTGGCGTTGCCCCCGGGGTGAGCGAAACTCTTTGCCAGTCCGAGCTTCACGGGGTCTGACGCGATTACGAATACGATCGGAATGGTTGAAGTTACTTTCCTTGCGGCGAGCGCAACCACATTGCCCCCTCCGATGATCAGCGCTGGATTGAAATGCAAGAGCTCCTGAGCGAGCTCCGGAAGCCTACTGTGGTTTCCTCGTGCCCACCTACGTTCTATCGTAACGTTTTTGCCAACTACGAAACCCCTCTCCGCGAGACCTCTTTCGAATGCTGCGTCATAGGGACTCGCAATGTCAGGGGAACCCACGGACAACACACCGATAACAGCTACCGCTGAACGTTGCGCGCTCGCCGTCAGCGGCCACAGAGGTGCCGCGCCGACAAGAAGCGTGATGAACTCCCGCCGTCTCATGTGCGCTCCTAAGCTCTCTGGTGACGGCATCGTAGCCGTTCAGGCGAGCTCATTGAAAGTGGCCAAGGTCAAAAGTGTTGCATCCGCGAACCGCCGCAGACTTCTGTCTCCCCCAGCTCCACGAAGCGAGAAACATTTGTTCCCGCTCCTAGAATTGCAATATGGCAAGCCAATTTGCGACAGCATTGCTGCTACACATCTCGCTGGGATTGCTGACCATGCCATTGTTTAAGGAGATCAGGGACCCTGACGATGCTCACGTTCCGGCGTCAGGCACGTGCAACCGCAAGAATGAGTTTCGACCCGGGCGGTTGAGGGGTTGGAGTGCAGGCTCAGACTTCTGCTATGGGTCAAAAGCGGTGCTCGGAGGGCGAGGTCCCAATGGTCGGCTGAGGGCCACAAGCGGACATCAACGGGACGATGCAAGAGCACATGGCGGATTTTCGGTTGCCATGATCCGGCCCCGCGCTGGGGAGCACGGAGCGTACAGAACGCTGGCTTGAGGTTGAGGCAATTGGTCCAATCTTCTGATCCATCTTGAACCAAGATCAAGCCTCTCTAAGTCTCACGCCGGAGGGCTCCTCCGACCTCTTTTGGAAAGGATTGCTTGTAACCGTCGAGGACGACGATGATGACACTGGAAGAAAAGCTCGCCCGCTTGCGCACCCACCGCAATAGCATTCACCGCTACCACCGGCTGCTCAAGACCCGCCTTTCCGATCTGGAGCGCGAGTACATCGAAAGCCGTCTCTCCGAGGAACGGGCGGCGCTGGTAAGCCTCGCGCGCACGCCGTTCCCCATTCCTTTTAAAATGCCGCCGCCAGAGCAGCAGCCGCAGACCTTCAAGCCTGAGGTGACCTGAGCTTGCCGTGGGCATCAGGAGGTCGCTCCCGTGCGACAGCGGCCCATCAACGGCGTCGAGCCGGAAAGAACCGAGGATGACATTACGCGTGAGCTGCTCGGCCCCAGGGGCGTTCCGGGCGGTCCCGATCCCGCCCGCATGGTCCCGCAGGTCGAGAAGAACACGCCAAAGCACATAAGGTGGAGAACCCCGAGCTCCCGCGATGAACCGAGCGCCAGAAACCGGAACCTTGTTGATCTGGTCAAGGGCAGAGAGGCGGAACGGGTAGTGACAAATCAACGTTGCTCCGAATTGCGGGGCGCCTTTGATTGCGGTGCAATGATGCAAGACGCTCAGAAGTACATCAACATTGCCGCTCTAGTCGCGCTCGCTGGTTGGCTTGGTCTCTGTTTCAAGATGGGCTGGTACTGATGGGGCGGCTTACGCCCGGAGTAGACCACATCGGCCCCAGCCTGGAGGTTTTTCCGGATCGAAAAACGAGCTGGGACCGAGAGGTCTGCCGTTGGATGGCAAACGCAGCTTGGTCCCAAAAATCATGCCCCGTGGCATTCAAATTTGGGAATCCGACGCAAACGGAATGCCCGATGAACCTAGCCCCGGAGCAAGGCCTTTCCATCGGCACTTTCGCAATTTGGCGCCGGGAGTAAGCCGTCCAGCAAGGCTAGCTCGAGCTGCGGCACTTACGGCTGACCCAAGGCCGACTGCGCTGAGTAGCTGCCGGCCCCAGGTCCGCACCGAATTTCGTCCGCGTCGGCTGGACAGGTTTTTCCGATGACGGCGAAGCTATGCCACGAGCCAACGATCCAGCTTCTCAGCTACCGGTGGTCAGCCGCGGCGGGTTGCGGGACATAATCCAGAGCTCGATCGCTGCCAAGATTGCGACCGCCGCGCCGATGATCACATGCACGGTCATCGCGGTGGTTCCCTGGAAGCCCAATACCCAGGGCGACACCAGTGCCCACAAGCCGACGACGAGGTTCAGCCATTCCTCCCACACCGCGAACGCCGCCAGCGCCGCGACCGCAAGGATCGCGATGGCGATACCGGTGATAACGGCGTTTTGAGAGACCGTCCCCGCATCGAAACCGAATATCCAGGGCGAAACGAACAGTACCGCGCCGAGGATCAGGTTCGCAACATCACAAAACTTTGCGTTCGTCCAATTCCCTTCCCAATTCTGCATGGCACCCTCCATTGGAGGTTTCGATGCCAAATCAACCGCGTAATCGCCGAGCCGGTTTCCATCGCGGCCCGCGGCATAATGGCAACGGAGAGGCGGACCCGCCGCGCCGGTGCTGTCCTAGGCTGTGTGCTCATTAAGCAGCTGACCGCCTGCGGTCCCAACCTTAACAGCGGCGGGAAAGCGGACGGCTCCGGAGGTCGCTGAAGGGTCAAAATGCGAAGAACTCAGGTTGAGCAAATCTGGACCGCTCTGCCGCGATAAGCAGACCTCTGTGAGACGCAGCGCAACTTCGCAGATGGACCAAAGGCTGAATTTACGGACTTAGTCACTATTGGCACGCGCCAGCAGGGACGTTCGAAGCCCTTCTTCGATTGACACGATCTGACTGTTCTCTCCACTTGGCCAATTGTCGGTTAGAGGCTTGAAGTCGTCGCCGCCCATCCTAAGTTCAGACGCTGCCGGCTGTGTCCGGCAAAACGAAACTCATGCAAAGGATCGAGAAGCCCGCTTGCGCGGGCATAAGTCGAGGGAAGTCACATGAGAAAGCTTGCTCTTGCAATCGCCGCGGCAGCAACGCTCCTCATCGGAACCGTTGCGCCGGCCTCGGCCCATTGGCGGGGCCATCATCATCATTGGGGCGGTCCAGGCATTGGTCCGGCCATCGCGCTCGGCATGTTCACCGGAGCGCTGGCCGCCGCGGCCGCACCTGCGGTCTATTATGCGCCGGTCTATGGTCCGCCGCGATACTATTATGGCCCCCGCTATTACCGGACCGTCCGGTATTATCCGGCGGCATATCCTTACTGGTATCCCTGGTGAACTGATGCAAAGGCCCGGCCCGCAACCGGGCCTTATCGCTGTCCGGCATCTCGATCGCCTGCGTCCGGCGCTGCCGAGCCCGCGTTTGAGATGACTGGAACCGATGGCAGCAGGAGAAGTTCTGTCGCTAAGATGCAGGTCCGGAGGCGCACCGGGCCCGAACGAGCGCGCCAAAATGCGCCTCGACGTTAGCCCGGCCCGCGTAACACGATCGGATCTGGCCTCCCCATGAACAAGAATGCCCGTTTCAATATCGGATACGCCATCGCCGCAATTTTCGCGGTCTTCCTGATTCAGTATCTGATCTCGGCGGCGAACCAGATCGCGGTGATCCCCTACAGCGAATATCAGCAATTGCTGCGCCAGGGGAAAGTCGAGACGGTCGGCATCTCCGACCGCACCTTGCAGGGCACGCTGAAGGAGCCGCTGTCCGGCGGCCAGAAGCAATTCGTCACCACGCGCGTCGACCAGGACGTCGCCCAGGAGCTCGAGAAGCACAACGTCCGTTTCACCGGGCAGATCGAGAGCACGTTCCTGCGCGACCTGTTGTCGTGGGTCATGCCCGTGCTGCTGTTCTTTGGCGTCTGGTGGTACATCGGCCGCCGCATGGCCGAGGGCGGCGGGATCGGCGGCGGGCTGATGGCGATCGGCAAGAGCAAGGCCAAGGTCTACGTCGAATCCAACACCGGCGTCACGTTTGCCGACGTCGCCGGCGTGGACGAGGCCAAGGACGAGCTGCGCGAGGTTGTCGATTTCCTGAAGAACCCGACCGACTATGGCCGGCTCGGCGGCCGTATGCCGAAAGGCGTGCTGCTGGTGGGGCCGCCGGGCACAGGCAAGACCTTGCTGGCCAAGGCGGTGGCCGGCGAGGCCAGGGTGCCGTTCTTCTCGATCTCCGGCTCGGAGTTCGTCGAGATGTTCGTCGGCGTCGGCGCGGCGCGGGTGCGGGACCTGTTCCAGCAGGCGCGCGAAAAGGCGCCGGCCATCATCTTCATCGACGAGCTCGACGCACTGGGCCGCGCCCGCGGCATCGGCCCGTTCGCCGGCGGCCATGACGAGAAGGAGCAGACGCTCAACCAGCTGCTCGTCGAGCTCGACGGCTTCGATTCGCGCTCCGGGCTCGTCATCCTCGCCGCCACCAACCGGCCCGAGATCCTCGACCCTGCCCTGCTCCGCGCCGGCCGCTTTGACCGCCAGGTGCTGGTCGACCGTCCAGACAAGCGGGGCCGGATCGAGATCCTCAAGGTGCACATGAAGAAGGTGCGCCTGGCCGAGAATGTCGATGCAGACGCCGTTGCCGCGCTGACGCCAGGCTTCACGGGCGCGGATCTGGCCAATCTCGTCAACGAGGCCGCGCTGCTGGCGACGCGCCGCGCCGCCGAGGCGGTGACCATGAGCGATTTCAACAATGCGGTCGAGCGCATGATCGCAGGCCTGGAAAAGCGCAACCGCCTGCTCAACCCCAGGGAACGCGAGATCGTCGCCTATCACGAGATGGGGCACGCCCTCGTCGCGCTCTCACTGCCGGGGACCGATCCCGTGCACAAGGTCTCGATCATCCCGCGCGGCGTCGGCGCGCTCGGCTACACCATCCAGCGGCCGATCGAGGACCGCTTCCTGATGACCAAGGAGGAGCTGGAAAACAAGATGGCGGTGCTGCTCGGCGGCCGCGCCGCGGAGCTGATCGTGTTCGGGCACTTGTCGACCGGTGCGGCGGACGACCTGCGCCGCGTCACCGATATCGCCCGCAGCATGGTGACGCGCTACGGCATGTCGGAGCGTCTCGGCAGCGTCGCCTATGAGCGCGATCCCGGCAACTTCCTGGCCGGCCCTGACCGCCCCTATCCGACGCGCGAGCGCGACTATGCCGAGGAGACCGCCGCCGCGGTCGACCACGAGGTGAAAACCATCGTCGACCAGGTGTTCCAGCGCACCCAGGGCATCCTGACCACGCGGCGGCCGATCCTGGACCGCGCCGCAAAAAAGCTGCTCGAGAAGGAAACGCTGGAGCAGAGCGACATCGATGTGCTGATCCGGGAGATGCCCAAGGAAGGGCTGCGGGCGATCTAGGGCCACTCACGCGGCGCGCTTGCGCCTGATCTCGGCGGGAAGCTCGATCATCCGCCTGTCCGGAGGCGAACCGTTCGAGATGAGCGGCGCGGGCGCGCCCTCGCGCTTCGGCGCCTCGATCCCGATGCCGGGATCGGTGCTTCTGGCGTGCCATTCGATCAGGAGATGGCCGGCCACCAACATCAAGCCGGCGCAGAACAGCGCAAGAGCTGCGCTCACGAGATCACGATAGTCATCCATCCCACGAACCAAGCATGCGTGCAGCCTCATCGGCGCCTGCGTGGACCAGATTGGAATGAAGGCTCCGCGTTTCAAGAGCCTGTCTGCAGCGGCAAAGGCATACGGCAATCGCAATTTCCGTCACGACCGTTCACGCTGGAACATTCCGGCCATTTCCAAATTCTAGTGGCGCCCACCGGCCTGAGGCGTCTGGGTGCCATGATCGGGCTCAGCGGATCAGGTTCGCGGTGGTCCAACCATCTTGCTCTAACGAGGATTTGGCCATGAAACCTGACTGCGCTCGGACCGCGCCGCTCTCGGCGCTTCACTCAGATTATCGCTTGGATCGGCAAGGCGCCCCTGATCGGGGCGAACGGTGCTCGTGAGGGAGGGCGCGATGTTGGTTGCCTCACTTCCTGCCCTTCACGGGGAAAGCGGGCTATCCCGCTATCTCAAGGAGATCCATCGTTTTCCGCTGCTCGAGGCAACGGAGGAAGCCGACTATGCGAGGCGATTGCGCGATTGCGGCGATCGTGACGCCGCCTATCGGCTGGTGACGAGCCATTTGCGGCTCGCGGCGAAGATCGCGCTGCAATATCGCCGCTATGGCCTCGCCATCGCCGACCTCATCTCGGAGGCCAATGTCGGGCTGATGCTGGCCGTCAAGCGGTTCGATCCCGAGAAAGGCTTCCGGCTTGCGACCTATGCCTCCTGGTGGATCAAGGCCTCGGTTCAGGAATACATCCTGCGATCATGGTCGCTCGTCAAGCTGGGCACCACTGCTGCGCAGAAGAAGCTGTTCTTCAACCTGCGCAAGCTGAAGAGCAGACTTGGCGTCGCGGAGGATGGCGATCTCCGGACGGATCAGCTGACATCTATCGCCAAACATCTCGACGTCAGGGAAGCCGACGTCGCCGAGATGAACGGCCGGCTGCGCGGCGACATCTCACTCAACGCGCCGATCAGCGTCGAGACGGAAGGCGACCAATGGCAGGACCGGCTGGTGGATCTCTCTCCCGATCCGGAGAGTCTGCTGCTGGACGCGGCCGACCGTGAACGCACCAAGGCTGCCCTCGCCGATGCACTCGCTGCGCTGACACCGCGGGAGCGCAGCATCGTCGAGGCGCGATATCTCGGCGAGCCGCAGCAGACGCTGGATGCGCTCGCCGGCAAGTTCGGCATCTCGCGCGAGCGCGTCCGGCAGATCGAGCAGCGCGCGTTGCAGCGGATCAAGGCGAAGATGTCCGCGCGTCTCGATGAGGCGCGCCTTGCGACGTCGCGTTAGGCGAGCGAAGAAGAATGCTGATCGGCCAAGGCCGATCAGCATCCTCTGCAGATATCGGGGACAAGACGTTCGGGCGAAAACTCCCGGCTCCTGCGCTCGGTCTGGCCGGACTTCTCAGGATTGCTCCGAGACGCTCCGACGGAACTGGTCGCAAGCTGCCGGGCGGGCTCGGCCGAGCTCCGCATCTCGGCGCGAGGCGTGTCGGCCTCCTTGGCCTGGAGCCCATTGGCCATGCCCAACAAAGCGACGGCGAGGACAATGCCTCTCATCTGATGATCCTCCTTTCGCGTGAGCGATGAGTGGCTGCAACGATGAGGAGCGGCCTCGCCGGCCGCTCCCCCGTATCAGCTGGTGGCAGGCTCCGGCCTGTCCCGATCAGGCGGCGTGAGGTCGAGCCGGATCCCGGATGGCCCGAGGACCGGCAGCAATGTGTCCACCTTCATGGTCGGGCTGCCCCGGTCCCAGCTCGACCACGGCATCGTGTCCAGGTACGGGATCGGCGGCAAGGCGAGCCGCTCGAAACTGTCCGCCGTCTTGGCGGCAGGGCCGGGGCTTTCGGCGCCAAAGGCCGCAAAGGGCACCAGCGAGAGGCCAGCCCCAACGGCCAAGGCGGCGAGCCGCCGCAACGTTTTCCGAGTGGTTTCCCCGCGAGCGGAGAAAGCACGATCCTTGATCATTTCATCCTCCTTTCGTTCGAGAACACAGTCACAGATCCATGGCAAACGAGCCCGGCCGTTCGGCCGGGCTCGCCCGTCCTTAGAAGTCCATCGCGGGAGCGCTCGGCGCTTCCGTCTTCTTCGGCTTCTCGGCCACCAGCGCTTCGGTCGTGATGAGCAGCGAGGCCACCGAGGCCGCATCCTGCAAGGCGGTGCGGACGACCTTGGCAGGATCGATCACGCCGGCCTGCACCAGATCCTGGTACTCGCCAGTCGCGGCATTGAAGCCCCAGGTGTAGGTCTGGTTCTCGAGCAGCTTGCCGACGACGACCGAGCCGTCCTCACCCGCATTCTGCACGATCTGCCTCGCCGGGACCTGGATGGCGCGCCGCACGATGTCGACGCCGGCCTTCTGGTCGGCATTGGCGGTCTTGACGCCGTCGAGCGCCTTGAGCGCGCGCAGCAGTGCCACGCCGCCGCCCGGCAGGATGCCTTCCTCGACCGCGGCCCGGGTCGCATGCAGAGCGTCGTCGACGCGATCCTTGCGCTCCTTGACCTCGACCTCGGTCGCGCCGCCGACCCGGATCACCGCGACGCCGCCGGCGAGCTTGGCGAGGCGCTCCTGCAGCTTCTCGCGGTCGTAGTCCGAGGTGGTTTCCTCGATCTGCGCCCTGATCTGCTGGCTGCGCGCCTCGATGTCCTTCTTGGCGCCGGCGCCGTCGACGATCGTCGTGTTCTCCTTCTCGATCACCACTTTCTTGGCACGGCCCAGCATCTTCACGGTGACGTTCTCGAGCTTGATGCCGAGATCTTCGGAGATCACGGTGCCGCCGGTGAGGATCGCGATATCCTCCAGCATCGCCTTGCGGCGGTCGCCGAAGCCCGGCGCCTTGACGGCTGCCACCTTCAGGCCGCCGCGCAGGCGGTTGACGACCAGCGTCGCCAGCGCCTCACCCTCGACCTCCTCCGCGATGATCAGGAGCGGCTTGCCGGATTGCACGACCTGCTCCAGCAGCGGCAGCACGGTCTGCAGGCCCGACAGCTTCTTCTCGTGGATCAGCACATAGGGATCTTCGAGCTCGGCCTTCATCTTCTCGGCGTTGGTGACGAAATAGGGCGAGATGTAGCCGCGGTCGAACTGCATGCCCTCGACCACTTCGAGCTCGGTGTGCAGGCTCTTCGCTTCCTCGACCGTGATCACGCCCTCATTGCCGACCTTCTGCATCGCATCCGCCAGGAAGCGGCCGATCTCGGTGTCGCCGTTGGCCGAGATGGTGCCGACCTGGGCGATCTCGTCGTTAGAGGTGATCTTCTTGGCGTGCGACTTGAGGTCGGCGACGATCGCATCCACGGCAAGGTCGACGCCGCGCTTGAGGTCCATCGGATTCATGCCGGCCGCGACGGCCTTGGCGCCCTCCTTGACGATGGCCTGCGCCAGCACCGTCGCCGTGGTGGTGCCGTCTCCGGCGAGATCACTGGTCTTCGAGGCGACCTCGCGCACCATCTGGGCGCCCATATTTTCGAACTTGTCCTCCAGCTCGATCTCCTTGGCGACGGTGACGCCGTCCTTGGTGATGCGGGGAGCGCCAAACGATTTCTCGAGGACGACGTTGCGCCCCTTTGGACCGAGCGTGACCTTCACCGCATTCGCCAGTGTGTCGACGCCCTGCAGCATGCGCTCGCGGGCCTCGGTCGCGAACTTCACGTCCTTGGCAGCCATGTTGTTAAACTCCTTTCCGTTCGATGCTGTCAGCGTTACGCCGCCTTCTTCAGCGTGCCGGCCTGCTCGGCCACGCCGAGAAGATCGCTTTCCTTCATGATCAACAGCTCCTCGCCGTCGATTTTGACCTCGGTGCCCGACCACTTGCCGAACAGCACCCGGTCGCCGACCTTGACGTCGAGCGGCACGAGCTGGCCCTGCTCGTTTCGCCCGCCCGGCCCCACGGCGATGATCTCGCCCTGCTGCGGCTTCTCCTTGGCGGTATCGGGAATGATGATGCCGCCGGCGGTCTTCTCCTCGGCATCGATGCGGCGCACGAGCACACGGTCGTGCAACGGGCGGAAATGCATGCACATCCTCCTTGGGTAGGTTCAGCGATGTCCAAAATCCGGGTCCGGAACCGGCCCCCGGGCGGCAAACGACCTAGGAATACGCGGATTTCTAGTCAAGAGGACCTGCAAAAATTTTTGCGCTACTTCAAGGTTCTTGTCCGGATGGATGTGCCGCCGTCCCTGTCACGCCTGCTTGGCGGGCGAGGTGCATCGGCTTGGGCCCGCAAATCTCGAGAGCCGCCCTTACTGGTCATTTCCATGTGAGGATGATCCCATATAGCCCCTTGAGGTCCGCTTCGGGTCAAAAGCGGTAACGCCCTGCCGAGCAGAAGATTTCCGCTTCTCCCTCAGGAGCTGACATTTCTTCTATGAGTCCGCCTTAGCGGCCTCGCCCCGTCCCGTCATTGAGCAAACACGCGACCTGATGCCCGTCACCGGCGTCCAGCAGCGCCGGGCGTTCCGTCTTGCACCGCTCCATCGCAAACCGGCAGCGGGTGTGAAATGCGCAGCCTGACGGCGGATTGACCGGGCTCGGCACGTCGCCGTCGACCAGGGGCGCGAGCTTCTTCGCCAGCGGATTGGCGATCGGCACCGAGGCGAGCAGGGCCTGGGTGTAGGGGTGCCTGGGATTGCGGAACAGCTCGTCCTTGTCGGCGATCTCGACGATGCGGCCGAGATACATCACGGCGACGCGGTGGCTGATATGAGCGACCACGGCGAGGTCGTGCGCGATGAAGAGATAGGAAAAGCCGTGCTGCCGCTGCAGGTCGATCAGAAGGTTGATCACCTGCGCCTGGATCGAGACGTCGAGCGCGGAGACCGGCTCGTCGCAGACGATCAGGCGTGGCCCCAGCGCCAGCGCGCGGGCAATGCAGATGCGCTGGCGCTGACCGCCGGAGAATTGATGCGGGAAATTGCGCATCTGGTCAGGCCGCAATCCCACCTGCTCGAACAGTGTTGCGACCCGGGCTTCCAGCTCCTTGCCTGTGGCAAGTCCGTGCACGGCGATCGGCTCGCCAACGATGTCGCCGGCGGTCATGCGCGGATTGAGCGAGGCGAACGGATCCTGGAACACGATCTGCATCGAGCGGCGATGCGGCCGCATCGCCGTTTTCGACAGATGCGTGATGTCCTCGCCGTCGAGACGGATCTGGCCCGAGGTCGGCTCGACCAGCCGCAGCACGCTGCGCGCCACCGTGGACTTGCCGCAGCCGGATTCGCCGACGAGGCCGAGCGTCTCGCCGGTGCCGAGCGCGAACGAGACGCCATCGACCGCGTGCACGGTGCCAACCTGCCGGCGCAACACGCCGGCGCGCACAGGGTAGTGCTTCTTGAGGTCGGTGACTTCGAGCAGCGCCTCGGTCATGCCACCTCCGCGACTTCTTCGGCGCGCCAGCAGGCGGCCAGATGCCCGCCGCCCCAATCTGCCAGCGGCGGATATTCGGCCTCGCAGCGCTTGATGGCGAGCTTGCAGCGCGGCGCGAAGGCGCAGCCTTGCGGCAGCCGCACCAGCGACGGCACCGTGCCGGGGATTTCGTTCAGCCGCGCCTGCGCGGCGGCGCCGGAGGCCGGCACGGCCGGGATCGAGGCCATCAGCCCGCGCGTATAGGGATGCTTCGGCGCGGCGAACAGCGCCTCGACGCTGGCTTCCTCGACCTTCCGCCCCGCATACATCACGATCACGCGTTGCGCGGTCTGCGCGACCACGCCGAGATCGTGCGTGATCAGCACGAGCCCGGTGCCGAGCTCCTTCTGCAGGTCGAGGATCAGCGCCAGGATCTGCGCCTGGATGGTGACGTCGAGCGCGGTGGTCGGCTCGTCCGCGATCAGGAGCGCCGGCCGGCACGCCAGCGCCATCGCGATCATCGCGCGCTGGCGCATGCCGCCGGAGAGCTGATGCGGATATTCGCGCGCCCGCCGCGCCGGCTCGGGGATGCGCACCAGCCGCAGCATCTCGACCGCGATGCCTTGCGCCTCTTTCGCCGAGATATGCCGATGCAGCCGCACCGCCTCGACGATCTGGTCGCCGATCCGCATCACCGGATTGAGCGATGTCATCGGCTCCTGGAAGATCATGGAGATGCGATTGCCCCTGACCGCGCGCATCTGCGCCTCATCCAGCGCCAGCAGGTCGGTGCCTTCCAGCGAGACGGAGCCGCCGACGATGCGGCCGGGCGGATCGGGCACGAGACGCATCAGCGACAGCGCGGTCACGCTCTTGCCGCAGCCGGATTCACCGACGATCGCCAGCGTCTCGCCGCGCCTCACGCTGAAGGAGAGGTCGTCGACCGCCTTGAACAGGCCGGAATTGGTGAAGAACACCGTCTTCAGGTTCTTCACGTCGAGCACGAGATCGGTCTTGTCCGCCATCAACCGCGCTGCCTCGGATCCAGGATGTCGCGCAGGGCGTCGCCGAACAGGTTGGCGCCGAATACGGCGAGGCTGATCGCGACGCCCGGGAAGATCACCAGCCACGGCGCGGTGCGGACATATTCGGCGGCGGATTCGGACAGCATGCGCCCCCACGACGGATAGGGTTCGGGAATGCCGAGGCCGAGGAAGGACAGCGAAGCCTCGGTCAGGATGGTCGAGCCGAGCTGGGCCGTCGCCAGCACGATCAGCGGCGCCAGCGTGTTCGGCAGCACATGGCGCAGCGCAATCCGCATCTCGCTCATGCCGATCGACTTGGCGGCCTCCACGAACGGCTGCTCGCGCAGCGCCAGCGTGTTGGCACGGATGACGCGCGCCACCGTCGGGATCAGCGGAATGGCGATGGCGATGATCACGTTCGGCAGCGAGGGCCCGAGCGCGGCCGTCATCACTAGCGCCAGCACCAGGAGCGGCAGCGCCTGCAGCACGTCGGAGACGCGCTGGAACACCAGATCGAACCAGCCGGAGAGATAGCCCGAGGTAAGGCCGACGATCACGCCGATGGTGCCGCCGAGCACGGTCGAGCCGATGCCGACCGCGAGCGAGATCCGTGCGCCGTGGATGATGCGGCTGAACACGTCGCGGCCGAAGGAATCGGTGCCCATCCAGTGCGCCCAGCTCGGGCGCGCCAGCGCGCGGGCGGAATCGACGGTCAGCGGATCATAGCGCGCAATGACATCGGCGAAGATCGCCGTCAGCACGAACAATGTCATGATGACGAGCCCGGCCGCGCCCAGCACGTGCCGCTGCGCCATGAACAGCACGCGCCGCCAGCCCCCGGTCGCATGCGCCCCGGCCCGCCTCAGCTCAACGTCGAAATCGATCGCGGCCAAGCTGCTCTCCTAATCCGTGTACCTGATCCGCGGGTCGAACACCGCGTAGAGCATGTCGACGGTGAAATTGGCGAACACCACCACGACCGCGATGAACATCACGAGGTTCTGCACGATCGGATAGTCGCGCCAGCGGATCGCCTCCACCAGGAAGCGCGCGACGCCGGGGATGTTGAACACGGTCTCGGTGACGATCAGGCCGCCGATCAGGAACGCCGCCTCGATGCCGATCACGGTGATCACGGGCAGGATCGCGTTCTTCAGCGCGTGGTGATAGTTCACCGCCGCTTCGGATGCCCCCTTGGCGCGGGCGGTGCGGATGTAGTCCTGCCGCAGCACCTCCAGCATCGAGGAGCGCGTGATGCGCATGGTCAGCGCTGCGCTGCGGAAGCCGACGGCGGCGGCCGGCACGGCGTAGGTCGCGAACGCCTCGAGCCATGTCTTCGGATTGGGATTGAAGATCGGCATCTGCCCGAACATCGCCACCGAGGCGGTGAGGATCAGAAGGCCGAGCCAGAACGAGGGCAGCGACAGCCCGCTGAGGCTGACGACGCGAAGCGCGTAGTCGAGCTTCGTGCCCTGCTTCACCGCGCTGATGACGCCGAGCGGAATGCCGATCGATGCCGAGAACAGCAGCGCGAGGCCGGCGAGCTTTGCCGTGATCGGAATCCGCGGCAGGATCTCCTGCAGCGCCGGCTTCTCCGAGACGTAGGAGAAGCCGAAATCGCCGCGCATGAAGCCGCTGATCCAGTGCCAATATTGCACGATCAGGGGACGGTCGATGCCGAGCTCCTTCTCCAGATTGGCCTTGTCGGCCGGGTCGACATAGCCGGCGGCGGCGAACAGGATGTCGACGATGTTGCCCGGCACGATGCGCAGCAGGAAGAAGATGACGATCGAGATCCCGAACAGGGTCACGAACATCAGGAACAGGCGCCGCACCAGATAGGCAAACATGCACCGCCCTCCGCGCTAGCCGTCAACGTCGCGTCACTTGTCGAGCCACACATCCTCGTAGCGGAAGCCGTTGTAGGAGCTGTTCGACATGATCGTGACGCCCTTGACGTGGGGGTGCCAGCAGGTGCCGGCGCGGGCATGGAAGATGATCGGGCGGGCGACGTCCTCCTGCAGCTTCTTGTCGATGTCCCACACCAGCGGCCTGCGCTTTCCGATGTCGGTCTCCTGCGACTGCACGTCGAACAGCTTCTCGATCTCCTTGTTGCAATAATTGGTGTAGTTCCGCTCCGAGCCGCAGGCATAGTTCTCGTAGAACGACTGGTCGGGATCGTCGACGGCATTGCCGGTCAGGTTGAGGCCGAGCATGTAATCCTTGCGCGCGACCTTCGGGAACCAGTTCGCGGTTTCCACGACGTCGAGCTCGCCGTCGATATAGATGGTCTTGAGCTGGTCGATCAGGATCACGGCGGGGTCGCGATATTCCGCGATGTTGCGCGTCGAGACTTTCACGGCGAGGCGCTTGTCCGGACCGTAGCCCGCCTTCTGCATCAGCTTCCTGGCTTCCTCGCGGTTGGCGTTGATGTCGCGGCCATAGCCCGGGATGGTCTCCAGCCTGTCCTTCGGCATGCCCCAGAGGCCCTGCGGCGGCGGCAGCATGGTGCCGCCGATGTCGCCCTGGCCTTCGAACAGGATGTCGACGAACGCCTTGCGGTCGAGCGCGAGCGCCATCGCGCGGCGGATGTCGATGTTGTCGAACGGCGCGGAGGTCGAATTGACGATGATGTTGGTCGAGACGTTGGTCGGCTCGACGACGCAAGTCGCGTTCGGCGCCTGTGACTTGATGTCCTTCAAAAGCGGGATCGTGATGTGCGTCGGAAAGGTCATGTCGAACTTGCCGGCGACGAAGGCCAGGATCGCGGTCGAGCGGTTGGTGATGATGGTGTATTCGATGCCGTCGAGATAGGGCAGGCCCTTCTTCCAATAATTGGGATTGCGCGTCAGCTTGATCGATTCATTGGCCTTGAACTCGACGAACTTGAACGGCCCGGTCCCGATCGGATGGGTGCGCATGTCCGCCGGCGAGACGTGACAGGGATAGACCGGCGTGTAGCCGGAGGCGAGCATCGCCAGCAGCGAGGGCTGCGGCCGCTTCAGGTCGAAGGTGACCTCGAACTCGCCGTTGGTCGTGACCTCGTTGACCTCGCTGTACCAGGCCTTGCGCGGATTCTGCCGCAGCTTCTGCTGCGACTTGCCCATCAACAGATCGAAGCTGCATTTGACGTCGGCCGAGGTGAACGGCTTGCCGTCGTGCCATTTCACGCCCTGGCGCAGCTTGAACGTCAGCTTCTTGTTGTCGCTGCTCCAGGACCAGCTTTCGGCGAGGTCCGGCCGCAGCGTATCGGGGCTGTTCTGCGCGATGTGCTGATCGTAGATGAGGAGATTGTTGAACACCCCCATGAAGGGAATGTTGATCGAATAGGTCGCGCCTTCGAGGATCGAGGCGTTGGCCGGACTGTCGCGGTGATACATCCGCAAAATGCCGCCCTGCTTGGGCTCGCCGGCGAGCGTGGCAGTTGAGGTCGTCAGCACAGATAACGCCGCCATTGCGGCGAGCGCCCACACGCTCCGCATGCTCATCCTCCCTGGACCTCGGCCTTTTGCGGCCTGTTTATCCCGACGATAGCGAGGCGCGTGCAGCGAGGCAACCCGCAAGGCTAGCTGCGCTCTCGACAATTCGGATGACGGAATATCTCAGGCGCTTCTCTCACGATGGGGAGTGCAGGTGCGAAGAGCCGATTCCTGTGCAGAGTTTGCGCGAGGTCGCATCAGCAACCTCCGCTGTCATCCTGGACAAGCGCGCCCTAAGCGCGCGCCGATCCGGGATCCATAGCCACAGGGAGGAGTTTGGCGAAGACTTGGAGTTGCCAGCTCATGCCGCAACTCCTTCCTGGGGTTATGGGTCCCGGGCTCGCGACTTCGTCGCGCCCCGGGAAGACAGTTGCGTGTATGGCGCTTGCTTGCGCACCTTACGTAGCGGAAACCCTCACACGATCCGCGAGACCTTGTTCCCCCAGTACCGGTCCCGCAGCAGCCGCTTGTACAGCTTGCCGGTCGGCAGCCGCGGCAATTCCTTTTCGAAATCGACCGAGCGCGGCACCTTCTGCCGCGACAGCGACTTTGCGCAGAACGCGATCAGCTCCTCGGCGAGCGCCGGCCCCGGCTCCACGCCGGGCATCGGCTGCACCACCGCCTTCACCTCCTCGCCGAGATCGGCATTGGGTACGCCGAACACCGCGGCGTCCGCCACCTTGGGGTGGGTGATCAGGAGGTTCTCGCATTCCTGCGGATAGATGTTCACCCCGCCGGAGATGATCATGAAGGTGGCGCGGTCGGTCAGGTATAGGAAGCGGTCGGCATCGACATAGCCGACGTCGCCGACCGTGCTCATGCTCCCATCGGCAGAGCGCGCCTCCTTGGTTTTCTCGGGATCGTTGAAATATTCGAACGGCGTTGCCGTCTTGAACCAGACCTGGCCGGGCGTGCCGGTCGGGCATTCCCGCATGTTCTCGTCGAGAATGTGCAGGTCCCCGAGCAGCACCTTGCCGACGGTGCCGCGATGCGCCAGCCATTCCTCGCTGTTGCAGGCGGTGAAGCCGAGGCCTTCGGTGGCGCCGTAATATTCGTGGATGATCGGTCCCCACCATTTGATCATCTCGTCCTTGACCTGCGGCGGACAGGGCGCGGCGGCGTGGATGGCGATCTCCAGCGAGGACAGATCGTAGCGGGCGCGCACCTCCTCCGGCAACTTCAGCATGCGCGAGAACATCGTCGGCACCAATTGCGTGTGGGTGATGCCCCATTGCTCGACCAGCTGCAGGTAACGCTCGGGATCGAAGCTTTCCATGATGATCACGGTGCCGCCCATGCGGATCGTGAGGTTCACGGCCGCCTGCGGCGCCGAATGATAGAGCGGCGCCGGCGACAGGTAGACCATGCCCTCGCGGTAGTGCCAGAGCCTCAACAGGAAATCGAACAGCGGCAGATTGTGCTTCGGCTTCTCCTCCGGCAGCGGGCGCAGGATGCCCTTAGGTCGTCCCGTCGTGCCGGAGGAATAGAGCATGGCGGTGCCGAGCCACTCGTCGGGAATCGGCGTTGCCGGCAGGCCGGCGGTCACCTCCGATAGGCCAACGATGCGCTCGCTCTCGCCCGGGCCGTCGGCGACGATGCAGAGCTTGATGTCGGGACAAGCCTCGATCGCCTCGCGCGCGATGGCGAGCTTGGCCATCGACGTGATCAAAATCTTCGACTGGCTGTTGACGAGCAGATAGGCGAGCTCGCCCGGCGTCAGGAACGAGTTGATGCAGGTGTAGTAGAGCCCGGAGCGCTCGCCCGCGCCGCAGGCTTCGAGATAACGCGCATTGTTCTCCATGAAGATTGAATAATGGTCGAGCCGCCTCAAGCCGTGCTGGCGGAACAAGTGCGCCAGCCGGTTGCTGCGCGCCTCCAAGTCGCGATAGGTGACGGCCTCGCCGGTCGCCGCCATGATGAAGGCGGGCTGCAGCGGACGCAGGCGGGCGTGGTGACCTGTGTACATCGATCCTCCGGATGTCGATCAGGCGGCAAGCAGCAGGATCTCGCGCACATCGGCGGGGCCCTCGATCTTGCGCGGGTTGCGCGGAATCCAGTTCGTCCGCATCGCGGCTTCCGCGATCGCATCGAAATGATCCGGCGCGATGCGCACGTCGGCGAGGCTGCGCGGCATGCCGAGCGAGCGGATGAAGGCATCGAGCACGTCGGCTGCGTCACGGCCGGGATAGCCCATGGCGGCCGCGACGATCATCTGCCGCTCGGCATTGTCGCGCGCGTTCCAGCGCATCACCGCCGGCAGCATGACGCAGGAGGTGTAGCCGTGCGGCACGTCGTAGGCCCCGCCCAGCACGTAGCCGATGCCGTGGCTCGCGCCCATGGGCACGCCGGCGGCGAGCGCGCCCATCGACAGCCAGGTGCCGATCTGCGCATCCATCCGCGCATCGAGATCTCTAGGGTCGGCCTTCACCCGCGGCAGCGCGTCGGCGAGCATGGCGAGGCCCTTCACCGCCTGCGCATCGGCGTAAGGATGCGTCTCGCGCGAGCAGATCGCCTCGACGCAATGGTCGACGGCGCGGATGCCGGTCGACAGGAACAGCCATTCCGGCGTGTGCACGGTGATCGCAGGATCGAGGATGGTCGCGCGCGGGACAGTGAGCGGATGCCGCAGCATCTGCTTCACGTGGCTCGCGCGGTCGGTGACGCCGGCGATCGATGAGAACTCGCCGCCGGCGATCGTGGTCGGCACGCTGACCTGCCGCACGATGGGCGCCTTCATCTCGGGCGCGGCACCCTTGTGCACGCGGATGCGGTCGATGCCCGCGATATCGTCGATGCCGTTGGCAAGGCAGAGCTGCACCGCCTTGGCGCCGTCGGTGATGGAACCGCCGCCGATTGTGACGATCAGATCCGCCTCCGCCGCGCGCGCCGCTTGTGTCGCCGCGATCACCGCCTCGCGCGGCGTATGGGCCGGCATCGCGTCGAACAGGCCGGCGCAGCGGGAGCCGAGCGCCTCTCTGATTTTCGTGATTTCGTCGGTTTGCCGGTTCAGCGTCCCCGACACCATCAGGAAGGCGCGGCTTGTTCCGAGCCGGTCCATCTGCGCGACGATGGCTTCAGCCGCAGGATGGCCGAACACGACCTCCTCGATCGCGCCGAACACGACACGTCCCTGGTGCACGCCTGTCCTCCCCGGACAATTCGTTCTTGTTGTTAGGGACGCAATCTAGCCGACCCCGCCGGAGCCGTCATGCGCGAAGACGCTGGCCGTTTGCAGCGCAAGGGCGGGCTGTTGCAGATTGTGTGAACAGTGCTTCGGCGTCGGTACTGAGCTCCCTCTCCCGCTTGCGGGAGAGGGTTGGGGAGAGGGCTCTCTCCGCGGCGGAGCCGTCGCGGGTATCCCGCAGAGATCTCTCGCCGCGCAGGGAGAGCCTCAGTCAATTCTCGAAAATCCCAACGCGGAGACACCCTCTCCCCAGCCCTCCCCCGCAAGCGGGGGAGGGAGCGCAGTGCCGATGCCGCTGCATGGGATGTCAGGAGCGCCCCCTCAAAACACCACGCCCACGCGCGTGCCGCGCTTCCAGGCTATGCGGCAGCGCTTCTTGGTGTTGACGTGCAGCAGCTCGAAGCGATCGGGAATCGTCACCTGCCCGCCGAGATCGACGCAGGCCCCGCCGGGCGAATAGTCGATCAGCGTGCACGGGATCACGGGCGCGCGCGGGTCGGTGATGATCTTGGCCTGGCGTGACACCAGGCCCGCGGGCTTCACACGGACAAACTTGCGCGGATGCATTGGCACGTCTCCTCCAACTCCGCAGGTCGCGGCGGCTGATCTGTCCCAATCATGGAAAAGAGTTGATGCGATCCCCCTAAGCCGCGCCCGAGAATTTTAACGAAAAGTGTCAGCGAAAGGCAAAAGCAGCGGTAGCGGGCTGCCACCCTTCCCTGGAGGGGAATGGCGATGTGGCGCGCGTCTGTCTCCGCACCCGTCATTGCGAGCGAAGCGAAGCAATCCAGAAATCCCTCCGCGGAGGCAGCCTGGGTTGCTTCGTCGCAAGGGCTCCTCGCAATGACGAGCAGCGAGCCGTGCCCACGCCCTCACTCCGTCACCGGCACCACCTCGATCCCCGCCGCCAGCCCCGGCGGCACCGGCATCGGCACCGTCACGTAATCCTTCGGCAGGTTCACCGGCCGGTAGTCCGGCTCCACCGTCATGCGCTTCAGCACGCTCTCATGCACATGTGCGCCTTCGGGGATCAGGCGCGGCTCGCCATCGGGGATGTAGAAGCCGAAATAGACTTTCCGCGCCGGCCATTCCCGGTACTTCGCGCGCTTCGGCAAGAACTCCAGCACGCGCCAGGCCGCCGTCATGGAATCGTGCAGCATGCCGCTCTTGCCGGTAAAAGCGGGCTCGACATAGGTGAACGGCGAGTTCTTGCGCTGGATACCCCAGGCAAGCTGGTTCACCGTGCGCGGGTTGAACTTCAGCCCGGCCTTCTCGGCCTCGTCGATCATCCAGAGCAGCGGATATTTGGACTCGCCGCTCTCGGCCTCCGGATAGCCGCCGCCGACGTCGCAATGCACGCCGGCGAACCACACCTGCATGATGTCCTGCGGCACCTTCTTCTCGTCAGGCACGTAGCGGTTGCTCCAGAACTCCTGCGGCTCCGCGTAGGGCTTCAGGCGGAACATGCGCCGCCACTCGTCGATCGCGATCGCCTGCCGGAAGATCCTGATGCTGGGATCACGCAGCGTGAAGGCAAGCTCCTCCAGGCTCGGCCAGTAGAAGCGGTCGGCGCGCGGCACGATCACGCTCGCCACCGTGTCCCACACGCCGACGAAATGGATGGTCGGCCAGCGCGTCGAGGTGATGCGCGCGAACTGCGCGGCGAGGTCGAACTCGTCCTTCGGCAGCGGCCCGCTCTCGTCGAACACGATGTTCTTGATATCCTCGACGTCGTTGCCGCGCCCGCTGCCGGAATATTGCTTGTAGGCGATGAGGCCCGAGCCGGCGAGGTTCGCCTGCTCCGGCGAGATCAGGCCGATCTTGTGGATCAGCCCCGCCAGCACGCGCACCGTGTAGGCCCCGCGCGAGAAGCCGAACAAATAGATCTTGTCGCCCGGCGCGTAATGCTGAACAAGGAAGCAATAGGATGACAGCACGTTGTCATCGAGCCCGTATCCGGTCGCGAGCCCCCACACCAGCTTGATGTTGGCCTTCCAGCGCCCCCACGTCGACGGCTCCGTCATGGTGCCGACCCCGGGATCGTAAAACACCATCTGCCGCGGCTGCGTCTTGTCCGTCTTGCGCAGGCAGCGATAGAGCTTCAGGACGTTGGAGATGTTCTCTGAGATCTCGTTGCCGGTGCCGTCACAGCAGATGACGAGGTTCTTGCCGGCGGGCTTGTGGTCGGCGGGGTGGGCGGATTCCATGGGATGCGCCTCCGGGGGATGCTACCGGGGCGAGTATAGCGGAAAATGGATGGCAGCGAGGAGGCGACGTCGCCGGCACCCGGTCCCATGGCCGAAGGCTGTGTTGACATTAACCTCTTGTTAACCATGCGGTTGCCTAATGTCGACGATGGGGGATCACCATGTCGGCCGATGTGACGCGACGGAAGTTGATGCCTGTTTCGGCCGATCCGGCCATCCGGTCGATGGCGAGGCTGGCGGTTCGCGCCAAGGCCGTCCTACAGGGCAGAACGCCTGTCCTATGGAGCAAAGCCATGTTCGCAAGGGACGACTTAGTGGACAATCTCAGCCGCGATCTCGATCGCGCGCGTGGCAGACGCGATGCGCTCGCATCCGAAGCCACGACCCTGGCGGCGCAGATCGCCGAAATTGAAGCCCGCCTTTCGGAGGAGAAGAAAAGGCGAGAGCGTGAACGCGTCCTGAGTGAGATCGAACTGATCAAGACGCGAATCAAGCAAGCCGCCGGAGCGTTTGCACCTGTCGTGGACGGTCTCTCCAGGGCGGTCGAATCGGCGGCGGCCGTTGTGCCCGAGGCGCGCGAGCTCAATAGTTTCCTGGTGTCGGTGGCGACCGAGGTCGACAGCGTGCTCGATCCCCTGTTGCGTGAACTGGATCAGCGCGCGGATGCAGTGCGATCCGGCCACGCGGCGCTGGACTTGCCGAGTTCGGCCGTTGAAGTGCCGCCCGTCGAGCTGCCGAAGGACACCAACGAACGCCTGCTTCGCTTTCCGGCCTGGCTGTCCCGCGACAAGGAAACGGACAAGAAGGAAACCGCCGAGAGCCCGCGCAGCACGGCGGCGTGAAGCATCGGCGGCTGGTTTCGTTGCGGCGTATCCTTCGAGACGCCCGCTTGAGGCGGGCTCCTCAGGTGCTGCTTTGCTCCGTCATTCCGGGGCGCGCCCCTTGGCGCGAACTACGGTGCGCAATTGCGCACCTGAGAATCCATTGCTCAACGGTCACCGCGGCTAAATGGATCCTCCGATGCGCAATTGCGCATCATAGCTCTCGCTTTCGCGAGCCCCGGGGGATGACGACCTGTTATTTGGCTCGCTGGTCGTCCGATCCGCAGCCCGGCTCGACCCGCTCAGTTCGCCGCGCGGCGCAGGAAGGCCGGAATATCGAGAACGGCCTCGTCGGGCGCATTGCGCGCAGGCGCGCGGCCGTAAGCATCGAGCGGCTGAAGCGCCGCCTGCCGCGCATGGTCCAGGCCCGGCCGTGCCGGTGGCCCCACGGGGTGGTGCGGCTGCGGCCGCAGCGGCGGGTTTCCCGCTTGCGGCAGGGGGGCACTGCGCTCGATGCGATCGGCGATGCGACGGCCGTCGTTGCGCAGCCTGCCGGCGAGCTGGGTGAGGGCGGTTTCCACCGGGTGCGCCTGCGCCGGATCGAGATTATCGATACCGGTCGCCACCACCGAGACGCGGACGATGCCCTCTAGGCTTTCGTCAAAGGACGCACCGACGATGATGTTGGCGTCCGGGTCCGCCTCGTCGCGAATGCGGGTGGCGGCTTCGTCGACCTCGTACAGCATGAGATCCTTGCCGCCGGTGATGGAAATGATGAGGCCACTGGCGCGCTTGATCGAGGGGTTCTCGATCAGCGGATTGGAGATCGCGGCGACGGCGGCGGCGAGCACGCGCTTCTCGCCGGAAGCCTCGCCCCGTCCCATCATGGCCTTGCCCTTTTCCTTCATGACGGAGAGGACGTCGGCGAAATCGAGATTGATCAGACCTTCCTTGACGATGAGGTCGCTGATGCAGGCCACGCCCGAATAAAGCACCTGGTCGGCAAGGGCGAAGGCGTCGGCGAACGTGGTCTTCTCGCTGGCCACCCGGAACAGGTTCTGGTTCGGGATGATCAGGAGGGTGTCGACCGTCTTCAGCAGCTCCTCGATGCCGGCTTCGGCAAAGCGCATGCGGCGCTGGCCCTCGAAGTAGAACGGCTTGGTGACGACGCCGATGGTGAGAATGCCGAGCTCGCGCGCGATCCTGGCGACGACGGGTGCAGCCCCGGTGCCGGTGCCGCCGCCCATGCCGGCCGTCACGAACACCATGTGCGCGCCGGTCAATTGCTCGCGGATCGTGTCGATCGCCTCCTCGGCTGCGGCGCGTCCCAGTTCCGGCTGCGAGCCGGCGCCGAGCCCTGCGGTCACCTTCGTGCCGAGCTGGATGAGGCGCTTCGCCTTCGACATCGCCAGCGCCTGCGCGTCGGTGTTGGCGACCACGAACTCGACCCCCTGCAGCCCGGCCGTGATCATGTTGTTGACGGCATTGCCGCCGGCGCCGCCGACGCCGAACACGACGATGCGGGCCTTCATCTCATGGATATCGGTGTTGCCAGTCATTCTTCCCTCGCGATTGCTCCGGCAAGCCGGGGATTAAAGAAAGTTCTGAGTCCTACCTGCGGGCCGCGCGGTCTGCTTGCACGATGAAGGCGGCCAGATGTCCCAACCGGCGCACCGCGTGTCCCGCGATCGAGCCGCCAGGGCGGCGACCGCTCCGCAGCGCCGTCACTTCGTCTTCCAGTCGTGCAGCCCATGCATTGGCGGCCGTCGTCTCGGCGGCCGCCTGCGTCAGCTCGACGGCGAGGCGATCGGCACGTTCGCGCTCGCGCTCGAACACGGCCCTGTAGGCGGTTGCGACGGATTCGAGCCGCGCGATCTCTGCCTTGAACACCTCGGTCTTGACGGCCTCGATCCTGGCCAGGGAGACCCCGATGGGATCTTCCCGGCGGGCTCGTCGCGGGCGCGGCGTGTAGCGGAGAGCGGCGAGATCGACGCTCACCACCGCCTTGCCGTCGTCCGACCGCGAGCGCGGCAACCGCCGACGCCGCGCCAGTGCCCGCGCGGCCTCGCGCGAGACATTGAGGCGGGCACCGAGATCGGCATACGTCAACAACTCAACGCACATCGGCGCTTCTCCTGGAGCGAACCGGGAAGGCATTTCGAGCTAATGATGGCTGGACGATTACCGCAGGCTAGGGTGCGTTGGTTAATGGACGGTTAACGCGCGCGGGGGGTGTTTACGGGTGGGGCCGCGGTGACGGCCGCCGGAGTCGAAGGCGCCATCTGTCGCGGCGAGGGCTTGTCCGTCTTGCGCAGGCAGCGATAGAGCTTCAGGACGTTGGAGATGTTCTCCGAGATCTCGTTGCCGGTGCCGTCACAGCAGATGACGAGGTTCTTGCCGGCGGGCTTGTGGTCGGAATTGGCCGCGGTCTCCATGGGATGCGCCTCCGGGGGATGCTACCGGGGCGAGTATAGCGGAATTTGGCGAAAGAACTTAGCCAGAATGCACCCTTGGGCAACTGTCCTGCTACGGTCTGCAGTTGCAAACAATCCCCCGGTTGTAATATGGAGGAGGTGCGCCTAAATGTTGCGCGTGCGCAGGGCTGAAGTCCGGGCCAGCTTTTTCATAGACAAAATCTTTTTACATCAGTCATTGAGACGGAGGGAGACTTGGGGCGTAAAAATCCAGTGGTTCTGTCGACACGGACTTTTGCTACGCAAGGGGAAGCATCAAAGTTCTTCAGCGACATGCTCCATCGGTATCGGCCGGGCGACAGGGTGTTGGACGTCGACGCAGCTGATCTTGTCAGCCTCTTGGAACGCCATCCCAATCGCGACGAGAAAGTTGGCGTAGGTATCGACCACTTCGAAGTGCAAGCCGCGGACTACTCATCGCAATGCTTTCGAGTGGTTCGCACCGACGGTACATGGGCGAGGTTTTCTTATAAGCCTTGTATCGCACCTCACCTTTTCTAGCTCAGCCGGTGCCTGCGTTTGCGAGCGCCCGTTCAATGTCCGCTAATACGATGGATGAAAGACCGAGGCTTCCGAGGTCTTGTTGTTTGAGCCACGTGAGTGCAGCCTCTGGGCCCATCTCCTTATCCATCAGCCTATCGGTCAATATGCGGGCTGTCATTCTTGATACGCCAAGATTAATAAAGCTGATCATAGTTTGATCTGAGGCCCCCATCTCGAGATATGATGGAAGCGAAGATAGCCCGCTTAAGTATGCAGAGTAGCCGCTGGACTTTAGTACATGCGAGAGAACCGCGATGTAGCAAGAGGTCAGTCTAAGATATTTGAAGCGAACTTCTTGTTCGATATCGCTCAGTGTATTTCTGATGTTGGATGATAAATTGCCGCCCGACCTCTTGTGGTTCTCGTCGATGATTTCTGGAAGTGGTTCGCCACGCATCCATTTGAGCGAGATCGCAGCCATACGAACATGAAGCTTCGGTACGATGAGGGTCAATAGGTGTTCGTGACAGATGCGATAGATTTCTGACAAGGCTTTAAAGGAGTCTGGGTCTCGTGGATGCTGTGGCAAGAGCTCTTTTAGACGAGGGAGGCCGCCCCCCTTTATCTCGGACGTGAGATACTTCGCGAGCCGTTCCTGCCGCAGCGCAGACACAGTCGGTGATGACGCGATTACCACCAAGGGCAAAGTTATCTTCCGTTGCGCAATCTCCATCGCGCTTGCGAGCCGTGTTTGCCATTCTGGGGGAACGCTGTAACGTGCTAGCGTCTCGGGAAGGCGCCCCTGCATTTGGTCTGAAAGTAGTCTCGCAAAGGCGGCCTCCATGTCGGCTCTCTCAGGGGTCTCGATCTGAGGGTTGTCTTCGAGAGCGCACGCCTCCAATTCAGCAGGACTCATATCTAGCGTTGACTTGAGATAGCTGGCAATTTTGATCTCGCTGCTCTCGTTTGCTAACGGGCCAGGCCAATTGTCGTAGTCGACTAGGAAGATATTTCCCTGGAATTCCTTTCCTAATCTCCCGGCTCGTCCCGCGAGATTCCAGAATTCGCCCGCATTCATCTGAAGTGTCCTGCCCTTCTTCGGGTGGCAAACAAAGAGGTTGCGGGCAGGAAAATTGACGCCCTGAATAAGCGTACTTGTCGTAACCAAGAATCGAATCTCGCCTTCGGCGAAGGCTGATTCAACCCCACGTCTTACTAGCGCCGGTATTCGTCCGTAGTGATAGCCGACACGGCGCAATAAGCAGCGTGCAAGGTCGTATTCTTTGTGCACCGCCACTTTTACAAACTCAGCAAGCTCCTTTAGTCGATCGCTGGGCTCTACTTGAGAGAATACATCGGTAAGTCCAAGGGCCACGCCTTCCGCGTCAGCTGGGGTATTGGCGTAAACGATCGAGGGTTTGTCTGCACCAAACCGCTCGGCCACTCGTACTAGTCGCTCCTTTATGCTGGGAAGAGCGTGCCTAATATTTGCATGACCAAGACTATGCCGGCTGTCGCTTGTAAATTTCTCAAGCGCTAACTGCCCTTTTATTCCGGTCCGAGTGTTTACCACTATGAGATTTTGCACGACACTTGGGGTGCGGCTTCGGACATGCGCGATTTTCTCAAGGCGAAACGTCTCTTCAAACGTTGAGAGATTGCCAATGTTCGGGCCAGCGAAGATTAGCTGGGCGGTCGGACATCTGGCTATCAAGCTCTCGACCACATTGTGAAGCAACATTCCTCGTGCTCCATCTTGGATGGACTGAGCTTCATCGCAAACAACAACTTTAGGTGCGAAACTTGGGTGCGTGCTCAAAATGGCTTGGGCGCGCTCTTGTGTGAGTATGTAAATGGTTCGACCTGGCAGCTTGGTCGTTTCCGTGAGCGGGACGTTGATGATCGATAGCTCACGTAGATCGTCTTCTTTTCTCCAGCGCGCAATGGAGTCTGTCACCTCACCTATTAGTGCGCGACTTGGGACAAGGTAACAGGCCGAGAAAAGCTCCTTGCGGCGAGCTAAGTTGCGGAGATACGCTTGTAATACAAAGGACTTTCCTGCCGACGTGGGCGCCGAAATGGCAGCGCTCCGTCCGCTTGTGATTACGTCCCACAATTGCTTTTGAAAGTCCGTTAGGGTGAGTGTAATGCCACCAGCATCGACCTCATTTTGCCTGCGTCGGAGCTCCTCTGAAAGGGCGACGCGTGTCGGTAGCCGATGAAAGGCCTCTACGGAATCTGCTGTCTTGATGGCGGGAAAATTTCCCATTCGCGTCAACACAATACGCAGAGCTCCCGCAAGACCGGGGAGTCCTTCACCCATTAGATCGTTTGCGCACGCCGCAATGCTGTAGGCAGCACGCTGACGATCTGGATCAGCGTTTCCAGATAGGATCACAGCAGCTTGGATGCACCGAATAACTTCGTTCTCGGAGATCCCGGTTGTTGGATCAACTGCTAGCTCCTTTCGAAGCCATGCGGCATTTAGATGTGAGAACTGTGCCCAGAACGCTTCGCTCTTCCAAATGCGGTTGGAAAGCTCTTCGTTCACGGAGTCCACCCGATCTTATCCTGAAAGAGGCTGCGCATTTGATCAACCGACGGAAGTGGAAGGAAGAAAACTTCCATGTTGTGCTGCTTGACATCATGTTTCTTTAGCAGCTTGTCGAATTGGTCAGCATATAGTTTCAGAGCAGTGCAAAGTTCGGATACGAATTTTTGTTCGACCTCGTTCGGTTTCAGGCTCTTGATCTTCGCATAAACCGCGAAGTCAAAGACGATTAAGACAACCGAGACATCGGTCCGCTTGTTATAGTTTTCGTCGTAGGGGTTCAGGAAAGAGAGGATTGCTTTCTTGAACTTTTCAGGAAAGTCGGCTTGGTCGAAGTATTGTTCAACGAGAAATAGCTCGTGAGACATCTTCTGATGTTCTAGGTTATCGGCGACCGACGTCACGGCGTTTTTGATTGCCGCTTTAACAGACGAATAGCATTTCGACTCGCCCCAGTAGAGGCGCAGCTCTTCAGCCCTTTCATCGTAGCTTATGTGAATTCCATCTGAGCCGTGAACCGGCATCTGTGGACTTGTCTTTAGGCTCATCTTCGCGACGAACTGTGGTGCTTTCAGCACGGACTCGATGAGCAAGTAGGCAATAAGCTCACCAAATTCGCCATTACGGTTTGTTTTCTTGTGCGCTCGCTTAAAAAGATCGATCGCTTTTTGGTTTAGTTGAATTGCGCTTTGTTGGATCTTTCCCGGGGTTAGGGTTGCCCAGTCACCTTGCACGGCCGAGATATATTTCCGGTGCAAACAGAATGGCACGAGCTTGAAAGACAGAAGATTCACGAACTCTTCGACGGTTGGTTGACCCGCTCGAAACGACAAGAAGTGCGCGTGAATTCGGACTAGGTCATTGTTGCTCTTGGTTGAATGTGTGACGGTGCGGATTCGAGGGGGCAGGTCGTCGTGCCCTTCCGCGAGCGCCGCAATAAACGCCTCCATTGAATTTGCCCTTGGCATGTGAGCCATCGTCTTTTGCAATGCACGCGCTGATTCGGACGCCAATAGGCTAAAACCGACAGTTGAGTGCGCATAGCCTTTTGCACATTCTTCCCTTAAGTCCCCCACAAACAAAAACGGCCGGATCTCCCGATCCGGCCGCTACTCAAACTCTTTACTCGGCTAAGCCTACGCCACGCGACGCAACTTAGCCCCCGCCCTAACGGTAAATCTTCTCAGCTCGCCTGCTTCGCCGGCTGGGTGTCGCCGACCTTCTTCTGGATGGCGCGCTTCAGCTCGACCGCGCGCGGGGAGAGCGCGTCAGTGTTGGCCTTGAGCAGGTAGGCATCGAGGCCGCCATTGTGGTCGACGCTCTTGATCGCGTTGGTGGAGACGCGCAGGCGCACGTTGCGGCCCAGGGCTTCCGAGATGAACGTCACGTTGACGAGGTTCGGCAGGAAGCGGCGCTTGGTCTTGATGTTGGAGTGGCTGACCTTGTGGCCGACGAGGGGGCCCTTGGCCGTCAGTTCGCAGCGACGAGACATGGTAGAAATCCTTAGGTTCGAACCCCCAACGAGTGCGGCCGCCATTTCGGCGCCACGGGGGCAAATTCTTTCGTCCTTGCAGGGAGCGGGCGGACGTATAGGGGGGAAGGGGCCTTGCGTCAAGGCGACGGGCCGTTTTTGGCCCGTCGTCCCGGGGCGGGCAGAGCCCGAACCCGGGATCTCGTGCCCCGCCTCGGTGTCATCGCCCGCGAAGGCGGGCGATCCAGTACTCCGCGGCGGCGCGGCTGACCAGAGGCGCTGCGGCGTACTGGATGCCCCGCCTTCGCGGGGCATGACAGCGGAGTGGGGAGAGGTCGGCACGCCCCCCGTTACCGCCGATCACCAAAACGGCAATGATTGTCGCGCCTTACCATCACATAAAGGGCGTATTCGCCGTCGAAGAGTCCGGTGGAGTTCCCGGGGCTGCATGCCCCGACACATTGTTTGTCGCCGGTTTTGGCTTAAGTAACAGCATATCGCGCTCTGATTGGATTGTTTCGTGCCGACAACGCTTCATTTCGCGCAAGTCCTGCGCTCAGCCTATCTGCGTCGGGGCGTCCGCTTGGACGTCCCCTTGGCCGGCCGGCTGATGGCGCTTTGTGGCCTGGCGGCGGTGCTGGGCCTGGCGTCCGGCGCAGCGCCCGCGGCGGCGCAAGGTAAGCTCGAGGCGCAATATGAGGCGACGCTGGCGGGCATTCCCGTCGGCAAGGGCGCCTGGAACATCGATATCCAGGACGACGTGTTCTCGGCGGCGGCCGCCGGCGGCACCACCGGGCTTTTGAAGTCGTTCACGGGCGGGTCCGGCACCGGCGCCAGCCAGGGGCGCGTCGTTGGTGGCGCGCTGGTTGCGACCGGCTACCAGGCCTCCACCACCACCCAGAAGAAGACCGAAGAGATCCGCATCACCCTCGACAAGGGCAATGTGAAGGATTTTGCGATTTTGCCGGAGCCGCCGGTCGATCCGGACCGCATCGTCGTCACCGAGGCGCACCGCCGCGGCGTCTGGGACCCCATGACGGCCTCGCTGCTGCGCGTACCCGGCACCGGTGATCCCGTTTCGCAGGACGCCTGCCACAGCTCCGCGCCAGTGTTCGACGGCCGCATGCGCTACGAGCTCAAGCTCGATTTCAAGCGCATGGAGACCGTGAAGGCGGAGAAGGGGTACAAGGGCCCGGTCGTGGTCTGCGCGATCTATTTCGTGCCGATCGCCGGCTACATTCCCGACCGCCCGGTGATCAAATACCTCGCCGCCCAGCGCAACATGGAGATCGCGTTCGCCCCCATCGCCGGCACGCGCATCCTGGTCCCGTTCTGGCTGAAAGTGCCGACGCCCCTGGGGCCGGCCATGCTGGAAGCCACCAGCTTCATCACGTCGCCCCAGCCGCCAAGGGTCGCGAAGACGCAGTAGGCAAGGAGGCCGCACCGCTCTCTCCGCCGTCATTCCGGGGCGCGCCCCTCGGCGCGAACCCGGAATCCATCAGGCCGCAGAGACGGTTGCGCGATGGATTCCGGGCTCGCGACTGCGTCGCGCCCCGGAATGACGAGCGTTCAACGCAGGCTAAGCAAAATCAATCACTTACCTACTGTGCATGGGGTTGTTTTCGCACTCTTCGTTTGACCAACCCCCGTCGCAGGGAATCCATTTGACTCCTCCCCGATTCTGATTCGACTCGCCGCCGTCCCCAGCTTTAACCACCCCGGTCGCTTGTGTGCCCTCGCAAAACTCCATCTAGTGCGCAACCAAGACGAGTCCCGCGACATGTTGCGTGAACGGAACGGGACTCACAGGGGAGTCAGCGATTCGGCCGCGATTCGTTCTAGAGTCGTTCCGAAGCTTAAAGCGAACGGGAAAAGCGTCGCAAAGTGAGACAGTTGCGCGGGATTTGGGGCGGGCGCTTTCACGCCCGCGGTGTGCCCCTCACCCTGAGGAGGCCGCGCAAGCGGCCGTCTCGAAGGGCGAGGGGCTTGGCTTGCCCAGCAGCACCAGCCGGGCCTTCATGCTTCGAGACGCGCTGACGCGCTCCTCAGGATGAGGAACGAAGAGCCAGCCCCCTCACCGCCCCATCCAGCACTGACATTCGCCCAAATCGCCATTACCTAATCCGATAGACATGGCTTTCTCCTCCTCTCCCTTCGCCTCCGAGCGCGCCCCCGGCGCGGGCGTCACCGCGGTGCTCGGTCCGACCAACACCGGCAAGACTCATCTCGCCATCGAGCGGATGCTGGCGCATCCCTCGGGCATGATCGGCCTGCCGCTGCGCCTGCTCGCGCGCGAGGTCTACAACAAGATCGCCGCTCGATCCGGCGAGGCCAGTGTCGCGCTCGTCACCGGCGAGGAGAAGATCAAGCCGAAGAACCCGCGCTATTGGGTCTCGACCGTCGAGGCGATGCCGCGCGATATAGACGTCTCCTTCCTCGCCGTCGACGAGGTCCAGATCGCCGCCGATCTCGAGCGCGGCCACGTCTTCACCGACCGCATCCTCAACCGCCGCGGCCGCGACGAGACGCTGCTGCTGGGCGCCGCCACCATGCGCCCGATCATCGAGCGCCTGTTGCCGGGCGTGTCCATGATCACGCGGCCCAGATTGTCGCAGCTCGAATTCGCCGGCGACCGCAAGATCACGCGCCAGCCGCGCCGCACCGCCATCGTCGCGTTCTCCGCCGATGAAGTCTATGCGATTGCCGAGCTGATCCGCCGCCAGCACGGCGGCGCGGCCGTGGTGCTGGGCTCGCTAAGCCCACGCACACGAAACGCGCAGGTCGCGATGTTCCAGAACGGCGACGTCGATTATCTCGTCGCCACCGATGCCGTCGGCATGGGCCTCAATCTCGACGTCGATCACGTCGCCTTCGCCTCCGACCGCAAGTTCGACGGCTACCAGTTCCGCCGCCTGACACCGTCCGAATTCGCGCAGATCGCAGGCCGCGCCGGCCGCGCCACCCGCAACGGCACCTTCGGCACCACGGGCCGCTGCGCGCCGTTCGAGCCCGAGCTCGTCAACGCGCTGCAGAACCACACCTTCGATCCGGTGAAGGTGCTGCAATGGCGCAATTCCAAGCTCGATTTCTCCTCGCTCGGCGCGCTGCAGGTCTCGCTGAACCTCGCCCCCGGCCACGAGACGCTGACGCGTGCCCCGATCGCCGAGGACATGCGCGTGCTCGATCACGCCGCCCGCGACGGCGAGGTGCGCGATATCGCGCATGGCAAGGCTGCCGTGGAGCGGCTCTGGGAAGCCTGCCAGGTCCCGGACTACAGAAAGCTGTCGCCGGCCGCCCATGCCGAGCTGGTGACGACGCTCTACGGCTTCCTGATGCGGAAAGGCTGCATTCCCGATTCCTGGTTCGAGTCCCAAGTCATCCAGGCCGACCGCATCGACGGCGACATCGACACGCTGTCGGCCCGAATCGCCCAGATCCGCACCTGGACCTTCGTCGCCAACCGCCCGGACTGGCTGAAAGACCCCGAACGCTGGCAGGGGATCGCGCGGGAGGTCGAAAATAAATTATCGGATGCGCTCCATGAACGCTTGACTGAGCGTTTCGTTGATCGCCGGACCAGTGTATTGATGCGCCGCCTGCGGGAGAACACGAGCTTGAATACTGAAATCGGCAAGACCGGCGAAGTCATCGTCGAAGGCCATGTCATCGGCCGTCTCGATGGCTTCACCTTTGCACCGGATGCGGCGGAAGCCGGCTCCGATGCGAAAGCCTTGCAGGCTGCAGCGCAAGCGGTGCTCGCCGGCGAGATCAATGCGCGCGCCGAAAAGCTGGGTAATGCGCCGGACGAGCAGTTCGTGCTGACCTCCGAAGGCATCATCCGCTGGACCGGCGATGCCGTGGCGCGACTCGCTGCCGCAGACGACGCGCTGCATCCGCGCATCCGCATCATCTCCGACGAGCGCCTGACCGGCGCCCCCCGCGACAAGGTGCAGGCGCGGCTCGAGCTCTGGCTCAAGACCCATATCGAAAAGCTGCTCGGGCCGATGTTCGAGCTGTCGAAGGCCGAGGACGTCACCGGCATTGCCCGCGGCATCGCCTATCAGCTGGTCGAGGCGCTCGGCGTGCTCGAGCGCCCGAAGATCGCCAGCGAGCTGAAGGATCTCGATCAGCCCTCGCGCGCCGTGCTGCGCAAATACGGCGTCCGCTTCGGCGCCTATCACATCTATTTCCCCGGCCTCCTGAAGCCCGCCGCGCGCGCGCTCGCCGCGCTGCTCTGGGCGCTGAAGCAGGACAATGTCGATCTGTCCGCGCTCTCGGGCGCGCAGCATCTGGCCTCCTCGGGGCGCACCTCGTTCCCGGTCGACAAGGCGCTGCCGCGCGATGCCTATCGCGTGCTCGGCTACAAGCAGGCCGGCGAGCGCGCCGTGCGCGTCGACATCCTGGAACGCCTCGCCGACCTGATCCGCCCGGCTTTGGCCTGGCGCGAGAATTCGCCGGGCGAAAAGCCCGCCGGTGCGTTCGACGGTCGCAGCTTCGTGGTGACACAGGCGATGACCTCGCTCACGGGATCTGCCGGCGAAGATTTCGCCTCGGTGCTGCGCGCGCTCGGCTATCGCATGGAGAAGCGTCCGCCGCTGCCGCCCAAGCCTGTCGTGACCAAGCCTGTCGTGACCGAGCCTGTTGCGACCGAGCAGGTCGTGACCGAGACGGTCTCAGCCGAGGCGCCGCCCGCTGAAGGCAGCGCGGAAACCTCGACCGAGACTGCAGCTGAAGCCGTTGCCGGCCTGCCGGCGGAGGCCCCGGCCACGGAGGCCGCCGCCGAATCCGTCACCGTCGAAGACGCGCCCGGCATGGAGCCGCACGACGAGCCCGCTCCTGCGGAGGCTCACGAGGAGCCGGCGCTGGAAGCGTCTCCGGAAGCGCCCGTTACGCCCGAGGACGCCCCCGGCATCGCGCCGCCTGCAGAAGAGGCTGCATCGCCCGCCGAGGCTGCCGGCCTCGAAGCGGCTGCCGCCGAGACCGCCGCGACGGAAGCTGCTGCATCCCCCGATGCTGCCGCGCCTGAGGCAACAGTCGCATCCGCCGAGCCCGAGCTGGTCGAGGTCTGGCGTCCTGCCGGCCGTCACGAGGATCGCAAGCCGCGCCACGAGCGCCATCGCCATCAGCGTCACAACAACCAGCGTCGTCCGCAGGCCGGCGCTGAGGCTGGCGCTGCAGCCGATGCAGCGAACGCCGCGCCCGGCGAAGCCGCCGACGGCGCGAAGCCGGGCCAGCGTCATGGCGGCGGCCATCGCCGCGATGGCGGCCGCGACTTCCGCAAGCCGCGTGAAGGCGGCGAGGGCGGTGAGCGCCGCGACGACCGCAATCGCAACTTCCAGGGCAAGGGAGACCGCGACAAGGATCGCGATCGCAACCGCGACAACAAGAAGTTCGGCGGCGACCGCGACAAGGGCCGCGACAATCGTGGCCGCGACCGCGACAAGGGCCGTGACCGCCGTGATCGCGAGTCCGGTCCGTCATTGCGCCCCTACGCGTCGAGTGCGAACCCGCGCGAGCGCGATCGTCCGATCGATCCGAACTCGCCCTTCGCCAAGCTCGCCGCGCTCAAGGAGCAGTTGGGGCGGAAGGAGTAACATAGCGTTTTCGAGCGAAGTGCGGAGCGGTTGGCGTGAAGAAAACGCGTCAAAAGGAATAGAGCCACGACCGAGCGGCAGCGCATCGACAAATGGCTGTGGCACGCGCGCGTGGTGAAGGCGCGCACCTCCGCGGCCGAGCTCGTCGTCACCGGCCATGTCCGCGTCAACGGCGTGCGCGAGACATCGCCCGGCCATGCGATCAAGCTTGGCGACGTCCTCACCATCGCGCTCGATCGCACCGTGCGCGTGCTGAAGGTCACCGCCTTCAACGAGCGCCGTGGCGATGCCGCCTCGGCTCGCGTGCTCTACGAGGAGCTCGGGACGCGCAATTAATTGCGCTTTGCATTCATTTCTTGATCGATCAAACACACAAAGCCGTCATGATCGGGCCTTCCCGACCTTGCGGCGCCCGGCCATCCGCGCTAGGCAAGCCGCGACTTCTAAAAGAGCTTTTCGGAGCGTTGGATGACTTACGTCGTCACTGAAAACTGCATCAAGTGCAAGTACACCGACTGCGTCGAGGTCTGCCCGGTCGATTGCTTCTACGAGGGCGACAACATGCTCGTCATCCATCCCGACGAATGCATCGATTGCGGCGTGTGCGAGCCGGAATGCCCCGCCGACGCCATCAAGCCGGACACGGAACCGGGCCTCGAAAAGTGGCTCCAGGTCAACGCCGACTACGCCAAGAGCTGGCCGAACATCACCCAGAAGAAAGAATCACCTGCCGACGCCAAGGAATTCGACGGCATGGAAGGCAAGTTCGAGAAATATTTTTCTCCGAACCCCGGCTCTGGGGACTAATTCGCGTCCAAACTTAACCCTAATAGCGGCGCTGCCGCCGAAAACCAGCCCTCAAGACCCCTAAATCATTGATTTTTGCGGGAAATGTGCTATATTGGGCACATTAAGCCGAACCCCGTCAGCCCCGTTGGCCCCTCTGGGTTCCCGTGAAACCAAATGTCGAACAGGGGCGTGGCAGTTTCCGCGCGCAGGCTGTGTCACAGAAAACGCGTAAAAAGAGTACTTCAGCGAGGGCTTCCCATAAGGAGGCCAAAAAAGTCGCCGCGGCCAGCCGTAGCGCATCCAAGGGTCGGACCGCGACGAAGGCGCCGGCTGCAAAGTCCTCGAAGAACAAAAGAAGCGCAATGCCTAACAAGACTGCCAAACCGGCCGCGAAAGCGACCGCTGCCAAGCCTGCTGCCGCCAAGCCTTTGAATGTCAAGCCTGTGACTGCCAAGGCCCCCGCTGCCAAGCCCGCCGCGACGAAGGCCCCTGTTGCCGTTGCGCCCGCCAAGGCTCCCGTCGCCGCCAAGCCGGCTGCCAAGCCCGCGGCTGCGCCGAAGGTCGAGGAAAAGAAGGTCGTGACCCAGCGTCAGGGCTTCAAGGCCAACGAGTTCGTGGTCTATCCCGCTCACGGCGTCGGCCAGATCCTGGCCATCGAGGAGCAGGAGATCGCCGGTGCGAAGCTCGAGCTGTTCGTCATCAACTTCATCAAGGACAAGATGACGCTGCGCGTGCCGACCGCCAAGGTCGCCAATGTCGGTATGCGCAAGCTGTCCGATCCGGCCCTGGTCAAGAAGGCGCTGGAGACGCTCAAGGGCCGCGCCCGCGTCAAGCGCACCATGTGGTCGCGCCGCGCCCAGGAATACGAAGCGAAGATCAATTCGGGCGATATCGTCGCGATCGCGGAAGTCGTGCGCGACCTCTATCGCTCGGAATCGCAGCCCGAGCAGTCCTACTCGGAACGCCAGCTCTATGAAGCGGCGCTCGACCGCCTGTCCCGCGAGATCGCGGTGGTGCAGCACTCGACCGAGACCGAAGCGGTCAAGGAGATCGAGGCGCAGCTCGCCAAGAGCCCGCGCCGCAATGCCAAGGCGGAAGCTGCCGAGGGCGAGGCCGACACGGATGCCGAGGGCGATACCGACGATACCGATGGCGACGACAGCACCGTCGCCGACGAGGCCGCGTAAGCCGGCACCGAACGCAAGCAATCAAAAGCCCGGCCGTTTGGCCGGGCTTTTTGTTTGGCTTCCTGAGGCCGCGGGAGTTCGGCTCTACGCGCCGCGCGGCTGGGTCCAGATCGCGATCGGCTGCTGAATGCCGCGGACCGCCCGCGCCTCTCGCGCTTCCAATGACTGAAACGTTGCGGCTGCGCCGCCCAGCTCGGCCTTCGCCTGGCTGACGAGGTCGTCACTTGCCACCAGCGCGCAGCCCAGGGTGCGGGTCAAGGCCTCGAGACGGCTTGCCACGTTGACGGTCGCGCCGATCACGGCAAATTCCAGACAGGTCTGCCCGAGGTCGCCGAGCACCACCGGCCCATAATGCAAGCCAAAGCTCACATGCAGCTTTGGCTCGCCTGACGCTGCCCGCTGATCGTTCCAACGCTCCGCCGCCGCGATCATAGCCTGGGCACATCGCAGCGCGTTGCTGGCGTCGTGCTCGCCGGCAAAGGGCGTTCCGAACGTCGCCATCAATCCGTCCCCGAGATATTTGTCGAGCGTGCCGCTATGGCGGAAAACCTCCTGCTCCATCAATCCGTGGAATTCCCGCAACGTCCGCACAACCTCCTGCGGCGAGCGTCCATCGGCAAAGGCCGTGAAGCCGACGATGTCGACGAACAGCACCGCGACGTGTTGCGTGCGCACCTGCTTCAACGGCTCGTCCTGTTTCGACAATTCCGCCACGACATTGGGGGAGAAGTAGCGCGCTAGGTTGCCGCGCTCGCGCTCCACCGCGGCATGCCGGACCAGGAGGTCGTTGCTGCGGCGGACCGCGAGCGCCAAGGTCATGGCCACGATCATGAAGACGACGATCTCCTGGATGCGAACGTGGAACACGATCTCGCTCGGCGAGATCATCGCAAACAAGCGCTCATCGTTGCCTGTCGCGGCCGCGATGCGGGCCGTCAGCGCAGGATCGCGATCGGGTTGCCACCAGACCCAGGCGATGCCGATGATCCAGAGCGCAGCCGTCCACATGCCGACCGCAATCACAGTCCGCCAGGTATAGGCCAATGTGGCGCCCGCGAGCAGCACGAAGAAATAGATGAAGTTGCCGGAATGGAACTGCATCGCGACCGGCCAGTACGAGGCTCCGAACGGATTGGGAATCACGATGAGGCACGTGAGCAGCGCCAGGTCGCAAAACAGGAGTGCCAATTCCGGCCGTGACACGCCCACCCGCCCAACCCTGACCTGGGCCCAGCCGATCAGTGCGAACAAGCCGAGCAGCGCCACGTAGTAGAGCTGCTCCCAGGCCGGGTTGATCGCCATGATCAGGCAGCCAATGACGACCAGGGCGACATAGCGCGCCCGCACCGCAAGTTGCAGGCCCTCCCGCTTGGCGGACGCCAGCGCGGCCTGTGCGAACTGAACTGTTTCGGCATCGCGCTCGATCGGCGCGGGCGAAGCCGCAGCCGGCAGGTTGAAGCGCTCGACGAGCATTGTCACGGCAGTCTCCTCACAGTCTCCACACTTGGGCCTTCAGCCGCTGGTTCGCTGCGCCCTTGCCGAGACGCTGATTTCATTCCGGCGGCCTTCTCCGTCAGCCGCTGCCGCAACCGACGTCCACCAGTTCCCCAAGGCATCGATCAACGGCACGAGCGCGTGACCGGCGGCCGTCAGATCGTACTCCACGCGCAACGGATAACCGCCGAATTCCGTGCGGCTGACGATGCCGGCGTCCTCCAGCTTGCGGAGCTCGAGCGCGAGCATCCTGTGCGAGATGGTCGGATTGTCTCGGCGCAAGTCGCTGAAGCGCTTGGTGCCCTGCTTCAAATAATAGATCAGCAGCGTCGGCCAGCGACCGCTCAGAATCTGCATCACTTCCTCGATCGGACATCTCGACACGAGATCCTTCATCGGCGCCTCCAGGTTACAAAAAAGTTCGTAATTTACTTGATGCGGCGAGCGGCTAGGGTCGCATCACCGCTGCGCAGCGTGATCATCAGAAATCACGGAGAATGGATCATGGACCCAATTCTACTCTACGGCTTTCCGAAGGGAAGCTCCATGGGGCTCGTTGCGGCTCTCGAATGGCTGGGCAAGCCATATCGGCTGTGTCGGATCGATATGTTGGGCGAGATGCGAAACCCGTCATACGCCCGTATCAATCCGCGACACGAGACGCCGGTCTTTATCACCGGGCAGGGCGAGGTGCTGACGGAAACGATGGCGATCGCGGCCTGGCTAGAGGCCAGGGATGTCGAACGCCGCATCAGCTTCGATCCCTCTTCGCGGCAAGCCGATCGCATGCATCAGCTCATGGCATTCGTGAATACCGGTTTCACCGCCGCCTTCGCGCCGCTGTGGGCCGCATTGGAAGCCGAAGCCATGGAGCCTGCCGCGAAGTCGGTCCTGCGCGCCTTCGGCACAGCAAGGGTCATCGAGCGTCATGACAAGCTCGAAGAAATGATCGAAACGCAGCAATTTCTGCTCGGGGACCGGCCGACCCTCGCCGACGCCGTGCTTGTCGGTGTCGCACGCTGGCTCGACTTCCACGCGGTCGCGGAGAGGAGCCGCTGGCCGAAGCTGGCGGCGCTGCGCGCGCGCCTCGAAGCCGATCCCGCGGTCCTCTACGCCACCGCTCTGGAGGACGGCGGGTCTGATCCGGGAACGGGATCGTGCACAGGCCACGTCGCGCTAGCCGAATTGATCGCGCAGTTCGGCAAATAGCGGCCGGTGCGCACGCCTCGTCCTTCGAGACGGCGTTGACGCGCCTCCTCAGGATGAGGCTCATCAGCATCAGTGCTCGTTGAAAACTGCTGCCGCGCACTCCGCACTCATCCTGAGGAGCCCGCTTAAAGCGGGCGTCTCGAAGGATGGGCCGCAGGGAATGCTCTCAAATGGCGATAGCGCTCCTACTTCACCGGGCGCTTCTCGAGCTTCCTCGCCAGCGTCCGCCGGTGCATGCCCAGCCGGCGGGCCGCTTCCGAGATGTTGAAGTCGGTCTCGATCAAGGTCTGGTGAATGCGTTCCCATTCCAGCGTCTTGATCGAGGTCGGCCGCGAATCGAGCGCGACCTCGGCGTTGCCTTCGGCCTTGTGGAAGGCGGCCTCGATGTCGTCGGTGTTCGACGGCTTTGCCAGATAGTGGCAGGCCCCCAGCTTGATCGCCTCGACCGCGGTGGAGATGCTGGCAAAGCCGGTCAGCACCACGATCAGCATGTCGGGATCGTGCTTGTGCAGGAGCTCGACGCAGGCAAGGCCCGAGGCGCCGCCGAGCTTGAGGTCGACCACGGCATGACCGAAAGAGCGTTCCTCCAGCACCTGGCGCACCTCCTCGATCGAGGCGGCGAGTACCACCTCGTAGCCGCGGCGCTCGAACGAGCGCTTCAGCGTGCGGGCAAAACCCGCATCGTCCTCGACAACGATCAGCGAACGGTCAGGCGTCAAAATTCCCTCCGATCGCCAATGTTGCGAGCGGCAGCGTGAGGCGCACCGTGGCGCCGCGCTTCCTGTGGTTCTTGGCGCTCACGGTGCCCCCCAATTTGCGCACGACGTTCACCACCAGGAACAGGCCGAGCCCGCCGCCGGCGCGACCCTTGCTCGACTGGTAGGGCTTGCCCAGCTGCGCCAGCATCTCCGGCGCAAAGCCCGGGCCGCGGTCGGAGATCGACAGCACGAGATTGTCGCCCTCGCGCTCGGCGACGAGCTCGACCCACTCGCGCGAGACCTCATAGGCGTTGTCGAGCACGTTGAAGATCACCTGCTTCAGCGCGACGTCGGAGACGATTGCGACGTCCTCGCCGAAGGTGTTGACGAAGTAGAGCGTGCGGGCGGAGCGCGCATTGCGCCATTCGTCGACCAGCGCGGTGATGAAGGCCGTCACCGTCGTCGGTGAGGAGCCTTCACCGCGCGCTTCGCCCGCCAACACCAGGATGCCGGTGACGATCGACTTGCAGCGCTGCAACGACGTCTCCATTTCGGCGAGGTCCTCGGCAAGCTCCAGATCGGCGGCGAGATCCGGCATGCGGCGCCAGTCGCTGAGGATTACCGAGAGCGAGGCGAGCGGCGTGCCGAGCTCATGCGCCGCACCGGAGGCGAGCAGGCCCATGCGCACGATATGGTCCTGTTCGGCGGCATGCTGGCGCAGCGCCGCCAGATGCGCGTCGCGCTCGCGCAAATTCCTGTTGATGCGGGTGACGAACACGACGAGCAGCACGGCGTTGAGCACGAAGCCCAGGAGCATGCCTGTTACGGTGAGCGTATAGGTCTCGCTCAACGGATTGGGCGGCAGATCGAGCGGCCGGTAGGCCAATGTCAGCCAGACGAAGCTGGCGCAGGTCAGCGCCACCAGCGACCAGGTCGATCGGGCATCGAGCAGCACCGCACCGAGCGTCACCTGGAGCAGGAACAGCGAGGTGAAGGGATTGGTGGCGCCGCCGGAGAGATAGAGCTGCGCGGTCAGCGCGGCGACGTCCAGTATCAAGGCGACCAACAGCTCGTTGTTGGTGATCGCAGCGCGATGGCGCACCCAGACCAGGCTGGAGACGTTGAGCAGCACCAGCGCGCCGATCACCGCGCCCATCCGCTCCAGCGGCAGGGGGATGTCGAGGCCGAAATGCACGGCACCGATGGTCACGATCTGGCCGACCACCGCGGTCCAGCGCAGCTGGATCAGCAGCGCCATGTTCTTGCGGTTGGTCTCGTCCTCGGTCGGCATGGTGCCGATCAGCTCGCTGCGCGCGTCGGCCTGCGATTGCAGCGCGACGGCTTGCCCGTCACGCCCAAGCGTCTGGGAAAGCGTTTTCCCGTCGTCAGGTCGGCTCGACGATCGTTCCAGCATCTGATCCCGTCCTGCGGGCGACGGCATCCGAGCCGCCGGCCTTGTCGTGGACGAAGCGCCTGCGACGGAACAGCCCGCCGCCGAATGTGACGAAAAGTCTGCCGGCCAGCATGAAAGCCAGGGTAAACCACGTCAGCGCGTAGATCAGGTGGTTATTGGGAAAGCGGATCACGGTCAATCCGCCGATTGGGCCGCCGGCGATTTGTGATCCGGCGTCGGCGTCCACGAAGAAGGGCGCGACCTCGCCAAGGCCGCGCGCCGCCGCAATGGCGGCGACGTCCCGCGAGTACCAGCGGTTGTGCTGGGGCACGTTGGTCCGCAAGAAGCCGCCCTTCGGCTCGGTGATGCGCAGGAGGCCGGTGATCTCGACCCGACCTTGCGGATTGCCGTCCCGGCGCGTCGATGCGTCGCGGCGCTCGGACGGCACGAAGCCGCGATTGATCAGGACCAGCGTGCCGTCGTCGCGCGCAAGCGGCGTCAGCACCCAATAGCCGGGGCCTTCCTCGGTAACGGCCTGAACCAGCGTCTCGCTCTCATGCAGGAAGCGCCCGCTGAGGCTGACGTGCCTGTATTCGTCATTTGCGGCGCTGACGGTGGACCACGCCGCGGGCGAGGGAATCGGCTGAGCCGGCGCGTGGACGCGCTGCTCGACCCGGTCGATCAGCGCCAGCTTCCAGGCGCGGCGCTCGATCTGCCAGACGCCGAGCGCGATCAGAAGCACGAAAGTAATGAGCGACAGGATCGTGAGCCACAAGGACGGCGACCGCGCAGCCTTGCTGCGCGCATCTCCGTCCTCACCCGTCACGGTCCCGGTTTCGCTCACTTCATGCCGCTCATCTGGTGCATCGGCATCATGTTGCTGTTGAGGTGGCTCATCACCCACAGCGAACCCGACAGTGCGATCACCACCATCACGATGGTGAAGATCAGCGCCATCATGGTCCAGCCGTTCTCGGAGGTCGTGTTCATGTGCAGGAAGTAGACCATGTGCACGACGATCTGCACGATTGCGAAGGCCATGATCACCAGCGCGGTGATCTGCTTGCTCGGCAGCGCGCCGCTCATCACCAGCCAGAACGGGATCGCGGTGAGCACGACCGAGAGCACGAAGCCGAGCATGTAGCCCGAGAACGTGCTGTGGGCGTGGCCGCCCTCGTGGTGATGGTCGTGCGCGCCGGCTGCGTGGGTATCGGTGCTCATCGCAGAACTCCCAGGAGATAGACGAAGGTGAAGACGCCGATCCAGACCACGTCGAGGAAGTGCCAGAACATCGACAGACACATCAGGCGGCGGCGGTTGGCCTCGATCAGGCCGAACTTTCCGACCTGCACCATCAGCGTCACCAGCCAGATCAGGCCGCAGGTGACGTGCAGGCCGTGGGTGCCGACCAGGGTGAAGAAGGCGGAGAGGAAGGCGCTGCGCTGCGGCGTGGCGCCCTCGTGGATCATGTGGGCGAACTCGAAGAGCTCGATGCCGATGAAGGCGAGGCCGAACAGGCCGGTGATCGCGAGCCAGATTTGCGTCTGCGCGACCTTGTTCTGCTGCATCGTCAGCATCGCAAAGCCGTAGGTGATCGACGACAGCAGCAGCATCGAGGTGTTCACCGCGACCAGGGTGAGGTCGAACAGGTCCTTCGGCGCGGGGCCGGCGGCATAGTTGCCGCCGAGCACGCCGTAGGTGGCGAACAGGATCGCAAAGATGAGACAGTCGCTCATCAGATAGATCCAGAAGCCGAGCGAGGTGCTCCAGCCTTCCGGATGCGGATGCTCGTCGGCGAGGTAGAAGACCGGTTCGCCGGTCTGCGAGGGATGAACAGCGGCAGTCATTTACTTGGCTCCGGCGAGCAGCTTGGTGCGCGCGTCCTCGGTCCGGATGACGTCGTCAGCCGGAATGTCGAAGTCGCGGTGATAGTTGAAGGTGTGGCCGATCCCGACGGCGAGCATCGCGATGAAGCTCAGGGCGGCGAGCCACCACATGTACCAGACGAGGGCAAAGCCCATCGCGGTGGCGAAGCCGGCGAGGATGATGCCGGTGCCGGTGCTGCTGGGCATGTGGATCGGCTTGAACCCGGTGAGCGGACGCTGATAGCCGCGCCGCTTCATGTCCCACCACGCGTCATTGTCGTGAACGACGGGGGTGAAGGCGAAGTTGTAGTCCGGCGGCGGCGAGGAGGTCGCCCATTCCAGCGTGCGCGCGTCCCAGGGATCGCCGGTGACGTCCTTGAGCTGCTCGCGCTTGAGCAGGCTGACCGCGAACTGCATCAGCATCGCGAGGATGCCGAGGAAGACGAACACGGCACCGATCGCGGCGATGATGAACCAGATCTGCAGGGACGGATCGTCGAACACGCGCAGGCGGCGGGTCACGCCCATCAGGCCGAGCACGTAGAGCGGCATGAAGGCCAGGTAGAAGCCCGTGACCCAGAACCAGAACGACATCTTGCCCCAGAACGGATCGAGCTTGAAGCCGAACGCCTTCGGAAACCAGTAGTTGATGCCGGCGAACGCGCCGAACACCACGCCGCCGATGATCACGTTGTGGAAGTGCGCGATCAGGAACAGGCTGTTGTGCAGCACGAAGTCGGCCGGCGGCACCGCGAGCAGCACGCCGGTCATACCGCCGATCACGAAGGTCAGCATGAAGGCGATGGTCCACATCATCGGCAGCTCGTAGCGGATGCGGCCGCGATACATCGTGAACAGCCAGTTGAACATCTTCGCGCCCGTCGGGATCGAGATGATCATCGTGGTGATGCCGAAGAACGAGTTGACGCTGGCACCCGAGCCCATCGTGAAGAAGTGGTGCAGCCAGACCAGGTAGGACAGGATGGTGATGACCACCGTGGCGTAGACCATCGAGGTGTAGCCGAACAGCCGCTTGCCCGAGAAGGTCGAGGTGACCTCGGAGAAGATGCCGAAGGCCGGGAGAACCAGGATGTAGACTTCGGGGTGGCCCCAGATCCAGATCAGGTTCACGTACATCATCGGGCTGCCGCCGAAATCGTTGGTGAAGAAGTTGGTGCCGACGTAGCGGTCGAGCGACAGCAGCGCGAGCACCACGGTCAGGACCGGGAAGGAGGCGACGATCAGCACGTTGGTGCAGAGCGAGGTCCAGGTGAACACCGGCATCTTCATCATGGTCATGCCGGGGCAGCGCAGCTTGACGATGGTGCAGATCAGGTTGATGCCGGATAGCGTCGTTCCGACGCCGGCGACCTGCAGCGCCCAGATGTAATAGTCGACGCCGACATCGGGACTGTAGCCGATGTTCGACAGCGGCGGATAAGCCAGCCAGCCGGTGCGGGCGAATTCGCCGATGAACAGCGAGGCCATCACCAGCACCGCGCCGCCGACCGTCATCCAGAAGCTGAAATTGTTCAGGAACGGGAACGAGACGTCGCGCGCGCCGATCTGCAGCGGCACGACGTAGTTCATCAGGCCGGTGACCAGCGGCATCGCCACGAAGAAGATCATGATCACGCCGTGGGCGGTGAAGATCTGGTCGTAGTGATGGGCGTTAAGATAGCCTTCGGAGCCGTTGAACGCGAGCATCTGCTGGCCGCGCATCATCAGCGCGTCGGCAAAGCCGCGCAGCAGCATCACGATGCCGAGGATCATGTACATGATGCCGATGCGCTTGTGGTCCACCGTGGTGAACCATTCGCGCCAGAGATAGCCCCAGAGGCGGAAATAGGTGAGGCCGCCGAGCAGCGCGGCGCCGCCGAGCGCGACCACCACGAAGGTGCCGACGACGATCGGCTCGTGCAGCGGCAGCGATTCGAGGCCGAGCCGGCCGAAGATGAGCTTGAGAAGATCAGGAGACATGCGCGTTCTCTTTAGGAATCTGACTTCAGGAATCGGACTTGGGACGCTGTCCGAGGAAGAAGGACGAGGACTTCAGCGGCGTGAACGACGGCCGCTTCAGGCCGGCACCCAGGAGCGGCGCGAAATCGGTCGGAGCCTTGATCGAGGCGGTGGTCTGCCCCTGCGGCGCATCCGGCGTGCAGGTGCCGGCGACGAAGGTCGGCTCTGGTCCGAGCACCGTGCCGCGGCGGGCATACTTGTCGTAGGCGAGCGGCAGGGTGTTGTTCAGGCCCTGATGGCCGTTGCCGCCCTTGGCGTCGATCGCCATCATCTCGCTCTGGCACATCTTGCCGGTCTCGACGCACATGTTGAGGATCAGGCGGTAGAGATCGGCATCGACGGCGCCCCAGCGCCGCACCGGCTCGTTCTGGCTGGGCTTCTCCAGCTGGAGATATTCGGCCCGGCCGAGCGAGCCGCCGGCCGACTTGGCGCTGGCGATCCAGGCGTCAAAGCCGTTGTCGTCGAGTCCCTTGAAATTGAAGTGCATGCCCGAGAAGCCGGCGCCGCTATAGTTCGCCGAAAAACCCTTGTAGGTGCCGGCGTGGTTGACGACGGCGTGGAGCTTGGTCTCCATGCCCGGCATCGCATAGATCTGGCCGGCGAGCGCGGGGATGTAGAACGAGTTCATCACCGAGGACGCGGTGATGCGGAAGGTGATCGGGCGATCGACCGGAGCTGCGAGCTCATTGACGGTGGCGATGCCGTAGTCCGGGTAGATGAAGAGCCACTTCCAGTCGAGCGCGACGACGTCGACCTCGAGCGGGGCCTTGGACTTGTCCACGGCGCGCTCGGCATGAATGCGGCCGAGGGTGCGATAGGGATCGAGCAGATGCGTGCCCATCCAGGTCAGCGCGCCCAGGCAAATGATGATGAGAAGCGGCGCCGACCAGATCACCAGCTCGAGCTTGGTCGAGTGATCCCAGTCCGGCTCGTAGCGGGCCTCGGTGTTGGACTGGCGGTAGCGCCAGGCGAACAGCACCGTCAGCGCCATCACGGGCACGACGATCAGCAGCATCAGGACGGTGGAGATGATGACGAGGTCGCGCTGTTGCGCTGCGATATCGCCGGCTGGCGCCAGCACGACATAGTCGCAGCCGCTGAGCGCAGCAGCCAGAGGTAGTAGCGCCAGGATCTTGAGACGAGACACGGGCCGAGCCTTATGAGAATGAGTTTCCTTTGCGGGGCCAAGGGGTAGCTGCGGCGCAACAATCCGGACATTGGACAATTTGTCCAATGTTGCAGTGCGGGAGCTTGCGCCAGACAGGGTCAGATTGCCTGGCGCCCCGCCGGGCGGTCAGCTTTGGTTTTCAGGACGTTAAGGGCGCACGAATGGCGACGGCACAGACCCCCGCAATGGCAAACCTCCACACGGGCGAGCACGGCCACGACCAGGCCAGTCCCGGCGAGATCGCCATCGGCGTCATCATCGGCCGTACCTCGGAATTCTTCGACTTCTTCGTCTTCGCGATCGCCTCGGTGATCGTGTTTCCGCGCCTGGTGTTTCCGTTCGCGAGCGAGCTGACCGGGACCCTCTATTCCTTCATGGTCTTCGCGCTGGCCTTCATGGCCCGTCCGATCGGCACCGTCATTTTCATGACGATCGACCGGGAATACGGCAAGACAGCCAAGCTGATCTCGGCGCTATTCCTGCTCGGCACCGCCACCGTCGCGCTCGCGTTCCTGCCCGGCTATCAGGAGATCGGCGTCGCCGCGATCTGGCTGCTGGCGCTGGCGCGCATCGCGCAGGGTCTGGCCTGGGGCGGCGCCTGGGACGGCATGGCTTCGCTGCTGGCGCTGAATGCGCCGGCCTCGCAGCGCGGCTGGTACGCGATGGTGCCTCAGCTCGGCGCCCCGCTAGGGCTGATCGTGGCGAGCGCGCTGTTCGCCTATTTCGCCGGCCTCCTCTCGGCCGATGACTTCTTCGACTGGGGCTGGCGCTATCCGTTCTTCGTCGCCTTCGCCATCAATGTCGTCGCGCTGTTCGCGCGTCTGCGCATGGTGACGACGGAAGAATACGCTACGCTATTCGAGACCCGCGAACTTCAGCCGGCGCGGATCTCCGAGACAGTCGCGCGCGAAGGCCAGACCATCATGCTAGGGGCCTTCGCGCCGCTGGCGAGCTTCGCGCTGTTTCACATGGTCACGGTGTTCCCGCTGTCCTGGGTGTTCCTGTTCACCCACGAAAGCCCGGTGCGCTTTTTGATCATCGAGATCGTCGCCGCCGTGTTCGGCGTCGCCGCGATCGTGGCGTCCGGCATCATTGCCGACCGCGTCGGCCGCAAGTCGCTCTTGATGGGATCGGCGATCGCGATCGCGATCTACAGCGGCTTCGCGCCGCAGCTGCTCGACGCCGGCGCGTTCGGCGAGACCATCTACATGGTGATCGGCTTCATCCTGCTCGGCCTGTCATTCGGCCAGTCGTCGGGCGCGATCGCCTCGAATTTCCGGCAGGCCTATCGCTACACGGCGTCGGCGCTGACCTCCGACATGGCCTGGCTGTTCGGCGCCGGCTTCGCCCCGCTGGTCGCGCTGCTGCTCGCCACCAATCTCGGCGTCATCGCCTCGGGTGCGTATCTGTTGTCCGGCGCGTTCTGGACCCTGCTCGCGCTCTGGCTCAGCGGCCAGCGCGAGGCGGGGGATATGGACGCCGGGCGCTGATCGCTCGGCGCGTGCTGGGTGGGCAAAGGCGCTGGTTGCGCCGTGCCCACCTCTAGGCATCACCCCTGCCGCTGCCGCAACAGCGCTTCGACATCCAGCCGCTTGGTGAACATCGCGAGCTTCCCGTCAGGCCCGAACGGCCATTGCTCCCGCGGCTTGTCCCAATACAGCTCCACGCCGTTCTGGTCGGGATCACGCAGGTAAAGCGCCTCGCTGACGCCATGGTCGCTGGCGCCATCGAGCGCAATCCCGGCCGTGAGCACCCGATGCAGCGCATCCGCCAACGCGGGGCGCGTCGGAAACAGGATCGCGGTGTGATAGAGCCCGGTCGCATCAGGCGGCGGCGGTGAGCCGCCCTTGCTCTCCCAGGTGTTGAGCCCGATGTGGTGGTGATAGCCGCCGGCCGAGATGAAGGCCGCCCCCGAGCCCATCCGCTGCATCAGCTCGAAGCCGAGCACGCCGCAATAGAAGCCGAGCGCACGATCGAGATCGGCGACCTTGAGATGGACGTGGCCGATCCTGGTGCCGGCAGGAATGGTGGGGCTTTGCGACATGTGAATGCTCCCTCGAAAACATGCACGTAAGCCCCGCTTCGAGCCAGTGCTACGGCCAAACTCGAAACCCATCGTTTCTGAATGGGAAACTAAGCGAGCTCCGACACCTCGCCCTCGGGCAGGCCGAACTCGAACGTGTTCAGCGTCATCGACACCAGCGTGTAGTAGCCGCACAGCCCGATGACCTCGACGACGCCGCGCTCGCCGAGCAGCTTGACCGCTTCGTCGTAGAGACCCTTCTCGACGCCGTGGCCCTCGTGCAGCGACTTCGCGAGATCGTAGATCATCTTCCCCATGGGATCGTCGAAATCGGGGGTGCGGCGGTCGCGGATCGCATCGATGATCTCGCCCTTCATGCCGCCGGCGAGCGCGAGGCGCTTGTGCGCGTACCATTCGTAATGCGCGGTCCAGTGCCGCGCCGTCACCAGGATCGCGATCTCCGACAGCTTGGCCGGGAAGATCGTGTCGAAGCGCATGACCTCGCCGAGCCGCGTGGCGTGCCGGGCCATCTCGGGACTATTGAGCCAAGCCATCATCGGAGGCGGCGGCTTGCCGCGCTTGCCGGCGATCGACTCGTCATAGGTCTGCCGCTGGCTCTCGTTCATTTCGCCAGGCGAAAGAAGTTTTAGGCGCATTGTCGTTTCCTCTTTGTTTTCAAGGCTCGCCGCAGCAATGACTATAACCGATAAGTGGTTGAATTCCGCGGGGGCTTGGCCCAGACTCGCTGTCAACAATTCGAATGTTGGGTGATGGAAACGACCAATGACCGATCTCAAAACCAGCGATTCCGAATCCGCCGATCTCGAAACATTCCGCAACGAGACCCGCGCCTGGCTGGAGGCCAATTGCCCGCCGGAGATGCGCAAGCCCGCAACGTCCGATGCCGACGTGTTCTGGGGCGGACGCAACGCGAAATTCTCGTCCGAGCCGCAGCGCATCTGGTTCGAGCGCATGCGCGACAAGGGCTGGACCGTGCCCGACTGGCCGAAGGAGTATGGCGGCGGTGGCTTAAGCGCTGCCGAGCACAAGGTGCTGCGTGCGGAGATGGCGCGGATCGGCGCGCGGCCGCCGCTGTCGAGCTTCGGCATCTGGATGCTCGGGCCGGCGCTCTTGAAATACGGCAACGAGGCCCAGAAGAAGGAGCATCTGCCGAAGATCGCCGCGGGCGAGATCCGTTGGTGCCAGGGCTATTCGGAGCCGAACGCCGGTTCCGACCTCGCTTCGCTCCAGACCCGCGCCGAGAGCGATGGCGACGACTTCATCATCAATGGCCAGAAGATATGGACGTCCTACGCCAATTACGCCGACTGGATCTTCTGCCTGGTCCGCACCGACCCGGCCGCGAAGAAGCATGACGGCATCAGCTTCATCCTGTTCGACATGGCCTCGAAGGGCGTCTCGACCAAGCCGATCCTGCTGATCTCGGGCTACTCGCCGTTCTGCGAGACCTTCTTCGACAATGTCCGCGTGCCGAAGTCGCATGTCGTCGGCACCATCAACCGCGGCTGGGACGTTGCGAAATACCTGCTCCAGCACGAGCGCGCGATGATCTCGGGGATGGGCGAGCGCGGCGTCGGCCGGCCGCTCGGCCAGATCGCGGCCGATTCCGTCGGCACCGATGGGCAGGGCAGGCTCGACGACGCCATGCTGCGCGGTAGAATCGCGACCTTCGACGTCGATGAAGCTGCGCTCGCGGCCTGCGCCGAGCGCGCGGTCGATCTCGCCAAGGCCGGGCAGGCACATCCGGCGTTCTCCTCGGCGATGAAATATTACGGCACCGAGCTCAACAAGCGCCGCCACGAGATCCTGATGTCGGCGGGCGGCGTCGATGCGCTGGAATGGGAGAGCGAGCGCTCCAGGCAGGGCGCGCGCCCGCGCGCCTGGCTGCGCACCAAGGCCAACTCGATCGAGGGCGGCACGTCCGAGGTCATGCTCGGCATCGTCGCCAAGCGCATCCTGGATCTGCCGGGGGCGTGAGCCTTTCTGTCATTCCGGGGCGCGCGTAGCGCGAGCCCGGAATCCATAACCACCAGTCGGGAGTATGGATTCCGGGCCTGCGCCTGCGGCGCATCCCGGAATGACGAACCAGATAGATTTCGAATCGGAAACACGCATATGGCCCTCGTCCTCACCGAAGAACAATCCATGCTCCGCGACTCCGCGCGCGGGCTGATCAGCGACAAGGCGCCGGTGTCGCACCTGCGCCACTTGCGCGACAGCAAGGACCCCACCGGCTTCTCCAAGGATCTTTGGCATTCCTTCGCCGAGATGGGGTTTGCCGGCTTGCTCGTGCCGGAAGAGTTCGGTGGCAGCGGTCTCGGTTTCGTCGAAGCCGGAATTATCATGGAGGAGATCGGCCGCACCTTGATGCCATCGCCCTTCCTCGCGACGTCAGTGGTGGCGGCATCAGTGCTGACCCGCGGCGGCAATGCCGCGCAGAAATCGGAATATCTGTCGAAGATCGCGAACGGCTCGCTGCTCGCGACGCTCGCGATCGACGAGGGCGCCAAGCATCGCCCGCTGCAGACCAGCCTCAAGGCTGTGCGCGCCGGCAACGGCTTCAAGCTCTCCGGTGCCAAGGCGCTGGTGATCGACGGTCATGTCGCCGATCTCCTCATCGTCGCCGCGCGCACCGCGGGCTCTGCCGGCGAACGCGAGGGCCTGACGCTGTTCCTGGTCAACCCCAAGGCCAAGGGCGTTGCGATCGAGCGCACCATCATGGTCGATGCGCACAATGCGGCGCGGATCGAGTTCGCCAATGTCGAGGTCACCGCCGACAGCGTGCTCGGCGAGGTCGACCAGGCGGCTGGCCTGCTCGATGGCGTGCTCGATATCGGCCGCGGCGCGGTGGCCGCCGAAATGGTCGGCCTCAGCGATGAAGTGTTTGGCCGCACCGTCGAGTATCTGAAGAGCCGCAAGCAATTCGGCAAGCTGATCGGCGAATTCCAGGCGCTGCAGCATCGCGCCGCCGAGCTCTACATCGACATCGAGATCACCCGTGCTGCCACCATGAAGGCGCTGCAGGCACTGGATGCCGACGTCGTCAAGGCCGCACCCGCCGTCGCCGTGGCAAAAGCCCGCGCTGGCACCACCGCCACGCGCGCGGTGCAGGAAGGCGTGCAGATGCACGGCGGCATGGGCATGACCGACCAGTTCGACATCGGCTTCTTCATGAAGCGCGCCCGCGTCTGCGAGGAGTTGTTCGGCGATGCGAACTATCACACCGAGCAGTTGGCCAGGTCGCGTGGTTATTGAGATGCTCTCGTAGGGTGGGTTAGCACTGCAGAAGCGCGAAGCGCATCTGCAGTGCGTAACCCACCATCTTCGTCCGGCAAACGCGGAAGCATGGTGGGTTACGCCGAGCAATTGCGCTTAGCGCAATTGCAAGGCTAACCCACCCTACGACGTTCCCCGGAGACACCCCTTACCGCATCGGCGGTGCGTACTGCACGCCACCTGCGTTCCACAGCTGGTTCATGCCGCGCGGGATCTTCAACTTCGACTTCTCGCCGATGTTGCGATCATACATCTCGCCGTAATTGCCAACGTGGCGGATGATGCGCGCGGCCCAGTCCTTGGTGAGGCCGAGCTGCTCGCCGTAACGGCCTTCGGTGCCGACGAGGCGCATCACCTCCGGCTTCTTCGACTTCAAGGCCTCGTCAATGTTCTCCGAGGTCACGCCGAGCTCCTCGGCGTTGATCATCGCGTAAAGCGTCCACTTCACGATCATCATCCAGTCGTCGTCGCGCTGGCGCACCACGGGGGCGAGCGGCTCCTTGGAGATCATGTCCGGCAGGATCATGTGGTCGCCGGGCTTCGTCAGGTTCAGCCTGAGAGCATAGAGCTGAGAAACGTCGGCGGAGAACGTGTCGCACTTGCCGGTGTCGTACGCCTTCACCACGTCGTTGAGGTTATCGAACTTCACCTCTTCATACTTCATGTTGTTGATGCGGAAGTAATCGGCGACGTTGAGTGTCGTCGTGGTTCCGTTCTGCACGCAGACCTTGCTGTCTGCCAGGTCGAGCGAGGTCTCCTTGTTGCGCGTGCGCGGCACCATGAAGCCGACGCCGTCGTAATAGGCCACGGCCGGGAAATACAAATCGTAGTCGAGCTCGCGCGCCATGCTCCAGGTCGTGTTCCGCGAGAGGATGTCCACCTTGCGGCTCTGCAGCTCCTTGAAACGCTCGTTGGCGTCGAGCGGAACGAACTTCGCCTTGCCGGGGTCGTTGAAGATCGCAGCGGCCACCGCGCGGCAGAAATCGACGTCGAAGCCGGTCCAGTTGCCCTTGTCGTCGGGGATCGAGAAGCCCGGCAGGCCCTTGTTGACGCCGCACAGCACCTCGCCGCGGCGAACCGTGCGCCTCAGGGTGCGGGTGTCGTAAAACTCGTAAATGATCGCGCCGATGGCGACCAGCACGGCGATGGCGACCCCGATCAGCAGGCCGCCACGAAAAGTGCGCATCATGTTGCTCTCTCGAAAAATCGGGAAAAGGAATCAGGCGAGGACGGACTGCATGATCCGGATCCGGACGGCCGCGTTGGCGCAAGGCACGCTGCGGCCGTCCGAAGCAATCATGCCGGGATCATGAACCTTAGAGCTCGGGCTTCTGCCGGATGACCACCTTGGTGCCGACAGGGACGCGATCGTAGAGGTCGGCGACGTCGGCGTTGACCAGGCGGAAGCAGCCCGAGGACACCTTGGTGCCGATCGTGTCGGGTCGGTTGGTGCCGTGGATGCGGTAGACGGTGGTGCCGAGATACATGGCGCGGGCGCCCAGCGGATTGCCGGGTCCGCCGGCCATGAAGCGCGGCAGATAGGGCTGGCGCTGGATCATCTCCGGCGGCGGCGTCCAGTCCGGCCACTCCTTCTTGTTGGTGATGGTCACCAGCCCCTGCCACTGGAAACCGTCGCGGCCGACGCCGATGCCATAGCGGATCGCGCGCCCGCCGGGCTGCACCAGATAGAGGTGACGCTCGGCCGTCGAGACGATAATCGTGCCCGGCGGCTCGGTGGTGCGGAAGTAGACCACCTGCTTCTGCCATTCCGGATCGAGCTGGTATCCGTCATCGGCGATCAGGCCTGGCTCGTCGCCGCGGTCCGGCTGCTGGGCGAAGGCGTGCAGCGTAGACAGGACCAGTCCCATCGCAGCCACGAAAATCCCGGTCAGGCGACGAAAATCCGTCATTCAAGCTCTCCCCGCTGCCACACAGCGCAAATCATTCGGAACCATCAAACCTGAGGGGCAAGTTCATGGCAAGTTGATGGCGCGCCGTCCTGGCATGTCACGAGAATGCTTTGGTTTTTTGACGGGCTCGGCGCAATGCCACGAACAGGGGATGGCGCGAAAAGCATAGGATCTGCGGCTGGGCGGGGTGCGCTCCCTCTCCCGCTTCCGGGAGAGGGTGGGGGGTATCTCCGCAAAGGGACACTCCCGATCCGGAAAGAACCCTCACCCGCGCCTTCGGCGCGACCTCTCCCGCAAGCGGGAGAGGCTCAGACCGAGCTCGCCGAAAGGGTCAACTTCGACAAGTGGCAATCGAGGCCAGTCAGATCTTGTTGCTCTCCGCCGGGATCCCGAGCCGCCGCACGATCTCCGCCGCGACGGCGCGGGCCTCGACGCGCGAGCCGATGCGGGGGCTGCGAAACCGCCGCCCCGAATGCAGCCGGATCACCACGATGCAATGCTCGTCCTCGGAGCGGCCGCGGCGCTCGACCGTGATCGACTTGACGTCGGGTCCGGTGATTTGGTCGGCGCGCAGGCTGCCGTCGCCCCACAGGCGCTCGACGCGAATATCGTTCGGTCGAATGACCCAGAACGCGCCGGTCGCAAGGTTGGCATAGCGATAGATGGTGAATGCCGCGATCGCACCCAGCGGCAGCAGCAGGATATCGACATGGCTGGGGGAAAGGCCGCGCCACAGCTTGTAGGCATAGGGGGCTGCGGACAAAGCCACCGCGATCAGTGCGACGATGCGGATCTCCCGTGCAGGAAACGCCTCGAGAGGCTCGCCGAGATGCATCTCGGGATTGCTGGCATCGAGCGGGTTGCTCGGCGCCTCGACATTGGGAACGTCAAAATGCGCCGCGATCCACGCCACGGTGTCGCGGACATGGGTGACGTCGGAAATCGGCGGCGAGGTCAGCCGCTCGCCCGAGGCCAGGGTGAAGACGAGCTGGAAGCGGGCCTTCACCCGCTTGCTGCCGGGGACCTGTAGCGCCGTGATCTCGTCCTTGCCGACGAGGCGCGTCCGGAGCTTTCCGAACGGCCGCTGCCGCCCGATCAGGATCTCGTCCGGCGTGATGATCCACACCACCGCCGGCGCCATCATGATGCCGACGACGAATCCGGCTCCCACCAGCAGCGCCACCGTCGATATCGTGATTTCCAGGAGGTCCTGCGTGAACAGTCCCGGCGTGAAGCAGAGTGCGACGGCAGCCGCACAGCCGGCCACGACCAGCCGCTGCGCGATCGAGGAACCTTCACGAAGGCGGATGTCGGTGCTGGTGGTCGCGTCCATTGCGGGCGGCTGATTGCGTCGGTTGCGAAACTCCACGGACGGCTCCGTGGAGTCAAGCAACAAGGGCGACAATTGAAGCCCGCCGCGCGATGACCGTGCGGCGTCAGCTGCTCGCGTTCAGCAGCTTGGCCACCGTGCGATCGATCTCGTCATAGCTGCCTTCGCCGGCGTGCTGGAACACGATCTTGCCGCTCTGGTCGACGATGTATTGCGCCGGCCAATATTGATTGCGATAGGCGTTCCAGGTCTTGGACTCATTGTCCTGCGCCACCGGATAGGTGATGCCATGGCGCTTCAGCGCGGCTTGCACGTTGGCGGCGGAGCGCTCGAACGGGAATTCCGGCGTGTGCACGCCGACCACGACGAGGCCTCGATCCCGGTACTTGGCGTAGAGGCCGGTGACATGCGGCAGCGTGTTGACGCAGTTGACGCAGCCATAGGTCCAGAAATTGACCAGCACGACCTTGCCGCGGAGATCGGCGATATGAAGCGGCTTCGAGTTGAACCAGTTGGTGATGCCGGTGAAGTCGGGCGCGGCCTGCTGGTTCGCGGCGGCGGTGACGACAGGCGCGGCGCGTGCGGCCTCGTCGCAGTTACCGGGGATGACGGCGCCGGTCACTGTGATGCCGATCAGTGCAGCAGACATTGCGAGCAGCTTGAGAGTCATGGAAAGCGTCCTCCGGTGAAGATGAGGGGGATCACAGGCCGATCTGGCCGGTGGGGTAGAAGCCGGTGAGCCACGCCACGATCAGCGTGTCGTAGGCGGCGACCGCGAAGCCGATCACGACGACGCCAAAGCCCTGCTGCAGCCGCGGTGAGATCCGGGCCAGGCTGCGTACGCGCGTGGTCGCGGCCTGTCCGCCATAGGCTATTCCAAGCATCGGGATCGCAGCGCCAATGGCATAGGCGACCAGCAGCGTGCCGGCCCAGGCAACGTTCTTCGACGTCGCCACCAGCGTCAGGATCGAGCCGAGCACGGGCCCTGCGCAGGGCGTCCAGACCAGTCCCAAGGTGGTGCCGAGGATCAGCCCACCGAGTGCGCCGTCGCGCTGCGTGGCGCCGATGTTGCCGAGATCGAGCCAGCCGTTGATCCGGAGCGACAGCCATTCGAACGGCGCCGGCCACAGCATCAACAGGCCGAAGCCGAGCAGCAGGACCGCTGCCGCCTCGCGCAGCACGTTCGGATCGAAATCGAAGGCCCGCGTGATCGCGCCGAGCGCCAGCGCGACCACCGAGAAGGAAAAGACGAAGCCGAGCGCGATCATCGCGGGTCGCAGATGCCCCGCGCGCCCGATCGAGGCGCCGAGCAGGATCGGCAACATTGGCAGCGTACAGGGCGCCGCGATGGTGAGGATGCCGGCGAGGAGAGCAAAGAGCAGGTCGAGCATGAGGCACTCGTGAGGGAGGTCACGAGGGCTGTTCGCGTGCGGTGGGACGGTCGTTACGCAGCGTCACGGCTTCGTGACGGGGGCTGTTGCTTTGCAGAGCACGGTGGCCGCGGGCTCCCGCCTCTCCCCCTTGCCGGAGAGGCCGGCGCACTCGCAAAGTGCGGCGGGTGAGGGTTCTTTCCTCTGGGGGGAGTGCCCCGTTGCGGAAACACCCTCTCCCCAGCCCTCCCCCGCAAGCGGGGGAGGGAGCGCACCGACCGCGGAGCCGGCAACCACTCAGGCCCAAATAAAAACGACCCGGACGGGGCATCGTCCGGGTCGCTGGAGGTCTTGGGAGGTTTAACGAAACCGTATGGGAGCTTTATAGAAGGGAAGTTTTTCCGCCTGATGTTGTCGTTTGTTTCAATTGTTTCGTCAGTGGTAACGCTTCCGTGTCCGGGGAGAGGGCCAAAACGGAGGTCCTATCCCCTTGAAAACATTATTGTTAAGCGGCGAAACGGTCGACGCCGGCGCCCTTAAGCAAATCGGCGAGTTGCTTACGGGCATAGAACATCCGCGTCTTCACCGTGCTCTGGGGAATGCCGATGATCTGGCCGACCTCCTCCACCGACTTCTCGTGGTAATAGACGAGGTTGATGATCTCCCGATGCGCCGGCGACAGCTTCTGCACGCAGGCGCGCAGGATGGCGCTGGTGTCGCTGCGGTCGAGCGAGGTCTCCGGCGTGTCGCAACCATCAGGGATCTGACGCACGTCCTCCTGATCGATGTCCTCAAAGCGGCGCTGGCGCATCGCGGTCAGCGCCTTGAAGCGGGCGATCGAGAGCAGCCAGGTGGACACCTGCGAGCGGCCCTGGAATTGGCCGGCGGTCCGCCACACATCCAGAAACACCTGGCTGACCAGATCTTCCGCCGTGGTGGCGTCGCGCACGATGCGCAGGATGAAGCGGTACACCCGTACATTGTGCCGGCAGTAAAGGATGTGCATGGCCGTCCGGTTGCCGTCGGCAATGCTTGCGAGGAGCATGTCGTCCGAGGTCGCCTGAGCGGCAATGATGCTCTGGCTGGCTTGGGCGTTGATGGCAATGACGTTCGGCATGGACTTGGCTCCCCGTAGCGCCGCAACCGAGCGGCGTTTCCTTGGGTCAAAGTGTTAATGAGCCAACGTTTCGGGACGTCTGCACGAAAAGCGGAAAATGGTTTCGTGCGCCGTCAAATTGTTTCGCCGGACAGGGTGCGACGAAACATTCGGGGCAAAAAACCTTGTGATTTCAACGTACGGAAAATACGGGGGTGGGGATTCGGGGCCGGACGGGCGCGCCGCGGAACGAATTTAGGAGGATTGCGTTTGGTGCGCCACATCTACCGCTGTCGTCCCGTGGCGATAATCTCGTAGCCCGGATGAAGCGCAGCGAAATCCGGGGCAACTCCATCCGCGGCTACAGCACCCCCGGATTGCGCTGTGCTCCATCCAGGCTACGGCAGAGCGGGTTGTGCCGCTCGCCCTACGCCTTCTCGCCCTGCGGCGAGAACAGATAGCCGCCGCCGCGGATGGTGCGGATTACGGCAGGCTTGGCCGGGTCGGGCTCGATCTTGCGGCGGATGCGCATGATGCGCAGATCGACCGCGCGGTCGAAGGCTTCGGCGTCGCGGGCGTTGGCAAGCTCGAGCAGGCGCTCGCGCGACAGCACGCGCTTCGGATTGGCCGCGAACACCTTGAGCAGCCCGAACTCGGATGCGGTCAGCGGATGCTCGTTGCCCTCGTCGTCGCGCAAGGCCTGCGCTTCGAGGTCGAGCCATTTGGTGCCGAAGCGCACCAGCTGCTCCTTGTCCGACTTCGCCGCCGGCGCGTCTGCCGCCTTGGCCGGTCCGCTCCGCCGCAGCACCGAGCGGATGCGCGCCATCAGCTCGCGCAGCTCGCAGGGCTTCGCCACGTAATCGTCCGCGCCGAGCTCAAGGCCGACGACGCGGTCGATCGGGCTCGCGGTCGCCGTCAGCATGATGACGGGCACGTTGATGCGGCTCTTGAGGTCGCGGATGATCGAGAGCCCGTCTTCCTCGGGCATGTTGAGGTCGAGCACGACGAGATCAGGCATGCTGCCCTGGATCGCGGCGCGCAAGGACTTGCCGCCGTCGCACAGCGTCACGGTGAAGCCGTGCATCTTGAGGTAATCGCCGACCATCTCCCGGGCCGGAGCCTCATCGTCGACGATCATGATGTGCTGGCTTTGGGTCATGGTCTTTGCATCATGGGCTTTGCATCACGGGCTTTGGCATCACGGCATTTCAGTCGCGGGGAGGGTGATGGTGAAGGTCGAGCCCTTGCCGGGGCCCTCGCTCTCGGCGGTCACCTCGCCGCCGTGCATGTCGATGATACGCTTGACGATGGAGAGACCAAGTCCCGTCGAGCTCTCCCCGGCAGTCGGCTTGGCCGACAGCCGCTGGAACCGGCCGAACAACCGGCCGAGGTCCTCCGGCGACAGCCCGGCGCCCTCGTCGCTGACGCTGACGATGGTGTCGCTGCCCTCGTGGACCACGGTGACGTCGATCTTGCCGCCGATCGGCGAGTATTTGATGGCGTTGCTGATGAGATTGTCGATCGCCTCGCGGATTCGGTCGGTGTCGCACATGGTGACGATGTTGGGCGGCGCGGTGACGCTGATCGCCTGCTGCTTGTTGACCGCGAGCGGCTGGTTGGCCTCGGCGACTTCCTTGACCAGGGCGGCGACGTCGACCGGCTCGCGGCGGATGGTGATGTCGAAGGCATCGGCCATCGCGTCCGAGATCAAATGATCGACCATCGTGGTCAGGCGTTTGGTGGCGTCGCGGATGTGGTCGACCTGGGCGACGACCCCGCTTTCCGAGGCGCCGGTCGAGATCAGCTCCTTGAGCATCTCGGTGCGGCCGAGAATGACGCCGAGCGGGTTCTTCAGGTCGTGCGCGACGGTGCCGAGAATCTCGTTCTTGAAGCCGTTGGCGCGCTGCAACCGCAGCCATTGCGCCGAGAGGCGGCGGTTGGCCTGCATCAGGGCGCGGGTGCGCTGGGCGACGCGGTCCTCCAGCTGGGTATTGGCGTCCTGCAGCTGCTGGTAGAGGATGACGTTGTCGAAGGCGATCGAGAGCCTGGAGGAGAAGATCTCGACCAGCGAACGGTCGGTCTCCGACAGCTCGCGCTCGGCCTGGAGGAGCACCACGACCTCGCGGCCCGATCCGGTGCGCAAATAGATCACGCTCCGGTGGTCGGCGAATTCGTTCTTGCGGCGCTGGAACGCGGCCTCCACCATCTCGCGCAGCTCGGGGTCGAGCGCCTTCGAGGAGGTGGTGCCGATGAAGCGGCTGTAGCAGCCGCTGCCGGCGAGCACCGAGAGCTCGGGATCGATGCCGCCATTGTCGCGCAGCACCAGGATGCCGGCGCAGTCGACGTTGAGCAGCGAAGCGAGCTGGGTCAGGACGCCCTCGGCGAGCCGCTGCATCGACTTGAAGTCGTACAGCGTCGAGGCCGCGTCGATGATGATCTCCAGCCCGCGCCGGGTCTGCACCATGCGCTCGAGCTGCTGGTAGGAGCGCAGCGCCGCGGTCAGCGAGGTGAACAGCTTGTCGGCGGTGAGCTCGGTCTTGGCCTTGTAGTCGTTGATGTCGTACTGAACGATGACGCGCCGCTCCGGCGCCTGGCCGGGCTGGCCGGTGCGCAGGATGATGCGCACGGTCTCGTTCCGGATCTCGTTGCGGATGAACTCGACCAGCTCGAGGCCGGCGACGTCGGTCTCCATGATGACGTCGAGCAGCACGGCGGCGACGTCGCGGTGCTCGGCCATCAGCTTGCGGCCTTCGGCCGCGGAATAGGCCGACAGGATCTCCAGGCTCTGGCCGTTCAGGCTGTAGTCCGACAGCGCAAAACGCGTGCCGTCATGCACGGCCGGATCGTCATCGATGACGGCGATCTTCCATTTCCGGGCGTTGCTGTCCTCCGACGCGGTACCGGTGTCGTCGATCAGGTGGAGGACATCGTCCTGTTCGGCCATTGCGAAGATCCGTCACTTTCTGTGCTTTGCGCGCCGCCCTTGGCGACACGGGGCATGATAATGCGAAAAGTAGTGCCTTGTCCCAGCTTGGATTCCAGCATCATCCGGCCGCCGAGCTGCTGGGTGACGAGGTTATAGACGATATGAAGGCCAAGTCCCGTGCCGCCTTCATTGCGCCGGGTGGTAAAGAAAGGGTCAAAGGCCTGGCGCTGCACGTCCGGGGTCATGCCGGCCCCGTCGTCGGAGAAGCTGATCTCGATGTCCTCGGTGCCGCGCGGCCGCGCCGAGATCGCGATCCGGCCGGCGCGGCCGTCGGCGAAGGCGTGGTTGGCGGCGTTGAGGAAGAGGTTGGTCAGGATCTGGCCGTAGGAGCCGGGATAGCCGTCGAGCAGCAGCCCCTCGGGGACGTCGACCTCCAGCGTGATCGGCGAGCGCTTCAGCACGGGCTTGAGGCTGGCGATGATCTGGTCGGTGGCTTCGCTCAAGGAGAATTGCCGCCGCTCGGCATGGGAACGGTCGACCGCGACCTGCTTGAACGACTGGATCAGCTCGCCGGCGCGGGTCAGATTGGCGACGAGCTGCTGCGAGGCGTCGCGCGAGGACTGCACGAATTCCTCCAGCTGCGAGCGGCGCAGGCCGCCCTCGCCCTTGAGCTGGGCTTCGAAAATCTCGGTGCGCCGGGCAAAGCTCGAAGCCACCGTCAGGCTGATGCCGATCGGGTTGTTGACCTCGTGCGCAACGCCGGCAACGAGGCCGCCGAGCGCGGCCAGCCGCTCGGCGTCGATCAGGTTCTGCTGCGCGGTGTTGAGCTCGAGCAGGGCGCTCTCGGCCTTTTCCTTGGACGCGCGCAGCTCGTCCTCGGTCCGGCGCTTGGCGATCGCGTTCTCGCGGAACACCTCCACCGCGCGCGCCATGGCCCCGACCTCGTCGCGCGCTTTCGTGCCCTGCACCTCGCGGTCGAGATCGCCGAGCGTGATCGCCCGCATCGCGGACATGATCTGCTGCAGCGGCAGGCGGATCGACAGCGCGATCAGGACGCCCGCGGTGAGGATGATGCCGAGGAAGATCACCGCGATCGACAGCACCCGGCGTGAGATATCCGCCAGCGTGCGGTCGAACACCTCCTGCGCCTTCTGCTCGCGCTGGCGCATCTTGGTCGAGAGGTCGTCGATGGCGCCGATCGCCTCGGCCTGGCTGGCGTCGATGGTGTTGCGGAGCAGCTCGGTGCGGCTCGCAAGCTGCTCGGAGAGTTTTGCAAAGCCCTCGCGAAGTGCGGCGGTGCGGGCCGCGAGCCGCCGCAAGGCCATCTTCTGCAGGTCGTTGTCGGCGAGATCGATCATGACCGGGATGGTCCTCTCGATCGTCTCGGTATGGCGGCGCGCGTCGTCGGCGGCGCCCGACGACTGCGATAGATAGTAGGAATTGGCCGCGACCAGCATCGCGGTGAAGGCTTCGCGGGATTTGCCGAGCGAGGGCCAGATCAGCGCGTCGCGATGGCCAGTGGCACCCTCGATGATGGAGTAGAGGCCCGCCATGTCCCTGGCTGGGCCCTGCACCTGCTCCTCATAGGTCTTGGCGATGGTGGACTGCACGCTGCGCAGCTCGCCGAAGCCGTTGAGGAAACGGTCGGTGGTGCGCTCCAGCTCCTCGACCGACCCTGATAGCATCGGGTCCTTGGCGGCGCGATTGGTCAGCGTGCCCAGCACCGCCTCGCGCAGCAACAGGATCTCGGCGAACAGGTCCGGACTCGGCTGGTTGATGTAGCGGTGGATCAGGTTCTGCAGCCGCCCGGTCTCGCTTTCGAGCAGCGCCAGGATCCGGTCGGACTCGCGCACCTGGCGCACATCGTCCCAGGCCGAGCCGAGCACCTTGGCGCCGTTCCAGATCATCGCCACCAGCACCACGACCACGGCGGAGTTCAGCGCGGCGATCGACAGGATGCGCCAGCGGATCGGCACCGCCCGTAAGAGGCCGACGATGCGCGCGCGCAGCTGCCCGATCGGGCCGGGTGGCTTGTCCGCGTGATCGCTATGTCCAAGCGCAGCCAACAGGCCTCACTCCACCTTGCGAATCCGTTCGATCAGCGCGGCCGCCGCGGGGTCGCGCGCGGCCTTGGCGTAGATTGCGGCCATGGCGTCCTCGAACGGCTTGCGGTCGATGTCCCTGATGATGGTCACGCCGGCTTCCTGCGCTTTGCGCTGCGACTGTTCCTCGAGGTCGCGCCACTTCTCGCGCATGAACCGGCTGGAGCGCTGCGCGGCCTCCTTAAAGATCGTCTGCTCCTCCGCCGACAGGCTGTTCCAGGCCTTCAGAGAGATCACCAGCACCTCCGGGCTCATCGTGTGCTCGGTCAGCGTGTAATGGCCGGCATGCTTGTAATGGTTCGTGGTCACGAAGGATGGCCAGTTGTTTTCGGCGCCGTCGATCAGATGGTTGGCAAGCCCGGTGAGCACCTGCCCGTAGGGCAGCTCGACCGGTTCGGCGCCGAGCGCGCGCATCATCTGGCTCATCAACTCCGACTGCTGCACGCGGATCCGCAATCCCTTGAGGTCCGCGATGGTCTTCACCGGGCGGACCCCGTTATAGATCGAGCGCGCACCCGAATCGTAGAAGGCGAGCCCGACGAAGCCGTAGGGCTCGAAGCTACCGAGGATCTCGCTGCCGACAGGTCCGTCCAGCACCTTCTGCATGTGCTCGATGGACCGGAACAGGAACGGCATCGCCAGCACGTTCATCGCCGGGACGAAATTGCCGATCAGGGCGACATTGGTCCGGTTGAGGTCGATCGCACCGGCCCGGGTCTGCTCGATCGTCTCCTTTTCCTCCCCGAGCTGGCGGGAGTGGAACACCTTGATCTCGTGGCGGCCCTTGGTGCGCTCGGCGATCAGGGCGCCCATGTAGCGCAGCGCCTGGACGGTCGGGTAATCTTCGGCCTGGGTGTCGGCGGCGCGAAATTCGCGCGCAACCGCACTCGTCGCGCGCATGCTCGACGAGACTGCGGCAAGCAGAAGCGCGACGAAGACCACCCCGGTCCGCGAGAGTTCGGCACGGCTCAACACTGGCACACTCAACCCCTCAGTGGTGGAGTCTATGGCGGAAGGAAAAGGTTCAATGCAATCTAAAGCGTTTTCAAGCGAAGTGGATACCGGTTCGCGTAAAGAAAACCCGTCAAATTAATAATTTAGAACCCGTTCCGATCGGAACGGGGCTCCAGCAGAAGTTAAGGGAAGCCCCATCCCGTCCCCGGCCAGCGGGCTGATTGTGCGGCGCGGCCGGCGTTCATTCCCGGTTGAAACGGCCACTGCCGGGCCTTAAGCAGGACAGCCGCCACGTCGACCGCGGCCTGGGAAGAGCCATCCTGATGCCAGCCTTGCGCCTTTTGCAGCTCGTTGCCGCCTTTGCGGCCCTCGCATTGGCCGCCCCTGCGCGGGCTGCCACCGAGATCGCCTGGTGGCACGCCATGTCCGGCGAGCTCGGCCGGCAGCTGGAAAAGCTCGCCGCCGACTTCAATGCCTCGCAATCCGATTACCGCATCGTGCCCGTCTACAAGGGCAATTACACCGAGACGGTGACGGCGGCGATCTTCGCCTTCCGCTCGCGCACCCAGCCCGCCATCGTCCAGGTCAACGAGGTCGCCACCGCCACCATGACCGCGGCCAAGGGCGCGATCTATCCGGTGTTCAGCCTGATGCGGGACCAGGGCGAGCCGTTCTCGCTCAGTGATTATCTGCCGGCGGTCTCCGGCTACTACACCGATGCCGCCGGCAATCTGTTGTCGTTCCCGTTCAATTCCTCGACCCCGATCCTGTACTACAACAAGACCATGTTCCGCGACGCCGGCCTCGATCCGGAGACGCCGCCGAAGACCTGGCCGGAACTGGCAGCGACCGCCAAGCGCCTGCGCGACCGCGGCGCTGCTTGCGGCTTCACCACGTCCTGGCCGTCCTGGATCCATGTCGAGAATTTCGCCGCCTTCCATAACCTCGCGGTCGCGAGCCGGGCGAACGGCTTCGCCGGGCTGGATGCGGAATTGACCATCAACAATCCGAGGCTGGTGCATCACGTCGCGGCGCTCAGCGAGTGGCAGAAGACCAGGCTGTTCGACTATAGCGGCCGTGGCCAGTCGGCCGAGCCGCGCTTCCAGAAGGGCGAGTGCGGCATCTTCATCGGCTCCTCGGCGACGCGCGCCGACATCAAGGCCAATTCGAAGTTCGAGATCGGCTACGGCATGATGCCCTATTGGCCCGACGTGAAGGGCGCGCCGCAGAACTCGATCATCGGCGGCGCCACGCTGTGGGTGCTGCGCGACCGTCCGCGCGAGGAATACAAGGGCGTAGCGCGGTTCTTCGCCTATCTGTCCCAGCCCGGCGTGCAGGCGGCCTGGCACCAGAACACCGGCTATCTGCCGGTGACCCGCGCCGCCTTCGAGCTGACGCGCTCGCAAGGCTTCTATGAGCGCAATCCCGGCTCGGCGATCTCGTTCGAGCAGATCACGCTCAATCCGCCGACCGAGAATTCCAAGGGCATCCGGCTCGGCTCCTTCATCCTGATCCGCGGCGTGATTGAGGACGAGCTCGAGCAGGCCTTCGCCGGCCACAAGAGCGCGCAATCAGCGCTCGATTCCGCCGTCGAGCGCGGCAACAAGCTCTTGCGCCAGTTCGAGCGCGCGAGTCCCGAGCGGTAGGGTGTGTTGCGATTAGGTCTCGCCGCCGCTGCGAACGAGGTGCGCTCCCTCCCCCGCTTGCGGGGGAGGGTTGGGGAGAGGGTTCTCTCCACGTTGGGATTGTCTGAAGTCTGCGGAGAGTGTCCCCACGTGGAGAGAGCCCCCACCCGGCGCTTCGCGCCGACCTCCCCCGCAAGCGGGAGAGGTGCACCGTTTCCTTGGCTTGCACCGGGTCAACCAAAGTTGCCCCTGCATTCGATACGCGAGTGCAGATGACAATCACGCCGCAACAGCTGCCTCCCTTCACCGACGCCGCAAGCTTCCGCGCCTTCCGCTCGGCGTCCACGCAATGGCTGCCGATCGCCCTCGACATCGCACGTAGCCATGGCCTCGATGCCGGCTCGCCGCATGTGTTTGCGACCGGCACCAATCTCGTGGTCGGCCTCGGCGACAGGCTGATCCTGAAAATCTTTCCGCCGCTGCTCGCAGCGCAGTTCGTCTCGGAGCGCGCCGCGCTGACGCAGCTCAAAGGCCGTCTGCACCTGCCGATCCCCGAGATCGTCGCGGAGGGGATGCGCGACGGCTGGCCCTATCTCGTCATCACGCGCCTCGCCGGCACGCTGGGTTCGGAGGTCTGGCCATCACTGCCGGAGCCGCAGAAGGAGCGCCTGCTGCTCCAGATCGGGGAGACCATCGCCGCCGTGCAGCGCGTTCCGCTCGGGGAGCTCGCGTCCATCGAGCCGCGCTGGGATGCGTTCATGCGCGCTCAGATGCAGGGCTGCCGCGCGCGGCACACGCGTCTCGGCCTCGCACCAAAATTCCTCGAAGGCCTCGACGATTTCCTACGTGACGCCCCGAAGCTGATCCCGATGGACGCGCCGCCCGTGATCCTGATCGGCGAATACATTCCCGAGAACTTCCTGCTCGCCTGCGACGACGGCCAATGGTCGCTCGCAGGTCTGTTCGATTTCGGCGACGTGCTCACAGGGTGGCGCGACTACGATCTGCTCGGCCCCAGCGCCTTCATGGCGGCGGGCCATCCGGGAAGGGTGAAGAGCCTGCTCGAAGGTTTTGGCTATACGACGCTGGATTTCACCCTCAAGCGCCGCCTGATGGCCCTGATGCTGCTGCACCGCGCCAGCGACCTCAACAGCCACATCTGCATCGAGGGCTGGCAGGAGCGGGCCGCCAATCTCGTCGAGCTCCAGGACCTGATCTGGCCGGGCTGAGCGCTCCGCTCCGTCATTCCGGGGCGCCGCGCAGCGGCGAGCCCGGAATCCATTGTGCCGCGCGTCCTGCCGCCCGACGGATTCCGGGTTCGATGCTGCGCATCGCCCCGGAATGACGAGGGCGTGGCGCGAGCGCCGGATGGCAGGCCTCGGCGGTCGCCTCGATAATGAGCTCTCGAGCAAACCAGACTAATTTTTATGCAATTGCCCGTCTTTGTATGCAATCGCGCAGGAGGCATAGATTGGCGGGAATGTGAAATAGTCCGCGATATCAGTGGTTTAGCGCGATTTCAGTCGTCCGGTAAGCCTTGGCACAAACCTTGCGAATCCAGTTCCAACCAAAAACTTTCATGTTGGAGCGATTTCATGAAGCGCCGCGATTTCCTCAAATCCGTTTCCGGGTTGGCCGCTGGCGCGGCGCTCCCGGCCGTGCCGTCCGTGATCTCCTCGGCCAAGGCCGATGCCCGCTCGGAGACCTTGCTGATCGTTTCCGAAGGCGGCCCGAACAATCTCGACATCCATGGCATCGGCACCAACGTGCCCGGCTATGAAGTCTCCTGGAATTGCTACGACCGCCTGATCAGCCACGAGATGAAGAGCGGTCCCGGCGGCGTGCCCTATTACGACCGCGACAAGTTCAAAGGCGAGCTCGCCGACGACATGAAGATCGACGACATGTCGGTCACCTTCAAGCTGAAGAAGAACGCCAAATTCCACGACGGCGCGCCTGTTACCGCGAAAGACGTGAAATGGTCGCTCGACCGCGCCGTCAGCGTCGGCGGCTTCCCGACCTTCCAGATGAGCGCGGGTTCGCTCACCAAGGCCGAGCAGTTCGTCGTGGTCGACGATCACACTGTGCGCGTCGACTTCCTGAAGAAGGACAAGCTGACGATCCCCGATCTCGCCGTGATCGTGCCCTGCATCGTCAATTCCGAGCTGGTGAAGAAGAATGCCAGCGAGAAGGATCCCTGGGGCCTCGAGTTTACAAAACAGCAGACCGCCGGCTCCGGCGCCTACAAGGTGACGAAGTGGACCGCCGGCACCGAAGTGATCATGGAGCGCAATGAGGATTGGGTCGGCGGTCCGCTTCCCAAGATCAAGCGCGTGATTTGGCGCATGGTGCCGCAGGCCGGCAACCGCCGTGCGCTGCTCGAGCGCGGCGATGCCGACATCTCCTATGAGCTGCCGTTCAAGGATTTCCAGGAGATGAAGGCGAACGGCAAGCTCAACGTGGTGTCGCTGCCGTTCTCCAACGGCATCCAGTATATCGGCATGAACGTCACCAAGCCGCCGTTCGACAATCCGAAAGTGCGGCAGGCCATCGCCTATGCGTTGCCGTACCAGAAGATCATGGACGCCGTGCTGTTCGGTCTCGGCAATCCCATGTTCGGCGCAAAGGACAAGGCCACCGAAGTCGCCTGGCCGCAGCCGCACAAGTACAACACCGACATGGAGAAGGCGAAGGCCCTGCTGGCTGAAGCCGGTTACGCCAACGGCTTCGAGACCACGATCTCGTTCGATCTCAACTTCGCCGGCGTCAACGAACCGCTCTGCATCCTCGTGCAGGAGAGCCTCGCCCAGCTCGGCATCAAGACCACCATCAACAAGGTGCCAGGCGCCAACTGGCGCACCGAGCTCAACAAGAAGGAGATGCCGCTGTTCACCAACGTGTTCTCGGGCTGGCTCGATTACCCCGAGTACTTCTTCTACTGGTGCTATCACGGCAACAACTCTGTCTTCAACACCATGAGCTACAAGTCGGCGGCGATGGACAAGTTCATCGACGGTGCGCGCACGGCGGCCGCCACCGGAGACAAGGCCGCTTACGATGCCGACGTGAAGGGCTTCGTCGATCTCGCCTTCGCCGACGTCCCGCGCATCCCGCTCTACCAGCCCTTCGTCAACGTCGCGATGCAGAAGAACATCAGCGGCTACCAATACTGGTTCCACCGCAGGCTCGATTATCGCGCGATGGCGAAGGGGTGAGGAAAGCGAATAGGGAGTGGCGAATAGCGAGTAGGGGGACGTGATGGTCGACAGGAGCGAATATCCATTCGCCACTCGCTATTCGCCATTCGCGCGAGCGGAGCGAGCATCATGCTGACCATGATCGGCAAGCGCCTGATGTTCGCGATTCCCTCGCTGATCGGCGTCGTCATCGTCACCTTCCTGCTGACGCGCGCGCTGCCGGGCGATCCCGCCGCCTACTTCGCCGGCCCCGCCGCGACCAAGGAAGCCGTCGAGCAGATCCGCAAGAAACTCGGCCTCGACAAGCCGCTGATCGAGCAGTTCTTCCGCTATGCCAACGATCTCGCGCACGGCGATTTCGGCAACTCGCTGACGACGGGCCAGCCGGTCGCCACCGAGATCCGTAACCGCCTGCCGGCCTCGGCCGAGCTGACGCTGCTCGGCCTGTTCGTGTCCGTTGCGATCGCCATTCCGCTCGGCGTGCTCGCGGCAACGCGGCCGGGATCATGGATCGATCATCTCTGCCGGGTCACGACCACGGCCGGCGTGTCGCTGCCGGTGTTCTTCACCGGCCTCGTGCTGGTTTATGTCTTCTACTTTCGCCTGGGCTGGTCGCCGGCGCCGCTCGGCCGTCTCGACGTGTTCTACAGCGCGCCGCCGACGGTAACAGGCTTCTATCTGATCGACACTTTGATCGCGCGCGATCTCGAGGCGTTCCGCTCGGCGCTGAGCCAGCTCATCCTTCCCGCGACGACGCTCGCAATCTTCTCGCTGGCGCCGATCGCGCGCATGACCCGCGCCTCAATGCTCGCGGTGCTCGCGTCCGAATTCGTCCGCACCGCGCGCGCCAGCGGCCTGTCGCCGGCAACCGTGATCGTCACCTACGCGTTCCGCAACGCGATGCTGCCGGTCATCACCACGCTCAGCATGGTGTTCTCGTTCCTGCTGGGGGCCAACGTGCTGGTCGAGAAAGTGTTCGCATGGCCGGGCATCGGCTCCTACGCGGTGGAAGCGCTGATCTCCTCCGACTTCGCGCCGGTGCAGGGCTTCGTGCTGACCATGGCGGTGATGTACGTGCTGCTCAATCTGATCATCGACATTTTGTACGGCGTGATCGATCCGCGCGTCAGGCTGGAGGGCTAGGTTATGAGCTCCGTTGCGCCTGCTGTTGAACCTGTCGGCCCCGCCCGCACATCAGGCCTCGTCGCGGTGCTCGAGCAGACCCGCTACGTCCTCGGCGAGAACAAGGTCACGGGCTTTGCCTTTGCGCTGCTCCTGATCATCGTGTTCGCCGCGCTGTTCGGCCCTTACGTGGTGCCGTACGACCCGCTCGCCTCGGATACGGCCGCCGCGCTGAAGCCGCCGTCGGCGGCGCACTGGTTCGGCACCGACCAGCTTGGGCGCGACATCTTCAGCCGCGTCATCGTCGGCACGCGCCTCGACTTCTTCATCGCGATCGCGTCGGTTGCTCTGGTGTTCCTGATGGGCGGCCTTGCCGGCATCGCGGCCGGCTATTTCGGCGGCTGGACCGACCGCGTCGTCGGCCGCATCGCCGATACCATCATGGCCTTCCCGCTGTTCGTGCTGGCGATGGGCATCGTCGCCGCGCTCGGCAACACCGTGCAGAACATCATCCTGGCCACCGCGATCGTGAACTTCCCGCTCTATGCCCGCGTCGCCCGCGCGGAAGCCAATGTCCGCCGCAATGCCGGCTTCGTGCAGGCCGCGCGTCTCTCAGGGAACGGCGAGTTCCGCATCCTTCTGGTGCACATCCTGCCGAACATCATGCCGATCATGATCGTGCAGATGTCCCTGACCATGGGCTACGCCATCCTCAACGCCGCCGGCCTGTCCTTCATCGGCCTCGGCGTCCGTCCGCCGACGGCCGAATGGGGCATCATGGTCGCCGAAGGCGCGGGCTTCATGGTGTCGGGCGAATGGTGGATCGCGCTCTTCCCAGGCCTTGCCCTGATGATCGCCGTGTTCTGCTTCAACCTCCTCGGCGACGGCCTGCGCGATATCGTCGATCCCCAGCGGAGGACGTGATGGCAGCCGTGCGTCCGAAATTCTCCAATGATTTCAGTCGCCGCTCTACTGTGCATGGGGTTGTTTTCGAGTGTTCGAGTGACGGGAGCCGTCCATGACTTCCCAGCCGCTGCTCGAGGTTCAGGACCTCACGGTCGAATTCACCACCCGCCGCGGCATCGTCAAGGCGGTGCAGCACGTCAACATCTCCGTGGCCAAGGGCGAGACGCTCGCCATCGTCGGCGAATCCGGCTCCGGCAAGTCGGTGACCTCCTACGCGGTGATGCGCATCCTCGACCGCGCCGGCAAGATCGCCGAGGGCTCGGTGATGTTCTCCGGCATCGACGTCAAGGCGGCGACAGAAGACCAGATGCGGGACTTGCGCGGCCGCGAAGTCTCGATGATCTTCCAGAACCCGCGCGCCGCTCTGAACCCGATCCGCAAAGTCGGCGACCAGATCGAGGACGTGCTGCGCACCCATGTGCAGCAGGCCCAGGTCGCCGACCACGGCGAGAAGGCGATCGAGGCGCTGGAGCAGGTCAAGATCGCCCGCCCACGCGAGCGGTATCACGCCTATCCGTTCGAGCTGTCGGGCGGCATGTGCCAGCGCGTCGTCATCGCGCTCGCGCTGGCCTGCAATCCGCAGCTGCTCATCGCCGACGAGCCGACGACCGGATTGGATGTCACCACGCAGAAGGCGGTGATGGACCTGATCGTCGAGCTGACGAAACGCCGCGCGATGTCGACCATCCTGATCACGCACGATCTTGGCCTCGCTGCCGCCTATTGCGACCGCGTCGTCGTCATGGAGAAGGGCCGCGTCGTCGAGACCGCCACCGCCGCCGACATTTTTGCCAACCCTCAGCACCCCTACACCAAGAAGCTGATGCGCGCGACGCCGCGGCTCGGGGTGAGCTTGCGCGATCTGCTGCCGGAAGAGGAGACTCTTGCCTCTCCCCGCGTGCGGGGAGAGGCCGACGCACGAAGTGCGGCGGGTGAGGGGGACTCTCCACGAGTCGAGTTCGCAGAGGCAGCCCCTCACCCCAACCCTCTCCCCGTGAAGGACGGGGAGAGGGAGCAGAGCGGTGCAAGCGGTGAGAGGGAGAAGACGCTCCTCCTCCGCGTTGAAAAGCTCGTCAAGGAATATCCCCGCCAGGGCGCGACCGCCGTGCTCGGCAAGCTGTTCGGCCGCAAGCCGCCGGTCGAGCCGGACGTGTTCCGCGCCGTCGACGGCATCAGCTTCGTGATCGGTCATGGCGAGAGCGTCGGTCTCGTCGGCGAATCCGGCTGCGGCAAATCGACCACGTCGATGATGGTGATGCGTCTGCTCGACCAGACCTCCGGCCTGATCCAGTTCGACGGCGAGGACATCGGCGGCATTCAGCCTGCCGCCTTTGCCCGGCTGCCGCAGCGTAGCCGCATCCAGATGGTGTTCCAGGATCCCACCGACAGCCTCAACCCGCGCTTCACCGCCGCGCGCGCGATCGCCGACCCGATCATGCAGCTTGGCGATATCAAGGGCCGCGACGCGCTCCGCGCCCGCTGCGAGGAACTCGCCACCATGGTCGGCCTGCCGCACAATCTGCTCGACCGCTTCCCGCACCAATTGTCCGGCGGCCAGAAGGCCCGTGTCGGCATCGCCCGGGCGATCGCGCTGCATCCCAAGCTCGTCATCCTGGACGAGCCGACCGCGGCGCTGGACGTCTCCGTGCAGGCTGTCGTCCTCAACCTGCTGCAGGACCTCAAGGCGCGGCTAGGTATGAGCTATCTGTTCGTCTCGCATGATTTGAACGTGGTGCGCTTGTTGTGCGATCGTGTCATTGTGATGCGGACCGGACGGATCGTCGAGGAGGGCTCTTCCGAGCAGGTTCTCGGCGATCCCAAGGACGACTACACCAAGGAGCTGCTGACGGCGATCCCGCATCCGCCGTTGCCGACACACTGAGACTGCACTGATTGCTTGAGAGCGTGATGGCCGAACCCCTGGACGACTATATCGACGCCGTATCGAAGGCGCTGGCGCTGCCGATCGAGGAGGCCTGGCGGCCTGCGGTTCGCGCCAATCTCGAGGTCTCGCTGCGGCTTGGCCGTCTGGTCGACGAATTCGCGCTGCCGGACGAAACCGAGCCGGCGCCGATCTTCACGGCCTGACGCCATGTCCGCCAAGCCAGAGATGACGGCCTCCGAGATCGCAAGTGCGGTTGCGGGGCGCAAGATGTCCGCGCTCGATGCCACCGAAGCCGCGCTCGCGCGCATCGCGCAGCATGACGGCATCCTCAATTCCTTCACCGACGTCACCGCCGAACGCGCCCGTGCGAAAGCGCGCGCGATCGATGCCGACATCGCTGCGGGCAGGACAATCGGTCCGCTCGCCGGCGTACCCTTCGCGGTCAAGAACCTGTTCGATGTCGCGGGCCTGCCGACGCGCGCCGGCTCGAAGATCAACCGGGACCTCGCGCCCGCCAGGCGCGATGCGACCTTGATCGAACGGATGGAGGCGGCCGGCGCCGTTCTCGTCGGTGCGCTCAACATGGGCGAATACGCCTACGATTTCACGGGCGAGAACATCCACGACGGTCCCTCGCGCAATCCGCACGACACCACGCGGATGAGCGGCGGCTCCTCCGGCGGCTCGGGCAGCGCCGTCGGCGGCGCGCTGGTGCCGATCGCGCTCGGCTCCGACACCAACGGCTCGATCCGCGTGCCGTCGTCCTTCTGCGGCATCTTCGGCCTGAAGCCGACCTATGGCCGGCTGTCACGTGCGCGCTCCTTCCCGTTCGTGGCGAGCCTCGATCATCTCGGCCCGTTCGCGCGCTCCGTCGCCGATCTCGCGCTCGCCTATGACGCGATGCAGGGTCCGGATGCCGACGACGGCGCCTGCACCACGCGCGGGTTGGAGCCCGTCACGCCGCGGCTCGATGAGTCCATCTCCGGCCTGCGCGTTGCGATCGCCGGCGGACACTTCCAGAAGAACGTGTTTCCGGAAGCGGTCGAAGCCGTCAGCCGCGTCGGCCAGGCGCTGGGCGCGACGCAAGTGGTGGATGTTCCCGAAGCATCGCGCGCCCGTGCGGCGGCTTACGTCATCACCACCACCGAAGGCGCTTCGCTCCATCTCGATCGCCTGCGCAAGCGCCCTGGCGATTTCGACCCGGCGGTGCGCGACCGGCTGATCGCGGGCGCCATGGTGCCGGCCTCGCTGGTCGACCGCGCGCAAAAATTCCGCCGCTGGTATCGCGCGCAGCTTGCCGAGATCTTTCGATCGGTCGACGTGCTGCTGGCGCCGGCGACGCCCTGCACCGCGCCGAAGCTCGGCCAGGTCAATTTCAATCTCGACGGCGTCGAGCTGCCGGTGCGCGCCAATATCGGCATCCACACCCAGCCGATCTCCTTCATCGGCCTGCCGGTGGTCGCGGTCCCCGTGCCGCTCGAGCCGCTGCCGATCGGCGTGCAGATCATTTGTGCGCCCTGGCGCGAGGACATCGCGCTGCGCGTCGCGCACGCATTGGAGAAGATGGGCGTCGTCGCTGCGCCCGCGCCGAGAGGGTTCTAAGATGCAGATCGATCTCCCCGAGGTGATCGCGGAAGTCAAAGCCGCGTTCGAGCGCTATGAGCAAGCCCTCGTCAGCAACGACGTCGCCGTGCTCGGCGAGCTCTTCCGCAACGATCCGCGCACCTTGCGCTACGGCATCGGCGAGAACCTCTATGGCTACGAGGCAATCTCCGGTTTCCGCGCCGGCCGTTCGCCGGTCGGGCTGAACCGCCGCACCGCCAAAACCGTGATCACCAGCTATGGCCGCGACACGGCCGTGGCGTCCACCTTGTTCTATCGCGATACGGCTCCCGGCAAGGTCGGCCGGCAGATGCAGACGTGGATACGTTTCCCGGAGGGCTGGCGCGTCGTCGCCGCTCATGTCAGCATCATCGACGAGCCGAAAGAGACCGTATGACGCTTGATGATCTTCCGCAGGGCGCATTGCCGGCCGAGCCGGTGGTGCCGCGCGTCGACCGTGCATCGCCGTCGCTGCTGAAGGTCACGCGCGCCGAGGAGCTGCGGCTGCAGCTTGCCGACGAGATCGTGCGGGGAACGCTGGCGCCGGGCTCGCCGCTGGACGAGACCGACATCGCGCGGCGCTTCAACGTCTCGCGCACGCCGGTGCGCGAGGCGCTGCGCCAGCTGGTGGCGAGCGGCCTTGTCGAGGCGCGGCCGCATCGCGGCGCCGTGGTGGCGCGGCCATCTGTCGAGCGGCTGAAAGGCATGTTCGAGGCGATGGCGGAGCTCGAGGCCTTGTGCGCGGGTCTTGCCGCCGAACGCATGTCGGCGGCCGAGCGTCACGGCCTGGAGGCCGTCCACGAGGAGCTGCGGGTACTGAGCTACACCGGCAATCCCGAGCGCTTCCACGAGGTCAACGAGCGCTTCCACAACGCGCTCTATGCCGGCTCGCAGAACGGTTACATCGCCGAGATCACGCTCGCGACCCGCGTCCGCGTGCAGCCGTTCCGCCGCGCCCAGTTTCGCAATCTCGGCCGTCTCGCCAAGTCGCAGGCCGAGCACGACCGCGTCGTCGTCGCCATCATGCGCGGCGACAAGCAGGGTGCCGCCGCCGCCATGCGTGCGCACATCGAGCTGGTCCGCGGGGAGTATGAGATCTACGCGGTGTCGGTGTGAGTTGCGTGTTCACCACGAGGTGAAGGAGAGGCGTCGGTTCTCAGGAACCCGGCTTTGCACCGATCGTTTCCTCCCATCGATCCGATAAGGAGAAAACACCATGGCCTCCTCCGAGAAAGATCCGCGCCATCACACCCAGAAGATGAAGCAGCGTCTACAGGAGACGGTGACGCATCTGCGCGAAGACATCCGCAAGGTCGACGAGCCCCAGCTCACCGCGATGTTCGAAACGTCCGCAGAGGTGCTGTCCGGCCTCGTCAAGGCGTTCGACGATTACGAGAAGAAGAACGAAGCCGCCTGGCGCAAGTCGGCGTGAGGCCGCGGTCGCTGTCTACGCCGTCGTGGCTTCAGCCATAAACTTGCGCCAGCCGCCATAGGCGGTGATGTCGCGAGCTTCGCCCAGCACTTCCGGCTCGACCAAAAATCCCTTCACGCTGCGGCCGTCGGCGAGCCTGATCGTGCCGATCGCCATGGGCGCGGGAATCGCGTTGACGAACTTGCCGAAGGCGGAAGACGACAGCGACCAGATCTCCAGCTCGATCGCAGCGCCTTGGCCGGCCTCGACGCGCAGCATGCCCGGCTTCGGCGGCGTGGTCTGGAGTGCATAGAGCTTGTAATCGGCGGCCGTCCTGGTGGCCTCGATCATGTGTGCGTTCAGCGCCGTCAGCTCGCCGTTCAGCGCCATGCCGGACAGATGTGCGCCGACCACCGCGATCGGAATCTCGTCGTCGCTGCTTGCGGGCAGGGGCGCGAGCGGGGCCTGCGCCACACCCTTCGCGCCGACCGTCAGTTTCGTGTCGCCATGGAACACCCGTCCGATGCTGGCCAGCAGCGCGTCGCGCCCTGCGGGCGCCAGCAGCGTGATGCCGAACGGGATGCCGTCGCTGCGCATCGCAGCCGGCACGGCGAGGCCGCAGAGGTCGAGCAGGTTGACGAAATTGGTGTAGGTGCCGAGCCGGCTGTTGAGCTCGATCGGATTGGCCAGCACCTGCGCGGTCGTATAGGCCGTCGGCGCCGTCGGCAGCACCAGCGCGTCGATGTTGGCGAACGTGCGCTCGGCGATCTTGCGCAGGCCCTGCAGGCGATAGAGCGCCGAGAAGGTTTCCGCCGCGGTCAGCCGCGCGCCGGCCGCGGTGATCTCCCGCGTGACGGGGTGGATCGTGTCTGGCGCGGACGCCAGCAGGTTCTTGATCACGAGGTAACGCTCGGCGGCCCAGGGGCCCTCATAGAGCAGCCGCGCCGTCTCGTAGAACGGCTCGAGGTCGAACTCGACCAGCTTTGCCCCGAGCGCGGTCCATCGCTTCAGCGCATCGTTGTAGGCGGCTTCCGCTTTCTTGTCGCCGAAGAAGATCAGCTGGCCGTTGCGCGGCACACCCAAGCGCAGGTTTGCCGGCATCGGCGTGATCGCGCCGAACGGCCGGTCGCGCGAGAATGGATCGGCCTGGTCGGGGCCGGCCATCACCGACAGCGCGAGTGCGGCATCGTCCACGGTCAGTGCGAACACCGAGATGCAGTCGAGCGTGCGGCAGGCCGGCACCAGGCCTGCGGTCGAGATCATGCCGAGGCTCGGCTTCAACCCGACGATGTTATTGAGCATCGCCGGCACGCGGCCCGAGCCGGCGGTATCCGTGCCGAGCGACAACGGCACGAGCCCGGCGCCGACCGCGGTGGCCGAGCCCGAGCTCGAGCCGCCGGGAATCAGATCCTCGCGGATCGAATTCCGGGGAATGCCGTAGGGCGAGCGGACGCCGACGAGGCCGGTCGCGAACTGGTCGAGATTGGTCTTGCCGATGATGATCGCCCCCGCCCCGCGCAGCCGTTCCACCGCGGTCGAGTCGTGTGCCGGCGTGTAGGAGAAAGCCGGGCAGGCCGCGGTGGTAGGGAAGCCCAGCGCGTCGATATTGTCCTTCACCGCGACCGGCACGCCGTAAAGCGGCAGGCTGGCAGCATCCGCCTGGGCCGCGAGCTTCTCTGCTTCCGCGATCGCGTCCTTCTCGTCGCGCAGGCTGATGAACACGGCAGGATCGTCGTGATCGCGGATGCGCTGATAGGTCCGCGCGACCGTCTCTGCCGGCGTCAGCGTCCCCGCGCGGTGCGCGGCCACAATCGCGGCGATCGTTTCAGGCTGCTCGGCCCCCATGGCGGCAAAACTCCGGCAATTCGACTTCGCCCGGAGCGAAGCAAGCGATGTGCCATTGTGTACAGAATCGGGGCAGGATGATCGTGCCGGATCTTATCGTGCGATCAGTGGCTTGGGGGACATTTCGGCCGGCGCACGGCCAGTCGCCTCAGTGACCTATCTGCCCAAATCATAGGCAGCCGGGATCAGGTGAAGCCGGAGAGGATCCGGAGCAGCTGTGCCCGGTTCTCCTTGCCGATCTTCGCCTCGACGTGCCGCTCGTGCTCGGCCGCGAGCCGCTTGAATTTCGTCAGCGCCGTCTCGCCCTGCGCGGTGAGGTGCAGCGCATGCGAGCGCCGGTCCTGCTTCGACTTGATCCGCTTCACCAGCTTGCGCTGCTCGAGGCTGTCGAGCAGGTGCACCAGCCGGGCGCGCTCGATGCCGAGGCGTTTTGCCACCGCCATCTGCGACAGGCCCGGATTGGCGCCGATCACGGTCAGCACCGAATATTGCGTCGGCCTGATGTCGACCTCGCCGAGCGTCTTGATGAAGTCCTGAAAGATCCAGATCTGGAAGCGCCGTACCGCATAGCCGGCGTGGCCGGCCAGTGCGTCGAGGCCGATGTCGTCGGCACCATCGCGTGGTGCTGCGCCGTTGCCGGCGCGCTTGCGCGGGGCGTGGCGGCCGTCGGCCCGGGATGCTGTGGCTGTCACGTCGTGTCTCCTGTCGCGCAACCCTAGCGCCCTTGGACCCGGAGCGAAAGATTGTTGTTGACGACAACAATTGGCGTGCCCAACATTATAGGCCAAAGCAGCCCGGAACGAGGCCGCGGCCGATCCTGTAACCGGGATGGAGGAGGAAACACATGACAGTCGCCTCACATGGTGACGTTGCAGGCCTGTTCGCAACGCCAAGGACCGTCGCAGAGCATCGGCCCGACGGCAGCATCGTTCTGCGCTCGCCTGAGCCTCTCGGCGAGACTGCGCGCTGCACCGGCGATTGGCTGGAGCAATGGGCGCAGCAAAGGCCGGATGCGATCTTCCTGGCCGAGCGCGGCAATGTCGAAATGCCCTGGACCACCGTCACCTATGCGCAGGCGCTTCGCAAGGTGCGCGCCGCCGCGTCCTGGGTCCTGGCACAAGGGCTCAGCGCGGACCGCCCCGTCGCGATCCTCTCGGACAACAGCATCGATCATGCGCTGCTCGCGCTCGCCGCCCAGCATGTCGGCGTGCCCTCGGCGGCGATCTCGCCGGCCTATTCGCTGATGTCGAAAGATTTCGACAAGCTCAAGAGCATGATTGCGCTGCTCGATCCTGGCGCGATCTACGTCTCTGCGCTTCAGCCGTTCGCACCGGCGCTGGCTGCCATCGAGCCGCTGCACAGCGCGCAGATCATCAGCGGCAATGCCGATGACACTGAGGTGCTCGCGTTCCGCGCCGTTGCGGCCACCCCCGAGACGGCCGACGTCGCAAGAGCCTTTGCGGCACTCACGCCTGATACGATCGCGAAATTCCTGTTCACCTCGGGCTCGACGGGCACGCCGAAAGCCGTCATCAACACCCAGCGCATGCTGACGTCGAGCCAGCAGGCCAAGGCGCAGACCTGGACCTTCCTCGAACGGAGCCGCGATCTCGTCATTCTCGATTGGCTGCCCTGGAGCCACACCTTCGGCGCCAACCACAATTTCAACCTCGTGCTGCGCAACGGCGGCGCGCTCTACATCGACGGCGGCAAGCCCGCGCCCGGCCTGTTCGCGACCTCGCTCGCCAACCTCAGAAGCGTGATGCCGACGGTCTATTTCAACGTGCCGCGCGGCTTCGACATGCTGATCGCGGCACTGCGCAGCGACGAGGAATTGCGCCGCCGCTTCTTCGGCGAGGTGAAATTCGCCTTCTATGCCGGGGCCGCGCTGCCGCAGAATCTGTGGGATGCTCTCGAAGAGCTCTCACTCGAGACGGTCGGCCGCAAGCTGCCGATGGTCTCGGCCTGGGGCTCGACGGAAACCTCACCGCTCGCCACCGACTGTCATTTTCTCGCCGAGCGCTCCGGCAACATCGGCGTGCCCATTCCCGGCACCGAGCTGAAGCTCGTCACCTCCGGCGACAAGCTGGAGGTGCGGGTGCGTGGCCCCAACGTCACGCCCGGCTATTGGAAGGCACCCGAGCTGACCAGGCAAGCGTTCGACGAGGAGGGCTTTTACTTGATCGGCGACGCGGTGAAGCTTGCCGATAGCGCGCGCCCCGAGCGCGGCCTGTTCTTCGACGGTCGCGTTGCCGAAGACTTCAAGCTCAATTCCGGCACCTGGGTCAGCGTCGGCGGCTTGCGCGTTGCCGGCATCGCCGCGCTGGCGCCGCTGGCTCAGGACATCGTCGTCGCCGGTCACGGCGGTGACGAGGTGCGTTTCCTGGTGTTCCCGAATATTGCGGCTTGCCGCGCCCATGCCGGTCTGCCCGAAACGGCGGCGGCCAGCGACGTGCTGGCGCACGACAAGGTCCGCAGCGCCATCGCGCAGGGTTTGGCGAAGCTGAAACAGCAGAGCGCCAACTCCTCCGGTCACGCCACCCGCGCGCTGCTGCTCGCCGAGCCACCGTCGGTCGACGGCGGCGAGATCACCGACAAGGGCTACATCAACCAGCGCGCCGTGCTGACGCGCCGCGCCGATGCGGTAGCGCGGCTGAACGATGATGCGTCGGGTGAGTGGATCGGATTGTAAAGGCCGAGTTAGCGACGCCACATTCCGCTGTCATTCCGGGGCGCGCCTCTTGGCGCGAGCCCGGAATCCATTTCACCGTAGGGGTGGTGCACGATGGATTCCGGGTTCGCGCTACGCGCGCCCCGGAATGACGAGTGGGATACGCCAACAACCCTGTCGCAACATCCTGCCGATTCTTTTGTTGCCTAAGCAACTAATCTGTGCGAACCGTTCCAGACAGAGATGACGGCGGGCGAACCGCCGCGTTCTTTTCTGGAGGAAGCAATGCGCGGCAGAAGGGGTGCCGTCGGCAAATGCCGGCGCATGATCGGGAGTGACGGGAGCTTGCGCGCCGCGCGCGACCCGTCAGGTGTCGACGCTGCCGGTGACTGCGCCGAGGTTTTCGTGCAGCCGGCGCAAGAGATCGATCAGCACCTCGCGTTCGTCCTTACTGAGGCAGGACAACAGCCGTCGCTCGCGTTCGAACGCAGCGACGATCACCTTGTCATGGGTGGCGCGGCCCCTTGCCGTCAACGAGATCGAGTGGGTGCGGCCGTCGTTCGGGTCGGTGCGGATCGACACCAGCCCGCGCTTTTCGAGGCCGGCAAGCGTCCGGCTCACCGGCCCCTTGTCGAAGCCGATGACGTGGCAGATGCGCGAGGCCGGGATGCCGGGTTCGATCGCCAACAGCGACATGATCCGCCATTCGGTGACGTTGACACCGAACTCGCGCTGATAGAACGCGGTCGCGCTGTTCGAGAGCTTGTTGGCGATGAAGGTGATGAACGCCGGGACGTAACGGTCGAGATCGAGCGTCGGCCCTGCATCATGGGGCGCGGGCTTGTGGCGGGCTTTGGTCGAGGACGGCGGCATATCGGGTTTCTGACTCGCGGCGGGCCCAAAGACCTAAGGGCATGCGTCGTCCTTTCACAAGATCAAAATGAGGGAGGTCTTCCATGACCGCATCCGGCTGCGCGGGATCGGGTGTCCCGCATGTCGACGTCGACCCCTTCGACATGAGCTTTTTTGCCGACCCCTATCCGGCGCATGAGCTGCTGCGGGAAGCCGGCCCCGTGGTCTATCTCGACAAGTGGAACGTCTATGGCGTGGCGCGCTATGCGGAGGTCCACGCTGTGCTGAACGATCCCGCAACCTTCTGCTCCAGCCGCGGCGTCGGCCTTTCCGACTTCAAGAAGGAGGCGCCGTGGCGACCGCCGAGCCTGATCCTCGAGGCCGATCCGCCGGCGCACACCCGCACCCGCGCCGTCCTGTCAAAAGTGTTGTCGCCGACCGTGATGAAGCAGGTCCGTGACCGCTTTGCCGAGGCGGCCGAGGCGCGTGTCGATGCCCTGCTGCAGATGCGCAGCTTCGATGCGATCGCGGATCTCGCCGAGGCCTACCCGCTCTCGATCTTTCCGGATGCGCTGGGCCTGAAACCGGAGGGGCGTGAGCATCTGATTCCCTACGCGAGCGTGGTATTCAACGCGTTCGGCCCGCCCAACCGGCTGCGCCAGGAGGCGATCGAACGATCGGCGCCGCATCAGGCATACGTTGCCGAGCAGTGCCAGCGCGAGAATCTGGCACCCAGCGGCTTCGGCGCCTGCATCCACGCGCAGGTCGACGAGGGTGCTATCACGGCCACCGAAGCGCCGCTGCTGGTGCGCTCGCTGCTGTCGGCCGGACTCGACACGACAGTCAACGGCATCGGCGCTGCGGTGTATTGCCTCGCGCGCTTTCCCGATCAATGGCAGCGGCTGCGCGACGACCTCACGCTCGCGCGCGGTGCCTTCGAGGAGGCCGTGCGCTTCGAGAGCCCGGTGCAGACCTTCTTCCGCACCACCACCCGTGAGGTCGAGCTCTCCGGTGCGCGAATCGGCGAGGGCGAGAAGGTGCTGATGTTCCTTGCCGCCGCCAACCGCGATCCGCGGCGCTGGGATGCCCCCGACAGGTACGACATCACCCGCCGCACCTCCGGCCATGTCGGCTTCGGCTCCGGCATCCACATGTGCGTCGGCCAGCTCGTCGCCCGCCTCGAAGGCGAGGTGATGCTGACGGCGCTGGCGCGCCGCATCGCGAGAATCGAGATCACGGGCGAGCCGAAGCGCCGTTTCAACAACACGCTGCGCGGGCTCGACAGCCTGCCTGTGACGATCACCCCGGCCTGACGAGGAGCTTGATGCCTGCCATTACCTTCATCCATCCCGACGGCAAGTCCTATCGCGTCGAGACCGCGGGCGGCGAGAGCGCCATGCAGGCCGCGACCCGTCACGGCCTCGACGGCATTCTGGCCGAATGCGGCGGCAACGCGATGTGCGCGACCTGCCATGTCTATGTCGACGAGAGCTGGCTCGCGCGCCTGCCTGCGATGGCCGACGACGAGGATGCGCTGCTCGACGGCACCGCCGCTGAGCGGCGACGGACGAGCCGACTGTCCTGTCAGATCACGATCACGCCCGATCTCGATGGGCTCGTCCTGAAGTTGCCAGAGCGGCAGGTCTGATCTGCCAAGCCGTCGGATCTTCGCAAAATATCAAACAGGGAGGGAATGATGAAACATCTGAAGTGGACGCTCGCGCTGGCTGCGAGCTTGGTGACCGGCGCGGCCAACGCCGAAATATCGGACAACGTCGTGCGCATCGGCGTGCTCAACGACATCTCCGGCATCTTCCAGGACACCAATGGCATGGGCTCGGTCGAGGCCGCGCGGATGGCGGCGGAGGATTTCAACGGCGGCGGCAAGGGCATCAAGGTCGAGATCGTCTATGCCGATCACCAGAACAAAGCCGATGTCGGCAACGCCATCGCGCGCAAATGGCTCGACGTCGAAGGCGTCGACGCGATCGTCGACGTGCCGAACTCGGCCGTCGGTCTTTCCATCAACGCGCTTCTGCGCGACAGCCGCATGACCTTCCTGGCGTCCTCGACCGCAAGCTCGGACCTCACCGGCAAGGCCTGCTCGCCCAACACGATCCAATGGGTCAACGACGCCTGGGCGACCGGCAACACCACCGCAGCCGCCATGGTGTCGCGCGGCGGCAAGGATTGGTATTTCCTCACGGTCGATTACGCGCTCGGCAAGGGCATCGAGGCGGAGGCGCAGAAATACATCGAGGGGCACGGCGGCAAGGTGATCGGCTCGTCCAAGCATCCGCTCGGCACCTCCGATTTCGCGTCCTTCCTGCTGCAGGCGCAAAGCTCGAAGGCGCAGGTCATCGGGCTCGCCAATGCAGGCGGCGACACCATCAACGCGGTGAAGCAGGCCGCCGAATTCGGCATCCAGCAGAGTGGGCAGAAGCTCGTCGCCTTTCTGCTCTTCATCAACGACGTTCACGGCATGGGCATCAAGGTCGCGCAGGGCCTCCAGCTCATGGAAGCCTTCTACTGGGACATGAACGATGATACGCGCGCGTTCGCCAAGCGTTTTGCTGCACGGCCCGGCATGAACGGCAAGATGCCGAGCGGCAATCAGGCCGGAGTCTATGCTTCCACGCTCGCTTATCTCAACGCCGTCGCCGCCACCGGCAGCGACAATGCCAAGCAGGTCGTGCCCGAGATGAAGAAGTTCAAGGGCAAGGACAAGCTGTTCGGCGACACCGCGATCCGTCAGGACGGTCGCGTCGTGCATCCGATGTACCTGTTCGAGGTGAAGAAGCCGGAGGAGTCGAAATATCCGTACGATTATTACAAGCTGGTCGCGACGATTCCCGCAGACCAGGCGTTCCGCCCGCTGGCGGAGGGCGGGTGCGAGCTGGTGAAGTAGCGGCCGCGAGCGCGGCGCAATTGCACCCTCTCCCCTTGTGGGAGAGGGTGGCTTCGCGAAGCGAAGCCGGGTGAGGGGTCTCTCTCCTCACGAACAATCGCGAGAGTTGAGAGAACCCCTCATCCGGCGCCGTAGCCGAAGCTCTGCTTCGGCGTTCTTAAGAACGGCGGCCGAAGGCCGCCTATGCCACCTTCTCCCACAAGGGGAGAAGGAAGTAAGACTACACCACCTTGCTCGACCCCTGCGTGATCAACCGCGCTGCGCGCTGGTCTCGCGCGTAGATCCACAGCCAGCTCAGCGCGACGCTGAGGCGGTGGCGCAGGCCGATCAGGAAGTAGATGTGGGCGATGCCCCAGATCCACCACGCGATGGTGCCGCGCAGCTTGATCTTGCCGAAATCGATGATTGCGAGCCGCTTGCCGATCTGCGCGAGGTTACCGGAATGCTTATAGCGGAACGGACCCGCTGCAGCGCCGCGCAGGCGCGCTTTGATGGTCTCCGCGACGTGACGGCCCTGCTGCTTGGCGGCCGGCGCGATGCCGGGCACCGGCTTGCCGTCCCAGGCGTTGATGCTGACGGTATCCCCGATCGCGAAGATCTCGGGATGGCCTGATATGGTGAGGTCGGCCTCGACCAGCACGCGCCCGGCGCGATCGTGCGCTGCGCCGAGCCATTCGGCAGCGGGCGAGGCGCGCACGCCGGCGGCCCAGATCCGTGTCTTGGCCTCGAGCAGTTTGCCGCCGAACACGACGCCCTCGCGATTGATCTCGGTGACGGCCTGCCCGAGCACGACTTCGACGCCGATCTTTTCCAGCGAGGCCTGCGCATAGGCTGATAGCTCGTCGGGAAAGCCGGCGAGCACGCGCTGGCCGGCCTCGATCAGCACGACGCGGGCCTTGTGCGTGTCGATGTTGCGGAAATCGGCGGGCAGGGTGTGATGCGCCATCTCGGCGATGGTGCCGGCGAGCTCGACGCCGGTCGGGCCGGCGCCGACGATCACGAAGGTCAGCCGTGCCGCGCGCCGCTTTGGATCGATCTCGCGCTCGGCGCGCTCGAACGCCACCAGGATGTGCCGGCGCAAGGTGGTCGCATCCTCCAGCGTCTTCAGGCCGGGGGCGAACTGCTCCCATTCATCGTGGCCGAAATAGGCGTGCCGCGCGCCCGTGGCCAGCACCAGCGTGTCGTAGGGCACCTCGCTGCCGTCGTCGATCAGCACGCAGCGTCGTTCGGCATCGACGCCGCTCACGGTGGCGAACAGCGTCGTCACCTCGCGCCGGTCGCGCATGAGATGACGGATCGGCCAGGCGATCTCGCTGGTTGCGAGCGAGGCGGTCGCGACCTGGTAAAGCAGGGGCTGGAACAGATGATGATTGCGGCGGTCGATCAGCGTGATCTCGACGGGAGCGCCCGCAAGCCGGTAAGTCGCCTCCAGCCCGCCGAAGCCGGCGCCGACGATGACGACGCGATGGGGATTTGCGGCCATGATTTAACCCTCGAATCTCGCTGCTGCTCGCCTTCATTTAAGTGCGGATTGGGCGCCGCGGTCCAATAGAGGTCATCAATCGTCGCATAGGCCTGATGTATCGATCTGGCGCGAAAAAGCGCCGCAGCCTCCCGGACCGGCCCTGGGCCGGCCTCGGCCGAAGTGAGTAGAATTATAATTCTTGCCATCTCAGATTGGGGCGAAATATGGTGCAGGGCGGGCGCTGAGCCATTGGCGGCGCGACATATTTTGCGTTCAATAGAGACAGGCCTGGAGCGGCGATCACCCCGCTTCCAGGACCGATAATTAAGGAGGGAGTGTTATGAGGACGGCATTCTGGCTGGCGGGCGCAGCGGCGCTGGTGCTGGCAAATCAGGCATTCGCCGGAGACACCATCAAGATCGGCTTCGTCTCGACCTTCAGCGGCCCGACCGCCGTGATCGGCAACGACATGCGCAATTCCTTCGAGCTCGCGCTCGATCATCTCGGCCGCAAGATGGCCGGCAAGCCGGTCGAGGTGCTCTACGAGGACGACGGGCAGAAGCCCGACGTCGGCAAGCAGAAGACCGAGAAGCTGGTGCAGTCGGACAAGGTCGATTTCATCGTCGGCTATATCTGGTCGAACGTGCTGCTCGCCTCGCTCAAGACCGCGGTCGATTCGAAGACCTTCCTGATCTCGGCCAATGCCGGGCCGTCGCAGCTCGCGGGCGAGCTGTGCTCGCCTTACGTGTTCTCGACCTCCTGGCAGAACGACCAGACCCCGCAGGCGGTCGGCACCTATATGAACCAGAAGGGTGTCAAGTCGGTGTTCCTGATCGGCCCGAACTATGCCGCCGGCAAGGACATGCTGGCCGGCGTCAAGAGCACCTTCAAGGGTCAGGTCGTGGGTGAGGAATATACGGTGTGGCCGAGCCAGCTCGACTTCTCCGCCGAGCTCTCCAAGGCGCGTGCCTCCGGCGCCGAGTCGATCTTCGTGTTCTACCCGGGTGCTGCTGGCGTGCAATTCCTGAACCAATATGCACAGGCCGGGCTAAAGAGCACGATGCCGCTCTACACCGCCTTCACCATCGACGAGCTCTCGCTGCCGCTCCAGAAGGAGAACGCGCTCGGGGTGCCCGGCGCGCAGCAATGGGTCAACGACCTCCCCAACGAGCAGAACAAGCGCTTCGTCGCCGACTACCGCAAGAAGTACCCCGGCCTGCGCCCGACCTTCTACGGCGCGCAGTCCTATGACGCCGCGAACCTGATCAACAGCGCCGTCGTCGCCGTGAAGGGAGACACCTCCAAGAAGGACGAGATGAAGGCCGAGATGGAGAAGGCCAACTTCAAGTCGGTGCGCGGCGCGTTCAAGTTCGGCAACAACCACATCCCGATCCAGAACTTCTATCTGCAGGACGTGGTCAAGGATTCCGAAGGCCAGCTCGCCTTGAAGACCGTCGCCACCATCGTCGAGAACGACCAGGATCGCTTCCACGAGAAGTGCAAGATGAAGTGAGCCACAAGCGACGTAGCCCCTTCTCCCCTTGTGGGAGAAGGTGGCGCGAAGCGCCGGATGAGGGGTTCTCTCCCCTTGCAAGATTGTCCGTGAGGAGAGAGACCCCTCACCCGTTCCGCCGCTTTGCGGCGAGCCACCCTCTCCCGCAAGGGGAGAGGGGAAGCAGAATTGCCTACACCCTCGGCATGCTTGCCGGGCGCACCTCGCGCGCTTGCGCTGCGAGCCTGATGCCGGCGTTGGCCGCGCCAAAACCCTGATAGTTCCTGCGCTCGACGATCTCGAAGAAGAAGCGCTCGTCGAAGATGTGGGTGTAGACCTGGAAGAACTCGCCGTCGCCTTCGCGGTCGTAGAGGATGTGGTTGGCGCGCAGCTGCGCCATCAGTTCGGGCGAAAGATCGTATTTGGCTTCGATGTCGTCGTAGTAATTGTCGGGGATGTCCAGGAAGCCCGCGCCGCGCTGGCGCATCGCGGCGACGGTCGCAAAAATATCCTGACACGCGAAGGCGACATGCTGCACGCCCGAGCCGAAGAACTCGGAGATGAAGCGCGCCGGCAGGGTGCGGTTGGCAGAGGAGCCGTTGAGCACGAAGCGCAGGCTCTGGTCGGCGTTGATGACGGCCTGGCTCTGCACGAGGCCTCTGGGGTCGGCGATCTCTATCTGCGGCAGGCGTTTCAGATCGAGAATGCCGGTGTAGAACAGCAGCCAGGTCAGCATCTCGTCATAGGGCATCGACTGCGCGATGTGGTCGACGGCGACCAGCGCATCGGCGCTGGCGTCGCTTGCGACAGGCTCGAAATCGGTGTCCCAGTTCTTGCCGGCTTGGTCGAGAAAATAGAGCAGGCTGCCGCCGACGCCATGGATCGCGGGAATCTCGAGTTCACCCGGTCCGACCGGCTGGTAGAAGGTGCGCGCTTTCAGCGTCTCGGCACGCTGCATGGCGCGGTCGGCGTCGTCGACGTCGAGCGCGATGGCGCAGACGCCGGGCCCGTGGGTGACATAGTGCGAATGCGCAAAGCCGTCGGTCTCGCAATTGATGACGAGCTCGACCTTGCCCTGCGACCAGCGCTCCACCGCCTTGCTGCGGTGCTGGCCGCTCTTGCGGAAGCCGAGCTGTGAGAACAGGCGGCCAAGCTCGCCGGCCTTGCTCTCGTTCACGGCAAATTCGATGAAGCCGGTGCCGCGGCTCTTCGCCTTCGGGGCCAGCGCCTTGCCGGCGAAATTCGGCCAGTCCGGTGCGAGCTGGTCCTCCAGCAGAATCAGCGAGCGCAGGCCATCGACGGCGGTCTGTGCGGCCGAGCCGGCGCGGAACTGGTCGTTGAAGATTTCCAGCGACAGCGGTCCGGCATAGCCGGTCGCTGCGATCGCCGCCATGAACGCGCCGACCGGCAGGTCGCCCTGGCCGGGGAAAGAGCGGAAGTGCCGGCTCAATGACAGGATGTCGAGCTCGAGCCTTGGCGCGTCGGAGAGCTGCACCAGAAAGATCTTGTCGCCGGGGATCGAGGCCATGGCGCGGGTCGGAAAGCCAGGTGCCAGCGCATGGAAGCTGTCGAGGATGACGCCAATCGCGGGATGATCGGCGCGGCGCACGATCTCCCAGGCGTCGCGGTAATCGTTGACGTGGCGGCCCCAGGCCAGCGCCTCATAGCCGACGCGCAAACGACGTTTCGCGGCGCGATCGCCAAGCTCGCGAAAATCGTCAGCCGCGCGGTCGATGCCGCCGAGCGCGGCGGGTGAGACGTTGGAGCAGATCAGCAACAGATCGGTGCCGAGCTCCTGCATCAGGTCGAACTTCCGCTCCGCGCGGGCGAAGTTGCGCGCACGCTGCGGCTCCGGCATGCCCTCGAAATCGCGGAACGGCTGGAACGCACAGATCTCGAGATTGAGGTCCGTGCACATCTTCGCGATATCGCGTGGGCCGGCACCGAACGACAGCAGGTCGTTCTCGAAGATTTCGACCGCATCGAAGCCCGCGGCGGCGATGGCGCGGAGCTTTTCGTCGAGGCTGCCTGAGAGGGAGACGGTGGCGATCGAGCGCTTGTTCATGCGGCCTGCTCCATGATCTGCCCCGGCGAGATCGTTTGCCCGGTACGCGCGGCCGCGCTGACGGCTTCGACGACGGCGAGCGTTCCCATCGCGTCCTCGACCGAGATCAGCGGCTGTTCACGGCCGGCAATCATTGCGCAGAAATGCCGGAGCTGCTCGACCAGCGGATCGAACGCGGGCGGCGCGATGGTCGCGCGCGACAGCGGCGCGTACCAGCCGGGCTGCTCTGTGTATGACCACAGCTCCATGTTCGGCACGGAGAGCGAACCCGCCGTCCCTGCGAAGATGTAGCAGGGCTGGTCCTGCCTGGGATAGGCCGGGTTCTCGCCTGAGGAGAGCTCCCAGCTCCACGGCGCCGGCGTCGCATCCGACACGGTTACCGTGCCCAGCGCGCCGTTGGCAAAGCGCAGCAGCAGCGCGGCGGTGTCTTCGACCGGAAAGTCGCGCACCTTGTTCGAGGTCAGCGCCTGCACCTCGACGATCTCGCCGCAGATGAAGCGGAGATTGTCGATGTCGTGGATGAGATTGATCAGCAGTGGCCCGCCGCCTGCCTCGCGCCGCCAGGCGACCTCGAAATAGTCGTCGGGCTTCTTGAGGAGCCATAGCCCGACCACGGCCGTGAGCTGGCCGAGCTTTCCGTTCGTCACGGCCTCGCGGGCCGACTTGATGACGGGATTGTGCCGCCGGTGGTGGCCGACCAGCATCGGCACGCCGGTGCGTCTCACCGCCGCGCACAGGCGTTGCGCGGTGGCAACCGTCTCGGTCACCGGCTTCTCGATCAATGCCGGCACGCCGGCTTCGGCGCAGTCGAGCGCCATCGGCAAGTGCAGCGTGTTGGGCGAGGCAATGATGAGGCCGTCGGGCCTCTCTTCTGCCAGCAGGGCGCGATGGTCCGCATAGCAGGGCACGCCATGCGCCAGCGCATAGTCCTTGGCGGCGGGCGAGGGGTCCGCAATGCCGGCGAGCACGCAATCCTGGGAGGACTCGATCAACTCGATATGGCGACGGCCGATCAGGCCGGCGCCTGCCACGGCGATCCGCATCTTCGCCTTCATGCCGCACTCTCCTCCATGGCGCCGCCGAGGAAGAGCTGCCCGATGCGCGGATCGTTCAGAATGCGCCTGGCGTCATCGACCATGCGGGTCTGGCCAAGCTCCAGCACGATGCCGATGTCGGAGATCTCCAGCGCCGAGCGCGCGTTCTGCTCGATCATCAGGATGGTGACGCCGCGATCGCGCAAGCTCTTGAGGATGTCGAAGGTCTGCTGCACCATCAGCGGCGACAGACCGATCGAGGGCTCGTCGACCAGCACCAGCTTCGGCTCGAGCAGCAGCGAGCGGGCGATCTCGAGCTGCTTCTGCTCGCCGCCTGACAGCGTCGAGGCCTGCTGCGCGGACTTGCGCCGCAATGCCGGAAACAGGTCGAGCGCCGCCTCGATCCGCTTGGGCAGGTCGAGGCCCTTGTCGGCGGCGACGCCGCCGAGCTCGATATTGTGGCGCACCGACAGCTCGGGAAAGATGTTGCGGCCCTGCGGCACGTAGCAGATGCCGGCGTTGAGCAGCGCGCGCTGGCTCAAATTGGTGACGTCGCGGCCGGCGAAGCTGATCTTGCCTTCGCGCAGCTTGAGCAGGCCGAAGATGGCCTTGAATACCGTCGATTTGCCGGCGCCGTTCGGGCCGATGATCGTCGTGATCGTGGCTGACGGCACGGCAAACGTCGTGCCGTTCAAGATCGTCATCTTGCCGTAGCCGCCGACGAGATTGTGGACCGAGAGAATGGGATCGCTCATTACGCGCTCCTAATGTCCGAGATAGGCTTCGATCACGGCGGGGTTCTTGCGAACCTCGTCGGGCCGGCCCATCGCCAGCACCTTGCCTTCCGCCATCACCATCACGCGCGAGCACAGCGACATCACGAACTCCATGTTGTGCTCGATCACGACGAAGGTGGCGTTCTTCTCGCGGTTGATCGCGACCAGGCGCTCCTTGAGGTCCGCCAGCATCGACGGGTTGACGCCGCCGGCTGGCTCGTCGAGCAGCACCAGGCGCGAGCCGCCCATGAAGGCCATGGCGGCATCGAGCAGTTTTTGCTGACCATAAGAGAGAGCCCCAGCCGGCTCGTCGGCGAGATGGTCGAGCTTGAAGAAGCCGATCATCTGGTTCGCGGCCTCCGTCAGCCCGGCATCGGAGCGGCCGACCAGGCGCGAGGCCATGTTGCCCTGGTGCTCCTGTCCGGCGAGGATCAGGTTCTCGCGCACCGAGAGCTTTGGGAACACCTGCAACAGCTGGAAGGTGCGGCTGACCCCGAGCTTGTTGAGCTCGGAGGGACGCAGGCCCGTGACGACCTGTCCGTCGAGCTTGACTTCGCCGCCGGTCGGCGTGAGCTGGCCGAGGATGCAGTTGAACAGCGTGGACTTGCCGCAGCCGTTCGGCCCGATCAGGCCGAGGATCTCGCCCTCGCGCACGTCGAACGAGACCCCGTTGACGGCGTGGATGCCGCCAAAGCTCTTCTTGATGTCGGTGACTTCGAGGACCGCGCTCATTGCGCCGTCTCCAGGCGCGACTTTGCGACGGCGCGCAGCGCGGACGCCGCCTTGGTGCGGCGCTCGGCGAGATATCGGTCGAGGATTCCGAGAATGCCGGTCGGCGACCAGATCAGCAGCAGCATCACGGCGACGGCGTAGAGCATCAGGTAGTAGCCTTCCGTGAAGCGCAACCATTCCGGCAGCAGCACCGCGATCATCGCTCCCAGGAACGGACCGAGATAGAAGCCGGCGCCGCCGACGATCACCATCAGCAGGAGGTCGAGCGAGAGCGACAGGTTGAACGGCACGGGATCGATATATTGCGTCAGCGGCGCATAGAGCGCTCCGGCGACGCCGCCGAGTGCCGAGCCGATCGCGAAGGCCATCAGCGTGTAGCGGCGGGTATCGACGCCGAGGGATTGCGCGCGCAACGGATTCTCGCGCAGCGCCATGAAGGCACGGCCCCAGGGCGATCGGATCAGCCACCACACCGCAAGCGAGACGATCGCGAGCGAGCCGAGGCAGACATAGTAGAACGGCAGCGGTTTGTTGGTCGCGATGCCGAAGATGTGCGGACGCGGAATGTTGGAGATGCCGTAGATGCCGCCGGTCAGCCAGCTCTCGTTGCGGAACACCAGGAAGGCGAGGGTGGAAAAGGCGAGGGTGACGAAGGCGAGGTAATGGTGCTGCACGCGCAGTGCGGGATAGCCGAGCACCCAGCCGATCGCAAAGCTCAAGACGATCGCCACCAGGATCGCCGCCGGCAGCGGCCAGCCATGTGTGGTCATGATCGCGGCCGCATAGGCGCCGATGCCGACGAAGGCGCCTTGCGCCAGCGAGACCTGGCCGGCATAGCCGAGCGTGAGATTGAGCCCCATGGCGGCGATGCTCATCACCGCCCATTGGCTCAGGATGAACAGGCCGTAGCGGTTGAAGTTCATGGGGACGATGATCAGCGCGGCGATGATGGCAAGGCCGAGCGCGATCTTCAGGGGTTTGGCGATGCCGCTCATACGGTGCGCTCCTCGGCACGGCCGAGCAAGCCCTGCGGCCGGAACAGGATGACGGCGATCAGGAACATCATCGGCACGGCGGCGCGATACTGCGTCGAGACATAGGCCGCCGCGAGATTGTCGAGTACGCCGATCAGCAGGCCGCCGGCGATGGCGCCGCGCACCTGGTTGAAGCCGCCGACGATCGCGGCGATGAAGGCGGCCTGGCCCAGCACCTCGCCGGACGAGAATTTTGCGAGGTAGATCGGTGTGATCAGCAGCGAGGCCAGCGCCACCAGGAAGGCGTTGATCAGGAAGGTCAGCAGGATCATGCGCTCGACCGGGACGCCGATGATGCGGGCCACCGTCGGGTTCTGCGCCGCCGCCTGCATCTGGTGGCCGAGCGAGGTACGGCTCAGCAGCGTGGTCAGGCCGAGAACGGCGAGGATGGCAACAGTGAGCACGCCGATGCTCTGCAGCGACACAGCATGGCCGAGGATGGAGATGTCGCCGGTCGGCACGATCGAGGGGAAGGGCGAAGCCTCCGCGCTGTAGAACTGCTTGACCGATTCCTTGATGGCGATCGCGAGCGCCATGGTCGCGATCGCCAGCGGTAGCACACCGTGACGCATCATCGGGTCCACCAGCAGCATCTTGAAGGCGAGCCCGAGCAGGATCAGCGAGAGCAGGATGCCGAGGATGATCGCGAGCCAGAACGGCGCGCCCACATGCATCGCGGCCAGCATCAGGAACGCCGGCAGCATCACGAACTCGCCTTGCGCGAAATTGATAGTCTGCGAGGTCTGCCACAGCAGCGTGAAGCCGACCGCGACCAGCGCGTAGATGGCGCCGGTGGCGAGCCCCGCGACCAGTAGATCGAATAGGTTGGACATGTTCCCCTCTTTCCTCTCCCTCTCCCCGCTCTCTTTCTTCTCCCTCTCCCCGTACTTACGGGGAGAGGGTTGGGGTGAGGGGCTGTCTCCGCGTACTCGATTGTCACCGTCGTCGCGGAAGCAGCCCCTCACCCCGCCCTCTTCCCGCGAAGGGGCGGGGAGAGGGAGACGAAAGATCTCTCCCCGCGTAGAGCGGGGCGAGGGAGAAGGGCCACGCTTCACTTCACCTTGGGCAGCACCTGCTTCACCACCTGCTTGCCTTCGACCACCTCGACCAGGAAGCTCTGGCGGTCGATGTCGCCGGTGTCGCTGAAGGTGACGTCCATCAAAATGCCCGGCTCGTCCGCGGCCTTGATGGTGAGGCCGTGCAGCGTGTCGGCGAACTTCTTCGGGTCGACCTTGCCCATCTTTTCCGTGGTCGCCTTCACCATGTAGACGGCGAGGTAGCCCTTCAGGCCGTTATGATCGGGGACGTAATTGTACTTCTTGGAGAACTTCTCGCGGAACGCCTTGACCAGATCGACCGGCGCGTCGGTGGTGAGGCCGACATGGCCGCGCGCGCCGTTGGCGGCATCGCCCGCGAGCTCGATCACCTTCTGGCCGATCAGCGTGGTCTCGCCCATCAGCGGCGCGGTGACGCCCTGGCGCTTCAGCTCCTTCAGGATGCGCGCGCTCTCTTCCTCGTTCAGGTAGACGAACACGGCGTCGGGATTGGCGGCCTTGATCTTGCCGACGTCGGCGGCGAAGTCGGCCTGGCCCGCTTCGGTGGAGAGATCGGCGACGACCTTGGAGCCGAGCCGGTCGAGCTCCTTGACCACGACGTCGCGGCCACCGCGGCCGAAATCGTTGTTGACCCAGACCACCGCAACGGTCTTCGCCTTCATCTCGTCGTGGATGTACTTTGCGACCTTCGGCATTGAGGATTGCTGGCCGAAGGAGGTGCGGAACAGGAACTTGTTTCCTGTCTGCGTCAGCTCGGCGGCTTCGCCGCCCATGATCTGCGCGATGCCGGCTTCGGCCGCGAGCGGCGCGGTCACCTTCACCGAGCCGGAATAACCGGGCCCGAGCAGCACATAGGGCTCGGCGTCGAGCGCCTTCTGCACCTGGGCGCGCGCCACGCCGGGGTTGGACTGCGAGTCGGCGTGGCTGACCTCGAGCTTGCGGCCGAGCACGCCGCCCTTGGCGTTGATCTCCTCGATCGCGAGGTCGATGCCGTTCTTCCAGTTCGTGCCGACGGTGGCGCCGCCGCCCGAGAGCTCCGCGACGTTGGCGAGCTTGATTGCCTGGGCAAAGGCGCCCGTTGCAGTCATGACGGTGAGCAATGCGCCCACCACTAGCGTTGATTTCATCGTCCTCTCCTCCCGTTTCAAATCTTGCAAGCAGCCTTGTATCCGGCCGCTTCGCCTCAAGCTGCCTGATAGGCGGCGCTGCGCGCTGCCATCACGGCGTCGAAAGCCTCTCCCATGATCTCGGTGGATGGGGCAAGGCCTGTGAACAGTTCGAAGGCGTCGGCGGCCTGGTAGATCGCGAGGTCGCGGCCGGTCATGATCTTCGCGCCCTTCTCTCGCGCTGCGGCCAGCAGCGGCGTGATCAGCGGCGAGTAGACGGCGTCGGCGACCCAAAGGTCCGCCCTGAGCAGTCTCGCCGGCACCGGCGTGTCACGGTTCGGCAGCATGCCGACCGGCGTGCCGTTGACGAGACCGGTCGCACCCTCGAGCGCATCCTCGACGCTGGCGGCGACGCGGGCGCCGCGCGGGGCGAGCATGGTGGCCAGCTTCTCGGCGCGCGCCGGCTCGCTGTCGAAAATGCGGATGTCAGCCACCTCTTGGCTCGCCAGCGCAAACGCGATGGCCTTGCCGACGCCGCCGGCGCCGATCAGGGCGATGGCGTTGCCGGAGGGCGCCAGCAACGGCGTCACCGCCCGCGCGAAGCCCGTGGTGTCGGTGTTGTGGCCGGTCAGCCGGCCGTCCCTGACCACGACGGTGTTGACCGCGCCCATGCTGGCTGCGCCCGGCGCCAGCGCGTCGAGCAGCGGCACCACCGCTTCCTTGTAGGGGTAGGTGACATTGACGCCGGCAAAGCCGAGCCGCCGGACGCCCTCGAGCATCATGCGCAGTCCGGCCGCATCGGCCCCGGCGACCTCGATAAGCTGGTAATGGCCGCGCAGGCCGAGCGCTTCGGCGGCGCGCTCATGCATGGCGGGCGAGGCGGAATGCGCGATCGGGGCGCCGATCAGGCCGGTGAGGAGCTTCTTGCTGGCGGCGTATCCGCGTTTCGACATGGTTCGCTATCGTCTCAAGGGAGCGTCCGGCCCCGGCCATTAGCGGGGAAATCCGTGCAATTCCAGCTGCGACGATAGCCTTTCCCCCGCCTAACACAATTACCCTTTTATCTGGCAAACCTAACATCATGTTATTTCCTCCGCCCGCGGGCAGGGGCGGTCTTGCCACTGCCGCGGGAGGGCTCGACCGCGCGCATCTCGGCGCGCAGGGCCTCGATGAAATACTCGGCATGCAGCGACAGCGGCGTGCCGCGCTTGACTGCGATGTAGGTGTCGAAGCGCGTCGGCTCGGCGATCTTCAGAAGCTCGATCCCGGGATAGCCGCCATGGGCGACGGTGAACTGGTCGATGATGGCGATGCCGAGTCCCGCCTTCACTAGCGCGCAGACGGTGGTGCCGAAGCGCGCGCGGATCGTGATGTTGTAGTCGAGCCGGTGGCGCGCGAAGATCCCGGCCATGATCCGGCCGTAGGGGTCGTTGGGATCGATGCCGATCAGCGGATAGCGCGTGATCTCGGCGGCGGAGACCTGCTTGCGGCCGGAGAGCTCGTGGCCGGGCGGCACGATGCAATAGAGCTCGCCCGAAGCGAGCGGCATGAAGTCGAGCCCGGAATGCTCGAGCCGATAGCTCATCGCCACGCATTCGCCGCGGCCGAGCATCAGGTAGTCGATGGCTTCCTCGAGCTTGAGGATGTTGATGTCGATGCCGAGATCGGGATAGCGGCGGCGGACGCGCTCGATCGCACGCGGCACCATCACCTGCGAGATGCTCGGCACCGAGCCGATGCGCAGCTCCGACAGGCCGCCGCGGCCGATCTTGGAGATGATCTCGGAGAGGTCGTCGACCTTCTTGTAGACGCCGTTGATCTGCTCGAAGATGTTCTCCGCTTCCGGCGTCGGGAAGTAGCGCCCGTTCTGGCGCTGGAAGAAGCGGATGCCGAGCGAGCGCTCGGTGTATTTGACGAGGCGGCTGATCCCCGGCGCCGAGACGTTGAGCAGCTTCGCCGCACCGCCGATGGTGCCCGTCACCATCACGGCACGGATCACTTCGACCTGGCGCAGCGTCATCATGGCCTTGAACCGTTCCTGGCATCGACAAGAGATCGCGGCGATCATCTCACGAGAGATGCGCTGTCATCCAGCGGCAAGTGTGCGCCGATGTGACCGGAGGCTGGCGCTTTCCCTCTCCCCTTGTGGGAGAGGGTGGATCGCCGCAGAGCGGCGAGACGGGTGAGGGGTCTCTCTCCGCGACTTCAAATGGGAGTTGGATTCGCGGAGAGAGACCCCTCATCCGGCGCTTCGCGCCACCTTCTCCCACAAGGGGAGAAGGGAAGCCAAAATTCGCAGTCAGAGTGTTTCGACTAAAACCCGCGCGGTCAGATGGAGAGGCGTCCTCGTGACGCGATCTGTTGCTCCGGCGTCGTCTTTGCAACGGCGTTCTAGCTCGCCGGCCCTTCCGGCGACACGCTCTCGGCCAGCTCCGCGCGCTCGCTCTGCAGCACCTCGCGCGCAAACTCGATGATCTTCTGCTTGTTCGCCGTTTCGCGGACGGCAAAAAACACGCGGTTCAATTCCAGGCCGAGCACGCTGTTGAGGGCGATGTCCTCGTCTTCCATCGTTGGCTTCCCGCTTCGGATGTTCTCAGGTGTATCGTGGCGTCAATTCTGCCACAAGTAGTTAAATCCTCAGAGCGCATGAGCACCGGGAAACTACGGCCACAGCGAATTGAGGCGGTCTGTGAATACGTGCTATACGGAAGCGCGAGGGTCAGGAAACGTACGATGTCCGCCGTAGACTATGGCCGGGAGGCGCTCGACTTCATCGAAGGTCTGCAGACCTACCGCAAGGTACCAGAGGCCATGAACGCGCTCGAAGCGGCGTTCGGTCGCTTCGGCTTCGAAACCATCATCGTGACGGGGTTGCCCAATCCCGATCAGCAGTTTGCGCAGATGGTGCTCGCCAAACGCTGGCCTGCGGGATGGTTCAGCCTCTACACCGAGAAAAACTACGATCGTTTCGATCCCGTGGTGCGGTTGTGCCGGCAGTCGGTCAATCCGTTCGAGTGGTCGGAAGCGCCCTATGATGCGGAACTCGAGCCGAATGCGGCCGAGGTGATGAACCGTGCCAGCGAGTTCCGCATGTCGCGCGGCTTCATCGTGCCGATCCACGGCCTCACCGGCTACGAGGCGGCGGTCTCGCTCGGCGGTGTCCATCTCGACCTCAATGCCCGCAGCAAGCCGGCGCTGCATCTGATGGCGATGTATGGCTTCGACCACATTCGCCGTCTGCTCGAGCCGATGCCGCATCCGTCGACGCGCCTCACCCCGCGCGAACGCGAGGTGATCGCCTGGGCTTCGCAGGGGAAGTCGGCCTGGGAAATCGGCGAGATCCTCCACATCACCCAGCGCACCGCCGAAGAGCATCTTGCAACTGCTGCGCGCAAGCTCGGCGCGGTCAACCGTACGCATGCGGTCGCGCTGGCGATTCGGAACAAGATCATCAATCCTTAAGCCGCCTTACTGGGAAATTTCCCAATACCGAAGCTGCGTCTTTTCGCAGAATCTCCCCCCATTGAGGATGAATGGGGGTTTTCATGATTCACGCAGTTTCCGCGGTAAATCGTCACCTTTATGAAGACGTAATCGAGCAGCATTTCCGGCTGCGTCACGACATCTTCGTCGAGGAGCGGCGCTGGGAGACGCTGCGCAGGCCGGATGGCCGTGAGATCGATTCCTACGACGACGAGGACACCGTCTACCTGCTGGCGCTGGAGGGCCGCCGCGTTGTGGGCGGTCATCGGCTCTATCCGACCACCAAGCCCTCGATGATGAGTGAGGTGTTTCCGCATCTGGCGGCGGTTCGCGGCTGGCCCGCCGATCCGCTAGTGTGGGAATGGTCGCGCTACTTCGTCGTGCGCGATCGCCGCGACGGCGCGCTCAACCTGCAACTGATGGCTGCGGTGCAGGAGTTCTGCCTCGACCAGGGAATCGCGCAGGTCAGCGCGATCATGGAGACCTGGTGGCTGCCGCGCTTCCACGAAGCCGGCTTCGTCGTGACGCCGCTCGGCCTACCGGCTCTGGTCGAGAACGCATGGACCATGGCGGCGATCATCGACATTCGTCGGGAGACGCTCGATGCCCTGCATCGTCGGATCGGCACGGCTTCGGTCGTGCAGCAGGACGGCCCTCGTCTCGATGCCGTCGCACGTGCCAACCTCTGCGGTCATGTTGCCGCGCAACGAAAGAGCGCCTGAGATGTCGAACGTGATGCGGGACAGCCAGATCATGGCGCAAATGAAAGACGAGGATCTCGGCTACATGTCCGACATGGCGCTCGAACTGGCGCAAATGGCGGAGGACACCGGATTGACGACGCTCGCCTATCTGTTTCGGATGGCGGCTCTGGAGGCGTCGACGGCCAACAGCGTTCTCGCCGAGCCGGACGAACTCCCCCGGCAGATGACGTCGCACTAGACGCAGCCCTGCTCGACTTTACGACGATCGTACCCTCTCACCGCCAGCCGGTGAGAGGGTGATGCCGTTTGGCTGCGGCAGGTTGCCTCATGCCGCGCGGCAGCCTTTTTGCATTGCGGGGCGCGTCCCGGCCGCACGTGCCGAGATGCAACAAAGTGCATGTTTGATGTCGAATCGCTCTTGCCTCGGAACGATACTGCCATTACCCATTTTTCGGCCTTGAAGAGGCAGGGGGAGCTCTTTCACTGATGGCGACAGTGTTCGAACATCGGCGCGCGTCTGTATGCGCCTGAAAGAGTCCTGATGCTGCTCGTCGTCGAACAATTCTTGAATGGGTTGCAGTTCGGTCTGCTGCTGTTCCTGCTCGCCGCGGGCCTGACGCTGGTGTTCGGGATCATGGATCTCGTTAACCTCGCGCACGGCTCGCTCTATATGATGGGCGCCTATTTCGCCGCCACCTTCGCGGCGTGGACCGGCAGCTTCCTGCTCGGCGCGCTGATGGCGTTGGGCGCGACGCTGGTGCTCGGCATCGTGCTGGAGGTGAGCGCGCTGCGGCATCTCTATGGCCGCGACCATCTCGACCACGTGCTCGCGACCTTCGGCCTGATCCTGTTCTTCAACGAAGCCGTGCGGCTGATCTGGGGCCCGGCGGGCCTGGCGCTGCCGCTGCCGGCCTGGCTCACCGTGCCGGTGCCGATCCTGCCCGGCATTCACTATCCCGCCTATCGCCTCGCCATCATTGGGGTAGCGCTGCTGGTCGCGCTGCTGCTCTATCTCGGCGTGATGCGCACCCGCATCGGCATGCTGATCCGGGCCGGCGCATCCAACCGCGAGATGATCGGCGCGCTCGGCATCAACATCAAGCTGCTCTACACGCTGGTGTTCGGCCTGGGCGCCGCACTCGCCGGCCTTGCCGGGCTGATGCAGGCGCCGATCCTGACCGTGCAGATCGGCATGGGCGAGAACATCCTGATCCTCGCTTTCGTCATCATCGTGATCGGCGGCATCGGTTCGATCCGCGGCGCTTTCCTCGCTGCGATCTTCGTCGGCATGATCGACACGCTCGGCCGCGCCTTCCTTCCGAACCTGCTCCGCCAGGTGCTGAGCGGCGCCGCCGCATCCACCGCCGCGCCCGCGCTGTCCTCCATGCTGATCTATCTGCTGATGGCGATCGTGCTGGTGGTGCGGCCGGAGGGGCTGTTTCCGGCCAACCGTCGATGAAGAGTTTGAGCGTGAGCAAGGCCGTCACGGCCCTGATGCTGGCGGGCCTCGTGCTGCTGCCGCTCTACTCGCATCTGACCGGCAACATCTTCATCCTGACGCTGTTCACCCGCATCATCATCCTGGCGCTGGCGGCTGCGAGCCTCAACCTCATCATGGGATTTGCGGGCCTGATGAGCTTTGGCCATGCCGCGTATCTCGGCATCGGCGGCTATGCCGTCGGCATGCTCGCGCAGGAAGGCGTTGGGTCCGGCTTCATCCAGTTTCCGGTCGCGATTGCGGCGTCGGCGATCTATGCGCTGGTGATCGGCGCGCTGTCGCTGCGCACCCGTGGCGTCTACTTCATCATGATCACGCTGGCCTTCGCCCAGATGGCCTACTATGTCGCCTCGGGCCTGGCCCGTTACGGCGGCGACGACGGCCTCACCATCTACACGCGCAGCGACTTCTCGGGCCTGATCGATCTCGGCAACCGCACGCAGTTCTATTATCTCTGCCTCGCCTGCCTTTTCGGCGTCATGCTCCTGATATGGCGCATCGTCAACTCGCGCTTCGGTCTTGTCGTGCAGGGCCTGCGTTCCAACGAGCAGCGCATGCAGGCCATCGGCTTCCCGGCCAAGCGTTACCAACTGGTCTGCTTCGCCATATCAGGCACGATGTGCGGCCTTGCCGGCGCGCTGCTCGCCAACAACACCGATTTCGTAAGCCCGGCCGTGATGTACTGGACCCGTTCCGGCGACCTCATGGTGATGGTGATCCTGGGCGGCATGGGCACGCTGTTCGGCCCGGTCATGGGTGCGGTGGTGTTCCTGCTGCTGGAAGAACTGCTGTCGCAGATCACCGAATATTGGGCGCTGATCCTGGGCCCGCTGCTGCTGCTCATCGTCCTGTTCGGCCGCGGCGGCATCATGGGCGCACTCGGGAGGGCTGGCCGTGGCTGAACCCTTGCTCCGCGTCGAAAAGCTGGTGCGCCGCTTCGGCGGAATCATCGCGACCGACAACGTCTCGCTCGACGTCGCATCCGGCGAGCTGCACGCCATCATCGGCCCGAACGGCGCCGGCAAGACCACGCTGATCAGCCAGCTCACCGGGCATCTCGAACCGCATTCCGGCAGCGTCTCGCTGGCGGGGCGCGACATCACCTATCTGCCGGCCTATCGCCGCTGCGCGTTGGGCCTGGCGCGTTCGTTCCAGATCACCTCGCTGCTGCTCGACTTCACCGCCGCGGACAATGTCGCGCTGGCGGCGCAGGCGCATGCCGGCACCTCGTTCCGATTCTTCGCCAATGCGCGGAAAGAGAAGGGTCTGCGCGATGCCGCCCAGGCGGCGCTCGATCGCGTCGGCCTCGGCCATCGCGCCGATATCGTGGTCTCCAGGCTCAGCCACGGCGAACGCCGCGAGCTGGAGCTCGCAGTCGCGCTCGCAAGTAAGCCGAAGCTGTTGCTACTCGACGAGCCGATGGCCGGCCTCGGCGTGACCGAATCCCAGCGCATGGTGAAGCTGCTCCAGGAGCTGCGGAAAGAGGTCTCGATCGTGCTGGTCGAGCACGACATGCCGGCGGTGTTCGCGCTGGCCGACCGCATCACGGTGCTGGTCTATGGCCGCGTCATCGCCTCCGGCGACCCGGCCGCGATCCGGGCCAATGAGGACGTCAAGCGCGCCTATCTCGGCGATCAGCATGTGGTGACGCATCATGGCTGACACGCTGCTCGAGGTCGACGGCATCGAGACCTGCTACGGCCTGTCCCAGGTGCTGTTCGGCCTGTCGCTGTCGATCAAGCCGGGCGAGATGGTCTCGCTGATGGGCCGCAACGGCATGGGCAAGACCACCACCATCCGCTCCATCATGGGCCTGACGCCGGCGCGCGCGGGCACCATTCGCTTCGCGGGCGCGGAGGTGCGGCAGCTTCCGTCCTACCGGATTGCGAAACTCGGTGTTGGTCTCGTGCCCGAGGGCCGGCAGATCTTTCCGAACCTCACCGTGCGCGAAAACCTGGTCGCGGCCGCGGCGGATCGCTTCAACAGCGATAATCCCTGGACGCTCGCCGCGATCTACGTGATGTTTCCGCGCCTCGCCGAACGCGCGTCCAACATGGGCAACCAGCTTTCCGGTGGCGAGCAGCAGATGCTCGCGATCGGCCGCGCGCTGATGACGAATCCGAAGCTCCTGATCCTGGACGAGGCGACCGAAGGCCTCGCGCCGCTGATCCGGCAGGAGATCTGGAATTGCCTGTCGCTACTCAAGAGCCGCGGACAGTCGATCCTGGTCGTCGACAAGAACGTCGACCATCTCGCCCGCATCTGCGATCGACACTACATCATCGAGCGCGGCAAGACGGTGTGGAGCGGCACCTCCGACGAGCTGATGGCCGCGCCGGACCTGCAGCACAAATATCTGGGAATTTAAACGCGTTCGTCCCCTTCGCCGCGGCAATGCGAGCTACTCTTCAAGCAAATCCAAATTCGAAATCCTCCAAACAGCGCGCTGAGCTCTTGAGCGTGCCGCCGTCAGCCGTCAAAGAAGACGCGGCGTTGTGGATTCGATGCGGGACTTTTACGAGCAAATTGTCGGGTTGCCTGAGGACGACGTCGGTTCCGCACAGCGAGGGGCAGCCCAATGGCTGGATTATCCGGGCTGCGTGGTCGTCCAAGGTGAGTTCCGAGCCGACGCCGAGGGGCCTGCAATCGCAGCGCCGGGCTTGTTCATCTCGGTGGCGTTCGATGAAGCCGGTGCTGGCCCCGGCACTCTGACGCGCTCGATCGGCGAGAGGCGGATGGGGGTGATCGCGGTGCGCGAGTCCCTCGCCGTGAAGCGCTCAATGCGGTGCGCCATCGGCCTTGCGTTGCCCGGAGCATCCATCGATCAGCTCGGACTTGGCGCCGCGTTTCGGGCGCTGTTCAAGGACGAAGGATCTGGCGCCGTCGTCCTCTCGCTGGCCGCATCAGCGCGCGTGCGGGCCGTCGCGGCGGAAATGTTCTCGCCGCCGGTCGCCGGAAACGCGGCGCGATTGCTGATGTCGGCGCATGCCGCCGAGATCGTCGTCCATGCCTTGTTCGGCGAGTGCAGCCGGATCGCGGTCGATCCGGCAACAGACCTCCAGCGCATGCGCCTGCAATCGGTCAAGGAGCGGATGGATGCCGACCTCGGCTATCCCTGGAGCATCGACGAGCTGGCGCGGAACGCAGGCCTGAGCCGGCGATCTTTCAATCAGAAATTCCAGATCGCCTATGGCGAGAGCGCCATCGACTATCTGAGGGCGCGCCGGCTCGATACTGCACGAGCCCTTCTGATTCACCAGCGCCTGTCGGTCACCGAGGCGGCCTATCGGGTCGGCTATACTCATCCGGCGAACTTCGCGACGGCCTTTCGCAGGCGCTTCGGTCATTCGCCCAGTCGCTGCGAGTAACGGCAGCAGGCGATGCGCCGCCTCACGCCTCAGTCTTGAAAGCCTCCACGTGGACTCAAAGGCGATTTGCGCAGTCGCAAAGGCGTCGTGCGTCTCGATCTGATTACTCCCGGGTGGTCCAAAGACGGAGCTTGGGGAAGACAATGAGGCGTGGCGACGGACAGACGTTCGGTTGGGAACGGTTGATGAAGGCTGGTCTGGGGGCGGCCGGTTTGGGCGTGGTTTTGCAGGTGACACCGACCCTTGCACAGGTCTCCGGGACCAATTCGGGATCGACGGCCGCGTCATTGCCGCCCGTCACCGTGGAGGCGCCGAATCAGGTGCGCCCGCGCGCCGTGTCTGCCCAGCGCAATTCACCGTCGCAACGCGGCCGTGTCGCGGCGCAACGCAATGCCGCCTCCAGGCAAGCCGCAAGCCAGGATGCGCGCGAGGCAGGTGGCGGTCGCGCCACGATATCGAGCGAGAACAGCTACGTTGCCAGCAGCAGCTCCGCCGGCACCAAGACGAACACGCCCCTGCTGGAGACGCCGCAGTCGATCTCGGTCGTGACGCGCAAGGAGCTCAACGACCGCGCCGTGCAGACGCTGACGCAGGCAGTCGGCTATGAGCCGGGCGTGCGCATCGATGCCTCGGGCTACGATCCGCGCTTCGACGCCATCTCGATCCGCGGCTTCGACATCACCTATAACGGCATCTATCTCGACGGCCTGCGTCTCGTCGGCGCTGGCCTTGGCGTGTTCAAGACGGAGCCCTATGGGGTCGACAGCATCACCGTGGTCCGCGGCCCGAGCTCGGCGCTCTACGGCCTCGGCTCGCCAGGCGGACTGATCGATCTGCAAAGCAAGCTGCCGACCAGCCAGCCTTTCCACGAGGTGCAGACGCTGTTCGGCGATCGCGAACGCGTTCAGGGCAATTTCGATTTTTCGGGGCCGATCGATCCCAACGGCCAATTCTCCTATCGGCTGACCGGCATGGTGCGAGACGCCGACGTGTTCGTACCGGGCGGCAAGGACAACCGCACCTATGTCGCTCCCGCCGTCACCTGGAGACCCGACCAATCGACAACCCTCACGCTTCTCGGCGCCTATCAGAAATCGAAGACGCCGGGCTCGATGTTCACCTATTCTTCGGGCATCGGGACGACGACGGACATCTTCACGGGCAGCCCGTCCTACAATTCGCTCGACCAGGAGCAGGGGCGCATCGGCTATCTGTTCGAGCACGCGTTCGACAACGCCGTGACCGTCCGCCAGAAATTCCGCTACGTCGATCTCGACGCTGTCACGCGCTATGTCGGCTTTCTCGGTGCTCCCGTCGGCAACGTCGTGTCGCGTTATACCGGCTACGTCCACGACACGCTGCAATCGGCCATCATGGACAACCAGGTCGAGGCGAAGCTCTCCACCGGCCCGGTGCAGCACACGCTTCTGGTCGGCACCGACTACACATCGTCGAAGTTCACCGACAAGCAGGGGTTCGGCTTCGGCGTGTCCGATCTCAATCTGGCTGCGCCGGTCTATGCGCCGGAATCCATTCCGGATCCCGCGATCTCCTCGTCCACGGCGCAGCGGCAAACCCAGTCCGGCGTCTACATTCAGGACCAGACCAAACTCGACCACTGGATCCTGACGCTGAGCGGCCGCAGCGACTGGGTCCGCACCACCGGCGAGGACCGGTTCGCGCTGACAAGACAGACGCAATCTGATCAGGCCTATAGTGGGCGGGCAGGCCTGACCTATGTGTTCGATTCCGGTGTGGCGCCCTACATCGCCTATTCGACGTCGTTTTTTCCCAATCTCGGCGTCGATCCCTCAGGCGCCTTCTTCAAGCCGACCACCGGCAAGCAGACCGAGATCGGCGTGAAGTATCAGCCGCCGGGGACGCGAAGCCTCATTACCGCTGCCGTGTTCGACCTGACGCAGGATGGCGGCCTGGTGACGACGGGCACCGGCGTGACGGTCCAGCGCGGCGAAATTCAAAGCCGCGGCTTCGAATTGCAGGGGCTTGCAAGCCTCGGCAATGGTTTCGACATCACCTCGTCCTACACCTATCTCGACATGGTCACCAAGCAGGCCGGCGACAGCGCGCTGGTCGGCAAGTTTCCGTCGGGCAATCCTCCGCACACCGTGACGCTGTGGGGCAATTACGCCCTGCCGCTGGCTGGTCCCTTCGCGGGCCTGAGCGTCGGTGCCGGCGCGCGCTACATGTCTTGGAGCTATGGCGACGACGCGAACACGTTCAAGAACAGCTCGGTGACCCTGGTCGATGCCGCGCTGAAATACGATTTCAGCCAGGCCGCAAAGGAGCTGAAGGGCCTCACGTTCCAGGTCAACGCCAAGAACCTGTTCAATGTGCACTACACGACGTGTCAGGTCGGTTACTGCTACCGGGGCGCGCCGCTGACCGTCATCGCCACGCTCGGCTATCGCTGGTGAGCGGAGCTGCCGGGCGGACGTCGCCGGACAATTACCAATAGATCCCGTGGCGGTGCAGTTCGCGGATCACGCGGGCTTCGACAGATGGCTGCCGGCGTTTCGGCTTTGGCGCTTCGGTCGTCTTTGCCGGCGTCGTGCTTGATTGCACCGGAGCTGCGGCGGTCGGTGCCGTTGCGGCGGGTGCGGTCGGCGTCTGGACGTTTGCCGGTGACGCTTGCGTCGCCTGCGGCGGCACGGCGGCCGGCGCGGCCGGCTGCTCGGTGGCCGGTTGCTTCGAATCGGCCGCCGCCAGGCTGAGGCTCCGCGAGCCTCCGGCATTGGCCTGGCTTGCGAGCAGCGACATCGCGGCGATCAGGATCAGCTTGCTCATGGCAATCCCCGTCATCTGGTCAATCGATCTTACCCAATTCCCTTGGGCTTCATGGACCTAACGCGCGAGGCGGTGCGTGCCGATCTCGATCAGGGTGGTCCGGCAGGACAGGCGATAGATCAGGCTGAAAAGTTGACCCCACATGACCGAACTCCGTTGTTGATCAATGCAGACAATTCTAGACCGCCTGCCTTTCCGGCGTTTTTCGCCGGGTGAGGAAAATGGCTTCGTCCGGGGGCCGCGCGATGTCGTCGCAACAGTCCGGAAGAAGTCGCCTCACGCGGGCGTGAAGCAGCGCGCCGAGCGGGGCCGATCGGATTCCGATCAAGGCCGGTAGTTCTCCCGGGATGAAGCGCCCGCAGCGCGGCAGTAACGTGCGGGCGCCTCAGCCCCGGTTATTGTATGAGTTCCGATCGCCAAGACGATCCGCCGATCCTCATCTGCTCAAAATGCAGGCGGCCAATGAAGTTCCTGGCGACACTACCTGGAATAGTCACGCTGCCTGCGGAGCACGTTTATCATTGCGTCCAGTGCCGTCGCGTCGACACGATTCGGCTGAAGTGACGCTCTGGTGGCCGGGGCGGGCCGCTTACAGCAGTTGTAGCTGCTCCCGCCGCCGCGAAACCGGTGCTATAATATCGTGAACAGACGAGAACAGGGAGGACACCATGAACCACACCATGGTTCCCAGTGATCGCGTGGAGCACGTCGCCGTCTACGGACGCGACGGCACGAAGCTCGGCACGATCGAGCGGTTGATGCTCGACAAGATGAGCGGAACGGTTGCCTATGCTGTGATCAAGACCGGCGGGCTGCTCGGTACGCGTCACCATTATCCGCTGCAGTGGAGCGCGCTGAAATACGATCCAGCACGGCAGGCGTTTCAGACCGAGCAGACGCTGGACGAACTCAGCAGCGGCCCGTGCGAGTTCGATGGCGACGCGTTCGACTGGGGCGACCGCTCGCGGCCCTACCCGCATCCGCATTACTGGTCGGTCTAGCGAGCAAGACGGTTCGGCCGCGGAGCAGTATTTGACGCGAGCGCCCGCTATCCCGCGAGCGGCTGCTCGCCGACCTTGGGCCAATAGGTGCCGAAGCTCCAGAGCCCGCCCTCCGGATCGCGTGCGGCGAAATCGCGGCTGCCATAATCGGTCGTGTAGGGCTCCATCTCGATCTGCGCCCCGGCGGCTTTCACCTTTTGAAAGAGCGCGTCGGGATCCTCCACGGCCAGATAGACGGCATCCGTCCGCCGGCCGCCGATGTCGCCAACCAATTTGCCGTAGGCGTCGTCGCGATGCGCGCCCAGCATGAGGATCGACGATCCGAACGCCAGCTCGGCGTGAACGACCGTGCCCTCCTTGCGGTACACCACCCGTTCGGTGAAGCCGAGAACGTTCTTCAGCCAGGCGATCATCGCCTCGGCATCCTTGCAGCGCATGGTGTGGTAGAGGCGCGGCGCTTCGTAGCCGTTCGGCTGGTTCATGACACTCTCCAGGTTCGGTGCAAGCTTGTTGCGAAGCCGACCCTAGTTCGGATCATGGCGGCCGGCTTGAACAAATGGGACCTGACCGTGCCTCGCGCCGTCTTGCCGCTGTTTTGGCGCTAGCCCCCGCCGTCCCGCATCAGGCGTGAATCGACGACATCGAGCCGCGCGGCCCATCCGGTCGGCGTCTCTCCGCTGAACATCCGGAAATCGCGAGCAAGATGTGCCTGGTCGGCATAGCCGGCGTCCGCGGCAATGGCCGCCCAGCCGCCTGCGCCATCCGTCCGGGCCAGGACGCAAGCGCGATGAAAGCGCAGCATCTGGGCCAGCGTCTTTGGCGGAGCGCCGATCTCGCGGTGGAAGCGGCGTGTGAGATGCTTGCGGCTCCAGCCGATGTCGGAGGCAATGTCGGCGATCCTGACCGCGCCCGCGCCTCGCCACAGCGTCTCCAGCGCGAAGGCGACCTCAGGCGAGGGCTCGTGTACGGCGCGGCGAAGCACGAAGTCTTCGACGATCTCGAATCGTCGCTGCCAGCCGGCCGCCTCGGCCACCCTGGCGCGGAGCTCCCTGCCGTGCCGTCCCAGAATGTCGTCGAGCCCGACGATCCGCGCGGTCAGATCGGGCACGGCGCCTCCGAAGAAGCGATACGCCCCGAGCGGCGTGAAATCGACCTGAACGCATTCGGCGCGCCCGTCGGATTCGATCACGACCGGCCCAGGAAACAGACCCGCTGCGAAACTCGGCCGCGCATCGGCGGTGTCCGGTCGGTGTCCGAGCGCAATGCGGAAGGGCGTTCCCAAATTCACCAGCAGAGGCAGTGCAAGCGGCGCGGCGTGGCGGAAGGCGGCCAAGCCGATCCCGCGCTCGCGGTAGAAGGAAATGCTGGAGATCAGCCGCGCAAGACGCGGCGAGGGCGGTCGACGGATGACATCGGGAGGTGCGTCCATCACGCGCTAACGCTCCGTCACTTCGCGCTCCATGCGTATGGTGTCGCAGAGCATGTCGGTCATGCCTGGAGCTTAGCAGGCGATCGCAGCGGAACTCAAATGACCCGGTGCGTGGCCGTCGAATTGCGCCGAAGCGCTGCCGCCCCGTCACGGCCGGTTGCGCATCCAGTCGGCCAGGCCCGCTATCGCCTTGTCGAGATCCTGGCGCGCGGCGGCGTCGGTGATCGTCTCCTCCAGCGCGCCGCGCATGCAGAGCATCCAGGCGTCGCGCTCGGCGTCCCCAATGGCGAAGCCGAAATGGCGCTGGCGCAGCCGCGGATGACCTTTCTCGGGTGTATAGAGCCGCGGGCCACCGGTCCATTCGGTGAGATAGCGCTTCAGCACGTCCCTGATCAGGCCAAGGTCGTCCGCATGCATGGCGCGGATGATCTTCGCCTCCGGCAGCGTGTCCATGCGGTCGTAGAAGCGGTCGACGAGGGCGTCGATCGTGGCGCTGCCGCCGATCCGCTCGAACATGGAGGTGGCGACGTCGGTGGACGTCATCGCTACAGCGCCACGCTGCGCAGGCCGAAGCTGCGGGCTTGGTTCTGCAGCACCGGCCGCACCGCATCGATCAGGCGTGCGGCGGCGGCATCGACGGAGAGGCCGGCGGTATCCACCACCGCGGTCGCGCGCGAATACAACGGCTCGCGGCTGAGCAGGATGTTGCGCAGCTCCGTCATCGCCGAGCGATCATCAGCCATCGGGCGTAGATCGCCCTGGCGACGCACGCGCGCCATGTGCTCCTCGGGCTCGGCCTTCAGCCAGATCGTGTAGAACGAGGAGAGGACCTGATCGAAGGTCAGGGGCTCGGAGACGATGCCGCCGCCGGTTGCCAGCACCATCAGCTCGTTGCGCGCGAGCAGCTGTTGCAGTGCCGCCTGCTCCATGCGTCGAAAGCCTTCCTGGCCGTACAGCGCGATGATCTCGGCGACCGAGAGCCCGTTCTGCTGCTCGACCTCCTTGTTGAGTTCGACGAAACTCCAGCCGATCTTCTTCGCCAGCATCCGCCCAAGTGTGGACTTGCCCGCGCCGCGAAGGCCGATCAGCGCGATCCCGCAGAACGGCGCGCGGCGGGGCGCGCTTGCGCTGCCGCCGGAGAGCAGATCCTTGGCCTGAGCAATCTGCGCGGGCGTCGCCTTGCGCAGGAGGTCGCGAAACATCTGCCAGTCCGGCGTCGGATCGGCGCTGGGCAGCAAATCTTCGAGATGGGCGCCCATCGCGTCGGAGACGCGGCGCAGCAGCACGATCGAGACATTGCCCTTGCCGCTCTCGAGCTGCGCGATGTAGCGCTCCGAGATCCCCGACACCTTGGCGAGCACTTTGCGCGACATGCCGCGCAGCGCGCGCATGGTGCGCACACGCTGGCCGAGTTGTTCGAGGAAGCGGGATTCGGCGTCGGGACTTTCGGTCATGAGTCTTCTTTACAGGGGTCCTGCGGCGCGTTTTAATGAAACATAGTGCCTGCTGGCATTGACAGCAAGCCGCCGTGGTGTCTTTCTATGAATTATAATTCTAAATTCCGGGGAGATGTCCGTGAGCGAGGGATCCTATAACGCGGTGACCTGGCTGCTCGACCGTAACGTCGACGAAGGCAGGGGCAGCAAGCTCGCCTTCGACGACACCGTCTCGCGGCTCACCTATGGCGAGCTCCAGCAACAGACCCGGCGCGCGGCCAACATGCTGCGCCGGCTCGGCGTCCGCCGCGAGGAGCGCGTGGCGATGATCATGCTGGATACAATCGATTTCCCGATCGTGTTCCTGGGCGCGATCCGCGCCGGCATCGTGCCGGTGCCGCTCAACACGCTGCTGACCGCGGACCAATACGCCTACATCCTCGCCGACTGCCGCGCGCGCGTGCTGTTCGTGTCCGAACCGCTCTATCCCGTCATCAAGGACGTTGTCGGCCGCATGCCGGATCTCGAGCATGTCGTGGTCTCCGGCGCCAAGCAGAACGGCCACAAGCAGCTTGCCGAAGAGCTCGCTGGCGAGAACGATCAGTTCACCACCGCCGTGACGCATCCGGACGAGCCGGCGTTCTGGCTGTACTCGTCGGGCTCGACGGGCATGCCGAAGGGCGTGCGCCATTTGCATTCCAATTTGCAGGCCACTGCCGACACCTATGCCAAGCAGGTGCTCGGCATCCGTGAGAGCGATGTGTGTCTCTCCGCGGCGAAATTGTTTTTCGCCTATGGCCTCGGCAATGCGCTGACCTTCCCGATGTCGGTCGGCGCCAGCGTGATCCTCAACAGCGAGCGGCCGACGCCGGCGCGCATGTTCGACCTGATGAATCGCTACAATCCCTCGATCTTCTATGGCGTGCCGACCTTGTTCGCCGCGATGCTCAACGACGAGACCATGAAGAGCGAGCGCGGCGGCAAGGCTTTGCGCATCTGCACCTCCGCCGGCGAGGCGCTGCCGGAATCCGTCGGCCACAGCTGGAAGGCACGGTTCGGTGTCGACATTCTCGACGGCGTCGGCTCGACCGAGCTGTTGCACATTTTTCTGTCGAACGCGCCCGGCGACATCAAATACGGCTCGTCCGGCAAGCCGGTGCCCGGCTATGCGGTGCGGCTCGTCAACGAGGCCGGGCAGGACGTCGCCGACGGCGAGGTCGGCGAGCTCCTGGTCGATGCGCCCTCGGCCGGCGAGGGCTACTGGAACCAGCGCCACAAGAGCCGCCGCACCTTCGAGGGGCCGTGGACCCGCACCGGCGACAAATACATTCGTGACGCCGAGGGCCGCTATACCTTCTGCGGCCGCGCCGACGACATGTTCAAGGTCTCCGGCATCTGGGTCTCGCCGTTCGAGGTCGAAAGCGCGCTGATCACGCATCCGGCCGTGCTGGAAGCTGCCGTCGTGCCCGAGGCCGATCCAGAAGGACTCCTAAAGCCGAAAGCCTTCGTCGTGCTGCGCCCCGGCGCCAAGACGACGGATTTGCAGGAGATGCTCAAGGAGCACGTCAAGCAGAAGATCGGCCCCTGGAAATATCCGCGCTGGATCGATGTGGTGGAGTCCTTGCCGAAGACGGCGACGGGCAAGATCCAGCGCTTCAAGTTGCGCGAGGGCGCGCATTGATGGTGCAGGCGGCGAACTGGCTTCCTTACCCTCCCCTGGAGGGGTCCGGGACGAGCGTAGCTCGCCCGTGGGTCGGCACGCGATCGAGCGTAGCGAGACGCGTGACGGGTTGGGTGATCTTTCCACGGGCACCGCATCCGTGGAGAACCTGTCACCCCACCCCGCTTCACATCTCGCTGCGCTCGCTGTGAATCGATCCTCCCGCTCCAGGGGAGGGTGGGCATCTCGGCATTGGCTAGGAATGGGAATTCGACCATGACCAACCTCACCCCCAGCGGCTTCCTCAGCATCGATGGCGCCAGCCTCGAATACAGATGGTTCGCGCCGCTAGTCCCCGACGCGCCCACCATCGTGATGCTGCACGAAGGCCTCGGCTCCGTCGGCCTCTGGGGTGATTTCCCAGAGAAGCTGCAGCAGGCCACGGGCGCGGGCATCTTCGCCTATTCGCGCGCAGGCTACGGCCAGTCCAGCCCGGTCGCGCTGCCGCGGCCGCTCGACTACATGCATCGCGAGGCGCTGGACGTGTTGCCGAAGCTGCTCGACATGATCGGCTTCAAGCGCGGCCTCCTGCTCGGCCATTCCGATGGTGCCTCGATCGCCACCATCTATGCCGGGGCGCATCAGGATCATCGCCTCAATGGGCTCGTGCTGATCGCGCCGCATTTCATCGTCGAGGACATCTCGATCAAATCCATCGCCGCGATCAAGACCACGTTCGAGACCACGGACCTCAAGACAAAGCTCGCGCGCTGGCACAAGGACGTCGACAACGCCTTCTACGGCTGGAACGGCGCCTGGCTCGATCCGGATTTCCGCGATTGGGATATCTCCGAATACCTCGCATACATCCGCGTGCCCGTCATGATCGTGCAGGGCACAGATGATCAATACGGCACGCTGCGCCAGGCCGAGATCGCGCAGGAGGAATGTTACTGCCCGGTCGACCTGAAGATCATGGCTGGCGCGGCGCATTCCCCGCATCGCGAGGCCGCGGGGCCGACCCTCGATGCCATCATGCAGTTCGCAAAAGCCGCCTTGCGGGACGATCCGGGGCTTCAGGCTGCATGAAACCCATGCGCGCCGAGATGAAGCAAAGTGCATATGAGGTCGCGATTCGGGCTAGACTAACCCAGTAAGATGCACTATTGTGCATCTAACGCTCCAGATGCATAACCAAGCTTAAGGGTGGCTCATGGCCGGGGAAGATCGGCGCCTCGCAGGCGGCGCGACATTCATCGATTTCCAGACCGAACCGTCCCGCTACAAGCATTGGAAGCTCGCGGTCGATGGCGACGTCGCGACGTTGACGATGGACGTCGACGAGAATGGCGGCCTGTTCGAGGGCTACCAGCTCAAGCTCAATTCCTACGATCTCGGCGTTGACATCGAGCTGGCCGATGCGATCCAGCGCCTGCGCTTCGAGCATCCGCAAGTGAAGGTCGTGGTGCTGCGCTCGGCCAAGAACCGCGTGTTCTGCGCCGGCGCCAACATCCGCATGCTCGCGGGCTCGACCCATGCCCACAAGGTGAACTTCTGCAAGTTCACCAACGAGACCCGCAACGGCATGGAGGATTCGTCGGAGAATTCCGGCCAGCGCTTCATCACGGTCGTGAACGGCTCCGCTGCCGGCGGCGGCTATGAGCTGGCGCTCGCGACCGATCACATCATCCTCGCCGACGACGGCTCGTCCGCCGTCGCGCTGCCCGAAGTGCCGCTGCTCGCGGTGCTGCCGGGCACCGGCGGTCTGACGCGGGTGGTCGACAAGCGCAAGGTGCGGCGCGACCACGCCGATGTCTTCTGCACCATCGAGGAAGGCGTGAAGGGCAAGCGCGCCGTGCAATGGCGCCTCGTCGACGAGATCGCGCCGAACTCCAAGCTCGAGGCCAAGATCGCCGAGCGCGCCAAGGAATTCGCAGGCCAATCGAAGCGCAAGGGCAGCGGCAAGGGCATCGCGCTGACGCCGCTCAGGCGCCTGATCGACGAGAACAGCATCCGCTACGGCTTCGTCACCGTAGATATCGATCGCACAGCGCGCATCGCCACCATCTCGATCAAGGCGCCGGAGACCGCGCCGCCCGCCGACATCGACGGCATGATGGCGCAAGGCGCCTCGTTCTGGCCGCTGCAAGTGGCGCGCGAGCTCGACGACGCCATCCTTCACTTACGCATCAACGAGCTCGAGATCGCGATGCTCGTCTTCAAGAGCCACGGCGACCGCGCCCATGTGCTCGCCAGCGATGCTTTCCTCGAAGCTAACAAGGCGCATTGGCTGGTCAACGAGATCAGGCATTACTGGAAGCGCGTGCTCAAGCGCGTCGACGTCACCTCGCGCACGCTGGTGACGCTGGTCGAGCCCGGCTCCTGCTTTGCCGGCACGCTCGCCGAGTTCGTCTTTGCCGCCGACCGCTCCTACATGCTGATCGGCACCCGCCAGGGCGACAATCGTCCGCCGCCGTCGATCGAGCTGTCCGCCATGAATTTCGGCCCCTATCCGATGAGCCACGGCCTGACGCGGCTGGAATCGCGCTTCCAGGCCGATCCGTCCGATCTGGAGCGCGCGGAAGCAACGCTCGGCACCAGCCTCGATGCGGAGCAGGCCGAAGAGCTCGGCCTCGTTACCTTCGCGCTCGACGACATCGACTGGGACGACGAGGTCCGCGTGTTCCTCGAGGAGCGCGCCAGCTTCTCGCCCGACAGCCTCACCGGCATGGAAGCCAGCCTGCGCTTCGTTGGCCCGGAAACGATGGAATCGAAGATCTTCGCGCGCCTCACCGCCTGGCAGAACTGGATCTTCCAGCGCCCGAACGCCGTCGGCGAAGAAGGCGCACTGCGCCGCTACGGCAGCGGCCAGAAACCGAAATTCGATATGACGAGAGTCTAGCGAGTAGGGAGTGGCGAATGGCGAATAGGGAATGCCCATTCGCTATTCGCCATTCGCCATTCGCCCCTTCAAACGAGCTAGTCCCACACGGGAGGTCCCCATGAACATGAACATCATGAACGTCGACTACTCGACCAAGATTCCCAATAACGTCAACCTCGCCGAAGACCGCCAGGTGCTCAAAGCGCTGGAGGGCTGGCACCCCGGCTACATGGACTGGTGGAGCGACATGGGCCCCGAGGGCTTCCAGGAATCCCTGGTCTATTTGCGCACCGCCTACTCCGTCGATCCGCGCGGCTGGGCCAAGTTCGACTATGTCCGCATGCCCGAGTATCGCTGGGGCATTCTGCTTGCGCCGCAGGAAGAGAACCGCGTCGTGCCGTTCGGCGAGCATTATGGCGAGCCGGCCTGGCAGGAAGTGCCGGGCGAGCACCGCGCCATGCTGCGCCGCCTGATCGTGATCCAGGGCGACACCGAGCCGGCCTCGGTCGAGCAGCAGCGCCATCTCGGCAAGACCGCGCCCTCGCTGTACGACATGCGCAATCTGTTCCAGGTCAACGTCGAGGAAGGCCGTCACCTCTGGGCGATGGTCTACCTGCTGCAGAAATATTTCGGCCGCGACGGCCGTGAGGAGGCCGACGATCTCTTGCGCCGCCGCTCCGGCGATGCCGACGCGCCGCGCATGCTGGGCGCGTTCAACGAGGCGACGCCGGACTGGCTGTCCTTCTTCATGTTCACCTATTTCACCGACCGCGACGGCAAGATGCAGCTGCACTCGCTCGCGCAGTCCGGCTTCGATCCCTTGTCGCGCACCTGCCGCTTCATGCTGACGGAGGAAGCGCACCACATGTTCGTCGGCGAGACCGGCATCACCCGCGTCGTGCAGCGCACCTGCGATGCGATGAAGGCGGCCGGCATCACCGACCCCACCGACATCGCGAAAGTCCGCGCGCTCGGCGTCATCGATCTTCCGACCATCCAGAAGAAGCTGAACCTGCACTACACGCTGTCGCTCGACCTGTTCGGCTCGGAAGTCTCGACCAACGCGGCCAACGCCTTCAACGCCGGCATCAAGGGCCGCTATCACGAGACCCAGATCGAGGACGATCACCAGCTCAAGAACTCCACCTATCCGGTGCTCAAGCTGATCAACGGCGAGATCAAGCTGGTCGACGAACCGGCGCTGACCGCGCTCAACATGCGCCTGCGCGACGATTACAGCCAGGATTGCGTCAAGGGCATGCTGCGCTGGAACAAGGTGATCTCGACCGCCGGCTACGACTTCAAGCTGACGCTGCCCAACGTCGCCTTCCACCGCCACATCGGCGAGTTCAAGGACGTTCACGCGACGCCCGACGGCATCCTGATCGATGATGCCACCTGGGCCAGGCGCAAGGACGAATGGCTGCCGTCGGCCAGCGACGGTGACTTCATCACCTCTTTGATGCAGCCCGTGACCGAAACCGGCAAGTTCGCCTCCTGGATCTCGCCGCCCAAGGTCGGCATCGACAACAAGCCGGGCGATTTCGAGTATGTGAAGATCGAGTCGTGAGGGCGCTTGCGACGCACCACGACCGTTCCACACCCACAGCGTCATCGCCCGGCTTGACCGGGCGATCCAGTATTCCAGAGGCGGCTGTGATAGACGCGAGGCGCCGTGGCGTACTCACACGCCAGCCTGCCCACCGCCTGCTTGCCCCAAGAACAAAGCTATTCGGGTAGTCCTGCCTTGATCATCGCTTCCAAGAGTTCCGCTCTAAGCTTGGGCGAATAGTGCGGGGCAGCCACAGTTGATCGTCGAGAGCCAGAAGATCGGCGGAGAATTTCTGCCATCAGCCTTTGAGCGTCGTCCAATCGTCCAGCGCCCACGTAGCAGAGGATGGCCTGAGCCATTCCTACATTAAACGCCGGGGGGAAGGCTCGAACGGCTTTGTCAGCCCACTCACCCGCTTCGGCATGTCTGCCGGCGTTGTGATGCGCTAGAGCAAGTCCCAGCATTGCGTTGTAGTTGAAAGGATCGCGCGGACTTAGGTGCAGAGCCAGCTCAAGGTCCGCAACGGCGGCATCGGATTCGCCTTGCCAACCTCGAATGAGGCCCCGCGCGTGAAGTGCGGGTCCATAGGTTGGATTGAAATGGATGGCGCGCTCGACCAATTCAACCCCGCGATTGAGGTCGAGCGCGAACCAGAACAGGAGAAAGCCCACAACGGTTAAGGCCATTGCGTCGTCTGCCCCGAGCTCCTTTAAACGTTCGGCAATCTGCAAGACCTGAGCGTTGTCTTCGACAAAGTCTCCAGGCCAATTGTTGGCCCTTCGCCACGCTATGCAAGTTGCAGCGCCGCCATACGCAGGCGCAAAACTGGGATCAAGAGCAATCGCTTGCTCGAAATGCCTAGAGGCAGCTTCATTATTCTGTGGAGTGGTCGGGAAACGAATATGAGGCAAACCGCGATAATACGCTGTCACCGCATCGATGTTACCGGTCCTTTTTCGACTGGCTCTGTCGATCTCGGCACGATCGACTTCTGGAGCGATGGCCCCGACCACGTGTAGCGCGACCTGGTCCTGTAAATCGAAAACGTTTCCCAAAGCACCTTCAAACCGATCGGCCCAAAGGTGCGCGCCAGTTGCAACATCGATCAATTGTGCATTGATTCTTAGCTGCGACCCTCCCTTGCGCACACTGCCTTCGAGCACGTATCGCACGCCAAGCTCCTGTCCGACGCGCTTGATGTCGACAGCCTTACCTTTGTAGGTGAACGAGGAGTTGCGAGCGATGACAGAGAGCGTCCTGAAGCGCGAGAGAGCAGTAATGATATCGTCAACCAACCCATCGGCGAAGTATTCTTGTTCTGGACGGGCCGGCATGGACTGGAACGGCAACACGGCAATCGCGGGTTTGTCGGACGGCCCGGGAGCTGGTGTCGGGGGTTGAAGTGCGTCATTTGGGACCGCAGCGTCATCCTGTCCGCCGATTTCCTGCACGCTGCCAATGAAGCGAAAACCCTTCCTCTGTAGCGTCTTAATGAGGCGCTGCTGATCGCCGGCATCATGGATTGCGGCGCGCGCTGCATTGAGGCGGGTCGCAAGCGCGGCATCCGAGATGGCGCGGCCGCCCCAAATGGCGGAAATCAGATCGTCCTTGCTAACCACACGCTGGCGGTTGCGGATCAAGTAGAGAAGCACGTCGAAGGCCTGCGGCGTCACCGAAACCGCATCGATCCCCCTGCGCAGCTCCCGCTTGTCGGCGTCGAGCGCAAAGTCTTCAAACAGATAGCGCATCAGCTCGTCCGTTCCTCCAGCAGCGCGAGCGTAGCACAGCCCAGCAAGCGGGGGAGCGCGCGAAATCAGCCGTCGGTAATGAAAATGTAAGCGGTCTGTAAAGTGTTGCCGTCGCGCTTCGCGCATTCTTGCCAGGCGAAACCCTCAAGACCGGAGTGATGGCGATGAACGCAGCCTCAACAATGCTGCAGGATAGGCACGGCCACATCGACTATGACGAGGAGGGCACGGGACCCACCATCGTGTTCGTGCCGGGATCGTGGGCGACCGCGTCAAGCTGGCGGGGCGTGATCGAGGCGCTCGCCGGTCGTTTCCGGACGGTGACGACGAGCCTTCCGGGTTATGGCGGCACGAGGGACCGACGGACGGCTGCCGATACATCGATCGATCGGCAGGCGGAGATCATCGAAGCCGTGATCCGCCGGGCCGGCGGTCCCGTGCATCTCGTCGGACATTCCCTCGGCGCGCTCGCGTGTCTGGACGTCGCGCTGTGCGGGATGCTGCCGCTCATGAGCCTGACCCTGATAGAGCCGGTGGCTTTCGGCCTGCTGCGCCGGGAGAGCCAGCTTGCGCTGTATGAGCAGTTCACGGCGATGCGCGATGCATACTTCCAGGCGTTCGAAAACGGCGAGAGGGAAGCCGCGCTCCGGGTGATCGATTATCTCGGCGGTGAGGGCAGCTTCGATGCCCTGCCGTCCCGGATGCGACAATACATCGTTAGGACGACCGCGACCCAGGTTCTGGACATGCGTTCGGCATTCGATCCACCATTATCGGCTTTCGCCAACATCCTGCTCCCAACCCGCCTCATCTGCGGTGAGCGTAGCCCGCAAGCGTTGCAGCGAAGCGCGGAAATCCTGACCCGTGCGTTGGCGAACGCGTCGCTATGCACGATAGCGGGCGCAACCCACTTTATGCCGGGCACGCACGCTGCGGAAGTAGCCCAGCGCATTGGTGACCATGTGTCTACGACCGAAGCGCTTGCTTGGGACAGCCTGTCCATCGCCTCTCCGTTCAGTTCACGATCGCTCGGCCATGCGGTCTAGATCACCAACTGCTTCCGCAGCGCCCTCGCCGGCTGCCTCGGTCATCGCAGGCGCGGAGCCAGCGCCCCGCGGCGCAATTTCGCGGGCGAACTGGTTGAGTGAAAGCAAGGTGGAACGCGCATGAGAGACTTGATTGGACAGACCGCATTCGTGACTGGCGCTGCCTCGGGCATCGGACTGGGGATCGCGACCGTGCTGTCGCGGGCGGGCGTGAGGGTCATGCTCTGCGATATCGAGGAGGAGGCGCTGAAAAAAGTGGTCGCGGACCTGAAGACACGAACCAAAGCCGATGTCGATGGCGTGAAAGCGGACGTTTCGCTCAAGGGCGAACTTCAGGCGGCAGCGGACGCGACCGTCGCGCGGTACGGCAGAATCCACATATTGGTCAACAATGCGGGCGTGGGTGGCGGCGGCACCTTTGGTGAGTGGACTGATTCAGACTGGAACTGGGTCCTCGGCGTCAACCTGATGTCGGTGATCTGGGGCTTTGAGATATTCGGTCCGCTGATCGAAGCGCACGGCGAAGGAGGGCAGGTTGTTTCCACGGCGTCCGTCTCCGGACTGATTACGGGACCAAGTCCGGCATACGATGTAAGCAAATATGGAGTGGTCGCGCTCTCCGAGGGGATGCGTAACGTGCTCGCGCCGAGGAAGATTGGGGTCTCCGTTCTGTGTCCGGGCTTTATCCGCACGCAGATCATGAACTCTCGGCGCAACGTGCCGCACCGATTTGCCGGGGCTGTCGGCAACCCTCCGCCGACAGAAGGACCACGCGCGGAGATCATCAAGGCATTGCATGAACGGATCAACAACGGCGTTGATCCGCTCTACGTAGGCGAGCTGGTTCGCGAGGCCATCGAAAACGACTGGCCCTACATTTTCACCGATACTGAGCACGAACCATTCATCGAGCAGCGCTTCGCAGCGATCAAGCAAGGATTCGACCGGATACGCGGACGAACGCCGCGACGCTAGCTCTCGCATCCATAGATTTTGAGTACACGCGCCAGCTCGACGCGTGTTTTGCCCGACGTGTCAACTGCATGGCGGCTGCAAATGTTGTCTCCAGGCCGCTCGAAAGATCCCTTATCGATCAAGGGGCCCGCTACTGTGCATGGGGTTGTTTTCGACGTTTTGGTTTTAAGCCCGATGCACGTGACGGGAGACCGCCGGATCAATCGCTATCCCACCCGCTGCCCTTGATCCCCGGGTTCGCATAGACGATGCCGCCGTCCACCGCGATGGTCGCGCCGACCACGTAATCGCCGGCGCGGGAGGCGAGGTAGATCGCAGCGCCCGCCATGTCCTCGTCGGTGCCGATGCGGCCCACGGGGACGCGCGTTGCAACCTCGTCAGCGTGGTCGCGCGCGGCGCGGTTCATGTCTGACTTGAACGGGCCCGGCGCGATTGCGGTGACCACGATGTGGTCCGGGATGAGCTTCACCGCCATGCGCCGCGTCAGATGAATCAGCCCGGCCTTGCTCGCCGCATAGGAATAGGTCTCGCCGGGATTGACGAAGATGCCGTCGATCGAGGCGATGTTGATCACCTTCGCCGGCCGTTCCGCGCTTGCCGAGGCGCGCAACGTCGGCGCCAGTGCCTTGGTCAGGAAGAACGGCGCCTTGACGTTGAGGTTCATCACCTTGTCCCAGCCGTTCTCCGGAAATTCGTCGAACTCCGCGCCCCAGGCGGCGCCCGCATTGTTGATGAGGATGTCCAGCCGGGACTCGCGTTTCCCGAACTCGCTGGCCAGCAGCTCGGCGCCGGCAACGGTCGAGATGTCGATCGGCAGCGCGATGCATTCCCCGTCATATTGCGCGCTGAGCTCCTTCGCGGTGGCCTCGCACGGTCCGGCCTTGCGCGCGGTGATGTAGACCTTTGCCGCGCCGGCGCTGAGAAATCCCGCCGCGATCATCTTGCCGATGCCGCGCGAGCCGCCGGTCACCAGCGCGATGCGGCCTTTGAGCGAGAACAGATCGTTGAACATGCGTCCCTCCCTTGGTTGCCGCCGGTTGTGGGCGGAGCGGGGAGGGGTGTCAAGGAAGGCACGCTTGTCCTCGACCAGTGCAGATTGAGGCCTACGCCGCCGCGATGCGGCGGAAGCCGTTCCACATCGCGGTCGCGGCACCCGAGGTCAGCACCGGCAGGATCCGCGCGTCCTGATAATTGCCGTTGAGCGAGACGCGGGGCAGCGCGGTCATGTGGCCGGCGTTCTCCGCGAACAGCATGCCGGGCCGCGTCGTCACCGCGGTCTTGAAACCGGCGGATGCGGCAAGGGCGAATTCGCGCGCGCCCGCGGCGTCGCGGTCGCCATAGGGATAGGCGAGGTGCAGCACGGGGCGCTCCAGCGCCTGCTCGATCCGCGCGCGGCTCGCGGCCATCTCCTGGGCGGCGATGCCTTCCGTCTGCTTGGCGAGGTTGCAATGGCTGACGCTGTGCGCGCCGATCGTGACCAGCGGATCGGCGGCAAAGGACTTGAGCTCGGCCCAGGACAGGCAGAGGCCGCGGCACAGCGCTTCCATGTCGACGCCGTAAGTCCTGCACAGCGCCCCGATCTCGCGCGCAAGATCCTGCTCGCCCGGCAGCGCGCGCAGCCAGTCGTGCAGGCGGTCGAATGCCGCCTGCTTCGCCGCGACACTGGTCGCATCGAGCCGCAGGGCGGAATTGCCGATCTGAATGTCGATCTGCTCGGCCTTGGCGATCACGGCCTCCAGCGCCGTCCACCACAACCGCCCGGTGCCGTCGGCAAAATCGCTCGTGACGTAGACTGCCAGCGGCGCGTCAAATTCGCGCAGCACCGGCAGCGCGTAATCCAGATTGTCGCGGTAACCGTCGTCGAGGGTGAAGGCGGCGAAGCGACGGTCGAACCGGCCCTGCACCAGCCGCTCATGCAGCTCGTCCATGCTGACGATGTCGATGTCGCGCGAGCGCAAATGGCACAGCGTGGCGCGCAGGAAGTCGGGGGTGACCTCGAGATGCCGGTTCGGCTGGAACGCAGCCTCGCGCGCCGGCCGCACGTGGTGCAGCATGAAAATGGCGCCGACGCCCGACAAGAGCGGGCGCAACAGGTGGTGCGCCCCGCTGAGATAGAGTGCTCCCAGCCCGGCGCGGATGACGTTGTTACGCAGTTGTTTCATGACCGGGTGGGGGACTTTGGCATTCCGGCCTCAACTTACGGAAGAACCCTTGAAGAAAAAGTTATTCCGATTGTCCCACCCGGGCCTTGGGACCAGGGCCATTTCCGGTTTGACAGCCTGCCAAGGGTTTGTTTTGTCTCCGTTTCCAGAGGTCGGGTCGTCGAATGCAGAAGCTTTTCTCGTGGGCCAGCAAATGGTGGCCGGGGTTGATCCCCCTTGCCGTCATGTGGGGATTTGCGGCCTGGAATAATACCTTACCGGTCGAGGCTGATCTGTCGGCCCGCAGCTCGGCTGCGCTCAAGGACACCGTTCTGGACAAGACCCGGATCGCGGTCGACGGCCGCGACGTCAGCCTGGCCGCGGACGCCTTCTCCGAGGAGGGGCGCCGCGACGCAGTGATGGCGGTCGAAACCGTGCCCGGCGTGCGGCTGGTCGACGACCGGACCCGCCTCGTTGCCGAGGCCAAGCCCTTCGTCTGGAATGCCGAGCGCGACGTGGTGCGGGTGACGCTGTCGGGCTCCGCGCCTCTGCCATCGATGAGGGCCCGGCTGACCGAGGCGGCTCGCAAGGAAGTCGGCGGCGTCGAGGTCGCCGACCAGATGGGGCTGGCGCGCGGGGCGCCGCCCCGGTTCGAAGCCGCCGCGATGCTGCTGCTGGATCAGATCGGCAAGCTGAAGGACGGCAAGATCACGATCACCGACACCAAGGTCAATCTGTCGGGCATGGCGCGTGAGCTCGGCGGCCGTGAGGCGATCGCGGCTGCGCTGAAGAACCTGCCCGAGGGTTTTTCGATTGCGGCCAACGAGATCAAGGCGCCGCCCTACATCTTCCAGGCCTACAAGGATCCGGTGGCTGCGACGGTGACGCTGACCGGCTATGTTCCGGACAACAACGTCCACGCCGCGATCGGCACCAGCGCCTCGCGAAAGTTCTTCACCGAAAAGGTCGTCGACAATCTCAAGGCCAGTATCGGCGCCCCCGGCTCCTTCAGCACGGCTGTTATCGCCGCGCTCGGCGCGCTGTCGCGGCTGTCGACCGGCACGCTGGTCGTCTCCGACCGCGAGGTGAAGCTCTCGGGCGATGCGCTCTACGAGGGCGCCGCCAACGAGATGCGCGCAGGCCTCGGCAAGGACTTCCCGAAGAACTGGCAGTACAAGCCGGAGATCACGGTGAAGCCCGCCGCAGGCCCGGTCGACGGCACCGTGTGCCAGCAATTGTTCTCGGAGCTTCTGACCAAGGGCAAGATCCGCTTCGCGAACAGGCGCGCGGACATCGATCCTGACTCGGCCGGCATTCTCGATCGCCTCATCGAGACCGCGCTGCGCTGCCCCACCACCAATATCGAGGTCGTCGGACATACCGACGCCGATGGCGAGGATGTCTTCAACCAGGCCCTTTCGGAAAAGCGCGCGCAGGCGGTGATCGACTATCTGGTCAAGGCGGGCCTTCCTGCTAGCCGCTTCACCGCGGTCGGCCATGGCAGCACGCAGCCCGTCGCCGGCAACGACACCGATGAAGGCAGGGCGCAGAACCGCCGCATCGAATTTCTGGTGAGGTGACGATGCCCTATCTCGTCTCGTTCCATCTGGGCTGGCTGATCGGCTCGCTGCTGCTGGGCTTCTGCATGGGCTGGATCTCGGTGGTCCAGCGCGGCAACGGCACCTCGAAGGTGATTGCGCGGTGGCTCGCAGTGCTTGCCGCCGCCCTGGTCGCGGCCTCTCTCACCCATGTGGTCCCCGGTCGCTTCGGCTACTGGCTCGACCTCGGCCTGATCATGTTCGCCTGCTATCTCGTCGGCGGCACGATCGGAGCGTGGCTGCGCGATCGGGTGGTCTCGCGTACCGCGCCGCCAGCCGCTGTGTGATGTTGCTATGCACCCTCACGCGCGGGGCGGGGTGTGCTCCGCCGCGGCCTTTCGGCGCATTGGAAAACCGGGACCTGGCCGCTCCAGTCACCCCTCTTTCAACAGGCAGGCCGGCTCCATAGATTGACGTTGGCTTAAGGCGTGACGGAACATTGTGCGGCCGAAATCATCAAAACTTCATGGCCCCTGCGCAGGATCGCCTGGAGATTCGCGCCAAGCCTTGCCGACGAAAGCGCCAAATTCTGCACTGGGAGCTGCGACCCTGCCTAAAATATTGAAGGCACGTGTTTTTGTTCGAATTGGCGAATTCCACTTCGGCCGAAAACGCGCTAGTGGAGGGGCAGGGGGCATGCGCGATTCCGGCGCCGGCGGCGAGGGTTCGTTGAATGCCTGCGCGTCCGCCTGTCCGCCGGCCACCCTGGCCGCTGAAGCGTTGTTCGAGGTCTAGATGCTGGAAGCCATACGCAGGGCGACGACGTTTCTGCGCCAGAAGCAAGTCCTGCATAAGCTTGGAGTCGTGATCAGCATCGCGGTCATCGGCATCGCTTGCTACGTGCTCTACCACATGCTGCGCGGCATCGATTTCAACGAGGTCCTCGAAGCGATCAAGAGCACTGAGCCGAGCCAGATTGCGATGGCGGCGCTATTCGTCACTGCGGGCTATTTCACGCTGACCTTCTACGACCTCTTCGCCACGCGCGCGATCGGCCATGCCCATGTGCCCTATCGCATCAACGCGCTCGCGGCCTTCACCAGCTATTCGATCGGCCACAATGTCGGCGCCTCCGTCTTCACCGGCGGGGCGGTGCGCTACCGCATCTATTCGGCCTATGGGCTCAACGCGATCGACGTCGCAAAAATCTGCTTTCTCGCCGGCCTGACCTTCTGGCTGGGCAATGCCGCGGTGCTCGGCCTCGGCATCGCCTACCATCCGGAGGCGGCAGCCTCGATCGACCAGCTGCCGGTCTGGCTGAACCGGACACTGGCGCTGATGATCATCGTGGCGCTGATCGGTTACGTGATCTGGGTCTGGAGCCAGCCGCGGGTGGTCGGCCGCGGCCCTTGGACGGTGGTGCTGCCGGGCGGCCCGCTGACGCTGCTCCAGATCGCGATCGGCATCGTCGATCTCGGTTTCTGCGCGCTGGCGATGTATGTGCTGGTCCCCGACGAGCCCAATCTCGGCTTCGTGATGGTCGCGGTGATCTTCGTCTCGGCGACCCTGCTCGGCTTCGCCAGCCATTCACCCGGAGGCCTGGGGGTGTTCGATGCCGCCATGCTGGTTGGGCTCTGGCAGATGGACCGCGAGGAGCTGCTGGGCGGCATGCTCCTGTTCCGCGTCCTCTATTATCTGTCTCCGTTCGTCTTATCTGTAATCTTGCTGACGTTTCGAGAGGTTATAATCGGCGCCCGATCGAAGCGCTTGCAACAGGCGGCGCTCAAGCTGGACCCCGGCCCGGCGCCTGAAGCCGCCTATGTGAGAGAGCGCAGCGACAGCGGCGCCTGACCGGTGTCAGGTCCTTAAGGACAGTCCCCAGGAGAAGTCCGCCCCGATGGCGATCGACGCCCCCTCTTCTCCCTCCGCCCACCCCTGGTCCGATCGGCTGCGGCACTCGACCATCATCCTGATCGCCGCGGCGCTGGCGCTGTCCGTCGTGGTCTCGCTCGGCGAATTGTCGGCGCTGCACGCTGCAATCGTGTTCCTCTGCATCGCGGCGGCTGCCTTGATCCCGTGGCGGCTGCACGATCCCGCCACCTCCCGCGACGACGTCAGACGCATCAACCCGGTCGAGAGCGCGGCGGTGGCCGCGGTGGTCGCCGGCATGCCGGATCCGGCGGTGCTGCTCGACCGGGCCGGCCGCGTCATCCACCTCAACGCCGCCGCCGCCCAGCTCGCGCCGGCGCTGCGCAAGAACGAGCTCGCCCAGTTCGCGCTGCGCTCGCCGGAGATCATCACCGCGCTGCGCGAGGCCATCGCGACCACCGAGCCGCGGCGCGCGACCTATCTCGATCATGTTCCGGTTGATCGCTGGATGGAGCTGATCATCACGCCGGTACCGGTGCCGACCAGCTTCGGCGGCGCCGACAAATGCATGCTGATGACCTTCCACGACCAGACGCCGCTGCGCCGGGTCGAGGAGATGCGCGCCGACTTCGTCGCCAATGCCAGCCACGAGCTGCGCACGCCGCTGGCGGCGCTGTCGGGCTTCATCGATACGCTCCAGGGCCAGGCCAAGGACGATCCCAAGGCGCGCGAGCGCTTCCTCGGCATCATGCACAACCAGGCCACGCGCATGGCGCGCCTGATCGACGATCTCTTGTCGCTGTCGCGGGTCGAGCTGTCGGCCCATGTCCGGCCCGACACCCTGGTCGATCTCGTCCCGATCATCCGTCAGGTCGCCGACGGGCTCGAGCCGCTGGCGCGCGAGCGTCAGGTCGAGGTGGACATCCACCTGCCGGAGCCGCCGGTGATGATCGCGGGGGACCGCGAGGAGCTGCTCCGCCTGTTCGAGAACCTGATCGAGAACGCGCTCAAATACGGCGCCTCCGGCGGGCGCGTCATCGTGTCGCTGACCTCGAGCGCCGCCGCTGACGGAACTCAGGAAATCCGGGTCATGGTCCGCGATTTCGGCCCGGGCATCGCGCCGGAGCACCTGCCGCGTCTGACGGAGCGCTTCTACCGGGTCGACGTCGGCGACAGCCGCTCGCAAGGCGGCACCGGGCTCGGGTTATCGCTGGTGAAACATATCCTTAACCGTCATCGCGGCCGCCTTTTGATCGAAAGCGTGCCCAGGCAGGGCGCCACCTTCACCGCCTGTTTTCCCCAGATCAAGACTCCGGCTTGATCGGAAACGCAAGCAATTTCAATTGCTTGGTGTCGTCATCCAACTGTCACGAAACCTTCGTAAAAGCACAGCCGACCGCCCCTAAAGCGGCGGCGCGGGGAGCGCGATCGGGCGCGGATGGCGCTTCGCTCCCCTGTATGGAGACCAGCATGAATTTCCTCAAAACCATGGTCGCTGCCGGCTTGGTCGCCGCATCGACGACGGTAGCCTTTGCGGCCGACATCACCGGTGCCGGCGCGACGTTCCCGTTCCCGATCTATTCGAAGTGGGCTGACGCCTACAAAAAGGAGACCGGCAACGGTCTGAACTACCAGTCGATCGGCTCGGGTGGTGGCATCAAGCAGATCCAGGCCAAGACCGTGACCTTCGGCGCCACCGACGCGCCGCTCAAGGCCGAGCAGCTCGAGAAGGACGGCCTCGTCCAGTGGCCGATGGTGATGGGTGCCATCGTCCCCGTCGTCAATATCGAGGGCGTGAAGCCGGGCGAGCTGGTTTTCGACGGCGAGACCCTGGCCAACATCTATCTCGGCAAGATCACCAAGTGGGACGATGCCGCGATCAAGAAGCTCAATCCCAACGCGAAGCTGCCGTCAGAGGCCATCACCGTGGTCCGTCGTTCGGACGGCTCAGGCACCACCTTCAACTTCACCAACTATCTCTCCAAGGCCAGCGCGGACTGGAAGAGCAAGGTCGGCGAGGGCACCGCGGTCGAGTGGCCGGTCGGCGTCGGCGCCAAGGGCAACGAGGGTGTGTCGGGCAACATCAGCCAGACCAAGAACTCGATCGGCTATGTCGAATACGCCTATGCCAAGCAGAACAAGCTCACCCACACCGGTCTCGTCAACAAGGCCGGCAACCCGGTGCAGCCGACCGTCGAGGCCTTCCAGGCGGCCGCCTCCAACGCCGATTGGTCCAAGGCTCCCGGCTATTACGTCATCCTGACCGAGCAGCCCGGCGAGAAGTCCTGGCCGATCACGGCGGCGACCTTCATCCTCATGCACAAGTCCGCCACCGACAAGGCGGCCGCGCAGGAAGCGATCAAGTTCTTCCGCTGGGCCTTCAAGAACGGCGGCAAGATGGCCGAGGAGCTCGACTACATTCCGATGCCGGACAGCGTCGTCCAGCAGATCGAGAAGACCTGGGCTGCCGAGATCAAGAGCTAAGGCGCTATATGTGTCCCGGACACGGTTCCGGGGCGCTGCAAGATCTCCGCTCCGGATCGGCCTCCTGCCGCATCCGGAGCGCGCCACCAACAACAAGCGTACATAAAACGGGTATAGGGGATCGGCGTGGCTGAGATGGCTGTTGAGAGCAATGTGATTGATGCTGCCGGTCCATATGATCGCGCCAAGGCCTTGAGCGCGTTCAAGCTCGGCGACGTCACCTTCTACTGGATCACGCGGTTGTCCGCGATCTCGGTGCTGCTGATTCTCGGCGGCATCATCATCTCGCTGATCGTCGGCGCCTTCCCGGCGATCCAGGAGTTCGGCATCTCCTTCCTGTGGACGCAGCGCTGGGCGCCCTCGGCCGATCCGCCGGTGCTCGGCGCGCTCGGGCCGATCTACGGCACGCTCGTCACCTCCTTCATCGCGATGCTGATCGCCATTCCCGTCGGTCTCGGCATTGCGATCTTCCTCACCGAGCTCTGCCCGCAATGGCTGCGGCGCCCGATCGGCATGGCGGTTGAGCTGCTCGCCGGCATCCCCTCGATCATCTACGGCATGTGGGGCTTCTTCGTGCTCGGCCCGTTCCTGGCCAACACCTTCCAGCCTTTCATGATCAGGGTGTTCGACGGCGTCCCCGTGCTGGGCGCGATCTTCGCAGGGCCCCCGTCCTATCTCAGCCTGTTCAACGCCGCGCTGATCCTCGCCATCATGGTGCTGCCCTTCATCACCTCGATTTCGGTCGACGTGTTCAAGACGGTGCCGCCGGTGCTGAAGGAAGCCGCCTACGGCGTCGGCTGCACCACCTGGGAGGTCGTCCGCAGCGTGGTGATCCCCTACACCCGCGTCGGCATCATCGGAGGCGTCATGCTGGCGCTGGGCCGGGCGCTCGGCGAGACCATGGCGGTGACCTTCATCATCGGCAACTCGTTCCGGATCTCCTCGTCGATCTTCGCGCCGGGCACGACGATTTCGGCGGCGATCGCCTCCGAATTTGCCGAGAGCGACGGCCTGCACCAGTCCGGCCTGATCCTGCTCGGCCTCCTGCTGTTCGTGCTGACGTTCTTCGTGCTCGCTGCCGCCCGTTTGATGCTGCTGCGCCTCGAAACCAAGGCCGGGAAGTGAAGCCATGAACCCGATCTATTCGCGCCGCCGCCGCTGGGACATCGTCATTCGCGGCCTCTGCATCGCAGCCGCCGCCTTCGGCGTCACCTGGCTCGCGCTCATCCTGGTCACGCTGCTCTACAACGGCCTGGCCGGGCTCAACCTCCAGGTCTTCACAGCTGACACGCCGCCGCCCGGATCGACCGAGGGCGGCCTGCGCAACGCCATCGTCGGCTCGTTGATCATGACCGTGATCGGCGTCGGAATCGGCGCGCCGCTCGGCCTGTTCGCCGGCACCTATCTCGCCGAGTACGGCCGCAACGACAAGCTGACCTCGGTGATCCGCTTCATCAACGACATTCTCCTGTCGGCACCCTCGATCATCATCGGCCTCTTCATCTATGGCGCGGTGGTGGTGCCGATGCGCGGCTTCTCGGCGATTGCGGGCGCGCTGGCGCTTGCCGTCATCGTGATCCCGGTCGTCGTGCGCACCACCGAAGACATGCTACTGCTGGTGCCGAATCCGTTGCGCGAAGCTGCCAGCGCGCTCGGCCTGCCGCGCTCGCTGGTGATCAAGCGCATCGCCTATCGTGCCGCGCGCTCCGGCCTCATCACCGGCGTGCTGCTGGCGACCGCCCGCGTCGCCGGCGAGACCGCGCCGCTGTTGTTCACGGCGCTGTCGAACCAGTTCTTCAGCCTCGGCCTGAACAAGACGATGGCGAACCTGCCTGTCACCATCAACAACTTCGTGCAGAGCCCCTACGAGTATTGGAAGCAACTCGCCTGGAGCGGCGCGCTGTTGATCACCCTGACCGTGCTTGCCCTTAACATTGGCGCGCGCATCCTTGGCGCCGAGAGGACTGCAAAATGAGTGAAATGTCTGTTTCCGTCAGCGCACCGTCCGTTCATCCCGGCTCGCAGCCCCTGCCCGAGGCGCCCGCCAAGGTCACGGCGCGCAACCTCAACTTCTACTACGGCGACCACCACGCGCTGAAGAACATCAACCTGGCGCTCGGCACCAACCGCGTCACGGCGTTCATCGGCCCGTCCGGCTGCGGCAAGTCCACCCTGCTGCGCATCTTCAACCGGATGTACGATCTCTATCCGGGCCAGCGCGCCGACGGTCAGCTGTTGCTCGACCATACCAACATCCTCGACCCCAAGCTCGACCTCAACCTACTCCGCGCCCGGGTCGGCATGGTGTTCCAGAAGCCGACGCCGTTCCCGATGACGATCTACGAGAACATCGCCTTCGGCATTCGTCTCTACGAGAAGATCTCCAAGTCCGAGATGGACGACCGCGTCGAGAAGGCGCTGCGCGGTGGCGCGCTGTGGAACGAGGTCAAGGACAAGCTCAATGCCTCCGGCCTGTCGCTCTCCGGCGGCCAGCAGCAGCGCCTCTGCATCGCCCGCACCGTCGCGGTGCGGCCCGAGGTGATCCTGTTTGACGAGCCCTGCTCGGCGCTCGACCCGATCTCGACCGCCAAGGTCGAGGAGCTGATCCAGGAATTGTCCGAGAACTACACGATCGCGATCGTCACCCACAACATGCAGCAGGCGGCGCGCGTTTCCGACAAGACCGCCTTCATGTATCTCGGCGAGTTGATCGAGTTCGACGACACCAGCAAGATCTTCACGTCGCCGAGCGATCGGCGCACGCAGGATTACATCACCGGCCGGTTCGGCTGAGGAGACGGAACATGGGTTCTGAACATACCGTAAAGGCTTTCGACAGCGACCTTCAGGAGCTCACCCGCCTGGTCGCCGAGATGGGCGGCATCGCCGAGCGCATGATCGTCGATTCCGTCGACGCGCTGATCCGCCGCGACGTCGCGCTCGGCCAGCGCGTCGTCGCCACCGACGTCGAGCTCGACGCGCTGCAGAAGCGCATCGAGGAGCGCGCCGTGCTCACCATCGCCCGCCGCCAGCCGATGGCCGTCGACCTGCGCGAGATCGTCGGCGCGATGCGCGTTGCGACCGATCTCGAGCGCATCGGCGATCTCGCCAAGAACATGGGCAAGCGCGTCGCGGCGCTGGAGACGGATTTCCATCCGCTCAAGCTGTTCCGCGGCCTGGAGCACATGACCGACCTCGTGCAGCAGCAGGTCAAGTCGGTACTGGACGCCTATGCCGCGCACGACCTGCCGGCGGCGATGGCGGTGTGGAAGGGCGACGAAGAAGTCGACGCCATCTGCACCTCGCTGTTCCGCGAGCTCCTCACCTACATGATGGAGGATCCGCGCAACATCTCGTTCTGCATCCACCTGATGTTCTGTGCCAAGAACATCGAGCGGATCGGCGACCACGCCACCAACATCGCCGAGACCGTGTTCTACATGATCGAGGGCCAGGCGATCACCGACAAGCGGCCGAAGGGCGACATGACGACCTTCGCCACGACGGTGCCGAACACCTGACGACTTAAGGAGCTACGACCACATGGGCGCACGCATTATGGTGGTTGAGGACGAGGAAGCTCTCACCGAGCTTCTTCGCTACAACCTCGAAGGCGACGGCTATGACGTCGAGACGGTGATGCGCGGCGATGACGCCGACACCCGCCTCAAGGAGCACATTCCCGATCTGATCGTGCTCGACTGGATGCTGCCGGGCCTGTCAGGCATCGAGCTGTGCCGGCGGCTTCGGACCCGCCCCGAGACCAAGCAGCTGCCGATCATCATGCTCACCGCGCGCGGCGAGGAGAGCGAACGGGTGCGCGGGCTCGCGACCGGCGCGGATGATTATATCGTCAAGCCGTTCTCGGTGCCGGAGCTGCTTGCGCGCGTGAAGGGCCTGCTCAGGCGTGCGAGTCCCGAGCGCCTCGCCACCGTGCTCGCCTATGGCGATATCGAGCTCGACCGCGACAAGCGCCGCGTGGCGCGCTCGGGCCGGCCGATCGATCTCGGTCCGACCGAATATCGCCTGCTGGAGTTCTTCCTGGAGCATCCCGGCCGCGTGTTCTCGCGCGAGCAGCTGCTCGACAGCGTCTGGGGCCGCGACATCTACATCGACGAGCGCACCGTCGACGTGCATATCGGCCGCCTGCGCAAGCTGCTCAATCTCGGCCGCGAGCAGGACCCGATCCGCACCGTCCGCGGCGCCGGCTACGCGCTGGACGATCGCTTCGCGAAGGCTGAGCAGACGTAAGGCGCCAGCGACAGCTGGTTTGGCGAACTGCGGCGCCGATCTCGGCCGTCATCCCGGGGCGCGCGCAGCGTGAGCCCGGGATCTCAGCGCGAGCGCTTGCGCTCTTCGCGATTAGCCACAGGACGTGGTTTGGCGAAGACTCGGAGTGACCATCTCGCGCAACGATTGCGCCCCGCGGTTACGGATCCCGCATTCGCGGGGATGACACCGGGCGATTGGGAGCCGTCATCGTATGACGGCTGCAGTCTTGGCGATCAAGCTTGGCGATCAAAGCTTGGCGATCAGGGAATTCCGCAAGCTCACCGCGTGCCCGGTTTCGGTGCTGCGCGACGGCGATCCGCTGCGGGCTGATAGGCCACGCGCGAATGCTGGGCACAATAGGGCAGGCCGGAGAGCGCCTTGCCGCCGCAGAAGAAGAAATCCGGGCTCGAGGGATCGCCGACCGGCCAGTGGCAGGTCGCCTCGTTCAATTCCAGCAGCGACAGCCGCTGGCTCATCGGCACCACGTTGTCGTAGGTAACCGGCTCGGCTTCCAACTCGACCTCGAAGGCCTGCGCCAACGCGGTGTTGCCGCGCGCGACGGGGCGGGTCACCCGCATCATATGCTGCGCGGGCCGTGCCTTGCGCGGCCGCGGCGCTGCCGATGAAGGGCTCTTGGCGCGGCCGGACAGGCCGAGCCGGTGCACCTTGCCGATCACGGCATTGCGGGTCACATTGCCGAGCTCCGCCGCGATCTGGCTGGCCGAAAGTCCGGCCTCCCAGAGCTTCTTCAGCTGCTCGACGCGATCATCGGACCAGGTCAAAACCGTCATTGCACCCTTTCCCTCGCTGCGCGCCTGCCATCCTGGGGCCTTCGCAGCGAATGCTTTAGCCTTGAAAAACCCGTGCCGTCAGAATCCCTTAAGGCTCGCCGGGCGCGCTCAAGACGCCCGAACGTTTACGCCGGTACATGAGGACTTCTGGGATCAGAACTGCTGCACGAGATGTCGTATCTGACAGTCCAAACGCTACAATATGGCGTGACTCCCGCGCAAGAGTCCGCCGACTCGCTTCCACATGTTCCGTGGTGAAAAACCCGCAAAATCGGCACCGCAAGACTACGGAATCAGCGTTTCGCGAGGCTTTCCGGGCGGCATTGACACCCGTCTTGCCAGGCATAAGATAGTGCCACGTGCCGCCCTTAAAAGGCGGCACGTTTCGTTTTCCGGGGCCGGTCGATGGTGCGTCGCGCAATGCATGCCTCACACCGTCCGCAACATTCAAGTGACGTCATGACTAACAGCGCAGCGCCGCATTTGCTCCCCGTTTTCGCCAGGGCCGACCTCGGTTTCGAGCGCGGCGAAGGCTGCTGGCTGATCGCGACCAACGGCGATCGCTATCTCGATTTCACCTCGGGTGTCGCGGTGAATGCGCTCGGCCATGTCCATCCCGCGCTGGTCAAGGCGTTGCAGGAGCAGGCGACCAAGCTCTGGCACATGTCGAACCTGTTCCAGAGCCCTGACGGCGAGAAGCTCGCAAGCCGCCTCTGCAATGAGAGCTTTGCGGACTTCGTGTTCTTCTGCAATTCCGGCGCCGAGGCGCTGGAAGGCGTGATCAAGCTGGTGCGCCACCATCACTTCTCCAAGGGGCATCCGGAGCGTTACCGCATGATCACCTTCGAGGGTGCCTTCCATGGCCGCACGCTGGCGACGCTCGCCGCCACCGGCTCTGCGAAATATCTCGAGGGCTTCGGTCCGCCGATGGACGGCTTCGATCAGGTGCCGCACGGCGACCTCGACGCCGTGAAGAAGGCGATTGGTCCGCACACCGCCGGCATTCTCATCGAGCCGATCCAGGGCGAGGGTGGCGTTCGTTCTGCACCTCACGCCTTCCTGAGGGCGCTGCGCGAACTCTGTAACGAGCGCGGCCTGTTGCTCGCCTTCGACGAGGTGCAGACCGGCATGGGCCGCACCGGCGAGCTCTTTGCCTACAAGCGCACCGGCGTCACACCGGATGTGATGTCGCTCGCCAAGGCGCTCGGCGGCGGCTTTCCGATCGGTGCGGTGCTGGCGACCGCGGACGCGGCGGCCGGCATGGGGCCCGGCTCGCACGGCTCCACCTTCGGCGGCAATCCGCTCGCGATCTCGGCTGCCAACGCCGTGCTCGATGTCATGCTCAAGCCCGGCTTCTTCGACCACGTGCAGAAGATGTCGCTGCTGCTCAAGCAGAAGCTCGCCTCCGTGATCGATCGTCATCCCGAAATCGTCAGCGAGGTGCGCGGCGAGGGCCTGCTGATCGGTATCAAGGCGGTGGTGCCCTCGGGCGATCTCGTCGCGGCGCTGCGCGCCGAAAAGCTGCTCACCGTCGGGGCCGGCGACAATGTCGTGCGCTTCCTGCCGCCCCTGATCGTCACGGAAGCGGAGATCGAGGACAGCGTCGGCCGGTTAGAGCGCGCCTGCGCTGCGATCTCCTCCAGCCAGACCAAGCGGGCGGCAAGCTGATGAGCACGACGCCCAACAAAGCTCCCAAGCACTTCCTGGACATCAACGAGCTGCCGCTCTCGGAGCTCAAGAGCATGCTCGCCGCCTCTTCCGCCATGAAGGCGAAGCAGAAGGCGCAGCAGCCGGTCAGGCCGCTCGAGGGCAAGACGCTGGCGATGATCTTCGAGCGTCCCTCGACCCGCACCCGCGTCTCGTTCGACGTCGGCATGCGCCAGCTCGGCGGCGAGGCGATCATGCTCACCGGCGCCGAGATGCAGCTCGGCCGCGGCGAGACCATCGCCGACACCGCGCGGGTTCTGTCGCGCTATGTCGACGCCATCATGATCCGCATCCTCAACCATGATGCGCTGCTGGAGCTTGCGGCCAACGCCACCGTGCCCGTCATCAACGGCCTGACGCGGCGTTCGCATCCCTGCCAGGTGATGGCCGACCTCATGACCTATGAGGAACATCGCGGCCCGATCGAGGGCAAGACGGTGGCCTGGACCGGCGACGACAACAACGTGCTGGCGTCCTGGGCCCATGCCGCCGAGCGCTTCAAATTCCAGCTCAATGTCGCAACGCCGCCGGAGCTCGCACCGAAAAAGGCCATGCGCGACTGGATCAAGGCGACGGGCGCGCCGATCGTGCTCGGCACCGATCCGGAAGCCGCCGTGCGCGGCGCCGATTGCGTCGTCACCGACACCTGGGTGTCGATGGGCGACAAGGAGGGCGAGCACCGCCACAACGTGCTCAAGCCCTACCAGGTCAATGCCAAGCTGATGTCGCTGGCCAAGGCGGACGCATTGTTCATGCATTGCCTGCCGGCCCATCGCGGCGAGGAGGTCACCGACGAGGTGATCGACGGGCCGCAATCGGTCGTGTTCGACGAGGCCGAAAACCGCCTGCACGCGCAGAAGGGCATCTTGGCCTGGTGCTTCGACGCGGTGAAGTAGCCTTCTTGTAGCCCGGATGAAGCGCAGCGAAATCCGGGGTTCTCAACGCGTGGAAAGACCCCCCGGATTGCGCTGCGCTCCATCCGGGCTACGCACTCGTCGTTCCGCGGACGACGGAATGCGGGCGTGCCTCTTTCAATTTGCATCGAACGACCCCAGATAAAGCGCCATGGTTTCCCAGTCTCCTGACATGAACACCGGGCCTGAAGGCCCGGTTCGCGTGCCATCATCGGTTCCGATCGATGACGCCGTGCTGCCTTACGAGGTCGACGCGCTTGACGTGCGCGGGCGCCTGGTGCGGCTTGGCCCCGCGCTCGACGACATCCTCACCAAGCACGATTATCCCGCAGCCGTGGGCAAGCTGCTCGGCGAGGCCATCGTGCTGACGACGCTGCTCGGATCGGCGCTGAAATTCGAGGGCCGCTTCATTCTTCAGGCCCAGACCGACGGTCCGGTGTCGTTCCTGGTGGTCGACTACAAGGCCCCGGACCGCCTGCGCGCCTATGCGCGCTTCGATGCCTCGCGCCTGGGCACGGCCAAGGATTCCGGCACGCTGCTCGGCCGCGGCCATCTCGCCATGACCATCGACCAGGGCCCCGACATGAGCCGTTACCAGGGCCTGGTTGCGCTCGACGGCGGCAGCCTGGAAGACGCCGCCCACGAATATTTCCTGCGCTCCGAGCAGATCCCGACGCGCGTGCGCCTCGCGGTCGGCGAGGAGTGGCGCTCGAGCGACGGCGGCAAGCATCGCTGGCGCGCCGGCGGCATGCTGATGCAATTTCTGCCGAAGGCGCCGGAGCGCGCGCGGCAGGCGGACTTGCATCCCGGCGATGCGCCCGACGGCACCGAGGTGCACAGCGTCGCGGAAGACGATGCATGGGTCGAGGCACGCTCGCTGATCGAGACGGTCGAAGACGTCGAGCTGATCGATCCCGAGCTCTCCGGCGAGCGGCTGCTCTACCGCCTCTTCCACGAGCGCGGCGTGCGCGTGTTCAATCCGCAGGTGCTCGAGGCGCGGTGCTCCTGCTCGCGCGATGCGGTCGCCGCGATGCTCAAGAGCTTCTCGCACGACGACCGCGCCGCCATGGTCAAGGACGACAAGGTCGTCGTCACCTGCGAGTTCTGCTCGTCGGTGTATCAGTTCACGCCGCACGAGGCGGGCGTCGAGGACGCCTGAGCCTACCCGCGTCGCTGCACTCGCAATGTCGAGTGGAGCAGTGCCACACGCGCGGTGTCATCGCCCGACTTGATCGGGCGATCCAGTACTCCGAGACGATGCTGATCGCAACGAGAGGCCGCGGCGTACTGGATGCCCCGGTTACGGCGAACTCGCCTCTCTAATTCAACACCCGCTTGTTGTCGGGGCTGTCCAGCGAAAACGTCGGCACGTCGATCTCGAAACGCTCGCCGGTTTCGCTGACCATCTGGTAGCGGCCGGTCATGAAGCCCGAGGCGGTCGAGAGCGGCACGCCGGAGGTGTATTCGAAGCGTTCGCCGGGGGCGAGGATCGGCTGCTCGCCGACCACGCCTTCGCCCTTCACCTCCTGCTGGCGGCCGGAGGCATCGGTGATGATCCAGTGCCGCGTCTTGAGCTGCACGGTCTCCTCGCCCGAATTGGTGATGACGATGGTGTAGGACCAGAAGTAGCGCGAGCGGTCGGCCGACGATTGCTCCGGAACAAAGTTCGGCTCGACGGTCACTTCGATCTGGCGGGTCACGGCGCGGTACATGGCTGTCATCATACCGAATCCGCCTCGGGAACCAAACCCCGCCGGCGGCTTTGGCGACATCGTCCCGCCAGAATTGGAGGAAAAGCACACCACCGAGGGAGACACCCTGATGTGATCCGGACGCTTTGCGAGACGACAGCCGGACCATTACACTGCTTCGACGTCGCGATTTGCGGAACGGTTTCCAGGCCCCGATGACCATTGCCGACCAAGTGACGGGATCGACCATCGCAGGAACCGCGGGCGCCAAGCCTGCGGGGACCAAGGCGCGCGCCGCAGCGCCGGCCATCACGCTGCCCGCCATCGGCGAGCGCGAGCTCCGGCTCGATCTGTTCCGCGGCCTCGCGCTTTGGCTGATCTTCATCGACCATCTGCCGCCCAGTCTGCTGACCTGGTTCACGATCCGCAATTACGGCCTCAGCGACGCCACCGAGATCTTCATCTTCATCTCCGGCTACACCGCGGCCTTCGTCTATGGCCGGGCCATGCTGGAGAGTGGCGTTCTCATCGCCACCGCGCGCATCCTGCGCCGGGTCTGGCAGATCTACGTCGCCCACGTCTTCCTGTTCACGATCTTCCTCGCCGAGATCTCCTATGTCGCGACCAGGTTCGAGAACCCGCTCTACACCGAAGAGATGGGCATCATGGACTTCCTCAAGCAGCCCGACGTCGTCATCGTGCAGGCGCTGCTGCTGCGCTTCCGTCCCGTCAACATGGACGTGCTGCCGCTCTACATCGTGCTGATGCTGGCGCTGCCTCTGATCCTGTGGTCGATGAAATGGCGGCCGGACGTCACGCTCGGGCTGTCGGTCCTGCTCTACGCGGTGACCTGGGAGTACGACCTTTACCTGTCGGCCTATCCGAACGGCTTCTGGGCCTTCAATCCGTTCGCCTGGCAATTGCTGTTCGTGTTTGGTGCCTGGTGCGCGCTCGGAGGTGCGCGTCGCATGTCGGGCATCCTGGCCTCGCCCGTGACGATGTGGATCTCGATCGCCTATCTCATCGCGGCGTTCTACGTGACCTTGACCTGGTACGTGCCCCAGCTCTCCCAGTTCATGCCGAAGCAGATCGAACAATGGATGTATCCGATCGACAAGACCGACCTCGACGTGCTGCGCTTCGCGCACTTCCTGGCGCTGGCGGCGCTGACCGTACGCTTCCTGCCCCGCGATTGGCCGGGCTTGAAATCGCGCTGGCTACGACCATTGATTCTATGTGGTCAGCATTCGCTCGAGATCTTCTGCCTCGGCGTCTTCCTGGCCTTTGCCGGCCATTTCGTCCTCGCCGAAATCTCCGGCGGGCCGGTCATGCATGCGTTGATTAGCCTCTCCGGAATCCTGATCATGTGGGGGGTGGCCTGGGTCATTTCGTGGTACAAGCGTGTGGCTGACAAGAGCGGTGCGAAAACCAAAAACGCCGTCGGCAACGCCGATCTGGCGGGAGGGGGCTGATGAAGGCGAAGGTTCTCCTGAGCCTGGTCCTGCTATGCGGTAACCTCGCCGCGCCCACGGCGCGCGCGGGCGATGCCGCGTCTGCCGCATCCCCTATGCCTGCGGCCTGCGAACTGCCGTCCTATCTGCTGACCAGCGAAAGCCAGCTGCCCAAGGTCGCCGAGGCGATCAAGGCCGGCAAACCGCTCGACATCCTGGTGATCGGCAGCCGCTCGACCACGATTCCGTCGTCGGAGAGCAGCTCCTATCCGGCGCGCATGGAGGCGATCCTCAAGGAGAAACTGCCGCCCTCCGAGCCGGTGCACGTCTCCGTAGAAATACAGAGCAAGAAAACGGCAGAGGAGACCGCGTCCACCTTCGTTAAGCTGATGGAAGCAAAAACGCCTACTTTGGTCATCTGGCAGACCGGGACCGTGGATGCTATCCGATCCATCGATCCCGACGAATTTCGTAGCGCGGTGACCGACGGGGTTGTTGCGCTGCAAAAGGCAGGGGCGGACGTCGTCTTGATGAATTTGCAATATAGCCCGCGCACCGAGACCATGATCTCGGCGCAGCCTTTTCTCGATAATATGCGCGTCGTGGCACAGGAGCACGACATCCCGCTGTTCGATCGGTTCGCGATCATGCGGCAGTGGAATGAACAGGGCCAGTTCGACCTGTTCAACCCGTCCCGCGGGCCTGAGCTGGCGAAGCAGGTCCATGATTGCCTTGGCCGGGCGTTGGCACAGTTCGTGATTGACGCTGCCCATCTGGAGCCGGCCCAGCAGCAAAATTGAGGTCTAGCGTTAATGAGTTCTCTCCGCCCTTTTTGCCTGACGTCATGGCTGGCCGTGCCTGCAACAGCAGTGCTGTTGTTGCTGACGCCCGCCGCGCATGCGCAGACGCCGGCCGCTCAGCCGGCGACCCCCGCACCCGCCCAGTCGCCTGATCCCGCGCCCGCTGCGCCGTCCCAGACCACCGTCGCCGCGAGGTCGCCCGAGCAGCGCGGCGTCACCTCGCGCGCCATCGACAAGGTGAAGGAGGTCGCGAAGTCCGCCGCCGACATCTTCAGCCGGGTGCCCTGCCTGCCGCCGAAGGGCGGCTCCAAGGCGATGGGCTCGCTGCCGCATGTCGCGAGCAAGCTGGCCGCCGGCCAGCCCGTCGTCATCGTCGCGTTCGGCTCCTCGTCGACTCAAGGGTTCGGCGCGAGCTCGCCGGAGTTCAATTACCCCAATCGTCTCGCCGCGCAGCTGCGCCGGCACTATCCGACTGCCGACATCAGCGTCATCAATGCCGGCGTCGGCGGCGAGGACGCCCCCGAGATGATGAAGCGTCTGCAGACGCAGGTGATCGACAGGCATCCGGATCTCGTGATCTGGCAGGTCGGCACCAACGCCGTGCTGCGCAATCTCGATCCCGGCGAGACCGTCAAGCTGGTGGAGGACGGCATCAACCGCATTCAGGCCGCCGGCGGCACCGACATCGTGCTGGTCGATCCGCAATATTCGCCGGCCGTCAACCAGCGCAAGGAGAGCGCCGGCAAGATGATCAAGCTGCTCGGCAACGTCGCCGAGCTCCGCAAGGTCGGCATTTTCCCGCGCTTCGAGGTGATGCGCGACTGGCACGAGAACCAGTCGATCCCGGTCGAGGGCTTCGTCATCGCCGACGGCCTGCACATGAACGATTGGGGCTATGCCTGCTTCGCCCAGTTGCTCGGCGACGACATCATCCGCTCCGTCGGCCAGATCAAGCTCGGTGTGAGCGTGCCCGCGGATGTGAGAACGTACCGGCCGATGTGAGAGGGTGCGTAGGGTGGGTTAGGCGAAGCCGTAACCCACCACTGTCTATCTCCGCGGATGCAGCAGAGGTGGATTACGCCTTCGGCTAATCCACCCTACGAGACCTCGCTTCCCTCACGCCTTCTCCAGCGCCGCGGTGAGATCCTCGATCAGGTCATCCGCGTGCTCCAGCCCCGCCGAGAAGCGGATGAAGCCCTCGCTGATGCCGAGCGCGGCGCGGTCTTCCGGCTTGAGGCGCTGATGCGTCGTGGTCGCCGGATGCGTGACGAGGCTTTTGGCGTCGCCGAGATTGTTGGAGATCTTGGCGAGCTTCAATTCGTTGAGCACACGGAAGGCCGCCGCCTTGCCGCCCTTCACCTCGAAGCCGACCAGCGTCGAGCCGCCGCGCATCTGCTTCTTCACCAGCGCCGCCTGCGGATGATCGGCGCGGCCGGGATAGACCAGTCGCGAGATCTTGGGATGGCTCGCCAGCACCTCGGCGATGCGCGCGGCATTGTCGGTCTGCGCGCGCACGCGCACGCCCAGCGTCTCCAGGCCCTTGAGCAGGACCCAGGCATTGAATGGCGAAATCGACGGGCCGGTCTGGCGCATGAAATTGTGGATGTGCTCGGCGATGAAGGCTTCGGAGGACAGGATGATGCCCCCGAGACAGCGGCCCTGGCCGTCGATGTGCTTGGTTGCGGAGTAGACGACGACGTCGGCGCCGAGCGCGAGCGGGCTCTGCCAGATCGGGGTTGCAAACACGTTGTCGACGACGAGCCGCGCGCCGCCCTTGTGCGCGATCTCGGCAATCGAGGGAATGTCGAGCACGTCCAGCGTCGGGTTGGTCGGGCTCTCCAGGAAGAACGTCTTGGTGTTGGGCCTCAGCGCGCGTTGCCACTGGTCGAGATCGAGCCCGTCGACCAGCGTGGCCTCGATGCCGTAGCGCGGCAACAGGTCCTGGATGACGTAGAGGCAGGAGCCGAACAGCGCACGGGAGGCGACCACGTGATCGCCGGCCTTGAGCGGCGCCAGGATCGCAGTCGTCACCGCCGCCATGCCGGTTGCCGCCGAGCGCGCGGCCTCGGCGCCTTCGAGCTCGATCATGCGGCGCTCGAACATTGCAATCGTCGGGTTGGAATAGCGCGAATAGATGAAGCCGGGATCCTCGCCCTTGAAGCGCGCCTCGCACTCCTCCGCGCTGGCGTAGACATAGCCTTGCGTCAGGAACAGCGCCTCCGAGGTCTCGCCATATTGCGAGCGCAGGGTGCCGGAATGGACCAGGCGGGTTTCGGGGCGATAGGCAGCAGACGACTTCGACATAGGACCCTCTCCGACATGACCGTCGAGGCGAAAACGGTCACAAAAAAACCGGCCTGGATATCTCCACGGGCCGGGATCACAGAGGTCCCCGGCCTGTTTAGCGACTTATTTAACGTGGCTGCAAGCCGGCCGGCTCAAATCACCACGGGATAAGTGATGCTCATATTCCGCAATGCCCTTTCCGTCAAGGCGTCCATCGGATAGCCGTAAAAGACTTGTATTTCCGGCATGTCCGGATGCATTCGGCCCCTGATGAGGACCCCCCGGTTGACGTTCACGGTCGCCGCCGACGCCAATGGTATCCTGCCCGACCGCATGATAGCGGCGATGGCGGAAGAAGGTCTCATCCTGCCCGCCTACGACTTCGTCGAGAGCCAGATCCAGCCGGCGAGCCTCGATCTGCGCCTCGGCGACATCGCCTATCGCGTCCGTGCCAGCTTCCTCCCCGGGCCCGGTGCCACCGTGGCCGAGCGCATCGACGAGCTGAAGCTGCACGAGTTCAGCCTCGCCGACGGCGCGGTGCTCGAGACCAACTGCGTCTACATCGTGCCGTTGCTCGAGAGCCTCGCGCTGCCGCCGGAGATCGTCGCTGCCGCCAATCCGAAGAGCTCGACCGGCCGGCTCGACGTCTTCACCCGCGTGATCGCCGACGGCACCCGTCGCTTCGACATGATCGGCGCCGGCTATCACGGCCCGCTCTATGCCGAGATCAGCCCGAAGACGTTCCCGGTGCTGGTGCGCGAGGGCTCGCGTCTCAGCCAGGTGCGCTTCCGCACCGGCGATGCCATCCTCAATGCCGACGAGCTCGATGCGCTGCACGCCAGCGAGCGTCTCGTCGACATCGACGATGCCGATCTCTCGGGCGGCGTTGCCGTCTCGGTCGATCTCTCCGGCGAGAAGGCGAGCGGCTTCGTCGGCTATCGCGCCAAGCGCCACACCGGCGTCGTCGATGTCGACCGCCGCGCCGGCTACGCGGTGGAGGATTTCTGGGAGCCGATCTCGGCGCGCCCCGACGGCAGCCTGATCCTCGACCCCGGCGAGTTCTATATCCTCGCCTCCAAGGAAGCGGTGCAGGTGCCGCCCGACTACGCCGCTGAGATGGTGCCGTTCGACCCCCTGGTCGGCGAATTCCGCGTGCACTATGCCGGCTTTTTTGATCCCGGCTTCGGCTATGCCGGCGCTGGCGGGCTGGGATCGCGCGCCGTGCTGGAGGTGCGCTCGCGCGAGGTGCCGTTCATCCTCGAGCACGGCCAGATCGTCGGCCGCCTCGTCTACGAGAAGATGCTGGCCCGCCCCGACGCGATGTACGGCCAGCGCATCGGCTCGAATTACCAGGCGCAAGGCCTGAAGCTCAGCAAGCATTTCAGGGTGTAGTGCCAACCTCACCCACCGCTGTCATTCCCCGCGGAGGCGGGGAATCCAGTACGCCGCGGCCTCTCGATTCAAGCATGACCATCTCGGAGTACTGGATCGCCCGCCTTCGCGGGCGATAACACCGAGAGCGCGTCCGGTTGCGTCACCCGATCCGCGATGACACACTCCCGCAAAACAACAAGCCGGGAGCGAACATGACCACCGCACCAGACCTCGCGCAGGAAGCGCAATGGAAGCGCTGGCGTGCGATCGCCGATCTCTATCACGCCTGTTTCACCGGGCTGATCCTCACCGTCGTCACGCGCCGCGGCACGGCGGATGCCGCAGAGTTCGTCTTCCGCGTGTTTCGTCGCCAGCAGCAGGAGCGTTTCCTGCCGGGGCTCAGCAAGCTCGGGATCGACCATCTGCCGCCGGCGGTCGCGGCTGCGCAATACCACTATCTCTCCAACTGGATCGGCGGCGTTCATGTCGAATACATGTACGAGAGCGACACCAAGGCTTGGATCCGCTATCCGCCGCCGCGCTGGATCTGGAAGGGCACTGCGATCTGTGGCGTGCCGGGCGAAGTCTCACGCGCCATGCTGCGCGGCTGGCACGCCAACAATGGCGCGGCCCTCGGCGACCTCAGGCTCGGCTTCGTCTGCACCAAGCAGAGCGTCGACGGCCAGGACGGGCTCGAAGGCTATTACCATCTCTACGACCATCCGCTCGAGCTCGACCAGCGCCTCGTGTTCGCGCGCCACCTCGAAGCACCTTTGTTCGATGCGAAGACGGCGCCCGCCTTGCCGGTCGCGAGCTGGCCAAGACCGCGGCTGGAAAAGGCCTATCGCAATTACGCGATGGAATATGTCCGCACCGCCGCGCCCGTGATGGTGCAGCTGTTCGGCCCGGAGGATGCCGGCTATCTGCTGCACCTCACCGGCAAGCTGATCGGCATGCAATATTTCGACGAGGTCGCCGCGGCGCTGGCGACGACCCGCGGCGGAGCGCGAGAATTCGCATCGTTCCTGAACGCGCTGCTCGCCGCGCAGGATGATGCGGCCGAGATGACGCAATCGGAAGGCACGTTCGAGATCCGGCAGCAGAGCTGGAAGCTGATGGACGACGTCGCCGATTATCATCGCGCCTGCGCCAAGGTGCTGGAGGGATTGTTCGAAGGGCTCGCCGCAGGCTGCGGCCGGCACATCGGCGTGCAGATGCGCACCGCGGTAGGCGGGCGCCCACCGCTGGTGTGGACCATCGGTTAGGCGACGGCCGCAGCGGGCCTCACCTCGCCCCGCTTGCGGGGAGAGGTCGGATTGCATCGAAGATGCAATCCGGATGAGGGGGAGTCTCCGCGAGTCCAGCTCTCGCCGTCTTCGCGAATAGAGCCCCTCACCCCGACGCTCTCGGCGCGAGCAAGGCTCGTCGCGGCCCCGTAAGAACGGGGAGAGGGAGAAGAACGAATTCCACCGCTTGAAATGCGCTGCCGCAGGGCACGCCTGCATCGGGCGCAGGCAGAATCGGAGCACGCCGTGCTAACACGCCTCAGCCGCGCCATTCGCGCGAACGACGCCATTGGCACACCAAGTGATTGCTGCGCTGCAAACGGCGCCTGCGCCCGGGAGAGGACATGTCCGACATCGCCGAAATCCCGGTCGATGAGCAAGAGCGCCCACTGCCGCCGCCTCCGCCGCCGATCAGAAGCGCCCTGACCGAGGGGCCGATTCTGCGCACGCTGCTGTCGCTCGCCTGGCCGAACGCGATCGGTCTGTCGGCCGGCATTTGCGTGGTGATCGCCGAGACCTCCTATGTCGGCCGGCTCGGCGTCGAGGCGCTGGCGGCGATGGCGCTGGTGTTTCCGACGATCATTCTGACCATGACGATGTCCGGCGGCGCCATGGGCGGCGCGGTGGCTTCGGCCATTGCGCGTGCGCTCGGCGCCGGGAATCGCGAGCGCGCCGGCACATTGGCCGTGCACGCGATGCTCATCGGCATCAGCTTCGGATTCGTCTTCATGCTGGGCATGTTGATCTTCGGGCCGAGGCTGCTCGAGATGCTCGGCGGCCGCGGCGATGTGCTGACGCATGCGATCGCCTACACGCAGGTGTTCTTCGGCGGCGCCGTGCTGCCCTGGCTGCTTAACACCATGGCGGGCATCTTGCGCGGTACCGGCAACATGAAGCTGCCGTCGTTCCTGATCCTCAACTCCGCGGCCTGGCAGATCGTGCTCGGCGGCACGCTCGGTCTCGGGCTCGGGCCAGTGCCGCAGTTCGGCATGCGCGGCGTCGCCGCTGGCGCGCTGATCGCCTACACTATGAACATCGGCATCATGAGCTGGTACCTGTTCTCCGGCCGCGCGCGGATCACGCTGAAGCTGCGCGGCCTGCGCATCCAATGGGCGATGTTCTTCGACATCCTCAAGGTCGGCGCCATCGCCTGCTTCTCGCCGCTGCAATCGGTGCTGACGATCTCGATCTTCACGCACATGCTGGCGCAGTTCGGCACTGCGATCCTCGCCGGCTACGGCGTCGGCGCGTGGCTCGAATTCCTGCTGACCTCGATCGCATTCTCGTTCGGCATCGCCTGCGTGCCGATGGTCGGGATGGCGATCGGCGCCGGCCGCATCGCGCGGGCCCGGCGCATCGCCTGGACCGCCAGCGTTGCTGCTTTCGTGGCGGTCGGCGTGCCGGCGTGCCTCGTTGCGATCTTCCCCGATCTCTGGGTCAACATGTTCACCGGCAGTGTGGCGGTGCGCGCGGCGAGCCATCAATATCTTTCGACGGTCGGGCCGTTCTACGCCTTCTTCGGCCTGGCAACGACGATGTATTTCTCCTCGCAAGGCGCGGCCAAGGTGATCGGGCCCGTGCTGGCGCAGACCGCGCGGCTGATCTACATCGCCGGAATCGGCTGGTGGCTGTCGAGGCACGGCGCCAGCGCGCAGAGCTTCTTCTGGCTCGCCGCGAGCTCGATGGTCGTGCTCGGCCTCTTGTCGTGCTCCAGCGTCGTGCTGACACGCTGGGGACCGCGCGAGGGCAAGCCTGCAATCGCGCCTGCTCTTGTTGTCGACTAGCGACGCTTGTGGCGGCGATGGCCGCCACCGCCGGTATTGGCGAGCCGCATCAATTGCGGGATCATCGCCATCATGTCGCTGCCACCGGTGCCGCCGAGCATGCCCATGATGTCGCCGCCGCCCATGCTACCGATCCCGACCGGCATGGTGCCGCCGCCCATCGGGGTGTAGCCGCCATAGCTCGGTGCACCGAATCCGCCGCCGAAATTGCCGCCGCCCATCAAGCCGCCGAGCCCGCCGCCGCCGTTCTCCATCATGCGGCTCATCATCGGCCCCATGGTCTGCATCAGCATGGCGAAGCGGCGTTTGCCCATCTTCGCCTTCATCATCTCCAGCATCGGCGCCATCTGGGTCATCATGTCCTCGCCGCCAGCTCCTCCGCCGCCGAGGAGTTGCGCCTTTGCCGGCACGCTCGAGATCGAAAACAGCAGCAGCACCGCGGCCGCCTGACAGATCACCTTGTCCGCACCTCTCATGGCATGCTCCTCGCGTGCGTGGCGCCGCCGGGAGAGCAGAGCCGACCGGACGCACGAGGGGCATGGTTACGGCCGGCGAGGACGCGCTTCTGTGAGACAACTCACAGTGAATGATCAGGCCGAAGCGGGCGGAAACGCCTTGTGCATGGCGGCCACCGCCTCCTTGGTTTGCCCCTGAACGTAGGGCGCGAGCTCGTTCGGCAGCATGTCGATGATCCAGACGAGGCGGCAGCTCGTCTCGCCCTCGGCAATGACCTGCACCGAGGCGCTGTAATGCCTTAGCCGCTCGTTGTTGATGGCATAGACGAGGCGTCGCCGCGTATCGTCGCAATCGACCAGCACCTCGCGCGCCACCGAGCCGTTGGCAAAGGTGACGATGCGTGCATCGCCGTCGAGCGTGCACGCGGTGACGAAGCCCGGCACCAGCCGCCGATGCAGCGCGCCGAAATCACGCACCGCGTCCCAGACGTCGCGCGCGGAGGCGGGGAGGGAGATGTCGTTGTGGATGGAGGCCATGAATATTCCCCTTTTTTCGGAGTTCGTAGGGTGGGCAAAGGCGCGCTCTTCGCGCGCCGTGCCCACCATTCATCGGCGTTGTCGCGAGCAATTGGTGGGCACGCTACGCTTTGCCCACCCTACAAGTGCTCGTGCGCGGCGGCGCCTCTACGGACAAACCGCCTCGACATTGTTGCCATCAGGGTCGATCAGGAACGCGGCGTAGTAGGTCGGGCTGTAATCCCTGCGTGGGCCGGCGCCGCCATTGTCGCGACCGCCGCTCTTCAGCCCTTCGCTATGGAACGCCTTGACTGCGTCGTGATCCTTGGCGCGAAACGCGATATGCGCACCATCTGCCTTGCGGCCCTTGTTCAGGTGCAGCCACAGCGCCGGCTCGCCCTTCGGCCCGAAGCCGGCATAACCGTCGCCGCTCGAGCACAGGACAAAGCCGAGTGGCGCCAGCACCGCGCTGTAGAAGCGCGTGGCGGCGTCGAGGTCGGCAACGCGCAATCCGATGTGGTCGTACATGTTCGTCTCCATTGCGAAGAAGCGTGCCGCGAAGGGCACGCGCCGGAGACGACCCTAGTCAGTTGAGGGCAAGCTGCTCTTGGAGAATCTTGCGCTCCCCCTTCGACGCCTGCCGGAACTTGGTCGGCGACACGCCGGCGGCGCGATGGAAGGTGCGGACGAAATTGGAGAGATCGCCGAAGCCGACGTCATAGGCGATATCGGTGACGGCGATGTCCTCGTCAGCGAGCAGCCGTGCCGCGTGGCGCAGCCGGGAGCGCACCAGATATTGATGCGGGGTGACACCGAGCACGGCCGCGAACAGCCGCAGGAAATGAAACGGGCTCAATCCCGCCTGCTTGGCTGCTTGCTCGAGGTCGAGCTCGGCATGCGAGTTATCGTCGATCCACAGCGCCGCCTCCACCGCGCGGCGGCGGTCGCGTGCGGTGGGAGTGGCCGGCTTGCGCGCTTTGCCCGAGACGGCGTCGACAAAACGGCCGGCCAGGATCTGGCCGATCTCGTCGAGGCCGAGATCGCTGTTGCCTTCTGCTGCCGTCTGGGCCAGCTCGCCCAGCACCATCAGCTCGGGCAGCGGCGGCGTTGCGCCGATCTGCCAGACCTCGCGCCGCCCGCCGAGGGCGTCGACCAAATCCTCGCTGAAGAAGAAGCCGAGGCAGACGTCGCCGGACACGTGCTCATGCGTGCAGGTGTATTCCTCGCCGGGGGCGCCGATCAGCATCGAGCCCGCCACCAGCTCGAAGAAGCCGGCGCGGCAATGGCAGCCGAAGCTGCCGGAGCGCACATAGGCGATGGAATGGCCGGTGCGGCATTCCGCAAACGGCCTGTCGTCCGGTCCCGCATCGCAGCGAAACTCGGAAGCCGTGATCGAGGGCGTCGTCAGCAACGTGGTGGCGTGCATGCCGCCTATTTAGGTAGGGGCGCGGGGCGGAGCAACCGGCAGCAGCACTTCGAACAAGGTCTTGCTGGCGACGGGATGGGCGCCTTCGAGCGCCAGCAGCCGCCGCTTCGAGATCACGCCGCCATAGGGCGAGAGCCGGTCGGTGTAATTGCCAGCCTCCAGCACCCGGTGACAGGGCACGATCAGCATGAAGGGATTCTTCGCGATCGCCTGCGCCACGGAATAGGACGCGCCGGAGGCGCCCAGCGCTCGGGCGACCTCGTGATAGGTGCGCGTCTCCCCGCGCGGAATGCTGCAGGCGTACTCGTAGACGCGCCGGTCGAAGCCGGGCACGCCGCCAGCGTCCAGGCTGACCTCGGAGAAATCGGGATCGTGGCCTTGCAGCAGGCCCGTGATGCCCTCGATCGCAAGCTCGGCATTCTCGGACGGGCGCTGCTCCCGCGCCTCGGGATGGACCTGGAAAATCCGGCGGCGGGTGTCGATCTCTCGCGCCTCCGGCAATTGCACGGCGACCACGCCGGTGCCGCTCCAGATGATGCCGCAACGGCCGATGGCCGTGTCGAATATCGCGTAAGCCCGCCCCACCATGCACACGCCCCACTCAGTGCACGTTTCTCCCCGGAGCAGCGATCATAACACCGCCACAATCCGGCGCACCTGGAATCTTATCAGGACGTTAACAAGCGCCCGGCCGGCCGCGCCAAACCGCTTGGCGGCAGGCGCCGTCTCGGCTAATCAGGAGGGCGCGGCTTGCGCATCCGCGGGCGTAGTTCAATGGTAGAACGGCAGCTTCCCAAGCTGCATACGAGGGTTCGATTCCCTTCGCCCGCTCCAGCCCTTAGTTCGGCAGGCTTCTCAGAAACTGGACGATCGCCGCGTTCACCTCCGCCGGCCGCTCCTGCTGCGTCCAATGTCCGCAGCCGGGCAGCATCTTGATTTCGCGCAGCTGCGGCACCCATTGCTTCATGTTGGCGAGATGTTCGGCGGCACCGGGGAAGGCGATGACCATGTCATGGTCGCCGGCGATGAAGAGCGAGGGCACCACCACCTGCATGCCCTCGAATGCTGCCATCAGCTCCCAATTGCGATCGATGTTTCGGTAGTAATTGAGCGGCCCGCGAAAGCCGCTGCGCGCAAATTCGGCAGCGTAGTGGTCGAGCTCGGCGGCACTCAGCCACGACGGAAGCGGCACCGGCACCTTCGGCAGCATGCCGTCCTTTCGGGAGACCATGCCGGCGGCGACCGTCCGCCCTTGACGCTCGGCATTGGCGCGGATCGCGGTCGCCCCTTCGCCGGAACCGCCGAAGAGCATGGCGCCGAGCGTTGCGCGAGGATCCCGCTCGAACTCCGCTTCGGCGATACCTGGCTCCTGGAAGTACAGCTGATAGAACTGCGCATCCGCCGTCTGCGGCATGACGCTCGTCGGCCGCACGGGACTGCGCGGCCGATACGGTACGCTGAGGATAGCGGCGGCCCGGAAGCGATCGGGCCGCAGGCGCGCCGTGTGCCAAGCGATTGTCGCGCCCCAGTCATGTCCAACGATGACGGCGTCCTTTGCCTCGAACGCGTCGAGCACGCCGACGAGATCGCCGACCATATGGGGGATCGTGTATTGATCGATCGCTTCGGGCCGGTCGCTCTTTCCGTAGCCGCGCATATCCGGTGCGACCGCGTGGTAGCCAGCCGCCGCCAGCGCCTCGAGTTGATGCCGCCAGGAGTACCAGCCTTCCGGAAAGCCATGGCAGAGCAGCACCATAGGCCCGTCGCCCTGCTCGGCGACATTGAGGCTGATGCCGTTGGCTTTGATCCTCCGCTGCGTCGGGCCATCCATTCGTCGCCTCCGATTTTTTGTGGTTGGGGTGCATCCTAATCGGGCGTACGGCCTGCGCAAAATTTCTAATATATTGGACTGCCGCTCCCGGCGTGTGCCTCCCCGCGCGCTAAGCTTCTCTCACCCCGGCGGATGCGGTCCTCGTATCGGGCGATGTTCGGATGAAACCCATGGACCAGCAAAAACTCGATCGCGCCATCGGTCGGCGCCTGAAGACGCTGCGGACGCAGGCGGGCATGACGTTGAACGAGCTTGCAGGCCGCTCCGGCGTCAGCCGGGCCATGATCGGGCGGGTGGAGCGGGCGCAGAGCAGTGCGACGGCGGCGCTGCTGAACAAGCTCTGCGCGGCGCTCGACGTCACGCTCAGCGATGTCGTCGCGCTCGCCGAGAAGCCGCCGGAGCGCCTGGTGCGGCTGGCGGACCAGCCGCTCTGGCGCGATCCCGACAGCGGCTATCGCCGGCGTCACGCCTCGCCGCCGGATGCGGCCAGCGGCATCGAGATCATCGTGGTCGACCTTCCCGCCGGCGCGCGCGTCTCCTACAGCCCCTGGGGCCGCAACGCCTTCACCCAGCAGCTCCTGATGCTGGAGGGCGCTATCGCCGTGCATATCGACGCCAAGGCGGTGCGGCTGCGCGAGGGCGATTGTCTGGATTTCGACGTGATGCGCGCGGTGATCTTCGAGAACGAAACCAAGCAGGACGCGCGCTACGTCATCATCGTCAGGCGCGGCGCGTCCTACGGCAAGATGTGAGGGCAAAGCGTGGAGACGAGCACGATGCAGATCCGGACCGGCGACACCTATGATCCGCGCGTCGTCGCGCTGCTCGATCACCACGTTGCTGCTGCGCGGGCGCAGACGGCGCCGGGCAGTGCCCATGCGCTCGATCTCGCGGGCCTGCGTGCACCCGACGTCGCATTCTGGACCGGCTGGGACGGCGAGACGCTGGTCGCGACCGGCGCGCTGAAGACGCTTTCGGCTGGCCATGGCGAGGTCAAGTCGATGCACACGCTGCAGACCGCGCGCCGGCGCGGCTATGGCGGCCAGATGCTGCGCCACATCATCGCGGAAGCCCGCGCGCGCGACATGACGCGGCTCAGCCTCGAGACCGGCTCGTGGGACTATTTCAAGCCGGCACACGCACTCTATCTGGCGCACGGTTTCGTCGCATGCGGCCCGTTCGAAGGTTATGTCGAGGATCCCAACAGCCTGTACCTGACGCTCGACTTGTCGGCGCCAGAGCGCGAATAGCTCAAGAGCGCGTCTCCTCGATCTTGTCGAGCACGCGCTCGGGGGCGATGTCCCGGGCCGCCTCCTGCAGGTCGCGCTCCGCGTCCGGCTTGACGTCGAGCCGCTCGGCGACCTGAGTGAGCAGGCGGGCCACCTTGGTCAGCTCGTGCTCGGCGAGCAGGCTGATCTGGAGATCGAGATCGGCGCGCTTGTCGGCCGCCGCGGTCATGCGGTTCTGCGAGATCAGCACGAAGGTGGAGAGGAAGATCGCCTCCACCGAGGCGATCATCGCCAGCATGACGAAGCTCTCGTCCCAGGCCGGAATTCCCGGAATCCAATGCAGGTTGGCGATGATCCAGAACCCGAACAAGGCGAGGTGCAGGTAGACGAAGATCATGCTGCCGGTGAAGGCCGTGATCGCGTCCGCGACCTTGTCCTGGCCGCGTGCCGCCTGCTGCTCACGGCGCCGCCGCGCCACCAGCGCCTGGATGTTGCGCTCGAGCGTCGGGCTCAGCCCCTCGCCGGAATCATGTGTGATGTCGTTATGCACGCCCCGGCAACGGTCCGCTCGCGGAGCCGTTCCTGGAAGGGGAAGCAAAAAGACCGATCCCCTCATCAAATGAGTTGCGTACCTCAAAACACCTCTGCTAGCCTTCAGCCATGGCCGAGACCTTGACCCCGACTGTGCTGACGCTGAAGGACATCGCCCGCGAGGCCGGTGTCAGCCTCGCCACGGTCGATCGCGTGCTGCACAACCGGCCGGGGGTCCGCCCTGACACGGTCCGGCGCGTCAAGGACGCCATCGCGCGCAATTCGTTCCAGCCGCATGTGGCCGCCGCCGAGCTCGCGCGCGGCCGGGCCCGCCGCTTCGCCTTCGTGATGCCGTCGGGCTCGAACCCGTTCATGCAGCAGATCGAGGCCTATCTCGGCGAGATGGCGGCCTGGCTGTCGGCCCGCCGCCTCAATGTCGAGATGATCGCCACCGACGTGTTCGAGCCCGCCGCGCTCGCGGCCTCGCTCGAGGCGCTGTCGGGCGACTATGACGGCGTCGCCGTGGTGGCGCTGGACCATCCGAGCGTCCGCGCCGCCATCAATGACCTCGTCGATGCCGGCGCCAAGGTCGTGACGCTGGTCTCGGATGTGCCGTCCTCGCGCCGCCACCATTATGTCGGCATCGACAACATCGCCGCGGGCCGCACCGCCGGCGCGCTGGTCGGACGCCTGGTCGGCCAGAGGTCCGGCAAGGTCGCGATCATCGCGGGCTCGCAGGGCCTGCGCGACCATGCCGAGCGCATCTTCGGCTTCAACCAGGTGATGGCGACGGAATTCCCCGATCTCAGCGTGCTGCCGGTGCTGGAAGGGCGCGATGAAGATGATCGTTCGGAGCAGCTGCTGGCGCGGCTGCTCGGCAAGCATGGCGACATCGTCGGTCTCTACAACGTCGGCGCCGGCACGCAGGGCGTCGCCAAAGCGCTGAACAGCAAGGCGTTGAACGACAAGGCCTCTGGCGCGGCCGGGCGTGACAAGCAGGTGGTGTTCGTCGGACACGACGTCACCGCGCTGACGCGCCGCTTGCTACTGCAGGGCGTGATGGATGCCGCGATCTCGCAGAACCCCGGACATGAAGCGCGCGCGGCCGTCCGCGTGCTGCTCGCGCTCGCCCGCGGCGAGCCGATCTTGAGTGAACAGGAGAAGATCCGGATCGACATCGTGATGCGGGACAATCTGCCCTAGCGGCAGGTGAACTTGGAAACGGGACCGCCAGCGGGGAAAAGCGACGCAAGATCGCTCTCCCGCGGCAGGCGAAAGGGAGGACGATTTGTATCTCGGGATCGACATCGGCACGTCCGGTGTGAAAGCGGTGCTCGTGAGCGAAGCCGGCGCGGTTGTCGCGACGGCGGCGCGCGAGCTTGCGCTGTCGCACCCGGCGCCGCTGTGGTCCGAGCAGGATCCCGACGCCTGGGTCGATGCGGCCGTCGGCGCCGTCGACGATCTCGCCGCGCGCCATCCGCGCGAGGTTGCGCAGGTGCGCGGCATCGGGCTGTCGGGTCAGATGCACGGTGCGACGCTGCTTGGCGAGGACGGCCGGCCGCTGCGTCCGGCCATTCTCTGGAACGACGGCCGCTCGCAGGCCGAATGCGCCGCGCTGGAGCGGCGCTGTCCCTCGCTGCACGCGATTGCCGGCAATCTCGCGATGCCGGGCTTCACCGCGCCGAAGCTACTCTGGGTGGCACGGCACGAGCCGAAGATCTTCGACCGCGTGGCAAAGGTGCTGCTGCCGAAAGCCTATGTCCGCTATCGCCTCACCGGCGAGATGGTCGAGGACATGTCGGACGCGTCAGGCACGCTGTGGCTCGACGTCGGCCTGCGGCGCTGGTCCGCGCTGCTGCTACATGCCACCGGGCTCGATCTGCACCACATGCCGCGCCTCGTCGAGGGCAGTGCGGTGAGCGCGGTGCTCGCGCCTGAATACGCGCAGCGCTGGGGCATGGCGAAAAATGTCGTGGTCGCGGGCGGCGCCGGCGACAATGCGGCCAGCGCGATCGGGCTCGGCGCCATCGCGCCGGGCGATGCCTTCCTGTCGCTGGGAACGTCGGGTGTCCTGTTCCGCGTCACCGATCGCTTCGCTCCGGCGCCGGCTTCGGCCGTGCATGCCTTCTGCCACGCGCTGCCCGGCCTCTGGCACCAGATGGGCGTGATGCTGTCGGCCGCAGCCTCGCTCGCCTGGCTCGCCGGGGTGATGGAGACACCCGCCGCAGCGCTCCTGGCGCCGCTCGGCGAGCGCGTCGATGCACCTGGCACGGTCCAGTTCCTGCCTTATCTCGACGGCGAGCGCACGCCGCACAACGATGCCGCCGCCAGCGGTGCCTTCGTCGGTCTGCGCGGCGCGACCGGGCGCTCAGAAATCGTGCAGGCCGTGCTCGAAGGCGTCGCCTTTGCCGCGCGCGACAATCTGGCGGCGCTGAGCACAGCCAGCGGGCCGATCGGCGAGGTCGATCTCGTCGGCGGCGGCTCGCGCTCGCCGCTATGGGCGCAGATCTGCGCCGACGTGCTCGGCATGCCCGTCCACCGCGTCGAGGAAGGCGAGGTCGGCGCCGCGCTCGGCGCTGCGCGGCTCGGCCGGCTCGCCGCGACCGGCGAGAACCCCGCGGACGTCTGCACGCGCCCGCGCAGGCTCGCAAGCTTCACACCCCGCCCGTCCGTCGCTGCGGCCTATGGCGAGGCCTATCGGCGATGGCGCGCGCTTTATCCCGCATTGAAGGAGCCTTAAGTGAACGCGCCAGCCAAATTCTTCGATGCAAGTGCACCCGTCGCCTTCGGCGGCAAGGAGGCCGAAGGCGCGCCCGCCTTCCGCTGGTACGACAAGGACCGCCTGGTGCATGGCCGCCGGCTCGAGGATCACTTGCGCTTTGCGGTCTGCTATTGGCATTCGTTCTGCTGGCCAGGTGGCGATCCCTTCGGCGGCGAGACCTTCCTGCGGCCTTGGCACCACGGCACCGACGCGATGACGATGGCGCGCGCCAAGGCCGATGCCGCCTTCGAGCTGTTCCGCCTGCTGGACGTCCCCTTCTTCAGCTTCCACGACGTCGATGCGGCGCCGGAGGGCGCTTCGCTCGCCGAGTCCGTCGCTAACCTCAACGCCATCGCCGATCTGTTCGAGCAGAAGATGGCATCGAGCAAGGTCCGCCTGCTCTGGGGCACTGCGAACCTGTTCACGCACCGCCGCTACATGGCGGGCGCCGCGACCAATCCGGATCCCGACATCTTCACCTATGCCGCCGGCCAGGTCCGTGCCGCACTGGAGGTGACGCACCGGCTCGGTGGGCAGAACTACGTGCTGTGGGGCGGACGCGAGGGCTACGAGACGCTGCTCAACACCGATCTCAAGCGCGAGCTCGACCAGCTCGGCCGCTTCGTCTCGCTCGTCGTCGAGCACAAGCACAAAATAGGCTTCAAGGGCCCGCTGCTGATCGAGCCGAAGCCGAAGGAGCCGACCAAGCACCAATATGATTTCGACGTCGCCACCTGCTACGGTTTCCTCGAACGCTACGACCTGCTCAAGGACGTCAAGCTCAACATCGAGCAGAACCACGCCATCCTCGCCGGCCATTCCTTCCATCATGAGGTGGCGCTGGCCGAGGCGCTCGGCGTGTTCGGCTCGCTCGACATCAACCGCGGCGACGATCTGCTCGGCTGGGACACCGACCAGTTCGCGATGAACGTGCCGGAGCTGGCGCTGGTGTTCCACGAGATCCTGAACCGTGGCGGCTTCACCACGGGTGGACTCAATTTCGATGCCAAGATCCGCCGCCAGTCGATCGATCCCGATGATCTCATCCATGCCCATGTCGGCTCGATGGATGCCTGTGCGCGGGCCTTCCTCGCCGCCGCCGACATGCTCGACGCCGGCACGCTGAGTGCGCCGCTCGCAAAACGTTACGAGGGCTGGGCGAGCCCGGAGGGCCGCGCCATTCTCGGCGGCCAGCGCTCGCTCGCCGATCTCGCCGACCGTGCGATGTCTCCCGGGTTCGATCCGCAGCCGCGCTCGGGCCGGCAGGAATATCTGGAATCCCTGGTCAACCGCTATGTCTGAGGAAACGCCGCTGATGACGAAGACTGACGCGACCCCGGTGCTCGAGCTCACCGGCATCGGCAAGGAGTTCGGCGCGATCCGCGCGCTGCACGACGTCGACATGCAGGTCTGGCCCGGCGAGGTGGTCGGCCTGATGGGCGACAACGGCGCCGGCAAGTCGACGCTGGTGAAGATCATCGCCGGCAATTTCCGCCCCTCGCATGGCGAGATGCGCTTTGCCGGCAGCGCGGTGCATTTCAACCGGCCGGTCGATGCCCGCGCCGTCGGCATCGAGGTCGTCTACCAGGACCTCGCGCTCGCCGACAATCTGACGGCGGCCGCCAACGTCTTCCTCGGCCGCGAGTTGAAGCGCAGGTTCGGACCCATTGCCTTGCTCGACCACAAGGCGATGGCATCGCGCGCGCTGGAGCTGTTCGGCGAGCTGCGTTCGGAGACGCGCCCGGACGATCTCGTCAGACAGATGTCGGGCGGCCAGCGCCAGGCCGTCGCGATCGCGCGCACCCGGCTGTCCAATGCGCGGCTGGTGATGATGGACGAGCCGACCGCCGCGATCTCGGTGCGTCAGGTCGAGCAGGTGCTCGGCCTGATCCACCGGCTCAAGGAGCAGGGCGTCGCCGTGATGCTGATCTCGCACCGCATGCCCGACGTGTTCGCCGTATGCGACCGCGTCGTCGTCATGCGGCGCGGCGAGAAGCGCGCCGACAAGTCGATTCACCAGACCTCCCCCGAGGAGGTCACCGCCCTCATCACCGGTGCGAAGGAGGCGGCGTGATGGCCATGCCCTTGGAATCCCCGATCAGCTTCACCAATGTCGGCAAGATCAGGTGGTGGCAGCGCGGCATCTTCGCCTCGCAGACCGGCTACGTCCTGCTCGCGCTGGCGGTGCTGCTGGTGATCATGCATTTCGCCAGCCCCTACTTCTTCACCCAGGGCAACATGCAGAACGTGGCGAAGAACTTTTCCTTCATCGCCATCGCGACGCTCGGCGTCACCTTCGTGATCATCACCGGCGGCATCGACCTGTCGGTGGGATCGATGATGTGCTTTTCCGCCATGATCACATCGATGGTGATGACCGAGCTGTCGGCGCCCGGATCGCCGCTGGTGCACATGGCGGCCGACGGCAAGACCGTGCTCGCCAATGTTCCGGGGCTGATCCTGCTCATCTCGATCCTCGCCGGCCTCGGCGTCGCGCTGATTGCCGGCCTCGTCAACGGCTTCTGCATCGCCGTGCTCGGCCTGTCGCCCTTCGTCACCACGCTCGGCATGCTCTCGATCGTGCGCGGGCTCGGCTATGTCGTCTCCAACGGACGCGGCAGCTTCCCGGGAGGGCCGGACGCCGATTATTTCTACGCGCTCACGTCCGGTGACGTGCTCGGCGTGCCGGCGCCGTTCATCTACCTCGTGATCCTGGCGCTGACCATGGCCGTGGTGCTGCATCACACCTCGTTCGGCCGCCACGTCTTCGCGCTCGGCGGCAACGAGAAGGCGGCCGAGCTCACCGGCATTCCGGTGGTGCGGGTGAAGATCGAGGTCTACGTGATCTGCGCGCTCGCCGCGGGCCTGCAGGGCATCATCATCTCCGGCTGGCTCGGATCGGCGCCGGCCAACATGGCGATGTCCTACGAGCTCAACGTGATCGCGGCGGCCGTGATCGGCGGTGCCAATCTCGCCGGCGGCATCGGCGGTCCGCTCGGGGCCATCGTCGGCTGCGTGCTGCTGGAGGTGATCCGCAACGGCCTCGTGCTGGCCCAGGTCTCCTCGTACTGGCAGCAGACGCTGGTCGGCGTGATCATCATTCTGGCTGTGCTGGTCGACCGCGTCCGCTCGCGGATGACCTGACATGACGACATCTCGGGAAGGCAAGGAAAACGTCGCCTATCCGCTTCCCGGGGGCTTTCGAGGGGATAGGCACCAACAAGAGTGGAGGAGACAATGAGGAAACTGCTTCTTGCCGGCATCGCGGTTGCGATGATGGCCACGCCGGCATTTGCTGCGAACTACCGCTTCGTCATCGTGCCGAAGGCGATGAACAATCCGTTCTTCGATTTTTCGCGCGACGGCTGCCTGAAGCGCGCCAAGGAGCTCGGCAACATCGAGTGCATCTACAAGGGACCGGTCGAGCATGAGCCGGCGAACCAGGCCCAGATCATCCAGGACTTCATCACGCAGAAGGTCGACGGTCTCGCCATCTCGGTCGCGGACGTCGCGGCCATGACCAAGTCGATCGAGGCGGCGACCGCCGCCGGCATTCCCGTCATCACCTTCGATGCCGACGCGCCGGGCTCCAAGCGCATCGCCTATATCGGCACCAACAACAAGGAGTTCGGCCTGGCCCTGGGCAAGGAATTGCTGAAATTGCGGCCTGACGGCGGCAAATACGCGATGGTCTCCGGCGGTCCCGGCGCAAAGAACCTGGCCGAGCGTGTCGACGGCGTGCGCGAGGCGCTGAAGGGCTCGAAATGGACCGAGGTCGCGGGTTCGCCGAGCTTCTGCAACGACGATCCCGCGCTCGCGGTCCAGCAGATGACGGACATGCGCACCGCAACGCCGGATCTCGCCGCCATCGTTCCGATCGGCGGCTGGCCGATGTTCGCGCCCGAAGGTTTCAAGGCCTTCGCCAGCAGGAACAAGAAGGACATCGATTCCGGCAAGTTCACGCTGGTCGTCGCCGATACGCTGAAGATGCAGCTCGAGCTGCTGCGTGACGGCTATGCCAATGCGCTGGTCGGCCAGCGTCCGTTCGAGATGGGCGAGAAGGCGATGGACACGCTGCTCGCCATCAAGAAGGGCGAGAAGGTGCCGGAGATCGTCTACACCGGCCTCGATCTCGTCACCAAGGACAACGTCGCGAAGATGTTGAAGTAGGAGCGCTGCCCAGCCCCGCGCTTCTGCATGCCTCTCCCGCTTGCGGTTTCCGCAAGCGGGAGAGATGATTTGGAATGGACGACGACTGCTGGAAGGCGATGGGAATGAAAAGGTCGCGGCTCGGCGCTCTCGATGTCACCTCGATCGGCCTCGGTTCAGCCCCGCTCGGCGGATTGTTCTCGCCAGTCAGCGATGCCGATGCGCAAGCGACGATTGAACGCGCCTGGTCGCTCGGTGTCCGATTCTTCGACACCGCCCCGCTTTACGGCTTCGGCCTCGCGGAGCGGCGGCTGGGCGCCTTCCTGCGGCAACAGAGGCGCGACTCCTACGCCATCTCGACCAAGGTCGGCCGCCTGCTGCGCGCACCGGACAATGCTGCGCCGGAGGACGAGCACTACAAGGGCACGCCGCGCGAGCGGCCGGTGTTCGATTTCAGCTATGACGGCGTGATGCGGTCGGTGGAGGAGAGCCTGCAGCGCCTCGGCCTCGACCGCGTCGACGTCCTGCTCGTGCATGATCCCGACGATCACTATGACGATGCCGTCACCGGCGCCTTCCGCGCGCTCCAGCGCCTGCGCGAGGACGGCACGGTCAAGGCGATCGGCGCCGGAATGAACCAGTCGGGGATGCTGGCTCGCTTCGCCGAGGCCGTGCCGGTCGACTGCTTCCTGCTCGCCGGCCGTTACACGCTGCTCGACCAGGGCGCACTGGATGCGCTATTTCCGCTGTGCCAGGCCAGCAATATCGGCATCTTGCTCGGTGGCATCTACAACAGCGGCATCCTGGCCAATCCGCGGGCGAGCGCGAAATTCAACTATCAGGATGCTGATGCTGCGCTCGTGGCACGCGCGCTGGAGCTCGACGAACTCTGCCGCAGGCACGGCACCGAGCTGAAAGCCGCCGCGCTGCAATTCTGCATGGCCCATCCGGCGGTGACGGTCGCCGTGATGGGCGCGCGCAATGCCGCCGAGGTCGCCGACAACATCGCGATGTCCGAGAAGGCGGTGCCGCCGGCATTCTGGCAGGAGCTGCGGACGCGAAAGCTGGTCGATGCGCGCGCGCCGCTTCCCGGCGGAGATTAAGGCATGATCGTCGATGCCCACCAGCATTTCTGGGACCCGGCGCGCGCCGATTATCCCTGGATGGAAGCGGACGAGCTGGCGCCGATCCGCCGTGCCTTCGGCCCGGCCGATCTCGCGCCGCTGCTACAGGCGAACGGCATCGAGGCCAGCATCCTGGTGCAATGCCGCTCAGCGCTGGAGGAGACCGAGGAGTTCCTGCGTATCGCGGATGCGACGCCCTCGGTGGTCGGCGTGGTCGGCTGGGCCGATCTCACCGATGCGGCGCTCGGCGAGACGCTCGACCGGCTGCGCGCTCTGCCTGGTGGCGACAAGCTGGTCGGCATCCGCCACCAGGTCCACGACGAGCTCGATGCGGATTGGCTGCTGCGCGAGGACGTCCAGCGCGGACTCACGGCCGTGTTCGCCCACGATCTCGCTTACGATTTCCTTGTCCGCAGCCGCGAGCTGCCCGCGGCGGTCGCAACCGCGCAGGCCTTTCCGCACGCGCGTTTCGTGCTGGATCACGCCGCCAAGCCGCCGATTGCCGCCGGCGGGAGCGCGGAATGGACCGAGCGCATCGCAGCGCTGGCTGCCTGCGGCAATGTCTGGTGCAAGATCTCGGGATTGGCGACCGAGGCGGTCTGGGACGACTGGAATGCGGAACGGCTGTTTCCGTTCGTCGCGCACACCGCAAAATGTTTCGGCGAGGACCGGCTGATCTTCGGATCGGATTGGCCCGTATGCCTGCTCGCGGGAAGCTACGGCGAGATCAAGACCGCGCTGGAGGCCTGCCTGGCGCGGCTCGGCCCGCGCGTGCGGGACAAGGCGTTCGGTGTGAATGCCAAGGCTGTGTATCGCTTGGGTTAATTGCAGTGGATGTGCGGACTTACCCTCTCCCCTTGTGGGAGAGGGTGGCTCGCCGCGAAGCGGCGAGACGGGTGAGGGTCTCTCTCCGCGAGCTCGCGTGTGGATAGATACCCCTCATCCGGCGCTTCGCGCCACCTTCTCCCACAAGGGGAGAAGGAAAAGGCGACGGGGCCCGCCTCGCTACTCCGACATCGGCTTGTCGGAGATGTCCCAGTCTTTCCCGGTGAAGGTGGAGATGAACAGCGTCTTCATCGGTGTGTAGTCCTCGGGCGTGTAGCTGTAGGTGACGCCGTCGAGGAAATAGGGCGAGTGAAAACCTTGGAGGTTCGATGCCTGCTTCAGCACGTTGGCGCGGGTGAGCTCGTTGCCGCAGCGGCGCAGGATCTCGGCCATCGTGGCGGCCTGCCCGTAGCCGGCGAAGGCGATGGTGTTGTCGGGGTCGATCGCCGGCGTGTACTTCTTGCGCAGCTCCTCGAACGCAATCACGTCCGGGTCCTTCTCCCATTTGGGCAGGCCGACCTCCTTGTTGTAGCGGATCGCGACGATGCCGGTGGCGTTCTCGAGGCCCGCGGCATTGAGGATCGAGCGGCCGGTGGAGCCGGCGGACAGGAGGTGCAGCGGCTTCCAGCCGAGCTCGGCCACTTTCCGGATCGACTGCGACGAGGCCTTGCCGGTCGAGATGTTGTAGAAGACGTCGGCTCCGGACTTCGAGAGATTGATGAGCTGGGAATCGACGGTCGGCTCGGTGAGATCGTAGGTCTGCTCCATGATCACTTGCGCGGTGCCGCCGGCGTCCGCCAGTACTTTCTTGAACGGACCGAGGAAGTCGCGGCCGAAATCGTCGTTCTGGTAGAGGATGCCGATCTTCGCGTTCGGCTTCACGCTGACGACGTGCCGCGCGAGGATGCGCGCCTCGGTCGGATAGAGCGGCAGGCCCGCCATCGTCCACTTGAACTCTTTCGGATTATTCCACTTCGACGCGCCGGTGTTGAGCAGGAGCTGCGGCACGCCCTTGGAGTTCAGGTATTTGTGCACGGCGGTCTGCGGCGCGGTGCCGAGCGAGCCGTACAGCGCGAGCACTTCTTCCTGCTCGACCAGGCGCCGCGTGGCCTCGACGCATTTCGGCGCGCTGTAGGCGTCGTCCATGGTGAGGAACTTGACCTTGCGCCCGTTGATGCCGCCCTTCTCGTTCAGCATCTGGAAATAGGCTTCGCCGACGCGGCCGAGCACGCCGTAGAGCGAGCCGGGGCCGGAATGCGGCACGGTCTGACCGATCTTGATCTCGGTGTCGCTGGCGCCCGCATCGTATTTCTTCTCCGCGGCCCAGACGTAGGGCGCGGGCAATGTCGATGCGGCGATGGTGGCGAGCGCGCCGGCGCTGAAATCGCGCCGCGATGGATTCTTGGTCATTGTTGTTTTCTCCCTGATGCGCGCATTGTGCTGACATCGCAGCTCGGCTCGCAAGTGGGAAGTCGCAGCTTTGCGACGCAATGACGCTCAAATCATGAGACGTTAGCGCCTAGACTCAAGTTTTCTCGGCGACGACGACGAGGCCACGCACCGGCTCATTGTTCTCGTTGCGCGGCGAGGCCGGCTCCAGCGTCAGCAGCTTCATCCCCGCCTTCGCGATGGCGCCGCGCACATATTCCGCGGAATGGGCATAACGCAGGCCATCGCCGAGCACGATGCCGTCGCCCGCATGCGTCTCCACCGTGAAGGCGAGCACGCCGCCTGAGACGAGCACGCGCCTTACTTCGCTCAGCACCGGCGCGAGATCGGAGAGATAGACGAACGCATCCGCGGCCACGACGAGGTTCGCGCTCGCGTCGGCCTTGCCGCGCAGGCCCTCGATCATGTCGGCGACTTCGAGTTCGGAATAGAGGTTCGTCGCCCGCGCCTCCTTGATCATGCCGGATGACAAATCGATGCCGGTGAAATGGTCGACCTGCTTGGCGAAGGCAGCGGCCGCGAGCCCGGTGCCGCAGCCGAGATCGATGGCGCGCTTGAAGTAGGCGGGCTTCTTGGCGGCGACGCGCGCCGCCAGCACCGCCTTGAAGATCAGCGTCGGGGCACGATAGCCGAGATCGTTGATCAGCGCGTGCTCGAACCGCGGCGCGTATTGATCGAACAAGGCCTGCACGTAGGCCTTGGGCATCTCCGCCATCTCGGTATCGCCGAGCCGCATCAGGTGCAGGCCGGCGCCGTGCTGATCCCCGGCGTCGCATCGCCGCGCTTCACGAAAGGCCGCGATGGCCTTGTCGCGCTCGCCGAGCTGCTGACGGATCTCGCCGAGCGTGAACCAGGCCGAGGTGAAATCAGGTGCAAGCTCGATCGCCTGCTCCAGGAGGTCGGCCGCGGCGGGAAGGTCGCCCTTGAGCTGGAGATCGCGCGCGAACTCGAAACGGCGGTCGGCCATGAGATCGCCGGAGGTCAGGAACAGGCGGAGCGGCATTGAGGAACCAGGAAACGAAATGGGTAAGTGACTCGAAGATGTGATGGCTCGACTTATATAACAGGCATGCGCCCGCAAGACATCCTGCTGCCAAATGCTGCCGGCCTGTGCTGCAAGCCCGGCGGCTTCCATATCGACCCCGTCCGCCCCGTGGAGCGGGCCGTGATCACCCACGGCCATTCCGACCATGCCCGTGCGGGCCATGGCGCGGTGCTGGCGACGCAGGAAACGCTGGACATGATGCGGCTGCGCTATGGCGAGAACTTCGCCGGCTCGACCCAGGCCATCCGCTATGGCGAGGAAATCCGGCTCGGCGACGTCAAGGTCAAGTTTCACCCGGCCGGCCACGTGCTGGGATCGGCGCAGGTCGCCGTCTCGTGCAAGGACACCTGCATCGTCGCCTCCGGTGACTACAAGGACGCGCCGGACCCGACCTGCGCGCCATTCGAGCTGGTGCCTTGCGATGTCTTCATCACCGAGGCGACGTTCGGCCTGCCGGTCTTCAGGCATGGCGATGCGAGCGACGAGGTCAAGAAGCTGCTGGCTTCGGTCGCGCTGTTTCCGGAGCGCGCGCATCTCGTCGGCGCCTACTCGCTCGGCAAGGCGCAGCGCGTGATCAAGCTGCTGCGTCTGGCCGGCTATGACGCGCCGATCTACCTGCATGGCGCGATGGAGACGATTACGCATTACTATCAGAGCCGCGGGATCGACCTCGGCGAGCTCAAACCAGTGAAGGGCATGAAGAAGGCGGCGCTCGCCGGCACCATCACGCTGGCGCCGCCCTCGGCCACCTCCGATCTCTGGACGCGGCGCTTTCCCGATCCCGTGACCGCCTTCGCCTCGGGCTGGATGCGCGTGCGCGCCCGGGCGCGGCAGCGCGGCGTCGAGCTGCCGCTGGTGATCTCCGACCACGCCGATTGGGACGGCCTCACCGCGACCATCGCGGCGACCGGCGCCGGCGAGATCTGGGTCACCCACGGCCAGGAAGATGCGCTGGTGCATTGGTGCCGGAGCAAAGGCCTGAAGGCACGGCCGCTCGACCTCGTCGGCTATGGCGACGAGGAGGAGAGCGAGACGCCGATTCAAGGCGAGGCCGAAGCATGAACCGCTTCGCCGAGCTGCTCGACCGTCTCGCCTATGAGCCCGGCCGCAACAACAAGCTGCGGCTGATCACCGGTTATTTCCGCGAGGTCGGCGATCCCGACCGCGGCTATGCGCTGGCTGCGCTGACCGGCGCACTCAGCTTCAAGCACGCCAAGCCCGCGCTGATCCGCGACCTCATCGCAGCACGCACGGACGAGGTGCTGTTCGGGCTGAGCTACGACTATGTCGGCGATCTCTCCGAGACGGTGGCGCTGATGTGGCCGAAGGCCGCGCTCGCCGCCCACAACAACCCGCCGCCACCGAGCCTCACCGAGGTCGTTACCACGCTGCGCACGCTGGGCAAGACCGAGCTGCCCAAGCAGCTCGAGCGCTGGCTCGACGAGTTAGATGAGACCGGGCGCTGGGCGCTGCTGAAGCTCGTCACCGGGAGCTTGCGGATCGGCATCTCCGCGCGCCTTGCCAAGACTGCGGCCGCAGCGCTCGGCGACAAGGACCCACACGAGATCGAGCTGATCTGGCCGGGGCTCGTCCCGCCCTATCTCGACCTGTTCGCCTGGCTGGAAGGCCGCGGCGACAAGCCCGTCAATCGCGATCCCGCGCCGTTCCGGCCGGTGATGCTGGCGCATGCGATCGAGGACAACGATTTCGCCGCGCTCGATCCCGCCGACTACATCGCCGAATGGAAATGGGACGGCATCCGCGTGCAGGCGGTGGCCGGGCGCGACGAGCGCGGCCATATCACCGCGCGGCTCTATTCGCGCACTGGCGAGGACATCACGGGAAGCTTTCCGGATCTCGTGCCGTCGCTGCGCCTGCCGGGCGCGATCGATGGCGAGCTCTTGATCCTGCGCGAGGGCCGGGTGCAGAGCTTCAACGTGTTGCAGCAGCGCCTCAACCGCAAGGTCGTGTCGCCGAAGCTGATCAAGGAGTTTCCGATTCACCTGCGTGCCTACGACCTGCTCGGCGACGACGAGAACGATCTGCGCGAGCTGCCTTTTGCCGAGCGGCGCGAGCGGCTGGAGCGATTCATCGCAAAGCTCGACGATCCCCGCATCGATCTCTCGCCCACCGTACCCTTCGATAGCTGGGAGGCACTCACCGCCGCACGCGCGGATCCTGCGAGCGCCGGCGCCGGCGAGGACGCGGACGCCGTCGAAGGCGTCATGCTGAAGCGGCGCGATGCGCCTTATCTGCCGGGGCGGCCGAAGGGGCAATGGTGGAAGTGGAAGCGCGACCCGCACATCATCGACGCCGTCCTGATGTATGCGCAGCGCGGCCACGGCAAGCGCTCGTCCTATTATTCCGACTACACCTTCGGCGTCTGGACCGAGACCGAGAATGGCGAGGAGCTGGTGCCGGTCGGGAAAGCCTATTTCGGCTTCACCGACGAGGAGCTCTTGCAGATCGACCGCTTCGTCCGCCGCAACACCACGGAAAAATTCGGCCCCGTCCGCCACGTCGTGCACGAAGCGGACAAGGGGCTGGTGCTGGAGGTCGCTTTCGAAGGATTGCAGCGCTCGCCCCGGCACAAATCCGGCGTCGCCATGCGTTTCCCCCGCATCAGCCGCCTGCGCTGGGACAAGCCGCCGCGAGAGGCCGACCGGCTGGAGACGCTGGAGAAGATGTTGAAGGCCGAGGCGGCGGAGATCGAGGTGTGAACTGTTGCCACGAGGACGGTGCGCTCCCTCTTCCGCCCGAATTAAACTCCCGTAACCCGATTGACGGCCCCTTGCGGGTTCCCCATGTCCCCCGCCGTGCCTATAATGGGGTCGAATCCCCGCGAGGAGTTTGCGATGGTCCAAGACGTCAGAGATTTGCCGGCCGGCCGCAGCGACGGCCTGCACCGCTTTCTCGGCGGCTCGCCGCTGGCGGTCGCGTTCCGCCTGGTGCTGCTCTCGATCCTAGTCGGCGTGGTGCTGGCGACGATCGGCTTCGACCCCTGGAACATCATCCACAGCATCCGCCTGTTGTTCCAGCGGCTGTGGGACCTCGGCTTCGATGCGGTGAACTGGCTGTGGCGCTACTTCCTGCTTGGTGCGGTCATCGTGATTCCGATCTGGCTGCTGTCGCGCGTGTTCGGCGCGCCGCGCGGCCGGTAAGTCATATTTTTGAGCATGATCTTGTCGGAAAACCGCTTCACACTTTTCCGGATCATGCTCTGAGGGAGTGCGCAGCCGATGCAATTGCGGTTCGTCGGCTGCGGTGATGCCTTCGGCTCCGGCGGCAGGCTCAACACCTGCTTCCACGTCTCGGGGCGCAAAGCGAACTTCCTGATCGACTGCGGTGCGTCGGCGCTGCCGGCGCTGAAGCGGCTCGAGATTGATCGGGGCGACATCGACCTGATCCTGATCACGCATTTCCATGGCGACCATTTTGCCGGTCTGCCGTTCTTTCTGCTCGACGCGCAATTCTCGCGGCGAACGCGGCCGCTGACGATCGCGGGCCCGCAAGGCATCGAGAGGCGGCTGCGCGAGGTGATGGAGTCGCTGTTCGAGCATTCCTCGAACACCAAGCCGCGCTTCGAGCTGAACGTGGTCGAGCTCGCGCCCGGGCAAAGCCAGCGCTTCGGCGCGGTGAATGTGACGCCCTATCCGGTCGTGCACGGCGAATCAGGCGGACCGTTCCTCGCCTATCGCGTCGCGGCCGAGGGCCGCACGCTCGCCTACACCGCCGATACCGAATGGACGGAGACGCTCATTCCGCTGGCGCATGGCGCGGACCTTTTCATCGCCGAAGCCTATATGTACGAGAAGGTGGTCAAGAATCACCTCAGCCTGAAGACCTTGGAACAGCATCTGCCCGACATCGGCGCCAAGCGGCTCGTCCTCACCCATATGAGTGACGACATGCTGTCGCGCCTGGGCGAGGTCGAGCACCTCGCCGCCGAAGACGGCATGGTGCTCGTGTTCTGAAAGATGCACGCACCCGTCCATCACCGCGTCGGCAGCCGGCAGGTCTTCGCCATTGCAGGTCCGGCGATGGTCGCGAACCTCACGACGCCGCTGATCGGCGTGGTCTCGACCACCGTGATCGGGCGGCTCGACGATGCCGCGCTGCTCGGCGGCGTCGCGATGGCCTCCGTCATCTTCGACTGCCTGTTCTGGTTGTTCGGCTTCCTGCGCATGAGCACGCTCGCCTTCACCGCGCAGGCGCTCGGCGCGGGCGAGACGCGCGAGCAGACCGTGATCCTGGTGCGCGGTTTCATCGTCGCCGGCCTGATCGGTGCGGCGCTGATCGTGCTGCAGCTGCCGCTGGCAGGCGCACTGTTCGACCTGATGGGCGGCAGCGAGGGCGTGACGCAGGCCGCAAAGACCTATTTCATGATCAGGATCTGGTCCTCGCCCTTCGCCTTCGCCAATTACGTCATCCTCGGCTGGCTGGTCGGGCAGGCCCGCGCCAATCCGGCCCTTGCGCTCCAGGTCGTCATCAACCTCATCAACATGGTGGCGACGATCCTGCTGGTGCTGGTCTACGACACCGGCATTGCCGGCGCGGCGATCGCCGCGCTTCTGTCCGAGACGATCGGCTTCATGCTCGGCGTGATCGTGTGCAGGCGCCATGCACTCGGCGGTTTTGCCATACCTCGCGCAACGCTGTTCGATCGCGACAAGCTGATGCGGCTCCTGGCGGTGAATACCGACATCCTGATCCGCACCGCGGCGCTGATCGCCGTGTTCCTGTTCTTCACCGCCAAGGGCGCGCGGGCCGGCGACGTCACGCTGGCCGCGAACTCCGTGCTCAACAATTTCCTCCTGGTCAGCGCCTTCTTCCTCGACGGCCTTGCCAATGCGGCCCAGCAGCTCTGCGGCCGCGCCTTTGGCGGCCGCGACGCCAAGGGATTTGCGGATTCGACCAGGCTGGTGCTGCTCTGGGGGCTCGGCTTCGCAATTGTCGTCGCCGTGCTGTTCGCAGCCTTCGGCCCTGCTATCATCAACGTCATGACGGCGAGCGAGGACGTCCGCCGCGCCGCGCGCGAGTTCCTGCCCTTCATCGTGCTGGCGCCGCTCCCCGGCGTGTTCGCCTTCGGTTTCGACGGCATCTATGTCGGCGCGACCTGGGCGCGGGAGATGCGCAATCTGATGCTGCTCTCGCTCGCGATCTTCTTCGCCGTCTGGCTGGCGCTGCAATCGTTCGGCAATACCGGCCTGTGGAGCGCGCTGATCGCGTTCTACGTCGCGCGCGGCGGCTTGCAGGGCGCGAGGTATCCGGCGCTGTACCGGGCGACGTTCGTGAAGCCGTAGAAGAACCGTAGCCCGGATGGAGCGCAGCGTAATCCGGGGGCTTTGTCCATGCCGATAGCTTCCCGGATTGCGCTGCGCTCCATCCGGGCTACGAAGTCTGCGCAGGCGAGGAGAGGCGAAGGACGCCTCACATCCCCGGCCAGTCTTCCGCCGTCAGCGTCGCCGCGTCGGCGCCGACGATCTCCGACAGCGAATCCCGCCCTGTCCGCAGCAATGTCGACGTCAGGTCGCGCTTGATCTCGTCGACCAGGCCGAGGCCCTTGTAGACCAGCGACGAATAGAGTTGGATCAAGCTGGCGCCGGCGCGGATCTTGGTCAGCGCGGCGCCGCCCGAATCCACGCCGCCGACGCCGATCAGCGGGAATGCGCCCTCGACGCGCACATAGGTTTCCGCGACCATGCGCGTCGACAGACGGAACAGCGGCCGGCCGGACAGGCCGCCTTGTTCCTTCGCCCGCGTCTCTTCACGCAACGTGCTCGGCCGCGCGACCGTGGTGTTCGACACGATCATGCCGTCGACCCGGCGCGAGCGCGCGACCTGCACGACATCGTCGAGCTGGGCGAGGCTCAGATCCGGCGCGATCTTGAGCAGCACGGGCGTGTCGCCGGCCTTCTGCCTGACACGCTCGCGGGCCTCGATCACGCGCGCGAGCAGATCGTCGAGCAGCGCGCCTTCCTGAAGGTTGCGCAGGCCCGGCGTGTTCGGCGAGGAGACGTTGACGGTGAAATAGCTCGCCACCGGCGCGAAGGTCTCGATCAGCTTGACGTAGTCGCCGACGCGGTCCGGCGAATCCTTGTTGGCGCCGACATTGACGCCGACGATGCCGCCGTGCTGCGCGCGCGCGGCAAGCCGGCGCAGAGCCGCCTCCGCGCCGTCATTGTTGAAGCCCATGCGGTTGATGATCGCCTCGTCGCGCTCGAGACGGAAGAGCCGCGGCCGCGGATTGCCGGCTTGCGGCTTCGGCGTCACCGAGCCGATCTCGACGAAACCGAAGCCGAGCCGCAGCAGCGCGTCCGGCACCTCGGCGCTCTTGTCGAAGCCCGCGGCCATGCCGATCGGATTGGGAAAGTTCAGCCCGAAGGCGCGCACCGCGAGCTTGGGATCATCGGCGCGCGGCTTGACCGGCGGCAGGAAGCGCAGGCCTTGGATCGCGAGGCGATGCGCGTCCTCGGGATCGAGCCAGCGCAGCACCGGCAGCGAAAAGGCGTCGAACGCGCGGATCACGGCAACAGCTCCGGAACATCGTGACTGCCGTCGGAGCGCATGTTGAGGTTCATCACCGCAAGGACCGCGCCGAGATCGAGCTCGCCATAGAGATGCGGGAAGAGCTCGTCATTGCGCGAGCGTTCCCAGCGCAACTCGCTGCCGAGCGCGTCGCCGTCGACCTCGACCAGGAACAGCGCGCGCTGCCCGAAATAGTGCTTGCGCAGGGTCTCGGGAACCTGGGCCGCGGTCGAGAAATGGATGAAGCCGTCGCGCGCGTCATCTGCGCTGCCCCGGTAGACACCCTGCCGTTCCGCCTCGCGCCAGGCCGAGGCCGGACAGATTTTGTAGATCTTGACCACCGCTACCGCAGCCTTGTTTGTTCTTTGAGTCTCTTGGGTTTTTTCGCTTTTCGCGGGTCCTCGAAACCCCGGCGCGACCGTAAAGCCCGCCCCTTCCGAACTCAAGGTTAGAGCCTTTTCCGCGCCGATGAAATCGGCTCGGGGCTCCAGATTCCCGTTTTGCGCGCTTTCCTGACGCGAACGGCTACCCGTTTCGTTTGCGAACGCCGCCTCGGTCGCCTCTTGCGCGAAAAACGGAAAACCGGTTGATTTGAGGACAGTTTTCCTGAGTTGCGACGGGCTGGACCTTCCATGGTCAGACAGGCCAAAGCGCAGAGGATGCTGACTCACGACCAGATCTGGGCCGCGCTGGACCGGCTGGCGGCGCGCGCCGGACTGTCGCCGTCCGGCCTTGCCAAGCGTGCCGGGCTCGACCCTACCACCTTCAACAGGTCCAAGCGCGTCACCGCCGACGGCCGCGAGCGCTGGCCCTCGACCGAATCGATCGCAAAAGCGCTGGCGGCGGCCGACGCCTCGATCGACAGCTTTGCGAAGCTGATTGATGACGACGGTGGAAGCGGCCGCGGCTCGGTGCCGCTGCTCGGCTTTGCACAGGCCGGAATGAGCGGCGCCTTCGATGAGGCCGGTCTTCCAACCGGCAGGGGCTGGACCGAGATCGCGCTTCCGATCGGAGAGGACGGTCAAGTCTTTGCGCTGGAGATTTCCGGCGCTGCGCTACTGCCTGCCTATCGCGACGGTGACATCATCCTGGTCTCGCCTGCGGCGCCGATCCGCAAGGGTGATCGCGTGGTGGTCAAGATCAAGACGGACGAGATCACGATTGCGACCCTGAAGCGCCGCACGGCAAAGACCCTGGAGTTGGCGCCCCTCGATGCGTCACAGGCGGCGCGAACGGTCGCTGCGAGCGATGTCGCCTGGGTTGCGCGGATCCTCTGGGCGAGCCAGTGATGGCGCCGCTCACGCACTCCTCGCCAGCGCGCCGTCGATCATGTTGACCGCGTTCTGCACGCCGTAGACCGCGACGAAGGAGCCGAAGCGCGGGCCCTTCTCCTGGCCGAGCAGGACCTGGTAGAGCATGTTGAACCAGTCCAGCGTCACGCCCGGGCGGCCGTCCTTGCCCTTCTTGACGTGGTCGAGGAACGGCTCGCGGCGGCCGATCTCGTAGACGACGTTCTGGATGTCCTCGGCGGATGCGTCCTGCGCCAGCTGCGACAGCGCATCGCGCAAATCCTGCAGCGCGGCGCGCTCGCTGTCCGTGGGTACGCGGAACTGCTTCGTCGGCGCGACGAAGTCGCGATAATAGTTGATGGCATAGCCGACCATCGCATCCAGCTTCGGATGCGTCTGCGGACTCACGCCGGGCCGATAGCGGCCGATGAAGCCCCACAGCGTCTCGGCGTTCTCCGCGTTCGACGACGACACCAGCGTCAGGAGCAGCTGGAAGGTGACGGGCATGTCGCCCGTCGGCGGCTTGCCGTTGTGGATGTGCCAGACCGGATTGCCGAGCTGCTGCTTGCCGTCCTGCTTCGGAAAGCCGTCGAGGAATTGCTGGTAGTCGTCGACATTGCGCGGGATGACGTCGAAATACAGCCGCTTGGCCGCCTTCGGCTCGCGGTACATGAACAACGAGAGCGATTCCGGCGAGGCGTAGCGCAGCCATTCGTCGATGGTAAGGCCGTTGCCCTTCGACTTCGAGATCTTCTGGCCCTTCTCGTCGAGGAAGAGCTCGTAGTTGAAGCCTTCGGGCGGCGTGCTGCCGAGCGCTCTGGCGATCGCGCCGGACAGCTTCACGGAATCGATCAGGTCCTTGCCCGCCATCTCGTAGTCGACGCCGAGCGCGACCCAGCGCATCGCCCAGTCGGCCTTCCACTGGCACTTGACGTTGCCGCCGGTGACGGGCGTTTCAACTTCCTGGTTGGTATCGGGATCGACGTAGGTCACCGTGCCCGCCGCGACGTCGCGGCGGATCATCGGCACCTGCAGCACGACGCCCGTGGTCTTGCTGATGGGCAGGAACGGCGAATAGGTCGCGCGGCGATCCGGGCCCAGCGTCGGCAGGATGATCGCCATGATCTTGTCGTAGGCGGCGAGCATCTTCAGCAGCGTCGCATCGAAGCGGCCCGACGTGTAATAGTCCGTCGAGCTCGCGAACTCGTAGTCGAAGCCGAAATGATCCAGAAACGCGCGCAAGCGCGCGTTATTGTGCGCGCCGAACGACGGGTACTCGTTGGAGAACGGATCCGGCACCCGCGTCAGCGGCTTGCCGATATGAGCAGCCAGCATCTCCTTGTTCGGAACGTTGTCGGGCACCTTCCGGAAGCCGTCCATGTCGTCGGAGAACGCCAAAAGGCGCGTCTTGACCTTGTCCTCGGTGAGCACGCGGAAGGCGTGGCGCACCATCGAGGTGCGCGCCACCTCGCCGAACGTGCCGATATGCGGCAGGCCGGACGGACCATAGCCGGTCTCGAACAGCACCTCGTCCTTCGGGCTTTTCTTCAGCCGCGCGACAATGGCCTTCGCCTGCTCGAACGGCCAGGCGTTGGATTGTTCGGCGAGCGCACGCAACTCGCTCGGGTTTGCGGCTAGATCAATAACGGACATCAGGGGCCTCCGGGCCGCGGAAAATAGCGATTTCCCGGCAGAATGCAAAAGCTGCGAGCTAATACCCCCAGCCGTCTCCCGGTTGCGGTTGAGGGCCATCGGATAGCGTGCGCAGAATGCAGCGGCATCGGCAGTGGGCTCCCTCCCCCGCTTGCGGGGGAGGGTTGGGGAGAGGGTGTCTCCGCGTCGGGATTGTTGAGATTAACTGAAGATGTCCCTGCGTGGCGAGAGCCCTCACCCGCCGCGCTCTGCGAGCGCGTCGGCCTCTCCCGCAAGCGGGAGAGGCGAAGCAAGCCCGCAGACAGTCCTCGTGAAATCAATATGCGAGAGCCCAGCCGTGCGGGACGATGCATCGCATCGGCCGGCAGGTGGATCGAATGCGATCCGGCTCAATGCGCCGCTGAGGCCGAGCGTTTCGTCGCCACTTGCTTGGGGGCCGGCTTCGCGCTGGCCTGCGGTGCGCTGTCCCAGCCGCCGTTCGGGGTCGCAACGTTGACGGCATCGTCGGGCTGCGGCTCGGCGCTGAAGGTCTGGATCGCGAGCTTGGCGGCCGCCAGCGATTGCGGGTCGAGGCGCTTGGCGACGTCGTCGCGCTTGCCGGCGGCATCCGCATCGCCCTGGGCAGCTGCCAGGTTGAACCATTTGTAGGATTCGGCGAGGTTCTGCTCGACGCCGATGCCGCGGGCATAGAGGATGCCGAGGTTGAACTGGCTGTCGGCGACGCCGCGATCGGCCGCTTTCCGGAACCACTGCGCCGCGCTCTTGTAATTGGCGCCGCGACCGCCGCCGTCGGCATCGAGCACGGCGAGATTGTGCATCGCCTTGGCGTTGCCGCGCTCGGCGGCCTGGGTGTAGTAGCGGCGCGCGATGTCGGCGTCCTTCTTCACCCCTAGGCCCTTTTCGTAGAGCGTGCCGAGGCGGAAGATTGCGGGGACGACCCCGGCCTGCGCCGCGCGGTCGTACCACTTCGCCGCTTCGTCGTAATTCGTGGCGACGCCCTTGCCTTCGGCAAAGCGCACACCGATCTCGTAGGCCGCGGTCGCATCGCCCTTCATCGCGGCGCTGCGCAAGGCCGGGCCGCCGATGCCGTCAGGCAGCTTCTCGCTCGGCGGCACCTGGACGACGCCGAGCTTGGCGCGACTCGTGCCCGACAGCGCGCCGGTGACGTCGCTTGAGGCCGGCGGCATCACCGCGGCAGGCGCTTGCGGGATTTCAACCGAGGCCGAGCCGCCGGAACCGGGAAGAGGCGCCGGCGCGGCATTGTTCTGCGATTGCCGTCCGATCGGTGTCGGCGATGTCATCGACGGGGTGACCTGCTCGGGCGCGGCTGGCTTGGTCTCGACCGGCGGCGGCGCCGGCTGCGGTGCCGGCTCGCTCGGGATGTTTTGCATCGCCTGCGGCGTCGGTGACGAGCTGCCGCCTTCGAGCAGGTTCATCGCCATCTTGAAGGTGCCGAGCACGATCACGACCACGCTCGCGCCGACCAGCAGCGAGCGGATTTTTGAGGTGATGGTCGAGCCGCCTTCCTGGCCCTTCTCCTTGGCGCGGGCGATCGCGGCTTTGGCGCCGCGGGCCGGCTTCTCGGGCGGCTGTGCGGCGGCAGCTTGCGCCGCGCGGCGGGCGGCCGCGATGAAGCTCGACGACGACACCGGCTCCTTCGGTGCGGCGGCAATTCCGCTGATCGCGCTTTCGGAGGCGGCGATGCGTTCCGACGGCGTGGCGACGCGCCCGCCCGGCCGTGTGCCCGGCTCGAGCGGGTGATCCGGCGGCAGTTCCGGCGCGAGTGCAGCGCGCGCCGTGTGCGGCTCCAGGATCTCGCTGACCGCGCGCGGCGGGGGTGGCGGCGTGGAACTCGCGCGGTGCGGCGACGAAGGCAGCCGGCGGCGCCTGCGCGGCAGCCGGATTGGGCAGCTCGGGCTTCGGATCGTATTTCGGCGGCTGTGCTGGCGGTTGCGGCCGCGGCTCGCGCGCCATCGGCGCCGGCTCCATCGCCGCCGCCATCGGCGTCGACATCGGCTGTGGGGCGGGGGAGGCGGCGCGGTGCGCACCGCGCGCAGATCGTCCTCGATCATCGAGAGGCGATCGACGACGTGACCGAGCGCGCTGTGGACCGCCTCGAGCGAGTCCTGGGTGTGCCGGTTGGTCTCGGCCTGACTGAAGCGGATGTCGGAGAGCTCGCGCTTGACGAGGTCGACCATACCGGAATCGGGCGGCGGAGCGGAGCTGCGGCTCTCGGCGAGGGCCGCATAGGTCGCCTGCTGCCGTTCCAGGTGCCTGAGGATGTCGTGCAGTCCGTCCTCGACGCGGCTCAAATTGCCGTTGCGCGGATCGGCGGCGGCCTCGATCCGCTCCAGGAGATAGGAAACGCGCTGCTCGAGATGGGCGAAGGTCGAGGCGGAATCGTTGCCGACCTGCATGCGGTCGAAACGGTCCGACAGCGCGCGGATCGCAGCTTCGAGATGCTCGGTGCTCTCGGACGGCTGCGGCCGCTCGCGCGTTTCCAGCGCCGCCGTGAGCGCCGCGATGCGCTGCTCCAGCGCCGCAAAGCTGTCGCCGTGGCCGGAGGCGCAGGTGATCTGGTCGACCTTGGACGACAGCAGCTGCACGTCTTCGGATAGCCGTGCCAGCGCCTCGTTGGAGGCCACGTTGGAGACGATGGCGCGCAGCGCGGAGATCGCGCCTTCGAGCTGCTGCACGGTCGAGGGATCGTCATTGGCGCGCAGGATCAGGTCGAGCTTGGCGCCGAGATTGCGGATCGCCTCGTCGTAGCCGGTGAGCTGCTCGGCCGGCGTCAGCGTGCGCAGTACCTGCTTGATGTCGGACAGTGCGCGCTCGATGCCGGCAAGAACCTGCCCGTCGGTGCCGTTGGAGCGGGTCTCGTCGATCCGGCGGTGCAGCGAGCGGATCTCGTTCTCGATCGATTCGATCGCGCGCCGCGGCATCGCCTCGGTGATGGCGGCGCGGATTTCGGCCAGCTCGCTGCGGAAGGCGGCGATCGCCTGCTCGGTATTGTCGGGCCGCTGCAGCGATTCGATCTGGCTCGTGATCTTGAGCAGATGGCGCTCGAGCGCGGAGAAATCCGGCCCCGGCGGCGGTGGCGGCGCATAGGCAGGGGTGTCCGGTGCCATCGGCGGCGCGTTAGGAGCCGTTGGCGCAAGCGGCGGGGCGGCACGCGGCGGCATTTGCCGCGGCGTAAAGCCGTCGAGCTCGCTCTGGCGCGCAGTGATCTCGGCGACCGCGACGTCGAACGAAGCCGGGCTCAGGGGTGGCGAGCCGCGATAGACCTGCGCGGCGGCGCGCTCGACGGCATCGGCCTGGCGCTGGCGCGTCTCGGCCGGGGTGGGGCGAGGGGCCTGCGGCTGCGGCGGTTGCCGCTGTGGGCGGGAGATCTGCGACAGGCGCGCGTCGAGCCGCGAGATCGCATCGTTGAGCTGGCGCGCGACGCCCTGCTCGCGCGAGACGTCTGGTCTTGAGGCGTCTTGTCTTGAGGCTTCTTGGCGCGGGGCGGGTTTTGATATCCGCTCGATCTGCTGGGTGATCGCGTCGAGCCGCTGGTGGATGTCGGCGACTTCGCGGCTCTCCTGACTCGGTCCTTGGCTCGGCACGTGCTGCGGACGCTGATCGTAGGATCCGCGGAAATTAGGCGGGGCAGTTTCGCCGAGCGTGGAGTTCAGCCAATCGTTGAGCGACATGCCGGCACGGCGCGCAGCAGCCTCGGCCCGCTCCCGGACGGATGGATCGATGCCGTCGACACTCCACGATACGCGCGAATTCATGACTCTGTCCGGTTCCGACTTCGGCACCCCACCCCGGCGCCTCCAGCTTCCCCACGCGTGCCGGTTGCAAAGACAATCGAATTTGGCGCGGGTCGTCTGCCTCGAAAACCGACTTTTTCCTGTTACGGTAAATAACGAGTTAAGGAATGCGGCGTGGCTGTCTTAAAGTTGGGCGGCGGGAACTGGGGGCGGTGTTGTGTCGCGCATCCGGTCCCGAAACAAACCGGTGTCATGCCCCGCGAAGGCGGGGCATCCAGTACGCCGCGGCTCCTCGGCTCTAGCCGCGCCGTCTCTGGAATACTGGATCGCCAGCCTTCGCGGGCGATGACAGCGAGGAGGCGGAAAGGGCTCGCGTAACGTCGGCGCCCTCAGCCCTTCTCGCGCTTGCCATCCTCCAGCGGTACCACCGTCGCCTTGCCGCTCATCGCCGACAGCGCTTCCAGCGCCTCCTCGCAGAAGTCGGCCACCATCTGCTCGTGGCGGGCGCCGAGCTGGAGCAGCAGCAGATTGCCGAGATCGAGCCGGCCTTCCGCCGTGCCGTCGGGAAAGCGCTTTTTCAGGATGCGCTCGTAATTGGCGTGGCGGTCGCGGTGGTGCTCCAGGCGGGCCATCAGGTCGGTGCGCATGGGCTCGATGTCGATGCTGTCGAGCGCATGCAGCCGCACCAGGAGGTCGTCCTTGATCGAGGGCGGCGTGCTTGGCCGCGCGGCCCAGTGCCGCAGTGCTGTTCGGCCCTCGGGAGTCAGCGTATAGATCAGTTTATTGGGCTTGCCCGACTGCACGACCTCGCGGCCCTGGATGTAGCCGCGGTCCCGCAGCTTGGAGAGCTCGCGGTAGATCTGCTGATGGTCGGCCTTCCAGAAGAAGCCGATCGAGGAATCGAACGTCTTGGCGAGTTCGTAGCCCGTCATCGGGCGTTCCGTCAGGCATGCGAGGATTGCGTCGCCCAGTGCCATGACTGGCCCCCTTCTTTAGGTTTGACCAAGCTGCTTGACTTTATGCGCATCGGCGCATATGCGTCAATGTGCATATGAGGCAGCGTGCAGGCGGGCCACAGGCCCGACTGAATAATCAAGTGAAAATCAATCTCCTCGCTACTGTGCATGGGGTTGTTTTCGCACTTTTTGCCCTGGCCTTGAGGGAGGCACCCGACAATGACCGGCCTCGATTCCTGGTACGCCTACATGAAGTCTCACGACCGCGCCGCGCTCTGGGACCTCCTGCATCCCGACGCCGTGTTCGAAAGCCCCGTCGTGCATACGCCGCAACGCGGCCGCGACATCACCTTCAAATACCTCTCCAGCGCCGAGAAGGTGCTCGGCGGCCCCGGCTTCACCTATGTCGGCGAGTGGCGCAGCGACAACGGCGCGGTGCTCGAATTCAAGAATGTCATCGACGGCATCGAGATCAACGGCGTCGACATCATCAGCTTCGATAGCGAGGGGCGCATCACCCACTTCAAGGTGATGGTGCGTCCGCTCAAGGCGATCAACATGCTGCACCGCCTGATGGCGGAGCAGCTTGCCGCCGCCCAATCATAAGCCCAACATCCTCCTCAAGCCCCATGCCGGGAGACCACTATGCCGATCTATAAAGCCCCCGTCGAAGACGTGAACTTCCTGCTCAACGACGTCTTCCAGATCGATCGCTACGACAATCTCGCCGGCTTCTCCGATGCGTCCAGCGACGTGCGCGAGGCCATCCTCGGCGAAGCCGCCAAGCTCGCCGAAGAGGTGCTGCAGCCGCTCAACCGCGTCGGCGATCTCGAAGGCTGCAAGCGCGCGGATGATGGCAGCGTCGCCACGCCGAAGGGGTTCAAGGAGGCGTTCAAGCAGGTCGCCGAGGGCGGCTGGCTCGGCCTGTCGGCGCCGACCGAATATGGCGGGCAGGGCCTGCCGGTGACGCTGAGCCAGGCGGTCAACGAATTCCAGATCTCCGCCAACATGGCGTTCTCGATGTATGGCGGCCTCACCATGGGCGCGACCGCAGCGCTCTTGGTGCACGGCACGCCCGAGCAGAAGAAGACCTACGTGCCGAAGATGGTGGCCGGCGAATGGACCGGCACCATGAACCTCACCGAGCCGCATTGCGGCACCGATCTCGGCATGCTCCGCACCAAGGCAGTGCGGCAGGCGGACGGCAGCTTCAAGATCACGGGCACCAAGATCTTCATCTCGGCCGGTGAGCACGATCTCGCCGACAACATCATCCATCTCGTGCTCGCCCGCATCGAGGGCGCGCCGGCCGGCATCAAGGGCGTGTCGCTGTTCGTGGTGCCGAAGTTCCTGGTCAACGCCGACGGTTCGGTGGGCGCGCGCAACGGCGTCGTCTGCGGCTCGATCGAGCACAAGATGGGCATCCACGGCAATTCGACCTGCGTGATGAACTACGACAACGCCACCGGCTGGCTGATCGGCGAAGAGAACAAGGGCATGCAGGGCATGTTCGTGATGATGAACGAGGCCCGGCTCGGCGTCGCCGTGCAGGGCCTCGCGCAGTCCGAGGTCGCCTATCAGAACGCGGTCGCCTATGCCCGCGAGCGCATCCAGGGCCGCGCGCTGTCAGGCGTCAAGGCGCCGGACAAGCCGGCCGACCCGATCATCGTGCATCCCGACGTGCGCCGCACGCTGCTCTCGATCCGCGCGTTCAACGAGGCCGCGCGAGCCTTCGTGATGTGGACCGCGCTGAAGAGCGACGTCGCCCACCGCTCCGAAGACCCCAAGGACCGCCAGGCCGCCGACGACCACATGGGTCTGATGACGCCGGTGTTGAAGGGCTTCCTCACTGACTATGGTTTCGCCAACGCGGTGCAGGCGCAGCAGATGTATGGCGGCCACGGCTACATCGCCGAGCAGGGCATGGAGCAGTTCGTGCGCGATGCGCGCATCGCCATGATCTATGAAGGCGCCAACGGCATCCAGGCGCTCGACCTCGTCGGCCGCAAGCTGCCGCGCGACGGCGGCCGCGCCATCATGGCCTTCTTCGGCGAGGTCATGGCGTTCGCCAAGGAGAACGGCGGCGACGAGGCGCTGAACCCCTTCATCACGCCGCTCTCGACCTCGCTCGGCCATCTGCAGCAGGCGACGACCTGGCTGATGCAGAACGCGATGGCTAAGCCCGACAATGCCGGTGCCGCCGCAACCGATTACCTGCATCTCTTCGGCTTCGTCGCGCTCGGCTACATGTGGGCGCGGATGGCCAAGGTGACGAATGCCAAGATTGCCGAGAGCGGGGCGACGCCCTATCTCTCCACAAAACTCGTCACCGGCCGCTTCTTCATGGAGCGGATGCTGCCGGAGACCGCCGCCAATCTCGCGCGCATCCAGGCCGGTTGCGCCACCATCATGGAACTGCCGGCGGAAGCGTTCTGAGCCTGCTTCCGCTGCCTGCTCCCAATCGTACCGAACATCACATCAGGAGGGCGTCATGCCTGAGGCATTCATCTACGACCACGTTCGTACCCCGCGCGGCCGCGGCAAGCCGGACGGCGCGCTGCACGAAGTCACCGCCCTCGCGCTCGCGACCGTGCCGCTGAAGGCGCTGAAGGACCGCAATAATTTGCCTGAGGATTCGGTCGATGACGTCGTGCTCGGCGTGGTCGATCCGGTTGGCGAAGCCGGCTCCGACATCGCGCGCTTCGCGGCGCTGAAGGCCGGTCTTGGGGAGGCCGTGCCCGGCGTGCAGATCAGCCGCTTCTGCGCTTCCGGCCTCGATGCCGTGAACTTCGCAGCGGCGCAGATCATGAGCGGCCAGCATGAGCTCGTGATCGGCGGCGGCGCCGAATCCATGAGCCGCGTCGGCATCGGCGCCTCCGGCGGGGCCTGGCCGATGGATCCCTCGATGGCGGTGCCTGCCTACTTCATGCCGCAGGGCGTGTCGGCCGACCTGATCGCCACCAAGTACGGCTTCTCGCGCGACGACGTCGACGCCTACGCCGTGCAGAGCCAGCAGCGCGCCGGCAAGGCCTGGGACGAAGGCCGCTTCAACAAATCCGTGGTGCCGGTGAAGGACATCAACGGCCTCACCATTCTCGCCAAGGACGAGCACATGCGCCCCTCGACGACGATGCAGTCGCTGGCGCAGCTGCAGCCGTCGTTCACGATGATGGCGCAGATGGGCGGCTTCGACGGCGTCGCGGTGCAGTCGCATCCGGAGATCGAGCGCGTCAATTACGTGCACCACGCCGGCAATTCCTCGGGCATCGTCGACGGCGCCGGCGCCGTGCTGCTCGGCAGCAAGGAAGCTGGCAGCAAGTACGGCCTGAAGCCGCGCGCCAAGATCCGCGCATTCGCCAACATCGGCTCGGAGCCGGCGATGATGCTGACCGGTCCGGTCGACGTCACCGAGAAGCTGTTCGCGCGCTCCGGCATGAAGAAGTCGGACATCGACCTGTTCGAGCTGAACGAGGCTTTCGCCTCGGTCGTGCTGCGCTACATCCAGGCCTTCGACATCGACAATGCCAAGATCAACGTCAATGGCGGCGCGATCGCGCTCGGCCACCCGCTCGGGGCGACCGGCGCGATGATCCTCGGCACCGTGCTCGACGAGCTCGAGCGCACCAACAAGTCCACCGCCCTCGTCACGCTGTGCATCGGTGGCGGCATGGGCACCGCGACCATCATCGAGCGCGTCTAAGGGTTGAGGAGCAACCAACATGTCGTACAAGAACTTCAAGGTTGAGACCGATTCGGACGGCATCGCGCTCGTCACCTGGGACATCCCGGGCCGCTCCATGAACGTGCTCGACGAGACCTCGACCAACGAGCTCGAGGCGATCGTCAAGGCGACCACGGCGGATGCCGCGGTGAAGGGCATCGTCATCACCTCCGCCAAGGAAGCGTTCTGCGCCGGCGCCGATCTGTCCATGCTCGAAGGCATGAACCAGGCCTATGCGAAGGTTTTCAAGGAGCAGGGCGAGATCGCGGCGAACCAGATGCTGTTCGACCAGAGCCGGCGCTTCTCGCAGGTGCTGCGCGGAATCGAAACCTCAGGCAAGCCGTGGGCGGCGGCGATCAACGGGCTCGCGCTCGGCGGCGGCTTCGAGATCACGCTGTGCTGCCATTATCGCGTCGCGGCGGAGAATCCCAAGACGCGCCTCGGCCTGCCCGAGGTCAAGGTCGGCCTATTCCCCGGCGCCGGCGGCACGCAGCGCGTGCCGCGCCTGGTGCCGCCGCAGGACGCCATGACCATCCTGCTCAAGGGCGACCCCGTCACGGTCGACAAGGCCAAGGCGCTGAATTTGATTCACGCCATCGTGCCCGCAGCCGACCTCATCAAAGCCGCCAAGGACTGGATCAAGGGCGGCGGCAAGGCCGTCGCGCCGTGGGACGAGAAGGGCTTCAAGCTGCCCGGCGGCCCGGTGTTCTCCAAGGCCGGCATGATGATGTTCCCGGCCGGCAACGCGATCTATCGCCGCGAGACCTACGACAATTACCCGGCCGCGCGGGCGATCATGAGCTGCGTCTATGAGGGCCTGCAGCTGCCGATCGACGCCGCGCTGCGGGTGGAGTCGCGCTACTTCACCTCGGTGCTGCGCTCCAAGGAAGCGGCTGCGATGATCCGCAGCCTGTTCCTGTCGATGCAGGAGCTCAACAAGGGCGCGCGCCGTCCCAAGGATGTGCCCGCGACCAAGGTGAAGAAGATCGCCGTGATCGGCGCCGGCTTCATGGGCGCGAGCGTCGGCTATGTCTCGGCCCGCGCCGGCCTCGACGTCGTCCTGATCGATCGCGACCAGGAGAGCGCCGACAAGGGCAAGGCGCATGCCCAGAAGGTGATCGAGGAGCAGATCAAGAAGGGCCGCGCCAAGCCCGCGGACGCCGAAGCGCTGCTCGCGCGCATCACGCCGACCGCGGACTACGCCGCGCTGAAGGACGTCGACCTCGTCATCGAGGCCGTGTTCGAGGACCGCAAGGTCAAGGCGGAGACTTTTGCCAAGGCGCAGCAATATCTGAAGCCTGATGTGATCTTCGCCTCCAACACTTCGACGCTGCCGATCACCTCGCTGGCCGAGAGTTTTAAGGATCAGGGGAAGTTCATCGGCATTCACTTCTTCTCGCCGGTCGAGAAGATGATGCTGGTCGAGATCATCCTCGGCAAGAACACCGGCGACGTCGCGCTCGCGACCGCGCTCGACTACGTCCGCCAGATCGGCAAGACGCCGATCGTGGTCAACGACTCCAGAGGCTTCTTCGCCAATCGCTGCGTCGGCCGCTACGTCGCCGAAGGCAACGAGATGTTCCTGGAGGGCGTGCCGCCCGCGATGATCGAGAACTGCGCCAAGATGGCCGGCATGCCGGTCGGCCCGCTCTCGCTCTCGGACGAGGTCGCGCTCGATCTCGGTCTCAAGATCATGAAGGCGACCGAAGCCGATCTCGGCCCCAACGCGATCAATCCCGAGCAGAAGAAGCTGATGGTGGAGATGGTCGAGAAGCAGGGCCGGCTCGGCCGCAAGAACAGCAAGGGCTTCTACGATTATCCCGAGAAAGGCAAGGGCCAGAAGAGCCTGTGGCCGGGCCTCTCCGCGTTGCAGCCGAAGCAGCTCGACCCCGACACGCTCGATATCGAGGAGCTGAAGCAGCGCTTCCTGGTGGTGCAGGCGGTGGAAGCCGCGCGCACGGTCGAGGACCACGTCATCACCGATCCGCGCGAGGCCGATGTCGGCTCGATCCTCGGCTTCGGCTTCGCGCCGTTCACGGGCGGCACGCTGTCCTACATCGACTTCATGGGCACGAAGAAGTTCGTCGAGCTCTGCCACAAGCTGGAGGCCAAGTACGGCTCGCGCTTCACCCCGCCGAAGCTCTTGGAAGAGATGGCCGCGAAGGGCGAGACCTTCTACGGCCGCTTCGCGCCGAAGAAGGCGGCGGCCTGACGAGAGGCTTGTAGCCCGGATGGAGCGCAAGCGAAATCCGGGAGCAGTCCTTCAACGCGAGAACCCCGGATTGCGCTTCGCTCCATCCGGGCTACGCAAATAAAGGCCGGATCATCGATCCGGCCTTCTTCATTTGCTGTCTCCGAACGGCGAGAAGGCGCGGCCCCCGACCGCATCGTCGGCGAGGCTGGCCTTCCAGCTGCCCTCGTCGCCGCGGCCGATGCGCACCTTGAAACGCCAACCATTCTGGTTGGTAAAGGCGACGTCCGCGCCGCTCTTCGTCCTGGCGTAGCGGCAGGGATATTCGGTCGGCCGGTCCGGAAAGACGATCTTGCGTTCCTTGCTCTCGAACACAGCCGAGGTGATCTGCGGATGGATCGTGAAGATGCAATTGCGTTCCGGCGCGACCGGCGTCGAGAGCCCGAGCATCGCCAGCGGCGCGCCCGCGGCGGTCATGAGGACGATCATGTTCATGGAGGCAATTGTCTCCTGGAGATGCTCCTTCGACGTCGCCGCGGATCAGATGGTTCACAAAAGGAAGGGCTGGATCATCGCTTGGGCGCTCTGCCTTGAGCCTTGTCACATCGATTGATGCGCTTTCGTCTCACCCCAGCACCCAATCCCTCCACCCCGGCCACGCTCGCTTCGCCCTGGCACCGCTCTTGCTGATGATCCACCGGATGGCCCATCGACATTGAAGGTGTCCCGCAATGATCCCCACGGTGTCTCAAGACAGCGCAGCCGGCGTTGCGGTAAGATACGCCCCCTTGTTGCTGCTGGATCGGCCGTGGCGCCGCCGCAGGCTCCTCCGGTGGCGCAGAAAAATTCCTTCGTGGTTTGGCCTGGTCTTACTCGTCCTCGTCTTTGATGTTGCGCTGGCCGTGCTTGCCTGGTTCGCCGTCGATCTCGTCCTGCACTGAAAGCTCACCTCTGTGCACGTAGAACGTCGCCGCCAAATAGGCGACCTGGCCGGCAATCAGGCAGCCGACGACGATTGGAACGCCCGTCCAGAATCCAAAGCCCGAGGTCTGAAGCACCGTCGCGGCAAGGATCGCAGTCGCCGGCGAGACCAGCAATAGAGTCCAGACTCGGAAGAATAGACCCGTCGCCAAGCCGGTGATTGCGCTCGCGAGCAGGAGGAGGATTACAGTCGTCACAATAGCTTTCCGGTCCGACGGTTAGCGTCCTGTCCCGCGCTGAAGTTGAGGCACAGGAGGATTGCTCTCACAAGGATGGCGACGTCCGCGGAGCGCAAAAGGCGGAGTTATTGTTAACCCGGACAATGCTCGTAAAATCCCCGTCAGCGCATCGCGAATCATCGGATTAGCGAATGACGCAAGCAAAGAGCCGAATCATCGGTCCGGCTCTTCGTCGACCCCGCCCGTTACGCTTCGCGAACGGCGGACCAGAGCTGATCGGCGATCATCTGGACAATCACTTGGCCTTCCGTCACGATCTGATTGCCGTCGAGGCCCAGCGCAGGGACTTGGCCCGAAGGAGGCCCCAACTTCAGATAATCCTCACCATTTCGGGCTTCTTGGCGCCGCTACCGACCTCGACCAGGCCACAGAGCGGGCTGGCCTCCAGGAGCACGAGGCGGGGACGGCGGGCACACACCGGGGAAACCATCCGGTTTCGAGGAATTTCCTTCCCCTGACGCTTGGCTCGGCCGAAAGAACGACTACATGCACCTGCTTGAATAGTCAAGATTGATGCAGGTGCATCGAATGGAGTAAGAGACGGGCGACGAGCTTGAGCGGGACCATGAAACGCAAACCATCGACCGAGGCAACCGCCGCCTGGATCCGCCTCATGCGGGTGCAGAGCCGCGTGCTCGATTGCGTCGAGCAGGACTTGAAGAAGGCCGGCTTCCCACCGCTGGCCTGGTATGACGCCCTGCTCGAACTGTCGCGGGCGCCCTCGGGCGAGCTGCGGCCGGTCGAGCTCGAGCGGCAGATGCTGATCCCGCAATATTCGACCTCACGCCTGATCGACCGCCTGGTCGACGAGGGCCTCGCCTCGCGGCGCGAATGCAAGATCGACAAGCGCGGCCAGTTCGTCGAGATCACCGAAGCCGGCCGCGAGCTGCAGAAGCGAATGTGGGGCGCCTATTCGGCCGCGATCGAGAAATATGTCGGCTCGAAACTGTCGGACGCCGACGCCGTCAAGCTCAGCAATCTGCTCGATCGCCTGGGCTGCTCGTGCGGCGAGATGAAACTGCCGCCCGCGGCCGCCAACGAAACCATGCCATCGCGATGATCGCGCGGCAAACCCGCTCGCCCGTGCAACCGGTGGGTTCGCGGGCCGTCCCTGTCACCCGCGCGCGTTCGGTCGAAGCGCTTTTGATTAGAGTTTGATATGGCGCGAGACCAGATCGACATGACGCCGCTGCAATCACGCGACGAGCTCGTCGCGTGGTTCGAGGCAGGCTGCAAGGACCCGTCCGAGTTCCGCATGGGCACCGAGCACGAGAAAACGCCGTTCACGCTCGACGACCATCGTCCGGTGCCTTACGAGGGCGCGCGCGGCATCGGCGCGCTGCTCGAAGGCATGAAGCTCCTGCTCGGCTGGGAGCCGATCATGGAGCAGGGCAACATCATCGGCCTCTACGACGTCACCGGCGGCGGCGCCATCTCGCTCGAGCCCGGCGGACAGTTCGAGCTGTCCGGCGCGCCGGTCGAGAACGTGCACCAGACCCAGAGCGAGCTGATGGCGCACTTGGCGCAGGTGCGCGAGATCGCAACCCCGCTTGGCATCGGCTTCCTCGGCCTCGGCATGACGCCGTCCTGGTCGCGCGCCGATATCCCGGTGATGCCCAAGGGCCGCTACAAGATCATGACCAATTACATGCCGAAGGTCGGCCAATACGGCCTCGACATGATGTACCGGACCTGCACGGTGCAGACCAATCTCGACTTCTCCTCCGAAGCCGACATGGTCAAGAAGCTGCGCGTCTCGCTCGCGCTTCAGCCGGTCGCAACTGCACTGTTCGCTAATTCACCGTTCACCGAGGGCAGGCCGAACGGCTTCCTCTCGTTCCGGTCCGAGATCTGGCGCGACACCGACAATGCGCGCGCGGGCATGATGCCGTGGGCGTTCGAGGACGGCATGGGGTTCGAGCGCTATGTCGATTATGCGCTGGACGTGCCCATGTATTTCGTCAAGCGCGGCGAGGAGTACATTGACGTCTCGGGCTCCTCGTTCCGCGCCTTCTTCGACGGCCGCAACAACAACCTTCCCGGCGAGCGTCCGACCTTGTCGGACTGGGCCAACCACCTCTCGACGATCTTCCCGGAAGTGCGGCTCAAGCGCTATCTCGAGATGCGCGGCTCGGACGGCGGCCCGTGGGGCCGCTTGCCGGCGCTGCCGGCGTTCTGGGTCGGGCTGCTCTACGACGATGCCTCGCTCGATGCCGCCTGGGAGATCGTCAAGCACTGGAGCGCGCATGAACGCCAGGCCCTGCGCGACGACGTGCCGCGCATGGGCTTCAAGGCGCGGATCAAGGACCGCTATCTGTTCGAGATCGCCAAGGAATGCCTCGTTCTTGCCCATGCCGGCCTGCGCCGGCGCGGCCGGATCGACCAGCTCGGCCGCGACGAAACCCGGCATCTCGAGCCGCTCGATCGCATCATCGATTCCGGCCGGACGCCGGCCGAGGAGATGCTGGATAAATTCAACGGACCCTGGAAGGGTTCGGTGGAACCGGCCTACGCGGAATACGCGTTCTAGACCTCTGAAGCCGGGCACCGAGGATTCAGTCGTTCATCGCCCATACAGGTTTGCGGCGATCAAATGACCGGCTGAAAAACCTGAGCGTCGTCAATAACTCGAAAGCTGTTCCGATGTGGAAGGGCCGCCTGTCCGGGGCCATCATGGCCAGCGCCGCGGCATGTGTCACGCTGCTTTCGCTTGCGTTTGCGAGCGCGCCGGCGCTTGCCCAGACGGCGTTCGACCGGCCCGGCGGCGACTATTTCAGTACGCCCGTCACCTCCGGCGATCCCGAGGATTGCGCGCTGCTGTGCGAGCGCGATCGCCGTTGCCGCTCCTGGAGCTTCAACTATCCCGATGTCGAAGGCGGCTCGGCCGTGTGCTGGCTGAAGAACACCGTGCCGGCCCGCGTGCCGGGTAGCTGCTGTATCTCCGGGGTGCGCGGCGCCGGCGTGATCGAGCCGCGCGTCGAAGGCGTCGAGACGTCGATCGACCGTCCCGGCGGCGACTTGCGCAATTTCGAGCTCAAGGACGGCGAAAGCGTCGAGGCCTGCAAGGCCGCCTGCACCGCCGACAACAAATGCCGCGCCTTCACCTATGCCCGCCCCGGCTACACCGGGCGCGAGGCGCGCTGCTTCCTGAAGAAGGAAATCAAGCCGCCGCGAAGGAAGGCGGGGTTCACGTCGGGCGTGGTGCGGTAGCATCCATACTCGTGCCCCGGACGCCATCAGCGCGTTTACGCGCGTCTTCGACGCGCTATGGCGGCGCTTCTTCAGCGCCGCACTGCAGAGACGGGACACGGGAGGCACCTCACTCCGCCGCGATCACCGTGATCTCCGGCCACAGCGCTTTCCAGCGCTTAGCCTTCGCTTCGTAGTTCGCCGCGGAAAAATTGGGTCCTGGATTTGGCCGCGCGATCAGTGCCGCAATGTCGTCAAACCCGCGCGGTGCGTAGACCTCGTGGCCATCGCTTGCGCGCCTGACGCCGACCTGCGTGTTCTGCGTGAGGAAGCGGTCGATGCCTTCCCTCGAGCTTCTCAGCGGCGGATAGGGCAGGCCGTGCTTGGCCGGGTACCACATGTGCACGCGGGCCTGGTTGCGGACCTCGATCTTGGCGCCGAGATGCGCGAGGCGCGCATGGAGGGTGCGGATCACCGCGTCCTCGGCCTCCCACAATGTGTCGGCGCCGAAATAGAACACGTCGTAATCGGCGATGCCGTGGTCGATCGGGCGCCCCGTGAGCACGTTCCATACCGTCTGCACCAGGCATCCCGACACCAGCCACGCATCCGGCAGCGCGAGCCGGTGCAGTTCGTCGAGGATCGCGGCGTTGACCGGATTGCGTAAGGCGAGCGCGAGGAATTCGTCCTTGCTCACCTGCGACCGGTCAGTGCACGGCGGTGAAGAACCGCGACAGCCTGAATCCGGACAGCCAGGTCCACACCGGCTGGCTGCGCATGCCGAGGTCCCAGGAGCCGACCACGGCGTCCGCACGGCCGATCAGATTGTCGATCGGCAGCAGGCCGACGCCGCCGGAGCGCAGCGGCACGCGGCTATCGGCGGAATTGTCGCGGTTGTCGCCGAGCACGAACAGATGTCCCACCGGCACCGTCACCTCGGGCGTGTTGTCGAGCGGACCGCTGTCGCGCATCTTGAAGATCAGATGCGAGACGCCGTTCGGCAGCGTCTCGACATAGCGATAGGCGGGCTCGCTGCCGCCACGGTCGTTCTCGGCGGCACCGACGCCGTCGGGCTTCAGCTCGGCCGGACGGTCGTTGATGAAGAGCTGGCCCTGCCGCATCTGGATGCGGTCGCCGGGCAGACCCACGACACGCTTGACCCAGGCCTGCGAGCGATCGCCGGGCCAGCGGAAGACGACGACGTCGCCGAGCTTCGGCGTCTCCGCGAACACGCGGCCGCTCTCCGGCAGGCTGATCTGGATCGGCAGCGACGAGGTGCCGTAGCCATAGGGGAATTTCGAGGCGAGCAGCGCATCACCGATCAGGAGCGTCGGCTCCATCGAGCCCGACGGCACGTAGAACGGCTCGGCGAGCGCGCCCTTGGCGATGAAGACCGCGGCGACGATGCCGGCGAGCTGAGCGATCTGTCCGCCCCAGCCGCTGCTTTTGCGCTTGGGGCTGACCGTGACCTTGTCTTCAACGCTCATGCGCCGGTTCCACCCACGGTGATGCGTTCCATCAGCAGCGACGGCTGGCCGACGCCGACAGGCACGCCCTGGCCGTTCTTGCCGCAGGTGCCGATGCCGGTGTCGAGCGCGAGGTCGTTGCCGATCATGCGGATGCGATGCAGGTCGGTCGGTCCGTTGCCGATCAGCATGGCGCCTTTCAGGGGCGCCCCGATCTTGCCGTTCTCGATCTTGTAGGCCTCGGTGCACTGGAACACGTATTTGCCCGAGGTGATGTCGACCTGTCCGCCGCCGAAATTCGCGGCGAACACGCCGTTCTTAACCGAGGCGATGATCTCGGCCGGATCGCGGTCGCCGGCGAGCATGTAGGTGTTGGTCATGCGCGGCATCGGCACATGGGCATAACCCTGGCGACGGCCGTTGCCGGTCGGCTTCATGTTCATCAGCCGTGCGTTCTGGCGGTCCTGCATGTAGCCGACCAGGATGCCGTCCTCGATCAGCACGGTGCGATTGGTCGGCGTGCCCTCGTCGTCGATCGACAGCGAGCCGCGGCGCGAGGCGATGGTGCCGTCGTCGACCACGGTGACGCCCTTGGCCGCGACCTGCTGGCCCATCAGGCCCGCAAAAGCAGATGTCTTCTTGCGATTGAAGTCGCCCTCGAGGCCATGGCCCACCGCTTCATGCAGCATCACGCCGGGCCAGCCGGCGCCGAGCACGACGTCCATCTCGCCGGCGGGCGCCGGAATCGATTCCAGATTGACCAGCGCCTCGCGCAGCGCGCCGTCGGCGGCCTCGCGCCAATTCCTGCTCTCGATGAACTCGGCATAGCCGGCGCGGCCGCCATAGCCCTTGCTGCCGCTCTCCTGGCGGTCGCCCTGGCCGGCGACGACGGAGATGTTGACGCGCACCAGCGGACGGATGTCGCGATAGCTCTCACCATCGGGCCGCAGGATCTCGACGACCTGCCAGGTCGCGCCGAGACTGACGCTGACCTGCCGCACCCGTGGATCCTTGTCGCGCAGGTAAGCGTCGATCTCGGCGAGCAGTTTTACTTTTGTCTCGAAGCCTGGGGCATCCAGGGGATTGTCGTCGCCATAGAGGCGGACATTGGTGTGCGGCGGCGGCGCCGAGAAGCTGCCGGAATAGCCGCCGCGCACGGCAGCAACCGCGTCCGCCGCGCGAATCAGCGCCGGCAGCGACACGTCGGAGGAATGCGCATAGCCGACCGCATCATCCTTGACGGCGCGCAAACCAAAACCCTGCGAGGTGTCGTAGGTCGCCTGCTTGAGCCGCCCATTGTCGAACATGAGAGCTTCGGTCTGGCTGTATTCCAGGAACAGCTCGCCGTCGTCAGCGCCGGAAAGCCCACGCGCGACCTCGCTGCGAACCTGGTCGCGGTCGAGATTGGCACGGTCGAGCAGGGAGGTCGTGGCAGGATTGGTCATGCGTCCGTCCATTAGCCGGGGATGTGGGGCAAGATAATGGTTTCGGACCGGTTCCGCGAGAGCGCGAAGCCTCACATTACGGAAACAAAAGGATTGCCAAGGTTAGCCGCTGCTACGGCAGCTTGTCATAGCCCTCGCCGAGCCCGTTCAGGCTGAGCGGGAAGCCGATGCCTTCTTCCGGCGTCTCGAAGATGATGAAGGTCGCGGTCTTGGCGCTGCGGAGCTGACCGAGCAGCTTGTCCTCCAGGACCACCTCGGCGACGCAGCCGTTGGGCAGGCAGCGGACGAAGCCGGCGCGGCCGACGTCCTGGTTGTCGAGCTTGAGCCCGAGGCCGGAGGGCAACAGGACCCCGAGCGGAGCGACCACGCGCATCAGCCGGCTCTTCTGGTCGGCGGTCTTGAGCACGATCACGGTCAGGCCGGCATTGGAGCGGTCTTCCGCCACCACGCTCTGGATCAGGGCGCATTGCTCGGTCTGGGCGCCCGGCGGGGTGTCGCAGCGGATCTGCCAGTCGCCATGGACGGAGCGCACCGCGCCCTGCGCATGGGCAAGCCCTGGCAGCGCTAGCAGGACCATCGCAGCCACGAGGGCGGCGAGCGCCGGGAGGCCGTTCGCCGGCCTTGCCATCGATCTCGAAAGCCCCATCGGGTCGGTCCCTCTGCTCGCCTGGGTTGCTCACGCTTGGCGGACTGATCTGGCGGACTGATACGGAATGACGGCGTCTTGAAGGCGATTCCCAAGCAAATTCCGCGCCGCCCACACCGCCATTGCCCGCACGAATCAGGCTGCCGCGTGGCAGTCTTCCAGTGCCTACCGCGGGCAATTCCGCTGTCAAGCCGCAGCGTCCCGGGAAACGGTATTTTTGTCTGATCTTGCTGGGAAATATCTTGCCGGTGATGGCTGGCAGGCGGGGCTCAAGACTGCATTGCGATAGATCAAGAATTATGGTTTGAGAGGCTTGATTTCGCGTTCTAGCGATCTGGCCCCAATTCCTCTTAGAGGTATTCTTGCGTGGCGGTTTGTCGGACTGGCGGATCGAATAAGCGTTTCCCGCAAGCAGGGGAATGCACGTGGGGTGATCTCGGAAGGGGAGCGCGAACGACATGAGGATGTCGATGGGTCGGGTGGGCCGGCAATTGCTGGGATTGGCCACCATCGCCTTGGTGGCGACTGGAGTCACGCTGGCGACGGGTGGTGCGGCCTTGGCCGAGCTCGGGCAGCCGGCGCCGTGGGAGTGGACGCTTCAGCAGTCCGGTTCCCCGGTGATGGACAACATCGTCTGGTTCCATAACTTCCTCTTCGTGCTGATCACTCTGATCACGCTGTTCGTCCTGGCGCTGCTCGTGATCGTGGTCGTCAAGTTCAACGCGAAGGCCAATCCGGTGCCGTCGCGGACCACCCACAACACGCTGATCGAGGTGGCTTGGACGCTCGTCCCGGTGCTGATCCTGGTCGGCATTTCGGTGCCGTCGTTCCGGCTGCTGTTCCTGGAGCTCGACATTCCGAAAGCGGACCTGACCGTGAAGGCGACCGGCAAGCAGTGGTACTGGTCCTATGCCTATCCGGATAACGGCAAGTTCGAATTCGATTCGCTGATGGCGCAGGACAAGCAGCCCCGTCTGCTCGGCGTCGACAACGAGATGGTGGTGCCGGTCAACAAGGTGATTCGCGTCCAGACCACGGGTGCGGACGTCATCCATGCGTTCGCGCTGCCGGCTTTCGGCGTCAAGATCGACGCCATTCCCGGCCGTCTGAACGAGACCTGGTTCAAGGCTACCAAGACCGGCATGTACTACGGTCAGTGCTCGGAACTGTGCGGCAAGGATCACGCCTTCATGCCGATTGCGATCCGCGTGGTGAGCGACCAGGAGTTCGCCTCCTGGGTCGAGACGGCGAAGAAGAAATTTGCGAGCGGCGGCACCAGCACCTACGCCTCCGCGGCCGGCCCGACGCAGTAAGCGCCGGGGGCGGCCTGAGGGACTGAAAGCGATAAGGGTGGGACCTCCAAAGGTCCGAATGGGACGCAAGGCAGGATTTGAAAATGGCAACGAGCGCAGCGGCACACGGCGATCACGCGCATCATGACGAGCATGCCCATCCGACCGGATGGCGGCGCTACGTCTATTCGACCAATCACAAGGACATCGGCACGATGTACCTGATCTTCGCGGTCGTCGCCGGCATCATCGGTGCGGCGATGTCGATCGCGATCCGGGCCGAGCTGATGTATCCGGGCGTGCAGGTCTTCCACGAGGCCCACACCTACAACGTGTTCGTGACCTCGCACGGCCTGATCATGATCTTCTTCATGGTCATGCCCGCGATGATCGGCGGCTTCGGCAACTGGTTCGTGCCGCTGATGATCGGCGCGCCAGACATGGCGTTCCCGCGCATGAACAACATCTCGTTCTGGCTGCTGCCGGCATCGTTCGCGCTGCTCTTGATGTCGACCTTCGTCGAGGGCGAGCCGGGCTCCAACGGCGTCGGGGCGGGTTGGACCATCTACGCGCCGCTGTCGACCTCGGGCCATCCCGGCCCGGCGGTCGACTTCGCGATCCTGTCGCTGCACCTCGCCGGTGCTTCCTCGATCCTGGGCGCGATCAACTTCATCACCACCATCTTCAACATGCGCGCGCCGGGCATGACCCTGCACAAGATGCCGCTGTTCGTGTGGTCGATCCTGGTGACGGTGTTCCTGCTGCTGTTGTCGCTGCCGGTGCTCGCCGGTGCGATCACCATGCTGCTCACCGACCGCAATTTCGGCACGACGTTCTTTTCGCCCGACGGCGGCGGCGACCCCGTGCTGTTCCAGCATCTGTTCTGGTTCTTCGGTCACCCCGAGGTCTACATCCTGATCCTGCCCGGCTTCGGCATGATCAGCCAGATCGTCTCGACCTTCTCGCGCAAGCCCGTGTTCGGCTATCTCGGCATGGCCTATGCCATGGTCGCGATCGGCGGCATCGGCTTCGTGGTGTGGGCGCACCACATGTACACGGTCGGCATGTCCTCGGCGACGCAGGCCTATTTCGTCGCCGCCACGATGGTCATCGCGGTTCCGACCGGCGTGAAGATCTTCTCCTGGATCGCCACGATGTGGGGCGGCTCGATCGAATTCCGCGCACCGATGATCTGGGCGGTGGGCTTCATCTTCCTGTTCACGGTCGGCGGCGTGACCGGCGTCGTGCTGGCGAACGCGGGTGTCGATCGCGTGCTCCAGGAGACGTACTACGTCGTCGCCCACTTCCACTACGTGCTGTCGCTCGGCGCGGTATTCGCGATCTTCGCCGGCTGGTACTACTGGTTCCCGAAGATGTCGGGCTACATGTACAATGAGGGCCTTGCCAAGCTGCACTTCTGGGTCACCTTCGTCGGCGTCAACCTGGTGTTCTTCCCGCAGCACTTCCTCGGCCTGTCCGGCATGCCGCGCCGCTACATCGACTATCCCGATGCGTTCGCGGGCTGGAACCTGGTCTCGTCGGTCGGCTCATACATCTCCGGCTTCGGCGTGCTGATCTTCCTCTACTGCGTGCTGGACGCCTTCATGAAGAGGGTGCCGGCAGGCGACAATCCCTGGGGTGCCGGCGCGACCACGCTGGAGTGGACGCTGTCCTCGCCGCCGCCCTTCCACCAGTTCGAAGTGCTGCCCCGCGTGCAGTAACCAATCCCCCGCGGCGCCCGTGACGGGCGCCGCGGCGCTGTAACGAAGCGAGTAGATCTAAGTGTCCGTCCTCGACCACAACGCCATCGACATCAATCCCCACATCTCCGAAGCGGAGGTTGGCGATTATCTCGCATTGCTCAAGCCGCGGGTGATGTCGTTGGTGATCTTCACTGCGCTGGTCGGGATGGCGATGGCCCCGGGGCATTTCCACCCGGTGCTGGCGATCACCTCGCTGCTCTGCATTGCCGTCGGCGCCGGTGCCTCCGGGGCGCTCAACATGGCGCTCGAAGGCGACATCGACGCCAAGATGTCGCGCACGGCGAACCGGCCGATCCCGCGCGGCCGCATCACCCGCCCCGAGGCGATGGCGTTCGGCATGACGCTCGCCTTCTTCTCGGTGATGACGCTCGGCATCCTCGTCAACTGGATCGCGGGCGCGCTGCTCGCCTTCACCATCTTCTTCTACGTTGTGATCTACACGATGTGGCTGAAGCGCTGGACCGCGCAGAACATCGTGATCGGCGGCGCCGCCGGTGCGCTGCCGCCGGTGGTGGCCTGGGCCTCGGTGACGGGCACGGTCGATGTCGAGCCGCTGCTGCTGTTCGCCATCATCTTCTTCTGGACCCCGCCGCATTTCTGGGCGCTGGCGCTGTTCCGCTCCGACGACTACGCGCGCGCCGGCATTCCGATGCTGCCGAACGTCGCCGGTCCCGACGCCACGCGTCTGCAGATCCTGCTCTACACCATCGTGCTGATCGCGGTCGCCGCCGCGCCCTGGGCGCTCGGCTATTTCGATGCCGTCTACGGCGTGGTCTCGCTGATTCTCGGTGCCGGCATGCTGGTGCTCGCCATCAACGTCTATCTGCGCCGCGAGCGCAGCCAGTCGCTGCGCGCGACCCGCAAGCTGTTTGCCTTCTCGATCCTGTACCTGTTCGCGCTGTTTGCGACCCTGCTGGCCGAGGTCGTGTACCGGGCGCTTGCTCCGATGGTTGGGGGCGCATGATCACCGCGATGGCCGACAAACCCGAGCCGGAAGGAATCGTCCTCACCGAGGCGCAGCGGAAGAGCCGTCGTCAGCGCTCCATCGCGATCGCTTTGGCGCTCGGCGTGCTCGTGGTGCTGTTCTTCGCCGTCACCATGGTCAAGGGGCCGGCCGTGCTCGTGCGGCCGATGTAGGAAATATGGATCACGAGCCCACCATATCGCAGGACGTCAGCGCCAAGCCGGGCCATCGCAACCTGGGCAAGGGCCGCGGGCTGGGGCGCGATGTGGTGGTCGCGTCCATCTGCGGCGGCGTGGTCGCGCTGATGGTCGGCGCCTCCTACGCGGCGGTGCCGTTCTACAATTGGTTCTGCCGCGCCACCGGATTCAACGGCACGACGCAGGTGGCGACCTCTGCGCCGGCCACGGGTCCGATCGCGCGGAAGATCTCGGTGCGCTTCGATTCCAACGTCGCGCCCGGCCTGCCCTGGAAGTTCGAGCCGGAGCAGAGCGAGATCGAGGTCAATATCGGCCAGGTCGTGACCGTCTTCTACACCGTGACCAACCAGGCGGCGCGCGCCACCGCGGGCCAGGCCGCCTATAACGTCGCGCCCCTGACGGTCGGCGCCTATTTCCAGAAGATCAACTGCTTCTGCTTCACCGAGCAGACCATGGCACCCGGTGAGAAGCGCGAGATGCCGGTCGTGTTCTACGTCGACCCGTCGATCGCCGCCGACCACGAGAACGACGGGCTGAGCACGATCACGCTGTCCTACACGTTCTATCCGGTGCGCGATCCCGTGGTGAAACCGCTGGCATCGGGCGAAGGCGACAAGCGCAAGGGAAATCTTTGACCGCAGGGCTCACGCGCAGGCGGTTGGACGCAAGGGGATAAGTGCCGGACAGGCACGGGATTGAGGAGAGAGACGGAAATGGCCACGGCGCACACCAAGCATCACGACTATCACCTGGTCGATCCCTCTCCCTGGCCGGCGGTCGGCTCGCTCTCGGCCTTCATCATGGCGGTCGGCGCGGTCGCCTGGATGCACCACATGTTCTCGGCGGCGCCGATCGTGTTCGGCGTCGGCACCGTGGGCGTGCTCTACACCATGGCGAGCTGGTGGGCCGACGTGATCAAGGAGGCCCAGTACAAGGGCGATCACACCCGGGTCGTGCAGCTGCATCACCGCTACGGCATGATCCTGTTCATCGCCTCCGAGGTGATGTTCTTCGTCGCCTGGTTCTGGGCTTATTTCAACGCGGCGCTGTTTCCGGCCGACGCCGTCCACGCCACCCGCGATGCGGTGTTCGGTTGCGGCCTCGGCACGCAGCCCGGCGCCTGCGCGGTCCCGGGCACCTGGCCGCCGAAGGGCATCGAGACCTTCGATCCCTGGCATCTGCCGCTGCTGAACACGCTGATCCTGCTCACGTCAGGTACCACCGTGACCTGGGCGCACCATGCGCTGCTCGAGAACGACCGCCAGGGCCTGAAGTATGGCCTGATCCTCACCGTCGTGCTCGGCGCGCTCTTCACCTGCGTGCAGGCCTATGAGTACGCCCACGCGGCGTTCTCCTTCGGCGGCAACGTCTACGGCGCGACGTTCTTCATGGCGACCGGATTCCACGGCTTCCATGTGCTGGTCGGCACCATCTTCCTGCTGGTGTGCCTGTTCCGCGCCTATGCCGGCCACTTCACGCCGAAGCAGCATCTCGGCTTCGAGTTCGCGGCCTGGTACTGGCACTTCGTCGACGTGGTCTGGCTGTTCCTGTTCCTCTGCATCTACGTCTGGGGACGCGGCGCCGAGACCATGGCCAGCGCCGCGCACTGAGCCCGATCGAACCGATCAGGAAGGGCGGCCGCAGGGCCGCCCTTTCGCTTTCCGGCCGCCCGAAGTTTCGTCGGAAACTGTGATAGAGTCCGCCATCATGAACGACAGTGCCGGCACACCCCCGTCCGAAACCACCGTCCTGCAAAGCGCGCTGCGTGGGCTTGCCTGCAAATGCCCGCGCTGCGGCCAAGGCAAGCTTTATGCGGGCTTTCTGACGCTCGCGCCCGCATGCGACCGTTGCGGGCTCGACTATGCCTTCATCGATACCGGCGACGGCCCGGCGATCTTCATCATCATGCTGGCCGGCGGCATCGTCGTCGCGTGCGCCCTCATCGTCGAAGTCAAATACCAGCCGCCATATTGGCTGCATGCGGTGCTCTGGCTGCCGCTCATCCTCGCTACCACGCTGTTGCCGCTGCGCTCGATGAAGTCGTTGCTGATCGCGCTGCAATTCCACCACAAGGCGGAGCCGGGCCGGTTGGTCGATCGCGCGAAATGAACGAGCCTGCGTCGCGCAAGGCCCCCGTGGCCGGCTTCGCGCTGTTCACGCTGTTCCTCACGGCTGTGTTCGTGGTGCTCGGTGTCTGGCAGCTGCAGCGCCGCACCGCCAAGCACGAGTTGATTGCGGCGCTCACCGAACGGCTTGCGGCCGCGCCGGTTGCGCTGCCGCCGTCCGCGCAATGGGTCGCGCTCAATCCCGCCCGCGACGAATTCCGCCGCGTCAGCTTCACCGCGACCTACGCAGCCCTTCCCGATGCAATGGTCTATTCCTCCGGCTCGGCGGTGCGCAAGGACGCCTCCGGCCCCGGCACCTGGGCGTTCCTGCCGGCGCGGCTTCCCGGCGGCGAGATGGTCGTGATCGACGCGGGTTTCGTCGAGAACACGATGCAGGACCGCGGCGTCGAGGATCGCGCGGTGAACAAGCTTATCACGGGCCAACCGGTTGAGCTCACCGGCTATCTGCGCTTTCCCGAGGCGCCAAGCTGGCTGACTCCGGCGGAGAATCGCGGCAAGCGGCTCTGGTTCGTGCGCGATCATCTGGCAATCGCAAGCGTGCTGGGCTGGGGCACGGTTGCGCCGTTCTATATCGATCTCGAACGGCCCGCGCCGGCGAACGGCATCCCGCGTCCGGGACCGCTCCAGGTGAATCTCAAGGACGACCATCTGCAATATGCAATCACCTGGTTCACGCTTGCAGGCGCCGTGCTCATCGCCTTCGGCGTGTGGGCAAGAGGCCGGCGGCAGAGCTGAGCTCATTGGCAGGTCCATCTAGGGAACCCGGTATCGCCCGGGGTTTATTATTCAGCGCATATTCACGAGGGTGGTTCTAAGCCGCCAATATTGTCCGCGGCAGATTGGGTGCGGCGTGAGTGATTTCGACCAGATGGGAATTATCGTCGACTGGGTGGATGCCTGCCGTAAGGGCGACCTCACAGCCCTGCTCGACCTCTATGCCGACGACGCGCAGCTCGAATGCACCTGCGACGGCGCGCGGCGCTTTCGTGGCCGGAGCGAGATCGAGGCCTATTGGCAGCCGCGGCTCAGCGCCTTCTCCTCGGCGGGGTTCGGGCTGGAAGAGATCAATCCCGCGCCCCACGGCGTCCACCTCGAATATTCCGTCGCCGGCGCGCTGCGCATTCAGGCCTCGTTCCGCTTCAGCCCGGATGGCAAGATCCGCAGCACGCTGTGCGAACCGGCGCGACAGAATGCGCATGATGGTTGCGCCTGCTGAATTAGCCTGGTGGCGGAACGTCCCGCATCGTCTCCGCCGGAAGGCGGCAGCGCACGTAGGTTCGGTCATCCACGCGCAACAGCGATAGCGATCCGCTGAGCGCGCGCACGCGCTCATGCATGCCGGTCAGGCCCCGGCCGAAGACGTTGTCCGCAGGGAAACCGCCGCCATCGTCGGAGATCTCGACGACGAGCGTCTTGTCGGCAACAGTCGCCTGCACATGTGCGTTGCCCGCGTTGGCATGTCGCAGCACGTTGGTCAGTGCCTCCTGGATCACTCGATAGACGGTCTGCGCCAGCGGTCCGCCGATTGCGCTGAGATCGCGATCGATCGCATCCGTCAGCACGATATGAGGTGCCTGCTTGCGAAAATTCCGGAGCAGCGTTTGCACGCTGCTCGAAAGGCCGAGCTCTTCGATATAGAGCGGCCGCAGCCGGTCCAGGATGCGGCGGTTGGTCTGCTGCAGGGCCTCGACCGATTGCAGCAGGTCCTGTGCCGAATTGCCGAGATGTCCCGTTGGCTCGGAGGCATCGGTCAGCGCGATCGTGCCGGCGCGGATGCTGAAGAGGAGGGGCCCGAGCTCGTCGTGCAGTTCGCGGGCGAGATCGCGCCGCTCGTCATCCTGCAGCGACACCAGGCGGTGCATCAGATAGCGATTGTCCTGGCTGAGTTGCGCCAGTGTCGCTGCCAGCGCATTGGCTTCCTCGCAGCTCTGCCGGATCTCCGGCGGTCCTCCGACCGGGACCGGCCTTGCGTAGTCGCCGCGCCGAATCCGCGTAAGACCGTCGCCGAGATGTTGCAGGGGGCGCAGGGCCGAACCGGCGAAGACATAGGCAACGGTGCCGGTGAGCACCATCAGGACAGCGACCAGGCTGGTCAGCGCAAGGAAGCCGATCCACTTCTCGAACAAGTCGGCCGATATGTCCGGGAAGAACACGATATCGCCGACATGTCTGCCGTCTATGACGATCGGAAACGCCGCTTCCATCTCTGGTATGGTGATGAGGTTGACGAACCATTGCGGAACCTTCTTCAGGTTGCGCAAGTCTTTCGGAGAAGGCGGGGGACCTCCGTCCATGCGGCGGAATTGAATATCCGTGGAGGCGTCCAAGGACCGAACAAATGCATCGAGGGTCTTTTGCGGATTGTCCGATGCGCGCAGGGTGCTGTTGAGCGCGGCGGCGATGGTCTGGATCGAGCGTCGAGCCGGCTCGTGTTCATCAGCTACCTGACCTGGTGCAAATATCCGCAGTAATATGCCGCCCAGGATCAGGGCTGCGAGAAGGCTCGCGCCGAGCGGGAGAAACAATTGCGTTCGGAACGAAAGTCGTCGCCACATTAGGTCAATTCTAACGCGTATCGGCCGGATTTGCTCTTTCCATTTATTCCCGGCGGGCTATGAGTCGAAAAACAAGAGAGTGCGCGATGCAAGATACCGCCAAGCTGGCGACGAGGGTCCTGATCGTCGACGACCATCCCGTGGTGCTGTCCGGCTGCCGCACCCTGTTCGCATCCGACCATTCAATCCGCATTGACGAGGCGAGCGATGCCAAATCCGGGCATCGCGCCTATGTCAGCAAGCGGCCCGACGTCACCGTGATCGACATCAGCCTGCCCGACGTCTCCGGGTTCGAGCTGATGCGGCGCATCCGCAAGGACGACCCCGACGCCAAGATCATCGTGTTCAGCATGAACGACGATCCGGCGTTCGTCGTGCGGGCCGTCGAGCTCGGGGCGCAGGGCTATGTCTCCAAAGGCGACGATCCCAGGATCCTGCTCAAAGCGGTGCGCAAGGTGGTCGCGGGTGACAACTTCATCTCGCCGCAGCTTGCGGAAGCCGTGACGTTTTCCGGCGCGGCGATCAAGGCCAACCCCGCGTCACAGATGACGCCGCGGGAGCTCGAAATTCTTCGCTTGCTCGGACGCGGCGACAAGATCGTCGAGGTCGCCGAGGCGCTCGGCATCTCCTACAAGACGGTCGCCAACACCACGTCCCTGCTCAAGCAGAAGCTTGGCGCCAAGAACCATTCCGACCTGATCCGGATCGCAGTGGAAATCGGAATGAACTGACTTTCGCCATCGACCGAACCGGCTGCTCCGGGATGCAGCGGTTCGGCCGACGGATCGACGCCGCCGTTGGCCGGGCAATGCATTGGACAACGGGCTGACACCCATCCGCCGACACAATGGGCCGAGGCTGTATTCGTTCCCGCGACTGATTCGGGAAAAAGCGGAATTCAGGGTCAGGATCACGGCCGGGGCTTGGCTGCAACTGCCAAAAGCGAACCAGAGCCGGATCGGGAAGAATAGGAACATTTTCGACACGCGCGGGGTTTTGGACTTGACGATTTCATGACAGGCGACGAAAGCTTGCCGGAACAGTTTTGAGGGCTCGGCGACCCCGACGAGGCAATTGGTCTGCACACAACGACAGGCCTTCCAAGAGAAGGGCTGCGGCAATGCCGCAGCCCTTTTTCATTGGGCGAGGGGTACGCCGGAAGCGGTTTCCCGATGCCGCAAAACACTCTATGGTGGTTCAAAGCCACCGGCTGTTGACAAGTAATTACGTAAAATCAAAGGCTTAAGGGTCGAGCTCCGGCCCGGCCGCCTTTGGAGGGCAGTTTGACTCGCTATATCTCGACCCGGGGCGAAGCCCCCGAACTCGGCTTTTGTGACGTGATGCTGACCGGGCTTGCCCGCGACGGCGGCCTGTATGTGCCGGCGGTGTGGCCACAGCTTCCGAGCGAGACGATCGCCGGCTTCTTCGGCCGCCCCTATTGGGAGGTCGCGGTCGACGTGATTCGTCCCTTCGCCGGTGGCGAGATTTCCGACGCCGAGCTCGGGCGCATGGCGAACGAGGCCTATGCCACCTTCCGCCATCCTGCGGTGGTGCCGCTGCGCCAGATGTCCCCGCACCAGTTCGTGCTGGAGCTGTTCCACGGTCCGACGCTCGCCTTCAAGGACGTGGCGATGCAGCTGATCTCGCGGCTGATGGACCATGTGCTCGAAAAGCGCGGCCAGCGCACCACCATCGTGGTCGCGACGTCAGGCGATACCGGCGGCGCCGCGGTCGAAGCCTTTGCGGGCCTCGAGAACGTCGATCTCGTCGTGCTGTTTCCGCACGGCCGCATCTCCGAGGTGCAGCGGCGGATGATGACCACGACGGGCGCGGCCAACGTCCATGCGCTCGCCATCGAAGGCACCTTCGACGACTGCCAGGCGCTCGTGAAGGGGATGTTCAACAACCATCGCTTCCGCGATGCGACCTCGCTCTCCGGCGTCAATTCCATCAACTGGGCGCGCATCGTCGCGCAGGTGGTCTACTATTTCACCTCTGCCGTCGCGGTCGGTGCTCCGGCGCGCGCGGTCGATTTCGTCGTTCCGACGGGCAATTTCGGCGACATCTTCGCCGGCTACGTCGCCAAGCGCATGGGGCTGCCGGTGCGCACCCTGCGCATCGCCGCCAACGTCAACGACATCCTGGCGCGCACGCTGAAGACCGGCATCTACGAGGTGCGTGAGGTGCACGCGACGGCATCGCCGTCGATGGACATCCAGATCTCCTCGAACTTCGAACGGCTGCTGTTCGAGGCCGGCCGGCGCGATGGCGCCGGCGTGCGTCGCCTGATGGAACAGCTGAAGCAGTCCGGCCGCTTCGTGCTACCCGATGCGACACTCGCCGCGATCCGCGAGGAGTTCGATGCCGGGCGCGCTGACGAGACCGAGACTGCGGCTGCGATCCGCGCCGCCTGGCGCGAAGCAGGCGAGCTGGTCGATCCTCATACCGCCGTGGCGCTCGCCGTCGCGGACCGCGACACCACCGATACGAAGGTGCCGAGCATCGTGCTCTCCACCGCCCATCCGGCCAAGTTCCCCGACGCCGTCGAGGCGGCTTGCGGCCAGCGGCCGCAACTGCCGGCCTGGCTCGACGGCCTGATGACCAAATCCGAACACATGAGGGTGATGAAGAACGATCAGGTCGAGCTCGAGCGGTTCGTGCTGTCCGCCAGCCGCGCCGCAAAGCAGGGAGTTGCCGGATGAGCGTCGAGATGTCCAAGCTTGCCTCCGGCCTCACCGTCGTCACCGACGAGATGCCCCACCTCGAGACGGCGGCGCTCGGTGTCTGGGCCGGCGTCGGCGGACGCGACGAGAAGCCGAACGAGCACGGCATCTCGCATCTGTTGGAACACATGGCGTTCAAGGGCACGACCAGGCGCTCCTCGCGCGAGATCGTCGAGGAGATCGAGGCGGTCGGCGGCGACCTCAATGCCGGCACCTCGACCGAGACCACGTCCTATTACGCGCGGGTGCTGAAGGCCGACGTGCCGCTCGCGCTCGACGTGCTCGCCGACATCCTTGCCAATCCCGCCTTCGAGCCCGACGAGCTGGAGCGCGAGAAGAACGTCATTGTGCAGGAGATCGGTGCCGCGCAGGACACGCCCGACGACGTCGTGTTCGAGCATCTGAACGAGCTCTGCTATCCCGACCAGCCGATGGGCCGTTCGCTGCTCGGCACCGCCAAGACGCTGCGCGCCTTCAACCGCGACATGCTGCGCGGCTATCTGTCGACGCATTATCGCGGGCCCGACATGGTGGTGGCCGCGGCCGGGGCGGTCGATCACGGCCAGGTCGTCGCCGAGGTCGAAAAGCGGTTTGCGAGCTTCGAGGGGACGCCCGGGCCGAAGCCGCAGGCCGCTCGGTTCGGCCAGGGCGGCGCCAAGGTGGTGCATCGCGAGCTCGAGCAGGCGCATCTGACGCTGGCGCTCGAGGGGGTGCCTCAGACCGATCCTTCGCTGTTCTCGCTGCAGGTCTTCACCAATGTCCTCGGCGGCGGAATGTCGTCGCGCCTGTTCCAGGAGGTGCGCGAGAAGCGCGGCCTCTGTTACTCTATCTACACCTTCCACGCCCCCTACACCGATACCGGCTTTTTCGGCCTCTATACCGGCACCGATCCCGCCGACGCGCCGGAGATGATGGAGGTCGTGGTCGACATCATGAACGAATCGGTGGAGACGCTGACCGACGCCGAGATCGCCCGAGCCAAGGCACAGATGAAGGCGGGGTTGCTGATGGCGCTGGAGAGCTGCTCCTCCCGCGCCGAGCAGCTCGCCCGGCATGTGCTGGCCTACGGGCGGCCGCAGACAGTGCAGGAACTGGTTGCCCGGATCGACGCCGTCAGCATCGAATCGACGCGGGACGCGGCCCGTGCGCTGCTGTCGCGCAGCCGGCCTGCGGTCGTCGCATTGGGCAGCGGCAGGGGTCTGGACACGGCGGTGTCTTTTGCGGAAGGATTGACACGGGCGCGCGCCAAGGCGCGGCTGCATTAGGAGCCGCGCGCGGGCCTCGCCCCGGGAAGCATCACATGGCCCTCTTTCGCCTGCCATCCAGTGGACCCGCCGCCCTGGCGCCGCGCGGCAACGGGCTGCTCCTGCGCGCGCCGCAAATGTCCGACTTCCTGCAATGGGCTCATTTGCGCGAGACCAGCCGCGACTATCTGACGCCTTGGGAGCCGATCTGGCCGTCCGACGATCTCACCCGCTCCGGCTTCCGCCGCCGCCTGCGCCGCTATGCCGAGGACATTGCCGCGGACCGCTCCTATCCCTTTCTGATCTTCCGCGAGCTCGACGGCGCCCTGGTCGGCGGCATCACGCTCGCCAATGTCCGGCGCGGCATCGTGCAGGCCGGCACCATCGGCTATTGGGTCGGCCAGCCTTATGCCCATCGCGGCTACATGACGGCCGCACTGCGGGTGCTGCTGCCGACGCTGTTCGGCGAGCTCAATCTGCACCGGGTCGAGGCCGCCTGCATCCCGACCAATGCGCCGTCGATCCGGGTGCTGGAGAAGTGCGGCTTCTCGCGCGAGGGCCTGGCGCGCCGCTATCTCTGCATCAACGGGGTCTGGCAGGATCACCTGCTGTTCGGCCTGCTGCACGAGGACTTCCGCGGCTGAGCAGCCTGATGGATGCAGCCAAATCCCTTTTTGCCGCCTTGGGTTCGCCGATATTGGCGATATAACCCGGCCGGAACATTGCCATGGAGTACGGGTGTTGATGGTGCAGGAGCTTCGGTCATCGCGGACGAGGTTGCGGCGCGGCGCAGCGGTCGTGCTGGCATTATCGGTCGGGCTCGCCTCCGTCTCGCCGGTGGCGGCACAGTCGTTGACCGACCGCTTCAAGAGCCTGTTCGGCGGCAAGTCCGACGAGCCGGCGGAGCCGAAGCCGGCGCCTGCGCCCGGGCAGCCGGCCGAAGACGACCTCGATTGCCCGCAGGTCACGGTACGCGCGGGCGCCTCGACCTACGCGGTCGGCGCCAGCGGCAAGCCGGCGGTCGGCAATGACATCCGCTTCCAGGCCTCGATCACCAAGATGGCGCGCGAATGCTTGCGCAGCAGTGCCGGCATCACGGCCCGGATCGGCATCCAGGGCCGTGTCATCGCCGGCCCCGCCGGGGCGCCTGCCTCCGTCGAGGTGCCGCTGCGCATCGCCGTCGTGCAGGGCGGCGTCGGCGAGAAGGTGATCGCCTCGAAGGCCTACCGGACCACGGTGGCGATGTCGGAAGGCGGCAGCGTGCCCTTCACCTTCGTCGCCGAGGATCTGGCCTATCCGGTGCCGGCGCCCGCGGTTGCCGATACCTACATCTTCTATGTCGGCTTCGACCCGCAGGCGCTCTCGCCGGAGAAGGCCAAGCCGAGGAAGAAGTAGCTTCAGTTCAAGGTCTCGTGCCCCGGACGCGGCGCAGCGCTCCCGGCGATGCGAAGCATCGTCCGGCGGAGCAGCGTTGCACGCTACACCGCGTCCAGGACACGAGAGACCAGCACAAACAAAAAAGCCGGCGCTCGTGGCGCCGGCTTTTTGATTGGTAAGGCAAATCCCTCAGTTCAGCTTCTGCCTGACTTCGTTGATGCCCTTGGCGAGCAGGTCGTCGGCGATCTGGCCCTTGACTGACTGCGACAGGATGGTGGAGGCAGCCTGCACGGCGGCTTCCGCGGCGGCTGCCCGGACGTCCGCAAGAGCCTGAGCCTCGGCGAGTGCGATCTTGCCCTCGGCGGTTTTGGTGCGGCGGGTGACGAAATCTTCCAATTTCGCCTTGGCCTCTGCTGCGATGCGCTCCGCTTCGGCGTTCGCGTTGGCGATGATGTCGGCGGCCTCGCGCTCGGCACCGGCAGTGCGCGCCTTGTAGTCGGCTAGCACCTTGGTGGCCTCCTGCTTGAGGCGCGCCGCCTCGTCCAGCTCGGCCTTGATACGAGCGGCGCGATGATCGAGCGCCGACATCGCCGTCTTGAACACCCCCACATAGGCGAAGATCACCATCAGGATCACGAAGGCGACGGCGACCCAAAACTCAGGTGTGAAGAACATCGAGACTAACCCTTCAAGGTCGCATCAACGGCGGCATTGACCGACGCTGCATCCGGAACGACGCCCGTGAGCTGCTGAACGATGGTGCCGGCTGCATCGGCCGCGATGCCGCGGACGTTGCTCATGGCGGTCGCGCGGGTCGAGGCAATGGTCTTCTCCGCCTCGGCGAGCTTGGCGGACAGTTGCTCTTCCAGCGCCTTGCGTTCGGCTTCCGCCTGCGCATTCGCCTTCTCGCGGGATTCGTTGCCGATCGCCTGTGCGCGTGCGCGCGCCGACGCGAGCTCGCCTTCATAGGCCTTGAGCGCCGCCTCGGACTGGTCCTTCAGCTTCTGCGCTTCGGCGAGATCGCCCTCGATCTTGTTCTGACGCGCCTCGATCGCACCCCCGACACGCGGCAGCGCGAACCGGGAGACGATCAGATACAGCGCGACGAAGGCGATCGCGAGCGACACCAGTTGCGAAGCAAAGGTGCTGCTCTCGAAAGGCGGAAAGCCACCGCCGTGGTGACCGCCATCGGCCTCCGTGTGAGCGCCGGTACCTTTGGCGCCGCCATGACTTTCAGCCATGGAGTTCTCCTGTTGCTGTCAGACGCGCCGCCTCCCACCTGGAAGCGGCGCGAAACGCGTTCAGAGCGGGACGAACAGCAGCAGCAGAGCGATCAGCAGCGAGAAGATGCCGAGCGCTTCGGTCACGGCGAAGCCGAAGATCAGGTTGCCGAACTGACCCTGAGCAGCTGCCGGGTTGCGCATGGCTGCGGACAGATAATTGCCGAAGATGAAGGCCACGCCGATGCCGGCGCCGCCCATGCCGATGCACGCGATGCCCGCGCCGAGAAACTTAGCTGCTTGCGGATCCATTTTTGACTCCTTGGAAGAAAGACAGGTGTGGGTGGAAAAGCACCCGGATCACTCAGTGTCCAGGGTGAATGGCGTCGTTGAGGTAGATACAGGTCAAGATCGCAAACACATAGGCTTGCAGGAACGCGACCAGCAGTTCGAGCGCGGTGAGCGCGACGGCGAGCGCCAGCGGCATGACACCGCCGATCCAGCCGACCACGCCAAGAGACGCGCCGAGCATGGCAACGAAGCCGGCGAACACCTTCAGCGCGATGTGGCCCGCGAGCATGTTCGCGAACAGTCGAACGCTGTGCGAGACCGGCCGCAGGAAGAACGACAGCACCTCGATCGCCATGACCAGCGGCAGGATGTAGCCGGGAACGCCCGAGGGCACGAACACTTTCAGGAACTTCAGGCCGTTCTTGTAGAGGCCGTAGATCAGGACCGTGAAGAACACCAGCAGCGCCAGCGCCGCAGTGACGATGAGATGGCTCGTCACGGTGAACGTGTACGGAACGATGCCTACGAGGTTCGAGACGCAGATGAACATGAACAGCGAGAAGATCAGCGGGAAGAACCGCATGCCATCCGCTCCGGCAGTGCTGCGGATCATGCTGGCCACGAACTCATAGGAGAGCTCGGCCACCGACTGCAGACGCCCCGGAACCAGCTGCTTGCCGCTGGTGAGCAGAAGCAGCGCAATGATCCCCACCGCGACGAACATGTAGAGAGAGGCATTGGTGAAGGCGATCGTGTGATCGCCGATACGGCCGATCGTGAAGAGCGGTTCGACGTTGAACTGATGGATCGGGTCGATTTTCATCCGCGCGGCATCTCTCGTCTGCTGGACAAGCCGACCAGTGAAGATTGGTCGGCCGGCTGTGCCGGCGAGCGGCACGACAGTTAACCCGGCTAGGCCAATTACGAACCACCGCGCCTGTTCGGACCCGCGCCTGCCGTTCTCACCACATTCACCACGCCGGCGATGAAGCCCAGCAGCAGGAACGCGATGAATCCGAAAGGCGACGTCGACAGCAAGTGGTCGAACCCCCAGCCAATCCCCGCTCCGACAGCGACGCCGGCGATCAACTCCGAGGATAGTCGGAAACCAAGCGCCATCGCCGAGGCTCTGGCCGCTTTGTCTCCATCGTCACCTGCGGGTTGCTCGGTCTTGGCCCGGCGGTCGCGAAATTCGGACAACCGCTGATCAAGATTTCCGAGCCGATCGGAAAGCGCGGCTTCCTCGGGCGATCTATCGCGATCTCCATCCTCGCCGTGTCCCGTGCCCTGTGTCATGCAACGAAGACCCGAAACGCTGCGGCTGAATGGAAATTGCGCCCGTCACCCTCAAAAGCCGCGCGGACCATACTGATGGCCTATAATCAAGTCAAGCCAAGTCACGATTGCGTCCCTTCCGATTATGTATTTGATTTACTTGATGATATCGACGCGCACGGCAGCGCTGCACACAGCGTGACGCCGCACCGCAGCAGGTCTGCTTGCGAACGGCGGACGCAGCCGTGCTTTCGCCGCGCTCGCGGGATCAAAGAAGCCGCCGCGTTCGTTGATTTCGGGGGCGGCTTTTTGGCGGCGGATTGCCGGCGGGGGGTGTAGAATTGCAACCGCAGCCGCAGCAGTGCCGGGCGGAGACAATGATGAGACCTGCGACGTCATCCACGACATCATGGCTCGCGGCGGCGGCCGCGGTGATGGTAGTCAGCGGCGGCCTCGCGGCCGCGCAATCTACGCCCGACGGCGAAAATGGCCGCTACAGCATGATGCCCATCCCCGAGGGCGTGCTGCGGCTCGACACGCGCACCGGCACGGTGTCGACCTGCACCAGGAACGGCGCCGGTTGGGCCTGCTACGCGGTGCCCGACGAGCGGACCGCACTCGACGCCGAGATCGGCAGGCTCCAGGCCGAGGTCGAGCGGCTGAAGGCACAGCTCGCGGCGGGGCCAACGGTATCGGGCAAGATCGACGAGGCGCTGCCGAAATCCGATCCACTCAGGAAGCCCGAGCCCAAGGTCGCCGAGGGCGAGCGCAAGATCGAGATCCCGCTGCCGAGCGAGCAGGACGTCGACCGCATGATGTCGTTCCTGGAAAAGGCCTGGCGGCGGCTGATCGACATGGCCAACCGCGTGCAGAAAGACGTGTCGGGGAAGATCTGATGCGGGCCCCTCCATGACATCAGCCAGATCCGTCACCCGCTCCGCACCATCGTCCGTACAGGCCACGACCGTCACATCGGCACTGCTCACCGTGCAGACGCCTGGCCGCGGCTTCACTGATCTGACCAGCGAGGCCGCGAGATTCATCGCCGAGGCGCACGCGGGTGAGGGCGCGTTGACGCTGTTCATCCGCCACACCTCGGCCTCGCTGACGATCCAGGAGAACGCCGATCCCTCCGTGCTGGTCGATCTTACGACGGCGCTGTCACGGCTCGCGCCGGAGAACGCGGGGTGGACCCATGATACCGAGGGGCCGGACGACATGCCGGCCCATATCAAGACCATGCTGACGCAGACTTCGCTTCAGGTCCCGGTCCTGAGCGGCAAGCTCGCGCTCGGCACCTGGCAGGCGATCTACCTGATCGAGCATCGCAACCGCCCGCACCGCCGTGAGATCGTGCTGCAATTCATCGGCAGCGATCGATAACCACACAAAGCAAAACCGGCCGCGGAGACCGCGGCCGGTTGGTGTCGTCGATTGCTGCTGCGATCAGGTCGCCTTGATGTCGACGTCCTTGGTTTCCGGCAGGAACAGGAAGCCGATCACCACGGTAATCGAGGCGAAGATGATCGGGTACCACAGACCGGCATAGATGTCGCCTGTCGAGGCCACGATGGCGAAGGCGGTGGCAGGCAGGAGGCCGCCGAACCAGCCGTTGCCGATGTGGTAGGGCAGCGACATCGAGGTGTAGCGGATGCGGGTTGGGAACAATTCGACCAGCATCGCCGCGATCGGGCCGTACACCATGGTCACGAACAGGACCAGGACGAACAGCAGGCCGATGATCGCCGCCGGCTGCGGACGGAAGACGTCGAACGGATGCGACATCTTCACGATGCCGGTGTCACCCGCCTTGGGATAGCCGGCCGCCTGCACCGCGGCGAGAACCGCCGGGTTGCTGTCCTTGGCGTTGGCGTAGGGCACGTCCTTGCCGTTGACCACGACCTTCACGTCCGAGCCGGCCGGACCTGGCGTCGTCGTGTACCTGACCGACGATTGCGACAGGTAGGCGCGCGCGGTGTCGCAAGGCGCGGTGAAGACGCGGGTGCCGACCGGGTTGAACAGATCGCCGCACTTGGCGGGATCGGCCACCACCTCGACCTTGACCGTCTCGATGGCCTTTTCCAGCGCCGGGTTGGCGTTGGAGGTGATCATCTTGAAGATCGGGAAGAAGGTCAGCGCCGCGATCAGGCAGCCGCCGAGGATGATCGGCTTGCGGCCGATCTTGTCGGAGAGCATGCCGAACACGATGAAGAAGCCGGTGCCGAGCAGCAGCGACCATGCAATCAGCAGGTTGGCGGTATAGCCGTCGACCTTCAGGATCGATTGCAGGAAGAACAGCGCGTAGAACTGGCCGGTGTACCAGACCACGCCCTGGCCCATCACACCACCGAGCAGGGCGAGCAGCACGAGCTTGCCGTTCTGCCAGTTGCCGAAGGCCTCCGTCAGCGGCGCCTTCGAACCCTTCCCCTCTTCCTTCATCTTCTGGAAGATCGGCGATTCGTTCAGGCGAAGCCGGATCCAGACCGAGATGCCGAGCAGCAGCACCGAGACCAGGAACGGAATGCGCCAGCCCCACGCTGCGAAATCGGCCTCACCGAGCGCGGTGCGGGTGAACAGAATCACCAGCAGCGACAGGAACAGGCCGAGGGTTGCCGTGGTCTGGATGAAGGAGGTGTAGAAGCCGCGCTTGCCGTTCGGCGCATGCTCCGCGACGTAGGTCGCCGCACCGCCATATTCGCCGCCGAGCGCCAGACCCTGGGCGAGGCGCAGCACGATCAGGATGATCGGGGCCGCGATGCCGATGGTCGCCGCGTTGGGCAACAGGCCGACGATGAAGGTCGACAGACCCATGATCAGGATGGTGACGAGGAAGGTGTATTTGCGGCCGACGATGTCGCCGACACGGCCGAACACAATCGCGCCGAACGGACGCACCAGGAAGCCCGCGGCAAACGCCAGCAGCGCGAAGATATCGCGGGTTGCCGGCGGATAGGCCGAGAAGAACTGCGCGCCGATGATGCCGGCCAGCGAACCGTAGAGATAGAAGTCGTACCACTCGAAGACGGTACCGAGCGAGGAGGCGAGAATGACGAACCGTTCGTCCTTCGTCATCCCCTGCGCGCTCGATTGAGACACAGCCATTGTCGACATGTTTGGGTCGCTCCCCGAAAATCGTTTCCTCTCGCCCCCAGAATGTCCGGACGTGCCGGATCAGCCCAGGTCTTGGCCACAAGGTAACATCGGCGTGAAACCCTCCCCAATACGACTTTCGGCCTTGCGCACTGGTGCTGCGGTATCCAGCGCCGGTGTGCAAATGCCAAGCCGGGGGGATTAACCCCTTTGCAGCAAAGGGATAATGTCCACTTGCATGCCACGGCCGCTCGGGGAAGAATTGACGCACCCGGGATCTGTTCGCCGATCCGCCGCGAACGACAGCAAGAGAACGATGAACGCTCCTTCGACCCATCTCGTCATCGCCGACGATCATCCCCTGTTCCGCGATGCGCTGCGGCAGGCGGTGGCGGGCGTTCTCCCCTCGGCCCGGATCGACGAGGCCGGAACCTTCGAGGATCTGACCAAGCTCCTGGAGCAGACCTCCGAGGTCGATCTGGTCATGCTCGACCTCTCCATGCCGGGGATCTCCGGCTTTTCCGGCCTGATCTATCTGCGCGCGCAATACCCGGCGATTCCGGTCGTGATCGTCTCGGCATCCGACGACAGCGCCACGATCCGCCGCTCGCTCGATTTCGGCGCGTCCGGCTTCATCCCGAAGCGGTTCGGGGTCGAAACCTTGCGCGATGCCATCCTCAAGGTGATGGAGGGCGACGTCTGGGTTCCCACCGACACCGACCTGTCGGCTGCGGCCGATCCCGACATGACCCGCCTGCGCGACCGCCTGGTGACGCTGACGCCGCAGCAGGTCCGGGTCCTGATGATGCTGTCGGAAGGCCTTCTCAACAAGCAGATCGCCTACGAGCTCGGTGTCTCAGAGGCCACCATCAAGGCGCATGTCTCGGCGATCCTGCAAAAGCTCGGCGTCGAGAGCCGGACGCAAGCGGTGATTGCCGCGGCGAAGATCGCCGGCAGCCAGTGGAAGCAGGGCACGCCGACGGGGTAGCGTTTGCGCGTCAACTGGCGGATGTCCGGGCTCGCGGCAGAGCGCAATCATTCGTCGCGATGAGAGCTTCGGCGGTTTTGACCCGTGTGGGCATGTCGATCGATGGATTAGCTGGACCGCTAAACCGTCGTTTGGAATAGACCGCCAGTAGCTGACGCGGCTAAGTTGGGGTCAAACCCCGGAGGATGAAGATGCCGTACTTCACAGCCAACCAGACCCAATCCGATCGCACGTCTAAGGTGCTTGCAGATGTCTTCTGTGCGCTTTTACTAGGGACCTTTTCCATCGTCTTTTTCGGCCTGGTTGGCGGCCTTATTGCTTTAGTTCTGCTGGAAGCTTGCTTGCTCGCCCTCGATTGGGTGATGCCGAGCGACGATGATGCCGCTGGGGTTGTCCGCTAGGAGATCAAGGGCCAACGAATGAGCAAGCCCGTAAAATCTGAAAGCGAACTCGTCGCCATGGCGAGAGCCGAGTTGAAGGTCCACGCCGACTGTCCCGATGGAATGACGATTTCCATCCTCCGCGACGGGAAATCCTGGGAGTTTCGGGCCAGCGCTGATCAGGCGACCTCTGATCGGCCGGGCTATCCTGAATGCGTTGCCATGCTGGTCCAGATTGGGGATCACCTCTGCAGGCAGTACGACGTCGAGGGTTAGGCGCGCCTCGACAGCCGACACCGGTCAGAAGATGCGGTCGATCACCATCGTCAGGCCAGCTGAGAAGGCCATGATGATCACCAGGGGGACTCCTGTCTCAAAGAATGGCAGCTCCATCCACCGATGTGACTGCCCGTTGCGAGGCAGGAAGACCCAGAGGAGAGCGATCGACAAGACGACCAGGAATGCGCCGATCACGAAATCCTCCTCTGGAGCAGTGATATCTCGCTGGAGGTTGTCCTCCGCCGGTCGCGTCGCCGGTAAGCCCCGAAGGTCAACCCAATTAAGCCTAGTGACGCTAACTTAGACATTGCTGCGGCAAACTGTCCATTTTCCTGTTGACCGGGAATTGGCCGACGGTAAAGGTGGCCCTGCTTCACGCGGCGGCTGAGACCTGAACGTGTCTTGCCGAAAACCGACAGCAAGAACGGGCGGAAGCATCAGGAGGGGTCAACTAGCTCCCGCGCAGACGTGGCAGGCAGCTGATGCAGCGCCATGGTCCTGCTCGCCTGGGGGATAGTACTCAGCGAGCGGGGACAAGGCATCGATGCGCCCATTGTTGGCGATGAGTACGGCTATCGACTGGCTGAACGAAAAGGTCGGCAACGTCTGCAATATTCTGGTGCTCGCGGCCTGCGTCGTGAGTGCTGTCAATGCGATGATCCGCTACGCCTTCAGTTACAGCTCGAACAGCTGGCTAGAGACGCAGTGGTATATGTTCGCCGTCATCGTGATGTTCGGCGCGTCCTACACCTTTAAGCGCAACGAGCACGTCCGCGTCGAGATCCTTTATCTCATGCTCACCGAACGCGGCCAGCTGTGGCTGGACCTGATCGGGACATTGGTCTTCCTCGTCCCTGCCTGCCTGCTCCTCAGCTACCTCTCTTGGGGGATGTTCTACAATTCGTTCGTCATCGGCGAAATGTCCAACAATGCAGGCGGCCTTCTGCGGTGGCCGATCAAGTTCGTCCTGCCGGCCGGCTTCTTCATGGTGGCTTTGCAGGGTATCTCGGAGGTCATCAAGCGCGCCGCCGCCTTGCGCGGTGAAGTCACCATCGATGCGAAATACGAGCGGCCGACCCAATGATCACGATCGAGATGATGCCGCCGCTGATGTTCGGCGGTCTTGTGCTGGCGATGCTCATCGGCTTTCCGGTCGCCTTCACGCTGGCCGCCCTCGGGCTCTCGTTCGGATTTCTCGCGATCCATTTGGGATTTTTCGAGTTCAGCTTCCTCCAGGCGATCCCGGAGCGCATCTACGGCAGCGTTCTGTCCAACGAGCTGCTGCTGGCCATCCCATTCTTCACGTTCATGGGCGCGATCCTCGAACGATGTGGCCTCGCAGAGGACATGCTGGATTCGATGGGACAGCTGTTTGGCCCCGTTCGCGGCGGTCTCGGCTATTCCGTGATCATCGTCGGCTTCATCCTTGGGGCCATCACAGGCACAGTGGCGGCGCAGGTCATCGCCATGGCGCTGATCTCGATGCCGGTCATGATCCGCTACGGCTACAACGTGCGCTACATCACCGGCGTGCTCGCAGCCTCCGGCACCATAACCCAGCTGGTGCCTCCCTCGCTGGTTTTGATCGTGCTCGCGGACCAACTCGGAAAGTCGGTGGGTGACATGTATCTGGGCGCCTGGGGGCCATCGATACTTCAGATCGCGCTGTTCGCGGGCTACACCTTCGTTCTGAGCATCGTCAAACCGGGCCATGTTCCGGCGGTGCCGAAGGAAGCGAGGACGCTCAAGGGCTGGGCACTCTGGCGCAAATGCCTTCTGGGCATCATTCCGTCCGCCGTTCTGATCTTCGTGGTGCTCGGCACGATGATGCTGGGGCTCGCCACGCCGACCGAAGCGGGTGCCATGGGCGCCGTCGGCGCGATCGTCCTCGCCGTCATCCATCACAAGGATTTCAGCTCGGCCGGTCACAAGGTCTTGCTCGTGGGCGTGGCCGCGGCCGGCGTGGGCACCATCATCGGCATCTACTTCACGCCTAATCTGCCGTTCAAAATTGCGTTCGCGATTGCCTATCTGGCGGTGGCCTGGGCGTGTCTCGAGGTAATCAGGATTCCCGACCTGCGCTTGCTGGTAAAGCAGGGTTATGAGACCACCATGCGCATCACCTGCATGGTGACTTTTATCCTCATTGGATCGACCTGTTTCTCGATTGTCTTTCTCGGCTGCAACGGGGGCGTCTGGCTGGAACACATGCTGACATCGTTGCCGGGCGGTGTATGGGGCTTCTTAATCTTCATCAATCTGTTCATCTTCTTTGTCGCCTTCTTCCTCGACTTCTTCGAGATTGCCTTCATTATCGTTCCCATGATCGCGCCGACCGCCCTCAAGCTCCTCACGCCTGTCGTCGGCGCGGATGCCGCCTTGATCTGGTTTGGGATCATGCTGTGCGTGAACATGCAGACCTCCTTCCTGCATCCCCCCTTCGGCTTCGCACTGTTCTATTTGCGCGGCGTGGCGCCGAGGGAAGTCAAGAGTTCAGACATCTATTGGGGTGCGGTGCCGTGGATCGGTCTGCAGGCGATCATGGTTGCGGTCGTGATCGCATTCCCGATCACTGTCACCGGGTTGCTGGACGCCCCGATCAAGGTGGATCTGGATAAGATCAAGATCGAGATTCCGGACATCGAGTTGCCGCCACCGCTGGTCGATTTCGGGCAGCCCAAGAACTAAGGGACGTCCGCCGAAGCACTTCCGCTTTTCGTCCAACCCGGGGGGTTGACGCTCTCCGCTTTTCGCGCTGCTGCTGGAGATGACGGGACATCATGTGCGCGTTCTTCGAAACATGATTTGCAGGGACGTGACCGAGCCACCCCTAGGGGTTGGGCCGTCGTCGCTCAAAACAGCAACGGCTGGGTCAACCGATCGGCGGCCAAATATTCTACTTTACAGAAATTCGGATTCAGCGTAAATCCTGGCTCACCCTGATCCGGCGAAAGGGGCGGTCGTACGTCGTCACGAGCCGCGGATCGGGCTGCGGTGGACGCTTTGGCGCCGTCGCGGATGTGGGACGCAGGGCGGGGTGATGGATTGAGCCGAGCCCCGTGAGCGCCTCGCAAGCCGCGTTGTACGAACGGCGCCGTTCGCGTAACGGCAAAACCGTGTGGTCCTGGCCGTCGTTGCTACGGTCAAGCGCTTGCGGATGCGGCATCTGCGCCAACCGGCGCGGTGTCGGTGACTTTCGTGAGGGCGAGGGAGGCCAGAGGGAACTCGGCTCCCGGGAGAGCGCGGCATAAGCCGTCCGACCATCGCGCAGGGAAGGCCGTGTGTTCGGCTTCACCTGTATGCTGCTGTGCGGTTCCTTCTGCGTGTGCATTTCGCGCAGCGGACCGCGGGTGCGAGCCAGCACCCGGCCTTCCCTGCGCCCTTTCTCCAGGAGGGCGTGACGCGAAGCGCAAAACTCGGGCGAAACGCGCCGCGAGAAGGCGAAGCCATGTCTGCGAGTCGAGACGCTGGTTTGAGGTCGATAACGGTTCACCTTGCGCCGTCATTGCGAGGAGCGCAGCGACGAAGCAGGGTACGCCGACGGGGTGATCCGCTACAGCGTGGTCAGAAGCACGCTGGCCGCTTTGATATCCGCCGTATCGGCGCCCTCGGCAAAGCCCTCGAGCGGCGATTGGAGCCATCGCTTCGCCTCGTCGCGCTGCCCGCGTCCGGCAAACAGCCCGGCGAGATCGATCGCAGCGCGCAGCTCCCAGGCCGTGGCGCCTTGCCGGCGGCTGAGATCCAGGGATTGCATGAAGTGGGCTTCTGCCTGCTCGGCGTCGGGCTCCGGCAGCGACAACAGAACTCTGCCTTTCATCCGCAGCAATTCGGGCATGTAGAGATGATCGCCGCTCTGATCGACGAGGCGGATCGCATCGTCGATCAGGCGCGCACTCTGCTCGACCTGTCCAAGCGCCAACAAGCCTTGAACCAGCGCGATGTTGAAGGTCGTGGTGAGCAGTTCGTAGCCGGCCTCGTGGAGCTCGCGTAGGCAAGCCATGATCGTATCGACGCCTTGCGCGGCGTCTCCCCGCCGGATCGCCAGTTCGCCCTTCACGCCGCGGCCCACCACGAGATAGGGACCCATCGAGCGAGATTCGGCATGCGCGATGAATTGGTCGATGCTCTGCTCGGCGCCGTCGAGATCGCCGTCCCAGAGCGAGATCGAGACCGCCCAGATCAACGCGATGCACAGCGTGATCGGATGCTCCATCTGCGCGGCTTCAGTCACCGTCTGTTGCGCCAGCTGCCGCGCGTCCGCGGGCCGGCCCTGCAACCAGAGTTCGCGCGCCAGCGTGATGCCGGCCCGGTTGCGATGATCGAAGCCATGGATGGTGCTGATTCGTTCGGCGCCCGGCCCTTGCCATGCGACCTCCAGCATCTTCAGCGCGTCGCGGTGCTCGCCGGCCAGATGCAGCGAAACCCCGAGCAGCGAATGGGCGAGGACGATCGAGCCGGGATCGCCGAGCGCCTGCGCGACCGCAAGGCTCTGCTGCGCATAGCCAAGCGCGGCATGGAACTGCCCCATCCGTTCGTGAAAGATATGCATGCGGCCGAGCAGCTGCAGCTGGTTCGGCGCGTCGCCGCGCGCCTCCGCGATCGCAAGGCTCCTGCTCAAGGCCACGCGCGCCGCCTCGCTGCCGCCGCGCGTGAACATCAGGGTCAGCCCGAGGGCAGCCTGGATGTGCATTTCATCGGCGCTGCCGCGCGCGGACGGGGTCATCGCAAGCAGTGCCCGTTCCGACCAGCGCCGGCATTCGATCAAGAGGGACATCGCGAGGAAGATCGGCGCTGCCGCGGCGGCGAGCGCAATGCCGGCGGTGGCGTCGCCGCCCGCGCCAAAGCACCAGTCCAGCGCGGCACGCACATTGTGGAGCGCGGAGAAGTGGATCGCCCGTTCGTCGGCGTTCGGCGTTGCCGCCCATGTGCTGCCGGCCTGCTCCAGCCATCGCCGGTAGTAGGTCGCGTGGCGGGCGGCGAGCGCGGCGTCGTTCGGCTCGATCTCGAGCAGATAGGCGCGCGTGGTATCGAGCAGACGGTAGCGCATCATGGCGCCGACCGGCCGCGGCGCGACCATCGATTTGGCGACGAGACTGTCGATGGCATCGAACAAATGGGAGCGGTCGGCACGTTCATCCGGGACGACCTCGAGGGCGGCGTCGATGGTGAAGTGACCTGCGAAGACCGCCAGCCTGCGGAGGACGAGGCGCTCGATGTCGGACAGCAGCCCGTAGCTCCAGTCCAGCGTCGCCCGCAACGTCTTCTGTCGCGGGGGCGCGGTGCGCTGGCCCTGCCAGAGCAGATTGAGACGCTCATCGAGCAGCGCGGCCGTCTGCTCCAGGCCGTAAGCTTCGACCCGGCCGGCGGCGAGCTCGATCGCCAGGGCCATGCCGTCGAGGTTGCGGCAGATCCTCGCGATAGTCGCGGCGTTGGTATCGTCGAGCGCGATCTGCGCGCCGCCAGCGGTCGCCCGTTCGATGAAGAGCTGAAGCGCGGGATAGGTCTGTGCAGCCGCCGCACTCAGCCCGGCACTATCAGGCGGTACGGCGAGCGGCGCCAACCGATAGACCTGCTCGCCCTCGACGCGCAGGGCTTCGCGGCTGGTGGCGAGGATGTGGACATCAGGCGCAGCGTGGAAGATCGCCGAAGCCAGCGGTGCCGCCGCGGCGATGACATGCTCGCAATTGTCGAGGATGAGCAGCAACCGCTTGTCCCTGACATGCGCGAGCAGCGCGGGCAGGGGATCGTCGGTCTCGGCCGGCAAGCCGAGCATCAACAGGATCGAGGTGATCACGAGATTGGGATCGCTGAGCGCGGCAAGGTCGACGAAATGCGCGGCGTCGGAGAACGTCGCGAGCAGGTCGTGGGCGATCGCCACCGCGACGGCAGTCTTGCCCACGCCGCCCGGACCGACGATCGTGACGAAGCGCGAGGTGAGAAGCTTGTCGGAGATGGTGGCGACCGCCTGGTCGCGTCCGACCATCCGTTGCAGCCGATTCGGCAGCTTGACCGGCGGCAATTCCATCGGCGGGGACGAGCGCCGCGCCGCCGGAGGCTCCGTGTGCGAGATCGGCGCCACGAAGCAATAGCCGCGCCCGGAAAGCGTCGTGATGTAGCGTGCGCCGTCCTTGCCGTCGCCGAGCGCCTTGCGGAGAGCGGCGATGTGAAAGCGCAGATTGGCCTCTTCGACGGTGATGCCGGGCCACACCAGCGCCATCAGATCCCATTTGCTGACGACCTCGTTCGGCCGCGACATCAGTGCGATCAGCGCGTCGAAGGCCTTCGAACCCAGCGGCACCGCGACGCCGTCGCGCGTCACGAGCCTTTCATGTGGCGCCACGGTGAATGGTCCGAACGAGAGTCTTGGCCCGGTCGGCGTGGTCATCGCGAAATCTTGCTCATTTGCGAACCGGATAGCCAGAGGGCAGCCATCCCGCAAGGCCTGCGTTGCATCGGCCTCAGACCGTGTTTGCAAGCCTCCCATAAGCTTCTGCGCCGGCCTCACAACTTCTCACAAGTCCAAACGGGTCTCCGGGGCGCGTCGCTGCTAGTCAGTTTGCGCGACGGCAAGGAGCTCTTCATGACGCAAACGGCAAAACTGCTCTACACGGCCCGGACCCACACCAGCGGAGGCCGGCACGACGGCATATCGCGCAGTTCCGACGGTCGCCTCGACGTCAAGCTGTCGCCGCCGGGCGGGGCCGGCATCGGCACAAATCCCGAGCAATTGTTTGCGGCCGGCTGGTCGGCCTGCTTCGAAGGCGCCATGGAACTCGCCGCGCGCAAGCAGAAGGTGACCCTTCCCAGGAAAAGCGCGATCGATGCGGAGATCGATCTGGTGCTCGACGAGGGCGCCTACGCGCTGAGGGCGCGCCTCAATGTCAGCCTGCCGGGACTCGACCCCGAGATCGCACGCGGCATCATCGATGAAGCGCATCAAACCTGCCCCTACTCCAAGGCCGTCCGCGGCAACATCGACGTCACGGTCGCGCTGATCTGACGCACCATCATAAATCACGACAAGGTCACATCATCATGAAGCAGCTCATCGATCAGCACCGCCGCCAGTTTCTCGGCATCGCCACCGGAGCCGCCGCCGCCGGCATCGGCGTGATCGCGTTCGCTCGTGCCGAGACCGAACCGCAGCGATCCCAAGCATCGAATGCGTCCTTCGGCGCGATCAAGCAGATCGATGCCGGCGTTCTCAACGTCGGCTATGCCGAGGCGGGTCCCTCGAACGGTCCGGTGGCGATCCTGCTGCATGGCTGGCCCTACGACATTCACGCCTTCATCGACGTCGCGCCCCTCCTGGCAAAGGCCGGCTATCGCGTGATCATCCCATACTTGCGTGGCTACGGCACGACGCACTTCCTCTCCAGCGAGACGCCGCGCAATGGCGAGCCTGCCGCGATGGCCTCCGACATCATCGCGCTGATGGACAAGCTCGAGATCAAGAAGGCCGTCGTCGCCGGTTTCGATTGGGGCGCGCGTACCGCCGACATCATCGCCGCGCTGTGGCCGGAGCGGTGTCGCGCGCTGGTGTCGGTCAGCGGCTATCTGATCTCCAGCCAGGCTGCGGGCAATATGCCGCTGCCGCCGTCGGCCGAGCTGCAATGGTGGTACCAGTTCTACTTCGCGACCGAGCGCGGCCGGGCCGGCTACGAGAAGTACACGCATGATTTCGCCAAGCTGATCTGGAAGCTGGCTTCGCCGCAGTGGAAGTTCGACGACGCTACCTTCAACAGAAGCGTGGCGTCGCTCGACAACAAGGATCATGTCGCGATCACGATCCACAATTACCGCTGGCGGCTCGGGCTCGCCCAGGGCGAGGCAAAATACGAGCATCTCGAAAAGAAGCTGGCCGCGGCTCCGCAGATCGAGGTGCCGACGATCACGATGGAGGGCGATGCCAACGGCGCGCCCCATCCCGAGCCGAGCGCCTATGCCAAGAAGTTCTCAGGCCGATACGAGTTTCGCCTGATCACCGGCGGCGTCGGCCACAATCTGCCACAGGAGGCGCCGCAGGCCTTCGCCAAGGCCGTCATCGACGCCGACGGCGCCTAGGCATTCGTCGGCACCTCCGTCCAGCCTCATTGATCGAGCCCGATGAAACATCATGACGATAGCCGAACCCGAAAAGAAGAAATCTTTCTACACCACGATGATCGTGCTGACCGTGGTCGTCCTCGTCGTGCTCCTGACCTGCATGCCTTACCTCGTCACGATCGCCTTTGCGGAAGGGCCAGCGGAACAGAGCGCGGCGGACGCCTCGCCGATCTTCGGCGTCACAATTCCAGCCGGCTATAAGCGGTGGGAGCTGATCGCGCCGGCCGAAGAGGCCGCGCCGCTCGACGAGCTGCGCGCTGTTGTCGGCAACCAGACCGCCATCGATGCCTATCAGGCCGGAAAACTGCCGTTCCCGGACGGCACCATTCTGGTCAAGCGCGCCTGGAAGCGGAAGCAGTCACCGGAGTTCGCGTCCGCGACGATTCCCGGCGCCGCCACCACGGTCCAGGTGATGGTGAAGGATTCCAGGAAATACGCGGCTACCGGCGGCTGGGGCTTTGGCCGCTTCGTCAACGGCAAACCGGTGGACGAGGCGCAGCACCGCACCTGCTGGGGCTGTCACGAAGCCCGGGCCAAGAGCCGCGACTATGTCTTCACGCGGCTTGCGCCTTGAGACATACGGTGACTGGCTTGAAGACTTGGTTCATCAGCGGCAGCTCTCGCGGGCTTGGCCGTGCCATCACGGAAGCGGCACTCGCCGCGGGCGACCAGGTGGTTGCCACTGCGCGAACGCTCCAACCGCTTGAACCGTTGCGGGAACGTTTCGCTGAAAGACTGTGCCTTGCAACGCTCGACGTCACGGATGAAGCTGCCGCGCCGGCAGCCATCGCGCTTGCTGCGGAGACGTTCGGCGGACTCGACGTGGTCGTCAACAATGCCGGCTACGGCGACCTCGGATCGGTCGAGGATACTGGCCTGGACTCGTTCCGGCGGCAGATCGAGGCCAATTTGATAGGCACCATTATCGTCACCAAGGCGGCGATTCCGGTGCTGCGCCGGCAGCGCCGTGGCCACATCGTGCAAGTCTCGTCCGTAGGCGGCCGGATCGGCGCCCCAGCCCGCGCCGCCTATTCGGCCGCGAAATGGGGTATCGAGGGCTTTTCGGAATCGCTGGCGCGCGAGATGGCGCTGATCGGCGTGAACGTCACGATCGTCGAGCCCGGCGGCTTTCGCACCGGCTTTGCGCGAGCCGCACATGGGACCGGCGAAGGACGCCCGGAATACGATGCGCTCGTCGGCGCTGCCGTCAGGATGCAGCGCGATTACGACGGCCGGCGGCCCGGCGATCCAGCCAAAGCCGCGGCCGTGGTTCTGAAGCTTGCCGATATGGAGCGCCCGCCTCTGCGCATTGCGCTCGGAAGCGATGCCGTCGACGCCATCGCTGCGATCGATAAGCTCCGCCTCGAAGAGCTGGAGAGGTGGCGAGCGCTCAGCGTATCGACTGACTATTGACCCCGGGGGCCTCACTCCGCCGCCACCATTTGTTGCGTGCGCCACTGGCCCAGCAGGGCACGCAGCGAAGCCGGCTTCACCGGCTTGTTGAGCACCGCGATCTTCTCGTCACGCGCGGCGACCTGCACGGCGGGACTGCGATCGGCGGTGATCAGGATCGCAGGGATGCCATCGCCGAAACGGCGGCGGATCTCGCGGATGGCGGCGATGCCGTTGCCGCGATCGAGGTGATAATCGACCAGAAGGCCGGTGACGCGGCGGCCGGCGGTTTCGATCGCAGCGATCGCGCCTTCGGGATCGGCGACCGCGATCACCTCGGCGTCCCAAGCCTTGAGCAGCGTGCGCATGCCGTCGAGGATCGCCGCATCGTTCTCGATGCAGACGATCAGCGCGCCCGAGATCGGTGTGCGCGCCAGCGGCGTCGCGCTGGTCACGGCCGCGGTGTGGGTGACCGCCTTCGCCGTCGGCACCGTCACCGAGAAGACCGAGCCGCCGCTTCGATTGCCGTCGATGGCGATGCCGTGCTTGAGCACGCGGGCCAGGCGTTCCACGATCGAGAGGCCGAGGCCCAGACCGCGCGCGATCCGCGCCCCCTGCTCCAGGCGATGGAATTCCTTGAAGATCTCGCCTCGCTTGACCGCGGGGATACCGACGCCGGTGTCGTAGACGCAGATCTTGAGCGAGGCGCCGCGGCGGCGGCAGCCGACCAGCACGCGGCCGCGCGGGGTATACTTGATCGCGTTCGAGATCAGGTTCTGGAGCAGGCGCCGCAGCAGGAGCCGGTCCGACTCGACCGGCAACGAGCAGGGCACGAAGGCGAGCTCCAGGCCCTTGGCGCGCGCGATCGGCGCGAACTCGATTTCCAGCGACCGCATCAGATCGGCCATCTTGAAGCTCGAGATCGAGGTCGCCATCGCGCCAGCGTCGAGCCTGGAAATGTCGAGCAGCGCGCCGAGGATTTCCTCGATCGCCTGCAAGGATTCGTCGATGTTCTCGACCAGCCGCGTCTCCTCGCCATTGTGCTGGCGCTCGACGAGGCTGGTGACGTAGAGCCGCGCCGCGTTCAGCGGCTGCAGGATGTCGTGGCTGGCGGCGGCGAGGAAACGCGTCTTGGAGATGCTGGCGTCCTCCGCCGCGCTCTTGGCGATGGCCAGCTCGGAGTTCAGCCGCGTCAGCTCCTCGGTGCGGTCGCGCACGCGCTTTTCCAGCGTCGCATTGGCGCGCTCCAGCGCTTCGGCGGCTTCGAAGCTCGGCGTGACGTCGGTGAAAGTGATGACGAAGCCCCCGCCGGGCATGCGGTTGGTGAGCACTTCGATCACCATGTGGCGTTCCGGCAGCCGCTCGAGATAAGGCTCGCTGTCGGTGGTGTAGGCCGCAAGGCGCCGTTCCAGCAGGGCCTTGCGCTCGAGCGGATCGTTCGGATCGCCGAGGCCGATGAACTCCAGGATCTCGCGCAAGGGCGTGCCGAACTGGATCAGATGCAGCGGCACATTGAGGAGGTCGCCGAACTGCCGGTTGGAGCAGATCAGTTGCAGATCGGCGTCGAACACGGCGATGCCCTGGCGCACATGGTTGAGCGCGGTCTGCAGGATCTCGCGGTTGAAATGCAGCGCGGCGTGCGAATCGTCGAGCAGCTTCAGCGCGGCCTTGGCGGAGACCGTCCGCTTGCGCAGCAGCAGCGACATCACGAGGCGGGAGGAGGCCGCGCCGATCGAGGAGGCAATCAGATGCTCGGCGTGCTGCAGCAGCTCGAAATCGGCGGGCGCACCGGGCTCCAGCCGCACGTTGCGCCGCGCCGAGAAGGCCTCGAAGGAATGTCGCGCGCGGTCGGGCCCGAGATATTGCGCCACCGTGGTCTGGATGTCCTGCACGGTGACGGTGCTGCGCCAGCGGCGGAAGCTCGGGGAGATCGGTGCGAGCGTATTGGGCACGAACAGATCGGCTTGCAGCAGCTCGATGGAGGATGGCCGGCGTGCCAGCGACAGCAGCACATAGGTCAGGATGTTGAGGGACAGCGACCAGATCACGCCGTGCATCAGGGGCGGCAGGTCGGCGCCGAACAGTGCCTGCGGCCGCAGCGCCTCGATGCCGAACGGGCCGTGCTGCAGCAGCAGGATGCCTGACGTCGAGGAATCCATGAAGCTCGGCATGAACAGCGTGTAGAGCCACACCGCAAACCCGACCAGCATGCCGCCGATCGCCCCGCGCGCGGTCGCGCGCCGCCAGAGCAGGCCGCCGAAGAAGCTCGGGGCGAGCTGGGCGATGGCGGCAAAGGAGAGCAGGCCGATCGCCGCGAGCTGGGTGCTGCCGAGCGCGCGATAGTAGAAATAGGCCATCACCATGATGGCGAAGATCGCGAGCCGGCGCGAGCGCAGCAGGAAGTTGCTGAAATCGGCCCCGCCGGCGCGCCCCTCCGGCCGACGTTTCAGCACCAGCGGCACCACGAGGTCGTTCGAGACCATGATGGAGAGCGCGACGCATTCGACGATCACCATGGCGGTTGCCGCCGAAAGCCCGCCGACGAAGACGGCGACGCTGAGCAGGTTCGCGCCGCTCTCGATCGGCAGGGCCAGCACGTACATATCAGGGTCGGCCGTGCCGAACGGGAAGGTCACGAGGCCGGCGAGCGCGATCGGGATCACGAACAGGTTGATGGCGACGAGGTAGAGCGGAAACAGCCAGCGCGCGCGGCCGACCTCGGCATCCGAGGAATTCTCCACCACGCTGACGTGAAACTGGCGCGGCAGCAGCATGATCGCGCACAGCGACAGCAATGTCATGGTCAGGAAGTTGCCGATCGACGGCGAATAATTGATGGCGCGCACCGCTTCCGGCGTCCTCATCGCGCGCTCGATCAATTCATGCGGCGAGAACATCCAGAAGGTGACGAAGATGCCGGCGGCGAGGAAGGCGACCAGCTTGATGATGGACTCGGTCGCGATCGCCAGCATCAGGCCGTGCTGGTGCTCGGTCGCGTCGGTCTGTCGCGTGCCGAACAGCACAGCGAAGGCCGCCATCGTCAGCGTCACCATCAGCGCCATGTCGCCGAGGATCGGGATGTGCGAGAAGGCCTGGTCTTCGCTCAGGATTGTGCCCAGCGAGGAAGCCACCGCCTTGAGCTGGAGCGCGATATAGGGCACCGAGCCGATGATCGCGATTGCGGCGACGGTCGCCGCCACCGCTTGGCTCTTGCCGTAGCGGGCCCCGATGAAGTCGGCGATAGAGGTGATGTTGTGGGCTTTCGCCAGCTGGATCACGCGTCGGAGCACCCCGGCCCCCAACCCGATCATCAGGATCGGGCCGACATAGATCGCGAGGAAATCGGTCGAGGTGCGGGTCGCGAAGCCGACCGACCCGAAGAAGGTCCAGGACGTGCAGTAGATCGCCAGCGACAGTGGATAGATCAGCCCGGAGGCGCGGCCGCGACCGGCCGGCGAGCGGCGGTCGCCGTGGCTCGCCACCAGGAACAGGAAGCCGATATAGCCGAAGGCGGCGGCGATCACGCCCCAATCGTGCAGCATGGGTCGGGGGCTCTCTCCCTGGGCGCCGGCGGCGCCCGAGCTCATTTTCCTTGCAAACCTAGCGCGTTGAGCGGACGCAAGCGACAGCGAAATGCCGTGCGGCGGTAGGAACTGCCGGCGTCGTTAAGCGGTGGGGCGAGCTGTCCGCCCGCTCTTACCCTCCAGGGGAGGGTAAAAGAGGCCTATTCCGCGGCCAGCGACTTCGCGCGCAGCGGCAGGCCGAGGCGGTCCCACACTTGCAGCAGCGCTTCGGCGAGCTGATCGATAAGGCCGTCGTCGTGATACGGCGAGGGCGTGATGCGCAGGCGCTCGGTGCCCTTGGCGACGGTCGGATAGTTGATCGGCTGGATGTAGATCCCGTGCTGTTCGAGCAGCAGGTCGGAAGCCTGCTTGCACTTCTCGGGATCGCCGACGAACAGCGGTACGATGTGTGTGTCGCTCGACATCACCGGCAGGCCGGCGGCATTGAGGATCGCCTTGACCCGGGCGGCACGGTCCTGGTGGCGCTCGCGCTCCCAGCTCGACGTCTTCAGGTGCCTGATCGCGGCGGTCGCGGCCGAGCAGACCGCCGGCGGCAGCGCGGTGGTGAAGATGAAGCCCGGCGCATAGGAGCGCACGGCGTCGATGATCTGGCCGTTGGCGGCGATGTAGCCGCCGAGACAGCCGAACGCCTTGGCCAGCGTGCCCTCGAGAATGTCGATGCGATGCATCACGCCGTCGCGCTCGGCGATGCCGCCGCCGCGCGGGCCGTACATGCCGACGGCGTGGACTTCGTCGACATAGGTCATCGCGCCATATTTCTCGGCGAGATCGCAGATCCTGGCGAGCGGCGCGACATCGCCGTCCATGGAATAGAGACTCTCGCAGACGATCAGCTTCGGCCGATCGGGACCGGCCGCTTTCAACAGCTCTTCGAGATGCGCAACGTCGTTGTGGCGGAACACGATCCGCTCGCAGCCGGACTGGCGGATGCCCTCGATCATCGAATTGTGGTTGAGCTCGTCCGACAGGATCAGGCAGTTCGGAATGAGCTTTGCGATGGTCGGGATGCCGGTCTGGTTCGAGACATAGCCCGAGGTGAACAGCAGCGCGGCTTCCTTGCCGTGGAGATCGGCGAGCTCGGCTTCGAGCTGCACCAGCGGATGATGCGTGCCGGCGATGTTGCGGGTGCCGCCGGCGCCGGTGCCGACGCGCGTGGCAGTCTCGACCATGGCGCCGACCACCTTCGGATGCTGGCCCATGCCGAGATAGTCGTTGGAGCACCAGATCACGACGTCGCGCTTGCCCTTGGGCGAGTGCCAGACCGCATGCGGGAACCGGCCGGCCGTGCGTTCGAGGTCGGCGAACACGCGATAACGCCGCTCGGTGTGGAGACGATCGAGGGCGGAATCGAAGAATTGGGCGTAATCCATCGGCAAACCTGCAACGGAACCTGACCAAGGGGACGGGTCTACTTAGAGCTTTTCCAGCTCCAATGTCTATGCGCTATCCCACATTTGGATCTGTGGGGCATTTGGGCAAAATGCCCTATCCGGCGCGTCTCAGTTTGATCCCGATCAATCCTGCGCGACATATAATGCTGCTCTGCACCATCTGCCGGGGCGACCCAGCCTATGGTCTTCCGTCGCAGCCCGGCGCGCGCTTTCCTTGCTCAACCAGGCTCTCGAAAGGACCCTTCCATGAAGCGCGTGATGATCCTCAACGGCCCCAACCTCAACATGCTCGGCATCCGCGAGCCGCACATCTACGGCACGACGACGCTCGCGGAGGTCAACGCGAGCTGCGAGGACGCGGCCGCCAGGCTCGGCCTCAAGCTCGCCTTCCACCAGTCCAACCACGAGGGCGTGCTGGTTGATCTGATCCAGTCGGCGCGGCAGGACGCCGAGGCCATCGTCATCAATCCGGCCGGCCTCTCCTTCACCTCGGTCTCGATCATGGACGCGATCAAGACGTTCGAGGGTCCGGTGCTGGAGGTGCACATCTCCAACATCCACGCCCGTGACGAATATCACCGGCACTCCAAGATCTCGTACGTGGCGACCGGCGTGATCTGCGGGCTCGGGCCGTTCGGCTACATCGCGGCGCTGCACGCGATCGCGAATATGAAGTGAGGCGCCAGCCGCGCCGGAGGTCTGCTCCCTCGCCCCGTTCTTACGGGGAGAGGGTTGGGGTGAGGGGCTGTTTCGGCAATGATGGTGAGAGTTGGACTCGCGGAGACTCCCCCTCACCCGCCACGCTTCGCGTGTCGGCCTCTCCCCGCAGGCGGGGAGAGGCGAATAACTCACGTCGTCCGAAACTGCAGCACGCCGTCCTGCATCTCGGGCGTGAGGCGGCCCTCGACGATCATGTAGTTGACGTGGGCGACGAGCTCGCCGGCGGCAAAGCCCATCTGGTGCTCGTCCAGCACGTGCTTGTTGAACACCACGGGCACCAGAGCGCGCGAGGTTTGCGGCACCTCACGGCAGGCTTCCGCGATCAATCGGCAGCGCTCTTCGTGGTGGTCGGCGAGCTGCTTGATGCGGGTCTTCAATCCGTAGAATGGCACGCCATGGCCGGGCAGCACCAGCACGTCATAGGGCAGCGTCGTGGTCAGGCTGGCGAGCGAGGCCAGATATTCGCCGAGCGAGTTCTGGTCGGGCTCGACCGCCCAGACGCTGACATTCGGCGAGATCTTGCTCAGCACCTGGTCGGCGGAGAGGAACAGCTTGTCGTCGGCGCAATACAGCATCACCTGGTCGAGGGCGTGGCCGCCGCCGGTGATGACCTTGAAGCGGCGCGTGCCGATCACGACGTCGTCGCCATGCGAGATGCGGCGGTAGGACGGCGGCAGCACCGAGACGCGCTTCAGATAGTCCTGGCCGCGGCCGAGCAGCTTTTCGGTGAGCGACTCGTCCATGCCATGGCGGCGGAAGAACAGCCGCTGCGCCTCGCGCCGCTCCTCGGTGCCGCGGTTCTGGTGATAGACCGATTGCAGATATTCGACCTGCGACATCACCAGCGGGCAGCCGAACCGCTCGACGATCCAACCGGCGAGGCCGACATGATCCGGGTGGGAGTGGGTGACGATCAGGCGCGTGATGTTGACGCCTTTCAGCGGTCCGTCGAACAGCTTCGTCCAGGCCTCGATCGTCTCCTCGTTGCCGAAGCCGGCATCGATCATCGCATAGCCGTCGCCATCGGCGAGCAGGTAGATGTTCACGTGGTTGAGGCGGAACGGCAGCTTCAGCCGCGCCCACAACACGCCGGGCCGCACCTCGACCACCTGTTCGGGGCCGGGATGCTGTTCCCAGGGGTAGCGCAGGGCCTCGGCCGAGGACTGCGGGGTGTCGGTTTTCGAGCTCATGCTATCGGCTTAAACCCAGCGCGCGCGGGGCGCCAGCCGAAAAAGGATGCTGGGCGGCGACAGCATGGCGGTCATACCGAGGCAGTTTTCCGTAGCCCGGATTGCGCTACGCTCCATCCAGGCTACAGGACAGGGCCTTACGCCGCCCGCATGTCGTTGAGGAAGGCGTCGATCTCCCCGCGCAGCATATCGGCCTCGCGGCGCAACGCGTCCGAAGCGCCCAGCACCTCGGTGGCCGCAGCGCCGGCTTCGGCGGACGCGGTGGAGACGCCGACGATGTTGCTGGAGACCTCGCTGGTGCCGCCGGCGGCATGCTGGATGTTGCGGGCGATTTCGCGCGTCGCGGCGCCCTGCTCCTCGACCGCCGCTGCGATCGTGGTGGTGACGTCGTTGATCTCGCCGATGATCCGGCCGATGCCCTGGATGGCGCCGACCGCGGAGGTCGTGACTGACTGCATGCTGGCGATCTGGGTGCGGATCTCGTCGGTCGCCTTGGCGGTCTGGCTCGCCAGGCTCTTCACCTCGGAGGCAACCACCGCGAAGCCGCGGCCGGCCTCGCCGGCGCGCGCCGCCTCGATGGTGGCGTTGAGCGCGAGCAGATTGGTCTGCGAGGCAATGGTCTGGATCAGGTCGACGACGACGCTGATGCGGCTCGCGCTGTCGGCAAGGCTCTGCACCGTGGCGTCGGTCGCTCCCGCTTCGTCGACCGCCTTTTTGGCGATCTCGGCGGAGGTCACGACCTGACGGCTGATCTCCTGGATCGAGGAGGACAGCTGCTCGGTGCCGGCCGAGACGGTCTGCACGTTGACCGACGTCTCTTCCGCCGCGGAGGCGACCGCGTTGACCAGCGCGTTGGACTGGTCGGCGGTGTTCGACATGCTCTGCGCGGTCGATTGCATCGAATTGGCCGATTGGGCCAGATTATCGAGCGCGGAGCGCACCGTGCTTTCGAACTGGGCGATCTTCGCCTCCATGCGCGCGGCGCGCTCGGCCTTGGCGATACGGTCCTTGTCCTGCTCGCTCGTCAGCGCGCGGGTCTCGATCATGCTCTCCCGGAACACCTGCAGCGTGTTCGCCATCACCGAGATTTCGTCGTTGTGATTCTTCGAGCGGTAGATCTCGGTTTCGAGATCCCCGTTCGCGAGCAGCTGCATCGACTGCTGCAAGGCGCCGATCCGGCGCAGGATGTTACGGCCGACATAGAGCCAGACGAACAGCGCCGAGCCGACCAGCATCAGCGCGCCCAAGCCCAGCATGACCGACGTCGCGAGCGAAATCTCCTGCCGCGCCTGGAAGGTCGAGGTGTTGGTCTCTTTCTGCACGCCGTCGACGAGCTGCTGCACGCTGATGCCGAGCCCGACATTGAGCTTGCGGGTCTCGTCCAGGATGGTCTGGCCGTAGTCGATGGAGTCGAGCTCTTTCTCGCGCAGATTGAACACGCCGGTCTTGCCGGTGCCGAGCGCGAGCAGCTTTTCCGCGGTGTCGCGCAGCATCTTGTTGCCCTGGTTGTCCGGCAACAGATCGAGGTTCGACCGCAGGCGCCCCTGCGCCGTCTTGAATTCCTTCTGGATGTCATCGAGCTTGTCGCTGGTGTTCGCCGACAGCGCCGCGCTCATGTTGGCGGCGGCGAGATTACCGCTGGCGACGACGTTGCCGAGCTGACCGACGGTCTGCGCGGCGTCGGTCGCGTCTGCGGCTGACAGGTCGGCTGAACCGAGAATGGCATTGACGCGGGTCTGCGCGTCCAGCATCGCCGGACTCGCTGCGCCGACGAACGCGCCCTGCGCGGCGCGAAGCGCGTCATATTGCTTGTCGTGCAGCGCCGCGATGTCGAGCCGTTCGCGGGCGGCTTTCGTCAGGCTCTGAGCCGCCTCGTTGATGCTCTTCATCGTCTCGCTGAGCCCGGAGACGACGCTCTTGTCGCCGCCGAGCTCGATGATCTCGTTGAGCTTCTGCTGCGTCTGCTCCTGTAATTCCCTGAGTTTCTTGGTGCGCTCGTTCAGAGCGTCCTCGCTCTGCGCCGCAAGCAGGGCCGGTCCCTGCGCCGCGAGGCTCGCACTCAGCGCCGACAATTGCAGGCTGGCGGAAAGGCGCGGAATGTCCCGTCCGCTCAGTTCAGTCATGCGTCCGCCGAGATTCTGCAGCGCAAGGCCGGCGCCGGCCGCGATCACGAGGCCCATGCCCGCGATGACCGCAAACGCCGCGAACAGGCTGCCGCGCACGCCCCATTTGGGCATTTTGAAACGCGGACGGAAACTGCCAAGGAAGCGGCCAAGGCCCAAACGGATCGGCATCGAAAATTCCCCCAATGTTCTTCTATTTGTGGCTGCAGTATCGGCAGCACCGGTTAAGGAATCGCAATGAGCCCAATCGGTTGACGTTGTTCCGCAGAGCGAAAAAAGAGGGGCCGGCAACGAGGCCGGCCCCTTCATCTTGATAAGGTCCTGGTAACCGATCAGTAGCGCGCCATGGCCGGGCTCGCCCAGTTGAAGCGGTAGTTGACGCCCGCCTTGAAGGTATGGTCGTCGGTGGTGAAGGCGCCGGTGCCGGCGAGCGGACCGGCAGTGAAGCTGGCGTCGCCGAAATTGTAGTACTGGTACTCGGCCTTGGCCGACCAGTTCGGGGCGAACATGTATTCGAGGCCGGCGCCGACGGTGTAGCCGTTGCGGTGATCGCCGGTGATGACGAAGGCGGCCGGCACGCCGCCGACGGTGACCCTCTCGTTGTTGTCCGAATAGGCGTAGCCGCCCTTCACATAGACCAGGCCGGGACCCCAGGTGTAGCCGACGCGGCCCGTGATCGAGCCGAGGCCGCGCTGGTCGTTGGTGTAGGCGATGCCGCCCGGGAACACGGCGCCGACGCTGCCGGAGAGCCAGGAATACTGGCCTTCGACGCCGACCACGAAGTTCGGGTGGAACTGCCAGTCCGCACCGACCTGCACGCCGCCGAGGAAGCGGCCGTTGCCGTTGTTGCCGGTGGAAAGGCCATTGAAATTGTTGTCGCTGGAGAACGCGCCGCCGACATGGGCGCCGAGATAGAAGCCCGTCCAATTGTAGATCGGCGCGGCGTAGGCCGGCGCGGGCGTCTTGTAATAATTGCGGTTGCCGAGATCGGCACCGACGGCCGGCGCAGCCGCGCCCAACACGAGCAGCGCCACGGTCGCAAACAGAATCTTCTTCATCGTCTTGAACTCCAACACGTAAGGTCCCCGGCAGGCGCGTTTTCTGCGCCGCATTGGTTTTGCAGATAGCTCGCTTTTGACGAAAATGCTGTCACATCCGTGGCACAGCGACGGCCAACGTAACTTGTTGGGCCGTAAATGATTTTCGTGCTTAATGGCAACTTAAGAAGTGGTGAAGGAAGGCTTAACGGCGCACTCTGTCGGTAACTTGCGCGCGCCTTGCGTTAACCAAGACGCCGCCGTGCCTCATCGCGCATCTGCGCGCGAAAGGCGGCGCGCTTTGCCGGCCTGTCTTCCTCACGCACGTCGTGTCGATCGAAGATGTCGAACTTCTCCAGGATCGGATAGCGCTCGCTCGCCATCGCGAGCACGCGCAGTATCCTGGTCCCCTCCGGCGTCGGGCCGCTGACCTCCCAGCGCCGGATGGTGTCGGCGCCGCCTCTTTCCGGCAGTCCGCAAAGCTTGGCCATGTCGGCCGCGCTGAGCTTGCGCTCGAGGGCATCGGAGAGGTCGTTGCGAAGCTGCTTCAGTTCGGCGCCGGTCATGCTTGCGTCCAGGGAAGTCACTGAAAGCAATGCACTAGCGCTGATTCGGGTCCATCCGAAGACGGTGTGAGTCCGCCGCGCTCCGGCACCTTCGTCCGCACACGGAGTTATGAAGGGAGAACCCATGGAAATTTGCCGATACATGAACACTTGGCATATCGGGGCGCGCAACGGGTGAAGGGATCAGCCATGAAAACCATCAGACTCGCCATTTCCGCGCTGATCACGACGGGACTGCTTGCCGCATCATTCGCAGCTGAGGCGAAAAAGGTCCGGTCCAGCCGGCAATACAGCACTGGTGTGGTGGCTCCGACCTATGGCGGAGCCGGAGCGCCGGCCGCGCAACCGAGGGCGGCCTACGGATCGTCGGGACAGACGGTTGGCACTGTCACCGCGCCGTCGATCGGATCATACAATTGGCCCTCGGTCGGCGTGACCAACTCGGCTCCCACCTGGAGCAACACCACGAGATAGAGGGCTCCGGCAAGGTGGAGGCCACTGGCGGATCAACGCATGCCGCTCGCCGATCCCGAGAGCAGATAAAGCGCGATGAGCAATGTCGCGACCGACATCATCGTCGTGATCGAGACCGTGGCCGCAACCAGCTTCTCCTCGACCTTGTGTTCATGTGCGAGGACGTAGACGGTTTTCGCCGTCGGCACGGCCGCGCAGATGACCGCCGCAACCGTGTAGAGAGGGGTGAGGCCGATCACGACGCAAAGCCCGTAGACGATGAGCGGCATGACCACCAGTTTCACCGCCGCGAGCGCAAACGACGCTTTCAGGTTGGACCGCAAGCCCTCGATGGACAGGCCAAGCCCAATGGCGAACAGCGCGCACGGCGTGAGCGCGGCAGCGATCATGTTGAGATAGGCCGCGACCGGTGCCGGAATCGGCAGTCCCGTCACCGCCCAGGTGAGGCCGATGAACGTCGACAGCACCATGGGATTGAGCAGGATCTGCTTTGCCAGTCCCATAGAGCCCACGGAGGCCCCGCGTGCATCGCGCTTTTCCAGCAGGATCACCGTGATCGGAAACATCACCGCGGCCACGAACACCGTCGCGACGGCCGCGGGCAGGACGGCGGGTTGGCCGTAGATCGCATGCAGGATCGGCAGCGCAACGAACCCGGTGTTGGTCATCGCCGCCGCCATCCCGTGAATGGTGCTGCTGGCGAGGTCGTGTTTGCCGCCTGCGCGGACCGGCACGAACACGAGCGCGAAGCAGATCAGCGAGCCGCCGCCGAAGGCGAGCAGAAAACGCCATTCCAGGAGATTGCGCGCCGGCTCCTGGGCGATCGTGACAATCAACAGCGCCGGCATCGCCACGTTGTAGGCGAAATGCACCAGGGCATCGGCCAGCGCCCGCGAGAGATAGCCGAGCTCGCCGGCGAGCCAGCCGGTGACGATGATCGCGAATACGGGAAGAACGAGGCTGGCGACCTCCATCCGGCTTCCCCCTCATTTTCGAACAGGGAGGGTAGACCGGCAATGGACTGGCGTCACTCCGTGATTTGTGGGTCGCCTTGATTTGTCGGAGGGGAATCCGCCTCGCTAGATTCCCCGGCGCCCCTGGTCTCCGATCACGCAGCGCCAGGCCGCCAGGCGCTCGGCCGGATGCTGGTTCATCCATTCGGCAAGCTGCGGCGCGCCCATCAGGCAGGCCTGCACCGAAATTTGCGCAAAGTCCGACGTGGTGACGATCTGCTCGTGACAATTGGAGGGAGAGGCGAGGCTGCAAAGCACGGCGATGATCTTGATCACGATACGTTACCTCCGTCGCGGCCGATGAACGGGCGACGGATCGCCGGCTTTCCCTGGCCCTCGTCCGTCGGATCGACCGGCGGGAAGATGCTGTCGTAGATCGCCCGCGCTTCCTGGATGAGACGCGTTCGCTCGCGCTCGGACTTCGAGACAAATCGAATAACTTCGCCCATGTTGGCTCCGAATATCAGTGTGAGTCCGTCATGAGATGACGTCGATCATTCAAACGTCATCTATGGTCATGCCCTTAAGCTTTGAAGCGGCCGGTCCGGTCACGACTGGATAAAAAGCGCGTGACCAGGCTGCGCAGTTCCCAGCATCCCGGTGCGTCTTGCTTGCTGGGTTGTTGAGCTGCCCATCACACCACGTTCGTTGTACGGCGCCAGCCGCGACGAGCGATTATGGCGTCAAGTCACCCCTTGCCGACATGAGCAAGGATGATCTCACGAAAGCAAATGCCGCTGAATCGAATATGTTTCGCCTTGCTCGGCGTGCAAGTTTTTGGAACCATCACGGAAATCAATGAACGAGGATGAGCCGCCTCAGGCCGCCGGCGCGTGCTCCTTCCGTCCGGGCATGGCTGCGAGCAATTCGCGCGTATAGGCGTGCTCGGGCGCGGCGAAGAGTTGCGCCGTCGGCTTCAGCTCGACGATGGCGCCGCGCTGCATCACCGCGATACGGTCGCAGATCTGGGCCGCGACGCGCAGATCGTGGGTGATGAACAGCATCGACAAGCCAAGGCGCGCCTTGAGATCTTCCAGGAGCTTCAACACCTGCGCCTGCACCGAGACGTCGAGCGCCGAGACGGCTTCATCCGCGACGATGATCTCCGGCTCGAGCGCGAGCGCGCGGGCAATGCCGATGCGCTGGCGCTGGCCGCCGGAGAATTCATGCGGATAGCGCTCGAGCGCGCCGGCGTCCAGGCCCACCATCTTGAGGAGCTCGCGGGCGCGGTCGAACGCCACCTTCGGATCGGTCCCGGCTGCGATCGGCCCGTCGGCGATGATGTGGCCGATCTTGCGGCGCGGATTGAGCGAGGCGAACGGATCCTGGAAGATCATCTGGATGCGATGGCGCTCGCCGCGCAGCGCCTTGCCGGAAAGCGAGGTCAGGTCGGTCTCGCCGATCCGCACCGTGCCGCGGTCGGCTTCGATCAGTCGCATCACCAAGCGCGCTACCGACGACTTGCCCGAGCCGGATTCACCGACGAGGCCGAGCGTCTCGCCCTTGAGGATGTTGAAGTTGACCGCGCGCGCCGCATCGACGCGGCGGGCCTGGCGGAACCAGCCGCCCGACGTGACGTAGGTCTTGTCCAGCCCGATCACCTCGACGGCCTTGGCCCGATCGTCCAATGGCTCTCGCGGCGGCGGATCCATCGAGGGCACGGCGGCAAGCAATGCCTTGGTGTAGTCGTGCTGCGGCTCGTTGAAGATGGCCGCGGCCGGACCTTCCTCCACGACCTTGCCGTGGCGGAGCACCACGACCTGGTCGGCGATGTCGGCGACCACGCCGAAATCATGGGTGATGAACATCACCGCCATGTTGCGGCTCCGCTGGAGGTTGCGGATCAGCTTCAGGATCTGGGCCTGCGTGGTGACGTCGAGCGCGGTGGTCGGCTCGTCCGCGACCAGCACCGCGGGCTCGAGAGCGAGCGCCATCGCGATCATGGCGCGCTGGCGTTGGCCGCCGGAGAGCTGGTGCGGATAGGCGCGCACGATGCGCTCAGGGTCGGGCAGGCCGACTTCGCTTGCCAGCGCCAGCGCCTTGGCCCGCCGCTCCTTCGGCGTGAGCAGGCCGTGCGCCTCGAACATCTCCGCCATCTGGTCGCCGATCCGCATCAACGGATTGAGCGCGGTCATCGGCTCCTGGAAGATCATCGCCAGCCGACGGCCGCGCAGATCGCGCCAGCCGTCGTCAGCGAGCTTGAGCAGGTCCCGGCCCTCGAACTGGATTTCACCAGAGGTGACCGAGACCGTATCCGGCAAAAGGCCCATCAGCGCATGCGCGCACATCGACTTGCCGGAGCCGGACTCGCCGACGACGCAGACGATCTTGCCGGGCTGCAGATCGAGCGAGACACCGTCGACCGCGAAGGGGCGCTCGGCGCCCTTGGGCAGCGCGATCCGCAAGTTCCTGATGGAGACGGCGGGCGAGGCGGTCATCGTCAGCGGCCCTCCCGCGACAGGCGCGGATTGAGCGCATCGTTGAGGCCTTCGCCGATCAGGTTCAGCCCGAGCACCGAGATCAGGATGGCGATGCCGGGAAACACGGTGATCCACCAGGCCTGCCGGATCACGGTGCGGCCGGCGCCGACCATGTAGCCCCAGGAGATCAGATTGGGATCGCCGAGGCCGAGGAAGGACAGCGAGGATTCAAGCAGGATCGCGGTGGCCACCATCAACGAGGCCAGCACGATCACGGGCGACAACGCGTTGGGCAGGATCTCGCGCAGGATGATCCAGCTGTTGCTCTGGCCGGTGACGACGGCGGCCTGGACATATTCGCGGGTGCGCAGCGACAGCACCTCGCCGCGCACGAGGCGAGCGACCGGCGGCCAGCTCACCACCGCGATCGAGGCGACGATCGAATAGATCGAGGGCTGCAGGATGGCGACCAGCACGATCGCGAGCGCGAAGCTCGGAATGGTCTGGAAGAACTCGGTGAAGCGCATCAGGGCGTCGTCGACCTTGCCGCCGAAATAACCGGCCATGGCGCCGATCGGCACGCCCACGATCAGCGCCGCCAGCGTGGAGACGAGACCGACCAGCAGCGAGACGCGGGCGCCGAAGATCATGCCGGCGAAGATGTCGCGGCCGAGCGCGTCGGTGCCGAGCGGCACGGCCCCGAGCGTGAACGGCGGCAGGAACGGCCGCTGCACCATGCGCCAGGGCGAGTTCGGGAACAGCATCGGTCCGAACACCGCGACAGAGATTGCAACCAGGAGGATGACGAGCCCGATGACGCCGCTCGGGCTCTTCAGCATCGATTTCCAGAACTGTTTCATGCGGCGTATTCGATCCGCGGATCGACCAGGCGATAGACGAGGTCGGTGATGAGGTTGAAGGTGAGGACCATGGCGGAGCAGATCACGAACACGCCGAGCAGCAGATTGTAGTCCCGCTGCAGCAGCGCGTCGTACATCAGCCGCCCGATGCCGGGCCAGGCGAACACGGTCTCGGTGATGACGGCGCCGCCGATCAGCGTGCCGGAATGCACGCCGGCGAGCGTCACCACCGGCAGCAGCGCGTTGCGCAGCACGTGGCGGCGCTGGATCACGGCGTCGGAGAGCCCCTTGGCGCGCGCCGTCTTGACGAAGTCGAGGCGTTTCACCTCCAGCATCGAGGCGCGCGTCATGCGGGTGTAGGTCGCCATGAAGAACAGGCCGAGTGTCATCGCCGGCATGATCAGGTGCTTTGCGACGTCGACCGCATGGGCAAGGCCGGTGAGGTTGGCCCCGACCGTCTCGTAACCGAAGCTCGGCAGCCAATCCATCGTGACCGAGAACAGGAGGATGCCCATCAGCGCCACCCAGAAGATCGGCATGGCGTAGAAGATCAGAGCGAACACGGTGATGGCGGTGTCGAGGAAGGTTCCGGCAAAGCGCGCGGCGAAGGTGCCGAACAGGATGCCGAGCGTGAGCGAGATCGCGAAGGCGGTCAGCGTCAACAACAGCGTCGCCGGCAGCCGCTCGCCGATCAGTTTTGCGACCGGAGCCTGCTGGCGGAAGGAAAAGCCGAGGTCGAGGCTGACGACGCCCTTGACGTAGATGAAGAGCTGCTCGGGCAGCGGCTTGTCGAGCCCGAACTTCTCCCGGAGCTGCTTGACGAAGACCTGATCGCTGGCCCCGGCCTCGCCCGCCATCACGATCGCGGGATCGCCGGGCGCCAGGCGGATCAGGAAGAAATTGAGAACGACGATCGCGAGCAGGACGATCACGCCCTTCAGGACACGCTGAGCAACGAAGGAGAGCATCTAGTGAGTCATATTGGTGATGTGACCTGGCGCCACGGAGACGGAGTGACTCCCTCGCCCCGCTCTTGTCCGCCGAAGCCTCGGCGAAGGCGGATGCGGGGAGAGGGTTGGGGTGAGGGGGACTTCCCGCGAGCGTATCAGCAGTTGGACTCGTGGAGACTCCCCCTCACCCGAATGTGCGCTATGCGCACATTCGACCTCTCCCCGCAGGGGAGAGAGGTAAGAGGCTTCACTTGTCGAGCCATGCGTCCTTGAAGCCGTCATTGACCCCGATCCCCGTGGTGATCAGGTTCTTGACCTTGCAGCGCATGATGGTCGGAAATTGCAGCTCGAGCATCCAGGCCACCGGCACGTCCTCGACCAGGATCTTCTGCGCCTTCTCGTAGATCTCCTTGCGCTTGGAATCCGGCGTTGCAACCGCGCCCTCGGCGAACAGCTTGTCGATATCCGGGTTGGAGTAACCCTCGACGTTGTTGAACATCTGGCCCTTGGCGATGTTGCTGGAGATGTAGTTGCGTCCCACTCCGAGCGCGGGGTCGCCGTACTGGTAGAGATAGGTAAAGGCGATGTCGTAATCCCACTCGGCGATCTTCTGGTTGCCGCCGGCGACGTCGGTGGCGATCGTCTCGATGGTCATGCCGACATCCTGGAGGTTCTGCTTGACGGCTTCGCCCCAGCGCTGCCAGGTCTCGCCATAGGCGAGCGGCAGCAGGCGGATCTTTTCGCCCTTGTAGCCGGCTTCCTTCAGCAGTGCCTTGGCCTTGGCCGGATCGTAGGGGTATTTCTTCACGTCATCGGTATAGAACTTGATGGTCGAGGCCGACGGGCCGGTGGCGACCTTGCCGAGCCCGTTCCAGATCACGTCCTTGGCGAAGTCGCGGTCGACCGCATACATGATCGCCTGCCGCACCCGCTTGTCGGCGAGCGGACCTTGGCGGTTGTTCAGCCACAGCCAGGCCAGCGGCGAGAAGAATTCCCAGCCGGCGCCGGTGACGCAGGTGTCCTTCAGCTTGGACAGCCGCGGCACGTCGAAATTCTCGACCGAGCCGCCGGGCAGCACGTCGACCTTGCCGGTCTCGTAAGCCACCGAGCGCGCGGCGGCGTCCGGGATGATCTGCCAGTAGATCTCGTCGAGATGGGGCTTGCCCTTTTCGTGGTAGTTCGGATTCTTGACCAGGCGGATGAACGAGCCCTTCTGCCATTCCTTGAACATGAATGGGCCGGTGCCGATGGGTGCGTTGTTGTAGGGGTTGGTCTTCCAGTCGGTGCCTGCATAGAGATGCTTCGGCACCATCGGCATCGAGCCGACCTCGAAGATGCCGAGGAACGGGCCGAACGGCTGCTTCAGCGTGAAGACCACCGTATGATCGTCCGGCGTCTCGACCTTGTCGACCTGCGCCAAATTGGTGCGGGCGCGCGCATGGGTCTGCTTCAGCATCTCGATCGAGAACAGCACGTCGGCGGCGGTGAAGGGCTTGCCGTCGTGCCAGGTCACGCCCTTCTTCAGCTTGAAGATGTAGGTCTTGGCGTCCTCGCTGACGCTCCAGCTCTCGGCGAGCTCCGGCAGGGGATCGAGCTTGGGGCTGTAGCGCAAGAGGCCTTCGAAGATGTTGCCCGAGACCATCTGGGTGGGGCCGTTCTGGACCTGTGCAAGCATCAGGCCGGGCGGCTCGGGCTGAATCACGGCATTGATCACACCCCCCGTCTTCGGCTCTTGCGCCAGCGCAGGGGCCGCAAGGCCGCAAGCCAGGAGGAGACCAAGCAACACTCGTTTTGGCATGTCGTAATCTTTCTCAAGCGAGACCAGCCGGAAACGCTTCGCACGCGCCCTCGCGCGCAAAGCGACGGTCGGTCCATCCCAGTCCCCATCCGCCATCGAGGCTCACACAGTCCCGTTCAGCGCGGCAAGATGAAAGTCGCGACAGTGCTCGCACAAAAAATGTACAGCTCGTCCTGTTTCTCCGCCTGTGCGACGGCACGGTAGATCGGCCAGCTCCGAGGGATCAGGCGGCCTTCAGAAGTGATGAGAGCATGCCGGGGCAGTGCACAAGTCCGCGCCTGCGACCAAAAGCATCAGCCCGTCATTTTGCGCCGAGCGCCCGCCGCAATTCCTCGAGCGCCTCTGCAAGCTGCTCGCGGTGCGCGATGTCGTCCTTGGGAAGCGCGGCGACGCTGCCGGCGAGCTCCCGCAGGATGCCGGCCAGCAGGCCGAAGTTGACGTGCAGATGCACCGATTTGCGTTCATCGGCCGCACCAGGATGTTGCAGCACCAGCGCAATGCCGCTGCCGTCGAGCTTCGCCTCGAAGCGGGACGAATGCTCGAAGGTGCCGACATAGAATTTGTCGGGATATTCGAGTGCGACCTCTGCCTTGTCGGGAACCGGCTTGGACATGCGAACCTCATCTATGCCCGCGCATTCTGGCCGGGAATGAGCCGGCCCGCCTTGCGCCAGGTCAGAGGCGGTCGACGCCAAATTTGATCCGGATCAAAGCCGGCCCGCCGCTTTTGCGATCGAATGGCAAGTAGCGGGACGCGGCTGCGCATCCCGTTTGCTTGAGCCGTGAGACGATGGATGGACATTCAGGCCACGACTATCCCTGCGGATGACGACGGCGGACCCGATATCGCCGGTCTTGAGCCGTCGCCGGATGCGGGCGTGCAGCACTGCCTGCAATTGCTCGGCAATGCCGGCTTGCGCCCGACACGCCAGCGCGTGGCGCTGGGCCGACTGCTGTTCCTGGGCGGCCATCGTCACGTCACCGCAGAAAGTCTCTACGCAGAAGCGATGGCTGCGAACGCATACCTGTCGCTCGCCACCGTCTACAACACGCTGAACCAGTTCACCGAAGCGGGCCTCTTGCGCCGGATCGCGGCCGACGGCATCAAGTCGTTCTTCGACACCGACACGTCCCTGCATCCGCACTTCTATCTCGAAGGCGAGGACGTGCTGGTCGACGTGGCCGAGGGCCTCGCCTTCACCAAGATGCCCGAGGCGCTTCCCGGCCACGAGATCGCGCGGCTCGATGTCGTCGTCCATTTACGCCGGAAGCGAACCTAGCGCTTGCCCTGCAGGGAGGGTAAGACGCCTCACTGCAAGCCTGCGCGGCGGAATCCCTCCAGATAGTGTTCGCGATCTCGCTCACTGGCCCACGGCAGCTGCGTCGCGATCCAGTGCAGCGAGATGCCCGGCTGGGTGCGGCGGAGCTCTCCGAGTGCCATTTCCGCAAGCGTGCCATCGCCGGTCATGCCGGCGGAGACGGCGAGCACGCGGTATGCGCCGGTAAGATCGCCGCGGTGGCGGATCGCCTCGCGCGCCAGCGCGATGGCCTCGCCATAGTGCCGTTCGGTGAAGCGCGCATAGGCGGCGATACCGTGATAGATCGCCAATGACGGATCGCGCGGCGACAGCCGGATCGCCTTTTGCGCGGCCTCGAACGAGTCGTTCGAGCGTCCGGCATAGGACAGTGCCAGCGCGTAATAGCCCTGCGCCAGTGAGAAGTTCGGATTGAGCGCGAGCGCCTGCTCGAACTCGGACAGCGCGTCTGGGAGCCTGCGGGTCGAGAAGCAGACGCTGCCGAGCGCGGCATGTGCCCAGGCGTCCTCATGGTCGCAGCGCACCGCTTTGAGCGCGGCGGCTTCCGCGGACGGCGCAACCGCGGCCAGCTCGGTCCAGCCGAGATGCACGCCGAACATGTCGTTCACGGCCAGCACCGACAACGCCTGGCCGTAATCCGGATCGATCGCGATCGCGCGCGCGAGCAGCGCCTTCGCGGCCGCATGGTCCTGCCGGGTCACGCGCCAATAATGCGACAGCGCGCGCATCAACAGGTCCCAGGCGTCGAGGCTCGCCGGCGGCTTACGACGGCTGCGGAAATTCTCGGCGGCGTGGATCTGCGGCTCGATCGCGGCGGCGATCGCGTTGGTGATCTCGTCCTGCACGGCGAAGACGTCGACGAGCTCGCGGTCATAGCGCTCGGCCCAGAGATGACCGCCCGACACGGCGTCGTTGAGCTGCGCGGTGATGCGCACCCGGTTGTCCGTCTTGCGCACGCTGCCTTCGACGATGTAGCGGACGCCGAGCTCCTCGGCGATCTGCCTGATATGGACCGCGCGTCCCTTGTAGGTGAAGGAGGAGTTACGGGCGATCACCATGAACCAGCGCTGCTTCGACAGCGCGGTGAGGATGTCCTCGCTGATCCCGTCGCCGAAATAGTCCTGCTCGGGATCCCCGCTCTTGTTCTCGAAGGCGAGCACCGCGACCGCCGGGCGGTCCGCCATGCGCGGGGGAGCGAGCCTGGCTTCGGTCCGCGCGGGCGATGCCGCCACCTCTTCCCGGACCTCGCCGACGAACCGAAAGCCCTTGCGCGGAATGGTCTTGATCAGGCGCTGGCTCGCGCCGTCGTCGCCGAGCGCCTTGCGCGCGGCGTTGATCCGGCTGTTGAGGGCGGAATCCGAGACGATGCGGTCGTTCCAGACCTGGCTGATCAGGTCATCCTTACTGACCACACGCGCCCGTTGCGTGACCAGATAAAGCAAGAGATCGAACACTTGCGGCTGCAACGGAACGGTTTCCCCGTCGCAAGTGAGCTCCCGAAGGTCACCGTCCAGCACGTTGTTTTCAAAGCGAAATCGCACGTTCTCGTCGTCTCAAGCAAAAATCAAAGTCGTCTCAGGCGAAAATCAATCGTCCGCGAAAGCCGCGGGACGTCCGATCCGGCATGGTGCGAAGACCAAACCGTGTCGATGCCTCGGCACAACGGAGTGTTTCATGACCCAAATTGATCATCAGGTTCATTCTCTCGGCCCGGAGGTTACGGGCTCTCGTATTTTCAGGTTCATCGCCTTTCTGTACGGAATTGCGGCATATCTCGTGTTTTTCGTCACCATTCTCTACGCGATCGGCTTCGTCATGGGGGTGATGGTGCCCAAGACCATCGATACCGGTGCCGAAGCGCCCGTCGTTCGCGCGGTCGTCATCAATCTGCTGCTGATGTCGCTGTTCGCGGTTCAACACAGCGTGATGGCGCGCCAACAATTCAAGGCATGGTGGACGCAGTTCGTCCCCAAGCCGGTCGAGCGAAGCACGTATGTGCTGTTCGCGAGCCTGTCATTGCTCCTGCTGTTCTGGCAGTGGCGTCCGCTACCCGCGGTCATATGGGAGGTCGAGAACCCCGATCTTGCCGTGACACTGGTCACATTGTCCTTCGCTGGCTGGGTGCTGGTGTTCACCTCGACCTTCATCATCAACCATTTCGAACTGTTCGGCCTGCATCAGGTGACGAATCATCTCGTCGGCAAGGAAATGCAGCCGCCGCGTTTCAAGACGCCGCTGCTCTACAAATTCGTCCGCCATCCGATCTATCTCGGTTTCATCATCGCGTTCTGGGCGGCGCCAGTCATGACCGCGGGTCATCTCTTGTTCGCGGCCGTGACCACGCTCTACATCTTCGTCGGCATCGCGCTGGAGGAGAGCGATCTCGTCGATCTCTTCGGCGACGAGTACCGGCAGTACAAGCAACGCGTCTCCATGCTTATTCCCTGGCGCCGGTCGGTATAGTCTAGGTCAAGCCCCGCGCATCCAATCGAAACGGCGCGCGGGGCGCCGACGCGCGATAACGATCCATCAGAAAAAGGGAGACGTCCAAATGAAACATGTCGGAAACTGCTTCTGCGGCGCGGTCACGGTCGAGGTCACGGGCGCGCCGGAGGCGATGGGCTATTGCCATTGCCGCTCCTGCCGCTCGTGGTCGGGCGGTCCGGTCAACGCTTTCAGCCTTTGGAAGCCGGAAGCCGTGCGCATCATCGAAGGCGCTCAGAATGTCGAGACCTTCGTCAAGACGCCGCTCAGCCAGCGCAAATATTGCAGGAAGTGCGGTGGCCATCTCATGACCAACCATCCGCCGCTCGGTCTGGTCGACGTTTTCGCCGCCACCATCCCCACCCTCGCGTTCACGCCCAGCGTCCACGTCAACTATGCCGAGACCGTGCTGCCGATGCGCGATGGCCTGCCCAAGCTGAAGGATTTTCCCGCCGAGTTCGGCGGAAGCGGCGAAATGATGCAGGAATAGCGGCGCGCCTTTGGCATTTTTTCGAGAGGGCGGCAGAGCGCCGCCCTCTCTGGCTTCTTCCAAGAGAGAAGGATCAAGGACTAGCCTCCGCGCGATTCGACCACCTTGCGGCAGGAATCGGACAGCTTCGACTTGTTCTCGCGCAGGCAGGCGTTCATCTGCGGCGGCTTGCCGATATGCTCGGCGCAGAATTTGCTGGCGTCGCCGCGGCAGGCCATTTGCTCCTGCACAGATGGACCGGACTGTGCGGCAGCAGGCAGGGCGGCAGCTGCGAGCAGCAGCGCGGCAAGAACCGAAATCTTCATAGAGCACCTCTTTGGAATTCTCGTTGGTCCCGACCGGGATCAATCGGGCCGGACCATTCCGCAAAGGCCGGGCGCCGGTCCATGCCATGTTCATGGCAGCGGCCAGTCCTCCCGCCCGCGGTACCCCCATCTTCATGGCATGTATCCGCGCGCCGACTTTTGTCATTCAGGCTGCACCTCGGCTGCGAGACCCGGTGATTGCGTCGGGACGCCGAACGGAACCAGGAGAGCAAGATGTCGAAGAGAGCTGGAGCGCTGGGCGCAGGGCTGACGGTCATGGCGCTGGCGGGCGCGGCGACGGTGTCGCTGGGCACGAGCCCGGCGCAGGCCGTGGTCTATTGCAAGACCGTTGGCGTGCCCAAGGGCTGCGTGGTGCGGCCGACTGGCGCCGTGGTGGTGGGAGCGCCGGTCGCGCGGGCTGCCGTCGCGACCCCCGGTGTCGGCGCGCCCGGTGTCGGTGTGCGTGCCGGCACGCCGATGAATCGCGGCGGCCCGGTCAATCGCGTCGGCGTGCGCTGATATTTCCGCTTCATTGAATTGATGCATCGCTTCGGGCCAAGGGGCCTGCGGACGACCCCCCCGTCCTCCGCAGGCAATTTTACCCGGCCCGTCCCCTCTCTCCGTGCGCCCCACACGTTCGGGGAGGGGGCCCTTTCAGCCCGCGGCCATGTCGCTGTCGGGAAAACGTTGCGGCAATTTCAGCCGCACGCGCGTGCCGGAGGAATCAGACGTCAGGTCGAGCACCGCGCCGCAGCGCGCGGCGCGGCTTTTCATGTTGCGCAGGCCGCGCGCGGTCTGGCCGGCCCCCGCGGCCTCGCCATTGCCGGCCAGCGCAAAGCCGCCTCCGTCGTCAGTCACGCTGATCACGCCATACGGCCCCTGGCCCGCGTCGAACGTGTCGATGGTCACCGCGATGCGGCGGGCCTGCGCGTGCTTGACCGCATTGGTCACGGCTTCGTCGAGGATGCGCACGATCTGGACGACGTGCCATGGCCTGAGCTCGGGATGCAGCGGCAGGCCCTGCGGCGTCGCCACGCGCCAGTCGAGCGTGATGTCGTGCGGGCGCAATTGGGCCGTGGCGCGCTCGCGCCAGGAGCCGAGCGCCAGCATCAGGTCGCCGCCAATGTCGTCCATGGAATCGATCACGAGACGGAGATCCTTCAGCGCCGCGCGGGCGGCGTCCGTGATGCTCGCGCCCGTGCTGCCGCGTTCGGACAGCGCGACGATGCTCACCAGCTGGCCGCCGAGGCCGTCGTGCAGGTCTCGCATCAGGCGCGTGCGCTCGTTGGCGAGCGCCGCCGCGCGGGCGCGCTCCTCCTCGCGGGCAAAGCTCGCCTTCAGCCGCTCCTCGGCCTCCCGCACCCGCGTCACCAACTGGCCGGCAAAGCTGTCGACCTGGTTCAAGGCGCGGGCGAAGCGCCAGGTCAGCCCGGCGCCGATCGCGACCAGCATCGCCGAATAGGACAGGCGCGAGACGAAGATGCGATCGTTGCTCACGATGTCGAGCACCGTGAGCATGTCCTGGACCCAGCAGACCAGCACGATGGTCACCGCGCAGCCGATCGTGAAGCTCGCCGCGTCTTGCCGTCGCACCACCGCGGTTGCAGTGACGCAAGCCATCAGAAACAGGCAGAGCCCGACGGTGGGAATGCCGAGCACCAGGAACAGGATGCGCGGTAGCGGCGGGCCCCCGATCAGCCCGACCACGAACACGAGGACGCCGGGCACGAACAGCAGCGTGCCGTAGCGCGGCCAGCGCCAGCCGAAGAACAGCACGCCGAACACGACGATCAGCGCGCTCTCAATCGGTGCGGAGGCCAGCAGCACCGCGGCCAGGTGCGATACCGTAGCCGGCGGCACCGGCGGCGGCGCGAATGCCTGCACCACGCCGAGCACCATCGCCGTCGCCAGTACGCCATAGACCGGCTCGTGACGCCGCATCAGCCACATGATCGCGAGGATGACGGCCAGGATCGCCTGCCAGGCGGAAAACACCACCGGCAGGGTGACGAACAGCAGCGTGCGTGTCTCATAGGCCGGGCGCAAGGCGGCATCCGGCCCGACATAGACGGTGTCGAGGAAGCCCTTGAGCGGGCCCCATACGAACAGCCGCACCGTGATCTCGTTTCCGCCCTCGCGCAGCAGCGACGCGGGGATGGCGGCGATCTGCGGCGTGTTGCGGTCGGGCCGGTTGGCGTTGGTGTCGCGTCGGGAGTCGAGCACGACGACGCCGTTGACGGCGACCTCCACCGCGTTGCTGAAGCGCGGCAGGAACACCGACCAGCCCGAGGCCGCATCGCCGCTCCGGAACGTGAAGGTGCCGGCGTAGATCGGCGGGTCGGCCAGCGAATAGCGCGACGAGGTGAAATGGGGCAGCGTCACCGGGCGCGTCAGACCGTCCTCCCGCGCCGAGAAATCGTCCACCGCGTAGTCGTCGGGATCGCTCGGCTGCAGCAACCGAATCCCCAGGATCGTGACGATCACGATCAGCGCCTGAAGCAGCAGATAGGGCACGAGGCGCGAGGCGATTAGCCGGCGCCGCGGGCGTGTCGGTGCCTTCGTAGGTGCTTTGGCCGCGATCTCGCTCACAGCTTGATCAGGCCCTGCTGCACCGCCTCGAACACCGCCTCGCTGCGCGTATGCACCTCGAGCTTGCGATAGATGTTCTTGATATGGCCGGGGACGGTCTGTTTGGACAGGCCGAGATGGCTCGCGATCTCGGCATAGCTGAAGCCTTTGGCGATGCCCCACAGAATATCGATCTCGCGCGGGGTGAGCCTTGCCGTATTGAGCGCGGGGCCGGGCGGCGGCTCCGCCGAATTCTGCGCGGCACCTTGCGTCCTGCGCACGATGAAGCGGGCGATCGAGGCCGAGATCGGCGAATGTCCCGCGACCAGATCGCGCACCGTGGTGGCGATGTCGGTGGGGAAGGCGTCCTTGAGCAGGTAGCCGGTGGCGCCGACCGTGATCGCGGAGATCACGCTTTCCTCGTCGCCGAGCGCGGAAATCACCATGATTTCGGTGTCGGGGAAGCGCTGCCGCATCTCGCGGATCAGCTCGACGCCGTGGCCGTCGGGCAGTCGGAGGTCGGTCAGCAGCACGCGCGGCGCCCCGGCGGCGAGGGCCTGCCGCGCCTCCGCAAGCGTACCGGCGCTGCGGACCTCGTAACCGGCCTTGGCCAGCGCATCCTGCAGCCGCCAGCAGGTCGGCGCATCGTCCTCGACGAGGAGGATGGTGATGGCTTCACCCGTCTCGCCTTGTTCGGTCATGATCATGGTCCCGCGATCCGCGTGTCCCCCGCGGCGCGAGGCAAGTCTAACCGCAGCCCGAAGACGGTGACACCCATAATCATGGGGGCGGGAAAGTCACGGGACTGCCATGTGCCGACCCAACGTTGCCGCGCGACGGAGTGCCGCCGCCAATCCAGCTTACGAAAGATCAACCCGCGGCGGCGGATATCGCCGCGCCAGGACCGATAGCGACAGCGGCCGTTCGTCTTCCGGTAGCTCCAAATAGGCCAGCACGAGCGGCCGCTTCCAATCGCCGACGCCGAAATCCATCGCCGTCCATTTCTGCGGCTCGGGCCCTTCGAGCCCCCGGACCCAGACGAAATAGCGGGGAAGGTCGTCCGTGTCCGTCGTGCGTCTCCTGGCCATCGAAGCGGTCCGCTGCGTCAAGATCGTTGCCGCACGATATAGGGAATATCTGGGGGAAGTCGAACGTCCCGGGACGATCGGGGAAGCTTGCCGCCCGCGCCGGTGCCGGTTGGCGACAAAAGCGCTGTCGTTGCCCGTTAAGGTTCGATCCGTTCGAGAAATGATCGCGTCAGCGCGACAACCTCATCGAGGTTGGTTTCGAGCAGCCAATGGCCGCCATCCAGGAAATGCAGTTCGGCATCCGGCAGGTCGCGGAGATAGGCCCGCCCTGACTCCTCAGGCATGTAATGGTCCTGCGGCCCCCACAGGATCAATGTTGGCGGCTTGTGCTGCTGAAGATATCGGCGGTGCTCGGGAAACCATTGGCGGTTCGCCTTGAGGCCAAACAGAACGTCTGCGGCGGCGTCTTTCCGCCGCTCGGTCATCAGCGACCAGTGCAATCGCCAAAGGTCCGGCGCGATGAGCCCAGCCAGATCCGCACGCACGTCATTCAGGAACTCGTCGCGGAAATTCTCTTCAGTGATAGCTTCCCTCATCGCCGCACGCATCTCCTGATCGGGCAGTGACCAGAACTTCTCGATGTCGGCGTATGCCGGGCCAAGCGCATCTTCGTAAGGTATGTCGCCGTTTTGAATGATCTGGGCCACCACCCTTTCAGGCCGCATGATCGCCAGCCTGGCTCCGATCGGTGAGCCGAAATCATGAAGGTAGATCACGAAGCGTTCGATCTTCAGCTGCTTCACGAACTGGTCGAGCCACGCGGCATAGCCGTCGAAGCTGTAATCGAAGTCATCAGGTGTCCCGCTATAGCCGAACCCGGGATAGTCGGGAGCAATCAGCCGCCATTTATCGGCCAGTCGCGGCATCAGATTGCGGAATTCGTAGGATGAACAGGGATAGCCGTGCGGTAGCAGAACGACGGGCGCGCGTTCAGGACCGGCTTCTCGGTAGAAGGTATCCACGGATCCGATCCGGACCCTGCAATGTCTGACGCGTGTGTCCATGTCTTGCTTCCTTTGTAGATAAAGCAACTTCGGGGGCGGGGTTCCCGGCATCTGCTTCGTGGTGGGTAGAACCGCAGGCGGCTCTGCGGAACAACGACCGGAAGCTCACCGTTACGAAGCAACACCGGAACGGGAGGTCGTTGTGATCCATCATGTCTCCGTCGGTACGAATGATGTTCAGCGTGCGAAGCGCTTCTACGATGCGGTCTTGCCGGTCGTCGGGATCACGCCGATGGCCGAGGACGAGGGTGGACTGGGCTACGGAAGCGGGACGTTTCACTTCAGCGTTCAAGTTCCGATCGATGGAAAACCCGCGACCGTGGGTAACGGCAGTCATATCGCCTTTGCCGTCGAGAACCGCGCGATGGTCGATCGCTTCTACGCAGCAGCATTAGAGCATGGTGGCAGCGACGCTGGCGCTCCCGGGCTGCGGCCGAGTTACGACCTCAACTATTATGGGGCGTTTGTCCGCGATCCAGACGGTCACAAGATCGAGGCCGTGACCTACTCGGCACAATAGTCGCGAGCGGGAAGGCGCCATGCCGACCATGCCCTATGCAATTATCGAAGCGCCTTCGACGCTCGGCCTTGCGACCGACGGCGTGGAGCGCTTGCCCGAACAGCTGCTGAAGCTTCGACTTGCGGAGCGCATCGGCGCACGCCGCGCCGGGCGGCTGGTGGTGCCTTCGAAAGATCCGGTGCCGGATCCCGAGACCGGCATCTTGAACGCCGGCGCAATAGCGGCGTGGTCGCCCCAGCTCGCCGACGCGGTGGAAGCGGTGCTTGTCGCGGGCGAGTTTCCGCTGGTGCTGGGCGGCGATTGCACGATCTTGCTGGGCTCGATGCTCGCGCTTCGACGGCGCGGCCGCTACGGCCTGTTGTTCATCGACGGCCACGCCGATTTTTTCCAGCCCGAGGCGGAGCCCAATGGTGAGGGCGCCTCGATGGACCTTGCCTTCGTTTCCGGCTACGGCCCGTCCCTCCTGGCCGACATCGAAGGTCACGGTCCTCTGGTCCGCCCTGAAGACATTGTGGCGTTTGGATATCGCGATCACCAGGATCAGGCGGAATATGGAAGCCAGCCGCTTCCCGAAGAGCTCAAGGTGCTTGATCTTCCTGCTGTGCGGGCGCGGGGCATCGAGGCCGCTGCACGCGAAGCCGTCGATTACCTGATGCGAGCCGAGCTGGACGGCTTCTTCATCCATCTCGACGCCGATTGTCTCGACGATGCCATCATGCCGGCTGTCGATTTTCGCGTGCCGGGTGGGTTGTCGTGGGACGAGCTATCGACCGTGCTCCGGGTTGGCTTGGCGAGTGGCAAGGCGGTCGGCCTGGAGATCACCATTTACAATCCGGGCCTGGATGAAGACGGCAGCGCCGGGCGTGGCCTGGCCGATGTGCTCGCAGCAACGCTCGGGTCGTAGCTCGAGCTTGCTGAACCAGTTCGACTTCGCCAAGAGGCTTCGCCGGACACGCTTCGCCCTTCGAGCCCCGCCACGCGAAGCCCGAAGGGCGAAGCGTGGTGCCCCTGGCCGGAATCGAACCAGCACTCCTTGCGGAACTCGATTTTGAGTCGAGCGCGTCTACCAGTTCCGCCACAGGGGCCCTCGGTCGGCCCCATAGGCGGCGTCGCGAAGCCGGCGGACTATAGCCATGGACGGGACGGGGTCAACCCGCGCCAAAGTGATCCCGGCCGTTCTCGACAGCCGCATGGGCCGGGGCTAGAGGCTTAGGGCGCGCGAGAGATACGAAAGAGGCTGCCGTGACCACCCAGAGTGCCGCCATACCTGCGTTCAAGCCGGGCGCCACGAGCCCCGCGCTGACCGCCGCGGCCTTGGTCACGCTGATCGGCGCAGCCACGATTGCGGGCGCCTGGTTCTTCCAGCTCGTCCTGGAGATCCTGCCCTGCCCATTGTGCCTGGAGCAGCGCTACGCCTATTACCTTGCGATACCGCTCGGTGTGCTGACGGCGCTGGCGGCGCGAAGCGGCGCGCCGCGGCCGCTGCTGCTGGCTGGGCTGGCGATCCTCACCCTGGCCACGCTCGCCAATGCCGGCCTCGGCGCCTACCATTCCGGGGTCGAATGGGGGTTCTGGAAGGGGCCGACCGATTGCTCCGGTCCGGTCGTCAACCTCGGCAGCGCCGCCGATCTCTTGTCGAAGCTCGACACCGTGAAGGTGGTGCGCTGCGACGAGGTGCAATGGCGCTTCCTCGGCCTGTCGCTCGCCGGCTACAACGTGCTGATCTCCCTCGTGATGGCCGCGATCGCCGCGTGGGGATTCGTGCGGACCGCGAAGCGCTAAAGCTCAATCATCCACGTCGTCCTGCGTGCGCCCGAACAGGTGCACGATGCCCGGCGTTGCGATCGTCACGAAGACGAAACGCGACAGGTGGTGGGCGCCGACGAAGATCGGGTCGATGTGCAGCGTCAAGGCCAGCGCCAGCATCGCGTCCATCGCGCCCGGCGCGAAGGCGACGACGACGTCGGAGAATTTCACCGGGGTGGTCAGCGCCACGATGCCAACGAAGATGGCGGAGACGGCGATGGCCACGGCAAACGAGCCCAGCGCAGCGCGGAGGTGGCCGGCGAGCGTCTTGATCCGCATCCGCGCGAAACGGCTGCCGATCAGTGCGCCGATCCCGATCAGCGCAACGCCACGCACCCAGTCCGGCAGGCCGCCCTCGACCCATCCGGCACCATGCAGCACGCTGGAGGCGATCATCGCGCCGAACATCCAGCTCGCGGGAAACCTGATCAGCCGCAACACGAGCGCTGCGGCCAGCGACGCGGCGGCTAGCTCGAGCAGGTCGAGCGGCGAGGCGATGGTCGTCGTCAACGACGGTGCAGCGGAGGGCGTGACGCCTGCAATCGCCAGCACCATCGGCAGCGCGGCGGTCAGGATCATGACGCGCATGGTCTGCACCACCGCAATGCCCGGCAGGTCGGCGCCGCGCTCGACCGCCAGGATCGTGATCTGCGACAGCGCGCCGGGACTGCCGGCCAGGAAAGCGGAGGTGCGGTCCCAGCCATGCATGCGCTGGAGGTAATAGCTCGACCCGAACGTGGAGCAGAACGTGGCGAGCGCAAGCAGGCCGATGGTGACGGGGTAGGCGCTGACCTGCTGAAGCAAATGGCGCGAGACGACCGAGCCCAGCGAGATGCCGAGCAGCACCAGCACGGTCTGGGTCAAAATCGGCGGCAAGGTCAGCTGGCGGCCGGCGATCGCGGCGATCCCGACCGCGATCATCGAGCCGGAGATCAGCCCGCCGGGAAGGCCGGCGAGCAGAAACACAAGGCCGCCGGCGGTGCCGATGACGAGCGTCTCCACCGTGCTCAGGATCGTGGCACGGCTCGGCCATTCGAACGACAGGGAGGCGGTGATGTGCTTCACGCCACCTTATCGCAAATCAGCGCGAGGCGCACAATTGCAGGCTCATCATGCCGCAATGCGCGAGGCCTTCCGCGGAGGCTCGGAAGGAATCGTGACGGGCTTATTTCTTGTCGGCTGCGGGAGCGGCGACTGCGCTGCCGGCCTTCGCCTCCTTTTTGCATTCGCGACGGAATTTCTTGCGCTCCTTCCCCTTCAATCCCTTGGCGTCCGCCTGCCTGGAGCATTCCAGCGATTCCGCCGATCGCTCCTTCGTTGCCTTCTTGTCGTCGACGGTGGCGGCAGTGTCGGTCTTGGCGGCCGGCGCGGCGGTCTGCGCGAAAGCGGTGCCGGTGACGAGCAGGGAGGCGAGAGCAACGGCGGCGAGGCGGGACGTGAAGGTCATGTGGTGCACTCTGCTTGCGAGAATTGCGAAGGGCTGGAACGTTGGCTCGCGTTGCTGAACGCGACATGAATGAGTTGAGCGGCAGGATCACTATATTTTGCCGGCGCAACCCATCGCATCCTTGTCGCAAGCGGCCGGCACGCTAGGATAGCAATCCTCAATTCACTTCCGTCGGGGAAGATCAAGCAGGAGACCCAGGGATGACCATTCAGACGAAATTGTTGTATGCGATCGCAGCGTCCGGTGTCGCGGGATTGCTGACGAGCGCGCCGGCACAGGCACTGACAGCGCAGGAGTGCAGCGCGAAGTACCAGGCCGCCAAGAAGGACGGCTCGCTCGGCACCATGAAGTGGAATGACTTCCGCAAGGCCCAATGCGGTGCCGATGCGACGCCCGCCGCTGCGCCGACAGCGGCTGCGCCCACAGCTCCCGCGGAGCCGAAGCAGGCCAAGAAGGAAGAGGCACCCGCCGCCGCGCCGGCCCTGCCGGCCGGTCCTGCGGTCTACCCAAACGCGGTCGATCCGAAATATGCCAAGGAGACGCCCGGCAAGGCGCGCCTGCACACCTGCGTCGACCAGTACAATGCCAACAAGTCCACCAACGGCAACGGCGGCTTGAAATGGATTCAGAAAGGCGGCGGCTATTACAGCGAATGCACCAAGAAGCTGAAGGGCGCCGCCTGAGCTTCGCAGCGAAGGCCGGAGCAAGGCTCCGGCCGATTCGCCTGAATTCTCGCGCATGATCTTGGCAGAACACCTGCGCTCACCCGGCCCTGGGGGTCCGGATCATGCTTAGTCCAGCAGCTTCTCGGCAGATTTCGCCACGAGCTGCGACCGCTTGCGCGGACCGCTCTCGACGAACAACAGGCTCTGGCCGAAGATGAAGCAGTAGAACAGAAAGGCCTGCGCGTCGGCCTCCTCGGCCGCAAGACCGGTTGCGCGATAGAGGTCGCCGACGTGCCTGAGCCGCGCCGCGTCGACGCTCGCCACCGCCGCCGCGGCGTTGTCCTCCGATCGGGCCCATTGCCGGATCGCGAGCTCGATCGCCATCCCTTCTGGATTGAGCCGCTCGGAATAAAGCTGGATCACCGCCTTCAGCCGCTCGCGGGGCGCTTGTCCGTCGAGGCTCGTCTGCTGCGCGATCGCGGCGATGCGGCCCTTGCGCCAGGCTTCGAGCATGGCCTCGAGCAGTGCGGCGCGGTCGGCGAAGCGCCGGTAGAAGCCGCCCTTGGTGACGCCGAGATTCTTGGCGAGCACCTCGACCCGCACGCCCTCCACCCCCGCGCGGGCGAGCTCGGCAAACCCAGCCTCGACCCAGACGTCGCCCTTGCCGTCGCTCATGAAGAAAGCCTCACCCGGTCTTGATACGGTGCCGTATTGCTAACGTGACACGGGTTTGATACGCTACCGTATCAACGAGCAAGGACGAAATTGCGGGAGGAAATGCGATGGAGCAGGAGGCGACCTATCGCGGCACGGTCTATCCGTGGCAATGCGACCATGTCGGGCACATGAACATCATGTGGTATGTCGGCAAGTTCGACGAGGCCAATTGGAATCTGTTCGCTCGTCTCGGCCTGACGCCGAGCTATTTGCGCATCTCCGGCCGCGGCATGGCCGCGGTGCAGCAGAACATCGCCTACAAGCGCGAGCTGCTCGCCGGCGACATCGTCGAGATCCGCAGCCATCTGCTCGAGATCAGGGACAAGTCGATCCGCTTCCGGCACGACATGACGAATGCGGAGACCGGCGAGCTCGCGGCGACGTGCGAGATCACCGGCGTGCACATGGACCGTCAGCTCCGCAAGTCCGCCCCGTTCGCCGATTGCATTCGCGAAGCTGCCTTGAAGCATCTTGCCGAACCAGCCGAGGTGTGAGCCATGACCGCATTCGAGCCGAAAAACCCGGGCTATCGCGCGGCGGCGATCGCCATGTTCGATGCCCAACCGGCCATGCGCACGCTCGGTATCGTGATCGTCCGGCTCGCGCCGGGCGAGGTCGAGCTGGCGATGCTGCATGCGCCGGCCCTCACGCAGCAGAATGGTTTCATCCATGCCGGCATCATCACGGCCGGGCTCGACAACGCCTGCGGCGTTGCGGCCTTCAGCTTGATGCCGGCGGAGGCCGGTATCCTCACCGTCGAATTCAAGACCACGCTGCTCGCGCCTGCCCGCGGCGAGCGTTTCGTCTTCAAGGCCGAAGTGGTCAAGCCCGGCCGCACGCTGACCTTCTGCGAGGCAAAGGCCTACGCCGAGCATGACGGCAAGATCACGCCGATCGCCACGATGAGCGGGACCCTGATGGCGATGCTGCCGGCGGCTTAGTTGAGCCGGGCGCGATTCGCGTGGCAATCGCGCCCGCGGCATTCTATATGACCCGTAACAATGGCCGGGGCGCGGGCGTATATCCGCAAGACGGGACCGGAACGGGACGATATGACTGGATTTGGGAATAATGGCCTTGGGCCGAGCCGGCGCGCAGCCTTGACGCTGATCGGAGCGGGCGCTCTCGCCGTGGGTGGGATCGTTTCGGCGCGCGCCGCCACCGGCGATGACGAGGTGCTGACCGAAGCCAAGGTGCTGCGCGATCCCGACACGCCGGTCGCAGGCAATCCCGACGGCAACATCACCATCGTCGAATGGTCCGACTACAATTGTCCCTATTGCCGCAAGCTCGAGCCCGAGCTGCGCCAGGTGGTCCAGGACGACGGCAAGGTGCGGCTGGTCATGAAGGACTGGCCGATCCTCGGGCCGGTTTCGGTCACCGCGGCGCGGAGCGCGCTGGCGGCCAAGTTCCAGGGCAAGTATCACCAGGCCCATGACGCCCTGATCGGCGTCAGCTCGCGCCTGACCGAGCCGCGCATCAACGAGCTGCTCGCGGCTGCCGGGGTCGACATGGACCGCTTGAAGCGCGATCTCACCGGCCACGCCAAGGACATCGACGCCATCCTCAAGCGCAACAACGAGCAGGCTGAAGCTTTCGGCTTCCAGGGCACCCCGTCCTTCATCGTCGGCAAGTATCGCGTGCCCGGCGTGCTCAGCATGACCGAGTTCGAGCAGGTCATCGCCGACGCCCGCAAGGCCAAGATGAACTGAGCCGGCGATATTTCAGGACGCAATACAAAGGCGCCGTCGCGGGTCTGCGACGGCGCCTCGTTCATGTCGATCGGACGAAATTACTTCGACGAGATCCGGACCCAGTCCTTGTGCGCGCGATCGCGCAGCGCATCCCAATCGGCCTTGGCGACGTCCCAGTTCACGATCGTTCGGTTGGTGGTCGCGATGTCGCCTTTGGCGACTGACGACGTCTGCATGGAATCATAGACGTAGACGCCGCCCGCAAGCAGCAACGCGCCCAGGATCATTCCGAAAAAAGTCTGCATGGCGAACCTCCGGTGACGGGCGATAACGTCGGCCCGGAGTGATGGTTCCGCGACTATGCGGCGCATCCAAGTGAGGTTGTTCATTCTCCATTCAGCCACTCCATCAGCTCCGCATTGATCTCGCGCGGATAGGTGTGGCTGAGGTCGTCGATCTCTCGATAGGTGACTTGGGCACCGGCGGCGGACAGCGCCGCCTGCGTCTGCCGTGCGGTCTGCACCGGAAACATCCAGTCGAGCTTGCCGTGAGTGATGAAGACCGGCAAGCCTTGCAGGCGCGTTGCGTCGGCCATCTCCGCCATCAGCGGATGGAAGGTCGCCGCAACCGGGGCGAGATGCGTGAAGGGCGAGGCGCCGTCGAGGCCGGTGACGTAGCAGAAGGTGCCGCCGTCGCTCATGCCGGTCAGCAGCATGCGCGAGGGGTCGATGCGCCAGCGGCCGCGTACAGTATCGATGATGCGCATGAGGTTCGGTGTGTCGGTGTCGTCGCCCATCAGCGCCCAGGTCGGGCCGGTCGCGGTCGGCGCCACCAGGATCGACCCGAGAGTGCGGGCGTCGCGGAGCCAGCTCCACAGAAAGCCGCGTCCGTTGCCGCTGCCGCCATGCAGCGCCATCACCAGCGGCATGGCACGCTCGGGCGCATAATATTCGGGGACATAGACCGAGAAGCCGCCGCGGCTGCCAGGCTCGTTGTGGTCGTGGAAGATGCCGGTATCTTCGCCCGCGCTGGCTTGGAGCCGCGACAACAAATCCGCATTGTCGCGATTGGCGGCGTTGAGGAAGAAGCTGCTCACCGGCGGAAACTGCCCTGCCAGCGGATAGAGCGCCTCCTGCGCGCGCGGGACAAGGCGCAGCGCGCGGAACACCGCGACGAGATCGCCATGGCCACGCTCGACCTCACGAATGCCGGCAAAGGCAGCGAGCGTCTCGCCGCAGGCGCGATCGAGCCGCTCGCGCAAGCCTCCGAACTGCTCCGGCCAGTCCCCGATTGCTGCGTGCGCCGTCTGCAGCGCCTCGTCCGGCGTGCCGATCGCATCCATCACCGAGGCGAAGGCCGGTGGATGCAGATGCCGCTGGAAGAAGCCGAGCGCTTCCAGCGCATTGAGCAGCGGCGGCAGCACGGCCACGATGTCGTCCACCACGGCCTCGGTCATCGCCCGCTTCCTCAAAGCCTTTTGGATCAGTGCAGCTTCGGCGCCTTCAGGAGCTTGAAGCGATCGGTCGACGTCACGGTGACGTCGAAGGTGACGCCTTCGTGATGAACGGTGAGCGGCACGTCGACGCCGGCGGCGCCGAGCGCCCACATTTTCTTGTAGAAGGCGGTCTGGCTCGTCACCCTGTCACCGTTCACGGCGAGAATGACGTCGCCGGTCTTGAGCTCGGCGCGGGCGGCCGGGCCATTGGCGGAGATCCCGATCACCACCACGCGGTTGTCGATCTCGGTCGAGTAGAGTCCGAGCCAGGGTCGTGCCGGCTTGTTGACACGGCCGAACTTGCGCAAGTCCTCCAGGACCGGCTTCAGGAGGTCGATCGGCACGATCATGTTGACGTGCTCGGCCTCGCCGTCACGTTCGCGATCGAGCTGGAGCGAGCCGATGCCGATCAGCTCGCCGCGTTCGTTGAGCAGCGCCGTACCGCCCCAGTTCGGATGCGCGGGAGCGGTGAAGATGGCCTCGTCCAGCAGATATTCCCAGTAACCGGCGAATTCCTGCTTGGCCACGACCTGGCTCGCGACCGAACGCGTGCGTCCGCCGGCGCCGCCGACCACGACGCGGTCGCCGATCCGTGTCGCCGCCGACGAGCCGAGCGGCAGCGGCGCAATGTCGAGCTGGCCGAGCGCCTGCACCAGCCCGAACCCGGTCTCGGAATCGAAGCCGAGCGCATGGCCCTCCACCACGCGTCCGTCGGCGCGGTGCAGCCAGACCGACTCTGCCTCGGTGATGAGATAACCTATCGTGAGCACCAGGCCGTCATCGATCACGACGCCGTTGCCGGCGCGTTCGGTGCCCAGCGTCTCGGCACTGAAGGCGTCCGGAGGGATGATGGCGTGCAGGCCGACGACGGAGCCGAGCGCGCGGTCGAGATCGAAACCATAGTCGCTCGCCCGCGGCTGGTTCGCCGGCGGCACTCTCCATTCGGTCAGAGCGCTCATGGAGTTCTCCTGGCTGAGAGCATCGCTCCGGCAGGCTGGCGGAGCGACGCGCGAAGCACGCCTAATTTAGGCCGGAGCAGGCCGTCTTGAAAGCCTCGTTCCCAACTATTCGGGAGAACGCCGCGTGAAATCTTGGAAAGGCCCGGAAACACATCGTCATCTGATCCGGCGCATGGCTGCTGTCCGGCGCAGTGCTAGGCGCCGTGCAGTGAAGCTGCTAACCATTGCCGCCTCGTTTGACCAAGGGATCACGGACGACAAGCATGGACAACCGCAGCGACATCTGGCGTGGCATCGACACGATCAAGGCACGCTTCATCGACCTCAGCGACAGGGTCTGGGGCATGCCTGAGGTCTGCTACACCGAGGCGCGGTCCGCCGCCGAGCATCTCGCCGAGCTGCGCCATCAGGGCTTCCGCATCACTGAGAACGTCGCCGGCATCCCGACTGCGCTGATCGGCGAGTGGGGCGAGGGCGGTCCGGTCATTGCCTTCATGGGCGAGTACGATGCGCTGCCGGGCCTCAGCCAGGAGGCGGGTGTCGCCGAGCATCGCCCGATCGAGACCGGCGGCCATGGCCATGGCTGCGGTCACAACCTGCTCGGTTCCGCAGCGCTGCTCGCCGCGACCGCGGTGAAGGACTGGCTGGCCGAGAACAAGGTGCCCGGCCGCGTGCGCTATTACGGCTGTCCGGCGGAGGAAGGCGGCGCGGCCAAGGCCTTCATGGTGCGCTCCGGCGCGTTCGAGGACGCCGACATCGCCATCACCTGGCACCCGCACAGCTTCTGGGAGGTGGCGGTAACGCCCTCGCTTGCGAATACGCGCGCGGATTTCATCTTCACCGGCCGCACTTCGCATGCGGCGGCCTCGCCGCATCTTGGCCGTTCGGCGCTCGATGCGGTGGAATTGATGAATGTCGGCGTGAACTACATGCGCGAGCACATGCCGAGCGACGCGCGCGTGCACTATGCCCTGCTCGACACCGGCGGCATCGCGCCGAACGTGGTGCAGGCCCATGCCCGCGTGCGCTATTCGATCCGCGCGCGCGATCTTCCCGGCATGAACGAGTTGGTCGAGCGTGTGTCCAAGATCGCGCAAGGCGCGGCGTTGATGACCGAGACCAAGGTCGAGATGAAGATCATCTCCGCGGTCTCCAACATCCTGCCGAACACGCCGCTGGAGCAGGCGCTGCATCAGGTCATGGAAGAGCTCGGACCGCCGCATTTCGACGATGCGGACAAGAGCTTTGCCGGCCAGATCCGTGCGACCTTGAGCGACAAGGATATCGCCTCGGTCTATTACGCGATCGGCATGGAGCCGACCGATCGGCCGCTGGCCGACTTCCTGGTGCCGCTCGATGCCAAGCGCAATCCGCTGGTCGGCTCCACCGATGTCGGCGACGTGAGCTGGGTGGTGCCGACCGTGCAGGTGCACGCACCGACGGTTGCAATCGGCACGCCCTTCCACACCTGGCAGGTGGTGGCGCAGGGCAAGAGCCCGCACGCGCACAAGGCCATGGTGCAGGCCGCCAAGGCGATGGCAGGTCTCGGCATCAAGGCGTTGACGGAACCGGAGCTGATCAAGGTTGCCAAGGCGGATCTCCAGAAGCGGACGGCCCGCACTCCTTACGTCTGTCCATTGCCGGATCACGTCGCGCCGCCGCTCGACATGTCCGTGGCGTAGGAATTCGCCTCGATACTTTGTCTGATCCAGCGAACAAATTTTCCGCAGTGCAGCGCGCAATCCGGCAGATTTTGATGCTGGATTGCCGAACGGATGGGCTGCGGAGCGCAATTTTGCCCAACGGACAGCCAATAGACCGTTTGCATACACACGGTCCCAGTTGACGTGCACCCCATTCGGTGTGCCATCTACCGCCAGCTAAACCAGGCGGTCGCGAGCGGCCGCCTGCATCCATGTCGGAACCAGACGGGGGACAACCATGCTGGACAAAGAGCTGCGTTCGATGATCGGTCAGGTGAAGGACGGGCGGATGGACCGCCGCGCCTTCGTCAAGCGCCTCGCCGCGGTCGGTCTCACCGCTCCCCTCGCCAACCAGCTCCTCGCGCTTGGCGGCGTTGCGATGGCGCAGAGCCCCGCGGTCTACAAGCCGACCAAGCGCGGGGGCGGCGGCCCTCTCAAGGTGCTGTGGTGGCAGGGGCCGACGCTGCTCAATCCTCATTTCGCCACCGGCACCAAGGACCAGGACGGATCGCGGCTTTTCTACGAACCGCTCGCCAGCTGGGACGCCGACGGCAATCTCAACCCGATCCTCGCGGCAGAGATTCCCTCGCTTGCAAACGGCGGTCTCGCCGCCGATGCCAAATCGGTGGTCTGGAAAATCAAGCCGGGAGTCAAATGGCACGATGGCAAGCCGCTGACTGCCGACGACTTCGTGTTCACCTGGCAATACGCCAGCGATCCCGCCACGGCTGCCGTCAGCATCAGCACCTATGGTGACATCACGGTCGAGAAGGTCAGCGATCTTTCGATTCGCATCCTGTTCAAGACCCCGACGCCGTTCTGGGCCAACGCGTTCGTCGGCGCTTATGGATGCGTTCTCCCCAAGCATCTGTTTGCCGACTACAAAGGCCCGAAGTCCCGCGAGGCGCCGAACAATCTTGCCCCGGTGGGCACCGGTCCCTACAAGTTCGTCGAGTTCAAGCCGGGCGATGTGGTCCGCGGCGAGCTCAATCCCGACTATCACATGCCCAACCGTCCGCATTTCGACACGATCGAGATGAAGGGCGGCGGCGATGCCGTCTCGGCGGCGCGCGCGGTGATCCAGACCGGCGAATTCGATTTCGCCTGGAACATGCAGGTCGAAGACGACGTGCTGCTGCGTCTGGAGAAGGGCGGGAAGGGCAAGACCGTTTATGCCACCGGCGGCGACATCGAGTTCATCGCGATCAACTTCACCGATCCGAACACTGAGATCGACGGCGAACGGTCCTCGATGAAGACCAAGCACCCGATCTTCTCCGATCCGAACGTGCGCAAGGCGCTCGCCCTGCTCGTCGACCGCGACTCCGTCAAGAAGGCGATCTATGGTCGGGCCGGCCGCACCACGGCCAACTACCTCAACGGCCCCGAGAAGTTCGTCTCCAAGAACACCTCGTGGGAGTTCAACATCGAGAAGGCGTCGAAGATGCTCGATGACGCCGGCTGGAAGGTCGGCGCCGACGGCATCCGCGAGAAGGACGGCAAGAAATTCAAGCTTCTGTACCAGACCTCGACCAACGGTCCGCGCCAGAAGACCCAGGCCATCGTCAAGCAGGCCTGTCAGAAGGCCGGCATCGACGTGGAGCTGAAATCGGTCGTCGCCTCGGTCTTCTTCTCGTCTGACGTCGCCAACCCGGACACCTATCCGAAGTTCTATGCCGACATCGAGGAGTTCCAGATCCCGATGACGCAGCCCGATCCGGCCCTGCACATGCGGCGCTACATCTCCGCCAATGTGGCCACCAAGGAGAACAAATGGCAGGGGCAGAACTTCCCGCGCTACGTCAACAAGGAGTATGATGACGCCATTGCTGCGGCTGAGACCGAGACCGATCCAGTCAAGCGCGCCGCGCTCTACATCAAGTGCAACGACCTGTTGTGGCAGGACACCGTGTTCATTCCGGTGATGCATCGCCTGCTGGTGGATGCCTGCTCCAACACGTTGCGGCCGGCGCTCTCGGGCTGGGCCAATCGGACCGATAACCTTCAGGACTGGTACCGGGAGGCATGAGCGCAGGCTAGACGGGATTCTTCCCTATGAGTCAGTATGTCCTGCGTCGCCTCCTGATCGCCGTTCCGAGCCTGCTGGCGATTTCGCTGGTGCTGTTCGTCGTGCTTGCGCTCGCGCCCGGCGATCCGTTCTCCGAACTGGCCACCAATCCGAACGTGCCGCCCGAAGTGCAGGCGGCACTCCGGGCCAAGTTCGGTCTCGACGACCCGATCTACCTCCGCTACCTGCACTGGCTCAACGCCATGCTGCACGGCGACTGGGGCTTCTCCTTCGTCAGCCGGATGAACGTCGACACGCTGATCCTCCAGCGCCTGCCCGCCACGCTCTACGTGATCGGCTCGGCGCAGATCCTGGCGCTGCTGATCGCGATTCCGGTCGGCGTCTATGCCGCGACCAGGCCGTATTCGCTGTTCGACCAGATCGCGAATACGCTCGCCTTCGTCGGCTTCTCGCTGCCGACCTTCTTCACCGGCATCCTGTTCATCCTGATCTTCTCGGTCACGCTGGACTGGCTGCCTTTCGTCTACACCACCGACATCAAGGCCACCGGCATCCGCTGGGTGCTGGAGATGATCCGTCAGGCGATCATGCCGGTGGCGGTGCTCGGCCTGTTCCAAGCGGCGTCGATGACGCGCTTCGTGCGCTCGGCGATGCTCGACGTCATCCGGCTCGACTACGTCACCACGGCGCGGGCCAAGGGCCTCGGCCAGACCACGGTGATCATCAAGCACGTGATGCGCAACGCCATGATTCCCGTGGTCACGCTGATCGCGTTGCAGATGCCCGCGGTGTTCGGCGGCGCCATCGTCACCGAGCAGATCTTCCGCATTCCCGGCATCGGCTCGCTGCTGATCTCCTCCATCCTTTCCAACGACACGCCGGTGGTGATGGCCGTCACCTTCGTCTTCGCGTGCCTCGTGGTGCTGTTCAATCTCATCGCGGACCTGCTTTATGGCTGGCTTGACCCTCGCATCTCCCTCCGCTGAGCGGCGCGCCTATTCGCCCTGGCGCGAAGCATGGCGGCGTTACAGCCGCCACCGGCTCGCGGTGGTCAGCGCTGTCCTGCTCCTCATCCTGGTGCTCGCCGTCGTGCTTGGGCCGTTCGTGTGGCGTGTGAAGATCAACGAGATCGACATCGTCGCGGGCCTGCAGGGTCCGTCGCTCGCCCATCCCTTCGGCACCGACGATCTCGGCCAGGACATTCTGGCGCGCATGATCTATGGCGGCCGCATCTCGCTCGCGGTCGGGCTCGCCGCGATGCTGGTCGCTGTCATCATCGGCACAGTGATCGGCGCGCTCGCCGGTATGTCGCGCGGCGCGCTCGGACACGGATTGATGTGGCTCACCGACCTGTTCCTGTCGCTGCCGCAGCTGCCGCTGCTGCTGCTGCTGATCTATCTGTTCCGCGACGGGCTGAAGCAGGTGTTCGGGCCCGAAGGCGGCATCTTCATCTTGATCGTGCTCGTGATCGGAGGTCTGCGCTGGATGCCGGTGGCGCGGCTGGTGCGTGCCCAGTTCTTGTCGCTCCGCGAAAAGGAGTTCGTCGAAGCCGCCCGTGCGCTCGGTGCCAGTCCGGTGCGGCAGGTGGTACGGCACATCCTGCCCAATGCGGTCGGCCCGGTGATCATCGCCGGTACCATCGACGTCGCCGCCGCGATCATCGCGGAATCGACGCTGTCCTTCCTCGGCCTCGGCTTCCCGCCGGATACCCCGACCTGGGGCCGGCTGCTGTTTGACGCCAAGGATTTTCTCGACATCGGTCCGCACTGGGCGCTGTTTCCGGGCGGCGCGATCTTCGTCGCGGTGGTGGCCATCAACTTCATCGGCGACGGTCTGCGCGACGCGCTCGATGCGCGACGGGTGATCTGATGGCGCCGCTGCTCGAGATCAAGGGCCTGAAAACCCACTTCTCCACGGACGACGGCATCCTCCAGGCCGTCGACGGTGTCGACATCTCCATCAACAGGGGCGAGACGCTCTGCGTCGTCGGCGAATCCGGCTGCGGCAAGACCGTGACCGCGATGTCGATCCTGAAGCTGATCGCGATGCCGCCGGGCCGGATCGCGGCGGGCCAGATCATCTTCGAGGGGCGCGATCTGGTGCCGCTGACCAGCAACCAGCTCGACGAGATCAGGGCGAAGGAGATCGGCTTCATCTTCCAGGAGCCGATGACCTCGCTCAATCCGGTGCTCACCATCGGCGAGCAGATCGCCGAGAGCCTGCGACGGCACGAAGCGGTGACCAGGAAGCAGGCGCTCGAGCGCACCATCGAGATGCTGAAACTGGTGCAGATCCCGAACGCCGAAGGCCGCGTGCACAATTATCCGCATCAGTTTTCCGGCGGCATGCGCCAGCGCGTGATGATCGCGATGGCTCTCGCCTGCAAGCCGAAGCTGATCATCGCCGACGAGCCCACCACCGCGCTCGACGTCACCATCCAGGCGCAGATCCTCGACCTGTTGCAGGACATGAAGGACCGCTTCGGCATGGCGGTGATGCTGATCACCCATGCCATGGGCGTCGTCGCCGAGACCGCGCAGCGCGTCGTCGTGATGTATGCCGGCAAGGTGGTGGAGGAGGCGCCCGTCGACGATCTCTTCGGCGATCCCCGTCACCCCTATACGCAAGGCCTGATCCGCTCGATCCCGCGCATCGATCTCGACAGCGAGCACAAGACGCGGCTCGAGGCGATCGGCGGCTCTGTGCCGATCCTGATCAACCCGCCGGTCGGCTGCCGCTTCGCGCCGCGCTGCAAGTTCGCCATGAATGTCTGCACCGAGAAGGAGCCGCTGCTGCGCGAGATCGCCCCCGGTCACCGCATGGCCTGTCATCTCGGAGATACCAGCGTGGGAGCCGCGTCATGAGCGAGCCCTTGCTCCGCGTCAGCGGCCTGAAGAAACATTTCCCGGTGCTCGGCGGCCTCTTGTCGCGCCAGGTCGGCACCGTCTATGCGGTCGACGGCGTGTCGTTCTCGGTCAACCGCGGCGAGACGCTCGGCCTCGTCGGCGAATCCGGTTGCGGCAAGTCGACGACCGGGCGCTGCGTGCTGCGCCTGATCGAGCCGACCGACGGCGAGGTCACCTTCGACGGCCAGGACGTACGCAAGCTCGGCGGCAACGATCTGCGCGCGATGCGGCGGAACATGCAGCTGGTGTTCCAGGATCCGTTCGCCTCGCTCAATCCGCGCATGACGGTCGGGGCCATTCTCGGCGAGGCCTTTACCATCCACAATCTCGCCTCCTCCTCGAAAGAGCGCGAGGAGCGCGTTGCCGGACTTCTGGTCAAGGTCGGGCTCAAGGCCGAGCACATGCGGCGCTATCCGCATGAATTCTCCGGCGGCCAGCGCCAGCGCATCGTGATCGCGCGCGCGCTCGCGGTCGAGCCGAAGCTGATCGTCTGCGACGAGCCGGTCTCCGCGCTCGACGTGTCGATCCAGGCCCAGGTCATCAACCTGCTGGAGGACCTTCAGGCCGAGCTGAACCTGACCTATCTGTTCGTCGCGCACGATCTCTCGGTGGTCGAGCACATCTCCGACCGTGTCGCGGTGATGTATCTCGGCCGCATCGTCGAGCTCGCGAAAGCCAGCGACCTCTACCGCAACCCGCAGCATCCCTACACCAGGGCGCTACTGTCGGCGGTGCCGGTGCCAGATCCAAAACTCAAGCGCGAGCGCATCCGCCTCAAGGGCGACGTGCCGAGCCCGATGAAGCCGCCCTCCGGCTGTCACTTCCACACCCGCTGCCCGATCGCCCAGCCACGCTGCGCGGAAAGCGCGCCGCCGCTGAAGGAGGGCGCGGGCGGCCATTTCGTGGCGTGCCATCTGGCGTAGTGCTATGAATCCGTAGACGGCCGATCAGCTCACGCGCTTTTCGCGGGCCATGCTATCACCTGGCCCGACATCACCAGCCGGTCTCGGCCGCTCTCCTTGGCGACGTAGAGCGCACGGTCGGCGGCGGCGACCAGCGTACTAGAGTCCATCGCGGTCTGGGACGGAAGAGCCGCGGCGCCGCCGATGCTCGCAGTCACCAGCCGCGAAGGCGGATTTTGCGCGTGCAGCATGGCGAGATCGAGCAGCGCCTGGCGAATCGCTTCGCCGACCTCGGCGCAGCCTTCAGGACCGGTGTTCGGCAGCAGCACGGCGAATTCCTCGCCGCCATAGCGCGCCGCGAGGTCGGCCGGACGCCTGGCCTGGGCGGATAAAATCCGGGCCAGCGCGCGCAGGCAGGCGTCGCCCGCCAGATGCCCATAGAGATCGTTGAATTTCTTGAAATGATCGACATCGATCAGTAGCAGCGAGAGCTGGGTTCCGTCGCGCCGAGCCCGCGCCCATTCGTCGGCAAGGTGGTCGTCGAAGGCGCGACGGTTGGCGAGGCCGGTGAGACCGTCAGTGATTGCCAGCGAGGCGAGCCTGTCCTGAAGATCCTTCTGCTCGGTCATGTCGCGCACGACCGCGACGACGCCGTCGATCACGCCGCTGTCGGACGCCACGGTGACGTGTAGCGCCGCCTCGGCCCAGATCTCGCCTTTGTCGCGATGACGCTGCCGATAGACGAACCGCGCTTCCTCCGCCTCGCCATTCTTCAGCGCGGCGATGGCCTGCTCAACTCGTTCCATGTCGTCGGCGTGAATGCCGGCCAGGGCCGAGGTGCCCATCAGTTCTTCGGCCGACCAGCCGGTGATGCGCGCGCAGGAGGGAGAGACGTAGAGCAACCGGTTATCCAGCCCGATGCGGGTCACCATGTCGCTGGATTGCTCGGCCAGCAGGCGGAAATTGGCTTCCTTGGCGACCAGGGCCTGTGCCGTGCGCTGCCGCTGCAGCAACTGACGGACCAGATAGTAGCCGATCACCGCGATCAAGAGGACGAGTCCGAGGACGAAGCTCATGCGTGCTGCTGCCGCGCGTCGCCAGGGGGCGAGCACGTCGGCCTGCGACTTGCTCGCCAGCACCATCAGCGAATAGCGGCTGCTGCGCTGGTAATAGCTCAGCCGCTCCACGCCATCGAGCGGCGATTTGAAGTAATAGACCGCCGCGGCGGGGCGGCTTTTCCAGCTCCTGAACAAGGGCGCATCGGACAGGTCGCGTCCGACGAAGGCGCCGCTCTCGTCACGGCTGCGCGCCAGCATGATGCCGCTGCCGTTGAGCAGAGATGCCGAACCGTTCGGTCCGATATCGAACCGCTCGTAGAACTTGACGAAATAGTTGACGTCGATCGTGAGCAGGGCAACGCCGGCAAAGCCGCCGTCGGAATCGTTGATCCGGCGGGATGCGGTGACGATCCACTGGCCGCCGGAGCGGCTCTTGACGGGCCGCCCGATCAGCGTGCCCCTCTCCGGAGAATCGCGATGGCGCTGGAAATATTCCCGGTCGCTGTTGTTGAGCTTGGAGAAGTCGAGCCGCTCCGTCGTGGCGAGCCAGCGGCCGGTCGCATCATAGATGAAGATGCCGCGGATGCGGTCCGATGATTTGCGGGTCGGCAGATAGGCCTGCAGTTTCGTAATCGTGTCCGCACCCGTCCCGTCGATTTCGAGCCGGTGGACCAGTCCGACAAGAATCGTATCGGCAAGCTCGAACGTGTCGTCGGCATGCTGAATCAGCGAATGAGCTACGTTGGCGACGTCGATCTCGGCGTTCCTCAGATCGGCGTTGCGCGCCTCCCATTCGCGCCACGCACTCAGGCCGAGGATAGCCACGCAAGTCAGCACGACGAATCCGGCCGCCCAGAGCGGAAGGCGCGTCTTGCCGAGTTCGCGGCTTGTGACCATCAGGCTTGCTCCAAATCGGAGCAAACCTCTCACTTTCGCCTTAACGGCTTGTTGCAATATCCGCGATGATTGTGCGGGGTCTGTACTCGACCGGGAACATGGCCGACATCGAGTTCCACTCTCGTCGGCCCGCTTTCATGGTGGTGTCGCCGCGCGATGGGCGGCCTGACGTCTCATCCTTCCAACGTGAAGCCGACGCGCAGCGTCACCTGAAAATGACGCACGGCGCCATTCTCGACATGGCCGCGCGTTTGCACGACCTCGAACCATCTTATTTCGCGAACGGTCTTGGAGGCGCGGCTGATGGCGTTCTTGATCGCATCCTCGATCGAGGTCTCGGATGATCCGACGAGGTCCAGGATCTTGTAGACGTGATCGTGCTCGGCTGTGGGCATGGCCTTCCCTCATTTGGTATATTGCCATCCGAAACATGCGTATGGCGGAACGTGCGCAGGCGAGCGTGCCTGGCCCACGGTCTGAACGGTCGTGGAAGCTTCGGGTTCCTTGCTCCGCGATGGCCCGCATGCACCAGGCGAGGTGGAGCGGCCGGCGCCGGCCTGCTAAGCGCGGGTATGGACACGGCGCGACGCGACAGGACGATCGGCTCTCTCTGCCTGTGCGTAACGGCGTTCGGCTGGGCTTTGAACTGGCCGCTGATGAAGCTGCTGCTGCAGCAATGGCCGCCTTTGTTCGCGCGCGGCCTTGCGGGTGTTTGCGCCTCGCTCATTCTCGGCACCCTGGTGCTGATCCGGAAGGAATCCTTCGCCGTCCCGCGCGAGGCGGTGCCGCGCCTCTTGTTTGCGACCTTCACCAACGTCTTGGCCTGGATGGGTCTCGGCACGGTCGCGATGAAATATGTGAGCGTGAGTGAGGGCGCGCTGCTCGCCTATACGATGCCGATCTGGGCGATGCTGTTCGCCTGGCCGGTGCTGCACACGCGGCCGGCGCGACGAGATGTTCTCGGGCTTGTCCTCGGCATTGCCGGCGTCACGCTGCTCCTGAGCGGCGACGGTCTTGCGTTCAGCACCGACAAGCTGGTCGGCATTGCGCTCGCACTGCTCTGCGCCATCCTGTTCGCGCTCGGCAATGTGCTCAACCGCAAGCCGCTGCCGATGCCGCCGCTGGTCGTCGTCGCCTGGCAGGTCGGGCTGGGCTGCGCCACGATGCTGGTCCTCGGCGTGCTGTTCGAGCGCCCTGACGTCACCGCCATCACTCCGCTGGGGCTCGGCTGCTTCGTCTACATGACGCTGGTGCCGATGGGCCTCTGCTACGTCACCTGGTTCGAGACGCTGCGCCGTCTGCCCCCAACCACGGCGTCGACCGGCATGCTGATCGTGCCCGTGATCGGCGTCGTCTCAGCGGCGATCATTCTCGGCGAGCCGCTCGGCTATCGCGAATGGACGGCGATGGCGCTCACGCTCGGCGGCGTGACGCTGGCGTTGCAGCGGGGGTAGCAGAGCGCGCTGGCTCGCACCTACGGATCCAGCTCCGTATCCCAGTACAGATAGTCCAGCCAGCTGTCGTGCAGATAGTTCGGCGGAAACAGCCGGCCGTTGCGGTGGAGCTGGTGCACGGTGGGCGCGAACGCGGTCTGGCGCGGAAACATTTTGGACTGCGCCGGTGTGAGATTGCCCTTGCGCAAATTACACGGCGAGCACGCCGCGACCACGTTCTCCCAGGTGGTCTGGCCGCCTTTGCTGCGCGGGATGATGTGATCGAAGGTGAGGTCTTCGGGCGAGCCGCAATATTGGCAGGCGAAACGATCGCGCAGGAAGACGTTGAAGCGGGTGAAGGCGGGGTGGGTGGTCGGCTTGACGAAGGATTTGAGCGAGACGACGCTGGGCAGCTGCATTTCCAGCGTGGGACTTCGAACCGCCTGATCGTAATGTGCGACGATGTTGACGCGGTCGAGGAACACCGCCTTGATCGCGTCTTGCCACGACCACAACGACAGTGGGTAGTAACTCAGCGGCCGGAAGTCCGCATTCAGCACCAACACCGGCCAACTGCCTTGCGAGACATGTGCGTTCAAGTAACGCTCCCGGCCTCCAATATACGCTGCGAAGCAGCATGTAGTGACATACTACATGCAGCGTGACGGGATTGTGAAGCCCGTTGAGCGACTTATTCAAGCGCAAGCAATGCGGCGGCGGGGTGGCAAACGTGCTCAAAAAGCCGCGATCCCGGGGGCGCGCGGAACCGCCCCAGCGTGGGCTGGCGTTGCCATGGCAGCTACTCCCGTACCCGCTCCAGCTTCTGCAGGCAGCGCGTCGCGCGCACCGCGGCCGGCATCTCCTCGTCCGGAAAGCTGGTCTCCCAATTGGTGACGCCGACCTCGCCGACATAGATATCGCCCTTCGAGTCCAGCGCGATGCCGTGCGGCGCCAGGAATTTGCCGCTGGCGACGCCCGGCCCCTCCTCGCCGCCGAGCCGCGCGATGCGATTTCCCTTGGTGTCCACGATCGACAGCCGCGGGCCGAGATTGGGTACATTGCGGTTGATGGCGAGGCCGGGGCCGAGCTCGCCGATCACGAAGGTCGGGCTCTTGGCCCCGCCGCAGCAGCACAGCGCGCAGGGTCGGTGCAGATTGTTCCACTGCGTCTCGTATTTGCCCTCGCCGTCGAACACCTGGACGCGGTGGTTCTCGCGATCGGCGACATAGACCCAGCCGTCGGCATCGGTGGCGATATTGTGCACGATGTTGAACTGACCGGGATCGGTGCCCGGCTCGCCCCAGCTCTTGATCAGCTTGCCGTCGGGCGTGAATTTGTGCACGCGCGCATTGCCATAGCCGTCGGAGACGTAGATCTCGCCCTTCGGCGACAGCGCGGTGTGGGTGCAGCGGTGGAACGGCTCGCCGCTCATGAACGGCGCCGGCTTTGCAGGAATGCCGATCGTCAGCAGCACCTTGCCGTCAGTGGTGCATTTGCGCACGGTATGGTCGCCGTCGTCGGTGCAATAGAGATTGTCGTCGGCGTCGATGTGCAGGCCGTGCGCGCGGGAAAACAGTCCTTCGCCCCAACTGCGCAGGAAATTGCCGTCGCGGTCCAGCACCACCATCGGGTGGGCGCCGCGGTTGAAGACGTAGACGCGGTCCTTGCTGTCGACCGCGACCGAGGCGACGTCGGTGAGTTGCCAGCCGTCCGGCAATTTCGCGAAGTTGTCGACGACGCGGTAGCGGTGCTCGCCGGTGCCGAGAATGGCTGGCATTGATCTCTCCTCTTGTCATTCCGGGGCGCGCGAAGCGTGACCATGATGCGCAATTGCGCATCTGAGAATCCATTGGGCAGCATACTCTGTGGTTAGATGGATTCCGGGTTCGCGCTTCGCGCGCCCCGGAATGAAGGCTGTAGCTATATTCGTGCCAAAATCCCTTCCTCGATCGCCTTGATCTGCAGCGCCAGATATTTCGAGTTGATCCGGCATTGCGCCAGGCTCCCGGCGATGAACCAGAGGCCGGGCTGCCTGGTGCGCGCATACATGTTGCGCAGCTCGAAGCCGTCGCCAAAACCCCAGATCGGCCCGACGCGGTCGGCGATGCCGTCGCCGAACAGCTTGCGCACCAGATATTCCTGCGGCTTGTAGCCGGTCGAGAGCACGACCAGGTCGGCGGTAATGATCGAGCCGTCCTTCATCCGCGCGCCCTCAGCGTTGAAGCTTTCGATGTCGGAGAACTGCCTGAGGCTGATCTTGCCCTCGACGATCAGGTTGGAGCAGCCGACGTTGAAGTAATAGCCGCCGCCGCGGGTGAGGTATTTGAACTGCCAGCCGGTGCCGGCTTCGCCGAAATCGAGCTTGAAGCCGACGCGCGCGAGGCCGTCGAGTAGCTCCTTGTCGAGCTGCTTGGATTGCTCGGTCAGCATCACATGCGTCTTCTTCGCGAGCGGCGTCGGCATCGAGGCCGCAATCAGATCGTTGTCCTCTAGCGTGCCCTCGTTGTAGGTCGCATAAGCGAGCTGCGCCGACGGTTCGATATTGGTCACGAGTGTGGGCGAGCGCTGCACCAGCGTCACCTCGGCGCCGCTGGAATGAAGATCCTGCGCGATGTCGTGACCGCTGTTGCCGGTGCCGAGGACGATGGCGCGCTTGCCGGTCCAGTTCTCGCCGTCCTCGTAGCCGCTGGAATGCACCAGCGTCCCCTTGAAATTGTCGAGGGTCGCAATGTCGGGAATGTTGGCGATGCCGCTGACGCCGGTCGCCATGATCACATGGCGCGGATGCATGGTGCGCTTGCTGCCGTCGGCGCGCCGCAGCGTGACGGTCCAGTGGCCCTTGGCCTCGTCATAGGCGCCGCCCTCGAACTCGGTGCCGGTCCAGAAGTTCAGCTCCATCGCATCGACATAGGCCTCGAACCAGTTGGCGAGCTTGTCCTTGGGGATATAGACCGGCCAGTTCGGTGGAAACGGCATATAGGGCAGGTGATTCACCTGCACCTGGTTGTGCAGGGTCAGCGCGTGATAGCGCTTGCGCCAATTGTCGCCGATCCGCGTCTCGCGATCGACGATCAGCGTGTCGACCTTGAGCTGCTTCAGCCGCGCGGCAATCGCGAGCCCGGCCTGGCCACCGCCGACCACCAGCACGGCCGGATCGTGATCGGCATAGGCGCGCGCAGCGTTGCGCTGGTCGAGCCAGTTCGGCCCGCGGAAGTCGCGAGAATAGGCCTGCCCCCGCGGCCGCGAGGTGCCGAGCTGTTCCTCGAAGCCTTTCAATTCGTCGAGCGCGGTGAGCAGCGTCCAGGCTTTCAGGCTGTCGTCAGGGCCGTCGGGAATGAGCCGGACAATGCCGCTGCCGCGGCCGAGCGCGGTCTCAAAATTGAAGATCGCTTCGATGTTGTTGGTGCCGGCGCGCGTCACCCAGCGCGGCGGCGCCCGGTTCGGCGCGATCTTGAAATTGCTGGGCGCCGCCTTGGGCGCGCGCGCCGCAAGCTCCTGCGCGATCGCATCGCGGCCCGCGATGGTCTGCAGGTTCCAGCTCAGCGCCAGCACGTCGCGCCAGAAGCCGTCGGCGAGGAAGAGCGGGCCCAGCGTCGCGGGATCAGGTCTGCTTAAGGTGCGCTCGAAGTCGTCGAGCCAGGCCTGTGCGGCGATGGAAATATCCTGCGTCCGGTCCAGCATGCGCGACCTCATGGCCGTCTTCGCGGCGTTTCCTCAGAGATCGAACGCTATACGGTTTCGCCGCCCACCAAAAGCCGCGGACCTGAGCGAGGCCGGCATGCGGCCCTGCCCGGACGGAATATGGCCCGGAATTCCGCACGTGCGGACGCGGCCGGAGAACGACTTAAGCGCCGGCCGGCCTGTGGTCCGCCCAATAGGGGTCGCGCAGCTTGCGCTTGAAGATCTTTCCGGTTGCCTCGCGGGGCAGCGCATCCAGGAACTTGACCTCCTTCGGCACTTTGAAGTTGGCCAGACGCTCGCGCAAGAAAGCCTGCACCGCGGCGGCCGAGAGCTGCTCGGCCCTGTCGGGCTCGATGCAGGCGCACAGCCGCTCGCCATATTCCGCGTCCGGGATGCCGAACACGGCGCAATCGCGCACGCCGGGCATCGCGATCAACACGTTCTCGATCTCGGCGGGATAGATGTTGACGCCGCCCGAGATCACCATGTCGCGCTTGCGGTCGCAGAGGAACAGATAGCCGTCCTCATCGAGATAGCCGACGTCGCCGACGCTGACGAGACCGTCGCGCCCGGCCTCGGCGCGCGCCTGCGCCTTGCCGTGATAGTCGAAATCCGGCACCGCGGTCTGGCGCATGTAGATCTCGCCGACCTCACCAGCATCGCAGAGGCTGCCGTCGTCGCGAAAGATCTTGACGATGCCACCTTCGATGGCGCGGCCGACCGTGCCGGGCTTCTTCAGCGCCTCTTCGGCCGAGTGCCAGACCGGGATGCCGGTCTCAGTCGAGCCGAAATATTCGTTGATGACCGGTCCCCACCACTCGATCATGGCCCGCTTCACCTCGGGCGGGCAGGGCGCCGCGCCGTGCACAACGAAGCGCAGCGACGACAGGTCGTAGCGCTGCCTGACCGCTTCGGGCAGGCGCAGCAGACGGACGAACATGGTCGGCACCATGTGGATATGCGTCACACGGTGGCGCTCGATCAGCGCCAGCAGCTCCTCGGCGTCGAACCGCGGCTGAAGCACGATGGTGCAGCCGTTGCGGAAGGCCATCATGCCGTAGGAATGCGGCGCCGAGTGGTACATGGGACCGTTGATCAGCACGACCTGGCCCTCGCGCGGCTTGATGCCGTAGGCGATCGCGCCGACCCGCTCGGAGGCGGCGGCCTGCTCCGGCGGCATCGGCATGCGCCGCACGCCCTTCGGCATGCCTGTGGTCCCCGACGTGTAGATCATCGCCGCGGCCCGGCGCGGCGGCTCCTCTGTTTCCGTGTGGCCGTCGCGCCAGCGGTCCCAATCGGTCAGGCCCGAAGAGACCTCGGTCAGCTCACGGGGAATGGCGAAGGTCGCCGCCAGCTCGGGCGGGGTTGCGACCACGAGCAGGCGGACCTCCTCCGGAATGCCGCCGCGGATTTGTGGCAGCAGGTCGGCGTGGCAGATCAGGATCTTCGCGCCACTGTCGGTCAGGATGTAGCGGACCTCCTCGGCCTTCAGGTGCCAATTGATTGGCACCACGGGGCTGCCCAGTGCGGCCGAGGCCGCGACCACCTCGAACAAGGCGAAGTCGTTGCGCAGCATCATGGCAACCGGTGCGCCTGCGGCAAGGTCGAGGGCGCGCAGCCCGCTCGCCGCGCGTCTGATGCGCGCCTGGATCTCGTCATGGCCGATCCGGCGTTCGCCGCTGATGATCATGGTCATTCCCATTCCGTTGGAGTCAGCGATCGTCCAGCACGTCGCCGAAGCCGACCCAGCTCTTGCCGTTGAAGCGCCGCAGCTGCAGCTGCTGGAACGGCAGATAGTCGTCGGCGGCGGTGCTGACGGATATGCCGGGCAGCAGCAGCGGCAGCTTCACCTCTTTCAGCGAGGCGGACTGGCGCATGATGTTGTCGCGGCTGAAATCGTCCTTGCACGCCTTCAGCACCGTCATCAGCAGCGTCGCGTAATGGTAGCCGGCCGCATAGTTGGAGTTGGAGAGATCCGCGTTCGGCATGTACTGCTTCATGAAGGCGAAATACTCCTTCACGCCGGGATCGCTGGCCCATTGCGGGTCCATCGTGTCCTTCTGGTTGCTCGACGAGATCAGGCCGACGGCGTTGTCGAGCCCGGCCGGCTCCAGGAACGAGATCGACGAGGCCGAGGTCGGCACGAAGAACAGCTCGGGCTTCCAGCCGAGCTCGGCGACGCCCTTGATCATCTGCGAGGTGAACTTGCCGAGCACGACGCCGAACAGCACGTCGGCGCCCGATGCCTTCAGGGTCGAGAGCTGCGAGCTGATCGTCGGCGCGCTGGTCTCGTAGGTCGCTTCCGCAACGATCATGCCGGCAGCCTTGTCGCCGAGCGCGCGCTTGAAGCCGGCGACGTAGTCGCGGCCGAAATCGTCGTTCTGGGAGAGGATGGCGATCTTGGCGCCCGGCTTGGTGCGCAGCACGTGCTTGGCATAGACCACGCCTTCGGATTCATAGGCGGCCATGCCGGGCATGGTCCATGGATATTTCTGCGGATCGGCCCATTTGGTCGCGCCGGAAAGCACGAACAGCTGCGGCACCTTCTTGCCGTTGAGGTAGCGATGCACGGCGCTGTTGGTGGCGGTGCCGAGCGAGCCGAACAGCATCAGCACCTCGTCCTGCTCCACCAGCTTCCGGGTCTGCTCGACCGTCTTCGGCGGCGAATAGGCGTCGTCCAGCGTGATGAACTTGATCTTGCGGCCGTTGATGCCGCCTTCGGCATTGATCTTCTCGAAGTACGCCTCCTGCGTCCGCCCGATCGCGCCGAAGCCCGAGGCCGGGCCGCTATAGGGCAGGGTCTGTCCGATGCGGATCTCCGTGCCTTCGGCGCGGGCGCTGTCCGTGGCGAGTGCCAGCAGGGACAGACCGATCAGTGCGGCTGCCAGCTTCATGATATCCTCCCGTTTGTCTTGTCAGTTGGAGACGTCAGGCGCTGACGCGCAGCAGGAAATCCTGCCTCGCCTGATCGAATTCACGCTTCATGCGGTCGACGAGCTCCGCGACGGGCGGGGCATCGGTGATCTGGCCGATGCCCTGGCCCGATCCCCAGATGTCGCGCCACGCCTTGGATTTCATGTTGCCGCCGGAGCCGAAATTCATTTTCGTTTTGTCTGCGGCGGGGAGGTTGTCCGGATCGAGGCCGGCGGCAGCGATCGACGGACCGAGATAATTGCCGTGCACGCCGGTGAACAGGTTGGTGTAGACGATGTCGTGCGCGGCGTGCTGCGTCAGCGCCGATTTGTAGGCTTGGTCGGCATTGGCTTCCTGCGTCGCGATGAAGCGCGTGCCCATATAGGCGAGGTCGGCGCCCAGCGTCAGCGCCGAGGCGATGCCATAGCCGTCGCTGATCGCGCCCGACAGCAGGACGGCGCCGTCAAACCATTGCTTGACCTCGCGCACCAGCGCAAAGGGCGACAGCGTGCCGGCGTGCCCGCCCGCACCGGCGCAGACCAGGATCAGGCCGTCGACGCCCTGCTCGGCCGCTTTGCGCGCGTGCTTGACGTTGATGACGTCGTGGAACACCAGTCCGCCATAGGAATGCGCGGCCTCGACGATCTCCGCCGGCGGCCGCAGCGAGGTGATGATGATCGGCGCCTTGTGCTTGACGCAGGTCTCCATGTCCTTCATCAGCCGGTCGTTGGAGGCATGGCAGATCTGGTTGACGGCGTAGGGCGCGACCTTCTTGCCGGGATTGCGCGATTTGTACTCGCCGAGCTCGTCTTCGATCCGGCTCAGCCATTCGCCGAGCTTCTCGACCGGACGGGCATTGAGCGCGGGAAAGGAGCCGACGACGCCCGCCTTGCACTGGGCGATCACCAGTTCCGGGCCGGAGACGATGAACAGCGGCGAGCCGACCACGGGCAGCTCGAGCGAATCCTTCAAGAGATTGGGCAGTGCCATCATGTCCTCCCGAAACGCGGCCCCGCCAGCGGGCGGATCACGAGGCGTTTCCGTTTTGATTGTCGCGCGGGCGGATGGGCCGCCCGTGGCCGCGGATTTGATCCCATTATAAGGTTGGACGGCGCCGCCCGGGCCGTTCAATAATGAACGGACGATCATTCAGGTATGAACAGGGCCGCCGATGGATTGGGACCTTTGCAAGACCTTCGTCGCGGTCGCCGATACCGGCAGCTTCACCGCCGCCGCCCGCCGCCTGCACACCAGCCATCCCACCGTCAGCCGCAAGATCGCGGCGCTGGAAGCCCAGCTCGGCACCAGATTGGTGGCGCGGGCTGCCGATGGCCTGGCGCTGACCGCGGATGGACGGACCTTGCGCGAGCACGCCGAGGCCATGGCGGCCGCAGCGCTGCGGGCCGAAACCGCAGTGGCGGCGGGTGGACACAAGGCGCGCGGCATCGTCAAGCTGTCGATCGGCGCGACGCTGGCCTCGCACTGGCTGATGCCGCGCTTGCCAGCCTTCCTGCGCGCGCACGATCATATCCAGCTCGAGATCATCACCCATCCATTTCCGGCGAGCGTGCGCCGGCGTGAGGCGGACGTGGTGCTGCGGCCCTTCGATACCGGGGAGGAGAACCTGGTCGGCCGCAAGATCGGCCGTCTCGGCACCGGCTTCTATGCCTCGCGCGATTATGCCGCCGGGCGGTCCCTGCCGGAAAGGCGCGGCGATTGGAAGGAGCACAGCGTCATCGGCTTCGCCGACCAGACGTCCAATGCGCAGCTTGCGCGCTGGAGCGACGTCGTCACGCGGCAGGCAAGGGTGGCGATGCGCTGCTCGTCCCAGGGGGACATGCTGGCGGCGGTCCGCGCCGGCATCGGAATCTCCGCGCTGTCGTGCTTCGTCGCCGAAGCCTATTCCGATCTCGTGCGCGTCGCCCCGCAGAAGCTCGCCAGCGTTGCGGATCTCTGGCTGCTGGCCCATCCCGACCTCGTCGAGCTGCCGGCGGTGCGCGCCGTAATCGAATTCGTCGCCGAATGCGCCCGGACCGACCGCGCGCGGCTGCGGGGTTAGCCCGATTCCGCGAGCACGCCCTCGCGCTTCTTCACCGCGCGGTAATAGCTCCACCACAGATGCGCCGCCGCACCGCGCAGCGGACGCCAGGGCTCGGCGATCGGCGCCATCTGCTTCTCCGTCGGCCGCGCCTTGAGGCCGAGGCCGATACGGATGCCTTCCTGCACGGCGAGGTCGCCGGCCGGCCAGGCATCGCCGTGGCCGAGACAGAACAGCAGGTAGAGGTCGGCCGTCCAGGGGCCGATGCCGGGCAGCGCGATCAGGGTGTGATGCGCCGCGTCGGCATCCTCCTCCGCGAGCACGTCGAGGTTCAGCCGCTGCGCGGCGATCTCGCGGGCGAGATGCTTGAGCGTCTTGATCTTGGCGGCGGACAGGCCGAGCCGCCCCAGCCGGTCGGCGCGGGCGCGGCGCACGGCGTCATGGTCGAACGGATCGAATGCGGCCGACAGCCGCCCCCAGATCGCCGCGGCGCTCGCGGTGGAGAGCTGCTGCCCGCAGACGATGTGCGCGAGCCCCGTAAACCCGGGCTCGCGCCGCCGCAACGCCGGCATGCCCGCGATCTCGAGCACGGGCTTGAGCCGCGGATCGCGCTTGATCAGCGCGTGGACGGCCTCTTCGAGATCGGACTGGGTTTCGAGGTGGATGGTCATGGCGGGCGGGTTCTCTCCAGCGTCATGGCGGGCTTGTCCGGCCATCCACGTCTTTCTCACCGCGAGGCACTGTGTAGCATGAGCGGTGGTCGTGGTGTTTGTTCGTGACGTTGACACCATCGGTCTGTGGTACCGAAGAACGTGGATGGCCGGGACAAGCCCGGCCATGACGAGATTCATGTGATGGCACCACCCGTTTTCCGATTCGCCCCGAGCCCGAACGGCTTCCTGCATCTCGGCCACGCCTATTCCGCGCTGCTCAATTTCGACCGAGCGCGCGAGTCCGGCGGCCGATTGCTGCTGCGAATCGAGGACATCGACGCGACGCGGTGCCGGCCGGAGTTCGAGGCGGCGATCTACGAGGATCTCGCCTGGCTTGGGATTGCCTGGGAGACCCCGGTGCGGCGTCAATCCGAACATCTCGCCGATTATCGCGCTGCGCTGGACAAGCTCTCTGCGCTCGGTCTCGTCTATCCCGCCTTCGAAAGCCGCGCCGAGATCGCAAGGCTGGTGGCGGCGCGCGAGGCCGGCCGGCCGTGGCCACGTGATCCCGACGGCGCGCCGCTTTATCCGGGCGAAGCCAAATCGCTCTCGGCTGACGCGCGCGCGCAGCTGATCGCCTCGGGCGCGCCCTATGCGCTGCGGCTCGACATGGCGGCCGCCTGCCGCCGCGCCGCCGGCCTGAGCTGGAACGAACTCGGCGAGGGGCCGGACGGCGAGCGCGGCATCATCCCGGCGCGGCCGGAGGCCTGGGGCGATGTCATCCTGGCCCGCAAGGAGACGCCGACCAGCTACCATCTCTCGGTGGTCGTCGACGACGCGCTCCAGGGCGCCAGCGAGATCGTGCGGGGCCAAGATCTGTTTTCCGCCACGGCGGTGCACCGCTTGCTCCAGGTTCTGCTCGGCCTGCCCGAGCCGGTCTATCGCCATCACCGGCTGATTCGGGATGAGGCGGGCCGGAAGCTGTCGAAATCGAGCCGCTCGACCGGTCTGCGCGAATTGCGTTCGGCCGGCCTCACGCCTGCCGCGATCCGCCGGCTGGTGGGATTAGGTTAAGTTTCTCTGGGGGTTAGGGAAACGTCGCCGTGACTCCGGGCGTTCCTCCGTGCCATGCTTGGCCAGCGCGGGGTTCGAAGAGGGTACTTCGAAGGGGATTCATGGCGGCGAAGACGCGTCCAGTGCGCACCACCCGGACGTCCAGGCGGCGGCCGCTTCGGAAGCGGCCCAAGGCGGCCGGCCATTTGCGCAAGCGCAGCACCAAGGCGGCTGCGCCTGATGTCGTCCAGGCGGCGCTGGCCGCGTTTGCCCATGAGGTCCGCACCCCCCTGACCGGCATTCTCGCGATCAGCGACCTGCTCGCGACCTCCGATCTCGGCGAGCGGGAGCGGCGCTGGGCCGACACCATCAAGGCCGGCGCCGAGCATCTGGCGAGCCTCGCCACGCTGTTCGTGGATGCTGCCAGAACGGAGAAGGGCGGCAGCACGCCGCGCCAGGATCTGTTCGATCTCAAGGCGCTCGCCCGCACCGCCGGCGATTCCCTGGCCGGCCGCGCCGCGGCCAAAGGTCTCCAGGCCAAGGTCGAGATCGCCGACAAGATCCCAGGGCTCGTGGTCGGTGATTCCGTCCGCCTGCGCGCCGCGCTTGAGAACCTGATCGACAACGCCGTGAAATTTACCGACCAGGGCGGAGTAGCCCTCGCCGTCGAGCCGTGGCGTCCCGCCAAAGGCAAAGCAAAGGGCAGGGTCGGCGTCGCTTTCGCCGTGTCCGACAGCGGCATCGGCCTGACCATGGCCGAGATCAAGCGGCTTTTCCGCCCGTTCACCCAGGCCAATGTCACCATCGCCGCACGCTTCGGCGGCGCCGGCTTGGGGCTCTCCTCGGTCAAGCAATTGGCGCGGGCGATGGGCGGCGACATCACCGTCGCTCCGCGCCGCGGTGGCGGCGCCACCTTCACATTGACGGTGTCGCTGGACTTGGCGGGACGGGGCAAGACCCGCAAGGCAAAGGACGGCAGCGAGCCCGAGGCGGCCGCTGCGCTTCGCGTTCTCAGCGTCGAGGACAATCCGTTCGGCCGCGTCGTGCTCAACACCATCCTGACCGAGCTCGGCCATCACGCCGAGTTCATCGGGCGCGGTGAGGACACCGTGAACCGGCTGGAGCAGGGCGCATTCGACGCGGTGCTGATGGACATGGTGCTGCCGGGCATCGACGGCATCGAGGCCATCCGGCGGATCCGCAGGCTGCCAACGCCGCTGGCTCGGATCCCGATCATCGGCGTGTCCGGCCGCGGCGAGGACGAGGCCGCCTCGCGCGAAGCCGGGGCCGACGCCTTCCTGGTCAAGCCTGTGTCTCCGAGGGCTTTAGCGACTGCGCTGCTTGAAGCGACACGCCGTGAGGAAGCCGCGACTTGATGATCGCGGCATTGAGCTCGCCGCCGTAAACGAAGATCGCGGCGATGAAATACAGAAACACCAGCGCGATGATCACCGAGGCGAGCCCCGCATACATGGTCACGTAGTTGTTGGCAAAGCGGGCCAGGTATTGGCCGAACACGATGCTGGAGATCAGTGACGCCACGATGGTGAAGACGATGCCGGGCAGTATCTGCAGGAAGCTGCGCCGTCCCGCCGGCAGCCAGGCGTGCAGGATGATCAGCGCCACCACCAGCGCGCCGATGGAGATGCCGTAGCGCACCCAGGTGAGGATGCTCTCGTTGGATTCGACGAACAGCGGAATGTGGCGCCGCGCCGCCTCGATAATGAGCGGACCGAGCACGATCAGGAACGCCATAGCGAGCGCCGTGAAGGCCGCAATGATCGTATAGGCAATCGACTCCAGCCGAAGCCAGTACCAGCTTCGCATCTCCACCACCGCATAGGCGCGGTTGAGCGCCACCCTGAGCGCCTCGACGCCGTTCGAGGCGAAATAGACCGACAGCGCCGCGCCGATGGTCAAAAGGCCGGTCCGGGTGGTGGTCAGCACGTCATGCACCTCGCCCGAGATCGAATCGGCGACCTGCTTGGGCCAGACCTGGAGCATCAGGCTGGCGGCCTGGTCGGCGAGTTCCTTGGAGCCGAAGAAGCCGGCGAGCGCGGTCAGCACGATCAGGAATGGGAACAGCGCCATCAGCGTCGAGAGCGCGATGTGGCTCGCGATCGCCCAGCCGTCATCGGCGAGGAACGTGTAGAACGCGTCCTCAACGACGCAGTAAATGTAGCGGATGGCTTTCACTTGGCACCTACACCGCTGCTCTCTCCCTCTGCACGTAGGGAGAGGCCAGGAGAACGAGCAATGGGCGCAAATCGAAAAATCATCGCGCTACCATCTGATATTCTTGGCCCAAAAGCCAGTTCGCGAAGCCCCCCTTTGTCATTCCGGGGCGCGCGCAGCGCGAGGCCGGAATCCATCTAGCCGCGGCGCAAGTGGCGCGATGGATTCCGGGCTCGAAGCGCCGGGTCTCGCTTCGCTCGATCCCGCCGCGTCGCCCCGGAATGACGAGCTGGGGAGATGGCGGACCGGCACACACGGTGTTATCTACCCTCAAATGGCATCTTTTCTGAGTACTTTCATCCTGCCGGCCGCAGCCGGCGCCGTGGCGCTGGTGCTGCTGCTCGGGCTCATCAACATGATGCGCGGCGGCTCGCCCAACACCTCGCAGAAGCTGATGCGTTGGCGCGTGCTGCTTCAGTTCGTGGCGATCATCGTCGCGATGCTCGCGGTCTGGGCGATGGGACGCTGATCATGGTGGTGCTGAACCGCATCTACACGAAGACCGGTGACGATGGCACGACGGCGCTCGGAACCGGAGAGCGGCGTCCGAAATACGATCTGCGAATCGAGGCCTATGGCACCGTCGACGAGACCAACGCGGCGATCGGCGTGGTCAGGCTCTACACCGCGGAGATGCCCGAGCTCGATGCGATGCTCGGCCGCATCCAGAACGATCTGTTCGATCTTGGTGCCGATCTCGCCGTGCCGGAGCGGGAAGGCAAGGCCGAGCGGCTGCGGGTGGTGGCGAGCCAGGTCGAGCGGCTCGAGCGCGACATCGACATGCTCAACGACAAGCTCGCGCCGCTGACCTCCTTCGTGCTTCCCGGCGGCACGCCGGCCGCGGTTCATCTGCATGTGGCGCGCACGATATGCCGCAGGGCGGAACGCGTGATCGTGGAACTGGCGGCCCAGCCGGGCGAGCCGGTCAGCGCGGCTGGCATCCAATATATGAATCGTCTGTCCGACTTTCTCTTCGTGGCCAGCCGGGTCGTGAACGGCAATGGCGCCGGCGACGTGCTCTGGGTTCCCGGCCAGAACCGCTGACCCATCGCGCTCCCGCATTTCAGAAGGCCAAAATTAGACCCGTTCGCGCGTTGACCGGGGCAGATCGGGCCTTTAGGTTCCGCGCCAGTTGATAACCCCCCTCCCAAATTGAGTGAAAGAGGATCGATGAAGGTCTTAGTGCCGGTAAAGCGGGTGGTCGATTACAACGTCAAGGTCCGCGTCAAGGGCGATGGATCGGGCGTTGAACTCGCCAACGTCAAGATGTCCATGAACCCCTTCGACGAAATCGCTGTCGAGGAAGCGCTGCGCCTGAAGGAAGCCGGCAAGGCCACCGAGGTCGTGGTGGTCTCGATTGGACCTGCGCAGGCGTCCGAAACGATCCGCACCGGTCTTGCCATGGGCGCCGATCGCGGCATCCTGGTGAAGGCGGACGGCACCGTCGAGCCGCTCGCCGTCGCCAAGATCCTGAAGAAGGTTGCGGACGAAGAGCAGCCGGGCCTGATCATTCTCGGCAAGCAGGCGATCGACGATGACTCGAACCAGACCGGCCAGATGCTGGCCGCGCTGCTCGGCTGGTCGCAGGCGACCTTCGCCTCCAAGCTCGAGGTCGAAGGTACCGACTTCAAGGTGACGCGTGAAGTCGATGGCGGTCTGCAGACCGTGAAGCTGAAGGGACCGGCGATCATCACCACCGATCTCCGCCTCAACGAGCCGCGCTACGCCTCGCTGCCCAACATCATGAAGGCGAAGAAGAAGCCGATCGCGGAGAAGACGGTCGCCGATTACGGCGTCGACATCGCCGCGCGCCTCGAAGTTCTGAAGACGGCTGAGCCCGCGGGCCGCAAGGCCGGCGTCAAGGTCAAGGACGTCGCCGAGCTGGTGTCGAAACTCAAGAACGAAGCCGGGGTGCTCTGATGACGACGCTTCTGATTGCCGAACACGACAATGCGTCGCTCAAGGACGCCACCAACAAGGCCCTGACCGCAGCCGCCGCGCTTGGCGCGGATGTCGAGGTGCTGGTCGCCGGCCAGAACGCCAAGGCCGCGGCGGATGCCGCTGCCAAGCTCGCTGGCGTGAAGAAGGTGCTGCTCGCCGATGGCGACCTCTACGCGCACGATCTGGCCGAGCCGCTGGCTGCGCTGGTGGTGTCGCTGGCGTCCGGCTATGACGCCATCGTCGCGCCGGCGACCTCGCGCTTCAAGAACGTGATGCCCCGCATCGCCGCTCTGCTCGACGTCATGCAGGTCTCGGAGATCACCAAGGTGGTCGCGCCCGATACCTATGAGCGCCCGATCTACGCCGGCAACGCCATCCAGACGGTGAAGTCGAAGGACGCCAAGAAGGTCATCACGGTCCGCACCTCGACCTTCGCCGCAGCAGGCGAGGGCGGCAGCGCCCCGGTCGAGACCGTGGCGGCGGCGGCCGATCCGGGCCTGTCGACTTTCGTCGGTGAGGAAGTCGCCAAGAGCGATCGCCCCGAGCTGACCTCGGCCAAGATCATCGTCTCCGGTGGCCGCGCCATGCAGAGCCGCGAGAACTTTGCCAAGTACATCGAGCCGCTCGCGGACAAGCTTGGGGCCGGTGTCGGTGCCTCGCGCGCCGCGGTCGATGCCGGCTATGCGCCGAACGACTGGCAGGTCGGCCAGACCGGCAAGGTGGTGGCCCCCGAGCTCTATGTCGCGGTCGGCATTTCCGGCGCGATCCAGCATCTGGCCGGCATGAAGGACTCCAAGGTGATCGTTGCGATCAACAAGGACGAGGACGCGCCGATCTTCCAGGTCGCCGACTACGGCCTGGTCGCCGATCTCTACCAGGCGGTTCCGGAGCTGACCGCCGAACTCGGCAAGCTCGGCAAGTAAAAGGCATCGAAAACACCGGCCGGAGGTATAAACTCCGGCCGGTGTTGCGTTTCAGAGGCGTTTTCTTTGGCGTGGGGCGCGCCTTGGAGGCGATCCAATCTAGGTTTCGAGCCAAGGTTCTGATTAAATCGGACCTCCCGGCTCGAGGGGAAAAGGCAGGGCGCGCCCCCCGCGCGCCGTTCCGGTGGATGACAATATGGCGGCAGTGATCAAGAAGGTCGGCGTGATCGGCGCGGGTCAGATGGGCAATGGCATCGCGCATGTCGCGGCGCTCGCTGGCTTCGACGTGGTGCTCAACGACGTTTCGGCCGACCGCCTCAAGTCGGGCATGGCCACCATCAACGGCAATCTGGCGCGTCAGGTCTCCAAGAAGGCCGTCACCGAGGACGACAGGGCCAAGGCGATTGCGCGTATCAAGCTAGCCGAGAAGCTGGACGATCTCGCCGATTGCGACCTCGTCATCGAGACCGCGGTCGAGAAGGAAGAGGTCAAGCGCAAGATCTTCCACGAGCTCTGCGCCGTATTGAAGCCGGAGGCGATCGTCGCCTCCGATACGTCCTCGATCTCGATCACGCGCCTCGCCGCCGCCACCGACCGCCCGGAACGCTTCATCGGCATTCACTTCATGAATCCGGTGCCGTTGATGGAACTGGTCGAGCTGATCCGCGGCATCGCCACCGACGACGCCACCTTCGAGACCGCCAAGGAATTCGTCGGCAAGCTCGGCAAGCAGGTCGCGGTCTCCGAGGATTTCCCGGCCTTCATCGTCAACCGCATCCTACTGCCGATGATCAACGAGGCGATCTACACGCTGTATGAAGGCGTCGGCAACGTCGAGGCGATCGACGCGGCGATGAAACTGGGCGCCCACCATCCCATGGGTCCGCTCGAGCTTGCCGATTTCATCGGGCTCGACACCTGCCTCTCCATCATGCAGGTGCTGCACGAGGGGCTGGCCGACTCCAAGTACCGCCCGTGCCCGCTGCTGGTCAAATACGTCGAGGCCGGCTGGCTCGGCCGCAAGACCCAGCGCGGCTTCTACGACTACCGCGGCGCCAAGCCGGTGCCGACGCGGTAAGGTGGTCTTGTGCCCCGGACGCAGCGCGGAGCGCTGCAGAGCCGAGGCCCAGGAGCCGCGCGCTGAAGGCTAGGTCCCGGCTCTGCGGTGCGTCACTTGCGTGCCGCCCCTTGTCCGGGACACGATTGCCCGTACTGCTCCATGACAATTCATGTCGCGTTAACCTCTCGCGCCTAGGTTACGGCCGGTACGAGGGTTCGCGTAATGGACATGATGGCAATGGTCAGCAGCATGCTGGCCGCACAGCAAGGCGCGCTGCAGTCGAATATCGCGGCGACGCTGACCAAGCAGAACGCGGATATGGAGAAATCCACCGTCCTGACGCTGCTCGGCACCGGCCAGCCCTCGCTCGCCAATGTCGCCCCCGGCGTCGGCGGCAATCTCAATGTGACGGCCTAAACCCTTAAAGCGCCGCGGCGGCCTTGCCGGTTGCCGCGCGGATCAGCTTGAGCGCGTCCTCACTCGCCCATTCCGCCGGCCCCGCGATCGTCGCGATTTCACACCCCTGCGGGTCGACCAGCACGGAGGTGGGCATGCCCAGTGCCCGTCCCACGGCCTTAAGATCCTGGAACACCTTGGCTTTGTGGTCGCTGAAATAGGCGAGCCGGGTCAGGTTGGCCTCTTTCAGGAAGGTTTTCGGCTTCTCCAGGTCGCGGGTGTCGATGTTGATCGCCACCACCTCGAAATTCGGGCCCGATAGCTTGCCCTGGAGCTCGTCCAGCGCCGGCATCTCCTTGCGGCAGGGCACGCACCAGGTGGCCCAGAGGTTCACCAGCAGGGTCTTGCCGCGGAAGTCGGACAGCTTCTTCGGCTTGCCCTCGGCATCCTCGAAGGTGAGGTCGGGCAGCTTCAGCGGGGCGCTCGCCATGGTCAGCGCCGCCACCTCGCCATGGGCGAGCGGGGCGATCTTCTGCGCCGTCGCCACCGCCGCCTTGCAGGTCGGATCGCCCAAGGGCGCCCGGCTCGGGCCGAGCCCGTACAGCGCGGCGAAGCCGGCCAGCCCGACGATCGCCACGGCGGCGATGACGAAGGGGATGCGGCGCGTGGCGGAGGGCTTCTGGTCGAGCATATCGTTTGTCATCCGGTCGCAGATATGGCTATCAGGGGCCTCTTAATACGGCTGGCCGCGGCCAGCAAACGTGCGGCAAATCAGGCGTGAGCAGGGGATCATGAGCAACAAGATGTGGGGCGGCCGGTTCTCGGAACGCCCCGACGAGATCATGGAAGAGATCAACGTCTCCATCGACGTCGATCGTCACCTCTTCGCCCAGGACATTGCCGCGTCCAAGGCCCACGCCGCGATGTTGGCCAATCAGGGCATCATCACGGCTTCTGATGCGAAAAATATCGGCAAGGGTCTAGACACAATCCTGTCAGAGATCGGCAAGGGCGGCTTCGAATTCAAGCGCGCGCTCGAGGACATCCATATGAATGTCGAGAGCCGCCTGTCGGAGCTGATCGGCCCGGCCGCCGGAAGGCTGCACACCGCGCGTTCGCGCAACGACCAGGTCGCCACCGACTTCCGTCTGTTCGTCCGCGACGTCATCGACGAGACCGATGCCGCGCTCGCCGCGTTCCAGCAGGCCCTGGTGGACCGCGCGCTGGAGCACGCCGCAACCGTGATGCCCGGCTTCACGCATCTGCAAACGGCGCAGCCCGTCACGTTCGGCCATCACCTGCTGGCTTATGTCGAGATGGCGGCGCGCGACCGCGGCCGCTTCCAGGACGCCCGCAAGCGCCTGAACGAATCGCCGCTGGGCGCGGCTGCGCTCGCCGGCACCTCGTTCCCGATCGACCGCCATGCCACCGCGAAGGCGCTCCTGTTCGACCGCCCGATGGCGAACTCGCTCGATGCCGTCTCCGACCGCGATTTCGTGCTGGAGACGCTGTCGGCCGCCTCGATCTGCGCCGTGCACATGTCGCGCTTTGCCGAGGAGATCGTGATCTGGACCTCGCCGCTGGTCGGCATGATCCGGCTCAGCGACAAGTTCACCACGGGATCCTCGATCATGCCGCAGAAGCGCAACCCGGATGCCGCCGAGCTGGTGCGCGCCAAGACCGGCCGCGTCATCGGCGCGCTCAACGGCCTCCTGATCGTCATGAAGGGCCTGCCGCTCGCCTATCAAAAGGACATGCAGGAGGACAAGCAGGGCGCCATGGAGGGTTTTGCCGCGCTGTCGCTGGCAATCCGCGCCATGACCGGCATGGTCCGTGATCTCGTTCCGGACGAAGCCAAGATGAAGGCGGCCGCGGGCGAGGGCTATGCCACGGCGACCGACCTCGCCGACTGGCTGGTGCGGACGCTGAAGATGCCGTTCCGCGAGGCGCACCACGTCACGGGCCGCATCGTCGCCAAGGCCGCCGAGGGGGGCGTCGCGCTGCACGAGCTGCCGCTCAAGGAAATGCAGGCGATCGAGCCCAAAATCACCAAGGACGTGCTCGGCGTGCTGTCGGTCGAATCGTCGGTGAAGAGCCGCACCAGCTTTGGCGGCACCGCGCCGAAGAACGTGGCGTCCCAGGCCAAGGCCTGGGCGAAGCGGCTGGAAAAAGAGCGAAAATTGGGCTGAGGGCAAAATTTCGCTTATGTTTCATGGTCATCCGGCTCTCGCCAGAACGCGCCAATCTCTGTATGGTGCGCCGCGCGTAGTGGGGATTTTCGTCGTGACGTCAAAGTTTCGCCCGGCCGGCTCGGGGTGGGCCATCATTGTCTTGAGCCTGACGGCGCTCGCGCTTGCAGGTTGCGGCCGCAAGGGCCCGCTGGATCTGCCGCCGACCGCCTCCAACGCCCCCGCAGCCACCGGCGCCGCACCCGTCGAGCCCGAGACCGCGGCCCAGAAGGCGCCGAGCCTGTTCGAACCCACGGCCAGCGCGGATGCCGCGCCCGCGGCGGCCAAGGGCCGGAAGAAATCGTTTATTCTCGACCCGCTCCTGGACGAACCTCCCGGCAAGAAATAAGCCGGGACAACCGAGCCTGCGCCATGAACCATTTCGACTATCGCAACGGCGTGCTGCACGCCGAGGCGGTGAACCTGTCCGAGCTGGCCGCCACCGTCGGCACGCCGTTCTACTGCTATTCGACCGCAACGCTGGAGCGGCATTACCGCGTCTTCACCGAGGCCTTTGCCGGCGAGAAGGTGCTGGTCTGCTACGCCATGAAGGCGAACTCCAACCAGTCGGTGCTGCGGACGCTGGCCAAGCTCGGCGCCGGCGCCGACGTGGTTTCGGGCGGCGAGCTGAAGCGCGCTTTGGCCGCCGGCATTCCCGCCAGCAAGATCGTCTTCTCCGGCGTCGGCAAGACCGAGGCAGAGCTGCGCGCGGCGCTCGCCGCCGACATCCTCTGCCTCAACGTCGAATCCGAGCCGGAACTCGAACTACTGTCGCGCCTGGCGACCGAGATGGGCAAGACCGCGCGCATCTCGCTCCGCGTCAATCCCGACGTCGATGCCGGCACGCACGCAAAGATCTCCACCGGCAAGTCCGAGAACAAGTTCGGCATCCCGATCGTGCATGCCCGCGAGGTCTATGCGCGCGCGGCGAAGCTGCCCGGAATCAAGGTGACCGGCACCGACGTGCATATCGGCAGCCAGATCACCGACCTGTCCGGCATGGAGACCGCGTTCCGCATCCTCTCCGAATTCGTGCAGACGCTTCGGGCGGACGGCCACGACATCAGCCACGTCGATTTCGGCGGCGGTCTCGGCATCCCCTATTACATGGATCGCGAGGCGCCGCCGGCGCCCGCCGCCTATGCCGCCATGGTCAGGCGCGTCAGCCACAATCTCGGCTGCACGCTGATGTTCGAGCCGGGCCGCATGATCGTCGGCAATGCCGGCATCCTGGTCGCCAAGGTGATCTATGTGAAGCACGGCGACGGCAAGAATTTCGTCATCATCGACGCGGCCATGAACGACCTGATCCGCCCGACACTGTACGAGGCGCATCACGACATCCTGGCGGTGAAGCAGCCGGCCAAGGGCGCCGCCACCATCAAGGCCGATGTCGTCGGCCCGGTCTGCGAGACCGGCGATTATCTCGCCCTCGACCGCACGCTGCCGACGCCCGCGCCCGGCGATCTCCTCGCCATCATGACCGCCGGTGCCTATGGCGCCGTGCAGGCCGGCACCTACAACACCCGGCCGCTGGTGCCCGAGGTGCTGGTGAAGGGCGACCAATACGCCGTGGTGCGCCCGCGCATCGAGGTGGAGCAGCTCATTGCAATGGACACGCCGGCGCCGTGGCTGTGAGGCCGCTACCAAAACCTGCAAAACAACCCCATGCACAGTAGACCGGGGTTTCGGAATGATGCGTGGCCGTCGGGCAAAACCGCTTGAACTGTCGAGCAGATTCAGCACGACCGCGCTATTTCGCTGAACGTCAGTTTTTTCCGCCTACGATCACACCCGCTTTCTTCTCGATCGGCTTGATGGCCGCGGTGAAATCGGACTCGGCGCCTTCTGCGCGGATCACGGTCTCCCACAGCCGCCCGACCGCGTCGGCGACCTCCATCGACAGGCCGAGCTGCGTCATCTCCTCCAGTGCCAGCCGCACGTCCTTCACCATCAATCCCGTGGCGAAGCCGAAGTCGAAGGTGCGCGGCAGCACCGCGCGCGGAAACTTGTCGCGGCTCGCGGTGTTCATGCCCGAGCCCGCATTGATGACGTCGATCATCACGGCGGGATCGAGCCCGGCCTTCACGCCCATCACCACGGCTTCCGACGTCGCCACGATCGCGGTGGCCGACAGGAAATTGTTGGCGAGCTTCATGGTCTGCGCCGCGCCCGGCTTCTCGCCGATGAAGAACACCTTTCCGATCACCTCGAGCGCAGGCTTGAGCAGCGCGAACTCGGCTTTCGGGCCTGACACCATCACGGCAAGCGTGCCCTTCTCGGCGCCGCCAACGCCGCCGGAGACGGGACAGTCGATCTGCACGATGCCGCGCTCTTTGAGCAGCCCGTGAATCTTCGCGGCCATCGCCGAGCCGACGGTTGAGAGATCGACGAAACGTTTGGCACGCGTGCCCTCGATCACGCCGCCAGCGCCGGTGGCAACGTCCAGGGAAGCCTGCAGCGAGGGCAGGCTCGCCATCACGGTCTCGACCTGGTCAGCGACGTCCTTCGGCGACGACGCGGCAGTGGCACCGCGCGCGACTAGCTTGTCCATGACCTCCTTGCGCGTGTCGAATACGACGAGCCTGTGCCCCGCCTCGATCAACCGCCGCGCCATCGGGAAACCCATGTTTCCGAGCCCGATGAATCCGATGTCCATGGTGTTTCCCTTTGGTTGTTGTTGAAAACGCGCACACCGATGTCGTCCCGGACAAGCGCGCCCTAAAGCGCGCGCCGGTCCGGGACCCATAACCACAACAAGGAGGAATCGTCCCGCAAAGGCGCCGCTCCGAGTCGTCGTAGCAACATCGTCCTGTGGCTATGGGTCCCGGGCTCGCGCTTCGCGCGCCCCGGGACGACAGTTGAGATTGGCGCTGGGTCTCACGCCTTCCCGTCGATCTCTGCGAACACCTCGCGCGCGATGCGGAAGCTGTCGACCGCGGCGGGCATGCCGCCATAGATCGCGACCTGCATCAGGATCTCGCGGATCTCCTCGCGGGTGACGCCGTTGGTCAGCGCGCCCTTCAGGTGCGCGCGAAACTCGTGCTGACGGTTGAGGATCGCGATCATGGCGATGTTGAGCATGCTGCGGGTCTTGCGCGGCAGCTCCTCGCGGCCCCACACCGTGCCCCAGCAATATTCGTTGAGCATCTCCTGGAACGGGCGGTTGAAATCGTCGACGTTCTTCAGGGCGTTGTTGACATAGGCCTCGCCCAGCACAGCTTTGCGGACTTCCAGGCCCTTGTCGTGCATCTTCTTGTCCATGGCGTTTCCTTCGTTTCCCTCGAGATTGGCGCGCGGAAATTACGGGGTTGCACCCGGCCAGTCACGTCCTCGTGTTATGCGGGAAAAGGAGGCGCTCCCGTACGGGAACGGATGCCTCAGTGCTGCCGTTGTGATAGGCTCTGCTCTACCGGGCAACCTGGAGAGTTGATTGAACGGCGTCCCCCCCGAGCCGTCAGACCCGATCCGCAACGGCGATGCGCTGTCGCGGCTGAAGCTGGCGCAGGCCCTTGATCGGGCAACTTATGCCATCGCGTGGGAGCGTGCCTGGCCCAATGCGGCGCGCCTTCTGACCGTCGTCGGCCTGTTCCTGGTGGTGTCCTGGGCCGGCCTCTGGCTGGCGCTGCCGTTCACGGCCAGGGCCGTCGGTCTCGCCCTCTTCGCCGCGATCGCGGCGGCCGCCCTGTTCCCGCTGATTCGCTTCCGCTGGCCGAGCCGCGAGGAAGCGCTGGCTCGGCTCGACCGTGGCTCCGGCATCCGGCACCGCCCGGCCACCGCGCTCACGGACACGCTGACCTCACAGGACCCGGTCGCGCAGGCGCTGTGGCAGGCGCAGCGCGAGCGCACGCTCGCCTCCATCAAGCGCATCCGCGCCGGTGTGCCGCAGCCCCGGCTCGCGCTTCACGACCCCTGGGCGCTGCGTGCCCTCGTGATGGTGATGCTGGTCGCGACCTTCTTTGCCGCGGGTGACGAGCGTGCGATGCGCCTTGGCGCCGCCTTCGACTGGAACGGGGTGCTGGCGCCGGCCAATGTTCGCGTCGATGCCTGGGTCACGCCGCCGCTCTACACCGGCAGGCCGCCGGTCATCCTGTCGGCCGCCAACAAGGAAGCCGCGGCGCTGCCCGCCGGCGGCCCGCTTGCCGTTCCCGCCGGCTCGACCCTGATCGTGCGCTCTTCCGGCGGCAATTTGGATGTCGCCGTCTCCGGCGGCCTCAAGGAGGTCGCCCCGGCCGAAGCCAGCCCCAAGGGGACCAACGAAAGGCATTTCGCGATTTCCGGCGACGGCACCGCGCATGTCCGGGCGCCCTCCGGCCAGCCGCAATGGGCCTTCGCCGCCACGCCGGATCGTCCGCCGACGATCGCGCTCGCGAAGGACCCGGAGCGCCAGGCGCGCGGCGCGCTCCAGCTCTCCTACAAGATCGAGGACGATTACGGCGTCACCGGCGCCGAGGCGAAATTCGCCCCGCGGCCGACCGACGCCAAAGATGGTGCCAAGGATGGTCCGAAGGCCGCCGCCGGTGATGGCGACAGCAGGACGGCGCCGCGGCCGCTGTTCCAGCCGCCGAAATTCCCGCTCGCCCTGCCGAATGCGCGCACCCGCAACGGCGTCGGGCAATCCGTGAAGGATCTCAGCGAGGATCCCTATGCCGGCGCCGAGGTCACGCTGACGCTCACGGCCAAGGACGAGGCCGGCAACGAGGCCGCCAGCGAGCCGTTCAACATGCGCCTGCCCGAGCGGCTCTTCACCAAGCCGCTGGCCCGTGCATTGATCGAGCAGCGCCGCATCCTCGCGCTCGACGCCAACAAGAATTCGGACGTCTATGCCGCGCTCGACGGGCTGATGATCGCGCCCGAGATGTTCACGCCGGAGCCGGGACAATATCTCGGCCTGCACAGCGTGGCCCGGCAGCTCGAAGCGGCGCGTACCGACGATGCCTTGCGCGAGGTCGTGGCGAGCCTGTGGGCGCTTGCGGTGACGATCGAGGACGGCAAGATCTCCGACGTCGAGAAGGCGTTGCGCGCGGCCCAGGAGGCGCTGAAGCAGGCGCTGGAGCGCGGCGCAAGCGACGAGGAGATCAAGAAGCTCACGCAGGATCTGCGTCAGGCGCTGAACGATTTCATGCGCCAGCTCGCCGAGCAGTTCCGCAACAACAATGACCCGCAGCAGCTGGCGCGGCCGCTCGATCCGAACACCAAGGTCCTGCGCCAGCAGGATCTGCAGAACATGATCGACCGGATGGAGCGCCTGTCGCGCTCCGGCGACAAGGATGCCGCCAAGCAATTGCTCGACCAGCTCCAGCAGATGCTGGAAGGCCTGCAGATGGCGCAGCCGGGACAGTCCGGCGAGAGCGAGATGGAGCAGGCGCTCAATGAGCTCGGCGACATGATCCGCAAGCAGCAGCAATTGCGCGACAAGACGTTCAAGCAGGGCCAGGATTCCCGGCGCGACCGCTCGCGCGGCAAGCAGCAGCAGGGCGATCAGTCCATGTCGGAGCTGCAGCAGGACCAGCAGGGACTGCGCGACCGCCTGAAGAAGCTGCAGGACGAGCTTGCCAAGCGCGGCCTCACCCAGAAGGGGCAGAAGGGTCAGCAGGGCCAGCAGGGCCAGAAGGGTCAGCAAGGCGAGCAGGGCCAGCCCGGCCAGAACGGCGATCAGGATGGCGACCAGGGCGATGACGGCAGCCTGGATGCAGCCGACGGTGCCATGGGCGATGCCGGATCAAAGCTCGGCGAGGGTAATGCCGACGGCGCCGTGGACTCGCAGGGCAAGGCACTCGACGCCATGCGCAAGGGTGCGCAGAAGATGGCCGAGGCGATGCAGCAGGGCGATGGCGACGGCCAGGGCGACGGCCCCGGCCAGCGTGCCGGCCGGCAGCAGAGCGGCGGCAACCAGACCGATCCGCTCGGCCGGCCGCTGCATGGGCGCGAATATGGCGACGATTACACGGTCAAGATTCCCGGCGAGATCGACACGCAGCGTGTCCGCCGCATTCTCGAAGAGCTCCGCCGCCGTCTCGGCGATCCCTCGCGGCCGCAGATCGAGCTCGATTATCTCGAGCGGCTGCTGAAGGAGTTTTGAGGGACGGCTCAGGTCTCGTAGCCCGGATGAGCGCAGCGACATCCGGGGCATTGTTCCCGCATATCGCTGAGCTGATGCGGGCTACGATCGCGCCACAGTTTGCGTCATAGCGAGCGCAGCGAAGCAATCCAGAGCCTTTCCGCAACGGCAGTCTGGATTGCTTCGCTGCGCTCGCAATGACGATGTGGGGATACCGCCGACGCTAGCCCTTCTTCGCCGCCAGCGCATCGGCGACCGCCGTGCGGATATCGGCGACCGAGAACGGCTTGGTCACGACGTCATGCACCAGCGCGTTCAGGTTCGAGGCGCGCTCGCGCTGGTCGGCAAAGCCGGTCATCAGCAGGATGGTCAGGTCGGGAAAATCGCGCGCCGCGGAGAGCGCCAGCGCGATGCCGTCCATCACCGGCATCTGGATGTCGGTGAGCAACAGGTCGAAGGCGCCATCCTCGCGGGTCAGGATCTCCAGCGCCTCTGCGCCGTCCTGGGCGGTGACGGTCTCGTGGCCGTCCATGGCAATGGCGCGCGCCACCAGCGCGCGCATCGAATCCTCGTCGTCGGCAATCAAGATCTTCGGCATGAGACGAACCTTGGTATCAACCTCCCCTGGGGGGCGATTATACGCTGCCGCCGGCAATGTCGCGCCGGTTGAAGAAACGAACGTCGATGTTGCGGCCTTCCGGCGGCGGTGAGGCCAGGCGCGAGCGGAAGAAGGCGCGCTCACCTGGCCGCAGCACGGTCTGCTCCAGCACCGCATTCCAGGCATAGATCTCCGCGCCCTGGGCGTCGCGCACGGCAAAACGCAGCCGCGGAATGTCGAGCGGCTTCTTGCCCTCGCCGACGATGACGCCCTCGATCACCAACACCTGTTTACCGTCCACGGTCTCGCTGGAGAGCTTGACGTCCTTGAAGGCGAGACCCCGCAAGTTCACCTCGAGCCCGACCATCTTGTAGAACGCTGCCGTCTGCGGCAGCAGCCTCACCACGTCGCCGCGCCAGAGCACCAGTGCCAGCACCAGCGCGCCCATCGCGGCGCAGGCGGTCGGCAGGCCAAGATAGGATTTGCGCGGAGCTGTGGTGGCGACCGGGCGGCTCACCCGCGCGCCGCGGCGGGGGAACAGGCTGCGGAACCAGGACTGGTGTTGCGCGCCGGCGGCCTCCTCTTCGGCCTGCCGGGCCGCTGCCGACCATTCGTCCTCGGTCTCGCGGGTCTCCTCATCCGGCCAGTCGCTGGCGATCGAGGGACTATCGACGACCGGCGTATCAGTGGCGCCGTCGTCCTTGGCATAGGAGTTCCATTGTTCGGCGAGGTCGGACTGGTCGTCGGCTCGGCTGGCCGCGGCCATGGCCGGAACGGACGCCTCCTCGATGGCATCCTCGGCGTGGGCGATCCAGGTCTCCTTGCAGCGGGAGCAGCGGACCGCCCGCCCGTTCGCCCCAAGGCTCGCGAGCTTGATGGCGTAGGATGTCATACAATGGGGGCAGACGATATGCATGGACGAGCCTTGATGCATGAACGAAGGTCTTGACGATGCCACGGTCGCGGAGACCGGGCGCCCCTTATGCTACTGGGCGACCGTTAACGAACCGGAAACCATAACGGCGGCAAAACCCGTTGATCGCGTATGGCGGACCGCCGCAATGCGGCCCGCGCCCCCTCTCGAACGGAGCTGAGCTTGGTTCGGTTCGAAAATGTCGGATTGCGTTACGGTCTGGGGCCGGAGATTTTGCGCGACCTCACCTTCCAGATCCCCGCGCATTCCTTCCAGTTTCTCACCGGGCCGTCAGGTGCCGGCAAGACGTCCCTGCTGCGCCTGTTGTTCCTGTCGCATCGACCGACGCGGGGCCTCGTCAACCTGTTCGGCCACGACATCTCGCAGCTCGGCAAGGACGAGATCGCAGACCTGCGCAAGCGCATCGGCATCGTGCTACAGGATTTCCGCCTGCTCGATCACATGACGACCTATGAGAACGTCGCGCTGCCGTTCCGCGTCATGGGCCGCAGCGAGTCGAGCTACCGCAAGGAGGTGATCGATCTGTTGCGCTGGGTCGGCCTCGGCGACCGCATGGACGCGCTGCCGCCGATCCTGTCAGGCGGCGAGAAGCAGCGCGCCGCGATCGCGCGCGCCGTGATCTCGCGGCCGCAGCTGCTGCTCGCGGACGAGCCGACCGGCAGCGTCGATCCGACGCTCGGCCGCCGCCTGCTGCGACTCTTCATCGAGCTCAACAAATCAGGCACCGCCGTCATCATCGCCACCCACGACGTCGGCCTGATGGACCAGTACGAGGCGCGGCGCCTGGTGCTGCACCAGGGACGGCTGCACGTCTATGAGTAGGCTGGACGAGCGCGGCGTGCTGGTCGATCTCGGGCAGGAGCGTCCGCAGCTTCCGGCCAAGGCGCGCAACATGTCGCCGATCGTGCCGCGCGCCTCGATCCACGGCAGAGCGCTGCTCGCGGTGGTCGCCATCATGACGTTCCTCGCCTCGATGGCCACGGGCACGGTGCTGCTGGTGAGTGCCTCCGCCGCCGAATGGCAATCGGATGTCGCGAGCGAAATCACCATCCAGATTCGTCCGCAGGCCGGCCGCGATCTCGAGCGCGACACCGCCGCCGTGGCGGAAGCGATGCGCACGCAAGCCGGTATCGTCGAGGTCAAGCCGTTCACCAGGGACGAGAGCGGCAAGCTGCTCGAGCCCTGGCTCGGCACCGGCCTGTCGATGGACGATCTGCCGGTGCCGCGCATGATCATCGCGCGCGTGCAGCCGGGCACGCCGCTCGATCTCGGCGCCTTGCGCGCGCGCGTGGCGCAGGTCGCCCCTAGCGCCAGCGTCGACGATCACCGCGCCTGGATCGAGCGCATGCGCCTGATGACGAACGCCACCGTGCTGGCCGGCCTCGGCATCCTCGCGCTCGTCATCGTCGCAACCATCATCTCGGTGTCGTTCGCGACGCGCGGCGCAATGGCGGCGAACCGTCCGATCGTCGAGGTGCTGCATTTCGTTGGCGCCGGCGACCGCTACATCGCCAACCACTTCCTGCGTCATTTCCTCAGGCTGGGCCTGGAGGGCGGCGTGATCGGCGGCGGTGCCGCCATGCTGATGTTCGGCTTCTCCGAGTCCATCGCAGGCTGGTTTTCCGGGACTCCCGTCGGCGACCAGTTCGCCGCGCTGCTCGGCACCTTCTCGCTGCGCCCTTCCGGCTACATCGTGCTCGCGGTTCAGGCCGTCCTGATCGGCGCCATTACCGCAGTCGCCTCGCGCCAAACGCTGTTCGCGACATTGAATGATGTTGATTGAGTTTCTTTTCTTCCCTTCTCCCCTTGTGGGAGAAGGTGGCGCGAAGCGCCGGAGGAGGGGTTCTGTCCACGCGTACAGATGTCGAGGTGAATGCGCGGAGAGAACCCCTCACCCGTCTCGCCGCTTTCGCCATAGCCGATGCAAAGCATCGGCATTCTTAAGAACGGCGGCCGGCGGCCGCCTATGCGACCCTCTCCCACAAGGGGAGAGGGTGAAGAAACCGGACTCCACTTCGCCTCAAAACGTCATAAAATCAGATCGGGAAGGGATCACCGACATCGCATGAGCTCGCCGACCGACGATCGATCGCCGAAACTGCCGCGCGGCTGGCTGCGCGCGGCAATCGTGTCGACGATCGCGCTCGCCTTCGTCGGCGCGGCGGCGGGCTTCATTGCGTTCCTGGCGCAATTGCGCGGGGCCGAGAAAGTACCCGATCGCAAGGCGGACGGCATCGTGGTCCTGACCGGCGGCTCCTCGCGGGTATCGGACGCGATGGAGCTGCTGGCTGCCGGCTACGGCAGGCGGCTCCTGATTTCCGGCGTGCATCCGACCTCGACGGCGAACGACATCTCCCGCACCTTGCCGGAGAATCAGTCCTTCATGACCTGTTGCGTCGACCTCGACCGCACCGCGCTCACGACCCGCGGCAACGCGGCGGAGGCGCGGCGCTGGGCCGAGGGACGCCGGTTTACGTCTCTGATCGTGGTCACCTCGAACTATCACATGCCGCGCGCGCTGGTGGAATTCTCGCATGCGATGCCGCGGACGACGCTGATCCCGTTCGCGGTGGTCGGCGAAAAATGGCGCGAGGAGCCGTGGTGGATCTCAGGCTCGACGCTGCGGCTGCTCCTGTCCGAATACGTCAAGTACGTTGCGGCCGAGCTCAGGGTGCGGCTGGAGGATTTCGGGATTGACCTTTGGCCCGAGATGTCGGAGCAGCCTGCAGGTCAGCAACCGAAGCGGCCCGCCACCGCGCAGGCCAATTGATCGGACCATCGATGTTCCTGATTTTCCTGCGATCGCTCGTATTCAACGTGCTGTTCTATGCCGTGTTGGTCTGTCTGGCGATCGTTGCGCTGCCGACCTTTGCATTGCCGCCGCGCGCCATGCTGACGGTGGCGCAATGGTGGGCCAAGGCCACGCTGGTCCTGATGCGCCTGGTATGCAACATCAAGGTGGAATTCCGCGGGGTGGAGAAGATCCCGACAGGACCGCTGCTGATCGTGGCCAAGCATCAGTCGTTCTGGGAGACCTTCGTGCTGCCGGGTTTCTTCAACCGGCCGATCTTCATCCTCAAGCGCCAGCTGATGCAGATCCCGGTGTTCGGTCAGTTCCTGGTCAAGACCGGGATGATCGCGATCGACCGCAATGCCGGCGTGAAGGCGCTGCTCGAGATGACGCGGCGCGCGCGCGAGGCGGTGCGCAGTGGAAAGCAGCTCGTGATCTTTCCGGAAGGCACGCGCCGTGCGCCGGGCGCGCCGCCCGATTACAAGACCGGCTTTGCGCAGATCTATTCCTCCTGCGGCGTGCCGTGCCTGCCGATCGCGCTCAATTCCGGCCTGTTCTGGCCGCGCCGCACCTTCATGCGCTATCCGGGCACGCTGGTGGTCGAGTTTCTCGAACCGTTGCCGCCGGGCCTGCCGAAGGACGAGTTTCTCGCACGCGTGCAAGCGGCGATCGAGGACGCGACCGCCCGGCTCGTCGAAGCAGGACGGAAGGAGCAGGAGCAGTTGATCGGCTCGGCGCCGAGCTACGCGCCGACCGGCTAAAGCGCGATGAGATTGGGATGAATTACGCATGATCTTTTCGGAAAACCGCTTCGCACGTTTCCGGATCATGCTTTAGCGGCTTTCCCGATCCTGGTCCCGAGCCGCCGCGTGCAGGGAATGCGCATCACCGTGCAGCATCAATGCAAGCTGATGCAGCTGCGTGTCGCGAAAGCCTTCGGCCTCGATCGCCTTCACCGTCGCGGTGACGTAGTCGCGGTTGGCGCCGGACTGGCCGTGGCCCTGGACGACATGGCGGTGCTGCTCGGCCAGCGAGAGGCGGCCGGCATATTGCACATGACCGCGGTCGACGACGTAAGCGAGAGCGGCGACGCGCTGGCGTGCATCGTTCTCCAGCCACACCGAGCGCATCACCTCGCGATAGACCGAGGTGACCTGCTCGCGTGCGCGCAAATATGCGACCACTTCGGCACGGTTCTTCTCGGCGACGCGGAAGGCGATGCCGCGGCAGGCGCCGCCGCGGTCTAGTCCGAGCACCAAGCCCGGCTTCTCCGGCGTGCCGCGATGCACGAAGGAATAGACGCAGAGCGCGCGATGCTCGCCGACCAGCCGCGCCGGGACGCGCTCCTCGAAATCGAAGCCCGGCCGCCACATCAGCGAGCCGTAGCCGAACACCCAGAGGTCGCCCTTGGCTGTGGTGACGGAGGGGAGGGTGATTTCGGACATTTCGGGGACGGCTACCAGAACCCTGCGCCCAAGCGAAGCGATTTCTGCGCCTTTCGTCGCAGGCCCGCCCCGCTTACATTTGCCTGAATCTGGCGTCAAAGGGTCGCCGCATGTCCAATATGACCGTTGCCACTGGCCGCCGCTCCCGCTGGGGCCTTTTCATCGCCCCCGTTCTCGTCCTGGTCCTCGCCGTCGGCTGGACCTGCTTCTGGTTCTATGCGGCGTGGCAGGCCGAAATCGTCGCCGACGCCTGGCGGGCGCAGGAGGCCAAGGCCGGCCGCATCTATGATTGTGCCAAGCGCTCGATCGCCGGCTTCCCGTTCCGCTTCGAGGTCCAGTGCTCCGGCGCCAGCGTCGCCCTGGTCTCGCAGAACGCGAGCAAGACGCCGTTCACGGCCAAGCTCGACAACATCCTGGTCGTGGCCCAGGTCTACGACCCCAAGCGCATCATCGCCGAATTCGCAGCGCCCGCCACGCTGATCGACGGCATTACGCAAAACACCTTCACCGTGAATTGGAGCAAGGGCCGCGCCAGTGTGGCGGGTCTGCCGGCTGTGCCGGATCGCGCTTCCATCGTGTTCGACGACCCCAGCCTCAACCGTCTCGATGGCAGCGTGCAGGTGCCGCTTGCGCGCGCCAAGCAGGTTGAGCTGCACGGGCGCCTTGCCGATGGCTCGCCGGCCGATCATCCGGTGATCGAGACCGTGCTCCATGTCGCGCAGGGCAGCATCCAGGGCGTGCATCCGCTGCTCGCCGAGCCGTTCGAGGCGGACACCCGCGCCAAGATCACCGGCCTCTCCGACCTCACGCCCAAACCGTGGCCGCAGCGCTTCCGCGAGATCCAGGCCGCCGGCGGTCACATCGAGATCGTGCAGTCGCGCATTCAACAGGGCGAGATGATCGCGGTCGCGGCCGGCACGCTCGGCCTGTCGCCCAACGGCCGGCTCGACGGCGAATTGCAGATGACGGTGACCGGCCTCGAGCGCGTGATCCCGGCGCTCGGCATCGAGAAGATGCTGGAGGAGGGCGTACCGCAGGCAACGCTCGATCGCCTCGCGCCCGGCGTGAAGTCGCAGGACCTGAATAATCTGTTCGGCGCGCTCGACCGCGCCGTGCCGGGCCTCGGCAAGGTCATCAAGCAGAACGCCAATGCCGGCGTTGCCGCCGGCATCAATTCGATCGGTACCGAGAGCACGCTGGAAGGCAAGAAAGCGCGGAGCTTCCCGCTGAAATTCGTCGACGGTGCCGTGCTGCTCGGCCCGGTCAAGGTCGGCCAGATCCCGCCGCTGTATTAGTTGGCTCCCGTAGCCCGGATGGAGCGCAGCGCAATCCGGGGTTCTTGATCACAGCTGGCACTGTCCCGGATTACGCTTGTGCTCCATCCGGGCTACGCAGCTTTGTCCGGGCTACAGGCTCACGGCTTCTTCAGCGCGCCATGCTGGCGGCCGAAATCGGGCGCGGCGGAATCCTGGCCGATCTCGACGATGCCGCGGCGGATGGCGCGGGTGCGGGTGAAGTGGTCGAACAGCGCCTCCCCGTCGCCGCGGCGGATCGCGCGGGTGAGTTTGGCGAGATCCTCGGTGAAGGTGCCGAGCATCTCCAGCACGGCCTCCTTGTTGGCGAGGAAGACGTCGCGCCACATCGTCGGATCGGACGCCGCAATGCGGGTGAAATCGCGAAAACCGCCGGCGGAGAATTTGATCACCTCGGATTCCGTCACCTGCGCCAATTCGTCGGCGGTGCCGACGATGGTGTAGGCGATCAGATGCGGCAGGTGGCTGGTGATGGCGAGCACGAGGTCGTGATGATCCGGCGTCATCACCTCGACCTTGGCGCCCATCGCCGCCCAGAACGCGCGCAGGTGATCGGTCGCCGCTGCGTCGCTGCCATCAGGCGGGGTCAGGATGCACCAGCGGTTGATGAAGAGCTCGGCAAAGCCCGAATCCGGGCCGGAATGCTCGGTGCCCGCCACCGGATGCGCCGGCACGAAATGAATGCCGCCCGGCAGATGCGGGGCCATGTCGCGGACCACAGCGCCCTTGACCGAGCCGACGTCGGAGACGATCGCACCCGGCTTGAGATGCGGCGCGATCTCCTGCGCTACGGGTCCGCAGGCGCCGACGGGAATGCAGAGGATGACGAGATCGGCATCCCTCACGGCCTCCGCATTGGTCGCCACCACCTGATCGACGATGCCGAGCTCGGCGACACGCGCGCGTGTCTTCTCCGAGCGTGCGGTGGTGACGATTTCACCGGCAAGCCCCTGGAGCTTCGCAGCGCGGGCGATCGAGCCGCCGATCAGGCCGAAGCCGATCAGCGCCACGCGCTGGAAGTGCGCCTGCGCGCTCATTTGCCGCCCATGAAGTCGCGCAAGCCTTCGACGACGAGGCGGTTGGCCTCCTCGGTGCCGATGGTCATGCGCAGCGCATGCGGCAGGCCGTAATTCTTCAAGCCGCGCAGCACGAGCCCCCGCCTGGTCAGGAAGGCATCGGCGTCATCGGCGGTCCTGCCCTTATCGGTCGGGAAGTGGATCAGCACGAAATTGGCGACGCTCGGCGTCACCTTCAGCCCGAGCTTGCCGATCTCCTCGGTGAGCCAGTTGCGCCAGGTCTCGGTGAACTGCTTCGACATCGCCTGATGCGCGGTATCCTCGATCGCGGCGACCGCGGCATACATCGCCGGCGTCGACACGTTGAAGGGACCGCGGATGCGATTGACCGCGTCGATGACGTGCTCGGGCCCGAACATCCAGCCGATGCGCAGCGCGGCAAGACCGTGGATCTTGGAGAAGGTGTGCGTCACCACCGTGTTCTCGGTGGTGGCGACAAGCTCGATCCCCATCTCATAGTCGTTGCGCGAGACGTAATCGCAATAGGCGGCGTCCAGCACCAGCAGCACGTGCGAGGGCAGGCCGGCGCGCAGCCGCTTGACCTCGTCGAACGGAAGATAGGTGCCGGTCGGGTTGTTGGGGTTGGCGAGCCAGACCAGCTTCGTCTTCGGCGTCACGGCCTTCAGGATGGCGTCGACGTCGGCGGTGAGGTTGGTCTCCTGGGCGATGACGTTCCTGGCGCCGACCGCCATCGTCGCGATCGGGTAGACCAGGAAGCCGTGTGTCGTCGAGATCGCCTCGTCGCCCTGGCTGAGATAGGTGTGCGCGAGCAGATTGAGGATCTCGTCCGAGCCGGCGCCGCAGATGATGCGATTGGGATCGAGCCCGAACGAGCGGCCGATCGCCTCGCGCAGCACGCGCGAGGTGCCTTCCGGATAGTCTTCCAGATGATCTGCCACGCGCTTGAATGCCTCGATCGCCTTGGGCGAGGGCCCGAACGGCGTCTCGTTGGCCGAGAGCTTGAACACCTTGCGGCCCGGCTCTGGCACCGGGCTCTTGCCGGGCGTGTAGGGCGCAATATCGAGAATGCCGGGATTCGGCACGGGGCGGGACATCTTGGACTCCGGATAGGCTGGGCTGCTCGCGATTTTACGATTTCGGCCCGGTCGGGGGCACCGTATAGCGCGTTGCGTGGCTGCCGACGAGGGCCACAGAGCGCACCGAGGCCCCCGCCTCGATCAGGGCAGCCCTGATCTTGTCGATGCTGGTCGCGCCGGTGACCGAGACCAAGAGCGCCGCGCCGTCGAAGGCGGTATCAGGCACGGCCACGATCTCGGCGAGCGGCGACAGCGCGCGGGCGACCTCGGCGTTCCATCCCGAGACGCGCACGCTGAAGGTCTCGACCTCCGTCACCAGGGCGCTGTCGGCGACGCGCGAGATCGCGAACACCGGCAAGGCGGCCGGATGATCGGCACGCTCGATGAAGGGCATCCGCGCGATGATCTTCGGTGCGCCGTCGGCCTCCAGCTCCAGCCACCATGGCGTGCGGCTCGAGGTCGCCGAGACCATTGCCAGATCACCCTTGGATTTCGCTACCGCCTCGACCGCGGCCTGTGCGCTGAAATGCGCGACGTAAGGCACGGTGAAGCCGAAATTGAAGCGCACGGAATCGCGCATCGCCGCCTCGCTGGCCGAGATGTCGGCATGCACCGAGAACGGCGCCTGTACGTAAGTGAAGGTCGAGATGATGACGCGCCAGATGCTCTCGACCGTGTCGAGCGGCAGGATGCCGCGATGACGCTGCACGATCTCGCGCATCATGGCAGCCTCGCGCGCGGGACGGAACGCCGAGCCGACCTCCTGGGTCTGCTTCACCTGGATCAGGCGATCGATGATCTCGCCGCGCTGCATGAGGAGGCGATGCATGCCCTCGTCGATCGCGTCGATCTCCTTGCGCAGTTCCTGAAGCGATGGTGGCGCGGGCGGACGTTGGGACATGTCTGGTCGTCGATCGTTCCGGTGGGGGATATCCTGATTAGGCAGTCGGGGCGGCGAAAGCAAAGAGAAATGACGTGCTTTGCGGGCGTCGCGGCAGAGGCGAATTGGGCCGATCCGGGCCGCGACTTGACGAAAACCGCCCAAGACGGTAGCTTTTGCCCGTTCCGTGGTCATTTGAGCCGGCCGGCTTGCAGCCACGTTAAAAAACTCGCTAAACAGGCCGGGGACGCTTCCGATCCCGGCCGAACCTATCGTTCAGGCCGGGTTTTTCATGGCCTGATGTCAGCGGCGCGGTCGAGCAGCCAGTCGCAAACGAGGTCGATGTCCGAGATGGGTAGCGTCAAGTCGATACCGAGTCCTGCGATCAGCGCCGACGAGCGGTCGCACGAGGTGGATCATCCAAGCTCGCTGGTTGCGCATTTCGGCACCGAGCAGCCGCTGCGGCTCGATTGCGGCGTCGATCTCACCCCGTTCCAGATCGCCTACCAGACCTATGGCGAGCTCAATGCCGATCGCTCCAACGCCGTGCTGATCTGTCATGCGTTGACCGGCGACCAGCATGTCGCCAACGTACATCCCGTCACCGGCAAGCCGGGCTGGTGGGAGACGCTGGTCGGTCCCGGCCGACCCATCGATCCCAAGCACTACTTCATCATCTGCTCCAACGTGATCGGCGGCTGTATGGGCTCGACCGGGCCGGCGTCGATCAATCCCGCCACCGGCAAGGTCTGGGGCCTGGACTTCCCCGTCATCACCATTCCGGACATGGTGCGCGCGCAGGCGATGCTGATCGACCGGCTCGGCATCGACACGCTGTTTGCCGTCGTCGGCGGCTCGATGGGCGGCATGCAGGTGCTGCAATGGACCGCGGCCTATCCTAGCCGCGTGTACTCCGCGCTGGCGATCGCCTGCGCGACGCGGCACTCGGCGCAGAACATCGCCTTCCACGAGCTCGGCCGCCAGGCCGTGATGGCCGACCCCGACTGGCATGGCGGCGGCTATGCCGATCGCGGGATCCATCCGCATCGCGGGCTCGCGGTGGCGCGGATGGCGGCGCACATCACCTATCTCTCGGACGCGGCGCTGCACCGCAAGTTCGGCCGGCGCATGCAGGACCGCGAGCTGCCGACCTTCTCGTTCGACGCCGATTTCCAGGTCGAATCCTATCTGCGCTACCAGGGCTCGTCCTTCGTCGAGCGGTTCGACGCCAATTCCTATCTCTACCTGACGCGGGCGATGGACTATTTCGACATCGGCGCCGACCATGGCGGCGTGCTGGCCAAGGCGTTCGCCGGCATCAAGACCCGCTTCTGCGTGGTCTCCTTCACCAGCGACTGGCTGTTTCCGACCGCGGAATCGCGCGCGCTGGTGCACGCGCTGAACGCTTCGAGCGCGCGCGTGTCATTCGCCGAGATCGAGACCGATCGCGGCCACGACGCCTTCCTGCTCGACGTGCCCGAATTCTTCGACATCTCCCGCGCCTTCCTGCAATCGGCTGGCAAGGCGCGCGGGCTCAACCTCGAGGACCGTTAGCGATGTCCGTGCAGGAAGTGCTGCCGCTGGACGGCGTTGCGGCCAGGCCGTCCGGTGATTATCGCGCCGATCATCGGCTGGTCGCCGAGATGGTCAAGCCGGGCTCGAAGGTGCTCGACGTCGGCTGCGGCGACGGCGATCTGCTTCAGCTGCTGGAGACCCGCGGCATCGACGGCCGCGGCATCGAATTGTCGCGCGAGGGCGTCAACCGCTGCGTCGCCAAGGGGCTCGCGGTGGTGCAGGGCGATGCCGACACCGATCTCGTCAACTATCCGGACGATGCCTTCGACTACGTGATCCTGTCGCAGACGCTGCAGGCGACGCGGCAGCCGAAGGTCGTGCTGGAGAACCTGCTGCGCATCGGCCGCCGCGCCATCGTCTCGTTCCCGAATTTCGGGTTCTGGAAGATGCGACTCCAGCTCCTGATCGGCGGCCACATGCCGCGCACGGAGAATCTGCCGGCGACCTGGTACGACACCGCCAACATCCATTTTTGCACCATCAAGGATTTCGTGCAGCTCTGCGATGAGATCAACGTGAAGATGGAGCGCTCAGTCGCGCTCGATCTCTACGGCCGCCCGGTGCCGCTGAACCTGCCCTGGTGGGTGTGGAACATGTTCGGCGAGCAGGCGGTGTTCTTGCTGAGCCGCGGCGGGGGGAAGTAGTTTCCCTCCGTCATTCCGGGGCGATGCGAAGCATCGAGCCCGGAATCCATCGTCCAACAGCGCCTGCAGCCCGATGGATTCCGGGCCTGCGCCTTCGGCGCATCCCGGAATGACAGCTAGTGGGAAACCAGCGACCGCGGGTCCCGCACCGGCCAACGTCCTGCTTCCACCAGCGTCACGAACCGCTCGACACTCTCGTTGAACAGCGCGGGCTCCTCCAGGTTCAGCACGTGGCCGGACTTCGGAAACATCGCGAGCCCCGCCGCGGGCAGGTGCTTCTTCAGGAATAGGCTGGCGCCCACGCAAGGCTCGTCCTCGTCGCCGCAGATGATCAGCGCGGGTGTTGCCGCGCCTCTGATCGCGTCCGTCATCGTGTAGATCGAGGGACGGCCGCCCTGGAATCCGCGCATGGTGCGCGCCGATCCCAGGGCATCGTGCCGCGCCAGTGCGGCGTAGAAATCGGCATGCCCGCGTGGATCCTTCACCAGGAACGGAATCCGGCTCGGCGCCTCGCGCGTGACTTTCGCGACTTCCACCGATCCCAGCGTCTCGAACTGCTCGGCATTGGCGCGGCACTGCGTGCGCCAGGTCTCCAGGTTCTCGAGCTCCGAGCCGGAGCCGACGCCGGCCAGCGTCATCGACAGTGCGCGCTGCGGCGCGTTCAACCCGATCTGCAACGAGGAATAGGCGCCCATCGAAAGACCGACGAGATGCGCGCGCTCGATGCCGAGATGATCGAGCACCGCAAGCGCATCGGTGTAGAAATGCGTGTAGGTGTAGACCTCGCCGTCAGGCACGTCCGACGGCGTGTAGCCGCGCGCCGAATAGGTGATGCAGCGATGGCCACGCGAGAAGTAGCGCATCTGCGGCTCCCAATTGGTGTAGTCCGCCGCGAACTCGTGCAGAAAAAGTATCGGCGTTCCCTGGCCCGCCTCCTCGAAATAGATGCGGACGCCGTCCCTGGTCGTGGCATGGGGCATTAACCGTTTCCCTCTGTTTCAAGCCGTGTTCGAGGATCGCAGTTAATTCTGTTGTCGGCAATGCGGCAGCAGCGCCGAGCACGAACACAAAATCATTGCAGCCATTCGCGGGCGTTGCGTCTTTTTCTCGCCACATCGGGCGGCTTAACGGCCAAACGGATGTCGGCCATTGCACGGGCCGGCGGGAAGTGGGGGTGTCAAGAAGGATGAAGAATGTTCGAGTTGTTTGCGTCTCGCCTGTCGCGTTGTGTTGTCGCGCTGGCGCTGTTCTTCGCGGCCTTCGCCGTGTTCGTTTCTCCGGCCTCGGCACGGCCGTATCATCGTCATAGCGCAGAGCGGCACGGTTACGTGCATCACGCCAGACATCATCACCACCGTCACTATGCCCATCATGCCCGCAGTTCGCGCTTCGAGCGCAGCGCGGCGCAATTGCAGGCAAGCGGCTTCGCCGACACCCAGGCGAGCTATGATCCGAATGCCAATGCCAGCGGTGCCGGCATGAACGGAGGCTTCAGCGGAGGATCGGGTCTCGTCTCCGAGGCACGCCGCCATATCGGCGGCAATCCGACCGGGCGCGGCCGCCTGTGGTGCGCGCGCTTCATGAACATGGTGCTGGAGCATACCGGCCATCGGGGCACCGGCTCCGACATGGCGAGCTCGTTCGCGCGCTACGGCACGCGCATCTCCGGACCGCAGGTCGGTGCCATCGCCGTGATGTCGCGCGGCCGCCGCGGCGGTCATGTCGGCATCATCACCGGCATCGACGCGCAGGGCAATCCGATCATGATCTCCGGCAACAACGGCAACCGAGTCCGCGAAGCCCCGGTCTCGCGCGGCAAGATTTATGCGTATGTGATGCCGAACTGACGGTGGAGCTGTAGCGACGGTCTCGTAGGGTGGGCAAAGCGAAGCGTGCCCACCACCTCCCTCCGCTCGACGAGATGGTGGGCACGGCGCAAGAGCGCCTTTGCCCACCCTACGGCAGCGGAGTTAGCTCACAGCAGCTTCGGCTCTTCCACCGCCACCACATCGCCGACGCCGACGTCACCGTCGGCGATCACCTCGGCATAGATGCCGCAGTCCATATGGCCGAGATGGCGCGAGAGCGTGGGAGGGATTTCGAGATCGCGCTTGGCGGTCTCGGGGTCGACATTGGTGGCCGGGCAGCGGACGATGCGCTTGATCACCTTCAGTCTGGCCTGCCCGATCGCGAGCGTCTGGCCGACGAGGTCGAGCTCCGACCAGGCCGGCCAGCCTTTCACGTAGAGATTGGCGCGGAAGCGCAGCGGATGCACGGCGACGCCGCCGAGCATGGTCTCGATGGCGCGGACGCTGTCGAGATTGATGATGGAGACGACCTTGCGGGCGACGTCGGAGAAGCTGTGGTCGCGGCCGGAGAGAATTTTGGGCGGGCCCTTCAACTCGGGCTGAAAGTTCTCCGTGAAATAGGCCTCGATGGCGGCGCGCCCGGCGGCGGTCTCGAGATCGCCGCTGGCGACGATCTGGCCGTCCTTGCGGATGGTCAGCACGTTGGTTTCGTCGTCGAACCGGCTGTCGAGCGCGGCCAGCCGCTCATTGCGCGCCAGCATCAGAAACTGGATTTTCGGCTTCCATTCGGGCGTCTCGGGGTCGAACCCGCTCGGGCCGTTCTCGATCGCGTAGCGGCGGTCGGCCGGCAGGGTCTGGCCGACCCGCAAAGGAACGTGCGACAGGCGTTCCGGCGTCAAGCCCTTGATCGGGTAGCGGTAGAGGCCGGTGATCTCGGCGGTATGGCTGGCTGTCATGCCGCTACTTAAGGGATTCGGATCGCCATCGCCAAGCCCGCCCGTCCGCGCACGAAATTGTGAAGTAGCCTCTTTCGCATCCGCAACCTGCTTCCCACATCTGGTCCAGGCCGGCGGCAACGCCGGCAAAAAAGACCGTTACCGGTTGAGAAACGTCAATGCGGTAATTGGAAACCCAATGAAGATGCCGTTTGGGGTGCCTTAGAGGGCCCCGAGGGCAGGCCGAGGGACAGAAAAGATGAACATCGAGAAGTATACCGAACGCTCCAGGGGCTTCATCCAGTCCGCGCAGTCGCTCGCGATGCGCGAGGGGCACCAGCAGTTCTCAACCCTGCACGTCCTGAAAGTCCTCCTGGACGACAATGAGGGGCTCGCGGCCGGTCTGATCGACCGCGCCGGCGGCAATTCCCGTGCAATCCTGAAGGCGACCGAGGACGCCCTCAACAAGGTGCCGAAGGTCTCCGGCGGCGGTGCCGGGCAGATCTATCTCGCGCCCGAGCTGGCCCGCACTTTCGACGCGGCCGAAAAGGCCGGCGAGAAGGCCGGCGACAGCTTCGTCACGGTCGAGCGGCTTTTGCTCGGGCTCACGCTGGAAAAGACCAGCGAGGCCGGCACCATCCTGAGCAAAGGCGGCGTCACGCCGCAAAACCTCAACGCGGCGATCGAGGCGCTGCGCAAGGGCCGCACGGCCGACTCTGCGACCGCCGAGAACGCTTATGATGCCCTGAAGAAGTATGCCCGCGACCTGACCCAGGCTGCGCGCGACGGCAAGCTCGATCCGGTCATCGGCCGCGACGAGGAGATCCGCCGTACGATTCAAGTGCTCTCGCGCAGGACCAAGAACAACCCCGTCCTGATCGGCGAGCCCGGCGTAGGCAAGACCGCCATCGCCGAAGGCCTCGCGCTGCGCATCGTCAACGGCGACGTGCCGGAGAGCCTGAAGGACAAGAAGTTGCTTTCGCTCGACCTCGGCGCACTGATCGCCGGCGCGAAGTATCGCGGCGAGTTCGAGGAGCGGCTGAAGGCCGTGCTGCAGGAAGTGACCGGGAGCGAGGGCACCTTCATCCTGTTCATCGACGAGATGCACACGCTGATCGGCGCCGGCAAGGGCGACGGCGCGATGGACGCCTCCAACCTGCTCAAGCCGGCGCTCGCGCGCGGCGAGCTGCACTGCATCGGCGCGACCACGCTCGACGAGTACCAGAAGCACGTCGAGAAGGACGCCGCGCTGGCCCGGCGTTTCCAGCCGATCTTCGTCAGCGAGCCCTCGGTCGAGGACACCATCTCGATCCTGCGCGGCTTGAAGGACAAGTATGAGCAGCATCACGGCGTGCGGATCACCGATTCCGCGCTTGTCGCGGCGACGACGCTGTCCAACCGCTACATCACCGACCGCTTCCTGCCCGACAAGGCGATCGACCTCATGGACGAGGCCGCGGCGCGGCTGAAGATGCAGGTCGATTCCAAGCCGGAAGAGCTGGATTCGCTCGACCGCGAGATCATCCGGCTCAAGATCGAGCAGGAGGCGCTGAAGAAGGAAAGCGATGTCGGCTCCAAGTCGCGGCTCCAGACCCTGGAGAAGGACCTGGCCGAGCTCGAGGAGAAGTCGGCGGCGCTGACGGCGCGCTGGAGCGCTGAGAAGAACAAGCTCTCCGACGCCCAGAAGCTGAAGGCCGAGCTCGACGGCTTGCGTGTCGAGCTCGCCAATGCGCAGCGGCGCGGCGAATTCCAGAAGGCCGGCGAGCTGGCCTATGGACGGATCCCGCAGCTCGAGAAGCAGCTCGCGGACATCGAGGCTAAAGAGAATTCCGGCGAGATGATGGAGGAGGCTGTTACCGCCAACCACATCGCGCAGGTGGTCTCGCGCTGGACCGGCGTGCCCGTCGACAAGATGCTGGAGGGAGAGAAAGAGAAGCTCCTGAAGATGGAGGAGCAGCTCGGCAAGCGCGTCGTCGGCCAGGCCGAGGCCGTGCGTGCGGTCGCAACCGCCGTGCGCCGCTCGCGTGCGGGCTTGCAGGACCCGAACCGCCCCACCGGCTCGTTCATGTTCTTAGGTCCCACCGGCGTCGGCAAGACCGAGCTGACCAAGGCTCTCGCGGAGTACCTGTTCAACGACGAGACGGCGATGGTCCGCCTCGACATGTCCGAATATATGGAGAAGCACTCGGTCTCGCGGCTGATCGGCGCGCCTCCGGGCTATGTCGGCTATGACGAGGGCGGCGCGCTCACCGAGGCGGTGCGGCGCCGACCCTACCAGGTGGTGCTGTTCGACGAGATCGAGAAGGCGCATCCTGATGTCTTCAACGTGCTGCTGCAGGTGCTCGACGACGGCCGCCTGACCGACGGCCAGGGCCGCACCGTCGACTTCCGCAACACGCTGATCATCATGACCTCGAACCTTGGTTCGGAATATCTGGTGAACCAGCCGGAGGGCGAGGACACCTCGGCCGTGCGCGAGCAGGTGATGGGAATGGTGCGGGCGCACTTCCGCCCCGAATTCCTCAACCGCGTCGACGAGATCATCCTGTTCCACCGGCTGCAGCGCAGCGAGATGGGCCGCATCGTCGAGATCCAGTTCGCGCGGCTGCAGAAGCTCCTGACCGATCGCAAGATCGTGCTGAGCCTCGATGCCGCGGGCCGCGACTGGCTCGCTGCCAAGGGCTGGGATCCCGCCTACGGCGCAAGGCCCTTGAAGCGGGTGATCCAGCGCTACCTCCAGGACCCGCTCGCCGAGATGATCCTCGCCGGCGACGTCAGGGATGGCGACAATGTCGCGATCTCGTCCGAAGGCAATGTGCTGACCTTCAACGGCAAGGCGCCGCAGACCGCCGAGATCACCCAGTTCGAGGCGCCGGTGGCGAAGCGGAAGCTGAACTGATGAAATACACGCCCTCCGCGCCAACCTCGCGGAGGGCGTTTTCAATCCGCTAAGAACGCGTCCACCACTGCCTGATCGCGGTCGTAGACCCAGCATTCGCTCAGCAGGCCTTCACGCACGGCATAGACCAGCAACCGTTCCAATTCAGCCGTGCGACCGTCCCGGCTGAATGATTCCCGTGCGAGAATGGCGCCGCGCCGCGGCCCGGCCATGACGTCATCGATGGCGAGCAGTTTTCGGTTGGAGCGGCGTGCGACCTCGGCCAGAGTGGCAAGCGCGGCCGCCTTGCCGCGGTGAGTGCCGGCGAGCGGATTATGGCCGGCATAGTGCAGCATGAATTCATCGTGGTAGCAGGCGGCGATCGCGGCGCGGTCACCGGCCTGCCAGGCGGCCGCGTAGCGCGTCACGGCGGCGCGGATAGCGGCGATTTGTGCGGCGTCGTCTACCAGAACTCTGTCCATCGATATGATCTCCCGGGTCATCGGCAGCGCTGTGCCGGTGCGCTATGATGAGGCATGACCTCGCCTTCCGGCTTTCAGGAACTGGCTATCAGCACGCCGCCCAGCGGCGGACCAAAGAGGGCGCGGATGCTCGATTGGGACGCGCGGGTGCTCTATCTCGGTCCAGCCTTCGGGCTGACGCCCCACCGCAATGCCACCGGCGTGCTGGCCGTCGCGCTCGACGGGGCGATAGGCGTAGCTAACGATCCGAGGGCGCGCTCACCGTCTTATCGCGAGACCCGCAGCGTGCTGATCATGCCCAACAGTCTGCACCATCTCCGCACCGATGCTGGACGGATGGCCTTCCTCTATGTCGATCCCCTCGGCCGCGATATCGAGGCGCTTCGCTCACGAATGAAGGAGGTCGGATCGAGGGCCGCGTTCGACATGATCGACGAGAGGTCGGTCGTCGCGCTGTTTGGCGCCATCGCGGAGCGACGCCTCGCATCTGAGGACGCGCAGCAAGCAGCCCGCGATATGCTTGGGATCGGATCAAGTCCGCAGCCAGATGCAAGAATTGCCGCCGCCATCGAGCGGATGCGCGAGCAGCCCAGCGGTTCGCACACCCTTGCTGAACTCGGCCGCAGGGCCGGACTTTCGTCCTCGCGCTTCCTGCATCTTTTCAAGGACGTCACGGGTGTGCCGCTCCGCCGCTACCGGATCTGGTCCCGGATCGGCGCTGCCGCGCGGGCGGTCGCACAAGGCCAATCGCTGACCGAGGCCGCGCATGACGCGGGCTTTTCCAGCTCCGCGCATTTCAGCACGGCCTTCCGCGACATGTTCGGTATGATGCCGTCGGAATTGTTCGCACGGGTGCGTGCGGGTTAACGTCTTCAACGTGCTGTTGCAGGCGCTCGGCGACGGCCCGCTGGCCGAGGGCCAGGGCCGTACCGTCGATTCCGCGACATGCTGATCATCATGGCCTCGAACCTCGGTCCGAGTATCTCGTGAACCAGCCGGAGGGTGAGGATCTGAAATGAAAGCCGCCCCGGAGGGTCACCTCTCCGGGGCGTCCTGTTTTGCTGTCTGGCTAGTTGCCAGGGGCCGAGGCGGAGCGCGGCTCGACGCCGTCCTCCTCGTCCTCCTCCAGCTCCGACAAAATATCCACCAGCTCGCGCACCCGGCCCTGCGCCAGCGGGCGCAGATCGTTGATCATCGGCTCATCGTTGGCGAGCCAGGCCTGGGCCTCAGCAAGCTCCTCAGCGGTCGCGCCGGTCCCGATGATCTGGGCAATGGTGACGTCATCGGCGCGGTCCACGGCCTTGACGACATCGTCGCGTGAGAGGCGCGTCATGAGCGATCCTCCTGCTGGCTTCCGTCAGCGTCTAACCGGGGAACCGGCGTGACGGTTCCCGCCAGTCCCGTGCACGTAGCTCCTACTTCTTCACCACCTTGTAGATCGCATTCTCGACATCCGAGCTGACGTAGATCGCGCCCGTCGCGCCGACTGCGACGCCGGTGGGGATATGCGTCGGCAAGCCGCCGGGGGCGCCGGTCAGACCGATCGGGAGATTGGCTGCGATTTCGGTGACCTTGCCGGATTCCGGCACGATCTCGATCAGCCGCTTGGCGCCGACTTCGGCGACGATCAGCTTACCGTCGCCGGTGCGCGCGATGCCTTCTGGCATCTTCAGATCCTTGGCGATCACGGTCTTTTCGCCGGTGCTGTTGATTTTGGAGATGATGCCAGCAAAAGCCTCGGTGACGTAAACCTCGTCGCCGGCCCCGCGGACGAGACCCATCGGACCCTCGAGCGCGCCGATCAGCGTGGTGCGATCCTTGCCGTGCTCGCCGCTCACCTTGACCAGCGACTTGGTGCCGAGCTCGGCTACCAGGATGCTGCCGTCCGCGAGCACGACCGCGTCATGCGGCGCCTTGAAGCCGTGCAGCATGTCGCGCGTCGCGCCGGTCTTGCCGTCGATCACCTGCACGGTGCCGGTGAACCAGCTCGACAGGACCACGTCGTTGCCCTTCGCCGTCGCGCTCATCGGATATTCGAGCGTCGTGCCAGCGGCGTGCATGCGCGCCTTTTCGGTGACCTCGCCGGTCACGCCGTCCACCGTGCGATAGGCGAACAGGTCGGCGACGTGGATCGTGTCCTTGCCGTTCTCCGAGGTGACGCCGATGCCGCCGGGCAAAGCGAGCTTGCCGATGATGATCTGCTTGGCATGACCGGTCGCGGGATCGACCTCCTGGATGCCGTTGTCGGCCATGTTGGAGACGTAGATGCGGTCCTTGTCGTCGATGGCGAGATTGTCCAGCGACGGCTTCAGCTGCGCGACCATGGTCTTGGCGCCCGATTTGGGATCGACCCGGACGAGCTGGCCGAGCGCGGTGTCGATCACGATGAGATTGCCCTTGGAATCGAAGTTCACGGCGGCCGGGATCTTGAAGCCGTCGGTGACGACACTCAGCTCGGCCTTGTCGACGTCGACCCTTGCGACCTGGCCCTTGAACCAGAGCGGACCATAGAGCTTGTCGTCGGGACCGAACTCGAAGCCGTTGAGGCCGCCCATCTTCTCCATGATCTGGCGGGGCGGTTTGACGCCCTCGACGTCGATCTCGTAGAGCGCATCGCCGAGGAAAACGGTGGTGGCGTAGAGCCTGCCGTCCTTGCGGAAGGCGAGCGAGTTGATGCCGGGCAGCCCGGACGCGAGCTTCTTGATCGGTCCGTCGCCCTTGCGCGCATAGAGATCGCCGGCGAGGAAGCCGGTCCAGGCCATGGTGCCGTCGGGTGCGAACGCAATGTCGTCGGCCATCCCCACCGGTGCCGGGATCGCGACCTTGGCGCTGCCGCCGGCAATGTCGACCTCGTAGAGCGCAGCGCCCGCGACGCTGCCGGCAAACAAATGGCCGGCCTTGTCGACACCGAGCCCGTGCACACCATGGAATGCCGAGCCCGGCACGAGTCTCGTGACCTCCCAGCTGTCGGCCGATGCGCTCGTTGTGGCGAACAGCGCAGCAATCAGGGCTGCGCAGGCGAGCCTGTTTCTCATGGCGTGACCTCCCATTTTTTGGAAAGTATTCGCCCGTCCTGCGGCTTTGGCAAACAAAACTTGACGTTGTGTCGCCGCGAAGCGGCCTCGCTGCGTAGCGTGCTCGTTTGAAATTCTGTTTGAAAACGCCGGCCGATATCGGCGCGTTGCCGGCTTACCGGTTGGTGACCTGCAGCGGCCCGCCGGTGGCGTCCGACATGCGGGCGATGGCGCCGCCGCGGCCGCTCATCATGCCGTCGAGCCGGTCGCGCTCCTTCTCGAAGCTCGCCAGCATCGGGCCCTCCAGCGAACGGCCGCGCGGTAGCTTCACGCGCATCGGATCGACGAAGCGGCCGTTGACAAGGATCTCGTAATGGACGTGCGGGCCGGTCGACAGACCGGAGGAGCCGACGAAGCCGATCACCTGGCCCTGTCGCACCTTCTTGCCGGGCTCCATGCCCTTGGCGAAGGCCGACATGTGGCCGTAGGCAGTCTCGTAGCCGTTGGCGTGCTTGATGCGGATGTACTTGCCATAGCCGCCCTCGGGGCCGGCCTTCTCGATCATGCCGTTGCCGGAGGCGAAGATCGGCGTGCCGTAGGAGGTGGACCAGTCGACGCCGGTATGCATCTTCACGTAGCCGAGGATCGGGTGGCGGCGGCCGCCGAAGCCGGAGCGCATGATGGCGTTGTTGACGGGCTTTCTGACCAGGAACTTCTTCGCGCTCTTGCCGGTCTCGTCGTAATAGTCGACGAGGCCGTCGTCGGGGCTCTGGTAGCGGTAGTATTTCTTGGTCTCGCCGCCGACGGTGAGCGAGGCGAACAGCACCTCGTTCTTCTCGGTCGCGGTCACGCCCTCGTCCTCGCCCGCGTAAAACACGTCGAAGGAATCTCCGGGCTGCACCTTGCGCTGGAAATCGACGTCGTAGGAGTAGATCTTGATCATGTCCTCGATGACGGGCATCGGGACCTTGTTGCGCATCGCGGTCTCGTAGATGCTCTGGTAGAGCCGCACGCCGGAGCCGTCATCGTCATCGTCGTCGTCGCTGCTGGCGTTGGCCGCAGTATCGGCGACGGTGTTCATGCTGGAGACGTCGACGGCGACGTATTTGCCGAGATCGGACAGCGCCGCGATCGCTTCCACCATCGTGTCGTTTGCAACCACGACGCGATAGGGCTGCAGGCGGGCGCCGGGGCTTGCGGGCGCCATCAGGATGCGGAGCTTCTCGCCTTCCTTCAGGCCGCCGTCGCGGCCGCGCGGTCCGAGCGTCGCGGTGATCGCCTTGATCTCGTCGGCATTGGCGCCGAGATCGCGCAGCACGCCGGCGACGCTGTCGCCCTTCTTGACCATGTGGACGCGTTCGCCGTTGGGATTGCCGCCGGTGATCTGCTCCTTGGTCTTGGGCAGCAGCGTGACGTTCTCCGGCACCACGCGCGTCTCGAAGCCGGCATAGGGATCGGACGGCGAGGCCTCGGCGGCGTAGGCGGTTCTGATGTCGGAAGGGCCGGTCGCGCCGGAGATGTCGGCAGCCGTGTTGGCGAGCGAGGCGTAGCGCACCCCGCCATTGCCGCGCCAATTGGCGGCATCGCGCACCCGCATCAGGATGTCGTCGAGTGCCACCACCGCGGAAATCTTGGCCTTCGGCAGCACCGGCGACAGGTCCTTGGTGACGAAGGACACTTCCGCGTCGGGCTCGACGGCTTCAGGATTGTTGGGATCGTCGGACGCCGTCTTCGGGTCGGAGCCGACATCGGTCAGCAGGCGCTGGGCGTTGAACGGCGGGATCTTCGCCGACAGATCGCTCGTCGTCATCGACAGATTGCCGGCGATCCGCACGAACGGACGCACCCGCATCACGTCACGGTTGCCGACGCGGGCAACCGTCGAAACGCGCATCACGTTGCGCGAGGCGGTGGATTCGCTCGGCGGCGGCAGGCGATCGCTCTTGTGCAGCGTGGCGGCACGATCGGCGGCGCCGAATGCTCCGCGCAGCGCGCCTTCGACCCGCTCCGGCACCTTGGCGAAGGTCATCTCGCCGTCGAGCGAAGCGAAAACGGCGCCGCCGATCAGGGCTGCGCCGCAGAGTCCGGTCAAAATTGTCCCGCTGAACCATTGCACCGAGACGCGGCGGCGGTCGATCACCGCGGCTTCAGAACCATCGACGGACAGCGGCGGCTCGTGGCCGAGATCGATGATCCCGGTCTCACGCCCGTAAGTGCCGCGTGACGTCCTGTGGTTCAACCCAAGTCCCCCAACTCAACGACCCAAGATGCCCGGTTTCGAACCTGTCCCAGGCTGCCCTCTTGAACGGGGATCGCCGGAGCAGGCAAGCCGCACAACTGTCCGCGCCCAGAAAGCCCCTTGATGGGGCCGGCCGAAATTACGAACAGCTGGACGGGTAAAGCTCTCTCGATGTCTTTCGAATGCCGAAGGAAGGTCGCGTCATTTGCAACATCGCCTTCCTCTGACCCCATGAAAATCGCCGGCAGCCCCCACAGGCGTCCCCGCGATTCAAGCTTGTCTCTTATCAGAACGCCGCGGGATTGTGGCTCAAGTACGGCGCCAAATATGGAAAAAGTTTCCTAAATGCCGCGCCGTAAAGGCCCCCGTGAGATCACGGGCTGAGCTCGAGCGGGGTGGGGGACAGGGCCCCATCTAGCGGGGGAGGCGGGCGTCTGGCCGGGGGCCGACAGCGCTTGGGACGGCGCGCCCCCCAGGGTGGCGGAGTGCGGAGGAGGGCCCCCGAGGGAGGCCGCCAGGGAGGGCTCCAAGGCGCCCTCCGGAGCCCGCCGGCGGGCAAACTTTTTTTCAGATTTTTTGCCGGGCGGGCTCGTTCGATGTGCCCGGCGGCTTTCTAAATGGCTGGAATCGTGGGTGTTTTCTCGCTGGTCCGCTGTGCGACGATTTGTTGACGATTGGCGTTGACAGGCCGGAAGGTGGGGCCTATAACCCCAACCACTGAGCGCGGCGCCGCCGGGTCACTGACCAAGGCGAGCGAACGCGCCACTGATGCTCCTCACCTTGTTGAGTGACACAACAGCCGACACCAGTCGGTTGGAGTTCATCCATCGTCGGTAAGGGTGTCGGAACCCTTCCTCTCAGGAAGGTTGAGGCCTCCATGGTCTCGGGCTGTTTGACAAGTGAAGATGAAGAAAGAGAAACGTGGACGGCGGAGTCCTTGCGGGTCTCGCTTCCGAGAAGCTTCGGCTTTTCTGATCGAGACCGGACGAAAGACTTCGGCGGTACACGTTTTAAAGGAAACACCATCGTTGCCAGCGATGTGAATCGCGGGCAGCACATCGACTTCGGTCGATAATGGTGGGACCTCGTCAAACGTTGTGATCAGCCGGTTCAAAGTTCAAGTCCAACTTGAGAGTTTGATCCTGGCTCAGAGCGAACGCTGGCGGCAGGCTTAACACATGCAAGTCGAGCGGGCGTAGCAATACGTCAGCGGCAGACGGGTGAGTAACGCGTGGGAACGTACCTTTTGGTTCGGAACAACACAGGGAAACTTGTGCTAATACCGGATAAGCCCTTACGGGGAAAGATTTATCGCCGAAAGATCGGCCCGCGTCTGATTAGCTAGTTGGTGAGGTAATGGCTCACCAAGGCGACGATCAGTAGCTGGTCTGAGAGGATGATCAGCCACATTGGGACTGAGACACGGCCCAAACTCCTACGGGAGGCAGCAGTGGGGAATATTGGACAATGGGGGCAACCCTGATCCAGCCATGCCGCGTGAGTGATGAAGGCCCTAGGGTTGTAAAGCTCTTTTGTGCGGGAAGATAATGACGGTACCGCAAGAATAAGCCCCGGCTAACTTCGTGCCAGCAGCCGCGGTAATACGAAGGGGGCTAGCGTTGCTCGGAATCACTGGGCGTAAAGGGTGCGTAGGCGGGTCTTTAAGTCAGGGGTGAAATCCTGGAGCTCAACTCCAGAACTGCCTTTGATACTGAAGATCTTGAGTCCGGGAGAGGTGAGTGGAACTGCGAGTGTAGAGGTGAAATTCGTAGATATTCGCAAGAACACCAGTGGCGAAGGCGGCTCACTGGCCCGGTACTGACGCTGAGGCACGAAAGCGTGGGGAGCAAACAGGATTAGATACCCTGGTAGTCCACGCCGTAAACGATGAATGCCAGCCGTTAGTGGGTTTACTCACTAGTGGCGCAGCTAACGCTTTAAGCATTCCGCCTGGGGAGTACGGTCGCAAGATTAAAACTCAAAGGAATTGACGGGGGCCCGCACAAGCGGTGGAGCATGTGGTTTAATTCGACGCAACGCGCAGAACCTTACCAGCCCTTGACATGTCCAGGACCGGTCGCAGAGATGTGACCCTCTCTTCGGAGCCTGGAGCACAGGTGCTGCATGGCTGTCGTCAGCTCGTGTCGTGAGATGTTGGGTTAAGTCCCGCAACGAGCGCAACCCCCGTCCTTAGTTGCTACCATTTAGTTGAGCACTCTAAGGAGACTGCCGGTGATAAGCCGCGAGGAAGGTGGGGATGACGTCAAGTCCTCATGGCCCTTACGGGCTGGGCTACACACGTGCTACAATGGCGGTGACAATGGGATGCTAAGGGGCGACCCTTCGCAAATCTCAAAAAGCCGTCTCAGTTCGGATTGGGCTCTGCAACTCGAGCCCATGAAGTTGGAATCGCTAGTAATCGTGGATCAGCACGCCACGGTGAATACGTTCCCGGGCCTTGTACACACCGCCCGTCACACCATGGGAGTTGGTTTTACCTGAAGACGGTGCGCTAACCCGCAAGGGAGGCAGCCGGCCACGGTAGGGTCAGCGACTGGGGTGAAGTCGTAACAAGGTAGCCGTAGGGGAACCTGCGGCTGGATCACCTCCTTTCTAAGGATGATCCTTCAGCGAGCTCACGCTCACTATCGGATCGTTTTAGAAACATCAGTGGCCAACAGATCGCCAGATCGTTGAGCTGCATTGGCGGGATTTCGCCGTCTTCGTTTCTCTTTCTTCGCGGACGAACACGCGCTGGGCCTGCATCAAGCAGGATCCCACGGTCCCTGACGGGATATGCGTTAGGGGCTTGTAGCTCAGTTGGTTAGAGCGCGCGCTTGATAAGCGTGAGGTCGGAAGTTCAAGTCTTCCCAGGCCCACCACTTTCATCGAGTGAGCATTCGTCTTCTGGTTACGGGGCCATAGCTCAGCTGGGAGAGCGCGTGCTTTGCAAGCATGAGGTCGTCGGTTCGATCCCGTCTGGCTCCACCAGATGGTTTGATCACCGAGATCTTGCACCGTCGTCCGCGAAACATCACTTCGCATCCTGCTAGTCTGGATAGACAGCAAGATGCGTGTTTTCTGACATCGTAAAG
>NZ_CP104173.1:4800000-6815000 GCF_025200905.1 Bradyrhizobium yuanmingense | reverse complement strand
GGCACGCCCCCGACCTTTGCGACAATGGTGCCGGCGAAGCCGCCAACCCGGAATTTCAGGCCCTTGAGATCATCGACGGTCTTGATCTCCTTGCGGAACCAGCCGCCCATCTGAGCCCCGGTCGAGCCGGTCGGCACGCCGATCGCGTTGTGCTCTTTCAAGAGATCATTGAGCATGTCCTGACCGCCGCCCCATATCAGCCAGGAAATGTGCTGACGCGTATTGAGGCCGAACGGCAGCGAGGTGCCGAAGGTGAATGCCGGATTCTTGCCCCAATAATAGTAGAGCGCGGTGTTGCCCATTTCGACGGTGCCGTTGGACACGGCATCGAGCACTTGCAGGCCCCCGACGATTTCGCCGGCCGCGAAGGGTTGGATCTGGAATCTGTTGTCGGTGATCTCCGCGACCCGCTTGCAGAAATACTCGCAGCCGCCGTAGAGCGTATCCAGTGATTTCGGCCAGCTCGCCGCCAGCCGCCATTTCACCTCGGGCATTGATTGTGCGACAGCCGGCGCTGCAATTGCGCTTGCGGCAAGGCCCAGTCCGCCTGCCTTCAGAAATTTACGACGTTCCATGCGTTTCCCTCCTGCGGTGTCGTGTCCTCGACGAGGGATCGCGGTCTTGACGCCGCTTCATCTTTCGCCGGTGGCCGACGTTTCTTGGTGTCCGAAATTCAATGTTCCCGGATCGCAGGCAGCATGACCAAAGGGGAACAGCAAATCAAGCTCGCTTTGGTTGTGCGCCTGCCAAGCCGATCAATGCTGCGGCGCGAACGCGGCTTCCATGGCCTTGCGCGCCTTCACCGTTTCGTTGCCCGGGTCGAATTCGACATCGCTCCAGCGTACCAACGTGCCATGGGCGACGTCGTGCTTAAGCTTGAGGCGATGTGCGAGCCCGATCGGCAGGGCCCCAGCCCTGAGGCTCGCGGCCGCCGGTATCAGCTTGCCCCATACCGTGTAGCCGCCTTCGCCGTCGAGCATCTCCCCGGCACGCAAGTTACGTTTGGCCACGGCGGCGACGTCGCCGCGAAAGCCGTAAGGCTGCCCGGTGGGCTCGCCCCGCAGCGCGGCCGACAGCACCGAGATGTTCAGCTCGAGCCCGATCAGATGGTAGGGCTTGTACATCGCGGCATAGCGTCCGCTCCCATCGGTCTTGAGGCCGTATTGCCTGAAGCAATCGGCGGCATAGTCGTTGGGCGCCTCCAGTACCACATAGACGCCCCAGCGCAGGTCGCGAAACACCGGCCGGCCGTCGCGCTCGAGCGAGGAGACGACTTCGACGACACCGGATCGCTCCAGCACACCGCCGCGCGAGCGCGGCCGCATGATGTGCGGCAGATCATCGACGCCGCACGGCGGAAACGCCAGGCCGTCCGCGGGCACGTCGAGGCCGCAGGCATTGGCGATCGCGGCCATCTCGATCGCCGATTTGGTGCCGTCGAGGAACGAGTTGAACATCTGCGGATTCATGCCGGCCGACTGCGCTTCGCCCGCGGTCAGGCCGTAATGCTGCCAGACACCGTCGGGCGTCACGTCGTGATAGGCCGGCAGGTACTTCGTGCCCTTGCCGGCGGCAATGACGTGAAATCCAGTGGCGCGGGCCCAATCGACCATCTCCGCCGTCAGCGCCGGCTGGTCGCCATAGGCGAGCGAATAGACCACGCCGGCTTTGCGCGCTTCGTCGGCGAGCAGCGGGCCCGCCAGCACGTCGGCTTCGACATTGACCATCACGATATGCTTGCCCGCTGCGATCGCGGCGCGCGCGTGGGCAATGCCGACGGCGGGATTGCCGGTCGCCTCTACCACCACGTCCATGGCGCCGCCGGCAATGGCGCGCGCGCCGTCATCGGTGAACACGGTCGCGGCGATGCGTTCGGCATCCCAGCCGACGGTCCGGCAGGCCTCGCGGGCCCGGTCGCGGTCGATGTCGACGATGATGGGCACCTCCAGCCCCGGCGTGTGCGGCACCTGTGCGAGGAACATCGAGCCGAACTTGCCGGCGCCGATCAGCGCGACACGGATGGGCTTGCCGGCGGATGCGCGGGCTTGCAGGAGGCGGAAGAGGTTCATGGGGGGTCCGAGATCGCTATGGCTGTCAGGTGACACTGTCAAACTTCGTCATTCCGGGGCGCGCGAAGCGCGAGCCCGGAATCCATTTGTCCACAAGCACTGCGGCCCGATGGATTCCGGGCTCGACGCTCCGCGTCGCCCCGGAATGACAGGTTACTCCGCCGCCTGCCGTGGTGCCCGCGCCAACCGCAGCAGCGCATCGTCGTCCACCGTCTTGATCGGCGTGAAATCGCGATGCGCGATGTAGTCCGGCCGGGTCGGTGTGCGGATATGGTTCGAGACCGCATTCAGCGTCAGGTACACGATCTTGCGCGGATAGGGCGTGATGTTGCCGCTGGAGCCGTGCACGAGATTGCCGTGGAACATCAGCATGCCGCCGGGCTTGCCGGTGGGCGCGACGATGCCGCCCTGCTTGACGAGGCGCGTGACCGTATCCTCGTCCAGCGTCCATAGCGGATAAGAGGTGGTGGCAAGATCGTGCGAAGCCTCGAGATCGCCGGCGTTCTGGCTGCGCGGCACCAGCATCAGGGGGCCGTTGATCGGCATCACCTCGTCGAGGAAGATCGCGATGTTCATCGCCCGCGGCTCCGGCATGCCGTCATCGCGCTTCCAGGTGCCGTAATCCTGGTGCCATTGCCAGACGTCGCCGGTGAAGGCCGACTTGGCGTTGATCTTGAACTGGTGCATGTAGACGGGCTCGCCGAACAATTGCTCGACCGGCTCGATCATGCGCGGATGCGCGCCGAGGATCGCGAACGCCTCGTTGTAGAGATGCGCGGCAAAGGCCGTGCGCGGCGCTCCGCTCTTCTCGCGCCAGACCTCCGGCCGGTTGGCCTCATAGATGGCGACCGCCTCGCGCGCGAGCAGGTCGACCTCCTCTTGGGCGAACAGCTCGGGCAGGAACAGCCAGCCCTCGCGGTGGAAGAACTCCAATTGCTCCTGAGACAGTTTCATGGGTCGTCCTCCTGTTTGCTTTGTTTTGTCATTCCGGGGCACGCGAAGCGTGAGCCCGGAATCCATTCCTCCGCAGTCTCTGCCGCCCGATGGATTCCGGGCTCGACGCTCCCGGGCCGCGCTTCGAGCGGTCCCGTCGCGTCGCCCCGGAATGACGGCGTGCTACGCCGCCGCCTCTTCCGTCGCCCGCAATCTCTCCTCGGTCATCCGTCCCGCCGTCTGCGCATGCGCGAGCGCGGCGCGTTCGGCCGCTTTCGCGTTGCCGCTGAAAATGTGCGCGGCAATATCGGCATGCTCCGCCCAGGCGCTGGCGCGATAATCGAGCTCGGAGAGCACCGTCGCCATCGAGCGACGCATGTGCGGCCATTGCGGCGCCATGGTCTCCTCGATCACGGGATTGCCGGCGAGCTGATAGATCGCGCGGTGAAAATCGACATCGAGGGTGATGAGCTCGGATAGCGTGGTGTTGCGGTCGCTGCGGCGCCCGGCGGCGAGCGCTGCCTCCAGTCGCGCGCGTCCCGCTGCGTCGCTGGCCGCGCGCTGAGCGGCAAGCCCGGCCGCCAGCGCGTCGATGGCGCCGCGCACCTCGTAGAGCTGGCGGATGCGCGCGGGATCGAGCTGCGTCACTTCAAAGCCGCGGCGGCCGCTCTCTGCGACCAGGCCCTGCCGGTGCAACAGATGCAGCGCATGCGACACCGGCTGGCGCGACACGCCGAGCCGGTCGGCGAGCTCGTTCTGCCGGATGCGCTGGCCGGGCTGAAGCGTGCGGTCGGAGATCGCCTCCAGGATTCGCGCATAGACCTGGTCGATCAGGTTCGGGAGCGGGTCGAGAGGGATCACGCCGGCAGCTCCAAGCCATCTCGGAATACGGAATTCCGTATTCGAACTTACGCTCGGCGAGGTGGAGCGTCAAGCCGTATCTCGGGCGATCCCAAGGGCTTCACGTCACCCGGGTAAGCTGTTGAATTTCCTGAGTCCGTCTACTGTGCATGGGGTTGTTTTCGCGACAACGGGTCCGGATCTGACCCATCCAGCACCTCCACCTCCATCGTGGCGATGTCGTCCGCATCGGCCACCGCCTCGATCGCCCCGATCCGCTCGCCCACGAACGTCACGCGCAGGGCAATGCGCAGCTGTCCGCCGAGGATGACGGCAGCACCCAACTCACCATCGACCAGCGCCGTGCGCGCCGTCCGGGCGCGGCCCTTGTAGAGCTGCGCGACAGCCTCGGCGCCGCGCACCTCCGCCAGCGAGCCGAGCCGCACCGCGGCCTGATCGGCGCGGAAGACGACCTCGGGATCCAGCACCGCGAGCAGCCCTTCGAAATTGCCCTCGCGCGAGGCTTTAAGAAATGCATCGACGATCCTTCGCTGCTGCGTCAGATCCGTCTCGGGCACCGGTGCGCCCTGCACGCGCCGCCGGGCGCGGCTCGCCAGCTGCCGCGAGGCATCGACCGAACGGCCGACGATCGGCGCGATCTCCTCGAACGGAACGGCGAACATGTCGTGCAGCACGAAGGCGAGCCGCTCCGCGGGCTGCAGCGTTTCCAGCACGACCAGCAGTGCCGCGCCGACGGAATCGGCCATCTCCGCCTCTCGCTCGCTTGTATCGTCGACCGGCTCGGGTACGTGCGGACCCATCGGATCCTCGCGACGCGATTTCCGGGCGCGCAGCATGTCGAGGCAGATGCGCGCCACGACCGTGGTCAGCCAGCCGCGCAAATTCGCGATGTCGGACAGGTCGTAGCGGCTGACCCGCAGCCAAGCCTCCTGCACGGCATCGTCGACCTCGGCGCGCGAGCCCAGCATGCGGTAGGCGACCGCACGCAAATGGTCCCTGCTCGCCTCGAACTGTTCAGTCAGAAAATTTTCTCCGGTCATCGGTCACATTCCCTCGTCGCGATCCGTCATGCCCATGACGAAGCCAATCCGGCCGATGTGACCGGAACCTTCGAAATTCGACAGATGGAGACGCAACATGATGCACGCACGCATGAAACACCCTGTCATGGTCCTGCCGGAGGCCATGAATGTCCTTCAGTCCCTCGGCAACCTGACAAAGCAGGGTCTGCCGGAAAGGCTCCTCGAACTGGTGCACCTGCGCGCCAGCCAGATCAATGGTTGCAGCGTGTGCGTCGATATGCACCCGAAGGTCGCCCGCAGACTGGGCGAAACCGACGAGCGCTTGTTCGCCGTATCCGCCTGGCGCGAGGCACCCTACTTCACCGACGCGGAGCGCGCCGCGCTGGCCCTGACCGAAGCCGTCACGCGCCTCGCCGATCGCGAGGATCCGGTGCCCGATGCGATCTGGAACGAAGCCGCCAAGCACTTCGACGAGCGCGAGCTCGCCACCCTGATCCTCGCGATCGCGACGATCAACGTGTGGAACCGCCTGAACGCGACGATCAAGATGCCGATCGGCGTGTGGAAGGTGTGACCTACTTCGCCAAGAACCTGCTCACCACCTCGCCGAACTCGAGCGGCGCCTGCTCGAACATCCAGTGGCCGGCGTTCGCGATCACCGCCGTCTCGGCGCCCGCGATGTGCGCGGCCAGTACGCGCCACATCACCGACAGGCTGCCGGTGGTGGCGCCGCCGCCGATCAGCAGCGTCGGCGTCCTGATTGCCTGCGCATCGCCGAGCGTGTAGGGCCGGCGCTGCTCGTTGATCTGGCCGAGGAAGGTGAGCGCGTTGTCGCGGAGCTGTTGCTTCGCCGCGGCCGGCACGCGCCGCCAGGAGCCGTCGCCCTCGATGCCTTCGTAGAAATTCCGCACCGCGCCCTCGAGGTCGCCGCCGCGGATCATCTCGACGGAGCGCGCCGTGCGGGCCGCCAGCGACGGATGCGCGGGCGTGCCTTCGGGCACAGGCAGGGATGGGTCGAGATCGCCGCCGGGCTCGGCCAGCACCAGCTTGTGCAACAGATCAGGCCGCGCCTGCGCCACGCGGAAGGCGATGTGGCCGCCGCGCGAATGGCCCATCAGGTCGACGGGGCCGGGCCTGACCTGCTCGATGAAGGCAATCGTATCGGCGACGTGCTGCGCCATCTTGTAGTCGTCGCCGACGGCGTCCCAATGCTCGGGAAAGAAGTGCCGCAGGCTGACCGCGATCACGCGATGGGATTTCGACAGCGGACCGAGCACCGAATACCAGGTGCGGAAATCACCGAGTGTGCCGTGCACACAGACCAGTGGCGGGCCCTCACCGACCTCGAGATAGGCCATGTCGTAACCGTTGACGCGGAAGCTTTGCATGGTCAGCTCGCCAGAAAATCCAAAACCACTTCGGAGAATTTCTGCGGCGCCTGCTCGAACATCGGATGCGTCGCGTTCGGGATGATCGCCGTCTTGGAATAGGGCACATGCGCGGCCAGCGCATGCAGCACTTTCGGCAAGAGGCCCTTGGTCCGCGCGCCCAGGATGAACAGCGTCGGCATCTTGATCGCCTCTGCATCCGCCTTTGAGAACGGCGGGCGGCTGTCGCGGACCTGGCCGATCAGCGTAAAGGCATTGTCGCGCAGGTTCTGCTTCACCATCGCGGGCAATCGCGGCCAGGTGCCGGGGCCTTCCAGCGTGTCGACGAAGACGGCGAGCCCGCCGTCGACATCGCCGGCCGCGATCTTCTCGGCCGAGGCCGTGAAGCGCGCCAGCAGCGGCGAGGGGCCGCCGACGTAGTCCGGATCAAGGCTCGCATCGAGCTCGCCCCCGGGCTCGGCCAGGATCAGCCGGCGTAAGAGATCGGGCCGCTGCTGCGCCACGCGGAAGCAGATATGCCCGCCGCGGGAATGGCCCATCAAATCGACCGGTCCCACATCGAGCTTGTCGATGAAGGCGATGACGTCCTCGACATGCTGGGCGATCGAATAGGTGTCACCGACGCCGTCCCAGCGCTCCGGGAAGAAGTGCCGCAGGCTGACGGCGATCACCCGGTGCCGCTGCGTCAGCGGCCCCAGCACGCAGCCCCAGACGCGGAAGTCATTCAGCGATCCATGCACGCAGACCAGAGGCGGACGGCCCCTGTCTTCGCCCACATCGAGATAGGGCATGTCGTAACCGTTGACGTGGAGGCTCTGCATGATGGACTCGGGAGAGGATTGGAACGCCTGTGCAAGATTCCCGGAAACCGGGTGGATCGCAACTATTTCCAAGCCTAGATTTGGCACGACATCAAAGTGGGGGCCTGCAACGGAAGCAAGCCAGGAACCTAGACATGACCGACCAGCATTTTGCCCTGTTCGACACAAGGATCGGCCTGTGCGCCATCGCCTGGGGCCCGCGGGGCATCAACGGCACGCAATTGCCGATGGGCGGCGAGCAGAAGATCCGCACCCGCATCAGCCAGCGTCATGCCGACGCCGTTGAGACCGAGCCGACCGCCGAGGTGCAACAGGCGATCGATCGCATGACAAAACTGCTCGCCGGCGAGCCGGATGATCTCACCGACATTCCGCTCGACCTCGACGGCGTGCCCGAGTTCAATCGCAGCGTCTACGACATCGCCCGGGCGATTCCGCCGGGCAAGACCATCACCTATGGCGACATCGCAAAACAGCTCGGCGGCGTCCAGCTGTCTCGCGACGTCGGCCAGGCGCTCGGCCGCAACCCGTGCCCGATCGTCGTGCCCTGCCATCGCGTGCTCGCCGCGGGCAACAAGCCCGGCGGCTTCTCGGCGAATGGCGGCGTGGTCACGAAGCTGAAGATGCTGGAGATCGAAGGCGCGCTGGTGAACCACACGCCGAGCTTGTTCGATTGAAGATACCAAAGCTTGCTCGGCGTCATGGCCGGGCTTGACCCGGGCATCCACGTGTTCCTTTGCGGTACAAAGAACGTGGATGCCCGGGACAAACCCACGGCTGTCCGGTTTAAATTTGGCATAGTCTTAGGCTCATCTGGCGGTCATTTTTGATAATCGGGGGCGGTAGGTCGAGAAGGTGATCGATCCGGCGCCGCTGCATGAGATTTTGAGCGACCAGACGGGTGAAGATCAGAAGGTTCTCGACGCTTTGTTGCGCTTTGTGGGCCGAACGCAAGAGCAGGAAGGCGATCAGCGCGATGGCGATCTGGATGCGCACGGCATTCTCGGACGTGCCGAAGAAGTGACGGATTTTGAGAGTGTGCTTGACCCAGCGGAAGAACAGCTCGATCTGCCAGCGCCTCTTGTAGAGTTCAGCAATTTCGTCGGCCGGGGCATCGAGATCATTGGTCACGATGCGCAGGATCTTGCCAGTCTCGGTGCGAACCGTGATCTCGCGCACCGGATCCCTGAAGGGGTTTTTGCGGGACTTTGCCTGCCGTGCAGGCAACAGACCTATGCGGTCGGAGAGCGCGCAGGAGCCTTCAGGCAGCTTGTTCTCAACTATGTCGCTCAGGGGCGTGTTGACCTTGAGCCGGGTCACCAGGCGGCATCCCGCAGCGTCGAGCTCAGCCCACCAGCCATAGTCGTAGTAGCCGAGGTCGAAGATATAGGTGGCCCCGGGGCGGATCGGCATAGCCTTGGCGACGGTGATGTCGTTGACATTGGCGGGCGTCAGCTCGGCGAAGCTCGGACGCTCACTGTCCGGATTGTAGACGATATGCAGCTTGACCCCATGCACGCCGGAGCAAAACCGCGCCCAATCGGAACTCAGAGAGTTCAGCCGAAAGCCGGTCGAATCGACCAGATACACCGCTTCGGCCACTTTATCGGCAAGATCACGTTCGCAGCGGCCCATCAGCGCCGCCAACAGTTCGGCAAACACCGCGCTGGACCGCTTGGCGTTGGCGTCAGCCAAAGTCGATCGCGACAGCTCTTTGGTTCCGAGATGGTAAAGCCGTGCGGCATGGCTCTCGAAGGATGCTTCGATCGATCGTAGGCTTTGGGCGTCCGAAAGCTGCGCGTACAGCATCGCAACAAACTGATCCTGTGTGCTGAGCCGCCGCACCCGCTTATTGGCCTGGTACCTGTCCACAAGCCGATCCAGAACACCCCACGGCACCAAGTTCAGAATGCCGTGAAATACTGTATTGTGGTGGCGCATGGCGGGACTCTCCTGGCGTGTCTCGAACATTTGGCGATGCTCAAGACCGTAGAAGAATCCACGCCATGCGCCCTGTCCATGAAAATTAAACCGGACAGCCGTGGGACAAACCCGGGCATGACGGTGTTGAGAGCGGCCGCTCGCCCTAAATCTTCGCCGCCGTCTTCGGCCAATACTTATCGCGCAAATGCCGCTTCACCAGCTTGCCGGTCGGCGTGCGCGGCAGCTCGGCTTCGAAATCGACCGAGCGCGGGCACTTGATGGCGGAGAGGCGGCTCTTGCAATAGGCGATCAAATCGGCCTCCAGCGCCTTGCCGGCGCGGCTCATGTCGTGCGGCTGCACCACCGCCTTGACCTCTTCGCCCATCTCCTCGTTCGGCACGCCGAACACCGCGACGTCGGCGACCTCGGGGTGCGTGATCAGCACGTCCTCGGTCTCCTGCGGATAGATGTTCACGCCGCCCGAGATGATCATGTAGGACTTGCGGTCGGTGAGATAGAGGAAGCCGTCCTTGTCGAGATAGCCGACATCGCCGAGCGTCGACCATCCCTTGGCGTTGTAGGCCTTCTTCGTCTTCTCGGGGTCGTTGTGATAGGTGAAGGCGGGCGCGTCGGCGAAATAGACCGTGCCGATCTCACCGACCGGCTGCTCCTCGTCGTTCTCGTCGAGAATCTTGATCTTGCCGACCACGGCGCGGCCGACGCTGCCGCGATGCTCCAGCCATTGCTGCGAATTGCAGACGGTGACGCCATTGCCTTCAGACCCGGCGTAATACTCGATCAGGATCGGCCCCCACCATTCGATCATCTTGGCCTTGACGTCGATGGGGCAGGGCGCGGCGGCGTGGATCGCGCCCTTCAGGGTGGAGACGTCGTACCTCGTGCGCACCTCGTCCGGCAGCTTCAGCATGCGCACGAACATGGTCGGCACCAGCTGCGATTGTGTCACCTTGTACTTCTCGACCAGCTTCAGGAACTCTTCAGCGTCGAAATGCTCCATGATGATGGAGGTGCCGCCGAGCACGATCGCCATCATGTTGAAGCGCAGGGGTGCCGCATGATAGAGCGGCGCCGGCGACAGATAGGTGCTCTCCGCATTCATGCCGCACATGTCGGCGCAGAGCACGCGGAGGAAGGCGTTCGGCACGTCGATCCTGTTGCCTTCGAAAGCCTTCTTGATTCCCTTAGGGCGCCCGGTGGTGCCCGACGAATACAGCATGTCGTAGCCGGCGACCTCGTCGGCGATCGGCGTCGTCGGCTGCGCGGCGGCTTCCTTGTCGTAGGAGCGGAAGCCGGGCAGCGGGTCGTCCATCATGTAGAAGATCGGCTCGCCGGGCGTGCCTTTGATCAGGCCCTTGATCTGGTCAGCGCATTTCGGCGTCGTGATCACGACCTTGGCGCCGCAATCGGCGATGATGTAGTCGATCTCGTCTTGCTTCAGGTAGCGGCTGATCGCGGTGTAATAGAGCCCGCTGCGCTGTGCCGCCCAGCACAGCTCCATGAAGGCGAGCCGGTTCTCCATCAACAGCGCGATGTGGTCGCCGGCCTTGAGGCCAAGCGAGCGGAACAGCTGCGCGCCCTGGTTCGAGAGCTCGTCGAGCTCGCGATAGGTGATCGCTTTGCCGGTCCCGGCCATCTGGTAGGCGATCTTGTCGGGCGTCGTCTTTGCGTGGATACAGGGGTGGGTCATGGCGTTTCCTCAAAACGCGAATGGCGAGTAGCGAGTGGCGAATAGGGAAGAAGGGCAAACCGCTCTTCGCCTACTCACCATTCGCTACTCGCCACTCGCTACTCGCTTTTGTTCTTCTTACAGCCGCTCCACGATCGTCACATTCGCCATGCCGCCGCCTTCGCACATGGTCTGCAGGCCATAGCGCTTGCCGCGCTGGTGCAGCGCGTGGACCAGCGTCGTCATCAGCTTGGTGCCGGAGCCGCCGAGCGGATGGCCGAGCGCGATGGCGCCGCCGTTGACGTTGAGACGCTCCGGGTCGGCGCCGGTGGTCTTCAGCCAGGCGGTCGGCACCGAGGCGAAGGCCTCGTTGACCTCGAACAGGTCGATGTCGCCGATCTTCATGCCGGCCTTCTCCAGCGCGCGCTTGGTGGCGTGCAAGGGAGCATCGAGCATGATCACGGGATCGCCGCCCGTCATGGTCATGTGATGGATGCGGGCGAGCGGCTTGACGCCGAGCTGCTTCAGGCCCTTCTCGTTCACCACCATGACGCCGGAGGCGCCGTCGCAGATCTGGCTGGCGCTGGCCGCGGTCAGCTTGCCGTTCTCGGCGATCAGCTTGACGCCCTTGATGCCGTCGAGCGTGACGTCGAAGCGGATGCCTTCGTCGATGTGGTGGGTGTCCTTGCTGCCGTCGGCACGGGTGATCTCGAGCGGCACGATCTCCTTCTTGAAGTGACCTGCTTGCGTCGCCGCGATCGCGCGCTGATGGCTGTCGTAGGAATATTGATCGAGCTCATCCTTGGAGAGGCCGTACTTCTCGGCCATCATCTCCGCGCCGGTGAACTGGCTGAACACGATGTTCGGATATTTCCTCTCGATGCCCGGGCTCTTGTAGTTGCCAAAGCCGTTCTTGGCCGGAAGCTGCGATGACAGGCCCATCGGCACCCGCGTCATCGATTCCACCCCGGCCGCGATCACGACGTCCATCGCACCCGACATCACCGCCTGCGCGGCGAAGTGCAGCGCCTGCTGCGAGGAGCCGCACTGACGATCGATCGAGGTGCCTGGCACACTCTCCGGCAGCTTCGAGGCCATGATCGCGTTGCGCGCGACGTTGTTGGACTGTTCGCCGACCTGCATCACGCAGCCCATGATCACGTCCTCGACCTGAGCCGGGTCGACCTTGGTGCGGTCGACCAGCTCGTCCAGCACCTTCGCGGCGAGATCGGCCGGATGCCAGCCGGCGAGACGGCCCCCCTTGCGCCCGCCGGCGGTGCGCGCAGCGGCGACGATGTAAGCCTCGGCCATTTCGGTCTCTCCCATGATTATTTTGGATTGGGTTGTCGGGGCGGATTTAAGAGGCGGATCATCGTTTAGTCAATCGATCAATTAACTCTTGTGATGAGGCGCTGCTTGCGCTTATCTGCGCCCCGCTTCCAGCGGCCAAACAGGGATCTCCGTGGCGACCAGCGTACCGAACAGGCTCCCCAGCGGGAAAAATTCCACGGCAGAGAAATTGCTGGTGGCCGCGAGCGAGCTGATGATCGAACGCTCCTCGATCGAGATCTCGCTGTCCGATATTGCGCAGAAGTCGGGCGCCAACGCGGCCCTGGTCAAATATCACTTCGGCAACAAGGACGGCCTCTTGCTGGCGCTGCTGGCGCGGGATGCCGCGACCGAGATGACCAATCTCGAATATCTGCTGGCACAGCCGATCACGTCGACAGCGAAGCTGAAGCTGCACATCGCCGGCATCATCCGTGCCTATCACCGGTTCCCCTACATGAACCGGCTGATCCACTATCTCTTGCACGAAACCAGCGCGAGCTCTGCCGACGAAGTCTCGAAATTCTTCGTTGCCCCGCTGCTGGACTTCCATCGCCGCCTGCTGGCGGAAGGCGTCAGCCGCGGCGAATTCCGCCCGACTGATCCGGTACTGTTCTACACCAGCCTGATCGGTGCCTGCGATCACCTGTTCTTCGGCCGGCACGCGATGTCCCGCGCCACCGGCGTCGGCCCGGTCACTGACGATGTCTGCCGGCAATACATCAAGCACATGGAAACGCTGATCTGCGGCGGCATCCTCACGCAAGCCGGGGAAGCCGCTGCGGCCGGATAGTCCGGCCGACACGTGACAAGTCTAGAGAAGAAACGCTCAAGGAAAGGTACAAGCGATGCAATTAAAAGACGTAGCCGTTCTCATCACCGGCGGCGGCTCGGGCCTTGGTGCCGCGACCGCCCGCGCCATGGCCGCCAAGGGCGCCAAGATCGGCGTGATCGATCAGAGCAAGGAAAACGCCGAGAAGGTGGCCGCCGAAGTGAAGGGCGTCGCGCTGCACGCCGACGTCACCAGCGAGGAGCAGATCAAGGCAGCGATCGCCAAGGCGGAAGCCGCACACGGCGTCGCCCGCGTGCTGATGAACTGCGCCGGCATCGGCGGCTCGCAGCGCATCGTCGGCCGCGACGGTGTCTATCCGCTCGAAAAGTTCGCACGCATCATCAACGTCAATCTGATCGGCACCTTCAACTGCCTGCGGCTGTTCGCCGAGCGCCTCGTTACTGCGGAGCCGATCGGCGAAGAGCGCGGCGTCATCATCAACACGGCCTCGGTTGCCGCCTACGAAGGCCAGATCGGCCAGATCGCTTATTCGGCCTCGAAGGGTGGCGTCGTCGGCCTGACGCTGCCGGCCGCGCGCGATCTCGCCAGCCAGAAGATCCGCGTCAACACCATTGCGCCCGGCCTGTTCTTCACGCCGCTGCTGATGGGCCTGAACGAAGAGGCCCGCAAGAGCCTGGGCGCCCAGGTGCCGCATCCCTCGCGTCTCGGCGATGCCAACGAATACGGCATGCTCGCGGTGCACATCGTCGAGAACCCGATGCTGAACGGCGAGACCATCCGCCTCGACGGCGCGATCAGGATGGCGCCGAGGTAGGTGCTTTCTTCCTTCTCCCCTTGTGGGAGAAGGTGGCATAGGCGGCCTTAGGCCGCCGTTCTTAAGAACGCCGAAGCGAAGCTTCGGCTACGGCGCCGGATGAGGGGTTGTCTCCACAATCTCATTTGTGGAGGCAGACCCCTCACACAAGCGATTGTGCGGCTAGCGATTTACATGCCCTCTCCCGCAAGGGGAGAGGGCGCAGCAATCGGCGCCGCGACTCGCGGCAAGTGCGAGGCCCCCATGTCCCAACCGCTGCTGATCGAGCATGACGATGGCGTCGACCGGGTGACGCTCAATCGGCCCGAGCACCTCAACGCGCTCGATCCCGCGCTGATCGATGCGCTCAACGATTATTTCCAGGGCCTGCAACGCAATCGCGACACCCGCGTCGTCGTGCTCAAGGGCGCCGGCAAGAATTTCTGCGCCGGCCTCGATCTCAAAGCTGCGATGGCGCGCCGGGCCGGGCAGCAGGAGCCGCCGGGCATCACGGAGTCGCTGGATTCGCAGCGGCGCATCGCCGACATCGTGATGCTGATGCGGCGCTGTCCGCAGCCGATCCTGGCGCTGGTGCAGGGCGCGGCGGCCGGCGGCGGCTTTGCGCTGGCGCTGGCCTCCGACATCCGTGTCGCCACGAGATCGGCGCGGATGAATTGCGCTTTCATCAAGCTCGGGCTCGGCGGCTGCGACATCGGCACCAGCTATTTTCTGCCGCGCCTCGTCGGCGTCTCCGTCGCATCCGAGCTGATCCTCACCGGGCGCTTCATCGGAGCGGAGCGCGCGCTCGCGGTCGGCCTCGTCTCGGAGGTCGTGGACGAGGACAAGCTCGATGACGCGGCCGCGCCTTATATCGAGGCGATGATGACGGCCTCGCCCGTGGGCCTGCGGCTATCCAAGGAATGCCTCAACATGAGCGTCGATGCCGGCTCGCTGGAAGCTGTGATCGCGATGGAGGATCGCAACCAGGTCCTGTGCAGCCGCTCGGAAGAGTTTTCGGAAGGCATCAGGGCCTTCCTTGAGAAGCGAAAGCCTGTCTATATCAGGCGCTGAACGATGAAGATCCGCAAAGGACAGTAATTCCGGGAGACGCAAAATGAGTGGAAGCGCGGCGGCAGCGATGACGAAGCCCGCCTTTCGCAAGGTCCAGTGGCTCGCGCGCGACATCGACGTCGAGCGTCGCGGCGACGGCACGGTGGTGCTGAAGTCGCGCATTCCGCTGCAGCCTTATGAGAAGCACATCCCGGCGTCGCTGGCGAAATGGGCGAAGGAAGCGCCCGAACGCATTTGGCTGGCGCAGCGCGGCGGTCCGAACCGCGAATGGCGTAAGGTGTCCTATGGCGAAGCCAAGCGCATTGTGGACGCGCTGACGCAAGGCCTGCTCAATCTCAAACTCGACGGCCGGCCCGTCACGATCCTCTCCGGCAATTCGATCGAGCATGCGCTGATGACGCAGGCCGCGATGCAGGCGCGCGTCCCGGCAGCGCCGGTGTCGCCGGCCTACTCCTTGATGAGCCACGACCACGTCAAGCTGAAGTACCTGTTCGAACTCATCAAGCCGGCCGTATTGATGGTGCAGGACGGCCCGACCTTCGAGAAGGCGCTGAAGGCGCTCGACCTCCGCGGCGTCACAGTCGTTCACGTCGCTCGGCCCTGCGAGGGCATCAAGAGCGTCAGCTTCGCCGAGCTCGCGGCAACGCCTGTCATGACCGATGTCGAGGCATCGATCGCGAAGATTACGCCGCAGACCGTCGGCAAACTGCTGTTCACATCAGGCTCGACCGGCATGCCCAAGGCCGTCATCAACACGCAGGAGATGATGTGCGCCAATGCGGCGATGATGATGCAGGTGCGGCCGCGCGATCCGAACGGGCCGATCTCGACCATGCTGGACTGGATGCCCTGGAACCACACCATGGGCGGCAATGCCGCGTTCCACCCGATCCTGGTCGACGGCGGCACGCTCTATATCGACGACGGAAGGCCGATGCCGGGCCAGTTCGAGGAGACCCTGCGCAATCTGCGCGAGATCTCGCCGACCTATTATGCCAACGTGCCGGCCGGCTATGCCGCGCTGGCAGCGGCCATGGAGAAGGACGACGCGCTCTGCCGTTCCTTCTTCAAGAATCTCTCGATCATGGCCTATGGCGGCGCGCGTCTGCCCGACGATCTCTACAACCGCATGCAGGCGCTGGCGGTGAAGACGACAGGCGAGCGCATCGTGTTCTACACCGGCTGGGGTTCGACCGAGACCGCGCCGACCTCGACCGGCACCTATTGGGACACCGAGCGCGTCGGCCTGATCGGCCTGCCGTTCCCCGGCGTCGAGTTGAAGATGGTGCCGTGCGGCTCGAAATACGAATTGCGCCTGCGCGGCGTCAATGTCACGCCCGGCTATTTCGGCCAGCCTGAGCTGACGAAGAAGATGTTCGACGAGGAAGGTTTTTATTGCATCGGCGATGCCGGCGTCTTCGTCGACGATTCCGATCCGGTGCAAGGCATCATCTTTGCCGGCCGCGTGGTGGAGGACTTCAAGCTCACCACGGGCACATTCGTACATGTCGGCTCGCTGCGGACCGATGCGATCGCGGCCGCCACGCCCGTGGTGCACGACGCGCTGGTCGCGGGGCAGGACCGTCCCTTCATCGGCCTCCTGGCCTGGCCGAACCTGCACGCCTGCCGCCAGCTGGTCGGCAATCCCGATCTCAGCTTTGCGGATGCTGTGAAGCATCCCGAGGTGATCGCTTGCTTCAGGCGCGGCCTGGAAGCCCACAACCGTGAATGCGAAGGGGCCAGCAGCCGGATCATCGCGCGCGCGATGCTGATGGTCGAGCCGCCTTCGATCGACGGCAACGAGCTCACCGACAAGGGCTACATCAACCAGCGCGCCGGCCTGGAACGCCGCGCCGCGCTGGTGGAGCGGCTCTATGCGGACAAGCCGGATGAAGATGTGATCGTGCTGAAATGAAGACGACACTCGCTCCATTCGTCATTCCGGGGCGCGCGCAGCGCGAGCCCGGAATCCATCGGGCCGCATATGCGTGGCGAAATGGATTCCGGGTTCGCCGCTGCGCGGCGCCCCGGAATGACGGCAATAAATGACAACGAATAAGAGGTAAGCCCGCCATGAACTTCGACTTCTCCGACGACCAGAAGCAGCTCCGTGATCAGGCGCGCAAGTTCCTCACCGAGAAATGCTCGCCCAAGGCCGTGCGCGTCGTGCTCGACGGCAAGGCGCCTTACGACAAGGAGCTGTGGAAAGGCCTCGCCGAGATGGGCTTCCTCGGCGTCGCCATTCCGGAGGAGTTCGGCGGCGCCGGCGCCGGTCATCTCGAGCTGTGCGTGATCGCGGAAGAAATGGGCCGGGCCAACGCGCCGGTGCCGTTTTCCTCGACCGTGTACCTCGCCGCCGAAGCGCTGCTGATCGCCGGCAGCGAGGCGCAGAAGAAGAAATGGCTGCCGGCGGTTGCTTCCGGCGAGGCCATCGGCACGCTGGCGCTGTTCGAGGGCAAGGGCAACCCGGCGCCAAAGAACGTCAAGCTTACGGCCGCGAACGGCGTGCTCAACGGCGTCAAGAAGCCGGTCGCCGATGGCGCGATCGCGGATTTTGCGGTGGTCGCCGCGCGCACGGGATCGAGTGGGCGCGACAATGACATCTCGCTGTTCCTGGTCGATCTCAAAGCCGCCGGCGTCGATGTGAAGAGCCTCACCAACCTCGATCCGACCCGCGGACAGGCCGAGATCACCTTCAAGGACGTCAAAGCCGAGCCGCTCGGAGCTGCGGGTGACGGCTGGAGCATCCTCACCCAGGTGCTCGACCGCGCCGCGGTGCTGTGCGCGTTCGAGCAGGTCGGCGGCGCCGATCGCGCGCTGGAGATGGGCCGCGACTACGCGCTGGACCGCATCGCCTTCGGCCGGCAGATCGGCTCATTCCAGGCGGTCAAGCACATGCTCGCCGACATGTACGTCTCGGCGACGCTGGCGCGCTCCAACAGCTATTACGGCGCCTGGGCGCTCTCGACCAATGCGGCCGAACTGCCGGAAGCCGCCGCCGCCGCGCGCATCAGCGCGACGCAGGCGTTCCAGCACTGCGCCAAGAACAACATCCAGGTTCACGGCGGCATGGGCTTCACCTGGGAATTCGACTGCCACATGTACTATCGCCGCGCCAACGCGATGGCGCTCGGGCTCGGCAGCCTCACTTATTGGGAAGATCAGCTGATCGATCGGATGCGGAAGAAAAACGCAGCGTAACGACAGGTGCGTAGGGTGGGTTAGCCGAAGGCGTAACCTACCACGGACCGGCAGTGCTCGACAGAATTGGTGGATTACGCCTCCGGCTAATCCACCCTACGGACAACAGAGAACCAAGATGAACTTCGACGACACCCCGCAGGAAGCCGAGTTCCGCGCCACCGCCCGCGCCTGGATCAGTGCGAACGCGCCCAAGCAATACGAGGACGAGCTGCGCAAATCCTCACTCGGCCGCACCGTGCTCAAGAACGCTGACATTCTCGAAGTGGCAAAAGCCTGGCAGAAGAAAAAGGCCGACGCCGGCTGGGCCTGCCTGCACTGGCCCAAGGAATATGGCGGCCGCGGCGCCTCGCCGATCGAGCGCGTGATCTGGCAGCAGGAGGAGGGGCCGTTCGGCCAGCTGTCCCGCATGTTCATCATCGGTCACGGCATGTGCGGGCCGACCATGATGGCGTTCGCGCGCGAGGAGCATAAGCGCACCTATCTGCCGCCGCTCGCCTCCGGCGAGAAGGTCTGGTGCCAGCTGTTCTCCGAGCCCGCCGGCGGCTCGGATGTCGCGGGCCTGCGCACGCGCGCCGAGAAGGACGGCGACGACTGGATCATCAACGGCCAGAAGATCTGGACCTCGGGTGCACATTATTCAGACTACGGCATCCTGCTCACGCGCACCGATCCGACCGTGCCCAAGCACAAGGGCCTCACCATGTTCTTCCTGGACATGAAGAGCCCCGGCGTCGAGGTGCGGCCGATCAAGCAGGCGAGCGGTGCCTCGGATTTCAACGAGGTCTATTTCACCAATGTCCGCATCCCCGACCATCAGCGCCTCGGCGAGGTCGGTGACGGCTGGAACGTGTCGCTGACCACGCTGATGAACGAGCGCAGTGCGATCGGCGCGGCCGTCTCGACCGGTTTCCCCGAATTGTTCGAGTACTGCTCCAGCTTGATGCTCGACGACGGCCCGGCGATCGAGGATCGCGCGGTGCGATCCAAGCTGGCGAACTGGGCGGTGAAGGCAAGCGGACTGAAATACACCAGCATGCGCGCGATCTCGGCGCTGTCGAGGGGCGAACGCCCGGGACCGGAGAACTCCATCGGCAAGCTGGTGGCCGGCTCCATGATCCAGGACGTTGCGACCTACGCACTGGATCTGCAGGGCACGGCCGGCGTCGTCAGCGGCGAGGATGGCGAGCTGGCCGGCCGTTTCCAGGCCATGCTGCTGCGTGCGCCGGGTACACGCGTCGAGGGCGGCACCGACGAGATCATGCGCAACATCATCGCCGAACGGGTCCTGGGCCTGCCCGGCGACATCCGCGTCGACAAGGACGTGCCGTTCAACAAGATCCCGACGAAGGGAAGATGACTCCGAATTCGTAGGGTGGGTTAGCGAAGCGTAACCCACCACGTTCGCAACGATACTCGACAGAAGTGGTGGGTTACGCCTTCGGCTAACCCACCCTACGCACCGCGCAAGGATTGAGAGGTCCGCCATGAATTTCGACGACACCCCGCAGGAAGCCGCGTTCCGCGAGACCGCGCGCAAATGGATCGAGGCCAATGCGCCGAAGGAATTGCAGGCCGAGCTGTCAAAGTCCTCGCTTGGCCGCATCCGCCTTGCCAATCGCGACATCGTCGATGTCGGCAAGGCCTGGCAGAAGAAGAAGTTCGAGGGCAATTGGGCCTGCCTGCATTGGCCCAGGGAGTATGGCGGCCGCGGCGCGACGCCGATTGAGAAGGTGATCTGGCAGCAGGAGGAGGGCGTCTACGGCAAGCTGACGCAGCCGTTCCAGATCGGCGAAGGCATGTGCGGCCCGACCGTGATGGCGTTCGGCAGCGAGGAGGCCAAGCGCCGTTACTTGCCGAAGCTCGCATCGGGCGAGGAGATCTGGTGTCAGCTGTTCTCCGAGCCGTCTGCCGGCTCCGATGTCGCGGGTCTGCGCACCCGTGCCGAGAAGAAAGGCGATAATTGGGTCGTCAACGGCCAGAAGATCTGGACCTCGGGCGCGCATTATTCCGACTATGGTCTTTTGATCGCGCGCACCGATCCGAACGTGCCCAAGCACAAGGGCCTCACCATGTTCTTCCTGGACATGAAGAGCCCCGGCGTCGAGGTGCGGCCGATCAAGCAGGCCAACGGCATGCAGGAGTTCAATGAGGTCTATTTCACCGATGTCGTGATCCCCGACAGCCAGCGGCTGGGTGCCGTCGGCGACGGCTGGAACGTCTCGCTGACCACGCTGATGAACGAGCGCATGTCGATCGGCGCGCGGCTCGCGACCGGCGTGCCCGAAATGTTCGAGCTCTGCTCGAACCTGATGCTGGAGGATGGCCTCGCCATCGACGATCCCGCCGTGCGCTCCAAGCTGGCGACCTGGGCAGCAAAATCCAACGGACTGAAGTACACCAGCTACCGCACCATCTCGGCGCTGTCGAAAGGCGAGCGGCCGGGCCCGGAGAATTCGATCGGAAAGCTGGTCTCGGGCATGATGCTGCAGGACATCGCGACTTACGCCATGGACCTGCAGGGCGCGGCCGGTGTTCTCACCGGCAACGACGAGGAAACGGCGCAGGGCCAATTCCAGCAGATGCTGCTGTCCTCGCCCTCGATGCGCATCGCCGGCGGCACCGACGAGATCCTGCGCAACATCATCGCCGAGCGCGTGCTGGGCCTGCCGGGCGACATCCGCGTCGACAAGGACGTGCCGTACAACAAGATCCCGACCAAGGGGCGGTGATCGCGCGCAGCGCGGCTATTCCGGGTGGGGAACGGCGCAAAGCGCCGTGCCCGCCCTTGCCCGTTGCTCACTCCACCCCGATCGTCGTCAGGTCCTGGAACCAGTGCTGCGCCTGCACGAACTGCTTGATCTTCGGTGACAGCGCGTGCGGGTTGGTGTCGTGGACGACCCACACCAGCGTGGCATCGTCCACGATCTGCGCATGCGCCTGCGCCAGCAATTGGTCCTGCTTGGTACTATCGAAAGTCTGCTTGGCCTCGTCGATCAGCGCGTCGACCTTTGGGTTCTTGTAGCCGCCCCAATTGACGCCCACCGGCGCGATCTGGCCGGAATGGAAGAAGCGGACGATGGCGTAGAGCGGATCCGAGGTGACATAGGCGATGTTGTTGGAGGTGATGCCGGCGTTCATCTCGTCGGCGGCGCCCTTGCGCCAATGGGTATAGAGCGTCTCCAGCTCGACTACCTTGAAGTCGATCTCGATGCCGATCTCCTTGAAGCTCTGCTGCAGGAATTCGTTCATCGGCAGTGACAGCATCTGGCCGGTGCCGCCTTGCGCGATGATGAAGGTGGTCTTCAGCGGCTTTGCTTTGGAATAGCCCGCTTCCTCCACCAGCTTCTTGGCGGCGGCGAGATCATATTTCAGCTCGAAGCTGGGCTTGCCGAACCACGGGCTCGACGGGTCGACCTGGCCCTTGGCGGGCTTGGCGAGGCCGTTCATCAGGCCGACGACTTCGTCGCGGTTGATCGCAAGGTTCAGCGCCTTGCGCAGGCGGATGTCGGTCCAGGGCGAGCCCGGCAGCACGCTGAGGTGATAATTCCAGACATGCGGCGTGACGTTGTCGACCAGCTTCATGCCGGCCGCCTTCAGCTGCGGCACGGCGTCCGGTGCCGGCGTCTCGATCAGGTCGACCTGGCCGGCGAGCAGCGCGTTGGTGCGCGTCAGCGCTTCCGGCATCGGCACCAGCACGATCTTGTCGGCCTTGGGAATGCGTTTCTTGTTCCAGTAGTCCGGATTTTTGCTGAGCTCGGCGAGCTCGCGCGGCACCAGCTTCGTCAGCTTGAACGGGCCGGTTCCGGAGGGCTGGCTGGCGAACTTGTCCCAGTCCTTGCCGAGTTTTTCATATTGCGCCGGGCTCGAGACCAGGAACCACAGCATCTGATAGGGGAAGAAGGAATCCACCGTCTTGGTGATGATCTCCACCGTGAAGTCGTCGATCTTGGCGTAGCTGGCGACGGAGGGGAGGCGGGTCTTGACCTGCGCGCTCTGCCGCTTGTCGAATTGCGGCGCCTTGTCGTTGAGCACCTTGTCGAGATTCCAGATCACCGCATCGGCGTTGAAATCGCTGCCGTCGTGAAACTTTACGCCCTTGCGCAGGGTGAAGCGCCACTTCGTCTTGTCGGCGTCGTCCACCTTCCATTCGGTGGCGAGGCCCGGCACCAGCTTGCCGGGGCGGTCGGCGACATCCATCTCCCAGGCCACCAGCGGATCGTAGATCGTGTAGGCCGTGAACTGATAGGCGCCGGCGCCACGATCTGGCTGGCCAGTGGTGAGTGGAATATCCGCCATCGAGATGCCGTAACGCACCACCGTTTCGGCGTGCGCCGTTGCAGACACCGCCAGTGCAAGCACGGCGAGACAGGTCGATAGACGAATACGCATGGCCCAAAGCTCCAGGGGGATCTGGGACCAAACCTGCAATCTTGATGCCAGAATAGGCAGGGGGCCGATTTCGCCCGTGCGTCATCACAAGGACTTGTCGTCGCAGGGGCAATTCGCAGAAAAAGTTTTCCCTTGGCATAGCCATTGCATACGATTGCATCAAAATTAATCATCGGAAGCCGGAAAGGGACTGAGGCAATGTTTATCAAGAACAACAACACACGGGCGGCGCTGATCGCGCTGTTGGCGCTTGGCAGCGCAGCCGCATGGCCGCGGGTGGCGGCTGCCGAAACTGTGCTGCGCATCGGCATGACTGCTGCCGATATTCCGCGCACGCTCGGCCAGCCCGATCAGGGTTTTGAGGGCAACCGCTTTACCGGCCTCACCATGTACGATGCGCTGACCAGCTGGGACCTGTCCTCTGCCGACAAGGCGAGCGTGGTGATCCCCGGCCTTGCCACCGAGTGGAAGGTCGACGATGCCGACAAGACCAAATGGACCTTCAAGCTGCGCCCAGGCGTCACCTTCCATGACGGCTCGCCGTTCAACGCCGACGCGGTGGTGTGGAACGTCGAGAAGGTGCTGAAGCAGGATGCGCCGCAATTCGACGCCAGCCAGGTCGGCGTCACGGCCTCGCGCATGCCGACGCTGGCCTCCGCGAAGAAGATCGACGACATGACCGTCGAGCTCACCACCAAGGAGCCCGACAGCTTCCTGCCGATCAATCTCACCAATCTGTTCATGGCAAGCCCGGCGAAGTGGCAGTCCTTCTACGACAAGGCCGAAGGCGCCGACGCCAAGGCGAAGTCGCAGGCCGCATGGACCGCCTTCGCCAGGAGCGCCTCGGGCACCGGCCCGTGGAAGATGGCGAGCTTTACGCCGCGCGAGCGGCTCGAGCTGGTCAAGAACCCGGACTATTGGAACAAGGCGCGCGTGCCCAAGGTTGACAAGATGGTGCTGCTGCCGATGCCGGAAGCCAACGCGCGCACCGCGGCACTGCTGTCCGGCCAGGTCGATTGGGTCGAGGCGCCGGCACCGGACGCGCTGCCCGAACTCAAGCAGCGCGGCTTCAAGCTCTACTCCAACGAGCAGCCGCACGTCTGGCCGTGGCAGTTCTCCCGCGTCGAGGGCTCGCCCTGGAACGACATCCGGGTGCGCAAGGCCGCGAACCTCTGCGTCGACCGCGAAGGCCTCAGGGACGGTCTGCTCGCGGGGCTGATGGTGCCGGCGTCCGGCACCTTCGAGCCCGGCCATCCCTGGCGCGGCAATCCCACCTTCCAGATCAAGTACGACAAGGCGGCTGCGCAAAAGTTGATGCAGGAGGCCGGCTACGGTCCCAACAAGAAACTGACCGTGAAGACGCAGACGTCGGCGTCCGGCTCGGGCCAGATGCAGCCCTTGCCGATGAACGAGTATCTCCAGCAGGCGTTGGCCGAATGCTATTTCGACGTCCAGCTCGACGTCATCGAATGGAATACGCTATTCACCAACTGGCGCCGCGGCGCCAAGGATCCCAGCGCCAACGGCTCGCACGCGACCAACGTCACCTACGCGGCGATGGACCCGTTCTTCGCGCTGGTGCGCTTCCTGCAGTCGGGCATGGCGCCGCCGGTCTCGAACAATTGGGGCTTCATCAACAACCCCAAATTCGACGAGCTGGTGAAGAAGGCGCGCCAGACCTTCGATCCCGCCGCGCGCGACGCCGCACTCGCCGAATTGCACGCAGCCTCCGTCGATGACGCCGCCTTCCTCTACGTCGCCCACGACGTCGGCCCGCGCGCCATGAGCCCGAAGGTGACAGGCGTCGTGCAACCGAAGAGCTGGTTCATCGACTTCTCGCCGGTGTCGATCGCGCAGTAATTCGCGCCACACGCACAGTGCACCCTCTCCCCTTGCGGGAGAGGGTGGCTTCGCGGATAGCGAAGCCGGGTGAGGGGTCTCTCTCCGCGAGTGATCCTTCCTCCATTTGATAATGCTGTAACCGCGGACCGAACCCCTCATCCGGCGCTTGCGCGCCACCTTCTCCCGCAAGGGGAGAAGGAAGAAAGAAGACCAGTGCTCGCCTATACCGCCAGACGCATTGTCTACGTCGTCCCGATCGTCATCAGCGTCGCGCTGGTGTGCTTCTTGCTCGTGCACATCACGCCGGGCGATCCGCTGGTCGCCGTGCTGCCGGCCGATGCGTCGCAGGAGCTCGCCGCGCAGCTGCGCGCCGCCTACGGCTTCGACCGGCCGCTGCCGGTGCAGTTCGGCCTGTGGCTGTTGCGTGCCCTTCACGGCGATCTCGGCAATTCCATCGCGACGGGGCGTCCGGTGCTGGCCGAGGTGATGCGCGCGGTCGGCAACACCGTCACGCTCGCGATTGCCGCCGCCATCATCGGCTTCACCATGGGCGTCCTGCTCGGCCTGATCGCCGGCTATTTCCGCGAGACCTGGGTCGACAAGGTCGCGACCTCCTTTGCCATCGCCGGCGTCTCGGTGCCGCATTACTGGCTCGGCATGCTGCTCGTCATCATTTTCTCGGTCCAGCTGAACTGGCTGCCCGCGGTCGGCGCCGGCCCCAGCGGCTCCAACTCCTGGGCCTGGGATTGGGCGCACCTCAAATATCTCGTGCTGCCGGCGATCACGACGTCGGTGATCCCGATGGGCATCGTCACCCGCACGGTGCGCGCGCTCACTGGCGACATTCTCTCGCAGGACTTCGTCGAGGCTTTGCGTGCAAAGGGCCTGCGCGAAACCGGCGTGTTCCGCCACGTCATCAAGAATGCCGCGCCCACCGCGCTCGCGGTGATGGGGCTTCAGCTCGGCTACATGCTCGGCGGCTCGATCCTGATCGAGACCGTGTTCTCCTGGCCTGGCTCGGGCTTCCTGCTCAACTCGGCGATCTTCCAGCGTGACCTGCCGCTGCTGCAGGGCACGATCCTGATCCTGGCGCTGTTCTTCGTCTTCCTCAATCTCCTGGTCGACATCGCCCAAGCCGCGATCGACCCGCGCATCAAGCGGGGCTAGCCGATGAGCGAGCTTCCGTTGTCCGCCACCGCCAGCGATGCCGCGCTGCAGGCCGCGCCCGCCACCAAGGCGCGCGGTTATTGGGCGACCGTCGGCCGCCGCATCATGCGCGACAAGGTCAGCATGGCCTGCGCTCTGGTGCTGCTGCTGATCTTCCTGTCCGCGATCCTCGCGCCGTGGCTCGGTCTCGAAGACCCCTACAAGGGTTCGATGATCCGCCGCCTCCGCCACATCGGCACCACAGGCTATCCGCTCGGCACCGACGAGCTCGGCCGCGACATGCTGGCCCGGCTGATCTATGGCGGGCGGCTGTCGCTGGTCATCGGCATCCTGCCGGTGATCCTGGCCTTCTGCATCGGTACCTCGCTCGGCATCATTGCCGGCTATGTCGGCGGCAAGCTCAACACCGCGATCATGCGCACGGTGGACGTGTTCTACGCCTTCCCGTCGGTGCTGCTGGCGATCGCGATCTCCGGCGCGCTCGGCGCCGGCATCCTCAACTCCATCGTGGCGCTGACCATCGTGTTCGTGCCGCAGATCACCCGCGTCGCCGAGAGCGTCACCACGGGCGTACGCAACATGGACTTCGTCGAGGCCGCACGTGCCTCCGGCGCGGGCGCCTTCACCATCATGCGCGTCCACATCCTCGGCAACGTGCTCGGCGCGATCTTCGTCTATGCCACCAGCCTGATCTCGGTCTCGATGATCCTGGCGGCCGGTCTGTCCTTCCTCGGCCTCGGCACCAAGCCGCCGGAGCCGGAATGGGGCCTGATGCTGAACACGCTGCGCACCGCGATCTACGTCAATCCCTGGGTCGCAGCCTTGCCGGGCGCAATGATCTTCGCGGTCTCGATCTGCTTCAATCTGCTCTCGGACGGCCTGCGTAGCGCCATGGACATCAGGAACTAGGCCATGAGCGAAACCAACACCTCCGTCGAAATGCTGGAGCCGGTCGAGGACCGCGGTGGGCTCGCGCAGCCGCTGCTGCAGGTCAACGGCCTGACCAAGCATTTTCCGGTGCGCGGCGGCCTGTTCGCCGCCAAGCGCACCGTGCGTGCCGTCGACAATGTCTCCTTCTCCGTCGCCAAGGGCGAGACGGTCGGCATCGTCGGCGAGTCCGGCTGCGGCAAGTCCACCACCGCGCGGCTGCTGATGCACCTGATGCCGCGCGATGACGGCGACATCATCTATGACGGCATGACCGTCGGCCAGTCGCTAAGCTTGCGCGAGCTGCGCCGCGGCATGCAGATGGTGTTCCAGGATTCCTACGCCTCGCTCAACCCGCGCCTGACGATCGAGGAATCCGTCGCCTTCGGTCCAAAGGTCCATGGCATGGCCGATGGCGCGGCGCGCAACCTGGCGCGAGAGCTGCTCGGCAAGGTCGGCCTGCGCCCGGAAAACTTCGCCAACCGCTATCCGCACGAGATCTCCGGCGGCCAGCGCCAGCGTGTCAACATCGCGCGCGCGCTGGCGCTGTCGCCGCGGCTGGTGATCCTGGACGAAGCCGTCTCGGCGCTCGACAAATCGGTCGAGGCGCAGGTGCTCAACCTGCTCGCCGATCTCAAGCGCGAATTCGGCCTCACCTATCTCTTCATCAGTCACGACCTCAATGTCGTCCGCTACATCTCGGACCGCGTGCTGGTGATGTATCTCGGCGAGGTCGTCGAGCTCGGCCCGGTCGACCAGGTCTGGGACAGCCCGGCGCATCCCTATACCCGCGCGCTGCTCGCCGCGATGCCGTCCTCCGATCCTGATCGCCGCACCGAAACGCCGCCGATCACGGGCGACCCACCCAATCCGATCGATCCGCCCTCCGGCTGCCGTTTCCACACCCGCTGCCCGTTTGCGGAGCCGCTCTGCGCAAATGCGACACCAAAGCTCACCGCGCTGGATAATATGGGCCACGAGGCCGCGTGCTACATGGCGATACCGGGTTCAGGCCACAGCCGCGCCCCCAGGGGAGAAACCGCATGACGAGACCGACACCGAAAGAGATCAAGCCGATCGCGCATATCGCCGGCGTGCCCGTGGACGACGAGATCGCAACCCGCATCTCCAGCGCCATCGGCCCCGCCTTCGAGGGCTTCGCCGCCATCGCGGGTACGCTGCCGTTCGATCTGGAGCCCGCAACTTACGGGCTCGCGCAGACGCAGAAGGTGTCGAAATGAGCCGCGAGCCCGCCTTGATGACGCTCACCGAGGTCGCGCGCGCGATCGCGATGAAGCAGGTGTCCTCGCACGAGGCGACGCGGGCGCTGCTGCAGCGCATCGCGCAGTGGCAGCCGCATCTCAACGCCTTCATGTCGATCGAGGCCGAGGCTGCATTGAAAGCGGCGGATGCCGCCGATGCCGAGCTCGCCAAGGGCAATGTCCGCGGTCCCCTGCATGGCGTGCCGCTCGCGCACAAGGACATGTATTACGATGCCGGCCACGTCGCGACTTGCGGCTCGCTGATCCGCCGCGACTTCGTGCCGAACGTCACGTCCACCGCCTTGCAGCGGCTCAAGGACGCCGGCCAGGTCCGGCTCGGCACGCTGCATCTCGCCGAGTTCGCCTATGGCCCGACCGGGCACAACGCTCATTACGGTTCGGTGCGCAATCCCTGGAACGTCGCCCATATCACCGGCGGCTCCTCATCCGGCTCCGGCTCGGCGGTGGCCGCGCGCCTGACCTATGCGGCGCTTGGCTCGGACACCGGCGGCTCGATCCGCATGCCCGCGCATTTCTGTGGCGTCACGGGGCTCAAGACCACGGTGGGCCGCGTCAGCCGCGCCGGCGCAATGCCGCTGTCGCAATCGCTCGACACCGTCGGCCCGCTGGCCCGCACTGCCGAGGATTGCGCGCTCTTGCTGGCGCTGATGGCCGGGCCTGATCCCGCCGATTCGACCTGCAGCCACGAGCCGCTCGCGGACTACGTCGCAGCCACCAAGGCTTCGCTGAGGGGTCTCAAGATCGGCGTGCCCGCCTCGTTCTATGTCGACGATCTCGACAGCGAGGTCGCGCGCGTGCTGGACGAGACCGTCGCGGTGCTCAAGCGCGAGGGCGCCGACATCGTCAAGGTCGAGCTGCCGGACCAGCGGCAATTGTCCTCGGCCAGCCAGCTCGTGCTCGCCGCGGAAGCCGCCGCCTTCCACAAGCGCTGGATGATCGAGCGCCCGCAGGACTATGGCCCGCAGGTCTTGATGCGGCTTCAGAACGGCCTCGCCCTTCCCGCCATCACCTATCTCGAGGCGATGCGTTGGCGCGGGCCGGCGCTCGCGGCCCACAATGCCGCGACGGCAGGCGTCGATGCGGTGATCGCGCCGGCGTCCCCGGTGCCGGCGCCGACGATCGAGGAGAGCGACGTCGGCGGCGGCCCGAACGCGCCGGCGCTGTTGCAGCGGCTGACGCTGTTCACCCGCCCGGTGAATTTCCTGGGCTTGCCGTCACTGACCATTCCTTCGGGCTTCACCACGACCGGCCTGCCGGTCGGCATGCAGCTGATCGGCCGCTCCTTCGACGAAGCCACCCTGCTGACCATTGGCGCCGCGTACCAGCGCGTCACCGACTATCACGACCGATTGCCGAAGCTGCCGTCATGAGAAACCTCGTCGAGATCTCAGGCCTCAACATCCGCTTCACCGGCGAGCGCACGGTCTATGCCGTGAACGATCTCAGTCTCTCGCTCGGCAATAGCGAGGTGCTGGGCCTGCTCGGCGAATCCGGTTCGGGCAAGAGCGTGACGCTGCGTGCCTTGATGCGCCTATTGCCGAAGAAGCGCACGCAGATTTCGGGGACGGTCAACGTCATGGGACAGGACGTGCTGGCCATGAACGACGAGCAGCTGTCGTCGTTCCGCGGCCAGACCGTCTCGATGATCTTCCAGGAGCCGGCGCTTGCGCTCGATCCGGTCTACACGATCGGCGCGCAGATCGCCGAAAGCGTGGTGCGCCACGAAGGCAAGAGCTTTGCAGAAGGGCGCGCACGGGCGCTGGAGATGCTCGAGGTCGTGCGCATTCCCTCGGCCAAGCGCCGGCTGGATGCCTATCCGCACGAAATGTCCGGCGGCATGCGCCAGCGCGCGATGATTGCGCTGGCGCTGGCCTGCCGGCCAAAAATCCTGCTGGCGGACGAACCGACGACGGCGCTCGATGCCACCGTGCAGATCCAGATTCTGCTCTTGCTGCGGGAGCTGCAGCGCGAGTTCGGCATGTCCGTCATCTTCGTCACCCACGACATCGGCGTCGCCATCGAGATCTGCGACCGCGTCGCGGTGATGTATGCGGGCCAGATCGTGGAGCAGGGCACCTTGCGCGACATCGTCCGCTCGCCGGTGCATCCCTATGCCAAGGGCCTGCTCGCCTCCACCATCCACGGCGCCAAGCGCGGACAGCGGCTGGAGACCATCCCCGGCACGCCGCCGTCGCTGGCCGAGAAGCCGCACAATTGCTCCTTCGCTCCCCGCTGCAAGCTCGCCGAGCCGCGCTGCCTGGAGCAATTGCCCGGGAATGTCGCGGTCGGGCCGGGTCGGGCCGCCAGATGCGTCCTGGCGGAGCCGGCCACCGTGCTGTCATAGTTCGGATGAGTTGAACCGGGCTGTGCGAGCCTTTCCAGCATTCACACCCCGTTCATTCCGGTTCCCGTTCCATGGCGCCTTTCACGGAGAGGGACCTCACGGATGTACATTTCCAACGAAGGCCTTCTCGTCATCCTGTTCGTCGGTCTCGTCGCCGGTTGGCTCGCCGGCAAGATCGTGCGGGGCGCCGGGTTCGGCCTGATCGGCGACATCGTGATCGGCATCTGCGGTGCGCTGGTGGCGAGCCTGCTGTTTCCAAAGCTCGGCATCCGCCTCGGCAGCGGCTTGATCTCCCAAATTGTCTATTCTGCCATCGGCGCGGTCATCCTGCTGCTGGTGGTACGCCTTGTGCGCGGCGGGGGCCGGCTCTAGCCTCTGCATTCGGCTGAGCGGAACTTGAGCCGCGCTTTTCGCGGAAGCGGCTGAAAGCCTGCAAGAAAAAGCCGCAAGCCTGTGGAATTCCGGACTTGCGCGGAAGGCTATCGGGGGTAGATGTGGCCCATGAGGCCTCGGATTAAATTCGACCGCGTTGGACGGCCGGAAAACAGATGTTAATCCAAGGCGAGTACTCCTTGAATCGCCTTTGAAATCAGGGCTTTGCCCGTTAGCCGAAAGAGATCAGACTGATGGCAGCCATCCCTGGCGTCCGCCGTTCGGAGCTCGGTGACGCCTTGCGCGCTTGTCGCACGGCCTTCATCGGCGTCGGCCTGATGAGCTGCATGATCAACCTGCTCTATCTGACCGGGTCGATCTTCATGCTGGAGGTCTATGACCGGGTGCTGCCGAGCCGCAGCATCCCCACCCTGGTCGGCCTGATCATCCTCGCCAGCTTCCTCTACATGGCGCAGGGCGTGCTGGACATGATCCGCAACCGCATCCTGGGGCGGATCGGCACCGCGCTCGACGAGGCCCTCAATAAGCGCGTGTTCGACACCATCGTGCGCCTGCCGCTGCTGGTCGGCAGCCGCAACGAGGGCCTGCAGCCGCTGCGCGATCTCGACAATGTCCGCTCCTTCCTCGGCAGCATGGGCCCCAGCGCATTCTTCGACCTGCCCTGGCTGCCGCTCTATCTCGCCATCTGCTTCGCCTTCCATGTCCTGATCGGCGTCACCGCGCTGGTCGGTGCCATCATCCTGGTCGGGCTGACGCTGGTCACCGAGTTCATGTCCCGCCAGCCGGCGAAGGAAGCGATGGGCCTCGCCGCCCAGCGCAACGATCTCGCCCAGGCCAGCCGCCGCAACGCCGAAGTGATGGTGTCGATGGGGATGGCCGGCCGGATGAACCAGCGCTGGAGCGAGGCCAACGAAAAATACCTCGCCGGCAATCAGCGGGCGAGCGACGTCGCCGGTGGTCTCGGCGCGGTCGCAAAGGTGCTGCGGATGATGCTGCAATCGGCCGTGCTCGCGGTCGGCGCCTATCTCGTCATCCACCAGGAGGCGACGGCCGGCATCATCATCGCCGGCTCGATCCTGTCCGCCCGCGCGCTCGCGCCGGTCGATCTCGCCATCGCGCATTGGAAATCCTTCGTCGCGGCGCGCCAGAGCTGGCAGCGGCTGACGCGCCTGTTGGAGCAGATGCCGGCGCAGGCGATGCCAACCCAGCTGCAGGCGCCGACCAGCCGGCTCTCGGTCGAGGGCGTCGCCATGGTGCCGCCCGGCGATCAGCGTCTCGTGGTGCAGGATGTCACCTTCGCGCTCGCCGCCGGCAACGGCCTCGGCGTGATCGGCCCGAGCGGTTCCGGCAAGTCGTCGCTGATCCGCGCGCTGGTCGGGGTCTGGCAGCCGGTGCGCGGCAAGGTGCGGCTCGACGGCGCGGCGCTCGATCAATGGACGAGCGACGCGCTCGGCCGCCATATCGGCTATCTGCCGCAGGACGTCGAATTGTTCGGCGGCACCATCGCGCAGAACATCAGCCGGTTCGATCCCGAGGCCACCTCCGAGGCGATCATCGCCGCGGCCAAGGAGGCCGGCGTGCACGAGATGATCATCAAGATGCGCGAGGGCTACAACACCCAAGTCGGCGAGCAGGGCGCCGCGCTTTCCGCAGGTCAGGCCCAGCGCGTGGCGCTGGCGCGCGCGCTCTACGGCAACCCCTTCCTGATCGTGCTCGACGAGCCCAATTCCAATCTCGACACCGAAGGCGACGAGGCGCTGACCCGCGCCGTCCGCTCGGCGCGCGAGCGCGGTGCCATCGTCGTCGTGGTGGCGCACCGCCCGATCGGCGTCGAGGCGGTCGACCAGATCCTGGTGCTGCGCGACGGTCGCATGCAGGCCTTTGGGCCGAAGGAGCAGGTGCTCGCCCAGGTGCTGCAGCCGCGCGTGACGCCGCCGGCGCCGATCAAGATCGTCAGCGAAGGCGGAGTGGCCAAACCATGAGCACGAAGCCATGAGCACGTTGGCCATCGGCGGCACCAAGGCGGCCGCGAAGACCGTCCGCGACTCCATCAGGTTCCACCTGATGCTCGGCCTTGTGATCGTGCTGGTCCTGGTCGTCGGCCTCGGCGGCTGGGCCTCGACCGTCCTGATCTCGGGCGCGCTGATTGCGCCGGGCCAGATCGTGGTCGAATCCAACGTCAAGAAGGTGCAGCATCCGACCGGCGGCGTGGTCGGCGAGGTGCGCGCCCGCGACGGCGACCTGGTCAAGTCCGGCGACATCGTGGTGCGGCTCGACGACACCGTCACCAAGGCCAATCTTGCCATCGTCACCAAGAACCTCGATGCGGCGCAGGTGCGTGCGGCGCGATTGCAGGCCGAGCAGCGCGGCCTCGACCGAATCGAGTTCCCGCAAGGCCTCATCGAGCGGGCGGGCGATCCCGACGTCAAGGCGCTGCTTGCGGCCGAGACCAAGCTGTTCGAGGTCCGCGTCAATGGCCGCACCGGGCAGAAGGCGCAGCTCCGCGAACGCATCACGCAGCTCAACGAGGAGATCGCCGGTCTCAGCGCCCAGGAAAAAGCCAAGGACCAGGAGATCGCGCTGGTGCTGAACGAGCTCACCGGCGTGCGTGAGCTCTACGAGAAGCGTCTTGTGCAGATCTCGCGCCTGACCCAGCTCGAGCGCGACTCGGCCCGCCTCAACGGCGAGCGCGCGCAGTACATCGCCGCGCGCGCCCAGGCCAAGGGCAAGATCACCGAGACCGAGCTCCAGATCATCCAGATCGACAAGGACGTGGTCAGCGAGGTCTCCAAGGACCTGCGCGAAACCAACGACAAGATCGGCGAGCTGATCGAGCGCAAGGTCGCGGCCGAAGACCAGCTCCGCCGCGTCGACATCCGCGCGCCGCAGGATGGCATGGTGCTGCAATCGACGGTGCACACGATCGGCGGCGTCGTCACGGCCGGCGATACCTTGATGCTGATCGTGCCGCAGACCGACGATCTCCAGGTCGAGGCCAAGGTCAATCCGGTCGACATCGACAAGCTCCAGATCGGCCAGAAGACGCTGCTGCGCCTGTCCGCGTTCAACCAGCGCACCACGCCCGAGCTCAACGGTGTCGTCAGCCGCGTCTCGCCCGACGTCACCACCGACCAGCGCACCGGCCAAGGCTACTACACCATCCGCGTCTCGATGCCGCCGGAAGAGATCGCCAGGCTCGGCGACGTCAAGATGATCCCCGGCATGCCGGTGGAAGCCTTCGTCCAGACCGGCGACCGCACGATGCTGTCCTATCTGATGAAGCCGCTTCACGACCAGCTGATGCGCGCCTTCCGCGAGAAGTGACGCACGACAGCGCGTCGTGGTCTCGTAGGGTGGGTTAGGCGAAGCCGTAACCCACCGCTTCTCTAACCGAGGATGCGGAAGTGGTGGGTTACGCTGCGCTAACCCACCCTACAACACCGCCTTCTTTGCTATAGTTCGACTTAGGCCCAATCACCCGGCGGTCGAACCATGCAATCTCCTCCCTCCATCCCCACCGCATCCTTCTCCGACGCGTCCCTCGCCGTTGCCCGCCTCGAGGAAATCTACGAGCGCAACGCGAAATTCCTGCGCGACCGGTTCGAAGCCTATGTCGGCGGGGAAGCGATCACGATGCGGGTTCGCGCCTATTATCCCTTCGTCCGTATCACCACTGCGACGCATGCGCGGCTGGATTCGCGCCTTGCTTACGGCTTCGTCGCCGGACCCGGCGTGCATGAAACCAGCGTGACGCGGCCGGATCTGTTCCGCAGCTATTTCACCGAGCAGATCGGCCTCTTGATCCAGAACCACGGCGTGCCCGTCGAGATCGGCGAGTCCGCCGAGCCGATCCCGATCCACTTCGCCTATCGGCGCGACATCAATATCGAAGCCGCGATCACCACCAGCGAGAATTCGCCCGTGACACGCTCGCTGCGCGATGCGTTCGACGTGCCCGTTCTCGCGACCATGGACGATTCGATCGCCGACGGCACTTTCGAGCTCCAGCCTGATACGCCGGAGCCGCTGTCCCTGTTCCGCGCCGCCCGCGTCGATTACTCGTTGCGCCGGCTTTATCACTACACCGGCACCGATCCCGAATATTTCCAGAACTTCGTGATCTTCACCAACTACCAGTTCTATGTCGATGCCTTCGCGCAAGCGTGCCAGCAGCGGCTGCAGTCCGGCGAAGCCGGGCTCGAAGCTTTCGTCGCGCCCGGCAACGTGATCACGAACAGCGGCGGCGCGATCAGCGGCACCGCGCCGGCTCGCGCACCGCAGATGCCGGCCTTCCATCTGGTCGCACCTGGCTATCGCGGCATCACGTTGATCAACATCGGCACCGGTCCGTCCAATGCGCGCAACGTCACCGACCACGTCGCGGTGCTGCGGCCGCATGCCTGGCTGATGCTCGGCCATTGCGCCGGCCTGCGCAACACGCAGCGGCTCGGCGATTACGTGCTCGCGCACGGCTATGTGCGCGAGGATCACGTGCTCGATCGCGAGCTGCCGCTGTGGGTGCCGATCCCAGCGCTGGCCGAGATGCAGGTCGCGCTCGAGGAGGCGGTCGAGGACGTCACCGGGCTCGAAGGCTTCGAGCTCAAGCGCCTGATGCGCACCGGCACGGTCGCGAGCGTCGACAACCGCAATTGGGAAATTTCCGGGCCTGAGGTGATCCGCCGGCTGTCGCAATCGCGCGCGGTCGCGCTCGACATGGAATCGGCCGCCATCGCCGCCAATGGCTACCGCTTCCGCGTTCCCTACGGCACGCTGCTGTGTGTCTCCGACAAGCCGCTGCATGGCGAGATCAAGCTCGCGGGCATGGCCAGCGAGTTCTACCGCCGCCGCGTCGGCCAGCACCTTGAGATCGGCCTGAAGGCGCTGGAGCGGCTCAAGCAGCAGGAATCGGAACGCCTGCATTCGCGCAAGCTCCGCAGCTTTGCCGAAGTGGCGTTCCAGTAGGGCCGAAGCCGCACTTTGCTGCTGACAAGCGCAGCGATTTTCAGCATTGTCCGACGCGGGGCTCGACCGGGACGACTTGATGCCGCTCATGCGCCACAAGATCATTGGCCATGATCTGGAACGGCTGGCCTTTCGCTTCACCATGTTGAACGACGGCGAGGTCGTGCAGTGCCAGATCAGCGACGCCGCGATGGACGAGCTCGCGGGCATGCAGGGCACCGAAAGCAGCGCACGGCAGGCGCAATTCCTGTCGCTGCGCGAGACCATCGAGCGGATCGCGTCGGACCTCTACGACGAGGCACCGCGATTCCCGGGCTATGTGGTGCGCATTTTCATGCGGCATTTGGCAAAATAAGCCAGCCTGCATGCGATCCGCCAGGCGGTGAAAGGGCTGCGAAAGGATTCGTTAACGGCAGCCTGTAGTTGCAATGGATGGCGCCGACCCCGGCGTGCGATGATGTCTCGCGGTATTTCACGCCAACATTCTCGCATGACCAGAAGATCACTCCTGCTGCTCGTCGCCGTCGCCCTGCTGGCCGGAAATCTGGCATGTGCCAGCCTCTCCGGGCCCAGCGGGTTTGCACGCGATTTCGATCAGAACCTCGCGCGATTCCCACTGGCGGCGTCTATCGCCCGCAGCGATCCCGCCCTCCGGGAGGTCTTGCTCCGAAAGACCGAGGCGGCGTTCAATGAAGGCGGATGGCCCGCCGCGAATGGCGTGCTCAACATCATTCTGGCGAACGAGATGGAAGCCTATGCCGATGACGAACACATCAATGCGGTGGACCGGGCAGAGCTGACAGCCCTTCTGAAGCTGATGAGCGACCCATTGGCATGCAAGTCCTTCCTCATGGCGGGTTCCCAGCGCGGCGAGTTTTCGGACGCAGCACAAGAGCTTGCAGAGCTCGGGGCGGCTCACGGGGCGGCGATCGCGAACGGTTTCGAACGCAAGACAAAGGGTGTCGCCCGGGTGCAGGCTGGTGACGAGGAGCTCGGAGCGATCGAGATGCAATTGCGTCGGGGGCCTTTCGCGGAGCTCACCCGGCAGGAGCTCGGGGCAGAGTCGAGATACCTCGGCGGCAACCCCGCTTTGATGTGCAGCGCGGCCATCAAGAAGCAGCTCAATCTGCTGTCAGTAGACAGAGTTTACTCGGCTTACGCCTCGCGCCTGCGGCGAGCCAGGGATAACAAGATCGATGTCGTCGAGGTCCGCGCGAAGCTGTGCCGCGAACCCGGTAATGGCTTGTCTTGCCCCTGAGCGGGGGTATCGATGGTGAGATGAGCGTGGGCTCCGCTCATCCCTCAAGCTTTCTCAACAACAGCTTCAGCGCCGTCGCCGCGAATACCTGCATGTTGCCGAACCGGTCGTTGCTTCCCGTCTCCAGCGTCATCACCTCTGACGCGGGCCCTGCAACCGCCATGCAGCTATGGCCCGCCGAATCGCCGTAGCGGTTGCCGGTGGGGCCGGCGGCGCCGGTCTCGGACAGGCCCCAGTCGCTGTCGAAGCGCGTTCGCATCTGCTCGGCCAGCAATTGCGCGTAGGGCTCCGACGACGACCGAAAGCCCTTCATTCCTTCGTCCGAAATATCCATCAGCACGCGCCTGGCATCGCGCGTATAGACCACCGCGCCGCCGAGGAAATAGGCGGATGCGCCGGGCACCGCGAGCAGGCTGGCCGCGATCAGGCCGCCGGCGGAGGATTCGGCAACCGCAATGGTCTGTTTGCGCGCGATCAGTTTGGCGGCGACCTGTTCCGCAATGCCGACGAGCTCTTTCATGTCGTAACCCCTCATTCCTTCGCAACCGAGCTCAGCCTTCCTAGCATATGACAGGACGCTTGGCCGAGTTGCGGGCGGCGGGCAGGCCTGCTTGAATGGCAGGGACAAGAAGAGACATGCGAGGAAACGTGAGAAGGGAGACGTGATGGCATCCCTGATCGCCGGTGGCATCGACTGCGACGTGCATCCGGCCGTGCCGCATCTGACCAGCCTGCTGCCGTACCTGAACGATTATTGGCGCGATCAGGTCACGACGCGCGGCATGGTCGACCTTATCTCGCAATCCTATCCGCAGAACTCGCCGATCACCGCGCGGCCGGACTGGCGCCCCGAGACCGGCAAGCCCGGCGAGAGTCTGGAGGCCATGCAGCGTCACGTGCTCGATCCCTTCCAGCTCAAGCATGCGATCTGCAACCCGCTCTACGGCGTTCAGATGGTGTTTTCGGAAGACATGCAGGCCGCCTTCTGCCGCGCGCTGAACGATTGGCTGGCGAAGGAATGGCTCGATCGCGACTCGCGGCTGCGTGGCTCGATCGTGATCCCCACGCAAAGCGTCGAGAAAGCCGTTGCCGAGATCGAGCGCTGTGCACCGGACGAGCGCTTCGTGCAGGTGCTGATGCTTGTCATGGGCGATACGCCGCTCGGCAAGCGCGCGCTGTGGCCGATCTACGAGGCCGCGGAACGTCTGGAACTCCCGGTAGGCATCCACGCCGGTTCCGCCTATCACAATCCGCCGACCGCCGTGGGTTGGGGGTCCTATCACATCGAGGATTATGTTGGGCAGGCCCAGGCGTTCCAGACCCAGCTCACCAGCCTGATCGTCGAGGGCGTGTTCGCCAAATATCCGCGGCTGAAAATGGTGATGCTGGAGTCCGGCGTGTCCTGGATCGCGCCCTATCTCTGGCGCCTGCACAAGTTCTGGCGCGGGGTACGGATGGAGACGCCGTGGGTCGATCGCGCGCCGCTGGAGATTGTGCGCAGCAACATCCGTTTCTCGTTACAGCCATTTGATGCGCCGCCGGAACCTCAGACATTAATTCGCCTGTTTGATCATATGCAGTCCGACGAATTGGTCCTATTCTCCACGGACTATCCGCACTGGCAGTTCGACGGCCAGGACGCGCTGCCCGAAGGTCTGTCCCCCGATCTCGTGCGCAAGATCATGATCGACAATCCGCATGCAACCTATCCCCGCCTGAAATGAGCCCGCTGCCAAAGGAGGCAAGGCGATGAATATCCAGTTCCGCGAGAACCAAGAAGCCGCTTCCCCACTGAACGTCAAAACCGCAATCGCGGACTGCGACATCCATCCGGCGCGCACGACCCACACCGAGCTCTACCCCTACCTCGCCAAACGCTGGCAGCATCACCTCGAAGTCTACGGCGTCCATGCCTATCAGGGCATGATGGAAGGCCCGCCCTATCCGAAGGCCCAGCCCAACGCCTCGCGCCGCGATGCCTATCCGCCGGAAGGCGGCCCGCAGGGCTCCTCGCTCGCCTTCATGCAGAAGCAATTGCTCGATCCCAACAACGTGCAGCTGGGCGTGCTCAATCCACTCAACACCGGGCAGGGCATCCGCAATCACGAGCTCTCAGCCGCTCTGTGCTCGGCGATCAACGATTGGCAGATCGACAAATGGACCAGCAAGGATAAGCGGTTGAAGGCCTCGATCGTGGTCGGCAATGAGGACGGGCTATCGGCCGCCGCCGAGATCCGCGAGCGCGCCGGGGACAAGAACTTCGTGCAGGTGCTGCTGCTCAGCCGCAATGTCGAGCCGCTCGGCCAGCGCCGCTATTGGCCGATCTATCAGGCTGCGGAAGAGGCCGGCCTTCCCGTCGGCGTGCACGCCTTCGGCTTCGGCGGCAATCCGATCACGCCGTCGGGCTGGCCATCCTATTACATCGAGGAGATGGTAGGGCATTCGCAGTGCCAGCAATCGGCGCTTGCGAGCCTGGTTTTGGAGGGCGTGTTCGAGCGCTTCCCGAAATTGAAGATGGTGATGATCGAGGCCGGCTTCGGCTGGGCGCCGTCACTGGCGTGGCGGCTGGACAAGGCCTGGCAGCGGCTCAGGAGCGAGGTGCCGCATGTAAAACGGCCGCCGTCGGAATATATCCGCGAGCAGGTGTGGTGGACGACGCAGCCGATGGAAGATCCTGAAAGGCGCGAGGATCTGTTCGATGTCATCAAATGGATCGGCTGGGATCGTCTCTTGTTCGCCACCGATTATCCGCATTGGGACTATGACGAGCCGTCGCGCGTGCTGCCGGCGGGAGTCAGCGAGGACAATCGCGAGGCGTTCTATCTCGGCAACGCAAAGAAGCTGTACGGGATAACCGCATGATCCGAAAAAGTGTGAAGCGGTTTTTCGGTCAGATCATGCGGAAAACATAGCATGGCGCGGCATGTGATTGCCGCGGTCGACGAGCTTCCGCCCGGCACGCGAAAATTCCTGGAGATCGACGGGCGGCCGATCGCAGTCTTCAACATCAAGGGCGAATATTTCGGCCTGATGAACCGCTGCCCGCATCAGGGTGCGGCGCTGTGTGAGGGCCCGCTGATCGGTCTCGCACAGTCGAGCAACCCCGGCGAGATCGAATACACCAAGTTAGGTGAGATCATCCGCTGCCCCTGGCACGGCTGGGAGTTCGATATCCGCACCGGCCAATCCTATTGCGACCCCCGCCGTTTCCGCGTGAAGGCCTATCCCGCCCATGTCGAGCCGGGCGCCAGCGTGGTGAAGGGGCCCTATGTCGCCGAGACGATTCCGGTCAGGATCGAGAGCGATTACGTGGTGGTGGAGCTGTAGGCGGCACGGGCAGTACGCCCCTCGCCCCGTTCTTACGGGGAGAGGTGAAGAGAGTGCGCGTCCCGAAATGACACCGTCTAGCGGCCCGCCACCGGCTCCGGCACCGCATCATAGGCCGGCACTGTGCCGCCGCCGCGATACACCGTCGAGGCCGCGATGATGCCGAGCAGGGCGGCGAACATCAGCCAGAAGCCAGGCGCGGCCTTGTCGCCGGTGCGCTCGATCAGCCAGGTCGAGGCGAACGGCGTGAAGGTGCCGAACAGGGCGGCGGCGAGCGCGAAGGCGAGCGAGAAGCAGGTGGTGCGCACATGCGCCGGCACGATCTCGACGAGTGCGCCGAGCATGGTGCCGCTGTAGACGCCGAAATAGAACGAGAACATCATCTCGACCGCGAGCAGCTTGCCGAACGTCGGCGCGGCCACCAGCCAGTGCAGCGCCGGATAGGCGGTGACGAGAGAGAGGCCGGCGATGGCGAGCAGCACCGGCTTGCGGCCGATGCGATCGGACAGCGCGCCGCCGACCGGATTCCAGATGAAGTTGCTCACTGCGACGAGCAATGTCACGAGCAACGCGTCCTGCGTCGACAGCTTCAGCACAGTCTTGCCAAAGGTCGGCGTGTAGACGGTGACGAAATAGAACGTCGTCGTAGTCAGGATCGCGATCATCATGCCGAGCACGACGATGCGCCAGTTGGTGAGTGCGGAGGCGAACACCTCGCGCGTCGTCGGATGCTTTCTCATGGCAAGGAAGGCCGGCGTCTCCTCCAGCGTCCGCCGCAGGATGAAGATCAGCGGAATGATCAGGCAGCCCACGAAGAAGGGAATGCGCCAGCCCCAGGCGGCCACCAAGTCGGCCGGCATCACCTCCGAGAGGATGAAGCCGAGGATCGAGGCCACGAAGATCGCGACCTGCTGGCTCGCCGATTGGAACGAGGTGTAGAAGCCGCGATTGCCGGGCGTTGCGATTTCCGCGAGATACACCGACACGCCGCCGAGCTCGACCCCTGCCGAGAAGCCCTGCAGCAACCGGCCGATCAGCACGATGACCGGCGCGGCGAGGCCGATGGTCGCGTAGTTCGGGCAGAACGCGATGACGACGGTGCCGAAGGCCATGATGCCGAGCGTGACGATCAGGCCCTGGCGGCGGCCGATGCGATCAATATAGGCGCCGAGCACGATCGCGCCGACGGGGCGCATGAGAGCGCCGAGCCAGAACACGCCGAACGTGTTGAGTAGCGAGGCCGTCTCGTTGGTGGAGGGGAAGAACGCCTTGCCGATCGCGGCGGCATAGAAGCCGAACAGGAAGAAGTCGAACTGCTCGAGGAAATTGCCCGAGGTCGCGCGCAGGATGGCGCCGATGCGCGATTTGATCGCGGGTGGATTGGTCGATGCGGCTGATCCAGCCATGGCGTTCTCCCCTTGGAAAGGCGTGGCCGGCCGAAAATCGTTCTTTCGGCAAGGCGACAGATTGATGCTGCGACAATCTGCCATACCCCTTCCCGCGCGGGGCGAGGCGAGTCAACCGATTTCGCCGGGGAAGCTGATGAATTTTCAGGCTTTATTTTGCGCTGCAGCGATCATCCAGTCGCGAAAAGCGACCAGCTTTGGCGCCTCGCGACGGCCCTCGGGCGCGACCAGGTAGAAGCCGGCGTCCGCCGGCAGCGCGATCTTGAAGGGGACCACGAGCCGGCCTTTGGCGATGTCGTCCTGCACGTAGGAGGTCCGTCCCATCGCGACGCCGATGCCGTCGATGGCGGCCTGGATGGTCATGAAGATCATGTCGAAGGTGATGCCGGGGTGCCTTGCGATATCGGCCGGCAGGCCCGCCGCGGTCAGCCACAGCCGCCAATCGTCGCTGTTGGTGCTCGACGTGTGCAGCAGCGGATGGTTGCGCAGATCCTCGGGGCGGCGCAGCGGCTTGTCGCCGCGTAGCAGCGACGGGCTGCACACCGGAAACAGCTCATCCGCCATCAGCCAGTCGGCGCGCAGGCCGGGCCATTGGCCGCGACCATAGCGGATCGCGGCATCGACATTGTCGCGCTGGAAGTCGACGAGGCTGGTCGAGGTGGTGATGCGCACATCGATGCCGGGGTGCTGCTCCTGGAAATCGGTCAGCCGCGGCAGCAGCCATTTGGCGGCGAGCGAGGCCAGCGTCGACACTGTCAGCACCTTGTCGTCGTCCTTGCGCAGGAGACGGTCCGTGGCGAGGCGCAAATCGTTGAAGGCGGCGCGGACGCCCGGCAAATAGTCGCGCGCCTCCGGCGTCAGCGCCAGCGCGCGGTTCTGCCGGATGAACAGGCGGATGCCGAGCTCCTCCTCCAGCCTGCGGATCTGATGGCTGATCGCGGTCTGGGTCACGTTCAGCTCGCTGGCTGCGAGCGTGAAGCTGAGATGGCGCGCGGCGGCCTCGAACGCCCGCAATCCGTTCAGGGAGGGCAATCTGGCAGTCATTTGGCAGCAGGATGCATGACGTTATTTCATGCGAAAAGGTACAAATTGTCGTTTGTCGCGGCGCAGCAGAAGGCAGATAGTAGCGGTCAACTTAGCTCCAGGAGCTGAAAATGTCTACATTGACCGACAATTCGATGACAAATCATCATGCACAGGGCGTCCTCTACCAGATCGGCGAGGTCCTTCACGTCTGGCACGAGCGCTACCGGACCCGGCGCGAGCTGACCCACTGGACAGCCCGCGATCTCCAGGACGTCGGGCTGTCCTGGTCCGACATTGCCTACGAGGCCGACAAACCCTTCTGGCGGGCCTGACAGGCCGCCAGGCCGGCGCCGCCTGAGCACAGGGGCGCCGGCGGTCCCCTTTCCGCAGGGCACGTGTCATGAGCACCCTTCGCCTCGAAGACCTCAAGCAATATTCGGACGTGCTGCGCACAAGGCACGATGAGCGGCTCAATGTCCGCTTCGTCGAGCCGCGCGACACCGACGAGCTGCAGCACTATTTCCGCGCGCTCTCGACCCGCTCCCGCTACAACCGCTTCTTCGGTGCGATCAGCGAGTTGCCGAAGGGCCTGCTGCACGATTTCCTCGAGGTCGGCGAGCGCGATCGCTTCACCATCGTGGCGACCATGATGGTCGACGGCTTCGAGACCATCGTGGCCGAAGCCCGCTATGCCTTCCATGCCGAGACCGCGACGCTCGAGTTCGGCCTCTCGGTCGATGACCGCTGGCAGGGCCACGGCATCGCCACCGCGCTGATGAAGAATCTCGAATGCCGCGCGGCCGCGCTTCGAGCCGAGCACATCTACGGCGACACGCTGCGCGCCAACGAGACCATGGTCTCGCTCGCGCGCAAAGCCGGCTTCACGTTCGTCAACCATCCGGACGATTGGAAGCTGGTGCGCTTCGACAAGGAGATCAGCGTCGAACCGAAAGACATTCCCTGCGCGAGTTGGCGCCTCGCCGCCCTTTCCCGTCAGGCCGACAGCCCCTCAGCCTCGGCCTAACATGACTGCAGCCCGGCCTGGCCAAGCCAGAGCCGGGCGTTTTTTCGCGTTCTCTCTCTCTCTCCATCGTCATTCCGGGGCGCGCGTAGCGCGAGCCCGGAATCCATTTCACCGCGCGTTTTGCGGCCCAATGGATTCCGGGTTCGATGCTGCGCATCGCCCCGGAATGACGGCGCTTGTGTCGGAGCTACTTCCCCGTGAACACCGCTTTCCGCTTGTCGATGAAGGCCTGCACGGCCTCCTTGTGGTCGGCGGTCGTGGTGAGGCGGACCAGCCTTTCGGCCTCGTGGTCGCGCGCGGTTTCGAAGTCGAACAGCAGGGCCTCGTCGAGATTGTCCTTCATGTAGCGCAGCGCGAGGCGCGGGCCTTCGGCGAGCGATTTGGCCAGTGCGAAGGCCTCGGTCTGCAGTTTGTCGTCGGGCACGACGCGGTTGACGAGGCCGATCGCCTCGGCGCGCGCGGCATCGACGCGGTCGCCGGTGAACATCAATTCGCGCGCCCGCGCGGTGCCGACGAGGCGGGTGAGCAGCCAGGCAATGCCGTAGTCGCCGGACAGCGCGATGCGGGCATAGCCGGTGGCAACGAAGGCCGATTGCGCGGCGATGCGGATGTCGCAGGCCATGGCGATGGCGAGCCCGGCGCCGACCGCGGGGCCGGGCAGCGCAGCGATCGTCGGCTTGCGCACAGACACCAGCGCGCCGGTGAGCAGCCGCTGCCGCTCCTGCAGGTCGGCGACCTTGTCGTCAAAGGACATGTCGAGCTTGGCCTTGTCGCGATGCGCACCCATGCCCTTGACGTTGCCGCCGGCGCAGAAGGCTTCGCCCGCGCCGGTCAGCAGCAGTGCGCCGACATCGGGATTCTCGCCGCAGCTCCGGATCATCGTGCGCAGCGCCGGCGTCAGCGCGTCCGACAGCGAATTGCGCGCCTCCGGCCGGTTCAGCGTGATCACAGCGACGCGGTCGCGGATCGTGCAGAGGAGCTCATTGGTGCCGGTATCGATGGTGGTTTCCGTGGTCATTGTTCCTCCCGGTCTCGTAGGGTGGGCAAAGCGAAGCGTGCCCACCATTATTTCTAAAGTTCGAGATCGTGGGCACGGCGCTTCGCGCCTCTGCCCACCCTACGGCAATGTGCCTTCAAAACCTCTCCACCCAGGGCCGCAGCTCCAGCTCCCAGCTCCAGGCGCTGCGCGGCTGCTGCAGCACGTTCCAATAGCTCTGTGCGATTGCGTCGGGATCGAGCATCGAGTCCGGCTTGTCCGCCGGATCCGTCCGCGCGGCGCTCCTGATGCCGCCGTCGATGACGAAATGCGCGACATGGATGCCCTGCGGCGAGAGTTCGCGCGCCATGCTCTGGGCAAGGCCCCGCAGCGCGAACTTGCCCATCGCGAAGGGAGCGGACTGCGCATAGCCCTTGACGCTGGCGGAGGCGCCGGTGAACAGGATTGCGCCGTGCTGGTTCGGCAGCATGCGCTTGGCGGCCTGCTGCGCCACCAGGAAGCCGCCATAGGCGCTGACCGCAATCGCCTGCGCGACGTCGGCCGGCACGAGATCGACGAACGGCCCGCGCGTGCGGCCGGAGGCGTTGTAGACGACGAGGTCGGGCGTGCCGATCTCGCGCTCGACCAGACCGAACAGCCGCTCCACCTCGTCGGGCTCGGTGGCGTTGCAGGCATAGGCCTTGGCCCCGGTCTCGGTGCAGAGCGCGCCAAGCTTCTCGATCTTGCGTGCGGCGAGCGCGATGCGGATGCCCTGCGCCGCTAGCAGGCGCGCCAGCGATGCGCTGAGGCCTTCGCCGGCACCGACGATGAGGGCGATCTTGTACTTCGGGTGTTCCATGGCGTGATCTCTCGGAGGAAGGAGCCGCTGATCTATGCATGGTCCGCGCAGACAACCAGCCGGCGCGATCACAATTCCGCAGGGCGAGTTGCTCCCTCGCGGCGATCATGCCGCCCTGACATTTTGCGGCTTTATCGCTGTCCGCGACTGGAGCATGATCGACATCATCCAAAGCGGCAAGCGCAAAGAATTGCCGTCGGATGGAAACGAAGAGGACGATCATGCCCGGACCGGTTAAAGCGCAGCCAAAAGATATCGCGGCCGCACCCTCCGGCCTGCTGGCGCCCGATACGTCGGGCATGAATTTCTACCGCGCCGATCCCGCGCTCACGGACCTGCTCCGCATCCATCTGCCGGAGAATCTGTTCCGACACATCGAGCCGCATCTCGACCGGCTCGGTGAGCTCGCCGGCGGCCATCTCGACGAATGCGCGCGGCTCGCCGACCGGCACACGCCCATCCTGCACCAGCGCGACAAGTTCGGCCGCGACGTGCAATGGATCGAATATCATCCGGCCTATCGCGAGCTGGAGAACGCCGCGTTCGGCGAGTTCGGCATCCACGCGCTTTCAATCCGCAAAGGCATCATGGGCTGGTCGGACAAATACCCTGTTGTGGCCAAGCACGCCTTCACCTTCCTGTTCAACCAGACCGAATTCGGCATGGGCTGCCCGATCAACGTCACCGATGGCTGCGCCAAGCTCTTGGCGAATTTCGGCAGCGAGGCGCTGAAGGCGAAATATCTGGATGGCCTCACCTCGACCGACATGAGCAAGCTGACCCAGGGCGGCCAGTTCATGACCGAGAAGGAAGGCGGCTCCGATGTCGGCACGCTGACCACGCGCGCCGTGCAGGAGGGCGATCATTGGTGCCTCTATGGCGAGAAATGGTTCTGCTCGAATGCCGATGCGAAAGTCGTGATGCTGCTGGCGCGGCCCGAAGGCGCCGGGCCCGGCACGCGCGGCGTCGGCCTGTTCCTGATGCCGCGCTTCCTCGACGACGGCACGCAGAACCAGTACCGGATCGTGCGCCTCAAGGACAAGCTCGGCACCCGCTCGATGGCGTCGGGCGAGATCAAGCTCGAAGGCGCGATCGCCTACGCCGTCGGCAAGCTCGACCGTGGTTTCGTGCAGATGGCCGAGATGGTGAACTCCTCGCGCCTCTCCAACGGCGTCAAATCGACGGCACTGATGCGCCGCGCCTATCATGACGCGATGACGGTGGCGACCAACCGCGTCGTGTTCGGCCAGCGCATCATTGATCTGCCGCTGGGGCGGCGACAAATGCTGAAGATCATGCTGCCGGTGGAGCAGGGCCTGTCGATGAGCTTCCTCACTGCTGATGCCCTCGACCGTGCCGAGGCCGGCAGCCAGGATGCCGCGGCGCTGCTGCGCATTCTCACCCCGACGCTGAAGTTCCGCGCCACGCGCGATGCGCGCAAGGTTTGCGGCGATGCGCTCGAGATGCGCGGCGGTATCGGCTATATCGAGGAATTCGCCACCCCCCGCCTGCTGCGCGATGCGCATCTCGGCTCGGTCTGGGAAGGCACCGGTAACATCGTCGCGATCGATGCGCTGCGGCGGGCAGTCGGCCGCCACGGCGCGGAATCCGCGCTCGCAGCCGATCTGCACGCCCGGCTCGGCGACAGCGCCTCGGTGCCGCAGGCCTGGCGCGATCATCTGCGTGGCCTCACCGACCGCGCCGTCGGCTTCGCACGTGAAGTCGCGGCCAAATCCGAGAACGAAGCCGATGCGCGCCGCGCCACCAGCGTGCTCTATCATGTCGCCAGCGCGGTGGCGCTTGCCTGGGAAGCACACCGCATTCACGAGATGCGCGGCGATGCACGCCGGCTGCTGCTCTCGCGCCTCGTGATCGACCACCGCGTGACGCCGAGCGATCCGTTCCGGCTGACGGAAAATGCCGCGCAGGCGAAGATGGCCGAACTGCTGCTCGGCGATCGCGCAGCCGGCATGAGCGAGGTTGGCGAACTGGTTCTGGCAGCGTAGGCTGCGCGCTGCGATCAAACAAAAAGCGCGATAGGGAGTGTTCGATGAAGGCCGCCGTCCTCTATGAAGTCAATCAGCCGCTCGTCATCGAGGACATCAGCCTGCCGAAGCCGGGACCGCGCGAGGTGCTGATCCGGACCGCCGTCGCCGGCCTCTGCCACTCCGACCTGCATTTCATGGAAGGGCTCTATCCGCATCCGCTGCCTGCGGTGCTCGGGCACGAATCCGCCGGGGTGGTTGAGCAGGTCGGCTCCGATGTGACTTATGTCAAGCCGGGCGACCATGTCGTCACATGTCTCTCCGTCTTCTGCGGCACCTGCGACAATTGCACGACCGGCCGCACTGTGCTCTGCACCGACGCGACGGTGAAGATGCTGCCGGGCGTTTCGAACCGGATGCAGTGGTCGAAGCCGGAGAAGCTGCACCAATTCCTCAATCTCTCCTCCTTCGCCGAGCAGATGCTGGTGCACGAGAATGCCATCGTGAAGATCCGCAAGGACATGCCGCTCGATCTCGCCGCGCTGATCGGCTGCGGTGTCATCACCGGCTATGGCGCGGTGGTGAACACGGCGAAGGTGACGGCCGGCGAGACCGTGGCGGTGATCGGCTGCGGCGGCGTCGGCATGGCCGCGATCAACGGCGCGCAGATCGCCGGCGCCGGCCGTATCATCGCCATCGACACCAATCCCGCAAAACTCCAGCTCGCGACCAAGCTGGGCGCGACCGACATCATCAACCCGGCCGACGGCGATGTCGTGAAGCAGGTCCGCGACCTCACCAATGGCGGCGTGCACCATTCCTTCGAGGTGCTCGGCCGCAAGGAAACGGCCGAGCAGGCCTTCGCCATGCTCGCCTCCGGCGGCACCGCCACCATCGTCGGCATGATCCCGTTCGGGCAGAAGATCGAGCTGCACGGCTTCGACTTTCTGCGCGAGCGCAAGATCCAGGGCTCCTCGATGGGCTCGAACCACTTTCGGGTCGACATGCCGCGCCTGGTCGACTTCTATTTGCGCGGCCGGCTGCATCTGGAAGACTGGATCTCGGCCAAGCTGAAGCTCTCCGAGATCAACGAGGGCTTTGCCAACATGAAGGCAGGCAAGACGCTGCGCAGCGTGATCGTGTTCGATAGCTAGCGGCCGTTACGGTGTCATCGCCCGGTCAAGCCGGGCATGACAGTTCGTAGCCCGGATGGAGCGAAGCGCAATCCGGGATCTTTGTCGCGGATCGGCTGTCCCGGATTTCGCTTCGCTCCATCCGGGCTACAGGACTTCGAAGCATCAATCATCGAACATCTTCGGCGGCACGAAGCCGCCGAACTCGCGCTCGATCAGCTCGGCGAGCTTGAGCGGCGTCCTGTCCTCGAGGAAGGGACCGACGATCTGCACACCGACAGGCAGACCGTGTTTCGACAGGCCGAGCGGAACGGCTGTTGCCGGCAGGCCCGGAAGCGTTGCGATGCCCGGCCAGGCGAGCTGGTCGGAATAGGGGTAATCCTTGCCGTCGATGCTGATCGTTCGCAGGCGTTGTTCCGGCGAATGATCGTGCGGAAAGGCCGGCGTCGGCATGATCGGGCAGATCACCGCGTCGAAGCTCTTGAACAACGCCCGCCATTGCGAGCGGAGCACGGCGCGGGTCCCTGCGTCGAGGACCCAGGCGCGGTGGCTCGCGGTGATGCCGCGCAGCCGCTCCGCGTCAAGGCTGGTGTCCTCCGGTGACAGCTGGCTCGCCCGCGCCTGCGCATCCGCCAGCTCGTCGGGAGGTAGGAACGCGCCGAGGAAACCCAGCAGCATGCGCATGTAAAGCCGGGACGTCTCCGCGAAGTCCGGGAGCAGCGCGCTCTCGCGTGCGACGGTGACGCCGGCCTTCGCAAGATCGATTGCGAGCTTGTCGATTGCGCTGCGGACATCCCGGTCGCTCGGCAGCAGAGGATGGCTGTCGATCACCAGGATACGAAAATCCCGCAGCGACTGATGCCGCGCAGCCGGCAAATCGAGCTTGTAGGCGATACCGATGTCGAGAGGATCCGGTCCCGCCATGACGTCGAGCAGCAAGGACAGATCCGCCGCCGTGCGCGCCATCGGCCCGATGACGGCGAGGTCGCCCTCGCGCGGAATGGCTGGAAACGGCGGCGGGGTCTCGCCGCGCGCCGCGCAGAGATTAAGGGTCGGCTTGTGCGCGAACACGCCGCAATGAAATGCCGGCACACGCAGGGAGCCGCCGATGTCCGAGCCGGTGGCGAGCGCGCAATAGCCTGCGGCGAGGGCTGCCGCCGATCCTCCGGACGAACCGCCCGGCGTGCGGCCGAGATCGTAGGGGTTGTTGGTGGTGCCATAGATGTCGTTGTAACTCTGCCAGTCGCCGAGGCCGACCGGCACGTTGGTCTTACCGAGGATCACGCCGCCGGCCTGCTTGATGCGGGTCACCGCCAGCGCGTCTTCCACGGGCTTGAAGCCCTTCTGCGGCACGAATCCCCAGGTCGTCGGCAGGCCTGCGATGTTGAAGGATTCCTTGATCGTCGTGGGCAGGCCGAGCAGCGGCTTGTGCTCGTCGCGCGCCAGCGCCGCATCCGCCTCGCGCGCCGCAACGAGCGCGCGATCGAAATCGCGCACGCACACCGCGTTGATCCTGCCGTCGTGCCGTTCGATCCGCGCAATCGCATCCTGCGTGAGCTCGACCGCCGAGACCTTCTTCGCACGCAACGCGGCCGACAGTTCGACCGCACTCTTGAAACTCCATTCCGATCCGGCCACGGCGCTTCTCCCGCTCTTGGATGATGATGCGCAGTCTGGCCGAATCTCGCAATGGCTGTTTGATGGAGATTGATGTGCTGCTAGCCGTAAACAGCGAATGTGATACGAGCTACGCTGCCCCCAGCCGTGGTTCCCCCGTCCAGATCAGGCCGCGCCCGCCTTGGCGAGGAAGTCGAGCAACAACCTGCTCACCGCGGCCGGCTGCTCCTGCTGGACCCAATGGCCGGCGCCGTCGACGAGATGGCAACCGAGCATCTTCGTGCACGCGCTGCGCTGCATCGTCTCGAATACGCCGGGCCGTTGATAGGTGCCCCAATCCTGCTTGCCCGAAATGAAGCAGGAGGGCACGTCGATGCTGCGGCCGGCAAACAATTGCATCTCGTTGTTGAGCATGCCCGACGTGCCGTAGCGGTACCATTGCAGCCCGCCCTGAAATCCGGTGCGGCTGTATTCGGCGCTGTAATAGGCAAGTTCGCTATCCGGCAGCCATTGGTTCGCGGCGATCGCGGCCGGCGAGGGCATCTCCTTCGCGACCGTCTCGGCCATGGTCTCATGCAAGTCCATCACGTAATAGGTCGGCAGCTTCGCCAGCTCCTGCGCCGACCATGCTTGCAGCGGATAGGGCTTGTTGTCGGTCCAGTCCGCGCTCTTGTGATGATAATAGGCGCGCAGGAAATCATGCACGCCCTGCGGTGCCTGCTGCATGTCGGCATTGGCTTCCCGTGTCGAATAATACCATTGATAGTGCTTGCGTGGCCGCGGCAGCGCGGCGAGCTCGCGATGCACGGGGTCCTCCACCGCGGGCTTTGCCGGTTTGTCGACCGTGCCGAACGGCAGCGGCGGCGGTCCGCCGAACGGCGCGCTCATCATCGTCACCGAACGAAACACGTCGGGCCGGATCAAGGCGCACCAGGCTGCGACCGGGCTGCCAAAATCATGTCCGACCACATCGACCTGCCTGTAGCCGAACGCCGACACCAGGCCGAGCGCATCGCGCACGAGACTGAGAAGCGAGAACGGCGCGAGAGGGCCGTCGTACTCCGCGCTCCATCCCGTGGTGCGTCCGTAGCCGCGCTGGTCCGGTGCGATCACGTGGTAGCCGGCCGCGCTGAGCGCCGGCATCACCTTGCGCCAGGAGAAGGCGAGCTCGGGAAAGCCGTGCAGCAAGAGGATACAGCGCCGTCCCTTGGTCTCGAAACCGGCCTCCAGCACATGCATCCGCAAGCCGTTGATGCCGTCGACGGTGCGCGAGCGGATTCCGGCGGGCAGGGGAATGTCGGGGAGTGCGGTCATCGTATTCTCCACACGGGCAGTATCGTAGGGTGGGTTAGCCCCGGGGATTGCGCGAAGCGCAAGCCGCGCGGCGTAACCCACCTCTTTATTCTCCGCGGAGGCAGAAGTGGTGGGTTACGCTCGGCGTCTGCGCTTCGCGCAGCCGCAGAGCTAACCCACCCTACGACAGCCAGACTAAACCGCCACACATTCGAACGCGTTGCCCTTGCTCCTGATCTTCCCGACCGACGGCGAGGGGAAATGCGCGGTGCAGCACAGCGTGTCGGTGTCGCAATAGCGTTCCAGGAAGCTGCGGCGCGTTTTCGCGGCTTCGGCCGGATCGACGTCGAACTTGATCGACAGCTCCGGATAGAGCGTCTGCAGCGGCGAGTGCATGAGATCGCCCGAGAACACCGCATCGTCCTTGCCGCGGCCCATCGTGATGGCGATATGGCCCGGCGTGTGACCCGGTGTCGGCAGGATGCGGACGTGGTCGCCGATCTCGTGGTCGTTGCCGACGAGCTCGTGCCTGTTGGCCTCGACCACCGGCAACACGCTGTCGACGAATGGCGGGATCTCCGTCTTCTCGTTCTGCGCGGACCAGTGATCGAATTCCTGCTTGGCGAACAAATAGCGCGCCTTGGGGAAGGTCGGCACCCAGCGGCCGTTCTCAAGCCGCGTATTCCAGCCGACGTGATCGACATGCAGATGCGTGCACATCACGAAGTCGATGTCGTCGACCGAAAACCCCGCGGCGCCGAGGCCGCGCAAATAGGTGTCGTCGGTCTTCATGTTCCATTTCGGCCGCGGCCGCGGCTTGTCGTTGCCGATGCAGCTGTCGACCAGGATGGTGTGGTGCGGCGTCTTCACCACGTAGGACTGGAAGCACAGCAGCAGCACATCCTCATCGTCCAGTGCCTTCGCCTCGCGCATCCAAGCCCGGTTCTCGGCCAGCACGTCCGGCGTCAGTCCAGGCAGCATCTCCAGCGCCGGGACGAACGAGGTCTCCTGCTCGATGATGCGATGGATGGTGAGATCGCCGACCGAGAATCTGAGGCTCATGAGAACTCCCGAGACTTATGCCGCTGGCGGCACCGAGATCTTGACGGAGGGCCGCTCCAGCATCTTCTGGTGGAATGCGTCGAGCTTCGGAAAGGCCTTACGCCAGCCGCAATCGGCGAAGCGGAAGTCGGCATAGCCGAGCACGCAAACGAGGCCGATCTGCGAGATGTCGAACGGGCCGTTCAGCACGTCAGGCATGTTCTCGAAGCGCGCCATGCCGGTCCAGGCCCTGTTCCAGTGGTCGTCCGACCAGGCCTGCCATTGCAGGCCCTGCGGCCGCACCATCTTCTCGTAGCGGCACAGCAGCATGGAATCGAGCATGCCGTTGATCAGCGAGTGATTGGTCTTGGCTTTCCAGCGCCGCGGGCCGTAATCCGGGATCAGGCTGCCGCCGGCGATCTCGTTGAGATATTCCACGATGACATAGGAATCCAGGATCACCTCGCCGTCATTGGTGATCAGCACCGGCAGCTTCTTCAGCGGCGTGATCTTCGAATAGTCCTCGTTGGCCGTGCCCGGCGTCACGCTTGCTGGCACGAATTCGATCTTGTCGATCAGCCCGAGCTCGATCGCAGCAATGCGCACCTTGCGGGCAAAGGGCGAGGCGGGGGAGAAGGTGAGCTTCATGGAGAGTATCCCACAAATGAACGTTTTGTTTCGTCATTGCGAGGAGCGAAGCGACGAAGCAATCCAGAGTGTTGCCGCGGAGGGATTCTGGATTGCTTCGCTTCGCTCGCAATGACGGCGAGAGGGCGGAGGCTTACGCCGACACGATCTCCTGGCGCTGCTCGCCGAGGCCTTCGATGCCGAGCGTGACGACGTCGCCAACATTGAGGAAGGTCGGCGGCTTCATGCCGAGGCCGACGCCGGGTGGGGTGCCCGTGGTGATGACGTCGCCGGGCAGGAGCGTCATGAACTGCGAGACATAGGAGATGCACTTGGCCATCGAGAAGATCATGGTCTTGGTCGAGCCGGTCTGGCGGCGCTGGCCGTTGACGTCGAGCCACATCGACAGGTTCTGCACGTCCTTGATCTCGTCCTTGGTGGCGAGCCACGGCCCGAGCGGGCCGAACGTGTCGTGCGACTTGCCCTTGGTCCACTGGCCGAGGCGCTCGATCTGGAAGGCGCGCTCGGAGACGTCGTTGCACACGCAATAGCCGGCGACGTGGTTCAGCGCGTCGGCTTCCGAGACGTATTTGGCGCGGGTGCCGATGATGGCGGCGATCTCGACCTCCCAGTCGAGCTTGGTCGAGCCGCGCGGCTTCTCGACGGGATCATTCGGGCCCGACAGCGAGGTATTGGCCTTCATGAAGATGATCGGCTCGCTCGGAATCTCGGCGCCGGTCTCCTTGGCATGGTCGGAATAGTTGAGGCCGATCGCGACGAATTTCGAGATACCGGTGACGGGGGCGCCGAACCGGGGCTTGCCGGAGACGGCGGGCAGCGAGGCGGGATCGAGCGCGGCCAGCTTCTTCAGGGATTCAGGCGAATAGGCCTCGCCGGTGAGGTCCTTCAGATGCGCCGACAGGTCGCGCAACTGGCCGGATCTGTCGATCAGGCCGGGCTTTTCCGCACCCTTCTCGCCATAACGAACAAGCTTCATTCTCGTTTCTCCCTGGGAATGGACCGATCGGTTAACTGCTTCATGGAACAGGGCGGCGGGAAATTCAACCGCCCAAAACGGGCATCACCCCAGCGCCACGAACCTGAATGCGTCGCCGTCTCGCTTGATATGTCCGGCGGAATAATGACCGCCGATCACCAGTGTGGGTGTGTCGGCAAAGCGCGAGAACACCGCATGCCGGCTTGCCGCCGAACGCGCGGGATCAGTATCCACAGTCGAGCACCAGTCGAGATGGGCCATCTGGCAGGGATGATGGGCAACGTCGCCGGTCAGAAGCGCCTGCTCGCCGTCGGACTCGATCAGGACGCTCATGTGCCCCGGGCTGTGACCGGGAGTTGGGATCATTTCGATCTCCTCGCAAAGCCGATGGTCACTCGGAACCAGATCGGCCTGGCCGGCATCGACCACTGGCTTCACGGAGTCGTTGAACACCGCGACCTTGTCCGGCTCGGCCGTGTAATCACGCCAATGATCATATTCGGTCCTGCCGAAAACATAGCGCGCCTTCGGGAACGTCGGCACCCATCGGCCGTCAACCAGCCGCGTATTCCAGCCGACATGGTCGACGTGAAGATGCGTGCACAGCACGGTGTCGATGCTGTCAGGCGGAAACCCCGCCGCGGTCATGGTCTCCAGAAAGGGTGTGCTGCGGTTGTTCCAGGTGGGGACGCCGCGGCCTTGCTTGTCGTTGCCGAGGCCGGTGTCCACCACGATCCGGCGCGTCGGCGTCTCCACCACCAGCGAGTGGATCGACATTTTCAGCCGGCCTTCGTCGGTGGCGAAATGCGGGATCAGCCAGGGCAGCTTCTGGATCTCGTCATGGGTGGCTGCCGGCAGGATGAAGCGGGTCGAGCCGACCGTCTCCATTTCGACGAATTTCGTGATCCTGACCTTGCCGACCTTCCACTGCATCCGCCGCCTCCCATTTTCTTGCTCTTGCGCTGGAACATGCACGTTTTCTGCCATCGGGCGCAATGGATCATCTGAGGTGATGTGGCGTTATCGCGGGGAACTGGATGCTAGCCGAAGAGGACGCCATGCCAGAGCTTGCGATTTCCGCGGAAAAGGTCGCCTTTATCATCGAGAAGGCGCGCGAATTCGACGTCAAGGAGGGGGCTTCTGATCCGGACTCCGGCTCGAACGCGGCCGACGACGATATGATGGACGTCCTCGACGACGATGGCTCCGATCCTGTCGTCCAGGAGCTCGGAAGCTTCATGATCGCCCTGAACGAGGACGAGCAGCTCGATCTCGTCGCGCTGACCTGGCTCGGACGCGGCGATGGCACGATCGATGACTGGGACGATCTGCGCGCCCGCGCGTCGGAGGCGCGCCGTGAATATGGCAGCCCACGCCGCGAAACGGTGCACTATCTGCTCGGCGAGCCCATGCTGGGCGATCTGCTCGCGAACGGGCTCGACGAATTCGGCATCGACTGGACCGATGAGCGCACCACCGCCGATTCCTCCGCTCCGAGCCAGCAGGATGAGGACGAGCCGACCAAGCAGCGGTGATGATTTTACCTCGCCCCGCTTGCGGGGAGAGGTGGGCGCGAAGCGCCGGGTGAGGGGGAGTCTCCGCGAGTCCGACTGTCACCGTGCTTGCGGAGAGAGCCCCTCACCCCAACCCTCTCCCCCGTAAGAACGGGGCGAGGGAGTACATCTGCAAACGCGACTACAGCGTCCCCGGGAACGCGCCACCATCCAGCAGAATGTTCTGTCCGGTGATGAAGCCGGCCTTGGCGCCGCACAGGAAGGCGCAGGCATAGCCGAATTCGTCGGGCTGACCGAAGCGCCCCGCGGGGTTGAGCTTGGCGCGCTCGGCCAGGATCTGCTGCGGTGTGACACCGCGCTTGTCGGCTTCGCCCTTCGCGGTGCTGGTCAGGCGATCGGTCTCGAACGGGCCCGGCAGCAAGCCGTTGATGGTGACGTTGTTGATCACCGTCTTGCGCGACAGGCCGGCGATGAAGCCGGTGAGGCCGGCGCGCGCGCCATTGGAGAGGCCGAGAATGTCGATCGGCGCCTTCACCGCGGCCGAAGTGATGTTGACGATGCGGCCGAACTTGCGTGCCATCATGCCGTCGACCGTCGCCTTGATCAGCTCGATCGGGGTCAGCATGTTGGCGTCGATCGCCTTGATCCAGTCGTCTCGGGTCCAGTTGCGGAAATCGCCGGGCGGCGGGCCGCCGGCATTGTTGATCAGGATGTCGGGCTCGGGGCAGGCCTTCAGCACCGCCTCGCGGCCCGCCGGCGTCGTGATGTCGCCGACGATCTCGGTGACCGTCACGTCGGGATAGGCCTTGCGGATCTCGTCGGCGGTCTTCTTCAGCGCATCAGCGCCGCGCGCGGTCAGCGTGACGTCAACGCCGGCCTCCGCCAGCGAGAAGGCGCAGGCGCGCCCGAGGCCCTTGCTGGATGCACAGACGATGGCGCGGCGACCTTTGATCCCAAGATCCACTGTTTCACTCCCGTAAATGTCAGGCAGGTTTTGGACGGCGGCTACATTAGCCAACTGTGATGCCGCTGATAAGGGATCGGCCCGCACCAAAATGCATGGCGTGCGCTGCGGCGATGCAAATGCGCGGGCATGATCTGGACTAGATCCGCCGCTCCTGCTTGAGGCGGTCGATTGCGGCGGCAGCCTCCGGCGGCAGCGACTTGAAGCCCATCTGGCCCGCGGTCGAGAACAGCGGCCGCAGATGCGAGCCGGCGAGGAAGGGCGGCTGGCGGTTCGTCGGCACGATCTGATCAAACACCAGCACCAAGGTAGTGGCGACGAGGCCGACCCTGACGGCGCCGAGCGTCGCGCCGCCGAGCCGGTCGCCGATGCCGGCCTCGCCGATCGTGTCGTTCAGCGCGATGCGGCCGATATGGCCGAACAGCATGCCGACGACCACGAAGATGGCGAAGAACCAGATCCAGTTCTGCAGCAGCGGCGAGTTCGGATTGCCGGCGATCTGCGGTGCGATCAGCGGCATCAGCGCCACCGCGATCGGGGCGGCGAGCAGATAGGCGAGGATGGTCATGGCGCTGCGTAGCAGCCCGGTCCTGAACCCCAAGCCGACCGCGACTGCCAGCGCGGCATAGACGGCGAGATCGAAACTGTTCATGCGCGAAAGCCCTGCCTCGACGGAACGAATGAACGCCGAGCCGATCATTCCGGTTTCAGATCGCTAAAATCGTCTGTATTGGTGGCTCCAAAGCTTAAAGGAACCGTCCAAGGAACGCGTCATGTCAGACCTATTCGACGTCAGTAAAGAAACCATCCTCGTCACGGGTGCGAGCCAGGGGCTCGGCCGGCAATTTGCCCGGGTGCTGGCGGCGCATGGTGCGGCCGTGGCGCTCGCTGCGCGGCAGACCGACAAATTGAAGGGCCTGGAAGAGGAGATCCGCGGCAAGGGCGGCCGCGCCGCGGCGGTCGCGCTCGACGTCACCGACACTGCCTCGATCGCCAAGGCGGTCGATGCCGCTGAGGCCGCGCTCGGCCCCGTCACCGTGCTGATCAACAATGCCGGCATCGCCATCGAGAAGCTCGCGACCGAGCAGACCGAGGCGGATTGGGACGCCGTCATTGGTGCCAATCTCAAAGGCGCCTATTTCCTCGCAACCGAAGTGGCGCGGCGCATGATCGCGCGCAAGCAGCCGGGCAACATCGTCAACATCGCCTCCGTGCTCGGCACTGGCGTCTTGAAGGCGCTCTCGCCTTACGCGATCTCCAAGGCCGGCATCATCCAGGCGACGAGAGCGATGGCGCTCGAGCTCGCGGGCCAGAACATCCGCATCAACGCGCTTGCGCCCGGCTATATCGATACCGAGATGAACCACGCCTTCTGGTCGACGCCGGCAGGCGAGCGCCTCGCCAAGCGCATCCCGCAACGCCGCGTCGGCGCCGAGTCCGATCTCGACGGCGCGATTCTGCTGCTGGCGTCGAATGCGTCGCGCTACATGACGGGGAGCGTGGTGACCGTGGACGGCGGGTTCCTGCTGAGTTGAACGTGTCTTCGCCTCTTCCCGCGTGCGGAGAGGCCGGAATTTGCGAAAGCAAATTCCGGGTGAGGGCGAGCCTCCGCGATTCGAGACGGCGAGTACACGCGTCGCTCTATCCGCGTCGTCATTGCGAGCGTAGCGAAGCAATCCAGAATCCCACCGCGGAAAGACTCTGGATTGCTTCGCTGCGCTCGCAATGACGGAAAACGACTTAGCGCATCTCTCCACGGATCATATCCGCCGCCTTCTCCCCGATCATGATGGTCGGCGCATTGGTGTTGCCGCCGATCAGCGTCGGCATGATCGAGGCGTCGACCACGCGCAATCCTCCGATGCCATGCACCTTCAACGCCGGATCGACCACGGCCATCGCGTCGGTGCCCATCTTACAGGTGCCGACGGGGTGATAGACGGTGTCGACACGCGCGCGCAGAATGGCGCGGATGTCCTCGTCCGTCTTCACGTCGGATGTGAACATGTCCTTCTTCTGCAGCGCCCGCATCGCAGGCGTCTCCATCAGTCGCCGCGTCGTCTTGAAGCCGGCGACCATCGCCTCGAGATCCTCCGCCTCGCCCAGAAAGTTCGGGTCGATCATCGGCGTTGCGAGCGGATCGGCGCTTTTCAGCCAAATGCTGCCGCGGCTCTTCGGCCTGAGCAGACAAAAATGGCATGAGAAGCCCGCCTCCTTGTGTTTCTTGCGGCCGTGGTCGTCGAGCATCGCGATGACGAAGTGGAGCTGGATATCAGGTACGTCGAGATCAGGCCGGGTTTTCAGGAAGCCGCCGCACTCGGCGAATTTGGTGGTCATCACGCCGCGCCGCTCGCGGCGATATCGCTGGATACCGCGCAGCAGGGATGGCAACCGACTGATCGAGGCGTGAACGAAGTGCGGATAGTCGGAGGCGTAGACGAACACGAAGTCCGGATGGTCCTGCAGATTGCGCCCGACGCCAGGCAGGTGATGCACGACGTCGATGCCGTGGGCGGCAAGCGCATCGCCATCGCCAATGCCCGACAGCATCAATAGCTGCGGCGACTGGAAGGCGCCGGCGGCGAGGATCACCTCGCGGCGGGCGCGCAGCTGCCTTGTCTGCCCGCCCTGCACATATTCGATGCCGACGGCGCGCCCTGCTTCGAACAGGATCTTCGTTGCCTGCGCTCCCGTCTCGACCCGCAGATTCGGCCGCTTGCCGAGATGAGGAGCCACATAAGCGCGCGCCGCGCTCCAGCGCTCGCCGCCCCGCTGCGTCACCTGGTAGCTGCCGAGCCCTTCATGGTCCTCGGCATTGAAGTCCTCGCGGATGCGGAACTGCGCCTCGCGCGCGGCCTGATGGAAGACGTCATGGATCGGATTGTCCGAGCGCAGCCGGTTGACATGCAGCGGTCCGCCCTTGCCGTGATACTCGCCGTCGAAATCGGCGTTGTCTTCCGAGCGCTTGAAGTAGGGCAGCACGTCCGCATACGACCAGCCGGCATTGCCGAGCGCGGCCCAATGGTCGTAATCCCATTTGTGGCCGCGGATATAGACCATGGCGTTGATCGCCGAGGACCCGCCGAGGCCCTTGCCGCGCGGCTGATAGCCGATGCGGCCGTTCAATCCCTTCTGCGGCACGGTATCGAAGGCCCAGTTGGCCGCGGCATAGGGCAACGCGAGCCCGAAGGGCGTGGTGATCCGCCAGGTGTCGTTGCGTCCCCCTGCATCAAGCAGCGCGACGGATGTGCCCGCATCCTCCGACAGCCGCCCCGCAATTGTGCAGCCGCCCGAGCCCGCGCCCACGACGACGAAATCGAATGTGTCGGTCAATGTTGTTTCCCCCCCCCGTTTACCGTCATTCTGGGGCGCGCGAAGCGCGAACCCGGAATCTCGAGGTTCGCTTCGCCTCCCGGAACGGCACCCCGGCGTTTTCGGCCTTAATCTTGTTGCCGCAGGCTGGCCGTTTGTGGAACTTCTGGCAAGAGCGCGCGGAACGGCGCGGAAACTCGTCGATTCCCCTGTCATGAAGTCGAAAAAAACGTTCCCGCAGCCCTTTCCAAAGGCAGTCCGCCTTGATACATACCCACCGCACCCGACGGGCATTGCCCCTCGGGTCGCCTTCCAAGGAAGCCTTTGGGACGGAAGTGGAAAGCCAGCGCGACCAGCGCCGGCCTCAACCGACCGTCCCCAGGATTTAACCGAAGGCACGCAAAGCTTTAACGCGGGGTGGAGCAGCCCGGTAGCTCGTCAGGCTCATAACCTGAAGGTCATAGGTTCAAATCCTATCCCCGCAACCAAATTCGGATTGACCGGATCCGAGACGGAAACGGCCCGCGCGAAGCGGGCCGTTTTTGTTTTGGCGATGGGATCGCCGCGCTACCTCGCCGCGGTCTGCCAGGCGAGTAGCCGCTGCTCGACCAGTGACATCGCAATCGACGTCAAATATCCGGTCGCGCCGAGCAGGATGACGCCGGCGAAGAGGTCGGCGGACCGGAACGCGCGTGCCGAGAGCAGCACCCAGTGACCAAGGCCGTCGAGGCCGGCCAGGATCTCGCAGACGACCGAGAGGATCAGCGCAACCGTCAGGCTGAGCCGCATGCCCGCGAGAATATCCGGCAATGCCGAGGGCAGGGCGATCTTGGCGATGATTGCGGTGCGCGACATCTGCAGCGAGCGGGCGACCTCATAGAGCCGCGGCTCGACGGCGGCAAAGCCGTGAATGGTGGCGAGCATGATCGGCCAGATCGCGCCGAAGGCGATCACGAACAGCGCCATGCCTTGCGTCAGCCCGAGCATCGCGATTGCGACCGGGATGATCGCCGAGACCGGCAGGGGCCTTAAGAATTCCAGCGACGGCGCGACATAGGCGCGCATCATCTTGGACGAGCCGATCAGCGCGCCAAGCGCAATGCCGGCGATCGAGGCGGCGAACCAGCCATAGGCCATGTGCTCCAGCGTGCCGATGAGCTTGCCCGCGAGATCGCCGCTGGAAAAGCCGCGCACCAAAGCGGCCCAGGCGCGGTCCGGACCGGGCAGGAACACCGGCGACACTAGCTTCAGATTGGCGACGAGTTGCCACGCCGCGATGAAGCCGGCCGCGACGAGGGCGCTTGCGACACGCCAGAGGATCGCGGCGCGCTTCATGGATTGTCTCCGGCGAGCGCGGCACGGCCGAACAGACGGCGCTGGGCGGCGATCAACAGCATGTTCAGCGCGTAGCCGATCGCGCCGATCCAGACGAGATAGGCGAGCATCAGGTCGGCGCGCAGGGCCTGCTGTGCCAGCATGATGCCGGCACCCAAGCCGATCGGGTTGATGGCGATCTCGACGGTGACCGCGACGATCAGGGCGATCCCGGCCGACAGGCGGAAGGCGACGAAGATCCGCGGCAGTGCGGCCGGGATCACGATCTTCGCGATCCGTTGCGGCGCGCTCAGCCGCAAGGCCCGCGACACTTCCATCAATCGCGGCTCGATGCTACGCACCGCGCTGCGGGTCATGATCAGCATCGGCCAGACGCAGGCGAACGCCACGATCACGATCTCCATCCGGTAGCCGAAGCCGAGCGCGATCAACGCAATCGGCAGCAGCGCGATCGAGGGAATCGGGCGGATCGCCTCGACCGTCACCTCCATCAGCCGGTCGAGGGGACGCGAAATGCCGAAGGCGATGCCGAGCGCAAGCCCGATGGCGCTGCCGATGGAAAGGCCCGCAAAGGCGGCGAACAGCGTGTCGCGGGTCGCGATCGGAATCGAGAGATCGGCGAGCGCCGTGGCCAGCGCCGCGAGGATTGCGCTCGGCGGCGCCAGGCTGTCGCTTTGCAGATGGGTGAGGCGCGCCCAGAGCTCAAACGCCAGCACCAGCGCCAGCGGCAGCAGCAAGGGCTTGGTGCGATCGAGGCTCAATGCTCGGTCGCCTTGATGAAGTCGAACAATTGCCGGCGCAGCCGCAGGAATTCCGGATGCTCGCGGGTGGCGAGCTGGTCGCGCGGACGCGGCAGGTCGACGTCGAGCTCGATCCCGATCCGGCCCGGATGCGGCAAGAGGCCGATGACGCGGTCGCCGAGATAGATCGCCTCGTCGAGATCGTGGGTCACGAAGATCACGGTGGTCTCGCTCGCCTGCGTCAGCGACAGGACCTCGTCCTGCAAGCCCTGCCGCGTCATCGCATCCAGCGCGCCGAACGGCTCGTCCATCAGCAGGGTGGTCGGCTCCTGCGCAAGGCAGCGCGCGATCTGCAGGCGCTGCTGCATGCCCCCGGACATCTCGGTCGGATATTTGTCGGCATGACCGGGCAGTCCGACCTTCCGCAGCAGCGCCTCGATGCGTGCGCCGCGTTCGCGCGCCGGCACGCGCGAGGCTTCCAGCGCCAGCGAGATGTTTCCGGCCGCGGTCCGCCACGGCAACAGCGCCTTGCCGTAATCCTGGAACACGATCGCGACCTCACGCCGCGGCTCGGTGATCTCTTCGCCGTCAAACGTCACCGCGCCGCTCGTGGGGCGATAGAGACCTGCGGCGAGCCGCAGCGCCGTGGTCTTGCCGCAGCCGGAGGCGCCGACGATGCAGAGGAATTCGCCCGGCCGCACCTGAAGATCGAGATTCTCGATGATGGTCTTGCCGCCGAGCCGCAGCGTCGCGGCATTGAACGCGATCAGCGGTTTCTGCCGCCGCGCGGCGCGCGCCTCAATGAGCCTTGCAACGACGCTCATGATTGTTCCCCGCTCACCTGCGGATAGACGAAATCGATGGTCGAGTGCAGATGCGCCGCCAGCATTTTTTGCGCGGCGGCCACGTCGCGGGCGAGCACGAGGTCGGCGAGCATCTGGTGACTGCGGATGAATCTCTCGCCGCTGTCGATGGCGCCCATCATCACGCGGCGGTAGCGGTAGGCCTGGTCGTAGAGGTCGGAGTGGGCGGCCAGCATGCGCCGCGAGCCGCAGGCGGCGAGCAGCGCGGTGTGGAAGCCCTTGTGCAGCCGGTCGAACTCCGCCGCGCCCTCGCGGAATTCGTCGCCGGTGCGCTCGATGTGTCGGCGCATCTGATGCAGCGCGCTGATGATGCCGGCCTCCCAGGCAGCATCGCCGTGCAGGATCGCCAGCCTGACCGCCTCGATCTCGACCGCCGTCCGCATGCAGGTGATGTCGGCGAGATCCTCGCGGCTGACCTCGGCGACGCGGAAGCCGCGCTGGCCGATGCCGACGATGAGGCCGCGCGACATCAACCGCGAAAGGCCTTCGCGCAGGGGCGTGGCGCCGATATCGTAACGTTGCACGAGGTCGAGGATGCCCAGGCGCGATCCCGGTGCGAGATCTCCCGCCAGGATGTCCTGCTCGATGAGGTTTGCGGCACGCTCGCTCAAGGTGCCGGCTTCCGTCGGCAGGCGTTCGAGAGTGCGCTCGGGAGCTGGCATCGTCGATATCCCTTAGTTCAGCACCAGTTTCGCGGTGTCGAGCTTCGATTGCAGCATCTTCTGCGACGACATCACCTCGATCCACCAGCTGAGGTTTTGCGGCTTGAGGTTCGGCTCGGACTGGTTCGGCGGCGTCGCCTTGACGAGATCGAGCGGCTGCTTGGTGAACTTGGCGATCGAGGCCGAGGCCTTCTCGCGGTCGCTGTTGACGATCGCGGCGGCCTCCGCGACGGCCTCGCGAAACTTCTTCACGGTGGCCACATTCTTCTCCGCCCAGTCGCGCGATGCGGCATAGAAGATGATCGGATCGGTGCGGCCGAGCTCGGCGCCGTACCGCGCGCCAACCGAGCCGAGCCCCGCATTGCTCATGCGCGTGACGAACGGTTCGGCCGTGAGCACCGCATCGACGCCGCCTGATTTGATGATGTCAGCCATGGTCGGGAAGGTGACCTCGACGAAATTGACGCTTTTGGGATCGACGCCTTTCTCGACCAGCCATTTCACGAAGAGTACGTGCAGGAAGGCGTTCAGGCCGGGCGCGCCGACCTTCTTGCCGATGAAATCCTTGGGATCCTTGATGGTGATGCCGTTGCGGACGAAGGCCGCGATCGCGGTGTTGGAGGTCGGGTTCATGACCGAGGCGCCGGCGATCGCGACGAGGTCGAGGCCGCCGTCCACGGCTTGCAAGAAGACGGTGGAGGTGGGGCCGCCGACCTGAATCGAATTCGACAGGATCGCCGCCGGGATGTTGGAGTTGATCGCGATCGGCGTCATCTCGACCTCCAGCCCGTGCTTTTTGAAGATTCCTTCGTCGACCGCGACCATGGCCGAGGCGCAGTCGGAGGTCGCGGTGCAGCCGATCTGGATCTTGGCCTGCGCCAGCGCGGGTGCCGTCAAGCCAGCAGACATCCCCAACACGAGACCTGCCAACATCGCTGTGATCTGCGTTCGCCCCACTGCGCTCCTCCTCATTTTATATTTTTCGTTCTTGTTTATCGATATTTTATCTGATCATATATTCGAAACGATGACAAGGGGTGCCCAAGGTGAAGCTCGCAACATTCAGATCGGCCGGTCAGGAGAAGATCGGAGCCGTCCACAGCAACGACAGCCAGGTGTTCGACCTCGTTGCCGCGGCCGCACGGGACGGCGGGGCCGATCCGGCCTTCGGCTCGATGCTGGCGCTGATCGACGCCGGGCCCCGCGCGCTGGATCGGGCCCGGGCTCTGCTGGACAAGCACGGTCAGGACGCGACGCTGTCGGCGGCGGTCACCACCGTCGACATCCTCGCGCCGGTGCCGGAGCCGAGGCAAATGCGCGACGGCATGTCGTTCCCCTTGCACATCCTGCAAGCGCCGCGCGGGCAGCTGAAGCTCGCCGCGCGTGCCAAGGGCGACATGGCAGAGTTGGCGCGCATCGACGCCGAGCCGCTCGGCGAATTGCCCGAGGTCTATCGCAAGCAGCCGATCTTCTACATCACCAACCGCTTCAGCGTCCGCGGCACCAACACCACAGTGAAATGGCCGCGCTACAGCAAGGTGATGGACTACGAGCTCGAATTCGGGATCATCACCAAGAACAAGGGCGCGAACATTTCCGCCGCGAAAGCCAAGGATCACATCTTCGGCTACACCATCTTCAATGATTTCTCCGCGCGCGACGCCCAGCGCATCGAGATGGAGGGACGGCTCGGCCCTGCCAAGGGCAAGAGTTTTGACGGCGGCAACGTGATGGGGCCCTGGATCGTGACACCGGACGAGATCGGTGATCCCTACAAGCTGAAGATGGAAGCGCGCGTCAACGGCGAGACCCGCTCGAAAGGCGTGAGCGAGGGCATGCTGTTTTCGTTCGAGGAGATCATCGCCCACGTCAGCCAGGACGAGACGCTGATGCCCGGTGAATTCATCGGCTCCGGTACGGTCGGCAATGGCTGCGGCCTCGAGCTCGGCTGGTTTCTCGAGCATGGCGATACGATCGAGCTAGAGGTCGAGAAGATCGGCATTTTGAAGAATCGCGTCGAGCGGCAAGAAACCTGAAGGGGGCGTCTGAAGGCGCGCTTGAAGCGACGCCTGACTGCCGCCAACGAGAACAATCAACGAGGAAGCGCCATGACGAGCAAGCTGATCGACATCTCCGTCCCCCTCCAGAACGACGTGCCGGCCGACCCGCCTGGCAATCATCCGACGATCCAGTACATCAATCATCAGCAGGGCCTGCCGCGCATGCTGCAGTTCTTCGATGGACTGAAGGCCGAGGATCTGCCTGATGGCCAGGGCTGGGCGGTGGAGCAGGTCAGTCTCTCCACCCACAACGGCACGCATCTCGATGCGCCCTGGCATTTTCACCCGACCATGAATCGCGGCGAGCGGTCCTGGACCATCGACGAGGTGCCGTTGGAATGGTGCTTCCAGCCCGGCGTGAAGCTCGACTTCCGGCACTTGCCGGACGGCTATGTCGCGACGGCCAAAGACGTCGAGGCCGAGCTCAAGCGCATCGGCCACGAGCTGAGGCCGCTCGAGATCGTCGTGGTCAACACCAGCGCCGGCGCCAAATATGGCCGGCAGGACTACGTCACCTCGGGCTGCGGCATGGGCTACGAAGCAACCATGTACCTGCTCGAGCGCGGCGTGCGCCTGACCGGCACCGATGGCTGGAGCTGGGACGCGCCGTTCGTTCACACCGCGAAGAAATATGCCGAGACGAAAGACGCCAGCCTGATCTGGGAAGGCCACAAGGCCGGACGCCATATCGGCTATTGTCATCTCGAGAAGCTGCACAATCTCGAACAGCTGCCGCCAACCGGCTTCAAGGTGTCATGCTTCCCCGTGAAGATCGAGCGAGCCTCGGCGGGATGGACGCGAGCGGTCGCGATTTTGGAGGGGTAGCTTATTGTCCCGTTGGGCGCCCATGGCGTCAAAAGGTCGAGCCACCCCGCCCGTCGCTTGTTGTCTCTACCCTTGATGGAATCGAACCCGGTAGTCATGCGGCAGCACGTTCAGGCGGCGGCGGAACGCGCGGCGTAGATGCTCCTCGCTCTGAAAGCCTGCGCGCGCGGCGATTTCCTTGATAGGGGAGGCGGACTCTTCCAGCGCGCGCCGGGCAGCCTCGACGCGAAGCTCTTCGACCGCCTTGGCGGGCGTGCGGCCGGTCTTCTGGCGAAACACGCGCGCGAAGGTGCGCGGGCTCATGCCCGCTCGTTCGGCGAGACTTTCGACACGCAAATCGCGGCCGAGATTTTCTTGCATCCAGCTCGAAATTTTTTCGAGAGCCCGATCTTCCGAGGCCTGCATTGACAGCGGCACGCTGAATTGCGCCTGCCCGCCGGGCCGCTTGAGGAAAACGACGAGGCGCCGCGCGATGCGCATGGCCTCGCGATGGCCGAGATCATCTTCCAGCAGCGTGAGCGCCAGATCGATGCCGGCCGTCACGCCTGCCGATGTCCAGATGCCGCCGTCATGCACGAAGACCGGGTCGACCTGAACCGAAACGTCGGGATGTTTTGCGCGCAGCAGGTCACAGGAACCCCAATGGGTGACCGCGCGCCGCCCGCGCAGCAGCCCGGCTGCGGCGAGGATGAATGTGCCCGTGCAGACCGAGCAGACGCGCCTTGCCTTCGGCGCTGCCAGGCGAAACCAATCGACCAGCGCGGCTTCTGCAGCGGCGCGATGGACGCCGGGACCGCCACCCACCATGAGGGTGTCGATGTTCTTGTGGTCGCAGTCAGCGAGGGCGGTCGTCATCACCTCCAGACCGGACGAGGTTTTGACCGACCCGCCTTTTAACGAGCAGATCTGCCAGACATAGGGCGCGCGCCCCGCTTTCGACGTTTCGCAGGCCAGTTCGAAGGCCTGTAGCGGTCCGGCAAAGTCGAGCAGCAGACAGTCGTCGAAAAGGACGAAGACCACGCGGCGGGGGGCGGAACGGGCCATTGTCAGCGCCTTGAGCAGGGAAGGCTTGGCAGGAATTGCGTGTGTTATGACATTTCGGCAAAGGCCCTCCGCTGTCAACATGAGTTATCCAACGTTAGGAGGGCTCCATGTCCGGCAAGCGGATCGAAATCGGAATTCTGTACTATCCTGGGATGACGCAACTGGACGTCACCGGACCATTCGAAGTTTTTGCCCGTCTGCCGAATGTCCGCATGCACCTGCTGTGGAAGCGCATCGAGCCCGTCGTCAGCGACGTCGGTCTGCCGCTGCTGCCAACCACGACCTTTGCCGACTGCCCGGATCTGGACGTGTTCTGCATCGGCGGCGGTCCGGGACAAGTCGCCACCATGGACGATGACGAGGTGATTGCCTTCGTTCGCGACAAGGGTGGATCGGCGCGCTACATCACCTCAGTTTGCGCCGGCTGTCTGATCCTCGGCGCCGCGGGCCTCATCGATGGATACAGGTCAGCCTGCCATTGGCTGATGAGCGACCAGCTTGCTGCGTTTGGCGCCATCGCCGTCGACGAACGCGTCGTGGTCGACCGCAACCGCATTTCCGGCGGTGGGGTCACCGCCGGTATCGATTTCGGTTTTCAGGTTGCCGCCGAACTCTGCGGCGAAGACGTTGCAAAAAACCTCCAGCTGATGCTGGAATATCAGCCGCAGCCGCCGTTCGACATCACCGTGCAGAATGCGCCGCGTGAGCTGATTTCCCGCATGCGCCGCGAGGCCGAACCTTGGCTGCAAAAGCGCGCAGCCGCGGTGCAGAAGGCGGTTTCTAAACTCAAGGCGAGAGCAACGGCGGCTTAAGCTGTTCGAGACAGGGAGGAAAGGCACAAGCGCCCTTATTGGAAAGGTGTTCGCATGAACTGGCACGGCCGCATCGCTACGCTTCTCGTCGTTGGGACTTTCATCGCATCTTTTCTGCCCACCCACGCCGCCGAACTCTCCGGTCGCGTGGTCCGGATCGGCATTATCAATGACCAGACCGGGCCATTGTCCGACCTGTCGGGATCGGGCTCCGTGGCGGCAGCCAGGATGGCGGCGGAAGACTTTCAGAAACTGGTGCCGTCGATCAATGTCGAGATTTTGGCCGCCGATCACCAGAACAAGCCCGATATCGGCGTCGGCATTGTCCGCAAATGGTTCGACGTCGACGGCGTCGACATGGTCGCCGACGTCTCCAATTCGGCCGTGGGGCTGGCGATCCAGTCGCTGGCGCGTGACAAGAACAAGATTGCGGTCTACTCGGCGGTGGCGACCACCGAACTGACGGGCAAACAATGTTCGCGAAACGGCCTGGCGTGGCTGCACGATTCCTACAATCTGGTGTCGGGACCGATCCGCACCCTGGTCAGCCAGGGCTACGACACCTGGTTCTTCATCGCGGCCGATTACGCGTTCGGCAAGAACATGGTGTCGGAATCGCAGCGCGTGCTGGCGGCGGCGGGCGGCAAGTCGCTCGGCGCGGTGTATCACCCTATTGGCAACGCGGACTACAGCTCTTTCATCCTGCAGGCGAAGGCGTCCGGCGCCAAGGCGATCGCCTTCGCCAATGCCGGCGACCAGCTCGTCAACCTGATGAAGCAATGGAACGAGTTCGGCATGAACACGGGAAGCCAGAAGCCGGTGGCCGAACTGATGTTCGACACTGATGTTCATGCGATGGGCCCGAAAACCGCCAAGGGCCTGACCACGCTGACGGCATGGTACTGGGCGTTGGATGACGAGAGCAGGGCGTTCGGCCAGCGCTTCTTCAAGCTTCGCAGCGCCATGCCCACGGCACCGCAAGCCGCGGTCTATTCCGGCGTCAGCCACTATCTGAAAGCAGTCGCTGCCGCAGGCACGGATGCGACGGATCCAGTGCTGGAGAAGATGCGCTCGACGCCCGTCGACGATTTCTACGCACGCGGCGCGAGGTTGCGCGACGACGGCAAGCTCGTGCACGACTTCTATCTTGTGCAGGTGAAGGATCCGTCCGAGGTCAAGGCACCCTGGGAGTACTATAACGTGCTCGAGAAAATTCCAAGCGGCGAAGTCTACGCTTCGCTGGCTGACAGTGAATGCCCACTGGTCAAGCGGGGCAATTGAGGTTGGAGTGCCAATCCCGCGACCTGATGGATAATCGTGATCGTGAGCTTGGTCGGCGCGCATTACGGTGACGGTGCTGGACCGCGCCACGGTGACAGTGCTGGACCGCGCCAACTCCGACTGTGCATCGGCCAACGTTGGAGAAAACAAAAAGGCCTGACGAGCCTCAACCGCGCAACTCGCTCGCCGAAAGGCGCCGCCACATCCCGGCCCGCCCGACCTCCTGCGATGATGCCACTATGCTCCTGTTTTGCCCGACGAAGCAAATCGCGAGAGACCCCATTCGGAATGGGCGGCAACGATCGCGGCCAATTCGCCTCGGCTCGCTTGGGCGAGCCGGACAGGCGAGTCACCACGATTCCTCGGCCTCTTGGCTCCTGAAAGCCTGCCCGACCCGCACCCAATCCGGCTCCACACCTAACCCATTGATCTTGCAGCCCCCGTCTACTGTGCATGGGGTTGTTTTCGCGAGTTTTGATCTGCCCCGTGCAATTTGACGTCGCTGACAGCGCCGACTACGTTCCGCGAAACACGAAAGCTCGCGAGCGTTGAGCCGAGCGAAATTCCACGGGGAAGAAATGACCGGCGACACCGCAGCCACCATCTCGAAAGCGCGCGAGCATTCCATCGGCGATCTTCTGCGCCGCTCCGCAGGCCGCGAGCCGAACAAGCTCGCGGTGAGCTGCGGCGATGTCAGCTGGAGCTTTGCCGAGATGGATGCGATCTGCAACCGGCTCGGCCGCGGCCTGCTCGGGCTCGGCGTCGGGAAGGGCGATCGCCTCGCCGTGCTCTCGCGCAACTCGCACGTCTTCGCGGCGCTGCGCTTCGCGGCCGCACGGATCGGCGCGGTGCTGGTGCCGATCAACTTCATGCTCAATCCGGACGAGATCAACTTCATCCTGAAGAGCTCCGGCGCAAAGCTGCTCGCGACCGGTCCCGATTTCGTCGGGCCGGCACGCGCGGCGAGCGCGAAGGATTGCGCGGTCGAGAAGATGATCTGGCTGCCGGGCGAGGATCCGGCCGCGGCGCCTGCCGACCTCACCACCTTCGATGATCTATTGCATCCCGACGGGTCGTTCCTGGACGCCTCGGTCGATAGCCGCGATCTCGCGCAGATCGTCTACACCTCGGGCACGGAATCGCTGCCCAAGGGCGCGATGCTGACCCATGAAGCCGTGATGTGGCAGTATGTCAGCTGCATCATCGATGGCGGCATGAGCGTGGACGACAAGTTCCTGCACGCTCTGCCGCTCTATCATTGTGCGCAGCTGGATGTGTTCCTGGGTCCGCAGGTCTATCTCGGCGCCTCCGGCGTGATCACGGGCAAGCCGACCGCCGACAACATCCTGGCGCTGATCCAGGCGCACAGGATCACCTCGTTCTTCGCGCCGCCGACGATCTGGATCGCGATGCTGCGCTCGCCGAACTTCGACAAGACTGATCTGTCGACGTTGCAGAAGGGGTATTACGGCGCCTCGATCATGCCGGTGGAGGTGCTGCTCGAATTGCAGCGCCGGCTGCCGGCCGTAAAGTTCTGGAATTTCTACGGCCAGACCGAGATCGCGCCGCTCGCGACCGTGCTGCGGCCGGAGGATCAGCTCCGCAAGGCCGGCTCCGCCGGCAAGCCCGTGCTCAACGTCGAGACGCGCGTCGTCAACACAGCGATGGAGGACGTCAAGGTCGGCGAAGTCGGCGAGATCGTGCATCGCTCGCCGCATCTGCTCTCCGGCTATTACAACGATCCGGTCAAGACCGCAGCGGCATTCACCGGCGGCTGGTTTCATTCCGGCGATCTCGCCACGGTCGACGAGGAAGGCCACATCACCGTGGTCGACCGCGTCAAGGACATGATCAAGACCGGCGGCGAGAACGTCGCCAGCCGCGAGGTCGAGGAGATGGTCTATCGCATCCCGGAGGTCTCCGAAGTCGCGGTCGTCGGCCTGCCCGATCCGCGTTGGATCGAGGCGGTGACCGCCATCGTCGTGGTCAAGACCGGGGCAAAGCTCGACGAAGAAACCGTCATCAGACATTGCGCCGGCCATATGGCCCATTTCAAGGTGCCCAAGCGCGTGATCTTCGTGGACGCCCTGCCGAAGAATCCGAGCGGCAAGCTGCTCAAGCGCGAGCTGCGCCAGCGCTTCGTCGGCGGCGAAACGCTCGACAAGGCGGTGCAGAAGAGCTTTGGGACGTAGCAGGCGCCGTTCCGGCACCGTCGCGGCGAACTCGCCTATTCGGCCTCGCCAGCCAGCTTCCTGACATCGTCGGGCGTCGCTCCGAAACGGCGGCGAAACGCGCGATGGAAGTAAGAGACGTCGTGAAATCCGGCGAGGTGCGCGATCTCGATGATCTTGCGGCTGCGCATCGCAGGATTTCGCAGCAGTCGTTCGGCGCGCAGCAATCGTTGCTCCAGCACGAAGCCGCTATAGGTGATGCCGGCCTTCTCGAACAGTAACTGGATCGTGCGCGCGCTGATGCGGCGCGTGGCTGCAAGGTCGGACAGCGACAATGCGGGGCTGTCCAGCTGCGCCAGGATGTCGGACTTGAGCGCTTCGAAGCGCGCCGCCGCAAGGCCGCGCAATTGAGCCTCTTCGGCGGCATCGCCGCGTGCGCCGAGCATCAGGACGGCGAGGTCGAACAGGTGCTGCGAGACCGCATCGAGCTCCGCCGGCGCGAGCTTGTCCGCGTGCGCATGCGCGAGATCGTAATATCGCAGGAACATCGATGTGATCGGGTTGGCGCCGGAGATCGACCCCGCGATCAGGTCCTCGGCATTCGGGCAGGCGCGCAGCAGGGCCTTTCGCGGCAGCAGCGCGGTCTGGAAATTACCATACGCCAGTTGCGTGATTTGGGCCCCCTTGATCGAGGGATCGCCGATCGTGATGTCGCCGGCGGCGACCTCCAGTGGCCGTTTCCCCATGGCCCCACGCAATGCCGAATTGGGCGACGTCGTGATCACCAACTCGTCGTTCGTTCCCAATGACACGAAGGACATCGGCGTGCCGAACGAGGCCGAGAGTCTGAGGCGGGGAAGAATGGCAGGCGCAATGGTTCGGTGAACGCGCCCTTCACCAACCGGCACGAAATCGACGTTCGCTACCTGACGGCAAAACTGCTCGCGCCATTGCTCATAGGCCGCACCGTTCGGGTCGCCATCGAATGAGAGCTGCGGCTGGGTCATCGATCGCCGGAACGCCTATTGCCGATTCATTGCGGTCCGCACTTTCGTCGGCGCGCCGGGGATGCGGCAACTAGAAAAGCGCCAGATTGCGCGAAAAACCACTCGCACCTACGCGCTGAGCCAGCGACGAGGTGCCGCAGCCTCCTTATTGGGCAAATCGAGCACGCTGCGCCGCGACCGCCAGGCGCCGGAGAACCTCAATACTTCTTCACCGCCGCACTGAAGGCCAGCCACAGCGCGATCGACGCCAGGCCAAAGCCGCCGAGCAGCAGGAAGGTCGGCCCATAGCCGATCCATTGCGCGATCCAGCCGCCGAGAGCCGGGCTGAGGCTCGCGCCGACGCCCTGCACGGTGATCACGGCGCCCTGGCCGAGATTGATGCGGCCGGTGCCGTTGAGCGAGCGCGCGACCATGCCGGGGACGGCAACCGTCTGAAGCCCGGTGCCGATGCCGTCGAGCACCTGCATCGGCACGACGCCCCACCATCCCGTGACGAAGAAGGCGAGCACGCCCCGGATGGGCAGGAACATGAAGGAGACCAAGATGATCGGCCAGTAGTTGCGCTTGCTCGCGGCCTTCATCGCGATCAGCGAGGTCACGATCATCACGCCCTGTGCGATCACCACGGTGGTTGCGACGAAGCTCGGGCCGTTGGCCTGTCCCTCGGCGACCGCGGCAAGTCCGTACAGCGGCACGATCGCGGCATTGCCGAGGTGGAACAGCGCGAGGGCGAGAGCCAGCACGAGCAGCGCCTTGTGCTTCAGCAGCATCGTCATCGCATCCGGCGGCGCCTTGGAATCGTCCTCCTTGCTGCCGCGCGCGGCGCGATCGTCGATCGCCTTGGCTGGAATCATCAGCACGCAAGCGATGGCGATGGCGCCGAACAGGGCCGCCAGCGCGAACACGGCAAAATAGCCATACTTGTAGCCGAGATAGCCTGAGAGCGCGGCTCCGACCATGTTGCCGGCGTGGTTGTACGCCTGGTTGCGGCCGTTGAGCGCATTGAAGCCCTTCTGCTTGGCGATGCCGAGCGTGATGCCCGTGACGGCCGGCACGATTGCGGCGCTCGCCAGCGATTGCGCGACTTGCGAGAACGTCACCGCCCAGAAGTTTTGCGAGATCAGGATGATTGCAGACGCCGAGACGACGCAGATGCCGGGAATGATCACCCACAGCCGCTTGTTGCGGCTGGAATCGATGAAGCCGCCGATCGGAGTCGTGACCAGCATGCCCGCGACGTTGCCGATCGTCATTGCCGTGCCGATCAGGCCGGTCGCCCAGCCGCGTTCCTGAAGGAAGACCCCGACGAACGGCCCGATGCCCGACTGCATGTCGGCCATGAAGAAATTGAGCGCGAACAGGGGCCAGATGCGAGACGTTGAAGGGCGAGATGTCATCGAGACGCTGAACTTGATGCTGCCGATCGAATCGGATCTCGCATGATGCGGACTCGGCGGGCGGGTGCCCGGGCGGACCAGAACTTAACCTGCTCTCAACCCGTTGGTTCCGGTTGCTCTTGCGATCCGGCGAGTGCGACGTCATGTCTTGCAAGACTGGATCATGATGGATCAGCGCGATGCCCCTCTGGACCTGCGCAACCTGCGGCGCTCAATTCCCGGATAGCGGAAAACCCCCTGCGGCCTGTCCGATCTGCGAGGACGAGCGCCAGTTCGTCGGCTGGGACGGTCAAGCTTTCCTCACGCGCGAGGAGCTCGCGCGCAAGCACCGACTGGTGGGGCGCGACGATCTCGGCCTGACCGGGATCGGCATGGAGCCGAGCTTTGCCATCGGGCAGCGAGCGCTGCTGGTGCCTGACGGCGACGGCTGCGTGATGTGGGATTGCATTCCGCTCGCGACCGACGAGGCCATCCATCACATCACAGCACTCGGCGGTCTCAAGGCCATCGCGATCTCGCATCCGCATTACTATGGCGCGGTCGCCGACTGGAGCGACAGGTTCGGTGGCGTGCCGGTCTATCTGCACGCCGACGATCGCGCCTTTGTCACGCGGCCTCATCCGGCGATCGTGCACTGGACCGGCGAAAGCCATCGCCTCTCCGGCGACGTGCTGCTGCTTCGCACCGGAGGCCACTTCTCCGGCGCCACCGTGCTGCATTATGCGCGTGGTGCGGACGGCAAGGGTGCACTGCTCACGGGGGATATCGCGCAGGTGACGATGGACCGGCGCTTCGTCAGCTTCATGTATTCCTATCCGAACTACATGCCGCTCAACGCCGCCGCGGTGCGGCGGATTGCGTCAGCCGTCGAGCCGTTCGCCTTCGACCGGATCTATGGCGCCTGGTGGGGCCGCAACATCGCCAGCGGTGCCAAGGCGGCGTTTGCTGCGTCGGTCGCGCGCTATCTCGCGGCCATCGCCTGAGCCGGGTTGCGGATCGGATTTATCTTGCCGGCCTCTAATTAGTGTACTATAAGTACATTATAAGATCGGGCGCAAACGGCGCATCTGGCGGGAGCCGGCATGATCGATGCATCGAAGAAGCCGTGAGGTCTAGCGGCCTCCGTGAGCGGGAGCTGAGTGCATGACGGCGCAGCGCGGCTACGACATCTTCGAGGCTGGCGACGTCACGCTCCAATTCGGGTCCGTGTTTCCCGCGCTGAAGCTCGCCTACAAGACCTACGGCACGCTGAGCCCGGCCAAAGACAACGTCATTCTCTATCCGACCTCGTTCAGCGCCCAGCACACCGACATTGAATGGCTGATCGGGCCCGACGGCGTGCTCGATCCCACGCACTACTTCATCATCATCCCGAACCTGTTCGGCAACGGCCTGTCGTCGTCGCCCTCGAACACGCCCGCGCCTTTCCCGGAAGTGAGCTATCACGATGCCGTCGCGGTCCAGCACCGGCTGCTCACCGAGCGCTTTGGCATCTCGAAGCTTGCGCTGGTCTATGGCTGGTCGATGGGCGGCATGCAGGCCTATCACTGGTCGGCGCTGCATCCGGACATGGTCGAGCGCGCCGCGGTCGTCTGCGGCAGCGCCCGCTGCGCACCCTACAACTACGTCTTCCTTGAAAGCGTGAAGGCCGCGCTCACGGCCGATCCCGCCTTCCGCGATGGTCGTTTCCTCGAAAAACCCGTCGCCGGCTACCGCGCCATGGGACGCGTCTATGCCGGCTGGGCGATGTCGCACGGCTTCTACCGCGACGAGCTCTGGCGCGAGGCCGGCTTCACTTCACTCGAGGATTATCTCGTCCGCGCCTGGGATGCGACCTTCGCGCGGCGCGATGCCAACGATCTTCTGGCGCAGATCGGCATCTGGCAGCGTGGCGACATCAGTCGGTGTGGGGCATTCGCCGGCGATCTCGATCGCGCGCTGGCGGCGATCAAGGCCCACATGCTGCTGATGCCGGGCGCGACTGACCGCTATTTCGACGTGCACGACAACGAGGACGAACTCGGCAAGCTCGTCAACGCGAAATCGGCGGTGCTGCATCCGATCCCGTCGCTGCATGGCCATCGCGCCGGCAATCCCATCAACAATCCCCGCGACCAGGCCTTCATCAAGGCCGAGATCGCCGAGCTTCTCCGCAAGTAGGGCACGCAACCGACCATGAGCGACGCAACCATTCCGGACGCCGGCCATCGCCTGAAGCCCCTGACGCCCACCACGCTGCGCGAATTGTCGGTTCGCTCCAACATCAGAGGTGCGGTGCAGAGCCTCGGCCATTACAGCGTGATTGTGCTGGTGGGCGTGCTGATCTGGACGGTTTCGTCGAGCTGGGGCGCGCTCTGGGCGCTGCCGCTGATGGTGGTGCAGGGCTATGTCGTTGCCTTCCTGTTCATGGCGGTGCACGAGACCGCGCACAAGACGGCATTCAGGAGCCGGGGCCTCAATCTCGGCGTCGGCTATCTCTCGGCGTTCATCATCGGGCTGCCTTACGAATATTACTGTCTGTTTCACTGGGACCATCATCGCTACACGCAGGACCCGGAAAGGGATCCCGAGCTGATCGTGGGCGTGAAGCCGACGTCCGACACCCAGCTTGCGCTCGCCTATAGCGGCCTGCTCCAGGTCGCCGGCCGTCTGCGGCTGATGCTCGGCCACGCGATCACCGGCAAGGTCGTCGTGCCATGGATTCCCGAGAGCAAGCGCAGCACCATCGTTGCCGAGGCGCGCGCCTATGTCGCGCTCTACGCCCTGCTGCTCGCGCTGTCGCTGTGGTTCTCTTCAGCGCTGCTGCTCTGGGTCTGGATCGTGCCGCTCGTGATCGGGCAGTTCTTCCTGCGGCCCTATCTCTACGCCGAGCATACCGGTTGCGACCGCACCCGCAGCGCCTTTCAGAACACCCGCACGACTTACACCGGTGCTATCGTCAAATGGTTCGCGTGGAACATGCCGTATCATGTCGAGCACCACGCTTATCCCTCGATCCCCTTTCACGCCCTGCCGAAGCTGAACGCGATCGTCGACGGCGAGATCGTCCATCGCGGCCGCGGCTACATCAGAACGACGCGCGAGACCTGGGCCTGGTTTCGCCGGCAGCGGCAGGCCGGCTAGCTCAACGCAAAACTCCGGCCGCGGTGCGACCGGAGCTTTGTCGTGATATCGAGATATCAGTAGATCCCGTAGGCGCAGACGTTCACGACGCGCACGCGCAGGCCGTGACGGGTCCGGACCAGGCGCTCCTGATAGCAATTGCTGACGCCGGTGTTGAGGTAGATACCGCCAAAGCCCCAGCCGGGACCCCAGTGGTGATGACCATGATGGTGATGGAAGCCGCCGGCCGAGGCCGCGGTGGGGGCGAGAGCGGCAACGCCGAGCGTGCCGGCGGCGATCAGACCAAGTGCAAGCTTACGAAACATCTTCATTCTCCATTCGGCGCTAGGGCCATTGTTGCGTCCCTGCATTTCCGTCGAGACGAGACGCGATCGCGTTCATGGCAAGCGGGAAGAATCGTGTTTCAGGAATGTTTCGTCGGCTGCGGCAGAATGCGCCGCGATCAGGCTTTCCGCGCCGCGCGATACCGCGCGGCCATCGCCTGCGTCAGCTCGACCATCTTGTCGCGGAGATCGGCCGGTTCAAGGACTTCGGCTTCCGGGCCGAGCCGCAGCAGTTCGGCCGCGGCATGCCACGATGTCTTTCCGACCGGCACGCGCGCAATGCGCCAGCCGTCTGCATCGGCTGTCTCCTCGAGCTGCGTGCGTGCCTTGACATAGGGCTGGCTGAGCGCGTCGAGCAGCTTCACGCCGAACGGCGACAGGCGGACGATCGCGACATTGGGGTGCATCTCCGCTTCGAGCCGCAGCGTCGCGGCCCGCCAATGGGCGGCGAGGTCGAAGCCGGCCGGACGATCGAAGCGGTCGCCGAGGGCTGTGCAGTCGAGCACGCGTGCGACGCGATAGGTGCGCACGCTGCCGTCGACTTGTCCTGCGAGATACCAGCTGCCGCCCTTCAGCACGAGGCCGAGCGGCGCGACGCGGCGCTGCTTCTCGGATCGCCAGCTCTGGTACCGAATCCTGATCAGCGTCCCGCGCAGCACAGCGCCAGCGATGGTGCGCAGGTGCTTCGGGTCTTCCGCTTCACCGAACCAGCCGGGCGCGTCCAGGTGGAAACGCTCCTGCATCCGCCCGGCATCCTCACGCAAATTCGGTGGCAGTGCCGCCATCAGCTTGTTTTGGGCGGCGATCATCGCAGCATCGAGCCCGAGTGCGGCGGCCGGGCCTGGCAATCCCGCCAGGAACAACGCGCCCGCCTCGCTCTGCGACAGCCCGTTCAGCCGCACGCGATAGCCGTCGAGCAGCCGATAGCCGCCTTCCGCGCCGCGGTCGGCATAAACGGGAACGCCGGACGCCGCGAGCGCGTCGATGTCCCGATAGATCGTGCGCACCGACACTTCGCAGGCCTGCGCGAGCTCGGGCGCGGTGACCTGTCCCCTGGCCTGGAGGGTGGTGAGGATCGACAGCATCCGGCTCGCGCGCATGATCCCTTAGACCATACCTGACACAAGATGTCAGGTATGGTCCGCTACAAGCGGCGCCATCGCCAGCCGGCCAGATGGAGACTGCCATGACCGATCCGAACCGCATCACCCTGTTCTATTCGCCGCAGACGCGCGCCACCGGCACGCGCGTGCTGCTCGAGGAGCTGGGGGCACCTTACGATCTCCATGTCCTCAACATGAAGGCCGGCGATCAGCGCAAGCCCGCCTATCTCGCCCTCAACCCGCTCGGCAAGGTGCCGGCGATTCGCCACGGCGAGGCGCTGGTGACCGAGCAGGTCGCGATCACCATCTATCTCGCCGACCTGTTCCCGCAAGCGGGGCTGACCCCCGCCCTGAACGATCCGTTGCGCGGGCCTTATCTGCGCTGGATCGCCTATTATGGGTCGTCGTTCGAGCCGGCCTTGATCGACAAGTTCATGCAGCGAGAGCCGGCGCCGATCACGCAATCGCCCTATGCCGATTACGATACGATGCTGGGTGCGCTCGAGGCCCAGCTGGCGAACGGGCCCTATCTGCTCGGCGAGCGCATGACGGCGGCCGACGTATTGTGGGGCGTCGCGTTCAGCTGGACCATGATGTTCGGCATCGTGCCGAAGAAGGATGTCTTCGTCCGCTATGCGGAGCGCATGACGGCGCGGCCGGCGTTCCAGCGCATCAATGCCGCAGATGCGGAGATGGCGGCGCAGCATGCCGCCGCGGCGGGTGGATGAGAGGGCGTCAAAATCGCGGTGCCCGCTTGTCGGCGAACGCCTTGATGCCTTCCTTGATCTCGTCGCCGCGCATGCTGTCGCGGTGGCGCCGGTCGGCGGCGCCTTCATCGAGCTCGCCGCGGGCGAACTCGTTGATCGCGCGCTTCATGCCGCGCATCGCTTGGGGGGCGTTGCCGGCGAGGATCGCAGCGAGCGTGTCGACCTCCTCGTCCAGGAATTCCAGCGGCACCATTGTGGTGAGATAGCCGATGCGCAGCATCTCCGGGGCGTCGATCTTCTGCGCGGTGAGGAACAGCTTTTTCGCATTGTCGACGCCGAGGCGGGTCACGTAGCGTTTGATGCCGCTCGGGTAGTAGTGCAGCCCCAGCCGCGCCGCCGGCATGAACATTTCCGCGGTATCGACGCCGACGCGGAAATCGCAGGCGAGCGCGAGGTCGGTCGAGCCGCCATAGACGCCGCCATTGAGCCGGCAGATGGTCGGCACGCCGAGATCCTCGAGCCGGTTGACGACGGCCTCGAAGGCCGAGCCCGCGCTCTGCTGCTCGCCCGCGCTGACGGCGCGTTCCGCGACCGAATTGAGATCGTAGCCGGCGGAGAAGGCGCGCCCGGTTCCGGTCAGCACCAGCACGCGAATATCGGGATCGGCCTCGACCCGGTCGAACAGTCTCGTCAGCTCGTCGAGATCCTCCGCCTGCAGCCGGTTGAGATGTTTCGGCCGGTTGAGGCGGATGGTGGCGCGGGCGCCGATGATTTCGAGCAGGGGGCTAGATGCTGCGTCGGCTGTGTCCGACATTCTCGTCTCCGTTGTCGGCGCCAAAGTGCCCGCCCGGGCGGAGGCCGTCAACGACGGCGCCGGTCGTTTGCCGCGCCGCTGCAGCGGGCCTGCCGTCCACGCCGCCGTCCCTGGCGGGGTGCCTTACCTGAAATGTGGCGGCTCGTCGTAGCCGCGGCGGCTGCTGAAGAACAGCAGCACCATCAGCCCGACGCCGACAATGACGGAAAACCCCGCGCCCAGCGCCAGTGCCACATAGCCTTCCGTCGGGATCGGCTCACCTTCGACCGCCATTGCGGAATAGGCGAAGTAGCCGGCCGCCGCCAGCATTGCCAGAAGGAGGATGATGAGGAGTGCACGCATGCCGCGTTCTCCGGTTGCAACCGGAAACCAACGGTTGCGGGTGGGCAGGGTTCCAGACGACCGGCAGCGATCGGTCGGGAGCATAGCCTCACTCTCGTCTCGGACGCAGCGCAGCACCACAAGCGCGTTTACGCGCGTCTTCGACGCGCTGTGATGATGCGCTGCAGAGCCGGGGCCCATCGAGCAGCGGAAACTGCGGCTCTGAGTCCCGGCTCAGCGCCGCAACGCCTTCGGCATTGCGGCATGTCCGGGACACGAGCGTGGTGGGTGGGTTGCTCAATCCGGCGGGGTCAGGCGCTCTGGGCGGTCTTCACCACCACGACATTGCTATCGTCCGACGGAGCCGGGCCGGCATCGCGTACCGTCTTGTCGGCTTCGCCGGCATGACGTTTCAGATAGTCGCGGCGCATGCCGATCTCGTCACGGACGAATTCGTAGCCGAGCTTGAAGGTGTCGAGCCCGTCGGTACTGATCGTGCCGTCCCTGAGGCCGATGACGGCACCGCGCAAGATGGTCTCGAGCTCATCCTGGAGACATTCGAGCTGATCCAGCGAATGGGCGTGCTCGATCCGCTCGCCGATGTCGAGGATGGCGGTCGAGAGCTCGCTGGCCTTCTCCGGCGCGATGCGGGTGATCTTGGCGTAGATCGCGGCGAAGATCGACCCGATGACGCTGAGCGCCGCGACGCCCAGATACATCAGGTCGCTGTACTTATCCACGAACGACTTGGTGTCGTCGTTGATGTAGTCGGCGGCGCCCCGATGCGCGACCACGAAGGCGTCCTTCTCGACCGAGGCCGGCTCGATCCTGGTGGCAAAGCCGTTGTCGAGCCCGAGCGCCGCCTTGTTCTCGTAGACGATGCGGGCGAGCTCGCCGGCCGTGCTTGGGGACATCCGGGATTGCGCGACCAGCAGCCATTCGAGACCGATCGTGTCGAGATCGTCGTCGGGAATCTGCGGGGATGTCGACACCGAGCCGGCTGTCACGGTCTCATCGGAAATGCCGGGAAATTTGCGCGCCAGCGTCTTGGCTTCTTCGATGGTGTTCAGTGTGAAGCCGCCGCGCTTGGCGGCTTGCTCATAGGATTTGTCCCGGACCGCCTTCGAGGCGTGGACGATCGCGATCACCGCGCTGAAGCCGTTTGCCGGGGCGAACAGCTTGTCGAGCGTCGCGCCCTGCGGCGCCATCTGGATCTTCGCAGCCTCAGGGCCATCGGGGACGTCGAGGATGCTGCGGACGAAGGCGAGCGAGGATTCGTTCTCGGCGACGACCGCGACCTTCTTCTTCTTCAATTCGGCCAGCGACTTGATCTTCTTGTTGCCGGGACCGAGCAGGAGCACGAGATCGTGCTCGAGGATCGCGAGCGTGCGCGCCCGCAGCGGCACCTTGGCGTCGGTGCGCAGCACGGCGAGGTCGGCCTGCCTGCGGTCGAACTGCGCGAGCGCCTTGGCATTGTCGGCGTTGTTGACGATGTTGATCCGCAAGCGCGAAGCGTTGTTCTTCAGGAGGGCGGCGAGCTTGGCCGCGAACAGCGCCTCATCGCTGTTGGGGCCGCCGACGGCAAAGGTCAGCGTCTCCGAATTGTGCACCAGCGTGCGGCCGGCCCAGACGGTGGCGAACGACAGCAGCAGGGTCAGCACGACGTAGAGGAGAACCTGCTGCTGGTTGGTCTTGATCACCTTGGGGCGCCGGGGCGGCGGCATGGTCGGCGATGCGATGGGGCCTTCGGTACTCATGGCGGCACTCTGGCCTTATCGTTTGGCTGGCGGCGGCGCGTGGCTTGGAAGCGCGGCGGGCCCGGTAATTCGTAAACGCCTGAAAAAAGAACGATATTCCCGATCGCCGATGATAGCGCGAAGGCAGCGGAATGCAAATTTCGAGCCGGAGGTAACCTTAGTCGATATGTCCGCGGCGATTGGCCATCCTATCACCGGTTAGCCACACTTGGCGATTTTCCGGTTCCACCCGGCTGCATTCCGCCGCGGGAGATGTCATAAATTGCGCGTCCCGGCGATTTGACCGGTCCAAGAAGAAGTTGCGCTGAACGCTCCAATTCTTCTCGTCACGTCAATGAGGGCGTCAGCTTTGTCGTTTCCACCCATGTCATCGGCGATTCCGGTTGAAGCGCTCATTGGCTGGATGTTGCTGCTCACCTTCAAGCACGTCATCGCCGATTTCGTTCTTCAAACCGCCTGGATGGCGCACGGCAAGGATCAGAAGCATGGCTGGGCCCTGCCGCTCCTGGTGCACTGCCTGGTCCACCTTGCCGTCGCGCTGCCGCTGATCGTGATCGTGGCGCCGCGATTCTGGTTCGTGGCCTTCTTCGACTTCCTGATCCACATCACGATCGACCGCGCCAAGGGATACGTCTCCGCCAATTTCGGCGTCGACCTCGCCCATCCCTGGTTCTGGACCCTGATCGGCGTCGACCAGGCGCTGCACCACCTGACCGGCTTCGGCCTCGCGATCTTCATGGCGGCGAACTGAAGGTCGCCTTTGGGCCTTTCGGGGAGGCAATCGCCATCAGCACGAGGGATCATCATGCCCGGGCTTGTCCCGGGCCTCCACGTTCTTCGTGCCTCCTGGCTTTCCGTGAAGGGTCGGGACAAGCCCGGCCATGACGCCGCGGAAGACTTTGAAAACCCCACCAAGGCGTCCCACCGATTCGCGGCCGACGCGCAACCACCCCGGGTGACTACCGGGCAGCGTGGTTAACCTTTCGTTAGAGAATTGCGCTGCATCTTCCTCACACGAGGGAGAACTGCAATGTTTTCAAGCCGCGACGCCTTTGAAAGCGATTTCTGCCCGGTCCGCGACGAGCTCCTTGGCGAGATGTATCGCGCCAGTGAGAGTGGCCTGCCGAGGCTGGTTGAGAGTGTTTCCCCTGACGTGCGCGCCAGGCTGGCGCTGTTCTGCTACCGCCGTAGCCATTTGCACTCGCTGGCGGTCGCGATCGCAGCGAGCTGCAGCGAGCGCGACCTGATCGAGAATGGCGGCCGCGTCGGCTCGACGCTCTTCGCGCTGTCGCGCGAAGGCACCGCGAAAGCTTCGCCGTCGCTGACGGGTGGGCGCAAGCCGATCACGCTGTCGACCAAGCCGCTCTCGGTGCTCGCACCGCTCGATGACGAGCTCGACGACGAGATCGGCGAAGCCGTCCCCGCCTAAGCGGCCTCGATAACGGGCAGGCCGAACTTCCGCCGCGCCATCGCGCATTCGGCGTCACCAGGCATGCAGGTGCGGCACACCTCCGGCCGCACGTCATAGATGCCGCAGGCCGTCATCCTTCCGATCTCGCCTTGCAATGCCGCGCAGCGATCGCCCTCGCAGCGCATGCCCGATTGCCGGTCGTTGACGAGCGCCTCCGGGATCAGCGCAAGCTCCTCGTCGCTCTCGATCGAGAAGCGCGGCCAGTTCTGCGAATAGCCGCAGCAGGCGCCGCAGCCCTGGCAACAGCTCGACAGCTCGGTCTCGTCCATCGTTCTCACGTGTCCTTCGGCGGACCCCAGACCAGGCTCTGCCGCCATCTCGCGCGCAGCACGTCGCGCCGTTCCGGATATTTCTCGTCGAGATAGGTCGCCTCGACCACGCGGTCGGTGCGGAAGCTGCGGAAGTCGCCGCGCAGCTCGCACCAGGCCGCCAGCAGCCGCACGGCTTCGAGATAGCCGACCGAGATCGGCCAGATCATGCGCTCGCTGGGGCGGCCCTGTTCGTCGCGATAGCGCAGCATGATCTTCTTGCCTTCGTGGATCTGGGTCCGGGTGCGCGCCATGTCCAGGCGGTCCGGTTCCCGGTTCCAGCTCGGACGCGCCCGGCTCGCCGGCTCCAGTACGAAGGGGCGCAGGCGCTCCGGGACGGTATCGGCAATCTTGGCCATCAAGTCTTCGGCCGCGCGCGCCAGCGCGGAATCGGCGTGGCCTGCGACCCATTGCGCGCCCAGCACGGCCGCCTCGATCTCGTCCGGCGTCAGCATCAGGGGCGGCAGGTCGAAACCCTTTTCCAGGATGTAACCCATGCCGGCTTCGCCGCGGATCGGCACGCGCTGGCCGATCAGGGTTGCGATGTCGCGATAGATGGTGCGCTTCGAAGTCTCGAGCTCGGCCGCGATCGCGTCTGCCGTCAGCGGCTTACGCGTGCGCCTTAGCACCTGGATGATTTGAAACAGCCGGTCGGCGCGTCTCATGTCAATTCTCTTTCGAACGACGGATCAGAAATCGGCGCGCGGCTGCTGACAGGATGTTGGCAGCAGGGGGGTTCTATACCGGGACAACACATCGACTGAAGAGGATTTGTCCATGATCATTCCAACCCATTTCGGCCAGGCCGGTCCACTGTGGCGGGCGCAGCTGTGGCACGGCCAAATGTTGCGGGCTTGGGCGTTTGGCCGCCTCGTTCCGCTCGATCTCATGGTCGTTGATCTCCGATTTGCGCTCGCAAGCGTGGTGACACGCTCGCTGAACCATGCCGCGGATGCGCTGGTCCGCCATCTGATGGGCCGCGCCTGGCGCGGGGCCCGCTTCGCAGAAGATATCACGGCTGCTGCCACCATGGTGGCAGCAGCCGGCCGCTAGGTTCCTTCCACTCGTTCGACAGGTTCAGGAGAGCTTGCATGATCACGCTTTACGGCTTTGGCGCCGGCTTCGGCCTGCCGGAAATCAGCCCCTTCGTCACCAAGACCGAGGTGCAGCTCAAGATGGCGGGACTGCCTTATCGGAAAGAGCGGGCGATGCCGCCGGCCTCGCCCAAGGGGCAGCTGCCCTTCATCGACGATGGCGGCGAGGCGGTGGCCGATTCCACCTTCATCCGGGCCCATATCGAGCGCCGCTACGGCTTCGATTTCGATGCCGGCCTCACCTTGGCCGAGCGTGCGCAGGCCTGGGCGTTCGAGCGCATGATCGAGCACCACGTCTATTGGGCGCTGGTGGGCGCGCGCTGGGTCGATCCGGTCAATTTCGCCAAGGGGCCCGCGCATTTCTTCGACGGTGCGCCGGAGCACAATCGCGAGAAGCTGCGCGAGGACGCTCAATTCCGCGTCGCCGAGAACTATCTGCTCTCTGGCCTCGGCCGCCATGCGCCGGATGACGACGTCGATCTTGCCGTGCGTTCGCTGTTCGCGCTGTCGGTGCAGCTCGGCGACAAAGCCTTCCTGATGGGCAACAGGCCCTGCGGCGTCGATGCCACTGCGTTCGGTATGCTCGCCGGCGTCCTCTCACCGTTCTTCGAATCCGCCTTGCGCGAGCGGGCCGAGGGATTTCCGAACCTCACCGCCTATGTCGACCGCATGATGGACGACTATTATCCGGAATTCGCCTGGACGCCGCTACGGCAGGCGGCGTAGCCGCGGTGCATCGGCTGACTCCGTGCAACCTCTCCCGCTTGCGGGAGAGGTCGGCGCGAAGCGCCGGGTGAGGGTTTTCTCCTCTAGGGGGTTTTCTCCGTAAGTCTCGGAGGGTCGCAACGCGGAGGCACCTCTCCCCAACCCTCTCCCGCAAGCGGGAGAGGGGGCGCACCGGTGCCGGAGCTGCAGCTCACTCCACTAACCAAAACAAAGAGCCGGCCCAGTGGGCCGGCTCTCGTTGTCTCGAATCTTGGCGACGCCTACTTCACCAGCGTGTACTTGCCGTCCTTCACCGTGAGCAGGATGCGCGAGCGCTCGTCGAGGCCGTAGCGGTCCTTTTCGGTGAAGTTGTAGACGCCCTGGCTCGCCGCCAGCTCCTTCTCCGTCAGCAGCGCCTGGCGGATGGCTTCGCGGAATTCCGGCGTGCCGGGCTTGGCCGTCTTCAACGCCGCCGGAATGACGCGCTTGAGGATCTCGAACGCATCAAAGGAATGGCCGGCGAACTGGCTGCGGCTGTTGGGGCCGTACTTTGCCTCGTAGGCGGAGTTCAGCGCGAGGCCCGGCTTCTTGGTCAGCGCGCTGTCCGGCTGTTCCTCGGGGGCCATGACGGGACCCGAGGCCATCAGCACGCCTTCCGCTGCTTTGCCGGCAATGCGGATGAAGTCCATGCTGGCCGCGCCGTGGGTCTGGTAGATCAGGCCCTTGTAGCCGCGCTCGCGCAGCTCGGTCTGCGGCAGCGCGGCCGCGGTGCCGGAGGCGCCGACCAGGATGGCGTCGGGATTGGCGGCGACGAGCTTCAGCACCTGGCCGGTCACCGAGGTGTCGGGACGAGCGAAGCGCTCCTCGTCGACGATCGTCATCCCCATCGGCACGGCCTGCGCCTTCAAATCGTTGAACCAGAGGTCGCCGTAGGAATCGGAATAGCCGATGTAGCCGAGCGTCTTCACGCCCTTGGCCTTCATGTGATCATACAGCACCTTGCCGACGATCGGAATCGGCTGCGGCATCGCCACCGACCACTTCATGCGCTCCGGCGTGATCGGGAAGGGCGCCAGACCGAAGTGCGGGATACCGGCCTCGTTGGCGACGTTGGAGACCGCGATGGTCGGCGGCGTCAGCGCCGAGCCCATGATGATGTCGGCCTTGGATTCGGTGACGAAGCGGCGGGCGTTGGTGGTAGCGGTGGTGGGATCGCCGCCGTCGTCGAGCACGATCACCTTCAGCGGCACGCCGCCGATCTCCTTCGGCACGAATTCCAGCGCGTTGCGCTCGGGAATACCGAGTGCCGCACCTGGACCGGTCGTGGTCGTGGTGATGCCGATGGTGACTTCGCTGGTCTGGGCCAGCGCGGGCAATGCCGGCAGGGTCAGCGCAGCCGCAGTGATGGCAGCGGTTAAATAAAAGCGTTTCATCTATTCCTCCCTTGACGTGTTTATCTGAAAGCAGAAATCGCGGGGTAATTCAGCCCCGTCTTTTGGTGATGCGGCGATTTAGCTCCGGACTTAACTCCCCGTGAACTTGGCTACCATTTCCGCCGGGAATGGTGCGGATTTCAGCTTGTCGTGGTTATCAGGGTCGCGGCCGACCAGGACGCGGGTCTCGAAACCCTCGATCGCGAGCGCCTCGCCCTTGTAGACATTGTGCTTCACCTCGAAGCTCGAGCGCTTGATGCTCTCGATTCTGGTCTCGATGGTGATCCAGTCGCCATAGGTCGAGGGGATGTAGAACTTGGCCCGCGTGTCGACCATCGGGATGCCCACCAGGCCGTATTTGCGGACCAAGTCCTGCTTGGAGAAGCCGGCGGCTTCGAACAGGGTCGAGGTCGAATCGTCGAACATCGCGAAATAGCGCGGGTAGTAGACGATGTTCGCGGGGTCGCAATCGCCCCACTGGATCTGGACCTCGCGCCGGTTCACGAACATCTGGCTGGCCTTGCTCGACGAATCTACTTGGGCGCCATGCGCAGCGAACCGTCGAGGCGCACCACTTCGCCGTTCAGGTAGGCATTCTCGACCATGTGCAGCGCGAGCGCGGCGAACTCGTCGGCCTGGCCGAGCCGGCGCGGGAAGGGGATCGCGGCGGCGAGCGAGTCCTGGGCCTCCTGCGGCAGGTTCGCCAGCAGCGGCGTCAGGAACAGGCCGGGGGCGATCGTCAGCACGCGGACGCCGAACTGCGCGAGCTCGCGCGCGATCGGCAGCGTCATGCCGACGATGCCGCCCTTGGAGGCCGAATAGGCGGATTGGCCGATCTGGCCGTCATAGGCGGCAACGGAGGCGGTGTTGATGATGACGCCGCGCTCGCCGGTCGCCTGCGGCTCCAGCTTGGACATTTCGGTGGCGGCGAGGCGCAGCATGTTGAAGGTGCCGATCAGGTTGACCTTGATCACCTTGTCGAAATCCGAAAGCGCCATCGGGCCGTCGCGGCCGACCACGCGCTTGGCAACGCCGATGCCGGCACAATTGACCAGCACGCGCGCCGGGCCATGGGCCTTGGTCGCCTGCGCGATCGCGGCTTCAGCGGAGGCGGCATCGGAGACGTCGCAGGTGACGGCCACGCCCTTGATCTCTGCGGCGACCGTTTCGGCCAGCTTGGTGTTGAGGTCGCACACCGCGACCTTGGCGCCCTGTGCGGCCAGCTTTCTCGCGGTGGCCGCGCCCAGTCCCGATGCGCCGCCGGTGACGATGGCTGCCTGATCCTTCAACAACATGGCGTTCTCCTTTGGCGATATTTTTTCTAGGTGACCGATATCACACGGTTCGACGGATTGGCAGCGTAGAGCTCCTCGATCAGCTCGCCGCGATGCTCCAGCACTGCGCGCTGGTTGATCGAGCCCTTGTCGGTGACTTCGCCCTTGTCGATCGAGAGCGGCGTGTCCATCAGGATCGCGCGCGTGATCCGTGTCGAGGATCCCGTGGCCTGGCCGAGGAAACGGGTCAGACGCTCGCGGAACGCCTCGCGCACCAGGCGGTCGCGCGTCGCGACGACGAGATCGTCGGGCGGCAGCGTCGGGTTGATCAGCCGGCAGCCGTCGAGATCGAGCACGACCAGCGCGGAGATCTCGTCGCGATTGATGCCGGCGATGACGACGTCGCGCACCAGGGGCGCGCAGGCCGCGGTGAGGCGCGCGCGCAAGGGGCCGACGCTGACCCAGGTGCCGCTCGCGAGCTTGAAGTCCTCGCTGACGCGGCCGTCGAAATCGAAGCCGGCGTTGAAATCATCGGGATCGGCGGGCTTGAGCGCATCGCCCATCTTGTAAAATCCTTCCTCGTCGAAGGATTTTGCCGTGATGTCGGGTTGGCGCCAGTAGCCAGGCATCACGTTCGGCCCCTTGGCGCGCACTTCCAGCTTGCCGTTGTTCGGCACCAGCTTGGCGTCGTTGCCGGAGACGGGCAGGCCGACATGGCCGGAGCGGCTGGTGCGCGGATTGACCGACATGAAGAACGGCGCGGTCTCGGTCGCGCCGAGACCGGTCAGCATCGGCACGCGATAGCCCTTCTCCTTCGCCGCGAGCTCGTCGAGGCTGTCCCAGACGAACGGCGACAGCGCCGCGCCCGAGAAGAACATCGCATGCAGCCGGTCGAAGAACTTGGCGCGCAGGCCCTGGTCGTCGCGCAAATAGGGCAGCAGCGATTCGTAGCCCTTGGGCACGTTGAAATAGACCGTCGGTGAAATTTCCCGGAGATTGCGCACGGTCTCCTCGATGCCCCCAGGCACCGGCTTGCCGGCGTCCAGATACATCGAGCCGCCGTTGTAGAGCGTCAGGCCGATGTTGTGATTGCCGCCGAAGGTGTGATTCCACGGCAGCCAATCGATGATGACCGGCGGCTCGTCCTTCAGGAAGGCGAGCGTCTCGCGCAGCATCACCTGATTGGCGCAGATCATGCGCTGGGTGTTGATGACGGCCTTGGGATTGCCGGTCGAGCCCGAGGTCAGCAGGAATTTTGCGATCGTGTCGGGGCCGATCCTGCCGTGAACGTCGTCGAGATCGCCACGGATCGGCGTCGCCATCAGATCGGCCAGCAGGGTGACGTCGCGGCCCGGCACGTGGCCATAGGACGCGGCGATCTCGGTGCCGAGCGAGACGTTGGCGGCGAGCGCATCGGCGAACTTGTCGGCATCGTCGGCGAAGACGAGGCCCGGCGTGAGCAGCTTCATCAGATAGGACAGCTTGCCGTAATCCTTCGACACCAGCGAATAGGCCGGCGACACCGGGCAGAACGGAACGCCGGCATAGAACGCGCCGAACGCCAGGAGCGCGTGGTCGATCGAATTACCGGAGAGGATGACGACAGGCCGCTCGGCCGACAGGCCGCGCTGGATCAATGCGGAGGCGATGTGACGGCTCGCGGTGAGCAGCTCGGCATAGGTGATCTTGCGCCAGCCGCGGCCGCCTTCGCGCTCGGCCATGAAGACGCGGTCCGGCGTCGTCGTGGCCCAATGATGCAGGCGGTCGGTGATGCGGACCGGATAGTCGCCGAGCGGCTGCTTTGGCCGCAGGTAAATCGTGCCGTCGTCGCGCCGCTCGATGTTGACGACGGGATCGCCGAACGAGATGGGCCGCAGCGGGAAATTGCTCGCGCCGCGCTCGATGCCGGAAGAGGACGGCTGGGCGCTCATGACTTTACGCTCATGATTTGGGCTTCACCTTCGCGGTCTTGTGCTCGAGGAATTCGCGGATCCGCCGCTTGGCCTCCTTGTCGCTCTGCGCGACAGTGGCCATCAGCGACTCCATCAACAGGCCGGTCTGCGGATTGGCCTCCGCGATCATCGGCAGCGCCTGGAGCACGGCAAAATTCGTCAGCGGGGCGTTGGACGCCACCTTGGTCGCAAGCTCCAGCGCTTTGCCGAGCCCGTTGCCGGCCTCCGTCAGATATTGCGCAAAGCCGTAGGACGCGCCCTCAGTCGCGCTGTAGACGCGTCCCGTCAGCATCATGTCCATCATCCGGGCAACGCCGATCAGCCGCGGCAGCCGCACCGAGCCGCCGCCGCCGACGAAAATGCCGCGCTGCCCCTCCGGCAGCGCGAAATAGGTCGAGGGCTCGGCGACGCGGATATGGGCCGCGCAGGCAAGCTCGAGCCCGCCGCCGATCACGGCGCCCCGCAGCGCTGCGATCACGGGCACGCGGCTGTACTGGATGCGGTCGAACACCCGGTGCCACATCTGGGAGTGCAGGAGCCCGCCGGTGGCGTCGTGCTCGGTCAGCTCGGAGAGGTCGAGGCCACTGGAGAAATGGTCGCCGATACCGTGGATGACGACCGCGCCGATATCCTCGGGCAGGTTCGCAAAACACTCGCCGATTTCCAGGATGATGCCGTCATTGAGCGCATTGCGCTTGGCCGGCCGGTTCAGACCCACGGTCAGAACCCGGTCCGCCCGCTCGATCTTCAAAAGCCCGGAGGGACCCGCATTCGCGGTCTCGGCGTTTCCTTGTGTCATTTGCGTCCTTGTCAGAATAGTTATGTTGTATAACGAATTTTGGGGGAGTCAAGGTGGGGCAAGGCCAGGTGGCCGTGACCCCACCCTCTCCGCGAGACCCGGGGCGAGCGAGAGCGGTGCAGGCCTACTCTCGCGCCACAAACTTCGCGAACGCATCGGCATAATCCGGATGCCAGCGCGACAATGGCGGGCGGTTCTCGACGATGTCGCCGGCCGCCCAGAGCATGCGCTTCTCGTCGAGCGCGCGCGGCACGTCATTGTCCGGGCAGAGAATGTAGAAGTCGCCGGCCTCCAGCCGCGCCAGCATGAAATCGACCGTCTGCTCCGGCGTCCAGGCGCCGGCCGGCTTCTCGGTACGGCCCTTTGCGGTCAGGCCGGTGAAGACGAAGCCCGGGATCAGCAGGTGTGCCGTGACGCGACAGTCCTCCGTGTTGCGCAACTCGTGCTGGAGCGCCTCGGTGAAGGCCTTCACGCCGGCCTTGGAGACGTTGTAGGCGGGATCGCCGGGCGGCGTGGTGATGCCCTGCTTGGAACCGGTGTTGATGATGAGGCCGCGCCTGCCACGGGCGATCATGTTTGGCGCGAAGATGCGCGAGCCGTTGATGATGCCCCACATGTTAACGGCGATGATGCGTTGCCAATTGTCCGGCGCGTCGAACAAGGTGCTGCCGGGCTGAATGCCGGCATTGTTCATGAGGACGTCGGCGCCGCCGAACCGCTCGTGGACGGCGCGCTCGAGTTCCGTCACGCTCTCGATCCTGCTGACATCGACGGCCGAGGTCATGAAGTTTGCGGCCGATGTTACGGATGACAATTTTGTTGCAGCTTCTGCCAAGCGTGTCTCGTCGACATCCGCGATACACACCTTCATTCCAGCGCGCGCAAATGCCGCGGCGGCGGCAAATCCGATGCCGGCTGCGCCACCCGTGATCACGGCAACATTGTCCTTGACGATGGCGGGATGTGACATCGAGCGTCTCCGTGGAAAGCCTTCAGCCGAGCTATAGCATGGCAGCCGTGCGACCCTGCACAAGTCGGCATGGGAGGTCTTCGTTCCCCGCTGCCTTTACGCCTATCAGGCGCGGCTGTATCCTCGGCCGAACGATCCCGCCCAGATCGAACCAATCAATCACCTGACAGGGAGTGCAGCCATGGCTGTGTCGCAGGCTATTCCGATCACGCGCCATCCGTTCGCCAACGGGTCCTACAAGCAGATGCTGATCGACGGCAAGTGGGTCGATGCAGCCTCGGGCAAGCGCTTCGAGACCCGCAATCCCGCCACCGGCGAGCTGCTCGCAGCCGTTGCCGAAGGCGACAAGGAAGACATCGATCGTGCGGTCGCGGCCGCGCGTCGCGCTTTCGAAGGCCCGTGGAGCAAGGTCAAGCCGTTCGAGCGGCAGAACCTGCTCCTGAGGCTCGCCGATCTCGTCGAGAAGAATTTCGACGAATTGTCGCAGCTCGACACGCTCGACATGGGCGCGCCGCTGAGCCGCACCCGTGCCTACCGCCTGCGCGCCGTCGGCATGCTGCGCTATTACGCCGGCCAGACCACCGCGATCCACGGCGAGACCATCGAGAACTCGCTACCCGGCGAGATATTCTCCTACACGCTGAAGGAGCCGATCGGCGTCGTCGGCGCCATCATCCCGTGGAATGGACCGCTGACCGCGACGATCTGGAAGATCGGACCGGCGATCGCGACCGGCTGTACCGTGGTGCTCAAGCCCGCCGAAGAGGCGCCACTGACCTCGCTGCGCATCGCCGAGCTCGCGATGGAAGCGGGCATCCCGCCCGGCGTCATCAACGTCGTGCCCGGCTATGGCGAGACCGCGGGCGCGGCGCTCGCCTCGCATCACGACGTCGACAAGGTCGCCTTCACCGGCTCGCATGTCACGGGCCAGTCGATCATCCGTGCCTCGGCCGGCAACCTCAAGCGCGTCTCGCTCGAGCTCGGCGGCAAGTCGCCGGACATCGTGTTCGCCGATGCCGATCTCGACGCCGCCGTGCCCGGCGCGGCGATGGCGGTGTTCGCCAATTCAGGGCAGATCTGCAGCGCCGGAACGCGCCTGTTCGTCGAGCACTCGATCTATGACGAATTCGTCGGCCGCGTCGCCGAGTTCGGCAAGAAGCTGCAGGTCGGCAACGGCCTCGATCCCAACGTGCAGATCGGGCCGCTCGTCTCGGAGCAGCAGCTCGAGCGCGTCACCGGCTATCTCGACATCGGCCAGAAGGAGGGCGCGAGGGCGCTTGCCGGCGGCGGCCGTGTCACCGAAGGCGCGCTGTCGAAGGGCTTCTTCGTCTCGCCGACGGTGTTCGCGGGTGTCGAGGACAACATGCGCATCGCGCAGGAGGAGATTTTCGGCCCCGTCATCTCCGCAATCGCGTTCAAGGACATGGACGAGCTGGTCAAACGCGCCAACAACACCACGTTCGGCCTCGGCTCCGGTCTGTGGACGCGCGACGTCAGCAAGGCCCATGCGGTGGCGAAACGCTTGCGTGCCGGCTCGGTGTGGGTCAACTGCTACCAGGCGATGGATCCGGCCGTGCCGTTCGGCGGCTACAAGATGAGCGGCTACGGCCGCGAATCCGGCAAGCAGCACGTCGAGGAATATCTCAACGTGAAGGCCGTCTGGATCAAGACGGCGTAAGGCCGGCTCTCCTTCGCCTCTCCGCGCTTGCGGGGAGAGGCCGGAATTCGCGCAACGCGCGGATTCCGGGTGAGGGGGACTCTCCGCGAGTCCACTCTCACCGCGATTGCCGAGGCAGCCCCTCACCCCAACCCTCTCCCCGTAAGAACGGGGAGAGGGAGAACAACCACCGCCTTCAGGCGGTCAGTCTCCCTCACAATCATCTGCATCCTTTCAAAGACATCCGGGGACCACATGAAATTCGAAGCCTTGTTCAAGCCGTTGCAGGTCGGTCCCTACCAGCTCGCGCATCGCGTCGCGATGGCGCCGCTAACGCGCATGCGGGCCGAGCGCGACACTTTCGCGCCGCGGCCACTCAACGCCGAATATTACGGCCAGCGTGCGACGAAGGGCGGCCTGATCATCGCCGAAGCCTCGCCGGTGCTCTCGCACGGCCGCGGCAATCCGGCGACACCCGGCATCTATTCGGAGGCGCAAGTCGCGGGCTGGCGCAAGGTGACGGATGCCGTGCACGCCAAGGGCGGCATCATCTTTCTCCAGCTCTGGCATGTCGGCCGCGTCTCTCATTCCTCCTTCCACGGCGGCGAGCTGCCGGTTTCGGCCTCGGCAATTCCGATCAAGGCCGAAGGCATGAAGGCGATGACGGCCGACGGAAAGATCGCCGACTACGAGACGCCGCGCGCGCTGGAGACTGATGAGGTGAAGGGCATCGTCGAGGCGTTCCGGCAGGGTGCCAAGAATGCGCTCGCCGCCGGCTTCGACGGTGTCGAGATCCACGGCGCCAACGGCTATCTGCTCGAGCAATTCCTGCAATCGCGCAGCAACCAGCGCACCGATCAATATGGCGGCGGAATCGAGAACCGCGCGCGCCTTCTGCTCGAGGTCACTCAGGCCGCGATCGACGTCTGGGGCTCGAACCGTGTCGCTGTGCGGCTGTCGCCCTACGGCATCGCCAATGATTCCGGCGAGCCCGATCCGATGCCGCTCTATACCCATGTCGTGAAGGCGCTCGAGAAGCTGGGTTTGGCGTACCTGCATTTCATCGAACCGCGCTCCAGCGGCTCGGGCCGCGCCGAGGTCAACTGGCAGAACGTGCCATCGGCGATGGTGCTGTTCCGTCCGCTCTACAGCGGCGTGCTGATGACCGCCGGCGGCTTCACCGGGGAGACCGCGAATGCGGCGATCGCCGACGGACATGCGGACATCATCGCCTTCGGCCGCATCTTCATCTCCAATCCTGATCTGCCGCGTCGTCTCGAGCACGGCTACCCGATCACGCCGTATAATCGCGCGACGTTCTACAGCGGCGAGGAGAAGGGGTACACGGATTATCCGGTGTATGACGAGCTGACGCCGGCTTGATCTGTCATTCCGGGGCGCGACGAAGTCGCGAACCCGGAATCCATCGGGCCGCATACCTGGACGTGGGATGGATTCCGGGCTCGATGCTTCGCATCGCCCCGGAATGACGAGCTTGCTTCGCTGCGCTAGCGATGACGACGGAGAGACGTCCATGGCCAAAGCCGCAGCCGCCGCAGGGATCGCCACCGGCCAATGCCTCTGCGGCAAGGTCGCCTTCGAGATCGACGTGCCCGCGCGCTGGGCCTGGCACGATCATTCCGCCGCCAGCCGCCGCGCCCATGGCGCGGCCTACGCCACCTATGTCGGAAGCTGGAAGAAGCGCTTCCGCATCACCTCGGGCAAGACCGCGCTGACCCGCTACGAGGACAAGGCGACGAAGACCGCGCGCAGCTTCTGCTCGCATTGCGGCACGCCGATCATGTACGAGCGCCCGCGCGGGCCGCACATGGTCAACATCCCGCGCGCCCTGTTCAACGAGCGCACCGGCCGCCAGCCGCTCTATCACATCGCCATCGAGGAGCTGCAGGAATGGGCCTATACCGGCGAGCCCCTGGTGCCGCTGAAGGGCTTTCCCGGCGTCGTCTGGCAGCGCTCGAAAAGGAAGAAGCGCGCTGGCGGGGACGACCCGTTCGAACTCGGGCGGGAGGAGATGTAGCGCCTCTCCCGCGCAACGCAGCCATGACCGCGCTTCCTTGCGCCTCTGCCAGCATCTCGGCCATCATGCTTTCGGTCCTTGCGGCAACGGTCCGCTCCTGGAGGAAACATGAAGAACAAGATCACCGGCCGCTCCGCCTTTCTCGCGCTGCTCAAGGACGAGGGCATCACGCATCTGTTCGGCAACCCTGGAACCACCGAACTGCCGATCATGCATGCGCTGAAGGACCATCCCGATCTCACTTATGTGATGGCGATGCAGGAGAGCCTGGTGGTCGCGATCGCCGACGGCTACAGCCGCGCTTCGGGCAAGCTCGTCGCCTGCAACGTTCACGTCGCGCCCGGCCTCGGCAACGCCATGGGCTCGCTCTACAACGCCCAGTTCACGGGCACGCCGATGATCCTGACGGCGGGCCAGCAGGAGCAGGGCCACGGTCTGATGGAGCCGGTGCTCTATGGTCCGCTGGTGCGCATGGCCGAGCCGCTGGTGAAATGGGCGGTCGAGGTGACACGGCTGGAGGACCTGCCGCGCATCGTGCGCCGCGCCGCCAAGGTGGCGATGACGCCACCGACCGGGCCGGTGTTCATCTCGCTGCCCGGTGACATCCTCAACAGCGAGGCGGGACTCGATCTTGGCCGCTCCACCCGCATCGATGCGCGCACGAAACCGTCGGACGAGGCGCTGAAGGCCTTTGCCGCACGCCTGCTCAAGGCTGAGCGTCCCGTGATCGTCACCATGGACGAGGTGGTCAAGAGCGATGCTTTGACGGAGGCGGCTGAACTGGCCGAGCTGCTCGGCGCTGCGGCCTATCAGTCCTCGACGCCCTACGGCTCGCACTTTCTGTCCGAAAGCCCGAGCTTCGTCGGCACGCTCGCGCGCGTGCAGAAGGTCGCCCGCGATACGCTCGCGCCCTACGATCTGCTGATCGCGCTCGGCGGCGATCCCTTGCGGATGTCGGTCTATAGCGAGGTCGATGCGCTGCCTGAGGGCCTCGGCATCGTGCAGATCGGCCTCGTCGATTGGGAGATCGCCAAGAACTACGGGGCCGAGATCGCGCTGAAGGCGGATCTGAAGGAAACGCTGCGCGCGCTGATCCCGGTACTCAAGGAGATGGGCGGCGCAGCCCTCGCGAGCCGCGCCAAGCAGCGTCTCGCCGAGCTCGCGCCGAAGAACTGGACCGCGCGCCGCGCGGCGCTGGTCGAGCAGATCGGCAAGAGTGCCGGCCGCACACCGATCGATCCGGACTTCCTCGTGCTGCAAATGGTCGAGGCGATGCCTGACAACGCCATCCTGGTCGACGAAGGTCTCACCTCCAGCCGCCAGATCACGGCCCTGCATCCGCATCGCGACCGCTACGGCTATCACGGGCTCGCCTCCGGCGGCATCGGCTGGGGCCTGCCGGCCTCGGTCGGCGCCAGCATTGCCAATCCCGATCGCCCCGTGGTGTGCTTCTCCGGCGATGGCAGCGCGATGTACTCGATCCAGTCGCTCTGGACCGCGGCGCATCACAAGCTGCCGCTCAACGTCGTCATCGCCAACAACGGCGGCTATCGCATCATCAAGCAGCGCCTGCTCGCCTTCCACGGCGATGACAATTACGTCGGCATGGATTTCGTCGATCCGCCGGTCGATTTCGCCGGCGTCGCCAAGGCGCTCGGCTGCGAGGCGATCAAGGTGAGTGATCCCCGTGAGCTGAAGGCGACGCTGGCGTCGGCGTTTGGCCGGCCGGGAACCAAGCTGATCGAGGTGATGGTGGACGGGAAGGTGTAGCCCCGCAGTCGTCCCCGCGAAGGCGGGGACCCATACCGCGTGATCTATCGACTGCGGCTGGTAGGCGTATCGAGCTCCCGAGTCTTCGCCAAACTACTTCCTGTGGTTATGGGTCCCCGCCTTCGCGGGGACGACAGCCTGGCTGTGGCGCGATCTTCCGCCTACCCCTTCTTCCCCACGCGATACTCCGCCGCGGGATGCGGCGCGTCGAGGCGCGCGCGGCCCTCGCCGAACAGTTTTTCCCGCAACGTGCCCTTGGCGTACTCGCTCTTGTACCTTCCGCGCCGCGTCAGCTCGGGCACCAGCATGTCGGCGATATCCTCGAAATCGCCGGGCGAGATCGCGAACGCGACGTTGAGGCCGTCGACATCCGTCGCCTCGAACCATCCTTCGATCTTGTCTGCGACCATCTCGGGCGTGCCGACCACGACCGGGCCAGCGCCGCCGATGCCGACATGCTCGATGACGTCGCGCACGGTCCAGACGCGGTCAGGGTCGGCGCGGGTCACGTTGTCCATCGCGCTGCGGCCGGCATCGTTCTGGACGTGGCGCACCTGCTGGTCGAGGTCGTAGCCGGAGAAGTCGACGCCGGTCCATCCCGACATCAGCGCCAGCGCGCCTTCTGGGCTGATGTGGCGGCGGTAGTCGGCGTATTTTTCCTTCGCCTCGGCTTCCGTCCGTCCGAGAATGATCGTCATCATCGAGAACATCAGGATCTCCGCCGGATCGCGGCCGAGTGCGGCCGCCTCCTGCCGGATTGCGGAGACGCGCGGCGCGATCACCTTGGCTGACGGTCCCGACATGAACACGCACTCGGCGTGCCTGCCCGCGAACTGCCGGCCGCGCGGCGAGGTGCCGGCCTGGTACAGCACGGGCGTGCGCTGCGGCGAGGGCTCGCTGAGGTGAATGGTGTTGTTGATGCGGTAGTTCGCGCCCGCATGATTGACGCGATGAACTTTTGCCGGGTCGGTGAAGATGCCGCGCTTGCGGTCGCGCAGCACGGCATCGTCTTCCCAGCTGCCTTCCCAGAGCTTGTAGACGACCTCCATATATTCGTCGGCGATGTCGTAGCGGTCGTCATGGCCGGTCTGCTTGTCCTTGCCGGCACCGCGCGCGGCGCTGTCGAGATAGCCGGTGACGACGTTCCAGCCGATCCGCCCCTCGGTGAGGTGATCGAGCGTCGACATCCGCCGTGCGAACGGATAGGGCGGCTCGAAGGACAGATTGCTGGTGACGCCGAAGCCGAGATTTTGCGTCACCGCCGCCATCGCCGACAGCAGCAGCAGCGGCTCGTTCGACGGCGTCTGCGCTGCATTGCGCAAGGCTGCGTCAGGGCTGTTGCCATACACGTCATAGACGCCAAGCACGTCGGCCAGGAACAGCCCGTCGAAACGGCCGCGCTCCAGCGTCTTGGCGAGATCGATCCAGTAGGACAGGCGGTTATACTCGGCGGTACGGTCGCGCGGATGGGTCCACAGGCCCGGTGATTGGTGTGCGACGCAATTCATCGCAAAGGCGTTGAGCCTGATCTCTTTGGCCATGCTGGTCCCTCGGCGCCCTATACTGAGCGCTCTTCGAATGATAGATGTGCGCCCCAACTTGGCGAAGTTCTTGCATATAATTGGCCCTTGGCAAGGGCCAAGATAGAAGGCTTGCGCTTGGCAAGGCCAAAGTCAGCGTCGCAGCTGTGCCTGGCAAGCCAGTCTCAAGGAAGCAAGAACGAAATCCCAAGAGAGCTACAAGAGAACTACAAGAAACCATCCAAGTCCCCGCCACTTTCGAGGGCCAACCCATGTCGGGTAAGGTCCTTCGTCTCACAGTCTCGAAAAGCAAGCATGACCAGAGCCGACGCCATCGCCCGCGCCCGTGAGGATTTCAAGTCCGGCGCGTTCCTCGCTGAACTCGATCGCCGCGTCGCCTACAAGACCGAGAGCCAGAATCCGCAGCGCGGCCCCGAGCTGCGCGCCTATCTGGAGCAGGAGATGCAGCCGGCTTTCGCCGCGCTCGATTTTTCCAGCCGCATCGTCGAATCCCCGAGCGGCAAGGCGCCGTTCCTGTTCGCCGAGCATCACGAGAGCGCGTCTGCGCCGACCGTGCTGGTCTACGGCCATGGCGATGTCGTCGACGGCATGGAAGGCGAGTGGCGTGATGGCCGGGATCCCTGGCGCACCAATGCTTCCGGGACGCGCCTCTATGGCCGCGGCACCGCCGACAACAAGGGGCAGCACAGCATCAATATGGCCGCGCTGCGTGCGGTGCGCGAGGCGCGCGGCGGTAAGCTCGGCTTCAACGCCAAGTTCATCATCGAGATGGGCGAGGAGATCGGCTCGCCCGATCTCGGCAAGGTCTGCGATCTCCATCGCGACGCGCTCAAGGCCGACCTGTTCATGGCCTCCGACGGGCCGCGCCTCTCGGCCGATCGGCCGACGCTGTTTCTCGGCTGTCGTGGAGGCATCCGCATCCATCTCGACGTGAACTTGCGCGACGGCGGCCACCATTCCGGCAATTGGGGCGGTGTGCTCGCCAACCCCGCGACCATCCTGGTCAACGCGATCTCCACCCTGGTCGACGGCCGCGGCCGTCTCCAGCTCGATGCCTTGAAGCCGCCGCGGCTGACCAACCAGATCCGCTCCTATCTCGCCGACGTCGAGGTGGTGCCGACTGCGGACGAGCCGGCGCTGGCCGAAAATTGGGGCGAGGAGGGTCTATCGGCCGCTGAACGGCTCTACGCCTGGAACACGCTGGAAGTGCTGGCGATGTCCTCAGGCAATATCGAGAAGCCGGCCAACGCGATTCCGGGCCAGGCCAATGCCGTGCTGCAACTGCGTTTCGTGGTCGGGACGAAGGTTGAGGGGCTGATCGACGCTGTCCGCGCGCATCTGGTCGGACGCGGTTTTCCGATGGTCGAGGTGCGCGCGGCGCAGAGTTTTGCTGCATCGCGCACTGATTTCGACAGCCCGTGGATCAAATGGGCGGCGGATTCGGTGCGAGAGACCACCGGCAAGGCGCCGGCCGTGCTGCCGAATTTCGGCGGTTCGCTGCCCAACGACGTGTTTTCCGAGATCCTGGGACTGCCGACGATCTGGGTGCCGCATTCCTATCCCGGCTGCTCCCAGCATGCGCCCAATGAGCACATCCTGCTGCCATTGACCGAAGAGGCCTTGACGGTGATGGCCGGGCTGTTCTGGGATCTCGGAGAGTTGCCAAAGCCACTGACAGGCCCGTTAACCTGAGCCGACGATCCAGCCGAAAGTTACATTCTAATCCGGCCCGATTTGTGCTTGCATCCGGGCCGCATCATCCGAAAGGGGAAGAAAAACGTGAAACATTTCCGTCACATCGGGCTCGCGCTCGCCGCGACCTTCGTCGTCAGCCAGGCCGGGGCCCAGGAGCTGACCGGCACGCTGAAGAACATCAAGGACACCGGCGCCATCACGCTCGGTTTCCGCGATTCCTCGATCCCGTTCTCCTATCTTGACGACAACCAGAAGCCGGTCGGCTTCGCGATGGACATCTGCTACAAGATCGTCGACGCCGTGAAGAAGGAGCTCAAGCTCGACAAGCTCGAGGTCAAGCTCAACCCGGTGACCTCGGCGACCCGTATCCCGCTGATGGCCAACGGCACCATCGACCTCGAATGCGGCTCGACCACCAACAATGCCGAGCGCCAGAAGCAGGTCGCCTTCACCAACACCCACTTCCTGACCGCTAGCCGCTACGTCTTCAAGAAATCGAGCGGCCTGAAGTCGATCGACGACCTCAAGGGCAAGACCGTGGTCTCGACCGCCGGCACCACCAACATCAAGCAGCTCACCGAAGCCAACGCCGCCAAGGGCCTCGGCGCCAACATCATTCCGGCCAAGGATCACGCCGAAGCCTTCTTGATGGTCGAGACCGACCGCGCGGTCGCCTTCGTCATGGACGACATCTTGCTGGCGAGCCTCGTCGCCGGTTCGAAGAACCCGGGCGACTACGTTATCTCCAAGGATGCGTTCTCCAAGCCGGAGCCCTACGGCATCATGCTGCGCAAGGACGATCCTGCGTTCAAGAAGGTCGTCGATGCGGCCACGGCTGCGCTCTACACCTCCGGCGAGGCCGAGAAGATCTACGACAAGTGGTTCACCCAGAAGATCCCGCCGAAGGGCCTGAACCTCAACACGCCGATCTCGGCCGAGCTGAAGAACGAGTTCGCCAAGCCGACGGACTCGCCGAACCCGGACGACTACAAGTAAGATAAAACCTCGATCTTTCGATCGGAATCATGTCCGGCCACTCTTGACACCAGAGTGGCCGGACATTTGCATAGGCCTGAGACTTTCTCTGAAGACGTCCAATGACGGGCGCGTTCGCGCGGGGGACACGTGAACTACAACTGGAACTGGGGAATCTTCTTCCAGCCGAACCCGATGGGGACCGGCACCTACCTCGACATGCTGCTGTCGGGGCTGGCGCTGACCCTCAAGACCGCGGCGCTGGCCTGGGTGATCGCGCTGATCACAGGCTCGATTGTCGGCGTCATGCGCACGCTGCCGTCGAAGGGCGCCAATTGGTTCGGCTTCGCCTACGTCGAATTCTTCCGCAACATGCCGCTTCTGGTGCAGCTCTTCCTGTGGTTCTTCGTGCTGCCGGAAATTCTGCCGAGGGCGGCCGGGCTGTGGCTGAAGCAATTGCCGAACGCGCCGTTCTGGACGGCGGCGATCGGGGTCGGCTTCTTCATGTCGGCGCGCGTAGCCGTGCAGCTGCAGGCCGGCATCTCCTCGCTGCCGCGCGGGCAGAAGATGGCGGCGACTGCGCTCGGCCTGACCACCGTGCAGGGCTATCGCTACGTGCTGCTGCCGATGGCCTTCCGCATCATCCTGCCGCCGCTGACGTCTGAATTCCTCAACACCATCAAGAACACCGCGGTCGCCATCACCATCGGCCTGCTCGAGCTGACCGGACAGGCGCGCTCGATGCAGGAATTCTCGTTCCAGGTGTTCGAGGCCTTCACGGCCGCGACCATCCTCTATCTCCTCGTCAACGCCGTCGTCGTGACCGCGATGCGCTTCCTCGAGCGCTGGGTCGCGATCCCCGGCTACATCACGGGGAAATAAGCGATGTTCGGCAATCTCGATTTCGATGTCATCCGCCGCGCGCTGCCGTATCTGTTCTACGAGGGCATGACGTTCACGCTGACGCTGACCTTCCTCGCAGCTCTCGGCGGCCTAGTCTTCGGCACGGCGCTCGCCCTGATGCGCCTGTCCGGATTCAAGATTCTGGGCCGCATCGCCGGCATCTATGTCGACTTCATGCGCTCGCTGCCGCTGGTGCTGGTGATCTTCTGGTTCTACTTCCTGGTGCCCTATATCGGGCAGTGGGTGACAGGCGCCTCGCGTCCGATCAGCGTCGGCGCGTTCACGTCCTCGCTCGTCACTTTCATCATGTTCGAGGCGGCATATTTCTCCGAGATCATGCGCGCCGGCATCCAGTCGATCTCGCGCGGCCAGCCGGCCGCGGCGAGTGCGCTGGGGCTGACCTACGCCCAGAGCATGCGCTACGTCGTGCTGCCGCAGGCCTTCCGCAACATGCTGCCGGTGCTGATAACGCAAACCATCGTGCTGTTCCAGGACACCTCGCTGGTCTACGTCCTGTCGATCACCGACTTCCTGGGCGCGGCGAGCAAGGTGGCGCAGCGTGACGGCCGCCTGGTCGAAATGTATCTGTTCGCCGCCGTGGTCTACTTCACCATCTCCTGTATCGCGTCCTACGGCGTCCGCCGCCTCCAGGCGCGCATCGCCATCATTCGCTAGGGCTCCCCGCTCATGATCGAAATCAGCCACGTCAACAAATGGTACAGCCCCACCTTCCAGGTGCTGACCGACTGCACAACCAATGTCACCAAGGGCGAGGTCGTCGTGGTCTGCGGCCCCTCCGGCTCGGGCAAGTCGACGCTGATCAAATGCGTCAATGCGCTGGAGCCGTTCCAGAGCGGCGACATCCTCGTTGACGGCACCAAGGTCAACGACCCCAAAACCGATCTGCCGAAGCTGCGCTCGCGCGTCGGCATGGTGTTCCAGCATTTCGAGCTGTTTCCGCACCTTAAGATCATCGACAATCTCTGCCTGGCGCAGGAGAAGGTGCTGGGCAGGGGGCATGACAAGGCGCAGGCCAAGGGCATGCAGCTGCTCGAGCGCGTCGGCTTGAAGGAGCAGGCGCAGAAATTCCCGGCGCAGCTCTCCGGCGGCCAGCAGCAGCGCGTCGCCATCGCTCGCGCGCTCGCGATGGATCCGATCGTGATGCTGTTCGACGAGCCGACCTCGGCGCTCGATCCGGAAATGGTCAGCGAGGTGCTCGACGTCATGGTCGATCTCGCCCGCGAGGGCATGACCATGATGGTCGTCACCCACGAGATGGGTTTTGCCCGCAAGGTCGCCAACCGCGTCATCTTCATGGACCGCGGCGAGATCGTCGAGGACGCAGCGAAGGACGATTTCTTCGGCAAGCCCCGCAGCGACCGCGCGCAGAAGTTCTTGTCGAAGATTCTTTCGCATTAATCACCGCCACCGTCATTCCGGGGCGCGACGCAGTCGCGAGCCCGGAATCCATAACCACCATCGGGGGTATGGATCCTCAGGTGCGCAATTGCGCACCATAGCGCGCGCTACGCGCGTCCCGGGATGACGAGGGTAGGGTTTATCCAGCCCGCCAAATCCCCTATACCGGTGGCCAAATCCCTTCCCTCCCCAGGAGACCTGCCTTGGACTCGATCGCCTACGTCAACGGCTCATTCGTCCCGCTCTCGGAAGCCAAGATCTCGGTGCTCGATCGCGGCTTCCTGTTCGCCGACGGCATCTACGAGGTCTCGGCCGTGCTCGACGGCAAGCTGGTCGACAATGCTTCGCATCTGGCGCGGCTGGAGCGGTCCGTCGGCGAGATCAAGTTGAAGCTGCCGGAGACCATCGAGCGCATCACCGAGCTGCAGAAGGAGCTGATCGCGCGCAACAAGCTCGTGAACGGCCTCGTCTATCTCCAGGTGACGCGCGGTGCCGACAAGGGGCGCGACTTCCCGTTCCCCAAGGCTGACGTCAGGTCGAGCCTGGTGATGTTCACGTCGGAGAAGGACATCATCAATGCCGCGGTGGCCAAGACCGGCATCAACGTCATCACGGTGCCCGACATCCGCTGGGAGCGCCGCGACATCAAGAGCGTGGCGCTGCTGGCGCAGGTGCTGGCAAAGCAGGCCGCGGCGGAAGCCGGCGCCGGCGAAGCCTGGATGCTGCAGGATGGCTATGTGACCGAAGGCGGCTCGTCCACGGCGTTCATCCTGACCAAGGACGACGTCATCGTCACCCGCCAGAACTCCAACGCGATCCTGCCCGGCTGCACCCGCAAGGCCGTGATTGCGCTTGCCGAGGAGCGCCAGCTGCGCGTCGAGGAACGCTCCTTCACGGTCGCCGAAGCGCTCGCCGCCAAGGAAGCCTTCATCACCAGCGCATCCTCCTTCGTGCAGCCGGTGGTCGCCATCGACGGCAAGACGATCGGCGACGGCAAGCCCGGCCCGATGGCGACGCGTCTGCGCGAGATCTACGTGGACTTCGCCAAGGCGACGGCGGTGTAAGCGGCATACGTAGCTGTCGTAGGGTGAGCAAAGGCGCGCTTGCGCCGTGCCCACGCCTTCTCCCGTTTTTGCTGAAGAATGGTGGGCACGCTTACGCTTTGCCCACCCTACGAGACCGTCCGTTGCCGTCGGTTTAAGCCACTGACGCCTTCACCTTCACCGGATGCACGGCGCGGAACGCGATCGCGATCCTGTTCCAGGCGTTGATGGCACCGATCAGCATGGTCAGGTTCACCGTCTCCTCTTCGGAGAACTGCGCGCGGACCTGTTCGTAAGTCTCGTCTGGCGCATGCGTCTCGGCGATCAGCGTCACCGCTTCGGTCCAGGCCAGCGCGGCGCGCTCACGGCCGGAATAGAGCGGGGATTCGCGCCAGGCGTTGAGCAGGTAGATGCGCTGCTCGGTCTCGCCGCGCTTGCGGGCGTCCTCGGTATGCATGTTGATGCAGAAGGCGCAGCCGTTGATCTGCGAGGCCCGGATCTTGACCAGCTCGATCAGCGATTTCTCCAGGCCCGTCGACTGGATCTGCTGCTCAAGCGCCATCAGCGCTTTGATCGTATCGGGCGCGGCCTGGTAGTAGTTCATGCGGGGCTTCATGGTCGTTCTCCTTTTCTTTGGTTGGGTCAGTGGGCTCCGCCGGCCGAGACTTGGCCGGGCCTCTTCAGAAAGAATACGGCGATGAGAGCGACGATCAGCGCCATTCCGAGCAGGTAGAACGTGTCGCTGAAGGCGAAGATGAAGGCCTGCTTCTGTACGGTATGGCCGATCGCGACATAGGCGCGATGCGCGGCGTCCGCACGGTCGAGAACGCCGTGATTGACGAAATATTGCGTGAGCTGCTCGAGCCGCGTTCGTGTGGCCTCCTCGAACACAGAGACCGACTGCATCAGCACGTTGGAGTGATATTGCTCGCGCTTGGACAGCACGGTTTGCAGCAGCGCGATGCCGACGGCGCCGCCGAGATTGCGCATCATGTTGAACAGGCCGGAGGCCGAGCCCGCATTCTCCGCTTCGATGCCTGCGGTCGCGACCGCCGACAACGGCGCCATCACCAGCGCCTGGCCGATGGCGCGCACGATATTGGGCCACAGCAGCTGGTCGGCGGCATAGTCGTTGGTCATGTTGATGTTCATGAAGTTGGATGCTGCGAACAGAACGAAGCCGACGCCGATGATGATCCGCGCATCGAACTTCTGCATCAGGCGCGGCACCAGCGGGATCAGCACGAGTTGCGGCAGCCCGGTCCAGGCCAGCACCATGCCGATCTGCTCGGCATTGTAGCCCTGAATACGCGCCAGATATTGCGGCAGGATGAACACGGAGCCGTAGAGTGCAATGCCGAGCAAGAAGTTCGCGAGCATGCCGAAGCCGAAATTGCGACGCACGAGCAGACGCAGATTGAGCAGTGGCTTCTTCACCGTGAGCTCGATGATCAGGAATGCCGTCAGCGCAACAGCGGCGATGATCGAGAGCTTGAGGATGAACGGCGAGCCGAACCAGTCGTCCTTGTTGCCTTCCTCCAGCACGGTCTGGAGCGCGGACAGGCCGATCGCCATGGTGATGATGCCGGCCCAGTCGCCCTCGCGAAGCAGCGCCAGCTTCATCGGCTTGGGCTCGAGCGCATACCAGAGCATGCCGACCATGATCGCGCCGGGAACCAGGTTGACGTAGAAGATGTATTGCCAGCCGAAATTCTCGGTGAGATAGCCGCCGATGGTCGGGCCGATCGCCGGCGCGAAAGTCGCCGACAGCGCGAACAGCGCAAGGCCGACCGGCTGCTTGGCGCGCGGCAGCAGCATGATGATCAGCGTGAAGGCCATCGGGATCAGCACGCCGCCGGTGAAGCCCTGGATAGCGCGCAGCACGATCATCTGCGACAGATCCTGCGCCAGTGCGCAGGCCGCGGACAGAACCAGGAACAGGATCGCGTTGGTGAGCAGATAGATGCGGATCGAGAACACCTGCGCGAGCCAGCCCGACAGCGGGATGACCACGATCTCGGCGATCAAATAGGAGGTCGAGATCCAGCCGCCGTCGTCGATGCCGGCGCCGATCGCGCCCTGAATGTCCGCGAGCGAGGCGTTGACGATCTGGATGTTCAGCACCGCCATGAAGGCGCCGAGGGTGGCGCCGATCACCGCAATCCAGGTCTTTGTGGACACCGCCGTGGGCGCAGCAGCGGCGGGGAGATTGGCGGAGGTAGCGTTGAGGGCCGGTTGGAGCGTGCCCATGGCTTCAACCCCCATTCGCGCGGGACGTATTGTCGGCAAGGCGCTTGGCCGTCTCGCGCTCGGCCAGCACCGCCTGTTTGGTGTCGACGGTCGGCACCGCGGACATGCCAGGCCGCAGCAAGCCGGTGAGGCTGTGGTCGTCGAGGACGATCTTCACCGGAACGCGCTGCACGATCTTGGTGAAATTGCCGGTGGCGTTGTCGGGCGGCAGCAGCGCGAATTCGAGCCCGCTCGCCGGCGACAGGCTGTCGACATGGCCGCGCAGGCTGATGTTGCGGAAGCTGTCGACGTGCAGCTCGACCGGCTGGCCCGGCCGCACATGGGTGAGCTGGGTCTCCTTGAAATTGGCGACGACGTAGACGGCGTCGAGCGGCACCACCGCCATCAATTGCGTGCCGGCCTGCACGTATTGGCCGACACGCAAGCTGCGGGCGCCGACCGTGCCGTCCACCGGCGCGGTGATCTCGGTTAGGACAGGTTCAGCGCCGCCTGCTGCGCGACCGCGCGGGCGCGTTCGAGCTGGGCGGTGGCCTGGGCGCGCTGGGTGGTGAGCACGTCGACCTTGCGCTGCGCGGCGACGAGGCCGGACTTGGCATGCTGCAATTGCGCGCTGCTGGCGCGCAGCGCCGCGTCGGTCTGCTGCGCGCGCTGGATCGTGCCGGAGCCCGACTTCATGAGGTCGTCGTAGCGGGCGCGCTCCTCCTGCGCGAATTTCAGATTGGCTTCTGCAGCGGCGACGTCGGCGGTGCTCTGTTCAATGATCGGCTGCTGCAGTTCGAGCTGGGCGTCGATGTTGCGGACCGAGGCTTCGCCGGCAGCGACGTCGGCTTTCGCCTGGTCGAGCGCCGCCTTGAAATCGCGGTCGTCGATCTTGGCCAGCAGCTGGCCCGCCCGAACCTTCTCATTGTCGCCGACCAGCACCTTGGCGATGTAGCCGGAGACTTTCGGCGCGACGATCGTGGAGTCCGCCTTCACATAGGCGTCGTCGGTGGATTCGAGGTAGCGGCCGTTGGTCCAGTAATCGTGTCCGTAGTAGGCCATGGTCGCAGTGCCTGCGAGCAGCGCGAGCACCAAGGCCGCGCGCCGGACCCTGTTCCGGGCCGGCATAGCGGGCGGCGCCTTGGCGTAATCGCGCGTGATTTCAGTGGCTTGCTGGAAGGTCTCGGTGCGGGGCATTTCGGACATTGCAGTCTCCTGTCGGCTCGCTGAGACTATCGGTCTTGCTGGCCCGGATGATAATTGGCTAGATTTTGGAAGGATTATCCATTCAAGGTGGATAATCTGACCGGTCACCCTGGTTCGTGATGTCTACCGGGTCAGGCGAGCGGCTACGCAAGCGCGATTGCTGCTGAGGCGCACATCCCAGTCAAGGAAAGCCATGGATCGATTGACCAGCCTCGAAGTGTTCAGCCGGGTGGTCGAGACCGGCGGCTTCTCCGCAGCAGCCCGCAAGCTCAACATGTCGACCACCATGGTGAGCAATCACGTGCAGGCATTGGAAGACCGGCTCGGGGTGCGGCTGCTTCACCGCACCACGCGCAAGGTCAATCTGACCGAGATCGGGAAGGCCTATTACGACCGCTGCGTCCAGATTCTCGCCGATATCGAACAGGCCGACGACATCGCGAGCGAATTGCAGTCGGTGCCGCGCGGCACGCTGCGCATTCACGTCGCCACGCACATGGTGCCGTTCGTCGCGCCGATTGCGGCCAAACTGCTGTCGACCTATCCGGAGCTCAAGATCGATCTGCGCATGGGCGAGGCCGAGGTCGACCTCATCGAAGAAGGCTATGACGTTGCCCTGCGCATGACACAGCCACCGGATTCAAGCCTGATCGTGCGCAGCCTTGCCACCTGGCGCCACGTGCTGTGCTGCTCCCACGATTACATCGAGAAGCACGGCCGGGTGCAGAAGCTCGACGAGCTCACCGGGCACAATTGTGGTCGGCACTTGAACTATCCGTTCGGCGACGAATGGCGCTTCCTCGATCGTAAGGGCACGCCGGCCTCGGTGCGCGTCTCCGGCAGCTTCGTCACCAATAGCGGAGAAGCGCTGCGCGAGGTCGCGCTGGAGGGCGCCGCAATCTGCCTGATGGCGGGGTTCCTCATTCAGGATGATCTCGAAGCCGGCCGCCTCGTGCGCCTGTTGCCGGAATATCGGACGGTCGAGCTCTCCATGAACGCGGTCTATCCGCATCGTCATCATCTGTCGGCGAAAGTGAGGACCTTCATCGACCTGCTCGTGCACCACAGCGCCGAGCAGCAGAAGCTGATCAACCCGTATTCATGAGACTTTCACCGCCGGCTCCACGTGCGGCAGAAAGCGTGTTGACAACGCCGAGTTGCCTGCAACAATACAACCTGAGATATGAATGATGTATTTGGGACCGAGGCATTCGGTTCGCTTCTTTTTTGATACGACGTTTCGTCCAGGCCAGCTTTCTAGCTTCTCCTCTTCCATCTGTTGCTCTTCCATGTTTGACGGATCGACCGGGGGCAAGCCGGTCAACGTTCGCTTGCGTGAGAGCTTCGCAAGGGATTGGCGGCATCATCCTGTGATGGAGCTGGATGGCTTGGTCTGGCCCGACTGCGGCTCTAGGGAGGCTTCGATGACCATTGACAGAACAGGATGGATTGCGACTTTGCTGCTCGGCCTCGTGATGGCGGGTGGCGTGCAGCCTTCTCCTGCTGCGGCCGACGATGTGTGGCCGGTCAAGAACAAGCTGATCGGCAAGGACGGAGGCAAGTCGAAGGATGTCAGCGGCATCGCCTGCACGACCGCTGATGGGTTTCCCCGTTCGTGCCTCGTTATCGACGACAATCTCCAGGGCGCTCAAATCATCGAATTGACCGACGGCAAGTTCGTCGCCGGCAACCCCGTGAAGTTGATCGACAACACGTTCAATGGCAAGGCGCTCGAACTTGATGGCGAGGGCGTCGCCTTCTCCAAAGGGCAGTATTACGTCATCGGCTCGCATGGCCATCCGCGGGACAAGGACCACAAGCTCGACCCCAAGAAAGATGCCGATAAGATTCGGGCGAGGATTGCCGCAAGCAGCCAGATCGTTCGGTTCCGCACGACGGGGGCAGATGGCAATGCGTCGGGCATCGAGCGTACAGGGCAATTGCGAGAGGTCATCGCGGCCGAACCTGCGCTTCTCGAGTTCATGGATATCAGGCTGGAGAAGAACGGCTTGACCATCGAGGGCCTGGCGATCAAGGACGATCGGACGTTGCTCGTAGGATTCCGGGGCCCCGTCTTGAACGACAATCGCGCCGTCGTCCTCTCGGTAGAGATAGACGCGCTGTTCGGTGATCGAAAAAGCACGACTCACCGGCTGTTCCGACTTCCGCTCGGTGACAACAGGGGTGTACGCGATCTCGCCGCGTTCGGCGATCGCACCCTCATCCTGGCCGGTCCTGTTGCGGACGGGCCGGGAGCCTACGCAATATATTCTTGGGACGGAGAGTCCGAGACCGTGCGGCTATTGAAGGAACTCCCGTTCGATCCAAAGCGAAAGCCGGAGGGACTACTGCCGTTGGGCGCGACTTCCGCCGGACTGCGAGTCCTGATCGTATTCGACAGCGATAAGGAAGGTACGCCCACCCCCATCGAAATACCACGATGAACGGGATCGGACCTCCCCTCGCCTTGTCCAGCCGGCCGAACGAACGAGGCGCCACCTTCCAGCATTTCCGGAGGGAGTCCGTCAGCGAGCCGGTGGCGGCAAGCGCCCGAACGCAGCCTCGAGCGCCATGCCGATCGCGAGCAGGCGGGGATCGCTGCCGGCGGGGCCATCGAGCTCAAGCCCGATCGGCAATCTGCTGCTGGCGCCGAGCGCGATCGGGATCTGGATGCCGGGAATCCCGGCATTGCTGCCTGGGTCCGTGTTCTGAATGAACAGGCCGAAATTCTCGAGGCTGCTGGACTCCGGATTGGAGGGAATGGCGACGCGCGGCGTGGTCGGGAAGGCGATCGCATCGAGCCGGTTGTCGGCAAAGCTCCTGGCGTACAGCGCCTGCAGCGCGGGGCGCGCAATCTCGATCGCGGCGTCGTAGATCGGCTTGGCGTCGACCAGGGTGCCGTCGGGACCAGGCAGCTTGCGCGGGATCACCAAGCCGTCGTAGGTGCCCTTCACATCGGCGCTGGCGATCTGCTCCGCCAGTGCCGCGATGGAGAGGCCGGTGCCGGTGTGCCTGAGATAGGCGACCAGATCGTCATAGGCCTCGTACAGCGCGACGGGAAAGCTGACCTGGGCGTCGAGCTCTGCCAGTTGCGGCATCTCGATCCCGACGACCGTGACGCCTTGCACCTTCATTTTCGCGACGGCTTCCTGGAACGCGGCCTCGGTGTCGGCATCGAGATTGGCCAGCATGGATCTCGCGAGGCCGACGCGGACCTGCGTCAGATCCGCCGGCGCAAGCGCATCGCCACCGGCGATGACGCGGTCGAGCAGCGCGACATCCGCTATGGTCGCAGCCATCGGGCCTGCGGTATCGCGGGTGTGCGAGATCGGTGCGATGCCGTCTTGCGGGTAGCGGCCGACCGTCGGGCGCAGCGAGGCGCATCCGTTCAGGGCGGCAGGCACCCGCACCGATCCGCCGGTGTCCGTGCCGAGCCCGCCGGCGACGATCCGTGCGCCGATCGCCGCGCCCGTGCCTGACGAGGAGCCGCCGGCGATCAAAGTGCGATCATAGGCGTTGCGCACGCCGTACTCGGCGCCGGTCTTGAATGCGGTGTTGTAGCCGGAGATGCCGAAGGCGAGCTCGTGCATGCTGGTCTTGCCGATGATGACCGCCCCGGCATCGCGCAGCTTTGTCACGACAGGCGCGTCGGCCTTCGGAATGTAATCCTTCAGCGCCGGTGTGCCGGCGCTGCAGGGCAGTCCCGCGACCTCGATATTGTCCTTGATCACGATAGGTACGCCGCCGAGCGGCTTTGTCTTGTCGCCTGCCGCGTCGAACGCGGCCGCGGCCTTCAAGGCGCCGGCTTCGTCCAGGGTGACAAAGACATTGAGTTCGGCGTTGGCCTTGGCGCGGGCCAGGGCTTCCCGGGTGAGTGCGGTGCTCGTGAATGTCCCGGCGGCGAGGCCGGCCGCGGCCTCGGTCAGTGTCAACTGGTCGAAATCCATGATGCATCACCCGATCGCAGGAGGCCATCAGAGCGTCCCTTAAGGAGCAGAGGCTGAAGCGTCCGCGGCGCCGCGTCAACCGGTGGCGTGCATCCTTGCCGGCGATGGCGTGTCCAGTTCGGCGAGCAGCCGCTCGACGTCGGCCTTCACCTGCACAACCGCGATGTCCTTCACCGGGCCATAGCCGCGGATATCCATCGGGCCTTTGGCGATCGCCACGAGATTTGGCAGATGCGCCGCATCGAGCTCGCCCAGCATCCGCTCGATCAGGCCTTCATACCAGGCGATCAGTTCACGCTCTGCGCGCCGTTCCGCGGTGTAGCCGAACGGATCGAAAGGCGTTCCGCGCAGTGCTTTCAAGCGCGCGAGCATGGCCAGAGGCACCTGAATCCACTGGCCGAAGGCGCGTTTGCGCGGACGTCCCCGTGCATCGCGCCGCGACTTCAGGAACGGCGGGGCGAGGTGGTACTGGATGCTGAAGCCGTCCTCGAATTCACGCTTCAGCTCGTCGAGAAAGCCGCTTCGCATGTGGAGCCGCGCCACCTCGTACTCGTCCTTGTAGGCCATCAGCTTGAACAGGCCGCGAGCGACCGCCTCCGTCAGCGCCTCACTGTTCAGCTTGGCCTCGGCATTGCGGACCTTTCCGACCATCGCCCGGTAGCGCGCCGCGTAGGCGTCGTCCTGATAGGTCGTGAGGAACTCGGCGCGCCGGGCAATGATCTGGTCGAGCGTCTCGGCTTCAGGTGCCTTGTCCGAGGTCGGCAGAAAATCCGGATCGGCAGCGGCGATCCGGCCCCAGGCAAAGGCCTGCTTGTTGCGCTCGACCGCGACGCCGTTGAGCTCGATCGCGCGAAGCAGCGCCTGCAGCGAAACAGGGACGAGACCGCGCTGCCAGGCAAAGCCCAGCATGATGATGTTGGCGTAGACGGCATCGCCGAGCAGGCGCTCGGCCAGCGCATTGGCATTGAACCTGTCGAGATTGTGCTCGCCGATGACCTGACCGATTGCGCGCAGGCGGCTTGGCGCAGCGAGATCGGCGTCGCGGAAGCGGACCACGTCGCCGGTCGGCATTTCCGCGGTGTTGACGGCGGCACGGGTGCCGCGGCGATATGTGCCTGATGCCTTGGGCGAGGAGCTGACGACGAGGTCGCAGCCGATCAGCGCATCGGCCGCGCCCTGGTCGATGCGGACCTGGTGCAGCGCCTCGGGGCTCGCGGCCAGGCGAATGTAGCTCAGCACAGGCCCGAATTTCTGCGCAAAGCCGGTGAAGTCGAGCACCGAAACGCCGCGGCGTTCCAGATGCGCGGCCATGCCGATCAGCGCGCCGACGGTGATCACGCCGGTGCCGCCGACGCCGGTCACCAAGAGATCGTAGGGCCGCTCGAGCGTTGCGGGCGCGGGCAGGGGTAGTGTGGCGGCGCGGTCGGCCGCGTCGATATGGCTCGCGCTCTTCTTCCGCCGCGTCGCGCCTTCGACCGTGACAAAGCTCGGGCAGAAGCCGTTGAGGCAGGAAAAATCCTTGTTGCAGGCCGACAGATTGATCTGCCGCTTGCGGCCGAACGGCGTCTCCTTCGGCTCGACGCTGAGGCAGTTGGATTCGACCGAGCAGTCGCCGCAGCCTTCGCAGACGAGGTCGTTGATGTAGGCGAAGCGCTTGGGATCGGCCATCTGCCCGCGCTTGCGCCGGCGCCGCTTCTCGGTGGCGCAGGTCTGCTGGTAGATCAGCACCGAGACGCCGGGAACCTCGCGCAGCTCGCGCTGCACGGCATCCATCTCCTCACGCGGATGGATGGTCACGCCGGATGGCAGGTCGGCCGGCCTGAATTGCGCGGGATCGTCCGACACCAGGGCGATGCGCTCGACACCCTCGGCGCGGACGCTGTGGGCGATGGCATGAACGCTGACGGGCCCGTCGACCGGCTGGCCGCCGGTCATGGCGACCGCGTCGTTGAACAGGACCTTATAGGTGATGTTGGCCTTGGCCGCGATCGCCTGCCGGATCGCCATCGAGCCGGAATGGTAGTAGGTGCCTTCGCCGAGATTCTGGAACACGTGCCTGCGGCCGGTGAATCGCGATGAAGCAGCCCAGTTCACGCCCTCGCCGCCCATTTGGATCAGTGAGGAAGTCTCGCGGTCCATCCAGCTCGCCATGAAGTGACAGCCGATGCCGGCGAGCGCCTTCGATCCTTCCGGCACTTTGGTCGAGGTGTTGTGCGGACATCCCGAGCAGAAATAGGGCGTGCGCGTCGCGCCGCTGACATTGATCGTGCGCGCGGCCTCCGGCATCAGGGCGGCCGCGCGCGCGGCGAGATTGAGACCCGGAAACATCGGATCGAGCCGGCGCGCGAGCACGTTCGCGAGCGCGCGAGGCGACAATTCGCCGATCCAGGAGATCAGCCGTGCGCCGGTTTCGTCGTGCTTGCCGACCATGCGCTCGGGCTTGCTGCCGGGATAGTCGTAAAAATACTCCTTGAACTGGCTCTCGATGATGCCGCGCTTCTCCTCGACCACCAGGATCTCGCGCTTGCCTCTCACGAACTCCATCGCGTCGTGCAGCGCCAGCGGCCAAACCATCCCGACCTTGTAGACGTCGATGCCGAGGCGGCGGCAGGCGGCTTCATCGAGGCCCATCAGCCGCAGGGCTTCCATCAGGTCGAGATGCGCCTTGCCGGTGGTGACGATGCCGTAGGTGGCGCTGGGGATATCGTAGATGTGCCGGTCGATCGGGTTGGCCTTGGCAAAGGCGTAGACCGCGTGCTTCTTCGCTTCCAGCCGTTCCTCGATCTGCGGGCCCGGCAAATCGGGCCAGCGATAGTGCAGGCCGCCCGGCGGCGGCGTGAAGTCTGGCGTGCGGAAGAGGCGCGGCGGGCGGAGCGCGACGGAGGCGCCCGATTCCACGATCTCGGAGATCGCCTTGAAGCCGACCCACATGCCGGAGAAGCGGCTCAGCGCGTAGCCATATTCGCCGAACGCCAGATATTCGCCGACGTCCGAGGGGTGCAGCGTCGGCATGAACCAGCTCATGAAGGCGACGTCGGACTGGTGCGGCATCGAGGAGGAGACGCAGCCATGGTCGTCGCCGGCGACCACCAGCACGCCGCCATGCGGCGAGGAGCCATAAGCGTTGCCGTGCTTGAGCGCATCGCCGGACCGATCGACGCCCGGGCCCTTGCCGTACCAGAGCCCGAACACGCCATCGACCTCGCGGTCGCCTTGCGTCTCGACCTGTTGCGAGCCGAGTACAGCTGTCGCCGCGAGGTCCTCGTTCACGGCGGGAAGGAATTCGATGTGATCCCGCTTGAGCCGCTGCTGGATGCGCCAGAGCTCGAGATCGATGCCACCGAGCGGCGAGCCGCGATAGCCGGAGATGAAGCCGGCGGTGTTGAGCCCGGCCGCACGGTCTCGTCGCGCCTGGTCGAGCGCGATGCGGACGATGGCCTGCGTGCCCGTGAGGAAGACGCGGCCCTCCTCGCGCTCATAGCGATCGGAGAGCTCGTACGTGTCGATTGACGGAATGGCGTCCATGGCGGACCTCGCGCGGCATCCTGCCCAGTGCTGGAAGGTTATGCCCGGGCCGCTGGTAGGTCTTACCTATTTATCCCTTCTGTTATGGAAATCCGGTAGAATTTTGCATGCAGGCGCCCAATCTGGTAGACCTGCTCGAATTGGAGCCTCCCATGATCGAAGAGCAGGACACCCGCATTCTCGCCCATCTCCAGCGAGATGGCCGCGCCACCAACCAGCAACTCGCCGACGGGGTCGGCATGTCCACCTCGGCCTGCTGGCGGCGGGTGCGCGCGCTGGAGGAGAGCGGCGTCATCCAGGGCTATGCGGCGCTGGTCGCGCGCGAGCAGGCGGGCTTTGCGATGTCCGCCATCCTCCACGTCTCGCTGGAGCGGCACGATGCGAAGTTCGTCGATGAATTCGTGGCGAGGGTCACCAAGCGCCGCGAGGTGCTGGAGTGTTTTGCGACCACCGGGGACGCCGATTATCATTTGCGCGTCGTCGTGCAGGACATGGCGGCCTACAACCGCTTCCTCGACGAGTTCATGTTCCGCATCCCCGGCATCCGCTACGTCCGCAGCAACGTGGTGCTGAAGGAGATCAAGACCAGCGTGGCGCTGCCGTTTTGAAGGAGGTGCTACGGCACCGCGATATCAACCTCCCGTAAACCAACACAGGCTGCAAAGTGGTAACTGAACATGCCATTCGTAGGCGGTTCGGCGTCGCAGCGGTATTCCGGTCAGTTTTGTCGCGCTCGTTCGCAGCTCGTTCACTTTGATCGACGGTTTGCGCCGCGCAATAACGACCACTTAGGCGATCGCCGCGCATAAAGGTCCCGGGATAAATAGGCAGAAATGCCTGGGAGCTGAGATCGTGCCGACGACACTCGCGCGCACCTTTGCGGCGTTGAGCGCCATCAATGAAGCGATCCTGTACGCGAGATCGCCGGAGGAGCTGTACCAGAAGGTCTGCGACGCCGGGTTTTCGAGCGGGGATTTTCTGGCCGTTGCCGTTTTCCTGGTCGAGCCGGACGGCCGAAGGCTGCGCTACGCGGCCGGTTGTGGCGATGACGTTGCGCGGCTCCGCTCGATCGTGATCACGACGGAAGCCGGCACGCCAGAAGGAGCCGGCGTCGGCGGCGAGGCGTTTCGCGATCAGAAGCTGTGCGTCAGCAACGACTATCTGAACGATCCGCGCTCGCTGGCGTGGCGCGAAGGCGCCGCCAAGGCGCATATCGGTGCGGCCGCGGCGCTGCCGCTGCTCTGCAATGGCAAGAGCGTCGGCGTATTGTATGTGACGCGGAGCGAGGCCAACTCGCTGAACGAGCAGATGGTGTCACTGTTCGAGCGCATGTCGGCGAACATTTCCTACGCGCTGGACAATTTCGCCCGTGAGACCGCGCGGCAGACCAGCGAGCGGGCGACGCGGCGGCTCAACCGCATGTTCGGCGCCATCAGCGCCACCAACGAAGCCATCCTGCGCGCCAAGACCGAGCGGGAGCTATACCAGCTCGTGTGCGACGCTTCGGTCCACAGCGGCAAGTCGCTGGCGACCATCGTGCTGCTTCGCGAGCCGGACTCGCACTGGATGAAGCCTGTCGCCGCCACCGGGCAGAACCTCGATCTCGTCACCCAGGCACGCTATTCGGTCGATCCGGACAATCCTTACGGCAAGGGTATCTCGGGCGAGGTGTTCCGGACGCAGAAGGCCATTGTCGAGGACGATCTCGCCAGCCGCACCAGGGGCACGCCGTGGGAGCAGGCCAACGTCAACACCGGCGTCGCCGGCTGCGTGGTCGCGCCGTTGATCAGGCACGGCGAGAGCGTCGGCGTGCTGCTGTTCTTCATCAGCCGGTCCTGGGCCAAAGACGAGGAGATCGTCGCGCTGCTGCTGCGCATGGCCGAGAACGTCTCCTTCGCGATCGAGAATTTCGGCCGCGAGGCCGAGAAAGCCCGGATCTCCGCCGAAGAAGAGTGCCTGGCGCGCATGTATGCAGCGCTCAGCGCCACCAACGAGGCGATCCTGCGGGCACGGTCGCGGGCTGAGCTGTTCGACCTCGTCTGCGAGGCGACCGCAACGGGAGCAAAGTTCACCTCAGCCACCGTCGCGCTGGTCGACGATCGGACCGGGCTGCTGCGCGTCGTCGCCTGCTACGGCCCGAATGCGGATCAGGTTCGCAGCTTCACGTTCTCCACCTCCGACCAGGTGCCCGAAGGGCGCGGCTTGACCGGCACCGCGTTTCGCACGCGCCAGCCCGCCGTCAGCAACGACGTGCTCGCCGACGACCGCATTGCGCCCTGGCAGGCCAGCGCCCGCCGCACCGGCATCGCATCCTCTGCGGCCTTGCCGCTGTTCAACGGCGACCGGGTCGAGGGCGTCTTTCTGTTCAACTCCCCGGAGCGCGGCACCTTCACGCCGGAGCTCGTCGAGCTGCTGCGCAAGCTTCAGGCCAACGTCGCCTTCGCGCTCGAAAGTTTCGACCGCGCCGACGAGAAGGCGCGGGCGGACAAGCAGCGCAATCGTCTGAGCGGAATGTTCGAGGCGCTGAGCGCGACCAATGAAGCCATCATGCGCGCCAAGACGCGCGAGGAGTTGTTCGAGGCGGCCTGTCAGGCGGCCGTGCTCGGCGACCTGTTCGCCTCGGCGACGATCGGCATCATCGACGAGGCACGCGAGCTCGTCCGCGTCGTTGCCGTCAAGGGACGCTTGCAGGAGCGCATGAGCGGGCGTACCTGCATCATTTCCGCCGATCATCCCGAAGGCCAGGGCATCATCGGCACTTCGCTGCGGACGTGCCGGCCCAGTGTGATGAACGATTATCTGAACGAGCCGCGCTCCGCATATTGGCGCGCGCAGGCCATCGAGGATGGAACGCGGGCTGCGGCGAGCTTCCCGCTTCTGAGAGCGGGACGGGAACCGGTCGGCATTCTGCTCTTCCTCGCACCGGAAGAGAATACGTTCACGCCCGATCTGGTCGAACTGCTCGGGCGGCTCGCGGAGAACGTCTCCTTCGCACTCGACAATTTCGAGCGCGCCGAGGAGAAGGCCCGCACCGAAGCGCAGAAGGAGCGCCTGACGCGCATGTTCGCGGCCCTGAGCGCGACCAACGAGGCGATCATGCGCGCGAAGTCGCGGGCCGAGCTGTTCGACCTCGTCTGCCTTGCGGCGTCGAACGGCGCCAAGTTCACCTCGACCACGATCGCGCTGGCAAGGGCCGGCAGTGATCGGCTGGAAATCGTAGCGAGCGCGGGCCCGTCCGCCGACACCACCCGTAATGTGCGGCTCTCCGTCGATCCGGAGCGGCCCGAAGGACGTGGGATGAGCGGCACGGCGTTCCGCACGCGCCAGCCCTGCATCAGCAACGACTATCTCAACGACGACCGCGTGAGCGCCTTCCACGCCATCGTGCGCGGCGACGGCGCGCGGTCGGGGGCCGCGTTTCCGCTGATCGCGCATGACCACGCGGTCGGCGTCATGATCTACATGTCCACCGAACCGGCGACCTTCACGCCCGAATTCGTCGACCTGCTGCAGCGCCTCGCCGACAACGTCTCCTTCGCGATGGAGAATTTCGATCGCGCCGACGAGAAGAACAAGGCCGACGAGCGCATCGAATACCTCGCCTCGCACGACAGCCTGACCGATCTGCCGAACCGCGAGACCTTCAACGCCCTGCTGCGCGAGGCGATCGATGCGGCGCAACGCCACGATCACCGCTTTGCGGTGCTGTTCATCGACCTCGACCGCTTCAAGGTCATCAACGATTCGCTGGGTCACGAGGCGGGCGACCTGCTCCTGCTCGAGGTGGCGAACCGTCTGCGCGGCGCCCTGCGGGCGAGCGACGTGGTCGCGCGGCTCGGCGGCGACGAGTTCGTAGTGATCCTCGACCAGTGCGGCGAGATCGAGGACGTCCAGCGCATCGCCACCGGGCTGCTCGCCGCGCTCGCCGAGCCCATGCAGCTGGCCGGCCACGAGTGCCATTCCACCGCCTCGATCGGCATCGCGATGTATCCGGCCAACGGCTCCGACGCCCAGACGCTGACCAAGAACGCCGACATGGCGATGTATCTCGCCAAGGAGGACGGCAAGAACGGCTATCGCTTCTTCTCCAACGAGGTGAAGACGCAGTCGATCGAGCGGCTGTCGCTGGAGAGCGCGCTGCGCCGCGCGCTGGAGCGCGAGCAGTTCTCGCTCAACTACCAGCCCAAGGTGGACATGGCGACGGGTCAGATCACGGGCGTCGAGGCGCTACTGCGCTGGGCGCATCCTGATCTCGGCAACGTCTCGCCGGCACAGTTCATTCCGCTTGCGGAGGAAACCGGGCTGATCGTGCCGATCGGCCGCTGGGTGCTGGAAGAGGCCTGCGCGCAGGCCATGGCCTGGCAGCGCCGCGGCCTGCTGCCGCTGTCGATGGCGGTCAACCTGTCGCCGCGGCAGTTTGCCGACGAGCATCTGTTGCAGGACGTCGACGAGGCGCTGGCGGCCTCCGGCATGTCGCCGGTGCTGCTCCAGCTCGAGGTCACCGAGAGCATGATGATGCGCAATGTCGGCCGCGCGCTCAAGGTGCTCGACTCCATCCAGAGCCGCGGCATCCGTCTCGCCATCGACGATTTCGGCACCGGCTATTCGTCGATGTCGCTGATGAAGCACTTCCCGATCGACACGATCAAGATCGACCGCTCCTTCGTGCGCGACCTGCCGCAGGATTCGGAGGATCAGGCCATCGCGCAGGCGATCATCAGCATGGGCAAGGCCCTCGGCATGACCGTCGTCGCCGAAGGCGTCGAGAATGCCGAGCAGGAGGCGTTCCTGCGCGCCCATGGCTGCGACGAGATGCAGGGCTTCCTGATCTCCAAGCCGCTGCCGGCGCGGCAGATGGGCGAGCTGCTGCGGCCCATGGCGCTGCCCGTCGCGCCGCCGCTCCAGCCGGAAGCGGCCGGCGAAGACGCAGCCTCAGGGCTGAAACGCGCCGTCGTCTGACGGCTGCGGGTGCAGCTCGCGCACCTCGTGCTCTTCCCCCTCGGTCTTGCTCGGAAAGTCCTGGGGACCGGTCAGTGACGTCTGCTCGGTGAACAGCGCGAGAATGGCGCGCGCGCCCTCGGCGAAGCTCGTCCCTTCGCTCACGTTCAACGCGCAGCAGCTTGTTGCGCTCATCGGCTCCTGGTCGTCGACCACGGCCATCGCGGGCCCCCACCACCAGGCGGGCGCGGGCGAACGCTCGTCCTGCGGCACCACATGCCAGCGGACGAACTCCTCCATCACGCGCTCGAATTCCAGGCGGACAGCCTGATGCATGTGGTCGATGCTCCCAGAATCGCGTCCGACGACGGGTCGACACGCTGACTTGATCGTCACGTCGTTCGGAAAAATCGGCTCGTGCAAGCGAGCCGAACCATGCAGGCCGACGTCGTCGTCGGCAATGCGGAACGTGCGGCTGCCGGCAATGTGCCGGCGCAGCCGCGATGGTTCATTCTAGCCGCTGCAGGGCACGGCAAGCAAGCGATTGGAGCCGCGATTGCCTAACGCGGCCTGAACGGATGCGCCTTCTGATGCCAGGCCCAGGCCGTGCGGACGATCGTCGGCAGGTCGGAGTGACGCGGCACGAAGTTCAGCACGGTTCTTGCAGCAGAGGGATCGGCGACCAGAAAGGTGGGATCGCCGGCGCGGCGCGGCTTGATCGTGTGCGGCACCTCGCGCCCGGTCTCCTGCCTGATGGCGTCGAGGATCTCGCGCACGGAAAAGCCGGAGCCGGTGCCGAGATTGAAGCTGCCGCCGGCATGGCCTTGCTCCAAGAGCCTCAAGGCCGCCACATGCGCCGCCGCAAGGTCCGTGACATGGATGTAGTCGCGGATCGCGGTGCCGTCGGGCGTGTCGTAATCGTCGCCGAACACCGCGAACTCGACATGGCCCTGAAGCGCCATCATCGCGCGGGGAATGAGGTGGGTTTCGTTGTCGCGCAGCTCGCCGATGCCGCCGGCCGGATCGGCGCCGCTGGCGTTGAAATAGCGCAGGCAGAACGCGCCGAAGCCATAGGCCGTGCGGTAGTCGGCGAGCATGCGCTCGATCATCAATTTCGACGCGCCGTAAGGATTGATCGGCGCGCAAGGAAAGTCTTCCGGCAGCGCCTTGGAATCGGCGTTACCGTAGACGGCGCCGGTCGAGGAGAACACGATGCGATGGCAGCCCGCGTTGCGCATCGCCTGCAGCAGCGTCAGCGTGCCCTGCACGTTGTTGATGTAATATTTCTGCGGGTCGGACATGGATTCCCCGACGAGGCTCGCCGCCGCGAAATGCATCACCGCCGCGATCTTGTGGTCGGCGAAGGCGCGCGCCAGCGCCGCGCCGTCGAGCAGATCGCCCGTCACCAGCGGGCCCGATACGAAGCTGCGATGACCTGTCGAGAGATTGTCATAAACGACGGGCTGATAGCCGGCGGCGGACAATGCACGGCAGGCATGCGAGCCAATATAGCCAGCGCCCCCGGTGACGAGGACGGTCGGTCGGTCGGTCATGTCGTATTCTGCTCTTCTCTTAACGGAGGGGCCGGTTGCGGCTGAAGAGAAGATAGAGCGCGCGGGGGTTGGTGGTCAAATAACGCCAGAGCAGACGGCGCGGCTCGAGCAAGGTGCGCCAGGCCCATTCGAGCCCGATCTTCTGCATCCATTGCGGCGCGCGGGAACGACTGCCTGACAAGAAGTTGAACAATCCGCCGGATGTCTTGATGACGCCAACATTGGTCAGATGCGGCGTGAATTCCTTCACGAATGCCTGTTCGTTGGGCACACCGAGCGCGACCCACAGATAGTCCGGTGCCAGGGCGTTGATCTCCTCGACCTTGGCACGCAGCGCCTCGCCGCGCAGATAGCCGTGGCTGTGCCCGACGATCTTGAGATGTGGATACATTTTCTGGACGTTCGCGACCGCCGCGGCGTTCTCGGCCTCGCTTGCGCCGAACATGTAGAAGGTGCGGCCGGCGGCTTCGGCCTTGCGCGCGACGACGTGGAACAGGTCTGTGGTTGCGACGCGCTCCGGCAGCGGGAACCAGGATTGCAGCTTTGAAGCGGCGACCAGCGGCTGTCCGTCGGCGTTGATCAAATCGGCGGCACGGAACAGCTGCTCGGTCTGCGGCTCGGTCGAGCAGCGCGCCAGCACCTCGCCATTGGCCGAGGTCAGGAACAGCGGACGGCCGATGCGATGGTCGGGATTCGTCGCCTCGATCATGAAATCGGCGGTCTCTTCCAGGTCGATCGCGGCCATGCGAAGTCCGCCGACGGTGATTCTCGGCACCTCGGCAGTTGCTGCCCGTCCGTCGAGGTTGACGCGGCGCTCAAGCATATTGTCTGCCTCGCTGGCGCGTTTGCATTGCAGGGGTGAGCTCGTCGAGCACGACGCCGACGAGCTTGCGCTCGGCCGGGCCGAGCGCGGCCAGGATCTCTTCCAGGCTATCGTTGACGTCGAAGCTGGTCGGCAGCACAGCCACCAGCGAGTCGATGTCCTCGAGCAGCTTGCGGCCGCCGGCCGCGAGCGGAATGGCCGGGCCGTCGAGGATCACGAGATCATAGCCGCCCGCGGAATGGGCCTGCACAATCGCCTTGTGGATGGCATCGGCGGCTTTGCCGGCGTCGCCGTCGGCGGCCGGCAACACCGAGATGCCGTTGACCGTCTTGATCTCGCGCGCGTCCTTGCTGCCGATCGAGAGCCAGCCGAGCCTGCTCGGCTCGCTCTTGCCGGGACGGATGACCCTGTTCGTGAGCGAGCGCGCCTGATGGTCGGCATCGATCATCAGCACGCGGGCGCCGTCGCGTGCGGCCGCCAGCGCGAAGTTCAGCGCGGCCACGCTGCGGCCGCTGGTCTTGCCGGTGCCGACGAGCGCGACGACCGGGATCGCCTTGCCGCCGGCGCGCCGCGTTACCGCGGCGCGCATGTCGCGCCAGGCGTTGAGCAAGCTCGTCATGGGAAAGCCGGGGCGCAGCGTCGGCCAACCCAGCCGCGTGAGATCGACGCCGCCGCCGGTGGGAAGTATGGCGCCGAGCGTATGGATGACGTCGGCCTCCTGGAAGCGTGCGATCAGCGGCTTCTCGATCATTGGCTGCTCGACCATCGAAGGCTGCAGCGGGGGCGCGGCGAGCTCCGGCATCGACGGCGCAGCTTCAGGAGCGCGCGGGGCCTGGCGCGGCTGAGCAACCTCTGCAGCGCGCGGGAGCTCCGGTGCTCGGGACGCCTGCGGCGCTGGCGAGCGCTCACGCCGGGCGGGTGTCGGCGTCGCGGGCGCGGCTGCACCGGCGAAAAGCAAATCTGCCACGACGAACCAGCTCGACGCCGCGATCGCCCCGAAGATGAAGCCGATCACGGCGAACAGGCTCATGGCTGGCGGGAACGAGCGCCGCTGCGGCACCGTCGCCTCGCCGATGACGCGGGCGGCCGAGGTGTTCAGGCTCTCCTGCTCCTCGGTCTCGCGGGAGCGCTTGAGAAAGGACTGATAGACGTCGCGGCTGGCATCGGCTTCGCGCTCGAGCTCGCGCAGGCGCACGGCGGCCTGGCTGAGCTGGACGCTCTGCCGCTTCTGCGCTTCCAGCGCGCGGTTGAGCGAGGCCTCGAAGTCGCGGGCGCGCGTCAGATCGTTCTTGGCGGACTGGGCGAAGCGGTCGATCTCCTCGTTGATGGTGCGCTTGAGGTCCTCGACCTGCTTCTCGGTCTGGCGCAGCGCCGGATGGCGCGGACCGAGCTCACCGGCCTGCTCCGCATATTTCTTCCGGGCGTCGGCATATTGCGCGCGCAAATTCGCAATGGTCGGCGATTGCAGCGCCTCCGGAATCGCGCCGGCATCGGCAGCGGTGCGGCGGCTCGCCTCGATCTGGTCGAGCCGCGCCTGCGCGTCCATCGTCGCCGCGCGGGCCGCGGAAAGCCGCTGGTTGCTGGCGGAGAGCTGCTGATCGCTGATCAGCGCATCCTGGGTGCCGACGAAATTGTTCTGGGCCTTGTAGGTCGCCAGCGCGGTCTCGGCGTTACGCAGCCGGTCGCGCAGCTCCTTCAGACGGCTGGAGAGATCGTTGGTGGCGCGCCGTGCCGCCGAAGCCTGCGACTTGCGGGACTCGGCGAGATAGGCATTGGTCAGCGTGTTGGCGAGCATCGCCGCCTTGGCGGGATCCGTCGACCAGACCTCGATGTCGACGATGAAGCTCTTCTCGGTTTTGCGGATCGCGATGTGCTTGTTCAACGCATCGAGCGCCGCGAGCTCCACTTCCCTCTTCTCCGCAGCGGAGGGCGCGCGCGGTTGCAGGCCGATCAGGCCGAGCAGCGACGACATCAGGCTCCCAGCCTCGCCGCCTCCGAATTCCGGATCCTTGTCGAGGCCGGCCTGCTGGATCACCTGGAGCAGCACGCTGTTGGAGGTGATCAGGCGCGCCTGGCTCTCCACCACCATGGCCATGCCGGTGACGTCCTGGGCCCGGGGCGTGAGCTCGCGGTCGACGAGCTGAAGCTCGCGCGGGTCGACATAGAGCTGAGCGGTGGCGGTGTAGCGGGGCGTCACGCTCTTGCCGATCGTGACGGCAAGCGCCGCACCGAGCAGGGCGGCCGCGGCGATCGCGACCTTCCGCCGCCAGAGCAGATTGGCGAGCTCCAGCACGTTGAAGCCGGCCTGAGGCTTCCGTTGCGCGGCCTCCGGTCTGGCTCGATCGATCGGCTGGCTATAATCAAGCATGATCCCCAGCTTTCATTCCAAGTGCCGCGGGCTGAGGGGTTACTCTTCGCTTTACGCCACGCACCCGGGATATAGGTGCCCAATCAACGCAACAGGGAAAATTAACCATACTCATTGAGGGACTATTCACCGAAATGGCAAACAAAGCGTTTAAGCGCATGCCATCCCTTGGCGCGTCCCTATGACGCCCGCGATACCCGCCGCTTCCAGGAATTAACGGTTCGTTACCGCGCGCAGCATGGCTGCGAGCCGTCGTTTTTCCGTTGATGGGCCGCGCACGTGCCATCGCCGTCAGATCCTCCGAAGGATGACGTGATAGTCGCCGCGGCGGACGTCGGTGCCGCGCGGCAGCACGGCATTGAGCACCGCGGCGCCGGCGTCGACCAGGGCCGCAACCAGCGGCTTGCGCCGGCGCATCTCGGGATAGCGCGGACTCTCGACCTCACGACGATAGATCATCTCGAGGCCGTTGGCGGCCGCGAATGCTTCCAGCCGGGGCAGCGTCACCAGCGGATGGAAGAACGTCGGGAACGGCGGCTCGCCCGGCAGGCCGGCGTCCTTGATGCCGCGGATGTGCCGGTAGAACCAGACGTGAAACCAGTGCGGCGAATATTTGGTGACGACCCCGGAGAGCGAGCGCGGATTCGGTGCGCCGATCAGGATCATCCCGCCGCGCCTCAGCGCATCGCGGAAGTTCAAGAGCGCGGCGTCGACATGGGGCAAGTGCTCGATCACGTTGTAGCAGATCACGAGATCGAAGGTCTCGCGATTGAAGCTGTAGGTCTGGACATCGCCGAGGATCGCCTCGTCGGCGTAGGTGTTGTTGCGGACCTGGTCCTCGTCGATGTCGACGACCGTGACCTTGCTGCGGCTGAGCAGGTCCGGTGGCAGAACGCTGCACGAGCCGCCGCCCGCCTCATAGATCGCGAGCCGGCCCTGCGGCAGCTCGCGGCACAGCACGTCGTGGACTGCGAGCAGGCTGTCGCGGGCTTCGCCGGGGACGAGATCATGGAGCGCCTCGGCATATGGTGCAGCCGCGGGGATTTGGATCGCCGTGGCTGTCGCGAAATCGATGGTGGCTGGCTTGTTCATGGATTCTGACCGCGCTTGTTCTATTCAAATTTACAGGAAAAAATGCGCCTGCCCGAAGAGCAAATCCGATGCCGCACCGTCTCACCGGTCGCAGTGCTTACGGCCCGGTTAATGCGCACGCGCATTAACTACGGTATTGTTCATGTTGGAGCGTTGTCGGCGCATGGACCGCCAATTGCAGCATGACGCGCGGCGAACTTGGTGGCTATGTACCGCGCGGCAGCCGTTCATTTTGAGACGCATCTGTCCCGCGGCGATGTGCCGTCGTGGGACGCGCGATCGAAGCAGGGATTCTTCAATACATCTCGGACATCTAGACCTCATGACATTGATCCCGACAGACCTGTCTGCGGCCCGGATCGCGGATGCCGTGCGCGATCCCAACCGGGAGATCGTGGCGAGCTCTCGCGTCATCGACCTGTCGGTCGGCATCGTCGTCTGTGTTCCCTGCTTCCGTCGTCCGCAACACCTGCGCCTCACGCTGGAGTCGCTCGCGAACCAGCGCACTCCGCGTTCCTTTGCCGTCGTCATGGTCGAGAACGATGCGGTGCGGCGCGAAAGCGCGCCGGTTGCCGCGGAGTTTCTGGCCGCTGGAAGGCTCCAGGGCGTCTGCCTCATCGAGAAGCGGCAGGGGAACTGCCAGGCGATCAATGCTGCCTTCGAGACGGCGCAGCAGCTGTTTCCCGCCGCCACCCGTTTCCTGATGATCGACGACGACGAGATCGCATCAAGCGACTGGCTCGAGCTGATGGTCCGCACCGCGGAGGCGACCGGCGCCGAAGTGGTCGGCGGGCCGGTGCTGCCGGTCTTCGACGACGACAGCAAGCCCTGGCTTTCGCGTCATCCCGCCTTCTGTCCCGCCTACGACTACAGCGGTGCGGTGCCGCTGATCTACGGCTGCGGCAATTGCCTGATCACGCGTGCCGTCTTCGAGCGGTTCGACCGTCCCGCGTTCGACCTGCGCTTCAATTTTCTTGGCGGCGGCGATTGTGATTTCTTCGTGCGGTGCCGTGACGCCGGCATGCTGTTCCACTGGACGGCGGAGGCCGTCATCACCGAGACCGTGCCGCGTAGCCGCACCAGCCTCGGCTGGATCGCAAAGCGCGGCTTGCGCATCGGCGCGATCAATTATCGTGTGCAGTACAAAGCCGCCCCGAGCGCAGCAGCGCGGGCGCGGGTGTTTGCGCAGATGCTGGGCCGCATGCCGCTGTCGCTGCTTCGCGCCGCCACCTTGTTGCCGTCGTCGAAAGCCGTCGTCGCGATGCATCCCGTGATGGTTGCGTTTGGCGCCGCCCTGGCGGCCCTCGGCCTCGAGCCGAAGCCTTACGAGGCCTCGAAGATCGCGTCCTGACGCGGCGGCGGACTAGATACCGAAACGGGCGAGGGCGACCCGGATTGCCGAGCGTGGCAGCGATTTGAGCGACTGCCGGCCGATCATCGCGAGATAAGCGAACGCCTGGCGATACCTGCCGAAGCGGACCGCCTGCATCGCCGAATAGGTGACGAGATGAATCTCGGCGGCGAGGCGCAGCCCGGCGGTCATGCGCTCGGGCAGTCGCGCCAGGATCAATCCGTCATCGAACACCCGCGCGACGGCCGGGAGGAAGTCCTTCGGCGTCCGGACCGCGGCGTTCATGGTGTTGGCGGTGTGAAGACGATAATCGAGCAGCAGCTCTGGCGCGAACGCGAACTCCCCGATCGCAGCGAGGCGGCACCAGCAATGCCAGTCCTCGCAATATTTGAGGGACGTATCGAAGCCGCCGATGGCGCGGAAAGCTTCCGCGCGTGCGAGCGCGATGCCGCCATTGACGATGAAATTGCCGGCGGCGAGCCGCGTCAGCACGTCTCCGGACGGCTTCCGGCGCCCCTTCAAGAGGCCGCGCCGGCCGATCTGGCGGCCTTCGCTGTCGATCGTGTTGTAATCGCCATAAACGAGGACGGCGCGCGGCGCGCCACGCGCAGCAGCGAGCAGCGCCGCCACCGCGCCTGGGCGCAGGCGGTCGTCGGCATCGAGGAAGAGCAACCACTCGCCGCTTGCCTGTCTTGCGCCGAGATTGCGTGCGGCCGATACGCCCGCGGAATCGTTGTGGAACAAGTGCAGCCGCGGGTCACGCATGCCGCGGACGATCGCAACGGTTTCGTCGTCCGAGCCGTCGTCCACGACGATCACCTCGGTCACCTCGCGCTGCGCCAGAGCGCTGGCAAGCGTTTCGCCGACATAGGCCGCAACGTTCTTGGCCGGAATGACGACCGATACCGGTGTGGTCGAGCCGACCTGAAGCGGCAAGCGCGCCGGCGCTGCCGCGCGGGAGGCGGCTGGCAGTTCGAGAACCTCTTCAGCGGTGATCAAGCTACGGCTCGCCTTTAATGATCCGTTAACCAGGACCCCATGTGCCGCGCTGGTAATGCTGGCGATCTGCAAGTCCGGCGTGCGCGCATGATACTCGCATTCCGCTCGAACCGTTGCCGAGAAGGGCCGTGTGCCGCCGGTTTCGTAGAATAACGTTAAGCCGCTGGCATTAAGCCTGTGGCAAATTTGGAAGCGTGCGGCGGACTGCCTCGTGCGAGAATGCGCATCGGACTGCCGCGGATGGAATCCCGTGCCCGCAAACACGTTCGAACACGCCCCCGATACGATGATCCTGAACCTCTTTTACGAGGACAAGGATGACCGCTGGTTTCCGGGCGACAGGCATCTGCGTCGCATCGCCCGCCGGTTGTTGCTCGGCGAGCCGCGCATGAGTGGCCAGCTGCGCGTGTTCCTCAATCTCTGTGCGGGGCTCGACCGGCTCGGCATCCGCTACCGCGTCAACGATTACGGTTACATCGCGGAACATCCCCACGAGCTTGCCTGTATCGTCGGGCGCACGTTCCTGCTCGACAAGTTCCTATGGAAGAACCCGATCCTGCTCGGCGCTGCCGTCCACAATCATCCGCTCGACGACCCTGATCTATTCAAGCGTCTGCCGGTGAAGAAGGTCGTGGTGCCCGGTCCCTGGTACGTCGATATGTACCGGCCATATTGGCCCGAGACCGAGGCCTGGCCTGTCGGCATCGACACGAATCTCTGGGCGCCGTCGGCTCGAGCGCAAAAGACCGTCGATGTCTTGATCTACGACAAGGTCCACTGGGACCGCGAGCGCTACACGTCGGAGATGATCGAGCCCGTGCGCGCCCGGCTCGTTAAGGAAGGCCGCTCGTTCACGGAGCTGCGCTACGGCAGCTACAAGGAAGCCGATTTTCAGGCGGCGCTCGCGCGTTCGCGCGCGATGATCTTCCTGTGCCAAAGCGAGAGCCAGGGCATCGCCTATCAGCAGGCCTTGTCCTGCGGCGTGCCGGTGTTTGCCTGGGATCCGGGCGGGCCATGGCGCGACCCCGACTATTATCCGCATCGCGTGCAGTTCGCGCCGGTGTCGTCGGTGCCGTACTGGGACGAACGCTGCGGGGTCAAGTTCACCGACATCGCCGGCTTCGAGACGGGCTGGGACAATTTCTGGGCCGGGTGCACCGCGGGCGCGTTCGATCCGCGCGGCTACATCCTGGACAATCTCACGCTGGAGCAACGGGCGCTGCAATATTACGAGATCGCGCGGAGCATCATGCGGCAGCCCGCGATGTCGCAGACCTCCGCAAGACCCGTTGACGAAGCCTCGGAAGGGTTGAGCCGCGACCCCAAGCTTCACTGGCGTTACCGAATGTCTTGAGCCATGGACCGCAGTGCCGCCAACATGACCGACGTCGGGGCCCGATCGTTCGGCCATATCCTGCGTGATCGCCTCGCAGGGCTCGATGCCGTGCAGGTGGCGCGCTGCCTCGTCGCGGTCGGGGCGCTGCTGCTGGTGCTGGTGACACTCGATCCGTTCCCGGACCTGCGCAATCCCGACGTCACCATGATCGTCGGCGGACGAATGGCGCTGACCTATATCGCCTGGGGCCTGCTGGCTGCGGTCGCTATCCTGTGTGTCGCTGCCACCGATGCGCTCGCGCTGAAGAGCCTGGTGACGCCGCTGCATCTCTGCCTGCTGGTCTGGCTTGTGATCAACATCGTGTTCTCCGAAAGCCGCGGCGTTTCGATGCAGCGATTCGTGCTCACGGTTAGCGTGACGTCGCTCGCCATCGTGTTGCCATTGCTGCCGCCGACTCGGCGCAGCTTCAACCTTTGCCTGGGCGGCGCCGCGCTCGTGCTGCTCGCGCTGTGCTATCTCGGCGTCTTCCTCGCGCCGCAATATGCGGTCCACACGGCGCTCGACGTCACCGAGCCGCAGCTTGCCGGCGACTGGCGCGGCAGCTTTGGCCACAAGAACATCGCCTCCGCCGTGATGACCATCCTGGTCTATGTCGGCATCTACCTGTCCGCCGTCGGCTCGTTTGTGATGGGGCCTGTGATCGCCGTGCTGGCCGGCACCTTCCTGATCTTCACCGGCGGCAAGACGTCCTCGGTGCTGTGCCTTGCGATCTACGTGCTCGCTTCGCTGGTCTATGTCACGCCAAGCCTGTGGCTGAAGCGGCTCATCTGCTTCGTGCCGCTGGTTGCGATGAACCTGTTGACCGTCGGCAGTGCCCTCAGCCCGGTGCTCGCGGCCACGACACGGCTACTTCCGCTCGATCCCACCTTCACCGGACGCTCCGCGATCTGGGACTTCGCGCTCGCGGCCGTCGCCGAGAAGCCGATCATCGGCCACGGCTATTCTGCGTTCTGGGACGACGTGAGTGCGCGGGCCACCGCGGAAGGAGCCGAATGGGCGACATCGGCGGCGCACAGCCACAATAGCTACCTCGATCTCGCGGTCACGATCGGTCTGCCGGGGCTGCTGCTGGTGATCCTCATCTTCGTGCTCGCCCCGCTCCGCAATTTCCAGACGGCGCAGGCTCACAGCCGCAGTGGCGCACTGGCCAAGCTGTTCCTGACCGTGTGGCTGTTCGGCCTGTACTACGGTGCCACCGAGACCTTCCTGCTCGAACGACAGAATCCGATCTGGTTCATGTTCGCGCTGGCGGTGGCCGGCCTGCACTTCCTGGCGAGGTTCCAATGCATCGAGCAGACCGAGCCCCGCGCATGACCTTCCTCAGCGTTGATCAGCCCGACGATCTTGCGTCCAGCGCGTCGGCCATCGCGGTCGATTTCCTGCGTGACTGGCGGCACGCGGCCTCGCGCCTGAGCGCCGGGCACCGCACCGCCTTCCAGCATGCCGACTGGCTCGGCGCCTGGTACGAGTCGTTTCACGACGTCGCGCCACTGATCGCCGTGATCTCCGATGCTGCCACCGGCAAGGACATCGCGGTCGTGCCGATGATCAGCCACGTCAGGCGCGGCATCCGCATCGTCGAGTTCGCGGACCTCGGCGTCTCCGACAACAACGCACCGATCCTGGCGCTCGATGCCGAGTTGGACGCGGGAACGGCGGACGCGATCAACACGGCGCTGATCGGCGCGCTGCGCGCGCTGCCCGATCGTCTCGATCTGCTCCGCCTGAAGAAGATGCCGGCGGAGGTCGGCGGCAAGCCGAATCCGCTGGTATCGCTCGGCCGGATCGGATCCTCCTCGCTCAACGGCAATCTCGTGTTGATGGGCGACGACTATGGCGGCTATCAGGCCGCGATCAAGCGCCTGCAGATGCCGCGCTGCTGGCGGGTCTTCAGCCGTCTTGCCGGTGCGCGGTTCGAGATCGCCGCCGATGTCGGGCGTGCGCACGAGCTGTTGGACGTGATGGATCTCCAGCAGCAGGCACGCATGCAAAAGCTCGGCTCGCGGTTCGTTCTCAACGACGAGACCCATGCGCGATTCTATCGCGAGGTCGTCCGCCGGGGCCTCGCGGGAGGTCATGCCGTGGTCTCGGCACTGGTGTGCGAGGAAGGCATTGTCGCCACCGCGCTCGGCGTCAAGCATGGCGCGACCTATGTCCTGCTGCGCATCAGCCATGGCGGCGATCAATGGTCGAGCTGCTCGCCGGGTCTGCTCGTCACCGAGCGCACCCTGGCGGCGCTGCATGCGCAAGGCCTGCGCCGTTTCGACCTCAGCATCGGCAATCAGGACTACAAGCGGCGCCTCGGCGCCGAGAGGGTGCCGCTGACCGATGTCAGCGTCGCGCTGTCCTGGCGCGGCCGGCCCTTCGCCTGGCGCGATCACGCCGCGCAGGGCCTTCGGCGCTATCCGAAGCTCGCCTCCCTCGCGGCGAGGGCGATGGGCAAGGGAGCGCGCTGACGGGCGCCGTCTGTTTCGCCATCACCTCGGAAGGCCCGCCCGGAAAGCATCCAGCAACGCGCGTCCTTGCGGCCAGTCGCCGAGCCCGCTCGCGGCATTGATGTGGCCGAGCGCGCCCGGCACGATCAGGCCGGACTGCCAGTCCTGCGCCCGCCGCCGTGTCACCTCGAGCGCTCCATATGGATCATTCGTGCTCGAGATGATCAGCGCGGGAAAGCGCAACGCGCCGCCGGGGACCGGCTTGAACGCTGCGGCCTCCGCGGGAAAATGGCCGCCATCGGGATCGGGCACGGCGACCAGAAAGGCGCCCGCAATCGCGGAAGGGAAGCGCGCGGCCCAGTGCGCCACCAAAAGGCAGGCGAGGCTGTGTGCGACCAGGAGGGGCGGCCTGGCGCAGCGCGCGACCACGTGCTCCAGGGCTTGCTCCCAGTCGTCGAGCTCCGGCTGGTCCCAGCTCGCCGGCTGGAATCGCGTGAAGCGCGCGTCAGCGCGCTCCCATAGCGTCTGCCAGTGGGTATCTCCGGAGCCGCCGAGCCCGGGCAATGTGATGATGTCGTGCATGAACGTCCCGTGATATCTGAGTTGACCGCAGTGTGACCGATCGCGGTCCTGCATCACATGGCAAGTCATCGGCGAAATCGACCATCTGCCGATGATCTCAAGGTGGAACGGAGAATTGAGTTTGGATCGCTTCGGGAGCATCGATGCCAAGGATTTGAAGATCCTCGAGGCGCTGCAGGCCAATGCGCGCGTACCGTTGTCCGAGCTCGGCCGTTCCGTCGGGCTGTCCCAGCCGGCCGTCTCCGAACGCGTCAAGCGGCTCGAGGAAGCCGGCATCATCGAGGGCTATGGCGCCCGCATCAACCCGCGCGCTCTCGGGCTCGGCCTGATGGCGCTGGTGCGCCTGCGCACCTCGCACGAGCACATCAAGACCTGCCTCAAGCGGTTCAGCGAAATCCCTCACATCATCGAAGTCCATCGCGTCACGGGCGATGACTGTTTCGTGCTCAAGGTGCTCGTTCCGGCGCCGGAGGATCTCGAGACCATCGTGGATCGCATCGCCGGTTTTGGTGCTGTGACGACCTCGCTGGTGCTACGGAGCGAACCCGTGCGGCCGATCGGCAAGGACCTCGTCAGGAAGAAAATGGAACGGAGTTGAGGCGTGGCTACGTCACGGCGCCGTCACAAAGGCCGCGATTGCGCAAGCCTTCCGATGATCGTCCTCGTTGTGTTATCGTCGCTTCCATTCCGCGGAGGCGACATGGAAGACCGTTCGGCAAAATATCGTGCATTCTATGCGCAGTTGATTTGCGGTGCTGCGAAGGCTGCAGACCCTCGCCTCGAACAGGCCTTTCGGACCATCAGGCGCGAGCCGTTCGCCGGGCCCGGGCCGTGGTCGATCTGTCTCGGCGGTCATCCCTATGTGGTCACGCCTGACGATGATCCCGCCTTCCTCTATCAGAACGCGCTGTTGGCGCTGGACCCGGCGCGCGGTCTCAATATCGGAATGCCCGGTGCGCACGCCTACTGGCTCAATGGCTGCGCCGTGAAGGAAGGCGAGACCGTGGTCCAGATCGGCGCCGGCAGCGGCTATTACACCGCAATTCTCGCGCATCTCGTCGGTCCCGACGGTCGCGTTCACGCCTATGAGATCGATGAACGTCTGGTGGGACTTGCGCGCGACAATCTGAAGGACGTCGCCCATGTGGACGTGCGCGGACGCTCGGGCATCGCGGCGGATCTGCCGGAGGCCGACGTGATCTATGTCTGCGCGGGCGCGGCGCAGCCGGCGGCGGAATGGCTCGATGCGCTGCGGCCCGGCGGGCGGCTGGTGTTTCCGCTCGCGCCCGAAGGCATGTACGGCGGCATGTTGATGATCACGCGGCCGGATGACGGTGCGATCTGGCCGGCGAAATTCCTCAGCCGCGCCCAATTCATCGGCTGCGCGGGATTGCAGGATGCCGAGGCCGGCGGGCGATTGGGCGAGGCGTTCACGAAAGGTTGGGAAGGGGTGCAGTCGTTGCGGAGAGAGGGCGTCCCCGACGAGACATGCTGGTTTGCCGGCGAGGGCTGGTGGCTTTCGACGGCGCCCGCACCTCTACCGACGGAGCCGGTTCGGCCTCACGCCGACATCACGCAGATTTAGCGGTGACCGTATCCCAATTCCGGATTGGGGCGGCATTCCCCGACTGAGAATGCCGCCCGGGTTGCATCAGCCATGCAGCTTTTTGGCGGTCTCCGCGATCTGGCGGCCCTGATAACGCGCGCCGGCAAGCTCGTTGGCGCTGGGCTGGCGGCTGCCGTCGCCGCCGGTGATCGTGGTGGCGCCATAGGGCGCACCGCCCGTGACCTCGTCGAGCTTCATCTGGCCGGCAAAGCCGTAGTTCATGCCGACCACGACCATGCCGAAATGCAGCAGGTTGGTGATGATCGAGAACAGCGTGGTCTCCTGGCCGCCGTGCTGGGTCGCGGTGGCCGTGAAGGCACCGCCGACCTTGCCGTGCAGCGCGCCCTTGGCCCAGAGCCCGCCGGCCTGGTCGAGGAAGTTCGCCATCTGCGAGGCCATGCGGCCGAAACGGGTGCCGGTGCCGACGATGATCGCGTCGTAATTGGCGAGGTCCTCGATCTTGGCGACCGGCGCGGCCTGGTCGAGCTTGTAGTAAGAGGCTTTCGCGACCTCGGCCGGCACCAGCTCGGGCACGCGCTTGATGTCAACGGTCGCGCCGGCCTCGCGCGCGCCTTCGGCGACGGCATTGGCCATCGCCTCGATATGGCCATAGGCGGAATAATAGAGGACGAGAACTTTGGTCATGGTGGTCTCCGTTGGGATTGGGTGAGGTGATTGGTTGCTTGTTCGTCACGCCGCGTCGACGAGCACGAGCTCGGAATCTTCGAGCGCCGTGATCTTCAGCTTGGCCTCGTCGCGGATCGCGGCGCCGTCGCGGGCATTGACGCGGACGCCGTTGACCTCGACAACGCCTGCCGCCGGCACTAGGTAGAGATGCCGCGACGTCTGCGGCTCATACTCCGCGCTCTCGCCCGCCTTCAGCGTGGTGGCGAGCACCCGGGCATCGGCGCGGATCGGCAGTGCGTCCGTGTCGCCCGCAAAGCCGCTCGCGATGGTGACGAGCCTGCCGGAGCGGTCTGCCTTCGGAAACGGCTTCGAGCCCCAGGTCGGCTGTCCGCCGCGCATCGCCGGCTCGATCCAGATCTGGAAGATCCGCGTCCTGGTCGGCTCGAGATTGTACTCGGAGTGGCGGATGCCGCTGCCGGCGCTCATCACCTGCACGTCGCCCGCTTCGGTGCGGCCCTCGTTGCCGAGGCTGTCCTGATGGGTGATCGCGCCCTCGCGCACATAGGTGATGATCTCCATGTTGGCGTGGGGATGGGCGGGAAAGCCGGTGTTCGGCGCGATCTCGTCGTCATTCCACACCCGCAAGGCGCCGTGGCCCATGTTGTTCGGGTCGTAATGGCCAGCGAACGAGAAATGATGCTTGGCCTTGAGCCAGCCGTGATCGGCGCCGCCGAGCTTTTCGAAAGGTCTGAGTTCGATCATCTGTGCAATTCCTTGATGTCGGATTGACCTGTTGGATAAGCCTTCGCCTGTGGTATAGAAATAGAAACTGTCGAAACGCATTGTTTCCTTAAATGCCCCATCAGGACCGGCTGCCATGGCAAAACTTCCAGATTTCGAAGCGCTCGCGATCTTCGCCAAAGTCGTGGAGCTGCGATCATTTGCGGGGGCTGCGAGCGAGCTTGGGATGTCCAAGGCCACGGTGTCCAAGGCGGTCACGCGATTGGAGGAGCGGCTCGGCGCGCGGCTGTTCAACCGCACCTCGCGCCGGCTCGCGCTGACCGATGCCGGCCACAAGCTGGCCGAACGCGCGACGCGCCTCTTGGCCGACGGCGAGGCCGCTGAGAACGAGGCCTTGGCGCAGTCGGTGGCGCCGCGCGGCCTGGTGCGGCTCGCCGTCCCCATGACGTTCGGCATCAAGGCGGTGGCGCCGCTGCTGCCCGAGTTCTTCCAGGCCTATCCGGAAGTCTCCGTCGATCTGCATTTGAGCGATGCGACCGTCGACCTGATCGGCGAAGGTTTCGACATGGCGGTGCGGATCGCGCGGCTGCCGGACTCTTCGCTGATCGCGCGGCGGCTCTTCACCATGCCGCGCTACACGGTCGCCGCGCCGTCCTATCTCAAGAAGCACGGCCGGCCGACGCACCCGATGCATCTCGCCGCGCACAAATGCTTCAGCTACGCCTATCTCTCCACGCCCAACGCGTGGCACTACACCAATTCGGCCGGCGAGCAGGCCAGCGTGCGCCCGGGCGGCCAGCTTCGCGTCAACAACGGCGAAGCCGTGATGCCGGCGTTGATCGCGGGGCTCGGCATCGCCGAGCTGCCGGAATTCATCGTCGGCGAGGCGATCTCGTCGGGCGAGGTCGAAGTCATCCTGAAGGACTGGAAGCAGGCCGAAGGCGCCGTGCACCTCGTTACCCCGCCCGGCGGCCCCCGCCCCGCGCGCGTCGAAGCGCTCGCCGATTTCCTGGCAGCGAAGCTGCCGGGCACATGCAAGCGGCGGCCGCGCGGGAAAAGCAAAGCGTCGTAGGAGCGCGCGCGGCTTCAACGCTCTCCGTCATTGCGAGCGCAGCGAAGCAATCCAGCATGTCTCCTCGGAGAGATTCTGGATTGCTTCGTCGCAAGAGCTCCTCGCAATGACGAACTACGACACCTTCACGCCATGGATCGCGACGACGCGCAGGCTTGGCTTCAGCGTCCCCTCCAATTGCGCCTTCAATTCGTGAACGCGTGGGTCGCTCGACCGCGCCGCACACACACCATATTGATGGACGGATCGCGCCAGCGCGCGCCGCGCTTCCGGCGTTCCCGTCAATTCGGGCGTCGAAAGCCGCAACACGATCGCTGCGAGATTCACCAGCATCTCGTCCAGCGCAACGTCGATAGTCGCCAGATTCCGCATCATCCACTCTCCCTGGGAAGGCAACAGCGGGCCCGGACATGCGTTCCTGAAGGAGCCCGATATGGCTAACGCTTCGTAAACGTCTTGTTCTTGCTGCCTGGCGCGTTAGCCTGGCAGCGAAACAAGAAAATCAGGCGAGGGCAAATCATGGATCGACGCGGTCTCTTGCGTGCGGCTGCGGCATTGCCGCTGACGGAGTTTTTGCCCAGGCAGTTTGCCAAGTTGAAGAAACGCTAGGGCCCTCGCGTTGCGGTCATGAACTTTGTTGTCTATACCCGCGCCGCGTTCTGTTTCCTGCTTCCCGTTTCTCAACAACTCGATGACCGCTACATGATGCTTCGTCTTGTTTGCCTCTTCCTCTTCGCACTGTGCCTGGCCGGCCCCGCGCAGGCGCAAACCAACCAGCCGGCGACGGTTGCCAAGCCGGCAAAGAACGCGCCTCCCAAGCCGGCACCTGCTTCGCAGTCCACGCCGCAAGCTGCAGGACCGTGCGTCGGCGTGATATCGCTGCTGGGCGATCGCTTCATCGTGAAGAAGATCGGCGTGACCGTGTTCGGCAACGAGAACAAGGAGGTTCCGGTCGACGGTTTCGGGCTCGATGACCTCGTTGTTGAACGTGTGAGGGCCGCGGTCGGCTCCGGTTTTGTCGTCCGCAGGATCGCTGCCGATAGATCCGCATTCAGTTCCTACGATCCCGGGCTTGGCATGTTCGTTCGCAGCGACAAGGCCGGCGCCATCGTCCGCCAAGTTGCCGGTCAGGCCGGATGCAAACGCTATGTCGTCGTGATCAAGGGAATACGCCAGGGTGGATTCTTCGGCATCGGTGTCATGAAGGTCAGCCCGCTGTACGACATGGCCGACATCTACGCGGTCATACGGATCTACGTTCATGACGGGCAAAGCTTCGATATTCTGAAGAGCGGCGAAGGCTCGATCAGCGGAAGCAACTTTATGACCGGGCCGCCGACGCTGCGTATCGATTGGGCGCAGTGGCCAGAACCGCCGGAAGCCGCCAACAATCCAGTGATGCGCGCGTCGACGCGGCAACTGCTCGGCAACGTCCTCGACAAGAGCCTGCCCACCCTGTTGCAGTCGCAGTAGTTGGGGAGATGCGGCCAACCGGCCGCCCCCTCCAGGCCCCGCCGGGGAGGGTGCAAGCGCACGGCTATCGCAACATAATCCATTCCGGTTAGGCTGCCTCCCAATCACGAAAACAATCGGGGAGGTACCCACCAATGAACCGCCGCGAACTTCTGAAGGCCGCTGCCGTGCTGCCCCTCGCACAGGCCGCTTGCTCTCGATCAAGCTTTGCCCAAGCTCTTTACCCCTCGCGCAACATCACCATGATCGTTCCGTTCCCGGCCGGCGGACAGGCCGATCTCGCTGCGCGACCGGTCGCGACGGCGTTGGAGCGAATTCTCGGCAAACCCGTGATCGTCGACAACCGGGCGGGAGGCGGCGGCGGATCGGTCGGCAATGCCGCGGCCGCGCGTGCCGAGCCCGACGGTTACACGCTGCTGATGACGCTGTCCTCGCTCGCGGTGCTCCCCGAGGCCGACCGGCTGTTCGACCGACCCGTCGCCTACGAGGTCTCGCAGTTCATGCCGATCGCGCGCGTGCTCGCCGATCCCACGCTGCTCGCGGTGCCGGCCTCGGCGCCCTGGAGAACCGCGCAGGATTTCGTCGAGGATGCGAAGAAGCGGCCGGGCCAGATCGCCTATGGCTCGTCCGGGCCGTACGGCACGCTGCATGTGGCCATGGAGATGTTCGCGAGCAGCGCCGGCATCAAACTGCTGCACGTGCCGTTCCGCGGTGCAGGTCCTGCGCTGACCGCGATCCTCGGCGGCACCGTGCAGGCGATCACCGCTGCACCCGGCACGCTGAAACCGCAGGTCGACGACGGCAAGCTGCGCGTGCTCGGCAATTGCGGCGCGCAGCGCATCGCGAGCTTCCCTGATGTGCCGACCTTCCAGGAGCTCGGCTACAAGGATGTCGAGTTTTACATCTGGGCCGGGCTGTTCGCGCAGAGCGCTCTCCCTGCGCCGATCGCGATTCGCCTGCGCGAGGCGATGACGCAAGTGATGACGAGCCCTGATGTGCTCAAGGCATTCGAGACCTCGGGCAGCCTCGTCGCCTATCAGGACGCGCCGGCCTTCTCTGAGTTCGTCGCGACCGACAGCAAGCGGCTGATCGCGGCGGTGAAGAAGATCGGCAAGGTGGAGTAGGGCCGTTCAGAATTCGCTGCGGACCAGGCCGCGCAGCGTGTGACGGTCGTATCCCGGCGCGAACGCGCCCTCGTACGAGGCCTTGAACGATGTCGCGGTCGTCAGGTCCCACCGGATTTCGGCGCCGGCAAGCGCCACCGTGCGCGCGCGCTCGACGCCGGTGATCGCGAACGGAATGCCGGGTGCGCCTTCCAGCGCCGCCGTCGTGGTTGCCGCGCTGCCGGTAAACTCATGACGAACGGCAATGGTCGCGCCGAACTGTGCCGCGTGGCCATTCGGCATCATCATGCGCTGGCTGCCGCGCAGGCCGGCCGTGCCATAGCCGAGGTCGAAACTGCCGCCTCGCACCAGCTGATTGACCCCCGGCGCACCGGCCTCTGAAAGACTGCCCTGGTGTGTCGCGTACCAATCAGCCTTGGCAAAGGGCTCGGCGACAAGACCCCATCCGGTCTGGAACGGCCGCGAGATGCCCAGCGAAGCGGCAAAGGTGTTTGCACGCGAGGCGGCAGTTGCCGTCTCGCCGAGGAACGCGATCGTGCGCGAGGAGTCGAGTGCCGCAAAGGAATAGCTGATCGCCGATGCGAGATTGAAGCCGCCGGCTTCGCCGCGCGCGTAGACGCCGGCATGCCCGGCATTGGCCTCGATACGGTCGGCGCGGCCGGTCATTCGCAGTTGGCCGGTCGATGCGCCGACCGCGAGGCCTGCCGTAAAGCCCGGCATGTGCCAGAGGTCGGCACCGAGCGCGGCGCCGGCGATGGTCGTGTTGGTTCCGAAGGCAATGTCGCTCGCGGCCACCTTGTCCCAATTGCCATAGCCGCCAAACCAGACGCTCTGCATCGGCGCCGCGCGGCGGCGGTTCAACGCCTTGCCGATCGGGTCCCTGGGCTCCGGCGCGTAGGCGGACGCGGTCATCCGAACGGTCTCGCCGCGCGACTGCGTCCCGGCATTCCACATGAAGCTCTGGAACATGTCGGCCTGATCCGCAACGAAGCGGCGTCCATCGGCGTGGATTTGACCGGCCAGGTCGTCGAGGCCGGCCTTGATGCCTGGCGTATTGAGCGCGGCGAACGTGTTGATCGCAGTGGCCAGCGGTCCCGATGCGCCGCCGAGCTGTGCCTGGTCGAGTGCGCCGGCCACCGCAGCCTGGTTCGGCGTCAGCGCCGACAACGTTCCGAAGCCGCCGATCTGCTGCAGCAGGAAATAGACGTTGTTGGCATCGTAGCTGAGCTGCCCTGTGACTAGCGGGCTGCCAGAGCTCGTGAGCGCCGCGAACGTGCCGCTGACGCCGCCGGCCGCCGAGAGGATGGTGTATTGCGTATTGGCGATAAAGCCCGCGCCGAGCGGCACGATCTGCACTGTGCCGCCGTTGAGCGTCGCGGTGCCCGTTGCCGCTATTCTGTCGGACTGGCCGGCGGGGTTGATCTCGACCTGGAAGGTCGAGCCGGCATTGAAGGCGACGTTGCCGTTGACGTTAAGCGTCCCGATCGAATTGCCGGGTGCGACTATGCCGCCATTGTTGACGACGATTCCGCCGACGGTGCCGGTGCCGCCGAGATAGCCGCCATTGATCGTGACGACCGAGGGCAATGTGCCGTTCACGATCAGGCCGCCCGCGTCCACTGTCGTCGCGCCGTTGAAGGCGGTGGTGCCGGTCAGCGTCCAGACGGAGTTGCCGTTCTTCTTCAGTTGCTCGAACTCGTCATAGTGCAGGCCGGGGCCGAGATTGCCGAGGTCGAACGTGGCGCTGCCAATGCTGCCGAAGTTCAGCGTGTCGGTACCGCTCCCGCCGCGAACATTCCCGGTGATCGTCGCCCCCGGAGCGAGGCCGAGCTGATCATCACCGCCATTCAGCTCGATCGCTCCGCTGCCGCCGCCCGAGATGGTGCCGGCGTTGAAGATGGTGTCGCTGCCGGAAGAGCCCTGGATGGCGAGGAAGAAGCCGCCGGAGATCGTGCCGCCATTGACGAGCGAATTGCCGCCGGCGATGAATTGCACGCCGGTATGGCCGCCGCCGATCGATCCGCTGTCATAGACGAGGACGACATTGCCGCTCGACGTCCCGCTGATCCGCAGTCCCGTCGTGTTTCCTCCGGTGCCGACGGCCGTCCCGCGAATATTGAGGAGATTGTCGTTCGAATTGTCGATGACGATGGCTGCTTCGGCGTTGCCCGTACCCTCCGCGATCGCACCGGCGGCGATCGTCACATTGTTGTGGGTCGATCCGTTGGAGAGCAGGACCGCTCCGCTGGAGGTCGAGACTGTCGCCTGATTGTTGACGGTGACATGCGAGGCGATGGTGGCGTCGAAAACGATCGCAGGTATGCCGGCGCCGGGCAGCAGCGATGTCGTGGTGCCGTCGCCGACATTGACGGTGACGTTGGTGCCGCCGGTGGCGTTGATGTGATCGGTGTTGCCGAGGCCGGTGCAGGTTGCGACATCGCCCGAATTGAGCGCGCCGATCGTGCCGGTGCCTGCCACGGTGCAGGCGGCGCGCGCCGGGCTGGACGTCAGGACCGGGAAGGCAAGCACGAGGGGCGCCAGCGCGGTGGTGACCAGTAGCTTGCGGCGAAAGATTGCGGCCGTGGCGACGTTTTGCGCACAGACCGGTCTTGCAGTCGGCATCGACATTCCCCTCATTGCAGCCCATTGCTAGCGGGAGCGCCGTCATGATTCTTGGCGTCAGGCGAAATGCCTTATGGCGAAAGGCGCAAGAGGCCGGTTTGCTTCTGCCCTGTTGCTGGGGCGCCACGGACCAAGGCGTTAGCGGGAGCTGCCATGGTTCCAGTCGCGCTTTTCACATTTTGTTGTTGGTCCAGAACAAGCTCGCGTCTCATTGATTGAAGAGAATTCGAGAGACTTGGGAAGGATCTGGACATGCGAACAGAGCGGATCGCGCTAGGTGTGGCGCTTGCGGTCGGCGGCATCATGGCGCACAGCGCTGCATCCGCGCAGGAATACCGCGGCACGATGGAACAGCAGATGGCCTGCACACCTGATGTGTGGCGCCTGTGCAGCGATCAGATTCCCGACGTGAACCGCATCGTGGCCTGCTTGCAGCAGAATACGCCACAGCTCTCGAGCGGCTGCCGTGCGGTGTTCCAGTCCAGCAACCAGATGCCGCCGCAGCAACAGGTTCCGCGCGGCCGGGCCGCACCGCCACCACGCTACATTGCTCCGCCGCCTCCACAGCGGCCTTACGACGAGGACGAATAGCGCCGCTCAGGGCCTGTGCTCGCAGACGTCGACCCATTCAGCCGCGGTCAGCTCGGCCATCCGCTCCGGTGTGATGCGCACCGCGCTATGGGTCGAGCCGGCAGCCGGCACGACGACGTCGAATGCCTTCAGCGAGATGTCGCAATAGATCGGCAGCGGCGACTTCAGGCCGAACGGGCAGACGCCGCCGACCTCGTGTCCGGTGATGTCGGCGACTTCCTCCAGACCCAGCATCTTCGGCTTGCCGCCGAACTGCGCCTTGACCTTCTTGTTGTCCATGCGCGAGGTGCCGGCCGCGACGATCAGGATCACGCGCTCGCCGATCCGCAAGCTCAGCGTCTTGGCGATCATTCCCGGCTCGACGCCATAGGCCTCGGCCGCCAGCGCCACGGTCGCGGAGCTGATCGGGGATTCAATGACGGAGATGTCGGGGGCTTTCTCGGCGAAGAAGGCGCGAACGGATTCCAGGCTCATTCCGGGCAGCTCATTCCAATCTTACAGGCGGGCGACGACCCCTAAGCGATTCCCGGCAGCTCGGAGAGGGCGCGGACGCGATGATCCGGCTCAAAGCCGAGCTCGTCCATCTGGGTGCGGATCGCCTTGAACATGGTGAGCGGTGCCACGAGTTCGTTCTCGACGCAAGCCAGCGCCATCGCTTCGGGCGTCACCCGCTCGATCCAGGCAACCTTCAGTCCGAACGATTTTGCCCCGGCGGCGTCCCAGGGATTGGAGGAGACGAACAGAACCTCATCAGGCGCGGTGCCGAGCACCTCGCCGATCAGCTCATAGGCCTGTGGGCTCGGCTTGAAGATCTTTTTCGCGTCGACGCTGATGGTGGCATCGAGCAGGCGGTCGAGCCCGGAATTGCGTACCAGCGCATTGAGCATGTCCGGGCTGCCGTTGGAGAGGATGGCGAGCTTGCGCGGTCTTAAGGCCGCGAGCGTTTCGGCCGCATCCGGATAGAGATCGAGATGCAGATACTTCTCGATCACGCGCTCGAATGCTTCGCTCTCATAGGCGAGTCCGAGCACACGCAGCGTATAGGCGAGCGAGTCGCGCGTGACCGCGTCAAAATCCTGGTAAGCTTGCATCAGCGAGCGCAGCCAGGTGTATTCAAGCTGCTTGATGCGCCAGACCTGCGTGATGATCTCGCCGTAGCCGGGAAACGCATCCTCAGTGACGTCAGCGACCGACTGGATGTCATAGAGCGTGCCATAGGCGTCGAAGACGACGGCTTTGATGGGCATCGGCTGTCCTTCCGGGGTTGTGGTCACAAGAACTCCGATTGGGGCGTGCGTATAATTCGTCAGCTTACCAGAGCAAAGCGGACGTCTGCCACTGCAGGTGTGATCGGCAGCTTGTGACCCAAGACAGACATTGCCGGGTAGTCGCTATAATTTGAACTCTATTCTTCATGCAGACGTGCTTAATTGTAGTTGCAGGGCAAATAAGGCGCTTCGTCCCATGCCGAAATGGCTTGTTGTACTTGTCGCTCTCCTCGCGGCTACGGCCTACGTCCCTCAGGTCCGCCACAGTGTGATCAACTGGCTTAAGACGCACCCTGCGCTCATTGGACCAGCTCTGACCGTCGCCGGAATACTGGCAGTCTTGTATCTGTTCATCGATCCTACCACGGTCCTGTTCTTGGCCGTTGTCGCTGTCGTCTCCGCTCTCGCTGCATTCTTTGACCCAAGAACCTATTCGAGCCGATGAGACCCTCGTATGAACGACAGCTCGCGGCCCTTGAAGCTTCGTACAGGGAGTTGCTTCTGTCGGCACTACAGGGGTGCGCTAAGGGACAGTGGGGACTCTTCGGCTCGTACGAACGAGTTGGTTTGCGCGACCCCGCACGGGAGGAGCTCCTTGAATTAGGCTCCAAAATCGAGCGCCTGCGCCACAAGTGCGGCATTGAACCCTTCCAGCTCCACGAGCGGTTCCTGCAGATGGGCTCTCGCCTTTCAAACACTCCGGGTGAGCCGAAATTGGCTCAGCGGTGGTTGGACGAACTGACGTAAGCAATCACGCGGTTATGGCCCTTACACAAATGCGCACAGTTTTCCTGCTCTGGCATAGCTATCCGCGCGAAGATGCTCTGGATGAGAATGATACCGAAGATAAACTCGTCGGGGTCTATAGCAGCGCGGCCGAAGCAGATGCAGCAAGACTGCGCAAGCTGCGCTTTGAGGTCTTTCGCGACTATCCCGATAATTTCCAAGTCAGCGAGATGGAAATCGACAAGGACGCGTGGAGCGAAGGATTCGTCTCCGTGAAAACGTAAAGCGAATATCTCATCGAGCATGGAAGAGCACTCTTTCGTCGTGCCTAAAGAGCGTGAGAGCAATCGCTCCGATACGCGCCCGTTGATTTGGTGGTTCGTCCTCGCCCTTATAGCGCTAGTTGCGTCGCAAGTTATGCGGCTGCATCAACATCAAGCGGCAAGTTGGCTTCTCTGGGACTATGTGGGTCGGATCACTGCTCTCACCATTTTGGCGGCAGTGCCTTCCGCTCGGATCGCTGCATTTCGAACAGGTGGACGTCAAATTTCACTTTTTGAGATTGTCCTTTGGATCGTCGGAATTTGCTTGCTAGATCGCTTTGTCCAGTTGCCGCAATCTTCCCTCAATGCGGCATTCCCTACAACCGTTCTCGGCGCATATCCGCACCCGACCGGATGGCTAAAAGCGTTCGATCTTTTTTTAGGCTTAGCCTTGGTAGCTATCAGCGAAGAAGTCATATTTCGCCGATACATCCGGCTAGCATTCCAGCCTTATCTGGGTGACGGCATTTTTGCCGTTCTCACGACGTCAGTTTTGTTCGGCGCAATTCATTGGTGGGCCGGCCTTGGTAATGTCCTTTCTGCGGCTACTGTTGGCCTTTTCCTCATGTTAATGCTGCGGCGGTCGGGTGTGCTATGGCCGGTGGCGCTCGCGCATTACCTGCTAGATTTGATCAATTTCGCCTAACGCGCCTTGCAGGTTCGGAAGTCATACGACTGCTCCTGGCCCGAAGGGGCCGACGCGATACCTCCGTCGGATGTCGGCTGCTCGGGGTGTAACGGACCCGATATGCTCGACCTGAGTTCTTCCGGGCGTGACCCGAAGCGGACCTGATGCTTTCAGTTTCCGAGGCCACTCGAGCAGCCATATCCGAGGCAATAGTTGTAGATCAGGCGACCTTTGATCCCTAGTTCGCGCGGAGCCTCTGCAGCCGCTTCACGGCAAATTCGTCGCCTGGATTTAGTCTTAAGACGGTCTCGTAGTCGCGATACGCACGATCAAGCTCACCTGCCCGTTCATAGGCTAGCCCTCGGTACCTGAGGGCTGTAGTCGAATTGGGGTCGAGTTCGACAGCCTTATCCAAGCTTTCGATCGCGGCCTTCTCATTCTTCAATGTGATCTGAGCGACTCCGACGCCCACGCGAAGTCGATAGGTATCGCTTCGCGTGAGATGTCCGAGTGCCAACGCCTTGTCGTAATCCTCCAGCGCGGTTTGCGGTCGGCCCGAACGATTGTAGGCCTCGGCCCTTCCAAGCATGAATAGACCTGATGTCGGCTCAAGCTTTATCGCTTCGTCAAACCGTGTGATCGCTTCGTCAAATTTGCCCTGCTCCATAAGCGCCAGCCCCTGACCGTTGGGGAAAGCTCCGTTATCCGGGAACAGCCTCGCCGCAGCGGTGTAGTCGGCCAGCGCAAGCTCGAAGTGACCTCGGTGGTGATAGAAAAAGCCGCGGTCCCGATAAGCGCGCTGGTCGGTAGAGCCGACCATTTCGACGGCCGCGGTAAAATCGGCTTCGGCTTGGTCCCATCTTTTTGCCAGCTGAGCGGTTACACCCCTCATCAGCAGCAGCTCCGCCCGGTCCTTGAGACTGAATGGCTGCTCGAGCCCTTTGGAGTAGATTTGAATGGCTCGGTCAAAGTCCAGCTTGCTTACGGCAACGGCAGCAGCCGTCTGGTAAGTCTCGGCGTCAGACGCAATTGCCGCAGAACAGAAGGGCCAGAGCACGGACAGGAAAGCAATCCCGCGCAGGACCCGCCTTAGCTCTAAACCCACTTTCATTTGCTGCTCCGGGCTGAAAGACGCTCTTGCCGATGGTAACTCAATCGGCAGCAAGGCCCCATGGAGCACTGCAACGTTAACGCGGATTTCGGTTAAACAATCGTCAAGCGAGTAGAGGCTATTCGCCATTGCGAAGCTGGATAGCGTGACCTTCGCATGTCATTTGTTGGCCCAAGTCGGACGCAAGTCGAGTTGCGGCAACGCGCTGCTATCAGGGGCGGAGCAGACTTCGCACGACGAGTAGCGCGAGCTAGCCGGTCGGCTGACGTCCTGGCCGCGTCCAGGTCGCCCGCTCTGCGAACACCCGGCTGACCTCCGCCATGTGCTCGGTGCCCCACGTGCAGAGCGGCACCAGCGCTTCGGCGAGGCTCTGGCCCAGAGGCGTGAGGCTATAGTCCACCCGCGGCGGCACCTCCTTGTAGTCGGTCCGCTTCACCAGGCCATCGGCCTCCAGCTCCTTGAGCTGCTGGATCAGCACCTTGTCGCTGACGTCGCGTATGGCGCGCCGAAGCTCGCCGTAACGGGTCGGTCCGTCCTGGGCGACGAAGTACAGGATCAGCGGCTTCCACTTGCCCGAGACGACCCGCAAGGTCGCATCCAGGCCGCAGGTGAAGCCGGGCAGATTCGGCGTGCAACGTTGGACGTCTGCTTGGGCTTGCGCCGGTGGGGAGATGAGGTCTGAACGATCTGACGACATTTTTTGGGCACTTACCAAAAGGTGCATACTTGTCGATAGGTGGGTACGCCGCCAGCTCAGTGCAACCTCAATGAAGGAGCACATCATGAGCAGACTACAAGGCAAGACGGCGGTGGTGACGGGCGGCGGAACGGGCATCGGGCTCGGAGCCGCCAAACGGTTCGTCGATGAAGGCGCATTCGTCTATCTCTTCGGGCGACGGCAGGAGCCGCTCGATGCTGCGCTCGCGCAGCTGGGGTCCTCGGCGCGTGCCGTCAGGGGTTCGGTCACCGATCTGTCCGACCTCGACCGACTGTATGCGACGGTGAAAGCCGAACGCGGCAATGTCGACGTTCTGTTCGCCAATGCCGGGACCGGCGCGTTTGCGCCGCTCGGCCAGATCACGCCCGAGCACTATGATCAGATCTTCGATGTCAACGTGAAGGGGCTGGTGTTCACCGTGCAGAAAGCCCTGCCGTTGATGCGCAGGGGATCGTCGATCATCCTGACCGGCTCGAGCACGGGCGTGATGGGGACGCCGCAGTTCAGCATCTACAGCGCGACCAAGGCCGCAATCCGCAATCTGGCGCGCAGCTGGGCGCTGGACCTGCGCGGCACGGGCATCCGCGTCAACGTGCTGTCGCCGGGGCCGACCAAGACGGAGCTGGCGCTGGAGGTCGTGGGCGAGGAAGCGTTCGATGCACTCGGCAGCGCCACGCCCATCGGGCGCGTCGGCGACCCCAGCGAGACCGGCGCGGTGGCCGCATTCCTGGCGTCCTCGGACAGCAGCTACATGACCGGCGGCGAGGTCTTTGTCGATGGAGGCTTGGCTCAAGTCTGAAGCCTTCGTCTGAGTGCGAGGGCTTTGGTCAATGGGATCGAAGCCCTCATGCGCTGCGATGAGGATACGATTAGAGCGAAATGGCTTTAGGTTGAATTGATCGGTGGGGCTCGTTCACCTCTCCCGCTTGCGGAGAGGCATAGGCGGCCTCTGGCCGCCGTTCTCTAAGACGCCGATGCTTCGCATCGGCTATGGCGCCGGGTGAGGGCTTTGCCTCTTGGGGATTGTCCCATTGCGGAAGCACCCTCTCCCGACTCGCTCCCGCAAGCCTGCGGGAGAGAGGGCACCTCTGTTGTTGCAGCGATCAAGCACTCGGCGAGCCATACGTGATGCCGCTGTCCGATCAGATGCGTCATGAGAAAGCTCCCCGCATCATCTTCGGTGGCGCCCACGCAGAGCCCGCCGTTGCGTCATACTATTGCGTGGTCCCATCCGCCGTAATGCGCGGCGCTACGGGTGCCGCGTGGCAGGCTCAGCCCGATGAGGAGGACACCGGTTGCAACGTTGGCTATCGTCGCGATTGTCGTGGCGCCGTCGAGGACAAAGGGGGAGATTGCCACCCATGCTCCGAGCGCGACGTTGGCGAACCGCGCGGCACGCGCCACCTCCGCCATCGCCGTAACGGCGACGAGGATGACAAGGCAGCCGGTGATATGGTCGCTGAAATAGAGGATCGGGCTCGTGCCGAAGGCAAGCGGCGTGATCATCAGCAGCATTCCAAGGAAAGAGCTCGCGACCAGCGTCCAGGGAAAATTGACGCCGCCGGTGACGATATCGCGCAGCACCGCCGATAACGGGCGGTCGAGATCGGGCGTCGGCGCCTGCTTCTCGGAGAGCGCCGGGCCACCGCGCCAGAAAGTGCGCCAGAACGGCTGGCCCGCCTGCTTCGCGCCCCAAAGATACTGACAGCTCGCCAGTACCTCATCTATCGAATAGGGGATGAGCACTATCGTGATCGCGGCCTGGATGATGCAGAGCGTACACAGTGCACCGATCAAAGGGGGCTGGATAATGATGAAGCTGACGCTCACGAGCCCGAGCGGGATAACCAGTAGGCCGAACAGAATCACCATCCATGGCATTGTGCGCCAGCGGCGACGGTCGCCGATCGCGCCTGCCAGGGCATCTAGCGCGTAGGCGAAGGCGCCAAACCCGGCATCGGCGACCGGAAAGCCCTTCGAGACCCAGGAGGTCACCACCGCCTCGCTGCCATTGGCGACCGCTGCATCACCTGGGCCGAAGAAAGGATCCCACAAGCCGTCGATATGACCGAGTTGATAGGCGGCGAGATAGCGCGAGACGAACAGGCCGACAAAGGCCAGAGCAATGATGTGGAGGCGCTGGCTGAATGTGGATGGCGAGTAGGTCCAGCCGAGGGGGCGATCATCGTCGGCGGCGAGGGCTTGGCGGCTGATGCCCGGTGTTGGAGGAACCATCACCGCGAGCGTCACGATCAGCATGCCAGCAAGCGTATCGGTGGCGTAGGCTCCAGCGCTCGTGGTCCAGAACACGAGAGGTGCGAATATGACCCATATGCCGACGGCAGCGGTGAGCCACTGCAACCAGCGCCAGCGCCGACGCATGCCGATGAGTGCGAACGCGACGACAAGAATGCCGGACACGATCTCGCTGATGCCGAGCCTGCCGTCACGTGTCTCGGGCGAAGCGATCTCATGTCCCAGCGCCGGTGGAATTGGCGCCGCGGATGGATCGAAGAGACCAAGCGTGACAGGCGAGGCGACGAGCCACAGTCCAATCGCTGCATTGGTCAGCGGCGCCCAGAGCGTGCGCGCCCGATGCCGTTCCGTCTCGGCCTCAACCTCATCTTTCGAAGGCTCCACCGATTGCCGCAGTCTCTCCGCGGCCTGGTCGAGCTCGGGTTCGGAAGCGGCGACCGTCGCAGGATGAAGTTTGTTCGTCTCGTACCAGTCCGTCGGGTCGACCTTAAGCCGCCGGATCATTTCGGGCAGCGTGGCGGTCAGACTGTGTCGGGGTTTCCACCCCAAGAGGCTCCTCGCTCGCGAAGTATCGATCTCATAATGGTCGTCGGCATTCTCGATCATCCACGACTTGATGTCGGTATCCTGATCGAGAACCTTCTCCTGCATCCAAGTGCCGAGCTTCGTCATCTCTTTCGGGAGGGACATCGTCCGCCATCTCTCCCCATGCACAAGCTGGCCAATCCGCCTCTGCATCTCGTCGTAACTCGGCGTTTCCTCTTCGCCAATGAGCAGTGTCGTTTCATCAGCAAGATCATTGCGTCGATCGACCACGCGTACCACGGCCTCGACGAGGTCGTTCTTGTGGAGATAGGGCTGGCCAGTGGTGATGTCGCCGGTGAAGAGATAAGCGGTCGGCAAGCGCTCGAAGATGCGGGCGATCTGCTGCGCGATGAATGCCGCACGGCAATCCTCGTCATAGACACCTGCAAGCCTCAGGATCGCGACCTTGATGTTGCCATGCTCGTTCAGGATCAGGGTCTCGGTCTTCGCCTTTGACTGCGGATAGGCCCAAGCTGGTTCGATCGGCGAATCTTCATCGATCTTTCTTCCCTTTGCCGAGCTAGGAGCATGCACGAGCAGCGTGCTCGAGAAGACGAACTGCTCCGTGTCGAATGCCTGAAGGGCCGCCAGCAGTCGGCGCGTTCCCTGAACGGTGACGGCATCGTATCTCGGGTTGTCCTCGCCGGTCGTGTCGTAATAGGCGGCAAGGTGAATGACCGAGGCGATCCGACGGCCTGTTCGCGCACGAACCTGGTCCAGCGCCTTCGCCACGATTGCATCCGAGGTGAGGTCGATCTCAATCGTCTCGATGCCGGACAACGGCTTCTTAGGGCGGCTGACATCGAGGCCGATGACCTGGTAACGATCCATCAAGCCGCGCGCGATCGCCTGGCCGAGAAAGCCGCTGCTGCCGGTGATCAGGACGGTGGGGCGAGACATGGCATTCGCTGCTCAACGTGTCTTAGCGAACGACCCGGGTACCCGAAAGTTTCCCTCCAACCTGCTTTTGCGTCCTGGATCGCCGGAGTATCACGCGCCCCATCCACCTACTTCGACGCCGCTGGTGAGCAGCCCAAGCTTGAATCGGGTGGAATCACACAACGTCGTGAGGTCGATGTGGACCGCGGCCCGGCCGCCAGCCTGAAAGAACTGTGGGTACGATGTCGGTCGCTCTGACGTACCCAGAGGATCCGGAGCAGGCGGCGCGCGTCGTGTTCGAGGTACTCTACGCGCCGTCCGAATCCGGACCAGAGATGGAAGGGATACGCTAGGCTACGCCAGCCGAGATGTACCCCGTGGCCAAACCTAGTTGCATGCCGGTTTCATGGAAGCGGATCGTCTAGATCCCCAGCAGCTTGCGCGCGTTCGCCTTCAACACCTTCGGCCGGATTTCGTCGCGGATCTCGATCTTGGCGAAATCGGACAGCCAGCGGTCCGGCGTGATCACCGGCCAGTCCGAGCCGAACAGCATCTTGTCCTGCAGAATCGAGTTGATGTAGCGCACCAGGATCGGCGGGAAATACTTTGGCGACCAGCCCGACAGGTCGATGTAGACGTTCGGCTTGTGGGTCGCGACCGAGAGCGCCTCTTCCTGCCAGGGGAAGGATGGGTGGGCGAGAATGATCTTGAGGTCGGGGAAATCGGCCGCGACATCGTCCATGTACATCGGGTTGGAATATTTCAGCCGCATGCCCATGCCGCCGGGCATGCCGGAGCCGACGCCGGTCTGGCCGGTGTGGAACAGCGCGATCGCGCCGCCATTGTTGATCTCCTCATAGAGCGGATAGGCCATGCGGTCGTTGGCGTAGAAGCCCTGCATGGTCGGGTGGAATTTGAAGCCGCGCACGCCGTATTCCTCGATCAGCTTGCGCGCCTCGCGGGCCCCGAGCTTGCCCTTGTGCGGGTCGATCGAGACGAAGGGGATGAGCACGTCGAGATGCTCGGAGGCGATCTCCAGCATCTCCTCGTTCTTGTAGCGGCGGAAGCCGGTCTCGCGCTCGGCATCAACAGGGAAGATCACCGCGGCGATGTTCTTGGAGCGGTAATAGGCCGCGGTCTCCGGCACGGTCGGCGGATGCTTGTGCGGCGACTTGAAATACTCCGCCATCTGCGCCTGGAAATCGTCATAGCCGTCGTCGGGATGGGTGCCGCAGGGCTCCTCGGCATGGGTGTGGATGTCGATGGCGACGACTTTGTCGATATCAGGCAGCTTCAGCTTCGGCATGGGTGTCCTCCCGACGGGTTGCCGAATTGATTATAGGATATAACGAATTTGGCAAGGCGCTGGTGGCGGCGAAAGCGCAGGTAGCGACAGTCTTTGCCGGGCCTGACCTCCAATGCGCCGGATCGGGCCGATCCGGCCGCTTCTACTGTGCATGGGGTTGTTTTCGCGATTTTGCTCGTTGGGAGCCGGGCAGTTAACATTGACATGACCTCCCGCCATGCCTTAAGAACCGCTCCGTCCCGGGCGGTCGGTCCGCCAGCGGGAAAAATCTCATTTTGCCACATTCGCGCGTGCCGAAACGGTAGTGCCGAACACGGCCTTTCGAACGTTCAGGATTCTGCCATGAAGGTCCGTAACTCGCTGAAATCGCTGCGCGGTCGCCATCGCGCCAACCGCCTGGTCCGCCGCAAGGGCCGGGTCTATGTGATCAACAAGGTGCAGCGCCGCTTCAAGGCGCGCCAAGGCTGATCTGAGCGGCTGATCACGCCCCGCCGGGAGCCTTCGCGCGCCCCGCAAGACCACGGTCTCACACGAGTTTGACGCCGCCTTTGCTTTGCAAGGGCGGCTTTGCGCGTTTAGACTTCCACCATGGCAGTGAGATTCCGTTTCGCGCGCACCCTGTGTCTGGCCCTCGTGCTGGGAACCGCCGGCCTTGCGCCGGCGGCCCTGGCCCAGCAGGTCGAGCCGCCCGGCAAGCAGAAGAAGCTGCCGGAGGCGCCGTCAAAGCTGCCGAAGGTCGACCGCAGCAAGAATCTCGATTTCCTGTTCGGCGCGCTGAAGGCGGCGCCCGACGAGGCCAGCGCCAAGCATGTCGAGGCGCGGATCTGGGCGATCTGGCTGCAGACCCCGAGCGACACCGCCGCGCTCCTGATGTCTCGCGCCAAGACCGCCGTCGATGCGAAGAAGATCGACGTCGCGATCAAGCTCCTGGATTCGATCATCAAGCTCAGGCCCGATTACATCGAAGCCTGGAACCGGCGTGCGACGCTCTATTACATGCAGAACGATTATGGCCGCTCGCTCGCGGACATTCAGCAAGTGCTGATCCGAGAGCCCCGCCATTTCGGCGCGCTCGCCGGCCTCGGCATGATCATGCAGGAGGTCGGGGACGAGAGGCGCGCGCTCGAGGCCTACCGCAAGGCGCTCGCCGTCAATCCGCACCTGGAAAAGATCCCCGACCAGGTCAAGGCGCTGACCGAAAAGGTCGAAGGCCGCGACATCTAGCTATAACTCGATCATATCTTGAGCGATCGCGGCCGCCGCGGATTAACCACGATCCGAGCCGGGACGTTGCAAGGACTATTGCAAGGCCTGTTGCAGGCCTACCTGCATGGCAGGAGCGAAAGCCATGAAGCATTTGATGGTCGCAGCGACGTTGCTGCTCGCGTCGGGGACGGTGAGCTTCGCCGACGGACTGTTCTGGGTGGTCGGCAACCGTGCCACCGGCAAATGCGCCATCGTGACCAGCAATCCAGTCATCATTGGCGACATCTGGTTCGGCGACGGTCCCTACAAGTCCAAGGCCGATGCCAAGCTTGCGCGCTCGACGATTCGCGTCTGTCCCCCGGTCACGCCCGAGGAAGAAAAGCAGGAGGAGGGGGCGAACTAGGCTGCGCTTAATGCAGCACGCTGCTGCCGCGCTCGACCAGGCCGCGGTCGGCGGCTGCGGCGTAGGCCTTTGCCAGCTCGGTCTCGAGATGCTCGTTGATCAGGAGCAGCGCCCGCACCGCACCGCGCAGGTCGCCGTTGCAGCTCGCGACGATTTCGTCGATTGCAGTATCGTTCGATCTGAAGCTCATCGAAATTCTCCGGTTCAAACCAGGACAATCCTGCCGGTCTTTCCCGCATCCCCCTGATGTTGCGGGGAGGATCGGCGCCCACCCGCGCCTAGATGGCGGAACCGACCATGGCGATTATATGGAAGCTGCGATGACGCCCGCATGAAGCTGGTCCGAAGCTTGCGTGCGGCTTAGAATGGCTCTGATTTCATTGAGTTTTCTCGATCAGCAATTATGCACATATCCACAGCCCCAGCATTTTTGGTGGAAGCGCGCACCGCCGGCGGCGAAACTGCCGGCCGAGCAGACCCGTAACTGCCCCGTGCCCAGGATCACCCGGATTCTCTCCATGATCGTGATGTCAGTCGTGACGGCGCTGGTCCTGCTGGCGCTGCTCACGCAGGCCGGAATCGTCGCCGTGCAGCGGGCCTTTCCGCCGCAGGGGCGCATGGTCGAGGTCGAGGGCGCCGCGCTTCACGTCGTCGAGATCGGCCCGCGCGAGGCCGCCCCGCCGATCGTGATGCTGCACGGCGCGAGCTCCAACCTCGAAGCGATGCGGCGGCCGCTCGGCGATCTCCTCGCCCGGGATCATCGCGTGATTCTGATCGACCGCCCCGGCCATGGCTGGAGCACGCGCGCAAGCCGGCAGGATTCGACGCCGCAGATTCAGGCGCGCATGATCGACGAGGCGCTCGGCAAGCTCGGGATCGATCGCGCGGTCTTCGTGGTGCATTCCTGGAGCGGCGCCCTCGGCGCGCGGATCGCGCTCGATCACCCGCGCCGCGTGGCAGGTCTCGTGATGCTCGCGCCCGTCACGCATCCCTGGCGCGGCGGTGTCGGGCGCTACAACGAGATCATCGCAACGCCCGTGATCGGCCCGCTGCTCGCCTACACCATCACGCTGCCGCTCGGCTATTTCATCACCGAAGCCGGGGCCCGCAACGTGTTCCTGCCGCAGATCATGCCGGATGGTTTCGTGCAGGACTCCGCGACACCGCTCTTACTGCGCCCGCGCGAGTTCATCGCCAATGCCTATGATCTGGTGACGCTGAAGGAGTCGGTCGCCGCGCAAGTCGCGCGCTATGGCGCGATTACGGCGCCTGTTACGATCATCGCCGGCGAGCCCGACAAGACGGTGAGAACCAACATCCACGCGCGTCCGTTCGCCGCGGCTGTGTCGAATGCAAAGCTGATCGTGCTGCCCGATCTCGGCCACATGGTGCAGAACGCCGTGCCGGATCTCGTGAAGGCGGAGATCGAGACGATGATCGGAAACATCGCCCCGGCGCAGGCGGTCGCCGACTAAAGCATTTTTCGAGCGAAGTGGAAACCGGTTCGCGCGAAGAAACGCGTCAGAACAAGAAAGCCAGAGCTTCGATTCTGGTCCGATCAGAACCGAAGCTCTAGCGTCCGCCTCGTGCGCGCTTACTGCTTGATCTTCCCGTCCTTGTCGTATTGGGCAAGGAAGGCCCAGAGATTGTTGATCTCGGTCTCGTTCTTGATGCCGGCGAACGCCATCTTGGTGCCGGGGATCTTGGCCTTAGGATCCTTGATGTATTCCTTGAACGTGGCCTCGTCCCAGGTGATGCCGGAATTCTTGTTGGCGTCCGTGTAGCTATAGCCCTCAACCGCGCCCGACTTGCGGCCGTTGAGGCCGTTGAGCTCCGGGCCAACCTTGTTCTTGGCGCCTTCGCCGATCGCGTGGCAGGCCAGGCACTTGTTGAACGATGTCTTGCCGGCCGCGACATCCTGCGCCATCGCGGCGGGTGCGGTGGCAATGACGGTGAGGATTGTCACCGCGCCGAAAGTCAGTTTTGTCATAAGTGTGCTCTTCGTCTCTTCCCGGGTCAGATGGAGGGTCGTGGTTTTGGCAGGTCCGGTGCAAGTGGACAAGCCGCGAAACTCTGACAGGTTTCCTGCTAGCAGACTTGCCCCAGAGAGAACTTGCGCTGCAACAAAGCAATGCGACCTTCGGAGGACCTACCCAAAGTCCGCAAGACATGATTGATTTGCCGAGATAATTCCATCCGTCGGACGAAGGCTTCTTAAAATGGCCATCATGATGCCCGCAAGCGACCAGGCCGTGCTGGCGCGTCGCAGCGAAATCGTCGCCGCCTTGCGCGCAATCGTGCCGGGCGAGGGCGTGATCGACAGCCTCGCCGAGATGCGGGCCTATGAATCCGACGGGCTGACCGCCTATCGGCAGCCGCCGATGGTCGTGGTGCTGCCCGATACGACCGAGCAGGTCTCTCTCGTCCTGAAATATTGTGCCGCGCAAGGCATCAAGGTGGTTCCGCGCGGCTCCGGCACCTCGCTGTCCGGTGGCGCGCTGCCCCTCGAGGACGGCGTGCTGCTCGGCCTCGGCAAGTTCAAGCGCATCCGCGAGATCGATTTCGACAACCGCGTCGTCGTCACCGAGCCCGGCGTCACCAACCTCGCAATCAGCCAGGCGGTCGCCCATGCCGGCTTCTATTACGCGCCCGATCCGTCCTCGCAGATCGCCTGCTCGATCGGCGGCAACGTAGCGGAAAATTCCGGCGGCGTGCACTGCTTGAAATACGGCATGACCACCAACAACGTGCTCGGCTGCGAGATCGTGCTGATGAGCGGCGAGATCCTGCGCATCGGCGGCAAGGGCTGCGAGAATCCCGGCTATGACCTGATGGGCGTCATCACCGGTTCCGAGGGCCTGCTCGGCGTCATCACGGAGATCACGGTGCGCATCCTGCAGAAGCCGGAAACGGCGCGCGCGCTGATGGTCGGCTTTGCGCAGGTCGAGGCGGCCGGCGAATGCGTGGCCCGCATCATCGGCGCCGGCATCATCCCCGGCGGCATGGAGATGATGGACAAGCCCGCGATCCACGCCGCGGAGGCCTTCGTCCATGCCGGCTACCCGCTCGATGTCGAAGCGCTGCTCATCATCGAGCTCGACGGGCCCAAGATCGAGGTCGACGAGCTGATCACGCGCGTCGAGGCCATTGCGAACGCCTGCGGCTCGACCACCTGCCAGATCTCGACTTCGGAGGCCGAGCGCAACCTGTTCTGGGCCGGCCGCAAGGCCGCGTTCCCCGCCGTGGGCCGCATCTCACCCGATTATCTCTGCATGGACGGCACCATCCCGCGCGGCGCGCTGCCGAAGGCGCTGGCGCGCATCCGCGAGCTCTCGGAAAAGTACCAGCTCGGCTGCGCCAACGTGTTCCACGCCGGCGACGGCAATCTGCACCCCCTGATCCTCTACGATGCCAACAAGCCCGGCGAGATCGAGCGCGCCGAAGCCTTCGGCGCCGATATCCTGCGCGCCTGCGTCGAGTTCGGCGGCGTGCTCACCGGCGAGCACGGCGTCGGCATTGAGAAGCGCGACCTCATGCCCGACATGTTCAGCGAGATCGACCTCAACCAGCAGCAGCGCCTGAAATGCGCCTTCGACGCGCAGGGCCTGCTCAATCCCGGAAAAGTATTTCCGACCCTGCACCGTTGCGCCGAGCTCGGCCGCATGCACGTCCACGCGGGTAAGCTGGCGTTCCCGGATTTGCCGCGGTTCTAGGCTCCACCGTGACGGGTGCAACCTCTCCCAGCATGACGGATTTGATGCTCGGGACGACAGCGGCGTGTTGGTCGCCTACTGCGCCAGCGCCAGGATGCCGCCGGCAAATGCGTGCCACGCCGCCGTTTCGCTGACCGGCCAGTTGAGCACCTTCACCGCCAGAAGCGCGAGCGTGCCCGTGATGTACACCGGATGCATGCGGCCCTCGGCGCGCCAGTCGCGCACCATGGCGACGACGAGCAGAAGGGAGGCGACCACAGCAGGCGCGATCGTCACGGGCACCGGCGGCGGGCCGGACGGTCCTGATGGTGCGAGGAAGGTCAGGAACCAGCGCGCGATCGCGGCGTCGAGGATCGAGACCGCCGCGAGCAGCATCAGGCGCTTGTGAACCTCGAGCCTGCGCGCGTTCATGATGGCGAGCGCGAACACCACGGCAAAGAATGCGATGCCGCTCAGCGGCACGATCGAGAAGGCGATGCCTGCATCGGCCTGTCCGAGCGCCGCGGCCTTCTTCATCGACGTCACGGACGCGAAGAAGCCAGAAATGACCATCGCGGTCGCAAGCGAGACGCCGACGATGCCGAACGAGCGGTGATTGACCACACGGCCGGAGGCTGCGAGCCAGGTCTGGAGCACGAAATAAAGCGACCAGGTGAAGAACAAGAGTCCGTGAAAATGGATCACCGGGCTTGCGGACAATGTCCGGTGAGCGAGCGGCACCCAATAGGTCGGTGCGAAGCCGAGAAAGGCAGTGGCGGCGCAGGCGAGCGCCATGTGGAGATAAAAATATCGTGCAGGCGACGCATCACGCGCGCGTACACGACGGTCGTCAATCAGGGTCGTCATCAGGGGTGAGTCTGGAGAGGCGGGGTTTGGTTCAAGCTGCGGGATGCTGTGTGTGACTCGGCGCACATTGCAGAGCGCCCAAACTCTTGTCGGGACGACAGCGGAGAGACATCATCCGCCCGCGCTCAATTCTGCGCGATCGAGCTCCTCCTCGAGCCGATGAAACGCATCGTCGCCGATCACCTCGGTGGCGCGCAGGTCGAAGATCGCCTTGCGCGCGGCCTCGATAGCGCGGCGGCGCAGGGGATCGGCGGGCAGTTCGCCCTTGCTGATGCCGCCGTTGGGATCGGTCTCGGCCTGCATCAGGATGGCGCGATATTCGAGCCGCAGGATTTCCGCCTCCTCCGACGGATCGCTCTCGATCGCATCGAGCGCGGCGCGATAGGCCACGGCGCGGCCGCGGGCGACCTCGATGCCGACGGGATCGTCGTCCTTGAGGTTGAAAGCGAGGATCAGCGGCCGCAGCGTCAGGCCCTGGATCACCAGCGATCCCAGCACCACCGCAAACGCGATGAAGACGATGAAGTCACGATAGGGAAAGTTTTCCGGCAGGGCAAAGGCGGTGGCGAGCGTGACGAGGCCGCGCATGCCGCACCAGGAGATGATGAGCCCGCCCTTGGGCGAGGCCACCTGCTGCGGATCCTTGGGATGATAGAGCCCCTGCGCGATCAGCACCCGCAGGCTCGTGCGATAGAACGTCACCCAGAACAGGCGTACCAGGATCACCGTAAGCAGGATCCAGGCGGCGGCCACGCAATATTCCCAGCGCACGTCCGCATCCAGCCGCGTCCAGATCGGCCGCATCTGCATGCCGATCAGCATGAAGGCGAGCACGTTGAGCACGAACACGGTCGTCTCCCACACCGCATAGGACGGCACCCGCAGCCGCGCCGGGATGCGCGCCGGTGCGGTGCGCGCGACCGTGATGGCGTAGACCACGATGGTGAGGATGCCGGAGAGACCGAGATGCTCGGCGGCGATCCAGACCATGAAGGTGGTGGCGAACTGCACGATGATGGCGCTCGGCGCCTCCGTCACCCGCTCCATGAACAGCGGAATGATGCGGCCTGCGGCCAGACCAGCGATGACGCTGCCGACCAGCGCCAGCGCCATGGTCGGGGCGACCTGGCTCCAGGTCAGATGCTCGGTGGCGACCGCGCCGACGGCGATGCGATAGATCAGCAGCGCGCTGGCATCGTTGAGCAGGCTTTCGCCCTCCAGCACCTTGACCATGCGGTGGGGCAGCTTGACCTGGCTCAGGATCGCAACCGCAGCGGCCGCATCCGGCGGCGCCACGATGGCGCCGAGCGCGACCGCGGCGGCCCAGGGCATGTCGGGCATCAGCCGGTGCGCGACATAGGCCACGGCGGCCGTGGTCAGGCCGACCGCGGCCACCACCAGGGTCGAGACCGGAACCCAGTTCTTGCGAAGGTCGCGCAGCGACGTGTCGAAGGCGGCATCGAGCAGGACCGGCGCGACAAAAAGGGCAAGGGCGAGGTCCGGCTCCAGCGTCCAGGACGGGCTCGCCGGCACGAAGGCGATCAGCGCGCCGCCGATGGCGAGAAAGGTCGGGTAGGGCACCTTGATCCGCCGCGCCAGCGCCGATAAGCCAACCGCGCCGAGCAGCAACACAATGATCCATTCGAATGTCGACACGATGATCCCCGAAGCCGATTTCAGCGGCGCCACAAGCTAGCACCAATCCGGCCGTATGATGGATAGTGCGGCTTCAAGGCAAGAGCTTAACATCGACGACAAGGCTTCGACTGCAACGCATGCGTTTTCTCATTCAGCTGATCGGCGCCGGACTGCTCTATGCGCTATCGTTCGCCCCGGCCGATGCCGCGACCGGCGGCGAGCCGGTGGCTGTGACGCAGGTCGATGTCGCGCCCTGCCTCGCCGCGGCCGCAGCCGATGACATGGACAAGGCCGCCACGGCCTGCGCCGAAGTGATCGACAACGAGAAGACGACGAAGGCCGATCTGATCAAGGCTCTGATCGCGCGCGGTGCGCTCTATGCGCGGCACAATCAGGTGGACCATGCCATCGCCGACGACAGCCGTGCTCTTCTGCTCGATCCCGGCCTTGCCGACGTCTTCAATGCGCGCGGCGAACTCTGGCTGAAGAAGGGTGACAAGCCGAAGGCGGTGCAGGATTTCGGCGCAGCGCTCAGGATCGATCCGAACCACGAGAAGGCCAAAGCCAATCACAAGGCGATGGCGCGCGAGATCGAGCGGATCGGCGCGCAGATGGCGGTCGCCGGCAAGCCCAGCTTCAATTGCGGGCGAGCGCGTCGGGCGGTGGAACGGGCGATCTGCGGCAATCGCGAGCTCGCCGATCTCGATCGCGAGGTCTTTGCCTCCAATGCCCGTGTGATCCGGGAGGCGCGCAATGCGGCCGAGGCCAAAGCGCTCCAGCGCGAGCAGGACGAGTTCATCGCGCGCCGCAATGCCGATTTCGGCCGGCCGGGATACGACCTGAAGAAGGCGATGCAGGAGCGCTTGCAGCGGCTGAACGGTGTGGATGGATATTGAGATTTTCGCCTCTCCCCGCAAGCGGCAGGGCAATCGCATTTGAATATTGCAGGGGTCGTCATGCCCGGGCTTGTCCCGGGCATCCACGTTCTTTGTGCCGTGTGAAAAGGCGTGGATGGCCGGGACGAGCCCGGCCATGACGCTGTGGAGACAGCCGGTGCCCATAGCCACATCTCATATGCGATAGTCCCAGCCCCAAGCGCGGCGAGGGGGAGTCGGCAGCGCTCCGTCCCTCCCAGGCCCGGTTTGAACCCATCACTTGCCAGCTGCGACAACGGTGAGAACCCGACGTCACGGAGCCCTATGCCATGTGCGGCACTCACGCCTCCGCGCAAGCGCTTTCGCCTGCCAAAATCTCGCTTCGCGCCCTCTTTCTCGGCGCGGCCATGAGTTTCGTTCTCGCGGCTCCCGCCGCGGCGAGCACCGAGTGCGTGCTGGGAAGCAAGGCCGCCCCGGCCGAGTTGATCTCCGCGTGCAGCGCTATCATCGACCAGACCGCCAATTCGGCCGCCGAGCGAAGCGCGGCCCTCGTCGTCCGCGCCGAAGCCAATGCGCAGACCCTTGGAGGCCAGTCACAGGCGCTGCGGGATCTCGACCGCGCCATCGCGCTCGACGGCAAGAACGCGAAGGCCTGGCGCGTGCGCGGCGATCTCCTGCGCGAGGCCGGCGGCGACCTCAATCGGGCCGCGGCGGATCTGACCAAGGCGATCGAGCTCGACCCTCAGGATGCCGAAGCTTACGAGCTGCGCGGCGTCGTCTACACCAATCAGCGCCGCCTCGACCGCGCGCTCGCCGATTACGACCAGGCGATCAAGCTGAAGCCGGACGATGCGCAAGCCTGGTCCGACCGCGGTGTGGCCTATTATCTCGGCGGCGACAACGAGAAGGCGATCAGAAATTTCGACGAGGCGCTGCGGCTCGATCCCGACCGCGCGCGCACCTACACCAATCGCGGCGCGGCCTACAAGAAGCTCGGCCAGCTCGACAAGGCGGTCGCCGACGACGGCGAGGCGATCAGGCTCGACCCGAAGGTGCCGGAATATTACGACAACCGCGGCCTGACCTATGCTGCGATGGGCGAGTACGACAAGGCGATTGCCGATTACGACCAGGCGATCCGGCGGGAGCAGCGCGCCAACTTCCTGACAAACCGCGGCGACTCCTACCAGTTCAAAGGCGAGCTCGGGGCGGCGCTGAGCGACTACGAGGCTGCGCTGAAGCTCGATCCGAATTTCGCCAAGACCTACAACAACCGCGCGGTGCTCTACAAGAAGATGGGCGAGCGCAAGAAGGCGCTTGCCGATTATGAGACGGCGCTGAAGCTGGATCCCGGCAACGAGAATGCAGCGAACGGCCGCCGCAGCATGATTGCCGAGATCGCCAGGTTCGGCGCGGCGTCGCCGGGCCCAATGCATGCGCGCTCGGCCGACGATAGCGGTCCGTCCTTCAAGTGCGCCACCGCCAAGCGTGAGGTCGAGAAAGTGATCTGCGCCGATCCGCAGCTCGGCGTGCTCGACCGTCAGATCGCCGAGACCTATGAACGCGTGCTGAGGGCTTCCAAAGGACGTTCCGCTAGCGACCTGCGCAAGACCCAGCGCGAGTTCCTCACGACGCGCAATGCGAGCTTCCGCCGCCCCGGATACGATCTGAAGAGGATCATGCAGGACCGCTTGCAGCGGCTGAACGCGATGGAGAGCTGAGAGGCTCTTCTTCGCCTCTCCCCGCCTGCGGGGAGAGGCCGGAATTTGCGTCAGCAAATTCCGGGTGAGGGGACTCTCTGCGAGTCCAATTTGCACGATGATTGCGGATGCAGCCCCTCACCCCAACCCTCTCCCCGTAAGAACGGGGAGAGGGAGCGCACCGCCCGTGCCGCAGCCGCGCGCCTCCGCCAAAAAACCTATCCTTTTCAGCTTGAACCGCGGCCCGTTCCCGGGAAAATGGCTCCAAACAAGGCCGGCAATTGATCCTGGTCATGGCGGGGCGCCTGTCCTGCCACGAGGTTCAAGCCAGGTGAATCAAGGGAACGGGAGCGCGGGAATGAATATCCAGGGCAAAAGCAGCTATCATGAAGTCCATGCGCGCTCGCTGGCCGATCCCGAGGGCTTCTGGGCCGAGGCGGCGAAGGAGATCGACTGGATCGAGCCTGCGACCAAGGTCTTCGATCCCTCGCAAGGAACCTACGGCCGCTGGTTCGCCGGCGGCGTCGTCAACACCTGCTACAACGCCCTCGACCGCCACGTCGAACGGGGGCGCGCCGACCAGGTCGCGCTGATCCATGATTCGCCGCTGACGGGCTCGGTCACCAAGTTCACCTATGCCGAACTGCTGAACGAGGTCCAGGCGCTCGCCGCAATCATGCAGGATTTCGGTGTCGCCAAAGGCGATCGTGTCATCCTCTATATGCCGATGGTGCCGGAGGCGGTGGTCGCGATGCTCGCCTGCGCGCGGCTCGCTGCGGTGCACTCGGTGGTGTTCGGCGGCTTTGCCGCGAAGGAGCTTGCCACCCGCATCGACGATGCGCAGCCCAAGCTGATCCTGTCCGCCAGCTGCGGCATCGAGCCCGGCCGCATCGTGCAGTACAAGCCGCTGCTCGACGAGGCGATCAAGCTTGCCAGCAGCAAGCCGAAGGCCTGCATCGTGCTGCAGCGTCCGCAGCTCACCTGCGAGATGACGCCGAGCCGCGATTACGACTGGGCCAGCCTGCGCCGCAAGGCGCTGAACGACGGCAAGCGCGCGGCTTGCGTGCCTGTCGCCGCGACAGACCCGCTCTACATCCTCTATACCTCGGGCACAACAGGCGTGCCGAAGGGCGTCGTGCGCGACAATGGCGGGCATCTCGTCGCGGTGAAATGGTCGATGTTCAACCTCTATGGCGTCAAGCCGGGCGAGGTCTGGTGGTGCGGCTCCGACATCGGCTGGGTGGTCGGCCACAGCTACATCGTTTACGGCCCGCTGCTGCATGGCGCGACCACGATCATGTACGAGGGCAAGCCGGTCGGCACGCCCGACGCCGGCGCGTTCTGGCGCGTGATCTCCGAGCACAAGGCGGTGGCCTTCTTCACCGCGCCGACGGCCTTCCGCGCCATCCGCAAGGAAGACCCGGAAGGGAAATTCATCCGGCAGTACGACCTCTCGAAATTCCGTACCCTGTTCCTCGCCGGCGAGCGCGCCGATCCGCCGACCGTGGAATGGGCGGAGCAGCAGCTGAAGGTACCGGTGATCGACCATTGGTGGCAGACCGAGACCGGCTGGTGCATCGCCGGCAATCCGGTCGGCCTCGGCATGCTGCCGGTGAAGCACGGCTCGCCGACGGTGCCGATGCCGGGCTATCAGGTCGATGTCGTCGACGAAGCGGCAAAGCCGGTCGGCCCCAACACCATGGGCTCGATCGTCATCAGGCTGCCGATGCCGCCGGGCTGCCTGCCGACGCTGTGGAATCAGGACGCGCGCTTCAAGGAGGCTTACCTGAGCGAATTCCCCGGCTATTACAAAACCTCCGACGCCGGCTACAAGGACGAGGACGGCTATGTCTTCGTGATGGGCCGCACCGACGACATCATCAACGTCGCCGGGCATCGCCTCTCCACCGGCGGCATGGAGGAGATCCTGGCCTCGCATCCCGATGTCGCCGAATGCGCCGTGCTCGGCGTCAAGGACGCGATCAAGGGCGAGGTGCCCTGCGGCTTCCTGGTGCTGAAAGCGGGCGTGAAGCGCCCGCCGGCCGAGATCGAGAAGGAGATCGTCGCGCTGGTGCGCGACAAGCTCGGCCCGGTCGCCGCGTTCAAGCTCGCCATCACCGTCGGCCGCCTGCCCAAGACGCGCTCCGGAAAGATTCTGCGCGGCACCATCAAGAAGATCGCCGACGGAGAATCCTGGACCATGCCGGCGACGATCGAGGATCCCAAGGCACTCGAGGAGATCGGCGAGGCGCTGAAGGGACGGATGTGAGGCGAAGCGTCATCCCGGGGCGGGAAGGGAGTTGCTTCACCGCTCTCCACTGTCATCGCCCGCCTGTGCGGGGAACGACAGCGAGCGTGGAACGGCGTCCAGGGACTTACAATCTCCGCATTCCGCGCTAAACAGGGCCGGCCGATAGGGGACCTCGTATGCCACTTGCCGCCGCGCCACGCCTGCTGACCGCCTTAGCTCTCGCCGTCGCTCTCTCCGCCTGCTCGGCGCGCTACCAGAATCCGGTGGCGGCGGGCGGCGATGATGACGACGCCGTCTGCCAGAGCCGCGGCTATGCGCAGGGCTCGCCGGAATACGTAGCCTGCCGCAAGGACCGCGACGTCCAGCGCAACGCGGCCACCGCGCGCGCCGACCGCCGCCAGCGCGATCTCGGCGAGTACATGCTCAACAACCCCGTGCGCCCGTGATGTGAGCTGCGGCACTATGCTGCCGCGCCACCCGCTTCGCATTCGCGGTTTCCGTGACACATCTGCAACGCCGGGGGCCAAATCGCGTCGCGATAGTCCTGGTTTGATCGGCATCAAATCCTTCACCATCCTCTTTCTGCTCTGACGCTGATGTCGCGCAACGACGCGTCGACATGGTTGAAGGGGATTGAAAATGGATGGAACGATAAGAAACTTGGCGCGGGTCGCGACGCTCGGCGCGATGCTCGTGGGCACTTTTGCATCAGTGCAGGCGGCAGATCTGCCGGTCTACAAGAAGGCGCCGGTGCCGATGGAGGCGTTCAATCCGTGGATGATCCGCCTGCGGGTGCTCGGCGTATTGCCGGATGCGGGCGGGAGCACCGTCAATGTCGCGGGCGTGCCTTCGCTGTCGTCGCCGAATTCAGGCCTGTCGATCAGCGACCAGGTCGTCCCCGAGCTCGACATCAGCTATTTCTTCACCAAGAACATCGCTGCCGAATTGATCCTGGGCGTGACCAGGCATTCGATCAGCGGCACCGGCTCGCTCGCGAATCTGCCGATCGGCAAGACCACGCTGCTGCCGCCGACGCTGACGCTGCAATATCACTTCGACCAGTTCGGCGCGTTCAAGCCGTATGTCGGCGCGGGCGTGAACTACACCGTGTTCTTCAACAATTCCGCGGCCAATGCGCCTTCCGCGATCGCCGGTCCGCCCGCGATCGTCGCCACCACCACCAACCTGCACGTCAGCAACGCCTGGGGCGGCGCCGTCCAGTTCGGCTTCGACTACATGATCGACCGGCACTGGGGTCTCAATGTCGACGTCAAGAAGCTCTGGCTGCGCCCGAACTACAGCGCCATCGTCTCCGGCCTGCCGGTCACCGGCACCGCGCATATCGATCCGTGGCTGGTCGGCGCGGGTGTGACCTACAAGTTCTGACCTGAAGCCCAGCTCGGGCGTACAAACAAAACGCGGCAGGTTTTCCTGCCGCGTTCGCGTTGATGGTGGATGAACGGGAGGAATTACTCCTCCTCGTCCTCGTGCTTCTTGCCGCCGAGCGTCTTCAGCTTGGCGAACACGGCGTCGACGTTGAGGTCGTCGCTGGACTTCTCCGCGGGCTCGTACTCGTCCTTGCGGGTGGTCTCGGAGGCCGGCAGCAGGGTGGCGCCGCCATAGGCTGCGTCGATCGGCTTCTCCTTCGCCGCGCGCTGCACCTCGAAATCGAGCTCGATCTGCGAGCACAGACCGAGCGTGACCGGGTCGATCGGGGTCAGCGCCGAGGTGTTCCAGTGGGTACGGTCGCGCACGCTCGCGATCGTGCTCTTGGTGGTGCCGACCAGGCGCATGATCTGGGCGTCCTTGAGCTCCGCATGGTTGCGCAGCAGCCAGAGGATGGCGCTCGGGCGCTCATGGCGGCGTGAGACCGGGGTGTAACGCGGGCCCTTGCGCTTGGGCTGGGGCGGCAGCACCACCTTGCTCTCCTGGAGGCGGAGCCGGTAGTCCGGGTTCTTCTCGCCCTTCTCGATTTCCTCGCGGGTCAGCTGGCCATTGGAGAGGGGATCCATGCCCTTGATGCCCTGGGCGGCGTCGCCGTCGGCGATGGCGCGCACCTCGAGGGGATGCATCTTGGTGAAATCGGCGACCTGGTCGAAGGTCAGCGCGGTGTTGTCGAGCAGCCAAACGGCGGTCGCCTTGGGCATCAGAGGTGCGTTGCTCATGGCAAATCTCCTTTGTGCTTCGCCCACCCCTCTGGAGGCGAAACCGGTGGTCATCAGCGATGACAGGGAATTCGCGCTATATAAGCCCGGAGGGGGTAGCCATGCAATGGTTCTGCTATAGATAGTGCCTTGACACCGCCCGAAAGGGGGCCCAATTCCCTTTGAACCGCTGTAAGGTTCAAGCCGACAGTTTTAAGCCAAATTCCCATCCATCGACCGCCCCGGCAGAACGCGATCGGGTGATTCGGTCCCGAGATCGCTCAATGTCAGCCAAACCAGACCTCAAGATCGTGCTTTGTTCTCCCCGCGGCTTCTGTGCCGGGGTGGTCCGGGCGATCGACACCGTGGAACGGGCGCTCGATAAGTACGGCGCCCCCGTCTATGTTCGCCACGAGATTGTGCACAACAAGTACGTCGTCGATGGGTTGAAGAAGAAGGGCGCCATCTTCGTCGAGGAGCTCGCCGAAATCCCCGAGAATACCACCGCCCCGGTGGTGTTCTCGGCCCATGGCGTACCGAAATCGGTTCCGGCCGACGCCCAGTCCCGCAACCTGTTCTCGCTGGATGCGACTTGCCCGCTGGTGACCAAGGTGCATCGCGAGGCCGCGATCCATTTCAAGCGCGGCCGCGAGATATTCCTGATCGGCCATTCCCACCATCCCGAGGTAGTCGGTACGCTCGGCCAGCTGCCGCCCGGCGCAGTGACCCTGATCGAGACCGCCGAGGATGCCAAGACCATCACGCCGAAGGACCCCAACAACCTCGCCTTCGTGACGCAGACCACGCTGTCGATCGACGACACCGCGGAGATCGTCGCGCTGCTCAAGGAACGCTTCCCCAACATCAACGGGCCGCACAAGGAAGACATCTGCTACGCCACCACCAACCGCCAGCTCGCGGTGAAGAAGGTGGCGCCGGTGGTGGACGCGCTCATCGTGGTCGGTGCTCCCAACTCGTCGAACTCGCAGCGCCTGCGCGAGGTTGCCGAGCGCGAGGGCTGCAAGATCGCGGTGCTGGCGCAGCGCGCCGCGGACCTCGACTGGACCAGGTTCGGCAACATCAAGAGCCTTGGCATCACCGCTGGCGCGTCCGCGCCTGAGGTGATCGTCGAGGAGATCATGGACGCCTTCGCCGAGCGCTACACGCTGCACGTGGAGACGGTCTCGGCCGCGGAAGAGAACGAGTTCTTCCCGTTGCCGCGTCAGGTGCGCCCCGAAGCTGCCGCCGAGTAGACCTTGATGGCGGTCTACACCGACGTCGCCGCCGACGAGCTTGCGGATTTCCTGAAGCAATACGATCTCGGCGAATTGCTCTCCTACAAGGGCATCGCCGAGGGCGTCGAAAATTCCAACTTCCTGCTGCACACAAGCAAAGGCTCGTTCATCCTCACGCTGTACGAAAAGCGCGTGGCAAGGAACGATCTGCCGTTCTTTCTCGCGCTGATGACGCATCTGGCCGAGCACGGCGTCAATTGTCCGCTGCCTGTGAAGGCAAGAGACGGCGAGGCGCTGCGCGAGCTGGCAGGCCGGCCCGCAGCGATCATCACCTTCCTCGAAGGCGTCTGGCCGCGCAAGCCGAACGCGACCCATTGCGCCGGGGTCGGCGAGGGGCTGGCGAAGATGCATCTGGCAGGCGCGAATTTTGCGATCAAGCGCACCAATGCGCTCTCGGTTTCCGGCTGGCGGCCGCTGTTCGACGCAGCTTCAAGCCGCGCCGACGAGGTGCAGCCCGGTCTGCGCGATTTTCTTGCCGCCGAACTTGATTATCTCTCGAGCGGCGTCTGGCCGAGCAACCTGCCCGAAGGCGTGATCCACGCCGACCTTTTCAACGACAACGTCTTTTTCCTCGGCGACAAGCTCTCGGGGATCATCGACTTCACCTTCGCCTGCAACGACATGCTGGCCTATGACGTCGCGATCTGCCTCAACGCCTGGTGCTTCGAGCCGGATCATTCCTTCAACGTCACCAAGGCGCGTGCCTTCCTCAACGCCTATGGCCGGGTGCGCAAGCTGAGCGAAGCCGAAGAGGCCGCGCTGCCGCTGCTGGCGCGGGGCGCGGCGATCCGCTTCCTGCTGACGCGGCTGGTCGACTGGCTCAACGTGCCCGCAGGCGCGCTGGTCAAGCCGAAGGATCCGCTCGAGTATGTCCGCAAGCTGCGCTTCCATCAGAGCGTGACGAGCGTGCGCGATTATGGGCTGATGCCGTCGGGGCTGGTGGCGTGAGCGAGCTACCCAATGTCACGATCTATACCGACGGCGCCTGCTCGGGAAATCCCGGGCCGGGCGGCTGGGGCGCGATCCTGAAGTTCGGCGACAAGGAAAAGGAGCTGAACGGCGGCCAGCCGCACACCACCAACAACCAGATGGAATTGATGGCGGCGATTTCGGCGCTGGAAGCGCTGAAGCGGCCGTGCACGGTCGACCTCTACACCGACAGCCAGTATGTCCGGCAGGGCATCACCGGCTGGATCTTCGGCTGGAAGCGCAACGGCTGGCGCACCGCCGACAAGAAGCCGGTGAAGAATGTCGAGCTATGGCAGCGCCTCGACGCAGCGCTGAAGCAGCACGAGGTCCGCTGGCACTGGGTCAAGGGCCACGCCGGCCACCCCGAGAACGAGCGCGCCGACCAGCTGGCGCGCGACGGCATCGTCATGGCGCGGTTGCAGCAGCGGGTGAGGGAGTAGGGGGCGCCATCGTCGCCTCATTCACCACTGTCATCGCCCGGCTTGACCGGGCGATCCAGTACTCCGATACGTTTCTGATTCAACCGAGAAGCCTCGGCGTACTGGATGCCCCGCCTTCGCGGGGCATGACAGCGCCATGTGTGGCTAAGACCGGTGGCGCCTCACAGCTGCCCGAGCAGCGTATCGCCGCCGGAGACCTCGACCTTGCCGGGCATCGCCTCGAGGTTCAGCTTCTTGACCACGCCGTCCTCGATCAGCATCGAATAGCGCTTGGAGCGGATGCCGAGGCCGTTGGCGGAGGCGTCCAGCTCCATGCCGATCGCCTTGGTGAAGTCGGCATTGCCGTCGGCGAGGAAGACGGCCTCGTCGCGCTGGTCGGTGTCGCGCTTCCAGGCGTTCATGACGAAGGCGTCGTTGACGGAGACGATGGCGATGGTGTCGACACCCTTGTCCTTCATGGCATAGGCGTTGAGGAAGATGCTCGGCAGATGCATCTTGTGGCAGGTGCCGGTATAGGCGCCGGGGACCGCGAACAGCGCCACCTTCTTGCCCTTGAAGATGTCGTCGGTGGTCTTCACCTGCGGGCCTTCCGCCGTCATCACGCGGAATTTCGCCTCGGGCAGCTTGTCGCCAATCTGGATCGCCATCGTCAGTCTCCCTGAAAATCGGTCCCGCTTTTTAGACCGGGCGGCGGGCCTGCACAATATTGCCAGTGGCGGAAGCGGCGAGGATGGCGGCCGTTCACCGTGATGTCATCAGCCGGCAAAACCGCCGCCGTCGAGGAAGGCCTGGTCCTCCTCGGTGGTGTCGCGGCCGAGGAGACGGTTGCGGTGGGGAAAGCGGCCGAACCGCGCGATGATATCGGCGTGGTCGCGCGCGTATTTCAGGCTTTCGGTATTGTCGGTGTTTCGAAACAGCGCGACGCAATGCAACTGGTCGGCCAGGTGCTCGGAATGCATGAAGGGCAAATAGAGGAATTCCAGCAGGAGGGGATCGACCCTGCGATCGACGCCGCGCGCGATGGCGCGGCGGGCGACGTCGCGCGCCTGTGCGTCGCTGGCAAAGGCCTGCGGCGTGCCGCGAAACATGTTGCGGGGAAACTGGTCGAGCACGATGACGAGTGCCAGCACGCCGTCGTCGCTTGTCTCCCATGAGGCAAGCTCGCCGGCGGCCGCCTTCTGCCACAGCGAGAGAAAGCGGCGTCGTATCTCCGCATCGAAATCATCGCTGCGCTCGTACCAGCGTTGGCGCCCGGCCTCTCGCCAGAAGGCGAGAACGCCTGATGGCGTGATGTCGCGGGCGTCAGCCATGAACGGAGGCGCGCCTTACGCCGCCTCCGCCTTCTTCTCGTCGCGCAGCTGCCGACGCAGGATCTTGCCGACATTGGTCTTCGGCAGGTCATTGCGGAATTCGACGTGCTTGGGCACCTTGTAGCCGGTGAGCTGGTCGTGACAGAACTTGATCACGGCATCCGCCGTGAGGTTCGGGTCCTTCTTCACCACGAAGGCCTTCACCGCTTCGCCCGACTTGGAATCGGGGATGCCGATCACGGCGCATTCGAGCACGCCTGGATGGCTCGCGATGACTTCCTCGACCTCGTTCGGATAGACGTTGAAGCCGGAGACCAGGATCATGTCCTTCTTGCGGTCGACGATCTTGATATAGCCCCTCTCATCCATCACGCCGATGTCGCCGGTGCGGAAATAGCCGTCCGCGGTCATCACCTTGGCGGTTTCTTCCGGCCTGTTCCAGTAGCCGGACATCACCTGCGGGCCCTTGGCGCAGATCTCGCCCGCCTGGCCGAGCGGGACCTCGTTGCCCTCGTCGTCCCGGATCGAGATGTAAGTCGACGGCACGGGGATGCCGATCGAGCCGGCGAACTCGGTCGCCGTGGGCGGATTGCAGGTCAGGACAGGCGACGTCTCCGACAGGCCGTAGCCCTCGGCGATGCTGCAGCCTGTGATGTTCTTCCATTGCTCGGCAACGGGGCGCTGCACCGCCATGCCGCCGCCGTTCGAGATCTTCAGCTTGGAGAAGTCGAGCTTCTTGAAGTCGGGATGGTTCATTAAGGCGTTGTAGAGCGTGTTCACGGCCGGGAAGGTGTTGACCTGGTATTTCGCCAGCTCCTTGATAAAGCCGGGTATGTCGCGCGGGTTCGGGATCAGCAGGTTGCAGCCGCCGGCGCGCACAGCCAGCAGATAACAGGCCGTCAGCGCGAAGATGTGATAGAGCGGCAGCGCGCAGACGATCATGAGCTGCTCGACATGCGGCGGAGAAGCGAGCGCCGGCTGCAGCCAGGCATCGTTCTGCAAGACGTTGGCGACGATGTTGCGATGAAGCAACGTCGCGCCCTTGGAGACGCCGGTGGTGCCGCCGGTATATTGCAGGAAGGCGACGTCACCGGGCGACAGCTTCGGCTTGTTGAACGTCATGCCGCGGCCGGCGGACAGCGCGTCGTTGAAGGAGACCGAGCCCGGCAACGACCAGGCCGGTACCATCTTTTTGACCCGGCGGACGACGAGGTTGACGATCACGCCCTTGAAGCCGAGCAGGTCTCCCATGCTGGCGACGATGACGTGCTTCACCTGCGTCTTCGCGATCACCTGCTCGACGGTGTGGGCGAAGTTCTCCAGCACGATGATCGCTTCGGCGCCCGAATCCTTCAGCTGGTGCTCGAGCTCGCGCGGCGTATAGAGCGGGTTGACGTTGACCACCGCGAAACCGGCGCGCAGCACGGCGGCCGTCGCGACCGGGTATTGCAGCACGTTCGGCATCATGATGGCGATACGCGCGCCGCGCTGCAGCCCGCGGCCCTGCAAGTAAGCGGCAAGCGCGACCGACATCTGGTCGAGGTCGCGATAGCTGATCGACTTGTCCATGCAGATGAATGCCTTGCGGTCGGCGAACTTGGTGAAGCTCTCCTCCAGCAGGTCGACCAGCGATGCGTATTGCGTCGGCTCGATATCGGCAGGCACGCCGGGCGGATATTGCTTGAGCCAGATGCGCTCCATGGAAGACTCCCCTCATTGACCAGGGCCCGTTGTTCTCGGGCTTGCCTCGTTGTCGCCAGTATCCAGCTTGCCGGAACGGGTGGCAAGCCGTCGTGGCTTAGGGCAAAGGTCGGGCCGTCGCTACTGGAATCGTCGCAAAACGGTGCTGCCGCAGGTGCGAAGCGGGGCTGCGGTTTAGTGCCGAGCGGCGTTAACTGTTGTTGGCCGGCTTGGCCGCGGCGGGAGGCTTCGTCGCAGCGGGGGTCGTCGCTGCCTTGGGCTTGGCGGGCTTCGCCGCCTGATCGCCGCCGGCCGAAGGCTTCTCGGCGGGCTTCGCCACCGCATCCGGCTTGGTCGCGGCATGCTTGGCGCCAGCCGGCTTGGTTGCGGCCGGTTGGGGCGTGGCCGGCTTGGCCGCCTTGCCGTCAGTCGGCTTGGCATCCGGCTTGGCCGCCGCGGTCTTGGTGTCCTTGGGCTTATCGGCCGGCTTGTCGGCGGCGTCTGGCTTCTTGGCGACGCGCGGCTTCTTGGCGCGCGGCTTGGACGCGGCCTGCTGGTCGGCATCGGCTGCCACAGCGGCAATCAGGGCGGTGCCGGTGCGGGTCGGGCCGGTATAGACCAGCACGGGCTCGGTCGGAGCCGCAGCCGAGGCCATCAGCTCGGAAGCTTTCATCAGCGGCGGCTGCAGGCCTGCCGTGAAGAAGGTGAACTGGGCCGCGCCGCCGGTGGCGGAGCCCGATCCGGTCGCGCCGCCACTGGCCGCAATCAGCGCATCGTCGTCGTCGCTGGCCGGCCGCTTGCGGTTGGGTCCGCACATCTCGTCGCGCAGGTTCGGCGGCGTGGCATCGACCGGCACGAGATTGTCGACCGTGCCGAGCGAGGGGCGCAGCCAGGTGAGGTTGTCCGGAGCGAAGCCACGCTCCAGGAGCTGCGCCGCCTTCACCGCGCGTGCCGTGCCGGAGTTTGCACCGAGCACCACCGCGATCAGCCGGCGGCCGTTGCGCGTGGCCGAGGCGACGAGGTTGTAGCCGGAGGCGCAGATGAAGCCGGTCTTGAACCCGTCGGCGCCGGGATAGCGGCCGATCAGCTTGTTGAAATTGCCGGTGACGCGCTTGCCGAAGCGGATCGCCGGGATATGCATGTAGTACTCGTATTCCGGCAGGTCGCGCAGGAAAGACCGCGCCAAGATGCCGAGGTCGCGCGCAGAGGTGATCTGGCCTTCGGCGGGCAGGCCGTTTGGATTGACATAGCTCGTCTGCGCCATGCCGAGCTTCCTCGCGGTGTCGTTCATCACCGCGGAGAAGCCGTCGACCGAGCCGCTGACGCCTTCGGCGAGCACCACGGCCATGTCGTTCGCCGACTTGACCATCATCATCTTCAGCGCGTTGTCGACGGTGACTTGGGTTCCCGGGCGGAACCCCATCTTCGATGGCGATTGCGAGGCCGCGGTCGGCGACACCGTGAGCAGCGTGTCGAGCGTCAGCCTGCCGTCCTTGACCGCCTTCAGCGTCACATAGGCGGTCATGATCTTGGTGACGGAGGCCGGGTACCAGGGAAGGGTCGCGTTTTCGGCCTGCAGCACCTTGCCGCTGTCGGCCTCGATCAGCAGGAGCGCTTCGGCGCTCGCCGTGCGCGGCGCGAGCGTCGCGGCACAGGCGAGCGTCGCAGCGAACAGGTTGAACAGGGATTTGCGAAGCAGCGGGCGAAGGGCGTGCACTATCCGATTCCGGTCCTTGGAGATCCGCCTGATACGGCCGGTTCTCGTGATCTGATTGTCGGTTCTGAAATCCAGCGCCGCCGCTTGCGGCGTCGCAAACCTATACCGGCTGGTGCGTCGAGAATAGGGGGATCGGCGCGGTATTCCGCAACGAAGTAGGCCGAATTTCGACGGTCCTCTCGGGACTTGCTAGGGGGATTTGGCAGCTGTCGCGGCAGCCTCGGCGGCCGTCACGCTGGCCCGTGCGTTCTCCTGCACCATGAACTGGGCCTTGGCCATCTCGGCAAAATGGCCGCCTTTGGCCACGAGTTCATCGAAAGTTCCGGTTTCGATCACCCGTCCATTCTCGAACACCAGGATCCGCGTGGCGTTGCGGATGGTGGAGAGGCGATGGGCGATCACGAAGGTGGTGCGGCCCCTCATCACTTCGTCGAGAGCGGCGTTCACCTTGACCTCGGTGACCGCGTCGAGCGCGGAGGTCGCCTCGTCCAGGATCAGGATCGGCGGGTCCTTCAGCAGGGCGCGGGCGATCGAGAGCCGCTGCCGTTCGCCGCCGGAGAGCATGCGGCCGCGCTCGCCGGCATTGGTCTCGAAGCCGCCGCTGCGTTCGATGAATTCCAGCGCCTGCGCGCGCTCCGCCGCCTTACGCATCTCGGCCTCGGTCGCATCCGGCTTGCCGACGCGCAAGTTCTCCGCGATCGAGCGGTTGAACAGCAGCGCTTCCTGGAACACGACACCGATGTTCCGCCGCAGCGAGGTCAACGTGACGCCGCGCACGTCCATGCCGTCGATCTTGATGACGCCGGATTGCGGATCGAAGGCCCGGTGCAGGAGCGCAATCGCGGTGGACTTGCCGGCCCCGGTCGGGCCGACCAGCGCAATGGTCTGGCCCGGCAGCGCGGTGAAGGTGAGGTCCTCGATCGCCGGCCGCTTGCCGTCATAGGAGAACGTGACGTCGTTGAACTCGACGAGGCCCGACAGCCTGCCGGCATCGATTGCGTCGGGCCGGTCGTGCACCGCGGGCACGGCGTCGAGCACATTGAAGAACTCGCGCAGCCGCGGAGCTTCCATGAACACGTTGTTGATGAAGCTGACCACCTGCTCGAGCTTCTGGATCAGCAGCGTCGCGAAGCTCACGAACATCACGATCTCGCCGACCGAGGTCAGGCCCTGGTCGTGCAACGCGATGCCGAGGGTGAAGATCGCGAGCACCGTGATGGTGGTGGAGGCGCGCGTGATCACCGTGACCAGCGCCCACCACGACAACACCGGCATCTGCGCGGCCAGCAGCTCGTCGGCGACCGAGCGCAGCCCCTTGACCTCGGATTCGACGCGCACGAAGCTCTGCACCAGCGCGACGTTGCCGAGCGCATCAGACGCGCGCGCGGAGAGCTCGCTGTAGTGCTCCTCGACCGCCATCTGCATGCCGAAGGTCCTGCGCACCACGAAGGTGGTCAGCGCCGTGAAGACGATGCAGAGCACGAACAGGAGGATCGCCAGCCGCCAGTTCAGGTAGAGCGACAACGGCAGCAGCACCAGGACCGAAAGGATCGCGGCAAAATGCTCGCGGAAAAAGCCGAGCCACAGCCGCCACAGCGCGTCCGTGCCGTTGAGCATGACCTTCATCAGCCGGCCGGAATGGGTGCCGGAGTGGAAGGTCAAGGGCAGCTGCAGGATGTGCTCGAAATAGTCGGTCAGCACCGCCTGGCGCTGACGATGCGAGAGCCGGTCGGCCTGCAAGGCCACCAGCGCGCTGCAGACGATGGTGAACAGTCCGAACGCGACCCAGGCGACCAGGAACGGCCAGGCCGAGCTCGAGCCGGCCACGGTCTTACCCGAGAGCACGTCGACGATCCGGCCGAACAGCACGGGCTCGGCGAACTGGGATCCCGCCAGCAGGAGGTTGGCGACCGCGAGCAGCCAGCCCAGCCGCGCCTCCTTGCCGAGCAGCTCAAGAACGCGGGTGTAGAGTCGGAGAATGGACATGCGGGCGGGGGACTCGGTGACGACGGAGCTCACATTCTAAGCAGGGACCGCCGCGAGATACAGCGCAAGCTTTCAGTTTTGCTCAGTTGATCAGCCGCTCTGCCAGCGGTGGCAGGAACTGGCCGTCGAAGACGTCGCGAGCCGTCGGCCGTTTGCGGAATTTGAAGTCCCGCGCGATCTGATCGATCGAACGTTCCAGGCGCGCCGGCTCGACGCCGCCGAGGCCGTTGCGCTTGACCTCGTCGGTCAGGATATTGTCGGCAAGGACCGCGTGCAGGCGCTTCAGCTCCAAATTGCGGTCGCCGTCGTCGATGCGGCTCGCGGCCTCCTCCGCCGCACGCGCCGGCTCCCTGGCCGTCGCGGTGATGCCCGCAATCAAGGCGCGGACGAAGCCTTTCACGGCATCCGGCTTCGCTGCGGCGAAGGCGGTGTTGGCGACTACGGCAAAGCCGTAGGCCTCACAGCCGTAGTCCGCATAGCGCAGCACGACGAGATCGGCTTCGGGTACGCCGCGATCGCGCAGGTTCACCGCCGAGAGATAGCTGAACCCGGCGACGGCATCGACCTGTCCTGCGGACAGGATCGGCTCGCGCACCGCGGCACTGATCTTGTGGAATTTGACGTGCGATGCCTTGATGCCGTTCTGCTGCGCCAGCGCCGGCCACAGTCGCATCGACAGATCGCCGTCGGCAACGCCGACGGTCTTGCCGTCGAGGTCGGGCAGGAGACGGATGCCGCGGCTTTTGCGCGCGACGATCGCGTAAGGCGCGCGGTCGAACAGCACGAACACGGCCTTGACCGGCGCCGCGTCGTCCTTGTCACGAAAGCGTATCAGCTCGTTGATGTCGACGAGCGCGAGCTCGCTGTCGCCTTTGGCGAGCCGTGCGAGCGCCTCTGGCGATCCGCTCGCGCTGTTGAAGGACACGTTGAGATGCTCGGCGCCGAACCTGCCGTCCTTCGCCGCAAGGAAGAATGGCGCCATGCTCGCATCGATAGGACGGTCGAAGGTGAAACGGATGGCGGTCGAGGGAGTGCCGCTCTCGGCCGCAATGCATTCGCGCACCGTCGATGCGGTGAACGCGATTGCAAGGGCCAACAGGCATTGAAGGGCGATCGTCTTGAATCCGGACATCGGTCGCGCCGGCCCCGCAATGTTATGGTTTCGTGACGCTTGGCAAGCGCCGGCCCGCGACGAACGTGCGCGCGCGAACATGAACGGCGGATGAGCGGGCTTGCGGCATCGTTACGCAACCCCGTTCAGCTTGTGTTGGGATTGGGGAACCTACTTAGGTGGTGAGTGTTTGACAGACATCAGCCTGTCGTCAGGCACAATCCGAGGTCCCAAGGAGGGTCCAGATCATGTTTGACAGCCTTTCGAAGTTCGTCGGCCGCAAGGCCGTTCTGGCCACGGCCGCCGTGGTGGCCCTGACTGCCGCTGCACCCACCGCCTCTTACGCTGGCGGTCGTCATTGGCATGGCGGTGGCGGCGGCGCCGCTGCTGCCGCGATGTTCGGCCTCGCCGCGACCGGCCTCGCGATCGCAGCCAGCCGCAATGCCTACGCCTATGATCCGGGTCCGGGTTACTATTACGAGGGCGGCCCGGTCTATTACAGCGGCCCCGGCTATGGTTCCTATTACTACGACTCGGGCCGCCGCTACACCTATGGCGGCTACAAGAACCCCTGCGCCCACGGCTATTCCGGCTACAGCTGCTATTGACGGATCGGCCATTCTGATCGACGAACAGGCCGTCGCGCTTGCCGCGGCGGCCTGTTTTTTGCTTACATTGCCGCGTGTTAACACGCCGGCCATTTGTTTCGAGTAGTTTTGCGTACCATGAGTGATTCGCTTGAGCGGCTATATCTGGCTGTGCTCGCGGCCAGAGACCTTGATCCGGCAACATCGCGCACGGCCCGGCTGTTTCAGCGTGGGCCCTCAAAAATGGCAAAGAAGCTCGCCGAAGAGGCCATCGAAGTCGTCATCGATGCGGTCAATGGCGATAGCGAGGCCGTGATCCGGGAAAGCGCCGACCTGCTCTACAATCTCACCGTGCTGTGGGCTTCGGCCGGAGTGCGCCCCGAGGACGTCTGGCGGGAAATGACGCGGCGGGAGGACATGCTCGGAATTGCCGAGAAACTGCCGAAGTCGCCGCCGAAATTGCCCAAAGTCGCGTCACCGCGCATAGCCTCGCGGCGGCCTATTGTCGCGCTCGACGGCCGTGCCGCGCGCAAGCGCCACTAGAAGCGTCACAAATCGCTCAAAAACTGGCGATGGACAAATCCGTCCCATGGTGCTTCATCGCGGCGCCATGCTGAAACGAATGTACGACTGGTGCATCGACGCCGCCCACAAGCCCTATGCGCTCTGGATCATGGGCATCGTGTCCTTCGCCGAAAGCTCCTTCTTTCCGGTCCCGCCGGATGTGATGCTGATTCCGATGTCCCTGGCGCGGCCGCAGCGCGCCTGGTTCTATGCCGCGATCTGCACCGTGACCTCGGTGCTCGGCGGCGTCGTCGGCTACGCCATCGGCGCGCTGCTGTTCGACTCGGTCGGCCAGTGGCTGATCCAGGTCTACGGCCTCGCCGACAAGGTTGACGCCTTCCGCGCCTCCTATGCGGAATGGGGTGCGGTCATCATCCTGCTCAAAGGACTGACGCCGATCCCCTACAAGCTCGTCACCATCACCTCGGGCTTTGCCGGCTACAACATCCTCCTGTTCGTCCTGTGCTCGATCGTCGCGCGCGGCGGACGCTTCTTCGTCGTCGCGATCCTGCTCAACCGCTACGGTGACTGGATCCGGGTCAGGATCGAGCGGCATCTCGGATTGTGGGTCGCGCTCGGCGCGATCGTGCTGGTGCTCGGCTTCGTTATCGCCATCAAGCTGATCTAGAGCCGCGGCGCTTTGCCGCCGCGCCGGCTTCGGCTACGGTTGTCGTCATGATGGTTCGATCCGGCAATCCGGCGGCACGGCATGGGACGCTGATGTCGACAGCGCTGCTGCTGCTGCTGCTCGCTGCCGGAGGGACGGCCCGGCCGCAATCCGCCCCGCCGGCGCTCGGCCTTCAGCAGCAGGGAGCGCAGGCCGGCCCGTCGCCATCGACGCCCGCTCCCTCGGCGCCGCCGGCGCGCGAGGAGAATCCCGGGCTGATCAACGAAATGGGCAAGCTGTTCGACAAGCTGCCTTCGATCCTGCCGCCGATCAAAAGCCCCAGTGAAACCATGGATGACCTGTCGCGGCTGGCCAAGCCTTCGACCATGGTGTCGGGGCGCGTGATCTGCCCGGTCTCTGCGAACGGCGCGCCCGACTGCAAGCAGGCGGCCGACCAGCTCTGCCAGGGCAAGGGCTACAAGGAAGGCAAGAGCCTGAACGCCGACTCCGCGGAAAAATGCTCGGCCAAGGTCCTGATCCCGGGCCGGCAACGTAAACCGGACGACTGCCGCACCGACACTTTCGTGACCAGCGCGCTGTGCCAGAACTGAAGGCCGGCGCGCGAGAACCAAGGAGCGCCCATGAGCCGCACGGAGCAGGACTTCCTCGGACAGCGTGAGATCGCCGACGACATCTATTACGGCGTCCAGACCATCCGGGGTAAGGAGAACTTCCACATCACCGGCATTCCGATGAACCAGGAGCCTTACTTCGTGAAGGCGCTCGGTTACGTCAAGAAGGCCGCCGCGATGGCCAATCGCGACCTCGGCGCGATCGACGCCAAGGTCGCGGACGCCATCATCCTCGGCTGCGACCGCGTCATCGCGGGCGACATGATGGATCAGTTCGTCACCGATTTCATCCAGGGCGGTGCCGGCACGTCGACCAACATGAACGCCAACGAGGTGATCGCGAACCTCGCGCTGGAATCGCTCGGCTTTGCCAAGGGTGACTACCAGCACGTCAGTCCGAACGATCACGTCAATTACGGCCAGTCCACCAACGACACCTATCCGACCGCCTTTCGGCTGGCCCTGATCCTGCGGCTCAAGAGCTACATGACGGCGTTGCGTCAGCTCCAGGAAGCCTTCTTCGCCAAGGGACGCGAGTTCGAGCGGGTGCTGAAGATGGGCCGCACGCATCTGCAGGACGCGGTGCCGATGTCGCTCGGCGCGGAATTCCGGGGCTGGGGCACCACGATCGGCGAGGAGGTCGACCGCATCTCGGAAGCGCGCGCGCTGCTGCGCGAGATCAATCTCGGCGCCACCGCGATCGGCACCTCCGTCACGGCGGCGGTCGGTTATCCCAAGCTCGCCGTCCGGCACCTCAGCGCGCTCACAGGCGTCGATTTCATCCTCGCCGGCGATCTCGTCGAGGCGACCTCCGACACCGGCGCCTATGTGCAGCTTTCCGGCGTTCTCAAGCGCACGGCCAGCAAGCTGACGAAAATCTGCAACGACATCCGCCTGCTCGCTTCCGGTCCGCGCGCGGGCTTGAACGAGATCAACCTGCCGCAGCTTCAGCCGGGCTCCTCGATCATGCCCGGCAAGGTCAATCCGGTCATTCCCGAAGTCGTCAACCAGACCAGCTTCCTCGTCATCGGCCTCGATACCACGGTGACGCTGGCGGCAAGCGCCGGCCAGCTCCAGCTCAACGTGATGGAGCCGGTGATCTCTTTCGCGCTGTTCTTCTCGATCCGCACCATGGAGCGCGCGGTCAACAGCCTGCGCGAGAATTGCGTCGTCGGCATCACCGCCAACGAGGAGCACACCCGCAACATGGTGCTGAACTCGCTCGGCATCGTCACGGTGCTGAAGCCGCTGCTCGGCTACAAGCAATGCGCCGAGATCGCGCGCGAAGGCTACAAGACCGGCAAGTCGCTGCACCAGATCGTCGTGACCGAACGCAAGCTGCTGACGCAGGAGAAGTGGGACGAGATGTTCTCGTTCGAGCGGCTGATCAACCCGGATTTGATCGGGTAGGCGGTCGCTGTCATTCCGGGCGCGCGGAGCGCGAGCCCGGAATCCATTTCGCCACGCGTGCTGACGGCCGATGGATTCTATGATGCGCAATCGCGCATCATAGCTCGACGCTCCGCCTCGCCCCGGAATGACGGGTGAAGGAATTCCGCTGCTTGGAATTGCGGCAATGGCCTCCGCTGCGGCGCCAAAACGCAATACTTGACAGTGGAAAGATTGCCTTGTTGGTATGGCTCCCAACTTCAATTTGACCGGCTGAGAGGATCGTACCGCAATGTCCATGCCTGCCTTGTTTAAGGGCCGCCTGTCGATCCCCGTGATCGGCTCGCCGCTCTTCATCATCTCGGTGCCCGATCTCGTGATCGCGCAGTGCAAGGCGGGTGTGGTCGGCTCGTTTCCGGCGCTGAATGCGCGGCCGCCGGAGCTGCTGGACGAATGGCTGGCGCGGATCACCGAAGAGCTCGCGGCCTATGACCGCGCCCATCCCGACAGGCCGTCGGCGCCGTTCGCGGTCAACCAGATCGTGCACAAGTCGAACAACCGGCTCGACCACGACATGCAGCTCTGCGCCAAGTACAAGGTGCCGATGATCATCTCGTCGCTCGGCGCCCGCGAGGAGCTGAACCAGGCCGTGCACGGCTGGGGCGGCATCGTCTTCCACGACGTGATCAACCAGAAATTCGCGCACAAGGCGATCGAGAAGGGTGCCGACGGCCTGATCCTGGTCGCGGCCGGCGCCGGCGGCCATGCCGGCACCATCTCGCCGCTGGCCTTCGTGGCCGAGACACGAAAATGGTTCGACGGTCCGATCGCGCTGTCGGGTGCGATCGGCAACGGCAAGGCGATCCGCGCCGCGCGCATCCTGGGGGCCGACTTCGCCTATATCGGCTCGGCCTTCATTGCGACCAAGGAGGCCAATGCGGTCGAGAAGTACAAGGAGATGATCGCGGGCTCGAGCGCCGACGACATCGTCTATTCCAATCTCTTCACCGGCGTGCACGGCAATTATCTGAAGCCCTCGATCCTGGCGGCGGGCATGGACCCCGAAAATCTGCCGACGTCCGATCCCTCCAAGATGAACTTCGGCACCGACGCCTCCGGCGAGCGCGCCAAGCCGAAGGCCTGGAAGGAGATCTGGGGAAGCGGCCAGGGCATCGGCAGCATCGACAAGGTCGTGCCGGCGGCCGAGCTGATCGCGCGCTTCAAGAAGGAATACGACGAAGCGATCGATCCGCCGTTGTGATCGCACCCAGATCGAGTGCTGCATGCCCCCCATTTACCGCGTCGACGGCAACGACGTCGTCACCAGCCCCGATGCAGCCGGCCCCTGGGACCGGCGCATGCAGCACGGCTCGGCACCGGCATCGCTGGTGACATGGGCGGCTGAGCGCATCCCTGCGGCGGTGCCGATGGATGTCGCGCGCGTGACCATCGATCTGATGCGCCCGGTACCGGTGGCGCCGCTCACGATCGCCACCGAAATCTTGCGCGAGGGCCGCAAGATCCAGCTCTGCGGGATCAAGCTGGTCGCCGACGGCGTGCAGGTGGTCGGCGCCACCGTGCTCAAGATCAGGCGCCAGGCGCTGACGCTGCCCGACGAGGTCGAGGAACTTCCGGTCACGTTGCCGTCGCCGGAGGATTCATTGGTCGAGGACGGTCACGCCGCCACCAGCCCGTTCGTGCGATCGGTCTCGATGCGCGCCGCGCGCGGCCGCTTCGGCCAGGCCGGCGCCGGCGCGATCTGGTTTCGTGTCGACCATCCGCTGATCGAAGGCGAGGCCGTCTCGCAGGCGATGCGCGCCGTGGTCGCCGCCGATTTCTCCAACGGCACCGCCTCGACGCTCGACTTCCGCGCCTGGACCTACATCAACGCCGACCTCACCGTGAGCTTTGCACGCCAGCCGGTCGGCGAGTGGATCCTGCTCGACGGCGATTCCTGGATCGGCCCCGACGGCGCGGGCCTTGCGATGTCACGCCTCGCCGACCGCCAAGGCTATTTCGGCCGCGCGGTGCAGAGCCTCGTGATCGAGAAGCGGTGAGAGGCGCTATGTGCGATCAGCCGGGCGATGACACCGATCGTGTGAGAGCTATCTCGCGCATCGCGGGATTGAACGGCAGACTTCCGCCGCCGCGGAAGGGATGCAAGGTCGTGTTCGACCAGGGCATCCTGCCAGTTCACACACCGTAGAAGATCTTGATCCCCCACAGCACCACGATGATGGCCGTGATCAACGTGATCGCGGCGACTGCACTTTCCAGGGAAGCGACTCTCATTTCACTCTCCGCTTCCCAGCCCCGTCAGCGGTCTAGTTGATTCCCTGATTCGCCGGCAATTGCGCGGGCATCGCCGTCGCAGACTCCGTTGCGGGCTGTGGTGCCGAAGCAACAACGACACCGTAGAATTCCGGAGTATTTACCCCACCATCCGGTCCCGCCCGCTCCAGAAGCCCGCACGCAGCACCTTCTTGTCGACCTTGCCGACCCCGGTCATCGGCAATTGCTTGACGAATTGGATCTGCTTGGGCGCGTGCGCCGGGCCTTTTCGCGTCTTCACCAGGTTGATCAGCTCGTCCGGATCGGGCTTCGTCCCTTCACGCGGGACGACGATGGCGGTGACGGCTTCGCCCCATTTCTCGTCGGGAATGCCGACGACCGCGACCATCGCCACGTCCGCGTGCTGCGACAGGACGTCCTCGACCTCGCGGGGGAAGATGTTGAAGCCGCCTGTGACGATCATGTCCTTCTTGCGGTCGAGGATGAACATGTAGCCGCGCTCGTCCTGACGTGCGATGTCGCCGGTGTGGACCCAGCCGTTCTTCAGCGTCTCGGCGGTGATATCGGGCCGCTTCCAGTACTCCGCCATCACATGCGGCGCGCGCACGCAGATCTCGCCGGCCTCGCCCGTCTTCACCTCCTGGTCGTTGTCGTCGAGGATCTTGACCTCGCAGGCCGCGATCGGGAAGCCGCAGGACAGGAACAGCTCCGGCCGCTGGGGATCGTGGTCGGCCTTGCGCAGCACCGAGACGGGATAGCATTCGGTCTGCCCGTAGAGCTGCGAGAACACAGGGCCGATGCGTTCGATGCCCTCCAGCAGTCGGCTCGGCGACATCGCGGAGGCGCCATAGAGCACGAGCTCGAGCGAGGAGAGGTCGGTCTTGCCGAGCGCGGGCTGATCGAGCAGCACATAGATCATGGTCGGAACGAACAGCGTGAAGTTGATGCGCTCGCGTGCGATCGTTGACAGCACGGCTTCGGGATCGAAGCCTTTCAGCATGTGCACGGTGCCGCCGCGCATCAGGGTCGGCAGCACCTTCGTGCCCGCGACATGGCTGATCGGCGCGACCGTGAGGTAGCGCGCAGCCTCGGGGATCTCGAAGTCGGCCAGGATCGCGCCGGCGGCGCCGGCATTTTCGCGGTGATAGCGCAGCGCGCCCTTGGATTTTCCGGTGGTGCCGCCGGTGTAGTTCAGTGTGGCGAGATCGTCGGAGCCGGCGAGGCACTGTGCGCTGGCGTGCCCCGCACTCTCGACCGCCGCCAGCAGATCGACGCCGTAGCCGGCCGGTCCCATGTTGAAGACCGCCTTGAGCCGGCCGGCCTTCGCGGCGAGCTCGCCGCCGCGGTCGCGGAAGGCGGCCGCATCCACCACCAGCATCTCGGCTTCGGAATCCTCGAGCTGAAACAGCTGGTCCTCCAGCGAGCCCAGAGGGTGGAGCCAGGTGATGCAGAGGCGGGCCAATTGGGCGGCGACGCCGGCGCACCAGCTGTCGGCGCGGTTCGCGGTGAGGAAGGCTACGCGGGCGCCGGGCTCCAAGCCGAGCCGCATGAACACGCCCTGGATCCGTCCGATCAGGTCGATGGCACCCCGATAGCTCAGCGATCCCTCGGGCCAGGCGAAAGCAATGCGGTCGGGATAGCGCGACAGCGCCCGTAGCGTCTGCGCACAAGCCGGGGATGATGCGTGGAGCGGATCAGGCATATGTTTCCTCGTTGCTTTGTCACCGGCTTATGGCGTGCCAATGTTGCTGACGACGCTAGCACAGAGACTGCGGGAGGAAACCACAAAGCCCGCGCGAGGGAGGCATGCATGCCATCAGATCGACTGCAACGCTTCCGCGATCGTCTTGCTCTGCCGCTGATCGCGGCGCCGATGTTTCTGGTATCGGGCGTCGAGCTCATGGTTGCAGCCTGCCGCAACGGGGTGATCGGCAGCTTTCCCACCGCGAATTGCCGTGGCGCGGAACAGCTCGATGAATGGCGGACCGAAATCAAGCTGCGGCTGCGGCAGCATGAAGATCAAACCGGGCGAAAGGCAGCGCCACTTTGCCCGAACTTGATCGTCCACCGCTCCAATGCGCGGCTGGAGCAGGATCTCGCCGTGCTGCTGCGGCACAAGCCGGAGATCGTCATTACGTCGGTCGGCTCGCCGGCGCCAGTCTTGAAGCTGCTGCACGATGCCGGCGCGCTGGTGCTGGCGGACGTGGCCTCGATCCGCCATGCCGAACGCGCCGCGGAAGCGGGGGCGGACGGGCTGGTCCTGCTCACTGCCGGTGCTGGCGGCCAGACCGGCTGGCTCAACCCGTTCGCCTTCGTCCGTGCGGTGCGCGCATTCTACGACGGCATCATCGTGCTCGCGGGCGGAATCAGCGACGGTCGCGCGCTGCGTGCCGCCGAAGTGCTCGGCTGCGATCTCGCCTATATGGGCACGAAGTTCATCGCGACGCGTGAGAGCATGGCGGACGAGCGTCACAAGCAGATGCTGGTCGAGAGCAGCGCCGACGACATCTTGCTCACCACCGCGTTCACAGGCTTGCAGACCAGCATGCTGAGGCCATCGATCGCGGCCGCCGGGCTCGATCCCGACAATCTGCCGGCGCGCGGCGCGATCAATATCACTGCGGATATCGACGTCGCCGCCCGCGACAGCCGCCCCAAGCGCTGGCGCGATATCTGGAGCGGCGGGCATTCGAGCTCGGGTGTCACCGATGTGCTCGCGGTCGAGGATCTCGTTGCGCAGACCATCGCCGAATATCGGGAAGCGGGTGGGCGGTAGCGTCGTCGCCTCTCCCACAGGGGATCGGGCAGGGTTAATCCCGCATGCCTCCGGCCCATCCCACTTAACGGCGGATTAACCATCGCCAGCCAAGAATCCTTCTTGTGGCCGCCAATCAGGACGAGAGGGACAGGCGATGGACTTCAATTATCTCAACGGCAAAACGGCTGCGACCCTGGACGAGATCCGCGTCCGCGTCGCCCATGCGCTGGCCCGCCACCCGCTGTGTCGCAACGTCCGGTTTGACATCGTCAGCGTCCCCCGGACCCGCCGCGGCGGCAATTGGACGGTGACGCTGCAATCGGTCGAGCCGCGCGCGGTCTGGGAAGCCTCGGAGATCGTCGCCGACATCCAGGATGCCTATGACCTTGCGGCAGCAGCCTGATTTCGTTGGGGGTTTCCGGGCGATGTCGCCTTAGTCCGCGCGATTGCCGCCGCGATAGCACGGTTCAGCCTTAATTATCGCCCAGTTTCCGGGCAGTGATCACGTGGACTTGAAGTCGGACGCGGAGAGACGTTTGTCCAAAGCCATCACCATCGTCGCGCTGACCTGTTTCCTCGTCCTCGGCGCCGCCACCACCGCCATCCTCGGCCGCGACAGCGTTCCCAGCGTCAGCGCCGCGATGATCGCCGAGACGCCCCCAGCCAAGCCGCTCGCAACCAACCGCGCCGCCAAGGCCGACCGTCTGGTTCCGACGCTCGCGCTGGCCTCGGCCGCGATCGAGCCGGTCCAGGTTGCCGCCGACAAGCTGGCGCAGGCACCGGTCCTGACCGAGCCGCTGCGTCAGGCCTTCGCCGCCGCCACCCCCTCCGATTTTCCGATGCCGAAGCCGAGCGCGCACGAGGCGCCCGCCGCGACCGAGGTTCCGGCCGTCGAAGTTCCGGCCAAGCCGAAAGTCGTCGCCAAGCCGCAGCCGCAAAAATCCTACTCGCTGCTGTCCGACGTGCAGATCGCAGGCATCAGGGATCGCCTGAAACTCTCCTCGTCTCAGGAATATTACTGGCCCTCGGTCGAGACCGCGCTGCGCAACGTCGCGCGCAAGATCCAGGCGAACAGGCTGTCGAATCCGAATGCGCCGCCCAGCGCACAGATCGATCCGAATTGCGACGAGGTGCAGCAGCTGAAGTCGGCCGCGATGCCGCTGTTGTTCCAGCTTCGCGACGACCAGAAGGAAGAAGTGCGCAAGCTCGCTCGCCTCATCGGGCTTGAGAAGGTCGCGCAGCAGATCTGACGCACGCGGTTCCTCGTCGAGGAGCCGCGGCTTATCAGGAACATCTGGCAATCCCCACGCGTTGCCCGCTCCGAAAGAGGGAGTGGATGAATGCGCGCCTCGACAGCCTATTTTGTCGGTGCCGGAACCATCGTCGCGGCCATCGCCATTGGTCTCGGTGGCGGCATCGTTGCCGGCAACATTATGAATCCGGTTGCGTCCAAGCAGGGGCCGGACACCAGCAAGATGGCGCAGCGCGCGGCGACTCCCACGCCGGCCAGCACCAACGCTCCCTCCGAGCGTGTGAACTATCTCACCGGCTCACAAGCCTTTGGCGCGATGATCGCCGTGCCCGCACAGGCCGAAGCAAAGTCTGAACCCGCAAAACCCGACACGCCAACCACGCAGGCGAATGTCGCACCGGCGCCGCAACCCTCGCAAGCCGCTGCAGTCGAGCCGCCGAAGCCCGCCGCTGCGCCACAGGCCGCAAGGCCTGCCGAGCAGCAGGCCTCGACCGAGCCGTCGTCCTTACCGAATAACGCCTATGCCAAGGCAAGGGATTCCGATGTGAAGCGCGCCGCGTCCGAACGGCGCCGAGCCGAGCGTCGCGAGCGCTGGGCCGAGCGCCGCTATTATTACGAGTCCCGCGAGCCGCGCGGCCTGCGCGACCGCACCGATTGGGATGACGTCGCGCGCAACATCCGCGAGGATTCCGATGCGCGCGATTACGCGGGGCGGTCGCGCGGCGGCTTCCCGCAGATCAGGCTGTTCGGGCCTGACGACGACTAGCACCTGACACGGGGATCAAGCGGAGCGGTCGCGCCAGCGACCGTCACGTCATTCCGGCGCGCCGCAATCCCTCGAGATAGTGCGTACGATCCTCTTCCCGCAGCATCGGCAGCTCGCGCGTGATCCAGGCCAGCGAGACCTCGGGCTGGGTGCGGCGCAGGCCTTCCAGGGCGGATGCCGCGAGGGCGGGATCGCCGAGCATGCCGGCGGCGGCCGTCAGCACGCGGTGGGCGCCGACGAAATCCCCGCGCTGGCGCATCGATTCCCGAGCCATCTGCACGGCGCCCGCGTAGTCGCGGCCGACGAACCGGGCATAGGCCGCAACCCCGCAATAGATCGCCGCGAGCGGGTCGCGCGGGCTCAGCCGCAGCGCGCGGCGGGCGGCGGCATCGCCGTCCTGCCAACGTCCGGCATAGCACAGCGTCACGCCGTGGAAGGCATGCGCCATCGCGAAATTCGGATTGAGCCGCAAGGCCAGCTCGAATTCAGCCAGCGCGTCGTCGAAGCGGCGGCGGAACAGGTAGGTGTAAGCAAGACCGTGATGGGCCCAGGCATCCTCGCGATCGGCCTCCACGGCCGCGAGCGCCGCACGTTCGGCGACCGGCACGGTGGCAGCCATGTCGGCCCAGCCCATATGCGCGCCGAAGATATGGCTGGTGGCGAGCAGGCCGAGCGCCTTGCCATAGGCGGGATCGACCGCCACCGCTTCTTCCAGCAGCTTCTGCGCGGCGGCATTGTCCTCGCGGGTGATGCGCCAATAATGCGACAGCGCGCGCATCACGAGGTCCCATGCATCCAGGCTGCCCGGCGGCTTCTGTTGGGCCCGGAAGCTTTCGGCAGCATAGAGCTGCGGCTCGATGGCGGCGACGATCGCTTCCGTGATCTCGTCCTGCACGGCGAAGATGTCGGCGAGCTCGCGGTCGTAGCGTTCGGCCCAGAGATGGCTGCCGGTCGAGACGTCGTTGAGCTGGGCCGAGATGCGCACCCGTTCGCCGCTCCGCCGCACGCTGCCCTCGACCACGTAGCGCACCCCGAGCTCCCGCGCGACCTCGTGGATGTGCACGGCGCGGCCCTTGTAGACGAAGGAGGAGTTGCGCGCGATGACGAAGAACCAGCGCAGCTTCGACAGCGCCGTGATGATGTCCTCGCTGATACCGTCGGAGAAATAATCCTGCTGGACCTCGCCGCTCATATTGGTGAAGGGCAGCACAGCGATCGCGGGCCGCTCCGGCAGAGCGAAGGTGGCCTGGGAAGGGGCGATCCGGACCGGCTCCGGCGCGACCGCGCCGATTTGCGTCTGGACGTCGCCGACGAAGCGAAAACCCTTGCGGGTGATGGTGCGGATCAGCGACTGGCTCGCGCCATCGTCGCCGATCGCCTTGCGCGCCGCGTTGATCCGGCTAGTCAGGGTGGATTCGGAGACGCTGCGCCCGTGCCAGATCTTGTCGATCAGCTCGTCCTTGCTGACGACCCGGTCGCGGTTCTGCATGAGGTGGACGACGAGGTCGAAAACCTGCGGCTCCACGGCAATGGGAACCTGCTCGCGGCTCAGCTCGCGCCGGTCGGTATCGAGAAGGTGGTCCCGGAACAGAAACTGCACGTCGAAAACTCGGGCCTCATTGCGAAATCGGGCAAACAAACAAAATGAAATTTGGGTCGAAAGATCGTGTGTCTGCCGAAGGGGGCGTTTGGTTCATCGCAATCGCGTGATGGCAGCCATGTGGTTTTCCGGGGGAATACATCCGCGACTAGAATGTTGCGGTCGGGGCCGCCGAGATCTCCCACTGCAATCATCCCGTCATGTTGAGGTGCGGGACGCAGGCTGTGAAGCAGCCTCCGAGGCCTCCGCTTCGCTCCGGCACCCAAGATAACGGGCAATGGGCGCGCGCTTGCCGGGCAGGACGAATGTGTGGCGAAACTGCGAATGTCCATTGCCGAGCTGCGCAGCCTGCGTAAGCTGTCGCCCACACAAAACACCAATCATAAAGAATCGCCCATGCCTGCTTTCCCTGCCGCCAGCACTGTGATCGACTCCCTGCTGTTTCGCGACGCCTTCGGTACGCCTGAGATGCGCGAGGTGTTCTCGGACGTCGCGACGGTCGCACGCTATGCCGAGGTCGAGGTGGCGCTGGCGAAGGCGGAGGCGAAGTGCGGTGTGATCCCACACGAGGCGGCCGCAGCGATCGCGGCGCGGACCGACATCGGCGCGCTCGACTTCGATCTGCTCAGGCAGGAGACCGATGTCGTCGGCTACCCGATCCTGCCTTTGGTGCATCAAATGGTGAAGCAATGCGGCGAGGCGGGCCGCTACGTGCATTGGGGCGCCACCACGCAGGACATCATGGACACCGCCGTGGTGCTGCAACTGCGCGCCGCGCTCGAGATCGTCGAACGTGACATCGCCGAGCTGCGCAAGATCCTCGCCGATCTGTCGAAGCGCCATCGCGACACGGCGATGGCGGGCCGCACCCATCTGCAACAGGCGCTGCCGGTGACCTTCGGCTACAAGAGCGCGATCTGGCTCGCGATGTTCGACCGCCACGCCGAGCGGCTGGCGCAGCTGAAGCCGCGCGTGCTGGTCGGTCAGTTCGCCGGCGCGGCCGGTACGCTGGCTTCGCTCGGCGACAGGGGGTTCGAGGTGCAGGAGGCGCTCTGCAACGAGCTGAAGCTCGGCGTTCCCGCCTCGACCTGGCACGTCGCGCGCGACGGCTTCGCCGAAGCCGTGAACTTCCTTGCTCTCGTCACCGGCTCTCTCGGCAAGATCGCGCTCGACATCATGATCATGGCCTCGACCGAGTTCGCCGAGGTCTACGAGCCCTTCGTCAAGGGGCGCGGCGCCTCCTCGACCATGCCGCAGAAGCGCAACCCGATCTCCTCGGAGCTGATGCTTGCGGCCTCCAAGGCGGTGCGCCAGCACGCCGGCCTGATGCTCGACGCCATGGTGCAGGATTTCGAGCGTGCCACCGGCCCCTGGCACGCGGAATGGATGGCGATTCCCGAAAGCTTCGTGCTGGCCGCCGGCGCGCTGCACCAGGCGAAGTTCGCGCTTGCGGGCCTCATCGTGGACGAGGCGAAGATGAACGACAATCTCGCCATCAGCCGCGGCCTGATTGTGGCCGAAGCGGTCATGATGGGCCTAGCCCCGCAGATCGGCCGGCAGGAGGCGCACGACGTCGTCTATGACGCCTGCCGTCAGGCCAACGAGAAGGGAATGACCCTCGCTGACGCGCTATCCGCAGATTCACGGATATCGAGCCACATCGACCGTGCCACAATCGAGGCGCTCACTTCACCGAAAAATTACCTCGGCCTTGCGCCCGCCATGGTCGACCGGGTGCTGGCATCGGCAACGCGTTGAAAACCAAAATGCGTGAAACTGCGTATCTTTCCAAGGGCGCAAGACGCTCGCATACTTGTGCCCCGCGATGCTAGACTTAAATTGTGTGAGCGACTTTCGGCAGAGGGCCCGGCATGACTGATCAACGCAATCCTTCCACTCCCATCGATCCGGCGAAGCTCGACCGACTGGCCGAGGTGGCGGTGAAAGTGGGCCTGGGCTTGCGGCCGGGACAGGATCTGCTTCTGACGGCGCCCGCGATCGCGCTGCCGCTGGTGCGGCGGATCGCCGTGCATGCCTACAAGGCCGGCGCCGGCCTCGTGACGCCGATCCTGTCGGACGAGGAGATGACGCTGGCGCGCTACCGCCACGGCCACGACAACAGTTTCGATCGTGCCGCCGGCTGGCTCTACGAGGGCATGGCCAAGGCGTTCTCCGACAACACTGCACGGCTTGCCATCGTCGGCGACAACCCGATGTTGCTGTCCGGCGAGGATCCTTCCAAGGTGGCGCGCGCCAGCAAGGCCAATTCGATGGCCTATCAGCCTGCGCTGGAGAAGATCGTCAATTTCGACACCAACTGGAATATCATCGCCTATCCGAGCGCGTCCTGGGCGAAGCTGGTGTTCCCGAACGATCCCGAGGACGTTGCGGTCGGCAAGCTCGCAGACGCGATTTTCGCCGCGTCCCGTGTCGATCGCGAGGACGCGATCAGCAATTGGGCGAGCCACAATGCGGTGCTGCGCGAGCGCACCAACTGGCTCAACGGCCAGCGTTTCCGCGCGCTTCAGTACTCGGGTCCCGGCACCGATCTCACCATCGGCCTTGCCGACGGCCACGAATGGGAAGGCGGCGCCTCGCTGTCCAAGAACGGCATCAGCTGCAACGCCAATATCCCCACCGAAGAGGTCTTCACCACGCCGCATTGCCGCCGCGTCTACGGCCACGTCGTGAGCTCGAAGCCGCTGTCCTATCAGGGCACGCTGATCGACAACATCGCGGTGCGGTTCGAGGACGGCAAGATCGTCGACGCCAAGGCCTCGCGCGGCGCCGAGGTGCTGAACAAGGTGCTCGATACCGACGAGGGCGCGCGGCGCCTCGGCGAGGTGGCCTTGGTGCCGCATTCCTCGCCGATCTCGCAGAGCGGGCTGTTGTTCTACAACACGCTGTTCGACGAGAACGCGGCCTCGCACATCGCGCTCGGCCAGTGCTATTCGAAATGCTTCGTCAACGGTGCCCAGCTCACGCCGCAGCAGATCGCGGCGCAAGGCGGCAACCAGAGCCTGATCCATATTGATTGGATGATCGGCTCGGCCGAGACCGACATCGACGGCATCTTGGCCGACGGCAGCAAGGTGCCCGTCTTCCGCAAGGGCGAATGGGCGAAGTCGTAATCTAGATTTTGGTCCAAATAGGCAGCCCAGGACGTGGTCAACCTCTCCCCGCTGGGGAGAGGTGAACGTCCTCGCGTCAGTCTTCCCCCTCACGCCGCCGCGTTGCGCAGGGTCGGGCTGTTGTCGATGCTGAAGCGGTTGAACAGCGTCGTGAACGGGCTGCCGTCGGTGGCCCGCACGATCGCGTCGGACGCCGCCACCGCCTCGTAGAGCGCGCCAACCGGATCGTCCGCGTCCGCCAGCGCGAGCGCGCCGCAGATCTGTTCGCGGGCCTCGCTGACGTCATCCTCGTCTTGGAGCCTTGCCTCCAGCGCATCCGCCGCCCGGCGCATCTCTGCAAGGTCGCCGCCCCCGGAGAATTTGAGGATGTCGCGCCAGTAGGGACGGGCAACGACAAGCTGGATCAATGCATCGAAACTTTCCGCGATGATGCCCGCGCGGCCCTCTGACGAGACATAGAGCACATTCTGCGACGGCAGCAGCACGAACGCGCTGCCGAGCTGTCACTGCCGATGTGCCGCGGGCTTTCGACGCCGTCGATGGTGAACCAGGGCTCCTCGTCCGGTGCGAAGGAGACGTCGAGACTGCGGAGCCTGGCGACGACCTCGCTGTTGGCTGTCAGAATCTCCGGCGTGAGGGGCATCGGTGCGGCTCCTTCCCAAGACTTCGCGCACTTTGTCGCACCCCGGACAAGCTAGGTTCATGTGTGCGAATTCGCAGAGGAAATCGTGACGTTAACCGTGTCGCACCCGCAACTCGGGGCTGATTGTCGAGTACCATGTAAGAAAGAATTAAAAGCAGCCTACTAGCGTCCCAACTTCTTTCGAAGCAATCCGGGCCGAGACCCGGCCATTCATATTTAAATCTTCTGGGGAAGCAGATGTCGCGCACATTGATTGAAATCGGTAGTTGCAATGTGGATCTCGAGCTGCGGCCGATCGAGCCGTCCTGGATCATCGAGGGCAATCCGGTATCCCGCTCCCGCGTCTTGTCGACCAGCGCCGACGGCACCGCGCAGACGATCATCTGGCACTGCACCGAAGGCCGCTTCAACTGGTACTACGACATCGACGAGACGATCATGATCATGGAAGGATCGATCGTGCTCGAGAGCGACGGCATGCCGCCCAAGCGCTACGGCCCCGGCGACGTCATTTTCTTCCGCGACGGCGCGCATGCCAAATGGCATGTCGAAGGCCACGTCAAGAAGATCGCCTTCTGCCGCAAGACCAATCCGGTGATGATCGGTTTCCTGATCCGCGTCATCAACAAGCTGAAGAAGATGTTCGCCTCCACCGGCGAGCGCCGTCCGGCCTCGCTGATGGGCGCCGGCTAAGCGGACACCAGGGTTTCAAGGACGCTTCCCAGCGGCCACGACGAAGAGGGGTCGGGATCAAGGTCCCGGCCCCTCTTTTCATCATGACGGCAGCTCGAGCCGGTAGACGTCGATCGCGGTCTGCGAGAACAACGCCGTCTTGTCGGCCTCGCTCAGCTTTGAGGTGATACGCTTGAAGGCATTGAAGATCACCTGGTAGCTGCACTGGCCCTTGTCCGGGGGGAAATTGCTTTCGAACATCGCGCGCTTCGGGCCGAACGCCTCGATGCAGGTCTCGACATAGGGCCGCCAGGCCGCGGCAAGCTCCTCGGATGTCGGCGGCCTCTCGCGCAAATGGAAGTCGTAGCCAAGCAGGCACATCGCGAGACCACCGAGCTTCACCACCACATTTTCGCATGTCGCGATCTCCCGGATCGAGGCGCGCCATTGCGCAAACACCTCCTCGCGCCGGCCCGCGAAGCGGCCGGTTCCGACCGGGCCGCCGCAATGGTCGAGCACAATCCTGGTGTCGGGGAAGGCGCGCGCCAGTGCCGTGAGCTCACCGATTTGCGGGTGGAACAGCCAGGCATCGAAGCTGAGTTTGAGGGGCGCGAGGCAGGCAAAGCCTTTGCGGAAGGTCGGATCCTGCAACAATCCCTTCGGTCTGTTCGCATACATGCCGGCGACGACAGGATCTTCGTCCCAAGCCGATGAATGCCTGATGCCGCGAAAGCGGCCGTTGCCAGCGCGATCTCGGCTTCCAGCACGCCCTTTGCGGCGTCGCCGAGCAGCAGATTGGCATGGCTCACGATGCCGGCGCAGATCGCGGCCTTGCCGTAGCCACCGCTTGCACTCATGGCGGCGACGCCGTTGGCGAACTCGACCTCGCCCACGGGCCGGAACGCCTCGGGTCCATGCGCGCGGTACATCGAACGGCAGTCGACATAGACGGTGGCGATGACGTTGTGACCGGAGGCGATGTCGGCGGCCATCTCCTCGATCAGATAGCGGTGCCCGCGATTCCACAGATGGTGATGGGGATCGACGATCGGCCGCAAGGGATCGATGGTCTCCTCCCGATGCAGCGCGAGCCAGTCCTCACGCGGATCGACGAACAGCCCGCTCGTGTTGGCGGGCACACCGCTTGCTGCCATCGGTCTTCGCTCCCTGATGTTTTGTGTCGGGAGCCTAGCACCTCATTTCCGCATGCAGCAGCGCGCCTTGCGCAACCGCACCCATCATCACGAGCAATGCGGTATGCTCGTCAGCCCGTCCGCCGTCTTGCTCTTACTTCGACCATCAGCCGCCAGTCCACTGCCGTGGCCGGCTTGACCTCCCCACGCCAACGGAAGGAGTCCCCGGTAATCTCAGTAAAGCTCCAGCGCGTCAGCTCGCCGGATTCGGTCGTGCCTTCCTGCACGATGTCCTCGCCGCGGGGACGGCCGATCTGCTGCCGGAACACGCGGCGGCCCGGATCGAACCAGGAAATCCGCCACGCATCCATGGCCGGATCGTAGACGCGCAGCGTGGTGCCGTACCAATTGCCGGCAATCGGAAAGGCTGCGCTGCCCGCTGGCCGGGGAATGATCCAGACGTCCTGCACCGCACGGCCTTCCAGCACCCAGCCGAAATGGATTTCGCCCGGCGCGGTGTGGCTTCTGCCGTCCACTCCAAAGGCGGCGATCTCAGCGTCCCAGTCGCCGACGAAACGGCCGTAGAGCTGAAGCGCGGCCGCGTGCTCGGGATGCGGTGCGCTGGCGTGAAGAAGTCTCGCAAAGTCGTTCATGTTGCTCTCCTGCTGCGGAGGATTCAGCACGGATGAGCCGCGGGCGACTTGGAGAAAATTGCCGTCGGTCGTCAGGTCTTGCGCAGCGACAGATGTCTCATGGGACGATCGGCCTCCGCCTGCGTCGACCGATTGCTCGAGCTCTCAGCACGCCAGATGGCGACAACGGCGACAATGACGAGACTCGCGCCCACGAGCATCATGCGAGAGAACGGCTCTCCGAGCACGAGGGTGCCGAGCAGCACCGCGATGACCGGATTGACGAATGTGTAGGTCGAGACCAGGGAGGTCGAGACATTCTCGAGCAGCCAATTGTAGGCGGCGAAGCCGATGACGCTGCCGGAGACGATCAGCCAAAGAGCTGCTGCAACGGACGTCATCGAGACCTCGCTCGGTCTAAAACTCTCCAGTTCGCCCGTGAGCCAGCTGATCGCGAACAACACGGCGCCCCCAATCGATAGCTGCATGCCAGACAGCGCGATCGCGGATGCTTGATGCGACATGCTGCGCGACAGCACGGTGCCGATCGACCAGGACAGCGCCGCAGCGAGCAGCCAGACGATCGGAAGCATGCTGATTCCGGCCTGCTCGGCGTTCTGCCATGCTACGAGCCCGACGCCCACGAAGCCGGGGACGAGCGCGAGCAGCGCGATCGGCCGCGGGCGCTGATCGCCCGGAAAAAGCGTGTCCGCCAGCAGGATCCAGAACGGAATCGTGGCGAGCACGATGGCGGCGACGCCGGACGGAACCGATTGTTGCGCGAAGGCGAGAACGCCGTGGCAGCCGACGAAGAAAAGCAGCCCGCAAAGGCCTGCCTGCAACCATGTTCGGCCCGGGGTATTCGCGACATGCCTGCCGCTGAAGGCGAGCAAGATCATGCCGCCGCATAACGATCGAACTGCCATCAGCAGAAACGGCGGTATCGATTGCAAGCCAAGCGTGATGGCGAAATAGGTGGAACCCCACAGGAGATAGATGGCCGCAAACGAGCCGATGACCAGGAACCGTCTGCTCATGATTGCTCCGACTGAGGTGGGTCTTGGAGCAACCAAGTCGTTGACGGGTGATGCGTTCCGGTTCTGAGTCAGACCCCGTCGAGGATGATCACCGTCGGCTTCGTCGGCAGCGTATCCCGTGACATCCGGAACGAGCGCTCGGCGCGCCGGTCGATCTCGAACTGCTGGCCGATCCGGCGCATGAAGTCGTCGAGCGGGGTGGCGAAGCGGTGCATCGGCAGCACCACCGAGGCGCGCAGCCGCTTGGTGATCTCGGAGATGCCGTCGAGCGTCATGGTATAGGTGCCGTCGATCGGCACCATCACGATGTCGAGCCGTCCGATCTGGGCGAAATGGCTGTCGTCGAGCTTGTGATGGAGGTGGCCGAGATGGCCGATGCAGAGGCCGGCTGCCTCGAAGATGAAGATGGAATTGCCGTCGCGGATCATGTCGCTGCCGGCATCGTCGCCGTAATAGCGGCGGATGTCGGTGGTGACGTTGCGGATGAAGGTGTCGCTGATGCGCTGCGACACGATCGCCGGCTTGCCGTCCTCGCTCCAGCCATGCAGCACGTGGGGAATGCGCTTGTCCGGAAAGAGAGTGTAATGGGTGCTGTGCGCCCGGTTCATGGTGACGACATCGGGCAGTCGCCCGACCTGGTAGGCGCCGCTATAATCGGTGGCGATGCGCAAGCCGGCGGGCGTGTCGATGAAATAGGTGGAATGGCCGGCATAGGTGATCTCGACCTCGGGCGCAGCTGCAGCCTGCCTGAAGACGACCGGCATGATCCGCGGCGCCGCGTTGGCCATCGCCAGGCATTCGCTGCGCAGTGGTTGCTGGGCCAGGGCAGGGGTCAGGTATGCGCTGAACAGCGCGATAGCCGCCAAAACCAGTCGTCGCATGGATCCGTCCCCGATGACTTCACAGCGAAGTCTAGCGTGCAATGCGGAGCATCGCCAATGGGCTGCGATCAACAGCGCGTCAGTGTCGCACCTATTGCTCGCGCTTCGGGCTGAACTTCCAGGTGACCGCGACGAGGCCTGCGGTAATCAGGCCGCTGATGAGGCCGGCCAGGGGAAGGGCGAGCAGCAGTGCGGCGGTGGCGGCCCAGCCGATCGAGGAAAAGGCCTCGGCGAAGGTTGCAAGCCGCGAAGACGTCTGACGGCGCCGGAATTGGCTGCGCCTTGCCTGCACCCGGAACCAGAGCTGGATCGCGGTCGCCGAGGCCGCGCTGATGATGATCGCACCCGCGCTGATTGCGGCCTGGGATGGCGAGGCAAAGGCCAGCGCCGCGAGCAGCGGAGCGAAGATTGCGGCAATCGCGATCAGCACCACCTCGATCTTGGCACGGATGATGCCGGACGGCATCAAGGGCGCGGTCGCGACCAAGTCAGGCGCGTCCTCGCCCGAGATCGTCAGCCAGGCGAGCCCGCCGGCGAGCTGTCCGGCCGCCATCACGATGACGGGTGTGATCAGTGTCAGCGCCGCGGAGCTGTCGGCGAAATTACGCCAGAGCAGCAGCGCCGGCGGTACCAGATAGAGCAGCTGCATCAAGGTCTGCGAGATCAGCCATGGATCGCGCCACAGCAGCATGAATTCCTTGCGACGCAGCGCCTGCTGGCGCGATCCGCCGCGGAACGGGCGCTCCTTGGCACGGACGCGGCCGGACGTGGCGTAGGCCGCCGCATCGATCGCGGTGTCGGCAAAGCGGTGCGAGAAGATCGCCATCACGCCGCCGAGCATGACCAGAGCGAGCGCGAGAAGCAGCGCCAGCGCCTCGCTGTCGCCCATCGCTGCCCGCGCCGGCCACCACCAGATGCTGTCGACGTCGGGGGCGTAGGCGGCAACGCTGCCCGAGGTCAGGATAGTGAAGCGCGACAGCGTGCCGTAGGACATGATCGCGGCGACCTGAAGCGCGATCACGAAACCCGCACCGATGATGGCGGCGAGGATCTGTGCGATCAGGCGCGTCCGCGCCGGGCCGATCAACCGGAACAGGAGAATGGTGATGGCGATCGCGATCGCCGCCGCGGACAGGCCCATCGCAATGACGACGCCGAAGGCCGCCAGCCAGCGCGCGCCGCCGCCGATCACCAGAACGTCGATGAAGGGCGTCGAGAACAGCAGCGCCAGCACGGTGACGGTCAGCGCGATCGCGGCGATGCGGACCGAGAACAGATTGGCCAGCCGCGCCGGCGAGGACATGATCAGGTCGAGATCGGCGCGGGCGTAGAATACCCGCGTCACGGATTCGATCGCCTGCGACAGCATCAAGGTCCAGGCGAGAAAGATCGTCGCCGAAATCACGATCAGAGAGGATTTGTCGAGCGGCAACTGCAGGTCGGCGAAACGGCCGATCACCGCCCAGGCCGGCAGGTGGAGCAGCGCGGCGAAGCACATGAGGCCGATCATTGCCGCGCGCGCCCGTTTGCGCCGCCCGCCCGTCATCATGGCGAGCCATTCGCGCCAGGCGAGCCGCAGCTCGTGGCGGGCAAACCAGGACAGCGCGGTGGCCGAGCTCATGCCGCTTCCTGAAGCGTCACCAGCGCGATGAAGAGGTCTTCCAGGCTGGTGTCGGCATGGCCGTTCTGGTGGCGCAGCTCGGTGAGCGTGCCTTCCGCGACCAGGCGGCCGGAGGCGATCACGCCGATGCGGTCGGCCATGCGCTCGGCGACTTCGAGGATATGCGTGGTCATGATGACGGTGCAGCCGGCGCGGACACGCGCGCTGAGCAGGCCCTTCACATGGCGGGCGGAAACCGCATCGAGCCCCGTCAAGGGTTCATCGAGAATGATGAGGCGGGGATCGTGCACCAGCGCCCCTGCGAGAGCGACCTTCTGGCGCATGCCCTTGGAAAAGCCCTCGCAGCGCTCGTGGCGGTGCGCCTCGAGGCCGAGCGAATCGAGCAGTTCCTCGGCGGCCGGTTGCGAGATCGACGGCGCGATGCCCCAGAGGCCGGCGACGAATTCGAGATATTCGAGCGGGGTGAGCTTGTCATAGATCATGGGCTCGTCGGAGACCCAGGCCATCACCTGCTTGGCGGCGACGGGGTCTTGGAGCGCATCGATGCCGAAGATCGAGACGGCGCCGGCATCGGGCCTGAGCAGGCCCGCAACCATGCGTAAAGTGGTGGTCTTGCCGGCGCCATTGGGGCCGACCAGCGCGTAGAATTCGCCGGCGTGAATGGTGAGATCGAGGCTGTCGACCGCCAGACGGTCAAAACGCTTCGTTAACCCTCGGACTTCCAAGGCCGAGTTGTCCGGCTTCATGACGGCCACACCATCCGGTTTGCATCGCCCGCGACCATGACCCGAAGATGTTTCGGCACCGTGAATCGCACTGCCGCAAATTCCGCCATCCGGATTGGACTAAAGACAAGGTATCTCGACAAGTCACCGTTTGTTGACAGCGCGCGGGCGTTCAGGCTGAATTGATTCCGGACAAATGGCGCTAACGCGGCGAAACGACTGCGTAGCGACTGGACACAAGATGCGGCAAGGCGGCCTCGAAGATCGCCGGTTGCATCGGGGAGGACGCGCGTCAATGCTGGATTTCGTTCAGCAGCTGGTCAGCGGTGTTGCGCTCGGCTGCGTCTACGGCCTGATCGCGCTCGGCTTCGTGCTCGTCTACAAGGCCACCGAAGTCGTCAATTTCGCCCAGGGCGATCTGATGATGCTGGGCGGTTTCTTCGCCTTCACCTTCATCGGCATGATGGGCCTGAACTACTGGATCGGCTTCGCCGGTGCGGTCGCCGCCATGGCGCTGTTCGGCATGCTGGCCGAGCGCGTGGTGGTGCGGCCGATCCTCGGCTATCCGCAATTCTCCATCATCATGGTCACAATCGGTCTCGGCTATTTCCTGCGTTCGGTCGCCGGCATGATCTGGGGCACCGACGACCTGAAGATCGAGACGCCTTTCAGCCAGGGCGTGCTGCGCATGGGCTCGCTGGTGCTCGCCTATGACAAGCTCTCGGTGATCGCGGCGACGATGATCCTGTGCACGCTGCTCTGGCTGTTCTTCAACAAGACCACGCTCGGTACCGCGATGCGCGCCAGCTCCGAAAATATGCTGGCGGCCTATTACATGGGCATTCCGGTCAAGCGCGTGGTGGCGGTGGTCTGGGCGATCAGCGCGGCGGTCGCGACCTGCGCCGGCGTGCTGCTGGCGCCGATCACCTTCATCCACTCCAATGTCGGCCTCGTGCTCGGCCTGAAGGCGTTTCCCGCCGCCGTGCTCGGCGGCTTCGGCTCGATCCCGGGCGCGGTGGTCGGCGGCGTCCTGATCGGCGTGATCGAGAGCATGGCCGGCTTTTACCTGCCCGAGGGCTGGAAGGACGCCGCGCCTTACATCGTGCTGCTCACCGTGCTGCTGCTGAAGCCCGAGGGCCTGTTCGGCCTCCACGTCCGCAAGAAGGTCTGAACGCCATGCGCTTCCTGTTCAAGACCGACTACGAGGACGACATCAAGCTGTTCCCGCATTCCGGCTACGTCGTCACCTACGGCGTTCTGCTCGCGCTGCTGCTGATCGCGCCTCACGTGCTCTCCAGCTATCTGATGAGCCAGCTCGTCTTCGTCTGCATCTATGCGATCGTCGGCGTGGCGCTGCTGATTCTGACCGGCTTCACCGGCCAGGCCTCGCTTGGGCACGCGGCGTTCCTCGCCATCGGCGCCTACACGGCGGCGTACTTGCAGAAATACAACGTGCCGTTCCCCGTCTACTTCCTCGCCGCCGGGCTGTTGACCGGCATCATCGGCGCGATGGTCGGCTTTCCGGCGCTGCGCCTCACCGGCATCTATCTCGTCATCGCCACCATCTCGTTTGCCCTGATCGTGGAGGAGATCCTGGCGCGATGGGAAAGCGTTACCCACGGTAACGAGGGCATGCGGGTCAAGACGCTGTCGCTGCTCGGCGTCGCCGTGCCGCGCGACAGCCCGACCTTCTATTACCTCTGCCTTGCCGTGCTGGTGCTGACCATCGTCGGCACGCTCAATCTACTACGTTCGCCGACGGGCCGCGCCTTCGTCGCGATCCGCGATTCCGAGACGGCGGCGCGCAGCATGGGCGTCAATGTCGCGCTCTACAAGGTGAAGTCGTTCGCGATCTCGGCCGCGATCACCGGCTTTGCCGGCGTCCTGTTCGCGCACAAGCTCTCCTTCATCTCGCCGGAGATGTTCACGCTTCAGCTCTCGATCGAGTTCATCATCGTGATCCTGATCGGCGGCACCTTCAGCCTGCACGGCGCCGTGCTCGGCGCGATCTTCATCGTGATGATCGACCCGTTCCTCACCTATCTCAAGGACGACATGCCCGGCATCATCGCCGGCATTGCCGCGACATTCGGCGCCGGCGCGGCGACTGCGGGCAATATCGAGGCGAAGGTCGCGGCCTTCGCCTCGCTCAACGGCCTGAAGGGCGCGATCTACGGCATCATCATCGTGCTGTTCGTGCTGTTCGAGCCGCTCGGGCTCTACGGCCGCTGGCTCAAGATCAAGCTCTTCTTCCAGCTGTTCCCTCTCTACAAGCGCGCCACCTTCAAGCGGCAGAAGATCTACGTGAAGTCGGAGCGCAATCGATGAGCTATTTCCGCGCCGAGAACCTGTCGCTGCATTTCGGCGGCCTCAAGGCGGTCGATGCGGTCTCGTTCGCGGTGGAGAAGGGCGAGATCCTCTCGATCATCGGGCCGAACGGAGCCGGCAAGAGCTCGATCTTCAACCTGATCTCGCGGATCTACCGGCCGACCTCGGGCCGTATCTTCTTCGAGGACCAGGACATCACCGAGCAGCCGCCCTACGACATCGCCAAGCTCGGCATCGCCCGTACCTTCCAGAACATCGAGCTGTTCGAGAACGCGACCGTGCTGTCGAACCTTCTGGTCGGCCGCCACCGCCATTCGACCACGCAGCTGTGGCAGGAGCTCTTATTCCTGCCGAGCGTGCGGGCCAACGAAAAGGTTCACCGCCGCCGGGTCGAGCAGGTCATCGAATTCCTCGACCTCGAACCCTATCGCGACAAGCTGATCTCGGGCCTGCCTTACGGCGTGCGCAAGGTGATCGAGCTGGCGCGCGCGCTCTGCTCGGAGCCGAAGCTGATCCTGCTGGACGAGCCGTCCTCGGGTCTCAACGTGGAGGAGACCGGCGACATGTCGTTCTGGATTCGGGACATGAGGACCGAGCTCGGTATCACCGTGCTGATGGTCGAGCACGACATGTCGCTGGTCAACCGGGTCTCCGATCGCGTCATCGCACTGAACTACGGAAGGGTGCTGGCGATGGGCTCGCCCGCTGAAGTGCAGCAGCACCCCGACGTCGTCGCCGCGTATCTGGGAGCCTGACCGATGGATGCCGCTGCGCCCCAGGATATCATCCTCAAGCTCTCCAACATCGAGAGCTATTACGGGCCGATCATGGCGATCCGCGGCATCTCGCTGGAGGTGCCGCGCGGGCGCATCGTCACGCTGCTCGGGGCCAACGGGGCCGGCAAGACCACGGTGCTGAAGACCATCTCCGGCATCCTCGATCCGCAGAAGGGCGCGATCGAGTTCATGGGCAAGCCGATCCAGCGCATGGAGGCCGACCGCATCGTGCGGCTCGGCCTCAGCCACGTGCCCGAGGGGCGCGAGGTGTTCCCGTTCCTCTCGGTGCGCGAGAACCTGATGATGGGTGCCTATCCGCGCAAGGACCGGGACGGCGTCGCGGAGGACATGGAGCGCGTCTACGGCTATTTCCCGCGCCTGAAGGAGCGCATCAACCAGCCGGCGGGCCAGCTCTCCGGCGGCGAGCAGCAGATGCTCGCGATCGGGCGCGCGCTGATGAACCGGCCGACGCTGCTCTTGCTCGACGAGCCCTCGCTCGGCCTGTCGCCACTGCTGGTGAAGGAGATATTCACCATCATCCGCCGGGTCAACGAGGAGCAGGGCATGTCGATCCTGCTGGTCGAGCAGAACGCCAAGGTGGCGCTGGAAACCGCCCATTACGGCTATGTGCTGGAGATCGGCCGTATCGTGATGAACGATACCTGCGACCGCTTGATGCATTCCCAGGACATCCAGGAATTCTACCTTGGCGCCAAGGAAGCCGGCGCGCGCGGCGAGCGGCGCTGGAAAAAGAAGAAGACGTGGCGGTGAGGACGAGCTGGCAGTAAGATGAGCTTGCCCAACGTTGAGCAAAGACCGGCCGGCAAGGCAGGCAGCGGAGGGAAGGCGACAAGGAGGAGAGGTGCATGGCCCGACCGGCGGTGCTGACGGTCGCTGATACGATCGCGAAGAGCTTCTTGCGCGCCGCCGAGACGCGGGGCGACAGGCCGGCGATCCGCGAGAAGAAGTTCGGCATCTGGCAGCCGACGAGCTGGCTAGAATGGCTGGAGATCTCCAAAGAGATCGCCTACGCGCTCCGCGCCGTCGGCTTCATGCCCGGCGAGGTCGCCTCCATCATCGCCAATGCCGTGCCCGAATGGGTTTATGCCGACATGGGCATATTGTGCGCCGGCGGCGTCTCCAGCGGAATCTATCCGACCGATTCTTCGTCCCAGGTCGAGTATCTCGTCAACGACTCCGCCACGAAGGTGATCTTCGCCGAGGACGAGGAGCAGCTCGACAAGATTCTCACCTGCCGCGCGCGATGCCCCAGCTTGCAGAAGATCATCGTGTTCGACATGGAGGGCCTCAGCGGTTTCTCCGACGACATGGTGATGTCGCTGGACGAGTTTCGCGCGCTCGGCCGCAACCACATGGTCGGCCGCGAAGCGCTGTGGCAGGAGATGATCGACAGCCGCAGCGCCGGCGATCTCGCGGTCCTCGTCTATACGTCCGGCACGACCGGCCCGCCGAAAGGCGCGATGCACGCCAATCGCAGCGTCACCCACCAGATGCGACACGCCAACGACTTCATACCTGCGCGAGAGGACGAGAACCGGCTGGTCTTCCTGCCGCTCTGCCACGTCGCAGAGCGTATCGGCGGCTATTACATCTCGGTCGCGCTCGGCTCGGTGATGAATTTTGCCGAGAGCCCGGAAACCGTGCCTGACAATCTGCGCGAGGTGCAGCCGACCGCCTTTCTGGCCGTGCCGCGCGTCTGGGAGAAGTTCTATTCCGCCATCACCATCGCGCTGAAGGATGCAACGCCGCTGCAGCAATGGGTCTATCGCCGCGCCATCGGCATCGGCTACCGCATGGTCGATTGCCGGCTCGAGGGCAGGGCGCCGCCGCTATCGCTGCGCATCGCCAACCGCATCGCCTACCTGGTCGCGTTCCGCAACATCCGCCGCATGATCGGACTCGACCGCTGCCGCATCGCGTTCACCGGCGCAGCCCCGATCGCACCGGAGCTGATCCGCTGGTATCTGGCGCTCGGCATCGACATGCACGAGGTCTACGGTCAGACCGAGAATTGCGGGGTCGCAACCATGATGCCCGCGGACAAGATCAAGCTCGGCTCGGTCGGCACTGCGGTGCCCTGGGGCGAGGTCGCGCTGTCGCCCGCCGGCGAGATCCTGATCAAGGGCGACTTCCTGTTCATGGGCTATTTGAACCAGCCGGAGAAGACCGCAGAGACGATCGATTCCCGCGGCTGGCTGCACACCGGTGACGTCGGCACCATCGACAATGAGGGCTTCGTGCGCATCACCGACCGGATGAAGGACATCATCATCACCTCGGGCGGCAAGAACATCACGCCGTCCGAGATCGAGAACCAGCTCAAGTTCTCGCCCTACATCTCCGACGCGGTCGTGATCGGCGACAAGCGGCCCTATCTCACCTGCCTCGTGATGATCGACCAGGAGAATGTTGAGAAGTTCGCCCAGGATCACGACATCCCCTTCACCAATTATGCCAGCCTGTGCCGGGCGAGGGAGATCCAGGACCTGATCGGGCGCGAGATCGAGCATGTCAACGGCAATTTTGCCCGCGTCGAGACCATCAAGAGGTTCTACCTGATCGAGCGCCAGCTCACGCCCGAGGACGAGGAGCTGACGCCGACCATGAAGCTGAAGCGCGGCTTCGTGAACAAGCGCTACGCCGCCGAGATCGAGGCGATGTATCGCGAGCGTGCGGTGGCGTGACGAGTCGGTCCATTTCGAGAAAGCGAAGGAGCTGTGGCCCCGCCCTTCGTGCAATACGGGCCTTTAGGAGAGGAGACGTCAATGTCGAAATCGTTCAGCGCATTCGGCCTTGCTGTGGGTGCCGTGGTGCTCACCTGTCTGCCGGCCGCAGCGCAAACCAAGGTCACCAACGAGGGCATCTCGGCAACCGAGATCGTCATCGGCACTCACCAGGACCTGTCAGGCCCGATCAAGGGGTGGGGCGTTCCGGTCGCGAACGGCATGAAGATGGCGGCCGAGGAGATCAATGCGGCCGGCGGAATTCACGGCCGTAAGATCCGGCTGGTCGTCGAGGACAGCGGCTACGATCCGAAGAAGGCCGTGCTGGCCTCGCAAAAGCTGATCGAGCGCGACAAGATTTTCGCGATGGTGGGGCCGATGGGATCGCCGACGGTGCTCGCCGCGCAAGACATCCTGTTCGATGCCGGTGTCCTGCAACTGTTCCCGCTGACGGCGGCCGAATTCACCTTCAAGTTCGACCCGGCCAAGCCGCAGGAGCGTTTGAAGTTCAACAATCTGCTGCCCTATGTCGAGAGCACGCGGGCTGCGGTGAAATACATGATCGAGTGGAAGGGCTTCAAGAAGCCCTGCATCATGCATCAGGACGACGAGTACGGTAAGAACGTGCTCGACGGCTTCAACCAGCAGCTCACCGCCATGAAGGCGCAGCCGGCCTCGATCACGAGCTACAAGCGCGGCGCCTCCGATTTCAGCGCGCAGATCGCCAAGATGAAGTCAGATGGCTGCGACCTCGTCGTGCTCGGCACCGTGCTGCGCGAGACCATCGGGGCGATGACCGAAGCCAAGAAGCTCGGCTGGGACGTCACCTTCCTCGGGGCCACCCCCACGAACGTGATGGAGGTTCCTGCACTGGGCAAGGACGCCGTCGAGGGTCTCTATGCCGCCAGCGGCTTCGAGATCCCTTATGAGGACACCGCCAAGGGCAAGGTGAAGGATTGGCTCGTCAACTACAAGAAGATGTTCAACGCCGACGCCAACACGCAAGCCATCATCGGCTACAATGCCATGATGACTTTTGCGTTCTATGCCAACAAGGCCGGCAAGGATCTCACCGGGCAGAAGATGCTCGATGCGCTCGAGTCGGGCGAGAAATTCCTCGACATCTTCAACTCGCCGCCCACCAAGTTCTCCAAGACCGACCACCTCGCCAACACCATCACCCAGGTGCAGCAGGTCAAGGGCGGCCGCTGGGTCCTGGTGAAGGACAATCTGATGTTCTGATGCGGGCTCTCTTGCGTCGAGCTCAGTGCACCCTCTCCCCTTGTGGGAGAGGGTGGATCGCCGCGAAGCGGCGAGCCGGGTGAGGGGTCTCTATCCTTCACGCACGTCTTGCGTGCGGAGAGAACCCCTCATCCGGCGCGCTTGCGCGCGCCACTTTCTCCCACAAGGGGAGAAGGAAGAGAGAACCCTACGATCCTCCGCCCGCGGTGCCCGAATTCACCGGGGCGAGCTCGTCTTCCCGGCAGCGCCAGCCGTCGGCGGCTTTAACGAAGGCGAAGGTTCGCTGGACCCTCAGCCGGCGCGTGACGTTGAAGACGTCTGCTGGGCGCGTCTTGTTGCCGGCTCCCTGCTGCGGCCGACCCGTCGTGGCGTCCCAGCAGGTGCCGGTGCAGATGGAGGCGATCCTGCTGCACACGGTGAAGGGAGCGAGCACGGCCATTTCGATTTCGCCCGTGACCTGTGCCTCCTGGTCGGTCACCTGGCTGTCGAGCGCATAGACGCGGTTGATGCGCAGGAAGTTGCCGCAGGAATTGGCCGCATGAATCCGCGCGGCGCAGAAATCGACGGCGTCGGCGTCGGGAATGCGGGCCGCGACCTGCCGGCCGAACACTTTTTTGGGATCGCCCTTCGCGGCGCGGATTTCATCTGTCTTGCGCTTCAAATGGTCGGCGAGACAGTCCTCCGCGGATTCCAGCTCCTGCAGCGGCACGTTCTCCTTGCCGACCAGATTGCATTTGCGGTCGCGCTCGCGCGTCCACCGTCCATATTCGGCGAAGGCAAAGCGTGCCGCAGTCGGGTCCAATTTGCCGATCAGGCCGAGCACCTGGCCGTTGAGCTCGGTTTCGGCAAGCGTCAGCGAGGGGTCTGCGCAGATCACCGCGCCCGCAGCAGTGTTGGCCGCAAGGCAGTCGAAATCCGGATCGCGAACGATCGCGGCGCGCTCCTCGGTGACCTTGAGCAGGCACGCCTTGACGGTCTCGAATTGGTCGGGGCGGATCGCGGTCTGGCCGACGATGCCGCAGCTGAGGTTGCGTTGGCGGACCCAGATCGCATTCTCCTCGATAGCGGGCAGGCGATCCGGCAGGCGGGCGAGCCGCTCCTCGATCGCGATGCTCAGCTTCTCGGCGGCGGCGGCAAGCGCGGCATCACCGCAGAACAATTGGTTGCCGGGGTCGCGAATCGGCTGGCAGTTGTTCCTGGCAAACAGCGGCAGCCTGTCGGCGATCGCGCGGTCGGATTGCGCGGACGCGGGCACCGCCGGCAATGCCAGCAGCGCAAGCACAGACAGCACGATGAATCGCATTCCAAGTCGCCCCCGCACGGAAGGCGCCATGCTAGCGTCTGGTCTTGCGCGGTGAAATGGGTTTGTGGGGACGAGCAGTGGAAGGTCTGTAGCCCGGATGGAGCGCAAGCTTAATCCGGGGCCGGTGCGAGTGGTAAGAGTCTCGGATTTTGCTGCGCTCTATCCAGCTACGAACAAATCAACGTGCCTCGGCGGCCGCCATCGAGACCTGCACCGGCTCGTCGACATATTTCAGCACTGCCGACTGGTGGAGCACGAACAGTGGCTGATAGCTCCGCGTCGCGTCATCCTTGACCATCGCCATGCGGCGATTGTCCAGCATCAGCCATTGCCCGTCGAGCTTTGCCGCGGCAATTGCGTGCGCCTCGCCGGCCCTGACGTCTCGCACCACAACGATGCGGAGGTCCTCAGAGGCAATTCCCGCCAGCCGCAACGCGGCCAGCTTGGCGATGGCATAGTCCTCGCAATCGCCGGTCCCGCGCGCGAAGGTCGAAAGCGGCGAGCTCCAGACGTCGTCGGTGCCATCATTGGCGGCATGGATGGCGAGATTGATGGCGCGGTTGACCTCGCCGAGCCGCGCGCGACCGTCGCGGGCGCGGGCGTGGTCGACTATGGCGAGCAGCTCGAGCGCTGCCGGTGAAGCGCAATTGTCCCGGTCGCCGTCGCACAGCGCGAGCTGCACCATCTCGTCGTCGAGCTTGTCCTTCAGCACGGACCATCTCTGCTGCAGGCTACCGGACGAGATGGCGAAGGCGAACACGCCGAACGGTTCGGCGGATTTGCGCACTAGGACGCCGGCGCCGGGCGACAGCAGCGTGCCGGCGCGAAGCTCGGCGGCCGATCCGAGCAGGATCAAGCCGCACATGACAAGGATTGCGCGCCAGGCGCGCGAGCGAGCAGCGGTCTCCATCTGACATCCCCTTCCCAGGCTTCACGAGATCCCCCTCGATCTCGACGTGCCGGGCTTTGTTGCTTTCGCGGAGATAGTGCGAGACGGGCCGTTTTGTTCTGCTTAACGCGCCCGGCAGGGGTTCCAAAACCGGGTGACAGGCTGAAATGGGCCTACCGAAATTGCGTAAAATTTTACGATTCGCCGGCTAGGAGGTGTCGCGTTGCCGCGAAATGGAGCCAATTGCAGACACAGGTTGTGGCAGTGCCGAATCTGGGTCCTATGGCTAACAACCCCCATTTCATGGGGTTCTGTTAGATAGGTCACAGATTTAACTCCGTATTTGCCGCAGGATGCTGCGGGAGCTCGCGAAGGAAAGATGATGAAAGTATCTGCTTCGTAACTATACAGCAGGTTACTTTGGATGACTGGAAATGCGTGGAAACAGGCCGAATTCGACATACGAATATTTGAGGAATTACTTTCACTCCTCTGTCGCGGCGCCACGCCGTGGGGCCTCCCGGGGCCAAGTGATGCGAAATCACACAAGCAATAGATGGTATCGCTAAGGACTTGCTAATGCTATGCAAGCTTAGGCGGTCGATACTTACTTAAATTTTAACCCTTTTTACGGTGCCCGGTTGAATTACGCTGGCCAATTTGACGGCGCGATTTCTTTGGACGGCCAGGGTTCCCGCTCGCCCGTCGGGGCAAATATCGATTCTTTTACCGCAAAGGCGAACGGTCACGCGCCCGACGGCGCGTTCGTCGTTCCCGACCCCAATCTGATCTTCAACGGCGAGTTCAAGCGTGCCGGGCTCGACCTTGTGCTGTCCCACGACGGTCATGAGTTCGTCGTTCACGATTATTTCAGGGGCGACAAGCGCGCCGCGCTCGCTTCGCCCGACGGCGCCCACCTCAGCGGCGACGTCGTCAACGCCCTCACCGGCCATGTCCAGGTTGCCCAGGCCGCGCCCGGTGCCGGTGCGGGCCAGGTCATCGGTCACGTCACCAAGCTCGTGGGAAGCGCGACCGCGATCCGCAACGGCGTCTCGGTCATCCTGAACAATGGCGACAACGTCGAGAAGGGCGACGTGGTCTCGACCGGCGCCGACTCGACGCTCGGCATCACCTTCATTGACGGCACCGTGTTCGGCCTGTCCTCCAACGCGCGGATGGTGCTGAACGAGATGGTCTACGACCCCAACGGGTCGAACAATTCCTCGCTGCTCAGCCTCGTCGCGGGCACCATCACCTTCGTCGCCGGCGAAACCGCCAAGCGCGGCGACATGAAGGTCGACACGCCCGTCGCCACCATGGGCATCCGCGGCACGGCGGTGCTGACCCAGATCAACTTCGTCGTTCCCGCCGGCGGCGGCGATCCGCAGCCGCAGGCGAGCTTCCAGGTGCTGGTCGAGCCGAACGGCACGACCGGCTCCTACATCCTGTTCGACAAGGTCACGCTGCTGCCGATCGCGACGGTCAACCAGGCCGGCCAGATGATCCAGATCAGCGGCGGCAACGTCTCGATCACCAATGCACTGATGTCGCCGGAGGTGCAGAAGCTGATCACGGACGTGTTCACGCTGAAGTTCACCGACAACAACACCAACACTAAGCTGACCACGAACTACACCGATACGATCACGCCGTTCGGCTATGAGGTGTTGCTCAAATCGTCGTCCGGCCCTAGCGCCACCGCAACATTCGTCAATCTCAATCCGCAGGGATCGGAGACGCCCACCACCTCCACGCCGCTCATCGTACGCATTCCCGGCCAGCCGATCGCGCAGAGCTTCGACGCGAGCGGCAACGTGAAGACGGCGTTCGCGTTGACGGAGCGTGCGGACACGACCGGCGACACGCGCGCCGACACGATTTCCGGCGTGATCAGGTTCGTCGATCAGAACCTCGGCGACCGGCCGACGGTGAGCATCAGCCTCGCCGAGGCGCCGAACTACGTGTACAAAACCGCGGGCCAGAACGACGTCACCGGCTCCCTCTCGGAGCTCCAGAAGCAGGGCATCGCGGCGACGCAGATCCAGATCAGCGTCGTCCCCGACCCCGCCAACAACAACAACGGCTCGGCGGTCTGGACCTACACGATCCCCGACCACGTTTTCGACTTCCTCGCGGCCGGCGAAACCCTGACGCTGACCTACATGGTCCGCGTCGACACCAATTTCACGGTGAACCCCGAGTCCAGGTTCATCCCGATCACCATCACGATCACGGGAACGAACGACAAGCCTACCGTTGCGACGTCAGGCGGCACCGTCATCGAACAGGTCGGGACCGGCAACGAGGCGCTGGACATCATCACGGGCACGGTCACCTTCACCGACGTCGATCTGACGGACCGGCCGATCGTGAGCGCGGCGCTCTCATCCGTCGAGCCGTTCAAATATCTCGATGCCGAAGGCAACGATATCACTGCGTCCCTGACGCCGGAGCAACTCGCGGCGATCGCTGCCGTCAAAGTGCCGCTGACCGTGGTTCAGGGTGCCGGAAACAGCAACAACGGCACGGCCACCTGGACCTACAGCGTTCCCGACCATCTCTTCGACTTCCTGGCCGAGGACGAGAAGCTGATCCTCAACTACGTGGTGCAGGTCGATGACGGGCACGGCGGCGTCGTCAGCACGCCGATCACCGTGTCCATCGACGGTGCGGACGTCAATGTCGAGGGCACCAACGACGTGCCGACGATCGTCGAGGACTCGACGACGCCCACCGGAGAAGTGACAGAGGATACGGCGGCAATCCTGACGGCGAACGGCACCGTCGCCTTCAACGACCCCGATCTCACGGATACGCACACTGCCAGTTACGTCCTGCAGTCGACGACGTCGAACGCGCATCTGCCCGGCTTCGGCAGCGGCACCTCGCATATCGGGACCTTCGCGCTGACCGCGGTGAGCGAGAATCCGGGTGTCAGCACGCGCGGATCAGTGGGTTGGACCTTCACGCTCAACGACAACGATCCGGTGCTGCAGTCGCTGGCCGAAGGCCAGACCATCACCCAAGTCTACACCGTGACCGTCGACGACCATCACGGTGGCACCGTCACCCGGGACGTCACGGTCACCATCACCGGCACCAATGACACGCCGACCATCACGAGTGATGCAGACGCTGCAAAGGGCAGCGTCACCGAGGATGCCTGCGCGACGCTGTCGATCGAGGGCACGCTCGCGATTCAGGATCTCGATCTGATCGACACCCACACCGCGCAGGCCGCATTCAAGTCGGCGACGTCGAACGCGCATCTGCCGGGCTTCGATGGTAATGCGCCGCTCGGCACCTTCACGATCGATTGCGAGGTCGCGGAGTTCAACACCGATACCGACAACAGCGCGACGCTGGGCTGGCACTTCAGCCTCGACAACGACAATGCGGTGCTGCAATCGCTGGCGCATGGCCAGACCATCACCCAGGTCTACACCGTCACCTTTACTGACGATCACGGTGCGCAGGTCTCCCAGGACGTCACTGTCACGATCAACGGCGCCAACGACGCGCCGACGATCACGAGCGATCCCGAGGCGGCAACGGGTGCGGTTACCGAGGATGACGGCGCCTCGCTGACGACCAGCGGTACGCTGGCGATCCAGGACGTTGACCTGATCGACACCCATACGGCGCAGGTGCAGTTCAAGTCATCGTCCGTCAGTTCGGCTCTGCCGGGATTCGAGGACGACAGCACGAATATCGGCACCTTCTCCATCGGCGCGGTGTCCGAATCCAACGCCGACACCAGCACCGGCGCGACGCTCGACTGGCACTTCACGCTCGACAACAACGATCCCGTGCTGCAGTCGCTGGCGGAAGGGCAGACCATAACTCAGGTCTACACCGTCACCTTCAAGGACAATCACAACGCGACTGTCACGCAAGACGTCACCGTCACCATCACCGGCACCAACGATGCGCCGACCGTCTCCTATGTGACGTCCGACTACATGAACTTCGACGGTGCGACCATCGCGGTCGGCGACGTACCGACGGTCGCCACCGACGACGTGACGCTGGACGGCTGGGTGAACTGGAACGGAGACGCTGCCTCCGCCAGCCAGGTCTTGTTCTACAATGGCAATACCTCGACCACCGGTTTCGGCCTCATGGGCACTGTCATCAGCGGCAAGCTGGAGATCGCGATTCTCGAGGGCGGCGTCGAGATCCAGGATACCGGCTTCGCGCTTACTGCGGGGCAATGGCATAACCTCGCCTTGACGCGTGACGACGGCATCTTCACGCTTTATGTCGATGGCAACGCCGTCTATTCCCACAGTGGCGGCGTCAACGCGATCGCTGGCGCTCAGGAGCCGTCCTACATGATGATTGGAGCGGCGAGCGGCAGGTACGCTCCGGGCTTCGGTACGCAAGGCTTCACCGGCTCGATCGCCGATGTCAGCGTCTGGACCACCGCACTCACGCAGGCGCAAATCCAGTCGTACGACTTCACCGCGCTCACCGGCAACGAGGCCAATCTGGCCGCCTATTATACGCTTGGCGACGGCAGCGGGAGCACGGCCTCCAACACGGTCAACCCAACCAAGAGCCTCGCCATTGAAGGTGATGCGGATTGGGCCAGCGGGACCTCCGGGCCGGGCGGCGCATTTGCCGATCTGATGGAGACCAATGGCGGCCAGCTCTCGCATGGCGTGCTGGCGGTCTCCGACGTCGACGCGACCGATCACGTCACGGTATCGGTCGATGCGGTGCAGGTTAAGCTCGACAACGTGTTGCAAACGGGCAGCGTCGGCGGGCTGTCGCATGCCGATCTCCTGAACTATCTGACCGTGCCGTCCGGCGACATTCTCAACGGCACGGCGACCCACGCCCAGTTTACCTGGCAATTCAACTCGGCCGGCCAGGCCTTCGACTTCCTCGCCGCCGGTCAGACGCTATCGCTGCAATACACCATCGTTCCGTCGGATGCTCAGGGCTTTGGAACTAGCGCGGTCGTGACCATCAACATCACCGGCACGAACGACGCACCGACGCTGTCCGATCTCCACATCGGCCCGCTCACGGACACCGCTGACGACGACACCTTCTCCAATCTCACCGGGCAACTGGCGGGGACCGACGCCGACAGCGGTGAGACGGCGCCGCTGACCTATGCCGTCCTCAATTCAGATCACCAGGCGGCCACGACGGTCGCGGGACTCTACGGCTCGCTGACGGTCAATTCCAACGGCAGCTACAGCTACGTTCCGAATGATGCTGCGATCAATGCGTTGGCGGACGGATCGTATGTCGATACGTTCACGGTCCAGACCACGGATATCCATGGTGCGACCGACACGGCAACGCTCAAGGTGAACGTGACCGGTGCGGACGACGGTGCGGGCCCGGTCATCAACACCGAGAGCTTCCAGGTCGAGCACATCACCGAGAACAGCAACGAGATCATTACCGACCTCGTCGTCATGGACGCCGATCCCGGCGCTGCGACGGACACTTTCACGGTCACGCTGTCGACCGCGAATCCGGACGTCAGCCTCGCAAGTGTTTATCCGACGACCGGCACGCTCGAGCAGATCAACACCGCCCTCGCGCAAGGCGCGGGCATCGTCTACGAGCCGACCGGCGCTGATCCCGAGGCGGGACTGCCCGCCACCGATCAGATCACGCTGACCGTTGCCGATTCGGCGGGCCGCTCGGACACGGTGAACTTCATCTTCGTCGAAGGAGCCGAGAGCCAGGGCATGACCCTGCAAGGTACCGCCGGCAAGGACGTCATTTTCGCGACCGAGTCGAGTGATACGCTGATCGGCGGCAGTGCCAAGGATCAGTTCGTATTCGCACCGGCCTCGTCGCAGGATTCGGTTCAGCACACCGTGAATGATTTCGAGTACGGCCTCGACAAGCTCGACCTGCGGCAGTTCAGCGGCATCAGCTCCTTGAACGACCTTGCCCCGACCGCCGCGCAGGATGGCGGCACGTTGCTTACGCTGGATAGCCACGAGACGATCCTGCTCAAGGGTGTCGCCGTCGCGAATCTCCAGTCCAGCGATTTCATCTTCGGCACTCACGTCGGCTAGTGGAAGCAGGCGGCGCTTCCGGTTTGCACCTCGACCGCGGCAAAAAATCCATAATCCTCAGCACTCGGGGAATAGCCAATCGCACGCCGACGCTTCATGATCGGTGCGCCCGGCATGATCTGGGTCAGGAAGTCTGACTGGCATGAAGCGTTTCAAAATCCTGCGGCGGTGGTTTGCGCGGAAGTTTGGCCTTGCGCGGCTGATCTGCCTTGCGCTGCTGGTCTTGTTCGCGGGCGCGCGCCTGTGGGATCCGCCGCCGATCCAGGAATTGCGGCTGCGCACCTTCGACATGTTTCAATTGATCGATCCGCGCGAGAAGGCGGCGCGGCCGGTCGTCATCGTCGATATCGACGACAAGAGCCTCACCAGACTCGGACAGTGGCCGTGGCCGCGCACGCGCATCGCCGACATGGTCCAGAACCTCACCAACAACGGCGCGGTGGCGATCGGCTTCGACATGGTCTTCTCCGAAGCCGACCGGCTCAACCCGGATCAGGTCGCGAGCCAGATGCGCTATCTCGACGACGCGACCCGCGCCAAGCTGCGTGAGCTGCCGAGCAACGATCAGATCCTCGCCGAGGCGATCAAGCGCTCGCACGTCGTGCTGGGCGAGACCGGGCTTCCGGAGGTCTTGTCCGAGCTCGACAAGTCGCTGCCGTTCACGGGGGTTGCAACGGTGGGGGAGGACGGGGCCGAGCGTTTCCTGTTCGAATTCCCCGGCCTGCTCCGCAACGTGCCGGTCATCGAGAGGGCAGCGGCCGGCCGCGGCCTGTTCTCGATCCGGACCGAGCGTGACGGATTGATCCGCCGCGTGCCGATGATCATGCGCGCCCAGGGCAACATCATGCCCTCGCTCAGCCTCGAGATCCTGCGCGTCGTCACGGGCACGCCGACCCTGCTGGTCCGTACCGACAAGACGGGCATCAAGTCGATCCGCCTCAAGGGTTTGGAGGTTCCGACCGACAAGAACGGTCAGCTCTGGGTGCACTATGCCCGCCGGGATCCTTCGATCTACGTCTCCGCGGTCGACGTGCTCGACAATGCGGTGCCGCCCACGAGGTTTGCCGGCAAGCTGGTGCTGGTCGGCACTTCCGCGGGCGGCTTGAACGACATCAAGACCACGCCGGTGTCCCGGGCCATGCCGGGTGTCGAGATCCATGCCCAGGTGTTGGAGGGCGTGCTGAGCCGCGCGGTGATCTCGCAGCCGAACTATGCCCTGGGCGTCGAGCTGATCGCGGCGCTGATCATCGGCCTGCTCGTCATCATCTTCACGCCGAATCTCGGCCCCGTCCGCCTCGTGCTGGTGGGCGCGGCCTTCGCGGCCATCCTGATCGGCGTGTCCTGGTTCTCCTACACGCAGCACCGCTATCTCATCGACTTCACCTATCCGCTGCTGTCGACGACCGCAGTCTACCTGACGCTGATCTTTGCGAGCTTCGTGCGCGAGCAGCGCCAGCGCGTGCAGATCCGCGGGCAATTCGCGCAATACATGTCGCCTGTGCTGGTCGAGCAGCTGGCGCAGTCGCCGGAAAAGCTCGTGCTCGGCGGCGAGGAACGCGAGATGACGATCATGTTCTCCGACGTGCGCGGCTTCACCACGATCTCCGAGAGCTACAAGCACGATCCGCAGGGGCTGATCGAGCTGATGAACCGCTTCCTGACGCCGCTGACCGACGTCATCATCGACCGCAAGGGCTATATCGACAAGTACATGGGCGACGCCATCATGGCGTTCTGGAACGCGCCGCTCGACGACGCCGAGCACGAGATCAACGCCTGCGAAGCCGCGATCCAGATGCTCGAGCAGATCGACGAGGTCAACAAGGAGCGCGAGCAGGAGGCCGCCGACGGCGGCCACGTCTATATCCCGCTCAATGTCGGCATCGGTCTCAACACCGGCATCGGCGTGGTCGGCAACATGGGGTCCGACCTGAAGAAGAACTATTCGGTGCTCGGCGACAGCGTGAACCTGGCCTCGCGCCTCGAGGGCCAGTCGAAGGCATACGGATTTCCGATCATCGTGGGCTCGCGCACGGCACTCGCTGCCAAGGAGAAATTCGCGATCCTCGAGCTCGACTTCATCATGGTCAAGGGCAAGACCGAGCCGGAAGTGATCTACGCCATCGCCGGCCGCGAGGACGTGATGCATTCGGCCGCGTTCCAGCGCCTGCGCAACATCACCATCGAGATGCTCGGCTGCTACCGCAGCCGCGACTGGCAGGGCGCCCTGGATGCCATCGAGCGCGGCCGCAAGAGCGAGGACGCCGACACGCTGGAGAAGCTGTTCAGGCTTTACGAGGCGCGGATCAAGGATTTCCAGATCGATCCGCCGCAGGAGGGCTGGACCGGCGCCTATGCCCTGCTGACCAAGTAGTCGTCACGGTCACCGCTCGTGCAGGGTGGGCAAAACATAGCATGCCTACCATATGCAGGTGCATCGAGGTAAGTATGGTGGTGGGACGGCGCTTGGCGCCTCTGCCCAACCAAAAGAAAAAAGGGCGAGCTGAGTGATGGATGCACAAGTGAGACAGAACGACCGCATCGGGGTGCTCGAAGAGCTCCTCAACGAGCGCTACTCCGTTCGCGCATTTCTCCCCAAGGAGGTCGATCGCGCCACCATCGAGCATGTGCTGGCGACCGCGCAGCGCACGGCGTCCTGGTGCAACAGCCAGCCCTGGCAGGTCATCATCGCCAGCGGCGAGGCCAAGGAGCGCTTTCGCAAGGCGATCTACGCGGAGGCCTCGAAGGGCCTCGGCGATGACTACGACTTCACGCCACCGCGCGAATATGTCGGGGTCTATCTCGATCGCCGCCGCGAGAGCGGCTTCCAGCTCTACAACACGCTCGGCATCGCCCGCGGCGACAAGGCGGCCTATGCCAAGCAGGCGCTGGAGAACTACAATTTCTTCGGCGCACCGCATGTCGCCATCATCCACACCAACGAGCCGCTCGGCATCTACGGTGCGATCGATTGCGGCGCCTATGTCTCCAACTTCGTGCTGGCGGCGCAGGCGCTCGGGCTCGGCACCATTCCGCAGGCCGCGCTGGCGCGGCATTCCGGCCTGATCCGCCGCCACTTCGATCTGCCCGATGACCGCCGTGTCGTCTGCGGCATCTCGTTCGGCTATGCGGACCATGCGCACAAGGTCAACAGCTACCGCACCTCGCGGGCGAGCGTGGCCGAGACCGCAACATTCGTGGATGTGTGATCGCGACGTGAGCCGGACGCATCGCGCGCGAAGACAGCCGTGGAAGCGGCCGTCTTCGTCTCGTTCCGGTGCGATTGACGGCGGCGGTCAGCCGCCGCTGCCGCCGATCACGGCCCGCACGGTCTCGTCAGGCCCAAAATCCTCGGCGCCGTCGACATAGAGCAGCGCGGCGAGCTTCGAGCGGGCGCGGTTCACGCGGCTCTTGATGGTGCCGACTGCGCAGCCGCAGATCGAGGCCGCGTCCTCATAGGAGAAGCCGGACGCGCCGACCAGGATCAAGGCTTCACGCTGATCCTGCGGAAGCTTGTCGAGCGCGGTGCGAAACTCCTCGAATTCGAGGTGCGCATTCTGCGAGGGCTGGGTCTTCAGCGTCTTGGCGTAATTGCCCTCGGCATCTTCGACCTCGCGCCGCCGCTTGCGATAGTCCGACCGGAACAAATTGCGCAGGATCGTGAATAGCCAGGCCGGCAGGTTGGAGCCGGGCTGGAACGAGTCGATGTTGGCGAGCGCACGCAGCAGCGTCTCCTGGACCAAATCGTCGGCGCGGTCCGCATTGCCGCTGAGCGAGATGGCGAAGGCGCGCAGACTGGGCACGGCCGCCAAGATGTCGTTACGCAGGGAGTCCGTGAGAGGCATTAATCCCTCCCATTGTTGTTGTCGTTGGATCCGCCCTCATTTTCTACGTGGGGTGACGCTCCCGGCGCATCAAGCTTCTTGATCAGTTCCGCGAACCGATCCGGAACCCCCTGTCGCACGACATCGTCGTACATGGCGCGCAACTGGTGCCCGATCCGGGATTGAATCTCCGGAGTCAGGCCTCCCTTGCCGGGGGTCGTGCTTCTGCTGGCTTGAGACTTGAGATCTTTCATGACCTGTTCCACGTTTCCCCGAGTTAAGTGACTGTAAAATCGAGAAGTTTTCTCAACCGGGAGCCGTTCCCTGGATAGGCACAATTCCAGCTGCGCCAAAAAGTTCCCAGCTTGGCGGAACTTTTGTTGTCGTGAGGCGTAGACAGCCCAGCAGGGGAACCTGGGCCCCCCGCGTGATGCCTGACCTCAGGATTGGACCTCAAGGTTGGCCCAAAGACGAATGGAGTGGGGATGTCCCGTTCACAGGTAGTTGCTGAACACTTGCCGTTGTTGCGCAGGTACGCGCGGGCTCTGACAGGCAGCCAGGCCTCCGGTGACGCCTATGTCGCCGCCATGTTGGAAGCCATGCTGGGCGATCCGTCGGTGCTCGACGAGAACCATGGGCCCCGGGCCGGCCTGTTCCGGCTCTTCACCCAGATCTGGAATTCAGTCTCGATCAACGATGATGCCGAGGTGACGACCTTGCCGATGCCGCCGGAACGGCGGCTGTCGAACATCACCCCGCTGCCGCGGCAAGCCTTCCTGCTGCTCTCGCTCGAGGGCTTTTCGGAAGAGGAAGTCGCCTTCATTCTCGGCACCGATGTTGCCGAGACGCGCCGTCTTGCGGACGCAGCCGGACGCGAGATGGCCGCCGAGATTGCCACCGACGTGCTGATCATCGAGGACGAGACCTTCATCGCCATGGACCTCGAGAGCCTGGTGAAGAATCTCGGCCACAACGTCGTCGGCGTCGCGCGCACCCATGCCGATGCGGTGGCACTGGCCAAGAACAAGCGGCCGGGGCTGATCCTTGCCGATATCCAGCTTGCCGACGGCTCGTCGGGCCTGGACGCCGTCAACGAGCTCCTGCGCACCTTCGAGGTGCCGGTGGTGTTCATCACGGCCTATCCGGAGCGCTTCCTCACCGGCGAGCGTCCCGAGCCGGCGTTCCTGATCTCAAAGCCGTTCCAGCCCGCGATGGTATCGGCGGTGGCGAGCCAGGCCCTGTTCTTCCAGCGCAACTCGCGCAATCGCACGCCCAAAGCGCCTGCGGCGTAACAAGGCGCCTGCGGCCGTCCCAATAGCGAAGTCCGGCGTGCCCAAGGCACGCCGGATTTTTTTTCATGCCGGCGACCCGCTTGACGGGCGCTGAATTCGCCGCCCATAGCTCATGTAGCAGCTGCGCGTGCGACCACGCCAATCGGAGACGTGCCCATGGACCAGCAACTCCTCGATCGTCTCGCCATCCGCGATCTCGTCGAGAACTGGGCGGTGTGGCGCGATGCCGGCGACTGGGAGCGCTTTGCCACGGTTTGGCACGAAGAAGGCTGGATGTCCGCGACCTGGTTTCAGGGGCCGGCCCGGGATTTCATGCGGGTCAGCCAGGAGGGTTTTGCCAGGGGCGTGCGCATCCTGCATTTCCTCGGCGGCACCAGCATCGATCTTGCGGGTGCGCGAGCGATCGCGCAGACCAAGATGACCATCTCGCAGCGCGGCCTCGTGCACGACGTGCTCTGCGACGTCGTCTGCACTGGACGCTTCTACGATTTCCTGGAGAAGCGGGACGACCCATCAGGTATCGGCAAATGGGGCATCGTCCGCCGCCAGCCCATCTACGAGAAGGACCGCATCGACCCGGTCGATCCCGCCGCGACGCTTCGGCTCGACCAGGATGCGCTGGCTGCACTCCCCGAGGGCTACCGCCACCTCGCCTACATGCAGGAGCTGATCGGCTACAACGTGAAGCGCGACATGCCGGGCCTGATCGGCCCCGAGGTCGAGAAGCTCTATGGCGAGGGCCGGGAGTGGCTGGCAGGAAAGGCGAAAGTAGGCCCCAGATAAAAGTAAGGCGCGACTGGCATCACCACAGTCGCGCCCTACGTCGCCGGCTTATGGGGCAGGGGGGAATAGCCGGCTGCTGAGACGACTCCTGTGCGCGAAAGTCGTTCCAAGGCGCGCGAAATATTTTGCCGTCTGCTGCATTTTTCGCACACGGTTAAGTGATCGTAGCTGTCGAGAACCCCCGATCCTGCGGCGGCGTTGTTCCCGTGCCCGCCATGGGGCGAGGGATCGGCAGCCATGTCACAGATTCAAAAGGTTTTTTTGAGCGCAATTGCGGTCGTCGCCACCCTCGGTGCCGTGCAACTGGCCTCCGGGCATGATCTCGCAGACCGGTGGCAGGCCGTCGCCGACCTCCCCAGCCACGGTTCCACCGTCGCGGTGGGTCACAACGTCAACCGCACCGCCAAGGCAGACCGGCTTGCAGAGATCAAACCGGCAGCCGTTCCCACCCGTACCGTCTCGATGCGGCTGAACGACCTCGCCGATACGTCGGTGCTGCTGCGGGTCCCCGCCGTGATCGAGACCGGCAATGCCAAGACGCCGGTGCTGCTCCAGAACCAGAAGAAGCCTCGCAACAAGCCGACGATCGCCTGTGAGCCGATGGTCAGCTCCCTGACCGAGGTCGCAAGGCTGCTCCAGCCCGGCCGCTGCGTGACCTGACCCCCTCTCTGCGAGGGGTGGTTTGGCGGACCCAGACTTCACATCCTCTTGATCCGCCATTGCCTCGCGCTATATCCGGGTTCCCTCCCTTTTGTTTGACCGGGTAAGCGCATGACGACGTCAGATACGGCTGTGCATACGCAGCCTTTCCAGGCCGAAGTTTCCGAACTGCTGCACCTGATGGTGCACTCCGTCTATTCGGAAACCGACATCTTCCTCCGCGAGCTCATCTCCAACGCCTCCGATGCCTGCGACAAGCTGCGCTACGAGGCCATCGCCAGTCCCGCCCTGCTGGGCGAAGGCGACGCACTCAAGATCCGCATCGTCCCGAACAAGACGGCCAAGACGCTCACGATCGCCGACAACGGCATCGGCATGGAGCGGCAGGAGCTGATCGACCATCTCGGCACCATCGCCCGCTCCGGCACCAAGGCGTTCGTGTCCAAATTGAAAGAGGCCAAGGACGGGCTCGGCCTGATCGGCCAGTTCGGCGTCGGTTTCTATTCCGCCTTCATGGTCGCCGAGAAGATCGTCGTGATCAGCCGCCGCGCCGGCGAGAGCGATGTGTGGACCTGGACGTCCTCCGGCGGCTCCGGCTTCGAGATCGCCCGTGCCAGCGACGAGGAAGCGGCGCGCCTGACGCGCGGCACCGAGATCGTCCTGCACCTGAAGGACGATTCCAAGAAATATCTCGAGACCTACGAGATCGAGCGTATCGTCACCGCCTATTCCGACAACATCCTGTTTCCGATTGAGCTCGTGCCCGAAGACGGCGAGCCGCGCCAGATCAATTCGGCGAGCGCGTTGTGGCAGCGCTCCAAATCCGAGCTCACGGCTGACGATTACAAGAAGGCCTATCAGCAGATCGCCTCTGCCTTCGACGATCCCGCGATGACGCTGCACTACCGCGCGGAAGGACGTTACTCCTACGCCGTGCTGCTGTTCGCGCCCTCGACCAAGCCGTTCGACCTGTTCGAGCCGAACCGCAAGGGCCGCGTGAAGCTCTACGTCCGGCGCGTCTTCATCACCGACGATGCCGACCTCTTGCCGGGGTACCTGCGCTTCATCCGCGGCGTGGTCGACAGCGAGGATCTTCCGCTCAACATTTCGCGCGAGATGCTCCAGAACAATCCGCAGCTGGCGCAGATCCGCAAGGCGGTGGCGACGCGTGTGGTGTCCGAGCTCGAAAGCCTTGCCGACAAGGACCCCGAGAATTTTGCCAAGATCTGGGACGCCTTCGGCGCGGTGCTGAAGGAAGGCATCTACGAGGATTTCGAGCGGCGCGAAAAGCTGCTGGGGCTGTCGCGCTTCACCACCACCTCGGGCGAGAAGCGGTCGCTGAAGCAGGTCGTCGCCGATTTCAAGCCGAACCAGACCGAGATCTATTATCTCGTCGGCGACAGCATTGAGCGGCTGAAGTCCAATCCGCGGCTGGAAGCTGCGACCGCGCGCGGCATCGAGGTGCTGCTGCTGTCGGATCCCGTCGACGCGTTCTGGACCTCGATGCCCTCGGATTTCGAAGGCAAGCCGCTGAAGTCGCTGAGCCAGGGCGATCTCAATCTCGATTTGATTCCGCGTATCGACGATAAGGACGAGGCGAAGAAGGACGAGCCGGCTGCGGACGAAGCAGCCACCATCGCCGTGATCAAGGCCGCGCTGGGCGAGCGCGTCAGCGACGTCAAGGTCTCGACGCGCCTGACCAGCTCGGCCTCCTGCCTCGTCGCCGACAGCCAGGGTCCGAGCCGCGAGCTCGAGCGCATCTTGTCGCAGCAGAACCGCGGCATGAAGACCAAGCCGATCCTCGAGATCAATTTGCGCCATCCGCTGGTCACCGCGGTCACCAAGGCGCAGGCTGGCTCGATGGTCGTCGACGATCTCAGCCTGATCCTGCTCGAACAGGCGCAGATCCTAGACGGCGAATTGCCGGAAGACCCGGCAGCGTTCGCGGCGCGGCTGAACCGGCTCGTGTTGCAGGGCCTCGGCGGCTAGCGCTGCCTCGCAGCATCATTCCGACCGCGCTTGACCCAGGTTGTCAGATCGCTCGGCCCGCATCGCCTCTGGCGTTGCGCGTCCCACTCACCTTGACGTCATCAGGTCTCAGGAACAGTCGCGGACGGCGAGATGTTGTGTCATATGAAGCGACGTCACCAGTTCGAGGATTTCCCATGCGCTTGTCATTCCTCACTCTTACCGCGGTCTTCACGCTGCTGGGCGCAGCGGATGCCAGCGCGCAGCGATACGATCCGGCCTATCCCGTCTGCATGCACCGCTACGTCGGTGGCGGCCCTGGTGGCGGAGGCAGTGACTATTTCGACTGCTCGTTCACCTCGTTGGAGCAGTGCCGCGCCACGGCCTCGGGCCTTGCTGCGACCTGCGACCTCAATCCCTATTACGCCTTCAACGAGTCGCCGCCGCCGCGCCGGCGTCCCAAGAAGGTGCACTGAGGCGAACGGGACCAAGCCCGGGACTTCTGCATTCATCGCTCTTTCGACCTGGTCACACCCGTCGGCGCGCTGCCGGCGGGTGCGACCTTGGCTGCGCGCTGCCGACCGTTAATCGCGCCCTAACCGGGTTTTACCTTGTCTCTTAACGCCTGGGTCAGGGCGCGCGGGCTATACTGCCGGAAACCGCAGATCGCCCGAAAGAGTGAACAATATGACCACCGGCGTCATCGAGAAGCCGAAAGCCGCGCGCGCACCGTCGGCTTCCAAGATCTGGTTGAGGGCGATCGAGCTCACCGCGCGGATCGAAACGCTGCCGGGCCGCCTGTTCGCCGACGTCGTCGACGATTGGGCGCAGCGCCAGCCTAACCGCGTTGCTCTGGTGGCGGACGAGGCAAGCCTCGATTACGAAGGCCTCTCGAAGAGGATCAATCGCTACGCCCGCTGGGCGCGCTCGCTCGGCCTGTCCAAGGGCGATACCGTTGCGCTGATCATGCCGAACGGCATCGATTATATCGCGGCCTGGCTGGGCATCAGCCGCGTCGGCGGCGTGGTCGCACTGATCAACACCAAGCTCGTCGGGCAATCGCTCGCGCACTGCCTTGGTGTCGCGAAGCCGATGCATGTCATCGTTGCGCATGAGCTAGCGGGGATGCTGGACAGCGCGGCACCTCATCTGAAGACGGCGGCAAAAGTCTGGACGCATGGCGATAGCCGCAGCGAACGTGCGATCGACGTCGCGCTTGCCGTTCTCGACGACGGCCCGCTATCGCCGGAGGAGCATGGCGAGGTCACCATCGACGACCGTGCGCTGCTGATCTACACCTCCGGCACCACCGGCCTGCCGAAAGCGGCCAGCATCAGCCACCGCCGCATCCTGAATTGGGGGTTTTGGTTCGCTGGCCTCACCGGCGCGACGCCGCAGGATCGGCTCTACGATTGTCTGCCGCTGTTCCATTCGGTCGGCGGCATCGTCGCGCCGTGCAGCATTCTGGCCGCCGGCGGTTCGGTAGTGATCGCCGAGAAATTCTCGGCCTCGCATTTCTGGTCCGACATCGTCCGGCACGACTGCACGCTGTTTCAATATATCGGCGAGCTCTGCCGTTACCTGCTCAAGGCCGCGCCCTCGGAATACGAGAATCGGCATCGCCTGCGGCTCGCCTGCGGCAACGGGCTGCGCGGCGATATCTGGGAGGATTTCCAGGCGCGCTTCGCCATTCCGCGCATCCTCGAATTCTACGCCGCGACCGAAGGCAATTTCTCGCTGTTCAACGTCGAGGGCCAGCCGGGTGCGATCGGCCGCGTCCCGGCGCTGCTCGCGCACCGCTTTCCTGCCAGGCTCGTCAAGCTTGACCCCGATAGCGGCGCGCCGCTGCGCAATGAAGAGGGCTTCTGCATCGCCTGCAGCCGCGGCGAGGCCGGCGAAGCGATCGGCCGCATCGGCACCGCGGACGAGGGCGGTGGGCGCTTCGAGGGCTACACCGATGCCGGTGAGACCGAGAAAAAAGTCTTGCGTGACGTCTTCGTCAAGGGCGATGCCTGGTTCCGCACCGGCGATCTGATGCGGATGGACGACAAGGGATTTTTCCATTTCGTCGACCGTATCGGCGACACGTTCCGCTGGAAGGGCGAGAATGTCGCGACCTCCGAGGTGAACGATGCCGTGCGCGATTTCATTGGCGTCGTCGATGCCGCCACCTATGGCGTCAGCATTCCCGGCGCCGACGGCCGGGCCGGGATGAGCGCGATCGTCGTGAACGAGGGCTTTGACATCAGCGCGCTGCCCGCCCATCTCGCGCAACGCCTGCCGGTCTACGCCCGCCCGCTCTTCATCCGTATCTCGCGCGAGCTCGACGCCACCGAGACCTTCAAGCAGAAGAAGGGCGAGCTCGCCCGCGAGGGATTTGACCCGGCCGCGGTCGCCGATCCGCTGTTCATGCTCGACCCGATGTCCGGCGTCTACGTCGCGCTGGACGCGGAGACATATGCGGCCATCTCGGGCGGTACGATCAGGCTGTAGGGCAACCAAAATCGAGAGATAGGTCCAATTTTATCTGAATTGTCCAAGAAGCCATTTACTTCTGTCGGGTAAACAGACCGCGATGGGGAGGCGGTCAGCAAGAGCCGCCGCAACAACGAGATCGATAACAAAGCGAGCCAGCCATGTCGGTAAGGTCAAAGGTCATTGAAGCGATTCAGCAGATCGCCAAGGAGCAGCACGTCACGCTTCCCGCCCTCTCGGACGATCTGTCCCTGCATGAGACGGGCTTCGACTCGCTCGCCTTCGCCATCCTGGTCGCCCGCCTCGAGGACGAGACCGGCGTCGATCCCTTCACCATTTCCGAGGACGCAGCGTTCCCCGCCACGGTGGGCGATTTCGTGCGGGCCTACGAAAATGTCCCCGCGTGAGATCTTTGCACTTCGCGACCATCTTGGCGCGGAGCTGAAAGGCCGCACCATCTCCGATGCGCATGATGTCGTGTCGCTGACGGGCATCCTGTCGCACACTGTTCTGGGCGGCCGGCTGCACGAGCTCTCCGGCCGTGCCGTGCTGCTCAAGCTGTCGGACCAGCTCCGGTCCGGCCTTGCCATGATCGAGCTCGACGGCATCGCGCGCCGCATGCTGCTGTGTCCGCCGGACCTCAATCCGGCGCATCTCGACGCCTTGATCGCGGATGCCGGGATCGATGCCGTCGTCACCGACGAGCCCGAACTCTGGGCGGCGTCCGGCGTGCCGCTGGTCGTCACCGCGCAATTGCCGCCGCAAGCCGCCGCGCCGGCCAAGACCGCGCGCGGCACCGAATGGCTGATGCTCACCTCGGGCACCTCGGGGGTGCCAAAGATCGCCGGCCATACGCTGGAAGCGCTGACCGGCGCGATCGTCGCCGAAGGCCCATCGCGCGGACCTGCACCGGTCTGGGCAACGTTCTACGACATCCGCCGCTATGGCGGCCTGCAAATCTTTCTTCGTGCCATCCTCTCCGGCGGTTCGTTGGTGCTGTCCGATCCCCATGAGGCGCTCGCCGATCACGTCGCGCGGCTGAAGGCGCGCGGTGTCTCGCATATCTCCGGCACGCCTTCGCATTGGCGCAAGCTCCTGATGAGCGGCTCGGCCGCCCAGTTCGCCCCGGCTTACGTCCGTCTCTCCGGCGAGATCGCCGACCAGGCCGTGCTCGACGGCCTGAAGGCGGCATTCCCCAATGCGTCCGTCGGCCATGCCTATGCCTCGACCGAGGCCGGCGTCGGTTTCGCCGTCAATGACGGGCTGGAAGGCTTTCCGGCCGACTATCTCGGCAACCGCAATGGCGTCGAGATGAAGGTCGTCGACGGCTCGCTGCGCATCCGCTCGACGCGCACGGCTCATGCCTATATCGGCCGCAACGCCTCCGCGCTCACCGACGACGACGGCTTTGTCGACAGCGGCGACATCGTCGAGCTGCGCGGCAACCGCTATTATTTCGTTGGCCGGCGCGGCGGCATCATCAACATCGGCGGGCTGAAGGTCCACCCCGAGGAGATCGAGGCGGTGATCAACCGCCATCCCGACGTGCGGATGTCGCGCGCGAAGTCGCGCAAGAGCCCGATCACCGGCGGCATCGTCGTCGCGGACGTGATCCTCGCTGAGGGCACCGATCCGGCGCGCGCGAAAGAGATCCGCGACCAGATCCTGGATCTGTGCCGCGCCCAGCTCGCATCCCACAAGGTGCCGGCGGTGCTTCGTTTCGTCGAGGTGCTCGACGTCACCCCGGCCGGAAAACTGGCGCGCACCGATGCATAACGTTCTCGTCACAGGCGGCAGCCGCGGCATCGGACTTGCGATCGGCAAGCGCCTTGTCGCGGCCGGCTTCAACGTCATCGCGGCGGCGCGGCGCGAAAGCGAAGAGCTCAAGGCGGCCATCGCAGCCGCCGACGGGCGCCTGCATTTCCGTGCCTGCGATCTTGCCGTGATCGATGCAATCCCGGCCTTCGCAAAGCTCGTGCGCGACGAATTCGGCCCGATCTACGGCCTCGTCAACAATGCCGGTCTCGGCACCGAAGGCCTGCTGGCCACCATGCACAATTCCGAGATCGAGGCGCTGGTGCAGCTCAACGTGCTGTCGCCGATCATCCTCACCAAATATGTGGCGCGCCAGATGATGGCCGACGGCACTGGGCGCATCATCAACATCTCCTCGATCATCGCGACGACAGGCTATAACGGCCTCTCCGTCTACGGCGCGACCAAGGCCGCCGCGACCGGCTTCACCCGCTCGCTGGCCCGTGAGGTCGGCAAGCTCGGCATTACCGTGAACGCGATCGCGCCGGGCTTCATCGACACCGAGCTGACGCACAATCTCTCCGAGGAAGGCCGCAAGCGTATCGCCGGCCGCAGCGCGCTGCGCCGGCTGCCGGAGCCGGACGACGTCGCGCGCATGGTGGAATACCTCCTGGGCGAAGGCGGCCGCAACGTCACCGGGACCGTGTTCACCATCGACGCCGGGAACACAGCGTAGGCGGAACCCGGCCGCCACAATCGCGTTGATCGGGCGCAATGACAGCCAGCCGCATTTGGTCGTAGGATGCCCCGCAATCGATTGGATTACGTCAATCGATCTACCCTAACTGAAGGGGAGCAGTCGATGGCCACTTCAAACATGCCTGCTTCAAGTCGGGCCCTGACAGAGCCGGCCCGCGTGAAGTCGGATGAAGTTCGCTGCCTGCCGATGTCGCATCAGAATTCCGGCGCTCACGGCCACGAGATGTATCCGCAACAATTCGTGCGTTTGATCGGCTGCCACGACGTCCCTGCATCCCAGCTGCGCAAGCGTCGGGACGAGAAGCTGCACTAGCCGCTCACGGCCGCTGATTCGGCAGGTCGATTCGTTCGTGTGAAAATTCCGGCGGCCCTTCGGTGAGGCGGCGGATGCGGCGCTCGCGCTCGTCTGGCGGCAATGCCGGATCGAGCAGTAACTCGATCTCATGCACTGCGATCTCTTCGATCTTGGTCGCGTCCGATACGACCGGGTGCGCGGGCGCGGAGACGGGGAGTGCCAACTTCAGCCCCAGCTCGATCAGCTTGCAGATCGCATCCGAGCGGGTCAGGCGGTGAGCTTCAGCCCAGGCATCGACCGCCTCCGTCAATCTTTCCGGCATCTTCACCGCGCTGATCGGGTCGACACCCGTGCGCCGGCGGACCGGACAGGTGGAGTCCTTGCTGCTGAAGTCGGACACCTCGATTTTCCCATGCAACCCCTTGGAGCCGACCGACGATAGCCGCTCTCCCCGGATGGCCGTTTGATGCCGATCAATGATCCCGCCGGGGCATTGCAAGGCGGCCGCATCTTGTTGTCCGGGCCGCTTTCGGCCAATGATCGAAACGGGGCGCGAGCCAGCGAACCCGGATCGATCCTGCCACGTATCTTGCTTCGCATTCCCAACAGTCCGGCAATCCCGATGAGCTCAGGCGAGTCCTTCTATGGCGGCATTCCCGTCTTCCGAGGCTTCACCAGCCTGATGGATCCTGCGCTTTATGCGCCGCTGCCGGACGACTGGAGCATCGGTGTTGCCGATATCGTCGATTCGACCAAGGCGATCGCGGCGCAGCGCTACAAGGCCGTGAACATGGCGGGTGCCGCCGTGATCGCGGCGGTGACCAATGCGCTGCAGGGGCGGGAATTTCCCTTCGTGTTCGGCGGCGACGGCGCCAGCTTCGCGGTGGCGCCAGACGACGTCGAGCTTGCCCGCCAGGCGCTGGCTGCGACCGCGACCTGGGTGCGCGAAGATCTCGATCTGACCCTGCGCGTCGCCTTGGTGCCGGTCAGCGTCATTCGCACACACGGCCTCGATGTGCGCGTCGCCCGGTTCGGGCCGTCGGCCAACCTGTCCTATGCGATGTTTTCGGGCGGCGGGCTCGCCTGGGCCGACGCCGCGATGAAGCGCGGCGAGTTTGCCGTCGAGGAGGCGCCTGGCGGCACGCAGCCGGACCTCTCCGGCCTGTCGTGTCGTTTCGAGGTGATGCCGGCGGCGCGCGGCCTGATCCTGTCGGTGCTGGTGATGCCGGCGCGCGGCGTCGATCCGCAGGCCTTCCGCAAAGTGATCGAGGACATCATTCATCTCGTCGAGCGCAGCCCGGAGGGTGGCCGGCCGGTGCCGCCGCAGGGGCCCCCGTTGAAATGGCCGCCGCAGGGCGTGGAATTCGAGGCCCGAACCAGGCGCGGGGGGCCGCTGCTCGCGCGCAGAGCCAGCGTACTGGCCTATACGCTGTTCGCTTATTTCATCATGCGCTTCGACATCAAGATCGGCGGTTTCGTGCCCAGCCTCTACAAGCGCCAAGTGGTCGAGAACTCGGACTTCCGTAAATACGACGACGGCCTGCGCATGATTCTGGACTGCACGCCGCAGCTCGAGCGCGCCTTGAACGATCGTCTCAAAGCCGCCGCGCGCGAGGGCATCGTGCGCTACGGCCTCTACCAGCAGGACGCTGCGATGATGACCTGCTTCGCGCCGTCGGCGCTGCGCAGCGATCACGTCCATTTCATCGACGGCGCGCGCGGCGGCTATGCCTCGGCGGCGACGGCGTTGAAGGCGATGATGGCAGCGGGTTAGCGCCCCGCGCGCGTCCAGGTCTCACCGCCGCAGAGCGCGCCGACGCAGCCTTCGACCCGCAGCGCGTCCGCGCCAGTCAGGCTGATGTTGCTCGCATAGGTGCTGCCGTCGTCCGCATTGTAGATCTGGCCCGACCATTTGTTCGGTCCCGTCGGCTCCATGCCGCTGAACAATGGCAGGCCGATCATCGGGCGCCTGGCGAGCGCGGGATTGGGATTCTTGCTGTCGGTGGCGGGCTGACCGGTCGCGCTGTCCATGGGCTCGCGCAGCCAGACGATGTGGCCGCAGATGCCGCCGCCGCATTTGCTGATCTTGACGCGTGCATCGCCCGCCTGCGTGAGCCAGGTCCCGTCGGCGCTCTGCGCATAGGCGGAAGGCGCACCGATCAGCGCAGCCAGAATGACGGTGAGAGCGACGAATCTGAATGTCATGGAGAGGAGCCCTGGAATGGAGGCGACTCCATAGCAGCAAATCGAGCGCGCGCAACGCCCGAAGGAATCACATCTCTGAGCTTATCTGCCGGCGCTTATTTGCCTGCGATCATTTGCCCCAGCGCGCGAAAGCGACCGAGGCGGCAGTCGAGAGCCCGAACACGACCATGGCGCCGCCGACCAGCGCGAACAGGGTCCAGGCCGGAGCCTGCGCGGTCATCAGTCCGATGCCGCCGATCGCGACGATCAGAAGCCGTGCCGTCGAGGCGAGCACGGGCCCGCCGACGCGTGCGGCGCCTTGCGAGGAGAAGTAAAGCGACACGCCCATGCCGAAGAACACGAAGGCCGGACCGGCCCAGTGGAAATAGCTGTGCGCTGCGGCGGTGACGCCGGGATCGCGGGTGAAGAGTCCGACCCACAGTGACGGCGCGAGCGCAACGACGAGACCGATCAGCCCCACCGTGAGTCCCGAGGCGGCAGCCGCGGTCCAGGCGACACGCCGCGCGCGCTTCACATGCCCGGCGCCGATCGCCATGCCGACCATCGGCACCGAGGCGATGCCGAAGGCGAAGGTGATCGGGATCAGCAGAAATTCCAGCCGCGAGCCGATACCGTAGCCCGCCAGCATCTCGGTGCCGAAGGTCGCGAGGATCTTCGTGAAGATCAGAATGGTGAGCACGGTCTGCAGCGGCGACAGGCAGGCCACCGCGCCGACTTTGAGAATGTCCAGGAACATCGCGCGCTCGAAATGAAAGGCGCGGACATCCAGCGGCAGCCGGCTGCGCCCCGACAACAGATACCAGATGAAGAAGATCGCCGCGCAGCTGAACGCGATCAGCTGCCCGCTCGCCACGCCCGGCATGCCGAATTGCGGCACTCCGAACAGGCCGAGCCCCAGCGTGCCGCCGAGCACGATCTGCAGCGCGCTCGCGCCGATCAGAATCATCGAAGGCAGGCGCATGTCGCCGGTACCGCGGATCACCGAGGCCAGCGTGTTGACGAGCCAGATCGCGACCGCGCCGGAGAACAGCACCTGCGAATAGCCGCTGGCCTCCTCGAGCACGCGCTCGCGTCCGCCGAGCAGCGCGAAGAAGGAGCGGCCGAAGGCGAGCATCATCACCGTGAAGAACAGCCCGCCGCAAAGGCCGATGATGGCGGCATGCAGCGCCAGCGTCGCGGCGCGGTCGCGATCCCCTGCGCCGAGGGCGCGGCTGATTGCGGACGAGACGCCGCCGCCCATCGCGCCCGCGCTCATCATCTGCGTCAGCATCGCGAACGGAAACACCAGCGCGATCGCGGCGAGCGGGATGGTGCCGAGCCGGCCGATATAGGAGGTCTCAGCCACTGCGACGAGCGTGCTGCCGACCATCGCGATCATGTTGGGGATCGCGAGCCGCAGCAGCGTCGGCAGGATCGGCGCGGTCAGGAGGCTCGCGATGGGGGAGGCGACCGGCGCAACCGGCGGGACGGCATCTGCGGGGGCGTCGATCGTCATGTTCACCGGGCGGAAAATTAAATGATGACCGACATATTATAAGAGAATGAGCCGGCCGGCGCAGCCCTGGCTCACGCAGGGCTCACCACGGCAGGCCGCATAGGTCGATGGTGCCCAGCGTCGGCGCGCGCACGATGTGGAAGACATAGGGCGCCATGTAGGTGAACCGAATCCGCCCTTCCGGCTGTTCGCAATAGACCTCGCCTTTGAACGGCAGCCAGCTCCGGGCCTCGTAGAACGCGAAATTGTGCGGCTCGCAGACCAGTAGGGCGAACCGAACCGCCTCGTTGGCGCGCATGGTATGCACCGCCGCGTCGATCGCCACGGTCGCATAGCCACGGCCGCGCTGGTCCTCGCGCGTCGAGACGCCGCCGATGCCGCCGATATGAACCTTTTGTCCATTCCAGGTGATGGTGCGGAAGTAGATGCCGACATGGCACACGAGACCATCCTCGGGCGTCTCGACCAGCACGCGGAGATCGGCATTGGCCCATTTGACATGAGCCCAGGGCTTGCCTGCGACCAACTGCGGTGCCCAGACCGCCTGAAGTAGCGGCTCGGCCCTCGGCCACGAGGCGTCGCCGTTCAATATGTCGATCTCGATGCTCATGGCCTCGTCCTCCACAGCTCCGCTTCTTCGCGCGTTTGTTCTGTCTTAAGCGCCTCAAAGGCAATGATATTTTACAGCGAACCGCAGGTCTGATCACGGCGGCCGGGTTGCGGCGAATTTGTGCATTCAAGCAGGACGCGCCAAGTCACGCCTTTTCGCAAATTCTGAGGTATTTAATGGCCGCGGAACCTTCTATAAGGGGTGACCGTTAGAACTCGTTCCCCACCAGTTGCGGACAAGAAGCCATGACCTTTACGCTGCCCCCACTTCCTTACGCCTATGACGCCCTCGGCCAGTACATGTCGAAGGAGACGCTGGAATATCACCACGACAAGCATCATCAGGCCTACGTCACCAACGGCAACAACGCGCTCAAGGGGACCGAATGGGAAGGCAAGTCCCTTGAAGAGATCGTCAAGGGCTCGTTCGGCAAGAACCCCGCGGTGTTCAACAACGCCGGCCAGCACTACAACCACATCCACTTCTGGAGCTGGATGAAGCCCAATGGCGGCGGCACCAAGCTGCCGGGCAAGCTCGAGAAGAAGATCAACGAGGACCTCGGCGGCTTCGAGAAGTTCAAGACCGACTTCCAGGCGGCCGGCGTCGGCCAGTTCGGCTCCGGCTGGTGCTGGCTCCAGGTCAAGAACGGCAAGCTCGAGATCTCCAAGACCCCGAACGGCGAGAATCCGCTGGTGCACGGCGCCACACCGATCCTCGGCTGCGACGTCTGGGAGCACTCTTACTACATCGACTATCGCAATCGCCGTCCCGACTATCTCAAGGCGTTCGTCGAGAACCTCGTGAACTGGGAATACGTGGAGTCCCTGTTCGAGAAGGCGTGACAGGTGTCATTCCGGGGCGCGGGAAGCGCGAGCCCGGAATCCATTTGTCTGCTCGGGTGACGCCCGATGGATTCCGGGTTCGGCGCTGACGCGCCGCCCCGGAATGACAGAAACAAAGGCGGTCGCAGGCGCGACCGCCTTTTTGCTGTGCGGAATTGCCCTGCGTGGCGCGCGCATGGGTCTGTCGTCACACCGTTTGCATCGGGGGAACACCGCCCTTAATCAAAACGGGCATCACCCTCGAGCGACCCAGCCCGTTGTCAGAACCTTCCCCGAACAATCCGGTGCCTGGCGGCGACGCGGAATCCGAGCCGCGGCCGGGCCGGGTCCGCAAGCCGATCGGCTGGTCGACCGTCATCATCGCAGCTCTGGTGGCGGTGAGTGCTGCACTGGTCTGGCGGCGGGACGGCACTGACGGCGTTCTGGAAATCCTCACCCACGATCTCTCGCTGTTCTCGGGCATCCTGCCGCGCGTGCTCGCCGGCTGCCTGCTCGGGGCCTTCATCTCGGAGATCTTGCCGCACGAGAAGGTCTCGCGCTCGCTCGGGCCGAAATCCGGCCTGATGGGCCTGCTGATCGGCACCGCCTTCGGCGCGATTCTGCCCGGCGGTCCCTTCACCGCCTATCCGGTCGCGAGCGCACTGCTCGCGGTCGGCGCCGATTTCGGCGCCACCATCGCCATGGTCGTGAGCTGGACGCTGATCGGTTATGGCCGGGCGGTCGCCTGGGAAATCCCGATCATGGGCACCGATTTCACGCTGTGGCGGATCGTGATCTCGCTGCCGCTGCCGGTGCTCGCCGGCGCCCTCGGCCGCTTCGTCTATGTCAGGCTCTATCCGAAGCCGCTCGCGAAGGACGACGAGAGTTGAGCGCAGCGCTTCTGATCGACATCCTGCTGTGGGGCTCGGTGCTCGGCGTCGGGCTGATCGCCTTTCGTCGTGGGCGTCCGGTGTTCGTGGCCTCGCTGCGCGAGGGCACGATGGACTTCGTCAACATCGTGCCGCGGATCGCGCTTGGCGTGATCGGCTCCGGCTACATCGCGGCCATCATCCCGCAGGAGGTGATCACCGGCTGGCTGGGCCCGGATAGCGGCTGGCTCGGGGTTGCCACCGCCGTGGTCGCCGGCGCCGCCACGCCCGGCGGTCCCGTGGTCGGCTTCTCCATTGGCACCGTCGCGCTGAAGTCGGGCGGCGGGGTGCCGCAGGTGGTCGCCTATGTCGTCGCTTGGGCGCTGTTCGCCTTCCAGCGGGTGATCCTGTGGGAGATCCCGTTCATGCCCGCCCGTTTCGTCTGGTTCCGCTGCGCCGTCTCGGTGCCGTTCCCATTCGTGGCAGCCGCCATCGCCATGGTGATCGGCAAGCCCTGAGCCGCGATGTCAGTCCCGCCGTGGACAGGCGTAATGTTATAATATAACGTCCGCAAATGGCTCCCGCCGCGTCCCACGCCCACCAGCACGACCATGCTCATGGCCATTCCCATGGTCACGGCCATGGACATTCGCACGGGCACGATCACGCCCACGCCCATGTCCACGATGCGACGTCGCCGCATCCGGCCCAGACCGCGCCTTGGTCGATCCTGCGCATGACCATGGCGGGCCGTCTCGCGGCCGCGCTCGCGGTCTGTGCCGTGCTGTGGGGCATCGTCTTGCTGGCGATGAGGTGACGATGGCAGCGTTGCACTTTCACAACGTCACGCTCGGCTATGACCGGCACCCCGCCGTGCATCATCTCAGCGGCGAGGTCGCGCCGGGCGCGCTGGTTGCGGTGATCGGCCCGAACGGCGCCGGCAAGTCGACGCTGTTGCGCGGCATCGTCGGCATCCTCAAGCCGCTCGACGGCACGATCCATCTCGGCGGGCTCGATGCCCGCGACATCGCTTATCTGCCGCAAAGTGCGGAGATCGACCGCAGCTTCCCGATTTCGGTGTTCGATTTCGTCGGCACCGGGCTGTGGCGTGGCACAGGCCTGTTCGGCGGCATCGGCAAGGCCGCGCGCGACAAGATTCTCCGGGCAATCGGAGCCGTTGGCCTCAGCGGTTTCGAGAACCGCCCGATCGGCACGCTCTCCGGCGGTCAGATGCAGCGCGTGCTGTTCGCCCGTGTGCTGCTCCAGGATGCCAGCCTGATCGTGCTCGACGAGCCCTTCAACGCCATCGACAGCAAGACCACCGCCGATCTGCTCGCGCTGGTGAGGCGCTGGCATGGCGAGGGTCGCACCGTGCTCGCCGCGCTGCACGACATGGAGATGGTGCGCAATCATTTCACCGAAACGCTGGTGCTGGCGCGCGGCCCGGTCGCGTGGGGTCCGACGGCGGAGGTGCTGACGCCGGAAAATCTGCTGGTCGCGATGCGGATGTGCGAGGCCTTCGACGACAGCGCCGCGGCCTGCGCGGCCGATGATATCAGCTCGCGGGCGGCCTGATATCCGATGCTCTATGACGCGCTGATCGGTCCGTTCACCGAATTCGAGTTCATGCGGCGCGCGCTCGCCGCGGTGATTGCATTGGCGCTGGCGGGGGCGCCGATCGGCGTGTTCCTGATGCTGCGCCGGATGAGCCTCGTCGGCGACGCCATGGCGCACGCGATCCTGCCTGGCGCGGCGGTCGGTTTCCTGCTCTCCGGCCTCAATCTGTTCGCGATGACGGCCGGTGGCCTGGTCGCCGGCTTTGCCGTCGCGATCCTCGCTGGCGTGGTCGCACGCTCGACCGGGCTGAAGGAAGATGCCTCGCTCGCCACCTTCTATCTCGCTTCGCTTGCGCTCGGCGTCACCATCGTCTCGATCAAGGGCACCAACATCGATCTCCTGCACGTGCTGTTCGGCAACATCCTCGCAATGGACGATCAGACGCTGTTGGTGGTCGCCTTCAACGCCACGGTGACGCTGCTGGTGCTCGCGGTGATCTACCGCCCGCTGGTGATCGAGAGCGTCGATCCCCTGTTCCTGCGCACCGTGAGCCGCGCCGGCGGCCCCGCCCATCTCGCCTTCCTCGCGCTGGTCGTCATCAACCTCGTCAACGGCTTTCAGGCGCTGGGCACGTTGCTGGCGGTGGGGCTGATGATCCTGCCTGCGGGCATCGCAAGGTTCTGGTCGCGCGATCTCACCGCGATGATCTGCATCGCCGTCACTGCTGCTGCGGTGTCCGGCTATGCCGGCCTCGTGCTCTCATTTCAGACCCGCGTGCCCTCGGGCCCGGCGATCATCCTAGTGGCGACGGTGCTCTACATCGTCTCCGTCCTGTTCGGCCGTGTCGGCGGCATCGTCCGGCAGCTGTTTCCCGGCCGGCATCTGGAAGCATGACGATGCGGCTCATCCTGGTCTTTGCACTGTTGCTGATCGCCTCGCCGCTGCGGGCCGCGGAGCGCCTCAACGTCGTCGCGAGCTTCTCGATCCTCAGCGATTTCGTCCGCAATGTCGGTGGTGACCGCATCAACCTGACGACGCTGGTCGGGCCCGACGGCGACGTCCACGTCTATACGCCGGCCCCTAGCGATGCCAAGCGGGTCGCGGCGGCGAAGCTCGTCATCGTCAACGGGCTCGGGCTGGAGGGCTGGCTGCCGCGCCTCGTGCAATCCGCAGGGAGCAAGGCCAAGGTGATCACCGCGAGCACCGGCATCGCGCCGCTGAAGCTGGGCTCGGCCGCTGATCCCCACGCCTGGCAGTCTATCCCGAACGCCAAGATCTACGTCACCGACATTGCGAGCGCGCTCGCCACGGCCGCTCCTGACGATGCGGAGTTCTTCCGCGCCCAGGCCAAGGCCTATCTGGAAAAGCTCGAAGCCCTCGATCGCGAGGTCCGCGACGCCGTCGCAAAAATCCCGCCGGAGCGGCGCAAGGTGATCTCCACCCATGACGCCTTCGGCTATTTCTCCAGCGAATACGGTATCCGATTCATCGCCCCCCGGGGCGTCTCCACGGAGAGCGAGCCGAGCGCGCGAGATATCGCCGCCATCATCGGCCAGATCAAGGCCGCGAGGATCCCGGCCGTGTTCCTTGAAAATATCAGCGACGATCGCCTGATCCGGCGGATCGCCGCCGAGACCGGCGCCAAGGTCGGTGGCACCCTGGTTTCGGACGGTTTGACCGGCGAAAAGGGCCCTGCACCCACTTACATTGACATGGTCAGGCACAATATAAAGGCCCTGACCAGCGCGCTTGACCATTAGGGCAGGGGCCACCCCGCCTCGCGTCGCGCGAAAAAGCCTTGAAGTCCGGAGTTGTTATGTCTGACGCGACCTCCCAGAAGATTCCCGTGACCGTGCTGACCGGCTATCTCGGCGCCGGCAAGACCACGCTGCTCAACCGCATCCTGTCGGAGAACCACGGCAAGAAATACGCTGTCATCGTCAACGAATTCGGCGAGATCGGCATCGACAACGACCTCATCATCGGCGCCGATGAGGAAGTGTTCGAGATGAACAACGGCTGCATCTGCTGCACCGTACGAGGCGACCTCGTCCGCATCATGGACGGCCTGATGAAGCGCAAGGGCAAGTTCGACGCCATCATCGTCGAGACCACCGGTCTTGCCGATCCCGCCCCCGTCGCGCAGACTTTCTTCGTCGATGAGGACGTGCAGAAGAACGCCCGGCTCGATGCGGTCGTGACGGTCGCCGACGCCAAATGGCTGTCCGACCGTTTGAAGGATGCACCAGAGGCCAAGAACCAGATCGCCTTTGCCGACGTCATCGTTCTGAACAAGACCGACCTCGTCAACAAGGGCGAGCTCGCCGAGGTCGAGGCCCGCATCCGCGGCATCAATCCCTATGCGAAGCTCCATCGCACCGAGCGCTGCGCGGTGGCGCTGGCCGACGTGCTCGACCGCGGCGCCTTCGATCTCGACCGCATCCTCGACATCGAGCCGGCTTTCCTGGAGGCCGACGATCATGACCACGATCATGATCATCACGGCCACGATCACCATCACCATGATCACGGCCACGGTCTGAAGCACTATCACGACGAGGAGATGCAGTCGCTCTCGCTCAAGACCGACAAGCCGCTCGATCCCAACGTGTTCATGCCCTGGCTGCAGAACCTGGTGCAGGTCGAGGGCGGCAAGATCCTGCGCTCCAAGGGCATCCTCGCCTTCCACGACGACGACGATCGCTACGTCTTCCAGGGCGTCCACATGATGCTGGAGGGCAACCACCAGCGGAAGTGGAAGGAGGGCGAGCCGCGCGAGAGCCGCCTCGTCTTCATCGGCCGCGAATTGCCCGAAGAGGCGATCCGCAAGGGTTTCGAGAGCTGCATCGTCTCGTGATGAAAGAGTTTACGCCCGCGCCCGAGTCCGCTTCGATCGTTTCCGTCACCGACCGCGTCAAGCCGATTGCGCTCGGCATGGCCGTGACCTCGGTGCATTTCCTGAAGGATCGCGCTGCCTTCGTCGGCGGCGAGGAGAACGTCGCATTCGTCGATGCCAATTGCGAGATCACCACGGTTGCCGTGCATAGCGGCGGCATTCTCTCGACCGCCTCCGACGGCAAGCGTCTCGTCATGGGCGGCGACGACGGCAAGGTCGTCTCGATCGATGCCAAGGGCGAGGTGACGCTGCTCGCCACCGATCCCAAGCGGCGCTGGATCGACGCGGTGGCGCTGCACGCCGACGGCGCGTTCGCCTGGTCGGCCGGCAAGACCGCGACCGTCAAGAGCGGCAAGGCTGAGGAGAAGTCGATCGACGTGCCCTCGACGGTCGGCGGCCTTGCCTTCGCGCCGAAGGGCCTGCGGCTCGCAATCGCGCATTACAACGGCGTGACGCTGTGGTTTCCGAACATGGCGGGATCGGCCGAATTCCTGCCCTGGGCCGGCTCGCATCACGCGGTCACCTTCAGCCCCGACAACAAATTCCTGGTCACCGCCATGCACGAGCCGGCGCTGCACGGCTGGCGGCTCGCCGACAACAGGCACATGCGCATGACCGGCTATCCGGGCCGCGTCCGCTCGATGTCGTGGAGCGCCGGCGGCAAGGGGCTGGCGACCTCGGGCGCCGACACGGTGATCATCTGGCCGTTCGGCAGCAAGGACGGTCCGATGGGCAAGGAGCCCGCGATGCTCGCGCCGCTGCAGGCGCGCGTCTCCGCGGTCGCCTGTCATCCCAAGAACGACATCCTCGCCGCCGGTTACAGCGATGGCACCGTGCTGATGGTCCGTCTGGAGGATGGCGCGGAGATCCTGGTCCGCCGCAATGGCACGCCGCCGGTGGCCGCGATCGCCTGGAACGCCAAAGGCACGCTGCTGGCCTTTGCCGACGAAAATGGGGACGGCGGTCTGCTCGAGCTTTAATCTGTCATGGTTCCCGCCGTATAGGGAACCATGCGATTTCTGACGACCTTCCAGCTTGCCGACTTTGGCGACACCCTGGTCAGCCTGATCACGGCCTTCGTGCTGGGCACGCTGATCGGCGCCGAACGGCAATACCGTCAGCGCACCGCGGGGCTGCGCACCAACGTGCTGGTCGCGGTGGGCGCTGCCGCCTTCGTCGATCTCGCCATGCAGCTGGATGGCGCCGACGGCGCGGTCCGGGTGATCGCCTATGTCGTCTCCGGCATCGGCTTCCTGGGAGCCGGCGTCATCATGAAGCAGGGCATGGATGTGCGCGGGCTCAACACCGCGGCGACGCTGTGGGCCTCGGCCGCGGTCGGCTCCTGTGCGGGCGCCGACATGATCGCACAGGCGGCCGCGCTGACCGTGTTCGTCATCGCCGGCAACACCATGCTGCGCCCGCTGGTCAACGCCATCAACCGCATCCCGCTGAACGAGAAGGCGCTGGAGGCGACCTACTATCTCAAGCTCGCAGTTGCGGCCGACGCCTTGCCCGACATGCGTGACCGCCTCGTCGACAAGCTCGAAGCGGCGAAATATGCCGTGGCCGATATCGAAGTCGCCGAGATCAGCGAGGGCATTCTGGAGATCGCCGCCAAGCTGGTTGCGACCGCGGTCGACCCGAACGAGCTGAACGCGGTCGCGACCGATCTGCAGCATCTGCCAGGCGTCCGGCATGCAACATGGGAAGTCAGCACGACGGAGTAGCGCGGCGTTTTGGCGCGTGCGGGTGGGTTCCGCGCGTTTTCAGGTTCCGGAACCGGCGCGCCCCAGTTTCGTTGATTCCGCGAACAAAGGCGGTGATCGACATGCCCGGCCGAGATGACAAACGTAGACTGAAGCTCAACCTGACAATCGCCGGTGCGCTGTTCGCAGCAGGCGTTGCGGTGTCGGTGATGTCCCTGGCGCAAATCCGCGCCGAAAGCCGCATGCAGCTGGCGCAGGCGACGCCCCCGCTCCAGGGCACCCCGTCCGACGAACAGAGCAAGGTGCCCGCGGAGGCGAAGCCCGGCGGTGATCGCCCGACCACGCCGGCCCCCGAGCCGGCACGGCCGGATCCGCAGACTCAGGGCGCGGCTGGTGCGGCCAAACCGGCGCTGCCGCCGGCCCCGGCCGAGAAGATCGCGCCGCCGATGGAGAAGAAGTAGTTTTTCCGGTCATTCCGGGGCGCGCGAAGCGCGAACTACGGTGCGCAATTGCGCACCGGAGAATCCATTTACCTGCAGAGTCTGCCGCCCGATGGATTCCGGGCTCGCGCCAATTGGCGCGCCCCGGAATGACGGGCGGAGAGAGCCCGCCTCACCGCACCAGAATATTCCGGAACTGCCAGGGATCGCTGGTGTCGATATCTTCCGGGAACAGTCCCGGACGATCCGTCAACGGGGTCCAGTCGGTATAAAAACCCTTCACCGGACCGAGATAGGGCAGCTGAATTTCGAGCAGGCGCTCGAAATCCATCTCGTCGGCCTCGACGATGCCTTCGTTCGGGTTCTCCAGCGCCCAGACCATGCCGCCGAGCACGGCGGAGGTCACCTGCAGGCCGGTGGCGTTCTGGTAGGGCGCGAGCTCGCGGGTCTCTTCGATGGAGAGCTGCGAGCCGAACCAATAGGCGTTCTTGTCATGGCCGAACAGCAGCACGCCGAGCTCGTCGATGCCGTCGACGATCTCGTTCTCGTCGAGGATGTGGTGCTTCTCCTGCATCTTCCCGGCGCGGCCGAACATTTCATGCAGCGACAGCACGGCATCGTCGGCCGGATGGTAGGCATAGTGGCAGGTCGGCCGGTAGATCGCCTTGCCCGACGCATCGCGCACGGTGAAGTAATCGGCGATCGAGATCGACTCGTTGTGGGTGACGAGGAAGCCATACTGGGCGCCGCGGGTCGGGCACCAGGTGCGCACGCGCGTGTTGGCGCCGGGCTGCATCAGATAGATGGCAGCGCCGCAGCCGGCTTCATGGGTGTGCGCATTCTCGGGCATCCATTTCTCGTGGGTGCCCCAGCCGAGCTCGGATGGCTGCATGCCTTCCGACAGGAAGCCTTCCACGGACCAGGTGTTGACGAAGACGTCAGGCTCCTTCGGCTTCTTCGAGCGCTGGGTATCGCGCTCGGCGATGTGGATGCCCTTGATGCCGGCCTGCCGCATCAAATCCGCCCATTCGCCCTTGGTCTTCGGCCTGGGCGCATTTAGCTTCAGATCGGCCGCGACATTGAGCAGCGCCTGCTTGACGAAGAAGGAGACCATGCCGGGATTGGCGCCGCAGCAGGACACGGCCGTGGTCGAGCCGGCGGGGCGCGCCTTCTTGGCGGCCAGCGTCGTTTCGCGCAGCGCGTAATTGGAGCGCGCTTCCGGACCCTTCGAGGAATCGAAATAGAAGCCAAGCCAGGGCTCGTTGACGGTGTCGATGTAGAGCGCGCCGAGCTCGTTGCAGAGCTCCATGATGTCGGTCGAGCCGGTATCGACCGACAGATTGACGCAGAACCCCTGGCCGCCGCCCTCGGTGAGCAGCGGGGTCAGCACCTCGCGGTAATTGTCCTTGGTCAGCCCTTTCTGGATGAAGCGGACATTGTGCTTCTCGCAAAGCGCCTTGCGGCCCTCGTCCTTGGGGTCGAGCACGGTGATGCGGGACTTGTCGTAATCGAGATGCCGCTCGATCAGGGGCAGCGTGCCTTTGCCGATGGAGCCGAAGCCGACCATGACGATGGGGCCGGTGATCTTCGCGTAGATCTGCGAGGGAGGGCTCATGGGATGGATTCTCCGGAACGTGCTGGCAGTGAGGGATGGATCAGGCGCTGCAGCGCTTGTCAGATGCTGCGGCGCTTGGCGGTGACTTCAATCTCGACCTTCATCTCGGGCCTCGCCAGGGCAGAGACGACCAGCAAGGTCGCCGCCGGCCTGATGTCGCCGAGGACCTCGCCGCAGACGGCGAAGTGGTCATCGATATAGCTGGCGTCGGTCACGTAATAGGTCGCACGGACGATATCGGCCATCTCGAATCCGCCCTCCTTCAGGGCGGCGGCGATGGTCTTGAAGCAGTTGCGTGACTGGCTCGTGACATCTGATGGCATCGTCATCGTGGTGTAGTCATAGCCGGTCGTTCCCGCGACGAAGGCGAACTCGCCGTCGATCACGGCACGGCTGTAGCCGACGGACTTCTCGAGCGGGGAGCCGGTGGAGATCAGGCGACGGGACATGGTCATGGGCCTCGACTGAAGGGGGTGTTTCGCGGGGTTAAAGGGCGTTTCCGGCGCCTGCGCAACCCCAAAGGAACGGGCCTCGCGCAGGCGCGGCAGGGCGTCGCCACTCGATGCGGCTGCGGTCTTCGCTACGCCAGCGATCCCTCAGGCCGCGTGCGCCTCAGGCGCGCGAACCGACCTCCGTTTGGGCAGGGCCGCGCCGGTCGGGACGATCATCCCGGCGGCGCCATCAAGCGCGCCATCAGTGAACTCGATCGCCAGCAGGCGGTTGCGCTCGAACGGGCCGGGCAGCGACAGCTCGGCGGTCTTCTCGGCTGTGAAGCCGAAGCGGGCGTAATAGGGGGCATCGCCGAGCAGGATCACGGCGCCATGCCCGCGCGCCCGGGCGGCAGCCAGCGCTTGTTGCATCAGCGCGGCGCCGATCCCGAGCTCGCGGCAGGCAGGGTCGACCGCCAGCGGTCCGAGGACCAGAGCGGGCCTGCCTCCGGCGCTGACATGCCACAGCCGCACGGTTCCCACGAGCTTGCCCTCGCGCATCGCCGACAGGGCAAGGCCTGCAGCGGGCGCGCGTCCGTCGCGCAGGCGCTGGCAGGTGCGGCCATGGCGGTTCTCGCCAAAGCAGGCATCGAGCAGCGCTTCACGCGTCGCGACGTCTCCAGCACGTTCCGCACGGATCACGAACGGAGCGGCTTTCGAGGTGAGGGCAACTTGCGGCTTCCGAGGAGCAGTCATGGCACGTCAGTCCCCGCTTGAACCGGCGTGCGCACAGCACGCCTGTCCAAGACGTCGTCAGAAATCGAGATGTTGGATGAGGAGCCGGCGGACCGGCTCCCGGGTTCGTCAGGCCTCTGGAAAAGAGAGGCGGATCAGATGTGGTACGTCCGCAGCGGCGGAATGCCGTTGAACGCCACCGACGAGTAGGTCGACGTATAAGCCCCGGTGCCTTCGATCAGCACCTTGTCGCCGATCTCGAGCGTCACCGGAAGCGGATACGGGGTCTTCTCGTACAGCACATCGGCGCTGTCGCAGGTCGGACCTGCGAGCACGCACGGGGTCATGTCCGCGCCGTCGTGACGGGTGCGGATGGCGTAGCGGATCGACTCGTCCATGGTCTCGGCGAGACCGCCGAACTTGCCGATGTCCAGGTACACCCAGCGCACCTCGTCCTCATCGCTCTTCTTCGAGATGAGCACGACCTCGGATTCGATGATGCCGGCGTTGCCCACCATGCCGCGGCCCGGCTCGATGATGGTCTCCGGAATCTGGTTGCCGAAGTGCTTGCGCAGCGCGCGGAAGATCGAGCGGCCGTAGGTGACGACCGGCGGCACGTCCTTCAGGTACTTGGTCGGGAAGCCGCCGCCCATGTTGACCATGGACAGGTTGATGCCGCGCTCGGCGCAGTCGCGGAACACCTGCGAGGCCATCGCCAGTGCACGGTCCCACGCCTTCACCTTGCGCTGTTGCGAGCCGACATGGAAGGAGATGCCGCACGGCTCCAGGCCCAGGCGCTTGGCGAGGTCGAGCACCTCGACCGCCATCTCCGGGTCGCAGCCGAACTTGCGCGACAGCGGCCACTCGGCGCCGGCGCAGTCATAGAGGATGCGGCAGAACACCTTCGCGCCGGGAGCGGCGCGGGCGATCTTCTCGACCTCGGCGGCGCAATCGACCGCGAACAGGCGAATGCCGAGCGCGAAGGCGCGAGCGATGTCGCGCTCCTTCTTGATCGTGTTGCCGAAGGAGATGCGGTCGGGCGTCGCACCCGCAGCCAGCGCCATCTCGATCTCGGCGACCGTGGCGGTGTCGAAGCAGGAGCCCATGGACGCCAGCAAGGCCAGCACTTCCGGCGCCGGGTTCGCCTTGACGGCATAGAACACGCGGCTGTCGGGCAGCGCCTTGGCGAAGCTCTGGTAATTGTCGCGCACGACCTCGAGGTCGACGACGAGGCACGGCTCGGTGTCGAGGCCTTCGTTGCGGCGGTTGCGCAGGAATTCCTGGATACGTTCGGTCATGGCACTCTCCAACGGTCCCAGCGACGGGAGCCGTATCAACGTGACGTCTGATGAGAGTGCTTCGGCCGCATCGCGCGATGGAGGCGCGCTGGGGCCAAAAAACTCAAACCAGACTGTGCTGCCGTGGATTGGTTGGGAGAGTTTCCCGCCCGCTCACCTGGCAATGAAGGACAAGCCTTTTCAGTAGCCCGCGCCGGCGTTGGACTGCCGGTAGAGACCAAAAAAGCCCGATCCGTCGTTGCTTTAAGTCGCGTCCCCCGTTGAGAGCGGGGTGCGCCGGTTCGCCTCCGGCTGCCAGTCACGGTTGCAAAGAGCGAAGTCACCTTCGACATGGCATCTCTTTGAGAGAGATGCTGGGCGCTCCGGGTTTGCTTCGGTCGCTCGACGTTTCAGTCTCGACTTCCGCACTTCCGAAGAGCCCCTCGGCTTCTTCACCCCTTGGCGGCTGTCCGGCCTCTTGTCCGGATACCTACCGACTGACACACGACCACAGGCACGTGCGAAATTGGGCAAGTCCGCACATAAGCGTTTTGACTCTGGTTCGCAAGAATTTTTTTAGGCTGCGGACAGGATTGCCTAACATCTGCTTGCGCACTGTTGCGCGAGCGACGCGGAAGATGAACGCGCGTTAAGTTTTCGCCGCGCAGCGCGTGCTGCCCACGCGCGAGACGCGTCAGCCGCGCTTGGTGAAGGGCTCGATGCGCTGAGCGCCGCGGATGAAGGCGGTCATCACGAGCACGCCGAGTGCGAACAGCACGGCCTGCAGGATATGGGCGCCCTGATCGCCGAGCCCGAACAGGATCGCGAGCGCCCAGCCGCCGGCAAACGCCGCGCCGAACACCTCCGCGCCGATCAGGATGGCGGCGCTGATGACGGTGATGACGCTGGACCAGACGATCTGGCGGGGCGATGAAGAAGGCGCGTTCATGGTTTCAGAGAGTCCTGGCTTCGAGGGCCGCAATCTCCCCGAAAAGGAGGCTGGGGGCAAGGGCAAACGGCCCAAAAAAGCCCCACGCGTGCTATAGCTGGCCGCAACAATCGAGCCACGAAATCCGGGACTTGTGATGTCAGAACCCCGCCAAACTACGGACGCCGAGACCAATCCGCTGCTGAAGGCCTGGGTGACACCGTTCGCGACCCCGCCCTTCGACGAGATCAAGCCGGAGCATTTCCTGCCGGCCTTCGAGCAGGCCTTCGCCGACCACGCCGCCGAGATCGCGGCGATCACCAACGATCCCGCGGCGCCCGACTTCGCCAATACCATCACGGCGCTGGAGCGCTCGGGCAAGCTCCTGAGCAAGGTCGCGGCGGTCTTCTACGACCTCGTCTCGGCGCATTCCAACCCGGCCATCCTGGAGATCGACAAGGAGGTCTCCTTGCGGATGGCGCGGCACTGGAATCCGATCATGATGAACGCCGTGCTGTTCGGCCGCATCGCCCATCTGCACGAGAACCGCGCGGGTCTCGGTCTCACGCCCGAGCAGCTCCGCCTCTTGGAGCGCACCTACACCCGCTTCCACCGCGCCGGCGCCGGCCTCTCCGAAGAAGCCAAGGTGCGGATGGCCGAGATCAACGAGCGGCTGGCCCAGCTCGGCACCGGCTTCAGCCACCATCTGCTCGGCGACGAGCAGGACTGGTTCCTGGAGCTCGGGGAGTCCGACCGCCAGGGCCTGCCGGAGAGCTTCGTCGCCAGCGCCAAGGCTGCGGCGGAAGAGCGCGGCATGGCAGGCAAGGCCATCGTCACGCTGTCGCGCTCCTCGGTCGAAACGTTCCTGAAGAGCTCCGCCCGGCGTGACCTCCGCGAGAAGGTCTACAAGGCCTTCATCGCGCGCGGCGACAACGGCAACGCCAATGACAACAATGCGACCATTGTCGAGATCCTGAAGCTGCGCGAGGAGAGCGCCGGGCTCCTGGGCTATCCGACCTACGCCGCCTACCGGCTCGAGGACTCCATGGCCAAGACGCCGGACGCGGTGCGCGGCCTGTTGGAGCGGGTCTGGAAGCCGGCCCGCGCCCGCGCGCTTGCCGACCGCGACGAGATGCAGGCGCTGATCACGGAGGAGGGCGGCAATTTCAAGCTCGCCCCTTGGGACTGGCGCTTCTACGCCGAGAAGCTGCGTCTGCAGCGCGCCAATTTCGACGATTCCGCGATCAAGCCGTATCTCGGTCTCGACAACATGATCGCCGCCGCCTTCGACTGCGCCACGCGCCTGTTCGGCGTCACCTTCGAGGAGCGCAAGGACGTTCCGGTCTGGCACCCGGACGTCCGGGTCTGGGAGATGAAGGACAGGGGCGGCAAGCACAAGGCGCTGTTCTATGGCGACTACTTCGCCCGGCCGTCCAAGCGCTCCGGCGCCTGGATGACCTCGCTGCGCGACCAGCAGAAGCTCGACGGCGACGTCGCGCCGCTGGTTCTCAACATCTGCAATTTCGCCAAGGGCGCCGGCGGCGAGCCGTCGCTGCTGTCGCCCGACGATGCCCGCACCCTGTTCCACGAGTTCGGCCACGGCCTGCACGGCATGCTCTCCAACGTGACCTATCCCTCGCTGTCGGGCACCTCCGTGTTCACCGACTTCGTCGAGCTGCCGTCACAGCTCTACGAGCACTGGCAGGAGCGGCCCGAGGTGCTGCAGAAGTTCGCCCGCCACTACCAGACCGGCGAGCCGCTGCCGGACGACCTGCTGCAACGCTTCCTCGCCGCGCGAAAATTCAACCAGGGCTTTGCCACGGTCGAGTTCGTCTCCTCGGCGCTGGTCGACCTGGAATTCCACACCCAGCCGGCCGCCGCCGCGCAGGATGTCCGCGCCTTCGAGAAACGCGAGCTGGAGAAGATCGGCATGCCCGAGGAGATCGCGCTGCGTCACCGGCCGACGCAGTTCGGCCACATCTTCACCGGCGACCATTACGCCGCCGGCTATTACAGCTACATGTGGTCGGAGGTGATGGACGCCGACGCCTTCGGCGCGTTCGAGGAGGCCGGCGACATCTTCGATCCCGCCGTGGCCAAGCGCCTGCACGACGACATCTATTCGTCGGGCGGATCGGTCGATCCGGAAGCCGCCTACGAGGCGTTCCGCGGCCGCCCGCCGGAGCCGGATGCGCTGCTCCGCCGCCGCGGCCTGCTCGAAGACGCCAGGGCAGCCTGATGAGCATGCGCGCCCTGTTCGGATACCTGCTCGCCGCCGCGATGACGCTCGCGGCCGGGGCAGCGAATGCACATCCGCATGTCTGGATCACCGCCACCAGCGAATTGCTCTATGCTGCCGACGGCAGCGTCACCGGCGTGCGCCACGCCTGGACCTTCGACGACATGTTCTCGGCCTATGCGGTGCAGGGGCTCGAGAGCAAGACCAAGGGCGCATACACAAGCGAGGAGCTGAAGCCCCTGGCGCAGACCAACGTCGAGTCCTTGAAGGAATACGCCTACTTCACCTTCGCCAAGGCCGACGGGAAGAAGGAGCGGTTCCAGGAGCCGGTCGACTATTTCCTCGACTACAAGGACACGGTGCTGACCCTGCACTTCACCTTGCCGCTGAAGAATCCGGTCAAGCCCAGGCAGCTGGTGCTCGAAGTGTTCGACCGCTCCTTGTTCATCGACTTCCAGATGGCCAAGGACAGTCCGGTCAAGCTGGTCGGTGCGCCCGCGGGGTGCCAGATGAAGCTGGAGCGGCCGAACGACGGCACCGCGAGCGCGCAGAAGCTGAACGAGCAGACCTTCCTGAACGGTGAGAACTCGAATTTCGGCATGATGTTCGCCAACAAGATCACGGTGGATTGCCCTTGAAGCCGCAACTCTCTTCGCTTGCGCGTGGGCTGCTCGCCACTGCCGCTGTGCTGCTGGTCGTGGCCGTGACTGATGCCGCCCTTCATGATCTTCTCGCGCAAAACCCGTTCGGTGCGCCGCGACCGGCGCAGGCGGCCCAGCCTGAAGCAAGCGGCCTCATCGGCTGGCTGCTCGCCAAGCAGTCGGAATTCTATCGCCAGATGTCGGCGACGATCCGCGCCGCGAAGTCCGATGGCTCGGCGGTGTGGACGCTGCTGTTCATCTCGTTCGCCTACGGCATCTTCCACGCCGCCGGTCCCGGCCACGGCAAGGCGGTGATCGCCTCCTATCTGGTCGCCAACCGCGAGACGGCGCGGCGCGGCATCGCGCTGTCCTTTGCCTCGGCCCTGATGCAGTCGCTGGTCGCGATCCTCATCGTCGGCATCTCGGCCTGGCTGCTGAATGCGACGGCCAAGACGATGTGCAAGGCGGAAGGCGTGATCGAGATTGCGAGCTACGCCCTGATCGCGCTGTTCGGCCTGCGCCTGGTCTGGGTCAAGGGCCGCACCTTCATCCGCGCATTTCAGGCCATCCAGCCGGTGCCGGCGATGGCGGGCGTGCCGCACGACCATGATCACCACCATCATGATGCGCATGATCATCATCACCACGATCACGGCCATGATCAACACCATGGCCACGGCCACGCTCACCATCACCACGGGCACGACCACGTCCACGACGAGCATTGCGGCCATTCCCACGGACCCACGCCAAGCGAACTCGCCGGCCCCGGCGGCTGGCGGCGCGGCTTCGCTGCGATCCTGACCGTCGGCATCCGCCCCTGCTCGGGCGCAATCCTGGTCCTGGTGTTCGCGCTGGCGCAGGGCCTGTTCTGGGCAGGGATCGCCGCGACCTTCCTGATGGGGTTGGGCACCGCGATCACGGTGGCGGCCATTGCTGTCGTTGCCGTCTCCGCCAAGGACATTGCCGCCCGCCTCAGCGCCGGACGCGACGGCGGTGGCGCGCTGTTTATGCGCGGCATCGAGTTCGGCGCCGCGAGTCTGGTCCTGCTGTTCGGCGTCGGCCTCCTGTTCGGCTACATTGCCGCCGAACGGACCACGTGTTTTTGAGGCGATAGATGTCGCGCGAACACTTCTGGTTCTTCCATCCGTTCCGGGTGCGCTATTCCGAGATCGACGGCCAGGGCGTCGTCTTCAACGCGCATTATTTGACCTATTTCGACACTACCATCACCGAATATTTCCGCGCGCTCGGCTTCGACCAATATGCGGATGCAAAGGCGAGCGGCATCGATTTCCACGTCGTCAAATCGCTGATCGAGTACAAGGCGCCTGTTAGGTTCGACTGGGAGCTCGACGTCGGCGCGCGCGTGGCGCGGATCGGCAATTCGAGCCTCCTGTTCGAGCTCGCCATCTTCCGGAAGGGCGGCACTGAGGCGCTGGTAACCGGCGAGATCGTCTGGGTCTACACGGACCAGAACACCCATCGTCCGGTCACGATCCCGGCATCAATGCGGGCACTGATCGCGACGCGAGAACGCCATCTTTCGGCGTGAAGCCGCTCACACCGGCAGAAACCGCTTCAATGCCGGCATGAAGAAGATGCCGAGATTGATCGCAAAGCCGATGCTCCAGAGGATCGAGCGCAGCGTCGGGCGGTTGCCGAGATACGTCAGCACATAGGCAATCCGCACGATCAGGAACAGCGCCGCGAGCTCGTCGATCAGCCGCTGCGGCGCTTCCCTGTATTCGGCGAGCAGCACCGCGAACGCAAAGAACGGAAACGTCTCGATGCCGTTCTGGTGCGCGCCGAGCGCGCGTTGCGACAGGGCGTCCTCATAGAAGGCGGGGTCGCGCGGCCGGGAATTGTCGAAGCGGCGAAACCTGATCCATTTGACCGTGACGATCGTCGACAGATAGAGCAGCAGCGCCCCGAAGACGCACCATTCCGCGAGTGTCATCCTGCCTCCCCCCGCTTGGGTGCGACCCTAGCGAACCCCGGCTCATCTTGACAAGTTCGGACCAACGCGCGACCCAACCAGTCATGAACAGCGTCCTCCCCCTCGAGACCGCGAAACCGGCCACCCGATCCGCCCTACCGCGCGTCGGCGTGCTCCTGATCAATCTCGGAACGCCCGATACGGCCGATGCTCCGGGCGTGCGGATCTACCTCAAGGAGTTCCTCAGCGACGCCCGCGTCATCGAGGACCAGGGCCTGATCTGGAAACTGGTGCTGAACGGGATCATTCTGCGCAGCCGTCCGCGCACCAAGGCGCTCGACTACCAGAAGATCTGGAACAATGAGCGGAACGAGTCGCCGCTGAAAACCATCACGCGCTCGCAAAGCGACAAGCTCGCGGCCGCCTTGTCGGACCGCGACAACGTCGTCGTGGATTGGGCGATGCGCTACGGCAATCCGTCGATCAAGTCGGGCATCGACGCGCTGATCGCGAAGGGCTGCGAGCGTATCCTGGCCGTGCCGCTCTATCCGCAATATTCGGCCTCGACCTCGGCGACCGTCTGCGACGAAGTCTTCCGCGTGCTCGCGCAGCTGCGGAACCAGCCGACTCTGCGGGTGACGCCGCCCTACTATGACGACAAAGCCTATATCGAGGCGCTCGCCGCCTCGATCGAGGGCCATCTGGCGACGCTGTCCTTCAAGCCGGAGCTGATCGTGGCATCCTTCCACGGCATGCCGAAAGCCTATGTCGACAAGGGCGATCCCTATCAGCAGCACTGCATCGCGACGACCGAGGCGCTGCGCCGCCGGCTCGGCATGGACGAGACCAAGCTGCTGCTGACCTTCCAGTCGCGCTTCGGCAACGACGAGTGGCTGCAGCCCTATACCGACAAGACCATGGAGCGGCTTGCCAAAGAGGGCGTGCGCCGCATCGCAGTGGTGACGCCGGGCTTTTCCGCCGACTGCCTGGAGACGCTGGAGGAGATCGCGCAGGAGAACGCGGAGATCTTCAAGCACAATGGCGGCGAGCAGTTTTCCGCGATCCCCTGCCTCAACGACAGCGGACCGGGCATGAACGTGATCCGCACCCTGGTGCTGCGCGAGCTCCAGGGCTGGATCTGATGGGCATCCCATGAACCGCCGCCGGTGCCTGGCGCTTCTTGGGATGCTCGCGGCGCTGCCGGCCCCGGCCCTGGCGCAGCAGCCGAACGCGACACGGCGGCTCGGCGTGCTCTCGGTCACGGCTGCTGATGATGCGATCGGCCAGACGCGCAGCATGGCCCTGGTCGAAGCGCTCGCCGGCCAAGGCTGGAAGGAGCGCGACAATCTCAAGATCGATTGGCGCAACGGCGGCGGCGAGCGCGCCCGCATCGCGCAGTTCGCCGACGAGCTGATCGCGCTCAAGCCCGACATCCTGCTTGCGGTCGGCACACCCTCGGTCGAAGAGCTGCGCCGGCGCACCACGACGATCCCGATCGTGTTCGCCGTCGTCACCGATCCCGTCAGCCAGGGTTTTGTCGAAAACCTCGCGCATCCCGGCGGCAACCTCACCGGCTTTACCGATTACGACGGTCCGCTCGCCGGCAAATGGCTGGAGATGCTGACGCAGGTCACGCCGAAGGTGTCCCGCGCTGCGGTCGTCTTCAATCCCGCCACCGCGCCGTTCGCGCCACTGATGTTGCGCGCCATCGAGGACGCCGCACGGACGCTGCGCCTGACGGTCGAGCCCGCGCCCGTCCATGACGCCGTCTCGATCGGGGCGCTGGCTTCCAGGCAAGACGGCGCCATCCTGGTCCTGCCGGACTTCTTCACCATGGCCAACCGCGCGCAACTGCTCTCGGCGATCGCACAGGCGCGTGTACCCGCGGTATTCTGGAGCCGGACGTTCGTCGATGAGGGTGGGCTGATGTCCTACAGCACCGACAGCGTCGAGCAGCTTCGCCGCGCCGCGGACTATATCGATCGGATCCTGAAGGGCGCACGGCCGGCCGACCTGCCGGTGCAGAATCCCACCAAGTTCGAGCTGGTGATCAACCTGAAGGCGGCGAGAGCGCTCGGCATCACGCTTTCCCCGGGCCTGCTTGCAATTGCGAATGACGTGATCGAATGAACCCGTCCGTGACGGACGCCTCGCCCGAATTCGCTAATTTCCGCTGCTAGAGCATGATCCGGAAAAGTGTGAAGCGGTTTTCCGAAAAGATCATGCTCAAACAATAACCTAAAGTGCGATGACGATTCATCCTGATCGCATCGCGCTTTAGGCCTGCGCCCGCGCGCTTTCAAGAGCCTGTCGCAAATACATATCGCGACCGTTCTCTTGCTGTGTGTCTTGTGTGGAATTGCTCCGATACCGACGTGAATTGCGACCGCTGAACCGGTAGGATCGTGATCCCGACCAATGACAGCGCCGGAAAGGGCTTTTTCCTGACGTCTTGTCCCGGCTTGGAGGAGATATGAGCGGCTTCGACATTTTCGCGATTGTTCTGGTTTTGCTCGTCATCGTCACGCTGGTCGCCGGCGTGAAGACGGTGCCGCAGGGCTATGACTGGACCATCGAGCGGTTCGGCAAATACACCCAGACGCTGAGCCCCGGGCTCAATTTGATCGTGCCCTATTTCGATCGCGTCGGGCGCAAGATCAACATGATGGAGCAGGTGATCGACATTCCCGAGCAGGAGGTGATCACCAAGGACAACGCCACGGTGACGGTGGACGGCGTCGCCTTCTATCAGGTGTTCGATGCCGCCAAGGCGAGCTACGAGGTCGCCAACCTGAACCAGGGGATCACGGTGCTGACCATGACCAACATCCGCTCGGTGATGGGCTCGATGGACCTCGACCAGGTGCTGTCGCACCGCGACGAAATCAACGAGCGCCTGCTCCGCGTGGTCGACGCCGCGGTCTCGCCCTGGGGCGTCAAGGTCAACCGCATCGAGATCAAGGACATCGTGCCGCCCGCCGACCTGGTCGAAGCCATGGGGCGGCAGATGAAGGCCGAGCGGGTCAAGCGCGCCGACATTCTCGCGGCCGAAGGCCAACGCCAGTCCGAGATCCTGCGCGCCGAGGGCGCCAAGCAGGGCCAGATCCTCCAGGCGGAAGGCCGCCGCGAGGCCGCCTTCCGCGATGCCGAGGCGCGCGAGCGGTCGGCGGAAGCCGAGGCCAAGGCCACGCAAATGGTCAGCGAGGCCATCGCCAAGGGCGATGTCGCTGCGCTAAACTATTTTATCGCCGACAAGTATATCAAGGCATTCGGGCAACTGGCCGACTCGCCGAACCAGAAGGTCATCATGCTTCCGGTCGAAGCGATGAGCATGCTGGGCTCGCTCGCCGGCATCGGCGAAATTGCGAAGGCCACGTTCGGGGAGAGCGCGGTGGCCGCGGCCCGCCGCGGCGGCTCGGTACCGTCGTCGGGCCCGACACCGCCGTTCGTGCCGCAGCAGTAACGGGACTATTCACAGAGGTCGTGTCATGACCGACATGTTCGTATCGCTCGGCAACTGGAACTGGCTGATCCTCGGCTTCATCCTGATGGCGTTGGAGGTGCTGGCGCCCGGCATCTTCCTGTTCTGGCTCGGGCTCGCTGCGCTGCTGGTCGGCCTGATCTCGTTCGCGGCGGCGATCTCCTGGCAGGTCCAGCTCGTGATGTTCGCGATCTTTGCCGCCGCTGCCGTGCCGGTCTGGCGCCGCCTCGCCAAGCCGAAGCCGGACGCCAGCGCCAGTCCGTTCCTCAACAAGCGCAGCGAAGCCCTGCTCGGCCGCGAGTTCACGCTGGAGAAGCCGATCATCGACGGCACCGGCACCGTGCGCATCGGCGACACGGTATGGCGCGTGGCTGGGCCCGATACGCCGGCCGGCACGCGGGTGAAGGTGGTACAGGTCGACGGCGCCAACCTGACGGTCGCCGCGGCGTGAGGACTTTTCCCCTCTCCCCTTGCGGGAGAGGGTGGCTCGCCGCAAAGCGGCGAGACGGGTGAGGGGTGTCTCTCCGCGATAGCTAAGCTGAGTTCGTGGAGAGAGACCCCTCATCCGGCGCTTCGCGCCACCTTCTCCCACAAGGGGAGAAGGAACACCAGCGCGTGGCAACGAGTGATGCTCACCTTCTCCATCGCTCCGCAAACCTGTGCAGTGGCATGAAGGTCTCGCACAATTCCCGGCCCAGCGGTGTCAGTCCGTAACCTCCGCCGTCGCCCAGCTCCACGAAGCCCGCCTCGCGCAGCTCGGTCAGCCGGGCCTGCAGCACTGTGGGCGAGGCCTCGTCGCAGGCGCTGCGCAGGGCGCGCGAGGTGAGGGGCTCTCCGCGCAACTCCCACAAGATCCGCAAGGCCCAGCGCCGGCCGAGCAGGTCGAGCAAAGCCATGATCGGCCGTCCGGTGCGCGAGCCGCGGACGCGGCGTTCTGCTGTTGTCGCCCGTTTCGCCATGGTCACCTCTTGCGTCATGCTACGGATAATGTAGCGTAGCGCTACGGTAAATGTAGCAACGGAAATCGCTCATGTCCCAGGCCTCACCGCGCATCGCCCCGCTCTCGCCGCCTTATCCCCTGGGCATCCAGGCGCAGTTCGACCGCATCATGCGCGGTGCGCCGCCGCTGGTGCTGTTCCGGGTGATGGCGGGCCATGACCGCGCCTGGGACAAGTTTCGCGCGGGCGGGCTGCTTGATCCGGGGCCGCTCTCGCTGCGGCAGCGTGAGATCGTCATCGACCGCACCTGCGCGCTGAACGGATGCGAATACGAATGGGGCGTGCATGTCGCGATCTTCGCCGGGCCGGCGAAGCTCACCGCGGAGGAGGTGCGCGCCACGGTGCTGGGTGATGCGAATTCGGCCCTTTGGTCGCCGGCCGAACAGGCGCTGATCGCAGCCGTCGACGCGCTGCATCATCGCGCGACGTTGAGCGACGATGAATTCGCCGCGCTCTCCGCGCATCACGACGAGGCGCAGATCCTGGAAATCATGCTGCTGTGCGGCTTCTATCGCACGGTGTCGTATTTGGCGAACGGGCTGCGCTTGCCGCTGGAGGAGAACGCGGCGCGGTTTCCGGCGCCGCTCTAGCGGCCGTCATTGCGAGGAGCGTCTCATCCTTACCGTCATTCCGGGGCGCGCGAAGCGCGAGCCCGGAATCCATCGGGCAGCGACCTCGGGGTGAAATGGATTCCGGGTTCGCGCCAAGTGGCGCGCCCCGGAATGACGGGTGAAGCGGGCTGCGCGCCCTACGCCACGCCCGCGCGCAGCAGATCGTGCAGATGCACGATCCCCACCACCTTGCCAGCTTCCGTCACCAGCAGCGAGGTGATCTTGCGGGTGTTCAGCACCTCGATCATCTCGGTCGCGAGCATCGAAGGCGGCACGGTCTTGGGCTGCTTCGTCATGATCTCGTCGACGGTCACCGTCAGCAGATCGGGCCGCATGTGGCGGCGCAGATCGCCGTCGGTGATGATGCCGACGGCCTCGCCCGCATCGTTAACGATGCAGACGCAGCCGAGCCCCTTCGCCGACATCTCGACCACGGCTTCCGACATCTCGGTGCCGAGCGGCTTGAGCGGAATCTCAGCGCCCGTGCGCATGTAGTCGCGGACGAATTTCAGCATCGCGCCCAGCTTGCCGCCGGGGTGGAAATGCGCGAACTCCAGCGCGGTGAAGCCGCGTCCCTCCAGCAGCGCGATCGCGAGCGCGTCGCCGATCGCGGCCTGCATCAGCGTCGAGGTGGTCGGCGCCAGATTGTGCGGGCAGGCCTCGCGCGCCTTGGGCAGCTCGATCACGAGGTCGGCGGCCTGGCCGAGCGAGGACGACGCGCTCGAGGTCACCGCGATCATGGGGATCGCAAAGCGCGCCGAATAGTTCACGAGGTTCTTCATCTCCGGCTGCTCGCCGGACCAGGACAGCGCCAGGATGACGTCGTCGGGCGTGATCATGCCGAGGTCGCCATGACCGGCTTCGGCGGCGTGCACGAAGAAGGAAGGCGTGCCGGTCGAGGCCAGCGTCGCGGCGATCTTGCGGCCCATATGGCCTGACTTGCCGAGCCCGGTGACGATGACGCGGCCCTTGGCATTGCGGATCAGCTCGACCGCCTTGGCGAACGGCTCGCCCAGCGGGCCGCGCAGCGCGCTAGCGAGCGCATTGATGCCGCCGCTCTCCGTCTCCAGCGTGCGGAGCGCGGATTCGACGCTATCGGGAATGGAGCCGGATGATTGGGTCATCAGCGGTTTCGAGCTCGGCATGGTCGGGTCCAGGGAGGAGGGGCGTTCGCCCATTGGCGCCTGCTTAGCACGCCCCGATCAGCGAGGCGACGCGCGGCCGGATGCCCTCAACCGGTCATTAACCATAATTGTTTTAACTCCATTAACGATGGTTCTCGCCAGTCGGCGGGGATGATCGAGAAAGTGTTTGATTTCGTTGGGGTAATTCCATCGTGGGGTCGTCTCCAGGCAGGGGCCGGAGCAAGGTCGCGCATTTCCTGCGCGCCTCTTTGCCGTGCCTCGCGCTGACCACCCTCGCAAGCGGCCCGGCGGCGGCCCAGGGGCTCACGCCCGACCTGTTCAATCCCAACCGCGGCGCCTTCGCCTCGCCTGAGACGCTGCCGACCCGCCGCACCGCCGGCGTACCCCAGGCGCCCTCCGATGCCTTGCCGAAACTGCCTGATCCCAACGCCGACCCGCGCCAGCGCCAGCAGGCGCCGGCGAGCTCGCGTGTCGGTCAGGTCCCGACCTACGGCCTGCCGGCCGCCACCGGCGCGAGCGGCTCCGGCTACGACTCGCTCAACCGCAAGCGCCAGCAGCCCAAGCTCTATCCGGGCCAGCCGAAGCCGAAGCGCGCCGCCGGTCCCGGCTCACCGCCGCCGCCCGCAACGCCGGCCACGACGCTGGGCCCGCCGCGCATCGCGCCACCGCCCTCCGAGACCGCGCACAAGGTCCCGGTGCCGGCGGCGATGGCGGGCAACGTGCCCGGCCAGCCGCTGCGCCGCCGCCTCAGGGCCGATGACGATCCGTTCGGCGCGGTCGGCGATTACGCCGGCAGCTTCCTGATCAAGGGCGGGCTCGAACTCTCCGCCGGCTACGACAGCAATCCGACGCGCCTCAACAGGCCCGTCGGCTCGCCGGCCTATGTCATCGCGCCCGATCTGCTCGTGGTGTCGGATTGGGAGCGCCACGCGCTGGTCGCCGATCTGCGTGGCTCGTTCTCGGGCTACACCAAGGACATGCCGGCGACGATCAACGGCTTGGCCTCGCCGTCGCCGGTCGAGGCCAATCGTCCCGATTTCAACGGCCATGTCGATGGCCGCCTCGACGTCACCCGCGATTTCAAGCTGACCTCGCAGCTGCGCCTGCGGCTCGCCACCGACAATCCTGGCAGCCCCAACGTGCAGGCCGGCCTGCAGAGATATCCGGTCTACGCCGCCTATGGCACGACGCTCGGCTTCGACCAGACCTTCAACCGCTTCCAGGTCGCGGCCGGCGCCACCATCGATCGCACCGCCTACACCGATTCCAAGCTCACCGACGGCTCGACCTTCAGCAACGACGACCGCAACTTCAACCAATATGGCGGCGTCGGCCGCTTCTCCTACGACCTCAAGCCCGGCCTAAAACCCTTCGTCGAGATCCAGGGCGATACCCGCGTCCACGACCAGGCTTCCGACCGCAACGGCTATTTCCGCGATTCCAACGGCGGCTATGCCAAGGTCGGCTCGTCCTTCGAGTTCTCGCGCATCCTCACCGGCGAGATCTCGGTCGGCTATTCCGCGCGCAGCTACACCGATCCGCGCCTCAGCCAGCTCGCAGGGTTTCTGACCACGGGCTCGCTGATCTGGAGCGCCAGCGGCCTCACCACGGTGAAGTTCTTCACCGACACGCAGATATCGGAGACCACGGTCCCCGGCTCATCCGGCGTCCTGGTGCGCACTTACTCCGCCCAAGTCGACCACGACTTCCGCCGCTGGCTCACCGCGGTCGGCAAGTTCACCTACGGCACGCTCGACTACCAGGGCCAGAACCGCAACGACAAGACCTACTCGTTCGAAAGCAATTTGATCTACAAGCTCAACCGCAACATCTGGGTCAAGGGCACGCTGCGCCACGACATCCTGAATTCGAGCCAGCCGGGCTCGAGCTCGCAGGGCACGGTGGTGCTGCTCGGGGTGAGGCTGCAGAATTGAGGCGCTTGTTAGCGCGTCGCACGAGACGAAGCCGAAAGGCGCGGCTCTCTCCAATTGTCATTCCGGGGCGCGCCACTTGGCGCGAGCCCGGAATCCATCGGGCGTCTGGGTTGGTGATGAATGGATTCTCAGGTGCGCAATTGCGCACCATAGCTCGCGCTTCGCGCGCCCCGGAATGACATCTCAGCGCGGCAAATCCGTCTTCCCCATAAGGAACGTATCGATCGACCGCGCGCACAGCCGGCCCTCGCGGATCGCCCACACGACGAGCGATTGCCCACGCCGCATGTCGCCGGCGGTGAACACGTTGGGGCGCGAGGTCTGGTAGTCCAGCGTGTTGGCCTTGACGTTGCCGCGCGGGTCGAGCTCGACCGCGAGCAGCTTGAGCAGGCCCTCGTGCACGGGATGGACGAAGCCCATCGCGAGCAGGACCAGCTCGGCATCGAGCTCGAACTCGGTGCCGGCAATCGGCTTGAACTTGTCGTCGACGCGGACGCAGTGCAGCTTCTTGACCTGGCCGTTCTCGCCCGAGAACTTCTGGGTCAGCACGGCGTATTCGCGCACCGCGCCTTCGGCCTGGCTCGAGGAGGTCCGCATCTTCAGCGGCCAGTTCGGCCAGGTCAGGCCCTTGTTCTCGCGCTCAGGGGGAGCGGGCATGATCTCGAGCTGCGTCACCGAGAGCGCGCCCTGGCGCAGCGAGGTGCCGATGCAGTCGCTTCCGGTGTCGCCGCCGCCGATGACGACGACATGCTTGCCGCCGGCCAGGATCTCCTGGACGCCGCCGAGCGGCTCCTCGGAGACGCGGCGGTTCTGCTGCGGGAGGAAGTCCATGGCGTAGTGGATGCCGGCGAGCTCGCGGCCGGGGATCGGCAGGTCGCGCGGGGCTTCCGCACCGCCGGTCAGCGCCACGGCGTCGTACTCGTTGAGCATCTCGCGCGGATCGACGTTGCCCTCAGCGCCGACATGGCTGTTGTAGTGGAAGGTGACGCCTTCAGCTTCCATCTGCGCCACGCGGCGGTCAATGACGCCCTTCTCCATCTTGAAGTCGGGGATGCCGTAGCGCAGCAGGCCGCCGGCCTTGGCGTACTTCTCGTAGAGGTGGACGTCGTGGCCGGCGCGCGCCAGCTGCTGCGCACAGGCCATGCCGGCCGGACCCGAGCCGATCACCGCGACTTTCTTGCCGGTCTTCACAGTCGCGACTTCCGGCTGGAGCCAGCCATTGTCCCAGGCGCGATCGACGATCGCGCATTCGATGGTCTTGATGGTGACGGGGTTGTCGTCGATGTTGAGCGTGCAGGACGCCTCGCACGGCGCCGGGCAAATGCGCCCCGTGAACTCCGGGAAATTGTTGGTCGAATGCAGGTTGCGCGAGGCTTCTTCCCAATTGCCCTGGTAGACGAGGTCGTTCCAGTCGGGAATCTGGTTGTTGACCGGACAGCCCGGCGTGCCCGGCGCGACCGAGCCGGTGCCGTGGCAATAGGGAATGCCGCAATTCATGCAGCGCGCGGCCTGGTCGCGCACCTCCTTCTCGGAGAGCGGAACGACGAATTCCTTGTAATGCTTCACGCGCTCGGCGACCGGGGTGTACTTGCGGTCGTGCCGTTCGATTTCCAGAAAACCCGTGATCTTGCCCATTAAACCCGAAGTCCCTGCCGCTTAAATTCGTCTTGTTGTTTCCTCACCGTCATTGCGAGGAGCGAAGCGACGAAGCAATCCAGTCTTTTTTCCGCGGAGAGATTCTGGATTGCTCCGCTTCGCTCGCAATGACGAGGTGTAATGCCTTACGCCCCGATCGCGATTTTCGGCTCGGCGTCCGCGTTGGCCGCCATCTCGCGCAGCGCGCGCCGGTACTCGACCGGCATCACCTTGCGGAATTTGGGCAGCCAGTCCTTCCAATTGGCAAGGATGTCGGCGGCGCGCTTGGAGCCGGTGGCTTTGGCGTGGCGCGAGATCAGGACGTGCAGCCGCTCGACGTCGGAGGCGAGCAGGTTCCTGAACACGTCGACCCGGCCATGCGCCTCGAGGTCGCCGGCATGGTGATAGGTGCCGGCGTTGATCAGCTCCTCCGACAGCACCGGCTCGAGCTCGACCATGCTGAGGTTGCACAGCTTGTCGAAGTCGCCGGCCTCGTCGAGCACGTAGGCGATACCGCCGGACATGCCGGCCGCGAAGTTGCGCCCGGTCTTGCCGAGCACGACCACGATGCCGCCGGTCATGTATTCGCAGCAATGATCGCCCGCGCCCTCGACCACGGCGACCGCGCCCGAGTTACGCACGGCAAAACGCTCGCCGGCGATGCCACGGAAGTAGCACTCGCCCTCGATCGCGCCGTACATCACGGTGTTGCCGACGATGATGCTCTCTTCCGGCACGATGGCCGAGTTCCTCGGCGGCTTGACGATGATCTTGCCGCCCGAGAGGCCCTTGCCGACATAGTCGTTACCCTCACCTTCGAGCTCGAAGGTGACGCCGTGGGCGAGCCAGGCGCCGAAGGCCTGGCCCGCGGTGCCCTTGAGGCTGACATGGATGGTGTCGTGCGGCAGGCCGGCATGGCCGTAGATCTTGGCCACCGCGCCGGACAGCATCGCGCCTGCGGAGCGGTTGGTGCTGTTGATGGCGGCCTCGATCTTCACCGGCGCGCCGCGATCGAGCGCTGCCTGCGCCTTCTCGATCAGCGTGCGGTCGAGCACCGCCTCCAGATGATGGTTCTGGCGCTCGGAGTGATAGATCTTCTGGCCCTTCTCTTCCTTCTGCTTGACGAAGAGCTTGGAGAAGTCGAGCCCCTTGGCCTTCCAATGCGCGACCAGCTTGGTCTGGTCGAGCAGCTGCACCTGGCCGACCATCTCGTTGAAGGTGCGGAAGCCGAGCGAAGCCATGATCTCGCGGACTTCCTCGGCGACGAAGAAGAAGTAGTTGATCACGTGCTCGGGCTGGCCGGTGAAGCGCTTGCGCAGGACAGGGTCCTGGGTCGCGACGCCGACCGGGCAGGTGTTGAGATGGCACTTGCGCATCATGATGCAGCCGGCCGCAATCAGCGGCGCGGTGGCGAAGCCGAACTCGTCGGCGCCCAGCAGCGCGCCGATCACGACGTCACGGCCGGTGCGGAAGCCGCCGTCGACCTGGACCACGATGCGGCTGCGCAGCCGCTCGCGCACCAGGGTCTGGTGGGTTTCGGCGAGCCCGATTTCCCACGGCGATCCCGCATGCTTGATCGAGGTCAGCGGCGAAGCACCCGTGCCGCCCTCGAAGCCCGCGATGGTGACATGGTCGGCGCGCGCCTTGGCAACGCCCGCGGCCACAGTGCCGACGCCGATCTCCGAGACGAGCTTGACCGAGACGTCGCCGGTCGGGTTGACGTTCTTGAGGTCGTAGATGAGCTGCGCCAGGTCCTCGATCGAGTAGATGTCGTGGTGCGGCGGCGGCGAGATCAGGCCGACGCCCGGCGTCGAGTGCCGGACTCTTGCGATGGTCGCGTCGACCTTGTGGCCGGGCAGCTGGCCACCTTCGCCGGGCTTGGCACCCTGCGCCATCTTGATCTGCATCATGTCGGAGTTGACGAGATACTCCGTCGTGACGCCGAAGCGGCCCGAGGCGACCTGCTTGATCGCCGAACGCATGGAATCGCCGTTCGGCATCGGCTTGAAGCGGTCGGCTTCCTCGCCGCCTTCGCCGGTGTTCGACTTGCCGCCGATCCGGTTCATGGCGATCGCGAGCGTGGTGTGCGCCTCGCGCGAGATCGAGCCGAAGCTCATCGCACCGGTGGCGAAACGCTTGACGATCTCCTTGGCCGGCTCGACCTGGTCGAGCGGGATCGGCTTGCGCTTTTCTTCCTCCGCGTTCTTGATCCGGAACAGGCCGCGCAGCGTCAACAGGCGCTCCGACTGCTCGTTCAGGATCTTGGCGAAGGCGCGGTAGCGCTCCTGCGAATTGCCGCGCGCGGCGTGCTGCAGCAGCGACACCGACTCCGCGGTCCAGGCATGGTCCTCGCCGCGGCTGCGATAGGCATATTCGCCGCCGACATCGAGCGCGGTCTTGTAGACCTGCGCCTCGCCGAACGCGTCGGCATGACGGCGCACGGCTTCCTCGGCGATCTCGCCAAGGCCGACGCCCTCGACGCGGGTGTGCGTGCCGGCGAAGAACTTGGCGACGAAGTCGGCCTTGAGGCCGACCGCGTCGAAGATCTGCGCGCCGCAATAGGACTGATAGGTCGAGATGCCCATCTTGGACATCACCTTGAGCAGGCCCTTGCCGATCGACTTGATGTAGCGCTTGACGATCTCATAGTCGTCGAGCGAGCCGGGCAGGCGGTCCTTCATCGCGGTGATGGTCTCGAACGCGAGGTACGGATTGATCGCTTCGGCGCCGTAGCCGGCAAGGCAGGCGAAGTGATGCACTTCGCGCGGCTCGCCGGATTCGACGACGAGGCCGACCGAGGTGCGCAGGCCGGTGCGGATCAGGTGATGATGCACGGCGGCGCAGGCCAGCAGCGATGGGATCGGCACGCGGTCGGTGCCGACCATGCGGTCGGACAGGATGATGATGTTGACGCCCTCGCGCACCGCGCTTTCGGCGCGCGCGCAGAGCTCGTCGAGCACCTGGTCCATGCCCGCCGCGCCGAGGCCGGCGTGGAAGGTGGTGTCCAGCGTGCGCGACTTGAAGTGCGACTCCGCCACCTCCGAGATCGAGCGGATCTTTTCCAGGTCCGCGTCGGTCAGGATCGGCTGGCGCACTTCGAGGCGCTTGGTCGTGGCCATGCCCTGCAGGTCGAACAGGTTCGGCCGCGGCCCGATGATCGAGACGAGGCTCATCACCAGCTCTTCGCGGATCGGGTCGATCGGCGGGTTGGTGACCTGCGCGAAGTTCTGCTTGAAGTAGGTGAACAGCGGCTTGGCCTTGTCCGACAGCGCCGAAATCGGCGTGTCGTTGCCCATCGAGCCCGCGGCTTCTTCGCCCGTGGCCGCCATCGGCGTCATCAGAAGGGTGATGTCTTCCTGGCTGTAGCCGAACGCCTGCTGGCGGTCGAGCAGCGACAGGTTTGAGCGCACGCCCGTGGTCGGCACCTTCGGCAGGTCTTCCAGCACGATCTGGGTCCGCTCCAGCCACTCCTTGTAGGGATGGCTGGCGGCGAGCGAAGCCTTGATCTCGTCGTCCGGGATTAGGCGGCCTTGCTCGAGGTCGACCAGCAGCATCTTGCCCGGCTGCAGCCGCCACTTGGTGATGATCTGGTCCTCTGGGATCGTCAGCACGCCCATCTCGGACGCCATGACGATGCGATCGTCCTTGGTGACGAGATAGCGGGCGGGCCGGAGGCCGTTGCGGTCGAGCGTGGCGCCGATCTGGCGGCCGTCGGTGAAGGCGATCGCGGCCGGGCCGTCCCACGGCTCCATCAGCGCGGCATGATATTCGTAGAAGGCGCGGCGCTTCTCATCCATCAAGGGATTGCCGGCCCACGCCTCCGGAATCATCATCATCACGGCGTGCGGCAGCGAGTAGCCGCCCTGCACCAGGAATTCGAGCGCGTTGTCGAAGCAGGCGGTGTCCGACTGTCCCTCATAGGAGATCGGCCAGAGCCGGTTGATGTCCTTGCCGTAGAGCTCGGAGCTGACCGAGGCCTGGCGTGCCGCCATCCAGTTGACGTTGCCGCGCAGCGTGTTGATCTCGCCGTTATGCGCGATCATGCGGTAGGGATGCGCCAGCGACCAGGCCGGGAAGGTGTTGGTCGAGAAGCGCTGATGCACGAGCGCCAGCGCGCTCTCGAAGTCAGCCTCGTGCAGATCGGGATAGTACTTGCCGAGCTGGTCGGCGAGGAACATGCCCTTGTAGATCACGGTGCGGCAGGACATCGAGCACGGGTAATAGCCGGCAAGGCCGCGGTCGCGGCGCTGGTAGATCGCCTGCGAGATCGACTTGCGCAGGATGTAGAGCCGGCGCTCGAACTCGTCCTCGGTCTTGGCGGTGCCGTTGCGGCCGATGAACACCTGCATGCAGGCGGGCTCGGTCGGCTTCACGGTGACGCCCAGCGAGGAATTGTCGGTCGGCACGTCGCGCCAGCCGAGCAAGGTCAGACCCTCTTCCTTGATCTGGTCGGCGACGATGCTCTTGATCACGTTGCGCCAGGCGGTGTCGCGCGGCATGAACAACGCGCCGATGGCGTATTCGCCGGGCGCCGGCAACTTGAAGCCGAGTTCGGAGGCCTTACGGCTGAAGAAGGCGTGCGGGATCTGCACCAGAATGCCGGCGCCGTCACCCGCGCGCGGGTCGGCGCCGACGGCGCCGCGATGCTCGAGGTTGCAGAGGATGCTCAGCGCGTCCGAGACGATCTCGTGCGACTTCTTGCCCTTGATGTTGGCGATGAAGCCGACGCCGCAAGAGTCCTTCTCCAGGCTCGGATCGTACAGGCCTTCGGCTTTGGGGCGCGAATTGTGCTCTTGAATCGGTGAGGTGATCGGATCGGTCGTTTTCGAGGCGACCGTCGCCGACAGCTCTTCTGCCACGATGTTTGCGCGCTCGAATTGCGACCCGTTCATTGTTCCTGTCCTCTCCATGCGGCAAGCTGCCTCACCGCCATCTTCGGCGCACCTTGGGCGTCCCGCGGCACCCGCTCCTGGGCCACCGCTCGTCCTCTGCGAGCCGCATTTTCTTAAATTCAGGCCTAGGCGTTCTTCGTCCCCGAGAACGGCTTTGCCTGGTACCTTGCCGGCGCTCGAGAGCACCAGTTCTCGCTGCAATCCCTATGCCGGAACCGCAGGCAAAATTGAGACAGTCTTCCTGTCCTAACCATCACCTTGCCAAATTTTTGTCTAGCACACAAGCGCGCGGAAGTCCCGATTCCGCAGAAGTCAATCGATCGCTTTCCAAAAGTTGCGTAGCCCCGGTTTTGAGGCAAACACGCCCTGATCCGGCCCCGGCGGCGCCGAAATCCCAAATGAAGCTTCGGATCAACCCTTCGGAAGGCGCGCCACGCCGCGAGAAGCGAAAGAGGGCGGCCACCGGAGGGCCTGACAGGAGCGTCTGGATCATGAAGTTTTTCACAGGATGTGTGGCCGCCGCCGTGCTGGCGCTGGGTGCCAGTGCGGGGCAGGCCCAGGTTCCCGCGAGCGGTATCGCCAGAGGGGCCGTCATCGCGGTCTCGGATTTCGACGGGCCCTATGCGCCGCCGGAAGCCGCCCCGCCGCCGCGCTACGGTTATGGCTACGAGGAGCGCGGCCCGGCGCTGGCCCTGTTGCCGCCGACCGAGGTTTACGCCGTGCTGCGCGAGAACGGCTTCTCGCCCCTCGGCATTCCGCGCCTGCGCGGCAGCGTCTACACCATCGCGGTGATCGACAGAAACGGCGACGATGGCCGGCTGGTGATCGACGCCCGCGACGGGCGGATCATCCGCTTCATGCCCGCCCCTGACGCCTATGGCATGGCGCCCGCCTATGACGAGCGCGCGGTCGCGCCCTACGGGCCGCAAACCGCACTGCCGCCGACCGTGGTCCGCGGCGGCCCGCCGCGCCCGCCGGCGTCGATCCCGCATGTGGCAAGCCGCGCCGTGCCGCTGCCGAAGGCCGCCCCGCGGCGCGCCGAGCCGCCGGTCGTCGTTGCCAAGCCAGCCGAGCCGGCGGCGCAGGCAGCGCAGGCCCAACCCGCGCAGCAAGCCGCCGTGGTGCAAGCCAAGCCGACCGAAGCCGCTCCGCAAGCAACCGCGCCGACCGTCGGTCAGGTCAGGCCGGCCCCGACCATCCTGCCGACGCAGGAGATGCCAGCCGCACTGGGGCTGGATTAGGCCTCAGCAAACGGAAAGCGCCCGAGAATCTCTCGGGCGCTTTTGCGTGAACTGACTGCGCCTCAGCTCCGCGGATAGCCCGCCGCATCCAGGATCAGATTCGCCACCTCCTTTGGATGCGACACCAGCGAGAGGTGGCCGGCATCGAGCTCGATCGTGGTGGCGTTCATGCGCTTGGCGAGGAAGCGCTCGAAATCGGGGTTGATGGTGTAGTCGTTCTTCGACACCGCGTACCAGCTCGGCTTGGAGCGCCAGGCCGCCTCCGTGGTGCGGCCGGCGAAGATCGAGGCCGCCGTCGGCCATTGCACGGCGTAGAGCTCCTTGGCCTGCTCCGGCTTCACGCCGTTGGCGAAGTACTTCAGGAAGGCCTCTTCCGAGAGCTTGGTGTAGCCGTCGCGCTCGACGATGCCGGCGCGCGCCGGCCCGGCCGGAAACTGCTTCGACAGCGCCACGAAATCCTCGTTCGCATCGGGCGCGCGTGCGGCGACGTAGACGAGGCCGGTGACCTTCGGGTCGGTGCCGACCTGGCTGATCACGGTGCCGCCCCAGGAATGCGCGACCAGCACCGTCGGCCCGTCCTGCTCGGCCAGCGCCCGCTTGGTCGCCTCGACGGAGTCGCTGAGCGAGGACAGCGGATTCTGCACGGCGGTCACATGCAGGCCTGCAGCCTGCAGGATCGGGATCACCTCCGACCAGCTCGAGCCGTCGGCCCAGGCGCCGTGCACCAGCACGACGTTCTTCGCCTTGACCGTCTGCGGTGTCTGGGCATGAGCGAGGTTGAGGGGAGCGGCCAAAAGGCTCGCGGCGACGAAAAGGCTGCGCCAGAGTGACATGGTCTTCTCCGTGTTTTTGGTTCGATGCCCAAAGGACGGAGAGCGAGGCGACGGTGTTACGCCATCACTGCTCTGTGATGCATTGCAACGAAAAAAACGCCCCGGGGCACCGGGGCGTTTTTCGCAACCTGGAAGTCGCTGGGTTTGGTCGCCTGGCTCAGGCGGCCTGCGCGGCGGAGTTCTCGATCACCTGCGCCTTGGCGCCGGCGTTGATCGCGATCTGGCGCGGCTTCTTGGCCTCGGGAATCTCGCGGACGAGGTCGACATGAAGCAGCCCGTTCTCGAGCGAGGCGTCCTTCACCTGCACGAAGTCGGCAAGCTGGAAGGCGCGCTCGAAGGCACGCGCGGCGATGCCGCGGTAGAGCACTTCGGATTTCGAGTTCTCGTTCGCGACCTTCTCGCCCTTGATCGTCAGCGTGTTTTCCTTCGCGACGATGGAGAGCTCATCCTTGGCAAAGCCCGAAACCGCAACGGTGATGCGGTAGGCATTCTCGCCGGTGCGCTCGATGTTGTAGGGGGGATAACCGGGGCTGCCGTCCGAGCTGGCCTGGTCGAGCAGGTTGAAGAGACGGTCGAAGCCGACGGTGGAACGATAGAACGGAGTGAGATCGTAGCTACGCATGGTCAAGTCCTCCATTGAGCGACTGTTGGTAACCCGCCCGCCAATCGGGCCGGGCTTTAGTCTGTGTGCAGCCTGATGTTCCGGTTCCGAAACACTGGTAGCGGCCTGCACGAAGGTGATATGGGTGGAACGAGACGGCGTTCAAGAGGGCGGGACAGGCGCCTTTTCGGCGCTTTGGCCCCTTGATTTGCAGCACTTCCCGCCCAAGCACGCCCAATGACGCTGGTCTCGATTCCCGCCAATCCGGTCCCCGAAAACGTCGTCAGCGGCACCATCAAGACCCCTGATGGCGTCGAGCTGCGCTTTGCGCGCTGGGCGCCGCCGGCGAACCGCAAGGGTACGGTCTGCGTCTTCACCGGGCGCAGCGAGCAGATCGAGAAATATTTCGAGACCGTGCGCGATCTGCGCGACCGCGGCTTTGCGGTGGCGATGATCGACTGGCGCGGGCAGGGCCATTCGTCGCGCCGCCTGCGCGATCCGCGCAAGGGCTATGTGCGCGACTTCGCCGATTTCGAGATCGACGTCGAGACCTTCGTGCAGCAGGTGGTGCTGCCGGATTGCCCGCCACCCTTCTTCGCGCTCGCCCATTCCATGGGCGGCACGGTGCTGCTGCGGGTGGCGCATGCCGGCAAGCGCTGGTTCGACCGCATGGTGCTGTCTGCGCCGATGATCGACCTGCCCGGGCGCACCACCTCGCTCCCCGTGCGTGCGCTGCTCAAGACGATGCGCCTGCTCGGGCAGGGCGGCCGCTACGTCCCCGGCGGCAGCGACCGCCTCACCGGGCTCGAACCCTTCATCAACAATCCCTTGACCAGCGATCCCGTCCGCTATGCGCGCAACGCCGCGATCCTGGAGGAAGACCCGACGCTTGGCCTAGCCTCGCCGACGGTCGCCTGGGCCGATACCGCCTTCCGCGCGATGCACACCTTCAAGCGCGTGAACTACCCCTCCCAGATCCGCCAGCCGATCCTGATGCTGGCGGCCTCCAACGATACCGTGGTCTCGACCGCGGCGATCGAGGAATTCGCCTATCATTTGCGCGCCGGCTCCCATCTCGTGATCGCCGGTGCCAAGCACGAGATCCTCCAGGAGCAGGACCGCTACCGCACCCAGTTCTGGGCCGCCTTCGACGCCTTCGTGCCTGGCACGCCGCTGTTCAAGTGAGAAGAGATCGGGAGCCTCCACGATTACGGTGAGAATCGGAGTCGAGGAGCGTCCTCATTCTCCGTCATTGCGAGGAGCTCTTGCGACGAAGCAATCCAGGCTATCTCCGCGGCGACAGCCTGGATTGCTTCGCTGCGCTCGCAATGACGAAGCAAGATTCTTTACAGCGTCTTCAGATACTCGATCAGGTCGTAGCGCTCGGCGTCGTCCTTGAACATGCGGCCGATGACGCCGGGGCGCTTCGACTCACCGTCCTTGCGCTCGAAGGAATGGCCGAGCACGCTGTTGCCCTGGATCGGCTTGCCGTCGGAGCCGGTCGCGGAGAACTCCGTTTCACCGGTCTTGCAGCGCTCGTTGGCGGTGACTGCGAAACCGACGCTGTCGGGGTCGTAGTCGCGGCGGCCCATGCAGAATTTTTGCGGACGCTCGTTCTGCGGCTTCAGCAACCAGTACAGCGAAGGCACCGAGCCGTTGTGCAGGTAAGGCGCAGTGGCCCAGATGCCGTTCAAGGGCCGGGCGCGATAGCGCGGGTCAGGCGCCGGATTGAGACAGTTCTTGCGCGCCATATTCCACATTTGCGCCCGTTCGGCCTCCGGGATCTTCTCGTCGTCCATCCATTTGCGGGCGACGAGATCGACCACCGTCATGAGCCCGAGTGCATAGACCATCTCGTTGGGCGATTTGCTCGCGGTCGGGATCTCGCACTGCCACCACGTCTGCAGGTCAGCCGTGTTGATTTTCAGAAAGCCGGGCACGTCGACGGTCCGCTTGCTGAGAACGAGGGACTGCTCGGGATCGGTCTTGATCTCGTCGAGCGGGATCGTCACCGCATTCAGCACCTTGCTGTCGCCGCTCGGCTCCCAGCGCTTCGACGACCAGAAGGCCGGGGTGTTGATGTCAGGCAGATGGCATCCGGAGCACATCTCCGCGTAGATGGCGCGGCCGCGTTCGACCCGATCGGGCTTCAGCTTCCAGGCATCGCCGAGGATGTGCGAGGGCCATTTCGGTGCGAGCAGGCCGCCGAACTTCGGACCATCAGCCGCCTTGAATGGATCGGGGCCTCTCAGCATGTCCTCGATCCAGCCGAGCGTCCTGATGTTCACCGAGGAGCGCCACAGCCTGTCCTGCGGATAGGCATCGGACAAATTGAGCAGCGCCGTCACGCCGAGTGCTTCGCCGGCGTTGCGGATCAGCGGCTGCTCGATCGAGGCGTCGTATTGGGCGAACTTGAACCAGGGCACCGTCCAGATCGCGGGATAGCTGACCGGCGCGTCCTGGGCGTGCAGGTTCTTCTCGAATCCCTTGACCCCGCTCATTGCGAGGTCCTGCGAAAACACCTGGTTGCCGATGCGGTTGAGGGCATCGAGCCGGCCGAACCCTTCTTCGGTGTCCTGCTGCTGCTTGCCGTCCCAGGTCGTCTTGCCTTCGATCGTTTTCTCGTAGGTCTTGGCCCAGTCGATCAGGAAGCTGCCGATCGTGCTCAGCTTCTGCTTGAGCGCAGCGCGGTCCGCCTTGCTGGCGTCGGGGCCGAGCACGCGATCGGCGAAACGCTGGAAGCGGAACGGGACGTACAGCGTATAGGCGATCGACAGGCCGGTCGCGAGCTCGAGCTTCTTCAGGTCGGTCATCGCCGGGCCGCCGTCGAAGCGGACGTCGATGCCCTGGTAATGGATCTGGCCGGTATGACAGGCGGCGCAGGTCAGTCCGATCATGTCGTCCTCGCGGCGGCTCGTCGCGGGATCGACCACGCCGGTCATGCGCGCGAAGCCGACCGGCAGGCCGTCAACGTTCTCCGCCGGCGTCCAGCGCGTCGACCAGTCCGACGCTTGCGTGGTCTCGTAGACATTGGCGTAGCCGAAGCGGCGCAGCGTCGCCGTGTCGGTCTGGATCGTCTGCGGGCTCGGGATGAAGCCGAAGCGTTCGAGATAGGCGCTGTCCTTGATCAGGCCCGGTTTGGAGAACAGGTGGAGCTGCGGCTGCTCCAGCGCCACGAACCACTCATAGGGCACCGGGAACGTCGCGGTGCCCTGGCTGGCGTGGTGGAACCAATGTCGGTCCTTGAGCGACCAGTTTTGCTCGAGCCAATAGGCAGCCTTGGTTTCGGGCATCGCCGGCAGGGGCGGCGGCAGGAGATTCACCAGCACGCCCTTCTGCGGCAGCATGGCACGAACCTGGTTGGGGAATTCGGCGACCGCGACCAGGGCGACGAGGCCGAGGCCGATGACGAACGCCGTGAGCGCGACTGCCCAGCGAAAGCGGAGCTGGCAGGACGACAGCAGCGGCTGCGATACGATCCGCTGATTGATGCGGTCGGGGAATTGGCGCTGTTCGAACAGCGTGCGCACGTCGGCCACGCTGAGATAGCGCTCTTCGCCCTGCTTGCCCTTGCCGATGATCTTCAAAAGGATGGGCCATTCGAACTTCATCAGCAGCGGGTAGTACCAGCGAGCGGCGCTGCCGGCGCGCTCGAGGTTGTCACGCATGAAGGTCTTGATTTCCGCGGCGTTGAGGCCGGGCTCGCTGCTGCCGGTGTTCGGGTCGGTGTAGTTCCGGCCGAAGCTCGCGAGCCGCGCGATCTCGTCCTCGTCGATCTTGCCGTCGACGCCGAGGATGCGCGAGCCGGCGCCGCGCTTGTCCAGCGGGCCGCCGCGCAGCGCGTCGAGCTGCGCGCCCGAAAAGATGCTCTTCAGAATGTGCTTGACGCCGTTGGCGATCATCGCGACGCCGCGGACCTGGATGCGGGCCGAGACCTTCTTCAGCCCCGTCTCACCGGTCGCATTGGCGATGGTCTGCGACAGCGTGTTGAGCGGGACGGTGCCGCCCTCGACGAAGCCTTCGCCGACGAGGCCGCGCAGGAACGGGCAGGGATTGTTCGGCGAGACTGGAATCGAGGGATCGAGGGGCGGCTTCGAAGCGGGGTGATGCATGGCCCAAATCCTGAAAGCAGCGAATCTTGAAAAAGCAGGCGCGCTGTTAGAGCGCGGAAAGTCCTAACAAACCGACAGCACGATATACTACTTCAGCGTGTGACGAGTGTGGCCCATTTCACTGTCGCGTCAACAACGAGCAGGCGGTCGCACCGGAACCACGTCGGGCCTGCGGCCCCCTTCGTTCAGGATTCGGCGGCCCGTTTGACGTCGCTCTGGACCAGCGTCAGCTTGCCGAGCGGCACGCCGGCCTTCAGCAGCCCCTCGCGATAATGGGCGATGTCCTCGGGCCGCTTCCAGTGGAAGTTGCGCAAGTGCCTGTCGACATTCAGCGTTGGATAATTTGCCATCAGCACGCGGGCAGCTTCGCTGGCCTCGTCGCTTCGCCCGAGCTGCGCCAACGCCGCGGCGCGGATCGCCAGCGCCTGCATGTGATTCGGGTTGATGTAGAGCTGCTCTCGCGCCCATGACAGCGTCGCGTCATATTGGCGCAGAAGGTAATGACTGAACGCGTTCAGCGCCGCCCATTGATAGCGCGGGTCGCTGTTGTCGCGCTGCGACGCCATCGAGAACAGCTCGATCGCCTGGCGGTGCTCGCCGATCATGAAATGGCAGATGCCGAGCACGCCGCGCGCGCCATTGTCGTAAGGGTTGAGCGCGACCGCGCGCTTGGCGGCGTCCATTGCCGCCTCGTGATGACCCTCCAACGCGTGCGCCCAAGTCAGGATCGAGAACGCGAAGGAGGAGCGCGGATCGAGCCGGACGCTGGTTTCGGCGAGGCTCATCGCCTCGGCCCACATCTCGCGCGTGCCCTTGACCCAGCCGAACTGAATGCTCTGGATCTGGATCGTGGCGAGATAGGCATGCGCGATCGACAGCTTGGGATCGAGCCCGATGGCCTCGCGGAATAGGTCGACCGCGACGGCCAGATCTTCCTTGGTTTGCCGATAGTAATGCGACAGCCCCTTGAGGAAGCGGTCCCAGGCGGTGACGTCGGTCGAGAGCCGCGCCGGCGCCGAGGCCTCGGCACGGACGATCTCTGTGGCGATGGCGGCGGACAAATTGGTGGTGATCTCGTCCTGCATCGCGAACAAATCGCCGATGTCGCGGTCGTAGCGGCCGGTCCAGAGCTGCTCGCCGGTCTCCGGCGCGATCAGCTCGGCGGTGACGCGGATCTTGGCGCCGGCGCGCCGCACCGAGCCCTGGATCAGATAGGTGGCGTCGATCTCGCGCGCGATCAGCCGGGTGCCCACGTTCTTGCCCTTGAAGGCGAAGGTCGAGTTGCGGCTCAGCACCCGATAGAAGGATTGCAGCGACAGCGCGTGGATCAGGTCCTCGGTGAGGCCGTCGGAGAAATATTCGTCCTGGGCGTCGCTGAGATTGGCAAAGGGCAGCACGCCGACGATGGCCGTGCGGTACTGCTGCGACAGCGCCGAGGCCTCACGGAGCTCGGGGGCAAGCGCCGGCGCGCCCTCGGGCGTCCAGGTAAAGACCCCGATCGCATCCTTGATGTTCTTGAAGCGATGGTTGCCGGCATCGGTCAGCGGCACGGTGAGATGCTTGCTCGCCTCCCGGTAGGCCTTGGCCGAGATCGCGAAGCCGCCGGGGCTCGCCACCGATTCCAGGCGGACGGCGATGTTGACATCGTCGCCGAAGACTTCGTCCTCGTCGGCGATGACGTCGCCCATGTGGATGCCGAGCCGGAACTGCATGGCGCGGTCGGCCGGCAGGTGGCGGTTGCGTTCTGCCATCAGCGTCTGCATCGCGATCGCCGCCTCGGCGGCGCCGACGATCGAGGCGAATTCCAGCAGGAAGCCGTCGCCGGTGTTCTTCACGACGCGGCCGCCGTGATTGAGGATGATGGGATGGATCGCGGCGCGATGGGCCTTGAAGGCGGCATGGGTGCCGGCCTCGTCGCTGCCCATCATGCGCGAATAGCCGGCGACATCGGCGCAGACGATGGCGGCCAGACGTCTTTCCATATCCTCAAAGCTCCAAGGGACCAGATGACCGGCCACAGCGTGGCGGTTGCCGCGAATCCCGCATTTCAAGAACCCCGCCTTTATAGAGCAGATGCGCCGCAGCGGAAGCATGATCCGCATTGCAAATTCGAGGTAAATCCTGCGCAATCCCGGCGGTGGACGGGAACGGGCGAACCGACTAAGCGGAACCAGGACCGCCAGGACGGCAGCGGAGGACCTTCATGCTGGGCATTCACGAGATCGGGCTTTTCATCCTCTCGGGCGTGGTGCTCAACATCACGCCGGGGCCGGATTCGGTCTATGTGATCGGCCGCAGCATGCAGATGGGCTGGCGGGGCGGCGCCGCTGCCGCCCTGGGCATCAGTTGCGGCTGCTTCGTCCATGTCGCGGGCGCGGCGATCGGGCTTTCGGCTCTGCTGATGGCCTCGTCCACGGCCTTTTCGATCCTGAAGCTGGTCGGCGCGGCCTATCTCGTCGTGACCGGTCTTCAGATGCTGTGGTCGCGCCCGACGCTGGCTTCAGACCTGGACGAGCCGGTGCGGAGCTCATTGCAGCGGGTCTTCCTCCAGGGTGTCTTCACCAACGCGCTCAATCCCAAGGTCGCGCTGTTCTTCCTCGCCTTTCTGCCGCAATTCGTCGCAGCCGATGCCCCGCACAAGCCGCTCGCCTTCCTGACGCTCGGCCTGATCTTCATCTTTACGGGGACGCTGTGGTGCCTGGTGCTGGCGGCGTTCGCCGCCAGAGCCGCCTACCGGCTGCGGCAGTCCGAGGGCGCGATCGCCTGGGTCAACCGCGCGCTCGGCGGCCTCTTCATCTATCTCGGCATCCGCGTCGCCATGCTGGAGACACGGTAGCTCCTTCTAGTGAATGAGAAGCGGTCCGATCGAGGCTGCGCTCGGGAGGTTTCGATGATCCGTGGAAGCTGTCTGTGTGGCACCGTGCGGTTCGAGATCGAGAAGGTGCGCGCGCTGACGCACTGCCATTGCGTCAATTGCCGCAAGCTGAGCGGCGCGGCCTTCGCCACCTACGCGCATGTCGATGCCGACAAGTTTCGCTTCGTGGCGGGCGAGGACATGACGGCATCTTACGAATCCTCGCCGGGCAGTATCCGCTATCGTTGCAGGACCTGCGGCTGCCCGACGCCGGGCAAGGCGAGCTATCTCCCGACCGTCAGCATTCCCGCTGGCCTGCTCGATGACGACCCGGAAGTCCGGCCTCGCCTCCACGTTTTCACCTCGTCGCGCGCGTCGTGGTGGACAATCCAGGACGACCTGCCCCAGCACGAAAAATGGGTGCCGGGCTACGGGCCGAAATCGTAAGGCGCTTAAGCGAATTCTTTCGCCAGCGCGCTGCCGGCGAGGTAAAGGCCGAGCAGGATCATCGCGATCAGGAACCAGCGGCGAAACGCCTCCGCCGGCATCCGCGCCCGCACCGATTGGCCGATGAACATGCCGGCAAAGGCCATGGCGAGGCCCAAGGCGCCCGGCACGACATTGGCGGGCGTGAGCAATCCGACCGCAGTCAAATTGAAGGCGAGCGCCAGTGTTGCGGTGGTGAAAAACACCCCGAGCGCCTGCACCAGCTCGTCCTTTTCCATGCCGATCGCCTGCATGAACGGCATCGACGGGATCACCTGCACGCCTGTGGAGGCCGAGATCACGCCGGTGATGACGCCGACCACGCCGCCGACCCATTTCTCGTTCTCCGGCGCGACGTGGAACTCGAACTTGTTCAGGCCGATCACAGCGTAGACGACGAGCAGGGCGCCCAGCACGATCGTGCCGTAGCGCGCATGCGGCCCGGTCAGCGCGCCGGCGTTGAGCCAGCAGCCGACCACGGTGCCGATCATCAGCGGCCACAGCCGCCGCAGGATGTCGCGCAAATACGGGCCGACGAAGGTCTGCCAGATGTTGGTGACGATGGCGGGAACGATGACGATGGCGATGGCGCGGCTCGGCGCCATGCTCACGGCGAGCAGGCCCATCGACACCGTCGGCAGGCCGAGCCCGACCACGCCCTTGACGAATCCGGCGAGGAGGAACACGGCGGCGATGAGGATGAGCAGCGGGTCGATCATGTCTGCACATTGACCGAAGCCGCGCCGGCGCACAATCTGGAGGTTACGGAGAGAGCCTTCGGCCTCAACGAAGGCTCAGGGAGCTCACGGAGACATCGCATGCGCTTCGACCTGGTCGATCTCCAGCTCTTCATCGCGGTCGCCGACCAGCGAAGCATCACCCGCGGCGCGGAGCGCTCACATCTCGCCCTCGCCTCGGCCAGCGCGCGTATCAAGGGGCTCGAGGATGCGCTCGGCGTCGCGCTGCTCAAGCGCGGGCGCCGCGGCGTCGAGTTGACCGCGGCCGGCGAGAGCCTGCTCGATCATGCCAGGCTCGTGATCCATCAGATCGACGCCATGCGCGGCGATCTCGCCGGCTTTGCCAGCGGCGTGCGCGCCAGCGTGCATTTCCTCGCCAACACGTCGGGCCTGTCTGAGCATCTGCCGAAGGCGCTCGCCGGCTTCCTGCGCCAGCATCGCGACGTCGCCGTCGACATCGAGGAGCGCGAGAGCACCGATATCGCGGCGGCGATCACCGCAGGCGCCGCCGATCTCGGCTTCGCCGCCGAGCACGCGCTGCCCGAGCATATCGAGCGCTTTCCCTTCAGCGAGGATCGCCTGACGCTGGTGACGTCGAAACGCGGCCCGTTCGCCGGCCGCCGCCAGATCGACTTTCAGGAGGCGGAGGCTTGCGACTTCGTCGGCCTCACCAGCGCCACCGCGCTTCAGATGCACATCGCGAAGCACGCCGCGCGGCTCGGCATGCGGCCGCATTTCCGCGCGCGCCTGCGCGACTTCGACGCGATCTGCCAGATGGTCGCGGCCGATGTCGGCGTGGCGCTGGTGCCCGAAGCCGCTGCCCGCCGCTGTGCCAAGACCATGCCGCTCGCCATGGTCCGCCTGCGCGATGCCTTCGCCAACCGCCGCCTCGTGATCTGCGCGCGCAGCTTCAAGGCGCTGCCGAAGCCGGCCAAGCTGCTGGTGGAGCATTTGCGAGCAGAGGCGGTGTGAGGAGCTGTTACCCTCCCCTGGAGGGTCAGGGCAATCGCAATTGAATTTTGCAGAGGTCGTCATGCCCGGGCTTGTCCCGGGCATCCACGTTCCTTGTGCCGCGTGGAAAGGCGTGGATGGCCGGGACAAGCCCGGCCATGACGCTGCCATAGCGACATCTCATATGCGATAGCCCTGCCCTCCAGGGGAGGGTAAGACACCTACTTCGCCATCTCCGCTCCCGCGTCGGTGATGCAAGCCCTCCGCCCGCGCGCTACTGGTTCAAAAGCTTCAACGCTGCCTCGTGCACCCGTGCGTCGCCGGCGGCGATGATGCGGCCGCCGCCCTGGGCCGGCTTGCCTTCCCAGGTGGTGACGACGCCGCCGGCGCCGGTCACGATCGGGATCAGTGCCGCGATGTCATAGGGCTTCAGCTCGGTCTCGACCACGAGGTCGACGTGGCCCGCGGCAAGCATGCAATAGGAGTAGCAGTCGCCGCCATAGCGCGACAGCCGCGCGCTCTTCTCGATGTGGCCGAAGATGGCGCGGTCGCTCTCGTTCATCAGCAGCGGGCTGGTGGTGTAGGTCGTGGCCTCCGACAGCGAGGCGCAGCGGCGGACCTGGAGCCGGCGCTCGCCCGACGGCCCTTTATAATTGGCCGAACCGTTGTCGCCGGAAAAGCGCTCGCCGATGAAGGGCTGGTGCATCATGCCGAACACCGGCGTGCCCTTGTGCAACAGCGCGATCAGCGTGCCCCAGATCGGAAAGCCGCCAATGAAGGATTTGGTGCCGTCGATGGGGTCGAGCACCCAGACATAGTCGGCGTCCTCGCGCTCGTTGCCGAATTCCTCGCCGACGATGCCGTGCTGGGGAAAGTTGGCCTTGATCAGCCGCCGCATCACCGCCTCCGCGGCGCGGTCGGCCTCCGTCACCGGGTCGAAATCCTTGGTCTTGCTCTTGTCGTCGATCGACAGCGAGGTGCGGAAGAACGGCAGGATGGTTTCGCCGGAGGCGGTGGCGAGCCGACCGATGAAGGCGGAGAAGTCGATCACCGTCACAGGCGAAATCCTCGAAGCGAAGTTGGAGAGCTTGCCTCCTGCCTAGCTCAATTCGACTGCCGCGTGCAGCGCTGTCTTGATGTTGCTCCCTGGTATTTTGGATGCCGGGGCGGGCTGCCCCATTCCAGTCATCTGCTGGCCAAATATCGATCATGGAGTTGAAATCTTGGTTCCGACCTTGCCTTGTTCGTGTGCAAATGACTATCAACCCATTGAATTCCCTTATCAAAGGAACTGAATCTGGGTTTCCATAGAAGCAACTGAGCCATGTGCGATTTGCATGGGAAACCGCGCAAAAGCCCTTGCACTTTGTGCGGCGCGGTCGCATATTGTTGCGGTGCGGTAGCGCCTCGCGTTACCGCTGCCCTCCTTGGGCGTTTCCTCCCTAGACTTGGGCCGCTTGCGTCATTCGCGAGCGGCCCTTTTTTCTGAGCCCCGCCGTTTTCATTTGGGGCGCGCAAGCTTGCGAAGCGAAAACGCAGTCGCGCGCAAGGCCTCGTCGTTTCGGAGAGAAGCTGCGTCCTATTCCGCCGCGGCTTGGAACGGGCCGAGATCGGCGAACGGAATCGTGGTCGCCAGCACGTCGGCGAGAACGCCGAAGTCGGAGGCCACTTGCGCAAAGCGAGCGCCGCGCTCGCGCCGCCGCTCGTCCATGTAGATCGCGCGGTTGAGCTCGAGCTGCACGGCGTGCAGGCCGCTCGCGGGATTGCCGTAATGCTCGGTGATGAAGCCGCCGGCATAGGGCTTGTTGCGGCCGATCGAATAGCCGAGCCCGCTCATGGTCTCCTCGACGCGATCGGGCAAGAGGGGCGTGCAGCTGGTGCCGTAGCGATCGCCGATTACGACGTCGGGCCGGCGCGGCTCGTCCCTGCTGACGCCGACCGAGGGCATCGAGTGGCAGTCGACCAGCACCACCGTGCCGAACATCTGGTGCACCTTGTTGATCAGCCGGCGCAGCGCGCGATGGTAGGGCTTGTACAGCGTCTCGATCCGCCCCAGCGCATCGTCGACCAGGAGGCGGTCGCGATAGATCTCCTGGCCGTCGCCCACCACGCGCGGAATGGTGCCGAGGCCGCCGGCGACCCGCATCGAGCGGGTGTTGGCGAAGCTCGGCAGCCGGCCAGTGAACATGCGCGGGTCGAGCTCATAGGGCTCGCGGTTGACGTCGACATAGGAGCGGGGAAAGTTGACCCGCACCGTCGGAAAGCCGCGCGCGCTCAGATGGCCGATCAGCTCATCCATGAACGAATCTTCCGACCGTCGCAGCGTGGGCAGGTCGATCCGCGACGCCGCCAGGAATTCTTCAGGATAGGTCGAGCCGGAATGCGGCGAGTTGAAGATGACGGGCGCGCGCCATTCGGCAGGCTCGAAGATCTCGAAGGCTGGCGACATGTCGCCGTCAAAGCGGGTCATCTTCTCAGGCTTCGTCCCTTCGTGCCGCACGATCCGGACAAGCTCCGGGTCCAATGATTCGGCCGATCTCGCGGCTCTTATGTGTCGTCATTGTCCGGAATCGCAACCATTCTGCCAAGCGAAAAGATGTCATGGCCCCTTGGAACACGTCTTAACCGTGCAGGCCTCGGGATGGGGACGCGCCGGTCCGGCTCGATTGATCTGGACCTCGTTTCGGTCCACAAAGAGCCGGCAGCGGGGCCGGCGCAGGGTTAAGATTTTCACCCCAAATTTACCCTCTGTCGGGCTTAGTGACCTCTGCTGATATCCTCTGGGGATTCGACGTTTCCTGCCATGCCAAAGATCCTGCTCGCCGAAGACGACAATGACATGCGCCGTTTCCTGGTCAAGGCGCTGGAAAACGCCGGTTTTCAGGTCTCGTCCCACGACAACGGCATGGCCGCCTATCAGCGGCTGCGGGAAGAGCCGTTCGAGATGCTGTTGACCGACATCGTCATGCCGGAAATGGACGGCATCGAGCTCGCCCGCCGAGCCTCGGAACTCGACCCCGACATCAAGATCATGTTCATCACTGGCTTTGCCGCGGTCGCCCTGAACTCGGATTCGGACGCCCCCAAGAACGCCAAGGTCCTGTCCAAGCCGGTGCATCTGCGCGAATTGGTCAGCGAAGTGAACAAGATGCTGGCGGCCTGAATCGGCCCCCTTCCGTCCTTGCGCCGGCTCCCCTGAGCCGTTATAGGGACCCCACCCGACACAAGTGGACTTTAGGGCACGTAGCTCAGCGGGAGAGCACTACCTTGACATGGTAGGGGTCACAGGTTCGATCCCTGTCGTGCCCACCACGCTTCGGCTTCGCGTGGCACAGCCTGGAAGATTGCGGCGAAGCGTGTCCGGCGCAGCTCGAAGAGCGAAGACGGACTGGTGCGGCTTGCTCGAAAGCTTCTAGCCCGTTGCAGCGACGCGCAGTCCGGCCGCAGTTTCCCGGCCGCTGTCCCGGATGACCCTGCACTCTATCCGGGCTACAATGACATCTCCGACACGAGGCCGCCCATGACCGTGTCCGTCATCGAGCAAGCGAAGATCCAGGCGCAGGTGCTGGTGCCGCTGATCAAGACGTTGCAGGCCGAGCTCGGCGAGGCGCGCGCCAATGCGCTGGTGCGCAAGGCGCTCGGCGATCTCTATCGCGGCTTCGGCGAGGCATTCTGGAAAACCAAGAACGAGAGCAATCTCGGCAAGGCCGTGTCGTCGGCCTTCCGCACCTATGCCCGCGACGATGCGCTCGCCTATGACGTGATCGAACAGACGGCGGACGCCTTCGCGTTCGACGTGACGCGCTGCGCCTATGCCGAGTTCTACAAGGCCCTGGGCGAGCCCGAACTCGGCTTCCTGCTGATCTGCACCGCGGACTTTGCGACCGCGGAGGGGTTCGGTCCCGACGTCAGGCTCACGCGCACGCAGACCATCATGCAGGGCGCCTCTCATTGCGATTTCCGCTACCGCCGGGATGGAGGCGGATCACAGTGAGAGGAGCGATGCGGACGATCTGTCTCGCCATGGCGATGCTGGCGCTGATGGCGCCGCGCGCCGACGCCGCGATCGTCGACTGGCAAGCCGAGCTCCAGCGCTGCCGCAGCTTGCGCCAGAACGTGGCGCCGCTGCTTCAGGCCGGCGAGGGGATCTCCGCCGTCGGCCGCTCCAGCAGGTCCGTCCGCCGCTGCATCTGGATCCAGCGGATGGCGGTGCGGAAGAAAATTCCCGGCGCGGAGGTGTGGTAGCCTGACCGAGCTCATGGTCCCGGCGTGACGAAGGCCGAGATGATCGTGCCGTCGTTGCCGAGCGCGATGTGCCAGTGCGAGGCTGCGCCACCCTGATGCCAGACGGAATAGACGTCCTGTCCTTGTGCGTTCACACCGAGGAATTCGATCGAGGTGATCGGACCCATTTCGGCAAGGCCCGGCTGCAGGCGCGGCAATTGCTTGCGTGTCGCCTCGGCCAAGTCGGCGCTCATCTCGCCGTAATTGGGCTGGCCCGATGCGACGCTCTCGATCAGACGGCGAAGCGCGGCCGCGGTCCCGGGATTGGCGGACCGGCTGCTCATACGAGACTCGATCGCGCGTTGGAGCTCTTGCGCCGTGCTCGTGTCGATGCGTGGCATGGTGTGATCGTTGCCGTGCTGGCGCAGGATCACGGCGGTAGGCACCCCATCCGGCCCGAGGGTAAACCGTAGCTCGACATCGATCTCCCGCGCGGCGAATTCCGTTTCGCCCACCGCGTAATATTGCGCCGAGCTTTGACCGCTCAGCCGTCCGGACAGATGATCCTGTTCACGCGTCACGGTGAAGACGGCGCTATGGAATTGGTATGTTCCGGCATAACGATCCAGCACCGCCTGCGGCAACTGAGTTTCTTTGGCTCTCGAGCGGAGCTGATCCGCAGCATCGGTCTTGGTGCTTTCCTCGTTGCTGCGGCCCGAGCCGGCCTGCTCCGCAGAACGGATTCGGGCCGCCAGGACATTCCAATCGGCCAGCCCGAATAACCTCGCGATGAGCTCGAGGCTCTCGCTGACGGTGAGGGAGACCGATCGGGCGTTGAGGGATTCTCGGAGCGTCTGCGCCATGGCTTTGGCGTCGCGGAAATCGCGCATACTCTGTTCCTTTGCAACATGAACGGAGAATGTCAGGGCTTGCGTTACTGACCCGTTCGCGTGAGCAAAGGAAGCGGGCGGCGGTCCGATACACTTCACCATACCCCGAAGGGCGCAAGCGGCCGGCGGTATCAACCTTTCGAAATTTGCTTGAGAGCGCCATGCTTGTCAACTGACGTCGTCGGCGTCTCGACATGGATCACGCATCACTCTTCCGTTGATGCACGACGCGCAGGCTGCAGCAGCAAGTCCTTCAGTCCGGTCGGATAGAGCTTCGGCCCGCCGTCCAGGTCGAGATCGGCAAGGTCGAACCACCGCGCGACGATCTGCTCTCCATTGTCCTCGCGGAAGTCGATGCGCTCCCGGCCGGCGAATGCGCCATCCGGAAACGCGACCTCCGCGATGTACATCACCTCGTGCCCGGTCGATCCCTCGTGCACAAAGATGTTCTCCAGCATCAAGGGCTCACCCACGATGCCGACGTCGATGCCGAGCTCTTCGTTGAATTCCCGCACCAAGGCCGCGCGCCAGCTCTCGCCGAACTCGATCGCGCCGCCGAGCGGGCGCCCCCCTTGATCCGCCCCGCGTCGTCGCGCACCTCGGCCGCCAGCAGCCGCCCGCCGCGCCAATGCAGGCCGATCGCGACGACGCGGATACCGGGATGTGGGCGCCAAGTGGTCATGGCGGATCGTTAATCCGTGTCGCATGCTTTCGCAACGAGGGACGAGATCGTGTGCTTGCGATGGCGAGATGAGAGACCCGTCACTCCACCAGATACTTTTTCACCGCCGCTTCGTCCCACGCGATCCCGTTGCCCGGCTCCTCGCTCGGCAGCGCAAAGCCGTCCTTGATCTGCAGCCGCGTTGCCAGCACCGCGTCGGCCCAGTCGACATATTCCAGCCAATGCGCGGTCGGCGTCACGCAGAGCAGATGCGCGCTGACTTCAGAGAACAGGTGCGACGACATCTCGATGCCGGCAGCATGGGCAAGCGAAGCGGCGCGGAGCCAGCCGGTGACGCCGCCGATGCGCTGGACATCAGGCATCACGTAGTCGCAGGCCTCTGCCGAGAGCGCGGCTTGCATGGAAAACGCGCTGTCAAAATTCTCGCCGATCTGGACCGGCGTCTGCAGCGCGTCGGCAATGCGGGCGCAGCCGGCATGATCGTCGTGGCGGATCGGCTCCTCGATCCAGCTGAGGCCCTCGTCGTCGAGCATCTCACCGCGGCGGATCGCTTCGGTGACCGTCAGCGCCTGGTTGTAGTCGCACATCAGCGTGACCTCGTCGCCGACGGCCTTGCGCACCGCGCGCACGACGGCGAGATCCTCCCGCGCATCGCGTCGGCCGACGCGGATCTTTGCGGCGTGAAACCCCTCGGCCAGCAGCTTGTGGGCTTCCTCCACCGCGGCGCCTGCCGGCATGATGCCGAGCCCCTTCGAGTTGTAGGCGCGCACCGGCTTCGGCGTGCCGCCGAGCAGGCGGGCGAGCGGCAGGCCGCGCGAGCGCGCCAGCGCGTCCCATGCCGCCATGTCGATGCCGGATTGCGCCAGCCGCTGCAGGCCGGCGAGGCCCAGCAGCGTGAAGCGCTGGCTCAGCTTGCGCTCGATCTCGAACGGCAGCAGCTCGTCGCCGGCGACGAGGTCCGACATTTCCGTGACCATCGCCGCCAGCGGCTTCAAGGCCGAGGGCGTGAGCGAGAACAGATAGGAATGACCCACCGCGCCGTGGTCGGTCTCGCAGTCGATCAGCACCAGCGGTGCCTTGGCGACCGCCCCGGTCGCGGTCTGGAGCGGCAGGTTCATCGGCACGATCACGGGACGTGCCTGGAAGCGCTTGATGCGGACGGTCTCGGTCATGGCTCTCTCCCGGCGGAGCGGATGCAGGTCGGCGCCGATCTTAAGCATCCGTGATCAAACGAAAAGGCGCTTGCTGCGACCATCATAAAATGGGGTTGCGCCGGCCGGCAATTCTTGGCTCTGTGCCGCCGCATGCATTGTCTCGGATTCCGGAAGGATTTGCGACAAAATCGCACAGAACGGAGCCACAGGGTGAAACAAGAGATCTCCGAACAACAGCGCAAGAGTGGCATTCTCACGGGTGCCGCGGTCGTCTTCCTCCTGCTCGCCCTGCCGGTCGCGGTGTGGCTGGACCTGACCGAGCTCAGCAAGACGGCGCTGCGGCGCCAGGCGATCGATCTCAATTCGGTGATCACGAGCGTGCGCAGCTATTACGCCTCCAACGTGGTCGGGCGCGTGCTCGCCAACCCCAACGGCAGCACCAAGGTCGTGCACAATTACGAATCGGTGCCCGGCGCGATCCCGATCCCCGCGACGCTGTCGCTGGAGCTCGGCCGGGTGATCGGCGCCCAGCAGGAGAACATCACCTATCGCTTCGTCTCGGACTTCCCGTTCCAGAACCGCGCTCCGCACCAGCTCGACAAGTTCGAGAAGGACGCGCTCGATGCGCTGCGCCGGGATCCCGAGCAGAAGATCGTGGAGACCGAAACCTCGCTGTTCAACGACAAGGTCCGCCTGGTTGCGCCCGTCACGATGGGTCCGGCCTGCGTCAGCTGCCACAACAGCCACCCCGAGAGCCCGAAGAAGGACTGGAAGGTGGGGGATGTCCGCGGCATCCAGGAGGTGATCATCGCCCAGCCGATCGCCGCCAACATCTTCTCGTTCAAGTTCCTGCTGGCCTATTTCGTGATCGCCGCCGGGAGCGGACTGGCGTTCCTGTCATTGCAGCGACGTCAGGCGCGCCGCATCAAGAACATGAACAAGGAGCTCGAATCCGCCAACGACTTCCTGGCCTCGCTGTCGATGAAGATCTCGCGCTACATCCCGCCGCAGGTCTACAAGAGCATCTTCTCGGGCCAGAAGGACGTCACCATCCACACCGAGCGCAAGAAGCTCACCATCTTCTTCTCCGACATCCAGAACTTCACCGCCACTGCCGAGCGGCTGCAGCCGGAGCAGCTGACCCAGCTCCTCAACGAATATTTCACGGAAATGTCGGCGATCGCCCACGAATATGGCGGCACCATCGACAAGTTCATTGGCGATGCCATGCTGATCTTCTTCGGCGACCCCGAGACCAAGGGCGATCGCGCCGATGCACAGGCCTGTCTGCAGATGGCCTGGCGCATGCAGCAGCGCCTTGCCGAGCTCAATGCGAAATGGCGGGCGTCCGGCATCGAGCAGCCGTTCCGCTCGCGCATGGGCATCAACTCGGGCTATTGCAATGTCGGCAATTTCGGGAGCGCCGACCGTATGGACTACACCATCATCGGTGCGGAGGCGAACCTCGCCGCGCGCCTGCAATCGATCGCTGAGCCCGGCGGCATCGTCTTGAGCTACGAGACCTTCGCCCTCGTCAGCGACATCGTCCGCGCGCATGCGCTGCCGGCGATCACGATGAAGGGCATCAGCCGCGAGGTGATCCCCTATTCGGTGGATGCACTGAGTGACAAAGCTGCGGAGAACAGCGGCATCATCACCGAACGCGCGCCGGGCCTCGAGCTCTATCTCGACCCCGCCGTGGTGAAATCAGGCGATGCCGCGCGCGTCCGCTCGCTGCTGGAGAACGCACTGGCCTCGCTGAAGCCGGCGTGAGGGTTTCTTACCCTCCCCTGGGAGGGGTCCGGGACGAGCGTAGCTCGCCCGTAGGTCGATCGCGCGCAGCGCGAGCGGGGTGGGGTGATCTCTCAACACGGGCAGTTTACGACGTGGAGAGACCGTCACCCCACCCCGCTACGCATTCCGCTTCGCTGCATGCGTAGCGACCTACGGGCGAGCTACGCTCGTCCCGGACCCCTCCAGGGGAGGGTAAGTGACCTCACCTTGCCGCCCCTTCCGTGAACGCCGTCTCGATCACATCCCCAAACGGCTGCCACGACCGCCCGTCGAACTGCACCAGCCGCATCTGCCGGATCGGCAGGTAGCGACTGGGCGAGGTGTTCATCCTGATGTTGGGCAATGCGACCGAAGGCTGATAGTCCCTGAGCGAAGCCGCCTGGCGCATGATGTTGTCGCGTGAAAAATCGTCGCCGCATTGCTTCAGCACCTGCGTCAGCGCCTCGGCCGCGGCGTAGCCATAGACGGCCGCACTGTTGTTGGTGCTTTCGACCCGATGGTATTTGTCCATGAAGGCGAACCAGTCCTTCATGCCGGGATCGTCCTTCCAGGCGGGATCGCTCGGATCCTTCAAAAAGGCCGCCGAAATCACCCCGGCAGAGTTTTCCAGCCCCGCGGGCGCCATCGCGTTGGCGATCGAGGCGGAGGCATCGTTAACGATGAAGACGGGACGCCAATTCAGGGACGCTGCCAGCTTGATCACCTTGGATGCGGTCGAGGGCACGCCGAGGAAGACGAAGATGTCGGCGCCGGCGCGCTTGAGGATCGAGACGTGCCCGTCGAGATGCTCGTCGGCAAGGTCGAAGGCGATGTCGACCAGGACGTGACGGTTGAGATCGCCGAGTCCCTCCTGGATGCCCTTGTAGAGCATGCGCCCGAACTGGTCGTTCTGCCAGAGCACGACGATCTTCTTCCTCGGGTAAGAGGCCTGGATGTAGTTGGCGTAGATGCGCCCTTCCGACCGGAACGACGGCTGCCAGCCCATGGTCCAGGGAAACGCGCTCGGCTGGCTCAGCTCCTCGTCGCCGGAGGCGACGAACAGTTGCGGGATCTTCTTCTCGTTCAGGTACGAGCGCGTGACGAGATTACCGGGCGTGCCGAACGAGCCGAACATCAGGTGCACGCCGTCCTTCTCGACCAGCTTGCGCGTCAGCTCGAGCGCGGTCGCCGGATCGGAATTGTCGTCGCGGGTGATGAAGCGGATCTTGCGGCCATTGATGCCGCCGCGCGCGTTGACCATGTCGAAATAGGCCGCTTCCGCCTGGCCGATCGCGCCGAATTCCGAGAGCGGCCCCGAATACGGCATGACATTGCCGATGCGGATTTCCTCATCGCTTGCGGGTTGATCCGAGTGCTGCTGCCGCGACATCGCGCCCAGCGATGCGATGGCAATCACGGAAACGAACAGCATCCTGCCGATGACGCGCATGTTCGATGCCTTGTGGTTGGCCCCCAACGAGGTCGGCTCAGTCCCCACCAAGGCCGCTTGATCTAGGTCAAGCGTTTGGCAATCGTGTGGCTGTCGCGCTTCGATGAAAGCGGCAGGCGTGCTGCCGCAACGCGTTACGGCAACCCCCGCGCCTCGAGCTGACGCACCAGCAGCAGCGTCGGCTCCGCGAGGCTGTCGCCGGAACCATCGAGGCCGAAGGCGTTCGCGATGCCGTCGCGGCTGCGCAGCAGCGTGCTGCGCGGGCAATGGCCGGCGCCGCACAGCGTCTTCTTCAGCGTCTCGCCTTGCGCCACGAGGCCGGCGGAATCATCCGCGGCCCAGGCCAGCACGATCGGCACGTCGACATTGAGGATGCCGGGGAATACCGAGCGCTTGTCGTACTGGGTGGCATCGCCGCCGAGATAGGCCTTCTCGCTGTCGCTCGCGTCCTTGTCGACGCGGTAGATCCCGGACACCAGCACCACGCCCGCGACGTCGGCGCCGGCTGTCTGCAGCTCGGGATGCGCCAGCATGGTCGCGACGTGGAAGGCGCCGGCGCCGTAGCCGACCGCGACGATCTCGCGGGCATCGCCGTTGAAGAGGTCGATATTGCCATGAACCCAGGACAGCGCCGCGGCCACATCGGACGCGCCGGCCGGCCAGGTCGCCACAGGCGCCAGGCGATAATTGACGCGGACCCCGATCATGCCGTTGCGCGCGGCAAAGCACATGGCCTGGTCCTGGATCTGGCGCGCCAGCTCCGGCGCTCCGCGGTCGCCGGTGAAGGTATCCCCAGTCACGAACAGCAGCACCGGCCGCGGCGTATCGGCCTTGGTCGCGCTGGCCGCGACATCGAGCACATTGGCCTCGCTCTCGCCATAACGCAGGCCGCGCGAGAAGGTGACCTGCTCGCAGAGTCGCGCGGTGCCGCCGGCGCTGGTGTCGGAATCGGTGAGGCCCACCTGCACGAGACCCGAGGGCGGCCGGAGCCGGCCCGGCACGGGTCCGTGCGCGGAGGCCGCGGTCATGGCCAGAAACAGGAAAAATGTCAGATAATGCTTCATGGGTGTGGCGGCCTTGCGGGGCTCCATATCGGCTCGCTGATCTGGCCCGTCTTTTCAATTCATCTCATTAGTCAGCCGGCCTTGAGGCGAATTCGCGGCACCTTGGATGCGCAGCCGCCGTTTATCCCGATCCGTCAGGCCGTTGTCCAGCGCCGCCGAGGCTCGCGCCTGAAACGGCTTTCTACTGTGCATGGGGTTGTTTTCGCACCTTTTGTTTTGGCCTGGTCCGTCAGGCCCGCTTCATCGTCCGGAAGGTGATGGAATATCGCCGCGCCGCGACCGGGGGGATGCTGTGCTCCCACTGCGACCGCGCCTCGCCGTCCATCATGTAGAGCGAGCGCGGCAGGGCGGTGAGCGTGTGGCGCTCCCAGGTCTCGCCCTTGCGGCGGCGGAAGCGGAAGTTGCACGGCGAGCCCAGTGACAGGCCGAGCACCTTGTCGAAATGCGGCTTGTCGCGATGCCAGCCGATGCCGACGCCGACCTCGTATTCGGTGCACAGCACCTGCCGGACGCTGCCTTCCGGCAGCGCCGCCCAGGCCTCGGCCTGCCGCGCGACCGGCCGCACCCAGTCCGGGATCGGATCGGCCTCGGCGAGACGCTGCAGCGTGTAGTCATAGCGATAGCCGAACGACGCCACCCGGCGGTTGCCCTCGAACGCGCCGAACTGAAAGCGCTGGAGCGGCAATGCTGCGATGCGGCCGATCAGATCCTGCTCGGCGGCCCGATCGATAAAATCGTCCGTGTAGCGAAGTCCGGCCGGGCCTTTCTGCGGGTCGGCGAACAAACCTAGCTGCGTCATGCCTCGCATTTCCGTGATGGAACCTCTTTGCGGCTGATGCGACTTATCTATGACGCGGGAAGAAACGTGCGAGGCTGTCATGGCAGAGAAGCATACCGCCGATCCGGTTGAGATCATGCGGGCGACCGGTCATCCTGAGTTGGAATACGCCGCCGGCTGGACCATCGCCGGTCTCGCCACCATCGGCACCATCGTCGCCGTCTGGGTCTTTGCGATCTAGGCAACCGGAAACTGGAGCTCGAAGGCTGCGCCCTCGTCGGTCGGCTTAAGCCTGATCGAGCCGCCATGGCTCGCCATCACCGCGCGCGCGATCGCCAGCCCCATCCCGGTGCCGCCCTGGTCGCGGCGGGTGGTGAAGAACGCATCGAAGATCCTGTCGCGGTTCGGCGCCGAGATCGGCTCGCCGTCATTGCTGACCGTCACAAGCACGGTCGTCCGTGCGTCGACCGCCTCCAGCCTGATCGTGCCGGCCTTGTGCCGCACCGCATTGTCGGCGATGTGCGACAGCACGATCAGCGCCTTCTCCGAGGACATTCCGATCGCCCGGTCGAGGCTGCCGCTGGCCTCGATCGCGCTTGCCGGAAACCGGCTTCTGAGATCGGCGATCACGGGTGCCAGCTCGGTGCGCTCGTTCTGCGGCAGGCTCTCGGCGCGGGCGAGCTCCCGCAGCCGCTGCGCCATCGCCTCCAGCCGCTGGGTATCAGACAGGATGTTGGCGATGAAGGTGTTCTGCTCGGCCGGCGTCAGGCCCTCGGCCTTGCCCTGAACCGAATCCTGCAACAGCTCGGCTGCGCCCTTGATCGAGGTCAGCGGCGATTTCAGCTCGTGGGTGAGATGGGCCGAAAAGGTCGCGATATAGTCGGAGCGCCGCGCCAGCTGCTCGGCCATGCCGAGGAAGCTGTGCGAGAGCTGGGCGAACTCGCGCGTGCCGTAATGCTTCAGCGGCTGGAACGCCTCCCGGTCGCCGCGGCCGATTCGGGCGGCGCGGTCGATCAGCTCGCGCATCGGCAGCGTGATGGTGCGCGAGAACACGAGGCCGATCGCGATGGTGCCGAGGATGACGGCAAGGCCGGCCAGCACGAACTTGGCCCGCTCCTGGTAGAGATGGTCGAAAATGTTGCTCGGCGTGCGCGTCGTGTAGATCACGCCGGCGACGCGGTTGTTGACGATGACGGGCATCGCCGAAAACACGTGCACGCCGAGGCCGCGGCTGAAGGAATAGATCGGCGGCGGCGGCTTGTCCGGCACGCGGTTGCGTAAAGTCGCGCGGTATTGCCCGTGCAGGGCGTCCGCGACTTCCTCGATATGGGCGAGCGACTGCCCGACCTCCTGCCGCCCGGCAATCACGACGCCTTGCGGATCGAGGATGCGAAAGCCGGCCAACGTCACCTTCTGGGTCTCGCGGATGATCGGCGTCAGCCTGGCCCCGATCTCGACATAGGCTGCTTGCGCCTGCCCGGGCGCGGGCAATGCGTCGGGCCGCCGCCGCAACAGGTCGTTCGCGGTGAGGTCGAGCGCGGGGCGGATCGGTGTGACCTGGTCGCCGGGATCGGGCAGCACGCCCGGCGGCACCTCGGCGCCGAGCACGAGGCCGCTGTCGAGCCGGGCCGTCACCTCCTGCGCATAGATCGTCGCCAGCACGCGGCTCTGTGCGATCAGCTCGGCCTGGGTCTGGCGGATCAGCTGGTTGTCGTAGAGACGGAAGAAGAACAGGCCGACCAGCGGCAATATGCCGACCGTCGCCAGCACCGTGAAGATCACGAGGGTGAGTGACGGCCGCCATTTGTCGGGCGCGGCGCTCATGCCTCTTTCTCGCAGCGGCCGAGCTTGAAGCCGACGCCGTGGATGGTCTCGATCACGTTGTCGCAAGCAAGCGCCGCGAGCTTGGCGCGGATGTTGCGGATATGGCTGTCGATGGTGCGGTCGGAGACCTGGATGTTGAGCTGATAGGCTGCGCGCATCAACTGCTCGCGGTTGAACACCGATGTCGGCCGGGACAGGAACGCGCGCAGGATGCCGAACTCGATCGCGGTCAGCTTCAGCGGCGTGCCGGCAAAGGACGCGACATGCTGTTCGGGATCGATCAGCAGCCCGCCTTGCGTCAGCGCGGTGGGCCCGGCCTTGGCCTCGCCGTTGCGCGGGCTGAGGCGGCGCAGGATGACATTGACCCGCGCCACCAGCTCGCGCGGGCTGAACGGCTTCGTGACGTAGTCGTCGCCGCCGATCTCGAGGCCCAGGATACGGTCGATCTCCTCGTCGCGCGCCGACAGGAACAGGATCGGCACGTCGGAGCCTTTGCGAATCTCGCGGCAGACGTCGAGGCCGTCGAACTCGGGCATGCCGATGTCCAGCACGATGAGATCGGGCCTGTCGGCGGCAAAGCGGAGAAGCGCCTCCTTGCCGTCGCGGGCCTCGATCACGTCCATGCCGGCCTTCTTCAGGGCGACGCGGATGACCTCGCGGATGTGGCCTTCGTCGTCGACGATGAGAATGCGATGCGCCAAGAAACTCTCCGTGTCCTCGTCAACTCGCCGGCTGGCTGCCGGCCTGAGCTTTCGCCTCGGCGTCCAGCCTGCGCTGGAGTCGCCAGTTGCGAAAGCCCCAGCTTCGCCAGGCCAGGTCCTGACGCTGCTGTTCTACAAGGCGGTCGCGGCGTGACACAAGGCAGCCCTCTTTGACGGCGGGCCGTAGCGCGATCGCCTTGTCGATGGCTGGCACCGCCTGTGGCCCGAGCGTCAGGAGATAGTCGATGTCGATCTGCACGCCTTTTCCCGAAACTTCCCGGCTGTCGACGACATTGTAGTCGGCGATGAAGGCGTCGAAGTTCACGAGCGAGCAGCCATAGAGCACGATCGCCAATGCGGCGAGATTGGCGCCGATCAGCCATTGATTGGACCTGTCGAGCACGATGCGCGCGACGATCAGGATCAGGCCGAGCGCTACCAGTCCCATCCAGACGAACGCTGCAATCCGCCAATAGGTCAGCATGTAGATGTCGACATAGAGATCGAGCCGGCGGATGGAGGAGACGACCAGCAGCACGTTCTGTCCGACCCAGAGATAGACCAGCGGCCGGATCACCTTCGATTTCTCGGCCGGCCCGCCCGGACGCATCGCCACCAGCACGAAGGCAGCGGCGAGGAGGGCGGTTGCGATCAGCGGATAGGCGCCGCGATGGGCGTAGGCCGCATAGGTCATGTTGTCGGGCAGCGCCGCGTGGCCCCAGAGATAGATGCCGTCGAGAATGGACTGTGCCGCGAACAGCAGGTTGAACAGGATCAGCGAGCGCAGGATGGTGGAGGCGCCGAGAAATTCCGCCGAGACCATGGGCGGCAGCGGCGGTGGCACGGGGCCCTCGGCCACGGCGGCGGCGACGACCGCCCTGCGCCGCCAGCGCACATGGATGAACGGCCAGACCAGAGCCAGCATCAAGGTCCAGAACAGGACGCGCCACATGTTGACATAGTCGAGCATGACCTTGGGATTGAGCAGCGACACCCATTGCTCGATCACCGGATTTGCGGCGGCGAACAATGCGATGAAGACGGTGCTGAGCACTGCTGGCATCAGCCAGAGCGCGATGCCGCGGGTGAAGGCCGACATGTTGAAGGCTTGGGGCGCATCGAGGAAGAACCTGAAGGGACCGAGCAGGAGGAAATTGCACAGCGCGCGGGCGCGGTCGGTGAGCCCGGTCGTATCGGGATTGGTTGCAAGCAACAGCGCAATCGTCAGCGACGCGACGAGGATCAGGAAGGACAGCGTGTTGAGCTCTTCCATGGCCGGCACAAGGCCGAGCACGAGGATCGCGCCGCTGATCGCCGCGCGCCGCCAGTCCACGGCCGCGTGATTGAACAGCACCGACACGCAGGCGGTCGCGATCGCAAACAGCGTCAGCGACAGCCCGATCCGCTGACCGTAGAACAGCCAGTCGGCGAGCCCGGCCAGCAGCAGCGCCATTGCAAGCTTGGCCGACAGTGCAGAAGGCCTGATCGGTTGGATATCCGTCGTCGAAGCCAGGCTCGTCATGTCCAGAAAGTCTCCGTGAATGGTGGCATCACGAATTCTGAACGGCACTTGTGCAGACGGCGGGATCATCGTCTGCACGGCTTCAGGAGTTTCTTGCAGTTTTCGTGCAGGCGCGCTTTTGCCTCTCGCGCAGCGCGATTCGCTTTGCTAGGTGCGAAACATTCATCGCCCATCGCACCTGGTGCATCATGCAATTGCTCAACCGCATCGGTCTCGCCCTGCTCTGGCTCGCCGCGCCGCTCGCTACATTTGTCGCCGCGAACAAGAACGATCCCTATCTGCTCGTGCTGCGTGGCGCCGGAAACATCTCCCTTGTCGTCGCAAGCATCGCAATCGTCGCTCTTTTGTTGCGCAGCGGTCACTGGCGCACCTTCGCCGGCAAGGCGCTCGTCGTGCTCTGGTGCGTGCCGCCTGTCTTGATGTCCGCCGCGCATCTGAAGTTCGAGCTGCGCAAGCATGACGTTCTCGGCGCCGGCGCCGCCGAAGCGCGGCAGCTCGGGCCGCACTTCATGGTCGGCTATTCCTCCTTTCCCGAGGTCGCGCGTCTCGCCAGGCAGGGCCTGATCGGCGGCGTCTATGTCACCCGGCACAACATCCGCGGCCGTGCCATCGAGACGCTGCGGGCCGAGATCGCGGCGCTGCAGGATCTCAGGCGCGCAGCCGGCCTGCCGCCGCTGATCGTCGCCGCCGATCAGGAGGGCGGAATCGTCGGGCATCTTGCGCCGCCGCTGACGAAAGTGCCGGCGCTGGCGACGCTCACGGGACTGGCTTCCGATGAACAGCAGGCCAAGGCCGAGGAGTTCGGCCGCATCCACGGTCGCGAGCTCGCCCACGTCGGCGTCAACCTCAATCTTGCGCCGGTGCTCGACCTCAAGCCGCCGGCGCGGCGCAACCGTCTCGATTTCCACACGCTAATCGGCCAGCGCGCGATTGCGAGCGATCCCACCGTCGTCAGCACCATCGCGAGCGCCTATGTGCGCGGGCTGGAAGAGACGGGCGTTGGCGCCACGCTCAAGCATTTTCCCGGCATCGGCCGCGTGCGCGCCGACACGCATCATTTCAGCGCCAATCTCGACACGCCGGTGAAGGAGCTGGAAGCAACCGACTGGCTCCCGTTCCGCGAGGTGCTGTCGCATTCGCGCAGCGCCCTCATGGTCGGCCACGTCACGCTCACAGACGTCGATCCCGATCGCGCCGCCTCGCATTCGAAGCGCGTCGTCGACGGGATCATTCGTGGGACGTGGGGTTACCAGGGCGTGGTGATGACCGACGATCTCATCATGGGCGCAATCTACCAGAACGACGTCTGCAAGGCCGTGGTCGAGGCGATCAATGCCGGCGTCGATCTGCTGCTGGTCGCCTATGACGGCGCGCAGTTCTACCGTGTCTTTGCCTGCGCCCTGGAAGGATCGCGACAGGGCAGGCTCGACGCGGCGATGCTGCATGCGAGCAGCGCGCGCCTGGAGCGCGGCTTTTCGACCATGCAGGCACGAGCTGCCTCACGCGCCATCAGCGTCGCCCGGCAGAACTAGCCCTTCGCGAACTGGCGGTAGTCCGGTTCACGGTGAAACCAGAACTCGTAGCCGGAGATGCCCTTTTGCATGGCAACGTCGTGGATCGGCTGGTTGAGCGGAACCACGGGGACGTCGCGCATACAGAGCGCGATGAAATCCTTCACCGTCCTGTCGTATTCGGCGGCATCGGTGGTGAAGCGCGCCTTGTCGATCAGGGCGTCCATCTCCTTGTTCTTGTATGAGGAGATGTTGAAGATCGAGTTGTTGCCGTGGAAATTCCAGTAGAAGTAATATTCGGGATAATCGAGCCAGCCGCTGAAGCGGTTGAGCGCGAGCGGCAGCTCCTTCTTGTTCAGCGTCGTGCGCCAGTTCGCGCCGGGAATCTTTTCGATTGCCGCCTTGATGCCGATCTTGGCGAGATTCTCCTGGATCAGGATCGCGGTCGGCTCGCCGACGGTGGCGGTGCCTGTGTCCAGCGACAGCGTCGTCTCCAGGCCGGCTTCGAAGCCCGCTTCCTTCAGCAGAGCCTTGGCCTTGTCGAGATCGGTGACGTAAGGAAACGGTTGCGGCCACACCGGCTTTGAGACTTCGGCGGTGCCGCCATACATGGGAACGGCGCGGCCGAAGAAGGCGCTGGTCTGAATCTGCTCGTACGGCATGGCCCAGGCGATGGCCTGGCGCAGCTTGACATTGTCGAACGGCGGCTTGGCGGTGTTCAGCGCGACGTACCACAGCGCGTTCGGGATCGGCACGCCCGAGACCTTGACCTTGCCCTCCTTGATGATCTGCTCGAAATCGCGCGGGGCAAAGCCGCTGGAAATATCCGCATCGCCCCGCTCCAGCATGGCACGCCGCGTGCCGGCGGAGGGAACGTCGCGGGCGATCACGCGCTTGACCTTCGGCAGCGGCCCGCTCTTCCAGTCGTCGAAGCGCGTCAGCACGGTCTCGCTGCCCGGCTTCCAGCTCTCGATCTTGTAGGCGCCGCCGCCGGCCTCGTTGTTCTTCAGCCAGGCCAGCGCCCACGGATCTTCCGGCGTCGCGTTCTTCCTGGCGAGCTCGGAATTGATGATGAAGGGCACGACGACGGCCACGTTGAACAGCAGCATCTTGTCCTTGCGGACATAGTCGATACGGAAAGTGTGGTCGTCGACCACCACGAACTGCTCCGGCTTTTCCAGCGATCCCGCCGACATCTGGAAGGTCGGAAAGCCGCCGACCTTCACGGCGCGGTCAAACGACCATTTGACGTCCTTGGCGGTCACAGGCGTGCCGTCGTGGAATTTTGCGTCCTTGCGAAGCTTGAAGGTGCAGGACATGCCGTCGGCGGCGACCTCCCAGCTCTCGGCGAGCTCGGGCGCGAGCTTCTCGCGGTCATACGACAACGTGCCGTCCGGCAGTGTCTTGGAGGCGTAGGTGAGCAGGCGGTCGTAGCAATTCCAGGACAGGCCGTTCACGGTCTGGTTGGAGCCGACGCCCTGCATGTCCAGCGAGTTCGGCCCGAGCTCCTGCACCACCAGCAGTGTCTCGCTGCGCCCCTGCGCCCGAGCGAGGCGCGGAGCAAAGGCCGCCGTACCGGCGACACCGAGGCCGCCCAGCACGACGCTGCGGCGGTTCAAATCGAGGGGTGAAATGCTCAAGGGTGCCTCCCGTTCCGGAAATTGTCCGGCATCGAGAGGCAAGGTGTATGCCACAGCGAGGAAGTGCCAAGCCGCCCCACGAAGACGCGAGGCGGCTTGGATTGATAGGCGTTGCGCGTCGGCTTAGGTCTACTCGGCCTGCTCCAGCGCGGCGGGCATCTTCGCCACCGACATCAGCGATCGCGCGACCTGGTTGAGCAGGAGATCGGCGTTCTCTTCCTCGGCGAGGGATTTGGAGAGCAGGCCGACGATGGCGCTGTGGCGCAGCTGCTGCGCGAGGTTGCGCGCGGTGGTATAGCCGGACATCTCGTAATGCTCGACGCGTTGCGCCGCGGAGATCAGCGCGAGGTCGGCGGCAGCGTCCTCCTTCTCTTGGCTTTCCTTCATGACCTCCTGGCCTTCCTCGATCAGGCCCATCATGCCCTTGCAAGGCTTGGCGCGGGCGTTCTCGCCGAGCAGCTCGAAGCACTCGTTGATGCGCTCGACCTGATTTTCGGTCTCGGCCAGATGCTGCTCGAACAGCTCGCGCAACTGATCGAAGCGGGCGGCCTGCGCCATCTTCGGGAGCGCCTTGGTCAGCTGCTTCTCGGCATGGAGGATGTCACGCAGCTCATGCAGCAGCAGATCGGTCAGGCCCGCCTCGTCGACAGGCGGTGAGCTCTCCGCGACGATCGACGGGGCAGCGCCGGGATCGGAGGATTGCAGCGCAGGCGATTCTGTGAACACCCAGTCCTCGCCCTCGTTCCAGGGACCGCGGGTATCGATTTCGCCGTGGTCGCCGCTACCGGTGGAATCGTTGAAGTACTGGTTGACGAGGCCGGGCGTCGGGGCAATCCGGCCGATGCTGAAGGCCGGCTTCGACAGGCTCTCGAGCGCGCGCGCGAACGCCTTCATATGCGTGATCTCGCGCGTCATCAGGAATTGCAGCGCGTCCTTGCTGCCGGCATCGTCGCAAAAATTGATCAGGCGCTCGTAGACGATCTTGGCACGCGCTTCTGCCGCGATGTTGCTGCGGAGATCGACGTCGAGCTCGCCCGTGATCTTGAGATAATCGGCGGTCCAGGGATTGCCTTGCGAGTTGAACAGATTGACGCCGCCTCCGCCGGCAATCGCGATCAGAGGATCGGCCTCCGCCGCCTGGCGGTCATTCCGCGAGGGCGCAAGATGCATCCGGGCGAGGCAACCGACGACCTCGAGATGGCTGAGCTCTTCGGTGCCGATATCCATCAAGAGGTCCTTGCGGTCGGGATCCTCGCAATTCAGTCCCTGAATCGAATATTGCATCGCAGCCGCAAGTTCGCCGTTGGCGCCGCCGAACTGCTCGAGGAGCATATTGCCGAAGCGCGGATCGGGTTCGTCGACGCGCACGGTGAACATCAGCTTCTTGACGTGGTGATACATGGGGAGACTCGCGTGCTGGAGAGAAACTACGCGACAACGAGGCCTCCAGCCGTTCGTTCCTAAGTCTCTCCAGGATCGAGGCTGTCGTTGCCCCGGACCTCTGCCAGGGAGCGCGATGGCTTACGGCGTCACCGCACTGCGCGCGACGGCGCGCGGAGCCGTCAGTTCCTTCCAGGTCGAATTTGCCACATGCACCGGCGAGAAGGCGGGACGTTCGACGTATTGTCCATCGCCGGCCTCGGCGCGCAGGTCGCCATCCTTCCAGACGATACGGCCGCGCGACAGCGTCGCGGCCGCACCGCCGGTGCAGGCAAAACCCTCGAACACGTTGTAATCGATCCGGCTCATCTGCCGCTTGGCGCTGATGGTCTTGCTCGCCTTGGGATCCCACACCACGATATCGGCATCCGAGCCGACGGCGACCGCCCCCTTGCGCGGATAGATGTTGAGGATGCGGGCGATGTTCGCCGAGGTCACCGCGACGAATTCCTCTTTGGTCAGCCGCCCCGTGGCGACGCCCGCGGTCCAGAGCAGCGCCAGGCGATCTTCGAGGCCGCCGGTGCCGTTCGGGATCTTCCTGAAATCGCCGCGCCCGAACCGCTTCTGCTCGGTGGTGAAGGCGCAATGATCGGTCGCAACCACCTGGAGCGAGCCGGCTTGCAGGCCGGCCCAGAGGCTGTCCTGATGCTGTTTGTCGCGGAACGGCGGCGACATCACGCGCTGTGCGGAATGGTCCCAGTCCTTGTTCCGGTATTCGCCGGCATCGAGCAGCAGATGCTGGATCAGCGGTTCGCCATAGACCCGCTTTCCACTGGCCCGCGCGCGAGCGATGGCCTCATGCGCCTCGCGGCAGCTGGTGTGGACGATATAGACCGGCGTGCCCGTCATGTCCGCGATCATGATGGCGCGGTTGGTGGCTTCGCCCTCGACCTCCGGCGGCCGTGAATAGGCGTGGCCTTCCGGGCCGGTGACGCCGCGCGCAATCAGCGCGTCCTGCATCAGGGCGACGACGTCGCCGTTCTCGGCATGGACGACAGGCATGGCGCCGAGATGGGCGCAACGCGCGAACGAGTTGTAGAGCTCGTCGTCGTTCACCATCAGCGCGCCCTTGTAGGCCATGAAATGCTTGAAGGTGTTGATGCCGTAGGTCCTGACCACGATCTCCATCTCGTCATGAATCTGCTTCGACCACGACGTCACCGCCATGTGGAAGCCGTAGTCGCTGGCCGCCTTCTCGGATTTGTGCCGCCACTCCTGATACGCCGCGAGCTTGGATTGGCCGGGATCGGGCAGGCAGAAATCCACCACCATGGTGGTGCCGCCGCTCAGCGCCGCCTTGGTTCCGGATTCGAAGTCGTCGGCGGTGACGGTGCCCATGAACGGCATTTCGAGATGGGTGTGCGGATCGATCCCGCCCGGAATGACGTAGGCGCCGCCTGCATCGATGATCTCGCTACCTGTCGGGGCATCGAGCGAGGCGCCGATCGCGACGATGGTCTCGCCGTCGATCAGCACGTCCGCGCGGCGCGAATGATCGTGATTGACGACGGTGCCGCCGCGGATGAGGAGGGGCATGAGGTGCTCCGAGAGGTGAGGGACGGCTCGAAGGCTAAGCGCGCGACTGGCGATGCGACAGGTGAAATTTTAGTCAGCCGCCGCCGCTCCTTTCACGTCGTGCGCGATCAGCCCGTCGATCATCGCGCGCACGAGGCCCGTGATCTCCTTGCGCAGCGCCGGCAGCGGCACGGCCACCAGCTTCTGCTCCAGCCCGAGCGCCACCATGCCATGCACGGCCGAGAACAGGCTGCGTGCGGTGATGCCGAGTTCCTCCGGGCTGCGCCCAGGAAACAGTGCGGCCAGCGGCTGGTAGATATGACGGAACAGCTGCATCTGGTCGTGCACGGACCAATCCGGCACCAGCTTGCCCGTCTCCATCCGGTGCTCGAACAGCGCGCGCCAGAGCTGGAGGTTTTCGGCGGCGAAATCGCAATAGGCGAGGGCGATGCGGACCAGGGATTCCCGTGGCGATGGCTCGCCGGCATTTGTTGCGAGAGTCAGCGTCTCGTCGAGCCGGAGCAGCGTGCGCGAGCCGACCCGCAGGATCAGTTCGTCGACATCAGCCACGAGATTGTAGACCGCGCCATTGGCGCAGCCGATCTCGCGGGCCAAATCGCGGGTCTTGAGACCCGCCAGCCCCCGCTCGGCGATCATCTGTTCGGCCGCCTGGATCAGGGCCGCACGCAATTTCTCTCGCCGTTCCAGGGCCTTAGTCATTCTTAAACCAAATTCTTGAGCGTCGCTCAAAATAATATTGAACGATGTTCAAGGTTCCTGCTACAAACCATCTGTGAGCAGCGCTCATAGACAGGGAGCAACCAATGTTCAAGACCGTCGTGACCCTCTTCCGCGGCAGCGTCGCCGCTGCGGGCGAGGAACTGGAAGATCGCACCGCCCTTCTGATCCTGGATCAGCAGATGCGCGATGCAGCCGCAGCCGTCGAGCGCAGCAAGCGCACGCTGGCGCTGGCAATCGCGCAGGACCAGCAGGAAGGCCGCAAGCTCGAGGCCACGAATGCGCGTATCGCCGATCTCGAGACCCGTGCCGTTGCGGCGCTGGATGGCGGCCGCGAGGATCTCGCCAAGGAGGCCGCCGAAGCCATTGCGGCGCTGGAGGCCGATCGCGATGCGGCCATGACGGCGCGCGCGCTGTTCGCGACCGAGATCATCAGGCTGAAGCGCCACGTCGCCAACGCGCAGGCCCGCATCACCGAGCTCGATCGCGGTCGCCGGATCGCCCGCGCCTCGGAAGCGGTGCGCTCGCTTCGCCGCAGCGGCATCGAGGCCGCGCGCCCCTATGAATCGACATTGCCGGAGGCGGAGGGGACGCTGAGGCGTCTGCGCGAGCGGCAGATGGAGGCTCAAGCGGCCGACGATGCCCTGGTCGAGCTCGACGCGGCCACCGGCCCGCTCGCCACCGCCGAACGACTCGCCGAGCAGGGCTTCGGCCCGCGGCTCAAGACGACCGCAGACGACGTGCTGGCGCGCTTGAAGTCCAGGCGCATGCCGGCGGCCTGATCTCAAGTTCCAACCCGAACACCATCATCATTCCAATCGACAGGAGACCATCATGAACCAGAATGGCCAGCCCCACAGCGGCGCCTGGGTGAGCTTCACCTACGCGTCCTTCGCAGCTTCCGCCTTCCTCGTCGCCATCGGCATCTTCTTCCTGCCGATCGACCTCTGGATGAAGGGTTATCTCACCATGGGCATCGTGATGATGATCCAGACCTGCGTCACCCTGACCAAGACCGTGCGCGACAATCATGAGAGCAGCCGCCTCGTGAACCGCATCGAGGATGCCAAGGCCGAGCGGCTGCTGATGGAGGTCTCCAAGGCGGCGTAAGGCGAACGGTCGCAGCGCGCGCTCTGGGGCGACAGGGGCGCGCGCGGCAGGCAGGGTGCATTGTGCTTCGCGTGCAGGTGCGATATGGCTCTCGCGCTTTCCAGAGGCGGAGACGAGCTTTGTCGAAACAATCCCTGCGCGAGGAGGCCGAGCGCCTGATCCGCGAATCGATGGAAAAGAAGACCATCGTGGTCAAGCAGGGCACGACCCGCATCGAGGCTGTCTGCGGCAAGTGCGGAGCGCCGAACCGGGTGCAGGCGGAGAAGGGCCAGACCCGCGTCAAGTTCGCCTGCAAGAACTGCGGGCATAAGCAAGAGACGTTGTAGGCGTCTTCGCCTCTACCCGGGTCGCTTCGGCGATGCGCAGCATCGTCTGCCGCGATCCGGGTGAGGGCCCTACGGCCTCTCCCTCACATCACCTGATGCACGTCGATCACGACGCGATCCGCATGGCGCGCCGCTGACGCCACGAAGATGTGCTCCATCAGCCAGCGGTATGTCTCGTGCCCGGTCTCGAACTTCGGCACGGTGCGGAAATAGATCAGCTTCGGATCGACCGGCTCGCCGCGCTTGAGCTTGTGCAACAGCTCGACCGGGCCGAAGCGCATACCCTTGTTCTCGACGTAGACGGTCGCACCGTCGTCGGTCTCGAAGGCGTATTTCGCTTCGAGATCGATCAACTCGTTGGGCCGGATGGTCTGGAAATCGGCGCCGAAGGGGAGCACCTTTCCGCTGACCGCGCCCGTCACCTCGCCGCCGATGATCGGAATGATGCGGCGGACGCCGATCCCGGTCTCGCCCGCGGTCACGACGTCGCCGATCCGCGCGGTGATGGTGAAAACGTATCTTGTTTCGAGGGTCGGGGTGGTCATCTCTGCCTCCAATTATCGACGAGCCTTCCCTTCTCCCCTTGTGGGAGAAGGTGGCGCGAAGCGCCGGATGAAGGGTCTATCTCCACAAGCGTGCTCGCGGAGAGAGATCCCTCACCCGTCTCGCCGCTATCGCGGCGAGCCACCCTCTCCCACAAGGGGAGAGGGGAAGCAGCCACGCCGTGCGGCATTCAATCTTGTCACCTCTAATGCGCCATCATCCGCGTCGGCAGCCAGGTTGCCAGCAGCGGGAAGGCGATCAGGATCACGAGGCGCACGAGGTCCGTTGCCACGAACGGGCTTACGCCCTTGAAGATGGTGGAGAAGGAGACGTCCTTCACCACGCTTTTTATGACGAAGACGTTCATGCCCACGGGCGGAGTGATCAGGCCGAGCTCGACGGTCACGACGATGATGATGCCGAACCAGATCGGATCGAACCCCAGATGCATGATCACCGGGAAGATGATCGGCACGGTCAGGATGATCATCGCCATGGCATCCATCAGGCAGCCGAGCACGAGATACATCACCATGATCAGCGCCAGCACGCCGTAGGGGCCGAGGCCGAGCCCGGTGAGGAATTCCGTCACCTTCTGCGGCGTCTGCGTCACCGTGAGGAAATAGCCGAAGATCAGCGCGCCGATCAGCACGGTGAACACCGCAGCCGCGGTGCGCGTCGCCTGCAGCAGCGAGGCCAGCACCTTCTCGCGGTCGAGCCGGCCGGTCAGCACGCCGATGATGAAGGCCCCGGTCGCGCCGACGCCGCCGGCCTCGGTTGGCGTGAAGCGCGGCAGGAAGGGCAGGCCGTAGAGGCCGCCGATGACGAAGATGAACAGCAGCACCGGTGCCCAGATCTCCTTCAATCCGGCAAAGCGCTCGCGCCACGGCGTCACCTTGCCCTTGGGCAGGAACTCGGGGCGGAAATAGCCGATCAGGGAGATCGTGATCATGTACATGGTCATCGCGAGCAGGCCCGGGATGATGCCGGCGATGAACAGCTTGCCGATGTCCTGCTCGGTGATGATGCCGTAGACGGCGAGCACGGTGGAGGGCGGCAGCATCGCGCCCAGGGTGCCGCCGGCCGCGATCACGCCGGTGGCGAAGGATTGCGGATAGCCGAAGCGCCGCATCTCGGGATAGGCGACGGCGGAGAAGGTCGCGGCGGTCGCGACCGAGGAGCCGCAGATTGCGGCAAAGCCGCCGCAGGCGCCGACGGTGGCAATGCCGAGTCCGCCGCGCAAATGTCCGACGAAACCGTTGGCGGCGCGGAATAGCTCGCGGCTCATGCCGGAATTGCTGACGAAGGAGCCCATCAGCAGGAACATCGGGATGACGCCGAAGGTGTAGTCGGTCACGGTGCGCATGGTGACCTGACCGACCATCTTCAGGGCCGGTGTCGAGCCCACGAGATAGCTGAAGCCGCACACGCCGACGAGGCCCATGGCCATGCCGACCGGCACGCGCAGCAGCATCAGGGCGAACAGGGCGACGAAGCCGATGACGGCGACGGCGTCGGTACTCATGGTTACTCCGTCACCTTGATCTTGGGTTCATGCATGTCTTCGGGGTGGAAGATCAGCCGGTACGTGCGGATCGCGATCAGCAGCACGGCGCAGACGTCACCGATCCACGCGACGAGGAAGAACGGCCATGTCGGCATGTGCAGGTCGAAGGTCTGAACGTTGTCGTTGTAGGTCAGCCGGACCTTGTCGAACAGCGTCCAGGTCTGCACGGTGACGACGAACAGCAGCACCAGGGTCGCGAACACGTCGATCCAGCGCTGATGGCGCGGCCCGACATTGCCCCAGACCAGGTCGACGGTGATGTGGGTGCCGCGATAGGAGGTTGCCGCGATGCCCCAGAAAATGAGGATGCCGAGCAGCATTCGGCCGATGTCGAAGCTGTCGGGGATCGAATAGTTCAGCGTGTTGCGCAAGAGCACCGACAGGAAGATGTCGAGCGCGACGATGCCGACGAAGCCGGCCGCGATCCATTCGATCGAGTCGATCACGCGATCCATCCAGGAGCGCTTCATGGGTGTTTCCTAAGCACTGCTATTCTCATTCTCGGCTCTGGCGACGGCACTTCGCCTCTCCCGCTTGCGGGGAGAGGCCGACACGCGAAGCGTGGCGGGTGAGGGGGACTATCCACGAGTCCAATTGTCACCGTCCTGCGGAGACTCCCCCTCACCCCAACCCTCTCCCCGCAAGCGGGGAGAGGGGGAAGAGACACGGTGCGCTCCTCACCTGCTCTCAGCTTGCAAGGCAACGGCGGCAGGACCAATCCCGCCGCCGCGTTTCCTTCGCCACCGCCGTCACTCCGCCAGCGCGTTGTATTTCTTCAGCGAGGCTTTGAGCTCCGCGAGCGCCGCATCCGGTTCGGCGCCGGCCTTCTTGGCGCCGTCGCCCCAGGTCTTGACCAGCGGCTCGGCGGCCTTCTTCCAGGCGGCGATCTGCTCGGGCGTCAGCTTGTAGACCTCATGGTTGGATTCCGCCTTCACCTTGGCGATGCCGGCGTCCTCGAACTTGCCCCAATGCTCGCCGACCGCGCCTGCCATCTCGACCGTGCAGTTCTTGTCGATCGCGGCCTTCTGCTTGTCGGACATCGCATTGTACTTGTCCTTGTTGATCACGAACACGAAGGTCGTGGTGTAGAGCGGCGCCTCCATGTCGTATTTGGTCACCTTGTCGATGCCGAACAGCACCAGTGAGCCCCAGGGGAAGGTGACGCCGTCGGCGACGCCGCGCTCGATGATGTCGCGCACTTCCGGCGCCGAGGACTGCACATTGGTGCCGCCAAGCGAGGTGACGAAGTTCGCCATGGTAGCGTGCGCCGGGCGGATCTTCATGCCCTTCACGTCCTCGGGGTTGACGATCTTCTTGGTGCGGGAATGGAACGAGGAGGGCGAGTGGACGAAGGCGAGGCAGTATTTGACGTCCTTCATCTCCTTCTCGGCATATTTGCGATACCACGCGTCGAGCCCCATCGAGCCGCCCTTGGCATCCGAGATCAGGAACGGCAATTCCCCGGCGCCGATGATCGGGAAGCGGCCGGGCTGGTAGCCGGGATTGACATAGGTGACGTCGGCGATGCCGTCGCGCGCCATGTCGTAATGGTCGAAGGCCTTGCCGAGCTGCTGGGCCGGAAACACCTTGCCGGTAATGGTGCCGCCGGAATCCTTGTTCACCGCAGCCACCCAGTCTTCCAGCGATTTCTGCAGCGGATGCGATGCCGGCACCCAGTGCGAGACCTTCAGGTCAAATGTCTTGTCCTGCGCGAGCGCGGGGCTCACGCTTGCTGCCAGCAGCAAGGCCAGACAGGCTTTCCTCATCACGCGTCTCTCCCTTTTGCGACGGCGGGCTTCGTTGGCCCGGTCTCGTTAATTAACATGTTATCTAATTCGCCGGCGCGTTCAAGCCGGAACTGAGGCCCGCCGTGTCGCGCCATCTACGTCAGTCATGTTGCATGGATTTGTCGCTGCTCGGGCGACCACCGCTCTCCCTTTGCGCAAACGTTATATGGTATAATTATCGCCTGCGAGCCTTTGCCACAAGCAGGCTGCGGTCAAAGCCTAACAGGATCGGAAGCAGCATGTATTGCGGACAAAGGTCGCAATCGTCGGCCGTTGCGGCGATGGCGGGGCTCGTTTCAAACATCTGCACAAATTCCGTTTAAAGCTTTGTAGGTGATGCATTCCTCGCGTCATTCGCTTCCAATGCAGCCGAGGCAATGAAGCGAGACCGCCATGACCCGCACCGACATCCCCGCCGGCTACGAGCCACATTTCCGCAAAGCGCCGCTGACCGATCCCTGGGAGCCGCTCTATTCGAAGAAGACCGATAAGGGCGTCACCGTCGGACTGCGCCTGGCGACGCCGCACACCAACGCCCGCGGATTGATCCATGGCGGGCTGATCGCGGCGCTCGCTGACGCCGCCATGGGCTACAGCTGCGCCCAGGCGACGGGCTGGACCACGTCATTCGTCACCATCTCGCTGTCGGTCGACTATGTCGGCGCCGCCGAGATCGGCCAATGGCTGGCGGTCGAGGGCGAGGCGATCAAGACCGGGAACACGATCTGCTTCGCGCAGTGCCTGGTGAAGGCGGACGACGCCGTGATCGCGCGGGCCAGCGGCACGTTTCGGGTAGTGCCGAAGAAGGGGTGAGGCCCAACTCTCTCCGTCGTCATGCCCGGGGCAAGCCCGGCCATGACGGAAAAGATCACCCAAACCTCCACTCCGCCGTCTCCACCACGAGGTCGACGAACGCGCGCACCTTGGCCGAGAGCAGGCGCGAGGTCGGGTAGACGATGTGGATCGGCAGCGCCGGCTGCTCGTATTGCGCCAGTACGATCTTCAGGCGCCCGCGCTTCAGGCCCTCGGCGGCCTGATAGGCCAGCACCCGCGTCACGCCGCCGCCGGCCTCGGCATATTGCAGGGCGGCGTCGGCGCTGTTGCTGATGAAGCGAGGCGACAGCGGCAGCCCGATATCGCGGCCGTCGCGCAGGAAACGCCATTCGGACCAGGGGCCGAACTGGATGGTCTGGTGCGTGGCGAGCGCTTCCGGCGTCTTCGGCTCGCCGTTGCGCTTGAGATAACCGGGCGCGGCCACCACGATCCGCCGCATCTCGCCGACCTGGCGCGCCACAAGCGAGGAATCGGCGAGATGGCCGATCCGCACCGCGGCATCGACGGCGTCCTCGACGAGGTTGACGAGATGGTCGGACAGCCTGAGTTCGGCGGCGACCTCGGGATAGCGCTTGAGATAGGCGGTCATGAGAGGCCCGACATGCAGCCGGCCGAAGCCGACCGGCGCGGACACGACGAGACGCCCGCTCGGCCGATTGCGCTCCTCCCGCGCCGAGCCGTCAGCCTCCTCGACGTCGGCGAGGATGCGCCGCGCGCGCTCCAAATAGCGCGTGCCGACGTCGGTCAGCGCCACCTGCCGCGTGGTCCGCTGCAGCAGCCGCGCGCCGAGATGCTCCTCCAGCGCCGCGATCATCCGCGTCACCGCCGACGGCGACAGCCGCAGTTTGCGCGCGGCCGGCGCGAAGCCGCGCAGGTCGGCGACCGTGACGAAGACGTGCATGGCTTCCAGGCGGTCCATGGACATTATTGCATAAATCGCAATGATGAAGTGTCAAGCTGCTCAATTGTTTTAGACGCCGAAAGGTCCAGATTAGGCGCGGAAGACGCAGCAATGCGCCGGAATTTCAGGAGATGTTCCGATGACGGCAGTTCACACCTATGCCAGCGACGTGGCCTTTTCGCCGGCGGTGAAGACGATCCAGGCGCGCAAGGGCTCGCGCGAGGCCTATGCGCGCAGCGAGCAGCGCGGCTGGCGCACCGAGGTCGACGACAATCTCGCCGCGTTCCTGGCCGACGCCAACAGCTTCTATTTCGCCACGACTTCAGCCGACGGCCAGCCCTACATCCAGCACCGCGGCGGCCCGAAGGGCTTTCTCAAGGTGCTGGACAAGCAGACGCTCGCCTTCGCCGATTACGCCGGCAACCAGCAGTTCATCACGCAAGGAAATCTCTCGGAGAATCCCAAGGCCTACATCTTCGTGATGGACTACGCCCACCGCCGCCGGGTGAAGATCTGGGGCGAGGCGCGCGTGGTCGAGGACGACGAAGCCCTGACCGCGTCGCTGATGCCGAAAGGCTACCGCGCCCGGCCCGAGCAAGTGATCCTGTTCAAGATCGCGGCCTGGGACACCAACTGTCCGCAGCACATCCCGCAGAAGTTTGATGCAGCCGATGTCGCGGCCGCGCTCGCCGCGAGGGATCAGCGGATCGCAGAGCTGGAAGCGGAGGTTGCGGCGCTGAAGGGGTAGGCGGCGAGCTTAGCCTCTAACGAAAGCTGAAGCAGGCTGCGCGGTGCACCCTCTCCCCTTGTGGGAGAGGGTGGATTCGATGCGAAGCATCGAAGCCGGGTGAGGGGTTCTGTCCTCTCGGACGGTCTCACGCGCGGAGAGAACCCCTCATCCGGCGCTTCGCGCCACCTTCTCCCACAAGGGGAGGGAAGAAGAGCGCTGAATCGCTAAATCACACTCTCGCCTTCGTGCTGGAAGCCGAGATAGCTCGCGGCCACCCGTTCGTTGGCGGCGATGTCGCTGGCCTTGCCGCTGAGCACGAACTCGCCGAGCTCCATGACGTAGGCGTGGTCCGCGATCTTCAGCGCGGCCTGCGCGTTCTGCTCGACCAGCAGCACGGAGACCCCGGCGGCGCGGAGCTCGGTGACGATACGGAAGATGTCGGCGACGATGATCGGGGCCAGGCCCAGGCTCGGCTCGTCCAGCATCAAGAGCTTCGGCTCGCCCATCAGCGCGCGGCCCATCGCGAGCATCTGCTGCTCGCCGCCGGAGAGCGTGCCGGCGAGCTGCTTGCGCCGCTCCTTGAGCCGCGGAAACAGCGCATAGACCCGCTCCATCGAGGCTTTGGCCTTGCTGCGCTCGATCCGGAACGCGCCCAACTCGAGATTGTCCTCGACATTCATGGTCACGAACAATTCGCGATGCTCGGGAACGAGACCGAGGCCCATCGCGACACGGTCCTCGATGTCGAGGCGGGCGAGATCCTGCCCGGCAAAGGCGACGCGGCCCTTCAGCGGCAGGATTCCCATGATGGCCGAGAGCAGCGTGGTCTTGCCGGCGCCGTTGGCGCCGACGATGGTGACGATCTCGTTGCTGCCGACCTCGAGCGAGACCGAACGCACCGCCTCGACCTTGCCATAGGCGACATGCGCGTCGGTGACGGACAACAGCGTGCTCATGCCGCCACTCCGAGATAGGCCTTGATCACTTCGGGATTGGTCTTGATCGTCGCCGGCGTGCCTTCCGCGATCTTGGTGCCGAAATCGAGCACCACGATGCGGTCGGCAAGGTTCATCACGAAGCCCATGTCGTGCTCGACCAAAAGGACGGACATCCCGCCGTCGCGCAGCTCGCGGAGCAGTGTTGCCAGCCGCTGCTTTTCCATGTGGCGCAGTCCGGCTGCCGGCTCGTCGAGCAGCAGCAGCATCGGATCGACGCAGAGCGCGCGGGCGATCTCGACGATGCGCTGCTGGCCGAGCGAGAGCGAGCCTGCCAGCTGGTGCATCTGCTCGGCGAGGCCGACGCGCTCGATCTGGCGGGCGGCCTCGGCGAGCAGCTTGGCCTCGTCAGCGCGGTCGAGCCGCAGCATCGAGGAGATTGGGCCGGAATGGCCGCGCAAATGTGCGCCAATCGCGACGTTCTCCAGCACGGTCATGTCGGGGACGAGCTTGACGTGCTGGAAGGTCCTGCTGATACCGAGCTTGACGATCTCCTGCGGCGGCGCGTTGTCGACCTTCCTGCCGAGCACCGAGATCGAGCCCGAGGTTGCCGACAGCACGCCGGTGATCAGGTTGAAGGTCGTGCTCTTGCCGGCGCCGTTCGGGCCGATCAGCGCGACGATCTCGCGGGCCTGCACGTCGAAGGACACGTTGTTCACCGCGACCACGCCGCCAAACTGCTTTCGCGCCTTCTCGACCTGAAGCAGGACGCCGGTCTCGGCGGGCGCGCGGGTGCGATGCTCCAGCTTCAGCGAGGTGTCCGGCTTCCTGCCGTCGGTGCGCTCGGGGAAGAACGACATCAGCCAGGGCCAGAGGCCGCCGGGCGCAAGCTGCAGCAGCGCCACCAGCATGATGCCGAACACGATGGTCTCGACCTGGCCGGAGCCCGGCAGGATCAGCGGCAGATAGCTCTGCAGCACCTCTTTCAGGATCACGACGATCGCCGCGCCCAGCACGCCGCCCCAGACATAGCCGGCGCCGCCGACCACTGCGATGAAGAGATATTCGATGCCCATATGCGCGCCGAACGGCGTCGGGTTCACGGCGCGCTGGAGATGGGCGTAGAGCCACCCGGACAGGCCGGCGAGCACCGCGGCGTGGATGAACACCAGCAGCTTTGCCCGCGGCGTGTGGACGCCGAACGCTTCGGCGGCGACATGGCCGCGGCGCAGCGCGCGGATGGCACGGCCGGTGCGGGAGTCCAAGAGGTTCATCGTCAGCAGGGCCGAGAGGATCACGGCGACCCAGATCGCGTAATAGATCGAGCCGGGCGAGAGCATCTTGAAGGCACCGATCGACAGCGGCGGGATCGCCGAGATGCCGTCGTTGCGTCCGAGAAACTCCAGCTTGCTGAACAGGTAGAACAGCCCGAGCCCCCAGGCGAGCGTGCCGAGCGGCAGATAATGCCCCGAGAGGCGCACGGTGATTAGCCCCAGCAGCACCGCGAGCGAGCCGCTGACCACGAGCGACAGCGGCAGCGTCAGCCAGGGCGACAGGCCATAGGCCGTCGTCAGCACGGCGGTGGTGTAGGCACCGAAACCGACGAAGGCGGCCTGCCCGAACGAGGTGAGGCCGCCGACGCCGGTCAGCAGCACGAGGCCCATCGCGACCAGCGCGGCAAGGCCGATATTGTCGAGCAGCACGATCCAGAACGGGGGCACGCCCGGGATGAGCGGGATCGCCGCCATGAGGATCGCGAAGACGAGGATGGGAAGCCGGCTCTGCATCGGGCTCAGTCCTTCTCTTCCTCGACCGCGGGCGCGGCGAGCGAGCGCAGCAGCAGCACGGGGATCAGCAGCATGAAGACGATCACCTCCTTGTAGTTGGAGGCATAGAAGGACGAGAACGCCTCGACGATGCCGACCACCAGCGCCGCGACGGCGGTGAGGGGATAGCTGACGAGGCCGCCGATGATCGCGGCAACGAAGCCCTTCAGCCCGATCAGGAAGCCGGAGTCGTAATACAGTGTCGTGATCGGCACGATCAGGATGCCGGAGAGTGCGCCGATCACGGAAGCCAGCAGGAAGGCGATCTGGCCCGACAGCGTGGTGCGGATGCCGGCAAGCCGCGCCCCAAGCCGGTTGACCGCGGTCGCGCGCAGCGCCTTGCCGTAGAGCGTCAGGCCGAAGAACAGCCAGAGGGCGACGATGAAGGCGATGGTGATGGCATAGACGGTGATGCTCTGGCCGGTGAAGCGCAATGCGCCGGCGGTGAAGGCGCCGGACAGCACGGCAGGCCCGCGCTGGCCTTCGGCGCCGAAGAACAACAGGCCAAGTCCCTGCAGCGCGAGATGGACGCCGACCGAGGCGATCAGCAGCACCAGCACCGAGGTGTGCGCCAGCGGCTGGAAGGCGATGCGGTAGAGATAGAGGCCGATCATCGCCACGATCACCAGCGACAGCGCGATGCAGACCGCGACCGGCGGCTTCTGCGCCGCGAGCGACAGGGTCAGCGCCAGCACGATCGCCGGCAGCACGACGTTGGCGATGAAGCTGCGGACGACCAGCTGTCCGTGCAGCGCCTTGCGCGCCACGAACAGGTCGAAGACGAAGGCGCCGATGCCGAGCGCCAGCGCCAGCTTTGCCGTGCCCGGCATCTGGCCGGCGGCCAGCGAGGCATAGGTCAGCGCGCCGTAGGTGACGAATTCGCCCTGGGGAATGAGGATGACGCGGGTGACGGCGAACACCAGCACCAGCGCCAGGCCGAGCAGCGCATAGATCGCGCCATTGGTGATGCCGTCCTGCACCAGGAACAGCATGATGGTGGTATTCAAGACCGGACGCTCCCCCTAATCCGGACCGGTCCCCTCGATTGCGGTGGACGGTCCGCTCACAGCCATTGAAAAACGCAGGCGATATTTGGTATGGTCCATAACAATTATCAAATATAACTTCAAGGGTGGGAACGACCCGCCCCGGAATTTAGCGGGATTACGAGCACGAGGCGATGACCGTTTCCAAAACCGCTGAAAAGTCCTCCGACAAGCCGGCCGACGCGGCCAAGGGCCGCAAGGAGGCAGGCGAGCCGCAGGCGGAGGCCCTCCAGCTCGGCGAGCTTTCCGAGCAGCTCGGCTATGTCCTGAAACGTGCGCAGCTCAAGGTGTTCGAGAATTTCCTGCGCTGCATGGCCTCGCTCCAGCTGACGCCGGCGCAGTTCTCGGTGCTGCTCCTGGTCGAGAAAAACCCCGGCCGTAACCAGACCGAGATCGCCTCCACGCTCGGCATCCTCAGGCCGAACTTCGTAGCCATGCTCGACAATCTGGAGAGCCGCGACCTCTGTGCGCGGATCCGCTCCACCAACGACCGGCGCTCGCACATCCTGGTCTTGACCGACAAGGGCAAGGCCGTGCTGGCGCGCGCCAAGAAGCTCGTCGCCACCAAGCACGAGGCCCGGCTGAACGACTTGCTCGGCCAGGCCAACCGCGAAGCCCTGATCGAGATGCTCGCGAAGATCGCCAACGAGTTTTGACTCTTACCCTCCAGGGGAGGGTAAGCGAACGTCAATCCACCAAAATCACCCTGATGTCGTTCACGTTGGTCAGCGTCGGTCCAGGCTGTAGCAGGTCGCCGGTCGCCTCGAAAAACGTGGTGGCGTCGTTGTTGGCGAGATAGGCCTGCGGCTCGAGCCCCAGCGCCTTCATCTTCGCGAACGTCGCCGCATCTATCAGCGCGCCGGCGGGGTCGGTCGGGTGGCCGGCGCCGCCATCGGCGCCGTCGGTGTCGCCGGCCAGCGCCGCGATGCCGGAAGTGTCCTTCAAGAGCGAGGCCAGGGCCAGCGCGTATTCCTGGTTCGGCCCGCCGCGCCCGTTGCCGCGCACGGTGACCGTGAGCTCGCCGCCGGAGAGAATCGCGACGCGCTTGCCCTGGCTGCGTGCCTGAAGCGCCAGCCTGGCGTGATCGGCGGCGACCTCGCGCGCCTCGCCTTCGAGATCGGCGCCGAGATCGATGGTCTCGTAGCCGGCCTCGCGCGCGAGCTTGACCGCGGCGTCCAGCGACTGCTTGGGCCGCGCGATCAGCTCGAACGAGGCGCGCGCAAAGGCGGCGTCGCCCGGCTTGCAGCTCTCGTTGTTGGGATCGTCGAGCGCGCGGCGCACCGCATCGTCGATGTCGAGCCTGTATTTCGCCACGATCGCGCGCGCATCCGCCAGCGTGGTCGGATCGGGCACGGTGGGGCCGGAGGCGATCGCGGACGGATCGTCATGCGGCACGTCGGAGATCGCGAGCGTCACGATCTCCGCGGCGTTGCTGCCAGCGCGGGCGAGGCGGCCGCCCTTGATCCGCGACAGGTGCTTGCGCACGACGTTCATCTCGCCGATCGGCGCGCCCGAGCGCAGCAGCGCCTTGTTGACCGCCTGCTTCTGCGCGAAGCTGATGCCGTCCACCGGCGCGATCCAGTTGGCCGAGCCGCCGCCGGTGAGCAGCACCAGCAGGAGATCGTCCGGCCCGGCCTCGCCCGCGAGTGCGAGCGTGTCGGCCGCGCCCTTCAGGCCGGCTTCGTCAGGCACGGGATGACCGGCCTCGACCACGCGAATGCTGCGCGTCGGCACGCCGTAGCCGTGGCGCGTGGTGGCGATGCCGACGAGGCGCTCCGGCGCCAATCCCAGCGCATCGAGATAATGCCGCTCCGCGGCTGCGGCCATCGCGCCGGCGCCCTTGCCGGCCGCGAGGCAGATCACGCGCCCCCTGGGCGCAGGTCGCAGGTGAGGGGCCAGCACCATTTCGGGATGGGCGGCGGCGACGGCCGCGTCGTAGAGCGCGCGGAGCAGGGGGCGTCGGTCGGTCATGGACAATGGCCTTGCGCAGACTGGACTGGCGGCGAGGAGGTCGCCGCCATCTGCCTACCGCATCGTGTGCCAAAGCGTAAGCGCCTTCGCCGTCATTCGATTGTGCAATCGCGTGATCATAATTGCCACACAAGCAGAAGCCCCCTGCGCGATCAGCGCAGGGGGCTCGTCGTCCGGGCTTTGAAGCTTCTAGCCGCCGGCGTCGGCGCTGATCACCTCGCCGAACAGGTCCCACTTGTCGCCCTTGAACTTCATCAGCTGCAGCGAGCTGATCGGTGCGAAGTCGTTCGGCCCGGTACTGATCTTGATGCCGGGCAGCAGCACTTCGGTGCGGAAGTCCTTCAGGCTCGCCGCCTGCTTCATGACGTTCTCGCGCGTGAGATTGTCGCCGCATTTCTTCAGCACTTCGACCAGCGTCTGCGCGACGCCGTAGCCGACGATGGTGCCGCCGTCGAGCTTGTCGCCCTCGGGGAAGTACTTCGTCATGAACTCCAGGAACGCCTTCATGCCGGCGTCGTCCTTCCACTGCGGATCGGAGACGTCCTTCAGATAGGCGGCCGAGATGATGTCCTGCGAATTCTCGAAGCCGGCGGGCTTGATCACGCTGCCGACCGAGGCCGAGACGTTGTTGAGGAAGTGGGTCGGCTTCCAGCCGATCTCGGAGATCTTCTTGATCGCCTGCGCCGCGAACTTCGGCGTGGTGATGTTGATGAAGACGTCGGCGCCGGTGGCTTTCAGCTTGACGATGTGGTTGTCGATGGTCGGCTCCGAAGTCTCGTAGCTTTCCTCCAGCACGATCATGCTCGCGGCCTTGGCCCCCAAGCCGTCCTTCAGGCCCTTCAGGTAATCCTTGCCGTAATCGTCGTTCTGGTAGAGCACGCCGATCTTGGCGTTCGGCATGGCCTTGAGGATGTATTTCGCGTAGATCTGCGTCTCGCTCTGGTAGTTGGGTTGCCAGCCCATGGTCCACGGGAAGTTCTGCGGATCGTTCCACTTGGTGGCGCCGGTGGCTACGAACAGCTGCGGCACCTTCTTCGAGTTCATGTATTTCTGGATCGCGGAGTTCGGCGGCGTGCCGAGCGAGTTGAAGACGAGCAGCACCTCGTCGCTCTCGACCAGCTTGCGCGCCTGCTCCACCGTCTTCGGCGGCGAGTAGGCGTCGTCGTAGGAGACGAAATTGATCTTGCGGCCGTTGATGCCGCCCTCTTCGTTGATCTTCTTGAAATAGGCGGCTTCGGTGCGACCGATGATGCCGTAGGCGGAGGCCGGTCCGCTGTAGGGCATGATGTTGCCGATCTTGATCTCGGTATCGGTCGCACCGGTATCGTATTTCTTCTGGGCCGTTGCGGTTGAGGCCGAGGCCGCGATGAGCGCGAGCGCCAATGATGCGGCCGCAAGCTTGCCGGTGACAGCAGGCATTCCAATCTCCCTGTTTTTCTTTGTGTGTGCGTCCCTTTTCTTGTCTCGTTTTTCTTCGCGACGCGGCCGCAATTCAATACGATTTGCCTGAACGCTTCAAGGAAAAGCCCCTGCGGCATGGCCGCAGGGGCTGCGTCTTTACTCGATTTGGCTACATCTTGAGCAAGTGGTTAATGGTCAGCCGCCGACGTCGCCGCTCAGCACCTCGCCAAATGGCACCCAATGCTCGCCCTTGAACCGGATCAGTTGCAGCTGCGACAGCGGCGCGAAGTCGGTGGCCGAGGTGTTGACCTTGATGCCCGGCAACAGGCCCGCCGGCTCGAAGTCCTTGATGTTGGCGGCCTGCTTCATGATGTTTTCGCGGGTCAGATTGTCGCCGCATGCCTTGAGCACGTGAACGAGGCCTTGGGCGACGATGTAGCCGTACATTACCGAGGCATCGGCGCGGTTCGCTTCCGGATAGTACTTATCCAGAAATTCGTTCCAGGCGATCATCGCCTTGTCGTTTTTCCACTGCGCGTCGGTCGGATCCTTGAAATATTGCGACGAGATGATGTCCTGCGCGTTCTCGAATCCGGCCGGCTTGATTACGCTGCCGATCGAGGCCGAGACGTTGTTGAGGAAGTGCAGCGGCTTCCAGCCGATCTCGGCGTTCTTCTTGATCGCCTGTGCCGCGAATTTCGGCGTCGTGATGTTGAAGAACACGTCGGCGTTGGTCGACTTCATCTTGACGATGTGGGAGTCAATGGTCGGCTCGGAGACTTCGTAGCTGTCCTCGATGACGATCATCGAGGCGGCCTTGGCTCCGAGCCCGTCCTTGAACCCCTTCAGATAGTCCTTGCCGTAATCGTCGTTCTGGTAGAGCACGGCGATCTTGGCGTTCGGATGGTTCTTCAGGATGTACTTGGCGTAGATGATCGACTCGATCTGGTAGTTGGGTTGCCAGCCCATCGTCCACGGGAAGGTCTGCGGGTCGTTCCACTTCGTGGCGCCGGTGGCGACGAACAGCTGCGGAACCTTCTTCTGGTTCATGTACTTCTGGATCGCCGAGTTCGGCGGGGTGCCGAGCGAGTTGAAGATCAGCAGCACCTCGTCGCTCTCGACCAGCTTGCGCGCCTGCTCCACGGTCTTCGGCGGGGAATAGGCGTCGTCATAGGTGATGAAGTTGATCTTGCGGCCGTTAATGCCGCCTTCTGCGTTGATCTTGCGGAAATAGGCCTCTTCGGTCTTGCCGATCACGCCGTAGGCGGACGCGGGACCGCTATAGGGCATGATGTTGCCGATCTTGATCTCCGTGTCGGATGCGCCGGTGTCGTATTTCTTCTGCGCGAGCGCTGTCGTGGACAGCGTGGCGGCTAGCACGAGGGCAGCCGAGAAGGCCCCCAATCGCACATGCATTGCAGGCATTTTGATCTCCCTGGACAGGATTGAATGTGTCGTTTGTTCTTGTTGGGAGCGATCGTTGCGCGTCGCTCCGTCACGCATTCAATACCTATCCACGGCCGTCAGCAAGAAGAACGCCTGCACGGGCCTCGCGCAGGCGGCGATCTCGTCGAAGGCGGTGCTGAATATTCCGGCGCGTGAGATTCTTTTTGCGGGGCAAACTCACCGCTTGAGTTGCTTTACGAGAAGGCGGCTATTTTGAATTGCGTCGTTCAGTGGCTCATCTCGCTCGAGATGATGTCGCCGAACAGCTCCCATTTCCTGCCCTTGAAGCGCATCATCTGCAGCTGCTCGATCGGGGCGAAATCGTCGGGCGCGGTGTTGATCTTGATGCCTGGCAGCAGCGTGTCGGGTGCGAAGTCCTTCAGGCTGGCGGCCTGCTTCATGACGTTCTCGCGGGTGAGATCGTCGCTGCACATCTGCAGCACCTTCACGATGGTCTGTGCGGCGGCATAGCCGTACACGACGCCGGCATCGAGCTTGTTGGCCCTGGGCTCGTATTGCGCGAGGAAACTGTAGAACTTCTTCATGCCGTCGTCGGCATTCCACTGCGGGTCGGAGCCGTCCTTGGTGTAGGTCGCCGACAGGATGCCTTGCGAGACTTCAATGCCCGCCGGCTCCAATACGCCGCTGACCGAAGCCGAGACGTTGGAGATGATGTGCATCGGATGCCAGTTGATCTCCGCGGCTTTCTTGATTCCCTGCGCGGCGAATTTCTGGTTGGTGAGGCTGATGAAGATATCGGCGCCGGCCGCCTTCAGCTTCACGACTCGCTCGTCGATTGCGGGCTCGGACGTGTCGTAGGCCTCCTCCCGCACGATCATCGAAGCCTTGGCGCCGAGGCCCTCCTTCAACCCGTTTAGATAGTCCTTGCCGAAATCGTCGTTCTGGTAGAGCACGCCGATCTTTCCGTTTGGCTTCTCCTTCATGATGTATTTGGCATAGATCCGGGCCTCGCTGACGTAGCTCGGCTGCCAGCCCATGGTCCAGGGATATTGCTTGGGGTCGTTCCATTTCGAGGCGCCGCTCGCCACGAACAATTGCGGCACCTTCTTCTCGTTCATGTACTTGCGGATGGCGCTGTTGGTGGAGGTGCCGAGCGAGCCGAAGATCAGCAGCACGTTGTCGCTCTCGACCAGTTTTCGCGCCTGTTCCACCGTCTTCGGCGGCGAATAGCCGTCGTCATAGGAGATGAATCTGATCTTGCGGCCGTTGATGCCGCCCTCGGCATTGATCTTGTTGAAGTAGGCTTCCTCGGTCCTGCCGATCGCAGCATAGCCGGAGGCCGGACCGCTGTAGGGCATGATGTTACCGATCTTGATCTCGGTATCGGACGCGCCGCTGTCGTATTTCTTCTGCGCCAGCGCCTCGCCGCTCATTGCAGTGCACAAGGCAAGCGCGGCCCAGAGCGTCGCAACCTGGGAACGAACGGCGGCCATTGCTCTCCTACCCCGGGATGGATCGATCGCATTGAACAAGATTGGCGCCTGTCGTCAACAAAAAGCCCCCGCGACTGTCCGCGGGGGCTCCTCGTCCTCGATCATCGCGTCACGCGTCACTCGGAGGCGACGTCACCGCTGATGATCTCGCCGAACAGTTCCCACTTCTCGCCCTTGAAGCGCATCATCTGCAGCTGCGCGATCGGAGCGAAGTCGGTGGCGCTGGTGTTGATCTTGACGCCGGGCAGCAGCGTATCCGGGGCAAAGTCCTTCAACGAGGCGGCCTGCTTCATGATGTTGGCGCGAGTGAGATCGTCGCCGCACATCTCCAGCACCTTGGCCAGCGTTGACGCGGCGCCATAGCCGTAGACCATGCTGGTGTCCGACTTGTCGGCACCCGGCATGTACTTGTCGACGAACTCGTTCCACTTCTTCATGCCTGGGTCGTTGGCCCATTGCGGATCCGTGGAGTCCTTGGCGTAGGCGGCCGACAGCACGCCCTGCGCGTTCTCGAAGCCAGCCGGCTTCATCACGCTGCCGACCGAGATCGACACGTTGGTGAGGATCTGGAGCGGTTTCCAGCTGAGCTCGGCGGTCTTCTTGATGGTCTGGGCCGCGAACTTCGGCGTGGTGTAGATCAGCAGCACGTCGGGATTGGCGGCCTTGATCTTGACGATATGGCCGTCGATCGACGGCTCGGAGACCTCGTAGCTCTCCTCCATGACGATCATGGACGAGGCCTTGGCGCCGAGGCCGTCCTTGGTGCCCTTGAGGTAGTCTTTGCCGAAATCGTCGTTCTGGTAGAGGATCGCGATCTTGGCGTCCGGCTTCTCCTTCATCAGCCACTTCGCGTAGATCTGCGCTTCGCTCTGGTAGGAGGGCTGCCAGCCCATGGTCCAGGGGAAGTTCTTCGGGTCGTTCCACTTGGTGGCGCCGGTCGCGACGAAGAGCTGCGGGATCTTCTTGGAGTTCAGATACTTCTGGATCGCACTGTTCGAGGGCGTGCCGAGCGGGTTGAAAACGACCAGCACCTCGTCGCTCTCGACCAGCTTGCGAACCTGCTCGACGGCCTTTGGCGGCGAATAGCCGTCGTCATAGGTGACGAAGTTGATCTTGCGGCCGTTGATGCCGCCCTTGTCGTTGATCATCTTGAAATAGGCTTCTTCGGTCTTGCCGATGATGCCATAGGCCGACGCCGGACCGCTGTACGGCATGATGTTGCCGATCTTGATCTCGGTATCGGACGCGCCGGTGTCGTATTTCTTTTGGGCGAGTGCAGCGCCGGAGGTGAGAGTGATGGCCGCCGTTGCCGTGATCAGCGCGGCGGCTCGCAGTGTTCTTCCAAAATACAATTCGGTCTCCTTGGTTAATTCAACGGGTCTTCAGTTCTTCCTGAGCTTGCCGACGAGTTGCTGGCCCAGGATCGCGACCTGCCTTGCGCCATGCGGCACGAGGTAGATGACGAGGAACAGCAGCACGCCGAACACTGCGCCGGAGAGGCCCTTGGAGATGCTCTCCGCCATGTTCGGCACGAAGATGATGAAGGCCGCGCCGACGAACGAGCCGGGCAGCCAGCCGACGCCGCCGACCACCATGCCGAGGAACAGCGAGATCGCGAGCGTGATGGTGTAGCTGTCGGGCGCGACGAACTGCACCGCGATGGCGCCGAGCGAGCCGGCAACGCCGGTGATGCCGGCGGACACGCCGAAGGCCAGCGTCTTGTACAGCGCGACGTTGACGCCCATGGAGGAGGCCGCGATCTCGTTGTCGCGGATCGCCATGAAGGCGCGGCCCGAGCGGGAGCGCAACAGGTTCACCGAGAAGATGTAGATCGCGACCGTCACGGCAAGCGTGAAGTAGTACAGCCACATGTCCTGCGACATCGGCAAGCCGAACGGTGCGTCTGGCTTGGTGACGACGAGGCCCTGCACGCCGCCGGTCCAGTGCTCGAGGAAGTTCAGCTTGAGCAACTGCGGCATCGCGGTCGCGAGCGCAAAGGTCGCGAGCGCGAGATAGATGCCCGACAGCCGCAGCGCCGGCTTGCCGAACAGGTAACCGAATCCGAAGCAAATCACGGCGGAGATCGGAATGGTCAGCGCGTAGTTGACGTTGGCATGTTCCATCAGCACCGCAGACACATAGGCGCCGACGGCGTAGAACGCGCTCTGGCCGAGCGAGAACTGGCCGCTTCCGCCGGTCAGGATGTTCAGCGCCAGCACCGCGAGCCCGTAGATCAGGAGCATCGTCATCTGGAAGATGATGAAGTTCTTGACGAACATCGGCACGATCAACAGCGCGGCCAGCACCACCAGCGACGTGCCGGTGCCCAGCGTCATGGCCCGCTTCGGAACCGCCTCGACCGCCTCGTGGCCCTCGGCGACGACTTCTTCTGCTGCGCTCATGATCAAACTCGCTTGACGATATGCCGGCCGAACAGACCAGCGGGTTTGACGACCAGGACGGAGATGATCAGCGCGAGCGCGATCGGGAGTTTCAGCTCATTGCCGACGCCGGGAATGTAGGTACCGGCGAGATTCTCGAACACGCCGACCAGGAAGCCGCCGACCACGGCGCCGAACGGGCTCGACAGCCCGCCGAGCACCGCCGCGGCGAAGCCGTAGATCAGCACGCCGCCCATCATGTTCGGCTCGAGGAATACGACAGGCGCGATCAGCATGCCGGCGATCGAGCCGATCGCGGTCGCCATGCCCCAGCCGAGCGCGATCATCCAGCTCGTGTTGATGCCGACGAGGCGGGCCGATTCGGGCACCGACGCTGCGGCTCGCATCGCAAGGCCGATGCGCGTGTACTGGAAGAAGAAATAGAGCGCGAGCAGCAGCGCCACGGTGACGCCGATCATGCCGGCTTGGTGCGTCGAGATCAGCTGGCTGCCGAGGAACGGTGCGGAGCCGAACGGGGTCGGATATTGCTTGATCGTGAAGTCCCAGATCAGGCCCGCCGAGGAGTTGATGATCGCAAACAGCGCGATGAAGCCGGCGACGTTGGTGAGCACCGGCGCTTTGACGAGCGGCTTGAACAGGATGCGCTCGATCGCGATGCCGGCAACGAAAGAAAATGCCAGCGTGATCAGGAAGGCAGCCCAATAAGACACGCCCCACTGCATCAGCTGCCATGAGATGAAGGTCGAGAACATCGCCATCTCGCCTTGCGCGAAGTTGAGATGGTCGATGGCCTGGTAGATCATGACCACGGCGAGCGCCATGCAGGCATAAATCGCCCCCGTGGCGATGCCGGCCAGGACCTGGTTGGTGAACAGCTCCATTGTGCCGGCTCCCTCAGTAACCCAGATAGGATTTGCGGATTTCTTCGTTGTTCGCGATGTCCTTGGCCTTGCCCGACATCACGATGCGCCCGGTCTCGATCACATAGGCCTGGTCGGCGAGCTCGAGCGCGAGCTGGGCGTTCTGCTCGACCACCAGGATCGAGACCTTGTCCTCGCGGTTGATCTTGCCGAGGATGCCGAACAGGTCGCGCACCACCAGCGGCGCGAGGCCGAAGGAGGGCTCGTCGAGCAGCATCAGCCGCGGTCGCAGCATCAGCGCGCGGGCGACCGCGAGCATCTGCTGCTCGCCGCCGGAGAGCGTGCCGGCCTGCTGGGTATGGCGCTGCTTCAACACTGGGAAATGCGCGTACATGCGCTCGATGTCGGAGACGATGCCGGCGCGGTCCTTGCGGGTGATGGCCCCGAGCTGGAGGTTCTCTTCCACCGTCATGTTGGTGAAGGTGCCGCGGCCCTGCGGCACGTGGGCGATGCCGAACCGCACGATGCTCTCGGTCGAACGGTTGTTCAGCGGCTTGCCTTCGAACTCGACGCCGCCGGTGGAGCGCACCATGTTGCAGATCGCGCGCAGTGTGGTGGTCTTGCCGGCGCCGTTGGCGCCCAGCAGCGTCACGAGCGAGCCCTCGTTGAGCGAGAAAGAAAGGCCATGGAGCGCCTGGACCTGGCCGTAATAAGCGCGCAGGTCCTTGACGTTGAGCAGTGGCGTCATTGATCCTTGCTCCCGAGATAGGCCTTGATGACGTCCGGGTCCGCCTGCACCTGGGCGGGCGTGCCTTCCGCGAGCTTCTTGCCGAAATTCAGCGCGACGACATGGTCGGCGATCGACATCACGAGGCCCATGTGATGCTCGACCAGGAGCACGGTCATATGGCGCTCGTCGCGGATTTTGCGGATGAGATCGCCGAGCACATGAACTTCCTCGTGGTTGAGGCCGCCGGCGGGTTCGTCGAGCAGCAGGATCTTCGGATCGGCCGCCAGCGCACGCGCCAGCTCGACCCGCTTCTGCGTACCGAACGGTAGGCCGGACACGACGGTATGGGCGACGTCCTCGAGGTCGAGGTAAGCAAGGATCTCGTGCACCTTCTTGTTGATGCTGGTCTCGCTGCGCCGGACCCAGGCAAGCTTCAGGGAGTCGCTGATAATGTCGCTCGAGGTCTTCGAATGGGCGCCGACGCGGACGTTGTCCATCACCGAAAGGTTGGGAAACAGCGCCACGTTCTGGAAGGTGCGGCCGATGCCGATCTCGGCGATCCGGTGCGGCGGCCGCGTCAGGATGCTCACGCCGTCCATCAAGATGTCGCCGGACGACGGCTGGTACAGCCGCGACAGGCAGTTGAAGAGCGTGGTCTTGCCGGCGCCGTTCGGGCCGATCAATCCGAGGATGGCTCCCTTGTGCATGTCGAAGGACACGCCGTTGAGCGCGACGATGCCGCCGAACACGACGCTGACGTCGCGAACCGCGAGCAGGGGCGATCTACCCTGCGCGAGCTGTGCCTGCGTCATCTCGTCTCGCTCACGACGTACAGTGAGCGATGGGGCGATGCGAGCCGCTCCCGATGATGACAAAGGCTATCTGAATCCCTCGGCCACACGCGCAACTTTTCCTCCTGATTTCAGCTTTTTGCTGCTGTCTTTTTTTGAATGCGGCATCAGACCCCCGAGCGCCGCCTCGATGTTCCTTACCATCGCTAAGAGACGCGGTCCAATGTCGTTGATCAAACGCTCTTCCGTGAAACGGAATGCGGGCGCGCCGCAATTGAATGCGTAAGGCCCGGTTCCGTCGTTGAGCTTGAGCGCGACGCCGGCCGCGCCGATGTCGTCGTGCCAATCGCCGACCGAAATCGCAAAGCCGTATTTCGCGACCGTCTCGCCGGAACGTTCCAAGCCCTCGCGCATCTTCGGCCAGCGGCTGCCGTAATGTTCGCGCAGGATGCGCGACACTTCGGCGCGACCTTCGTCATCGAGTGCCCAGAAATAGGCGCGGCCCATCGCGCTGGTTGCAATCGGCACGCGCGAGCCGACGTCAAGTTGAACGCCGACGGTCTCGCTGCCGCGGCTCTGCCCGAAATAGATCATGCTGTGGCGGTCACGGCCGCCGACGGCGACGGCGCCGCCGGTCGCGCGCATCACCTCTTCGCGGAACGGCTCGGACAAATGCCGAACGCCCAGATTGGCCAGCGCCGCGTAGCCGAGCGACATCGCTGCCGGGGCGAGCTGGTACTTCTCGAAGCGGGGAACCGGCGTCAGATAGCCAAGCTTGGTCAGCGTGTAGGTCAGTCGCGACACGGTGGGCTTGGGCAGATTGGTGCGGGACGCAATCTCCTGATTGCCCAGCAGGCCGTCATTGGGTTCGAACGCGCGCAATACTTCCAGTCCGCGGGAAAGCGCGACGACGAAATTCCGATCGGTCGCGGTCTTCTTTCCTGTACGCTTCATCCCTGATCTGCTTCTTGCGCGGAGTCGTTGACAACGTCCGTGCTTCAAAATAACCCTGCCGTCAAGATGCGGAATTAAATTCCGCAATGCGAAATCGAATAAATGTAAATCCCCACCAAGGAGGGACACCGTGAGCGAAGTGGTCAAGCTTGAGCGTCATGATGAAGTCGGGATCGTCACGGTCAACAGCCCGCCGGTCAATGCGCTGAGTGCCGCAGTCCGCGGCGGGATCCTCGAGTGCATCAAGGCCGCGATCGCCGATCCCGCCATCAAGGGCATCGTGCTGACCTGCGCCGGTCGCACCTTCATTGCCGGTGCCGACATCACCGAGTTCGGCAAGCCGCCGAAGCCGCCCGCGCTCAACGACGTGCTGTCCGAGATCGAAAACTCGCCCAAGCCGGTCGTTGCCGCGATCCACGGCACCGCGCTCGGCGGCGGCCTCGAGGTCGCGCTGGCCTGCCATTTCCGCGTCGCGGTGAAAGAGGCCAAGCTCGGCCTGCCCGAGGTGAAGCTCGGACTTCTGCCCGGCGCCGGTGGCACCCAGCGCCTGCCCCGTGCGGTGGGCCCGGAGCTTGCGGTCAAGATGATCGTCGGCGGCGACCCGATCGGGGCGGCGGAGGCGCTGAAGAACGGCCTGATCGAGGAGATCGTCGAGGGCCCGGCCTCCGGCGGCGAGGCTTTCGTGCGCAAGCTGCTCGCGGAGAAGCGCCCGCTGCGCCGCCTGCGCGACGACGATTCCAAGCTCGCAGCCGCCAAGGCCGACCGCTCGATCTTTACCAATGCGGTCGCCGCCATGACCAAGAAGTCGCGCGGCCTCGAGGCGCCGTTCGCCGCCGCCGATGCCGTCGGCTACGCCATCGACCTGCCGTTCGACGAAGGCCTGAAGAAGGAGCGCGAGGGCTTCCTCAAGCTCGTCGCCAGCGACCAGTCCAAGGCGCAGCGCTACGCCTTCTTCGCCGAGCGCGAGGCCAACAAGATCGCCGGCGTTCCTGAAGGCACCAAGCCGCGGCCCGTGAACCGCGTCGCCATTCTCGGCGCCGGCACCATGGGCGGCGGCATCGCGATGTCCTTCGCCAATGCCGGCATTCCCGTCACCCTGATCGAGACCGGCGAGGAGCAGCTCAAGCGCGGCATGGGCGTAATGCAGAAGAACTGGGAAGCGACCGCCGCGCGCGGCGGCATCCCGGCCGATGCGCCCGCCAAGCGCATGGCGCTGATCGACGGCAAGGTCGGCATCGAGAATGTCGGCGATGCCGACCTCGTCATCGAGGCCGTGTTCGAGACCATGGCGGTGAAGAAGGAGGTGTTCGGCAAGCTCGACCAGTACGCCAAGCAGGGTGCCGTGCTCGCCTCCAACACCTCGTATCTGAACATCGACGAAATCGCGAAGTCGACCAAGCGTCCGCAGGACGTGCTCGGCATGCACTTCTTCTCGCCGGCCAACGTCATGAAGCTGTGCGAGATCGTGCGCGCCGACAAGACCGCGCCCGATGCGCTGGTCACGGCCGTGACCATCGCGCGCAAGATCGCCAAGGTGCCGGCCGTGGTCGGCGTCTGCGACGGCTTCGTCGGCAACCGCATGTTGGCCCAGCGCGGCAAGCAATCGGAAAAGCTGCTGTTCGAGGGCGCGCTGCCGCAGCAGGTCGATGCCGTCGTCACCAAGTTCGGCATGCCGATGGGCCCGTTCGCGATGAGCGATCTCGCCGGCCTCGACATCGGCTGGCGCTCGCGGAAAGATCGCGGCATCAAGTCGGAGATCGCGGACGCGCTGTGCGAGGCCGGCCGCTTCGGCCAGAAGACCGGCAAGGGCTATTACAAGTACGAGCAGGGTTCTCGTGCGCCGCTGCCCGACCCCGACGTCGAGAAGCTGATCGACGAGACCTTGCTGCGTCTCGGCCGCAAGAAGCGCATCGTCAGCGACGAGGAGATCCTCGAGCGCATGATGTATCCGATGATCAACGAGGGCGCGAAGATCCTGGAAGAGGGCATCGCCGCGCGTCCCAGCGACATCGACGTGGTCTGGCTCTACGGCTATGGCTGGCCGATCTACCGTGGCGGCCCGATGTTCTGGGCCGACAGCGTCGGCCTCAAGCACATCGCCGATCGTCTGGCCTTCTACGCCAAGGAGACCAACGATCCGAGCCTCGAGCCCGCCCCGCTGCTGAAGAAGCTCGCCGCGGAGGGCAAGACGTTTGCGTCGCTGGCTGCGGAGTCGAAAGCAGCGTGATCGGGGCTTCGTCCCAACCTTCGTCATTCCGGGATGCGCCGCAAGGCGCAGGCCCGGAATCCATAACCCCAGCTGGTGGTTATGGATTCCGGGCTCGCGACTTCGTCGCGCCCCGGAATGACGGTCTGTGTTAGTTGTTCGCTCGAGCAATCAGGAAAATGACCCATCCCGGCGAACAGTTTTATCCCGAGGGCGTGCGGTGGGACGACACCATCGTCCAGGGCACGCTGCCGGACCTTCTCGCCAAGGCCGCCGCCGATTATGGCCCGCGCGCCGCGCTGGAATTCCGCGACCGGCCCATCAGCTACACCGAGCTCGCAAGCTTGGCCGATCGCGCCGCCGCGGCGTTCCTGCGCGCTGGCATCGGCAGGAACAGCTCGGTCGCGCTGTTCCTCGGCAACACGCCCGATCATCCCGTCAGCTTCTTCGGCGCGCTGAAGGCCGGGGGCCGCGTCGCGCATCTGTCGCCGCTCGACGGCGAGATCGCGCTGACGCACAAGATCACCGATTCCGGCTCGCGCCTGCTCGTCACCTCCAACCTCCAGGCCCTGCTGCCGACCGCGCTGAAATTCCTGGAGAAGGGCCTGATCGACAAGCTCGTCGTCTGCGAGGATGATCATTGGGGCAAGGTCGGCACGCCGCAGGCGGCGATCCCCGACGATCCCCGCATCGTCACGTTCGCGGCTTTCGTCGAGGGCGCCATCGCGCCGGCGCAATGGCCTGTCGTTGCGGCCGACGACGTCGCGCTGCTGCAATATACCGGCGGCACCACCGGCCTGCCGAAGGGCGCGATGCTCACGCACGGCAATCTCACCTCGGCGGTGTCGATCTACGACGTCTGGGGCAAGCCGGCCCGTGCCGCGCGCGGCGAGACAATCGAGCGCGTGATCTGCGTGCTGCCGCTGTTCCACATCTACGCGCTCACGGTGGTGCTGCTGTCCTCGCTCCGCCGCGGCAATCTGATCTCGCTGCATCAGCGCTTCGACGTCGAAGCCGTGATGCGCGACATCGAGGTCAAGCGTGCGACGTATTTCCCAGGCGTGCCGACGATGTGGATCGCGATCGCCGCGCTGCCCGATCTCGACAAACGCGACTTCTCCTCGCTCGTCACCATCGGCTCCGGCGGCGCGCCGCTGCCGGTGGAGATCGCGAGCTTCTTCGAGCGCAAGGTCGGCAAGAAGCTGAAGAGCGGTTGGGGCATGACCGAGACTTGCTCGCCCGGCACCGGCCATCCGCCCGAGGGCCCCGAGAAACCGGGCTCGATCGGCCTGACGCTGCCCGGCATCGAGCTCGACGTCGTCGCGCTCGACGATCCCAGGCGCGTGCTGCCGCCGGGCGAAATCGGCGAGATCCGCATCAAGGGCCCGAACGTCACCAAGGGCTACTGGAACAAGCCGGAGGGATCCACGGAAGCCTTCGTCGATGGCCGCTTTCTCACCGGCGACATCGGCTATGTCGATGCCGACGGCTATTTCTTCCTGGTCGACCGCAAGAAGGACATGATCATCTCCGGCGGCTTCAACGTCTACCCGCAGATGATCGAGCAGGCGATCTACACCATTCCGGGCGTGCATGAGGTGATCGTGCTCGGCATTCCCGATCCCTATCGCGGCGAGGCAGCCAAGGCTTTCATCAAATTGAGGCCCGAGGCAAAGCCGTTCTCGCTCGAGGAGCTGCGCGCGCAGCTTGCCGGCAAGCTCGGCAAGCACGAATTGCCGGCCGCGGTCGAGTTCGTTGACGACCTGCCGCGCACGCCGGTCGGCAAATTGTCGCGCCACGAATTGCGCCAGCAGCAGAAACCGTCGTCCGGGATTCGCGCTGCCGATGCCCCCGCAATGACGAAAATGAAGTAACGTTTCACAGGAGGATCCAATGGATCTCGCATTCACTAGAGAAGAGCAGGCGTTTCGCGACGAAGTGCGGCAGTTCTTCCGCGACAACGTGCCGCCGGATACGCGGCGCAAGCTGGTCGAGGGCCGTCACCTCTCCAAGGACGAGATGGTGACGTGGTGGCGCATCCTCAACAAGAAGGGCTGGGGCGTCAGCCATTGGCCGAAGGAATATGGCGGCACCGGCTGGACCAGCGTGCAGCACTACATCTTCAACGAGGAGCTGCAGTCCTATCCGGCGCCGCAGCCGCTCGCCTTCGGCGTCAGCATGGTCGGCCCCGTCATCTACACCTTCGGCAACGAGGAGCAGAAGAAGAAATATCTTCCGCGCATCGCCAATGTCGACGATTGGTGGTGCCAGGGCTTTTCCGAGCCCGGCTCCGGCTCCGACCTCGCCTCGCTCAAGACCAAGGCCGAGCGCCGTGGCGACAAATGGATCATCAACGGCCAGAAGACCTGGACCACGCTCGCCCAGCACGCCGACATGATCTTCTGCCTCTGCCGCACCGACAACAACGCCAAGAAGCAGATGGGCATCTCCTTCATCGTGTTCTCGATGAAGTCGAAGGGCGTCACCGTTCGCCCGATCCAGACCATCGACGGCGGCCGTGAGGTCAACGAGGTCTTCTTCGATGACGTCGAGGTTCCCTACGAGAACCTGATCGGCGAGGAGAACAAGGGTTGGGACTACGCCAAGTTCCTGCTCGGCAATGAGCGCACCGGCATCGCCCGCGTCGGCGTCTCCAAGGAGCGCATCCGCCGCATCAAGGATCTGGCCTCGAAGGTCGAATCCGCCGGCAAGCCGATCATCCAGGATCCCGCCTTCCGCGAGAAGCTGGCGGCCTGCGAGATCGAGCTGAAGGCGCTCGAGCTCACCCAGCTGCGCGTCGTCGCCGACGAAGGCAAGCACGGCAAGGGCAAGCCCAATCCGGCCTCCTCGGTGCTGAAGATCAAGGGCTCGGAGATCCAGCAGACCACCACCGAGCTGCTGATGGAAGTGATCGGCCCGTTCGCCGCGCCTTACGACGTGCACGGCGACGATGGCTCGAACGAAGCCATGGACTGGACCGCCCAGATCGCGCCGAGCTACTTCAACAACCGCAAGGTCTCGATCTACGGCGGCTCCAACGAGATCCAGCGCAACATCATCGCCAAGGCGGTGCTGGGGCTGTGATCTGCCACCTCTCCGCGACCGCGGGGAGGGCAATCTTTCCACCGTCATTCCGGGGCGCGACGAAGTCGCGAACCCGGAATCCATCGGGCCCATACGCTGAGGCGAAATGGATTCCGGGCCTGGCCCTTCGGGCCATCCCGGAATGACGAAGTCAAATAAGTCCGGGTACGAGGAACCAAAGAAATGGATTTTGATCTGTCCGAGGAGCAGCGGCTTCTCAAGGAAAGCATCGACGGCCTGCTGACCGATTCCTACGATTTCGAGCAGCGCAAGAAGTACATGGCGGAGAAGGGCGGCTGGAGCAAAACGGTCTGGCTCAAGCTCGCCGAGCAGGGACTTTTGGGCCTGCCCTTCAGCGAGGCTGACGGCGGCTTCGGCGGCGGCGGTGTCGAGACCATGATCGTGATGGAAGCGCTCGGGAAGGCGCTGGTGCTCGAGCCCTATCTGGCGACGGTGGTGATCGGCGGCGGCTTCCTGCGTCATGCCGGCACCGATGCGCAGAAGGCCGCGCACGTGCCCGGCATCATCGACGGCAGCAAGACGCTGGCCTTCGCCCAGCTCGAGAAGAACTCGCGCTACGATCTGTTCGACGTCGCCACGACCGCGAAGAAGAAGGGCGATGCCTACGTGATCGACGGCGAGAAGTTCGTCGTGCTGAACGGCGAGAACGCGGATACCCTGATCGTCACCGCGCGCACCAAGGGCGACCGCCGCGACAAGTCAGGCATCGGCGTGTTTCTGGTTCCGGCCAATGCCAAGGGCGTCGCGAAAAAGTCCTATCCGACCCAGGACGGCCTGCACGCCGCCGACATCACCTTCACCGGTGTCGAGGTCGGTCCCGACGCCGTGCTCGGCAACCCCGAGGATTCGCTCGCGCTGATCGAGCGCGTGGTGGACGAAGCCCGCGTCGCGCTCTGCGCCGAGGCGGTCGGCCTGATGGACGAATCGCTCAAGACCACGGTCGAGTACATCAAGACGCGCAAGCAATTCGGCGTCGCGATCGGCTCGTTCCAGTCGCTGCAGCACCGCGCCTCCGACATGTTCGTCGCCACCGAGCAGGCGCGCTCGATGTCGATGTTCGCGACCATGGCGAACGACTTCGAGGACGCCAAGGAGCGCAGCAACGCGATCGCCGCGGCCAAGGTGCAGATCGGCAAATCGCTGAAATTCGTCGGCCAGCAGTCGATCCAGCTCCACGGCGGCATCGGCATGACCATGGAGGCCAAGATCGGCCACTACTTCAAGCGCCTCACCATGATCGAGAACACCTTTGGCGACACCGACTACCACCAGCGCCGCGTCGCGGATGCGGGCGGGTTGATCTGACCTGTCATCCCGGGGCGCGCGAAGCGCGAGCCCGGGATCCATCGGGCGGCAATACGTGCGGTGAAATGGATTCTCAGATGCGCAATTGCGCATCGTAGTTCGCGCTATGCGCGCCCCGGAATGACCAGGAGGAGGCAACAACAATGAAGAACACCCCGTTCGATCTCACCGGCAAGGTCGCCGTGGTCACCGGCTCCAGCCGCGGCATCGGCCGCTCCTCCGCCGAGTTGCTCGCCAAGTTAGGCGCCAAGGTGGTTGTCTCCTCGCGCAAGGCCGACGCTTGCAAGGAAGTCGCCGACGGCATCAATGCCGCTGGCGGCGATGCCATCGTCATTCCCTGCAACATCGCGCGCAAGAACGAGGTCGAGGCGCTGATCGCGGGCGCGACGAAGCATTACGGCAAGATCGACATTCTCGTCTGCAACGCCGCCGTGAATCCCTATTACGGCCCGCTGCTCGAAATCACCGACGAAGCCTTCGACAAGATCATGGGCTCGAACGTCAAGAGCAACATCTGGCTCTCCGCGCTCGCGATCCCGCAAATGGCCGAGCGCGGCAAGGGCTCGGTGATCATCATCTCCTCGATCGGGGGCCTGCGCGGCTCCACCGTGATTGGCGCCTACGGCATCTCCAAGGCCGCCGACTTCGCGCTGTGCCGTTCGCTCGCCGGCGAATGGGGTCCGAAAGGCGTCCGCGTCAACTGCATCGCGCCCGGCCTGGTCAAGACCGACTTCGCCCGCGCGCTCTGGGAAGACGAAGCCAATCTGAAGCGCCGCACCGCCACCACGCCGCTCCGCCGCATCGGCGAGCCCGACGAGATCGCCGGCGCCGTCGCCTATCTCGCCTCCGACGCCTCTAGCTTCATGACCGGCCAAACCATCGTCATCGACGGCGGCGTGACGACGGCGGCGGTGTAGGGTTCTTCCCCTCTCCCCTTGCGGGAGAGGGTGGCATAGGCGGCCTTCGGCCGCCGTTCTCAAGAACGCCGATGCTTCGCATCGGCTATGGCGAAGCGGCGAGACGGGTGAGGGGTATCCCTCCGCACGTGACTCTTTTGCGGCTGTGTTCGCCGAAGCATACCCCTCATCCGGCGCCGTAGCCGAAGCCTTGCTTCGGCGTTCTTGAGAACGGCGGCCGACGGCCGCCTATGCCACCTTCTCCCACAAGGGGAGAAGGAAGAGCAGCGGCCCCCACTGATCCAAACCTTGACCTTGCCGCCCTAATCCGCTCCCTTTGGCGCGACACAATGACCCCTCCAGGGAAGACGCCCAAAGAAAACGCCAAGGTAAGCCGCCATGTCTTTCGTCCTCGCCATCGACCAGGGCACCACCTCTTCGCGCGCGATCGTGTTTCGCGGCGATATTTCCATCGCGGCGAAGGCGCAGGCCGAGTTTCCGCAGCATTTTCCGGCCTCCGGCTGGGTCGAGCACGAGCCGGAGGACATCTGGACCTCGACCGTGATGGTCTGCCGCGAAGCGATCGAGCATGCCGGGATCACCGCAAAGGACATCGCCGCGATCGGCATCACCAACCAGCGCGAGACCACCGTGGTGTGGGACCGCGCCACCGGCCAGGCCGTGCACCGCGCCATTGTCTGGCAGGACCGCCGCACCGCCGACATCTGCGCCAAGCTCAAGGCAGAAGGCCGCGAGCCCGTGATCTCTGAGAAGACCGGCCTGATCATCGATCCCTATTTCTCCGGAACCAAAGTCGCCTGGATCCTCGACCACGTCCCCGGCGCCCGCGCGCGCGCCGCGCGCGGCGAATTGATGTTCGGCACCATCGATTGCTATCTGCTCTGGCGCCTCACCGGCGGCAAGGTGCACGCCACCGACGCCACCAACGCCTCGCGCACGCTGCTGTTCAACATCCACACCGGCGCGTGGGACGACGAGCTGCTGGAGATCATCGGCGTGCCTCGCTCGATGCTGCCCGAGGTGAAGGATTCCTCCGCCCGCTTCGGCGAGAGCACGCCGGACCTGTTCGGCGGCCCCATCGTCATCGCCGGCATCGCCGGCGACCAGCAGGCCGCCACCATCGGCCAGGCCTGCTTCCGCCCGGGCATGATGAAGTCGACCTACGGCACCGGTTGTTTCGCGCTGCTCAACACCGGCACCACGCCCGTCGTCTCCAAGAACAAGCTGCTCACCACCGTCGCCTATCAGCTCGATGGCAAACGCACCTACGCGCTGGAAGGCTCGATCTTCGTCGCCGGCTCCGCTGTGCAATGGCTGCGCGACGGCCTCGGCATCATCAAGCATGCCGCCGAAACCGGACCGCTTGCCGATCAGTCGGACTCCATGCAGAGCGTCTACCTGGTCCCCGCCTTCGTCGGCATGGGCGCGCCCTATTGGAATCCGCGCGTCCGCGGCGCGCTGTTCGGCCTCACCCGCAACACCGGCCCCGCCGAGCTCGCCCATGCCGCGCTGGAAAGCGTCTGCTACCAGACCTTCGACCTCTGGGCCGCAATGCGCGCGGACTGGCCGAGTTCGGAAACCGCAAGCGTCGTGCTCCGCGTCGACGGGGGCATGACCGCCTCCGACTGGACCATGCAGCGCCTCGCCGATCTCCTGGATGCCCCGGTCGACCGCCCCGTGATCCAGGAGACCACCGCGCTGGGCGCGGCCTACCTCGCCGGCCTCCAGGCGGGCGTCTATCCCGAGCCGACCAAATTCGCCGACAATTGGCGCCTCGAGCACCGCTTCAAGCCCAACATGAGCCAGGCCACGCGCGAGCGGAAGCTCGCCGGCTGGGCGCGCGCGGTAAAGGGCGTGCTGGCGAGCGACGAGGGGGAGGGGTAGCGGCAAATGTCGTAGCCCGGATGGAGCGCAGCGTAATCCGGGTCCGCTGTCGATGGTGGCACAAATCCCGGATTGCGCTGCGCTCCATCCGGGCTACACCACCGCCTCTACACCGTCATTGCGAGGAGCTCTTGCGACGAAGCAATCCAGACTGCCTCTGCGGAAAGATCCTGGATTGCTTCGCTGCGCTCGCAATGACGGAGTGTGGCGCTGCTGTGGTGCCTCCAACGGCGCCGCCCGCAAACCGCTAACAAAAGAAGAAACGAAACATGATCGTCCCCGACGGCTATTCCGACGTCCCGAACGGCAAGATCGCCGCAATTGTCACCCATCTGGAGATGACTGCACCGCCCGCGCGCCGCGATGATCCGCCCGGCGCCTGGACCTTGCGCAAGGTCGATGCCCCCGCGCTTCCCTGGTACCGCGATCTCTTCCGCCGCGTCGGCGAGGGCTGGCTGTGGTTCTCGCGCGCGCGCATGACCGACGCTGAGCTCGCCGCGATCATCCATGCGCCTGGAATCGAGGTCTATGCCCTGGTCGCCGACGGCCGCGACGAAGGCCTGCTCGAGCTCGACTTCCGCGAGCGCGGCCAGTGCGAGCTGACCTATTTCGGCGTCACCGCCCCCTTGATCGGCACCGGCGCCGCCCGCTTCCTGATGAACCGCGCGCTGGAGCGCGCTTGGTCACACGACGTCCGCCGCGTCTGGGTCCACACCTGCACCCTCGACCACCCATCGGCCGTTACCTTCTACCAGCGCTCCGGCTTTCGCCCCTTCCGCCGCCAGATCGAAGTGGCGGATGATCCGCGGCTTGATGGCACGGCGCCGCGCGATGCGGCGAAGCACGTGCCGATCATTGAATAGTGCGCGACTGCCTCCTCACCGTCATTGCGAGGAGCCCTTGCGACGAAGCAATCCAGAGTGTCCGCACGGAGAGATTCTGGATTGCTTCGCGGAGCCTGTCATCGGGCCGCGCTTTGCGCGGACCCGGTGGCTCGCAATGACGGGAGTCTGCGCTGCCGTTCTACGATCTCAAAACACGTCCTGCTTCCCCCGCGCCAGCGAAAACCCCCGCTGCATCGCGTTGAAGCACGTCAGCCCCATCTGCTCCGACCTGCAGGTGAATCCCCCGCGCTGCCACACCTCGCCATAGGCCAGCACCGGCAGCGAGGGGTCCATCACGGTGTCGCCGGCGCAGATGCGGCTTGCTGCGCCCTTCGCGCTCATCTCGAAGGCGTGGCCCCAGTCGAGCTCGCAATCGGCGGGCCGGCGCGGGCGCACGTCCATGTTCATGATGTCGCAGCGGAGCACGCCCTGTCCGTTGTCGGTGAAGAACTGGCAGGCGATGTTCTTCGACGGCGTCAGAAAGCCGATCGGGCGGTCCTGCGCGTGGGCGGCGCCGATCATCGGCAGCAGGATCGCCATCAGGACCAGTCCGCGCGGTCGCGTCATGTCATTCCCGCTCAGCTGTCGAAATTCACCGCCGTCGTGTTGGCGCCGCAGACCAGGACTGCGATGCGCTCGCCGGCCGAGGGACGATAGCGGCCGGAGAGCACCGCGGCAAATGCAGCTGCGCCGCCGGGCTCGGCCACGAGGCGCAAGTGCGACCACAGCGCGGACTGGGCCTGCCGGATCGCATCGTCGCTGACCAGGACGACGCGCTCGACATTTGCCCGCGCGACCGGAAACATCAGCGCGCCGACGCGGCGCGGCGCAAGGCTGTCGGCGGCGATGCCGCCGGCCGGCGCATCGACCGGCGCGCCTGCCTCGAACGCGGCATGCAGCGTTGGCGATTGTTCGGGCTCGACCGCGACGATGCGTGTCCGGCCGCCGTACCACGCCGCAATGCCGCCGATCAGCCCGCCGCCGCCGACCGCCACCAGCAGCGTGTCGATGCCGGGCGCGTCCTGCTCAAGCTCCAGCCCGACGCTGCCCTGGCCGAGCAGGGTTTCGGCTTGATCGTAGGCATGGACGGCCAGCGCGCCGGTCTGCGCGACATGCGCCTCGCTCGCGGCGAGCGCATCGGCGTAGCGGCTGCCGGCGATCACGAGCTTTGCGCCATAGGTCCTGATCCGCTCGGCCTTGGCCGGCGAGGTGATGTCGGGCACGAAGATCGTGGCGGGAATGCCGAGCCGATGCGCGGCATAGGCAACGGCGGCGCCGTGATTGCCGCCGGATGCGGCGACCACACCGGCCTGCGGCACCTGCCGCAGCAGCAGATTGGCGAAGGCGCCGCGCGCCTTGAACGATCCGGAATGCTGCAGCATCTCGAGCTTGAAGGTAACAGGCGCCGCCGCCAGGCCGAAATCGGCGAGATCGGCCTGAAGCAGCGGCGTGCGCCTGATATGCGGACGGATGACCGGCTCGGTCCCCGCAATCCGCTCCCGTGTGATGTCCATTGTCGCTGTCATGATGCCGTCCAGGATAGCCCAACTGAGAGTTGACATCAATTAGGTAATTAGCAAAATGGCTAAATGAAATTTGCCGTCGCCCTGCGCGCGCTCGCCAACGAACGCCGCCTGCAGATCCTGGAATGGCTGCGGGATCCGCGGAAGCATTTTCGCGAGCAGGAAGACGGCGACCTGGTCGAGGACGGTGTCTGCGGATTGCTGATCGCCGAAAAGCTCGGGGTCAGCGCGCCGACATTGAGCGAGCACATGCGGGTGCTGACGGCAGCCAAGCTGGTGCGCGCCAAGCGGATCAAGCAGTGGACCATGTACAAGCGCAACGAGACCGCCATTGCCGCGATCAAGCGCTCGATCCAGGACGGCCTTTGAGCGTGGTGCGCGGTGAGGCCGTCGCGGGTCGTTGCAGCCGGCGCAATGCTCCGTTTCCGAGATATTTGTTGCGCCGCGCCGAGCTGGTCGTGGAGACTGATCGGCCCTGTCGTGTTCAATGATCGAGAAGAGCGAGAACCATGTTCCTGATCGGCCAATATGATTCCCCCTTCGTCCGCCGCGTCGCGATTGCGCTCCGGCTTTACGGGCTCGCCTTCGAGCACAGGCCATGGTCGACCTTCGGCGATGCCGACAAGATCGCGCCGTACAATCCGCTCCGCCGCGTGCCGACCCTGGTGCTCGACGACGGCGAGGCTTTGATCGAGAGCACGATCATCCTCGATTATCTCGATGACCTCGTCGGCGCGGACAAGGCCATGCTGCCGCGCGGCGGCACCGAGCGGCGCAAGCATTTGCGCATCTGCGCGCTCGCTTCCGGCCTCGGCGACAAGGCGGTGAGCCTGCTCTACGAGCGCGTGCTCCGGAAGGAGCAGCTCGCGCTGTGGGTCGAGCGTTGCCAGGCGCAGATCGCGGACGTGCTGAAAGTGCTCGAGGCCGAGCGCGCCAGGGTGACGACGCCGTATTGGTTGGGTGACCGCATCGGCCACGCAGACGTTGCCGTCGCCTGCGTCGTCCGCTTCACCCGCGAAGCGCATTCGCAACTGTTCGATGCCGCGCGCTATCCCGCGCTCGAGGCCCATAGCGAGCGCTGCGAGGCGCTGGCCCCGTTCAAGGAGATCGTGCAGCCGCTGTCCCCGCCGAAGGGGTGAAGCGCTCTGTCATTCCGGGGCGCGCGAAGCGCGAGCCCGGAATCCGTGCAGCGGATGATGTGGAGCAATGGATTCCGGGCTCGCGCCAAGAGGCGCGCCCCGGAATGACAGCGCGGGGCCTGGCGAGAGTATCGGACGGCCACCGCAGCCCGATGATGCCACAATACCCCTGTTTTGCCCGACGCCGCAACCGCGTTTTCGGCAAGTCAGAAAACGTCAAGCCTTTTCAACCCCATCGCTACTGTGCATGGGGTTGTTTTTCACGTTTGTGTTTCGGCGGCGTCTACCCCGCGCCGGCGCGCTTCTTCTGCCAGACCAAGTGCACCGCGCAGGTGCAGCCTGGCGGATGCGAGGCGAGGTCTTTCGGCATCTCGTCGTTCGCCGGCGTGGCGGCGAAGGTCTTGTCCTGCGACGGGATGTAGTTCAGCACCGGCGCGAGCCAGCGCTCGGCTTCCGCCACGCTCATGCCCTTGCGCGCCGCATAGTCCTCGACCTGGTCGCGCTCGATCTTGCCGACGCCGAAATAATAGCTTTCGGGGCTGGCAAAATAGAGCCCGGAGACTGACGAGCCCGGCCACATCGCAAAGCTCTCCGTCAGCTTCACCCCGGCGGTGGCTTCCGCGTCGAGCAGCTCGAACAGCGTCGCCTTCTCGGTATGATCGGGCTGCGCGGGATAGCCGGGCGCGGGGCGGATTCCGGAGTACTTCTCCAGGATCAGCTCCTCGTTCGAGAGCGTCTCATCCGGCGCATAGGCCCAGAACTCGCGGCGGACGCGGGCATGCATGCGCTCGGCGAACGCTTCGGCGAGGCGGTCGGCCAGCGCCTTGCACAGGATCGAGGAATAGTCGTCGTTCGCCATCTTGAAGCGGTCGGCGACCGCATCCTCGCCGATCCCTGCGGTGACGACGAAGCCGCCGATGTAATCGGGCACACCGGTCGGCGCGATGAAGTCGGACAGCGCGGCGTTGAAGCGGCCCTCGCGCTTCTCCAGCTGCTGGCGCAACGTGTGCAGCGTCGCGATGCTCTTGGTCCTGTTATCGTCGGCATAGAGCACGATGTCGTCACCTTGCGCGTTCGCCGGCCAGAAGCCGATCGTCGCGCGCGCCCGGAACCACTTCTCCTTGACGATGGTGTCGAGCATCTTGCGCGCATCGTCATAGAGCGAGCGCGCGACCTCGCCGACCTTGGAATCGTCGAGGATGGCGGGGAAGCGTCCGGCGAGCTCCCAGGTCTGGAAGAACGGCGTCCAATCGATGCAGTCGACGAGCTCGGCGAGATCGTAATCGTCGAAGCTCTTGGTGCCGAGGAAAGTCGGCTTCACCGGCTTGTTCTTGGCAAAATCGACCGGCACGCGGTTGGCGCGCGCGTCAGCCAGTTTCAGCCGCTTCTTGTCGGACTGCGCGCGCAGATGCGCCTCCGAGATCTTGGCGTATTCGGCCCGCACCTCGGCCGCATAGGCCTCGCGCTTCTCCGGCGAGAGCAGCGCGGAGGCGACGCCGACCGCGCGGCTGGCGTCGTTGACATGCACGACGGGACCGGCGCGATAGCTCGGGTCGATCTTGACGGCCGTATGCACGCGGCTGGTGGTGGCGCCGCCGATCAGGAGCGGCAGCCTCAAGCCCTCGCGTTGCAATTCGCCGGCGAAGAACGCCATCTCGTCGAGCGAGGGCGTGATCAGGCCGGACAGGCCGACGATGTCGGCCTTCTCGGCCTTCACGGTCTCGACGATCTTCGCCGCCGGCACCATCACGCCGAGGTCGATGACCTCGAAATTGTTGCACTGGAGCACGATGCCGACGATGTTCTTGCCGATGTCGTGGACGTCGCCCTTCACCGTCGCGAGCACGATCTTGCCGGCGGACGAGGAGCCCTCGGTGCCGATGCCGCTCGCAAGGTTGCGCGCCTTCTCCTCCTCCATGAACGGCATGAGGTAAGCGACGGCCTGCTTCATGACGCGGGCAGACTTCACCACCTGCGGCAAAAACATCTTGCCGTCGCCGAAGAGGTCGCCGACCACGTTCATGCCGGCCATCAGCGGGCCCTCGATGACGTCGAGCGGGCGCGAGGATTTCTTGCGGGCCTCCTCGGTGTCCTGCTCGATGAACTCGGTGATGCCGTGCACCAGCGAATGCGACAGCCGCTTCTCCACCGGCCATTCGCGCCAGGCGTGATCGGCTTCCTTGCCTTCGGTCTTCTTGCCGCGGAACTTCTCCGCCAGCGCCAGCAGCCGCTCGGAGGCGCCCGCGTCACGGTTGAGGACGACGTCCTCGCACACTTGCCGCAGCTCCGGGTCGATGTCGTCATAAACGATCATCTGTCCGGCATTGACGATGCCCATGTCCATGCCGGCCTTGATGGCGTGATACAGGAACACCGAATGCATGGCTTCGCGCACCGGCTCGTTGCCGCGGAACGAGAACGACAGATTGGAGACGCCGCCCGAGACATGCGCGCCCGGCAGGTTCTGCCGGATCCAGCGCGTCGCCTCGATGAAGTCGACGCCGTAATTGTTGTGCTCCTCGAGGCCGGTCGCGATCGCGAAGATGTTTGGATCGAAGATGATGTCTTCCGGCGGGAAGCCGACCTTGTTCACCAGGATGTCGTAGGCGCGCTTGCAGATCTCGGTCTTGCGCGCGAACGTGTCGGCCTGGCCGACCTCGTCGAACGCCATCACGACAACGGCCGCGCCGTGGCGACGGGCGATCTGCGCCTCGTGGATGAACTTCTCCTCGCCTTCCTTCATCGAGATCGAGTTGACGACCGGCTTGCCCTGCACGCATTTCAGGCCGGCTTCGATCACCGAGAATTTCGAGGAATCGACCATGACGGGCACGCGCGCGATGTCGGGCTCGGCGGCGAGGAGATTGAGGAACGTCACCATCGCCGCTTCGGAATCGAGCAGGCCCTCGTCCATGTTGACGTCAATGATCTGGGCGCCGTTCTCGACCTGATCGCGCGCGACCTGGAGCGCGGCGGTGTAGTCGCCAGCGGTGATCAGCTTGCGGAAGCGCGCCGAGCCCGTGACGTTGGTGCGCTCGCCGACATTGACGAACGGAATCGCGTCCGTCAGCACGAACGGCTCGAGTCCGGAAAGCCGCAGGCGCGGGGTGATCTCCGGCACGATGCGCGGCTTGTGCGGCGCCACTGCCGCGGCAATCGCCGCGATATGGTCCGGGGTCGTACCGCAGCAGCCGCCGACGATGTTGACGAGGCCGTCGCGCGCGAACTCGCCGATCAGCCGCGCCATGTATTCGGGCGTCTCGTCATACTGGCCGAACTCGTTCGGCAGGCCGGCATTGGGATAGGCGCAGACCAGCGTGTCGGCGACGCGGCCGATATCGGCGATATGCGCGCGCAGGTCTTCCGCGCCGAGCGCGCAGTTGAAGCCGATGGTAACGGGCTTGGCGTGCCGCACCGAATTCCAGAACGCTTCCGGCATCTGGCCCGACAGCAGGCGGCCGGACTTGTCGGTGATGGTGCCCGACACCATCACGGGCACGTCGATGCCGCGCTCTTCGGTGATCTCGGCGATCGCATAGAGCGCCGCCTTGGCGTTGAGTGTGTCGAAGATGGTCTCGACCAGCAGGAGGTCGACGCCGCCGTCGATCAGCCCGCGGATCTGCTCGCCATAGGACTTGCGCAGATCGTCGAAGGTGACGGCGCGGTAACCGGGATTGGAAACATCGGGCGAGATCGAGGCCGTGCGGTTGGTGGGGCCGATGGCGCCGGCGACGAAGCGCGGCTTGCCGTCCTCGGCTTCGACGCGCCGTGCAGCATTGCCGGCGAGGCGGGCGCCTTCACGCGCCATCTCGTAGACGATGTCGGTGAGGTCGTAATCGGCCTGCGCGATCGAGGTCGTCGAGAACGTGTTGGTCGCGACGATGTCGGCGCCGGCGCGCAAATAGGCGGCGTGGATGTCCTCGATCGCCTGCGGCTGGGTCAGGATCAACAAATCGTTGTTGCCGCGCAGGTCGCGATGGAAGTTCTTGAAGCGCTCGCCGCGGAAGGCTTTCTCGTCGAGCTGCAGATTCTGGATCATCGTGCCCATGGCGCCGTCGAGCACCAGGATGCGCTCGCGCGCGGCGTTCAGAAGGGCAGTTCGCTTCGGAGAGACGGTCACGGTCATGTTCTCTTACGCCGCCTTCTGCGCGCTCTTGGCGCGAATGCCGAGCAAATGGCTGATCGCGAACACGAGATCGGCGCGGTTCATGGTGTAGAAATGGAAGGTGTCGACGCCGTGCTTGGCGAGCTTCTGCACCTGGCCGGCCGCAACGGTCGCGGCCACCAGCTTGCGCGTTTCGGCATCGTCATCGAGCCCTTCGAACTTCGCCGCGAACCAGTCGGGCACCGTGGTGCCGGCACGGGTCACGAAATTGCGCGCCTGCTTGAAGTTGTGCATGGGCATGATGCCCGGCACTACGGGGATGTCGATGCCGCGCGCACGCACGCGGTCGAGATAGCGGAAGTAGAGATCGTTGTCGAAGAACACCTGCGTGATCGCGCGCGTCGCGCCCGCATCGACCTTCGCCTTGAGCGTGTCGATATCGGCATCGAAGTCGCGCGCTTCGGGGTGCTTCTCGGGGTAGGCAGAGACCGAGACCTCGATGTCGCCGTGCCGCTTCTTGATGCCGGCGACGAGCTCGGCCGAGCTCTGATAACCCTCGGGATGGCTCGAATAGGGCGTGCCGATGCCGCCGACGGGATCGCCGCGCAAGGCCACGATGTGGCGGACGCCGACCTCGTGATAGCGGTCGACGATCTCGTCGATCTCGCCGCGCGAAGCGCCGACGCAGGTCAGATGCGCCGCCGGCAGCAGCGCGGTCTCTTTCAGGATGCGCGTGATGGTCGAATGGGTGCGCTCGCGGGTCGAGCCGCCGGCGCCATAGGTCACCGAGACGAATTTCGGCTCGAGCGGGGCCAGCCGGTTGATGGTCTCCCAGAGATTGCGCTCCATCTCTTCCGTCTTCGGCGGAAAGAACTCGAAGGAGATCGCGGGCCGCTTCAGGTGCCTGTCCTGCCGGTCGGCTGTCGCAGGCGTCGTCAGGTCAGTCATGGCGCCACTCACTCCAATGTCAGGCCGGCGATCGGTCTAGCCTCGGAGAGCTAAAATACGGCAAAGGCCCCTTGATCGACAGCCCATCATGCATGGGAAGTTGCCCATTCAGGTACAGTTTACGGGGTCTTTCTGGCGAATCATGTTTTGGGTGGGAAGCGTGCTGAATGACATAAGTTGTTTAATTCTCAGATATTTTCTCTCGTCAGCCATCTTTTGTGAACGACTTTCTTGGTGGGCAGACCAAAACCGTCTGCAAAGTAGCGGCGGTTGTCCCAACTCCAGCCGTTGGCGTGCCCGCCCGTCCGTACACGTCAGGCCTGCGCAGCCTGCCCATTGCCGCCGCGACCGCCTCCATTAGGTTAAGCCGTCATGATCCCGCTCTCCGTCCTCGACCTCTCCGTCGTCACAACAGGCACCAAGCCGGCCGCGGCGCTGCGCAACAGCATCGATTTGGCGCGTCACGTCGATGGCCTCGGCTATGTCCGCTACTGGCTCGCCGAGCATCACAATCTCGCCTCCGTCGCGAGCCCCGCGCCCGACCTGATGATCGGCCAGATCGCGGCGGTGACGAAGCACCTCCGCGTCGGTTCCGGCGGGGTGATGCTGCCCAACCATGCGCCGCTGGTCATCGCTGAGCGCTTCAAGATGCTGGAGGCGCTATTTCCGGGCCGGATCGATCTCGGTCTCGGCCGCGCGCCGGGCACCGATGGTGCGACGGCTTACGCGCTCAGGAGCCGGCTCGACCGCCGCGAGGGCGACGATTTCCTGGAGCGGCTGCACGAGTTGATCCTGTGGGAGACGCGCGAATTCCCCGCGGGGCACCCCTACAACAACGTCGTCGCAATGCCCGACGACACCAGACTGCCGCCTATCTGGCTGCTCGGCTCCAGCGATTATTCCTCGGAATTGGCCGCCCAGGTCGGCATGGGCTTCGCCTTCGCCCATCATTTCGCGTCCCACGACGCGATCGATGCGATGGTGCATTACCGCAATCGCTTTCAACCCTCGGCCTGGCGTGCGAGCCCACATGCCATTCTCGCGGTCGCCGTCATTGCGGCTGATACCGACGAGGAGGCCGAAAGGCTCGCCTCGTCCTTCGACCTCAACCGTCTTCGCCGCGACCGCGGTCAATATCTGCCGCTGCCGAGCGTCGAGGAGGCGATGGCCTATCCGTATACGGACGCCGAGCGCACCTCGATCCTGCGCAACCGCTCGCGCCTGTTCGTCGGCAGTCCCGCGACGGTGCAGAAGAAGCTGCAGCCGCTGATCTACGCAAGCAAGCCGGACGAGCTGATGGTGATCACGGCGGTGTATGACCACGCGGCGCGAAAGAAGTCGTATTCGCTGCTGGCGGAGGCATTCGGGCTCAGAGCGGCGGGGTAGCTTACCCTCCCCTGGAGGGGGCGGGTCGATTGCGCGCAGCGCGAGCGGGGTGGGGTGATCTCTCCACTCGGGCAGTATTCGACGTGGAGAGACCGTCACCCACCCCGCTACGCATTGCGCTGCGCTCCATGGGGAGCGACCCACGGGCGAGCTGCGCTCTCCCGGACCCCTCCAGGGGAGGGTGAGGGATCAATCCTGCACTTCGCTGAACGTGGCGCGGAACGGATGGCCCGGATATACGCCGACGATGCGGAACTCGCGCGAGAAAAATTTCAGCTCCTCGATGGCGAAGGCGAGGCCCTTGTCATCGGGATGGCCGTCGACGTCGGCATAGAACTGCGTAGCGAAGAAATTGCCGTCGACCATGTAGCTCTCGAGCTTGGTCATGTTGACGCCGTTAGTGGCGAAGCCGCCGAGCGCCTTGTAGAGCGCCGCCGGCAAATTGCGCACCCGGAAAACAAAAGTCGTGACGAGCGGCCCGGCGCCTTGGGGAGCCCATTTCGGCTCGCGCGCCAGTACCACGAAGCGCGTGGTGTTGTGGGCCTCGTCCTCGATGTCCTCGGCGAGGATGTCGAGACCGTAGATCTTTGCAGCAAGGCGCGAGGCGATCGCGGCCACCGTCTTGTCCTTGCGCTCCGAGATGTCGCGGGCGCTGCCGGCGGTATCGGCATGCACGATCGGCTTGATGCCGAGCTTGCGGATGATGCGCCGGCACTGGCCGAGCGCATGCACATGGCTCTCGACGCTCTTGATGTCTTCGAGCTTGGTGCCCTTCACGGCCATCAGCTGATGCCGGACCGGCAGAAACCATTCGCCGACGATGAAGAGGCCGGACGCCGGCAGGAGGTGATGGATGTCGGCGACGCGGCCGGCGACCGAATTCTCGATCGGGATCATGCCGAGATCGGCCTCGCCCGACGAGATCGCCGACAGCGCGTCTTCGAATGTGGCGCAGGGCATCGGTTCGGCGTCGGGATAGGCCTCGACGATGGCGATGTGGGAATTGGCGCCAGGCTCGCCCTGGAATGCGATCTTCATCTTGCTCATGCTCGGCCTTGTAGCAGCGGCTCAGGATTTGGAAAGGATGCTGCGCGCGGTCTCGAGGTCCGCCGGCGTATCGACCCCGCGGGGCACGGTGTCGACGATGGTGAAATCGATGCGCATTCCGGCCTCAAGCGCCCGGAGCTGCTCGAGCTTCTCCTGCAATTCCAGCGGAGACGGCGGAAGAGAGACGTAGCGCTCCAGCGCGGCGCGGCGAAAGGCATAGAGGCCGATATGGTGATAACGCGGTCCGTCGCCGGTCGGGGCGGTCGCGCGGGTGAAATAAAGTGCGCGCATCCGCCTGCCGCCAACCGAGGTTCCGATCGCCTTCACCACGCTTGGGGCGAGATCCTCTTCCTCGGTGTGGATCCGCGAGGCCAGCGTCGCGATGTCCACGGCCGGGTCTTGCAGCGGCGGCAGCACCTCGCGGATGTTGTCGATCGTGATGGTCGGGAAATCCCCCTGGACATTGACCACGATCTCGGCCTTGCCCTCGGGATCGAGCTTCTGCATGGCCTCGTGGATACGGTCCGAGCCGGAGGGGTGGTCGCCGCGGGTCATCACGGCCTCGCCGCCATGGGCGGTCACGACCGAGGCGATCTCGTCGGTGTCGGTGGCCACCGCGACCCTGCCGATTGCGGCGGCCTCGGCACGGCGCAGCACATGCACGATCATCGGCAATCCCGCGATATCGGCGAGCGGCTTGCCGGGCAGGCGGGTGGCGGCCATGCGAGCCGGGATCAGCACCAGGATGCGGGGATCGATCATCGGGTTCAAAGGTCTGAGGTCAAGAGCCTGAAAACGGAGCGTTTTCCGCACCGGGACATGGGATGGGGACGGGCCTGAAGCCGGGTCGCTTATACGGGTTGCCAGACCCCGGGCAAACCGATATCTCAATGGCAAAACTCGGGGAAACAATAAGGAACGTTTGATTCTCCGAGGCTCGTCCTGCGGCCATCCGGGCCGCTGTTTCCTTCTTGCGGTGGGGCCTGGCCGGAAATGGACTCTTTCGAACTCAACAAGATTCTCGGCGCCGTGTTCGGTACCTGTCTCTTCCTGCTGGTGACGAGCTTCACCGCGAGTGCGCTGTTCTCCCCCAAGATGCCGGAAAAGCCGGGCTTCGAGATCGCGGTCAAGCAAGATGCCGGCTCCGGCAAGGAGGGCGCCGCCGCCGCACCGTCCGAACCGATCGAAAAGCTGCTCCAAACCGCCTCCGTCGAGAAGGGCGCCGCGGCCGCCAAGAAGTGTGGCGCCTGCCACACCTTCGAGAAGGGCGGCCCGAACCGGGTCGGTCCGAACCTCTATGGCGTCGTTGGCGAGCCCAAGGGCCAGGGCCGTGGTGGCTTCAACTTCTCGGCAGCCATCAAGGCTAAGGGTGGCAACTGGAGCTTCGACGACCTCAACAAGTTCCTCGCCAATCCGAAGGGCTTCATTCCGGGCACCGCGATGGGCTTTGCCGGTGTTGCCAAGGATTCCGAGCGTGCCGATATCATCGCCTATCTGAATTCGCAGTCGGAGAAACCTCAGCCGCTGCCGACGGCGTCAAAATAAGGTCCCAAGAACCGGCGCTCGAATACGGCCAGGCTGAAAAGTCTGGCCGTTTCCTTATCCGGGCCTCGCGGCGACGTTATCGGGGCGTTTGGCCGCATCCGATAGGCCGGCCGGGCTTCCAAGATGAGGAAAAAGCAACATATTCGGTCGAAACCTCGCCTATATTGGGAACTTAAAGGAGTAGCCTCCTTCAAGACAGGGATGTTGATTTGGCCATTACCCGACGCGATCTCCTGCTCACCGGCACTGCAGCCGCAGCGCTTCCAGCCCTTGGCTCCCTCGCGGGCGTTCCCGTCGGCGTGGCGCATGCGCAATCAGCAACTGAGCTGCCTTCCGGCGGGTTGCCTTGGCGCCACGCGCTGTCGCTGTTCGGAAAGGTCAAGTACCCCGCCGACTTCAAGCGCTTCGACTACGTCAATCCGGACGCCCCCAAAGGCGGTGTCGCGCGCCAGATCGCCGTCGGCACGTTCGACAATTTCAACATCGTTGTCTCGGGCGTGAAGGGCCAGGTCGCTGGTGCCGTCGCGTTCATCTATGAATCGCTCCTGACGCAGTCGCTCGACGAGGTCTCGACCGAATACGGCGCGCTGGCCGAAGCGGTCAGCCATCCCGACGATTTTTCCTTCGTCACCTATCGCCTGCGCCCGCAGGCGAAATGGCATGACGGCAAGCCTGTTACGCCGGAGGACGTGATCTTCTCGCTCGATTCCTTCAAGAAGAACCATCCGATGTACTCGGCCTATTACAGCCATGTGGTGAAGGCCGAGAAGGTCGGCGAGCGTGACGTGAAGTTCGTGTTCGACGCACCCGGCAACCGCGAGCTGCCGCTGATCGTGGGACAGCTGATCGTCCTTCCGAAACATTGGTGGGACGGGACGGACGCGCAGGGCCGCAAGCGCGATATCGCCACCACCACGCTGGAAGTGCCGCTCGGCTCGGGCCCTTACAAGGTCAAGGAATTCGTCGCAGGACGCTCGATCGCGCTGGAGCGCGTCAAGGACTATTGGGGCCGCGATCTTCCCATCAATGTGGGCCGCAATAATTTCGATGAGCTGCGCTACGAATATTTTCGCGACGGCACCGTTGCGATCGAGGCCTTCAAGGCCGACCAGGTCGATTGGCGCACCGAGAACAGCGCGAAGAGTTGGGCGACCGCCTATGATTTCCCGGCCGTGACCGAAAAGCGGGTGATCCTCGAGGAATTCGTCAATCGCAGCTCGGGCGTGATGCAGGCCTTCGTGCCGAACCTGCGCCGCGCCAAGTTCAGCGATCCGCGCGTGCGTCGTGCGCTCAACTACGCGTTCGACTTCGAGGAGATGAACAAGCAGATCTTCTACGGCCAGTACAAGCGCATCAGCAGCTATTTCGACGGCATCGAGGAGCTGATGGCAACGGGGTTGCCGCAGGGTAAGGAGCTCGAAATTCTCGAGACCGTCCGCGCCCAGGTACCGCCCGAGGTCTTCACGACGCCCTACACCAATCCTGTCGGGGGTAATCCGGAGGCGGTGCGCGACAATTTGCGTGAGGCGCTGCGCCTGTTCAAGGAAGCCGGCTACGAGGTGCGAGATCGCAAGCTCGTCGACGTCAAGACCGGTGCGCAGTTCTCGCTGGAATTGCTCAACTCGGATCCCAGCTTCGAACGAATTACGCTGTTCTACAAGCCGTCGCTGGAGCGGCTCGGCATTGCGGTGAGCGTTCGGACGGTCGATCCGACCCAGTATGAGAACAGGACGCGCGAGTGGGACTTCGACATCGTGACGAACTCCTGGGGCGAGTCGCAATCGCCGGGCAACGAGCAGCGCGAGTTTTGGTCCTCCAAATCGGCCGACATCGCCGGGTCGCGCAACATCGCCGGTATCAAGAATCCGGCCGTGGACAAGCTGATCGAGCGGGTGATCTACGCCACTGATCGCGACGATCTCGTCGCGGCCACCAAGGCCCTCGACCGCGTGTTGCTGTGGAATCACTACGTCGTGCCGCAATGGACCTACAACAAGGTGCGCACCGCGCGCTGGGATCGCTTCGGCCGGCCGACGGAATTGCCCAGGTATGGTCTGTCCGGCTTCCCGTTCATCTGGTGGTACGACGCAGACAAGGCGGCACGGATCGCAAAGAAATCGTGAAGGACAATCCCCGCATGACGCAGATGTCACGCCGCCATGTGCTGGTCCTGGGTGTTGGCGGCGCCCTCGGGGCGTCCGTCGGCGCGCCGCTGCTGCGCAGCGCGCGAGCATCGGAAGCGGCGACCGAGGCGCACGGCATGTCGGCATTCGGCGATCTCAAATATCCCGCCGACTTCCGTCATTTCGATTACGTCAATGTCGACGCGCCGAAAGGCGGCACGTTCTCGCTAATCCCGTCGGTGCGGGCCTACAATCAGTCCTACCAGACCTTCAACTCGCTCAACGCCTTCATCCTGAAAGGCGACGGCGCACAAGGTATGGGTATGACGTTCTCGCCGCTGATGATCCGCGCAGCTGACGAGCCCGACGCAATGTACGGGTTGGCGGCCAAATCCGTGCAGATATCGCCGGACAAGCTGGTCTACCGCTTCGCGATGCGACCCGAGGCGAAATTCCACGACGGGACCAGGCTCACCGCCCACGATGCAGCCTATTCGCTGACGACTCTGAAGACCAAGGGGCATCCGCTGATCACCGTGCAGATGCGCGACATGGTCAGTGCCGAAGCCTTCGACGATGCGACGCTCGTCGTCACCTTCGCCAAGGGGCGTGCACGCGACGTGCCGCTCTATGTCGCCAGCCTGCCGATCTTCTCGAAGGCGTACTACGCCTCCCGCCCGTTCGATGAATCGTCGCTGGAGATTCCGCTCGGCTCGGGCCCGTACAGGGTCGGCAGGTTCGAGGTCAATCGCTACATCGAGTTCGAGCGCGTGAAGGACTGGTGGGCCGCTGATCTGCCGCCCTGCCGCGGCAGCTATAATTTCGATGTCGTCCGCTATGAATTCTATCGCGACCGCGACGTCGCCTTCGAGGGCTTTACCGGCAAGAGCTATCTTTATCGCGAGGAGTTCACTTCGCGCATCTGGGCGACGCGCTATGACTTCCCCGCGGTGAAGGAAGGCCGAGTCAAGATGGAGGTCGTGCCCGACGATACGCCCTCCGGTGCGCAAGGCTGGTTCATCAATACGCGGCGCGACAAATTCAAAGACCCCCGCGTGCGCGAGGCCCTGATCAACGCTTTCGATTTCGAATGGACCAACAAGACAATCATGTACGGCGCTTACGCTCGTACGGTGTCGCCGTTCCAGAACTCGGACCTGATGGCCGGCAATGCGCCGCCTTCGCCGGAAGAGCTGAAGCTGCTGGAGCCGTTTCGCGGCCAGGTTCCTGACGAGGTGTTCGCGGCGCCGTTCACGCCGCCGGCCTCCGACGGCTCCGGACAGGACCGCAGCCTGCTCCGCAAGGCGCAGCAATTGCTGACCGAGGCCGGCGTGCCCATCAAGGACGGCAAGCGGGTGCTGCCGAACGGCGAATCATTCAAGATCGAGTTCCTGCTGGATGAGCCCTCGTTCCAGCCGCACCACGCGCCTTACATCAAGAATCTCGCGACGCTCGGCATCGAAGCGAGCGTGCGCCTCGTCGATGCCGTACAGCACAAAGCCCGGCAGGAAGATTTCGATTTCGACATGACCATCCAGCGCTTCAGCATGTCGGCGACGCCAGGCGATGCCATGCGCGCGTTCTTCTCCTCGCAGGTCGCAAACACCAAGGGCTCGTACAATCTGGCTGGCGTCGCCAGTCCGGCGATCGACGCCATGATCGAGAAGATCATGGCGGCCGACAGCCGCGAAGACCTGACCGTCGCCTGCCGCGCCTTCGATCGCCTGTTCCGCGCCGGCCGGTATTGGGTGCCGCAATGGTACAACAAGACGCACCGGCTGGCTTATTGGGATCAGTTCGGACATCCGCCGAAGCTGCCGCGCTATGCCAACGGCGTCGGCGCGCCCGACATCTGGTGGTATGAGCCCGCCAAGGCGGCCAAGCTCGAGCAGGCAAAATAGCCATGAGCGCCTATATCGCCCGCCGCCTCCTGCTAATGATTCCGACCCTGCTTGGGATCCTCTTCGTGTCCTTCGTCGTGGTGCAATTCGCGCCGGGCGGCCCGGTTGAACGCGTGATCGCGCAGCTCTCGGGCGCCGACACCGGCGGCACCTCGCGCATATCGGGCGGCAGCGATTTTGCGCAGCGCGCGCCGGGACAGGTCGGTGCGGGCGGCGATTCCGTCAACTCGAAATATCGCGGCGCGCAGGGCCTCGACCTCGATTTCATCAAGAAGCTGGAAGTGCAGTTCGGCTTCGACAAGCCGGCGCCGGAACGCTTCCTGCTGATGGTGTGGAACTTCGCCCGCTTCGATTTCGGCAAGAGCTATTTTCGCGACGTCAGCGTTCTGCAGCTCATCAAGGAAAAGCTGCCGGTCTCGATCTCGCTTGGCCTCTGGCTAACACTTCTGACCTACCTGATCTCGATCCCGCTCGGCATTCGCAAGGCCGTGAACGACGGGGCGCGGTTCGACACCTGGACCTCGACGGTGCTCGTGCTCGGCTATGCCATCCCCGGTTTTCTGTTCGCCATTCTCCTCATCATCCTGTTTGCCGGCGGCTCCTTCTTCAACTGGTTCCCGCTGCGCGGACTGACCTCGGACGGCTGGTCGCAGTTTCCCTGGTATTGGAAGATCATCGATTATTTCTGGCATCTGACGTTGCCGCTGATCGCCATGGGGCTAGGTGCCTTCACCACCATGACGTTCCTGACCAAGAACTCGTTCCTGGATGAGATCCGCAAGCAATACGTCATGACCGCCCGCGCCAAGGGCTGCAGCGAGAACCGGGTGCTCTATGGCCACGTCTTCCGCAACGCGATGCTGATCGTGATCGCCGGCTTCCCCGGCACTTTCATCCACGCCTTCTTTTCCGGCTCGCTGCTGATCGAGACCATCTTCTCGCTGGACGGGCTCGGACTGCTCAGCTTCGAGAGCGTGCTCAATCGCGATTATCCCGTGGTGTTCGGCACGCTCTACATCTTCTCGCTGGTCGGCCTCGTGATCAACCTGATCTCCGACCTGACCTATATGTGGATCGACCCCCGGATCGATTTCGAAGCGCGGGAGGTCTGATGACGATCACCGCGCCGACGCCGATTGAGACCACAGCGAAGTCGCCGCTCGGCGATGCCGTTCCGATCACGCGCAAGCCGTTCGCTCCATCGCCGCTTAACCGGCGGCGGTGGCAGAACTTCAAGGCGAACCACCGCGGCTACTGGTCGTTCTGGATCTTCATCGGCCTGTTCGTGATTTCGCTGTTCGCCGAGCTGATCGCGAACGATCGGCCTTTCCTGATCAAGTTCGATGGCCGTCTCTATTGGCCGGCTTTCGTCACCTATTCGGAGACGACGTTCGGCGGCGATTTCGAGACGGCGGCCGACTATCGTGACCCCTACTTGCAGAAGCTGATCAAGGAGAAGGGCGGCAGCATCGTCTGGCCGCTGATCCGTTACTCCTACGATACCCACAATCTCGATCTGCCGACGCCGGCGCCGTCGCCGCCGACCTGGATGCTGACGGAGAAGCAGTGCAAGCCGGTGGTGGAGAAGAAGGGACTGAAGAGCTGCCGCGATCTCGAATACAATTGGCTCGGCACCGACGATCAGGGCCGCGACGTGGTGGCGCGGCTGATCTACGGCTTCCGCATCTCGGTGCTGTTCGGCCTTTGCCTCACCATCGTTTCGTCGGTCATCGGCATCGCGGCGGGTGCGGTGCAGGGCTATTTCGGCGGTTGGGTCGATCTGATCTTCCAGCGCTTTATCGAGATCTGGACCGCGATTCCATCGCTGTATCTTCTCCTGATCCTGTCCTCGGTGCTGGTGCCCGGTTTCTTCGTGCTACTCGGCATCTTGCTGCTGTTCTCCTGGGTCTCGCTGGTTGGCCTCGTGCGGGCCGAATTCCTGCGCGGGCGCAATTTCGAATACGTCCAGGCGGCACGTGCGCTCGGCGTCTCCAATCCTCTGATCATGTTCCGCCACCTGCTGCCGAACGCGATGGTCGCGACCATGACGTTCCTGCCGTTCATCGTATCGAGCTCGGTGATGACGCTGACGGCGCTCGATTTCCTCGGCTTCGGCCTGCCACCGGGATCGCCCTCGCTCGGCGAATTGCTCTCGCAGGCCAAGGCCAATGTGCAGGCACCGTGGCTCGGCTTCTCCGGCTTCTTCTCGGTCGCGATCATGCTCTCGCTGTTGATCTTCATCGGTGAAGCCGTGCGCGACGCCTTCGACCCGCGCAAGACGTTCAGGTAAGGCCATGGATGCGATCAACCAGCCCCTGCTCGCCGTTCGCGACCTCTCGGTGGCCTTTCACCAGGGCGGCGCCACCACGCTCGCGGTCGACAAGGTCTCGTTCCAGATCAAGCGCGGCGAATGCGTCGCGCTGGTCGGCGAGTCCGGCTCCGGCAAGTCGGTCAGCGCACTCTCGATCCTGAAGCTGCTGCCGTATCCGAATGCCTCCCATCCCTCCGGCAGCATCCGCTTCAAGGGCCAGGAGTTGATCGACCAGTCCGAGCAGCAGATGCGGGAGATCAGGGGCAGCGACATCTCCATCATCTTCCAGGAGCCGATGACCTCGCTCAATCCGCTGCACACGATCGAGGCGCAGATCGGCGAGATCATCCAGCTGCACAATCCGACCAGCAATGCGCAGGCCCGCAAGCGGACGCTGGAGCTCTTGACCCAGGTCGGCATTCCCGATCCAGAGACGCGGCTGAACAGCTATCCGCACCAGCTCTCCGGCGGCCAGCGCCAGCGTGTGATGATCGCGATGGCGCTCGCCAACGAGCCGGACCTTCTGATCGCGGACGAGCCGACCACGGCGCTCGACGTCACCGTGCAGGCGCAGATCCTGGCGCTGCTCGCCGAGATCCGCGCGCGGCTCGGCATGAGCCTGCTGTTCATCACCCACGATCTCGGCATCGTGCGCCGCATTGCCGACACCGTCTGTGTCATGAAGGGGGGCGTGATCGTCGAGCAGGGTCCGGTCGAGCAGGTCTTCAAGACCCCGAAACATCCCTATACACGCGACCTGCTCGCGGCGGAGCCCAAGCCCGATCCGGCGCCGCCGCAGCCGAATGCGCCGGTGGTGATGTCGGCCAATGACCTAAAAGTCTGGTTCCCGATCAAGCGCGGCCTGATGCGCAAAACGGTCGGTCACATCAAGGCGGTCGATGGGGTCAGTGTCGCCGTACGCAAGGGCGAGACGCTCGGCGTGGTCGGCGAATCCGGCTCGGGCAAGACCACGCTGGGGCTGGCGCTGCTGCGGCTGATCTCCTCGAACGGACGCATCGTGTTCTTAGGGAACGACATCCAGGGCCTGCGGTTCAAGGAGATGCGTCCCTTCCGGCGCGACATGCAGATCGTGTTTCAGGATCCGTTCGGCTCGCTCTCACCGCGCATGTCGGTCGCCGACATCATCGCCGAGGGCCTGTCCGTGCATCAGCCGGCGCTCTCGCGCGAGGGACGCGAGGCGCGCGTGGTCAAGGCACTCGAGGATGTCGGACTCAATCCGGAGACGCGCTTCCGCTATCCGCACGAATTCTCCGGCGGCCAGCGTCAGCGCATCTCGATCGCGCGCGCGATCGTGCTGGAGCCTGATTTCGTCGTGCTGGACGAGCCGACCAGCGCGCTCGACATGCTGTTCCAGGCGCAGATGGTCGATCTGTTGCGCGAGCTCCAGCGCAAGCGCGAGCTCACCTACATGTTCATTTCGCACGATTTGCGTGTCGTCGCCTCGCTCGCCAGCCACCTCATCGTGATGCGCGGCGGCAAGGTGGTCGAGGAGGGGCAGGCGGCCGAATTGTTCAGGAATCCGAAGACGGATTATACCCGAGCGCTGTTCGCGGCCGCGTTCCGGCTGGAGACGGCCGGGAACGGGGCGGTGGCGACGTAGCGCTCCGTCAGAGCCGCTTGATCGCGACGACCTCGCTGCCAGCCGCCTTGATCCGCGCGATCGCCGGCTCGATCGGCTCGATCACCGTTGCCATGTGATGCGCATTGGCGTGAACCATGGTGGTGGCGTCGCGCACGATGGCGACATGACCTTTCCAGAAGATCAGATCGCCGCGCTGCGAGCTGCTCCGCTCGTGCGGCTCCAGCGTGCGGCCGAGACCGGCGAGCTGCATGTCGCTGTCGCGCGGGCAGCCGATCCCGGCTGATGTCAGCGAGACCTGGACGAGGCCGGAGCAATCGATGCCAAAGCTGCTCTTGCCGCCCCAGAGATAGGGCGTGCCGACGAAGCGCTCGGCCACCGCGACGAAATCCGGCTCGCGATGATCGAGCGGGATGAGATGCGTTCTCGGCAGATATCTGCCGTCGTGCGTCACGGCGAAGCTGCCGTCCTCGCGCGCTACGGCAAGCTTCGATCCCATCACGAGCGTGTCGGCCGGCGGCAGCTTGATCGAGGGGCCGGGGAACGCAAACGTCCGCAGTGCGCCGACCAAGTGCGTTGCGGCAGCCGACGGTTTTGCGAGCGCCGCATCCGGGAGCCAGCCGACATAGCCATCGCTACTGAGCTGGCCCCAGGCCCAACCCTCGCCGTTGCGGTCGTAGATGGTGACGCGTTCGCCGCGCAGCGCTTCGGTCATCAACGTCGCGTTCGAGGACGGCTGCTCGCGTATGGGCGCGATCGGCTCGACGACCTCGAACTCGTCACCCTCGACGAAGCGCTGCGCCTCGACCTTGCCTTCGAGATATTTGGCGGCAAGGTCGCCCCGCGCCGGCGTCAGCCTCGGGTCGTGTCCTGGATCAGGCATAGCGCTCGCTCAGCAGTGCGTAGATGGCGCGTGCGGCCTGGCATTCGCCGCCCTCGGGCCGCGCCGGCTTCGCCGACGGCGTCCAGCCATAGATGTCGACATGGAGCCAGCTCTTGGCGTGCTCGACGAAGCGTTGCAGGAACAGCGCGCAGGTGATCGAGCCGGCGAAACCGCCCGAGGGTGCATTGGTGATGGTGGCGGTCTTGGAGTCCAGCCAGGCATCGTAAGGCGGCCACAGCGGCATGCGCCACAACGGATCGTTCTCCCTCATCGCGCAGCGCGCGAGGTCGGCAGCCAGCGTCTCATCATGGGTGTAGAAGGGCGGCAGATCCGGCCCGAGCGCGACGCGGGCGGCGCCGGTCAGCGTGCCCAGGTCGATCAGCAGATCGGGCTCCTCCTCGTCGGCCAGAGCCAGCGCGTCGGCGAGCACGAGGCGGCCTTCGGCGTCGGTGTTGCCGATCTCGACGGTGATCCCTTTGCGCGAGGTGAAGATATCGAGCGGACGGAAGGCATTGCCCGCGACGGCGTTCTCCACCGCCGGGATCAGCACGCGCAGCCGCACCTTCAGCTTCGCATCCATCACCATGCGCGCCAGCGCCAGCACGTTGGCGGCGCCGCCCATGTCCTTCTTCATGATCAGCATGCCGCTCGACGGCTTCAGGTCGAGCCCGCCGGTGTCGAAACAGACGCCCTTGCCGACCAGCGTCACCTTGGGATGATCAGGATCGCCCCAGATGATGTCGATCAGCCGTGGCGCGCGGCTGGAGGCCATGCCGACGGCGTGGATCAGCGGAAAGTTCTTCGCCAGCTCTTCGCCGACGGTGCAGGAAAAGCTCGCGCCGAACTCGGCGGCGAGCGCTTGCGCGGCCGCGGCGAGCTCATCCGGGCCCATGTCGTTGGACGGCGTGTTGATGAGGTCGCGCGCGAGCATTGCCGCATCGGCAATCCGCTCGATCTCGGCCGCGTCGACACTGTCAGGCGGCACCAGCCGGATCTCGGGCCGATCTGCCTTGCGGTAGCGGGCAAAGCGGTAGCAACCCAATGCGAAGGCGAGCGCGGCCAGCCGCGCATCGTGCGGTGCATTGGCAAACCGATAGGTGCCGGGCGGCAAGAGGCCGGGCAGGGCGCCGGGCCGAAACAGGTCGCGCGATCTTGCATCCTCTTCCTCGAGCCCGAACAGCACCTGCGCAATGGTGCCGTCGGTCGCGGGCAGCGCCAGATAGCTGCCCGGCTTGGCGGCGAAGGCGCTGGCACGCGCGAACTGGCGTTGCGCCGGCGGCAGCGTTTCGGCGACCTGATCCCAGCTCGATTTGGTGACGAAGGTGATCGGGGTGGCGGTGGATGACGTCTCGAAGACAGAAGGCATTGGCGGGTCCGGATCGTCAGTTCAGGCGAGTCATGCGAACGGACGAGACTTCGCAGAGTTTGGCCGCCGCTGCAATCGGCTTTGCCGTCACCGTTCAGCGAGCCGCTACTCGCCGCAAGGTGGGCATGCGGTTCGATGCGCTCGACGAGATCCGCGAGCGGCTTGCCATCGAGTATCGAACGGGCGCGACGAAACCGTCCGCGAACAAATCTCGTATCTCACGCCAAGAGCTGCCGTTCGCAACGCCACGGCCGCAGGGCTTTACTAGCGCTTCGGTTGTGGCATTATCGACGAACATTTTAGATTGTGTCGCTTGTTCTGCATGAACCCGAACGCAGACACGCGGCGGCATGGTGCCTGCCCAGGTTGGGTCGATACGGCTGAATCTGGTCGAAGCATTTTTCTCATTGTTTGGGCGGCGCAGCATATGCAGATGAGCGGCGCAAAATGGATAGATCGTTCGTTGTTGCGCAGATTTCCGACCTGCATCTGGACGGGTCGGGCCGGCTGCTTCCGGCCATCGAGACGCTCAGGGCCGCGATTTGCGAGAAGATGGCGGCTGCCGCGAATGTTCCCGATCGCATCCTGCTGATCACGGGCGATCTGGTGGACGACCCAACGCCGCGCGCGCTCGACGAGGCGCTCGCCGTCATCGCATGCTTCCGGCAGACGGGGCTATTCACCGACATCCAAGCCGTGGCAGGCAATCACGACGTCAAGCGGCCGAGCCAGCGTGCGGGCCGTCACGACGCCTACGATTACCTGCACCTGCCGCGGACGGCGAAGAATGTCTATTACCGTCAGGCAGGCCTCGACCTGGTGCTGCTCGATTCCAATCGCGCCAACTTGAAGGCGCTCGCGAGCGGCAAGATCGACGAGAGCGCTTACAAGGCGATGGTCGCCGATTCCGCCCGGCTGAGCGCCGAGGTCGCGGGAAGCATCGGTTCGGCCGGGCGCGCCGACTACGCCGAGCCGGCGGAAAATCTGGTTCGTGTGCTGGCCCTGCACCATCACCCACTGCCGCAGGCCACCGGCGAAGGAAAGCGCTTTCTAGGCATGCCGGACGAGCCGCTGATGTATCTCGCCGCACCCGCGACCTTCCTCGAGGCCGCCACCTCGCTCAATTTCGATCTGGTTCTGCACGGTCATCGCCATGTCGAGGGGCTGACCCGCTATTCCATCCCCGATCCGCGTGCGACGTCGAGCGAGAGCGGTGAGGCGTTCTGGCGCACGATCTACGTGCTCTCCTGTCCGTCCTCGACCGGGCAAGCCGGCGACGATGCCGGTTTCAACCTCGTCCATTTCGGCCCCGCGTCCCATGCCGGCCGCAACGAGCACCGCTTCGCGATCACCCGCTATACGAGGCTCCGCAACGATGCGGCCTTCAGGCCGCTCGATTCCAACCTGCCGGGCGGCGTCATCAGGCTGCCGGCGGGGCGGGATTTTTCCCGCGATCCGGCCGTCCAGTCGGCGATCGAGGCGGCCTCGTCCCGCACACTGAAACGCGACCAGGTCGCGGCGATCGTCCGCCGGCTGTTCATGCGTGGCAGCTTTTACGATGAGGCGGAGCCGAACTGGGCGATAGCGCTCTACACCTACATGGTCTCGGCCCATGCCTGGGCGGAGCTCGAGCGTAAGGCCGCGAGATCCCGGCCGGGATTCGACAGCGACGCGCTCGCCGCGGTGAAAACGTTGCTCGGCCGATTGATCGAGCAATCCGCTGACGTGCTCGGCATCGATCGCGCTCAGCTCGATGAGCTCTACGGGAGAGGCCTGATCAATTGTAACGACTTCCTGCGTCAGGTGCCGCGGCTGCCTTCTGAAGGTGTCGACGTTCAGCGGCGGGGGCGGCAGAGGCTGCAACTGCTGCTGGAGCTGGATCAGCAGGTGCAGGCGCTCGGCCCCGATCTCGGCCTCGGCGGCAAAGCGCCGCCGCAACCATCGCCGGCGTGAGAGAAGCGCGTCTGAGCGCTGTTAACCGGCCGTTAGGGTTAACATTCTACTGCTGACACGTTCGGCTCGATCGAGCAGCTCGAGAGTCAAAGCGTCATGCGTCAACGGATCAGGCTTACCCGGCTACTTGCTTCGACGTCGCTGGTCGCGACGGTGGCGATGAGCCTCGGCGGCTGCACGGCGATGTCGAAGCTCTCGGAGGTGACGGGCTCGGTCGGCCCCCGGGCGGACGCGGCCTCCGCCGACCGCGCGCCCACCGATCCGGCGCGTGCGGTCGAAGCCTATGGCGAGCGCTACCGCGCCAATCCCAAAGATGCCGACGCCGCGCTCGCCTATGGACAGGCCTTGCGCGCCAACGGCCAGCGCGCCCAGGCCGCCGCCGTGCTCGAGCAGGCGACCATCGCCAACCCCGGCAACAAGGCGCTGCTTGCCCAGTACGGCCGCGCACTCGCCGACAACGGCAATTTCCAGCAGGCCTTCGACGTGCTGTCGAAGGCGCATTCGCCCGACAATCCGGACTGGCGCCTGCTCTCCGTGCAGGGCACCGCGCTCGACCAGATGGGCCGTCATGAGGAGGCGCGATCCTATTACGCGAGCGCGCTCAAGATCGCACCGGGTGATCCCGGCGTGCTCTCCAACCTCGGCCTGTCCTACATGCTGTCGAAAGAGCTGCCGAAGGCGGAAGAGGCGCTGCGGCAGGCGCATGCCTCGCCGCGTGCCAGCGCCCGGGTCCGGCAGAACCTCGGCCTGGTCGTCGGCCTGCAGGGCCGCTTCGCGGAGGCGGAGACCATCGTCAAGGCGGACCTGCCGCCGGACCAAGCTGCGGCCAATGTCGCCTATCTCAAGGAGATGCTGAGCCGTAGCGAGGCCCCGCGCGGCGCGCCGAAGCGGACGCCGGTCGCTTCGCTGAGCCAGCCCGGCTGATCATCTGACTTCCTGGCCTTGGTGGCGGACCGTACGGTCCAGCCCGGCTCATTGCATCTCGGTGACCTTGATGGCGGTGGGTCCGAGAATGACCACGAACAGCACAGGCAGGAAAAACAGGATCATCGGCACCGTGAGCTTCGGCGGCAGCGCGGCCGCCTTCTTCTCGGCCTCGTTCATGCGCATGTCGCGATTTTCCTGCGCCATGACGCGCAGGGAATGGCCGAGCGGAGTGCCGTATCGTTCCGCCTGTTGCAGCGCCAGACACACCGACTTGACGCCCTCGAGCCCGGTGCGCCGTGCCAGGTTCTCATAGGCGACCTTGCGATCCTGCAGGTAGGACAGCTCGGCCGTGGTCAGGGTGAACTCCTCCGACAGCGCGATCGACTGGCCCACGATTTCGGTCGCAACTTTCCGGAATGCCATCTCGACCGACATGCCCGATTCGATGCAGATCAGGAGCAAATCGAGCGCGTCGGGAAACGCACGCTTGATCGAGAGCTGGCGCTTGGAGATCGCGTTCCTGAGGAACAGCATCGGCGCCTGGAGGCCGAGATAGGCGGCGCCGATACAGATGCCGATCTTGATCGGCATCGCCTGTTGCATGTTTCCGATCACGAACACGTAGAGGGCCGAGCCGATCAAGAACACGATCGGGGCGACCATGCGGGCAAACAGGAAGGTGATGTAGGGCGCCTGGCCGCGGTAACCCGCCATGATGAGCTTGTCCCGCGCAGCCTCCTGCGCGAGCCACTTGGTCAGGTTGAAGTCCTCGACCACCTTGGAGACGAGTTGCTTCGGCGTCTGGCGCAGTGAAACCTTCTCGCTCTTGTTGAGACGCTCACGCTCGCGCTGCCGGATGCGTTCACGCTCGCTCGCCACCGCCTTCATGCGCTTGGAGAGGCCCTCGCCGGCGAACAACGGCATCACCAGCGTATAGACGGTGGCGCTCGCGGCGATGGCCGCGAGCAGCATGGTCATGAAACGGACGTCGTGCAGTTTCGAGACGAGGAATTCGACCATGCGACACCGTCAGAAATCGAAGTTGATCATCTTCTTCATCACCAGGATGCCGATCGACATCCAGACGACGCAGCCGACCAGCATCAGCTGGCCGGTGGGATGAGTCCAAAGCACCGAGATGTATTGCGGCGTCGTGAGATAGACCAGGAACATCACGATCGGCGGCAGCGAGCCGATGATGCCGGCCGAGGCCTTGGCTTCCATCGACATCGCCTGGATCTTTTCCTTCATCTTCTTGCGGTCGCGCAGCACCTTGGAGAGGTTACCGAGCGCTTCGGAGAGGTTGCCGCCCGATTTCTGCTGGATCGACACCACGATCCCGAAGAAATTGGCTTCCGGCAGCGGCATGCGCTCGTAAAGCCGCGCGCAGGCCTCGCCCAGCGGCATGCCGATCGCCTGCGTCTCGATGATGGCCAGAAACTCGCTGCGCAGCGGCTCGGGCGAATCGGCGGCTACGACCTTGATCGATTCGAACAAGGGCAGGCCTGCCTTGATGCCGCGGACGATCACGTCGACCGCGTCGGGCAGTGCAGCCAGGAACTTGGTTTCGCGACGCTTCTTGAGGAAGCCGAGTGCCCAGCGCGGCAGGCCGAAGCCGCCGGCAAAGGCAAGACCGGCGGCGCCGATCAGGCCCCCGCCCGCGAACATAGCGGCCGCGAAAAAAACGCCGGCCACCACGGCGGACACGGTCCAGAACTTCTGCGGCGTCCAGTCGAGCCCGGCCTGCGACAGGCGGACGCTGAGCGGAGCGCTCTTCTCCTGGGCGCGCCGCGCCTCGAGGTCCTTCAGCGTGGACTCGACCTGCTCGCGGCGAGAGCGCTGGGTTTTCTCGGCCTGCCGGGCCGTGGGCGCTTCGGCGCGCGCGACCGAGGCACGGCGGCTTTCCGCCTTTCGCTCCCCAGACAGCACCGGATAGAGGAATACCCAGGCGATGCCACCAACTGCTGCGGTGGCGAGGAATGCGAGGGCGAGGACCTGCATGTTCATGGCGCTGCCAATCTGCTCACGTCTTCGGCGCGACTTCCGCCGCGTCGAGCGCTGCGGCGAGGCGCTTCTCCTCGCCGTAATAACGGGCGCGTTCCCAGAACTTCGGACGGCCGATGCCGGTTGAGCGGTGCCGGCCGATGATCTTGCCGTTGGCGTCCTCGCCGACCATGTCGTAGAGGAAGATGTCCTGGGTGATGATGGTGTCGCCTTCCATGCCCATCACCTCGGTGATGTGGGTGATGCGGCGGGAGCCGTCGCGCAGGCGCGCGGCCTGGATGATGACGTCGATCGAGGCGCAGATCATCTCGCGAATTGTTCGCGACGGAAGGGAAAAGCCGCCCATCGTGATCATGGATTCGCAGCGCGACAGCGCCTCGCGCGGGTTGTTGGCGTGCAGCGTGCCCATCGAGCCGTCATGGCCGGTGTTCATGGCCTGCAGCAGGTCGAAGGCTTCGGGTCCGCGGACCTCGCCGACGATGATGCGTTCGGGACGCATACGCAGGCAGTTGCGCACCAATTCGCGCATCGTGACCTGGCCCTCGCCCTCGATGTTGGGCGGACGGGTTTCCAGCCGCACCACGTGAGGCTGCTGCAGCTGGAGCTCGGCGGCGTCCTCGCAGGTGATGACGCGCTCGTCGTGCTCGATGTAGTTGGTGAGGCAGTTGAGCAGGGTCGTCTTGCCCGAGCCGGTACCGCCGGAAATCAGCACGTTGCAGCGGACGCGGCCGATGATCTGAAGGATCTCGGCGCCTTCCGGCGTGATCGCGCCGAACTTGACAAGCTGATCCAGCGTCAGCTTGTCTTTCTTGAATTTGCGGATGGTGAGCGCGGGGCCGTCGATCGACAGCGGCGGCACGATGGCGTTGACACGGGAGCCGTCGGCGAGGCGCGCGTCGCAGATCGGCGAGGATTCGTCGACGCGCCGGCCGACCTGGCTGACGATGCGCTGGCAGATGTTGAGAAGCTGCTGGTTGTCGCGGAAGCGGATGCCGGTACGCTGGATCTTGCCGCCGACCTCGATGTAGACGGTGTTGGCGCCATTGACCATGATGTCGGCGATGTCGTCGCGCGACAATAGCGGCTCGAGCGGGCCGTAACCGAGGACGTCGTTGCAGATGTCGTCGAGCAGCTCCTCCTGCTCGGCGATCGACATCACGATGTTCTTGATCGCGATGATCTCGTTGACGATGTCGCGGATTTCCTCGCGCGCGGACTCCGAATCGAGCTTGGCGAGCTGGGCGAGGTCGATGGCCTCGATCAGCGCGCCGAAGATGGTCGCCTTGACCTCGTAATAATTGTCCGAACGCCGGCTCTCCATGGCCGGAGGCGGCGGAGCCTTGGCGGGCGCAAGCGGCGGCGAGGCGACGGCCGGCGGAGGCGGAGCGCGCGAAACCGTCGGCGCCTGAGCCGGGGCAGGCTCGAGCGACACGGCGCCGGGCTTGGGTGCCCGAAGGTCGGTGTCTGTTCCGCTACGCTTACCGAACACTTAACAACTCCATGCGGCGGCTTATCTTCCCCGCAACTTCTCAATCAGAGGTGAAAGCAGGGACGACTTTTGCTTCTTGGTCTCGCTGCGGCCGGTCAGGCGCTGGGCGATCTGCAGGAACATCTCGATCGACTTGTGGTTGGCGGAGATCTCCGCGATCATCTGGCCGTTGTTGGCCGCCGAGCCGAAGATCTGCGGTTCGAACGGGATCGAGACGACCGGCTGGCTCTCGATTGCCTTGGCGAACTCCGCGGCGGCGATCTCGGGCCGTTTCGGCACGCCGACCTGGTTCAGGCAGTAGAGCGGCGGCCGGTCGTTGGGGCGCGCGGCCTTCAACAGATCGAACAGGTTCTTGGTATTGCGCAGATTGGCGAGGTCGGGCGCGGCCACGATCAGGATGTCGTCCGCCCCGATCAAGGCCCGCTTGGTCCAGCCCGACCATTGATGCGGAACGTCGAGCACGATGCAGGGCATGGTGGAGCGCAGCGTGTCGAATACGGCATCGAAAGCGTCAGTGCCGAAATCATAAACCCGGTCGAGCGTCGCAGGCGCTGCCAGCAGGCTGAGATGGTCGGTGCATTTTGACAGCAGGCGGTCGATGAACGCGGTGTCGACGCGGTCAGGCGAGAACACGGCGTCGGCGATACCCTGCGGCGGATCCTGGTTGTAGTCGAGCCCGGCCGTGCCGAAGGCGAGGTCGAGATCGGCGACGACGGCGTCCATCGCGAGGTCTCGCGCGATCGCCCACGCGACGTTGTGCGAGATTGTCGAAGCCCCGACGCCACCCTTGGCTCCGACCACGGCGATGATGCGGCCGACTGCCTTGGCTTCGGGGGCCGAGAACAGGTTGCAGATCGAGCGTACGACGTCGATCGCGCCGACCGGCGCTAGCACGTAATCGCTGACGCCGCGGCGCACCAGCTCGCGATAGAGCGTGACGTCGTTGATGCGGCCGATCACCACCACGCGGGTGCCGGCATCGCAGACAGTGGCGAGCTGGTCGAGTCCGCCCAGCAGGTCGTTGCGACCGTCGCTCTCGAGCACGATCACGTTCGGCGTGGGAGCCGAGCGGTAGGCTTCGATCGCGGCCGCCATGCCGCCCATCTGGATCTTCAGGTGAGCCTTGCCGAGACGGCGATCCTCGCCGGCCGACTGCACCGCGGCGGCCGTCTCCACGGTTTCGCAGAAGGCCTGAACCGAGACGCGCGGCGCGGGCGCAATATGCTCCTCGACCGGCGGAGGAGCTGCTGCCGGCTGCTCTTCGTGTGTCTGGCGCGCGTAACTGATCATTTGCCGGTGTCGCTGAGTTTGGCCCTGTCGGCCTCGGGATAGGTGGTCGCCGTCGTCGTTCCCTTGCGATACTTCTCGAACCCGGTGATGCGCCGCGGCGTGTATGACGGAGTTTCGGGCCGCGGCTGCTCAAGATCCGACGGATTGTCGACCATGGCCGCGAGGTTGCGCTGATAAGCGCAGCCGTAATTGTAGTAGTCCTTGTTCTCGAACCAGCGCTTGTTCTTCATCGAGGGTCCGATGTCTTCCGGCCACAGGCCGCAGGGACCGGCGACTGCGGCAATCCTGGAATAGGTGAGCCGGATCGGGGGGAGGAAGCGCTTGTCTTGCGGCTGGTAGGGGTGAAGGCTGACGCCGCGCGGCGGAACGCCTGCCGCCGCCAGCATCGCCTGGATCTCACGCATCGTATCGGCGACCGGGCGAGCATTGGGCGTATTGGAAGGCACGTCGATGCGAATCGCGCCGGTGCCTTCTTGCAACCACGCCGATGCCACGCCCATCACGTCAGCGCGTTGGGCCGCGGTTAATCCGCCGCGGGCATGACCCACGAAGACGACGATCGAGCGATTCTGCTCCTCGACCGCGATCGGATGGCGCTGCTTGTAGTCGTCGGGAATGGACGCCGTGAGGACTTCGTCGTGCTGGCAGCCCCCGACCGCGAGCGCGAGGCCGATGAGCGCGCCACCGAGGCTGATGGCGCGCTTGCGAAGCTGGGGTGGTCTCGTGATCATCGTGAAATCCCCGTTCCGCCTCAGTCGGTAATGAAGCCGTAGGTGCCGCGGTAGTTCTTGGCCGCTTCGGTCCGGCCCGGCACGCCGTAGATCCGGTTGATATTGCCGATCAGCTGCGCCTGCGGATCCGCAGGCGGGGCGAAGCCGTCATCCGGCCGCGACAGGTCCTTCGGCGCCACCGCGCGGACCACATAGGGCGTCACGATCACGACCAACTCGGTTGCATTGTTGACGAAGTCGCGGCTGCGGAACAGCGTGCCGAGGATCGGGAGCTGCATCAGCCCCGGCATTCCGTTGACAGCTTGCTTGGTCTGCTGCTGGATCAGGCCGGCCATCGCCATCGCGCCGCCGGACGGAATTTCCAGCGAAGTCTCTGCGCGGCGTGTCTTGATTGAGGGGACCGTCAGCGAGTTGACCGTGTTCGAGGTCACCGCCTGCGACAGCGTGATCGCATTCTCATTGGACAGTTCGGAGACCTCGGTCATCACCCGCAAGCTGATCTTGCCTTCGCTCAGGACCACAGGCGTAAAGTTGAGTGAGATGCCGAACTTCTTGAAGCTGATCTGAGTGGTACAGACGCGTGTGACGGGATCGCACGAATAACCTGCGGGCACCGGAAATTCGCCGCCGGCGAGAAAGGTGGCGGACTCTCCGGAGATCGCGGTCAGGTTCGGCTCGGCAAGCGTCCTGATCACGCCCGCGCTCTCCATCGCACGCAGGGTCGCCTGCACCGAAGGCGTCGCGCCGAAACTCGCAGTGAGATTGTTGCCATCCACCAGATTACGGCCGAGGGCCGTGAACGGGTTGGAGTTGCTGAAGCTCACCACCGATGTGCCGTAGTTGAGGTTGGCGGTGAGGTCGATACCGAGCTGCTTGACGATCGTACGCGCGACTTCGGCAACGGTCACCTTGAGCATGACTTGGTCGCGGCCGCGCACCACGATCGAGTTCACCACCTTGTCGACGCCGCCGGCCAGGCGCGCAGCGAGCTCGTTGGCCTGTTGCGCCTCCATAGGGTTGGCGGCCGTGCCGGACAGGACGATACCGTCGCCCAGGCCGTCGATCTGGATGTCTGAGTTGGGCAGAACCTGCTTCAGTGCGGCCCGCACGCCGTTGAGGTCGCGCTTCACCGCGATGTCGTAGGCCGCGATCTGCTGCCCGGCGGAATCGAAGAACACGATATTGGTCTGGCCGACCGCGGCGCCGATGATATAGGCGCGCTGTGCGGAGCGGACCACCGCATTGGCGATCTTGGGATCGGCGACCAGCACGTCCTTGATGTCGCGCGGCAGGTCGATCACGACCGACTTGCCGATGCCGAGCGAGAGGAAACGCGCGTTGATCTGGCCGTCCGCCGCGGCCTGCGGCACAGGGCGGTAATCGGCGGCGACCGCCGGGGCGATCGCCGGGTTGAGCGCCAGCGCGAGGGCGGCCGAAAACGACAGGGCGCGGACCAGTGAGGTCCGCATCGTCGCCGAATCTGCCCTGTATTTGATGTCGACTGTCTTCATCGTGCCTTAGCCGTCTGACTTGGAATGCCGTAGCGAATGATCGAGACACCGTCGCGCTTCTGCGCGGAGTCATCGAGCGTGATCTCGCTCATCTTGACGTCGACGATGCTGCGCAGCGCCAGCGACAGCGTGCCGCTCTGGCGCGCCGCGGAGAGCGTTGCGGTCTGCGCGGGATTGAGCTCGAGGGTGACGGTCTTGCCGATCACCGCGTTCTGCCCGTCCTTCTCCTTGGGTGCCTGGTCGATGGCCAGGACCCGGATATTGGCCAGGATGATCTCGGAGGTGACGATGTCGGGAGCGCCGCTGCTCTGATCCGGGTTCTTGAGCCGGCGGGTGAGCAGGACGTCGACGCGGTCGTTGGGCAGGATGAAGCCGCCCGCGCCGGTCTCCGGCGAGATCTCGGTCGAGATCGCCCGCATGCCGGTGGGCAGGATTGCCGCCATGAAGCCGGAACCTTCGGCCTTGACCAGCTTCTGGTCGCGGATCGGCTCGCCCTGGATGAAGGGCGCGCGCGCGATCGAGCCGGTCACCTGGGTCGCACCGTCGGGGCGCTCGTTGCGTCGGATGAAGGTGGCGCTGGCGGTCGCGGTCGGCCAGGTCTGCCATTGCACGTCTTCGGGCTTCACGGTCTGGCCGAGGCCGATGTCGTTCTTGGCCACGAGGACGTCGACGGTCGGCAGCTGTGCGACCGGAACCGGAGGCGGCGCAGAATTGTCGGAGCCGCTCGCCAGGTACGCGGCGACGCCGCCGGCGCAGATGGCGACCGTCAGGACGACAATGCGTGCCCTATTCATACGCTTCAACTTTCCAACAATACGCCGCGACGCTGCCGCCGCCGTGATCGGCAGTTGACCAGCTATTCGTCAAAGCATGGTTAATGAGGCGTATCTAAATCGCCTTAACGCCGGGTTTACCCGGAGCGTTCAGCGCAGCGCGAGGCGAGCGAGGTCGATCGCCTTCACCCATTCGGTCTCCGGGTAGACCATCAGCGCGCTCAGCGCGAGCGCTATGCCGTAGGGAATGCCGCTCTCCTTGGCGTGCAGCCGTGCGAGCCAGGCCTGTCCTGCCAGCCCGTAAGGCAGCGGCCATTGCCGGAACTGCAGCAGGAGCAGCGTCAGCGCGCCGCCGAACAGCGAGGCGTAGAGCAGGAAGTTCATCAGATGTGGGAAGCCGAACCAGAGCGCGACGGAGGCAGCGACCTTGGCGTCGCCGCCGCCCACCCAGCCCATGGCGAAGCAGGTGAAGGCCACGACCAGAACGAGCGCACCGGCGCCGACATGACTCAGCATCTCGTAAGGTGCCATGCCCCCGGCGAGGGCGAGCGCGAAGAAGCCCGCCACCAGCGCCAGCGATACGCGGTTCGAGATCGTCATCGTGAAGAGATCGCTCGCGGCGGCGAACGCCATCAGGGCCGGGAAGAGCAGAAGGCGCGCAAGGTCGAGAATCATGGGCTGCGTCTTGAGGCCTGGGTTTGTCGCGGGAGCTGCTTCGGGCGATGCTAGCGCGCGATGCTAAACAAACCGACAACGGCGGCACGGGCGCGCCCGGGCCTCGGCCGACGAACGCGCTTTCACCAGAAGCTGGCAATACGTGCGGCGAGCGCGACCGTCGCAACCAGCAGCGCAAGGCAGATCCAATAGACCGGCGAGCCGGCCTGCGCCGCTTCGGTCTCGTGGGCCGCGACCGCGGCATCGGTTCTGAACTCGTGCAACGCCACTGGAACTCGCCGTCTTCAGAAAAACAAACGCCCCGGAGGTCCGGGGCTTTTGCCGTCGTTCGTGGACCCGCTTACTTCAGCGAGGTGCTGATCGAGCTGAACTTGGCGTTCAGCGTGGTGCCGAGATTGTTGACGACGGTGATGATGGCCAGCGCGATGCCGGCGGCGATCAGGCCGTATTCGATGGCGGTGGCGCCGGATTCATCCTTCGCGAAACGCGCAATCAAGTTCTTCATGAACAAAACTCCGTCTGGGTGGGGACCGCCTCGTTCGGCGCTGTCGTTGACGCGACGACCATGAGAGCCGAGCTCTTTCGGGAGAGTTAATTCGACCGGGTAATCCCACGTCCGGCGCGATGCTTTTGCCCAGAGTGAATTTCGCCTTAAGACGGCACCTGCAAATTCGTTGCGGTTCCGGATGCGCCGCCAACGCGGCGCGTGCTTCACCCTCCCTTAAATTTCGCGGAGTAGGCCTTAAGCTACAGCGGAATTCGCGGAGAGAGGCGACGATGTCGAGCCTGCCCATGCAAGTCGCCTTGATGCTCGGCGAGACCATCGTCAAGGTGATCCCGGTCACCTTGGTGCTCGCGGCGGTCTTCACCGTGCTGGAGCATTTCTGGGCCTGCAATCCCGGCGCGCCGTGGTGGCGCAAGCGGGAGATCGTCACCGACATCTGCTACTGGTTCTTCGTTCCGGTGTTCGCCCGCACCATGCGGATCGGGCTGCTGGTTGTCGGCGCCAGCGTCGTCTTCAACATCCACGACGCCGACGAGCTCATCGCCTTTTACGACAATGGCCACGGTCCGCTGGCGCAGCTGCCGCTGTGGCTGCAGGCCGTGCTGTTCCTGGTGCTGTCCGATTTCATGCTGTACTGGCTGCATCGGCTTTTCCACGACGGCGGCTTCTGGAAATATCACGCCATCCATCATTCGTCGGAGGAGATCGGCTGGATCTCCGCGGCGCGCTTCCATCCGGTCAATCTCTTGCTCGGGACGATCAGCGTCGACGTCGTGCTGCTGATGGCAGGCATCTCCCCGAACGTCATGGTCTGGGTCGGCCCGTTCACCACCTTCCACTCGGCCTTTGTGCACGCCAACCTGAACTGGACTTTCGGACCGTTCAAATACGTGCTGGCGACGCCGGTCTTCCATCGCTGGCACCACACCTCGCTCGAAGAGGGCGGCGACACCAATTTCGCCGGAACGTTCCCGATCTGGGACGTGCTGTTCGGCACCTTCCGCATGCCGGAGGGCAGGCTGCCACAGGATTACGGCAAGGACGAAGCGGCCATGCCCAAGGAGATCGGGGGCCAGCTCGCCTATCCGTTCCGGCACTAAAGCATAATCCGAAAAAGTGCGAAGCAGTTTTCCGGAAAGATCATGCGTAAACAACAACCTAAAGCGCGATGACGATTCATCCAAAACTCATCGCGCTTTAGGGGCGAGCCCGCAAATGTCCGTCCGTTCAAACAATACTCGGCGAGTTTGCGGAACGTTCACGAATTAAAGGCAGGTTAGCCGGGTCGGGCACCGGCTCCGCTGTATTCGGTCGCTTCTGCCGGTCTGTGACGTCCCGGGGGTAAGAGTATGCGTAAAGAAATGCTGCGCCGTCATGTGCGCGTCTGTGTACTGGTTGCCGCTGCGGTGCTGGCCTCGCCGGCCGCCGGCCTTGCCGAGCCAGTCGCCGATACCATCGCCGTCAATGTCGACCAGGCCAAGCTGGTGCGGCTGCCCGGCAAGGTGGCGACCATCGTGGTCGGCAATCCCCTGATCGCCGACGTCACGCTCCAGCCCGGCGGCATGATCGTCGTGACCGGAAAGGGCTACGGGGCCACCAACTTCATCGCGCTCGACCGCGGCGGCGAGATTCTGGTGGACCGCCAGATCCAGGTCGAAGGTCCGAGCGACCGGCTCGTCACCGTCTATCGCGGGGTCGAGCGGGAGTCCTACAGTTGCGTGCCGCTTTGCCAGCGCCGCGTGACGCTCGGCGACAGCGACACCTATTTCAACAACGCGATGAGCCAGGCCGGTACGCTGAGCAGCAGCGCCAGCGGAGGTGCGGGTGCCGGCGCGGCTGCCAAGCCAAACTAGCCCACGGGCGGGCCCCGATCCCGCCAAGCCGCTCGATTCGAGGGCGGCACCTCGTTGCATGCCGTGCTTCCTCCCGCTTGCGGGCGCTGGTTAACGCGGTGTTAACGGCGCGGTCCGCCGGAAGCGGATCGTCTGAAACACTTAGACAATCAGTTTCCGCTATTGAACGGGCAGATGATCGCCGGCCGCTGGGGAATTTGACGAGATGCCATCGCCTGCACCTACGAGGTTCACGCTCCGGAAAGCGCTGCTCCGGTTTCGCGGCAACCGCCGCGGCTCCGCAGCCGTCGAATTTGCGCTGGTCGCACCGATGTTCTTCGCGCTGCTGTTCGCGATCCTCGAGACGGCGCTCATGTTCTTCTCCAGCCAGGTGCTCGAGACCATCGCGCAGGACTCCGCGCGCGCGATTCTAACCGGCCAGGCTCAGGCGCAGGGCGGCTCGGTGGCGGCCTGCCAGTCCGCGCCCAACACAGTCGCTGCATGCGATCAGACGACGTTCAAGACCTTCGTCTGCAGCAAGATTCCGGCGCTGTTCGATTGCAGCAAGCTGTACGTCGACGTCGTCAGCACCAGCTCGTTCGGGACGCTCAGCCTCACCAATTTCGGCAATTCCTGCACCTTCAATCCCTCCGGCATGCAGTACAGTGCCGGAAGCTCCGGTCAGGTCGTCGTGGTGCGCCTGTTCTATCAATGGCCGCTCATCGTCACCGGCCTCGGCTACAACGCGGGATGCAGCAACAAGCGGCTGATGGTGGCGACGGTGGCGTTCAAGAACGAACCCTTCTGAGGCAGATGGATCTGGGCGGACCGATGCGGGCGATTGCGAACATCTGGAGGAATGCACGCGGCTCCGTGCGCGGCTTCGTCGCCGACAAGCGCGCCCTGGCGGCGACCGAATTCGCGATCATCGTACCGCTGATGCTGGTGATGTTCTTCGGCACTGTCGAATTTTCGTCCGCCGTGGCGATCGACCGCAAAATCACGTTGATCGCGCGGACATTGTCCGATTTGACCTCGCAGTCGACGACGCTCAACGATGCCGGCATGAAGGATACGTTCACGGCAAGCATCTCCGTCGTCATGCCTTACGACGCTGCGCTCGTGAAGGGCACGATCTCCCAGATCTACATCGACGCCAACAGCATCGCCAAGGTCCAGTGGAGCAGGGCCGGCACGATTGCGAGCGGCGCGACGCAAGCCACGCTTGCGACCTCGGCTCGGAACGCCGGCGACACGGTCACCACGATGATTCCCCCGGCACTCTTGATTCCGTCGAGCTATCTCATCCTGAGCGAAGCCAACTACACTTACACGCCGACCATCGGCTACGTGTTGAAGTCGAGTGTAACCCTGAGCGATCTCTCCTACACGCGGCCGCGTCAGGTCACCTGCGTGCCCTACAACAACGTGCCGTCGACGTGTTGAGATCTGTCAGCCGCCCGTGACATGAAAAAGGCCGTGCGTTGCGCACGGCCTTTTTGCTTTGGCTCGCTGATCGGGCCGGCGCCCGGCGGGCTCAGCCCGCAGCGCGCAGGTTGTCCGCCGCAGACTTGCCGGAACGGCGGTCGGCCACGATCTCGTAGGAGATCTTCTGGCCCTCGCGGAGCGAGCCGAGGCCGGCGCGCTCCACGGCGCTGATGTGAACGAACACGTCCTGGCCGCCATCGTCGGGCTGAATGAAGCCATAGCCCTTGGTTGCGTTAAACCACTTCACGGTTCCCATGCTCACGGGGGTAGTCCCTCTCAGATAACACTATGTCGGAGCCCGCTCGCGCGGGCAGGGTTAGATCGAATTTCTGGAAGGGTCGTCAGCGTGTCTGAACCGGCTGTACCGGTGGATGCCAATGTCGTCCGGCCGAAAATCGATTAATTCATTTTATCGGAAGCAACGGTTCGAAACAATCCGGACGCGCACGATTTTTTGATCCGCCGTGATGTCACGGCGGATCACCTGACAGATCGGAATTCGAACCCGCGCCGCAGCCGACTAGCGGCGGCGGAATTGGCCGCCGCGCTGTCCGGGACGGGGCGGTCCGCCCGGCGTGCTGGGACGTTCGTCCTTGTGGCGGAAAATCAGCCGGCCCTTCTCGAGGTCATAGGGCGACATCTCCACCGTCACGCGGTCGCCCGCGAGCGTCTTGATGCGGTTCTTCTTCATCTTGCCGGCGGTATAGGCAACGATCTCGTGTCCGGCGTCGAGCTGCACGCGGTAGCGGGCATCGGGGAGGATTTCGGTGACCAGTCCTTCGAACTGGATCAGCTCTTCCTTAGCCATTGATATCTCCAGGTCGTGGACGGCTAGTGCGAATAGGGTTTGCGGTTCGGTTGGCTGTTTGGCCGACTCTGGCGGCGCAAAAAGGCAACGCCTTGTATCCCATCAGGGGTCCCGGCGCTATGCGCGGAACGCTGTTCCGGACGGTCGACAGGCGATGAATGCATCTTACCACCGGAGCGGCGGCGGCGAGAACCCTTGGGGGCATTCGGGCCACTGCCGGGCCGTCCGTCCGCATGCCTTGCCTCGGCGTGGCGTCCCTCACCGTGCCTGCCGTCGCCTTGCTTGCCGGCACTATGGTGGCGCCCGTCGGCATGCCGTTCGTCGGCGCGACGTCCGTCACCGTGGCGTGCGCCTTGCGGGCGCTGGCCCGGACGACCGCCCGGCCGGCCCTGTCGTTGCTGCGACGGGGCGGGACCGGCATCGCGGCGGCCGGCGTCGGTGCGGTGGTCCTCCCGCGGCAGGGCGACGCGAATCAGCCGCTCGATGTCGCGCAGATAGCCGAGCTCCTCGCCGCCCGCGACCAGCGAGATTGCGGTGCCGTCGGCTCCGGCGCGCGCGGTGCGGCCGATGCGGTGGACGTAGGTCTCCGGCACGTTCGGCAGGTCGAAGTTGATGACGTGACTGATGCCGTCGACGTCGATGCCGCGGGCGGCGATGTCGGTGGCGACCAGGGTGCGGATCTCTCCCGAGCGGAACTGGGCCAGCGTGCGCTCGCGATGGTTCTGCGACTTGTTGCCGTGGATGGCGTTGGCGGCGATCCCGGCCTTGGTCAGCGTCTTCACCACCTTGTCGGCGCCGTGCTTGGTGCGGGTGAAGACCAGCGCGCGGTTGATCGCCTCGTCCTGCAGCAGCTTGGTCAGGAAGGCCGGCTTGGCCGCGAAGTCGACCTGCAGGATGCGCTGGTTGATCCGCTCGGCGGTCGAGGACACCGGGGTCACCGCGACACGGGCGGGGTCGCGCAACATGGAATCGGCGAGCTCGGCGATGTCCTTCGGCATGGTGGCCGAGAAGAACAGGGTCTGCCGCTTGATCGGCAGCTTGGCGACGATTTTGCGGATGTCGTTGATGAAGCCCATGTCGAGCATGCGGTCGGCTTCGTCGAGCACGAGGAACTCGACGCTTGAAAGCTTCAAGCCGTTGCTCTGCACGAGGTCGAGCAGGCGGCCGGGGGTGGCGACCAGCACGTCGACGCCCTGCATCAGCGCACGGACCTGGCGGCCCATCGGCACGCCGCCGATCGCGAGCGTCGAGGACAGGCGGATGTGGCGGCCGTAGGCGTTGAAGCTGTCGAGGATCTGCCCGGACAGCTCGCGGGTCGGCGACAGCACCAGCACGCGGGCGGTCTTGGGCTGCGGCTTGATGCGGTTCTCGAGCAGACGATGCAGGATCGGCAGCGCGAAGGACGCGGTCTTGCCGGTACCGGTCTGGGCGATGCCGACGACGTCGCGGCCCGTCAATGCCAGCGGGATGGTTTGGGCCTGGATCGGAGTGGGGGTGACGTAATTCTCTTCACGAAGAGCGCGCGCGATGGGTTCGGCGAGGCCGAAGTCCTGAAACGAAGTCAAAAGAGGGGTTCTTTCCATGTCAAAAGCGAACGCCCGGCGCATCAGCGCGGCGCGCGCAAAAGGGTGTCGAGAAGACACCTGCGTGTTTGGGGTGTCGGATGGCTTGGATGATATGGGGCAAGCCAGAGGCCCGTAGAGGGCTTAAGAACACGCGGCTCGCTACGACCCCTTGATTCGCAAGAGGTCTCGGACGCTCATATGGAACATCGAGGGGGCGCTTTCAAGGCACTTGCCTCCAAAACAGCGGGTGCGGTGCAAAAATACTGCTGCCAGAAATTTAGCCAGCGTTAGCGATTTGCTTAGAAAGTAGTCTGACTGCCGCTTTCGCATACATTTATGTTGCCTATGATTTAGGCTGCAAGTCTGCGGAGAAACTTCAATTTCTGGCAATTAGTTTTGCAAATTCAATAAGTTGATGGGTGCCCAGCCCATGGCATGGTTCTTGCGATTCCGTTAACCGCAGGCGGCCGTGGGGCCGTTTCGCAGCGTTTTTCACGTCTGCGTCAGGGAGATGAGGCACTCATGTTTAACAAATCCACTCACGATATAGCGGCGTCATTTAGCCGCCGCGGCGTGCTCGCTGCGACCGCCGGACTGATGCTCGGTCTGGCTTCATTGACTGGCGCAAAGGCCGCCGACGACACCATCAAGGTGGGTGTACTCCACTCCCTGTCCGGCACCATGGCAATCAGCGAAACCACGCTGAAGGACACCATCCTCTTCCTGATCGACGAGCAGAACAAGAAGGGCGGCGTGCTCGGCAAGAAGCTGGAAGCCGTCGTCGTCGATCCCGCATCGAACTGGCCGCTGTTCGCCGAAAAGGCGCGCGAGCTGATCACCAAGAACAAGGTCTCGGTCGTGTTCGGCTGCTGGACCTCGGTGTCGCGTAAGTCGGTGCTCCCGGTGTTCAAGGAGCTCAACAGCATCCTGTTCTACCCCGTGCAATACGAGGGTGAGGAGAGCGAGCGTAACGTGTTCTACACGGGGGCTGCGCCGAACCAGCAGGCGATCCCTGCCGTCGACTACCTCATGAAGGACGAGAAGGTGAAGCGCTGGGTGCTCGCGGGCACCGACTACGTCTATCCGCGCACCACCAACAAGATCCTGGAGGCCTATCTGAAGTCCAAGGGCGTCGCCCAGGAAGACATCATGATCAACTACACGCCGTTCGGTCATTCCGACTGGCAGACGATCGTGGCCGACATCAAGAAGTTCGGCTCGGCCGGCAAGAAGACCGCGGTGGTCTCGACCATCAACGGCGACGCCAACGTTCCCTTCTACAAAGAGCTCGGCAACCAGGGCATCAAGGCCAAGGACATCCCCGTGGTGGCGTTCTCGGTGGGTGAGGAAGAGCTCGCCGGCATCGACACCAAGCCGCTGGTCGGCCACCTCGCCGCCTGGAACTACTTCCAGTCGATCAAGTCGCCGGAGAACGAGAAGTTCATCAAGGCGTGGCAGGCCTACACCAAGAATCCGAAGCGCGTGACCAACGATCCGATGGAAGCGCACGTGATCGGCTTCGACATGTGGGTCAAGGCGGTCGAGAAGGTGAAGTCGACCGATCCCGACAAGGTCATCGACGCTCTCCCGGGCATCGAAGCCAAGAACCTGACCGGCGGCACCTCCAAGATGCTCCCGAACCACCATATCACCAAGCCGGTGTTCATCGGCGAGATCAAGGGCAACGGCCAGTTCGACGTGGTCTGGAAGACCCCGAGCCTCGTCCCCGGCGACGCCTGGTCGAAGGAGCTCGACGGCTCCAAGGACCTGATCGGCGACTGGGTCGGCAAGAAGTGCGGTAACTTCAACACCAAGTCCAACAAGTGCCTCGGCTCGGGCTCCTGATCCCGATCTGACGCTCCATTGCAAGACCGGAGAGGGCGGCGATCCCGCCGCCTTCTCCACTCATTTCTGCCGGGGTCATTCACAGTGCCAGCCCATTTGTCCGCTCGTCTCTGTTCGCTTGCACTCTCGTTGTTCCTGATTGCGTTCGCGCTGCCGGCCTTCGCCGGTCCGTTCGAGGATGCGGTCGCCAAATTCGCCAACGATGATTTTTCCGACACGGAAGAGGCGATCGGTGTGATCGCGGGCAGCGGCAGCAAGCTGGCTTTTCCGATCATCAATGCGCTTCAGGACGGTCGCCTCATGGCCGATCCCGATAGTAAGAAGGTCTACGTCACCGATGCGGACGGCAAGTCGATCGACGCTGCGACCGGCGAGGCCGTTGCCAGCGTTCCCGACAGTGCGAGCGCGGTTCGCCTCAACAACCGCCTGCGCCGCAGCGTCGACGCCGCACTCGGGAGCCTGACGCTGCAGTCTCCGGATCTGGGAACGCGCCTGCAAGCCGCGCAGTCCGTCTTCAAGTCGCACGAGGAGACCGCGCTCGAGGCGGTCGATGCCGCGCTTGCCAAGGAAGCCAACAAATCCGTCAAGGCGGCGCTCACTGAGGCCCGAGCCGCGATCCTGCTGTTCAAGTCCGACGCCACCGAGGTCGAGAAGCTCGAAGCGGTCGCAACCCTCAAGGCGCGGGGCGACCAGGATGCGCTGGCGCTGCTCACCGGCATGGGCGACCAGCCGGCCTCGGTCACCAAGGCCGCCGCGAGCGCGATCGGCTCGATCCAGAATTCGCTCGCGGTCTGGTCGATGGTGCAGAATGCCTGGTACGGCCTCTCGCTCGGCTCGGTGCTGCTGCTCGCCGCGATCGGGCTCGCCATCACATTCGGCGTGATGGGCGTCATCAACATGGCGCACGGCGAGATGGTGATGATCGGGGCCTACACCACCTTCGTGGTCCAGGAGGTGATCCGCACCCGCTATCCCGGCCTGTTCGACTATTCGCTCTTGATCGCCGTGCCGCTCGCCTTCCTCGTCGCCGGCGCGATCGGCGTCTTGATCGAGCGCAGCATCATCCGCTTCCTCTATGGCCGCCCGCTCGAGACGCTGCTCGCGACCTGGGGCCTATCGCTGGTGCTGCAGCAGGCGGTACGCACCATGTTCGGCCCGACCAATCGCGAGGTCGGCAACCCCTCCTGGATGAGCGGCGCTTTCGAGCTCGGCCAGATCACCATCACCTATAACCGGCTCTGGATCCTTCTCTTCACGCTCGCCGTGTTCGCGATCCTGCTCGCGATGCTGCGCTACACCGCGCTGGGCCTCGAAATGCGCGCCGTGACGCAGAACCGCCGCATGGCGGCTTCCATGGGCATCGCCACCTCGCGCGTCGACGCGCTGACCTTCGGCCTCGGTTCGGGCATTGCCGGCATCGCCGGCGTCGCGCTGTCGCAGATCGACAATGTCAGCCCCAATCTCGGCCAGAGCTACATCATCGACAGCTTCATGGTCGTGGTGTTCGGCGGGGTCGGTAATCTCTGGGGCACGCTGGTCGGCGCCTTCACGCTCGGCATCGCCAACAAGTTCCTGGAGCCGGTCGCCGGTGCCGTGCTCGGCAAGATCGCCATCCTGGTCCTCATCATCCTTTTCATTCAAAAGCGGCCGCGCGGCCTGTTCGCGCTCAAGGGCCGTGCGGTGGAAGCATGACCCCTCACATGCTGACGCGATCGCTGGACCGCAGCGCGACGATCTTCCTTGCCGTCGTCGCGGCCTGCGGCATCCTCATTCCGCTCTCCAACCTGCTGCTTCCCGCGGGCTCGATCCTGCAGGTGCCGACCTATCTCGTCGCGCTCTGGGGCAAGTATGTCTGCTACGCCATCCTGGCGCTGTCGATCGACCTGATCTGGGGCTATTGCGGGATCCTCTCGCTCGGACACGGCGCCTTCTTCGCGCTCGGCGGCTACGCCATGGGCATGTACCTGATGCGGCAGATCGGCACCCGCGGCGTCTACGGCAATCCGATCCTGCCGGATTTCATGGTGTTCCTGAACTGGGAGAAGCTGCCCTGGTACTGGTACGGCTTCGACATGTTCTGGTTCGCGGCGCTGATGGTGCTGGTCGTACCGGGCCTGCTCGCCTTCTGCTTCGGCTGGCTCGCCTTCCGCTCACGTGTCACCGGCGTTTATCTGTCGATCATCACGCAGGCGATGACCTACGCGCTGCTGCTCGCCTTCTTCCGCAACGACTTTGGTTTCGGCGGCAATAACGGCCTGACCGACTTCAAGGACATCCTGGGCTTCAACGTCCAGGCGGAGGGGACGCGCGCCGCGTTGTTCGCGCTGAGCTGTCTGGCGCTGATCATCGGCTTCCTGATCTGCCGCGCCATCGTCTCCTCCAAGCTCGGCAAGGTCTTGATTGCCGTGCGCGACGCGGAATCGCGCACGCGCTTCCTCGGCTACCGCGTCGAATCCTACAAGCTGTTCGTGTTCACGGTGTCGGCCTGCATGGCCGGCGTTGCCGGCGCGCTCTACGTGCCGCAGGTCGGCATCATCAACCCGAGCGAATTCGCGCCGGGCAATTCGATCGAGGCGGTGATCTGGGTCGCGGTCGGCGGCCGCGGCACGCTGGTCGGCGCGGCGCTCGGCGCCGTCGTCGTCAACTACGCCAAGACGTTCTTCACCTCGGGCGTGCTCGCGCCGTACTGGCTGTTCATGCTGGGCGCATTGTTCATCCTGGTGACGCTGCTGCTGCCCAAGGGCATCGTCGGCACCTTCAATGCCTGGTGGGATCAGTCGAAGGAAAAACGCACCCCCGCGACTTCCGTGAGCGCTGCGGCCGAAGACGGCGTCACCGAACCCAAGATGGCGGAGTAAGCGGTCATGAACGTCATGGACACCCGCGCGACCTCCGCGATGCTCTATCTGGATGGCGTGCACGTCTCCTTCGACGGCTTCCACGCCATCAACAATCTGTCGCTGACGCTCGAGCCCGGCGAGATGCGCGCCATCATCGGCCCGAACGGCGCCGGCAAGACCACGATGATGGACATCATCACCGGCAAGACCAAGCCGGATGAAGGCACCGTGCTGTTCGACGGCGTCACCGACCTGACGCGGCTCGACGAGACCCGCATCGCCGAGCTCGGCATCGGCCGCAAATTCCAGAAGCCGACGGTGTTCGAGAGCCAGACCGTGCAGGACAACCTCCTGCTGGCGCTCAATGTCGACCACTCGGTTCGCGGCACGCTGTTCTGGCGCGGCAGCAAGGCGGAGTCCGAACGCATCGACAAGGTGCTGGAGACGATCCGCCTCACCGAGGCTCGCAATCGTCTCGCCGGCAGCCTCAGCCATGGCCAGAAGCAATGGCTGGAGATCGGCATGCTGCTGGCGCAAGACCCGAAACTGCTGCTGGTCGACGAGCCCGTCGCGGGAATGACCGACGTCGAGACGCATCTCACCGCCGAGCTGCTGAAGGAAATCAACAAGACCCACACCGTCATGGTGGTCGAGCACGACATGACCTTCGTGCGCGAGCTCGGCGTCAAGGTCACCTGCCTGCACGAAGGCACGGTGCTCGCGGAAGGGACCATCGACCAGGTCTCGTCCAACGAGAGGGTCATCGAAGTGTATTTGGGAAGGTAGCGAATGGCGAATGGGGAATGGCGAATGGACTGGCCGCTTCTCCTATTCGCTACTCGCCATTCGCTATTCGCCCGCAAAGGTGTTTCCGATGCTTGAAGTGAAAGACATCAACCTGTTTTACGGTGCTGCCCAGGCGCTGCGCGGCGTCTCGATCTCGGCCGAGCCCGGCAAGGTCACGTGCGTGCTCGGACGTAACGGCGTCGGCAAGACCTCGCTCCTGCGCGCGATAGTCGGGCAATATCCGATCTCGTCGGGCGCAATCGTGTTCGACGGCAGCGATATCACCGGCCTCAAGCCGTACGAGCGGGCGCGCAAGGGCATCGGCTTCGTGCCGCAGGGCCGCGAGATCTTCCCGTTGCTGACAGTCGAGGAGAACCTCAAGACCGGCTTCGGTCCGCTCAAGCGCGAGGACAAGCACATTCCGGACGACGTGTTCTCGCTGTTTCCGGTGCTGCAATCCATGCTGGGCCGGCGCGGCGGCGACCTCTCCGGCGGCCAGCAGCAGCAGCTCGCGATCGGCCGCGCGCTGGTGATGCGGCCAAAACTACTTTTGCTCGACGAGCCCACCGAAGGCATCCAGCCCTCGATCATCAAGGACATCGGCCGCGCCATCTCGTACCTGCGCAATCTCGGCAACATCGCCATTGTGCTGGTCGAACAATATCTCGACTTTGCCTGCGAACTCGGCGACAGTTTCGCGGTGATGGATCGCGGCGCAGTGAAGTTCACCTGCGACCGCTCCAATCTCGATCCGGCCGAGATCAGCCGCCAGATGGCGCTGTAGGCCATTCTGCCGCGACCGGCTGGGGGAGGCGGATGCGCAGCGAATTGTCAGTCACATCCACCGTGTTTGAGGCAAACCGTGCCCGCGGCGCGGTGCGCTTCGACGTGCATGCGCGCGACGGCGTGACGCGGCGCGGCGCCTTGCATGAATCCGGTTCGCTCCGCGTCCGCTTTCCCTCCCCGGAAGATCAGGGTCTGTCCGGCGTGTTCGTCAACACGGCGGGCGGAGTTGCCGGCGGCGATCGCTTCGACATCGAGATAGCGGCGGCGGATGCAGCGCGGCTGACGCTGACCACAGCGGCCGCCGAAAAGGTCTATCGCACCCCCGGAGCGGCAGCGCAGCTCAACATCGCCTTGAAGGTCGGGGCGGGCGCGCATCTTGCCTGGCTGCCGCAGGAGACGATTCTGTTCGACCGTGCCCGCGTGCAGCGCCGCTTCGACATCGGCCTCGACGAGGCGGCCTCGCTCCTGCTCTGCGAGACCGTCGTGTTCGGCCGGACCGCCATGGGCGAGCGGATGGAGCAGGGCGAGTTCGTCGACCGCTGGCGGCTACGCCGCGGCGGGCGGCTGGTGTTCGCCGAGACGGTCCGGCTCGACGGCGATATCGGTGCCAAGCTCGGCCGGTCCGCCGTCGCCAAAGGTGGCGCGGCGATCGGCACAGCCCTGATCGTGCCCGGCGACGAAGCCTTGGTCGAGCGCATCCGGGAGGCGTCGGAATCGTTCTCCGGCGAAGTCGGAATCTCGGCCTGGAATGGCTTTGCAATGGCGCGGTTCTGTGCCCAAGATGCGGCGCGTTTGCGTACCGACATGATGACGGTGCTGGCGCGCACCGGTGCGGCCCTGCCGCGGCTCTGGCTGAACTAGACTGGTTGAATTGACGTGTTGAACGGAAGAGATATCGCATGAATCTGTCTCCCCGCGAAAAGGACAAGCTTCTGATCTCGATGGCGGCGATCGTGGCCCGCCGCCGGCTGGACCGCGGCGTCAAGCTCAACCATCCCGAGGCGATCGCGATCATCTCCGATTTCATTCTGGAAGGCGCGCGCGACGGCCGCACCGTCGCCGAGCTGATGCAGTCAGGCGCGCAAGTTCTGACCCGCGACCAGGTGATGCCGGGCATTCCCGAGATGATCCACGACATCCAGGTCGAGGCAACTTTTCCTGATGGCACCAAGCTCGTCACCGTGCACGAGCCGATCAGGTAGGAGCAGAGCATGATCCCCGGCGAACTCTTCATCCAGGACGGCGAGATCGAGCTCAATGCCGGCCGCAAGACCGTGACGCTGACGGTCGCCAATACCGGCGACCGCCCGATCCAGGTTGGCTCGCACTACCATTTCTTCGAGACCAACCCCGCGCTGAAGTTCGACCGCAAGAAGGCGCGCGGCATGCGCCTCGACATCGCCGCCGGCACCGCCGTCCGCTTCGAGCCCGGCCAGACCCGCGACGTCCAGCTCGTCGCCATGGCGGGGAAGAAGACGATCTACGGCTTCCGCGGCGATGTGATGGGGAAGCTGTGACCTCCGCAGGAACGAGCACGGCGCGGCATGGTTGAGGCGGAAACGGAGGTATTTCCATGCTCTCACCAATCCGCCTCGTCTCGGAAGCTGCCGAGCTCGCCGCGCAGCGCCATAACGGCATGGCGCGCAAGGGCCGCGGCAATGAGCCCTATATCAATCATCTCGCAGAGGTCGCGAACCTGCTCGCGACTGCGACCGACGGCGCCGATGCCGAGCTGGTCGCGGCCGGCTGGCTGCACGACACCATCGAGGACACCGACACCACGCGCGAGGAGCTCGCGCAGAGATTTTCCGATCGGGTCGCGTCCCTCGTTGCCGAGTGCACCGACGACATGAGCTTGCCGAAAGCGAAGCGGCGGCAGAAGCAGATCGAGGACGCGCCCCACAAATCGCCGGGCGCCAAGCTGATCAAGATCGCCGACAAGATCAGCAATACGGGCGCGCGCATTCAGACCGATCCGAATGCTGGGGAGCGCGAAGATCTCGCCGACTATATCGCCTGGGCCACGCAGGTCGTGGCGGGGTGCCGCGGCGGCAATGCGTGGCTCGACGAAAAATTCGATGACGCCGTGAAAGCAGCAAAGGCCTTGCTGTGACAAACCAGACATTCAATCGCAAACGGGGCTTGTGATGTCCGTCAAGATGAAGCGTTCCGTCTATGCCGACATGTTCGGTCCGACCACCGGCGACAAGGTGCGGCTGGCCGACACCGACCTCATCATCGAGGTCGAGAAGGATTTCACCACCTATGGCGAGGAGGTGAAGTTCGGCGGCGGCAAGGTGATCCGCGATGGCATGGGGCAGTCGCAGGTCACCAACAGGCAGGGCGCGGCCGATACCGTCATCACCAATGCGCTGATCGTGGACCATTGGGGCATCGTGAAGGCCGACGTCGCTATCAAGGACGGCATGATCGCAGGCATCGGCAAGGCCGGCAATCCCGACATCCAGCCCGGGGTCACCATCATCATCGGCCCCGGCACCGACGTGATCGCGGGTGAGGGCAAGATCCTCACCGCCGGCGGCTTCGACAGCCACATCCATTTCATCTGTCCGCAGCAGATCGAGCACGCGCTGATGTCAGGGGTCACCTCGATGCTGGGGGGCGGCACCGGCCCGTCGCACGGCACCTTCGCGACCACCTGTACGCCGGGGCCCTGGCATATGGGGCGGATGATCCAGTCGTTCGACGCCTTCCCGGTCAATCTCGGCATTTCCGGCAAGGGCAACGCCTCGCGGCCCGCCGCGCTGGTCGAGATGATCAAGGGCGGCGCCTGTGCGCTGAAGCTGCACGAGGACTGGGGCACCACGCCGGCCGCGATCGACAATTGCCTGTCGGTCGCCGACGATCACGACATCCAGGTGATGATCCACACCGACACGCTGAACGAATCCGGCTTCGTCGAGGACACGATCAAGGCGTTCAAGGGCCGCACCATCCACGCCTTCCACACCGAAGGCGCCGGCGGCGGTCATGCCCCTGACATCATCAAGGTCGCCGGGCTGAAGAACGTGCTGCCGTCGTCGACCAACCCGACGCGGCCGTTCACCCGCAACACCATCGACGAGCATCTGGACATGCTGATGGTGTGCCACCATCTCGATCCGTCCATCGCCGAAGATCTGGCGTTCGCCGAGAGCCGTATCCGCAAGGAGACGATCGCGGCCGAAGACATCCTGCACGACCTCGGCGCGCTCTCGATGATGTCCTCGGACTCGCAGGCCATGGGCCGCCTCGGCGAGGTCATCATCCGGACCTGGCAAACCGCGGACAAGATGAAGAAGCAGCGCGGCTCGCTGCCGCAGGACAAGGGCAAGGACAACGACAATTTCCGCGTCAAGCGCTACATCGCCAAGTACACCATCAATCCCGCCATCGCGCACGGCGTGTCGAAGCTGATCGGCTCGGTCGAGAAGGGCAAGATGGCCGATCTCGTGCTGTGGTCGCCGGCCTTCTTCGGCGTCAAGCCGGACTGCATCGTCAAAGGCGGCACGATCGTCGCCGCGCCCATGGGCGATCCCAACGCCTCGATCCCGACGCCGCAGCCGGTGCACTACCAGCCGATGTTCGGCGCGTTCGGCAAGGCACGTACGGCATCCTCGGTGGTGTTCACCTCCAAGGCCGCGATCACCGGTGGCCTCGCGCGAAAGCTCGGCATCGAGAAGAAGCTCTATGCGGTCCAGAACACCCGCGGCAAGATCTCCAAGAAGAGCATGATCCACAACGACGCGACGCCCAATATCGAGGTCGATCCGGAGACTTATGAAGTGCGCGCCGACGGCGAGCTCCTGACCTGCGCTCCGGCGGAGGTGCTGCCGATGGCGCAGCGATATTTCATGTACTGAAATAGCGCCTCAACGCATGTCCCCGGCGGTGTCCGGAGACGGCTTTTTTGCGGTTTTGCGTTCGGTCCCGCCTGGTCTAATGTCCCGCCCGGTATCGTAACCCTCAGAAGAAAAGCCGGGAGGATTTCTCGTGATCTATGTCGTTGCCACCTTGACCATCAAGCCCGAGACGCGCGCCGAATTCATTGCAGCCGCCACCGCCTGCATCAAGGAGACGCGGAAAGAGCCCGGCAATATCGCCTATGACTTGCATGAGAGCGTCACCGACCCCGCCAAGATGGTGTTCGTCGAGCAGTGGGAGAATATGGAGGCGCTGGGGCCGCATCGCGCTGCCGAGCACATGAAGACGTTCGGCCGCGTGGCGGTGAAATGCTTCACGGCGCCGCCGAAGATCGAATACATCACGCCCGAGAAGGTCGAGACACGGTAAAGAGGTACGACGCATGATCCGGGCGACGCAGGTCAGGGGACAGCACCGCTTCACGGAAGCGCCAGTGGACACGGTCGTGCTCGGTTTCGACGACCGGCACCGCCGCCGCATGGCGATGACCGGCACCCGGGGCCTCGAATTCCTGCTCGACCTGGAGCATGCCGTCGCGCTGCGCGGCGGCGATGCGCTGGTGCTGGAGGACGGAAGGCTGATCGAGGTGGTCGCGGCGCCCGAGCCGCTGCTCGAAATCCGCGGCCGCGATCCGCACCACCTCGTCCGCGTCGGCTGGCATCTCGGCAACCGTCATCTGCCGACCCAGATCATGGCCAAGGCCCTGCGCATCCGCCGCGATCACGTCATCGAGGCGATGGTGAAGGGCCTTGGCGCGCGTGTAATCGAGATCGAGGCGCCGTTCGATCCCGAAGGCGGCGCCTACGCCAATGCCGGCCACGCGCATGGACACGACCATGCGCATCACGATCACGGCCATCATCACCATGACCATGGTCACCTCCATGATCATGGCTCGCACGACCATAGCCACGAGCACCACCATCACCACGACGAGCATTGCGATCATCCCGACCATCACCACGGCCACAAGCATGCTCATGACCACAAATGAGCCGGTCGGCGCCGGTGATCTTGCCGAGGGCGAGGCGGCGGCGTTGTACCGGCTGATGACCTGGCTTTCGCCGGCATTTCCCGTCGGCGGCTTCTCCTACTCCAGCGGCACCGAATGGGCGGTCGAGGCGGGCGACGTCACCGACACGACGACGCTGGCGGATTGGCTCGATGCGATGCTCGGCGACGGCTCCGGCTTCTGTGACGCGACGTTTCTGGTCCACGCCTATCGCGCCACGGAATCGGGCGAGACGGCCGCATTGAACGAGATCGCCGAGCTCGCGAGCGCCTTCGTGCCGTCGCGCGAGCGGCAGCTGGAGACGACCTCACAGGGCCGCGCCTTCATCGACATCTCGCGCGCCGCGTGGGATGCCGACGGACTGGACGCGACGGTCGCGGCATGCAGCGCGCCATTGGTCTATCCGGTCGCGGTCGGTGTAGTTGCCGCGATGCACGCCGTGCCGTTGGCGCCGACGCTGCACGCCTTCCTGCATGCGCTGGTCTCGAACTGGATTTCCGCCGCCAGCCGGCTCATTCCGCTCGGCCAGACCGATAGCCAGCGTGTGCTGGTGAGGCTGGAAGCCGCCGTCGCCGCCACCGCCAATCGCGCGTTGAATGCGACCTTGGACGATCTCGGCAGCGCGACGTTCCGGGCCGATCTCGCCAGCTTGCGGCACGAGACGCAATATACCCGCTTGTTTCGGTCGTGAGCGGTGCGGCCGTCAAGTCATCAGGAGAGAACAAGTCACATGGCGAAATCTCACGGTCCTTTGCGTGTCGGCGTCGGCGGTCCGGTCGGATCGGGCAAGACCGCGCTGATGGACCTGCTCTGCAAGACCATGCGCGAGCGCTATGACATTGCGGCAATCACCAACGACATCTACACCAAATGGGATGCGGAGTTCCTGGTGCGTTCGGGATCGCTGACGCCGGATCGCATCGCCGGCGTCGAGACCGGCGGCTGTCCGCACACGGCGATCCGCGAGGATGCCTCGATGAATCTCGCTGCGGTCGCGGACATGCGCGCGAAGTTTCCCGGACTTGACCTCGTGCTGATCGAATCCGGCGGCGACAATCTCGCTGCCACTTTTTCCCCGGAGCTGGCCGACCTCACCATCTATGTCATCGACGTCGCCGCCGGCGACAAGATCCCGTCCAAGGGCGGCCCGGGCATCACCCGGTCCGACCTCTTGGTCATCAACAAGACCGACCTTGCGCCCCATGTCGGCGCCTCCCTGGAGAAGATGGAGACGGATGCCAGGCGCATGCGCGGCGAGCGGCCCTTCGTCATGACCAACCTCAAGAAGAGCGAGGGGCTCGACCGAATCGTCGGTTTCATCGAGGCCAAAGGCGGCCTGAAACGGGCCGGCTAACCGGACGCGACCAGTTGGCGCAGGCGTTTTTCGCCGTTAACGCCTGGGCCATGCCGCAACCGCGGAACAAATCTCGCACACGGCGATTAACTACCTCCGGCGCCCGGGGCAAAGATCATCCCGGCCAGACCATCGGCCGGGCGGATTAAGCTTTTCAGGCGACCCAAGTTGCGTACTGATGCCTCCTCCTTCATTATCTCCGCCACTGGGGTTTACCCTGCTTCGGCCTCTGGCCGTTCGAGCGGCGTTCATGTGCTCCGTGTTCATTGGCGACTTCCTGCTTTCGCCTGAGTAATCGCGTGGTCAGGCTGGGTTTCATCATCGGCTTCATCGCTCTGCTCGGGGCCTTGCTCTCCGGGCTTGCGGCTTATCGCGTCCACGACCAGGAGCTGGCGCTGGACCGGATCGCGCTGGCGCGTGCGATCGACGTGCATGCGAGCCTGGTTCAGGACCGCCTGACCGAGCGGGAGCTGCTCGCGCGTGTCGCCTCGGGCCTGTTCCGCGCGCCGTCGGTGATCAAGCCGAACATGCTGGAGCCGCTGCGCTCGGCGATCTACGCCTTCAAGACCGACTTTGTGGTGGCCGGCTGGATCGCCCGGCTGAAGCCGAACGAGCTTGCGGACGCGCAAGCCGCCATCGCCAGCGCCGGCTTCCCGAATCCGCAGATCCGCTCGTTTGACGACAAGCCGATCAATCCTGCCGATGTCACCCAGCCGATCGACGTGCTGTTGGATCTCGAGCCGCGCAGCAACGAGACCACGGCCTTGCCCGGCCGCAGCTACGATCAGGATCCGGTTCGCAGCGCGATGCTCACGCGGGCGCGCGCCGAAAAGAGGTCGGTTGCCTCCGACCCGGTGCCGTTGATCCGCGGCAACGGTCCGATCGGCATCATCGTGGCCGCGCCCGTCGTTCCCGAGGGCGCGACGGAGCCGGCCGGGTTCGTCACATTTTCCTACGAGCTCGCCTCGCTGATGCTGGCCAATGACGACATGTCGCTGTTCGCGGTGGCGCTCAGGGATCCGCGCAAGGACGGCGGCGAGCTGATCGCCAATGATCAGGGCGTGGTCTCGACGCGGATCGCGGCGGCGGACGGGGCGCCGTCGGCGACGCGCACGGTGAGCTTCGGCGGCCGCGATTGGCAGCTCGGCTATTACGCGAAGACCAATTCGGTGCGCCGCGCCGAGCAGACCGCCATCATCGTGGCGGCGATCGGCTTTGCCATCACCGCAATGGTGTGCGGCCTGTTCGGTTACGTCGCCTACAACAATCTGCGGCTCAGCCGGGAGATCCAGGTCAGGATCGGCTTCGAGCGGCGGTTGACCGCGGTGATCGACGAGCTCAACCACCGCGTCAAGAACATCCTGGCGGTGATCCAGTCGATCGTGACGCGCACCTTGCGCCACGGCTCGGACATCGACATCGCGCGCGAGCTCCTGATCGGGCGCATCCACGCCATGTCCAATGTGGTGTCGCTGCTCAGCGAGAGCCAGTGGCAGGGTGTCAAGTTGAAGGGCCTGTTCGAGGCGCGCGCGATTCCGCATGCCGATCGCATCGCCGTCACCGGCCCCGACATCGCGGTCAGCGCGCGTGCCGCACAGAGCCTGTCGCTGCTGTTCTTCGAGCTCGCCTCGCATTCCGACGAGGGCCTGTCGCTGGTCGGCAAGCACCCGCACATCACCGCCAACTGGACGGTGACCGGCGAGGAGGGCGACGAGGTCTTCCATTTCCGCTGGGAGGAGTTCAACACCAGCGAGGCGACGCGCCGGCCCGATTCTGATTTCGGCCTGATCCTGCTCGACCGCGTCGCGCCCGAGGCGCTGGGCGGGACCGCCAAGCGCTTCTTCACCGACGTCTCCTACGTCTATGAATTGACCGCGCCGATGGAGACGGTGGTCGACATGACCGAGCGCGACCGCACGGATAAAATCTCGGCGCCGGTCAGGCCGGTGCGAAGTTAGCCCTTCGGCCGCAACACCAGATCGACGAGGCTGCGCGCGTAGCCGGGTGTGATCGGTGCGATGCCGAAGATATAGCGGTAGAACAGGCTGCCATAGATCGCGTCGTAGAGATTCTCAGGAGGACCCTCGGCCTGAATGCTGCCGTCCTTCTGGCCGGCGGCGATCATGTCCACCAGCGCGTCGCGGCGGAATTGCAGGTACCGGGCGTAGAACAGCTCGGCCGACCCGGTCTTGGAAATGCATTCGGAGACGACGGCGAGCTGGACCTTGCCGAACTCGCCCTGCAGCGCCTCGGCATAGGCGGCGGCGTGGCGCCGCGCGCGCGCCGCGGGCGTGCCGGCGCTCGCGGGCGGCAGCGGCAGCATTTGCGCGGCATGGTGGAGGAAGGCGTCGATCAGCAGCGCTTCCCGCGACGGCCACCATTTGTAGATCGTCATCTTGGACACGCTGGAGTGGCGTGCGATCGCATCGATGGTGGTGGCGGCAAGGCCGGTGGCCGCCATCAGCGCATAGGCGCTTTCGAGGATGGCGTTGGTGGTCTCGATCGACCTTGGCCGGCCGCGCCGGGGCGCGCGCTCCGCCTCTTCACGCCCGTCTTTCGCCATCGCCACGCCCGGTCTCCTCACGCAGGGTCCCGGCATAGCGCAGGGGCGGCATTCGGCCTAGCAGAATCACACGATGTTGTCGCGAGAAGCGATCAGCTCTGGGCCTGCTGCCGCAGGGCTGCCGGCAGATCCTGCCGTTTCGACCAGGCGATGTAGTAGGCGAGCCCGGTCATCGCCGCGAAGCCGGTGATGCTCACTGCCACCTGCATCACCGCCAGGTTCGGCCCGGTGATCAGGATGAGGTGGCCAGCGAAGGATAGGAACACGGCGACGGAGAATACCGCGAGCCATTCCTCACCACATGCGATCACCGCTTGCAGCGGTTTCCATCTCAGGCCGGGGTGATCTGCCGGAATGAGATGGGTGGCAATGAATGCGAGGGCGAGGAAGTGGACCACCCGATAGGGAGCGAGGTTTTCCTTGTCGGTCGGAGCGATGCTGTTGAGGAGCAGATCGGGCAGGTAAGCCGACAGCGCCGGCGAATGGCGCATCAAGGTGACGGCCATCGCGAAGACCAGGTAGGCGCCGGCGAGGATCCGCAGCCAGGACATGCCGTGCAGCGCACGTCCCGGAGCGCCCGTCACGGCGAACCAGCCGCCCAGCACCATCAACATCTGCCAGCACAGCGGATTGAAGGTCCATTCCCCGTCCGGATAGATCCGAAAGTTCCAGTCGAACCAGCGTGCGGCGAGATACAGCGCGACCGATGCCGCCAGCGTCAGGTTCGGGCCCCGCAGCAGGCCCCACAACGCGAACGGAAAGAACGCCATCAGCGGGACCATCAACTGCAGCAGGTCGAGGTTCAGCGGCTCTTCCTGGAGCACGAGACCGCGGACCAGGATGCGCAGTGGATGCTCGAGAATTCCGGAGATGTTGTACTGGTGGATGATCTCCGGCGCCATCGATTGCCTGGCGACATAGGCGATGGCATCGATATAGATCACGAACAGCACGACATAGGCGGCATAGAGCCGCCAGACCCGGCGAAAGATGCGCGTCGCCGCGACCAAGTAGCCGCGTTCCAGCGCCATCCTGCCATGGATGATGGCGACCCCGTAGCCCACCACGAACACGAACAGGTCCGCCGCGCCGCTGAAGCCGAAATTGCGCAGCGTCAGCAGGTTGACGACGTTGTTGGGAATATGGTCGACGAATATGGACCAATTGGCGATGCCGAGCGTCAGATAGAGCCTGGCGTCATGCTGGAATGCGGCGAGGTTCGCCTTGACGGACGGTTTCATTGAGCAAAATAGCTTTGGGAATCAGGATGATGCTTTTAACGGCAACCGCCTGCTCGTCCGAGTAGCGTTTGCGTGAGCAGGGAAGAACCGCGCCAAACGGCGTCAATGTGCCGCTTGCTCTATGAAATGCAGATAGATGCGCGCGCAGTAATTATAATGCCGGACCTCTACTCGGCAGGTTCGGCCGACACCTCGTCGGACACGCCGGCGCGGCTCGCCAGGATGCCAAGGGCGACGCCCCCGATCGCCAGGATCGGCAGCAGCCGCTTGACGCCGATGGCACGAACGATCTGGAGCCCGGTGGCGAGGAGCATCGGATCTGCAAGCATGCTCTGCGCGGCCGATTTCGCGGCGCGCTCGGCCGCGATCTGGGCGCGTTTCTGCACCTCGCGCTTGTAGCTCCAATAGGAGCCTGCCGCGGCCAGGGTCAGCAGGAAGAAGATGCCGGCGCCGGCAAGACAAGCCTGCACCGGGCCATATTTCTGCAGCACCCAAATGAAGACGGCGGCACAGAGGAAGCCTGTGGTCACGAGCAGCGCGAAGGCAGCGCCCGCGGCAAGGGAGGTCAGCCGAACCGTCGTGCCGGTTGATGCGCTGATGCCGTCGATGATGCGCTGAAACATGGCCTTGCTCCTCATCCCCACCAGCCGAATGGTCACGAGCCAACAGCGGCGGCGTGTCGCCGCCGTATCAAATGGGCCTCGACATCCTTAGCGACGCCAGGCGACGCCGATCAGGAAGCCGATGCCGAGCGCCAGCCCGACGGTCGCCAGCGGCCGCTGCGTGATCGCCTCTTCCAGCGTCTCCTCGATCGAGCCGTAGGCGTCATGTGCAGCTTCCATCATCGCGCTGCCGCGCTCGGACATGTCGTCCATCGCGGAGTCCATGTTCTCGCGCGCCTGGCGATAGCCGCGGCGAGCCTGCTTGCTGGTGGAGTTGGCGAAAGTATTGAGCGCGTCGGTGATCTGGTCGGTGAGGGCGGCGATATCGCTTTTCACGGCTGCTACATCCTTTTCGAGGCGGTCTCGGGTGGCTTTGTCGGTCCAGTCTCTCATCCCGGCTTCGGCATTGGGCGTGGACATCGGGAGCTCCGAACTGTTGACGGCTGAGATGGGCGGAGAACGTTTCGTCGCCGGGTAAGTTCCGTTCGCTGAAACCGGTCAGGCTTGCGGCAGCTGCGGCGAATTCTCCGGCAGCAGGTGGTCCTTCAGGATCAGCGCGACGATCAGGAGCGGCGACGACAGGAACGCGCCCATCGGCCCCCACAGCCAGGTCCAGAACGCGAGCGCGAGCAGCACGGCGAGCGCGTTCAGGGCGAGCCGCCGCCCGATGATCGTCGGCGTGATGAAGTGACCCTCGAGAAAGGTGAGGCCACCGAAGGCGAGCGCGGCCATCAGGCCGCCGCCGAGGGTCGGGAAGGCGATCAGCCCGACCACGACCAGCACCACGAACATCGCCACGGGCCCGATGATCGGGATGAAGTTGAGCGTGGCCGCCAGTGCGCCGAGGCCGGCCGGATTGGGCATTCCGGTCAGCGCACAGATCAAGCCGGTGGCGACGCCGACGCCGACATTGATGAGGGTGACGGTCAGCAGATAATTGCCGAGATGGACCTCGATCTCGTTGAGGATCCGGAGCGTGCGCAGCCGCGCGTCGTGATTGCTGAAGGTCATGATCATGGCCCGCCGCAGGTCGCGCCAGCTTGCGATGAACAGGATCAGGGTGACGAAGAACAGCAGGAATTCGGTAAAGGTCGGTGACAGGAATTCCAGCGTCGGCTGCACCCACTCGATCTTGGGCATGTGCAGGCTCGGCAATCCCTCCGAGCCGCCGAGCATGGCTTGCAGCTCCCGCCAGAGCGCAAGCGGCCGGTCGAACACGTGCAGCTTGTCCTTCAATTGCGCGCCGAGCTCTGGCAGGCGCGTGCTCCACGCCATGACTGGCGAAGCGATCAACGCGACGGCGAAAGCGACCACCGCGCTCACTGCGACCACGATCAGCACCGCGCCGACGCTGCGTGGGACCTTGCTTCGCTCCAGGAAGGTGGCCGCCGGAGACAGCATGGTCCCGATGACGAACGCCATCACGACCGGCAGGAAGAACGCCCGGCCGACATAGAGCACGGCGACGATGGCGATCAGCAACAGCCCGGCCAGCGCGAACGCGACGAATTCAGTGCGGCGGATCACCGGCGGCAGCTCGACATGGCTCTCGGGAAGCGGATCGCCTTCGCTGTTGCCGGAAATCAAACGTTCACTGGGTAGGACGCGCACAATATCTCTCCCGCACGGAATCCGTGATCCGCGCGCCCATTGATGACGTGACTAATGCTTGGGCGGCGTGCTGGTTCCATCGCGGCTTCGTGAACGGATGCTCGCTTGACTGTGACGTCGCTGCCGCACGCTGCGCCGGAACTTCGATCGAGCCGGCGGAGTTTGTTGAGGCAGCGCATCACCTGATGCACACCCAACGGGGCAGCTCATGACAAAGTTGTTTGCAGTCCGTCGTAGCTTCTCGCCGCGCGCCGTCGGCGCGTTCGCCTTCGCAACCGCTCTTCTCGCAGTGCCGGTGGGCACCGCGAGCGCCCAAACCTTCGGCTATGCGCCGATGCAGCGGGTGTATCCGCAGGACCTTTACTCGCAGGGCCAATACTTGCAGGGCCAACACTTGCAGGAACAAGGCTATTCGCAGGATGACATCAACGGGGCGCCGCAGGTCGCCGATGAGGATGCCCAATTGCCCGACCGGCTGCGCAGGCAGATCGTCGGCTTCGACCGGAGCGAGCCGGCCGGTACCATCGTCATCGATACCAACAGCACCTATCTCTATTACGTGCTCGGAGGCGGCCGCGCGATCCGCTACGGCGTCGGCGTCGGCCGCGAGGGCTTTACCTGGTCGGGCGTGCAAAGCGTCAGCCGCAAGGCCGAGTGGCCGGACTGGCATCCGCCGGCCGAGATGATCGCGCGCCAGCCCTATCTGCCGCGCTTCGTCGCCGGCGGGCCCGGCAACCCGCTCGGTGCGCGCGCGATGTATCTCGGCTCGAGCCAATACCGCATCCACGGCACCAATGATCCCTCCACCATCGGCAAGTTCGTCTCGTCCGGCTGCATCCGCATGACCAACGAGGACGTCGTCGACCTGTATAGCCGCGTCAATGTCGGCGCCAAGGTCGTGGTGCTGCCGAAGAACGCGCCGCTAATGGCGAAGGGAGGTGATCCCGTGCGCAAGCGTCCGGCCGTGACGACGCTGCCTTCGGGTCGGCAGGCGCTGAACATGACCACGTCGGCCGTGAATTAGTCTGCGAGGTCCTATGGCGAGACGGCTGATTGACAAACTGGCGGGCGGAGCGGCGATTGTCGTCGTCGTCTCCACCGGGCTAGCGATGGCGCCGTCGGCGCATGCGCAGGATTTCTTCTCGGGCCTGTTCGGCGGCTTTCGGATGCGGCCGCCGCCGGAAATCCGGATGCCTTTCCCCACCGACGATATGCCGCGCTATGAGGCGCCACGCCAGCGCGCGTCCTACGGCGGCGGCACCGCCTATTGCGTGCGCAGCTGCGACGGTCGCTACTTCCCGGCACAAGGCAATGATGCCGAGAGCAAGGCGCAATCCTGCAAGAGCTTCTGCCCGGCCTCGGAGACCTCGCTGGTCTATGGCGGCAACATCGACGATGCCGCGACTGAGAAGGGAAAATCCTATTCGGACTTGCCAAATGCATACCGCTACCGCAACGAGATCGTCGCGGGCTGTACCTGCAACGGCAAGGACCCGGTTGGGCTCGCATCAGTCAAGGTCGAGGACGACCCGACCCTGCGCAAGGGCGACATCGTCGCGGGCGCCGGCGGCCTCGTGGTCGCCAGCCGCAACGCCAATGACCGCCGTGGCGTCGCGATGAATTTCTCGCCGCTGCCGGAATCGGTGCGTGCCAGATTCCGTCAAGTCCCGGTGGTGGCGAAGGAGTAGGGAGCGCCCTATCGGACGGCGTCCGAACCTTGTCGGACGGCCAAATGCTGGACTAGGCCCGCCGCGGGACGTTGCGCGGCAGGGTTTCCGAGATGGAACCGGCTTGGGTGCAGCGCGTTAGAACAGCGTAGCAATTGCCTGAAGGGGGCCTCGCGATGCTGGTCGGCGTACTCGTCACCTTTCTCGTCGTCATTCTCGTGCTCTATCTCATCAACATGCTGCCGATGGATGGCCGCGCCAAGCAGATCGCGCGCGTGATTGTCATCATCATCGGCATCGTTTCGCTGCTGAAATACCTGGCGGTGTTCTAGCAATCGCAGCCCGGACAAGCGAAGCGGTATCCGGGCCGCAACGACGGCCCCGATCGCACCTCACGCCATCCGGGGCTACACCTCAAATCAAAAGCCCCGGCGTGAGCCGGGGCTTCGTTCGTGCCGCTTCAGTGCAGCGACTTCAGCCAGTCGTCGACGTCCTGACGAACCTGGTCCTTGGCCTTGCCGTAACGCTCCTGCAACCGGCCCTCAAGCTGCTCGCGGCGGCCCTCGATCAGTTGGAGGTCGTCGTCAGTGAGCTTGCCCCATTTCTCCTTGGCCGATCCCTTGAACTGCTTCCAGTTTCCTTCGATCCGATTCCAGTCCATGACCATCTCCCGTTGGTTGATGGCCCGACAACGCGAGGCGCACGCAGCCTGTTCCGTGACACAGCGCGACGTTTCGCCCAACAAAAAAGCCCCGGGTTCGGCCGGGGCTTCGATGTTCCCGTGACTTTGCTCAGCCGAGCGCGCTTATCCAAGCGCCTCTTTATCCAAGAGCCTCTTTATGCAAGAGCCTTGGCCTCGCGGCGGCGCGCGGTGAGGATGTATTCGGTGTAGCCGTTCGGCTGTTCGCGCCCCTTGAAGATGAGGTCGCAGGCAGCCTTGAAGGCGACGCCGTCGAAGGCAGGCGCCATCGGCTTGTAGATGGGATCGGACGCGTTCTGCTTGTCGACGACGACCGCCATGCGCTTGAGCGATTCCATCACCTGCGCCTCGGTGATCACGCCCTGGTGCAGCCAGTTGGCAAGGTGCTGGCTGGAGATGCGCAAGGTGGCGCGGTCTTCCATCAGGCCGACATCGTGGATGTCGGGCACCTTGGAGCAGCCGACGCCCTGGTCGATCCAGCGCACGACATAGCCCAGGATGCCCTGGCAATTATTGTCGATCTCCTGCCTGACGTCATCGGGCGCCCAGTTCGACTTCGACACCGGAATGGTGAGGATGTCGGACAGCTTTGCGCGCGGTCCGCCCTTGGCGAGTTCCTCCTGGCGCGCGATGACGTTGACCTGGTGGTAGTGCAGCGCGTGCAGCGTCGCCGCGGTCGGCGAGGGCACCCAGGCGGTGGTGGCGCCGGCCTGCGGATGGCCGAGCTTCTGGGCCAGCATGTCCGCCATCTTGTCGGGCGCGGCCCACATGCCCTTGCCGATCTGGGCGTGGCCGGGCAGGCCATCGATCAGGCCCATGTCGACGTTCCAGTCCTCATAGGCCTTGATCCAGGCCTGCGCCTTCATCTCGTTCTTGCGAATCATCGGACCCGCTTCCATCGAGGTGTGGATCTCGTCGCCGGTGCGGTCGAGGAAGCCGGTGTTGATGAACATGATGCGCTTGGAGGCGCGCTGGATGCAGGCCTTGAGGTTGACGGTGGTGCGTCGCTCCTCGTCCATGATGCCGACCTTGAGCGTGTTCTCGGGCAGGCCGAGCATCTTCTCGACGCGGTCGAAAATCTCGCAGGTCAGCGAGACCTCGTCCGGGCCGTGCATCTTCGGCTTCACGATGTAGGCAGAACCGGTGCGGCTGTTCTTGACCTTGGAATTGCCCTTGAGGTCGTGGATCGCGAGCAGGCCCGAGACGGCGGCGTCCAGCAGGCCCTCCGGAACCTCTTCGCCCTTCTCGTCGAGCACCGCGTCCGTGAACATGTGGTGACCGCAATTGCGCATCAACAGCAGGCTGCGGCCGTGCAGCTTGAGCTCGCCCTTGCCGTCCGGCGTCTTGTAGAGGCGGTCGGAATTGAGCGAACGCGTCAGCGTCTTGCCGCCCTTCTCGAAATCGGCCGACAACGTGCCGTTCATCAGGCCGAGCGTGTTGCGGTAGACCAGCACCTTGTCCTCGGCATCGACAGCGGCGACCGAGTCCTCCATGTCGAGGATGGTGGAGACCGCGGCCTCCATGATCATGTCGGCGACGCCGGCCGGATCGTCCTTGCCGATCGCGCTGCTGCGGTCGATCTTGACCTCGATATGCAGGCCGTTGTTGACGAGCAGCACGGCGCTCGGCGCAGCCGCATCGCCCTGGAAGCCCGCGAACTGCGCGGCGTTCTTCAGCGCGGTGGCGTTGCCGCTCTTCAGCTTCACCGCGAGCTGGCTCGCGACGATGCTATAGCCGGTCACGTCGGTGTGGCTGCCGGTCGCGAGCGGCACCGCGTTATCGAGGAACGCCTTGGCCTTGGCGATCACCTTGTCGCCACGCGCCTTGTTGTAGCCCTTGCCGCTCTCGGAAGGGTCGTGCGGGATCGCATCGGTGCCGTAGAAGGCATCATAGAGCGAGCCCCAGCGCGCATTCGCTGCGTTCAGCGCGTAGCGCGCATTGGTGAGCGGCACCACGAGCTGCGGGCCGCAGATCTTGCCGATCTCCTCGTCGACATTGGCGGTCTCGACCTTCTGCGTCGCCGGCTCCGGGACGAGATAGCCGATCTCCTTTAGGAAGGCGGTATAGGCATCGAGGTCGAACGCCTTGCCCTTGCCCGCGCGGTGCCAGTCGTCGATCTTGGCCTGCAGATTGTCGCGGAATGCGAGCAGCTCGCGGTTCTTCGGTCCCAGCTCCTTGATGATGCCGGCCAGCCCGGCCCAGAACGCATCCGGCGCGATCCCGGTTTTCGGGGCCGCTTCCTTGGCGATGAAGTCAAACAGGACGGGTGCGATCTTCAATCCGTGGGCGTCGACGCGTTTCATGATGGGCTTTCTTGTTGGAAATGGCTGTTTTTGGCTGCTTTTGACCCGACAGCAGCAAAATGCGCCCACGCGGGGCGGCTTTCGGGGGCCTATTAGCCCCAAAAAAGAGGCCGTGAGAAGACCCCCGGGAGCTTGTCAAAATGTCAAGGCGAGGATCTGGATTGGTACGCCGTTACAGACTTGAGCCCAGCTCCGCACCACGCGCACAACTGCGCTCCCTCCCCCGCTTGCGGGGGAGGGTTGGGGAGAGGGTGTCTCCGCGTCGGGATTGTTGAGATTAACTGAGGATGTCCCTATGCAGCGAGAGCCCTCACCCGCCGCGCTCTGCGAGCGCGTCGGCCTCTCCCGCAAGCGGGAGAGGCGGAGCAAGCCCGCAGACAGTCCTCGTGCAATTCATATGCGATCGCCCACCCCCGCAAGGGCTCGCAAGGGGGAGGGACGCACCGCCCGTGTGGGCGGCAGCGAGCGCATCAACGAATGCGCGTGCCTCAAATATTCGCAGCGAGGTCCACGAGCTCGTCGAACAGCACGCCTGATGCCTTCAGCATCTGCTCGATCTCGTCGGCCGCTTCCGCAACCGTCCGCTTCGACGTATCGATCACGAGCTCGGCGGCCTCAGGCTTCTCGTAGTCGTTGCCAATGCCGGTGAACGAGGCGAGTGCGCCGGCGCGGGCTTTCTTGTAATGGCCCTTGGGATCGCGCTCCTCGCACACCTCGGCGGGCGTCGCGACATGGATTTCGCGAAACGCGGTGTCGGCGATGCGACGCGCGGCGGCGCGATCTTCGCGCGCGGGCGAGACCGCCGCGACGATGGCGATGTGGCCGTTGCGGGCGAGATGCGTCGCGACCTCGGCGAGGCGGCGGATGTTCTCGCTGCGATCAGTGGCGGAGAAGCCGAGATCGCTGTTGAGCCCGGCGCGCAGCGTGTCGCCATCGAGCAGGATCGGCGAGCCGCCATTGGTGAAGAGACGCCGCTCCAGCGCCCGCGCCAGCGTCGACTTGCCGGAGGCCGGCAGGCCGGTAAGCCAGACCACGGCGCCATTGTGGCGGTAGCGGGCCGAGCGCTCGTCGCTACGCAGCGCCGATTCCACCGGCACGATGTCGACAGGCACGGCACGCTGGCCGGCATCGACCGACAGCACCAGGCCACCGCCGGCGATGCGCCCGGACACCTCGATCACGAGGCGGCCGGTGCGCGGATTTTCGGTGTAGGGATCGGTCGCGATCGGATTGGACAGGGAGATGTCGATCTCGCCGACATGGTTGCGACCGATCGCCTTGTTCTCGCTGCTCGAGAGCTCGCCGGGATCGACCGCCTTCTCGATGGCGACCACGGTGGCGCGGCTTTCCTTGGGGCCGCAGCGCACCAAAAGCTGGTCGCCCTTGGCAAGCGGCTTGTCGTGCAGCCAGAAGATGCGCGCGCGCAGCCGCCGCGTCTCGCGCGGGGCGCTGCCCGCATGCGCGATGATGTCGCCGCGCTCGATGAACAATTCGCGGTCGAGCGTGATGCCGACCGAGCGGCCGGCGCCCTGACGGCCCGCTACCGGCGTCGCCGGCCAGCTCTCGACCGTCTTGATCTTGGCGATCTTACCGGCCGGCATGATCACGATCTCGTCGCCGGCAATCAGGCTGCCGGATTCGATGCGGCCGGCGACGATGCGGCGGTCGTCGAACTTGTAGATCGCCTGCACCGGCAGCCGCAGCGCCAGCGCTTCCAGCGGACGCGCCGGCTCGAGGTGATCAAGCGCCTCGACCACGGTCGGTCCCTTGTACCAAGAGATGCGGTCGGTGCGCATCGCGACGCCGTCGCCGTCACGCGCGGAAATCGGGATCACGGCCGTGGGCGTCACGCCGAGGCCGTTCAGATGCGCGGAGATCTCGTCGCTGATGTCCTTGAAGCGTGCGGCGGAGAAATCGACGCGGTCCATCTTGTTGACGACGACGGCGACCTGCTTCACCCCGAGCAGATGCAGGAGATAGCCGTGCCGCCTGGTCTGGTCGCGCACGCCCTCCAGCGCGTCGATGATCAGCACCGCACCGTCGGCCTGCGAGGCGCCGGTGATCATGTTGCGGAGGAATTCGGCGTGGCCGGGCGCATCGATCAGCACGATGTCGCGCGAATTGGTGCGGAAGCGGATCTGGGTGGTGTCGATGGTGATGCCCTGGTCGCGCTCTGTCTGCAGCGCGTCGAGCAGGAACGACCATTCGAACGGCATGCCGCGCCGCGCGCTGACGGCCTTGAGCATTTCGAGCTTGCCCTCGGGCAGGCTGCCGGTTTCATGCAGGAGGCGGCCGACCAGGGTCGACTTGCCGTGGTCAACATGGCCGACGATGACGATGCGGACCTGGGGACGCGTGGTGCCGTTCGGCGTGCCGGGCGAGGCTGACGTGACGATCATGTTCATGGCCGCGTCCTTGATCAGAGATAGCCGGCGACGCGAAGGCGCTCGAAGGCGTCCTCGGTCTCGTGGTCGAGCGCGCGCCCCGAGCGCTCCGGCACCTTGGTCTGTTCGAGCTCGATCAGGATCTCGTCGATGTTCGAGGCATTCGAGGCAACCGGATTGGTGATGTCCTGGTCTCCTAGCGAGCGATAACGCTTGCCGTTCTTGGCGAGGTACAGCGGAATAATCGGGATGTTCTCGCGCTTGGTGTAGGCCCAGATGTCGGCCTCGGTCCAATGCAGGATCGGATGGATGCGCAGATGCGCGCCTTGCGGCGGCGAGGCGTTGAAATGATCCCAGAATTCCGGCGGCTGGTCGCGCACGTCCCAATTGCCCTCCAAGCCGCGCGGCGAGAACACCCGCTCCTTGGCGCGCGTTGCTTCCTCGTCGCGGCGGATGCCGGCGATCAGGCCGTCAAAGCCATACTTTGCGAGCGCCATCTTGAGGCCCTCGGTCTTGCGCGCGGCGGAACGGGCGGCCGGCGGCAGCGTTGGGTCGACGGCATCGATCGGCGGGCAGGGCTCGACGCGCAGATCGAGATCCCATTCCTTGCCGTAATGATCGCGGAAGCGATACATCTCCGGAAACTTCTTGCCGGTATCGACGTGAAGGGCCGGGAACGGCATCTTGCCGAAGAAGGCTTTCCGCGCCAGCCAGATCATGACGTTGGAGTCCTTGCCGAGTGACCACAACAGGGCAATCTTCTTCAGCCGGGCAAAGGCCTCACGGAAGATGTAGATGCTCTGCGCTTCGAGCTGGTCGAGATGGTCCATGCTCGAGGCAAGTTCGGCAGCAAATTCTTGCGCGCGCACGCGCTCAGCCAGCGCCGGATTGCTCAGTCGATCAGCAGCGGAATCGTCCTTGAGAAGATGCATCTCTGCCACTTTGCGTTTGGAGGCGAAAATTCTATAGTTGCGGTGCGGAAGAGAAGAAAAAATTTTCTCTTTGCGCGCTCGAAACGAGACATATATAGAAAATAATTCCAGTCAACCCCGTTTGTGGGGAAGCGAGTATCACATGCGGTTCTTGCCGGTGTTTCTCGATCTCAAGGCCGGCCCGGTGGTCCTCATCGGGACGGGCGAGCTTTTGCGCGCCAAGCTGCGCGTGCTCGCCGCTGCCGGCGCGCGCCTGCGCGTGCATGCGATCGACGGCAATCATGACCTTGGCCTCGGCTCCGAAGACTCCGCGCGCATCGAGATCGCGGCGGGCGATCCGCTCACGGCGGATCTTTCCGGCGTCATCGCCGTCGTTTGCGCCGGCGCAGGCGATGTCGGTGTCGCCATGTCGGCTCGCGCCAAAGCGGCTGGCCTGCCCGTCAACGTCATGGACGACCTCGAGCATTCCAGCTTCATCTTTCCGGCCATCGTCGATCGCGGCGATGTCGTGGTCGCGGTCGGCACGGGCGGCACCTCCCCGGTGGTGGCGCGGCGCGTGCGCGAGAAGATCGAGGCGCTGCTGCCGGCGCGCATTGGCGAGCTCGCCGAGTTCATCGGCACCTTCCGCAAGTCGATCAACGAGCGCATCGCCGAGTTTCCGCTGCGCCGCCGCTTCTGGGAGCGCGTCATCGACGGTCCTATCGGCGCCGCCATGCTCGCCGGCCGCAACAGCGAAGCCGATGCATCGCTCAAGGCGATCTCCGATCCCACCGCGTTCGCGCGCGCCGACAAGCCGGAAGGCTCCGTCGCGCTGGTCGGCGCTGGCCCCGGCGATCCCGATCTGCTCACCATCAAGGCGCTGCGCGCGCTGCAGGACGCGGACATCGTCTTTTATGACGAGCTGGTCTCGCCCGAGATTCTCGACCGCATTCGCCGCGACACCACGCGCTTTGCGGTCGGCCGCCGCGTGGGCAAGCCCGGCATCGGCCAGGACGCCATCAACAAGCGCATGATCGAGGCCGCGCAATCGGGCCAGCGCGTCGTGCGGCTGAAGGGCGGCGATCCCTTCGTGTTCGGCCGCGGCGGCGAAGAGGTGGAAGCGTTGCGCGCCGCCGGCGTCGCCTATTCGATCATTCCCGGCATCACCGCAGGGCTCGGCGCCGCTGCCGATTTCGAGGTGCCGCTCACTTATCGTCACGAAGCGACCCGCATCACCTTCCTCACCGCACACAAGGCCCGCGATGCAGAGAACGTGGATTGGTCGACACTGACCGACACCAAGATGACCGTCGTGGTCTACATGGGCATGACCGCAGCGCCCGCCGTGCGCGCAGGCTTGTTCGCGGCCGGCCGCTCGCCGGAGACGCCGGTCGGCGTGTTCGCCCGCGTCACGCGGCCCGATGCGCAAGGCGCAATTGGCACGCTGCGCGATCTGCCGGAACTGGTGCGGCGGATCCATGGCGGTCCCGCCATCCTCATCATCGGCGACGTGGTCCGGCATGCCGGCTCGCTTCGCCGCCAGACACCCAAACAAATCATCTCTGACCTATTGGATGCAGCCGAATGACCTCTCCGCTCGAACAAAAGAAGATCCGTATCGCCGGCCCCTCGGTCGTGACCGCCAACCGCACCTGGGACGGCATCGTGGTTTACCGCACCGCCGCCAACAGCTGGTCCGCCGAGCTGTCGGAAGCCGCGATCGTGCGCAACTCCGACGAGGCCAAGGCGTTGCTTGCGGAAGCCGTGGCCGATGACGTCGGCGCCATCGGCCCCTATATCGCGCCGGTGCAGATCGGCGACGATGGCAAGGTCCAGCCCGGCAATCTGCGCGAGCAGATTCGCCGCACCGGCGTCACCATCGGACAGCCGGCCCAGGTTTAAGGCACCCACTTATGTATGCTTACGACGAAATCGACCGCACGCTCGTCAACGAGCGCGTCTCGGAGTTCCGCGACCAGGTGAAGCGGCGCCTTTCCGGCGAGCTCACCGAGGACGAGTTCAAGATCCTGCGTTTGCAGAACGGCGTCTATCTGCAGCTGCACGCTTATATGTTCCGCGTCGCGATTCCCTATGGCACTCTGGCGACGAACCAGATGCGGGCGCTCGCCCATGTCGCGCGCAAATACGATCGCGGCTACGGCCACTTCACCACGCGGCAGAATATCCAGTTCAACTGGATCAAGCTCGCCGAGCTGCCGGATGCACTCGAAGACCTCGCCAAGGTTGGCATCCACGCGATGCAGACCTCCGGCAACAACATGCGCAATGTCACCTCGGACCAGTGGGCCGGCGTCGCGCCGGGCGAGATCGAGGATCCGCGCATCTGGTCGGAGCTGATCCGCCAGCACACCACGTTGCATCCGGAATTCTCGTTCCTGCCGCGCAAGTTCAAGATCGCGATCACCGCCTCGGACCACGACCGCGCCGCGATCAAGATCCACGACATCGGCCTGCGCTTGATCAAGAACGAGAAGGGCGAGACCGGCTTCGAGGTTCTGGTCGGCGGCGGTCTCGGCCGGACGCCGTTCATCGCCAAGACCATCAAGCACTTCGTGCACGGCCGCGACATCCTCAGCTACATCGAGGCGATCTTACGCGTCTACAATCAGTACGGCCGCCGCGACAACATCTACAAGGCGCGCATCAAGATCCTGGTGCACGAGCTCGGCATCGAGAAATTCTCGCGCGAGGTCGAGGACGAGTGGCAGCATATCCGCAACTCCTCGCTCCAGATCGACGAGGAGGTGATCGAGGACATCCGCTCGCGCTTCACCTATCCGGCTTACGAGAAGCTGCCGCATATGCCGGACGAGCTGCGCCAGGCCGCGGCCGACCCCGATTTCGAGGCATGGCGCAAGAACTCGGTGGCCCCGCACAAGGTGCAGGGTTACTCCATCGTCACGATCTCGCTGAAGCCGACCGGCGGGCCTCCGGGCGATGCCACCGCCGAGCAGATGGACGCGCTGGCAGATCTTGCCGACAAATATTCCTTCGGCGAGATCCGCGTCGGCCACGAGCAGAATCTAGCGCTGCCGCACGTCGCCAAGCGCGACCTGCCGGCACTGTGGAAGGCGCTCGACAAGCTCGGGCTGGCGACGCCCAACGTCAACCTGATCACCGACATCATCGCTTGCCCCGGGCTCGACTATTGCTCGCTGGCGAATGCCCGCTCGATTCCGATCGCGCAGGAGCTGACGCGGCGCTTCGCCAATCACGAGCTCGCTAACCTGATCGGCCGTCTGCACATCAACATCTCCGGCTGCATCAATGCCTGCGGCCATCACCATGTCGGCCATATCGGCATTCTCGGCGTCGAGAAGAACGGCGAGGAGGTCTACCAGATCACCATCGGCGGCCGTGCCGACGAGAACGCCGCGCTCGGCACCCTGATCGGTCCCGGCGTCAAGTTCGACGAGGTCGCCGACGTGGTCGAGGACATCGTGGAAGCCTATCTGGCGCTGCGCGAGCGGCCCGAAGAGCTGTTCATGGACACGGTGAAGCGCCTCGGCGTCGAACCCTTCAAGGAGCGCGTCTATGCCACTCGTTAATGGCGGAAAGATCACGGACGACCGCTTCGTCAAGCTCGCCGTCGACACGCCGCTGCCCGAGGGCGGCGACATCCTGGTGCCCGCCGAGCGCTTCCTCGGCGAGGCCGAGGGCTTGCTCAAGCGCGCCGGAAAGGTCGGGGTGATCTGGCCCAACAATCGCGACATCGCCGAGCTCGTGCCGTATCTCGGCCAGATCGCCGCCGTCGCGCTGGTGTTCCCGACCTTCCGTGACGGGCGCGCCTACAGCCAGGCGCGGCTGCTGCGCGAACGTTACAACTACCGCGGCGAATTGCGCGCGACCGGTCAGGTGCTGCGCGACCAGTTCGTGTTCATGCTGCGCGCCGGCTTCGATGCCTTCGAGGTCAAGAAGCAGGCCGATGCGGAGGCCTTCATGCAGACCGCGAAGCGCTATTCGGTGTTCTACCAGCCGACCGGCGATGGCCGCATCACAGCGCTGCACCGGCGCATGCAATTGCGCCACTCCGAAGGGGTCGGCACGTGAACGCGATCGCGCCTCAGGTTTCGCCCGTGTCTGCGCTACCTTCGGCGGACGAGCTCGATCGCGCCTTGCGCGATGCCTCGCCTGCGGAGGTCATTGCCGCGGCGCTGAAGACGGTCGGGCGCGAGAAGCTTGCGCTGGTGTCCTCGTTCGGTACTGAATCGGCGACGCTGTTGAAGGTCATGTCGGATGTCGATCCCGCAATCCCCGTGATCTTTCTCGACACCGGCTGGTTGTTCGAGGAGACGCTGGCCTATCGCGATACGCTCATTGCGACGCTGGGCCTGAAGGACGTTCGCTCGATCAAGCCGGCCGAGGAGACGCTGTCGCGCGAAGATCCCGACCGCGACCTCTGGTTCTCCGATCCCGACGCCTGCTGCCGCATCCGCAAGGTCGAGCCGCTGGCGCGTGCGCTGAAGCCGTTCGGCGCCTGGCTCAACGGCCGCAAGCGCTTTCAGGGCAATGCGCGCGCCGACATTCCGGTCGTCGAGGACGATGGCGCGCGGCTGAAGTTCAATCCCTTCGCCAACGTCTCGCGCGAGGAGATCGAGGCGATCTTCACCCGCGCTAAATTGCCGCGGCACCCTCTGGTTGTGTCAGGATTCCTGTCGGTTGGGTGTATGCCTTGCACCAGCAGAACGACTGAGGGCGAGGATGCACGCGCCGGCCGGTGGCGCGGCCGGGCCAAGACAGAATGCGGCATCCATACGATGAAGACTTCGTAGCACAGTCACGCTGCGAGCTAGCGAACAAGAAAATCGGGTTCCGTTGACACAAGAGCGTTTCGCCACGAGTTATGCCTGCCGTCGATGACGCCGATGTCGTCGAGGTGAATGGAGATGGACATGATGCGCCGTATCGTTCCGCTCGCCGCAGGATTGCTCGCGACGGGGTTCTGGGCAGGCTCGGCTCTGGCCGCCGACATCAATTTGCTGAACGTGTCGTACGATCCGACGCGCGAGCTCTATGTCGAGTTCAACAAGGCGTTCGCGAGCGCCTACCAGAAGGAAACCGGCAAGAGCGTCGAGATCAAGCAGTCGCACGGCGGCAGCGGCTCGCAGGCGCGCGCGGTGATCGACGGCTTGCAGGCTGATGTGGTGACGCTGGCGCTCGCCTATGACATCGACGCCATCGCGAGCAAGCGCCTCACCGCGACGGATTGGCAGAAACGGCTGCCACAGAATTCGTCGCCCTACACGTCGACCATCGTGTTCTTGGTGCGCAAGGGCAATCCCAAGGGCATCAAGGACTGGGATGATCTGATCAAGCCGGGCGTTGCCGTCATCACGCCGAACCCGAAAACGTCGGGCGGCGCGCGCTGGAATTATCTTGCCGCCTGGGGCTTTGCGCAAAAGAAATACGGTTCGGCCGACAAGGCCAAGGACTTCGTTGGGAAGCTCTTCCAGCAGGTGCCGGTGCTCGATACCGGCGCCCGGGGCGCCACTGTGACCTTTGTCGAGCGCGGCGTCGGTGACGTGCTGCTCGCCTGGGAGAACGAGGCGTTCCTGGCCCTCAAGGAATTCGGTGCGAACAAGTTCGAGATCGTTGCACCGCCGCAGTCGATCCTCGCCGAGCCGCCGGTCGCGATCGTGGACAAGGTTGCCGACAAAAAGGGCACCCGCAATGCGGCTGACGCCTACCTCCAATACTGGTACACCAAGGAAGGGCAGGAAATCGCCGCGCGCAATTTCTACCGTCCGCGTGATGCCGAGACCGCCAAAAAGTACGAAAATGCCTTCGCCAAGGTCGAGCTGTTCACGATCGACGACGTCTTCGGCGGCTGGACCAAGGCACAGAAGGAACATTTTGCAGACGGCGGCGTTTTCGATCAGATTTACAAGAACTGATCGGGCGCTGTCGTAGGGGGCTTTAGCAGGGGGCCTGGTGAGCGCACTCGCAGCACGACGCCGGACATTGCCGGGCTTCGGTCTCACCATGGGACTGACGCTTTCCTGGCTGTCCGTGATCATCCTGATTCCACTCGCCGGCCTGTTCCTGAGATCGCTTGAGCTCAGCCCCGAGCAGTTCTGGAACATCCTCTCCAGCCGCCGCACCCTGAACGCGCTCCGCGTCTCGTTCGGCCTCGCCTTTGCGGCGGCTTGCGTCAATCTGGTGATGGGCAGCATCATCGTCTGGGCGCTGGTGCGCTACCGCTTCCCCGGCCGCCGCATCTTCGATGCCATCGTCGACGTGCCGTTTGCGCTGCCGACGGCGGTGGCCGGCGTCGCGCTGACGGCGCTGTTCGCCGAGAAGGGCTGGCTGGGGGCGCCGCTCGCCGCGCTCGGCCTCAAGGTGGCGTTCACGCCGGTCGGCATCTTCGTCGCCATGATCTTCATCGGCATTCCCTTCGTTGTCCGCACCGTGCAGCCGGTGCTGCAGGATCTCGACCCTGAAATCGAGGAAGCCGCGGGCAGCCTGGGGGCCAGCCGCTTGCAGACCATCGTTCGCGTGATCCTGCCTTCGCTCGCGCCGGCGCTGCTCACGGGCCTCGCGCTCGCCTTCGCCCGCGCGGTCGGTGAATACGGCTCGGTGATCTTCATCGCCGGCAATCTGCCCAACGTCTCCGAGATCGCGCCGCTCTTGATCGTGATACGCCTGTCCGAATTCCGTTACGCCGATGCGACCGCGATTGCGGTGGTCATGCTGGTCGTCTCCTTCGTCATCATCTTCGCGGTCAATCGGCTCCAGCGCTGGGCGCAGAGCCGGATCCCGGCGCGCTGAGGGCGGACCATGACGATGCAGATCGCAGATTCCGTGTCGCTCTCGGCCTCCGACTCGCAGGCACGCGCGCACGCGGCGGCGGCGCGGAACAATTTGCGCACCGAGCCGCGCGCTGTCCGCATCGTCATCATCACGCTGGCGTTGCTGTTTCTCACCGTCTTCGTCGTGCTGCCGCTGGTCGTCGTGTTCGCGCAGGCATTTTCGCGCGGCATCCTCGCCTATTTCGCCGCGCTCGCCGAGCCGGAGGCGATGGCGGCGATCAAGCTGACGTTGATCGTCGCGGCGATCTCGGTCGGGCTCAATCTGGTGTTCGGCCTCGTCGCCGCCTGGGCGATTGCAAAATTCGAGTTTCCGGGCAAGACCTTCCTGATCACGCTGATCGACCTGCCGTTCTCGGTCAGCCCGGTGATCTCGGGCCTCGTCTTCGTGCTATTGTTCGGCGCGCAAGGCTATTTCGGCAGCTGGCTGCGCGAGCACGACATCCAGATCCTGTTCGCGGTCCCCGGCATCGCGCTCGCCACCACCTTCGTGACCTTCCCCTTCGTGGCGCGCGCGCTGATCCCCCTGATGCAGGAGCAGGGCACGCAGGAGGAGGAGGCCGCGATCTCGCTCGGCGCCTCCGGCCTGCAGACCTTCTTCCGCGTCACCCTGCCCAACATCAAATGGGGCGTGCTCTACGGCGTCCTGCTCTGCAACGCGCGCGCGATGGGCGAGTTCGGTGCGGTCTCCGTCGTCTCCGGCCACATCCGCGGCGAGACCAACACCATGCCGCTCTTGGTCGAGATCCTCTACAACGAATACCAGTTCGTCGCCGCTTTCGCGATCGCCTCGCTGCTCGCAATGCTGGCGCTGATCACGCTGATCGCAAAAACCGTTCTCGAACGTCATCTCGACGAAGGACAAGACGCCAGTGACCATTGAAGTCAAGAATCTCGTCAAGAAATTCGGCAGTTTTGCAGCCCTCGACGGCGTCGATCTCAAGGTCAACGACGGTGAGCTGCTGGCGCTGCTCGGCCCGTCCGGCTCCGGCAAGACCACCTTGCTGCGGATCATCGCCGGCCTCGATTGGCCGGACTCGGGCGAAGTCTCCTTCAACGGTGAGGACGCGCTGGCGCAAGGAGCCCGCGAGCGTCACGTCGGCTTCGTGTTCCAGCACTATGCGTTGTTCCGCCACATGACGGTGTTCGAGAACGTTGCCTTTGGCCTCCGCGTGCAGCCGCGCGCGGTCCGAAAGGATGAGGCTGCGATCCGCTCGCGCGTCAAGGAGCTGCTCGATCTGGTGCAGCTCGACTGGCTCGCCGACCGCTATCCAAGCCAGCTCTCCGGCGGCCAGCGTCAGCGCATCGCGCTCGCCCGTGCGCTTGCGATCGAGCCGCGCATCCTCCTGCTCGATGAACCCTTCGGCGCGCTCGACGCCAAGGTGCGCAAGGAGCTGCGCAAATGGCTGCGCTCGCTGCATCACGAGATCCACGTCACCTCGATCTTCGTCACGCACGACCAGGAGGAGGCGCTGGAAGTCGCCAACCGCGTCGTGGTGATGGACAAGGGACGGATCGAGCAGATCGGCTCGCCCGACGACGTCTACGACAATCCGGCGACGGCGTTCGTGCACGGCTTCATCGGCGAATCCATCGTGCTGCCGATCCAGATCGGCGATGGTGCGATCCGGCTCGGCGACCGGCAGCTCGATCTGGCGGCCGATGGGCTTGCGCCTGGCGCGTCGAAGCTGTTCGTGCGGCGACATGACATGCTGGTCGGCCCGCCCGGCAGCGGCGCCTTCGAGGGCGCGGTCCAGCACGTCCGCAATTTCGGTCCGGTGCAGCGGGCGGAAGTAGCCCTGTCCGGCGGCGAGACCATCGAGATCGACGCCCCCCGCGACAAGGAACTGCGCGCCGGCGACACCATCGGCCTCAATCCGCGTCGCTACCGGATTTTTGCGGGCTGAGCCAACCGTCATTCCGCCGCGGAATGACGGCTCAAATTCTCTTCAAAATTCACCTTTCAGCCATTGTTGGTATGCAACAACAGCCCCTCATTTGGGGGCCCCGATTCATGCGCGCTGCAGCCGCAATTCTCATCATGTTGCTGCTCGCCGGTTGTGCCGGCAACGAAGCACCGGTCCAGCAGCCGTCGATGTATGCCGACATGGCGGTGCCGGGCTCCAAGCTCGACGTCCAGGCAGCTGCAATCATGATCTCGCAATACCGCCAGAACAACGGGCTCGGTACGGTCGTGGTCGACCCGGATTTGACGCGGCTCGCCGAATCCCAATCGGGCGCGATGGCGGCGGCCAACAAGATGGACCACGACGTCCGCGCGCCGCTCGCCAAGCGTCTGGCCTCTGGCGGTTATCCTGCCACCGTGGCGGTCGAGAACATCTCGGCCGGCTATCATACGCTGGCGGAAGCGTTTTCCGGCTGGCGCGACTCGCCTCCGCACCGCGCGAACATGCTCAAGAGCGGTGTCACAAAATTGGGCATCGCGGCGAGCTATGCTCCAGGCACCAAATACAAGGTGTTCTGGACCATGATCCTGGCCTCCACCGAGCCTCGATAAGCCAGACTTGATCCCGGGGATGCATTGACGTCGCGGCGGAGTGTCGCCACGGTGGCCAGCCTTTTGCTATTGTTCCCGCATGACCGATCATAGTCCGGAAACCGCAACAATCCCCACGAATGCGCAGCGCGTCCTGGTCCTCCAGGGCGGCGGCGCGCTCGGCTCGTACCAGGCTGGCGCCTTCCAGGCGCTGTGTGGCTACGGCTTCGATCCGGAATGGGTCGCCGGCATCTCGATCGGCGCGGTCAATGCCGCCATCATCGCCGGCAATGAGGGGCACACCCGCGTCGAGCGGCTCAAGGAATTCTGGGAAATGGTGTCGGCCCCGGTGCCGTGGAAGCCGGTCGGCAAGAGCGACCGCAGCCGCGAGCTGTTCAATTCCACCAGTGCCGCGCTGATTGCGACGTTCGGCGTGCCCGGCTTCTTCACGCCACGCATTCCGCCGGCGCCGCTGTGGCCGCCGGGGCATCGCGAGGCCGAAAGCTATTACGATACCTCGCCGCTGAAGAAGACGCTGGAGCGACTCGTCGATTTCGACCGCATCAACGATCTGAAGACACGCCTGTCGGTCGGCGCGGTCGGCGTCACCTCGGGCAATTTCAGATATTTCGACAATTACGCGTTCAAGAAGCTCGGCAAGAAGATCGGCCCCGAGCACATCATGGCCTCCGGCGCGCTGCCGCCGGGCTTTCCCTCCGTCGTCATCGACGGCGAGCATTATTGGGACGGCGGCATCGCCTCCAACACTCCGCTCGACTACGTGCTCGATGCCGAGGTCGAACGCGACATGCTGATCTTTCAGGTCGATTTGTTTTCCGCGCGCGGCGACCTGCCGAACTCGCTGCTGGAGGCCGCCGAGCGCGAGAAGGACATCCGCTATTCCAGCCGCACGCGGATGAACACCGACAAGAACAAGCAGCTGCACAACGCCCGCAGGGCCGTGCGCGATCTGATCGGCAAATTGCCGGACTATCTCAAGAACGATCCTTCCGTCGAATTCCTGGCGAAAGTGTCGCGCGAAAGCACCGTCACCGTGGTGCATCTGATCTACCGCAGCAAGAACTACGAATCCTCGTCCAAGGATTACGATTTCTCGCACATTGCCATGGTCGAGCATTGGGAGGCCGGCGTTCGTGACGTGCACCTGTCGATGCGCCACAAGGACTGGCTGGAGCGGCCGCAGTCCGGCGAGACCATGGTGACCTACGATCTCACGGGGGACGTCACCGCGCCCCCGGCAAAAAGGAGCGAATAGAATGGGTACTCTGTCAGGCAAGAACGCCCTCGTGACCGGATCGACCAGCGGCATCGGGCTCGCTTACGCGCGCGCCTTCGCCGGCGCCGGTGCCAACGTCGTCATCAACGGTTTCGGCTCGCCGGAGGACATCGAGAAGGAGCGCGCCAAGATCGAATCCGATTTCGGCGTCAAGGCGGTCTACTCGCCCGCCGACATGACCAAGCCCGCCGAGGTCGCCGGCATGATCGCGCTCGGCGAGAAGACGTTCGGCTCGGTCGACATCCTCGTCAACAATGCCGGCATCCAGTTCGTCTCGCCGATCGAGGAATTCCCGCCGGAGAAATGGGACCAGATCATCGCGATCAATCTGTCCTCGGCCTTCCACGCCATCCGCGCCGCAGTGCCCGGCATGAAGAAGAAGGGCTGGGGCCGCATCATCAACACGGCGTCGGCGCACTCGCTAGTGGCCTCGCCATTCAAGTCGGCCTACGTCTCGGCCAAGCACGGCATCGCCGGCCTCACCAAGACCGTGGCGCTGGAAGTCGCGACCCACAAGATCACCTGCAACTGCATCAGCCCCGGCTACGTCTGGACCCCGCTGGTCGAGAAGCAAATCCCCGACACGATGAAGGCACGCAATCTGACGCGCGAGCAGGTCATCAACGATGTGCTGCTCGATGCGCAGCCGACCAAGGAGTTCGTCACCTCCGAGCAGGTCGCCGCGCTCGCCCTGTTCCTGTGCAGCGACGACGCCGCCCAGATCACCGGCACCAACCTCTCGATAGACGGCGGCTGGACCGCGGAGTAGGCGCACAGTGCTGTAGGGTGGGCAAAGGTGCCAGCGCCGTGCCCACCATCTTTCCGCTGTTCGCGACCAGCGTCAGTGGCACTGGGTGTCTCACCTCTTCCCGCGCCTACTGCGAACCAGCCGTTCTCAGGTCCGAGGCGAACCATATTGGCTTTCCGGCTCGTTCAGTCCGGCAAGGGGCCGCCGCGACGCGTGGCGGATATGGACGATATGAACGAACTCGCCGGTGACACGGTAAAATATCCGAAATGGATAGCGGACGACCGTTGCCACGCGGACTTGGGAACGTTGTGTGACCCGTGGCGATGAGAAAGGCGCACGCCGGACGCGCTCGATAACATCCGCAAATCTTCGTCCGATGGCATCGGCGATCGCTGGGCTGGCGTTGCTGGCATAATAGGTTGCAATGTCTTCGAGGTCAGCAAGCGCCTCTCGGGACCAGACGACCTTCATCCGCGCCTGAATTTCGCGAAGACTTCTGCGACCTCGGCATCCGTAGCGAACTCGCCGCGATCTATGGAGGCTAACGCAGCGTCGATACTTCGCAGCTCTTCCTGCGTCGCAACATACTCGCCGCCGAGCAGTTCGCTCTCGATTTCGCTGGCAATCGCAACCAGCTCGTTCTGGGCCTCTTCGGGCCAAGTCTGGGCACGTTCCAGAAGATCTCGCAGATCGCTTGCAGCCATACCCAACTATATCAGGTGCCGAAGAGGTTTCCAATCATCTCAAGCTGATGGCTAACGTCCGAACGCCAGCACGTGCAGCCCCAGCCGCTGCCGCACGATCCAGAACAGCAGCACCGTCTCGAAGGTGAGGGAGATCGAGGTTGCAGCCGCGGCGCCATGGCCGCCGTAGCGCGGCACCAGCGCGATGCAGAGCACGAGGTTCATCATGAAGGCTAGCGCATAGGCGAGCGCGCAGATCTTCTGCTGGCCGAGCATGTTGAGCAGGCGCTCGACCGGCCCGATCGCAGAGCGGACCACGAGCCCGATCGCGGCGACGAACATGATGTCGTAGCCGACGGTGAATTGCGGCCCGAACAGCCAGAGCAGCGGCTTGCCGAGCGCGAGCAGCACGATGGTCGCGGCCAGCGACGGCCAGAACGTCCAGGTGATGGCATGCGCGACGTAGGCCGACAGGCGCGCCTTGTCGCCGCTGGCATTGTATTCGGCGAAGCGGTGTGCCGTCGTGGCTGACATCGCGTAGTGGATGAACGAGACCAGCGCCAGCGTCTTCACCACGGCGAAATAGACGCCGACCTCGTCCGAGGGACGGAATTGCTGCAGCACCAGCACGTCGGTGTAGGACAGGAGCAGGTAGAAGCTCTCGACCAGCAGGATCGGTAGCGAGACGGCGAGCCAGCCCTTGACGTCATAGGCCTTCGGTCCCGGTGTGATGTGATCGGCGAGCTTGCGGTTCAGCACCACCATCTGCCCGGCCATCGCGATCCATACCGCGCAAAGGCTTGCGACCATCGCGGCGACGGCGCCGAGGTGATAGCCGAGCAGGAAGGCGAGCGCCGTGATGCCGATGATCAGCGCCTGGCGGATGATGAATTGCGGCATCAGGCCGAGTTGCACCCAGTCGTGCGAGCGCGCGATGCCGTCCTGGGTGTTGGCGACCACGAAAGCGGGCAGCGTCATGCAGCCGATATAGAGCGGCAGCACCTCGGCGGGATCGATCCAGGGCGACAGCAATTTGACGATGCCAGCAAGGCCGAGCGACGTCAGCGTGGACACGGCAAAGGTCAGCCAGCGGCTGCCGGACAGGAAGCCGCGCAGCAGCGCGTGCGCGCCGTTGGCGCGGTACTCCGGAATGATTTTCTGCGCGGAGGCCGAGATGCCGAAATCCATCATGCTGCCGAGCAGCAGCACCCAGGTCCAGACATAGACGTAGATGCCGTAATCGGACGTGCCCATCCAGCGCGCCAGCAGCACCTGCGAGACATAAGCGAGGCCGGCGCTGATGACGCGAATGATGAAGATGGTGCCGGCGAGCCGCCGCGTCAGCGACGCCTCGCTCGATCCGCCCGCGAGCTTGGCACGCAGCCGCGCGACCAGCCCGGCCGGTCCGGTCGTTGCGGGTGGTGCATCCATCACGGCCAATTCGAACAATCCCCAGCGACCTGCAGCGGCAGGCGAGGGATTAGCAACCATTCGTTAAGATTCGGTTGGGCGGACGCTAGTTCAAATTCGTGTTGAACTCGTACGCCTTCTCCGGCCCGACCAGCGTGAACTTCAGCGCCGCGCCCTCGGGCTTGGCGCCCGGCGGCAGCCCGTCGAGCTCGAACGAGAAGCGCACGACCCCGGGCGGGCTGGGCTGCACCGGCGCCGGAATCGGCAGCGCCCAATCGGGCGTCGGGCCTTCCACGAACAGATTGACCTTGCGGCTGTCCGGCGCCACCACATCGACCACTACGTTCTTGGGCCCGTCCCGCTTGACGTCGCGAATGGTGAGCGGGTTGGGGTCGCCGATATTGGCGGGCTTCGGCACGGTGTCGAGCGCGGCACGCAAGTTCGCGTCCTCGGTCGAGGCGACGCTGTTGAAGCCGAGCTCGGCGCTGGCCTCTACGGGAATGCAGAGCTTCTCGCACACCGCGTAGTTGATCTCGGCCCTCAAGGTCACCGGCTTGTCCGCGGCCTTGGCGACGATGCGCAGGGGCAGCACGACCTGGTCGCGATAGCCGATCGAATGGCCGCCCGCGCCGTCATCGAACTTCAGCGGTGCCGGCCACATCACCGTCACCGCCTCGACATTGTCGGACTTGGAGAAGTCGAACCGGGGGGGAACGCCGGAATCGCCGGGCGACCGCCAGTAGGTCTTCCAGCCGGGCTGCAGCTGGAAGGCGATACCGCCGAGCAGCACCGCGCCGCTGCGCGAGCCCGCCAGGAGCCGCACCGCGGAATGTCCATCGCGCTGCCAAGGCGATGCGTCATCGGCACGGGCCGCGATAGCCAACGACGACGCGAGCAGGGTTGTCGCGACGCCAATCGCCGCACGCAGGGGAACAATGCTGGACATGGCACGTCTTTACAGGGTCACCCAGGGCCAAACCATTGAATTGCTTGTGATGGATGCACCCGAATCAACTCGCCGCAACCCTTGATTTGACAGCCGCCCGGCCCGACATCAGGATAGGAATTGAAACCGGAGTGCTCGAGCGATGGCTCCCACAGGCAAGAGGACGGGCGAAAGCACCCGCAGCTCGGGCGCCGCGCTGCCCAGTTCCGGCGGCTATCTCGACGGCCGGCTCCTGATCGCAATGCCCGTGATGGGCGATTCCCGCTTCGAGCGCTCGGTGATCTATCTTTGCGCCCATTCGGCGGAGGGGGCGATGGGCATCATCGTGAACCACCCCGCCGGCAGCATCGATTTCCCCGAGCTCTTGCAGCAGCTCGGCATCATCAAGAAGGGCGAGCACATCAAGCTGCCGGAGAATGCCGAAAGTATGAAGGTGCTGCGGGGCGGGCCGGTCGACACCGGGCGCGGCTTCGTGCTGCATTCCAGCGACTTCTACATCGAGAACGCCACGCTGCGGATCGATGACGGCGTCTGCCTGACCGCGACGGTCGACATTCTGCGCGCCATCGCCAACGGCTCCGGCCCCAAGCACGCCATCCTCGCGCTCGGCTATGCCGGCTGGGCGCCGGGCCAGCTCGAGACGGAGATCCAGAGCAACGGCTGGCTGCATTGCGACGCGGACGCGGATCTGATTTTCGGCGACGACGTCGAGGACAAGTACAATCGCGCTTTGCAGAAGATCGGCATCGACCCCGGTATGCTCTCGAACGAGGCCGGGCACGCGTAGCGTTATCGGCCGCTATTGCCACACTCTCCACTGCCCTCAGTTATTCTCCGCTGTCGTCCCGGATCGGCGCTTCGCGCCGGACAACGCTACGCGTTGCCCAGCGCTCCGCTTGTCCGGGACGACGACCGAATTTGTGGCTACTCCGACCCGGCCTACTCCGCCGCCTGCTGCTGCACCGTCGGCTCCGTCCCTGCCACCGTCGCGCGGCGCATGTCGCGGGGCTGGGACTGGTCGTAGCGGCGGACGCGGTGCATGGTCTGGCGGTTGTCCCACATCACGAGGTCATGCAGCTTCCATTTGTGCACGTAGACGAACTCGGGTTGCGTGGCGTGCTCGGTCAGATCGCGCAGCAATAGCCGCCCCTCGGGCATGCTCATGCCGACGACCTTGCCGGCATGCGATGACAGATACAGCGACTTGCGGCGATGCACGGGGTGCGTGCGCACCAGCCGTTGCAGCACCGGCTTGAACATCTCCTTCTCTTCGTCGGTGTATTCGGTGAAGCCGAGCGATCCCCGCGAATACATCAGCGAATGCTCGCAGACGAGATCCTCGATCTCCGCCTTGGTCTCGTCGTCGAGCGCGTCATAGGCCGCGCGCATGTCGGCGAACTCGGTGTTGCCGCCCTTCGGGTTCACCACGCGCGCCGATAGCAGCGAGAATTTTGCGGGGATCGGACGGAACGAGCTGTCCGAGTGCCACAGGCAATTGCCGAGGTTGAACAGATTGGCGCGGCTGTCCTTGGGCAGCGGCTTGCCGTCCTTACCGAGGTTGGAGACGTCGTTCAGGCCTGAGGTGAGGCGGTGTTCATCCGCCTTGGTGATGTTGCCGCCGCGCGCCTCCTCGCGCTGGCCAAAATTCAGCGCGAATGCCATCTGCTGCTCGTCGGTGATGTCCTGGTCGTGGAAGACGAGCACCGCGTACTTGTCCATCGCGGCCTCGATCTCGCGCGCCTGATCCGGCGTGAGCGGCTTGCGCAAGTCGAGGCCGGACACCTCGCCGACGAAATGTTTCTGAAGCTGCCGGATGGCGATGGTCATTGCGTTCCTCCCGCATCTACGAGCGGTTTCCCCGCTCTGTTTGTGGAAAAAATGACGCCCGCATCCGGCGATGTCAACGCGCCGCGCGCATGGCTCTCACGCGTTCCGCGCCATCAGCCCGCCATCGACCGGGATCACCGCGCCGGTGAGGAAGGACGCCGCCGGAAGGCACAGGCTCAGCGTCATATGCGCGACCTCTTCAGGGTCGCCGTAGCGGCCGAGTGCGGTGCGGCGCTTGGCGTAGATGGTCTTGTGCTCCTCCGGGATGCGGTCGGTGATTTTTGTGCGGATCGGTCCGGGGCAGATGCAGTTGACGGTGATGCCCTCGCGGCCGAGCTCCACCGCCAGCGAGCGGGTGAGGCTCACGACGCCGCCCTTCGCGGCCGAATACGGGCTGTGCAATGCGGTGGCGCCGAGCGCCTCGGTCGAGGCGATGTTGACGATGCGGGGACTCTTCGACTTGCGCAAGTGCGGCAGCGCGGCGCGGATGATGCGTGGGTGCGCCGTCAGCATCACGGCGATGCCCTTCGCCCAGGCGTCCTCGTAGCCCTCATCGTCGATCGCGACGCGCACGGAGATGCCGGCATTGTTGACGACGATGTCGAGGGCGCCGAAATGCGCGGCGACATCGCCGACCACACGTTTGATTTCGCCGCCGTCGGCGACGTCGAGCTTCCACGCCCTTGCCGCGCCTCCGCTTGCCGCAATCTCCCTGGCGACGTCCTGCGCGCCTTGCTCGTCGAAATCGGTGACGGCGACGTTCGCACCTTCGTTTCCGAACACGCGCGCTGTGGCGCGCCCCATGCCGCTGGCTGCGCCAGTGACGAGCACGGTGAGCCCCTTCACGGACCGGCTGAGCTCCCTGACGTCGGACATGCTGTTCCCTCGCGCCGAGCTGGTTCTTGTTGTGATTGACAAGGCTGGCATCGATCCGCAGACAGGTCAAACAAGCAGAAAACAAAAGGGGAGGCCGACAATGGCAAATGAGCTCGATTACTCAGGCAAGCAGGTGCTGGTGGTCGGCGGTTCCAGCGGCATCGGCAACGGCATCGCGCAGGCCTTTCGCGCCAAGGGCGCAGCTGTTGCCGTCTGCGGCACGCGTGCTCGCGCAACGGAATATTCAGCCGACGAAGGCTCCGATCTCGAATGTCTTGCTTACGCGCAGCTCGATGTCGGCAATTCCGGTGCGATCGAAGCATTCAAGCCGTCGTTCGACCGTCTCGACATCCTGGTGCTCGCGCAGGGCGCGGTGATCTACCGCCGCGGCGAATTCGAGATGGCGGGCTTCCGCAAGGTCGTCGAGATCAATCTGATGAGCCTGATGGCCTGCGCGACGCGCTTTCATTCCATGTTGCGGGACGCGAAGGGCGCGCTGATCATCGTGTCCTCGACCGCGGCCTATCATTCCACCATGGGCAATCCCGCCTACAATGCCTCGAAGACCGGTGCGGTCGGATTGACGCGGACGCTGGGCGAGGCCTGGGCCGAGGACGGCATCCGCGTCAACGGCATCGCGCCAGGGCTCGTCGACACCAAGATGACGAAGGTGACGACCGACAATCCGAAGCGGCTCGAAGGCGCGCTCGCACGCATCCCGCTGCGGCGATTGGGTACGCCGGCCGACATGGCGGGCGCGGCGCTGTTCCTGGCCTCGCCGCTGTCGTCCTACATCATCGGCCAGACGCTGGTCGTCGATGGCGGCCTGATTCTATAGGAGAGCCTAAGGAACCGCGCTGCGTCTGATCGGTTACTTCGGCTGACCACCGAGGAGGATCATCATGGACACGGATCGGATTGTTGGATCGGCGAAGGAATATGCCGGACGCGCGGAAGGCGCGATCGGAGACATGGCAGGCGATGCCAAGACGCAGGCGTCGGGCAAGGCGCGGGAAGCCGCGGGCACGGTGCAGAATCTCTACGGCCAGGCCAAGGATGCCGTGCGCGACGCCACGGACACCGCCGCGGGCTATGCCAAGGACGCCTACGAGAACAGTGGTGAGACTTTCCGCGACGGCTCGAAGGCCATTGCGCAGAAGGTGCAGGACAATCCGCTCGGCGCGCTGCTGGTTGCCGGCGGCATCGGCTTCGCGCTGGCGCTGCTGATGTCGCGTCCTGCCCGCCGCCCGCCGTCACGCTGGCGCTATTACGGCTAGTTGCCGAAACGCCTGTCACGCGTGCCCCGGCTCAGCGATGCAGCGTGAGACGCTGCATCGCTGAGCCGGGGCCATCTTTTCTGAATGCCGCACGAATTGGGTCCCGACTCTGCGCCGCATCACCAGAAGGTGCAGCGTTGCGTCCGGGACACGAGATCTTACCTTACCGGAACATCTCGGCGGAACGGCCGACGTTAGCCGGCGGACGCGGGATCCCAGGATTGGGATTCGGATTGCGCGGCCCAGGCGGCGGCGCCATTTGGCGCGGCGGCGGGGGCTGTGGCGAGCCGAAGCCGAAGAAATCACGGAATGTGGGCGTTGCCTGGGCCGGCAGTTGCGGGGCGACCTGCGGCTTCTTCGGCGCGAGCTTTGGCGGTGCGATCGCGGCGGCGGCGCCCGGTGCGCCCTGAGCCGCCCCGCCGTCCGGCGTCGTTGCCGCCATCGGCGTATCGCCCTTGGCCTGCTCGCGGCCGACTTCCCGGCGCGGCCAGGCATAATCGTCGGCGCGGCCGGCCGGGGCTGCCAGCGGTTCACCCTTTACCATGGTCTTGGCGGCGAGCGCATCGACGGCGGCGGGACGCGTGCCCGGTCCGCCCAGCAATTGATCGGTCGAGATCGAGGCTGCAACCAGCGGCACGATCGGTCCGGCCAACGGCCGCGGCGCGGGCTTGCCCGGCTCGGCGCTGGTGTCGGGCGTCGCGGGCTCGCTCGGCAGCGCGATCGGGCCGGAGCGTCCGGCAAGCAGACGCGTGATCTCGCGCTCGACATAATGCGCGAGCTTGCGCGCGCCGGCCTTGGTGAAATAGATGCCGTCGGAGCTGCGGAGCTGGCGGATCTGGCCTTCGAAGTCCGGGCCCTTCTGCAGGAAGCGGCCGGCTTCGTCGACGAAGCCGTCCCATACGTCGACATAGGTGATGCCGGCCTTGGCCGCGCCCTCACGGTACAGCGAATCCAGGAACAGCGTGTCCGCGGTGCCCTTCGGTCCGCGGACCGCGGGCAGGCCGACCCAGAGCACCGGCACGCCCTTGGTTTTGAGGACGGCCGCGAGCTCCTCGATCTTCTTGCCGTAGAGCTCGACCCAGCGCTCGTCACGGAATTCGTAGAGGCCGTTCGGATTGCGCGCGGTCTTTTCCGGCGCGGCTGCCGGCGTGTCGGCATTGTCGGCGTCGTCCTGCGGCAGGTCGGCGTCGGCAGGCTTATCGTCCGGCTTGGCGGCGCTGTCGCCGGGCTTGGCGTCGCTGGGCTTGCCTTGCGGCTTTGCGCGCGCACCCTTGTCGTTCTTCTTATCTTTGTCCTTCTCCGCGGCCGGCTTGTCGGGTTTGTCGGCGGCCGGCTCGCGGATCGCGACGCGGTCGTTGAGGCCGAGCATGACGACGATCACGTCGGGCTTTTCGGTCTCGAGAATGCCCTTGGCCGCCGCGGCCCAGTCCGCGGGCTCGCCCTTGGGCTGGTACCTGATCAGGCCGGACGTGGTCTTGTGCTTGCGGATCACGCCCATGTCGGGCTGCTCGGCGTAGGCGTCTTCGAGGCCATAGGCGAGCCAGTCGGCCATGGCATCGCCGATCACCAGCACGTTCTTCTCAGGAATCGTGTCGCGCTTGGCCGGTGCCGGCGCGCGTGAAAAATCCTGGCGCGGCGCCTGCGGCGGCGGCTGGAAGGGTGCGAAGAAGTCGCCGCCGAACCATCCGCCACCTCCGCCGCCCCGTGGTGGCGGTGGTGGGGCCGAACGCTGCGGCGGACCGCCGAAGCCAGGGAAGTTGAAGAACTGCGCCGAAGCGGGTGCCGCCACCGACACCAGGATCGCAAGCGCCGTCCCCAGCGCGATCAACGGGCCGGTCTCGGTCAGCGCCTTGAACAGGGACTTCTTCGACATGCGATCTCGGGCACGCGCAATGGGGGATCGGAGTTAGCTCAATATAATAACGGAATCAGGCGCCAAACGGGCAAATTCCATCGCAGATTCTTGTCCATAGACCGGGGAACACCAGTCCCGGTCAAGGCTATCAGCCAAAATCCCCCTTCAAGGTTACTTCGAGCGCGATTTTACCGCCCGCGCAGCCGGTCCAGCACGTCGGAGGAGGCAAAACCGTCGGCGGGGACCCCGATCGAGGCCTGGAAGTTGCGCAGGGCCTCCCTGGTCATGCCGCCGAATTGGCCGTCCGGGGTGCCCTTGTAGTAGCCGCGCTGAGCCAGCAGCTGCTGCAGCTCCAGCCGTTCGGTGCGGGACAGCTCGCGCTCCTGCCGCGGCCAGGGCTGCACGAAAGGCTGTCCCCCGCGCAGGCGGTCGGCGAAATGGCCGATCGCCAGCGCATAGGCTTCCGCCGGGTTGTACTTCATGATGACGCGGTAATTCTGCAGCATCAAAAAGCCCGGTCCCTGCGCGCCGGCGGGTGCCAGGAGGTAAGCCTTGTCCGCAGGATGCGGGAAGGCCTGGTTGTTCGGACGCTTGAGCCCGAGCTTCTCCCATTGCGCGATCGGCATCGCCTTGGCGCGGTCGGCCAACATGTAGTTGAAGCCTTGCGGTACCACGACCTCGTAGCCCCAGGTCTGGCCTGGCTGCCAGCCGTCCTTCTTCAGATTGTTGGCGGTCGACGCGATCAGGTCGGTCGGATTGTCGACGACGTCGCGCCGGCCGTCGCCGTCGCCGTCCACCGCGAAGCGCTTGAACGCGGTCGGCATGAACTGGGTCGGGCCGAAGGCGCCGGCCCAGGAGCCGCGCAGCTGCTCCGGACGCAAATCGCCGCGGTTGAGGATCTCCAGCGCGGAGAGGAATTCGTCCTTGAAATAGGCTTGGCGGCGGCCGATGCAGGCGAGCGTCGCGGTCGATTGCAGCACGCTGCGATCGCCGATCTGCGTCGAGTAATTGGACTCGATGCCCCAGATCGAGGCGATGATGTAGCGGTCGACACCGGTGGCCTTTTCGGTGGCGTCGAACTGCGTCTTGTATTTGGCGAGGACCTCGCGGCCCTTGGCGAGGCGGTTGTCGTTCACCAGGATGTCGAGATAGGCCCAGATCGACTTGGTGAATTCCGGCTGCGAATCCATGAGGTCCATGATGCGCAGGTCGGGTGAGAGCCCGGCGGTGAAGCGCTGAAAGTTCTCCTGCGTGACGCCGCGTCGTGCGGCATCGGGCCACATCGCAGCGACGCAATTGTTGAAATTGCCGGCAGCCTCGCGGATCGCGGCGGCCGTCATCAAGGGATGGCCGGAGGCGCCGTCCTCGCCGCTCCACGGCAATGGACCCGTCGGCGCGCCGCTCGGGCCAGGTGTGGGTTGCGCCGGTGCCGGGTTCGATCCCGAGAAGATGCCGCCGAACAGGTTGGACAGGCCGTTCTGCGCCTGGGCGTGTGCGCCGGCCGGCAGCAGCAAAGCGGCCGCAACGACCGCGCCGCCAGCCCGTGTCGCCAGTCCCGCCATTGATTGCATCATGTTCCACCCGTCGGCCTGAAAAACCCGCCACAGGAGGCCTGGTTAGCGTTGCCAATAGCTTAACAAAGGTGAAATTTTGGTGGCGGCCTTTTTCTTAACTCCGTCGGGGCGAGGCCCCACATCCGCCTTTGTTGGCGGCTGCAAACAGGCTAGCAAGGATGCCATTGCTCCCGTCCCATGTGCCCCAAGGTATTCGATCGATCCCATGAAGATTCGCAAAGCCGTATTCCCCGTCGCCGGCCTCGGCACCCGCGTCCTGCCTGCCACCAAGGCGATGCCGAAGGAAATGCTGACCATCGTCGACAAGCCGCTGATCCAATACGTCTATGACGAGGCGAAGGAAGCCGGCATCGAGCACTTTGTCTTCGTCACCGGCCGCAACAAGGCTGTCATCGAGGATCATTTCGACCGGATGTTCGAGCTCGACGCGACGCTGGCCGCGCGCGGCAAGAAAGCCGAGCAGGATATCCTGGCGCAGAACCAGCCCGAAGCCGGCGCGGTCAGCTTCACCCGCCAGCAGGCGCCGCTCGGCCTCGGCCACGCGGTCTGGTGCGCGCGCGACATCGTCGGCAACGAGCCGTTCGCCGTCGTGCTGCCGGACGAGCTCGTGCTCAACACGCCCGGCTGCCTGAAGCAGATGATCGAGATAGCGTCCTCGCTCGGCGAGAAATCCAACCTGATCGCGGTCGAAGCGGTGCCCGATCACCTGACCCATCAATACGGCATTTGCGGCGTCGGCAAGCGCAACGGCAAGATGTTCGAGGTCGACGGCATGGTCGAGAAGCCGGCCAAGGGCACCGCGCCCTCCAACCTTTCGATCACCGGCCGCTACATCCTGCAGCCCGAGATCTTCAAGATCCTGGAGACCCAGGAGCGCGGCGCCGGCGGCGAGATCCAGCTCACCGACGCCATGATCGGGCTTGCCAAGACGCAGAAATTCTACGGCGTCGAGTTCGAGGGCGAGCGCCATGATTGCGGCTCCAAGCCCGGCTTCCTGCGCGCCAACATCGCCTATGGCTTGAAGCGGCCGGAATTGCGCGACGGCCTGGTCGCGGAGATGAAGAAGTATCTGGGGCAGTAGCTCCCGCCGTCATCGCGAGCGAAGCGAAGCAATCCAGAATCCTTCCGCTGAGGAAGTCTGGATTGCTTCGTCGCAAGAGCTCCTCGCAATGACGAGAGCGAGAGACCGCCTCACGCCACCAGCGACAGCTGCGGCAGGCTCGCCACCACCGACTGGTTGCGCCCGCCGGCCTTGGCGGCGTAGAGCGCCTTGTCGGCGGCGGCAACCAGTAGCGGCCAGTCCATGCCGGCGGCGGGGACGAGGCTCGCGATGCCGCAGGACACCGTCGACATCGCCTGATCGTCGGACCAGCCCTGCACCTTGAGGCGGATCATCTCCGCCACCTTGTGGGCCTCAGTGGCCGAGGTGTTCGGCAGCAGCACGGCGAATTCCTCGCCGCCATAGCGCGCCGCGCAATCGCCGGCGCGGCTCACCGAATCGGAAATGCAGATGGCGATGCCGACCAGCACCTGATCGCCGGCCTGATGGCCGAACGTGTCGTTGTAGGCCTTGAAGTGATCGGTATCGATCATGAGCAGCGCGATCGGCGCCTTCTGGCGCATGGCGCGCCGCCATTCGACGTCGATGACGGAATCGAATTTGCGGCGGTTTTTCAAGCCCGTGAGCGCGTCGGTCGTCGCCAACTCCTCGAGCTTGCGCTCGGCCTCGGCGCGCCGGCCGATCTCGCGCGCGAGCACGAGGGTCGATCCCAGCACGAACAGGATGAGCGCCAGCACCACGGTGCCGATGCGGAGCGCCTCCCTTTGCCAGAGTGCGAACACCGCGGCCAAAGGCTTGCCGGCGACCACGAACAGCGGACCATTGTTCTTGCTGCGGACATAGAGCCGCGGGGTCGCATCGACCGGGCCCTGTCCCGAATAGGCGGCGCCGACCCTGAGATTGTCGGCCTTCCAGTTCTGACGGTCGTTCAGGTTCGTGCCGATGATGTCGAGATCGAACGGTCGCCGCATGATGATGGTGCGGTCGCGCTTGAGCACGGTGATGGTGTCCTCAGGGTCGAGGTTGAGCCGATCGAACAGCTCGTGGAAATAGCTGAAGCGGATCGAGCCGGCGACCACGCCCATGAAGCCGCCGTCAGCGTCACTGATGCGCCGGCTCAACACGATCGAGTAGGCGCCGCGAAACAGCATGGGACGGCTGATGAACAGCTCCGTGCCGGGATTATCCCGGTGGACCTTGAAGTAGTCCTCCTCGCTGCGGTCCTCGGGCAGGGGATCGAGCGTGGACGCATCGATGGTCAGCCGGCCCTCGGCGTCGAACACCTGGATGGCGCCGAAATGTTTGGCGGTGGTTGCGTGGTCGAACAGGATCAGGTGACGGATCGTCTTTGAGACCGTCGCCAGCTCGGGCAGCAGCATGTTGCTGGCCACCGCCTTCAGCGACAAATCGTAGATCTCGACGTTGCGGCTGACGTCGGACTCGATCGTGGTCGCGAGGTTCTCCAGCGTCTGGCGGGCGAGTGCCTCCTCGCCGCGGCGCATGTCGAGCATGACGTTGACGCAAATGGCGGAAAAACCGATCACCGTCACCACGGACGAGATGATCAGCAGCTTCGCCGAAATCCGCCACGGCCGGCGGGCCGCAACGTCGCGCCATCCAGAGAACATTTTTCGCTCCTGTCCATAGTGGATGCGCCCGAAAGCTTGCGTAGTGTTTAAGCCGCGACGGCGCTGCCGCAATGAGTTAAGAATCGGTTTATGCGGCTGACGGTTTTGAGCAGCCTGACTTCGCCCCGGACGAGAGGACGAGTGTGAACGACTACGACGCGTTGCGCGATTATCTGCTGCGGCAGAAGCAGGAGGAGCTCGTGCTGAGCTTTGAGCAGATCGAGGAGATCATCGGCGCGGCGCTGCCGCGCGCGGCCCAGCGTGCCTCATGGTGGGACAGCCTTCGCAGCCCCGACATCCAGATGCCGCAACGCGAAGCCTGCCTCGCCGCCGGCTTCGTGGCGACACGCATGCCGGACGGCCAGAGCGTCCGGTTCAGGAAGCAGAAGGGTGAGCGGCGGCGCTAGTGCGTGACTTCCCTTCTCCCCTTGCGGGAGAAGGTGGCGCGAAGCGCCGGATGAGGGGTATGTCTCCGCGCATTCAGATGGATTTGGACGTGGGGAGAGATACCCCTCACCCCCGCTCGCTTGCGAGCGGACCCTCTCCCGCAAGGGGAGAGGGGAAGATCAACTCGCAGCTTCCAGCCGCACTTCCGTGAGCAGACGCATCGCCGCGTCCGCGTCCATCGGCTCGCCGAAGGCAAAACCTTGCGCGTATTCGCAGCCCATCTGGTAGAGCTCGACGGCGTCCGAATCGGTCTCGGCGCCTTCGGCGACGACGTCCATGCCGAGGTCATGCGCGAGCGCGATGATCGACTTCAGGATCACGGGGCGGGTGCCGCGGCTGGTGGTGCGTACGAACGACTGGTCGATCTTGATAGTGTCGAACGGGAAGCGCTGCAGATAGGCCAGCGAGGAGTGGCCTGTGCCGAAATCGTCGAGCGACAGCCCGGTGCCGAGCTCGCGGATCCGGGTCAACATCTGGGCTGCGTGCTCCGGATTCTCCATCACCAGCGATTCCGTCAGCTCGAGCTTGAGCGTGCCGCGCGCCACCGAGGAGCGCGACAGCACGGTACGGACATCGTGGATCAAATCGTGGCGCAGCAGCTGCCGCGAGGAGACGTTGACGGAAGCGAAGATCGGCTCGCGCGAGCGCATCGCCCGCTGCCACACCGAAAGCTGCTTGGCGGTCTGGTCGAGCACGAACATGCCGAGGTCGACGATCAACCCGGTCTCCTCGGCGATGGTGATGAACTCGGAGGGCGCCATGCGTCCGAGCTTCGGGTGGTCCCAGCGCGCCAGGGCCTCGAAACCGGCGATGGAGCGATCCTCCAGCCGCACGATCGGCTGGTACAGGATCGTGATCTCTTGGCGCTCGATGGCGCGGCGCAACTCGCTCTCCAGCGTCAGGCGGTCGGTCTTGCGCGCCCGCATCGCCGGCTTGTAGACGTCGATGCGGTCGCCGCCGATCCGCTTGGAGTGATACATCGCCAGCTCGGCGTCCTTGATGATCTCGTCCGTGAGCTGGGTTTGCGGATCGGACAGCGCGAGGCCGATCGACGCGGTGAGGAAGATCTCGCGGTCGTTGAAGGCGATCGGCGCGCGGATGGTCTTGCGGATGGTCTCGGCGAAAGCGGTGATGCGGGCCGGGTCCTGCTCCGACAGCAGGATCAGGCCGAATTGGTCGCCGGCCATCCGCGCCAGCGTGTCCTGCGGCTTCAGGATGCGGGTGAGGCGGCGCGCCAGCGTGAGCAGGATGGAATCGCCGACCGCGATGCCGACGGAATCGTTGACCTGCTTGAAGCGGTCGAGGTCGATCACCATCAGCGTCGGCCGCAGCGTCGGCATGGTCTTGGCGAAATGCGCGACCGCGCCCAGCCGGTCCATGAACAGTTTCCGGTTGGGCAGGCCGGTGAGATTGTCATGCACGGAATCGTGCAGCAGGCGCTCCTCGGCGTTGCGCAGCTCGGTGACGTCAGTGAGCGTGCCGACCACGCGCGAGACCTCGCCGTCCGAGCCGACCACCGGGCGCGCCTTGAGCGCGAACCACATGAAGTGGCCGTCCGGCGTGCGCAGACGGAAATCCTGCACCAGGCGGCCGCGGCGCTGGTCGAGCACGCTGTCGAGCGCGGCGCGGAAACGGTCCTGGTCGAGCGGATGCAGTACTTCTAACCAGGAGGCGGCCGGGCCTTCCAGCGTCCCGCGCTTCAGCCCGAGCAGGGCTTCGGTCTCGGGACTGGTGAACACCTTGTCGGCGGAGACGTCCCAGTCCCAAATCAGGTCGCCGGAGCCGGCCAGTGCCAAAGCGCGCCGCTCGATGTCGGAGACGACGCCGGTGCTGGCGCCGCCGCCGGCAAAGGCGTGCTGCATCACCGTGAAGCCGATCAGCATCACGATCAGCACGAGGCCGCCGAGCAAAGCAGGGCCGACGATGTCGTTGGTGACCGAGCCCGCCACCGTCATGCCGGCCGCGACCACCCAGACCACGAGGAGGAACCAGGTCGGGATCAAGAGCACGGCGCGGTCGAAGCCGTGGGTGGAGAGATAGACGATCAGCGCGAAGCCGGCGAAGGCGATCAGCACCAGCGAGATGCGGGCGATGCCGGAGGCCACCGCCGGGTCGAACAGCGCGAGCGCCACCAGCGAGCCGAGGAACGCGAGCCAGCCGACGGTGATGTGCGAATAGCGCACGTGCCAGCGGCTGAGATTGAGATAGGCGAACAGGAACACCAGGAGTGTCGCCGCCAGGATCGCTTCGCCCGCCGCGCGCCAGATGCGCTCGGCGTTGTTCGACATGTCGAGCACCTTGCCCCAGAAGCCGAAATCGACGCCGATATAGACCAGCACCGCCCAGGCCAGCGCCGCCGCGGCCGGGAACATGATGCTGCCCTTCACCACGAACAGGATGGTCAGCACCAAGGCAAGCAAGCCGGAGATGCCGATCACGATGCCCTGGTACAGCGTGAAGGAGTTGACCTTGTCCTTGTAGGCTTCCGGCTCCCACAGATAGAGCTGCGGCAGCTTGTCGGTGCGCAGTTCCGCGACGAAGGTGACGACGGCGCCGGGGTCGAGCGTGATGCGGAACACGTCCGCGGTGGCGCTTTCCTGCCGTTCCGGCCGGTCGCCGATCGAGGGCGTGATGGTCGCGATGCGCGACAGGCCGAGGTCGGGCCACAGCAATCCCGAGGAGACGATCCGGTAATGCGGAGCGACGATCAGGCGGTCGAGCTGGTCGTCGGTGTTGTTGGCGAGCGCGAACACCACCCAGTTCTGTCCGCCCTCGCGGGCGCGCACCTCGATGCGGCGGACGATGCCGTCGGTGCCGGGTGCGGTGGAGACCTGGATACGATCGGCATCGCTGCGCTGATGCTCGAGCACGCCGGTGAGGTCGATCGCGGGCGCGTCGCTGCGGACGCTGACGGCGTCGAGCGCGCGCGCAGGATACGCGGCGACAAGAATCATGAGGCCCAGCGCGATGGGCGCGAGGCACCTGATCAGACGCAAGGTCAGTTCTCCGCGTTCGACGCAAACTCGTCAGTGCAAGGCAAATCTAAAAGGCGATTTCAGACCGGACCGATGCGGTTCGGTGCGTCGCGATAGATGCCACGAAAGCGAGGAAAATCAAAGGGTTTCCGGCTTGCCCTGTGGGCCAGCGGCCTAGGCCTCCAACACAATTTTGCCAATATGTGCGCTCGTTTCCATGCGCCGGTGGGCGTCTGCCGCCTTTTCCAGCGGGAAAGTGCTGTCCATCACCGGCTTGACGCGGCCTTCGCGCAAAAGCGGCATCACTTTCTGCTCGATCGCGGCCACCATCGCCGCCTTGTCCGCATTACTACGGGGGCGCAAGGTCGAGCCGGTATGGGTCAGGCGCTTGACCATCACCTTGGCGATGTTGACGCTGACCTTGGGGCCGTTGAGGGTCGCGATCTGGACGATGCGGCCGTCGACCGCGGCGGCATCATAGTTGCGGTCGACATAGTCGCCGGCGACCATGTCGAGGATCAGGTTGATGCCAACGTTGTTGGTCTCCGCCTTCACCACGGCGACGAAGTCTTCGGTCTTGTAGTTGATGGCGCGGTCGGCCCCCAGTTTGAGGCAGGCGTCGATCTTGTCCTGCGATCCCACGGTGACGAACACTTTCGCACCGAAGGCTTTGGCAAGCTGAATGGCCATGGTGCCGATGCCGGACGAGCCGCCATGGATCAGCAGCGTCTCGCCGGCCTTGAGGCCGCCGCGTTCGAACACATTGTGCCAGACCGTCATCAGTGTTTCCGGCAGCGCGCCGGCTTCCTTCATCGACAGCGCCGGCGGCACTTTCATCGCCTGGGCGTCCTGGGCGATGCAGTACTGCGCATAGCCGCCGCCGGCGACCAGCGACATCACCTTGTCGCCGACCTTGTGCCGCTTGGCGTTGCTGCCGACCGCGACGACTTCGCCTGATATCTCGAGGCCGGGCAGGTCGCTGGCGCCGGGCGGCGGCGGATAGGCGCCGGAGCGCTGCGCCACGTCGGGCCGGTTGACGCCGGCAGCTTCGACCTTGACCAGGATCTCGTCGGGGCCGGGCTGCGGAACACTGCGTTGCTCCGGCACCAGCACCTCCGGCCCGCCGGGCTTGGAGATGGCGACCACGGTCATTTGCGCGGGCAGCTTGTCCATGATGTGTCCTTGAGCAAAAGTGCGGGAGGAAACGAGGCCCTTGCTTAGCCAGCGCGGTGCAGGCTGGCAACCGCCTTAGGCCGTGTGGTCCGGTCCGCGGACGAGAGGAGCAACGACGATGCCGCTAGAAGAGGACGATCGCTCGCGCAAAAAGATCAGCCATGAAATTGGGCAGGACCTCTCACTTTTGTCAGTGGAGGAACTGACCGAGCGCGTGGCGCTGCTCAAGACCGAGATCGCAAGACTGGAAGAAGCCACCGCCAAGAAACGCGCCTCGCGCGATGCGGCGAACAGTATTTTCAAGTCGTAGTGGTCGCCGCACAACGACTGTCGTCCCGGACGCGTGGGCCGAACTTTCCCCGCCTCGTCATTCCGGGGCGGCGCGTCAGCGCCGAGCCCGGAATCCATAATCCAGGCTCTTGCAAAAGGGCGCGCCAAGAGAGCCGGGCCGTTCCATCCGCTCGTGGTTATGGATTCTCAGATGCGCAATTGCGCATCGTAGCTCGCGACTTCGTCGCGCCGCGGAATGACGACGGAGAGTCTGTTCCCGCAGCACACTCGGCCACTGGCTCACATGACTAATGAACTCTGAAAAAATTAGCTCGTTTACTTCAGATTAAGCTTTCGGGTTTATGACTGGAACTGTCCTCGTTTGGACACCGAGTGGCTCCTGTCCACTCTGTTTGACGCCTCCCTGTTATCAACTTTCAAAGCCGCCGGTCTCCGGCGGCTCTTTTTTGCGTTCACTGCCCGGTTTGCACCTCTCATCCCGGTTGCATTCGAAAGGATTGACCCGCAGAAACCATATCCGCGCTTGTCACTGGACTCCGCGTCCCGCCCGCGCAATGATTTGTTCATCATAAGCCGGCGGCAAAGCCGGGCAGTCAAACAGTTGCGTAAGAGGCGTTAACCATGGAACGTTTGCAGGCCGACGGCGCGCTCGTTCAGCTCAGTGAGCGATTCACCAATTCTGCGGCGTTCGGCAATTTGTTCCGTGAGGGCATGGACCTCGTCGAGGAGACCGCCGCCTATCTCGACGGCGCCGGCCGCGTTGAGGCCAAGGCGCTCGACCGCGCCGTCAGCCTCACCTATGCGACCGAGAGCATGCGCCTCACGACGCGCCTGATGCAGCTCGCCTCCTGGCTGCTGCTGCACCGCGCGGTCAAGGAAGGCGAGATGACGCTAAGCCAGGCCAATCGCGAGAAGACCAAGGTCAAGCTTACCGCCGCCGATCCCGGTCCCGCCGACACCATCGAGAAGCTGCCCGCGCAGCTTCAGGACCTGATCCATCGCTCGATGAGCCTGCAGACCCGCGTCCGCCGCCTCGACAGCACGATCCACACCCCGCCGGCCGAGCAGGCCACGATCGGCAACCCGCTGGTGCCGCACCTCAACGCGCTGAAGGCCGCGTTCGAGCGGTAGGGTCTATCAACAATCGTAATTCCGGGACGCGCCTCTTGGCGCGGGCCCGGAATCCATACTCCCGATCGAGGTTATGGATTCTCAGATGCGCAATTGCGCATCGTAGCTCGCGACTTCGTCGCGCCCCGGAATGACGGCTAGAAACAAAAAACGCCCCCGGTCTCCCGGGGGCGTTTTCATCTCCAGCCTTGCGGCCGGCTCAATCCTTCTTGAGGAAGCCCGAAAACTTCTTCTGGAAGCGCGAGACGCGGCCGCCGCGGTCCATGATCTGGGCGGAGCCGCCGGTCCAGGCCGGGTGCGACTTCGGATCGATGTCGAGGTTCAGCGTGTCGCCTTCCTTGCCCCAGGTCGAGCGGGTCAGGTACTCGGTTCCGTCGGTCATGACGACCTTAATCGTATGATAATTCGGATGAATTTCGGCTTTCATGGCAATTCCTCGGCGCTCCGGCGCCTTCTTGGGTGGCTCGCGAATGACGGATTTGGGCGGCTCTATACCTCACGAAACCCCGCAAAACAAGCCATGCCGGCGCGCTGGACCGGGTTTGCCCCTAAGGGACTTCCCGGATTTGCCACTACTCATGCACCGGCCTATTGGGAGCAGATCAATGCAACGGGTCGGATCTCATGAGCGCAGTGGAACGGCTGGATGACCACGATGTCGAACGGCCCGCAATGAACGCCGCAGACACTCCCTCGATCGAGGCCGAGCTGATCGAAGCGCCGGCCAAGGGCCGCGCCAAGCTGCGGCCGCTGCTCGCGCTCGCGCCGTATGTGATCCGCTATCGCGGCCGGGCGGCGCTGGCCTTCGTTGCGCTGACGATCGCAGCGTTGACCACGCTGCTGGTGCCGGTCGCGGTGCGCCGGATGATCGATTTCGGCCTGACGCCCGAGGGCATCGAGCTGATCAACAGCTACTTCTCGGTCATGCTCGCGGTCGTCGCCGTGCTCGCGATCGCCAGCGCCGCGCGCTACTACCTCGTGATGAGCATCGGCGAACGCATCGTCGCCGATCTCCGGCGCGACGTCTTCGCCCATCTGCTGTCGCTCTCTCCCGCCTTCTTCGATTCCGCCCGCAGCGGCGAATTGATCTCGCGCCTCACTGCCGACACCACCCAGCTGAAATCGGCGGTCGGTGCCTCCGTCTCGATCGCGCTGCGCAACCTGATGATGTTCCTCGGCGCGACGGCGATGATGGTGATCACGAGCCCGAAGCTGTCGGGCTTCGTGCTGCTGGCCATCCCTTTGATCGTGCTGCCGCTGGTGGCGTTCGGGCGCTGGGTGCGGCGCCTGTCGCGCAATGCGCAGGACACGCTCGCCGACGCCTCCGCCTATGCGGGCGAATTGGTCGGCGCGATCCGCACCGTGCAGGCCTACACCAGCGAGCAATTTGCCGAGAAGCGTTTCGGCGGCGAGGTCGAGCAGGCCTATGAAGCCGCGCGCACCTCGACCCAGGCCCGCGCCGTGCTGACGGCGATCATCATCTTCATCGTGTTCGCAAGCGTGGTCGCCATCCTCTGGATCGGCTCGCATGACGTGCTCTCCGGCGCGATCACGCCGGGCCGGCTCGGCCAGTTCGTTCTCTATGCCGTGTTTGCCGCGGCGGGCCTCGGCCAGCTCAGCGAGGTCTGGGGCGAGGTCTCGGCGGCATCGGGCGCGGCCGAGCGCCTGTTCGAGATCCTCCACGTCGAGCCCGAGATCACCGCGCCTGCGGCCCCGCTTGTGCTGCCGGTGCCGGCGCGCGGCGAAGTCGGCTTCGATCGGGTCAGCTTCGCCTATCCGGTGCGGTCCGACGTCAAGGTGCTCGACGCGGTGTCGTTCACCGTGCGTCCCGGCGAGAAGGTCGCGATCGTCGGTCCCTCCGGCGCCGGCAAGAGCACCATCTTTCATCTGCTGCTGCGCTTCTACGATCCGCGCAGCGGGACGATCTCGCTCGACGGCGTGCCGGTCAGGTCCGCCGACCCCGGCGATTTCCGCGCGCGCATCGCTCTGGTGCCGCAGGAATCCGTGGTGTTCGCCGCGAGCGCCCGCGAGAACATCCGCTTCGGCCGGCCCGATGCGACCGATGCCGAGGTCGAGCGCGCCGCCGAGCTCGCCCATGCCGCCGAATTCATCCGCCGCCTGCCCGAAGGTTTCGAGACTGCGCTCGGCGAGCGCGGCGTGACGCTCTCCGGCGGCCAGCGCCAGCGCATTGCGATCGCACGCGCCATCCTGCGCGACGCGCCGCTGTTGCTGCTGGACGAAGCCACCTCCGCGCTCGACGCCGAAAGCGAGACGCTGGTGCAGACCGCGCTGGAAGAGCTGATGCGCCACCGCACCACGCTCGTCATCGCCCACCGCCTCGCCACCGTGCTCTCCTGCGACCGCATCCTGGTGATGGACCAGGGCCGGATCGTCGAGCAGGGCACGCATGCCGAGCTCGTCGCGGCGAACGGGCTCTATGCGCGGCTGGCGCGGCTGCAGTTCGAGGGCGCGTAGACGCCTCACACGGCGGAAAGTACCGGGGACCTCACGCCTTCCACACCATCTTCAACACCGGCCGCCCCGAGGTCGGGTTCACGTCGTCGCCCGCATGGGCGAAGCCGCTACGCTCGTAGAAGCGGATCGCGCGGGCATTGTCCTTGTTGACGAGCAGCGTGACGCCCGAGGGCGACAGCCGCTTGGCCTCGTCCACCAGCAGCCTTGCCGCGTCGGAGCCCCAATGCGCGGGATCGACGACGAGCTGGTCGAGATAGCCTTCGCCGTCGACGGTGACGAAACCGACCAGCGCGCCGTCCTGCTCCGCCACCACGATCTGGGCCTTCGGCACCAGATCCCTCAGCCAGCGCTCGCGCCACCATTCGAGCCGTGCCGCGAAGTCGATCTGCGGATAGGCCTGCTGCCAGGTGCGATGCCAGAGATCGATCGCGACGGCTTCGTCTTCGGGTCGGTAAAGGCGGAGGTGGAGCGCGCTCACTACCGCTCCGTCAGCTTCAGCTCGATGCGGCGATTGCGCTTGTAGGCCTCCTCGGTGTTGCCGGTATCGAGCGGCTGGAATTCGCCGAAGCCGGCCGCGACGAGGCGCTGGGCGGGCACGCCGAGCGAGACCAGATATTGCACCACTGAGATCGAGCGCGCCGCGGACAGGTCCCAGTTCGACCTGAAGTTCGCGCCGCTCACCGGCCGCACGTCGGTATGGCCGTCGACGCGCAGCACCCAGGGGATGTCGCTCGGGATCTTCTTGTCGAGCTCGATCAGCGCCGCTGCCAAGGTGTCGAGCTCGGCGCGGCCCTCGGGCAGCAGGACCGCTTGTCCCGTGTCGAAGAACACTTCGGACTGAAACACGAAGCGGTCGCCGACGATGCGGATGTCGGGGCGGTTGCCGAGGATGGCGCGCAGGCGGCCGAAGAATTCCGAGCGGTAGCGCGACAATTCCTGCACGCGCTGCGCCAGGGCGACGTTGAGGCGAGAGCCCAGGTCGGCGATGCGGTTCTGCGATTCCTTGTCGCGCTTCTCGGAGGCATCGAGCGCCTCCTCCAGCGCCGCCAATTGCCGGCGCAGCGCGCTGATCTGCTGGTTCAGCACCTCGATCTGCGCCAGCGCCCGCGCCGAAACCGCCTTCTCCGAGTCCAATGCCTTGCCGAGCTCGGCGGTCTTGCCTTGCGCATCGTTGCCGGCGGCCGCCAAGCCGTCATAGAGACCCTTGATGCGGTCGCGCTCGGACTCAGCCGAGGCGAGCCCGGCTTTCAGCGACGAGACCTGGTCGTCGAGGGTGAGCTTGCCGAGCTTCTCCAGCGACAACAGCTCGTTGAGCTGGGCGATCTTGGCGTTGAGCTGCTCCAGCGCCTTGTCCTTGCCGGTGACCTCCTGCGACAGGAAGAACTGCACCACGAGGAATACCGACAGCAGGAACACGATCGACAGCACCAGCGTCGACAGCGCGTCGACGAAGCCGGGCCAGTAGTTGAGACCGCCTTCGCTGCGGCGGGCGCGGGCAAGGGCCATGTCATCCGTCTCCACTCTTGTGTCCCGGACGCGGTGCAGCGTGCAACGCTGCTGCGCAGAGCCGGGACCCATCTTGTCCCTGACGCTGGGCCCGGCTCAGCGATGCATCATTTCATGCTGCGTCGCGTCCGGGGCACAACACCGTCTCAACTCTTCTCGGGCTGGCGCGCGATCCGCTCCAGCAGGCGGCGGATCTCGCGGTTCTGCTCGCCCTGGCCGTCGGCCCATTCGCGGATCATCTGCTGCTCGGTGCGCATGTGCGAGACCAGCGCCTGGATGGCTTCGGCAAGGCTCGCCATCGCCGCGGTGGTGCCGCGGCCGGCGCTGCCTTCCTCGAGCACGGACCGCAGCCGTTCGACCGCGGCCTGAAGCTCGCCGCTGGCGACGCCGCCGCCGGTCGCGACAGGCGCCTCGCCGTTGCCATACTCGCGCACTGTGGTGGCGAGCCAGTCTTCGAGATCGGTGTAGAAGCGGTTCTGCGCCTGGCTCGATTGCAGATCGAGGAAGCCGAGGATCAGCGAGCCGGCAAGGCCGAACAGCGAGCTGGAGAAGGAGATGCCCATGCCGCCGAGCGGGGCGGCGAGACCTTCCTTCAGCGTGTCGAACAGCGCCCCGGAATCGCTCCCGACCTTGAGCCCGTCGATCACCTTGCCCACCGAGCCCACCGTCTCGATCAGGCCCCAGAAGGTGCCGAGCAGGCCGAGGAAGACCAAGAGGCCGGTCATGTAGCGGGAGATGTCGCGGGCCTCGTCCAGGCGGGTCGCGATCGAATCGAGCAGGTGCCGCATCGTGGTCTGGGTGATGGTCATCCGCCCCGAGCGCTCCCCGCCAAGGATCGCAGCCATCGGCGCCAGCAGCTTGGGGTGGCGGGCCGGCGCCAGGCCGGGATCGGCGACGCGGAAATTGTTGACCCAGGAGACTTCGGGATAGAGCCGGATGACCTGGCGGAAGGCCAGGATGATGCCGATGAACAGCACCCCTCCGATCAGGGCGTTGAGCCCGGGATTGGCGAAGAAGGCCTGGACGATCTGCTTGTAGAGCACCACGCTCACCAGCGTGCACAGCACCAGGAAGACCAGCATCCGCACCAGGAAGACGCTGGGCGAGGACAGTTTGGTGTACTCGATGTCCATGGTGGATCGGGAAGTGCCAGACCTCATGCCGGTATCATCCGTTACGTAAAGCTTGCTTGCGGCGCGCACTATGGCACAGCGCCGGCCCAAAAAAAGCGCCGGATGCGCCGATTTCGGGGACAGCTCGGGGAACCCGGACCGGAAGCGGTGCTTTGATAAGCAGGTCTCTGCAGAAGTTCGCCATTCGGGGGGCGCATGAGCGTCGTTTCCGCGATCATCGGGACTGCCGAGCGTGTGCCGCTGCCGGACGTGGTGATCCGCGCCGCGATCCAGCGCCTGTGCTCCCGCATGGCGACGCGCCTGTCCGGGCTGGGCCTCGGCGACGATGCCGCCTTCGCCGGGCGGATGATGCTGCGGCCGATCGCCGAGGGCGCGGCAGCGGGGCATGACGAGGTGCCCGCGGCCTTCTTCGCCGACTTGCTCGGCCCCAAACGCAAATTCTCCTCCTGCTTCTACAAGACCGACGCGACCACCTTGCGGGAGGCGGAGGAGGAGGCGCTGCGCCAGACCGTCGAGCATGCCGGCCTGGCCGACGGCCAGGCCATTCTGGAGCTTGGCTGTGGCTGGGGCTCGCTGTCGCTGTGGATGGCACGGCAATTTCCGCACGCGACGGTGACGGCGGTCGCGGCCTCGCAGGCGCAGCGCGCCTCCGTCGAGGAGGAGGCGCGGCGGCGCGGGCTGCTGAATCTGCGCGTGGTCACGGCCGACATGAACGTGTTCGCGCCCGATGGCCAGTTCGACCGCATCGTCTCGGTCGAGATGTTCGAGCGGATGAGCAACTGGCGCAAGCTGATGACGCGCGTGCGGTCATGGCTCGCGCCGGAGGGACGGTTCTTCATGCACGTCGTCACCCACCGGTCCGGCTCGCATCTGCCTGACCCGGCCGATCGCGACGACTGGATCGCGCAATACGTCTACACAGGCGGGCTGATGCCGAGCCATCACCTCGTCAGGCAGTTCGACGATATCTTTGCCATCGAGAAGGAATGGTGCTGGAGCGGCACGCACTACCAGCGCACCGCCAACGACTGGCTGGCCAATTTCGATGCCCATCGCGAGGCCATCGAAGCCTCCTTGCACGGGGTCCACGGCGAGGAGACCGCTCTCTGGATGCGTCGCTGGCGCTGGTTCCTGCTCGCGACCTCGGGCCTGTTCGGTTACGCCGACGGAACAGAATGGGGCGTCAGCCATTACCGGATGAAGGCCGCCGAGTAATTGCGGTGTTCCGCCGCAGCACGCGCCGGTGGAACTTAGATTCACAATCAAGTTACACCGCAAAAGCCTTCTGATTTCAACGGGATAAGCTGTGTGACAATGAGCCGCCCGCGCCATGCGTTGCATCGCAGCAGATGCATTCTATTTTGGCGGCATCAGCCGCGTGCAAAAGGTCCAGAACGGGCTTCGCGCGAGCATGATCAGTTTCAACAATCGGGGCATCCCACTTCATGTTTGGAATTCGAGCGCGATCGGCATGCGTTGCAATGATGCTCGCGGCCCTTGCGCCGCTGCTGGGTGCTTGCGAGGAATCCAGTTCCGCGGTGTCCGCCGCCCAGCCGCCTGCCCCTGACGTCAGCATCGTTATCGTCAAGCCGCAGCCGCGCGCCGTGGTGCGCGAGCTGCCGGGCCGCATCGCCCCGACCCGGGTCTCCGAAGTCCGGCCGCGCGTGTCCGGCATCGTGGTAGAGCGCCTGTTCCGCCAGGGCAGCGAGGTCAGGGCCGGCGATCCGCTCTACCGCATCGATCCGCGCCCGTTCGAGGTCGAGGTCATGGCCAACGAGGCCGCGCTGGCGAAGGCCGAAGCGGCATTGGCGCAGGCCAAGCAGCAGGCGCATCGTATCGCCACCCTGACCAGGGATCGCGCCGCGCCCGAAGCCGAGAACGAGAAGGCGATTGCGGCCGAACGCCAGGCCCATGCCGAGGTCGAGGGCCGCAAGGCCGAGCTCGCGCGGGCCAGGCTCAATCTCGACTACGCCACCGTGCGTGCGCCGATCGACGGCGTGGTCGGCGCGGCCCTCGTCAGCGAGGGCGCGCTCGCCGTGCAGAACGAGACCAATCTCGCCACCATCCAGCAGCTCGATCCGATCTATGCCGACTTTACCCAGTCGGTGACCGAGCTCAACCAGCTCCGCCGCGCCTTCGAGACCGGCGACCTCGATCGCATCGCCGCCGATGCCGCCAAGGTGCGCCTCGTGCTCGACGACAACACCATCTATTCGCTCGACGGCAAGCTGCTGTTCTCCGACGCCAAGGTCGACGCCCACACCGGGCAGGTGACGTTGCGCGGCGAGTTCCCCAATCCCAAGCGCGAGCTGCTCCCGGGCATGTATGTCCGGGTCCGCATCGACCAGGGTCTCGATTCCGATGCGATCGCGGTGCCGCAGCAGGCGATCCAGCGCAATGGCGGCGGCGGCAGCGAGGTGTTCGTCGTCAAGGACGACAATCACATCGCGGTGCAGCCGGTGCGCACCGGCTCGGTGCAGGACGGCCTCTGGTTCATCACCGAAGGCCTGAAGTCCGGCGACAAGGTCGTGGTCGAAGGCTTCCAGAAATTCGCGGCCGGCGACAAGGTCAAGCCGCAATCCTGGTCGGAGGCGGAAGCGACCGCAGACAACCGGCACGCTCAGCAGCTCACGCGGTAACGCTCCGCGCAGCAAGTGTCGTCCTTAACCTGAGGAGCCCGCTGCAAGCGGGCGTCTCGAAGGATGGCCGCGGGAGAGAGCCGGGCCTTCATGGTTCTCGCGGCGATGCGCGGCATCGTCCGGAGCGCGCGTTCCGCGCTCCTCACCATGAGGGTCTAACCGAACAACGAGGATAAAACGGCCAATGCCGAGTTTCTTCATCGACAGGCCGATCTTCGCCTGGGTGGTCGCGCTGTTCATCTGCTTGATCGGCGCGATCGCGGTGCCGCTGCTGCCGATCGCGCAATATCCGATCATCGCGCCGCCCTCGATCTCGGTCTCGACCAGCTATCCCGGCGCCTCGCCGGAAAACCTCTACAATAGCGTCACGCGGCTGATCGAGGAGGAGCTCAACGGCGCCGCCAACATCCTCAATTTCGAATCGACCAGCGACTCGCTCGGCCAGGTCGAGATCATCGCCAATTTCCAGCCGGGCACCGACACCAGTGCCGCCTCGGTCGAGGTCCAGAACCGCATCAAGCGCGTCGAGGCGCGCCTGCCGCGCGCGGTGATGCAGCAGGGCATCCTGATCGAGGAAGCCTCGAGCGCAGTGCTGCAGATCATCACGCTGAACTCGACTGACGGCAGCCTGGATGAAGTCGGCCTCGGCGACTTCATGATCCGCAACGTGCTCGGCGAGATCCGCCGCATTCCCGGCGTCGGCCGCGCCACACTGTACTCGACCGAGCGCTCGCTTCGTGTCTGGGTCGATCCGGCCAAGCTGGTCGGCTATGGCCTGACCGCCGACGACGTCAACAAGGCCATCACCGCGCAGAACGCGCAGGTCGCTTCCGGCAGCATCGGCGCCGAGCCGTCGACCTCGAACCAGCGCACCTCGGCACTGGTGCTGGTCAAAGGCCAGCTCTCCTCGCCCGACGAGTTCGGCGCCATCATCCTGCGCGCCAATGCCGACGGCTCGACCGTGCGCCTGCGCGACGTCGCGCGCATCGAGGTCGGCGGCCTCAGCTACCAGTTCAACACGCGCCTCGACGGCAAGCCGACGGCGGGCCTGTCGGTCCTGATGTCGCCGACCGGCAATGCGCTGGCGACCGCCAGCGCGGTCGAAGCGAAGATGAAGGAGCTGTCGCGCTTCTTCCCGGCCAACATCACCTACGAGATCCCCTACAACATCACGCCTGTGGTCGAGGCCTCGATCGAGAAGGTGCTGACGACGCTGGTCGAAGCCGTGGTGCTGGTGTTCGTGGTGATGTTCTTGTTCCTGCAGAACATCCGCTACACCATCATTCCGACCATCGTGGTCCCGGTGGCGCTGCTGGGCGCCTGCTCCACGCTGCTGCTCGCCGGCTATTCCATCAACATGCTCTCGATGTTCGGCATGGTGCTGGCGGTCGGCATCCTCGTCGACGACGCCATCGTCGTGGTCGAGAACGTCGAGCGCATCATGGCCGAGGAAGGCCTGCCGCCGAAGGAAGCGACGCGTAAAGCCATGTCGCAGATCACCGGCGCCATCATCGGCATCACGCTGGTGCTGATGGCGGTGTTCGTGCCGATGGCGTTCTTCCCGGGCTCGGTCGGCATCATCTACCGCCAGTTCTCCGTCACCATGGTCGCCGCGATCGGCTTCTCCGCCTTCCTGGCGCTGTCGTTGACGCCGGCGCTGTGCGCGACGCTGTTGAAGCCTGTGGCAAAGGGGCACGGTCATTCGACCAACTTCGTGTTCGGCTGGTTCAACCGCATGCTCGAAGGCGTCAAGGAACGCTATTCACGCACCGTCGGCTTTTCGCTGAATCGCACCGGCCGCCTGATGCTGGTCTATGCCGCGCTGCTGGTCGGCCTGTCCTGGGCCTTCGTCAACCTGCCCGGCGGCTTCCTCCCCGTCGACGACCAGGGCTTCATCACCACCGACGTGCAGACGCCGTCGGATTCGTCCTATGCCCGCACCGAGGCCGTGATCGAGAAGGTCGAAAAATATCTCGCCGCGCGGCCGGGCGTCGACAACGTCACCTTCCTCACCGGCTTCAGCTTCTCCGGCCAGGGCATGAACACCGCGCAGGCCTTCATCACGCTGAAGGACTGGTCGGAGCGCGGGCCGAAGGACTCCGCTGCCGCGATCGTCAACGACGTCAACCGCGACCTGGGCTCGTCGATCCGCGACGCAAAAATCTCGGCGCTGCAGCCGCCGCCGATCGACAATCTCGGCAACTCGTCCGGCTTCTCGTTTCGCCTCCAGGATCGCGGCCAGAAGGGCTATCAGCAATTGATGCGCGCCGCCGACCAGCTGATCGCGGAGGCCAATGCCAGCCCGGTGCTGCAGAAGGTCTATATCGAAGGCCTGCCCGAGGCGGGCGTGGTCAATCTCATGATCGACCGCGAGAAGGCCGGCGCGTTCGGCGTCACCTTCGAGGACATCAACAACACCATTTCGACCAATCTCGGCTCGAACTACATCAACGACTTCCCGAATCGCGGCCGCATGCAGCGCGTCGTGGTGCAGGCGGACGCGCGCGACCGCATGCGGGCCGAGGACATCCTCAATTACAACGTCAAGAACAGCCGCGGCCAGCTGGTGCCGTTCTCGTCCTTCACCACGATCGAATGGGCGCGCGGCCCGACGCAGATCGCCGGCTTCAACTATTATCCGGCGGTGCGCATCTCCGGCGAGGCCAGGCCCGGCTTCACCTCGGGCGACGCGATCGCCGAGATGGAGCGGCTCGCCGACCGATTGCCGCGCGGCTTCGGCTATGAATGGACCGGACAGTCGCTACAGGAGAAGCTGTCGGGCTCGCAGGCGCCGTTCCTGCTCGCGCTGTCGGTGTTCGTGGTGTTCTTGTGCCTCGCCGCGCTCTACGAGAGCTGGACCATTCCGCTCGCGGTGCTGCTCACCGTGCCGCTCGGCATCGTCGGCGCGGTCACTGCCGCCATGCTGCGCGGCCTGCCCAACGACGTCTATTTCACCGTCGGCCTGATCACCATCATCGGCCTCGCCGCCAAGGACGCGATCCTGATCATCGAGTTCGCGAAAGACTTGCGGAAGGAAGGCAAGCCGCTGGTCGAAGCCACCATCGAAGCCTGCCGCCTGCGCTTCCGCCCCATCTTGATGACCGGCCTTGCCTTCATCTGCGGCGTGCTGCCGATGGCCATCGCCCACGGCGCCGGCGGCGCCAGCCAGCAGGCGCTCGGCAGCGTGGTGATGGGCGGCATGATCGCGGTCGTGATCCTGGCGCTGTTGATGGTGCCGGTGTTCTTCGTCTCGGTGCAGCGCGTGCTGGCGGGTGATCGCGAGCCGAAGGCGGCGCGGGAAGCTGAAGCGCACGGCCGACCGGCGCGGGCGCACACAGGCCACTGATGCACCCCCGTCATTCCGGGGCGTGCGAAGCACGAGCCCGGAATCCAGCGGGCCACCATTGACGAGGATCAATGGATTCCGGGCTCGCGCCAAGAGGCGCGCCCCGGAATGACAGGGGAATGTGGAGCGCGAGCTTCCGCCTTAAGCCGGCTTCCGCAAGATCTTCACCAGCTCCCCGTGCACGTACTCATTCCCGCACACGACGTGCCCGGTGACCAGCGGGTCGCCCGGCGTTGCGATATCGCTGATGGTGCCGCCGGCTTCGCGCACCATCAGCATACCGGCCGCGATGTCCCAGGATTGCAAATCGCGCTCCCAATACCCGTCGAGCCGGCCGGCGGCGACGAAGGCGAGATCGAGCGAGGCAGCGCCGAAACGGCGCAAGCCGGCGACGCGGTCCTGGATCGCGGTCATCTCGCGGCGGAATTCCTGGTGGTCGCCGCGGCCGATATGGGGCAGGCCGCAGGCCACCACGCATTCGCTCAGCTGGCGGCGGCCGGCGACGCGCAGGCGCTGGTCGTTGAGGAAGGCGCCCTTGCCGCGCTCGGCGATGTAGAGCTCGTCATTGGCGGGGTTGTAGATCACGCCCGCAATCACGGTGCCCTCGCGCGCAAGCCCGATCGAGATCGCGAATTGCGGGATGCCGTGCAGGAAGTTGGTGGTGCCGTCCAAGGGGTCGACGATCCAAGTGTGGCTCTTGTCGGTGCCCTCGCGGTTGCCCCCTTCCTCGCCGATGAAGCCGTAGCCGGGCCGGGCCTTGGCGAGGTCCTGGTAGAGGATCTCCTCGGCGCGCTTGTCGGCGAGCGAGACGAAATTGGCCGGTCCCTTCAGCGAGACCTGGAGATGCTCGATCTCGCCGAGATCTCGCTTGAGGCTGCGGCCGGCGCGGCGCGCCGCCTTGACCATGACGTTGATAGTGGCGGAATACAGCATATGCTTCTGGTCTTGATCGGGGGGAGGGGCGCGGAAACGCGCCTGTTTGGGGGATTGGGTGCCCCGTGAGGGGCCCCGCGTCAAGTCATTTGGACCCGAGCCACTTCCTGGCGGCGGCCTCGGCCTTGGCGCGGTCATCGGCCGGCAGATCGGAAAGCTGCTTGTCGAGCTCGGGGTCGCCCTTGCCGGCCGTCTTGGCCACCAGGTGCCATTTGAAGCCTTCGATCTTGTCCACGGGCGTGCCGACGCCGTTGATCAGCACCCAGGCCAGCCGGTTCTGCGCGATCGCGCTGCCCTGGCGGGAGGCCTTGCGAAGCAGGGCGACAGCCGCCGGCTGGTTCTTCGGCGTGCCGGTGCCGTTGAACATCGCGATGGCATATTCGACCTCGGCATCGACATTGTCGGCGATCGCGGCGGCCTGCAGCAGCCGCACCGCGCGTTCGGGGTCCTTCGGCACACCGGTGCCCTCCTTGTAGAAGGTCGCGAGCGCGTATTGCGCTTCGGGCAGGCCTGCATCGGCGGCTTGGCGCAGCAGTTCCGCCGAACGCCGGACGTCCTGCGGCAGCGTCTGGCCGTCCAAATAGAGCAGGGCGAGGTTATAGGCCGCCTTGGGCTCGCCGAGCTTGGCGGCGGAGGCCATCAGCCTGACCGCCTCGCTTTTGTCGACCGGGCCGCCGCGGCCGGAGATGCGCAGCATGGCGAGCGCGAACATCGCCTCGCGATCGCCGGCATCGGCGGCGCGCTTGTACCACTCGGCCGCTTTCGCGTAATCGCGCCGGATGCCCATGGCGTTGGAATAGAGCTCGCCGAGCATGGTCATCGCCTTGGCATCGCCGGCTTGCGCGCGCACCGTGGCGAGCTCGAACGCCGTCTTGTACTGGCCGCGCTGATAGGCGCCGAACACGAGGTCGACGTTGGGATCGTCGGACGGCGGCGCGGGGATCACGGTTGCCGGCTTGGGCGAAGCGGACGGCTTGGGAGATGCCGTAGGCTTCGGCGCCGGTGCTGCCTCCTTCTTCTTGGCAGGGGCGGGCGGCTTTGGCTTCTGCTTCTCTGCCGGTGCGCTCGGCGTCGTCGCCGGCGGGGTGATCTGCAGCTGCGCGGCCGCGGGCACTGTCAGCAGCAGCGTGGCCAGCATGGTGATGCACGGGAGCTTCATGTCGGGCGCTAGCCGTGCTCCTGGCCCGCAGGATCTTGGCCGGCCTGCGCCGTCGCATGAGCCTTCTTGATCGCGGCATCGACCTCGATCAGGGCGGCCTTGGGCCCGCGCGGATCGGCCCAGATGAAGTCGCCGACCAGCACGAAATCGGCGCCGCTGGCGGCGAAATCGTAGGCCTCGTCCAGCGTGGTGGCAAAGCCGACGCAGGGCGGCTCGAACAGCTCGGCCCACCAGTCGAGCCGCTCGGCGATCGCCTGCGACGACGGCCGCTGGCCTTTCGCATCGGGCTCGCCGAACAGCACGTAATCCGCGCCCATCTCGCCCGCATCCATGGAATGGTGCCGCGTCGTCAGCCCGCCGACACCGGCGATGCGATCCGGCTTGAGCGACGGCAGGGCCTCCTTCAGCGCGGCGATCCCGGGCAGGTGCGCGCCGTCGGCGCCGCCGCGCGCGACGATATCAGGATGGCCGTCGACGAGGAGTGCCGCGCCCGCCTTCTGCACCGGCGGCGCCAATGCCTTGACGCGCGAGATCATGCCGCGCTGATCGGTCTCCTTCAGCCGCAGCAGCACGGCGGCGATGTCGGCGGACGCGATCAGCCCCGGTAGCTCGGCGACCAGCGTCGCGGTATCGTCGACGACGGGCGTCGCGAGATAGAGGCGCGGCGCCGGGCGCGGCGGAGGCGGTTTGTTCGACAAGGTCTAGGCTGCCTTCTGTTCCAGGCTGCTTTGCCATTCGCCCCTGGAGGCGAGGCCGTTCATGCGCGCGCGATGGCTGAAGGCGCGCTGGCCGGCCGCGACGTTCTCAGGCTTGCCCGACCAGGCCTTCTGCGGCGCGGCCTGCAGCGCGCGGCCGTAGGAGAAGGTCAGGCCCCAGGGCAGCGGACCGAGCTTGTGCATGGCGTTGAGATGCGCGGTCGCCTCCTCGTCCGTCTGGCCGCCGGACAGAAAGGCGATGCCGGGCACCGCCGCCGGCACGCAGGCCTTCAGCAGCCGTATCGTCTTCTCCGCGACCTCCTCGACCGAGGCCTGCTTCGGACATTTCTTGCCTGATATCGCCATGTTCGGCTTCAGCACCATGCCTTCCAGCGCCACGCGCTGCACGCGCAATTCCTGGAAGGTCTTGTTGAGCACGCGGCTCGTCACCTCGTAGCAGCGCTCGATGTCGTGGTCGCCGTCCATCAGCACCTCCGGCTCGACGATCGGCACGATCTGCGCGGCCTGGCACAGCGCAGCATAGCGCGCCAGCGCGTGGGCGTTGACGCTGATCGCGGTCATCGAGGGGATGCCGCTGCCGATGTCGATCACCGCGCGCCATTTGGCAAAGCGTGCGCCGCGCTCGTAATATTTCTTCAGCCGCTCGGCGAGCCTGTCGAGCCCGACCGTGACGAGCTCTCCGGGGCACATCGGCAAGGCCTGCGTGCCTTCGTCGACCTTGATGCCGGGAATGGCGCCGGCCTGCTCGATCAGCTTGACCAGCGGCGTGCCGTCCTTGGCATTCTGCCAGATCGTCTCGTCATAGAGGATCACGCCGGAGATGTACTGGCTCATGGCGTCCTTGGCGCGAAATAGCATCTCGCGATAGTCGCGGCGGTTCTCCTCGGTCGATTCCACGCCGATGGCGTCGAAGCGCTTCTTGATGGTGCCGGAGGATTCGTCGGCAGCAAGGATGCCCTTGCCGGGCGCCACCATGGCGGTCGCGATCTTGTTGAGCTCAGTCAGATTCATCGAGAGGTCCTCCCAAAACGATTCTGCCCTTGCCCGTGAAAATAGACCGTTCTCGGGCAATTGCCGAGTTATCGTTCGTCGCAGGGTAAAGGGTCTTTCTGTCATTCCGGGATGCGCCGAAAGGCGCAGGCCCGGAATCCATAACCCCAGGCTGTGGTTATGGATTCCGGGCCCACGCTTCGCGTGTCCCGGAATGACGGGAGGATGTGACGGAGGCCTTAGGCGACCCGGGGATCGAGCTCGCCCTTGGCGTAGCGCTTGGCCATCTCGGCGGTGGTCAGCACCTTCTTGATCTTGGAGGCCTGGCCTGCGGTGTTGAACTCCTGCAGGCGCTGCTTGCACAGCTTGGTCATCGCCTCCATCGCCGGCTTCAGGTACTTGCGCGGATCGAACTCTTCCGGGTTGTCCTTCAGAACTTTCCGGATCTGGCCGGTCATCGCCATGCGGTTGTCGGTGTCGATGTTGATCTTGCGCACGCCGTTCTTGATGCCGCGCTGGATCTCGGCCACCGGCACGCCCCAGGTCGGCTTCATCTTGCCGCCATAGGCGTTGATGATGTCCTGCAGATCCTGCGGCACCGAGGAGGAGCCGTGCATGACGAGATGCGTGTTCGGCAGCTTGCGGTGGATCTCCTCGATCACGTTCATGGCGAGGATGTCGCCGTCGGGCTTGCGGGTGAACTTGTAAGCGCCGTGCGAGGTGCCCATCGCGATCGCGAGCGCGTCGACCTTGGTCTCCTGCACGAACTTGACGGCCTCGTCCGGATTGGTCAGCAGCTGGTCGTGGCTGAGCTTGCCTTCGGCGCCGTGGCCGTCTTCCTTGTCGCCCATGCCGGTTTCGAGCGAGCCGAGCACCCCTAACTCGCCCTCGACCGAGATGCCGCCGAGATGGGCCATGTCGGTGACGGTCTTGGTGACGCCGACATTGTAGCCCCAGTCGCCGGGGGTCTTGCCGTCGGCCTTGAGCGAGCCGTCCATCATCACCGAGGTGAAGCCGGCCTGGATCGCGGTCATGCAGGTCGCCGGCTCGTTGCCGTGGTCGAGATGAACGCAGACCGGAATGTGCGGATAGATCTCGGTCACCGCGTCCATCATGTGCTTGAGCATGACGTCGTTGGCATAGGAGCGCGCGCCGCGCGAGGCCTGGATGATGACGGGCGCATCGACCTGGTTGGCCGCGTCCATGATGGCCAGCGCCTGCTCCATGTTGTTGATGTTGAAGGCCGGTACGCCGTAATCGTTCTCCGCCGCGTGGTCGAGCAATTGACGTAACGTGATCCGAGCCATCTGTCTTTGTCTCCCGTTGGGGCCTCAAAGGCCGCTTGATTACTTGCTACGCAGAACTTCAACGCCGGGCAGGGGCTTGCCTTCCATCCATTCAAGGAACGCGCCACCGGCGGTCGACACATAGGTGAAGTCACCGGCCACATGGGCCTGGTTGAGCGCCGCGACGGTGTCGCCGCCGCCCGCGATCGAGATCAGCTTCTTGGCCTTGGTGCGCTCGGCGGCGTGCTTGGCGGCCGCGACCGTGCCGCGGTCGAACGGCTGCATCTCGAATGCGCCCAGGGGGCCGTTCCAGACCAGCGTCGCCGCATCGTCGATCGCGGCATGGACGCGCGCGATCGATTGCGGGCCGACGTCGAGGATCATGCCGTCGGCCGGGATCGCATCGAGTCCATAGGCATGCGACGGCGCGTTGGCGGCGAAGTGATAGGCGACGGTGGCGTCGACCGGGAGGATGATGGCGCAATTGGCCGCGTCCGCCTTCTCCATGATGCGCAGCGCGGTGGGGCTAAGATCCTTCTCGGCCAGCGACTTGCCGACCGCAACGCCCTGCGCGTGCAGGAACGTGTTGGCCATGCCGCCGCCGATCACGAGCGCGTCGACCTTGGTGACGAGGTTTTCCAGCAGGTCGATCTTGGTCGAGACCTTGGCGCCGCCGATGATGGCGATCACGGGCTTGCTCGGCGAGCCCAGCGCCTTCTCCAGCGCGTCCAGCTCGGCCTGCATGGTGCGGCCGGCATAGGCCGGCAGCTTGTGGCCGAGACCTTCGGTCGAGGCGTGGGCGCGGTGCGCGGCCGAGAACGCGTCATTGACCCAGATGTCGCCGAGCTTCGCGAGTTCCGCGACGAAGGCGGGATCGTTCTTTTCTTCCTCTTTGTGGAAGCGGGTGTTTTCCAGGCACAGGATGTCGCCATCCTTCAGGCCGGCTACCGCCTTGGCCGCGGGCTCGCCGATGCAATCCTCGGCAAACGCGACGGGCTTCTTCACCACCTTCGCCAGCGCCTCCGCGACGGGCTTGAGCGAGTCCTTGGCGTCGCGTCCCTTCGGCCGGCCGAAATGCGCGAGCAGGATGACCTTGCCGCCCTGGTCGGCGAGCTCGGTGATGGTCGGCGCCACGCGCTCGAGCCGGGTGGCGTCGGTGACGCGCCCGCTCTCCATGGGCACGTTGAGGTCGACGCGCAGCAGCACGCGCTTGCCCTTCACGTCGACGTCGTCGAGGGTGCGGAATTTAGCGGGCATCGTTCATCATCCGTGCGTCGGAGTGTCGGAATCGGGGGGAGGCGAATGGCCGTGGTCGCCGCTCCCTCCACCGTCTTTCGGAGACTTCACTGCGAGGCCCCGGCGAAATCCGTACGCGATCAACGCGATCAACAGTATGACGCCAGGGATGCCAATCCAGTGAGGAAGCACCTTGGCTTCCCTCAGATCACCTTCGCCATCGCGGCGGCGGTGTCCGCCATGCGGTTCGAAAAGCCCCACTCGTTGTCGTACCAGGACATCACGCGCACCAGCGTGCCGTTCTGCACCTTGGTCTGGTCCTCGTGGAAGGTCGAGGAGTGCGGGTCGTGGTTGAAGTCGATCGAGACGTTCGGCGCATTGGTGTAGCCGAGGATGCCCTTGAGCTGCTGCTCGCTGGCGCGCTTCATCGCCGCGTTGATCTCCTTGGCGTCGGTGGCGCGCTTGGCGACGATCTTGAGGTCGACGACCGAGACGTTCGGGGTCGGCACGCGGATCGCGACGCCGTCGAGCTTGCCCTTCAGCTCGGGCAGCACGAGGCCGATCGCCTTCGCAGCACCCGTCGAGGTCGGGATCATCGACATCGCCGCCGCGCGGCCGCGGTAGAGATCCTTGTGCATCGTGTCGAGCGTCGGCTGGTCGCCGGTATAGGCGTGGATCGTGGTCATGAAGCCGGTCTCGATGCCGACGAGATCGTTCAGCACCTTGGCAACCGGCGCAAGGCAGTTGGTGGTGCAGCTGCCGTTGGAGACGACGAGGTGATCCTTGGTCAGCGTGTCGTGGTTGACGCCGTAGACGATGGTGGCGTCGGCGCCGTCGGCGGGCGCGGAGACCAGCACGCGCTTGGCGCCGGCGGTCAGATGCGCGCTAGCCTTGTCCTTCGAGGTGAAGATGCCGGTGCATTCCATCGCAATGTCGACGCCGAGATCCTTCCAGGGCAGCTTCGAGGGATCGCGCTCGGCGGTCACCTTGATCTTGCCGTTGCCGAGGCTGATGGAGTCGCCGTCGACGGTGACGGTGCCGGGAAAGCGGCCATGGACGCTGTCGAAGCGGAGGAGATGAGCGTTGGTCTCGACCGGGCCGAGGTCGTTGATGCCGACGACCTCGATGTCCTTGCGGCCGGACTCGGCGATAGCCCGCAGGATGTTGCGGCCGATGCGGCCAAAACCGTTAATTCCGACGCGGACTGCCATGTGTCGTCTCCTTCAATGACCGTTGTCATCCCGCACAACGCGCTATACGCCTGCGAGGGTTTTTTAGGGGCGGACGCCCGGTTCGGCCGGGCGGTGCTTGATCATATGGGAGATTAGGTAGTCCTTTTTTGCGGCAAGCTCAACTCTCAGGAAACGCGCTTCAGCACAGCGTTAACCGCGGCCTCGGCGGTAATGCTGAAATGCTTGTAAAGCTCCTTGGCAGGGCCGCTTTCGCCGAACGAATGCATGCCGATGAATTCGCCATCCTGGCCAATCACGGCGTCCCAGCCCCAGCGCACGGCGGCCTCGATCGCGATCTTCACCGGCGCGTTGCCGATGATGGCGGCGCGCTTGGCCTCTGGTTGCGCTAACAACAGCTCCAGCGAGGGAACGGAGACAACGCGCGAAGCGACGCCGCGTTCCGCCAATTGTTTCTGGGCCGCGACCGCGATCTCGACCTCCGAGCCCGAGGCGAACAGCGTCGCCTTGGCTTCGCCCTCCGCGGCGACCAGCTCGTAGGCACCAGCCGCGCAGGGATTGTCGTTCGGTGCGGTGGTCCGCAGCTGCGGCAGGTTCTGCCGCGTCAGTGCCAGCACGGTCGGGCCATCGACGCGGTTGAGCGCGAGCTCCCAGCACTCAGCGACCTCGATGGCATCGCAGGGACGGAACACGCGCATGTTGGGAATGGCGCGGAGCGCTGCGAGATGCTCGACCGGCTGATGGGTCGGGCCGTCTTCGCCGAGGCCAATCGAGTCATGAGTCATGACGTAGACGACGCCGGCGCCCATCAGCGCGGCAAGGCGCATCGCCGGACGCGCATAATCGGTGAAGACGAGGAAGGTCGCGCCGTTCGGCGCGAAACCGCCGTGCAGGAAAATGCCGTTCATCGCGGCCGCCATGCCGTGCTCGCGGATGCCGTAATGGATGAAGCGGCCCTTCGGCGTCTTGGCCGAGAAGGCGGTCGCCGACTTCGCCTTGTTGTTGTTGGAGCCGGTGAGGTCGGCCGAGCCTGCCAGGAATTCCATCGGCATGGCGCCGGCGATGACTTCGATCACCGCTTCCGACGACTTGCGGGTGGCCGCGGTCATCGGCTTTTCCAGCAGCTCCTTCTTGTAGGCGCGAACGGCCTTGGCGAGCGAAGCGGGACGCTCGTGACGCAGGCGGCGCTCGAACTCGGCGCGCTTGCGGCTGCCGAGCTCACCGAGCCGCGCTTCCCATTCCTGGCGTGCCGCGGCGCCTCGGCTGCCGGCCGCGCGCCATGCCTTCAGCACGTCGTCGGCGACCGCGAACGGCTCGAGCGAAATGCCGAGATTTTCCTTGGCAGCCTTGAGCTCGTCGGCGCCGAGTGCTTCGCCGTGCACCTTCGAGGTGCCTTGCTTGTGCGGCGCGCCGAAGCCGATCGTGGTGCGGCAGGCGATCAGCGTCGGCTTGCTGGATTTCTTCGCGCGCGTGATCGCATCGGCGATCGCGGCCTGGTCGTGGCCATCGATCTTCTCGGCCGCCCAGCCCGCCGACTTGAAGCGCTTCACCTGGTCGACGGAATCGGAGATCGAGGTCGGGCCGTCGATCGAGATGCCGTTGTCGTCGTAGAGCACGATCAGCTTGTTGAGCTTCCAGTGGCCGGCCATCGCGATCGCTTCCTGCGACACGCCTTCCATCAGGTCGCCGTCGGAGGCGAGCACATAGGTGTGGTGGTCGACGATCTTCTTGCCGAATTCGGCGGCGAGCATCTTTTCGGCCAGCGCCATGCCGACCGCAGTCGAGATGCCCTGGCCGAGCGGGCCGGTGGTGGTCTCGATGCCATTGGTGCGGAAGTTCTCGGGGTGGCCGGGGGTCAGCGAGTCGACCTGGCGGAACTGCTTGATCTGGTCCAGCGTCATCTCGGCATTGCCGGTCAAATACAGCAGCGAATAGAGCAGCATCGAGCCGTGGCCGGCCGAGAGCACGAAGCGGTCGCGGTCCGGCCAGGCGGGCGCAGTGGCATCGAATTTCAGGAACTGCGTGAACAGCACGGTGGCGATGTCGGCGGCGCCCATCGGCAGGCCGGGATGGCCCGATTTCGCCTTCTCGACAGCGTCCATGGAAAGGCCGCGGATCGCGTTGGCCATACGGGTGTGATCGACCTGCGTCATGTCTGAAATCCGTCTGAAATGAAGCGCTTGGCGATGGTTGCCCGCGCGGGGAGAAGCCTGGCGGCCACTGAAGGTTGGCGCTGGGATAGCACCTCGGTTCCGGGAGTCCAAGGCAATCGAACGCCGGTTTGGCCGCAAAAGTTGCCTGTGTGGACATCGGTTTTCCGCCGGGATCGCGCCGGGCGGAAGCGACGCAGCGACACGTCGTCCCGATTGAACAGTGCATAGTTTTGCGGCGGCGTTGCGCTTGGCTAGCTTGCTTTGTAAATTTCTGCTTCTAACCGCTTGCCGAACCGAGTCTTTTGCCGGACGGCAAGCTCCAGGGAAAGGCCACTGGGCAAAGGCCGCCAGGTTCCGCCGCTGACTGCATGAACGATCGCGTATCCAACAGTTCCGCCATGACGGAGTCGTCCGCCGTCGAGATCGAGATTGCGACCCGCAGACTCATGGCGGCGCTCGATGCGCTCGAAAGTGCGGTGGAGCGGCGTCGCGATGCCGATCGCGACGAGAACGAGCTTGCGGCGCGCATCCAGGCGCTCGGCGCGGATCGCTCGCGTCTTGCCGACGAGCTCGACGGCGCGCTGGTGAAGGCACGCAAGCTCGAGCGCACCAATCGCGAGATTTCTGACCGGCTGGATTCCGCGATCGTGACGATACGCTCGGTGCTCGATACCGGAGAGGACGGATGAGCCACATCAACGTCACCATCAACGGCCGGCAATATCGCATGGCCTGCGAGGAGGGCCAGGAGGTGCGGCTGCTCAAGCTCGCCGAGACGCTGGAGACGCGCATCCAGTCGCTGCGCGGAAAATTCGGCGAGATCGGCGATGCGCGCCTCACCGTCATGGCTGCGCTCACCGTGTGCGATGAGCTGATCGACACCACCAACCGCGTCCGCACCCTTGAGCAGGAATTGACCGAGCTCAGGGATTTCCGCAATGCCGCCGTCGAGCGCGCCAGGATGACGCAGACCGCGGTGGTCAACGCGCTGAACGCCGCCGCCGAGCGCATCGAGAAATCGACCCAGGTCCTGAACCGGACGGTGGGGAACGGCATCGCGATCGGCTGAAGCTCGATAGGAGCCGTGCCCTTACCCTCCCCTGGAGGGCCCTGGAGGGGGAGGGTCGATCGCGCGTAGCGCGAGCGGGGTGGGGTGATCTCTCCACACGAACAGTGCCCGTGGGGAGAGATCACCCCACCCCGTCTCACATTTCGCTGCGCTCCATGTGAGCCGACCCACGGGCGAGCTTCGCTCGTCCCGGACCCCTCCAGGGGAGGGTAAGAAAGCGCGCAGCGGAAGCCGCACTCTCGTCGCACTGGCGATTCGTCAGTACAGTTGTTACATTGCCTGCGCGAGGCTGCGACGTGCGTCAGGAGCCATATATCCCCGGGGCCTTATCGATCCTTTAGGGAACTGTCCCTGGCCGGGCCCGTGGGCTCGGACATATGGTGCCCACCTACTTTCGTAGGGAACTCCGGGATCGAGTGCTTCAACGGCGTTCGCGGCTTCGCACTTTCGTTTGCTTCGTTTGTGCTTGTTGAAACGACTGCGGCCAATTCAACAGGTGTCATTCCCCGCGAAGGCGGGGAATCCAGTACGCCGCGGCCCTTGTGTGAATCACCACCGCCTCTGGAATACTGGATCACCCGCATTCGCGGGTGATGACGTGGGGACCAAAGCACATGTCCAACTCCAAAGCCGAGCTCCGTGCCAAAGCCCTCGCCAAGCGCGATGCGCTGAGCGAGAAGAAACGCATCGCGGCCGCCGCAAAGCTCGCCAAGCGCGGGCTACCGTTCAAGCTGCTGCCCGGCAGCATCGTCTCCGGCTATTCGCCGATCCGCAGCGAGATCGATCCGATGCCGCTGCTTGCGAGGCTCGCGGAAGAGGGCGCCAGGCTGGCGCTGCCCTGCGTCACCGCGCGCGGCCAGTCGCTGATCTTCCGTCTCTTCCATCCGAACGACCGCCTGATGCTCGGCCCGCTCGGCATTCCCGAACCTTCACCTGCTGCGGCCGAAGTCATTCCCGACATCATGCTGACGCCGCTCGCCGCCTTCGACCGCCTCGGCCATCGCATCGGCTATGGCGCCGGGCATTACGATTTCACCTTCGCGCATTTGCGCAAATCCAAGCACATCGTCGGCATCGGCCTTGCGTTTGCAGTGCAGGAGATCGAGGCGGTTCCGGCACTATCCCACGACGTGGCGCTCGATTATGTGCTAACGGAATCGGACGTGTTCGATTTCCGGAGTTCTGAAGTTGCGCATTCTCTTCGTGGGTGACGTCGTCGGCCGTAGCGGACGCGAGGCCGTCTCCGAATATCTGCCCGGCATGGTCAAGGACTGGTCGCTCGATCTCGTCGTCGTCAACGGCGAGAATTCGGCCGGTGGCTTCGGCATCACGGAAGCGATCTACCAGGAGTTTCTCGAGGCCGGCGCCGACGCGGTGACGCTCGGCAATCACTCCTGGGACCAGCGCGAGGCGCTGGTGTTCATCGAGCGCGCCGACCGCCTGGTGCGCCCCGCCAACTATCCGCGCGGCACGCCCGGCCGCGGCGCCGCCTTGGTCGAGACCAAGAACGGCAAGCACGCCCTCGTCGTCAACGCGCTCGGCCGCGTCTTCATGACCCCGTTCGACGATCCCTTCGCCGCGCTCGAGCGCGAGCTTGGCGCCTGTCCGCTCGGCGTCGCCGCCGACGCCATCGTCGTCGATTTCCATTGCGAGGCTTCAAGCGAGAAGCAGGGGATCGGCTTCTTCTGCGACGGCCGCGCCAGCCTCGTCGTCGGCACGCACACGCATGTGCCGACCGCCGACCACCAGATCCTGTCAGGCGGGACCGCCTACATGACCGACGCCGGCATGACCGGCGATTACGATTCCATCATCGGCATGCAGAAGGAAGAGCCGCTGCGGAGGTTCACATCAGGAATTCCGTCCGGCCGCTTCGAGCCGGCCGCAGGCGCCGCGACGCTCAGCGGCGTCGCCGTGGAAACGGACGATGCGACAGGGCTCGCGCTCAAGATCGCGCCGGTGCGCGTGGGTGGAAGGCTGGAGCCGACGACGCCGAAATTCTGGTTGAGCTGAAGCGCGAGCGAAATCACCCGGTGTCGTCCCCGGACGATTATATCAACTTTGCCCTCAGCAGCGGACATCGACGGGCAACAAGGGAACTCCGCTTTGGGCTACAAGCGGAAGTCAACAGTCATTGGCGGCTGCGAGCCCTTCTCTTCGACAGATTGGATTCCGTTCAAGAAGCTGTCCGCAACATTGGTGTCATCGTCGGCGAAGAACCATGTTGTATCTCGCCGATGATCTTGAAGCCGTGGCGTTCATAAAGGGAGATGTTTCGCGGATTCGAACTTTCAAGGTAGGCGGCGATGCCCTCCTCGTCGCATCGTCGAAGAGCGTGCTTCATCAACAATGTGCCGAGACCTTGGCCGATCCAGTTCGGATCGGAGGCAATGAGAGGCAGATACCAATGGGGCTCGTGGGGATGATGTTCGGCCATTCCCTGGAGCATGTGTCCAATATCATCGGCGATCTCCGGACGCAGGGATTGCGCCATGAGTGCGTCCATGGCCGTTTCATCGGGCTCGACGCCGGGCGGCAGCCACAGGGCGGCCGCGCGAGCCCCTTCTGTGATGTAAGCTGTGCCATGCTCGAATGCCCGTCCGCCAAATGCCTTGACGAATTGAGGCATAATCCTGAGATATTCGGATGAATCGGGCCAAACCCAACGCGCCATCGGATCGGCTGCAAAGCCAAGTACAATGGTGCTGATAGTGCTTGCCTGAATGTTGGCGCCCGCAGATTTGATTTCCGAGTCTGCGCTCATGATATCGTCTCCAAGTCGTCGATGGCGTCGGCCACATTCATTCTAAGATGCAGCACAGGATAGTGGCCGGGCGCTACGGCGTCGCGCGCAATCACGCGTCAATCTCAGGTGACCGCGCCCCGCGCCGCGACTGGCCAAAGTGCCTCCACGCGGGAATCCGGCGTGTTGAAGCCGCGCACGCCGACATACCAGTCGTAGAGATTGACGGTCGGGTCGCAATGGCCGGGGATCAGCGTCACCTTGTCGCCGATCGCTAGTCGCGACGAAGCGTTGTCGAAATTGAGCAAGCCATGCTCGTCAGAGGGCCGATGATAGCGCAGATCGGGCCGGCCGAGCACGACCGGAAATCCGCTGTCGTTCGACAGAGCCTTGTGGCCGGCATCGATGACCGCGTGTTCGCCGGCGCCTGTGCTCATCACCGTCGCGATCACGAACAGCGCATGCTCGAACGGATTGGCGTTGCGCGCCCCGTCGGCGAGGTTCTTGGCGTAGTCGGCGTCCATGAAGATATAGGAGCCCGCCTGCAATTCGTTCCAGATGCCGCTCGCGCCTTCGAGCTCGAATGTGCCGGTTCCCGCACCTCCAATCGTCCGGCACTGAAAGCCCGCGTCCTTGAGGACGCGCAGTGTCTCCGCGGTCGCGTTCGCGGCACCGGCGATGGCAGCGCGCCGCTCCTCCGGCGTGCGTAAATGTTGCGCAGAGCCGTGATAGGCCTGCAAGCCGCCGAACGATAGAAAGCGTGAAGCCGCCACCTGCCGCGCCAGGGTGGCCGCCGCCGGCCCCGGCCTGACGCCGCAGCGACCGGCGCCGACGTCGATTTCGACCAGGACTTCGATTTGCGATCCTGCCCGCTCCGCGGCCTGCGACAGTTGCTCGACCATGATCGCATCGTCCACGCAAACGCTGATGCGTGCGTGGCGCGCGAGGCCTGCGAGCCGTTCCAGCTTCCGCAGGCCCACCACCTCGTTGCTGACGAGCACGTCGCTCACCCCGCCCGCAACCAGGATCTCGGCCTCGGCGACCTTCTGGCAGCACATGCCGATTGCGCCGCGCGCTATCTGCTTGGCCGCAATGATCGGTGATTTGTGGGTCTTCGCATGCGGACGCAAGCGAACGCCGAGCTTGCTCACCGCCGCCGCCATCGTGTCGAGATTGCGCTCGAAAGCGTCGAGGTCGATGATCAGCGCCGGTGTATCGATCTCGGAAAACGGCGCGCCGATTTGGGCGGGTGGACAGGCCATCGAAAAACCAGCTTGTTGTGTTCGGGTTCGCGCTCCGAATGCGCGGCGGCATTTCTACGGCAACGTCGGCCGCCGCACCAGTGCAGTCGGCTTTTGGTGCTCGGCAGGCGGCGGTGAGAACCGCCCACAATTTCGGAATAATAGCATTCTACCCCTGTTTTGCCCGACGGGTCAACGCGCGCCACGGCCTGCCGGCGCAAGCCATTGATTCCACACGCCCCGGCTACTGTGCATGGGGTTGTTTTCGAGCTTTTGTTTTGAAGATGCCGGAGCGTCCTCGTCAGCCCTGGCGAAAGCCCATCCGGAAGGCGCCCCAGTGCTTGCCGCGGATCATGATTGGTGAGGACAGGTCCTTCATCAGCACGAACTGCCCGCCGCCCATGTCGCGGCGATAGGTCTGCAGCAGGAAGGGTTTTGTGTTGGCCGCGACCTTCTTCACCGCGCGGTCGGTGAACAGGCGGCGGTTGCGGCAATTGGCGTTATTCCAGACCGGGTCCTTGCCCTGCGGCAGGCGGTAGTTCGGATTGTGGGTCGGAAGGTAGCCGCCCCGCGCCCAGGCGACGCAGAACACGATGCGCGGATCGGTCTTCTGGATCGGGTCCTGGATCGCGGGCAGCACGCGGTCGGTGAACTCGACGTAGTTGGTCAGGTACTGCTTCGGATCGGTGCCTGATATCTCGCGGTAGGTCTCGTCCATGAGCTGGTCGAGCGTGATCTCGCCGCGGTCGATCGCAGCTTCGAACTCGGCCGAGATCCGCTTCGCGGTGTCGACGACGATACGGATCAGTGGCGCGTCCGACGTCTCCACGCCGCTGTCGGCGATCAGCGCGATCAGGCCTTCGGAGGCGTCGAGCAGCTTTGCTACCCGCTCGTCGGCGCTTCGGAGGTCGCGCGAGGAGAGGTCGACGCCCTTGGCGAGCTCGTTGAGCTCGCTGATCACGGTGTCGCAGTGGCCGAGATTGGAGGTTGCCGCGCGCGCGACGCCGTCGATCTCGGCTTCGACCGAGGCGAAGCCCTGCTGGACCCGCGAGATGATGCCGGAGATCGCTTGTGCGCCTTCGCCGGCGGTCTTGGCGCGCTGCGAGGCGTCGCTGCTCTCGCCGATCAGGCCTTCGATCTGGCCGTCGAGATCGCGCACCGTGTCGGAGATCTCATGCGTGGCCTGGCGCGTGGCCTCCGCGAGGCTCTTGACCTCGCTCGCGACCACCGCGAAGCCGCGGCCGGCATTGCCGGCGCGCGCGGCCTCGATGGTGGCGTTGAGCGCGAGCAGATTGGTCTGCTTGGCGATCGCCTCGATCGAGCCGGAGACCTTCGCCACCTGCGCCAGCGCCGCGCCGACGGCGCTGAGGCGCGCCTCGATCCGCTCCACCGCGGCGACGAGCTCGGAGATGTGGCTGACCGCGGTGTCGACCGCGCCGCGAGACTGCGCGATCTCGCCGACCGCGGCCGACGTCGTGGTTTGCACCGCCTGCGAGGCGTTGGCGATGTCGTGGTTGGCAGAGACCATCCTCTCGGCCGTCTTCTGCAGATGGTGAAACCGTTCCGACTGGCTCGCGACGCGGTTTGCGACGTCCTGGACATTGCCGGCGATGTCGGCGAGCTCGACGCCGAGACCGCCGATGCGGTCGGCGAGCTGGTCGATCAGGCGTTCGGCCAGCGTCCGGTTGGAGGCAGTGTCCAATACGGCAAGTTGTGCAGAGGACATGTACGGGCTCTCTCCAGTCGGAGCCGTTGATCGGCTCCTTGGCGGCATTCCGATTCCAGATCCGACCTTAGAGGATGATTCGCGCCCGGCGTCTTGCCCAGGAGTGCAGGTGCGTGCAGGTGCGTGCACGCGCGGGAGCGCTACAGCTTGTAGGCCGTGCGGAAGCCGCCCCAGTGCCGGCCCTGCACGCGGATCGGGACGTCGATCTCCCGCATCATCACCGTGTTCCCGTTGCCCATGTCGCGCGCATAGCTCTGGACCAGGTACGATCGCAGGTTGCGCGCGGCGGCCAGCCCCGCCGGATCGTTGAAGATGCGCCGGTTGCGGCTGTTGGCCGTGTTCCAGGCGACGTCGCCCGGCCGCTGCGGATGCGAATAGATCTTGTTGTGCACCGGCAAAAAGCCGTTGCGGTCGACCATGGCGCAGAACGCCATCCGCGACTCCCGCGCCAGAAAGGCTTCCTGGAACGGCGGCAGGGCGCGGTCGGCCCAGTCGAGATATTTGGTGCGGTATTGCTGCGGATTGGTGCCGCCGATTTCCAAATAGTCCGTGTCGAAGAGGTCGTCGAGCTTGACCTCGCCGCGCGCAACCGCCTGCTCGAATATCTGCGTCAGCGCATTGCCCGCTTCCATGGCACGGGTGACGAACTCGGTGTTCTCCTCATGGATCGACCAGAGCTTGTCCTCGATCTTCTCGTTGAGAGCGGCGGTGGCGCCGACGAATTGCGCGCGGGCGCCGGCCTTCGATTGCTCGATCACGCGCAGGCGGCAGGCGCCGATGTCCTCTAAGCTGCCTTCGATCGTCGCTTGCGGTGCGAGCCGGCTCGCGTCCGCGCCGCCGATCAGCACGCCTTCCATCGCGATTTCATAGACCGGCATCACGGCGCGCGCGGTTTCGAATTTGAGGTGGCAGGGCAGCCGCTCGGTCTTGCGGCGGTCGTCGTGCTCGCTCTGGCGCAGCAGCACCGCGCAGCGCGATTTCAGCTTCTGGGCGAAGGTGGTGACGGCCTTGCCGGCGCTGGCGACGCTCTCGCCATGGGTCTCGGCCGCCTTGGTCGCCGCGTCGATCTCGGCCGCGCTCTCGCCGACCGAGATGATGAACTCCGAGGCGCTGGCGGCATTGCCGGAGACTTCGCTGGTCGTGGCATTCTGCTCGGCGACCGCGCCGTTGACGGTGTCGAACACCGGACGGATCGCCTCGATCGCCTGCGAGATGCGGTGCACGGCGTCCGCCGAACCGGCGGCGTCGCGCTGCAATGCGTCGATCTTCTTCGTGATCTCCTCGGTCGCACTCTGGGTCTGCACCGCGAGCGCCTTGACCTCGGTGGCAACGACGGCAAAGCCTTTTCCGGCTGCGCCCGCGCGCGCGGCCTCGATCGTCGAGTTGAGCGCGAGCAGCGTGGTCTGCCGCGCGATCTGCGCGATCAAATTGACGACGTTGCCGATGGCGGCGGAGGATTCGCGCAGGCGGTCGACATTGGCGCGGGCTTCCTGCGCGGCGGCGCTGGCCTCGTCGGCGAGCTTGCCGGCTTCCCGGACCTGCGCGCCAATCCCTTGCGCGGACTGGGTGAACTTGTCGGCGGCATGGGCGAAGGTGGAGGCGGTGGATTGCGCCGCGTTGGTCCGGCCGGTCAGGGCGTCGGTGCGGTCGCGAATGGCAGCGAGGGTCGCCGCGGTCGCCTCGGCGCCGCCAGCCACCGAATTGGCGGCGCGCTCAAGCTGGCGGATCATGGCGCCGAGCTCGAGTTCCAGCAATTCCAGGATTTCCCGGGCCGAATCACTTTCGGCGGTCGGGGCGGGTGCGGCAGGGGCCGCCGGCTGCGCAGCCTCCGGGGCTGCCGCGGGCGCGGCCGTGTCCGGCAGACGCTTCCGAAATAATCCGAACGCCATCGGGTCTCTCTTGTCGGGGGACGGTCGGGCGCTATTTTCGCAGTCCGGAATGAAATCAGGGTTAACGGTGCCCATCTAGGCAGGCGCCGTTACGGCGGCTACCTTTACAGTGCTACCTCAGGCGCAGCCGAGCCCTTTGATTCCGGTGGGTTGGCGGCCTATAAGGCCGCGCTTCCCACGCTCATCTTTGGCTGACGATTTCTCAAGAGACCACGCATGGCCGGACATTCCCAATTCAAGAACATCATGCACCGCAAGGGGCGGCAGGATGCCCAGAAGTCGAAACTGTTCGGCAAGCTGGCGCGGGAAATCACCGTCGCTGCCAAGCTGGGCACCCCCGACCCCGCCATGAACCCGCGCCTGCGCGCCGCCGTGATCGCTGCGCGCCAGGAGAACATGCCGAAGGACAATATCGAGCGCGCCATCAAGAAGGCGCTCGGCAGCGACGGTGAGAACTATGACGAGATCCGCTACGAGGGCTACGGCCCCGGCGGCGTCGCCGTCATCGTCGAGGCACTGACCGACAATCGCAACCGCGCCGCCTCCGACATCCGCTCCTTCTTCACCAAGTCCGGCGGCAATCTCGGCGAAACCGGCTCAGTCTCCTTCATGTTCGACCGCACCGGCATCATCGAATACGACCGCAGCGTCGCCTCCGACGATGCGGTGCTGGACGCCGCGATCGAGGCCGGCGCCGACGACGTCGTTTCCGGCGAGGGCGGCCACGAGATCTACGCCTCGACCGAAGGCTATCGCGACGTCGCCAAGGCGCTGGAAGCCAAGTTCGGCGAGCCGCGCAAGGCCGCACTGATCTGGAAGCCGCAGAACACGGTTGCGGTCGACGACGAGACCGGCGAGAAGCTCCTGAAGCTGATGGACCTGCTCAACGAGCACGACGACGTCCAGAACGTCTACGCCAATTTCGAGGTGTCGGACGCGCTTGTTGCGAAGATGGGCGGATAGGCCGCTCTCGTGTCCCGGACGCGCTGCAGCGTGAAACGCTGCGGCGCTGGGCCGGGACCCATTCCCCTGTTACTTCCGTTCTGTTTCTGTTTCGCATCCCGCGGCCAGCCGCTATCACTGGCCCATGACTGCGCTCCCGATTCGTGGCCCCGTTCGCATCATCGGCATCGACCCCGGCCTGCGCCGCACCGGCTGGGGCGTGATCGAGGCCGAGGGCAACCGCCTGATCTATGTGGCCTGCGGCTCGGTGGAACCGCCGGACGATTTGCCGCTGGCGAGCCGCCTGCTCGCGATCCATGAGGGGCTCGCTTCCGTCTTGTCCGATCACCGGCCGGTGGAAGCGGCGGTGGAGCAGACCTTCGTCAACAAGGACGGCGTTGCGACGCTGAAGCTCGGCCAGGCCCGCGGCGTCGCCATGCTGGCGCCGGCAATGTTCGGCATCTCTGTCGCCGAATACGCGCCGAACCAGGTCAAGAAGACCGTGGTCGGCGCCGGCCACGCCGACAAGCAACAGATCGCGATGATGCTGAAAATTCTGCTGCCGAAGGCTGAGCCGCCGTCCGCGGACGCAGCCGACGCGCTCGCCATCGCCATCACCCACGCCCATCACCGCCAGAGCACCGCTCTCAGGCTGAAGGTGGTGGGGATATGATCGGCAAGCTCAAGGGCTTGATCGATTCCTACGGCGAGGATTTCGTCATCCTCGACGTTGGCGGCGTCGGCTATCAGGTACATTGCTCCTCGCGCACCTTGCAGCATCTGCCCTCGCCGGGTGAGGCCGCTGTGCTGTCGATCGAGACCTATGTCCGCGAGGACCAGATCAAGCTGTTCGGCTTCCGCACCGATCAGGAGCGCGAATGGTTTCGCCTGCTCCAGACCGTGCAGGGCGTCGGCGCCAAGGTCGCGCTGGCCGTGCTCGGCACGCTGTCGCCGGCCGATCTCGCCAATGCCATCGCGCTGCGCGACAAGGCCGCGGTGGCGCGAACGCCCGGTGTCGGCCCGAAGGTCGCCGAGCGGATCGTCACCGAATTGAAGGACAAGGCGCCGGCCTTTGCCAATGTCGATCCCGCCGTCGTGCATCTCGCCGGCGCCGTCGACGACCAGCGCGCGCCGCGCCCCGTCGCGGATGCGATCTCTGCGCTGGTCAATCTCGGCTACGGCCAGCCGCAGGCCGCCGCGGCGATTGCATCGGCCTCGCGCAGCGCGGGTGAGGGCGCCGAGACGGCGCAGCTGATTCGATTGGGTTTGAAGGAACTGGCCAAGTGAACAACGGCCAGCGCCTCTCCGAGTGGGGTCAAGGTGCGGCACGCCAGCATTTGCGGCGCCTCGGCCGTATGTTCGTCGTCGTCTTCTGCGGAACACTTTTTGCCGGGTATCTTGCAATGCTGGCGTTCTCGGCGTCAGGTTTTTTTCTTAGTCGTGTCATTCGATGCTTTTCGGTCTCGCGCGACCTGATCGGGTTCAGCTGGTTTGCCGTGAAAGGCTTGTTCTTGCCTGCGGCCGTTGTGGCCTTGATGGTTGCAATCTTCCTGCAAATCCGAGGCTCCGTTGTCTGGTGGAACGTTCTCGTTGCAAGCTTGCTTTCGGCGCTGGTGATTGGCTCTGTTGGAAGAGCACTGAGTGAACCGGCTGAGGCATTTGTCTTGCCTGTGGTAAGTTTGATCTTCTTTGCAGGTGCTCAAGCTGCCCTTCTTATCGACAAGCGACTGTGCAGGACTTCCGCATGACCACTCCCCCCCGCATGGTCTCGCCGGAGCGCCGCAGCGATGATGTCGGCGACACCGCGCTGCGGCCGCAATCGCTGTCCGACTTCGTCGGCCAGGCGCAGGCGCGCAAGAATCTCTCGATCTTCATCGAAGCGGCGCGCAAGCGCGGCGAGGCGCTGGACCACGTGCTGTTCGTAGGTCCCCCGGGGCTCGGCAAGACCACGCTGGCGCAGATCGTGGCGAAGGAGCTCGGCGTCGGTTTCCGCGCCACCTCGGGGCCCGTGATCGCCAAGGCCGGCGATCTTGCCGCCCTCTTGACCAATCTCGAAGAGCGCGACGTGCTCTTCATCGACGAGATCCATCGCCTCAGCCCGGCGGTGGAAGAGGTGCTCTATCCCGCGATGGAGGACTTTCAGCTCGACCTCATCATCGGCGAGGGCCCGGCGGCGCGCTCGGTCAAGATCGAGCTGTCGAAATTCACGCTGGTCGGCGCCACCACGCGCGCCGGCCTTCTCACCAATCCCTTGCGCGACCGCTTTGGCATTCCGGTCCGGCTCAACTTCTACACGATCGAGGAGTTGGAGAGCATCGTCAGCCGCGGCGCGCGCGTGCTCAACGTCGGCATGAGTGCGGACGGCGCCAACGAGATCGCGCGCCGCGCCCGCGGCACGCCGCGCATCGCCGGCCGCCTGCTCCGCCGCGTGCGCGATTTCGCCTCGGCGGCCGATGCCGACAAGATTGACCGTAAGATTGCCGACCATGCGCTGAGCGCGCTCGAGGTCGATGCCGCAGGGCTGGACGCGATGGATCGGCGCTATCTCTCGACCATCGCGCTCAACTATGGCGGCGGACCGGTCGGTGTCGAGACCATGGCTGCGGCCTTGTCGGAGCCGCGCGACGCCATCGAAGACATCATCGAGCCCTATCTGATCCAGTGCGGCTATCTGCAGCGCACCCCGCGCGGCCGCCTGCTGACCTCGCACGCCTTCCGTCATCTCGGCATCGCCGAACCCTCGCGCGATGCGGCGGCGCAGTTCGGCCTGTTCGGCACGGATGACAGCGACGAGTGAGCTGCTGAACCTCGCGCCGTTCCGCCTATGATGAATTTCCGTTAACCTCGTGCAGACGATCTGCACGAACGCACCCCAATTCCGCTCCAATCGGATATCATCAAGGCGCCGCATCATCATCGGGCTTCCATGATCACGCGCCGTCATCTTATCCGTTCCATTGGCGGTCTGTCCGCCCTCGGCGTCTCGACCGCAGCCTACGGCGTCGGTGTCGAGCCGGTGCTGCGCCTTCGCGTCACGCGCTATCATCCGATGCCGCGGCAGTGGCCGGCGGATTTTCCGCTGAAGATTGCCGCCATCGCTGACATCCATGCCTGCGATCCCTGGATGTCGCTGGAGCGCATCGAGGGCATCGTCGACCGGACCAACGCGCTCAACGCCGATCTCATCGTGCTGCTCGGCGACTATGTCGCCGGCCTTCACCATGTCACGCGCTTCATTCCGTCGAGCGAATGGGCAAGGGTATTGGGGCGCCTGAAGGCGCCCCTCGGCGTCCATGCCGTCATGGGCAACCACGACTATTGGGATGACAGAACAGTGCAGCAGGCAGGGCACGGGCCGACCATCGCACATCGGGCGCTGGAGGCGGCCGGCATCCCCGTCTACGAGAACGATGCTGTGCGCCTCACCAAGGACGGCCGTCCGTTCTGGCTTGCCGGCCTCGGCGATCAGCTCGCCTTCCTGCCGGCGCGGCGCTTCCGGAGCATGGCGCACTTCGGTGCCGACGATCTCAATGCTACGCTGGCGAAGATCACCGACGATGCGCCGGTCATTCTGCTCGCGCACGAGCCCAATGTCGCTCCGCTCGTGCCCGCGCGCGTCGCGCTGCAATTGTCCGGCCATACCCATGGCGGCCAGGTCCGCCTGCTCGGCTGGTCACCGGCCGTCGCGCCCAGGAACGGCCTGCGGCTCGCCTATGGCCATTTTCGCCTGAAATGCGATCTCATAGTCTCCGGCGGCCTCGGTTGCAGCATCATGCCGCTCCGCTTCGGTGTGCCGCCTGAGATCGTCGAGGTGACGCTGGGAAGGTCAGGACCGGTCGTGTCCTAACACGCTTGCGCGTCCGGCTGTTTTTGCGCACAACGAGCCGGTTACCGACCAGCGAAGAGGCTCGCGACGTGACAGCTCATCTCGACGGCGAGATCCGCGACGGCCGCCACCACATGCAGGTCCGGGTCTATTACGAGGACACGGATTTTTCCGGCATCGTCTATCATGCCAATTACCTGCGCTACATGGAGCGCGGACGCACCAATCATCTCAGGCTGATGGGTGCCGAGCAGCAGGTGCTGTTCGAGCAGACCGAGACGGACGGCGCGGGCTTCGCCTTCGTGGTGCGCTCGATGCATCTGGACTTCCTGAAGCCCGCGCGAATGGACGACGTGCTCGACGTCGTGACCTGGCCGGTCGCGGTGAAGGGGGCATCCATCATGCTGGCGCAGGAGGTGCGGCGCGGTGATGACGTGCTGGTGAAAGCCGAGGTCCGCGTTGCCTTCATCAGCGGCGGCCGCGCCCAGCCGATCCCGAAATCGATCCGCCAACTGATGAAGGCCGATCTGGTTTCGTGATCGCTCGATAGCGGATGGCCTATCGACTCCGCCAATTGCGACGATACATTCGCTGACACGATCAACCGATGAGGTCATCATGTCGCGCCCGCCGCTTCCACCCTTCACCCGCGAGACCGCCGCGCAAAAAGCCCGCATGGCCGAGGACGCCTGGAATTCACGCGATCCGGTGCGGGTCTCGCTCGCCTATACCGAGGACAGCCGCTGGCGCAACCGTTCGGAAGTTTTTCAGGGCCGCGAGGCCATCGTCGCCTTCCTCACCCGCAAATGGGAGAAGGAGCAGGATTACCGCCTGATCAAGGACCTCTGGGCCTTCGACGGCAACCGCATCGCGGTGCGCTTCCAGTACGAATGGCACGATGCAAGCGGCCAGTGGTACCGCTCCTACGGCAACGAGCAATGGGAGTTCGACAAGCACGGCCTGATGAAGCGGCGCGAGGCCTCGATCAACGACATCGCCATTGCGGAGAAGCACCGCCGGTTTCACTGGGCGGCACCGGGCCCGCGACCGGCCGATGTGCCCGGGCTGGGAAGCGAGCCGTTCTGAATTCTACCAGCGGCGCTGCTTCACCCTCTCCCCTTGTGGGAGAGGGTGCCGAGCGAAGCTCGGCGGGTGAGGGGTCTCTCTCCTCACGAGCAGTCCGGCGAATGGATAGAACCCCTCATCCGGCGCTTCGCGCCACCATCTCCCGCAAGGGGAGAAGGGAAGACGAGTGCGTCTCGAGCTTCGTAGTCAGGTGCGCTTAGCCAGAAACCGCGTAATCGCCCCGCCGAGCTTCGCATTTTCCATCGGCTCCGCCAGCGACGCCCTCGCCGTGGCAACGACATCCTCAGGTGCCTTGCCATCGCGCAGATCGCAGCACACTTGCGCGAACCCGACATCGAATTCCGGATGCGGCTGCACTGTCAGCGTCGCGCCATTGGCATAGAGCAGGCCGGCATGCGGGGTGAATTCGGAGGAGAGGATCGTCAGCGCATCGCTTGGCGGCTCGATCACCTGGTCCTGATGCGAGGCGGCGATCGCAACCGCTTCACCGTCGATGACGCCGTTCTCCGGCAGCACCTGATAGACATGCCGGCCGATGCCCCAGCCATGCTCCGATTTGCGCACGGTGCCGCCGAGCGCCTGCGCGATCAGCTGGTGGCCAAAGCAGACACCGACCATCGGTGTCTTGTTGGCGTAAGCCGTTCGCACGAAATCTTCCAGCGGCGCGATCCAGTCGAGCCCGTCATAGACCCCGGCCGCCGCGCCGGTAATGAGGATGGCCTCGAGCTTGCTCGGATCGGGCAGCGCATCGCCGCTGGGGATGCTGACGACCTCGATCGTCGCGGCCGGCTCCTCGGCGCGGATCATGCGCGCGAACATGTCCGGAAACGAACCGTGGCGCTCGCGGTATTTTTGCGGCACCTCTCCGGTCTCGATGATGGTGATGCGTGCCATGGGCCTCCCGGTCAAAAGGTTGCGAAGCTCAGCCTCTTTCTGCCCCATGTTGCTGGTGCGGCGCTGTGCGCTCGAGCAGAGCGCTCTCCTTGCGGATCTCGTTGAGAAAGGCCTTGGCCAGACGCGACAGCGGCTCGGCTTCAGACCATAGCATATAGGCGACCGCCTGCGTCGTCGGCGTGAACGGACGGACGACGAGGCCGCTGCCGCCGTTCTGCCGCGGCGAGAAAGGATCGACCACCGCCGCGCCGACGCCGGCGGCGGCCAGCACGCAGGCCGTGTTGCAGTAGCGCACCTCGACCGTCGGCCGGAACGGCGCGCCGGCGCGGGCAAAGCTGTCGCGCACGGCTTCGCCGAGCCGCGTGCCGCGTTCGAGCCCGATGAAGGGTAGGCCGGAGAGATCGGAAGCGGAGATCATCGGCCGGTCGGCGAGTGGATGCTGTGGCGGCAGCACGCAGACCATCTCGCCGGTGTGCACCACCTCATGCGCGATGCCGGGATGATGCGTGAGGCCGAGCGCGAAGCCGAGCTCGGCGACGCGGCTCAGCACACCCTCGATGATGCCCTCATAGCGCCGTACATCGAAGAACACCCGCGTCTCCGGGCGGCGGCGCAGGAAGCCCGACAGCGCGGACGGAATGATGCTGTACGCGAGCGGCGGCGTCGCCACGATGGCGAGATGCCCGGACCGGTTCTCGCGCAAATCGCGCATGCGGTTCTCGAGCTTGGCGTGCAGCGCGAAGATCGCCTCGCTCTCCTTGTAGAGCGCCATCGCTTCGGCGGTCGGAAACAGCCGGTTGTTGACGCGCTCGAACAGCGCAAAGCCCGCCTGCGCCTCCATCGTCTTCAGCGCGTTGCTGACCGCCGGCTGCGACAGCGCCAGCTCGTCCGCCGCCGCCACCGTGGTGCGGTGGCGGATCACGGCGCGAAGGATCTCGAGCTGACGCAGGTTCATATCACTGCCGATTATAGTCAGGGCCAAAACATCATAGCAACGCGAATTGATTTTGCAGCACCGCTCGCCCGTAATGGCAGCGGATTTGCACGTCGCATCAAAGGGTTCGTTCGCCCATTGAGGCAGCACTGCGCACAGATTGGAGGCAATCTTGGTTCGTGTCCTTCGCGCCGCAGCCGCTCAGATGGGGCCGACGCAAAAAGCCGATACGCGCGAACACACGTTGTCGCGGATGCTCGACATGCTGGAGGAGGCGGCCGGTCGGGGTGCGAGCCTTGTGGTGTTTCCGGAGCTCGCCTTCACCACCTTCTTCCCGCGCTGGCTGCTCGAAGGCGAGGCCCTCGACCGGTATTTCGAGCGCAGCATGCCGAACCCCGCGGTGGCAAAGCTATTCGATCGCGCACGTGCGCTGCGCGTCGGCTTCTATGTCGGCTATGCCGAGCTGACGCCGGAGGGGCGGCGCTACAATTGCTCCATCCTGGTCGATCGCGACGGCGAGGTTCTCGGCCGCTATCGCAAGGTGCATCTGCCGGGCTCGGTCGAGCCGCGCCCGGGCGCGCGCTACCAGCAACTCGAGAAGCGCTACTTCGAATATGGCGACCTCGGCTTTCCCGCCTTCCGCGCTGGCTCGTCCTGGGCCCATGCCATCATGGGCATGATGATCTGCAATGATCGTCGCTGGCCGGAATCCTGGCGCGTGCTCGGTCTGCAAGGAGTCGAGCTCGTCTGCATCGGCTACAATTCGGCGGCCTACGATCCCAACGGCGGCACGACCGAGGACGGAGCCTTGCGCACCTTCCACTCGACGCTGGTGACGCAGGCCAACGCCTACATGAACGCGACCTGGGCGATTTCGGTGGCGAAGGCGGGCGAGGAGGACGGCTCCGGCCTGATCGGCGGCTCCTGCATCGTTGATCCCAACGGCCGCATCGTCGCGCAGGCGCAGACGCTGGCCGACGAGGTGATCGTCGCCGACATCGATCTCGACCTCTGCCGCCAGGGCAAGGACAAGATGTTCAACTTCGCCGCCCACCGGCGGCCCGACCAATACAGGGTGATCACCGAGCGTGCCGGAATCATCGAGCCGGCCGTTCTCGACGCGGATTGACCAACGGCCGGTCGCAGCATTGGCAAAAGGAGCTGACATGACACGCCTCTCGTATTTGCTTGCCTGCGCAGCGCTGGCCGCGGCGACGTCGGCGCGAGCCGCCGAGCTGCCGGCGGAGATCAAGCAGGCCGGCACGCTGAAGCTCACGGTCAACTCCACCTACGCGCCGATGGAATATCGCGATCCCGCAACCAACGAGCTGGTCGGGCTCGACATCGATCTGGCGAAAGAGCTCGCCAAGCGGCTTGGCGACCTCAAGATTGTCTGGAGCGAGACGCCGTTCGCCGAGCTGATCCCCTCGCTCCAGACCAAGCGCGCCGACTTCATCATTTCCGGCATCTCCGATCGTGCCTCGCGGCGCGAGACCGCGGATTTCGTCGATTACCTCGCAACCGGACCGCAGTTCTTCGTGACGGCGGACAGCGCGGCCAAGGACGCCACCGATCTCTGCGGCAAGAAGGTCGGCACCACCCGCAGCACCAGCTTCCCGGTCGAGATCGAGAAGTGGAGCAAGCAGAATTGCGAGCCGGCCGGCAAGCCCGCAATCCAGTACGTTCCGGGCGAGAATTCCATCGACGTCCGCAACCAGCTCAAGCAGGGCCGCATCGACGCCGCCGTGCAGGGCAGCGAGACGTTGCCTTATGCGCAGCAACAGGAGCCCGGCAAGTATCGCATCGTCGGCGAGCCCTTTGCCAGGGGCTATCAGGGCATCATGTTCCGCAAGGACGATGCGGCCTTGCGTGAGGTCGTGACGGAGAAACTCGCGACGATGATCGCTGACGGCTCGTACAAGGCCATTCTCGACAAATGGGGCTTGGGGACCAATGCAGTCGCCCAGCCCATGCTGAACGCGGCGCCGCAATGAAGCAGGCGCCGGCACTCGTGCAAGGATTTCCCGATCTGTCGGGCATGCGGATCGCGCGCGAGCCGCACTGGTTTCGCTGGATCAGCGCGGCCCTGATCGTCCTCGTGCTGGCGGCGATCGCGCGCGCCTTTGCGAACGGCCAGATCGAATGGTCCTATGTCAGCCGCTTCCTGACCGCAAAGGTCATCCTCGAAGGCATCGTCAACACCATGGTGATGGCGGTGCTGGCGATGATGCTCGGCATCTTCCTTGGCATCGTCGTCGCGATCATGCGGCTGTCGCCCAATCCGGTGCTGAAGTCGGTCGCCGCCGGCTACACCTGGCTGTTCCGCGGCACGCCACTGATCCTGCAGCTGCTGTTGTGGTTCAATCTCGCGCTGGTGTTTCCGACCATCGGTATCCCCGGCCTGTGGTCTGCACGCGCCGTCGATGTCATGACGCCGTTCCTTGCCGCGCTGCTCGGGCTCGGCATCAACCAGGGCGCCTACACCTCCGAAGTCATGCGCGCCGGCATGCTGTCGGTCGATATCGGGCAATATGAAGCGGCGCAGGCGATCGGCATGGGACGGCTGCGCGCGTTGCGCCGGATCGTGCTGCCGCAGGCGATGCGCGTGGTGATCCCGCCGCTCGGCAACGAGTTCATCGGCATGGTGAAGGCGACTTCGCTCGCCAGCGTGATCCAGTATCCGGAGCTGCTGCACAATGCCGAGAACATCTACTACGCCAACTCCCGCGTCATCGAGCTCCTGATCGTCGCCGGGCTCTGGTACCTGTTCGCGGTCTCGATCCTGACACCGCTCCAGATGTTGCTCGAACGCCGCTTTGCGCGCGGCACATTGCGGCTGGCGCGATGACAAAACCGCTCGTCGCGATCCGCTCCGTAGCCAAGAACTTTGGAGAGTTTCAGGCTCTCAAGAACGTCTCGCTCGACGTCTGGCCCGGCGAGGTGATGTGCCTGATCGGCGCCTCCGGCTCCGGCAAGACCACGCTGCTCCGCTGCATCAATCAGCTCGCCACGATCGATGCCGGCGGCATCTGGCTCGACGGCGAACTGCTCGGAGTGCGCGAGCAAGGCGGGAAACTCCATCGCCTGAGCGAGCGCGAAATCGGGCGGCAGCGGCTCAAGACCGGCATGGTATTCCAGCGCTTCAACCTGTTTCCGCACAAGACCGCGCTGGAGAACATCACGGAAGGCCCGACCCAGGTGCAGGGGCGCAAGCCGGATGAGGTGCGCGCCGAGGCGACCGAGCTGCTTCGGCGCGTCGGATTGTCGGCCAAGGCCGACTGGTATCCGGCGCAGCTCTCCGGCGGCCAGCAGCAGCGCGTCGCGATCGCGCGGGCGCTCGCCATGAAGCCGATGCTGATGTTGTTCGACGAGCCCACCAGCGCACTCGATCCCGAGCTCGTCGGCGAGGTGCTCGCGGTCATGAAGGAGCTGGCGCGAAGCGGCATGACCATGATGGTGGTGACGCACGAGCTCGGCTTCGCCCGCGAGGTCGCCGACCGCGTCGTCTACATGGATCAGGGCGCGATCGTCGAGCAAGGCCGCGCCTCCGACGTGTTGGGCGCGCCGCGCGAGGAGCGCACCAAGGCATTTCTTTCGGCAGTGATCTGACATTGGGGGTATGGTGATGAAGAGATTCTTGCTTGCGGCGGCGTTCCTGGGCGCCATGAGCGTGTCGGCAATGGCGGCCGAACTGCCGCCTGAGATCGTAAAGCGCGGCAGCATCAAGGTCGCGGTGGTGCCGAACTATCCGCCGATGGAGTTCCGCGATCCCGCCACCAACGCGCTCTCCGGCTTCGACGTCGATCTTGGCGAGGCGATCGGCCGCAAGCTCGGCGTCAAGATCGAATGGACCGAGACCAGCTTTGCCGAGTTCATGCCCTCGATCTCGACGGGGCGGGTGGATGCGATCCTGTCCGGTTTCACCGACTATGCGAGCCGGCACGAGGTCGCGACCTTCGTCGATTATTTGCGCAGCGGCCCGCAGTTCTTCGTGCAGGCGTCACGCAAGGCGGAATTCAAGGATGCGACGTCGCTGTGCGGCAAGAAGGTCGGCGCCAGCCGACGCACCATGTTCCCGGCCCAGATTGCGGCGTGGAGCGAGAAGAATTGCGGCAGCTCTCCGATCCAGTTCGTCGGCACCGACGGCTCGGCCGATGCGCGCACCCAGCTGAGGCAAGGCCGCATCGATGCCGCCGCCCAGGGCAACGAGACGCTGCCCTACATCATGGACCTCGAGCCCAACACCTATGCGACCGTGGGCGCGCCCATCGCACAGCAATTCACCGGCATTGCTCTGCCGGTGAAGGAGAAGGCATTGCAGCAGGCAATGCTGGAGGCGGTCGACGCGCTGATCGCGGACGGCACCTACAAGACGCTGCTGGCGAAGTGGAAATTGAGCGACAACGCAATCGAGAAGGCGACCATCAATGCTGGACAGTAAGGCACTCCAGAGCATTCCGCTCGTTCCGGCCAACACCGCGGATCCCGCGCCCGAATATCCGTGGCTGAAGCCGTACACATCCGCGATGTTCCTGTCGTTCGACGTGGACGCCGAGAGTGCCTGGACCAGCAAGGACGCGGTGCATGCGCAGCGGCTGATCACCATGAGCTATGGCGGCTACGAGGCGCGCGTCGGCACGCCGAAGCTCCTGGAGCTGCTCGACCAGCTCGATCTCAAGGCGACGTTCTTCGTCACGGGGTGGTCGGTCGACGCGCATCCGGCGATGGCGGAATCCATCTTGAAGGCCGGTCACGAGATCGGACATCACGGCTATCACCATCTCTTGCCCGATCCCGGCGATCCATGGATCGAGGAGGAGCTGGAGCGCGGCTTCGAGGCTTTGAAGCGCCGGCTCGGCGTCAAGCCGACCGGCTATCGCGCGCCCTATGGCGAGTTCACGGAGGAGCTGCGCGTCGCGCTGGTGCGGCACGGCATCGTCTACACGTCTTCGTTCCGCGACGACGTCAGGCCCTATCGCCATCGCCTCGCCGACGGCAAGCCCGGCACGATCGAGCTGCCGGTGACCGCGAGCTATGACGACTGGATGCACGGCCTGTCCGCGCGCTTCAGTCCGCGCTCGATCTTTCCGAAGGAGCACGTGCTCTCGATGTGGAAGGACGAGCTGGATGAGGTCCGCGACTGGGGCGCGATGGTGACGACGGTGCTGCACCCCCAATGCAGCGGCCGCCCGATGCGGCTGCGCCTGCTGCGCGAATTCCTGACCTACGCAAAATCGTGCCCTGATGTCTGGATCACCACTGGCGAGAACATCGCGGAGAACTTCCTGCGCCACGAAGCGGGTCACCGCTAATGTCGATCTCCCGCCGTTCGCTCCTCAAGGCCGGCGCGGCGCTGCCGGCGCTGTCGCTGCCGGGCATCGTCCGCGCTGAATCGCAATCCACGCTGCGCTTCATCCCCGTCATCGATCTCGCCTTCGTCGATCCCATCTATTCGACCGCGCAGGTGTCGCGAAACCACGGCTTCATGGTCTACGACACGCTCTACGGCATGAGCTCCTCGCTCCAGGTCTCGCCGCAGATGCTGTCGGGCCACGCCATCTCCGCCGACCAGCTACAGTGGGACCTCACGCTTCGCAACGGCCTGTTCTGGCACGACGGCGAGCGGGTGCTGGCGCGCGATTGCGTCGCCAGCATCCGTCGCTGGGCCGCGCGCGACGGCTTTGGCGGCGAGCTGATGGAGGCGACCGCCGAGCTCTCGGCTGCCGACGACCGCACCATCCGCTTCCGTCTGAAGCGTCCTTTTCCGCTGCTGCCGCAGGCGCTCGGCAAGGCAGCGATCAATGCCTGCTTCATGATGCCGGAGCGGCTGGCGAGCCAGGATCCGTTCAAGCCGCTCACCGAGGTGATCGGCAGCGGTCCGTTCCGCTATCTCGCCGACGAGCGCGTGCAGGGCGCGCGCAATGCCTATGCCAAGTTCGAGCGCTATCAGCCGCGCACCGACGGCAAGCCGGATTGGACTGCGGGGCCGAAGATCGTGCACTACGATCGCGTGGTCTGGACCACGACGCCCGATGCCGGCACCGGCGTCGCCGCGCTCCAGACCGGCGAGCAGGATTGGCAGGAGACTACGCCGCACGATCTGCTTCCGGTGATCAAGGCGGCCGGCGATATCGAGACGCGCATCCTCGATCCCCGAGGTTACGCCTGCATGCTGCGCCTCAACCACCTGCAGCCGCCGTTCGACAATCCCGCCATCCGCCGCGCGCTCCTGGGTGCGATCGACCAGTCCGCATTCATGACCGCCGTCGCCGGCACCGATCCGGCGTTCCAGGTCTCACCGGTCGGCTATTTCGCACCCGGCACCCCGATGGCAAATGAGGTCGGCCTCGACGTGCTCCGCGGCCCGCGCGACTACGCCAAGGTGAAGGCCGACCTGAAAGCCGCCGGCTATAACGGCGAGAAGATCGTGCTGCTCGTTCCGACCAACTCGCTGGCGCAGAAGCCGCTCGGCGAGATCGCGGTGGATTCGTTGCGCAAGGCCGGCATGAACGTCGAATATGCCGGCCTCGATTTCGCCGTGGTGCTGCAGCGCCAGCTGAAGAAGGATCCGCTTCCGCAGGGCGGCTGGAGCGCCGCGGTCGGCAACTGGCAGGGCATCGACTGGCTCAACCCGGCCGGCAACACCAACATTCGCGGCGAAGGCAAGGTCGCCGGCTGGTACGCGAGCACGAAGATGGGCGAGTTGCGCAGCCAGTGGCTGGCGGCCTCCGAACTCGCCGAACAGCAGCGCATCTGCCGCGAAGTCCAGAGGGTGGCGTTCGAGGAAATCCCCTATATTCCGATCGGCCTCTACAAGCAGCCGACGGCCTATCGCAAGGCCATCACCGGCATTCTCGACGGCACCGCCGTGTTCTGGAACGTGCGCCCCGCATGAGCACCACAGCAATCTTCGGCAGCTATGTGCTGTCACGCAAAGACGGCGCGCAGGATGTCTTGCGCGACCACTGGGTTCTGGTCGAAGGCAAGAAGATTGCAGCGATCACACGCGACAAGCCGCGCGCCGATCGGGTCTATGATCGTCCGGGCCGCTTCGTCCTGCCGGGCCTGCTCAACCTGCACAATCATTGCTTCTCGGAAGCGGTGGCGCGCAGCCACACCGAGGACGGCAACGGCCGCAAGAACAACCAGAGCATCGTCTACACGGTGCTGCTGCCGCTGACCAAGCGCGGCGCCGATATCCTGTCGGCGGAAGAGCGCCTTGCGGTGGCGCGGCTCGGCATCCTCCAGCTGCTCAAGGGCGGCGCCACCACGGTGATGGAGCCGTTCCGCAACTCGATCCCCGAGATGTTCGACGCGGCGGAAAAGATGGGCATCCGCTTCTACGGCGCGCCCTATCTGTTCTCGACCTCCGACGCCAAGGCCGGGCCTGACGGTGTGGTCCAATATTCCGGCGATGACGGCGCTGCGGATATGGCGGCGTGGGACGCGCTCTATCAGCGCTGGAATAATCGCGGCGACGGCCGCATCAGTCTTGCGATGAGCCCGCACGCCACCGACACCTGCGGCCCCGATCTCTTGAAAGCCTGCGCCACGCGGGCGCGCGAGCTCGGCGTTCCCATCACCACGCACATGGCGCAGAGCCGCGCCGAGGTCGAGACCATCGGCAAGCGCTATGGCGGCCGCACGCCGGCAGAATATCTGGACTGGCTCGGCCTGCTCGCGCCGGATCTGATGGCGGCGCACTGCATGTTCAGCAGCGATGACGATCTCAAGCTGATGGCCGCGCGCGGCATGACCGTCTTGAACTGCCCGCGCGTGTTCGCGCGTGCCGGCATCACCGCGGCGTTCAGCCGCTTCGCCGCGCACGGCGTGCGCACCGTGGTCGGCACCGACGGCTACAACATGGACCTGCTCGGCGAGCTCAATGCGGCCTCGCTGATCTCCAAGATCATTTCGGCGCGCCCTGACGTCGCGAACTCACCCGAGCTGATCGAGGCGAACACGACGGTCGCCGCCGACGTGATCAAGCGGCCCGATCTCGGCCGCATCGAGCCGGGCGCGACCGCCGATCTCACGGTGGTCGATCTCACCCATCCGCATCTGCAGCCGCTGTTCGACCCGCGCCGCGCGCTGATCGCACTCGCCAACCGCGCCAATATCGATCAGGTCATGGTCGATGGCCGGGTCCTGGTCGATGAGGGACGCTATCTCGGCGCGGATGAAGCCGCGATTACGGCGGCCGGCACCGCCGCGATCGGCAAGATCTGGGATCTGCCGGAGGCGCAGGCGGCGTTCAGTGGTTGAGTGCCGCTGGTGCCACGAAGACGGTGCGCTCCCTCTCCCGCTTGCGGGAGAGGGCAGGGGAGAGGGCTCTCTCCAATCGGGGACACTCCCCGTGTTGAGAGAACCCTCTCCCGGCGCTACGCGCCGACCTCTCCCGCAAGCGGGAGAGGTTGAAGCGAGCCTGTAGCTGCACTGTTCGAACCGAAGCCCTAATCCTCAAACTCCACCAGCGCCTTGCGCATGGTCTCGACCAGATCCAGCGCCACGGGTGACGGGCTGCGCTGCGCCGGAAACACCGCGGAGAATTCGAAGTCGATGCGCGGAAGGAAGCGTCGCACGACGACGCCGCGCGTTGCAAATTCCTGCGCGGTGAAGGGATCGCAGATCGCGACGCCGAGCCCTGACGACACCATGCCGCACATGATTTCCGACAGCGTGGTCTCGACCCTGAGCACACGGCGGACGTCATGGCGATGAAACACCTGGTCGACGAGATGCCGGCTCGACGATCCCGCCGACAGCGAGATGAAGGTCTCGCCCTCGAAATCGCGCGGCTCCAGCACCTCTTTCTCCGCCAGGCGATGCCCTGTCGGCAATACCGCGACCCGCGCCGGCGCGGGCAGGCGCAGGCTCGGCAGGCCGGAATGCGCGATCGGCACCTCTGCAAAGCCGATGTCGCATTGGTTGTTCAGGACCCAGTCGACCACGATGGGCGAGATCACGCCGAAGAAGGCAAGGTTCAGATTGGGACGCTCCATCAGGAAGTGTCCGGCAAGGCGTGGTAGATAGCCGTTTGCCAGCGCCGGCAGCGCGGCTATCCGCAACGACCCCGTGCGGCGGCCGCGGATTTCTTCCGCCGCCGCAGTGATGCGCTCGAGACCGACGAAGGAGCGCTCGACCTCGGTGTAGAGCGCCATCGCCGCCGCGGTCGGCACCAGGCCGGTGCCGCGCCGCTCGAACAACTCCATCTTGAGCAGCGCCTGGAAGTCGCGCAGCAGCCGGCTGACCGCGGGTTGCGTCACCGCCATAAGCTTCGCCGCCTCGGTGACGCTGCCGGTCAGCATCGTCGCCCGGAAGGCCTCCACCTGCCTCGAATTGATCCGCGCCATCCCGTGATCCAAATCATAACATTTTGGCATGCAAAGGGTGTCATTATTCATTGGACGATGGAAGTATAGGTTGCGATCTTTTTCATCAGAGCTGGAGACAGCCCGCTTTTTCGGCAGATTGGAGGACTTCCAACCTCCAGATCGCGCCAAATCCGCCGAGCAGGGGCCGGAGCCCTGGTCGGGAGACGGATGGCGCGGAAGGAAATGCGGCAGGCACTTCGGCCGGAGACTTGTCGGCACGTCACCTCATTCCGGTATTGGAGATCGGTCCATATGAAGACTCTTCGCTTTCTGACCGCGGTCAGCATCGCAGCGCTCATTGCCGCCCCCTCGGTCGTCTCGGCCCAGCAGAAAACGCTTTATGTCGCCGGCTATGGCGGCTCGTTCGAGAAGACCATCCGCGACGAGGTGATTCCGGCCTTCGAGAAGGAGAACGGGGTCAAGGTCGAGTATGTCGCCGGCAACTCCACCGACACGCTGGCCAAGCTTCAGGCGCAGAAGGGCAACCAGCAGATCGACGTTGCCATCGTCGATGATGGCCCGATGTACCAGGCGATCCAGCTCGGCTTCTGCGGCAAGCTCGACGGCTTGCCCGCCGATCTCTACGACACTGCACGCTTCAAGGACGATCGCGCGGTTGCGATCGGCATCGTCGCCACCGGGCTGATGTACAACACGAAAGTGTTCAAGGAGAAAGGCTGGGCGCCGCCGACCTCGTGGAACGACCTGAAGGACACGAAATACGCAAAACAGCTCGTGATTCCACCGATCAACAACACCTACGGTCTCGAAGCGCTGGTGATGCTGTCGAAGATGAACGGCGGCGGCGAGACCAACGTCGAGTCCGGCTTCAAGATCTTCAAGGAGCAGATCAATCCGAACGTGCTGGCCTATGAGCCGTCGCCGGGCAAGATGACCGAGCTGTTCCAGTCCGGCCAGGCCGTGATCGCGGTATGGGGCACCGGCCGCGTGCAGAGCTTCGCCAATACCGGCTTCCCCGTCGACTTCGTCTACCCGAAGGAAGGCGCAGCGACGCTGCTGACCACGGCGTGCCCGATCAATAAGCCCAATGCTTCGCCGCTGGCTGCGAGCTTCGTCAAGATGCTGCTCGATCCGAAAACCCAGCTCGTGATGCTGAAGGATTACGGCTACGGCCCGGTGCTGAAATCGCTGGTGATCCCGCCCGAGCTCGGCAAGATGGCGCCGATCGGCGAGCGCGCGGCCAAGCTCTATAATCCGGACTGGACCGTGATCAACGAGAAGCGCGAGGAGTGGACCAAGCGCTGGAATCGCGAGGTCGAACGCTGATCGGTCGCCGCGGAGACAGCGCCATGGCCTATCTCGAGCTCGATCGGGTCGCAAAGCAGTTCGGCACGCAGACTGTGGTCGATGACTTCAGCCTGTCGGTGGGGAAGGGGGAGTTCATCTCCTTCCTCGGCCCGTCCGGCTGCGGCAAGACCACGACGCTGCAGATGATCGCGGGCTTCCTCGATCCGACGCGCGGCGCGATCCGCCTTGAGGGCAAGGACCTGACCGTGATCCATCCGGCCAAGCGCGGCCTCGGCATCGTGTTCCAGAGCTACGCGCTGTTTCCGCACATGACCGCGGCGGAGAACGTTGCCTTTGGCCTAGAGATGCGTGGCGTGCCGCGCGCTGAAAGGTCCGAACGCGTCCGCGCCGCACTCGCGATGGTGGGCCTCGCCGGATACGAGGATCGCCATCCGCGTCGCATGTCCGGCGGCCAGCAGCAGCGCGTGGCACTGGCGCGTGCGCTGGTGATCAAGCCCAGCGTGCTGCTGCTCGACGAGCCGCTGTCGAACCTCGACGCCAAGCTGCGCGAGGAGATGCAGATCGAGCTGCGCCAGATCCAGCGCACCGTCGGCACCACCACGATCCTGGTCACGCATGACCAGAACGAGGCGATGTCGCTGTCGGATCGCATCGTGGTGATGAGTCAGGGCAAGATCGAGCAGATCGGCACGCCACAAGAGACCTATGAAAGGCCGGCCTCGGCCTTCGTCTCGCAATTCCTCGGCAAGACCAACGATTTTGCCGGAACGATCGACCGGACCGTCGCGCCGACGCAGTTGGTGGCCGGCTCCTGGCGCGCACCGGCGCCGGCTGGGCTCGGCGGTCCCGTCACCGTCAGCGTTCGCCCCGAAAGAATCGGCTTTGGCGATACAGGGCTCAGCGCAAAAATCATCACGCGCATCTTCCAGGGCAATCACTGGCTGTTCCAGTGCGACAGTGAATGCGGCCCGGCGATCGTGATCCGCCAGAACGACGGCAAAGCGCAGCCGGCCGAAGGGGACGCGGTTCGCCTCACCTGGCGGCCCGAAGACATGAGCGTTCGCGTGAGGGCCGGCGCATGAGCATGGCGGCCGAGGAGCGCAGCCTGCCCGCGCCGTGGGTGCTGACCGCACCCGCCTTGATGCTGTTCGTCGGCGTGCTGCTGATTCCGCTGGCGATGACGGTGATGCTGTCGTTCCACGATTGGGGCCAGTACAAGGGCATCGAGCCGGTCTTCATCCTCAAGAACTGGCACGAGATCGCGACCGATCCGTATTACGCCGAGATGTTCTGGCGGACGTTCCGCATCGCCATCCTGACCACGCTGCTCACGGCGCTACTCGGGGCACCGGAAGCCTATATCCTCAACCGCATGAGCGGCCGCTGGAAGAGTTTTTTCCTCCTGGTCATTCTGGGGCCGCTTCTCATCTCCGTGGTGGCGCGCACGCTGGGCTGGGCCCTGCTGTTCGGTGGCAACAACGGCCTCGTCAACAAGCTGCTGATGTCGCTCGGGCTGATCGGCTCCCCCATTCCCTTCATGTTCACCGAAACAGGCGTGGTGATCGCGCTCGCGCATGTGATGATGCCGTTCATGGTGCTCTCGGTGTGGGCGGCGCTGCAGCGGCTCGATCCGCAGATCGAGAATGCTGCGATGTCGCTCGGCGCGGGCCCTGCGACCATCATCCGCCGCATCATCATGCCCCAGATCATGCCGGGCGTGCTGTCGGGCGCCATCATCGTGTTCTCGCTCTCGGCCAGCGCCTTCGCGACGCCGGCGATCATCGGCGGCCGCCGCCTCAAGGTCGCCGCGACGCTCGCCTATGACGAATTCCTCAACACGCTGAACTGGCCACTCGGTGCCGCCGTCGCAACGCTGCTGCTGGCCGCATTGGTGCTGATCGTCGTCGGCAGCAACGCACTGATCGAACGCCGCTATGCGGAGGTGTTCCGATGAGCCGGAACGGTCCGCTCGCGCTGATCTTCCACACCGTCTTCGTCATCATCATGGTGGCGCCGATCCTGGTGGTCTGCCTCGTCGCCTTCACGCCCGAAGGTTTTCTGTCGCTGCCGACCAACGGGTTTTCGCTGCGCTGGTTCAAGACGATCCTGAATTACCCCGAATTCATTCACGCCTTCTGGGTCAGCCTCGGCCTTGGCGCGTTGTCCTCCCTCGTGGCGCTGCTGTTCGCGGTGCCGGCGGCGCTGGCGATCGCGCGCTATCGCTTCCGTGGTCGTGATGTGCTGGCGGCGCTGTTCCTGTCGCCGCTGATGATCCCACATGTGGTGCTCGGCATCGCCTTCCTGCGCTTCTTCACTTCGGCCGGTCTCGGCGGCAGCTTCGCGGCGCTGATCGTCGCGCATGTCATCATCGTGTTCCCGTTCGCGCTGCGGCTGACGCTGGCGGCGGCGACCGGCATGGACCGCACGGTCGAGATGGCGGCGGTCTCGCTCGGCGCCGGCGGCTGGACGCTGTTCCGCCGCGTGACCTTGCCGCTGATCCTGCCCGGCGTGATTAGCGGTTGGGCGCTCGCCTTCATCCAGTCCTTCGACGATCTCACCATGACCGTCTTCCTTGCTGCGCCCGGGACCGAGACGTTGCCGGTCCGCATGTTCCTTTACATCCAGGACAACATCGATCCGCTCGTGACGTCGGTCTCGGCCTGCGTGATCGCAATCACCATGGCCGCCCTCATTTTGCTCGACCGCTTCTACGGGCTCGACCGTGTGCTCGCTGGCAAGGGCGATACGGGACGATAGGAGAACTCATGTCAGGAGATTACGACGTCGCCGTCGTCGGCGGCGGACTGCTCGGCTCCGCCATTGCCTGGGGCCTCGGCCGGCTCGGCAAGAAGGTCGCCGTGCTCGACGAAGGCGACATCACCAAGCGCGCCTCGCGCGCGAACTTCGCATTGGTGTGGGTGCAGAGCAAAGGGCTCGGCATGCCGGCCTATACGCGGTGGACCGTGCAGGCCTCGCAGGCGTGGGGCCGGCTGGCCTCCGAGCTGAAGCAGCAGACCGGCCTCGACGTCGCCCTGCAGCAGAACGGCGGTTTTCATCTCACGCTCGGCGAGGACGAATTCGGCCAGCGCACCGAGCTCGTCAAGCGCATGCACAACCAGGTCGGCGCGGCCGACTACAAGATGGAGATGCTGCGGCCGTCCGAGGTGAAGGAGGCGCTGCCGCTGATCGGCCCCGAGGTCTCCGGCGGCAGCTATTGTCCGCTCGACGGCCACGTCAATTCGCTGCGCACCTTCCGCGCCTTCCACACCGGCTTCATTGCGTTCGGCATCGACTATTTTCCGGAGCGTCCGGTCTCGGCGATCAGCAAGAGCGGGGGCGAATTTCGGCTGATCACGCCGCAGGGCGAGCTGCGCGCCGCCAAGATCGTGCTCGCCGCCGGCAACGCCAACCAGACGCTGGCGCCGATGGTCGGCCTCTTTGCGCCGATGGGCCCGACTCGCGGCCAGATCGTCGTGACCGAGCGCACCATGCCGTTCCTGCCGCATCCGCTGACCACGATCCGCCAGACCGACGAGGGCACGGTGATGATCGGCGACAGCAAGGAGGACGAGCTCGATGATCGCACGCTGAAGCCGTCGATCAGCGGCGTCATGGCCGATCGCGCGCAACGCATGTTCCCGCATCTGGCGCGGCTCAACGTGGTCAGGAGCTGGTCCGGCATTCGCGTCATGCCGCAGGACGGCTTTCCGATCTACGACCAGTCGGAGACGCATCCCGGCGCCTTCGTCGCCTGCTGCCATTCCGGCGTGACGCTCGCCTCCAACCACGCCTTCGAGATCGCGCGCATGGTGGCGCAGGGCGCGCTCGAGCCGGAGCTGGTCGGCGCGTTCTCGGCCAGCCGTTTTGGCGGCGCAGGTGCTGCGAACAGCAGCGGCTACTAGAGATTCTGAGAAGGAGCCAAGAGGCATCCCCATGTTCAAGCGATCCGAACAGGACAAGCGGCCACAGGTGCAGATCTTCGTCGATGGCGTCGCGGTCGCAGCGCGCCAGGGCGACACCGTCTCCGCCGCACTGCTGGCCTCCGGCGTTGACGCACGGCGTTCCACCGCGGTGAGCGGCGCGCCGCGTCTGCCTTATTGCATGATGGGCGTCTGCTTCGACTGCCTCGTCACCATCGACGGCGTCGGCAACCGGCAAGGGTGCCTCGTGCCCGTCGCCGAGGGCATGCAGATCGAAATCCAGAAGGGCAAGCGGGAGATCGGAAAATGAGCGTGGCTCCCAAGCGCGAAAACTATGACGTCGTGGTGATCGGCGCCGGGCCCGCGGGCCTTGCGGCTGCCGCAACATCCGCCAAGGCCGGCCTCTCGACGCTGCTGCTCGACGAGAACATCGGCCCCGGTGGCCAGGTGTTTCGCGCCATCGCCTCGACGCCGGTTACCGAGCGCAATCAGCTCGGCGCCGATTATTGGGTCGGGGCCGATCTCGTGCAGTCGCTGCGCGCGAGCAATGCGGAGGTCATTCACCGCGCCACCGTCTGGAGCCTCGACCGCAATCTCGATATCGCCGTCTCGATCGGCGGCGCCTCGGCCTTTGTCAAGGCGAAACGCGTGATTCTCGCGACCGGTGCGCTGGAGCGGCCGTTCCCAATTCCCGGCTGGACGCTGCCGGGCGTGATGACCGCCGGCGCGGCGCAGACCATGCTGAAGTCCTCGGCCCTGGTGCCCGACGGACGCACGGTGATCGCAGGGCAGGGGCCGCTGCTGTGGCTGCTCGCCGCGCAGATACTGCGGCTTGGCGGCCGCATCGATCGCATCCTCGACACCACCCAGCGCGGCAATTATTTCGCCGCGCTCCCGCACGCTTTCGCCTTCCTCACCTCGCCCTATTTCGCCAAGGGCCTGTCGATGATGCGCGAGGTGAGGGCGAAGGTGCAGGTCGTCTCCGGCGTCACCGAGCTTGCGGCTTCCGGTGATGGCCAGCTTGCCAGCGTGAGCTACGTCGCCGGCGGCAAGCGCGAGACCATCGCTGCGGACCTGTTGCTGCTGCATCAGGGCGTCGTGCCCAACGTCAATCTGGCGATGTCAGCCGGCATCGAGCATCGCTGGGATGATCTGCAATTGTGCTGGTCGCCAGTGCTCGACGCGAGCGGCAATTCGTCGGTCGCCGGCATCGCGATCGCCGGTGACGGGGCCAGCATCGGCGGCGCGAGTGCAGCCGTGGTGCGCGGTCGCATTGCCGCGCGCGCCGCCGTCGAAGCACTGGCGCCCGCTTCTGCCGCAAAACTTCCCGCAATGGCGACGCTCCGTTCCGACCTCGCCAAGGCTGAGCGTGGTCGCCTGTTCCTCGACACGCTGTTCCGCCCCGCGCCGCAGTTCCGGATTCCTTCAGGCGATACCATCGTCTGTCGTTGCGAAGAGGTCACGGCAAAGGACGTTCTCGATTCCGTCGCGATCGGCGCGACCGGGCCGAATCAGCTCAAGGCCTATCGCCGCACCGGCATGGGCCCGTGCCAGGGCCGGCTCTGCGGCCTCACCGTCACCGAGCTGATGGCGGGGGCGCGCGGCAAGACCCCGCAGGAGATCGGTTACTACCGGCTGCGCGCGCCGGTGAAGCCGATCACGCTGGCCGAACTCGCCGCCGTTCCCAAGAGCGAGGCCGACGTCAAGGCTGTGGTGCGCGGATGAGCACAAATGTGGATGCGATCGTCATTGGCGGCGGCATTCACGGGTGCTCGACCACGCTGCATCTGTGTCTCGCCGGCCTGAAGCCGGTGCTGATCGAGAAGGACTATGCCGGCCGTCACGCCTCGGGCGTCAATGCCGGCGGCGTCCGGCAGCTCGCGCGGCACATTCCCGAGATTCCGCTGTCGATCCGCTCGATGGACATCTGGGAGAAGATCACGGATCTCGTCGACGACGATTGCAGCTTCGAGAGCTACGGCCAGGTGCTGGTCGCCGAGAACGAGGAAGAACTCGCCCTCTGCCGCGCGCGCGTCGCCGAGCTCAATGCGCTGGGCTTCACCCACGAGGAGCTGATCGACGCCGCCGAACTGCGCCGGCTGGTGCCGGCGGTGGCCGAGACCTGTCCCGGCGGTGTGGTTTCTCGGCGTGACGGTGCGGCCAATCCGGCGCAGACGACGACGGCGTTCCGCCGCAAGGCCGAGCAATTGGGCGCAACTGTGCGCGAAGGCGTAGCTGCCGGCAGCATCCGGCACCGTGACGGCCTCTGGCACGTCGATGCCGGGTCGGAGAGCTTTGCCGCGCCGGTGCTGGTGAATGCTGCCGGCGCCTGGGCCGGCAGGATCGCGGCTCATCTCGGCGAGCCCGTCGCGGTCGAAACCGTGGCGCCGATGCTGATGATCACCTCGCGCGTGCCGCACTTCATCGACCCCGTCGTGATCCTGCGTGGTCGAAAGCTGTCCTTCAAGCAGTTCAAGAACGGCACCGTGCTGATCGGTGGCGGCCATCTGGCGACGCCCTATCAGGATCGCAACGAGACGGTGCTGGACTGGAAGAGCCTTGCGACCAGTGCGCAGACCGTGTTCGAGCTGTTTCCGGTGATGCGCAGCGCCAACATCGTCCGTGCCTGGGCCGGCATTGAAGCCAAGATGAAGGACGACATTCCCGTGTTCGGGCCGAGCTCGCGTCACAAGGGCCTCTATCACCAGTTCGGCTTCTCGCTGCACGGTTTCCAGCTCGGCCCTGGCGCCGGCGCCGTGATGGCGGAACTGATCGTCAACGGCGGCACCCAGACCCGTATCGGCGAACTCGGCATCGACCGCTTCCACCCTTCCACGCTCTAAACAAGAGGATATCATGAGCATCACCCGCAGCATCCGCACGCCCATCATGCACCGCGCCGTCGAAGCCAATGGCTTCGTCTTCCTCGGCGGCACGATCGCCGACGACACCTCGGTCTCGATGGGCGAGCAGACCCGCAACATCCTCGGCAAGATCGCCGGCTATCTGAAAGAGGCGGGAACCGACAAGAGCCGCGTGGTCAGCGCCTCGATCTTCGTCACCGATCTCTCCAAGAAGAAAGAGATGGACGCGGCCTGGACCGAATTCTTCGGCGACAACCTGCCGACCCGCGCCACCGTCGGCGTCGCCGATCTCGGCGGCGGCGCGCTAATCGAGGTGGTGGTGACCGCGCTCAAGGGCTGATGGCGCACGGCGAGGAAGGACGACAGCGCCAATCACGCTGTTGTCTCCTCGAGCCGCGCCTTGATCTCGCCTTTTGATGGGACTAGTTAGAGAGTTCCTCAATCAGGATCTTCGCAGCCATGGATTTCTCTCCGACCGCAACGCCCATCCGCCTTGCTCACGGGGAATTCCATGCCTGCTTCAATCGTCCTGTCGAACCTGTCGCTGTCCACGCCTGACGGGCGCTCTCTTTTCTCAAACCTCGATCTGACACTCGGCGCCGAGCGAACTGGTCTCGTCGGCCGTAACGGCGTTGGCAAGACGACGCTGCTTGCGTCGATGCTCGGCGAACATGTTCCTCAGTCGGGACGCGTTCTGATCAACGGCACTATCGGCTTGTTGCGCCAGGACGTGCAGGTTCTTGCCGGCGCGACCGTGGCGGATCTGTTCGGCGTGCGGCCGGCGCTCGAGTTGCTGCGCCGTGCCGAGCGGGGCGACGCCTCCGCCGACGAGGTCGCTGCGGTCGACTGGACGCTCGAGACGCGGCTTGAGGCCGCGTTGGCGCGCCTCGGGTTCGATCCGTCTCCCGATACGGCGCTGTCGTGCCTGTCCGGTGGCCAGATCACGCGGGTTCGTCTCGCCGCGCTGGTGTTCGCTGCGCCTGACTTCCTGCTGCTGGACGAGCCCACCAACAATCTCGACCAGGACGGACGCAAGGCCGTCACCGATCTGCTGTCTGCCTGGCGCGGCGGCGCGATTATCGTCAGCCACGACCGGACACTGCTCGACACCATGGATGCGATCGTCGAACTGACGTCGCTCGGCGCGACGCGATATGGTGGCAATTGGAGCAGCTTTCGAACGCAGAAGGCCATCGAGCTCGCGGCTGTGAGGCACGATCTCGCGCATGCCGAGAACCGCCTGTCCGAGATCGACGGGAGGGCGCAGGAGGCCGCGGAGAAGAAAGCGCGCAAGGACAGCGGCGGCAGAAAGAAGCGCGCCAAGGGCGACATGCCGCGCATCCTGGCCGGCGCCCGCAAGGATCGCAGCGAGGACACCGGCGGCAAGAATGCGCAAATCGCGGAGCGGCAGCGCGCGGAGGCGCTTCAAGCCATCGACACGGCGCGCCGGCGCATCGAGGTTCTTCAGCCGCTCTCGGTCAAATTGCCCGCAACCGACCTGCCGGCGGGGAGGGAAGTGCTTTGGCTTGACGGTGTCAGCGCTGGCTTTTGGCCGGAGCAGCCTGTCGTGCGCGACCTCTCATTTGCGGTGGTCGGGCCGGAGCGCGTCGCGCTGGTCGGGCCCAATGGCTCCGGCAAGACGACGCTGCTGAAGCTCATCGTGGGCGAGCTGCGTCCGCTTGCGGGCATCGTGCGGCTCAGGCCGGATTTCGCGTTGTTCGACCAGAAGGTCAGCCTGCTCGACCCGGCGCGCTCCATCCTGGACAATTTTCGGCGTCTCAATCCGAAGGCCGGTGCGAACGAGTGCCATGCCGCGCTGGCCCGGTTCATGTTTCGCGCCGATGCCGCCTTGCAAATCGCCGGGAGCCTGAGCGGCGGGCAAATCTTCCGCGCGGGCCTCGCTTGCGTGCTGGGCGGGCAGCCGCCGCCGTCGCTGCTGATCCTGGACGAGCCGACCAATCATCTCGACTTCGAGTCCATCGAAGCCGTCGAGGCCGGCTTGCGGGCCTATGACGGCGCACTGCTGGTCGTCAGCCATGACGAGGCGTTCCTGCAGGCGATCGGGATCACGCGGCGGATCGAACTTGCCGCCAATTTGCCGCGCATCGATGGCGGGATCGTCTGATCCCGCTTGGCGCTCTGGATCTGGCTGTGATTTTCAAAAGCCCGACGCCCTGCCCCCAGCGCGTCGGGCGGAAAAAAATGAGTATAAATCCGTGATCCCAACGCCATTGTTGTGACGCGGGCCGCATCGATTTTCTACTCCGGGAAACTACCGCATCGGAACCAGGCTTCGTCTGCCCACCGATTGCGCGGCCTAGGATGCCGCGCCTCCACCCGGCTCCAGCGCCTCGCCGATCTCCAGCGGATGCGCCATGGTCTCGTGCAGCGCGTCGCGGTCGAGCTCGCCTTCGGAGATGCTGATGACCACGCAGGCAACGCCATTGCCGATCAGGTTGGTGAGCGCGCGGCATTCACTCATGAACTTGTCGATGCCGACCAGGATCGCGATCGACTGGATCGGGATATCAGGCACGATCGACAGGGTCGCAGCGAGCGTGATGAAGCCGGCGCCGGTCACGCCCGAGGCCCCCTTGGAGGTGATCATGGCGATGCCCAAAATGCCGAGCTCCTGCCAGATGGTCAGATGGGTGTTGGTCGCCTGCGCCAGGAACAGCGTCGCCAGCGTCATGTAGATGTTGGTCCCGTCGAGGTTGAAGCTGTAGCCGGTCGGGATGACGAGGCCGACCACGGAGCGTGAGGCGCCGAGATGCTCCATCTTCTGGATCATCTGCGGCAGCACGGTCTCGGAGGACGAGGTGCCGAGCACGATCAAGAGTTCGTCCTTGATATAGGCGATGAAGCGTAGGATCGAGAAGCCGGCGAGCCGGGCGATCGAACCCAGCACGATCAGCACGAACAGGATACTGGTCAGATAGAACGTGCCGATCAGCGCGGCGAGATTGAGCAGCGAGCCGAGGCCGTAGGCGCCGACGGTGAACGCCATGGCGCCGAAGGCGCCGATCGGCGCGACGCGCACGATGATGCGGATGATGCCGAAGAACATCTTCGCCGCCTTGTCGATCGCGTCCGCGATGGGCTCGCCGGCCTTGCCGAGAAAGGCGATGGCGAAGCCGGAGAGAATCGAGATCAGCAGCACCTGCAAGAGGTCGCCGCGCGCGATCGCCCCGAGATAGCTGTCGGGAATGATCGCCATCAGGTGGGCGACGATGCCCTCTTCCTTGGCCTTGGTGACGTAGGTCGCCACCGAATTCGGGTCGATCGTGGCTGGATCGATGTTGAAGCCGTGCCCGGGCTGGAGAATCTCCCCGACCAGAAGGCCGACCGCGAGGGCCACGGTCGAGACCGTCTCGAAATAGATCAGCGATTTCAGCCCGACCCGGCCGACCCGCTTCAGATCGCCCATCGAGGAGATGCCGTGCACCACGGTGCAGAAGATCACGGGCGCGATCATCATCTTGATCAGCGCGATGAAGCCGTCGCCGAGCGGCTTCAAGGCCTTGCCGAGATCGGGATAGACATAGCCGATGAGCACGCCGAGTGCGATCGCGATCAGCACCTGGACGTAGAGGATCTTGTACCAGGGCTGGTGCCGGCGCTGGATGGCTGACGGGATCGCAATCTGTGTCATAATGTAGGCTCGGGAACGGATTGATCGTGCATGATTTGCATCATGTGATGGGCGCCGCAGAAGCGACAATCACATTTTTGTCTGTTGGCACGACCATCGGTCGTTGCGTCGAACTTGGGTGGGAACATGACGATCGCAACAGGCTCGGACGAGCAGAGTTATTTTCCACGTTGGAAGCTCAAGACCTCGGGCGTGATTATGCCGGAGGAGCGGCTGTCCTGGGGCCAGACCATCGTCTCGGGTCTTCAACATTGCGTCGCGATGTCCGGTGCGACGATCATCGCGCCGCTGTTGATGGGGTTCGATCCCAACGTTGCAGTTCTGTTCTCCGGCGTCGGCACGCTGATCTTCTTCGTCATCGTCGCCGGGCGCGTGCCGAGCTATCTCGGCTCGAGCTTCGCCTTCATCGCCGTCGTCATCGCCGCCACCGGCTATGCCGGGCAGGGGCCGAACCCGAACCTGTCGGTTGCGCTCGGCGGCATCGTCGGCGCCGGAGTGCTGTATGGCCTGATTTCGCTGGTCGTGATGTGGTCCGGTGTCGGCTGGATCGAGCGGCTGCTGCCGCCGGCCGTTACCGGCGCCGTCGTCGCCGCGATCGGTCTCAATCTCGCGCCGGTGGCGGTCAAGGCAGTGAGCGCCAATGCCTTCGACACCTGGATCGGGCTCGCCACCGTGCTGATCATCGGCGTGGTGGCCGTTGCAGCGCCAGGCCTGTGGCGCCGCCTGCCGATCATCCTCGGCGCTGTCGGCGGCTATCTCTTGTACCTGCTTTTCGCGAACGGCCTCGGTTTCAGCAAGCCGATCGATTTCACGCAATTGTCGGCCGCGCCGTGGCTCGGGCTGCCGAACTTCACTGCGCCGAGCTTCCATGCCGATGCGATCTTCCTCATCGCGCCGGTTGCGGTCATTCTCGCTGCCGAGAATCTCGGGCACATCAAGGCCGTGGGCGCCATGACGGGCCGAAGCCTCGATTCTTATCTTGGCCGCGCCCTGTTCGCCGACAGCTTAGCTACCATCGTGGCGGCGTGCGGCGGTGGTACCGGCGTCACCACTTATGCCGAGAACATCGGCGTGATGGCGGCGACCAAGGTCTATTCGACCCTGCTGTTTGCGTTCGCAGCCTTGGTGTCGATCCTGCTCGGCTTCTCGCCGAAATTCGGCGCGCTCATCCTGTCCATCCCGGGTCCCGTCATCGGGGGGCTTTCGATCGTGCTGTTCGGATTGATCGCGGCGATGGCCGGACGAATCTGGGTCGAGAACAAGGTCGACTTCGCTAATCCTGCGAACCTCATCACGGTCGCGGTGGCGCTGATCGCAGGGGCCGGCGATCTCACGCTCAAATTCGGTGCATTCACGATCGGCGGCATCGGCACCGCGACCTTCGGCGCGATCATCCTCTATCAGATCTTGACCTCGCCGCGCGCGCAGCGAGCTGACTAGATCCCGGCATCTGCGAGGGATGGAACAAAACGCCGGTTCCATCCATGATGATGCATCCCGGAGAAAACACATGCCGCAAACCGAACGCTCGACCCCGTTTTCCTCGCGCCTCGTCGGCCAGTACGCGCTGGTGACCGGCGCCTCACAAGGCATCGGCCGTGCCGTCGCCATCCGGCTCGCCCAGGAAGGCGCGACCGTCGCCATCAATTATTTCGGCAGTCCCGAGGGGGCGGACGAGACGCTCGCGCTCGCACGAATCGCATCGAGCGATCGCGGCCACGGCAGGCTCGACCATATCGTCGTCAAGGCCGATATCGGCAATGAGCAGGACATCGCCGCGATGTTCGAGACGGTCCTGGCGCGTTTCAAGCGCCTCGACTGTCTCGTCAACAATGCCGGCTTCCAGCGGGAATCGCCGAGCGAGGCGCTCGACGTCGAAACCTATCGCCGCATCATCGACGTCAACCTGAACGGCGCCGTGCTGTGTGCGCAGAAGGCGCTGGCGCATTTCGTCGCGCGCGGGGCAGGCGGCAGCATCATCAACTGCTCCAGCGTTCACCAGATCATCCCCAAACCCGGCTATCTCGCTTACTCGATCAGCAAGGGCGGCATGGCCAATCTGACGCGCACGCTGGCGCTGGAATTCGCCGGCCAGCGCATCCGCGTCAATGCGGTTGGTCCCGGCGCGATCGACACGCCGATCAATGCGGCCTGGACCGGCGATCCGGAGAAGCGCGGCGTCGTCACCTCCCACATTCCGATGGGGCGCGTCGGCACGCCGGAAGAGATCGCCGCGGTGTTCGCCTTCCTCGCCTCGGACGACGCCAGCTACATCACCGGGCAGACTATCTATGCCTGCGGGGGCCTGACGCTGTTTCCAGAGTTTCGGGAGAACTGGGCAAGCTGAAAACCGGCTTGGGGTTGCGCGCGCCTCGCGTGGGATAGAGGGGCGCGACCGGTTGGGGATCTGCGGCGCCGTGTGCTATCGACCGTGGATGGCGCTGCCGCTATTGGCGGGCGCCGACACGTGAAGGGCCCGTGACCACAACCATCAACATCAATGCCTATAGTGACGCGCTGGTGGTGCTCGGGACTGCCGGCGTGGTGGTGCCAATGGTCCGGCATTGGGGCATCAATCCCGTGCTGGGCTATCTCGGGGCCGGCGCCATTCTCGGTCCGCTCGGGCTCGGCTCGCTCGTCAAGGACGTCCCGGTCCTGTACTGGTTCACCGTGACGGACGCCCAGAACGTCGAGGGTATCGCCAATCTCGGCATCGTGTTCCTGCTATTCCTGATCGGGCTCGAGCTGTCTTTCAGACGGCTCATGACGATGCGGCGTCTGGTGTTCGGGCTCGGCGGCCTGCAAGTCCTCGCGACGTCGGCCATGATTTTCGGCGTGGCGCTTCTCTTCGGGCAGAGCTCCGATACGGCCGTGATCCTCGGCGCGAGCCTTGCGCTGTCCTCGACGGCGATCGTGCTCGAGCTCCTGTCCGCCGAGAGGCGGCTTTCCACCTCGGCCGGGCGCGCCAGCTTCTCGGTGCTGCTGGCTCAAGACCTCGCAGTCGTCCCCATTCTGGTTTTCGTCTCGGTGCTCGGCGCGGGAAGCGGTGGCTCGGTCGTGGCGCACATCTCCAGTGCGGTCCTGAAGGCTGTGCTGGCGGTAGCCTTCCTCACTCTGGTCGGACGGCTGCTGATCCGTCCGCTCTTCCAGATGGTCGCAGGCACCCATTCGACGGAGTTGTTCGTTGCCGCGACCTTGTTCGTCATCGTCGGCGCAGGCCTTGCCGCCCACCAGGCTGGCCTGTCGATGGCGCTCGGAGCCTTCGTTGCAGGACTGATGCTGGCGGAAACCGAATATGGCAAGGCCATCGAGGCCACCGTCGAGCCGTTCAAGGGCCTGCTGCTGGGCATCTTCTTCTTCACAGTCGGGATGGCGATCGACGTCCGTGTGTTCCTGCGCGAGCCCGGCTGGCTGCTGGCCGCCGTCGTCGGCATTCTCGTCGGCAAGGCGATCGTGCTGATCATCCTGGGGCGCCTCTTCAGGCTGTCATGGCCCGCGGCGATCGAGATCGGCTTCCTGCTGGGCCCCGTCGGCGAATTCGCCTTCGTCAGCATCGGAATGGCGGCGGCCGGAGGCATGATCGAGCCCCGCGTGTCGAGCTTTGCCGTCGCCGTCACCGCCGTGACGATGGCCCTGACGCCGCTTCTGGGCATGCTCGGGCGACGATTGGCCGCGAAGCTGAGCAGCGAACGCACGCCCGATCCCGAACTCGCGGTCCGGCCGCCCGGCGACCGGGCGCAAGCCATCGTGGTCGGCTATGGCCGTGTTGGAAAGGTCGTCTGCTCCCTGCTGACCAGCCATGGCCTGAACTACATCGCGGTCGATCACGCGGCCGTCGACGTGGCGCGCGACCGCCGCGACGGTCACAAGGTCTATTTTGGCGATGCGACAGAGCCGGGTTTCCTCGAAGCCTGCGGCTTGATGCAGACGACCGGCGTGATCATCACCATCCAGTCGCGGCCGGCGATCGATGCCGTCGTCGAGCGGATCCGGGCGGTGCGGCCGGACGTGCTGATCGTCTCGCGTGCGCGGGACGCCGATCATGCCCGGCACCTTTACGCGATCGGCGCAACCGATGCGGTGCCGGAAACCATCGAGGCGAGCCTGCAGCTCTCCGAAGCCGCACTGGTCGGCCTCGGCGTTGCAGTCGGGCATGCGATCGCCTCGGTGCACGAGAAGCGGGACGAGTTCAGGCTGACGCTGCAGCAGGCCGCGCGGATCGCGGGACAAGAGAAAGCTCGTCCGCTCGATCTCACGGGACGGCGGTCGCCGCGATAGCGGCTATGCGGCCGCCATGCGCCGGGATTGTCGTCATCTGGCAAAACGGGCCGGCGCGAACTACATCATGCGCCATGACGAATGCCCCTCCGGCAAAACCTCCGCTCCAGGATTTCATCGGCCGGCACGAACGCCTGTTCGTGCTGACGGGCGCCGGCTGCAGCACCAATTCCGGGATTCCCGACTATCGCGACAGCCAGGGCAATTGGAAGCGGACCCAGCCCGTCAACTTCCAGGCCTTCATGTCGGACGAGCAGACCCGCCGGCGCTATTGGGCGCGCAGCCTGATCGGCTGGCGGCGGTTCGGCCGGGCGAGGCCCAACGATGCGCATCGCGCGCTGGCCCGGCTCGAGGCGAACGGCCGGTGCGGGATGCTGCTGACCCAGAACGTCGACCGGCTGCATCAGTCGGCCGGCCATCGGCAGGTGATCGACCTGCACGGCCGGCTCGATCTGGTCCGCTGCATGGGCTGCGGGGCGAAGACGCCGCGCGAGGAGTTTCAGCACGCGCTCGGCCGCGCCAATGCGGCATGGCTGACGCTCGATGCCGCGGATGCGCCCGACGGCGACGCCGATCTGGAGCACGAGGATTTTTCCTCCTTCGAGGTGCCACCTTGCCAAGCCTGCGGCGGCATCCTCAAGCCCGACGTGGTGTTCTTCGGTGAGAACGTGCCGCGCGAGGTGGTGGCCACGGCGCAGGATCATCTGGCAGAAGCCGATGCCATGCTGATCGTCGGCTCGTCACTGATGGTCTATTCCGGCTTCCGCTTCGTCCAAGCCGCCGCGCGGCGCAATATCCCCATCGCCGCGGTCAATCTCGGCCGCACGCGCGCCGACGATCTCCTGACGCTGAAGGTTGAGGAGCGCTGTGAAGCGGCGCTTGCATTCCTGCTCTGATCGCTCAGGCGCGAACACGCCTTGCCTATTGCATAGGTGCCGCGCAAAATAGCCGGGCACAGCGTTGCAGGCATGCCTCATGGCACGGGAATTGCTGTGCTTTTGGACCCGAACTTGACGATCAGCACGGAGAAATTGGAATGCTCGAGGGAGCCGAGGTGCGGCTTGCCGTTGATATCGGTGGCACGTTCACCGACATCGTGCTGGACGTGGGACAAGACCGCAAAACCCGCAAGGTGCTGACGACGCCGCAGCGGCCCGAGCAGGCGGTGCTGGACGGCATGCGGCTCATTCTTGCCGATGCGCGCGCGCATATCAGCGATATCGACGTCTTCATCCACGGCACGACGCTTGCGACCAACGCTATCATCGAGCGGCGCGGCGCCAAGACGGCGCTGATCGCAACCGAAGGCTTTCGCGACGTGCTCGATATCGGCACCGAGAGCCGCTACGACCAGTACGATCTCAGCATCGACAAGCCGAAGCCGCTGGCGCCGCGCGGCCTCCGCTTCACCGTGCCCGAGCGCATCGACGCCCACGGCGCCGTCCGCCTCCCGCTCGACGAGACGGCCGTGCGCGCGCTCGCGCCGAAATTGCGTGAACTCGGCGTCGAGAGCGTCGCGGTCGCCTTCCTACACTCCTACGCCAATCCCGAGCACGAGCGACGCGCAGCGGCGATCATGGCCGAGGAGATGCCCGGCATCTCCGTCACATTGTCTTCCGCCGTCTGTCCCGAAATTCGCGAGTATGAGCGCACATCGACTGCGGTCGCGAACGCCTATGTGCAACCCCTGATCGACGGTTATCTCGCCCGCATGGCCGACGCCCTGCAGGTCGAGCAGTTCCGCGGCGCGATCTACCTCGTCACCTCAGGCGGCGGCGTCACTTCGATCGAGACCGCGCGGCGCTTTCCGGTGCGTCTCGTCGAGTCCGGGCCGGCCGGCGGCGCGATCTTCGCGGCGCAGATCGCGGCGCGTCTTGGCGAGAGCAAGGTGCTGTCCTTCGACATGGGCGGCACCACCGCAAAAATCTGCCTGATCGAGAAATACCAGCCCGAGACCTCGCGCGTGTTCGAGGTCGATCGCGCCGCGCGTTTCCTCAAGGGCTCCGGCCTGCCGGTGCGCATCCCCGTGATCGAAATGGTCGAGATCGGCGCCGGCGGCGGTTCGATCGCCCATGTCGACGCGATGAAGCGCGTCACCGTCGGCCCGGAGAGCGCCTCGTCGGAGCCGGGACCGGCCTGCTATGGCCGCGGCGGTCAGCGCCCCGCGGTGACGGATGCCGACGTTGCGCTCGGAATGATCGATCCTGACGCCTTTGCGGCCGGCACGATCAAGCTCGATCCGGAGCTGTCGAAACAGGCGCTGCTGCGCGATGTCGGTGCGCCGCTCGGCCTGTCGGCGGAAACAGCGGCTTATGCCGTGCACGAGGTGGTCTGCGAGAACATGGCGAGCGCCGCGCGCGTGCACGCTGTCGAGCGCGGCGCGGTGGTCGGCCAGCACACGCTGATCGCCTTCGGCGGCGCCGCGCCGCTGCATGCGGCGCGCGTTGCCGAGAAGATCGGCGTCTCCCGCGTGATCGTGCCCTCGAACGCCGGCGTCGGCTCGGCGGTCGGATTTCTGGCGGCTCCCATCGCGTATGAATTGGTGCGCAGCCGTCACGTGCGCCTCGATGATTTCGACACCGAGGCGGTCTCCGATCTGCTGCAGGACATGGCGACCGAAGCGCGCGCGCTGGTCGAGCCGGGCGCGGCCGGCGCGCCGGTGCGCGAGCGCCGCGCGGCTTTCATGCGCTATGTCGGCCAGGGCCACGAGATCACCGTCGAGCTGCCGAACCGTCCGCTGACGACGGCCGATCTCGCCGGTCTGCGGCAAAAGTTCGAGGCCGACTATTCGGCGATGTTCGAGCGACCGATCCCGGGCGCGGCGATCGAGGTGTTGAGCTGGTCGGTGCTCGCGACCACCGAGGCGCGCAATCCGCCCGCCGTCGCTTCCGTGGCGCGCCAGCCCGCGGCCAAGGCGTCCGGCAGCCGAAAATTCTTCGACGGCCGGGCCGGCGAAGTGATCGAGATCCCGCTCTATCGGCGCGAGGACATGGCGCCAGGGGCGACCATCGCAGGCCCCGCCGTGATCGCGGAAGACGAAACCTCGACCTTCGTCTCCACCAGTTTCGACGCCCATATCGACGGTGCCGGCAGCATCGTCATGGAACGAAAGGCGGCCTGATCATGAGCAAGGCAAATGGCGCGAGCCTGATCGACCTTCAGATCATGTGGCACCGGCTGATCGCCGTGGTCGAGGAGCAGGCGCAGGTGCTCTTGCGCACCGCCTTCAGCCCGATCGTGCGCGAATGCGGCGACCTCTCGGCCGGCGTGTTCGACCTCAGGGGGCGGATGCTGGCGCAGGCGGTGACCGGCACGCCCGGCCACGTCAACTCGATGGCGGAATCGGTCAAGCACTTCATCGCTCACTTCCCGATCGAGACGATGAAGCAGGGCGATGCCTACATCACCAACGATCCCTGGATGGGGACCGGTCATCTCAACGATTTCGTCGTCACCACGCCCTGCTTCAAGGACGGCAAGGTCGTCGCACTGTTCTCCTGCACCAGCCATCTCATGGACATCGGCGGCATCGGCTTCGGGCCCGATGCCACCGACGTGTTCATGGAGGGGCTATACATCCCCATGCTGAAGCTGATCGACCAGGGCGTCGTCAACGAGACGCTGATGGCGATGATCCGCACCAATACGCGGCTTCCGATCGACACCGAGGGCGACACCTATTCGCTCGCCGGCTGCAACGACGTTGGCTGCGAGCGCCTGGTCGAGATGATGAGCGAGTTCGGCATCGAGACGCTCGACGAGCTCGGCGACTACATCTGCGACCGCTCGCGCGAGGCCGTGCTGGCCGAGATTGCAAAGCTGCCGAAGGGCAGCTGGCGCAACACCATGGTGGTCGACGGATATGATGCCCCGGTGACGCTGGCGGCGACGCTGACCATCTCAGATACCGGCATCCACGTCGATTTCGACGGCACGTCCGCCGCGTCAAAATTCGGCATCAACGTGCCGCTGTCCTACACCACCGCCTATACCGTGTTCGGCCTCGGCTGCGTCGTCGCCTCGCAGATCCCCAACAATGCCGGCTCGCTCTCGCCGCTGACGGTGTCTGCGCCGGCCGGTGCCATCCTCAATGCGCCGAAGCCGGCGCCCGTGGCGTCGCGCCACGTCATCGGCCAGATGCTGCCGGACGTCGTGTTCGGCTGCCTGCGCCAGATCATTCCCGAGCGCGTGCCTGCGGAAGGCACCTCCTGCCTGTGGAATCTCAACGTGCGCGGCCAGACCCGCTCCGGCGCCGGCGGCAATTACGGGTTCTCGATGGCAGTCACCTCCAACGGCGGCACCGGTGCGCGCTTCGGCAAGGACGGGCTGTCGGCGACCGCTTACCCAAGCGGCGTGCGCGGCACGCCGGTCGAGATCGCGGAGACGCAGACGCCGCTGATCTTCTGGCGCAAGGAGCTGCGCCCGGATTCCGGTGGGGCAGGGCGCACCCGCGGCGGCCTCGGCCAGATCATCGAAGTCGGCAGCGGGGTCGATGCGCCGTTCGACATCCTCGCCGCGTTCGACCGCATCGACCACCCGCCGCGCGGGCGGGACGGCGGCCAGAACGGCGAGGCCGGCTATGTCGGTCTCAAATCCGGCAAGAAGCTGCGCGGCAAGGGCTTTCAGCAGGTGCCGCCGGACGACCGGCTGGTGGTGCTGACGCCCGGCGGTGCCGGCATCGGCGATCCCAGGGAGCGCGATCGCGCGGCCGTCAACGACGACGTCGCAAGCGGTCTCGTGTCTTCGGAGAACGCAGTCAAGGTCTATGGGTACGCGCGTTGATGCATCAGCGCGCTCGGTAAACGGAGGGGATAATGATTACGCGACGGAACTTCACTGTGGGCGCAGCAACGCTGCTCGCCGCCGGCCACATCTCGACTCGCGCCCGGGCGGCAACGAGCTGGGATATGTCGACGGTCTGGCCCGACGGCAATTTCCACACCCAGAACGCGATGGCCTTCGCGGAGGAAGTGAAGAAGCAAAGCAATGGTGCGGTCGCCATCACCGTGAAGGCCGGCGGCCAGCTCGGCTTCAAGGGGCCCGAGCACCTGCGGGCCGTGCGCGACGGCCTGGTGCCGCTCGCCGACGTCCTCAACATCCAGCAGGTCGGCGACGAGCCCTTCATGGGCGTCGAGAGCATCCCCTTCCTCTGCGGCTCCGTGGACGAGCTCAAGGTGCTGCACAAATATGTGCGGCCCGAATATGAGAAGATCGCCGCGCGCAACAACCAGAAGATACTCTACATCGTGCCGTGGCCGACGCAATATCTGCATCTGAAGGCGAAGGTCGCCGACGTCGAGGGCCTCAAGAACATCAAGATCCGCGTGCCCGACAAGAATGCGGTCGAGATGCTCAATGCCATCGGTATGGCGGCGGTGATGATCCCCTGGGGCGAAACGATTCCCGCACTCGCCTCCGGCGCGGTGGCCGGGGTGTCCACCTCGTCGGTGTCCGGCGTCGACGGCAAGTTCTGGGAGTTCCTGAAATACGTCTACCCGACCAACCATGTCTGGTCGTCGCAGATGCTCACCGTCAATCTCGATGCCTGGAAGGCGCTTGGCGCCGATCAACAGAAGCTGGTCGCTGACATCGCGGCGAAGATGGAGCCCGGCTTCTGGGCCAATTCGCTCAAGGCCGATGTCGACAGCCTCAACCGCCTCAAGGAGGGCGGCATGGAGGTGGTGCCGGTCTCGGACGCCATGATGAAGGACATCCGGGCCAAGACCGCGCCGCAGTTGGATGCCTTCCTCAAGCGCGTGCCGGCGGCCGACAAGCCGGTGCGGGCCTATCTCGCCGAAATTAAGCGCGGCTGAGGACGAGGCGTGGTGAGCCTTTCGCCTGAAGCATCGCAAAGCCTCAACGCGGCGGCGCCTGCGCCGCTGCGCATCGTCCTCGACGGCATCGATCGCCTCGGCCGGCTCGACGGCTGGATCGGCGGCTTCTGTCTCCTGATGCTGACGCTGTTGATGCTGTGCGAGGTCGTAACCCGCTTCCTCTCGAACTTCCTGCCGTTCTTCCCGCCGACCATCTCGATCGCGTGGGAATATTCCTCCTATCTAATGGCGGCGGCCTTCACTTTCGGTGCCGCCATGACGCTGCGCGTCGGCGGCCACATCCGCGTCGTGCTGCTCCTGAAGAACGCACCCGTGCCGGTGCAGCGCGCGCTCGAGATCCTCTCGGCGGCGGCCGGCTTCGCCTTCATGGCGTTCCTGACCATGGCCATGGCGAAATTCGCCTGGAGCGCCTTCGTGCGCGGCCAGGTCTCGACCTCGAGCGACACGCCGCTGTGGTTTCCGCAAGCGATCGTCACCTTCGGCATGTTGCTGCTGACGCTGCAGTTCCTCGCGCGTGCGATCCAGGCCGCGCTCGGCCTGCCGCTGGAGGACCATCGCATGAAGGCCTCGCCCGTCGAATGACCGCCTTGCCCGCATCCGGATCCAAGATCGCATGACCATCGAAGTCGTCGCCCTGTTCGCGATCCTGTTTGTGCTGCTGGCTTGCGGCGTCTGGATCGGCCTCACGCTTGCGCTGACCGCGACGCTGCTGCTCGCGATGTTCCGTTCGGTCCCGCTCGACAAGCTGCTGCCGCAATACGCCTGGAACATCCTGACCACGCAGGAGCTGCTGGCGCTGCCGTTGTTCATCCTGATGGGCGAGTTGCTATTCCGCACCCGTCTGTCACGCTCCCTGTTTCAGGGATTGGCGCCCTGGGCCGGGCTGCTGCCCGGGCGCCTGCTGCATGTGAACGTGATCGGCTGCACCATCTTCGCGGCGATCTCGGGCTCGTCGGCCGCGACGACGCAGGTGATCGGCCGCATGTCGCTCAGCGAGCTCACGCGCCGAGGTTATTCCCGTGACATCGCGATCGGCTCGCTCGCCGGCGCCGGCACGCTGGGCTTCCTGATCCCGCCCTCCAACATCATGATCATCTACGGCGTGCTCGGCGACGTCTCGATCCTGAAGCTGTTCACCGCCGGCGTGCTGCCGGGCTTCCTGCTGGCCGCGACGTTCATGGCCTGGGTGATGCTGCACACCACCCTCAAACCCGCGATGGTGCCCGAGACCGAAGCCAAGCTCTCGCAGGTGCAGTGGAGCGAGCGCTTTGCAGCACTGAAGGATCTCGCGCCGGCGCTGTTCCTGATCGCATGCGTGCTCGGCTCGATGTATGGCGGGCTCGCAACGCCCTCGGAAGCTGCCGCGGTCGGCGTGCTCGGCGCGGCCCTGGTTGCCTGGGCGCAAGGCGCAATGTCGCAGCAGGTGATCCGCGACGTCTTGATCGGCTCGGTCGTCACCTGTTCGATGATCGCGCTGATCGTGCTGGGAGCCTCGATCCTCGGCAATGCCGCGGCCTTCCTCGGCATCCCGCAGGCGGTGGCCGCGTTCGTCAAGAGCCTCGGCCTGTCGCCCTTCATGCTGATCGTGGCGCTGATCGTCTTCTATCTCGTGCTCGGCTGTTTCCTCGACGGCTTCTCGATGATCGTGATGACGCTGCCGATCGTGCTGCCGATCGTGAAGGGTGCCGGCTTCGACGAGGTCTGGTTCGGCGTCTTCCTTGTGCTCGCCGTGGAGATGGCGCAGATCACGCCGCCCGTCGGCTTCAACCTGTTCGTGATCCAGGGGCTGACCGACGACGGTCTCGGCTATATCGCCCGCGTCACGATGCCGTACCTCATGATCATGATCGGATTCGTGCTGCTGCTGACGCTGTGGCCGGGCATCGTCACGATTCTGCCGAAGGTGCTTTACGGATAAGGCGACTTGTTCCGGGATCGGCGGCTCAAAAGCAAAACGGTCAGCGCCGCTGCCGTTTCAAGTCGCCCTGCATCGAAGCGACTTCGGCGCGCATTCCATATTTGCAGGCCCTGTGATCCGTCGTACAGTGTGACGGCAAGCAGAAGTACAACAGCAACCACTCCGGTGAACGTGGCTCCTCAGCGCGATGCGCCGAGGAGGGGACGTCTGTTGACGATTCGGTCCGATGGAGGACGATCGACGCACACTGAACTGCAAATACCCCTCGCAAGCCGCATTCACGAGACGCAATCAACAAACACAAGAGCGGGAGGAAGTGCAAATGAGGAAACAGTGGCTCAGCTCGGCCTTGGCTGTCGTTGTCGTTGCGACACTTGCAGCGACGGCGGCATTGGCTCAGTCCGTGGATACGGCCCGGATCGAGGCCGCCGGCCAGAACGATTGGCTCACCTATCACGGTTCGTACAAATCCCATCACTACAGCCCGCTTACACAGATCAATACGAGCAATGTCGGCAATCTGGGCGTGGCATGGATGCACATTCCCGGGCGATCGACGCGCGGCCTGCAGTCGATGCCGCTCGTCGCCGACGGCGTGCTGTACTATTCGGGCTCTTACAGCCGGGTCTTCGCGCTGAACGGCGCCAGCGGCGAGGTGATCTGGTCGTTCTTTCCGGAGCTGGATGAAGCGCTGATCAGCCGCCAGACCCACTCGCCCTATAACCGCGGCGTCGCTCTCGGCGAAGGCAAGGTCTTCGTCGGCACCATGGACGGTCGTGTCTTCGGGCTGGACGCCAAGACCGGAAAGGTTCTCTGGGAGACCAGGCTGATCGACTCGCAGAAGCTGACGGTCGGCTTCACCGGCGCGCCGCTCTACGCCAAGGGCAGCGTGATCATCGGCGCGCAAGGCGGCGAATGGCCGGGCCGCGGCCCGATCTTCGCGCTCGATGCCGCAACCGGAAAGAAGAAGTGGGAGTTCCTCACGGTCGCAGGCACCGAAGAGGCGATGAAGACCTGGGGCAACGAGTCCTGGCGCACCGGCGGTGGTGGCGGCTGGATGCCGGGCACCTACGATTCCGAGACCAACACTGTCCTGTGGGGCACTGCGAATCCGGCGCCGCTCTACGATTGGTCGGGTCCGGACTACAAGACCCAGGGGGCGCGTCCCGGCGATAACCTCTATACGAGCTCGGTGATCGGGCTCGACATCGATACCGGCAAGCTGAAATTCTACCATCAGGAACTGCCGCACGATGCCTGGGACTTCGACAGCTCGGTCGGCGAATTCGTGATGCTCGAGCGTGATGGCCAGAAATACGTGGTCCATCCGAACAAGGGCGGCTTTGTCTTCGTCTACGACCGCAATCTCAAAGTGAAGAACGTCTGGCGGCTGGTCGAGAACATCAACTTCGTCAAGGACATCGATCCCAAGACCGGCGCCCTGATCGGCCGTCGCGATTTCCCGGTCGGCAAGGTCACCGAACCGCCGCTGTGTCCGTTCATCGGCGGCGGCATCAGCTGGAACGCCGGCTCCTACAGCCCCAAGACCGGTCTCTATTACAAGATCGGACAGGAATGGTGCATGACGCTGGATATCCAGAAGACGACGCCGGTCACCACGCCGCAGGTCCAGCTCAACATCGGTGCCGATTTCAAGATGGTGCCTCCTCCGGGTGGCGAGATCTACGGACATCTCGACGCGCGCGATCCCATCACGGGCGCGAAGAAATGGGAGGTTCGCTATCCCGAGCCTCCGCTCGGAAGCGTGCTGTCGACCGCAGGCAACCTCGTCTTCGTGCCTGATTCGCGTGGCGTGCTGCACGCCTATGATGCCGAAACTGGCGCCGAGCTATGGAGGCACAACAACGGCACCGGCCATCAGGGCGGCATCGTCAGCTACTCCGTCGGCGGCAAGCAATATATCGCGGTGACGGCGGGCTTCGGCGGGATGCTGGCGGACGAATATGCGCCGAACTTCGGCGGCGTCTACAAGAGCATGCCGCGTGACGACGGCGCCCTGGTCGTCTTCAGCCTGAAATAGTCTGCCGCAGATGTTCTGATCATGGAGCGGGCGCAAGCCCGCTCCTCGATCGATGTCGCGGCCGCGTGGCTCAGGAATGGAGCGTAGCTGTTGAGACTGTCTTGCAAGACGATTTTGGCGGGGCTGGGCGCCTCGTTGCTGTGGGCTGCGATGGCCCAGGCCCAATCCGCCACACCCGCGCCGGAGAACACGGCGTTCGAGGTCGAGCAGGTGTTTGCGGGGACTTGCGGCTTCTGTCACTCCGACGGTGGCCGGGCCGCTGGGAAGGGGCCGCAACTGATGAATTCGCCGCGCGACGACGACTATATCCGCAGTCGCATCAAGCTCGGCAAGCAAGGAGCGATGCCGGCCTTTGACGGCGCCTTCACCGACGCCCAGATCGACCAGATGGTCAAGTACATCCGCGCCCTGAAACCGCGCGACGGCTGACTAGCATAGAGTGTGGAATGAAGACATTTGTCCCGGTCATCGTCGCTGCCGCCATCGTCCTGTCGGGGCAGGCGGCGGCGCGCCCCCTGGAGGCGATCCGCTCCAGCGGCGTGATCGGGCTCTGCGCACATCCCAATTCGCTTCCCTTCGCGCACAAGACCGGCGATCCGCCCGGCTTCCAGGTCGAACTCGGTCGGGTGCTGGCACGCGAGCTCGGTGTCTCGCTGCGGCTCGACTGGATCATCACGCAGTACCAGATGCGCAGCGCCGGCTGCGACATTCTCCTGGACGTCATCGCCGATCGCGAAGCGCAAGGCGAAACCCGTCTGAGAATCTCCAAACCGTATTATCGCACAGGCGTCGCGCTCGCCGTGCCGTCATCCAGCACGCTCACGTCCTTCGCCAGCCTCAACGAATCGACCAAGGTGGGCGTGCAGGTTGGATCGATCGCAGCCATGATCATCGGTCAGCGGCGCGTGCCGATATCGACCTTCGGCTTCGAGAGCGACAGCCTGGAGGCCGTGTCGAACCGCGAGATCGACGCCGCCGCGGTCACGCCCACCGCCGCCAGCTATTTCAATCTGACCCACCCGGACAAACCGCTCCGGATCCTCGATCGCGACGAGAGCACGGCCGATCTGAACTGGAACGTCGGCGTCGGCATGGTCCGCCCGGACGATGCGTTGCGCGAAGCCATCGACGCAGCCGTGGAGCGGCTGCGCAGCGACGGCACGATCGACCGGATCTACCGCCGCTACGGCATCGCGCTGCAGGCGCCGAGATAGCGCGCTGCCGCGCGAATAAGGAGCTCGCGTGCGGCCTCAGGCCGCCGCCTTCTTCCGCGCGAGCTCGGCCTTGTACAGCTCGAACTCCTCCGCGATCGCCTTGGCAATCGAAGGTCGCTGACGCAGCCGCTCGTGATACGCCTTCAGGTTCGGCCATTTCGCAAGCTCGATCGGCGGCGTCGCCATGGTCCAGTTGATGACCGTGACGAGATAGGCATCGGCCACGCTGAAATGGTCGAGCAGGAACTCGCGTCCCTTCAGGTAATTGTCGAGATAGTCGAGCCGCGACAGGTTCTTTTCCAGGGCATAGGCCTTGACTTCCTGCGGCGCCTTGCGGTCGAGCATGGGGATGAAGAGACCCTTGTGCAGCTCGGTGCCGATGAAGCAGAGCCATTGATGCAGCCGCGTGCGCTCGATGCCGGCGCTCGCGCCGAGGCCGGCTTGCGGGAAACGGTCCGCGACATATTGCAGGATCGCAGCGTTCTCGGTCAGCACCATGCCTTCATCGGTGCGCAGCGTCGGCACGAGGCCGATCGGATTCACGGTGCGGAAGTCGGAGCCGTCGCTCAAGACCTTCTTGGTCGGCGGATCGACTTCGAGGTAGTTCGCCTCGGCGCCGGCTTCATACAGCGCGACGCGTGTCGCCATCGAGCAGGCAAGCGGCGAGAAATAGAGATCCATCTGTAGCCTCCTTGGGCAATTCCTCTTTGGGTGTCGCTCAACCTGGCCAGATTGATTTTTGTACCATCTTGCATAATATGGGTGAGGTCAAGGAATAACTTGCGGAATGGTACAAAAATCGAAGCCGCCAGCTGCTGCCAATCAGCCCGAGCGTCGCGGCGAGTCCGAGCGTCGCGGTGGGCCTAAGCGCCGCGGCCGTCCGCGCGCCTACGAGCCCGATATCGCGCTCGGCAAGGCGCTCGACCTGTTCCGCAAGCAGGGTTTCGCGGCCACCTCGCTCGACGATCTCAGCGCAGCCACCGGCATGAACCGGCCGAGCCTCTACGGCGCCTTCGGCGACAAGCGCGAGCTCTACATCAAGAGCTATCAGCGCTACCGCGACGAGGCGGGCGCGGCGATGGTCGCGATCTTCCGCGAGGAGATGCCGCTGCGCCAGCGGCTGGAGCGCATCTACGCAGCCGCGCTGGACATCTATCTGTCCGGCGACACCGGACCGCGCGGTTGCTTCACGGTCGTGACCGCGGCCTCCGAGGCGGTCGGCGATCCCGAGATCCGCGCCATGGTGCTGGACGGCCTCACCGGGCTCGACAAGGCCTTTGCCAGTTGCTTCCGCCGCGCCAAGGAGAAAGGCGAGCTGCCGGAGAGCGCCGATCCGTTCGCGCTGGCACAGATCGCATCGGCCACCATCCACACCATCGCCATCCGCTCCCGCGCCCGCGTGCCGCGCAAGGAGCTGGAGGCGATCGTCAAGTGCGCGATCGACGTGATGATCGGCGCCAAAGGATAAGCTGGAAGCGAAGCTTCAATATCCCCGCGTTCGGTCCACCACGTTCTCCAGCGCGCCGCCCGCCTCAAACCGGGCGATCTGCTCGGCGACATAGGCCGAGATCGCATCCGCGTCGGTGTCGGCGGCATTGTGCGGCGTCAACACCACCTTGGGGTGGGTCCAGAACCGGCTGTCCTTCGGCTGCGGCTCCTGCACGAAGACGTCGAGCGAGGCGGCGCCGAGCGTGCCGTCGTCGAGGCAGGCGAGAATATCGGCCTCGTTCTGCAGGCCGCCGCGGCCGGCATTGATCAGCACCGGCGCGCCGAGCGGGCTGGTGCGATTGAGCTTGGCGAAGACCTCGCGGTTGAGGATGCCGTGCGTGTCTGATGTCAGCGGCAGCAGGCAGACCAGGATATCGGTCTTGCGCAGGAACGCGTCCATTCCGGCGGCGCCATGGAAGCATTCGACGCCCTCGATCGTGCGCGGGCTGCGGCTCCAGCCGGCGACGCGGAAGCCGAGCCGCCGCAGCACGTCGGCCGCATCGGCGCCGAGCGTGCCCAGCCCCATGACGCCGACCGTGATCGCGCTCGCCGGCCACTGATATCTGGGCTCCCAGCGCTTCTCGCGCTGCGATTGCCGCAGGTAAAGCTCCTGGCGGTGATGCATCAGAACGTGCAGCACGACATATTCGGTCATGCGATTGGTGAGATCGGGCACGGCGACGCGCACCAGCGGCACCTCGGGCAGGCTCTTGTCCGCCATTAGCGCGTCAACGCCGGCGCCAAGGTTGAAGATCGCCCGCAGATTGGGGAACGCACCGAGATCGCCGGGCACCGGCTTCCACACCGCCGCATAATGCACCTCCGTCGGATCGAGCCCGGCGTCCGGCAGCAGCACCACGCGGCGTCCCCCGCAGACCGCGTCGAAGCGGGCCTTCCAGCGCTCCGGCAGCCAGTTCTGCTGCGTGCTGTTGATCAGGACGGCCAGTGTGCCCATGGTCATTCGAAGTGCCTCTTCAGGTTCCGCGCAAGAAGGCCCTCCTTGGCACGATCTGCCGGATTTTTCTTGCAAATTTTTTCCGCAGCGCTGTCGGGGCGGGGCATATTGGCGCGTCTTCAGAACAGACGAGGGAAGTGCTGCCCATGCTTTACGCCATTCTTTGCTATCACGATGAGGATTTCGTCGGCTCCTGGAGCAAGGAACAGGACGAGGCCGTGATGAAGAAGCTCACCGTGGTGCAGGAGAAGCTCACCAGGCAGGGTCGACTCGGGCCGGTGGCGCGGCTGTTGCCGACGACCGCGGCGGCGACGCTGCGCAAGGAGGATCCGCCGCTGGTGCTCGACGGTCCCTATGCCGAGACCAAGGAGCAGCTCCTCGGCTTCTACATCGTCGACTGCAAGAATCTCGACGACGCGCTCGACGTCGCACGCGAGCTGGGTGCCGCCAATCCCGGCGGCGCCTATGAGGTGCGTCCCGTCGGTGTGTTCCGGCCCGGAGGAAACCTGACGTGAGCGAGGCCGATACCGCCTGGATCGAGACTGCGCTGACTTCGGCGCGACCCCAGGCGGTCGGCGCGCTGCTGCGCTATTTCCGCGATCTCGACACCGCCGAGGAGGCGTTTCAGAACGCCTGCCTGCGCGCGCTCAAGACCTGGCCGCAGAATGGGCCGCCGCGCGATCCCGCGGCCTGGCTGATCATGGTCGGCCGCAACGTCGCGATCGACGAAGTGCGACGCGCGCGCAGGCAGCAGCCGCTGCCTGAGGACGACCAGGCGATCTCCGATCTCGACGATGCCGAGGGCGAACTCGCCGAGCGGCTCGACGGCTCGCATTATCGCGACGACATCTTGCGGCTGATGTTCATCTGCTGCCATCCAGGACTGCCGGCGACGCAGCAGATCGCGCTGGCGCTGCGCATCGTCTCGGGCCTCACGGTGAAGCAGATCGCCCGCGCGTTCCTGGTCTCGGAAGCGGCGATGGAGCAGCGCATCACGCGCGCCAAGGCAAAGGTGGCCGAGGCCGGGACGCCGTTCGAGGCGCCGGGCGCGGTCGAGCGCTCTGAACGGCTCGCCGGCGTCGCGGCGATGATCTACCTGATCTTCAATGAAGGCTATTCGGCGAGCGGTGACACCGCGGAGATCAGGAAGCCGCTGTGCGAGGAGGCGATCCGGCTGGCGCGGCTGCTGCTGCGGCTGTTTCCGAGCGAGCCGGAGATCATGGGCCTGACCGCGCTGATCCTGTTGCAGCACGCGCGCAGCGCGGCGCGCTTTGCCGCGGACGGGTCGCTGATCCTGCTGGACGATCAGGATCGTTCGTTGTGGAACGGCACCATGATCGCGGAGGGCCTCGCGCTGATCGACAAGGCGATGCGCCACCGCCGCAGCGGGCCCTACCAGATCCAGGCCGCGATCGCCGCCCTGCATGCGCGCGCGGCGACGCCGGAGGAGACCGACTGGACGGAGATCGACCTGCTCTACGGCGCGCTCGAAGTGGTGCAGCCCTCGCCGGTGGTGACGCTCAACCGGGCGGTCGCGGTCTCCAAGGTGCGCGGGCCGCAGGCCGCGCTCGAGCTGATCGAGCCGCTGGCGCCGAAGCTCGCCAATTATTTCCATTTCTACGGCGTGCGCGGCGCCTTCCTGATGCAGCTCGGCCGCAACGACGAAGCCCGAATCGCCTTCGACCGCGCCATCGCGCTCGCCAACACCTCGGCCGAAGCCGCCCACATCCGCATGCATCTCGATCGCCTGATCCGGGACAGCCAGCCGAAGGCAAAGGAAAGCGCCAAGGCGAAGTAGGCCCGTCTGTTTCCACGCCATGACGTGGGGTGCGCAGTGCGCCAAAGAATTTCTGTCCCATTGTCGGGCCGGGGCCTCCCCCGTTCGTCCTAGGCTCCGTATCCACGGAGAGCCATCCATGCTGAAAGCCATTGCGGTCATCGCCATCGTTCTCGCCGCCGGCCTTGCCGCGGTCCTCGTCTTCGCCCTGACGAAACCCGACACGTTCCGTGTGGAACGCTCGCTCGCCGTCAAGGCACCGGCCGCTGTGATCTATCCGCTGGTTGCCGATTTCCATCGCTGGACCGCCTGGTCGCCGTATGAGACCCGCGATCCCGCCATGAAGCGGACGTTCGGCGGAACCGCGGCAGGGAAGGGTGCGACCTATGCCTGGGAGGGCGACAACAAGGTCGGCGCCGGCCATATGGAGATCCTGGAGGCGACCGGGCCCACCAAGCTCCGGATCAAGCTTGATTTCGAGCGGCCGTTCGAAGGCCACAACACCGCCGAGTTCACCTTTGTGCCGCAAGGCGATGCAACACTCGTCACATGGGTAATGTACGGTCCGGCCCCGTTCATGTCCAAGCTGATGCAGGTGTTCTTCAACATGGACAGCATGATCGGCAAGGATTTCGAGACCGGCCTCGCCGGCCTGAAGAAGCTCACCGAGAAGCAATAGGTCTCACGGCAAACGAAGAGGAGAGAAACGATGCTCAATCCCTATCTGTTCTACCAGGACAATTGCGAAGCAGCGTTCAACTATTACGCCAAGGTTCTCGGCGGCAAGATCGACGCGATGATGCGCGCATCGGATGCTCCGCCGGAGGTGCCGGCTACGCCCGGCCGCGAGAAGATGATCATGCATGCGCGGATGTCACTGCCGGACGGCACGGTATTGATGGCCTCCGACTCGCCGGCCGAGCATTTCCAGAAGCCGCAGGGCTTTGCAATCTCGCTTACGGTCAAGGACCCCGCAGATGGTGAGCGCAAGTTCAACGCGCTTGCCGACGGCGGCAGCGTCACCATGCCCTTCAGCAAGACGTTCTGGGCCAAGGGCTTCGGCATGTGTGTCGACAAGTTCGGCATTCCCTGGATGGTGAATTGCCCGGCCGAGGGCATGTGATAGAGCATGATCCGGAAAAGTGTGAAGCGGTTTTCCGAAAAGATCATGCTCACACAACAACCTAAAACGCGATGACGATTTATCCTATCGCATCGCGCTTTGGGCGCGACCGTCACCCGATCCCCTCTCTCCAATGCTGCGGGAGAGGGGACGTACGTTTCGTTACGTCAGGCGCCGATCAGCCGTTGTCCTTTCACCGGATTGATCCGGTGACGTCCTCGGGCGACGATTCCACGCAGCGAGGACAGATCACGAGCTTGGCGCCCAGCTTCCTGTCGTTCTCCGCCTGTATCTCGTCCTGGACCGCCCACCACGCCTCGGAATAGGGGCGCAATGTGCCGAGCACTTTTTCGCGCTCCTGATTGGGATCACTTGCAGCCGGCGCGCCGGTCGTGACGCGCCGCTTGGCCACATGCGGACGGTTCGGATCCTTGCCGAGGCCATCCCATGCAATGGCGCGGCGTTCCTGCGCTGGCGCCTCTGCGCATCCGATCAGCGCTGTGCAAAAAGTGAGCACGATCAAGCCGTGTCGAATCATGCCGGGCTTTTGCCTCCACAATCGGCGCGCAGAATCTGCGTGAGACACGCGCATCGTCGGTTCAATGGAACTCAAGGCAAAACAAACTTGCCGGCATGGCCGAATATGAGTCGTGCTTTCGCATCACTTTGCGGACGCAGTGAGGCCGCTTCGTGAAGCGAGCTGCATCGCACAACAATTGGCGCAAGATTGGGCTGTGCTCTGCACGTCAGAATCGTTATTGGTGAGTCATAAAAGCTACAAACTGGGATGGACGTCACTTGCAAGGGGAGCGACCGATGGCGGCGGCGCTACAGATCAACTTTGCTCTTTGGGGAATGCTCATTTGCGCCAGCGCGAAGCTGGCGCCAGTGATCCAGACGCTGTTTTGAAAGCGGTGGCGGCTGCCGGCTGTATCAGCGGCAACGCGGATAGATCGCGGCGAGTTCGCGCCCCTTCAACAGCAGCAACCGCGAGGTCAGACCGCCACGTCGGCTGATCCAGTCGCGCACCGGACCGGGATAGGCGGCAAGCACCGCGACCGATGCTTCCGGCTCGGCATAGAAGCGGCCGCGCCGGTCAACCGAGCGTGCGGCATGGAAGCCGAGCACGGCGCGCTTGGTGACGCAGATGCGCTCGCCCGGCACGATGCTCAGCACCAGCGTGCAGGCGGACAGGCAGGGACCGTCGATCACCACGCGCTCGCCACTGTCGCGGACCTTTTCGAACAGATCGAGGAACGGCCCGACCTGTCCGCCCGGAGACTGGATGATGCGGATCTCGGCCGCTGCGGGCGCGGCGGCGAGCAGCGCGGATGCAAGCATCAGAGCTTTGAGGAAGGTGATGCGTTGCATGAACTCTCCACCAACTCGCTTTCGAGGGTGGGCAAAGCGTAGCGTGCCCACCATCCGCACCGCAAATTTGGGATCGATGGTGGGCACGGCGCGTTGCGCCTTTGCCCACCCTACGAAATCTTGTTCCTACCCGTTGTGCCTTTGCCCGCGCAGCGTCGGCAGGCCGATGCCCGCCGCATCGAAGCCGCCGTCCACGGCCAAAATTTGGCCGGTGATGTAGCTCGCGCGGCCCGAGCACAGGAAATAGATCGCTTCCGCGAGTTCCTCTTCCAGGCCGTAGCGGTTGAGCGGAATGGCGTCGTGATAGTCGGCGCGGATCTCCTTGGTGTGCACCTGCTTCGCCATCGCGGTGTCGACCGGCCCCGGTGCGACCGCGTTGACGCGGATGTTGAGGGAGGCGAGCTCGACCGCGAGCTGCTTGGTAAGGTGTGCAAGGCCTGCTTTGCTGGTGCCGTAGGCCGAGCGCAGCGTCGAAGCGCGCACGGCTGAGATCGAGGTGATGTTGACGATGGCGCCGCCACCACCGTCGCGCATCAGGGGCACCGCGGCCTTGGTGCAGAGGAACGGTCCGGTGAGGTTGACCTCGAGCACGCGGCGCCAGTCGGCATCCGACGTCTCCATCAGCGGCGCGAACACCGCGATGCCGGCATTGTTGACCAGCGCGTCCAGCCGGCCGAACCGCCGCTCGATCGTCGTCATTGCGGTGCTGACTGCGGCTGCGTCGGCGACATCGCAGGTCAGCGCCAGCGTCGCCTCGCTCTGGCCGATGTCCGCGACCGCGCGGCCGAGCAGTTCGTGCTCGATGTCGAGCAGGGCCACGCGCCAGCCCTCGGCCAAGAATTTCTTCGCGGTCGCAAGCCCGATGCCGCGGGCGGCACCGGTGACGAGGGCGACTTTTTGCGGGGCTTGCGGCATTGGCTGATCTGTCCTGTGTCCGGGAGCAGCGCGCGAAGCGCCGGTTCCTTTTACTGCGCTTTCGTTCCGGCATGAAAGGCCTCGCCTAGCCCGATCGAGCCCGATGCGGCCCAGAATGCGCCAGCCGCGGCTGCGCTGCGGCCTCGAAATAATTTCTGTCCCGCTGTCGGCCCGGCAGAAGGCCGTTCGTCTTGGAGGGGACGCGGGCCCGGCCGTTTCCGCCCGCAGGACATATCGGAATGACTGAGAGCAGCAAGGAACTCCCATGCGATTCATGATGCTGATGATCCCGCTCGGCTACGAGAACGCGCCGCCGGAGCTGCAGCTCGATCCCGAGCGCGTCTCCGCGATGATGCGCTACAACGAGGCGCTGAAGGACGCAGGCGTGCTGATCACGCTCGATGGGCTGCACCCGCCGTCGACCGGGGCACGCGTCTCGTTTGCGACCGGCCAGCCCATCGTCACCGACGGGCCCTTCGCGGAAGCCAAGGAAGTCCTGGGCGGCTATTGGATGATCGAGGTCGCCTCGCGCGCCGAGGCGATCGCCTGGGCCAAGAAATGTCCCGCTTCAGCCAACGAGATCATCGAGGTCCGCCAGGTGCAGGAGATGGCCGACTACTCGCCCGAAGTGCAGGAGATCGTCGCCGGGTTCGGCGACCTGAAGACGTAGACGAGACGGCGGCTGCGCGATTCCCAATCAATCTGAAGGAGAAAACCCATGAGCACCGAACACAAATTTCTCGCCGTCTATCTCGGCAGCACGAGCGGATCGAAAATGGCGGCGTGGCGCGCGCTGCCCGAGGCCGAGCGGAAGGCGAAGGAGCAGGAGGGCATGGCCTCTTGGCACGGCTGGGTCGAGAAGCACAAATCCGCGATCGTCGAGATGGGCGGCCCGCTCGGCAAGACCCGCAGGATCGACGGGAGCGGAATCACCGAGGTCAGCAACGCGCTGACCGGTTTCACGGTGGTGCGTGCCGCCTCGCAGGAGGACGCTGCAAAGCTGTTCGAGAACCATCCGCATTTTGCGATCTTCCCGGGCGAGGCAATCGAGGTCATGCCCGTGCTGCCGATTCCGGAGATGTAGCCCCGGCCACCCGTCATTCCGGGTTCGATGCTCCGTATCGCCCCGGAATGACGTGAAAATACGGGTTAACCAGTCCGGCCGCCGCTAGTGACCTTCACGCCCGGCTCATGTAAAGCTCGTTCACATGAGCTGGCGCAAGGAGCAGCGCCGCGCCGAGCGCGGCTATCACCACGGCAATCTGAAGGAAGCCTTGTTGCAGGCGGCCCTCGGGCTGATCGCCGAGAAGGGGGCGGCCGGCTTCACCTTCGCCGATGCCGCGCGCATGGCCGGAGTCAGTGCGGCGGCGCCCTACCGGCATTTCCGCGACCGTGACGAGCTGCTGTCCTCTATCGCCCAGCGCGGTTTCGAGCAGTTCGAGGCGCGCCTGTCGGCGGCCTGGGACGACGGGCGGCCCGACACCGTCACCGCCTTCGAGCGCGTCGGCAAGGCCTATCTCGCCTTTGCCCGCGCGGAGCCGGCCTTCTACAACGCGATGTTCGAATCGGGCGTGCCGGTCGATGCCAATCCCGCACTTCAGGCGGCCAGCGAACGCGCCTTCAACATCATTCGAGCCGCAGCCGAGCGGCTCGCCGCACTGACGCCGCCCGGCACACCCCGCCCGCCGGCGATGATGATGGCGCTGCACATCTGGTCGATGTCGCATGGCGTGGCCTCGCTGTTTTCCCGCGGCGATGCTGCGCGACGCAAGCTGCCGATGTCGCCGGACGAGCTGCTGGAGGCCGAGGTACTGATTTATCTGCGCGGCCTCGGCTTCCCGATCGACCGCCGTCCTCCGGCCAGGGGCGCCGAGCCGCCACCGGTGCCGCCGGAGGCTCCCTCCGGTTCGGGCCTGCCGCCCGGCAGCCCCTGGGGCAAGCCGAAATAAGATTGCGCCAATAATCACGCGGGCGTGTCTTGCTGCCAGCTTGACAAAATCGCGGGATGGTCTAGCTATGTAAATGTTATTTACATTCACAACGGCGCTGGTGCCGTGATGGAGAAGGGAAATGGCCTACACCGCTGATGTCAATCGCTGGCGCGGCCCGTCGAACCAACAGCAATATTACGAGCGCCCCCGCATGCTGGACACGCCCTGGCATCCCGGCTGGATCGCCGTGACCATTCTCGGCTTCATCATCTGGTGGCCGATCGGACTTGCCCTTCTCTTTTTCACACTCGGGAGCAGAAGAATGTCGTGCTGGAGCAATCAGGATCGCTGGCAGAACAAGATGGAAAAGATGCAGTACAAGATGGATCGCATGCGCGACCGCATGGAGCGCCGGGGCTTTGGCTTTGGCTTCGGCCCGCCGTCCTCCGGCAACCGCGCCTTCGACGAGTATCGCAGTGAGACGCTGCGCCGGCTCGAGGAAGAGCAGGTCGAGTTCAAGAACTTCCTCGACCGCCTGCGTCACGCCAAGGACAAGGAAGAGTTCGACCAGTTCATGGCGCAGCACAAGACGCGTCCGACCCCGCCGCCGACCGATCAGCAGCAGGGCTGATCCGAAGAATTGCACCTCTCAAAGCCTTCAGGCGCATGCCCCCAAAGTCCTGATGGCCCCGAGCCGCCCGTCTGCGCAACCCGCAGGCGGGCGGTTTGGCTTATGTCACACTTCGATGGTCGTCCTGGCGATGCGAAGCGCCTGCGAGGGCTTTGCGAGGCCCATCACGCAGATGTGCAGGATCGATAGAACCCGGACCGCGCGAGCACCGACCAAGCCTTGACTGCGCCTCCGCGGCGCCGACGGGCACGATCATGACCAATATTGAACGCAAACAAATCAGCCAGCGCCTCGCATTGTTCGAGCGCGCGGCCGTGTTGTTCGAGCGCTTCGGCCCGGTCGTCCCGGTGGCGATCGCGTTCCTCAATGGATGGCCCACGGAAGTTCAGCTCTACCCGGAATGGCAGCTCGGTGAGTCCTGGCGGTTGTTTCTTAGCGCCTATCTATATTGGGGCGCATCGTACGCACTCAGCCGCGCGGTGTCGTTCGCGCAGGGAAGTATCGTCCCATGATCCTGCTCCGCGATTTCGCGCTTTTCGTCCTGCCCGTGCTGATCGCCGCAGGCGGCTGGCTCTATGCGCTCAGCCTCCGCAAGCAGGCTGACCCCGGCCGCGCCCGCGATGGACGCGCCCCGGCAACATGACCGCTGCCGGCCGGTGTCGCATGGCGTGGAGTTTCAGCGCGCCGTGGCGAGTTGCGCGTGAACCGAGGCCAGGAAGTATTCGTAGGCGTGGTCGACGATCTCGTTGAGCGATCGCGTTCGCGCGAACATCGCCTTGGCCTCCGCGAGAAACTCCTCGCGTGTCGGGATCTTCGGCAGATGCAGATGCGTCAGCGCGTCGACACCTTCATGCGCGCGATTGAGGATGTCGTGCAGCGTCGGCAGCTGCAACTGGGCGAGATCGGCCCGGCGGCGTGCCGACGAGATCGCATGCGCCAGGGTTTGCGCATCGAACCGTCCGGCGAGCTCGCGGGCCGCCCGCTGGATGACCCGCGCGCCGAGCGGCTGCTCGTTGCGCAGCACCTGTTCGGGCGGCGCCTTCATGTTCCAGACGACGCCGATCCACGACAGCAGCGTCAGGATGTAATAGGTCACGTCGACCTCCCACCAGCGAAAGCCCTGTCGCACGCTGCTCTGATAGGCGTGGTGATTGTTGTGCCAGCCCTCACCCAGCGTGACCAATGCCAGCAGCCAGTTGTTACGGGAATCATCGCCGGTCACGTAGCGCTTGCGCCCGTGCACATGGGCAAGCGAATTGATGCAGAAGGTCGCGTGATAGACCAGCACCGTGCTCCAGAGGAAGCCGACCACCAGACCCGACCATCCTGCGACCAGGAAGCAGAGCCCTGCCAGCACGAAGGCCGGCAGCAGCTCCAGCCGATGCAGCCACATCAGCTCGGGATAGGCGGCGAGATCGCCGACCTTCACGAGGTCGGTTGCGTCGTGCTGCCGGTAAAAGATCCAGCCGAGATGGCTATAGAGGAAGCCGCGGTGACGCGGTGAATGCACGTCGTTTTCAGTGTCGGAATGCAGGTGATGGTGGCGATGCTTGGCGGCCCACCACAACACGCTCTTCTGGGCGCTGCTTTGCGCAAGGCAGGCCAGGATGAACTGAAACACCCGGCTGGTCGCAAACGCCCGATGCGAGAAATAGCGATGGTAGCCGGCTCCGATCGCGAACATCCGCAAGCAATAGAGTGAGACGCAGATCGCGACCGCCTCCCAGGTGACGCCCGACCAGATTGCCGCAAGGCAGCCGAGATGGACCAGCAGGAACGGCAGGGCGGATGGATACATGATGTCGTCGTGCTGGTCGTCGGCGGGGGCGTTGAGCGGCATATTTGAGCGTGACCTCGGATGACGTGGATTCGGAACTGGCCGGCAGCTTGACGTCCGGCGGGTACCAAAACCCGCGGATGCCACCGCGGGCTTCGGCCGAAGGCTGGCCGCAGCTCTCTGGCAAGCAAGCCCGTAGCCTTACGGGGAGCATGGCGCACAGGTGGCCGCGCGTGTTGCCGACGCCAATTGGCGCGCAGGCGGCCTGCGTCCTATATTCGACAGCGAGAAGCAAGCGTCAAAACACCGCAGGCGGCAATGCGGACGGAGACTGCGATCGTGGCGAGCGACATCCTCTGGCAGGAGATACGCGGCGAGGCGCGGCGCGCCGCAGCGGCGGACCCCGTCTTCGGCAAGGCTGTCGCCGATGCCATCCTTGCCCATGATGATTTTACCGCTGCCTTGGCCGATCTGATCGGGCGTCGGCTGGGCGGCAGCGCCGCCGATCGCGAGCGCTTCACGACGTTTTCCCGCGATGCCTTTCGCGGCCAACCGGATCTGGTCGAAGCGGCCGGCCGCGATCTGCGCGCCATCATGCTCCGTGATCCCGCCATCGCCGGATTGTTGCCGCCGCTGCTGCACTTCAAGGGCTATGTCGCCCTGCAGTCCTGGCGCGTCTCGCACTGGCTATGGCGTCATGACCATCGTGATGCGGCGCTGCTGTTGCAGAACGAGGCTTCGAACGTCCTGCAGGTCAGCATTCATCCGGCCGCGAGCCTCGGCTCGTCGGTTTATCTCGACCATGCCACCGGCATCGTGATCGGTGCCAATGTCGTCATCGGCGACGAGGTGACCATCCTTCAGAATGTCAGCATCGGACGCCATGGCGACCTGCCGATGCGCTCGCCTCGCATCGGTCGCGGCGTGTTCATCGGCTCCGGCGCGACCATCCTCGGCGACATCGAGATCGGCGACTTCGCCAAGATCGGCGCCGGGACTGTCGTGACCGGTGACGTGCCTGGCGGCTGCACCGCAATCGGCAATCCCGCGCGGCTCACCAATTGCCTTGCGGCCGCTTCGTCCGCTTGACTGTCGCTCAGGCGGCGCGGCGGTGGCTTTCGCCGCCATGATGCGGGTTGACCGGCTCCGAGCTGGTCTGGCCCGGCGCATCCAGCACCGCGACGTGGTGGCGATAGACCATTTCCCAGCCCTTCCATCCCGTGAACAGAAGGATGCCGACCACGACCAGGGACAGCACGACGCCCCAGGGCTTGATCGCCGCCTCCGCGCCTTGGGCGTAGCGGAGATAGAAATTGACCAGGGCCAGCACCACCGCCGCGAGATTGCCGACCATGTGGTACCAGGCATCGTTCAGGCGGCGGATGCGTGGCTCGCTGAAGAAGTCGGTGAAGCCGGCTGCGGCGGCAACCAGCGCCATGACGATGCCGGCGCCGATCAGCCACATCGCGGCGCGTGCCCAAAAACCGTCGCCGGTTCCGATGAAGGCCAGATCGGCGATGGGAGCGCCGACCAGGAACGCGACGGGGAACGGAATCAGCATGGGGTGGAGCGGGTGATCGCCGATCGCGGCGGTCGTCTTGGGGTTGATGGACATGGCAGGACCTCGCTGAGCGTGATTTTCCGGACAATTTTTGGCACGAGAGCAGGTTCCTCCGGCCGGTGCGTCTGGAACACGGGATCCGGGGTCCATCCCCCTGCAGGGACTGTCTTTCCTGCAGCCAAATGCGCCGCCGGTAACCCCGCATTAACCATCGGCGGGCTCTGGTATGTGCGGACAGGCGTGCCCGGAGCCCGACGTCAAGGCCTGGGGTCGAGGCCCCTTAGTTTTGACATCTTGGCGGGGAATGCAGGCGGCCGGCTTTTGACGAGCCTTTGGACGAGCCCTGCACCCCAGAAAGACAAGGCTTTGAGCGGGCTTGCCCGCCGCGCGGGTCCGGCGCGGCTGTTGGGGAACACCGGCCGCGATTTGCTGGCCGAAGACATTAGGTAACGATCGCCTTGAGAGGATACTGCTTATGAATCCGGCCGAATTGGCTCAGACAGCCCTTCCGGTTGCTGCCTCCGCCGACGTGTCGCTGATCGCGCTGTTCTGGCAGGCTCACTGGATCGTGAAAGCGGTGATGCTGGGGCTTCTGGCCTGCTCGGTCTGGGTCTGGGCGATCGCCATCGACAAGATCTTTCTCTACGCGCGCACCCGCCGCTCGATGGACCGGTTCGAGCAGGCGTTCTGGTCCGGCGAGTCGATCGAGGAGCTCTATCGCACGCTGTCGGCCAAGCCGACGCATTCCATGGCGGCCTGCTTCGTGGCGGCGATGCGCGAGTGGAAGCGCTCGTTCGAGAGCCATGCCCGCTCGGTCGCAGGGCTTCAGATGCGCATCGACAAGGTGATGAACGTCTCGATTGCGCGCGAGGTCGAGCGGCTGGAACGGCGCCTTCTGGTGCTGGCGACCGTCGGCTCCGCCGGCCCCTTCGTCGGCCTGTTCGGCACGGTCTGGGGCATCATGTCGAGCTTCCAGTCGATCGCGGCCTCGAAAAATACTTCTCTGGCGGTGGTCGCCCCCGGTATCGCCGAGGCGCTGTTTGCGACCGCCGTCGGCCTTATCGCCGCCATTCCTGCCACTATTTTCTACAATAAGTTCACCTCCGAGGTGAACCGGCAGGCCCAGCGGCTCGAGGGCTTTGCTGATGAATTTTCAGCCATTCTGTCTCGTCAGATCGACGAGCGGGGCTGACGGACGGCATGTATAGTGTGAAGGGCAATCTGGGCACGCGATCATGGCCATGAACGTTGCGAGTTCGTCCGGCGGCGGCGGGCGCCGCGGCCGGCGCAAGCCGGTTGTGGCCGAGATCAACGTCACGCCGATGGTCGACGTCATGCTAGTGCTGCTCATCATCTTCATGGTGTCGGCACCGATGTTGACGGTCGGCGTCCCGCTCGACCTGCCCCAGACCAGTGCCAAGAGCCTCGAAAACAACGACCAGAAGCCGATCCAGATGTCGGTCGACATCAAGGGCAAGGTGTTCATCAACGACACCGAGATTGCGCTGAACGAGCTGATCCCGAAGCTGAAGGCGATCACCGATGCGCGCGGCGGCCTCGAGGAACGCATCTATCTGCGCGCCGACAAGAAGGCGGATTACGGCACCGTGGCCAAGGTGATGGGCCAGCTCTCGGGCGCCGGATTCAAGAAGCTGGCGCTCGTCACGGAAGCGGATCAGGGGTCTTGAGACCGTGAAGGTGAACGTCGACAAGACACTCGTTGCGTCGATTGCCCTGCATGTTCTCGTGCTGGGATGGGGGCTCGTCACCTTCAGCAGCAAGGCCTACATCGCTACGCAGGAATCGCTTCCGATCGACATCATCTCCTCCGATCAGCTCGCCAAGATGATGGCGGGGCAGAAGACCGGCAAGAAGGAAGAGCCGAAGCCGAAGGTCGAGAAGATCGCGGAGCCCAAGCCCGAGGAAGACGCCGTCGGCAAGGTCACCGAGAAGAAAGAGCTGATCAAGACCAACTCCCAGCCGGAGCCGCCGCCGAAGCCGGTCGAGAAGCCGGTGGAGAAGAAGCCGGAGCCGCCGAAGCCCGTGGCGGAGGCCAAGCCGAAGGAAGAGCCGAAGCCGCAGGAAAAGAAGCCTGATCCGGCCAAGGAAGATCCGATCGCCGAGCTGCAGAAGAAGATGGAGGCCAAGAAGCCGCCGCCCAAGCCCGTGGAGCAGAAGGTCGCGGCGGTGCAGCCGCAGCAGCAGCCCAAGCCCAAGGAGCGCACCTTCGACCCCGCGCAGATCCAGCGCGACCTCGACAAGCGCGCCGCGACCCGGCACGAGCAGACCGGCTCGGCGTTGAATGCATCGGCGTCGCTGGGAGCAGCAACCGGGACGGCCGCCAACAATGTTGCGACCTGGCAGGGCGCGTTCATGTCGGCGGTCAGGCGCTGCTTCACGCCCACCTACAACGGGCAGGATGCCGACCAATACGAAGTCGACATCGATATTTTTATGAAGATCGATGGAACACTGGCATCCGAGCCGGTTGTCGTTGCAGCGCGTGGGCCGTCCAGGTCGATCGCTCAGGCCGTGGCGGAGAGTGGCAAGCGTGCCATCGTCCAGTGTCAAGTCTATTCGTTCCTGCCGAAGCAGCAGTATGACACTTGGAAAACCATTCCGATGCGCTTCGGCCTGAAGGATATGTTGTGATCCGAACAAAAGAATTTTGCGATGAATGACATTCGATCGATGAACCGCCGCCGCTTCATGACGCTGACCGGATCCGCGCTTGCGACGCTTGGGGCTGGACATGCGCTCGCCCAACCGCAAAAGCGGCTTGAAATCAATCCCACCGAATTCCAGCCGATCCCGATCGCGATCAGCAACTTCCTGCCCGGCTCGCCCTCCGACGGCGACGTCGGCAACGGCGTCACGCAGGTCATCACCAACAATCTGAAGCGCTCGGGCCTGTTCGCGCCGATCGATCAGGCCGCCTTCATCGAGCGCATCAACAACATGGATGTCGCGCCGCAATTCCAGAACTGGAAGACCATCAACGCGCAGGCGCTCGTCACCGGCCGCATGACGCGGCAGCCGGACGGGCGGCTCAAGGCCGAATTCCGTCTGTGGGACGTCATCTCCGGCCAGCAGCTCGCCGGCCAGCAATATTTCACCTCGCCGGAATATTGGCGCCGCATCGCCCACATCATCTCCGACCAGATCTACGAGCGCATGACCGGCGAGAAGGGCTATTTCGACAGCCGCGTCGTGTTCGTGGACGAGACCGGGCCGAAGGAGCGCCGCGTCAAGCGGCTCGCGATCATGGATCAGGACGGCGCCAATGTGCGCTATCTGACCCGCGGCTCCGATCTCGTGCTGACCCCGCGCTTCTCGCCGAACTCGCAAGAGATCACCTACATGGAGTTCGGCCAGGGCGATCCGAAGGTCTATCTCTACAACATCGAGACCGGCCAGCGCGAGATCGTCGGCAACTTCCCCGGCATGACCTTCGCGCCGCGCTTCTCGCCGGACGGCCAGCGCGTCATCATGAGCCTGCAGCAGGGCGGCAATTCCAACCTGTTCGTGATGGATCTGCGCTCGCGCTCGACCACGCGTCTCACCGACACGCCGGCGATCGACACCTCGCCGTCCTATTCGCCCGACGGCAGCCGCATCTGCTTCGAGTCCGATCGTGGCGGCAGGTCGCAGATCTACGTGATGAGTGCGGGCGGCGGACAGGCGCAGCGCATCTCCTTCTCCAAGGACGACACCAACGCCAGCTACTCCACCCCGGTGTGGTCGCCGAAGGGCGACTACATCGCCTTCACCCGGCAGGGCGGCGGGCAGTTCGCGATCGGCGTCATGAAGCCCGACGGCTCGGGCGAGCGACTGCTCACCTCCGGTTTTCACAACGAAGGCCCGACCTTCTCGCCGAACGGCCGCGTGCTGATGTTCTTCCGCGATCCTGGCGGCAATGGCGGGCCGTCGCTGTACTCGGTCGACATCTCCGGCCGCAACGAATTGAAAGTGCCGACGCCGGGTTTTGCCTCGGACCCGGCATGGTCGCCACTGTTGTCCTCGACCTCGGGCTGACCACGGCGCAGTTGAAACATCGCGCGTTCAGACGCGCGATGTTTTCGAAAAACCGCACCGATTTTTTCCGAGTTTGCCGTGAACGGCAACACTTCCTTCACCTTGCGCCCGGCAAGGCTTGCCTACCTGCTTGATATTGCAGCGGAAATCATTTCGCTATTGCCGAAAAACAACCCGACTTTAACGATGTTCCCTCAGAAAAGCTTCATCTCGGCTGGGTAAGACTACGCGCTGAACAGGACGCGCGTACAAACCAAAATGCAGTTCGCAAGCCAGAGCGGAGAGCAGGGGCAGCCGCCGCCGGTCAATCCGGCGGCGCAGATCGATTCGCTCTTTGAAGCGCCCGGACCGCTGCTGGCCGGTCTCATCTTCGTGTCGATCGGTGCTGCGCTGACTGCGCTGAAGACAGGTGAGCCCCTGATTTGGGCGTGCGTGGCGCTGCTCGTCTTGGCCGGAACGGTGCGGGCGATCGATTTGCGTCGCTATCAGGGACGCAAGTCGAGTGTGACCGCCGAGGCGGCCAAACGCTGGCAGGCGCGGTATCAGATCGGCGCGAAGATCCAGGCCGCGGCGATCGGCATCTGGTGCGGCACGACTCTGCTCGCCACCGACGACGCGGTCGCGCACATGATTGCCTTGTCGGTCACGACAGGCATCGCCGCAGGGGGAGCGGGAAGGGCGTACGGACGACCGTCGATCTTCCATCTGCAGGCGCTGCTCATTTTCGCCCCGGCGGTGCTGGCATTGGCGTGGCGCGGCACGCCCTACTACATCGCGATGGCCGTTGTGAGCGCGGCCTTCCTGCTGGCGATCATGCAGCTCTCGGTCAACTTGCACCGGATCTTCATGGGCGCCGTGGTGGCGCGCGAGCGCGAAGCCGCACTTGCGGGCCAGTTCGATACCGCCCTCAACAACATGCCGCACGGTCTTTGCATGTTCCATCGCGATGGCCAGCTCGCGGTGATGAATCACCGCTTCGCGGCGATGATGAACCTGCCCGACCATCTGCCTCGGAGCGGCGCCAGCGCGCGCGACATCATCGCGGCATGCGTGCAGGCAAGATCCATCTCGAGCGCGGACGGCGAGCATATCGTCGCCGGCATCGAAAGTTCGCGGGAGAAGGAGATCATCACCGCCGAGGCGAACCTGGAGCGAAATCGGTCACTGTGCTGGACCGTTCAGCCGATGGCGGACGGAGGGGCGGTGCTGCTGCTCGAGGACATCACCGAGCGGCGCAACGCCGAGGCCAAGATCACCCATCTTGCGCGATACGACGACCTGACGGCGTTGCCGAACAGGGTCAACTTCCGCGACCAGATCGAGCACCTGCTGGCTGTCTCCCACGATGCGGCGCAGCTCTCCGCGCTGCTGTTCATCGACCTCGACCAGTTCAAGCAGGTCAACGACACGCTGGGCCATCCCTGCGGCGACCAGCTCCTGTGCGCCGTCGCCAACCGCCTGCGCGAGATGCTGCGCCCCGAGGATTTCGTCGCCCGGTTCGGCGGCGACGAGTTCGTCGTGTTCCAGCAGAACCTCACGTCGCCCGAGGATGCCGCGGCACTCGCCCGCCGCATCGTCGAGCGATTGAGCGAGCGGTACCGCATCGACAATCATCTGGTCGAGATCGGCGCCAGCGTCGGCATCGCGCTGACCTCGCCGGAGGGCACCAGCGCCGACACGCTGCTCAAGAACGCCGACATGGCGCTGTACCGCGCCAAAGCCGACGGCCGCGGCACCTATTGTTTCTTCCGCGACGAGATGGCCGCGACCGTCGAGGCGCGCCGCATCCTCGAGCTCGACCTGCGCAAGGCGCTCGCCAACGAGGAATTCGAGCTGTTCTTCCAGCCGCTGGTCAATCTGAGGTCCGGCAAGATCACCACCTGCGAAGCGCTGCTGCGCTGGAATCATCCGGTGCGCGGCACGGTCTCGCCGGTCGACATCATCCCGGTCGCCGAGGACATGGGCCTGATCGTCGATCTCGGCCGCTGGATCCTGCGCCGCGCCTGCATGGAATGCATGAAGTGGCCGGAAGGCGTCAGCGTCGCCGTCAATTTCTCGCCGCAACAATTCCACCAGCGCGACGTCCTGAGCGAAATCCGCTACGCGCTCGAAGTGTCGGGCCTGCCGGCGCATCGTCTTGAGATCGAGATCACCGAGTCGTCGCTGCTGCGCAACACCCAGCTCACCCACGACATCCTGTCGCAATTGCATGCGCTCGGCGTGCGCATCTCGCTCGACGATTTCGGCACCGGCTATTCCAGCCTCAGCTACCTGCACAATTTCCCGATGCAGAAGGTGAAGATCGATCGCTCCTTCCTCGAAGGCATCGATTCCGACCGGCCGCTGACGCTGCTGCGCGGTGTCGCGCGGCTGTCCGCCGATCTCGGCATGGCCGTCGTGGTCGAAGGCATCGAGACCAACGAGCAGCTCGAGCTGATCAGCGCCGACGGCACCGTGACCGAAGGGCAGGGCTACCTGTTCAGCCGGCCCGTACCGGCGGTGCGAATCCGGCAATTGCTCAACGCCTCGCATGGTCGTCGCGTGCCCGACGACCAGCTCGCCCTCGTGTCGTCGCGATAGGCCCGATTCCCTTCCCCTCTCTCGCAATCGGCTCCCATCGGCACCGTAGTCTTGCGGGCTCGCAAAGGTTAACCCTAACGATTCTATAGCTTTGCAATTCCGTTAAGGAACCATTAAGGTCTGGCTACTCGTGGAAGTTGCTTGGAGTCAGAGGTTGCAGATGAAGTCCGGAGCCGAACCGAACACGGCGCTCCTTCCACGAGGCGCCGCGTTGTTTGACCGCATCGATTATCGGCTCATCGAAACGCCCGAGGACAAGGACAACCTGTATCTGATGCGCTACCGCGCCTATCTGCAGGCCGGTCTGATCGAGCCATCACCTTCGCTGCGCGTCAGCGATCGTTTCGACGAAACGCCCAACACCTGGAATTTCGGGGTCTACGTTGACGGAGAGCTTTGCAGCTCCGTCCGCATCCATCTGCTGACGTCGGAATGGCGGATGTCCTATACCACCGAGGTGTTCGGCGACATCCTGCATCCCCGCCTCGATCGCGGCGAGGTTTTTGTCGATCCGTGCCGGCTCGTTGCAGATCCCGACAAGCACCACCGCTTTCCCGAGCTGCCCTATTTGACCGTCCGCCTCGCCTTTGTCGCGTGCGATCATTTCAACGCCGACACCGGCCTTGCCATGATCCGGACCGATCATCAGGCGTTCTACCGCCGCATCTTCCTGCACGAGACCATTTCGCCGGAGCCGCGGGGCTTTCCGGGCTGGCCCACCAAGAAGGCGGTCCTGATGGCGACCGACGTCCGGCGGCAGCGGGACAAGGTGCTGGCGCGCTTTCCGATCATGCGCTCCAGCGCGTTCGAGCGGCGCATGCTGTTTGAACGCAGCATCCCCCGCCAGGCCGCCACGCGGCCGATTCTGCTCACCACGCCGCGGACCCTGGACGTGGCCTCTCAAGCGCTCGGTTCGGTCTAGGCGGGCGCCCCCGGTCATTTCGGCCCAAAATTCCATCAAGTGCCGGCCCTTTTGCCGGCCGACGCGGCTTGCCTTCACCCTCGCGCCACATTTACAACCCATTAACCATGACGTTTGCTTTTCGCTGGTTGGGGGCATTTGACCGGCTGAGGCAAGGTTCCGTCAAGGTTGACGGAACGTTCGCTTAACCAACCCCCTGTAGACCGGACAGCAGTGGACTAACGTGAGCGTGGAGGCTCCGGAATGAGACATCCTATGCGTATCCTCCAGGGATTGAAGCTGGCCGCGGTGCTCGCCGTCGCGCTGTCGATGGGCGCCTGCGCCAACAAGAATGCCGCGACGGATGCGATGGCCAATGCGGCGACGCCCGGCAGCCAGCAGGACTTCGTCGTCAACGTCGGCGACCGCGTGTTCTTCGAAAGCGACCAGACCGATCTGACCCCGCAGGCGATCGTGACCCTGGAGAAGCAGGCGCAGTGGCTGCAGACCTATCCGCGCTACTCCTTCACCATCGAAGGTCATGCCGACGAGCGCGGCACCCGCGAATACAACATCGCGCTCGGCGCCCGCCGTGCCCAGTCGGTCCGTTCGTTCCTCGCCTCGCGCGGCATCGACCCGAACCGCATGCGCACGATCTCCTACGGCAAGGAACGGCCGGTCGCCGTCTGTAACGACATCTCCTGCTGGTCGCAGAACCGCCGCGCCGTCACTGTCCTGAACGCCAGCTCCTGACGCTCGGTCAGGTCCCCGGTGGTCAGTCAGGCCCCGTTCAGCTTTGCAATTGGATATGCCGGCGCCCTCTCGGGCGCCGGTTTCGTTTCAGCATTCTGTGACTGAAAACCCCTTGGTATCAGTCACATTTTTGGCGTACTCCACTTCGATGTGTGGCGCGTCGAAGGTTCCGTCGCAGGCCATTTCGCTTTCGTCGTCAGGGCAAGATGTCATCCAGATTTAAGGCTTTTACCGGTACCGCGGCGACCGCCGCGCTGCTCTCTTTGTGCTCGCCCGCGCTTGCGCAATCGGTCTACGGGCAGTCGGATGATGTCGACCCGGAGATGCGGATCGAGCGGCTGGAGAACCGGCTGCGCCAGCTCACCGGCCAGAACGAGGAGCTGCAATATCGCAACCGCCAGCTCGAAGAGCGCCTGCGGGCGCTCGAGGGCGGCGCGCAAGGGGCGCCCGGGCAGGCACCAAACGTCGCGGCGATGCCGCCCGCGCAGATCGCACCCAGCCAGATTGCACCAGGTCAGGTCGCGCCCGGCTATCGCCAGCCGCCGCCGCAACAGCAAGCCGCGCAGCCGAGCTACGAGCAGCCGCAGATCGCCGCGCCCGCGCCGATCGTTCAGGAGCAGCCGGCGCCCGGCGCTCCCGGCACACGCCGCCGCGGCGATGCCTTCGACCCCAACCAGAACCCGAATGCACCCGGCGCGCCGCGCGCACTCGGCGGCGGGCAGCAGCCGATGCCGGCGGTCACGCCTGGCGGCGGCCGCAATGCGGGCGAGCCGCTCGATCTCGCCAACACCAGCCCGCGCTACCAACAAGGTGTGCCGCCGGCCGCGCAGCCCGGCTATCCGCCGGCACAATCGGGTTATCCCGCACCGGCCGGTGGCGCTGCTTTGGCCACCCTGCCGCCGTCGGCGACGCCCCGCGACGAGTTCGACCTCGGCATCGGCTACATGCAGCGCAAGGACTACGCGCTGGCCGAGCAGACCATGAAGAACTTCACGCAGAAATTTCCGAGCGACCCGCTGGTCGGCGACGCGCAATACTGGCTCGGCGAGAGCTATTTCCAGCGCCAGCAATATCGCGATTCCGCCGAAGCGTTCCTCGCCGTCACCACCAAATACGAGAAATCGGCCAAGGCGCCGGATGCGCTGCTGCGGCTCGGCCAGTCGCTCGCCGCGCTGAAGGAGAAGGAGGCCGCCTGCGCCGCCTTCGGCGAGATCGGCCGCAAATATCCCCGCGCCTCCGCCGGCGTCAAAGCCGCCGTCGATCGCGAGCAGAAGCGGGTGAAGTGCTGATCCGCTGACAAAGCGGATGGCGTTGCGCTAAACATTCGGTCCATCCGCGGATGATTGCAGCGTCATGTCAGACGACGACGATTCACCGATCTCGGCGCGCGAGGCGAGGCGGCTCTTCGCGGGCCTGAGAGATGCCCCGGCGCTGGTGCTCGCGGTCTCCGGCGGGCCCGACTCGGTTGCGCTGATGTGGCTTGCAGCGCGCTGGCAGCGCAGCCTCGCGCGAGGCCCGCAAATCACGGTCGTCACGATTGATCACGGCCTGCGCCCGGAGGCCGCCCGTGAGGCGCGCGAGGTCAAGCGGCTCGCCGCGGCGCTCGGATTGCCGCACCGGACCTTGCGCTGGCGCGGTGAAAAGCCGAAGACGGGGCTGCCTGCCGCCGCGCGCGAGGCCCGTTACCGCCTGCTCGCACAGGCCGCCCGTGCCGCCGGCGCGAGCCATGTGCTGACGGCACACACCCGCGACGACCAGGCCGAGACCCTGTTGATGCGCCTGTTCCGCGGCAGCGGACTTGCCGGACTCTCGGCCATGGCTCCATTCACCGAGCGCGACGGAATCGTGCTGGCGCGTCCGTTGCTCGACGTTCCGAAATCGCAGCTGATCGCGACCTTGCGGCGGGCGAGGATCGGCTTTGCCGAGGATCCCACCAACCGGGACACCGCCTACACACGGCCGCGGCTGCGCGCGCTGCTGCCGCTCCTCGCGGCCGAGGGCGGCGACGCCAGAAATCTGGCGCGGCTCGCGACAAGGCTGGCGCGGGCCAATGCGGCGGTCGAGGTGCTTGCCGACGGCGCCGAGCGCTTCCTCCGCCTGCGGGATCGCGGCGATGCGCCGCAGGCGAGTGTCAGGAGCTTCGAGGCCGCGACCTTTGCCGCCCTGCCGGAGGAGGTGCGGCTGCGGCTCCTGCTGCGGGCCATCAACGCGCTCGGCCATGAAGGGCCGGCGGAACTCGGCAAGGTCGAAACCCTGATGTCGGTGCTTGATCGGGCGATCGCCGGCCCCGGTGCAGCCGCAACTGGCCGGCCGGTTCTGAAGCAGACCCTCGCGGGAGCCTTGATCAGCCTTGCCGGCGGGCGTATCCAGATCGCGCCGGCGCCGGCCCGGCGGCGCAAGGGCAGATGAGCGCGACGAGAGCGGATCATGACACCGGTCAATTCGCGTCCGTGCCGTCAGGCCACCTTAACCAGGCAGGAAAAACCCGGGTTCGGACGCCATGATTTCAGCGGGAATCGCGCTAAGATGGGATAAATAGTCCCATCTCGTTCCCTTGGCAGCGACCGGGGCGGCACCTAAATTGTATCCGTCTAACGATGAGGATTCCTTGGGATTTCCTCGCATTGACCAAATCAACTGCCCAAGGATCACGGCCGCGATCCGCGCGACCACGAAGGAAGATCGATGAACGCCAATCTGCGCAATTTCGCCCTCTGGGTCATCATTGTCTTGCTGCTGTTGGCGTTGTTCACGCTCTTCCAGAATCCGGGTCAGCGGGCCTCCTCGCAGGACATCGCCTTCTCGCAGCTGCTGAGCGAAGTTGACCGCGGCAATGTGCGCGACGTCGTGATCCAGGGGCCGGACATCCACGGCACCTTCACCAACGGCTCCAGCTTCCAGACTTACGCGCCGAACGACCCGACGCTGGTAAAGCGCCTCTATGACAGCAAGGTGCAGATCACCGCGAAGCCGCCCGGCGACAACGTGCCGTGGTTCGTCTCGCTCTTGGTCTCCTGGCTGCCCTTCATCGCGCTGATCGGCGTCTGGATTTTCCTGTCGCGGCAGATGCAGGGCGGCGCCGGCAAGGCGATGGGCTTCGGCAAGTCGCGTGCGAAGATGCTGACGGAGGCCCATGGCCGCGTCACCTTCGAAGACGTCGCCGGCGTCGACGAAGCCAAGCAGGACCTGCAGGAGATCGTCGAGTTCCTGCGCGACCCCGGCAAATTCCAGCGCCTCGGCGGCCGCATTCCGCGCGGCGTGCTGCTGGTCGGCCCTCCCGGCACCGGTAAGACCCTGATCGCGCGTGCGGTCGCGGGCGAAGCCAACGTGCCGTTCTTCACCATCTCCGGTTCCGACTTCGTCGAGATGTTCGTCGGCGTCGGCGCGAGCCGCGTCCGCGACATGTTCGAGCAGGCCAAGAAGAATGCGCCCTGCATCATCTTCATCGACGAAATCGATGCCGTCGGTCGTCACCGTGGCGCCGGTCTCGGCGGCGGCAATGACGAGCGCGAGCAGACGCTGAACCAGCTGCTGGTCGAGATGGACGGCTTCGAGGCCAACGAAGGCGTGATCCTGATCGCCGCCACCAACCGTCCCGACGTGCTCGATCCCGCGCTGCTGCGTCCGGGCCGCTTCGACCGTCAGGTCGTGGTGCCGAACCCCGACGTCGTCGGCCGCGAGCAGATCCTGAAGGTGCATGTTCGCAAGGTTCCGCTGGCGCCCGATATCAACCTCAAGACCATCGCGCGCGGCACCCCGGGCTTCTCCGGCGCCGACCTGATGAACCTCGTCAACGAGGCCGCTTTGACCGCCGCCCGCCGCAACAAGCGGATGGTGACGCAGGCCGAGTTCGAGGAGGCCAAGGACAAGGTGATGATGGGCGCCGAGCGCAAGTCGCTCGTCATGACCGAGGAAGAGAAGTTGCTCACGGCCTATCACGAGGGCGGCCACGCCATCGTCGGCCTCAACGTGCCCGCGACCGATCCGATCCACAAGGCGACCATCATCCCGCGCGGCCGTGCGCTCGGCATGGTCATGCAGCTGCCCGAGCGCGACAAGCTGTCGATGTCGCTGGAGCAGATGACCTCGCGCCTCGCCATCATGATGGGCGGCCGCGTCGCCGAAGAGCTGATCTTCGGCCGCGAGAAGGTGACCTCGGGCGCGGCGTCCGACATCGAGCAGGCCACGCGCCTGGCCCGCATGATGGTGACGCGCTGGGGCCTGTCGGAAGAGCTCGGCACCGTCTCCTATGGCGAGAACCAGGACGAGGTCTTCCTCGGCATGTCGGTGTCGCGCACGCAGAACGCCTCCGAAGCCACCGTCCAGAAGATCGATTCCGAGATCAAGCGTCTGGTCGAGGAAGGCTACAAGGAGGCGACGCGCATCCTCACCGAGAAGCGCGCCGATCTCGAGACGCTGGCCAAGGGCCTGCTCGAGTTCGAGACGCTGACCGGCGACGAGATCGTCGACCTGCTCAAGGGCAAGAAGCCGAACCGTGAGTCCGTGCTCGAGCCGACCACACCGCGCGCCTCCGCCGTGCCCCCGGCCGGCAAGCCGCGCCCGCGTCCCGATCCGGATCCCGGCCTGGAGCCGCAGCCGCAGGCGTAATTCCAAGCGGCAGTTGAGAATCGAAAAACGCGGCGGTAACGCCGCGTTTTTTATTGTCCGAGCGCGCTTCGCGAGCTGGCATTGCGCTGGCCCCTCCCGCAAGGCAGGCGCCGCCGAACCAAAGCGTTCTGTTCCGGCGCCATCGTTCGAGCCTGGGCCGTTTTGCCACAGCCATCCGGCTAAATCGGTTGCGGTGGGTCAAGAAGGAGCATCTCGACAGCGTTAGGTTCCGACTCGTCAAAGGAGGCACACATGGCTTTCAAGGATGTTCTGTTGACCCTGGCGAGCTACCCGGAGCCGACGCCGGTTTCAGTGATCGACGATGCCGTCTCGGTGGCCGCCACCCTGGGGGCGCACCTCGCAGCCATTTCCTGCGAGGTCCATGCGGAGGTGCGCGCAAGCCTGCTCGGGGATGTCATCCTGGACATACCCGCGCTTATTGCGCGCGAGGCCGCCAAGAGCCGCGAGAATGCGAAAGCCCTGCTTGCCGCATTCGAAGCCTCCGCCGACAAATCCGGCGTCCGGCATGAGACCATCTTCGAGCACTGTGCAACCGCCAGCGAGGCCGCGCTGCTGGTTGACTATGCAAGGCTTCGGGATCTCACGATCATGGCGGTGCCGGACTCCCATGATCTGGGGTACGCCGAGGAGGTGATCTTCGAATCCGGCAGGCCGACGCTGATCCTGCCCACCGGCCCGCGGTCGCGTCCGTTGCGGCTCGACGCCATCTGCGTGGCTTGGGACTTCAGCCGCACCGCTGCGCGAGCGGTTTCCGACGCACTTCCTTTGCTTGAAAGCGCAAGAAGTGTGCGCGTCGTGACTGTCACCAATGAAAAGCCCCTGGATTCCAGACATTCCGGCCGAGAACTGGCGAAGAACCTGGCTCGTCACGGCATCGAGGTCGTGCTGGATGAGATCGATGCCGAGAGCAAGCCGATCGACGAGGTCCTCACATCTTACGTGCTGTCCCACGGCATCGACGTCCTCGTGATGGGCGCGTACGGAACGCCGAGGTGGCGGGAATTCGTGCTCGGCGGCGCGACCAGGGGCCTGCTGTCCAAGCCGCCGATCCCGATCCTGTTTTCGCATTGACGCTTGGTGACGCAGGAGGTGGCGCCGCTCGGGTCTACGAAACTCGTCAGATCGCTGACGCTCACGCACGCGGTCCTCTATGGGCTCGGCGTGACGATCGGCGCCGGAATCTACGTCCTGGTGGGCGCGGCCGCTGCCCGGAGCGGAATGCATGCACCTCTGGCGTTCCTCGTTGCCGCGGTCGTGATGGGCGTGACGGCCGGGAGCTTTGCCGAACTGGGCACGCGACTGCCGGTCGCGGCGAGCGAGGCCGCCTATGTCCAGGCCGCGTTTCATCGAAAATGGCTCAGCGGTGCCACAGGGTTGCTCGTGGTGGCTGCAGCGACGATTTCGGGCGCGACCATCACCGTTGGGAGCGCCGGCTACATCAGCGTGTTCCTGCCGCTGCCTGCCAGCTGGATCATCGCCGGCGTTGTGCTCGCGATGGGAGCGATCGCCTGCCTGTCCGCGGTTCAGTCCATCAGCTTCGCCGGCTTGATGACGGTCGTGGAGATCGGAGGATTGGTCCTCATTGTCGGAGCCGGGCTGTTTGAGGGCGACGCCCTGGTCTCCCGGCTGCCCGAACTGTTGGCTCCCCTGAACGATAAAGCAGCGTGGACCGGGATCGCACAGACATCGCTGCTCGCCGTGTTTGCATTCATCGGGTTCGAGCACCTCGTGAACATCTCCGAGGAAATGAAAAATCCGTCCCAAACGCTGCCTTGGGCGCTCTTCATCACCCTCGGCGTGACGGCGCTCCTCTACATGATTGTCGTCTGGGTTGCGGTGGTCGCGGTGCACCCGGCCGAGCTCGCGCACGCCTCGGCTCCGCTTGCTTTGGTCTTTCAGCGGTTGACTGGTCTTCCCCTCTCGGTATTGAGCGTCATCGCGATCGTTGCGACGGTCAACGGGATCATCGTTCACATGCTGATGATCGGACGTGTGCTGTACGGGCTTGCGGACCAAGGCAGCCTTCCGGCCTTTCTGGCCCGGGTGAACGCCAGAAGCGGAGCGCCGGTGGTTGCAACCCTCTTCGGCGTGGGCGCCATCCTGATCCTCGCGCTCGGCATTCCCTTGACCGGATTGGCCGAATGGACCTCACGCCTGACGCTCGGGATCTTCGTCCTGGTCAACCTGGCGCTTCTTCGCATCAAGACGAGAGAATCCAAGCCTCCCGCCGGCGTGTTCTTCGTGCCCATTTGGGTGCCGATCGCAGGACTGTTCACAAGCGCCGCGTTGCTCCTGATCGATCTCGTGCGATAGCGCCCGCGTGGCGTTTTGGCGGAGGGCCCGGGCGTTGCGATGGCGGTTCTCTCGCTTCCGCACGCGCGATCGGTGAAACATTAAAGAACACCTTAACAATTAAGGCCTAGCTTGGCCCGCCATGACTGATCAGGTCGTCTCCAGCGCGGTTCAACCGTTTTCGGCGCGTGCAGTGCTCCCTTGGGCTGTGGGGCTCGCCGTCTACGCTGTATTGCTGGCTGTCGGCCCGAAGCTGCTCGGAGATCCCGACAGCTATTCTCACGTCGAGCTCGGGCGCTGGATCATGGCGCATGGGGCCCTGCCGACGAGTGATCCATTTTCGTTTTCGAAGCATGGCGCGCCCTGGATCACGTTCGAATGGCTGTCGGAAGTCATCTATGCCGGAGCCTACGTCCTGTCCGGCTGGTCCGGCGTCGTCGTCGTCGCGGCCGCGGCGATCGCACTCGCCTTTGGTCTGCTCACATACTTCCTGCTGCGCGAGCTGTCGCCGACCCAGACGCTGATCATGGTGATCGCGGCCGTCATCCTGACGGCGCCGCACATGTTGGCGCGGCCACACGTGCTCGTGATGCCCATCATGGTGATCTGGGCGGCTGCCCTGGTGCGTTGCATGGATCATGGCAGGCCGCCACCATACTGGGCCCTGCCGCTGCTGGTCGTGTGGGGCAATCTGCACGGCAGCGGAGTGCTGGCGCTTGGCTTGATTGGACCCGTGGTGCTCGAGGCGCTGCTGCGCGAGGAGCGAAGCCAATGGCCACGCGTGCTGCTGCGCTGGGTGCCATTCACACTGCTTGCCGTCGCCGCATCCTGCCTGACGCCGCATGGGCCGGAACCGCTGCTGATGCCGATCACGACACTCGGCCTCGGTCCCGCGCTCGCCTGGATCGCGGAATGGCGGCCGCAGGATTTCAGCCGCATCGGCGGCTTCGAGCTGCTGTTGCTGGGGGGCATCTTCGCGCTCTCGCGCGGCGTCACGCTGCCGGTCGTGCGGACCCTCGTGGTGATCGGCTTGCTCCATTTCGCGCTGGCGCAGATGCGCAATGCGGATCTGCTGGCCATGCTGGCACCGCTCTACCTCGCGGCCCCGCTGGCCCGGAGGTTCGGCGGGCCGAGCGGGAACGAGACCGACCGCTCCTCGCGTGGCTTGAACCTGGCGGCATTCGGCATCTTGGCCGCGATGAGTGGATTGGCGCTGGCGCGCGACATCCGGCCGGCTCCCCTCATCACCCCCGAGGCGGCGGTCGCCCGTGCCGACCTCGCCAAGGCGGGGCCGCTGCTCAACGATTATTCCTTCGGCGGCTATTTGGTCTTTGCCGGCATTCCAACCTTCATCGACGGCCGCGCGGAACTGTTCGGCGGACCGTTCATCGACCGCTACAATCGCGCCCTGGCGCTGATTGACCTCGGAGATTTTCTCAAGCTGCTCGACGACTACAAGATCCGCGCGACGCTGCTCGCACCGAATACGCCCGCCACAGCGATGCTTGATCGGTTGCCGCACTGGCAGCGCGTGTACAGCGACGATGTGGCGGTCGTCCACAAGCGTCGGGAGATGCAGTAAAGCCCGCTCGGCAGCAGCATCGAAGACCAGGTGTTGGCCTCACGTCCGAGATGATTGCGGCGGATCACTCGTTGATTGCGTGCTTGGCGGGTACGGTCGCCGCCTCGTTGCGATCGAAGCCGGCTCGCTTCTGGACCACGTACAGTGGACGGCGCTTTACTTCGGCATGGATGCGGCCGACGTAAAGGCCCACGATCCCCGTCATCAGCATGTTCATTCCACACAACAGCGAGAGGAGGACGATGGTCGAGGACCAGCCGGTCACGAGATGAGCGTCGTTGCTCAGCCACATCACGACGACCCAGCCGCCGTAGAGCAGAGCGAATGCCGAGACGGTCAATCCGCACCAGATCGCCAGGCGCAAGGGCAGATCAGAAAAGCCGAGCGCGGCGTTCACCGCTAGGCGGATCATCTTGAACAGGGGGTACTTGGTCTCGCCCGCAGCGCGCTCGAGGCGATGGAACGTGACCTCGGCCTGGCGGAAGCCGAGCCAGGCGATCATGCCGCGTACGAAGCGATCCTGCTCCGGCATCTGCCTGAGCGCGTCCAGCACCTTGCGATCGATCAGGCGGAAGTCGCCGACGTCGGCGGGGATGCCGACGGAGGACATCTTGCCGAGCAGCCGGTAGAACAGGTGTGCGGTCGCGCGCTTGAATCGGCTCTCTCCCTCGCGCGACAGGCGGCGGGCGTGGACGACGTCGTTGCCTTCCTGCCATTTTGCGATCAATTGCTCGATCACTTCGGGCGGATCCTGCAGATCGGCGTCCATGACGATGATCGCGTCGCCCTGCGCGGCGTCCATGCCGGCGGTGATGGCGACTTGATGGCCGAAATTCCGCGACAGGCCGATATAGCGAAAGCGGGCGTCGCGCACGGCGAGTGCCTGCAGCACGATCGAGCTGGAATCGCTGCTACCGTCGTCGACGAAAATCGCCTCTGCCGGCCCGTCGAGCCGGGACAGCAGCAAGTCGAGCCGGCGTAACAATATCGGCAGTACGGCTTCCTCGTTGAAGACGGGAATGACGAGGCTGTAGCGGATCGGTCCGGAATTGGCCGCCATGCGAAGGAGTCCAGCTGGGTTGCAGGGGCGGAAGTCTATGGGCAGGTGGTTAAGGTCGCCTTTCTCAGGACTTGCGGCGAATCCTGTAGAGGACGAACCGATCCGAGGTCTGCAATAGTTCCAGCAGATCCGGCAGCGGGTTTGCGGCCCGCGGTCCCAGCACATAAAGGTAGTCGAAATCCCGGTACCAGGTGCGGACAAAGCGCGGCGAGTCCGCCGGCGGGCGGCCCGCTGCTATCGCGGTGAGCAGGCCTGAGGACACCAATCCGCCATCCGGAGTGGCAAGATGGCGCACGGCCTCCACGGCCCGAACAGGCTGCTTGCCCGCCTCCGTGAAGAGATTGGGCACGAACGCATTGGCATAGTGCACCGCCAGCGTTGGCGCATAATACATCGGATACGCGGTGAGATTGGCGAAGGGCGGGTCGCCCGCTTCGTCCGCATTGCTGACGAGGACGCGCGAGCCGCGTTCGAGCTTGCGGAACGACTCGACAATGGCCGCGTAGTCAGCGCGGTAGGGCAGCCATACCGTGAAGACAACGGCGAGATTGATCAGCGTGATGCTGCTGATCGCAGCGAGTGCAGCCATCCGCCAAGCCCGGCTTGGCAGCGACAGCGAGCAGAACGCCGGCAGGATCAGCGCCGCAGCAGGAAACACGCGGAGGTCGGCGAAAGAGGTCCCGAACAGTCTCGAGGGAATGGCCACGTACAGGAGCGCAAGACCGAGCGCGATCCAGATCCCGGCGGGCTCGAGCCTGAGCAAGCCGCGCCTTGCGGCGAACAGCAACGCGGTCATGAGGGTCAGCCCCGTCACCGCCGCGGCCGTCAGATTGTAACCGTTCATGATGCGGAGCGGCCAGACCGGCTTGAATGCGAGGAACCAGTCATTGCCTTGGCTTCCGATCGCGCCTGCCGTGACATGCATGATCGCAAGCAGCGCAAGCGCCGGTAGGGCTAGCGCGCCAAGCCGCGCGGCCGCGACGGGATAAGCGACCCGCCCTTGGCGGATGCGCGACAGCTCGAAAAGGCCGAGCGTTGCGCCATAGATGCCGAGCGAAAAGAAATGCGCCACATAGAGCGCGGCGACGAAGATCAGATTGGCCATGAAGCGCAGCGGCCAGGGGCCTTCGGCCAGCATCAGATAGACGGCGATGCCCCAGAGCGCGAGGCCGAGCCCGAACTCGAAGTTCACGAAACCCCAGCTGAACGGCAGGCAATAGAGGAAAGCGAGCGCGGCGAAACCGGCGAGATGGATGCGTCCCTTCCGGACCCATTCGAGCAGAAGCGCACCGGTGACGATCAGGCATTGGCTCAGCAACAGAAACAGCCGCGTCGCGTTCTCGACGCTCATCAGCCGCGCCAGCTGCGGGACCAGCAGGTCCATTCCGAGGTTGGGATAGAAGGCCCACCTCACCTCGTAATACGGATTTGCGCCCGCGGTGCCGTTCTGGCTCAGAACAGACATGCGGGCGAGGTGATTGGGATAATCGACCATCGCCGGAATGGGCGTCAGCAGCACCGGAACAAACGAGACCACAGCCAGCATCGCAAGCACAATCATCGCCACGGCTCGGTCCGGGTCGGGACGCGCCGGATCTGTCAGGATCGGCTTGCTGGAAGGAACCATCTGATGAAGTCGCTGAGGCCGAAGACGCGCGCTGGAGCGGGTCGTCACTTCGAAGGCGCCACGGTCGCGCCGTCTGCGGCGTCGCGCACGTGGATCACGGCGATGTCGTCCGCATAGATCCGCTTCCAGCCCTTGAGCTGGTCGAGGATCTGCGGGCCCGGCGCATCCGCGCCCAGCAGTGTCGCATCGATCTTGTGCTCGTCGAGCAGGCGTGGCAGCAGCTCGGGCTTCTTGCCCTCGGTCGCCTTGAAGAAGTCCATGATGAATTTCTCGCCGTAGAGCTCGGCGCGGCCGTCGACGAAAACAGGTATATCGCGCGAGATCAGATAGCCGCCGAACTGGTAGGCGTTGAAGACGCGCTGTAGCTTGCGTTGCTCGAGCAGGTCGACCGCCGCGACCGGCGTCTGCGTCATCGTGAAGGTGAAGCGGTGGTGCCCCAGATAGAGCGAGGTCGAGGTCCAGCTTGCCGCCACGATCATCAGCGGGCCGAGCGCCGTGACGTAGCGGCCCGGCCAGCTTTCGACACCGGCGGCCTCTGGCTGTGGCTGCGGGAACATCTCGCCGAGCGGCTTTGCCAGCACCAGCGGCACCAGGAATGCAAATGCGTCGATGCTCCTGACGTGGCTCAGCGCGCTCCAGGTCAGGAAGAGGATCAGGAAGATCCGGGGTGCCGACAGCACCAGGCCGCGATAATAACCGAATGCGATCAGGGCGAGCAGGGCGCCTTCGAACGGGGTGAACGTGGCAAAGTTCGCCGGCATCCATTCGACGATCAGCGTCAGCAACTCGCCGAGGCTGAGAATGTTGGTCGCGCCCTGCAGCGTTCGCCAGCCGTACGGCGTGCAGCAGCTCGCGATCAGCGCCCCGAACCCGAACAGCACCCAGCGCATGAACAGGGCGAGCCGCCGTCCCTTCCCGGCATGCTCGACCGCTTCGAGCGAGATCGGGCCGATCAGCGCGAGCCCGAGCACGAAGCCGCCGTGCAGGTTCGCCCACAGCGCCATCAGCGGCAGCCAGGTCCAGGACGGCGCGCTCCGGCGGCTCGCAGCCGCCATCAGCAAGCCGACCCACGCCACCATCACCGGCAGCGCCAGGATATGCGGCCGCGCCAGCACGTGATGGATCGACAGCAGCAGCGCCAGCATCGCGAACAGCACCGCGCGCGGGGCTCCGATATGCGCCTCGAGCAGATGGACGAAGATCGCGACGGTGAGCGCGACGGCGGCCGCGGTGAGGATGACGGGGCCTGCCCAGCCCCAGTGCGCATGCGAGAAGGCGAACGCGACCTGCGACAGCCAGGACGTCGAGATCCACGGCGCGCCCGTCCGCGTGAAGGAATAGAAGTCGATCATTGGCATGGCGCGGTGATCGAGGATCCATTGCCCGATCTTGATCTGCCAGAACGAGTCGGAATCCTGAAGCAGCGTATCGCCCAGGAACAGGAAGAACAGATAGGCGCCGGCGCCGACGCACAACGGCACCAGGGCACGCGCGCGGCCCTGCACCGCGATGCTGTTGGCGAAAGAAAGGGACATGCCGTCTCGTCGTCCTGGTTGTTCTTGCCGGCCCGAGCGGGCGGCATTGGACCACGCCGGTCATAACTTCGGGTAAACCGGCCGCGCCAGGCCGGCGTCAGATGCTTACAATTTAACGGATTGTTTCGAACTTGGATTTACCATGGGCCGATACACGCAATCCGCTCGGTGTTTACGCAGCCGAATTAACTGCGGTGCAATTCTTTGCCTCTATGTTCCGTTGCCATGGTCGGGCGGCGCTGGGAAGCCGAAGAGACCAGATCAGTTGTAGCCTCGTGTACTCATTTGGAGCACTCTATGAAGAACCTCGTTGCGCGTTTCATGAAGGATGAATCCGGCGCCACCGCCATCGAATACGGCCTGATCGCTGCCGGCATCGCGCTGGCGATCATCACCGTCGTCAACAACCTCGGCACCACGCTGAACACGAAGTTCAGCTCGATCTCGACCAGCCTCAAGTAAGGCCGGACGACCAGCGGAATAGCGAAGGGCCCCGTCATCGACGGGGCTCTTTTGCGTTGTCCAAGAATCGGCGCGGGGCGTTCGACGATCAGGCTTAAGCCTCCTTCAAGCCACTCGGGTGTATGGCTTGGGCGCATCCGCCTCACATCATCGCGCAAGGAAGCCGCATGGCCGAAGCCTCCTCCGTTCCGCCTGCAATCGGCCGTCACGGTGCGGTCCCAGCGATCCTCGTCAACATCTCCTTCGTGCTGGCGATCGTCACGCTGGCGTATTTTCCGACGGCCTATCTCGCCCATCTCTGGATCTTTGACGCCGACGGGCGCGGCATCCCCACTGATTTCGTCAACGTCTGGGCGGCCGGAAGACTGGCGCTCGAGGGGCATCCCGCGCAGGCCTGGGATTGGGACATTCAGAAGCAGGTCGAGCTTGCGCTTCTCAAGCAGGATTTTGTCGGCCATTTCGCCTGGCATTATCCGCCGCCCTTCCTGTTCGTCGCGTCCTTCCTCGCGCAATTTCCCTATACGGTGGCGTTCATCGGCTGGGCCGCGTTCAGCATGGTGCCCTATCTCGCCGTGATGCGCGCCATCATCGGGCGCAACGCGGGCTTGGTAATTGCGGTTGGATTTCCGGCCGCCTTCCTCAACATCCTGGTCGGGCAGAACGGTTTCCTCACGGCCTCGCTGATCGGCGGCATGCTCTATCTGTTGCCGACGCGGCCGGTGCTGGCTGGAATCTGCCTCGGCCTTCTCAGCTACAAGCCGCAATACGGATTGTTGTTTCCGCTTGTCCTGCTCGCCGCCGCCGAATGGACCGTACTGTTCAGCGCCGCGATCGTCACCGTTGCGATCGCTGCACTATCCTGGTTCGCCTTCGGCACCGAAAGCTGGCAGGCGTTCTTCCACTGGATTCCGATGTTCTCCCAGGCCTTCCTGACCGAGGGCAGGGCGCCCTGGTTCAAGATGCAGAGCATCTTCGCGCTGGTGCGCTATCTCGGCGGCACCGAGCAGCTCGCATGGATCTTCCAGTGGGTGTTGACCACAGCTGTTGCCGTGGCGCTGGTCGTGGTGTGGCGGAGCCGGCTGCCCTATGCCCTCAAGGCGGCGATGCTCGCGACCGCGGCGCTGCTGACGACGCCCTATCTCTTCATGTACGATCTGGTCGTGCTGGGCATCGCCGTGGCCTCCTCATCAGAGCCGGTCTCGACGAAGGTTTCGCACGCCACGAGGTGATGGCGCTGGCGCTCGTCTTCGCGCTGCTTGCGAGCTTCCTGTTTCTCGGGCAGCCGGTCGGCTTCCCGGCGATCCTGATCGTGTTCGGGCTGATCCTCGGACGCTGCGCAGCCTGGCGGAGTGCCGAGACCGCATCGGCGCAGCTCGCTCTCACGCGAACGAGCTGAGGAGTTCAGTCATGCTCGGTCTCCGGGTGAGACGTTGGGGCGTGAGGCGTTCGCGGTCAGCGCAGTGATGGAGGCTGCACCATTAGGCGGCGGAACAGTTGATATTCCTCAACTGCTGCGATGGGCCCGTTCCGGACACCGCGTTATCGCTTCCTTTCCCGCTCGGCGATAATTCGAGCCATCGAGGAAAACTCCTCCTCATGTGCAGCAACGGCCTGCTCAACGGTGGCGAACCATCGACTGCGTTTCTTCGGCTCCACTTCGATAAAGAGCTCGATGAATTGGCGGTCGAGCTCGCGACGGGCGTCGACCGTCACCGGCAAGGCATAGAAGTCGGCGCTTTGGACGCAGAAAAGGTGCGACGCAACATCCTCAAAGCATCTGAAGTGAACTGCTCTTTTGGCGTCAATTCGTTTCCAGACGGAGAGTTCTCGATACATCCGCGTCCACCGACCAGCTCATAATCTTCGCGCAATAGGTTTTCCGTCCTGCTGCTTAGATGCAGCGTATAGCACGAAGCGGAAAGTTCGCTTAGGTCAAAGGCGCCGGTTTGGCGAGCGCCAACAGCCAAGGCTCCCCTTTTTCGCCTGCGAGGTTCCCGTGCGAACCGTTGACGTCTCGCCCGCAATTGAACGGGCACTCGATGTCTTCATCGAACTCGATGGCGTCGCGCAACAGGAAATGTCGCCACTCAAGCTAACGCTGGCGACGTCACTGACGAGGCTTGCTTTGATCTATCATTGGACAACCGCCACAGCAGACGAGCGGCGAACAAGGGGAGGATCAGTAGAGCAATCGGTATTTGCGCGAAGCCGAATGGAAACATCAGAATAGGCAACATCCACAACGCAAGCGAAAGAACTTGATCGGCGAATGCTTCGTTTCCGCGCTGACGCAGAAGCGCGACAATCCATCCGAATACGACCATGTCGTAGTTCATGATCCAGGGTGAAAACAAGAAGGTTGCGGTAACGAAGAGCGCTAGTGAGAGGACCGGATCGCGCTTGCGCCAGAACGTCCAAACCACCGCACCGACGGCGCATACCGACGCCGCTCCTTGCACCACCCAGGCCAAATCAGCCGGAAGACCCGCAAGGCGGGCGTTGATCAAGGCTGAGGCAACGATCGGCCAGCCCATGATACCTGCCACGTCGAGCAGTTCGTGCTGTTGCGGCAAAACTTTATGCCAATATGCGATCCAGATTTCTGGCCCAAACCATGCTGCAGTCGCGGCGACAAGCGACACGGTCATGACGACGGCTGAACCAATGACTCGCCAGTGCCCTCCCAGCACCAGCACGATCGGAAGCAGGAGTCCGAGTTGCGGCTTGATAGTCAGCATACCAAACAAAATTCCAGCGAGTATCGGCCGCCGCTCGAGGTTTGCCAGACCGCCGATCAAGAGCGCAGCGGTCAAGAAGCCATTTTGGCCGAGGAATACGTTAACCGTGACGGCAGGTGCGACGGCCAGAAACACCCAGTATTTTCGTTCGACACCACATGATGTTGCCGCCCAAACATACAGGGCAAGCCCGGTGACGCACCACACAATGTACGACGGCAGAAAACCGAGCAAACCAAAGGGCCAAATGAAGAACAGAAGATGCGGCGGATACGACCAATACAGAGGTGCCAAATCGGGAATGCCGGTCACCTTCGCTATCGCAGCCATGTAGGCGCTGGAATCAAACCAGTCCGCAGGGCCGCCGGAAAAAGCCGATCGGCCGCCTATCCAAGTGTTCAGAAAATCTCGACCAACCGGAAAGCCGCCTGGGTCAAGTACGAACGATGGGAACGACTGGGCTGCTGCCAGTTGGAAGTCAAATATGACAACCGCCAGCAGAATGGCCGCAGCGACCACGGTGAGGGACGCGTAGATCCTTACTGATGCTGGTTGTCTGTGCCAAGCTTGCCATGACTCATTGTACGCTCAAAGGGTAAGGCCTCTGTTCGAGAGGCGCGATGGTTCTCAAGTTTGAGTTCCGCGCGGACGGCGACTAATGCGCAGTCCGCGCGATCAGCGGGCAACTTTCGATCACCGTGCCGGGGCGGGCGCCCTCAATGGTGACGCAGGGCCGGGAGCGATCGATGGTGAGCTCGTAGCGATCCAGCAGCGCGCTGCGGTCCGGATCGCCGCGCATGTGCAATTCGCGGACGCCGCCGGGCAGCGGCGTCTTCAGCCCGGCGCGAATGCGCTGGTCGAAGATGCCGCCGGGGACGATCGGCACGGCGATATCGGCGAGCAGGTAGAAGCGCGATTGGGAGGGCAGCTGCGGCGCGATATAGGCCAGCGGCTTGCCGAGGATGAAATAGGTCGCGGGCTGATCGAGCTCGTGGGCGATCTTCGGCCGGTAGAGGTCGGACCAGGGGCGGTGCCACCAGTCCGCCGGCTGCGACCACGCTGCGATCGCGACTGCGAGCGTCAACGTCAACACGGCGAGCGGACGAGGGGACGCCGTCAGCGATGACGGTCCGGTGCTCGCGGCGAGGCGCGTGAGCAGGAGAACGATCAGCGGACCGCACAGGAGCTCCAGAACCACCGCATAGCGCTGGATCGAGAACAAGCCGAGCCATGCGAGGTAAGAGGCCGCAAACAGCACCACCAGCTGCACGTCACCCCGGGTGAGGATCGCGCTCTTGCGCCTCGCGCGGACCCACAGGCCGAGCACGAGCAGGACCATCACCACCGCGAAGCGCGCGTCGCGGAACGGATGCTCCGCGCCGCGGTGGTCGCCGATCAGCCAGTAGAAGGGGTAGGCCAATGCGTCGAGCACGCCATAAGGCATGAACTGCGCATCCATCAGGTTGACGCCGGCCACCTCGCTCGACTGGAACAGTGCATTGAACAGCGGGAAGATCGGATTGCCGGTGTCGCGCCACGTGATCAGGCACCATCCGCCGCCGGTGAGCGCCGCGCCGGCCATCCCGCCGATGCCAAGAAGCGCGATCGCGCGAAGCGGACGCGCGGAGACGAGCAGCGCCGCGGCAGCGCCGATCGCGTAGACGACATTGGTCAGCTTCAGCCCGACGGCGGCACCGATCAGCAATCCCGCGAGCAGGACGCAGATCGCGGGTCGGCGATCCGCCACCAGGATCAGAAGGCAGCCACCGATCACGGGCAAGGCCAGCAGCACGTCGGAAAAGCTCGTGCCGACTTCCGAGAGCGTCATCGGACCCGAGGCAGCGATGACGACCACTGCTGCGACCGGCGCGATGGTCGCGGCCTGGCGCAGCACCAGACGTGCGAACAGGCAGATCAGCGCGAGGTTGAGGCCGTGAACGGCGCCGATGATCATCAGCCCATAGGGCGCCGGCAGCACATGGCGGAGATAGTAGACTGGGAAATAGACGAGCGGATTGAAGTAGGTCTGAAAGCCCGGCGGGACCACATCGACGCCATAGCGGCCGTTGAGAACGGCCCAGACATTGTATTCGTGGTAGTTCTGCCAATCCCAGTTGACGTCTTCGCCCATCGCCAGGGTGTAGAGCGCGCCCGCCAGCATCGCGCAGACGACAACGGCGGTGGCTGCAAGCGCATTGCCGCGCTGCTTCGCCCTCCACGACCGCCGCAGCCTGTCGGCCGCGGGAAGGGACATGACCTCTCGCGGATCGGAAGAAATCGCCGCGCGTTCCAGCATCAAGGCGCCATATGCGCCGGGAACATCAGGAGCAGAGCCGGGTCGCTGAACCGCAGAAAGCCCGCTCGTGAAACGCATTGCCGAATTCCAATTTACAACCGTATGACTATGGATAGCCAGTTAAAGTTGTATGAATCGATGCGGGAACTTTGCGTGATTGCACGTCAAAGTCGCGAGTAGTCGAGGGCTCGAATCGGTCCTCCGGGTCGACCTGCAGCGTTTAGGGCCTGATGCCCATGCGCTCGCGCTCATCGTTCCAGAATTTCTCTTCTCAACTCCGATACTCTGCCTCGCTCATCGGAAATCCGGCCAAATGCCAATGACCGCCATCGTCCGCGTACACGACGACAAAATAATCCCTCTCCAGCTCGGACTTGGTACGCGGCACCGGAATTAGGGAATGGGTTTGATCAGTTACTCCGAACGTCGCGTCGAAGACCGAGTCGACCGATGCATTTCCGCTCTGGACTTCGAGAACCCTGAGGCTGACCGCGAGACGCTCCCTGAGAGAATCGTTCCCACGGCCTCCCGGTGGAATCCGCCCACCCAGGCCGGCCGCAGTCCCCAGTAGCCGCACTCTCGCCAGCAGTACTTCCTTGGCCGTCGTGGGTAATGTTGACGTGCGAATATCGCTCGGAGGCTTATCGAGAAAGTACATAACGGGCAGCTCGGATCCGGCTGTGAGCAGCATCTTTCGTTCTCCTCTCCAAGATGAGCTTGCCGGGACCAAATGTGCCGCGAATCGGACTTGGAGGGTTTGGTTCTTGGTCGGCTGCTCGGCCGAAAAGATGGCTGTGGGCAACGCCAGAACGAGAATGGCGCAGCTTGCTCCGCGTGCAGCGAGTTTGCGTCTCATGACGACGCACCATCAACGTTCATGTCGTCGGCACGGTCGCCCAGTCTTTCGTTTTCTTTGATTGTTGCTGCCGTGGAGAGGCGTCTCTTACCGCTGCGACTCTCTATGGAATTCCATCATTGTTCGAGGCGGGACTTCTTGACATTGCACGACAGTGCGAGGTCGCGCTGCATCGCCATCGATGCCTTCAATCGTGATAGTCTGGCGGCTTCTGCTCCATACGACCCGGCGGGGGACCTCGAAATTCATCGAGAGCGTGACGTCATCCTGGCCGGCATCGGTGACTTCACCGCGAAACCCTCTTCCCTCCTTGCCACGCTCGAAGAGTGCTTGTTTCGAAGCTGCATCCATCGTGAAGTACACAGCGCCCGTGTGTTCACAGCGTACAGAGATCGGATTCAGAATGGGATCGCGAACCCCGAAGCTCAAAATGCTTCTCGGGGGCGTGACAGTGCACGGATGGGTTAATGTCGGCCGAAAGGTGGGGTCGTCGAGTCCCGGCCAAGTCATCGTCTTCTTGTTGCTATCAAAGATCAGGCCGATCCGACCTGGACGAACGCGCAGCATGAATTCGATCTTTCCATCGTTTTTGGAAATGATTTCTCCAGAACGTGTAGTGATGCCGAAATTTGTTTCGAGGTCTATCGGCGGCGTCTCAAACACGACAGCTTTGCCATCGACGTCGAACGTCGCGAAGTAGAGGCGGGCGGGAATGCCGCCTTCACACCGCACCGAAAATAATTCACCGGCTGCCGCGCAGTCTGGCGTCGGCATCAGAAAGAGAATGAGCGCGAGGCCCAAGAGCCGCTTCATGACGCACGCTCCGTTCGTCCATGAGACTGTCCACCGCAGCTTGAGAGAGCGCCGAGTCTTTCGAGGCTTCGAAAACTGCCTGGCAGTGAAGATCGATGCCATCAGCACACTGCACCAGGCGCGCGTCAACGTCTGGCTGCGAACAGGATAAATGAACCTATAAGTATATGATCGTAGCGCAATCCAGCCGGAACACTCACAGGCGAACACCGACCACTGAATTCACATTGTGCGATCCAAGCCCTCCAAGAATACTCGTTCAGTCTCTCGACCGGTTCGTTTGACGCCCCCGTCCGCCCACCATGACGCCCCACGCATTTGCATCTTGTCATTCACCCTGAATAGTTGTTCAGTCCTTGCGGGGCGATTTGCATCTATTGCGTGAGAAGCGTTCGGCCGCAGGGCGTGCGGCCGGCGTGTGGGACAGGAAGCGCGCCATGGTTTATCGGCGGACGCATCAAGTGGTGAAGCGCCTTGCGGCGCGGCGCAGCGCCATTCTGGCGGCGGCGCGGGAGGCGGCGGCGGAAGGCGGGATGGCGGCGGTGCAGATCGCGCCGGTCGCGGTCCGGGCCAATGTCGCGGCCGGCACCGTCTACCGCTATTTCCCCTCCAAGGCCGAGCTGATCTCCGAGCTCATTGCCGAGGTCTCCCGCGACGAACTCGCGGCGATCCGAAGGGCGGCCGATGCCGCGCCGGGGCCGTCCTCGGCGCTGGCGGCCGCCGTGACCACCGTGGCGGTGCATACGCTGTCGCAGCGCCGGCTGGCCTGGGGCATCCTGGCCGAGCCGGTCGATGTCGATGTCAGCGCCTCGCGCCTTGCCAGCCGGCGCGAGATCGCCGGCGAGATCGCCTCCCGGATCGACGCCGCCGTGCGTGCCGGCCATCTGCCGGCGCAGGACACCGCGCTCGCCGCCACCGCCTTGCTCGGCGCGCTGCATGAGGCGCTCGTCGGCCCGCTCGCGCCCGACAATCTCGATGATCCCGTCAAGATGCGCGATGCGGTGCAGACCGTGACGCTGCTGGCGCTGCGCGCCGTCGGCGTCATGGACGCTCGTGCCCGCGGCCTCGTGGTGCAGCAGACGCTGCTGCCGACGACCAAGGCACTGGTCGGCGCCTGAGCCGACCCGCCACCGGGATCGCCCGGGCCCGCTGTTATCCTGCTACATCAGCATTTTCCCGGCCGGACTGATCAACCCCGGTGGGACGCTTCAGAAGAATGAGCCCGGCGGTCACAATGAGGACGGCTCCGGCGATCGTGGAGCCTTGCGGGATATCCTTGAAGACAAGATAGCCGATGGCTGTGGAACCGAGCAGTTCGAGATAGACCAGCGGCGACAGGGTGGACGCTTCGGCGAAGCGAAATGCCGCGATGGACAGGACATGACTGACAGCAGAGAGCGCACCCAAAGCCAGAAAGAACATGACAGCGTCCCAAGCCGGTGTGGTCCAGGTCAAGATGGCTTGTGGCGTCAGGAGCACCATGCCGACGACACACTGGAAGGCGAGCGTCTTGACGGGATCGCTGACCAGAGAAGCCTGCCGCGTTGCGATCAGATAGAGCGCGAACGTTAGCCCGGCGCCGAGCGCCAGCAGGATGCCGGGCTCGATGTCGCCGTCCGGGCGCAGAATGACGATGGCGCCGGTGAAGCCCAGCGCCAGGCTCGCGATCTTTCGTTGCGTCAAACGCTCCTTCAGGACCATGGCGGCGAGCGCGACCGCGATGACCGGCCCCACGAAATAGGCGCTGACGGCTGTAGCCAGCGGAACGGTCGCGATGGACAGGAAGTAAAGTGTCATCCCGGTGACGAGGAACACCGTCCGCAGCATATGGGAGGCGCGCCGTTCGGCGGGAAAGATCTCTCCTTTGTACCTGAGCGCGGCCACCGGAAGGACGACGGCGCTTGCCACGGCGTAGCGCGCCCAGGCGATGAAGAGCGGCGAATAGTCGGCGCTCAGATATTTGGCGATCCCATCGACCAGCGGGATCGAAAGCATCGCGGCCGCCATGAGCACGATGCCCAGCGTCGGGCGGGCGCGGGCTTCGGATTCTACGGTGGTGGCCATATAACCGGTTCCTAGCGATAGCGGCCTGGTGCAGCAGACGCTGCTGCCTGCGAACACGGCGCTGGTCGGGACCTGAAGAAATCGCGCCGCGAGCCAAAAGGCGATCTGATCGCGCTCAGGCCATTGCCCGAGCGTGTCTTTTCGCAAAACCCCGGCAAGGTCCGGCCGAGCGGCCGGCTACTGTGCATGGGGTTGTTTTTTGACTTTTTGTTTGGCCGCCCCCGGCGGGCCTCACATGTTGGCGTCGCCCTCGGGGCCGACCGAGGCGATGCGCACCATGTTGGTGGTGCCGGGGATGCCGAGCGGCACGCCGGCGACGATGATGACGCGCTGGCCGGCGCGGACGAAACCGTCGCGGAAGGCGATCTGGCCGGCGCGGCTCACCATGTCGTCCTGGTCGCGCGCGTCCTCCGCCACCACGCAATGCACGCCCCAGGCGACCGCGAGCCGGCGGCCGGCGGTGATGTTCGGCGTGATCGCCACGATCGGCGGCTTCGGCCGCTCGCGCGCCACGCGCACGGCGGTCGAGCCCGATGAGGTCCAGCAGATCAAGGCCGGCAGGTCGAGCGTCTCGGCGATCTGCCGCGCGGCGTCGGCGATGGCATCGCCCGCGGTGGATTCCGGCGCCGGACGTTGGGCCATGATCACCGAACGGTAGGTCGGATCGCGCTCGACCTCCTCGCCGATGCGGTTCATGGTCGAGACCGCCTCGACCGGGAATTTGCCGGCCGCCGATTCCGCCGACAGCATGATGGCGTCGGCGCCCTCATAGACCGCGGTGGCGACGTCGGAGACTTCGGCGCGGGTCGGCACCGGCGACTGGATCATCGATTCCAGCATCTGGGTCGCGATCACCACCGGCTTGCCGGCGCGGCGCGCCATCCGCGTCATCTGCTTCTGCAGGCTCGGCACCCGCTCCAGCGGCAGCTCGACGCCGAGGTCGCCGCGCGCCACCATCAGCGCATCGGAAGCCTCGATGATGTCGGCGAGGCGGTCGATCGCCTGCGGCTTCTCGATCTTGGCCATCACGGCGGCCCGGCCGCGGATCATCTTCTTGGCCTCGATGACGTCGTCGGCGCGCTGCACGAAGGACAGCGCGATCCAGTCGACGCCGGTGACGAGGGCGGCCTCGAGGTCGGCGCGGTCCTTGGGCGTCATCGCCGAGACCGGCAGGTCGGTGTCGGGCAGGCTGACGCCCTTGCGGTCGCTCATCTTGCCGCCGACCACGACACGCGTCACCGCATGCTCCTTCGAGGTCTCCTCCGCGATCAGCCGCACCTTGCCGTCGTCGAGCAGCAGCGCATGGCCGGGCCTGAGCGCCGCCAGGATCTCCGGATGCGGGAGCTGGACGCGCGTGGCATCGCCGGGTGTCTTGTCGGAATCCAGCGTGAAGGTCTGTCCGTTCTGGAGCTGGATCGCCCCTTCGGCAAAGGAGCCCAGTCTCAGCTTCGGGCCCTGCAGGTCGACCAGGATGCCGATCGGCCGGCCGTAGCTGCTCTCGACGTTGCGGATCGTCGCCACCAGCTCCCGCATCTTGTCATGCGGGGTGTGGCTCATGTTGATGCGGAACAGGTCGGCGCCGGCCTCGAACAGGCGACGGATCATCGCGAGGTCTGAAGAGGCTGGTCCCAGGGTCGCGAGAATCTTGATACGGCGAAGGCGCCTCATGGCTTATTTCCAGACGGGGGTGGCAGGCCGGGCGAGCCCGGGGGCGTAGCACCGGGCGGGCTATTGGGCAAACCCGGAACGCCGCCGGGGCCCACCGGGCCGGGCAGGCCAGGCACGCGCTGCTGCGCCGGCTGTTCGTTGGCGTCGGTCAGCTGCACCGTCCAGGCGCGCTGCTCGCCGGTGTCGACCTCGAAATAGCCGGTGCGGTCATAGCCGCGGGCCAGGCAATCCTCGGTGCCGCGGATGGTGAACTCCTTGTCGCGGGAGCACATGAAGGCTTGGCCCGACCATTCGCCGCCGCGGTCGTAGTCGATGGCGTAGATGTAGTAGTACCGGGCGACCAGCGTGCCGCGCAGCAGCGTCTCGCAGGAACGGGACGAGATGTTCCACCAGCCCTCGGTGGTCCAGCCCTCGGCGTCCTTGTAGCCGAGCGCGATCCCAACCCGGCTCGACGTGTTGTTGCAGAGGCGGAAATCGGCGGAGGCCGGGCCGGCGTAGAGGCACGCCAGGGCGACCACCAGCACCGGGACCAACCGGGCGAGCAGGTAAAGCGGGGAGCGGGGAGATTCGGCAGTCATTGTCGCGGAAGCTATACCAGATCATTGACGATTTGGCGTTGGGCCGGGGGCAGCCGGGCAGTGGCCCCTTTGCGCCGCGATATGGCAAAATCTGTGACAAGACCCACCTGATCCCGTAACCCTGCCCCGGAACGGACCTTGAGGAAGACAGCCATGGCAATCGACGACAAAACCAGAACGGAGCTCGAGGCGGCCGCTTTTCGGCGCTTGGTCGAGCATCTGCGGAGCCGCACCGACGTCCAGAACATCGACCTGATGAATCTGGCCGGCTTCTGCCGCAATTGCCTGTCCAACTGGCTCAAGGACGCCGCGGACGCCCAGGGCGTCGCCTTGAGCAAGGACGAGAGCCGGGAGGCCGTCTACGGCATGCCCTATGAGACCTGGAAGGCGAAACACCAGGGCACGGCCACGCCCGAGCAGCTCGAGGCGATGAAGAAGGTCCATCCCCACGGGCATTGAACCGCCCATCGCCGAGCCCTGAGTCGCACCACACAACAGCTTTCTGTGCGTCGGCGCAGGAAGGTGTGGGCGCGCTGTGGACGAGCGTGATGCTTGCTTGAACGCTGGGAGCGCCGACCCTAAGGGTCTACCCAGCACGCGCGGTGAGGGATGCCGGCGTCACCTCGTTTTGCCAGTTCCATTGGGAGTACCAAGATGGCCACCTCCGCCGCCGTCCGCGACGACGAGCCCGCGACGAAATTCGCCAAGGACCAGCTCAAATCCATCATCGAGCGCATCGAGCGGCTGGAGGAAGAGAAGAAGGCGATCTCCGACGACATCCGCGACGTCTATGCCGAAAGCAAGGGCAACGGCTACGACGTCAAGGCGCTGCGCACCATCGTGCGCCTGCGCAAGCAGGATCCCAACGAGCGCGCCGAGGCAGAGACCATCCTCGAGACCTACATGCAGGCGCTGGGGATGCTCTGAGGCGCCCCGCCCGGTCGGCGTTGCAGCGCACCAAGCTTGGGCAAAATCTCGGCATCTGCTAGGTTGCTCGGTGAAGGGACCGAGCGATGGATGTGCCGGGACCAGAGCGCAGGCTTGCCGCGGTTCTCGCTGCCGACATGGTCGGCTTCAGCCGGCTGATGGAGGTCGACGAGGCCGGCACTCTTGCGCGCCTCAAGACCCATCGTGTCGAGCTCATCGATCCTGCCATTGCCAAGAATCGCGGCCGTATCATCAAGACGACCGGCGACGGCATGCTCGCGGAATTCCACAGCGTCGTCGATGCCGTGCTATGTGCGGCCGAGGTTCAGCGCCGCATGGCGCGGCGCAATGCCGACGTCCCGCCGCCGCGGTGGATCCAATTCCGCATCGGCATCAATCTCGGCGACGTCATCGTCGATCAGAACGACATATTCGGCGATGGCGTCAACGTCGCGGCGCGGCTGGAGACGCTGGCCGAGCCCGGAGGAATCTGCGTCTCCGGCGCGGTGCGCGATCAGGTCGGCGACCGGCTCGACGGCGTTCAGTTCGACGATCTCGGTGAACAGAGCGTCAAGAACATCGCCCGTCCAATCCGCATCTTCCGCATTCGGCTGGCGGAGGGGCCCGCAAGCCTGCCTGACGGGTCCAATCGTGCTCTGACGCCGCCGGGTGTTTCGAAGAAGCCGTCCATCGCCGTGCTGCCGTTCGCCAATATGAGCGGCGATCCGGAGCAGGAGTTCTTCGCTGACGGTCTCACCGAGGACATCATCACCGAGCTTTCGCGCTTCCACGACCTGCTCGTCATCTCCCGCAACTCGACGTTCGTCTACAAGGGAAAGGCCGTAAAGGTCCAGGACATCGGCCGCGAGTTCGGAGTCGACTATGTCATCGAGGGCAGCGTTCGCAAGGCCGGCGAGCGCGTCCGCGTCACCGTGCAGCTGATCGATGCAGAGACCGACCGCCATATCTGGGCCGAACGTTACGACCGCGAGCTCCGGGATATCTTCGCCATCCAGGACGAGATGACCCGCGCGATCGTGGCGACGTTGCCGGGGCGAGTAGAAGCCGCAACGCACGACCGCACCAAGCGCAAGCCGACCGACAACATGCCCGCTTACGAATGCGTGCTGGCTGCAAAGCTCCTGCATCATCGATCAACCCGCGACGACAACGCTCAGGCGCAGACGCTGCTCAACCGTGCGCTGGCGATGGATCCGAACTATGCCCACGCTCATGCCTGGAAGGCATGCGTGCTCGGTCAGTGCTGGATCTATGGCTGGTGCGCCGACCGCGAGGCGACCTTCGAGCAGGTTGCTTCGGAGCTGGAAATTGCGTTGGCGCTCGACGACAACGACGCGGACGTGCACCGAATTCTCGCCGCGCTCAATCTGACGCGACACGACTACGAAAAGGCCACCTATCACCAGGAGCGTGCACTCGCCCTCAATCCGAACTACGACCTCGTCGTCGTGCAACAGGGAGAGCTTCTGACCTGGCTGGGCCTGCCGGAGGAAGGCATCGACTGGATCAGGAAAGCGATGCGTCTCAACCCCTATCATCCCGAGCGCTTCTGGAGCCATCTGGGCCGCGCCTATTATTGCGCGGAGAAATACGCCGAGGCCGCCGAGGCGTTTTCAAGGATCACGCGCCCCGACTATACCCATCATGCGTTCCTGGCGGCGACATTCGCGCAGATGAAGAACGCGATCGCGGCCGGCGCTCACGCCGCCGAGGTCTTGAAGCGCGAACCGGGATTCTCGGTGGCAGCTTATCTTGCGACGCTGCACTATAAGCGCGAGCCCGACCGGCAGCGTCACGAGGCCGGCCTCATCGCGGCCGGCTTGCCGGCTTGATCAACCCCGGGCAAGGACGAACAGAGAGAGCTTTGCTGGTACAGAGGACTCAGCGCAGCGCGGCGGTGCGCACGACGAACGACGTCGTCTCGAGCTTTGCGGTCGCGCTGCCCGAGAAATTGTCGCAGGACAGGCCCTGCATCGGGTCGTCGGAGAAGCCCATCGCGATCACGGAGCGCGGCTTGACGAAATAGCCGCGCAGCGCCGCGGTATCGAGCTCGCCCATCAGCGTCACCGACATCGCGTGGCTGGCGCTCGGCGACAGCATCACGATCTTGAGCCAGATGCTCTCGCCCTTGGCCGCAGACAGGCGGGTCGCGGTTGCGACCCTGCCGTCGACGCTCTTGCCGACCACGCTGTTGATCTCCGGCGCCTGAGCCAAGCTGCGGGGGCGGGTGGTGCGCGGGATCGGCGCCGAGGCGGCGACGACATTGCCGCGGTCGACCGGGGACGCCGCCGGCGCGTAAGCCAGGGCTTGCAGGGCCGCGTTGGACACGCTCGCGGTCGGTTGCGGATCGGTGGCCGCGGCCAGCGCCTGCCGCGCCTTCAGCGCGGCGACCTGCGCCGGCGTCGCCTGCTGCGGCGTGGCCGGAACGTCATCCCAGAAGCCGCGCGCATTGATGATGTCGGCCGGGGTCTCCGGCTTTCCGTCAACAGGCTTGCCGGAAGCGGGCTTGTCAGCCACGGGCGCGGGCTTCGGCTTGGGCGGCGCGACGATCTGCGCATCGGCCGACGCGAGCTGGATCGCGGCGGCGATCTGCGGCTTGGCGCGCGGCGTCGGCACCGGCTCGGCGGGCTTGGCGGCGGCTGCGACGACGGTCGGTGCCGCCGGCTTCGCGGCCGGGGCGGGCGCGCCCTCGTCATCCTCGTCGCTGGCGGCCGGAGCTGCCGGCTTGCTCCTGAACAAGGCTGCGAAGAAATTCGGCTTGCTGCCGGCATCATCGCCGTTGCCGCGCCGCTCGATCTCGGCCTTGGCGAGCTCATAGTTCTTCAGCGGCACGCCATCGGTCGGCAGATGCACCGTCTTGCCGTCCGGGAAGACGCGGGCGAGCTGGTCATGCGTCATCCGCGGCCAGTGCCGGACGCTGCCGGTGTCGAGGTGCACGAAAGGCGAGCCGGATGTCGGATAGAAGCCGACCCCGCCGCGCTGCAGGCGCAGGCCGGCGAAGCGGATCTGCTCCAGCGGTACGCCGGGGATGAAGAAGTCTATCGCATGGCCCAGCATGTGCTGGCTGGCGCGCGCCACGCCAGAGGAGCGGCGGCGGAGCATGGCGTTGGTGGCGGGGGAGCGATAGGAGGAGATGATCTGAATCGGCTGCTTGCCATCGACGTCCCGATAGACTTCCCAGAGGATGTCGAACAGGCGACGGTCCATGACCGTCTGTTCCTGGGTACGCCAGTCGCGCAGGAAGTGGTTGAGCTGCTTCAGCGCCGCCTCGTCGTAGCGCCCGTCGCGCTTGAAGGTGACGGTGAGGTCTTCGCCGGAATGGGTGTGGTGGAACGAGAGCGTCTTGGTCTCGTTCAGAGCGGCGGCGTCATGAACCGAACCGGCGGCCGCAAGCAGCAATGCAGCCGCAAGGCCGATCCGGGATCCGGCCTTCACGCCCGCATGGGACAACGACAGCACAACGAATTGGCGTGCGAGACCAGTCAGCACGTATGAGCCCACCCAGTCGACGAGCGTTCAAATGGACTCTCCCGCCAACCCCGTTAGCAGCGCGAAAGAGGATGAACGCTTTCTTAAAGCGAGAAGGTTAATTTGAGGTTGACCTTCTCGCCCCCAAACCAAGTCAGATTACGATCCTAAGCGGTTGACTGTGGCAAAAAAACGCCCGCCGCCCCATCGCAGGTCGCAGCATGGTTAACGTCAACGACCCCATCCTGGGGACGGGGTCGCTGATTTCCTTGCAGAATTTCAGGAAAACGAGTGCGGGACGGGCGTCAGCGGGTAAACACCCGCTGCTGTTGCGGACGGCGGCCGACCGGTGCCGGCGGCACGGCCTGGGTGGGCGCCCCGAACAGCCGCTCGAAGAAGTTCGGCCCGGACGAGCCGAAGCCGCTGCCGTTGTTGGCCACGGCCACTCCGGAGGGCAGCGTCGTTGCCGGACGCGAATAGCTCGGCTGGGAATGCGCCACGACGGCCTCGAGGTCCTTGCCGCGGTTGTTCTTCAGGACGTTGATCATGGCCGCGTCGCGGCCATAGACGTCCTTGCGGAACTGCAGCTTGCCGGCCTCATCCACGAACGCGGTCTGATAGGTGATGTTGACCGGGATTGGGGTCGGGAATTTCAGGTCGATCTCGCTTTTGCCGTACATGCTGCGGATGCGCTCCGGCGTGTACTTCTCGTTCGGCATGACGATGTTGAGCAGAACGGAGGCGTACTGATCCGGATTCTGCACGCGCATGCAGCCATGGCTGAAGGCGCGCTCTTCCTTGGCGAACAAATGCTTGTCCGGCGTGTCGTGTTGATAGACGAGGAACTTGTTCGGGAAGTTGAAGCGGATGCGGCCGAGCGCGTTGGCTTCGCCCGGCGGCTGCGAAATGTGCACCGAGCCGTCGCGGTTTTGCTCAAGCCTCAGGCCCATGCGTTGAAGCACGGTCGGGTCCTGCTGCAATGCCGGCAGGTACTCGTTGTAAACGATGGATGGCGGCACATTCCAGGTCGGGTTCACCGTGATGTACTTCATCGTCTCGGTGAGGAGCGGGGTGGCTTGCTTGCCCGGCTTGCCGGTGACGACGCGTGTGGTCCAGACCTGCTGGCCGCGTTGCATCACTTTCAAAGTGAAATCGGGAATGTTGAGGATGACATAGGCGTCACCCAGCGCCGGCGCGCCGAGATCGCGCGGCAGCCAGCGCCAGCGCTCCATGTTCACCAGCACCACGTCGATCTGCTTGTCGCGCTTGGGGGTGTTGAGCGCCTTGACCGTCTTGTCGTCTAGGATGCCGGTCGGCTTCAGCTCGGCGCCGGTCTGGAACTTGCGCACGGCTTCGGCGACCGCAGCGTCGTAGCGGGTGTCGCTGGCATTCTCCGCGAGGCCGAGCTTGGCGCGCAGTTGCGGCACGCGCGGATCTTCCACGACGATCTCAGCCTGCTTCTTGCCGGCAGGGGTGTATTTCAGCGCAGGGCCGTCGGCGATCTCGATCACCGGACCGCTGCCCTGGCCGCGCAGCTCGGCGAGCTTGGCCTTCAGCTCCTTGTAGAGCTTGTGCGGCGGGTTGTAACTCTCGAGCGCCGCGGAGGCGTCCGCCGCCGTCGTGATCTTGGCGAGCACTTCGCCGGGATCGACCGGATGCTCGGGATAGAGGATGTCGCCGCCGGCCTGCGACCAATGCATGCGGCCGCTCTGGGCGTGGCGGGCATAGTCGAACATGCTGGCGGTGAGCTTGAGCTCGGCATCCGCCAGCGCATCGGGGGTCGTGGCGGCGAAATCCGGCACCGGATAGTCGGCGGGGTTGAGGCCGTCGGACGCCGCGTCCTTGAGCCGTGCGATCACGCCCTTGGCCGCAGCAGTCAGGTTGCCGCCTTGCGTCCAGATCGGCGCGAAGTCGCGCGCGCCGTAGAACTTCTCAATCGCTGCACGCTCGTTCTTGCGGTCGAAATGGCGCGAGGTCTTGGCGCCGATGATGTCCTTGAGCTTGTCGGCGACCGGTTGGTCGGCGGTGGGCACGTTGCTTGCGGCCTTCACCGGTTCGGCGGCCGGTGCTGCGGGAGCCGCCGGCGTGGCCGTTGCGGTGTCGGCCTTGGCCGGCTCGGTTTTCGCAGTCTCGCTCTTCGGCGCTTCCGGCGCGGGTGTGGTGGCAACGTCGGAGGGCTTGGTCTCCACCTTGTCCGCCGTGGGCGCGACGTTCACCTTGGCGGAATCCCTTGCGACGTCCTTCGTGGAATCCTGCACCGTGGCGGTGGTGTCGAGCTTGATGTCGGCTGCAGTCGGGGGCGGGACGTTTGCCGGTTCGGGGCGCGGGATCGCGGCTTCGATCGCGAGTTCCGCGGCGCTGCTGCGCGGCAGATCCTGCGCCAGGGCCGAGCTGGCCGACACCGTGAGGAAGGTCGCCGCGACCGTCATCAAGACACGGTCAAAGCCCACACGGTGGTTCAAACAGTCACGCATTGTGTCGCACCCCTCGGGTGAGCTGTTCCTTCATGGAACAGCTCGTTATCGCTTATTGATGTTTCGGCTAAACCGCGCCGGCCTCTCGAAAGTTGCACGCCTGCACGCAACGATTCTGACGCAGACGATATACAGGCCCCGATTTTGCGGCCAGCGCTGCCCGGGGCAACTCACGACAAACTGACTTCAAGGGAGCCTCTTGGCAACGGATTGTACGCTTCTGCCACGCGCTTTTCCCTCTGTCTGTCACTTCCAAGTCACGGTTCAAATCGCAGACGAATTCCGTCGTCACGCGAACGGCTTAGAGCGATCTCGCACCGCCGCGCGAAGCTTCGTTCGCACTGGGCTCAATGCGTCTCCTCGCCGCTTTTGCCGCCATGCCCGGGAACCCCGGCCTCGTCGAGTTTGCGGTAGAGCGTCGAGCGGCCGATTTTGAGTCGGCGAGCCACTTCGGACATCTGGCCGCGATAATGCGAGATCGCGAAACGGATGATCTCGTTCTCCATGTCCTCCAGCGGGCGGACATCCCCGGTCGCAGTGAGCATAAACAGCGTTCCCACCGCGGGGAGCGGGGCGATTGGTATTTCATTACCCGACACTACGGAGGGCGTCGCCGCCGGCTCGAGCAGCAACGGAGCGGTCGGAATATCCGTGACGGGATGCGCCTGCGAGGCGAGCAGAGGGAAGTCGCCGAGACCAAGCTGGTCCCCGTCGCTCATCACCACGGCGCGATAGACCGCGTTCTCGAGCTGGCGGATGTTGCCGGGCCAGTCGAGCTGGGCAAGATGGGCCACCGCCTCGCCGCTGATCCCGGTGATCGGGCGGCTCTCCTCGGCGGCAAAGCGCGCGATGAAATGCCTGAGCAGGTGCGGGATATCCTCACGCCGCGCGCGCAGCGAGGGGATCGTCAGCGGCAGCACGTGCAGCCGGTAGAACAGGTCTTCCCGGAATTGTCCCTGCTTCACCCGCTCCAGCAGCTTGCGATTGGTGGCCGAGATGATGCGGACGTCGACCTTGAGCGGCTTGCGGCCGCCGACCGATTCCACGGCGCCTTCCTGGAGCGCACGCAGCAGCTTTACCTGCGCCGTCAGCGGCAGCTCGCTGACCTCGTCCAGAAACAGCGTGCCGCCATGAGCCTCGACGAACTTGCCCGTGTGCCGCTCGGTGGCCCCGGTGAAGGCGCCCTTCTCATGGCCGAACAGGATGGACTCGACGAGGTTGTCGGGAATTGCGCCGCAATTGACCGCAACGAACGGCTTGGCCTTGCGCTCGCCGCTGCCATGGATGGCGCGCGCGAACATCTCCTTGCCGACGCCGGACTCGCCCTCGATCAGCACGGGGATCGCGGAGTTTGCCGCCTTCTGGGCGGCGCGCATCACGCCCGTCATCGCTTCGGAGCGGGTGATGATGTCGGAGAAGGTGAGCCGTCCTTCGCGGCTGTGACGGATGCGCTGCAATTCCCCCTTGAGCGCGGACGTGTTGAGCGCGTTGCGAAGCGAGACCTGGAGCCGCTCGACGCCGACCGGCTTGACGACGAAATCGGCCGCGCCCGCGCGCATCGCGGAGATCACGTTGTCGATACCGCCATGAGCGGTCTGCACGATGACGGGGACGCTCAGGCCGGCTTCGCGGATCTTCGCCAATACGCCCATGCCGTCGAGGCCGGGCATGACGAGGTCGAGGATGACGGCGTCGATGGCCGGTCCGTCGGGGGCAGTGAGGGCGGCAATTGCGGCGTCACCGGAGTCCACGACCACCGTCTCATAGCCGCATTTCTGCACCATGTTCTCGACCAGCCGGCGGGCTACAGCGTCGTCGTCGGCGATCAAAATACTGGCAGCCATGGTGTTCCCCGCACGCTACTACTATCTGTCTCGAATCGGGGCACTCTGGCCGAAGCCGATTAACGCACGCTTAAACCTTGATGCCCCCGCCTGCCGCCGCGATTGTTGAACACAGGTTTCCCACACAATGAATTCGCGCTCCAAGTCCGCCTTGAACAAGTCCGCCTTGAACAAATCTGCCTTGAACAAGTCCGCTCTCAAGAAGTCCGCTCCCGGCAAGCCCGCTCTCCGCAAGCCAAGCACCAAAAAATCCGCCCCCAAGGCACGGCCCTCCAAAGCTGCACCCTCCAAAGCTGCGAGCAAGACCGGCAAGCTTCCGGAGTGGAACCTGACCGACCTCTATTCCGGGATCGAGGCGCCGGAGGTGGCGCGCGACCTCGAGAGAATGGATGCCGACTGCGTCGCCTTCGAGACGGACTACAGGGGCAAGCTGGCGACAGGGACAGCAAACGAAGATGGCGGAAAGTGGCTCGCCGAGGCGGTGCGACGCTATGAGGCGATCGACGATCTCGCCGGCCGTCTCGGCTCCTATGCCGGGCTCGTCCATGCCGGCGACAGTGTGGACCCTGCGATTTCAAAGTTTTACGGCGACGTGTCCGAGCGGCTGACGGCGGCGTCCACGCATCTGTTGTTCTTCGCGCTCGAGCTCAATCGGATCGATGACGATATTTTGAATCGCGCGATGCAGGCCGCCGAGCTCGCGCACTACCGTCCCTGGATCGAGGATCTGCGCAAGGAGAAGCCGTACCAGCTCGACGACAAGCTCGAGCAGCTTTTCCTGGAGAAGGCGCAGACCGGCTATTCAGCCTTCAACCGGCTGTTCGATCAGACCATCTCCAGCCTCCGCTTCAAGGTCGGCGCCAAGGAGCTCGCGATCGAGCCGACGCTGAATCTGCTGCAGGATCGCGACGGCGCCAAGCGCAAGAGCGCGGCGGAGGCACTGGCGAAGACCTTCAAGGCCAATGAGCGCACCTTTGCGCTGATCACCAACACGCTCGCCAAGGACAAGGACATTTCCGACCGTTGGCGCGGCTTCAAGGACGTGGCCGATTCCCGCCATCTGAACAATCGTGTCGAGCGCGAGGTCGTCGATGCGCTGGTCGCCTCGGTGCGCGCAGCCTATCCGAAACTGTCGCATCGCTATTATGCGCTGAAAGCGAAATGGTTCGGCAAGAAGCGGCTGGCCTATTGGGACCGCAACGCGCCGCTGCCTTTCGCGGCGACCGATGTCATCGCCTGGCCGGAGGCGCGCAGCATGGTGCTGACGGCCTATCGCGGCTTCTCGCCCAAAATGGCCGATATCGCCGAGCGCTTCTTCACCGACCGCTGGATCGACGCGCCGGTCCGGCCGGGCAAGGTGCCCGGGGCGTTCTCGCATCCGACCACGCCGTCAGCGCACCCTTACGTTCTCATGAACTACCAGGGCAAGCCGCGCGACGTGATGACGCTCGCGCATGAGCTCGGCCATGGCGTCCATCAGGTGCTCGCGGCAAAGAACGGCGCGCTGATGGCGCCGACGCCGCTGACCCTGGCGGAGACCGCGAGCGTGTTCGGCGAAATGCTCACCTTCAAGCGGCTGCTGGCCCAGACCAAGAGCGCGAAGCAGCGCCAGGCGCTGCTCGCCGGCAAGGTCGAGGACATGATCAACACCGTGGTGCGGCAGATCGCGTTCTATTCCTTCGAGCGTGCGGTCCACACCGAGCGCAAGAACGGCGAGCTCACCGCGACGCGGCTCGGCGAGATCTGGCTGTCGGTGCAGGGCGAGAGCCTTGGACCGGCGATCGAGATCAAGGCGGGCTACGAGAACTACTGGATGTACATCCCGCACTTCATCCATTCGCCGTTCTATGTCTACGCCTACGCGTTCGGCGACTGTCTCGTGAACTCGCTCTATGCCGTCTACGAGAACGCGGCCGAGGGTTTCGCCGAGCGCTATCTCGACATGCTCGCCGCCGGCGGCACCAAGCACTATTCCGAGCTGCTGCGGCCATTCGGGTTAGATGCGAAGGACCCAAAGTTCTGGGACGGCGGGCTCAGCGTCATCGCCGGAATGATCGACGAGCTGGAGGCGATGGGCTGACGCATTCGCCATCCGTAAAACATCCGTTGAACCGACTCGTTGGTTGTGTTATACAAGTGTATAACGCGCCGGAGGTCAGCCATGAAAATTGAGATCAAGAAGATCGGCAATTCGGATGGTTTGCTGTTGCCACGCGAGCTGATGCAGCGCCTCGATCTCAAGCGCGGCCAGCAATTGCATGTGGTGGAATTGCCTGGTGGTGGTTTTCAGCTGCTGCCCTACGACCCCGATTTCGAGCGGACGATGGAGATCGCCGACGAGATCATGGATAAGTATCGCGACACGCTCGCTGCGCTCGCAAAATAGCTGGCGATGCGCATGAGCGATCCTCAGGAGCCGCTCTGGGTCACTTACGAGCAGGCTGTCGCAATTCATGGTCGACAGCTCCGGCGCTTCGGCGGTGCGCCGGGATTGCGCGACGAAGGCATGCTGCGCTCGGCGCTGGAGCGCCCGATCAACAAATGGCGCTCGGAACAGGCGCCGTTGGACGAACTCGCTGCAGCCTATGCATTCGGCCTCGCGAAAAATCATGCATTCGTCGATGGAAACAAGCGCATCGCCTTCATGGCCATGATGGCTTTTCTTCGCAAGAACGGCGTAGCTTTCAGCCCCGATCCCGCGGAAGCGACAACGATCATCCTCTCCCTCGCCGCCGGCGAAGTCAGTGAGGAGAGTCTGACGCGATGGATCCGGGACAATTGGAATTCCAAATGACCCGATTTGCGGGAAAACCCCGCCTCGGTGCCGTTGCCCTGTCTAAATCTTTCAGGTATCCCAGCCCGAGAATTCGACGTTCGACTGGGGACATTCCATGGCTGACCATAGCGAAGTGGCGTACACCACCGCCGACGGCAACGACTACGTTGCCCACGAGCAGACCTATGAGGGCTTCATCAAGCTGGTGAAGTACGGCACGGTCTCGGTCGCGCTCATCGTGATCCTGATGGCGGTCTTTCTGACCTGATCCATCGTCGGCTGCATCCGCCAACGCCGGCGGCTGCTCATTAAATTTGCATACAAGCCGGTTTCAAAACCGGTATCCAAACGTTGCGGGAGTAACGCTAAGTTCGCGTGCGCGTTTTTGTCCGCGTCGCCGGAGGGCCTATGAAGATCGCCGTTGCCAAAGAAATAGATCCGTCGGAGCCGCGGGTCGCCGCTTCGCCTGATACGGTGAAGAAGTTCAAGGCGTTGGGCGCCGAGATCGCCGTCGAGCCGGGTGCCGGCATCAAATCGGGCCTGCCGGATTCCGAATTCACCGCGGTCGGCGCCACCGTCAGCGCTGACGCGCTCAAGGACGCCGACATCATCATCAAGGTGAAGCGCCCTGAGGCATCCGAGCTGGCGCAGTACAAGCGCGGCGCCCTCGTCATCGCCATCATGGACCCCTACGGCAACGAGGCCGCGCTGAAGACGATGGCCGATGCCGGCATCGCCGCCTTCGCGATGGAATTGATGCCGCGCATCACCCGAGCGCAGGTGATGGACGTGCTGTCCTCGCAGGCCAACCTCGCCGGCTACCGCGCCGTGATCGAGGGCGCCGAAGCCTTCGGCCGCGCCTTTCCGATGATGATGACCGCAGCCGGCACCGTGCCTGCCGCAAAGGTGTTCGTGATGGGCGTCGGCGTCGCCGGCCTCCAGGCGATCGCGACCGCGCGCCGTCTCGGCGCCGTGGTGACCGCGACCGACGTGCGGCCCGCCACCAAGGAGCAGGTGGAATCCCTCGGCGCGAAATTCCTCGCCGTCGAGGACGAGGAGTTCAAGAACGCGCAGACCGCCGGCGGCTACGCCAAGGAAATGTCGAAAGAATACCAGGCCAAGCAGGCCGCGCTCACCGCCGAGCACATCAAGAAGCAGGACATCGTCATCACCACCGCGCTGATTCCGGGCCGCCCGGCGCCGAAGCTCGTCAGTGCCGACATGGTCAAGTCGATGAAGCCCGGCTCGGTGCTGGTCGATCTCGCCGTCGAACGCGGCGGCAATGTCGAGGGCGCCAAGGCCGGCGAAGTCGTCGACCTCGATGGCATCAAGATCGTCGGCTACACCAACGTTGCGGGTCGCGTTGCGGCCTCGGCCTCCAGCCTCTACGCGCGCAACCTGTTCTCCTTCATCGAGACCATGGTCGACAAGAAAGAGAAGAAGCTCGCCGTCAACTGGGACGACGAACTCGTCAAGGCTACCGCGCTGACGAAGGACGGCGCCGTGATCCACCCGAACTTCCAGCCGAAAGCTTAAGGAGAGATTGCCATGGAGCACGCTGCACAGGTCGTCGACCCCTTCATCTTCCGGCTGTCGATCTTCGTCCTCGCCGTCTTCGTCGGCTATTTCGTGGTGTGGTCGGTGACGCCGGCGCTGCACACGCCGCTGATGAGCGTGACCAACGCGATCTCCTCGGTGATCGTGGTCGGCGCGCTGCTCGCGGTCGGCGTCGGCATGGTTTCGAGCGGCTCGGGCTGGGCGCGCGGCTTCGGCTTCGTCGCGCTCGTCTTCGCCTGCGTGAACATTTTCGGCGGCTTCCTTGTCACCCAGCGCATGCTGGCGATGTACAAGAAGAAGTCGAAGTAAGCGGCCACCTCGGGCTGAAGGGATCAATGGGGACCTGAGATGAGCGCCAATCTCTCTGCATTCTTGTATCTCGTGGCGGGGGTGCTGTTCATCCTGTCGCTGCGCGGGCTGTCGAGCCCGGCAACCTCGCGCCAGGGCAATCTGTTCGGCATGATTGGCATGGCGATCGCGGTCGCCACCACGCTGGCGAGCCATCCGCCGGCGGATGGCGTGGCCTGGGTCCTCGTGATCCTCGCGGTCGCGATCGGCGGCGGCATCGGCGCGGTGATCGCCCGCCGCGTGCCGATGACCTCGATGCCGGAACTGGTCGCCGCCTTCCACTCGCTGGTCGGCATGGCCGCGGTGCTGGTCGCTGCCGGCGCGTTCTACGCGCCTGAGGCCTTCGACATCGGCAAGCCTGGCGCCATTCATGCATCAAGTCTGGTCGAAATGTCGCTCGGTGTCGCCATCGGCGCGCTGACCTTCACCGGCTCGGTGATCGCCTTCCTGAAGCTGTCCGCGCGCATGAGCGGCGCGCCGATCATCCTGCCGTTCCGCCACATCATCAACATCGCGCTGGCCGTCGCGCTGGTGTTCTTCATCGTCCGTCTCGTCCTCACCGGCGGCGCGTTCGACTTCTGGATGATCACCATCATCGCGCTGGCGCTCGGCGTGCTCATGATCATCCCGATCGGCGGCGCCGACATGCCGGTCGTGATCTCGATGCTGAACTCCTATTCGGGTTGGGCGGCCGCCGGCATCGGCTTCACGCTCGGCAATTCCGCGCTGATCATCACCGGCGCGCTGGTCGGTTCCTCGGGCGCGATCCTGTCCTACATCATGTGCCACGCGATGAACCGGTCCTTCATCTCGGTCATCCTCGGCGGCTTCGGCGGTGAGACCGCGGCGGCCGGCGGCGCCACGGGCGAGCAGAAGCCCGCCAAGCTCGGCTCGGCGGACGATGCGGCCTTCATCATGAAGAACGCCTCCAAGGTCATCATCGTGCCCGGCTACGGCATGGCGGTGGCGCAGGCCCAGCACGCGCTGCGCGAGATGGCGGACATGCTCAAGAAGGAAGGCGTCGAGGTGAAATACGCCATTCACCCGGTCGCCGGCCGCATGCCCGGCCACATGAACGTGCTGCTGGCCGAAGCCAACGTGCCCTATGACGAGGTGTTCGAGCTCGAGGACATCAACTCCGAATTCGCGCAGGCCGACATTGCCTTCGTGATCGGCGCCAACGACGTCACCAACCCGGCGGCCGAAGAGGACAAGACTTCGCCGATCTACGGCATGCCGGTGCTCCAGGTCTGGAAGGCCGGCACGGTGATGTTCATCAAGCGCTCGCTGGCGTCGGGCTATGCCGGTATCGACAATCCGCTGTTCTACCGCGACAACACCATGATGCTGCTCGGCGACGCCAAGAAGGTCACCGAGAACATCGTCAAGGCGATGTGACGGGGGAGGGACCGTGGCCATCAATTAGGAATGGCACCAGTCCGATCGCATGCCGCCCAAGGCGTGCGCGAGCAGCGTGTCGCCTGGCACGCTGCCCACAAGGCGGCGTGCAGCTGCCGCGACGTTCCGGCGAGCCTGCGACCGACGTCATGAAATTGCTGCGGAGCCGTCGCAAGCCCTAGTCTCAAGCGAGGGAGCGGCCGCGCAATGATGAGCATTGTCAAGTGGATCGCCATCGTGCTCCTGACCGTCTATTGCGCCGGTCTCCTCGTGCTGTACGTCCGCCAGCGCGAGATGCTGTTTCCGATCCCGCCCGCCGGCCGCACCGCACCCGATGCTGCGGGCCTTCCCGAGGCGCAAGAGCATGTCCTGACCACGTCTGATGGCGAGCAGGTCATCGTCTGGCACGTGCCGGCCAAGCCCGGTCGTTCCGTGATCCTCTACTTCCACGGCAATGGCGATTTTCTCGCCGGCCGCGTCGGCCGTTTCAAGGCGATGACTGCCGACGGCACCGGCCTCGTTGCGCTGTCCTATCGCGGCTATGGCGGCTCGAGCGGGATGCCGAGCGAGCAGGGCCTGCTGCGCGACGCTGCAGCCGCCTACGCGTTCACCACCGCGCGCTATGCGGCGGAACGAATCGTCGCCTGGGGCTTTTCGCTCGGGACGGGCGTCGCGGTCGCGCTCGCCTCGGAGCATCGCGTTGGAAAACTCATCCTGGAGGCGCCCTATACGTCGACAGCCGACATTGCGGCGTCATCGTTCCGGTTCGTTCCGGTCCGCCTTCTGATGCGCGACCCTTTCCATTCGGACCAGCGCATGTCGCGCGTCACGGTGCCGCTGCTCATCATGCATGGCACCAATGACCTTGTCATTTCGATCGTCTTCGGAGAGCGTCTGTTCGCGCTCGCCCGCGAGCCCAAGCGGTTCGTTCGCATCGAGGGCGGCGGGCACGACGATCTCGATCAATATGGCGCGATCGAAACGGCGAGAGGCTTCATTGGCGGCTGACGGCTTGGCTCAACGTTACATCCCCGCGCTCGCCGTCTCCTGCTTGACGCTTCTGCCGCAGAATGCGCTTGCCGCGACCGGCCTCGATGGTGCGGCGATGCGCTGGCCCTATGCGCTGCCCTTTGCCGGCTTGTTGCTGTCGATTGCAATGGGGCCGCTGCTGTTGCCGAAGATCTGGCATCACCATTACGGCAAGATCACCGCTGCCTGGTCGCTGCTGGCGCTCGCCGCGCTCGTCGTCTTTGCCGGCGGCGCGGCGACCTTGGCGGCGCTGGTCCATGCCATGCTCGCCGAATATCTCGGCTTCATCGTGCTGCTGTTCGCTCTCTATGTCGTGGCCGGCGGCATCCTCATCACCGGCGACATCAAGGGCACGCCGGCGGCGAATGTCGGCATCCTCGCGCTCGGCACGCTGGGGGCGAGCATCGTCGGGACCACGGGTGCCGCGATGATCCTGATCCGCCCCTTGATCCGCGCTAACCGGCAGCGGCGCCACAACACCCATGTCGTCATCTTCTTCATCATCCTGGTGGCCAATGTCGGCGGCGCGCTGAGCCCGCTCGGCGATCCCCCGCTGTTCGTCGGCTTCCTGCATGGCGTTGACTTCTTCTGGACCACGCGGACCATCTGGTTGCAGACCGCACTCGTCGCCGTCCTGCTGCTCGCGATCTTCGCCGTCGTCGACGTCTGGCGCTTTCGCAGTGAGCCGCCGCCCGCCGACACAGGCCGGGGAGAGCCGTTGCGCATCCGCGGCCTCGTCAATCTGGTGCTGATCGCAGCCATCGTCGCCAGCCTTCTCGCTTCGGCGATGTGGAGGCCCGACATTGCCTTCGACATTTTCGGTACCAAGCTGGAGCTGGAGGACGTCGCGCGCAACCTGGCGCTGCTGGCCATCGCGGCGCTGTCGGTGTGGCTGACGCCCGACGAGCACAGGCAGGCCAACGGCTTCACCTGGGAGCCGATCCGCGAGGTCGCAAAACTGTTCGCGGGCATCTTCGTCGCCATCATCCCGGTCATTGCCATGCTCAATGCCGGCCATCACGGCGCGTTCGCCTGGCTGCTGTCGGCGGTGACGGCGCCGGATGGCGCGCCGCGCGAGGTCGTTTATTTCTGGTTCACCGGCCTGATGTCCGCGTTCCTCGACAATGCGCCGACCTATCTGCTGTTCTTCGAGCTCGCCGGCGGCAATCCGCAGGTGCTGATGCATCAGCTCTCGGGCACGCTCGCCTCGATCTCCATGGGAGCGGTCTACATGGGAGCACTCACCTATATCGGCAACGCGCCGAACTTCATGGTGAGCAGCATCGCCCGCGAGAACGGCGTCGCGATGCCGAGCTTCTTCGGTTATCTCCTGCGCGCCGGCGCCGTGCTGATCCCGCTGTTCCTGTTGCTGACGTTCCTGCCGGTCGCACCGATCCTGCACTGGCATTGAATCCGCCGGCCGATTTGCTATTGCTCGCTTTCGTAGTTGGAGCCGATGATGAGCGCGCATGATCCGATGCCCCGGTCGGCCTGGGTCTTTCCGGCGCTGGCCCTGCTGTTGTTCGCAGCCGTCAGCGCCACGGATTACGTCTTCACGCTGTCGTTTGGCGGTCTTCTCTTCACCGTCGTCCTTCTGGTCATCCTGTTCGGCACGGTGTTCGCGGCGGTTCATCATGCCGAGGTGATCGCGGAGCGGGTCGGCGAACCCTACGGCACGCTGGTGCTGACGCTCTCGGTGACCATCATCGAGGTCGCGCTGATCACCACGATCATGCTGGGCGACAAGCCTGCCCCGGCACTGGCGCGCGACACCGTGTTCGCCGTGGTCATGATCGTCTGCAACGGCCTCGTCGGGCTCTGCATCTTCATCGGCGGCCTGCGCTATCGCGAGCAGGGTTTTCAGCTCTCCGGCGCCAACGTCTATCTCAGCGTCCTGTTCGCGCTCGCGACCATCACGCTGATCCTGCCGAACTACACCACCACCACGCCGGGGCCTGTCTATTCGGCGGTCCAGCTCGGCTTCGTCGACGTGGTCACGCTGGCGCTCTATGCGGTGTTTCTCTACACCCAGACGGTCCTGCACAAGGATTACTTCGTCCACGAGCGGGCGTACGCCGGCAGCGGCGAGGTGCATCTGTCGGGCAGGATGCTGGTGCTCAGCGTCGTGCTGCTGCTGATCGCGCTGCTGGCGGTCGTGCTGCTCTCCAAGAAATTCTCGCTGGTGGTCGACGCCGTCGCGGCCAAGATCGGCGCGCCGCCGGCCTTTGCCGGGCTTCTGGTCGCGCTTCTGATCCTGATGCCGGAAGGCGTCGCGGCCGTCTCGGCGGCCCGCCAGAACGACCTCCAGAAGAGCATCAACCTCGCTCTGGGATCGTCGCTGGCGACCATCGGCCTGACCATTCCTGCCGTCGGGGTCGCCACTTACGCGCTCGACAAGGAGCTTGAGCTCGGCCTCGGCGCCCAGGGCAGCGTGCTCCTGCTGCTGACCTTCTTCCTGAGCATGCTGACCTTCGGCACGGGCAGGACCAATGTCCTGTTCGGCCTGGTGCATATGGTGGTATTTGCCGTCTACGTGTTCATGGTTTTCGTACCCTAGAAGGAGCTCCCAGTGCTTGCCGCCAAGTCCGAGGTTCAGGTCGACAACGAAGAGGTCCGGGTGACCGAATGGCGGCTTGCCCCCGGCAGCGCCACCGGCCATCACACCCATGGCATGGACTATGTGATCGTTCCGCTCGCCGCCGGCGAGATGACCATCGTCGCGCCCAATGGCGAAAGGTCCAAGGCGCAGCTTGCCGCCGGGAAATCCTATTTCCGCAAGGCCGGCGTCCAGCATGACGTACTTAACGAAACCTCAACTGAGATCGTGTTCCTTGAAATTGAGCTGAAACGCTAGGGTCGCGCCCCTGTTTGCCATCGATCCGTCGCAGTTGATCCCTCACAATGCCCTAAAGTTCCCGCATCAGGTCGCGCGGGGAGTGTGGTCGGAATGCTGAAATACCTCGCAAAAATTTCGATGGATATTTTCCCCTCGGTGCTCGCGACGATCATCGGGGCCTACATCGTCAATCATTACATCAACGCCAAGCCGGCCGCCGACACCCCAGCCGCCGTGACCGCGCCTGCCCAGACCGGCAGCGACGGCAAACCCACCGATACCGCCAACCTTCCCGCCTCCGGCGTCAAGGCCAAGGGCATCCCCGAGAAGAGCGTGACGGACAAGGCGGCGGTCGAGAAGCCGGTCGATCATCCGCCGGCCGCCGAGACCAAGGCCGCAGACGTGGCTCCCGCTGACACCGGTCCGCGCGGACGTCCCTCTGCCCGCGACAAGGCCGCGGCGAAATCCGCACCGGCGGCTTCTGCTCCCGTGGTTGAGGCCAATTCGGCCCCGACGGCGGCTTCCGCGGCTCCCGACGCCAACGATCTGGCGCGTGCTGCGATCGAGCGCCTGCGCAAGTCGCCCGAGGGCAAGGCTGCCGAGGCCAGGTCGTCGGAAACCAAGCCTGCCGAGGCTCGCGCGTCGGAGACCAAGCCGGCTGAGCCTGCGGTGCGGGACGCCGCCCGCACGCCGGAGGCTCCGCGTGTCGTGAATGTGGAGCCGTCTCCAGTCCGTCCGCTGCCGCCGCCGATCAATGTCTCGACGCCCTCACCCGAGGCCTATGGCAATGGGGGCTCCAATCCGCCCTACACGGCCTCGATCGGCAACGATGATCCGAATCGGGTGACGCCGCCGGCCGACATTCCCGTGCCGGTCATCGCACCGCCGCTCGACCTGCGTGCCGATGCGGGCGCCGCCCTGCCGCGGCCGAAGAAGACCAATGTCGCCGACGAGATGCTGTCGGGCATGAAGTCGATGTTCAACGCCGTTCTGCCCAAGAGCGCCACGCCCGACTAGAACTCCGCTCAGCCTCCGCCAAACCGTCAGCCGCCGACGCGGGCGAGACCGCTGCGAGCGGGTTCGTCGCGTGGACGAAGCGCAACCGCCTTGGTGTAGGACGCCGCCGCCTTGGCTTTGTCGCCCAAGCGCTCATAGACCTGACCTCGCGCGGTCCAAACCTGGGCATTGTTCGGATCGGCCTCGGAGGCTTCGTCGAGATCGGCTGCGGCCTCCTTGACCTTGCCGAGCGCGAGATAGCTGTTGGCGCGGCCCAGCAGCGGCTCGGCCTTTTGCGGGTTGAGTCCGCTGGCGGCGCTGAAATCGGCGATCGCGAAGTCGTGCTGGTTGTTGCCCTGGTAGATCAGGGCGCGGCCATAGAGCGCCTGCGCATTGTAGGGATCGAGGCCGATCGCGCGATTGAACTCGTCGAGCGCTGCCGCGGCCTCGCCTGACTTCGCCAGAAACTGAGCCTTCGCGGTATGGGCCTGGGCTTCGGTGACGTTGCCGGCGCTCACCGCGCTCTCGGCCGGCGCGGCGGCCTTGGGGGCCTCCTGCGGCTTGTCCTTCTCCGGCATCAGTGATCCCAGATCGAACGAGCAGCCGCCCAGCACGATCCCCGTCAGGGCCGCCGCGAGCGGCGGCTGCCAGATCCGGCGCCGTCGCGGAAGGCCGCGCTGGGAGAAAGGGGAGGCCATCTACGGTTGGCTCGCGCTAGAGCTTGATCCGACAAGTCCTCAAAACAATAACGCGGGCCCGGGGCCCGCGTCATCGAAAACTAAAGTCTTGCTGAATCGGCTCAGCGCGGTCCGCGCGGACCTGCACCGGGGCCGCCACGACCGCCGCGATCACCGCCCGGGCCGGCGCCGAACACCGGCTTCGGCTTCATCGGCAGCAGGCCTTCGCGCTGCAGCTTCTTGCGGGCCAGCTTGCGCGCGCGGCGCACGGCTTCGGCCTTTTCGCGGGCCTTCTTCTCGGAGGGCTTCTCGTAATGACCGCGGAGCTTCATCTCGCGGAAAATTCCCTCGCGCTGCATCTTCTTCTTCAGCGCCTTGAGGGCTTGATCAACATTGTTATCGCGAACGAGAACCTGCACGCGGCATCCTCTTCAGGTGGATCGGATTTGAATTCTGGTAAGTCAAAGGGGATGGCGAAACGCGCAAGCCCTTAACCTTGAGCGCGCGGATGTATCAGACAAAACCGCAGATGTCCACCGGCCAAGCGGATTTTCGGGCCAAGTTCGGCCATTAAATGCGGCGAAAATACCTCCATGCGGCCCCGATTTGGGCGATTTGGCGCCGAGGACGGGGCCGCACCGGAGCTTTGTTCCGGAATCTTTGCAATGAGGGACTACAATGGACATCAAAAAATATGCTGCCGAAGCCATCGGCACCTTCTGGCTGACATTCGCGGGCTGCGGAAGCGCGGTGATCGCCGCTGGCTTCCCGCAGGTCGGGATCGGGCTGGTCGGCGTGTCCCTGGCTTTCGGATTGAGCGTCGTCACCATGGCCTACGCGATCGGCCACATCTCCGGGTGCCATCTGAATCCGGCCGTCACGGTCGGTCTCGCCGCCGGCGGCCGCTTTCCGGCCGGCCAGATCCTGCCTTATGTGATCGCCCAGGTGGCGGGCGCGATTGTCGCCGCATCGCTGCTCTATGTCATTGCGAGTGGGGCGCCCGGCTTCGACGTCAGCAAGGGCTTCGCCTCCAACGGCTATGGCGCGCATTCGCCCGGTCAGTACAGCATGATGGCCGGCTTCCTCACCGAGGTGGTGATGACCATGATGTTCCTGTTCATCATCATGGGGGCGACCCATGGGCGCGCGCCGGCGGGATTCGCACCGCTGGCGATCGGGCTCGCGCTGGTGATGATCCACCTCGTCAGCATTCCCGTCACCAACACCTCGGTGAACCCGGCGCGCAGCACCGGCCCGGCGTTGTTCGTCGGCGGCTGGGCGCTGTCGCAGCTGTGGCTGTTCTGGGTCGCGCCGCTGATCGGCGGCGCGCTCGGCGGGGTGATCTATCGCTGGCTCAGCGAGGAGCCCAGCGGCGTCGTTGCGGGCGTGAAGACGGCGTAGTCACAATCGCCCGGCGGGATTGCAGCTCTTGCTGCGATCCCGTCACTTGTCGCGGGGCGGCCTGACTTCCGTCACGTGGCCCATCTTGCGGCCGGGGCGCGGCGCACCCTTGCCGTAGATGTGCACGGTCGCGCCCGGCACGCTCATCCACTTTTCGTAATCGTTGATCTCGTCGCCGATCAGGTTGGTCATGGTGACGACGTCGCCGTGGCGCACCGGCTTGCCGAGCGGCCAGCCGGCGATGGCGCGGATGTGTTGCTCGAACTGCGAGACGGAGGCGCCGTCGAGCGTCCAGTGCCCGGAATTGTGCACGCGCGGCGCGATCTCGTTGACCAGCACCTTCGGTCCGGTGCCGCCTGCCAGCACGAACATTTCGACCGCGAGCACGCCGACATAGTCGAGCGCGCTTGCGATTTTGCTCGCGATGCTGCGCGCCTCCTCGGCGAGCGCGTCAGGAATCGGCGCGGGCGCACGCGATATCTTCAGGATGTGGTCGCGGTGCTCGTTCTCGGTGACGTCGAAGCACTCGACCTCGCCCGTGGCCGCGCGCGCGGCGATCACGGAGATCTCGCGCTCGTAGGGCACGAAGGCCTCCAGGATCGCCGATTTGGTGGCGAGGCTGGTCCACACCTTCGCGATGTCGTCGCCCTCGCGGATGATGGCCTGGCCCTTGCCGTCATAGCCGAAGCGGCGGGTTTTCAGCACCGCTGGAAGGCCGATCCTGGCGATCGCCTCGCGCAGCGAGGAGACGGAGGTGACGTCGGCGTAGGCGGCAGTGCCGATCCCGAGCTTCGTCACGAAATCCTTCTCGGCGAGCCGGTCTTGGGTCGTCTCGAGGATCTTGCGGTTGGGCAGCACCGGGCGGCGCGCGTCCAATACCAGCGCGGCTGCCGCCGGCACGTTCTCGAATTCGTAGGTGATGACGTCGACATCATGCGCGAACAATTCGAGCGCCTCGACGTCGGCATATTCGGCGCAGGTCGCGTTCAGCACGACGTCGAAGGCCGGCGAATCCGGATCGGGCGAGAACACCTGGCAGCGCAGGCCGAGTCGCGCCGCGGCCATGGCCAGCATCCGGCCCAATTGTCCGCCGCCGAGGATTCCGATGGTGTCACCGGGCTTCAGCTTCACGTGCCTGGTGTCCGTCACGCCTTGTCCTCCGGCCGCTCGGCGACCGCCTCGGTCTGGGCCTTGCGCCAGGCGGCGAGGCGATCCGACAGGGCCGGGTCGGACAATGCCAACACGGCCGCTGCCAGCAGCGCGGCATTGATCGCGCCGGCCTTGCCGATGGCGAGGGTGCCGACCGGAATGCCCGCGGGCATCTGGACGATCGAATAGAGCGAATCGACGCCCTTGAGCGTCTTGGATTCGACGGGAACGCCGAAGACGGGAAGTTCCGTCAGCGCCGCCGCCATGCCGGGCAGATGGGCCGCGCCACCGGCGCCGGCGATGATAATCTTGTAACCTGCGGCCTTGGCACCCTTGGCGAATGCGAACAGCCGGTCGGGCGTGCGGTGGGCCGAGACGATGCGGCTGTCGGCAGCAATGCCGAGCGCGTCAAGCGTGTCGGCGGCGTGCCGCATCGTGTCCCAGTCCGACTGGCTTCCCATGATGATGGCGATCGGCGCGGTCATGACGTCAATTGTGCCCAGAAAAACAGAGAGATAGGCCAGATTAATGATTCCGGCCGGCGGCTCGCAAGGCGGTGGCAAGGAGAAGGGAATCCACTATCCTGTCTTGGTGAATCCCCGCAAGCCTTCATTGAGCAGGATGCCCATGAAGAAACCGAAAAGGGCGAGCCCTGCGAAGGCCAGAAAGGGCCGGAACATGAGCGCCGCCCGATCCAAAGCCGTTTCGAGCCGCGCGGCCAAACCGGCCTTGCGCAGAGCGCCGGCTGCCGATGACGGCAAGGCGATCATCCGCGGCCTCAGGAGCAAGCTCAAGGCGGCCCTGCTGCGGATCTCGGAGCTCGAGGCGGCCGCCGATACCGATTTCCTGCTCGGGATTCCCAACCGGCGCGGTTTCGAGCGCGAGCTCGCGCGCGCCATCGCCTATATGAAGCGCTACCGCGCCAGCGGGGCGCTGATCGTGCTCGACGTCGATCGGCTGAAGCCGATCAACGATTCCTTCGGTCATGCCGCCGGCGATGAGGTGCTCAAGGCGATTGTCGCCACGCTGACGCGACAGGTCCGCGCCTCCGACGTGGTCGGCCGGCTCGGGGGCGACGAGTTCGCGCTGCTGCTCTGGAATCTCAGCGAGACCGATGCGAAGGTCAAGGCTGCGGCCTTGGAGCAGGCGATCGACGAATTGTCATTCGTTTTTCGCGGCCAGCACGTGGCCGCGGGCGCCTCGGCCGGCGTCGCGCTGCTCGGTCCGCAATCCGCTGCAGGCCGCGCCCTGGAGGAGGCGGATGCCGCCATGTATGTGCGCAAGGCGAGCCGCCGGCACGAGCCGCGGATCAGGCTGGTCGGCGGCGAGCGCTAGTCTAGAGGGTGGCAAGATCTTCCGGCACGTTGCCGAACTTGCGCAGCAGCGTCGCGTCGCCGAATTCGCCGGTCATGGGATCGCCGCTGCGGCTGAACGCGATCGCGCCGATATGGCCGGCGCCGCGCGCCAGCATCTCTGCGCGTCGCAGCGCCGCCGTCGAGGACTGACACTCCTCTGCAGCGCCTGCGACGGGTGATCCGTCGTCATCGATCAAGAAGGGCATTGCAACGTAATAGGTCACATCCGACATGGCGTTGCTCCAAGGTTGAAGATTATGCGGCGCTGCTCTTGCTCCGCATCTTGCTGCGCGAGATCTCCGGAATGCAGCCGGCTGAAATCGCCGCCTGCAATTCCTCCAGCTCGGCTTCCAGATATTCGTTGGCCATGATCAGCGCCTTGATGGTGCTGCGCAGATTGCCGTCGCACATCGCGATCGCCTGATCGCAGGCCTGTTCGTAATGGCTGTTGTCGAAAAGGGCGGTTGCCGACATCTGCGTTGTCCTCGTGTGTTGTCCTTGAGCGTTCTCTGAGGTGGGGCGCCCGCGAATGTTCCTATTTTGTTCTTATTGAGTCAAGCGGATTCGGAAGCGGCGGGGCGCCGCGCAAGACCGGCTCACGGTCAGGCGATGATGTCGGGGGTGATCTGGTCTTCGATGAACGCGATGCGGTCGCGCAACAACAGCTTGCGCTTCTTCAGGCGCTGTAACCGCAACAGGTCGGGGGCGGGCGATTGATGCAATGCATCGATCGCCGCATCGAGATCTCGGTGTTCCTGCTGCAACCGGGTGAGCTCGGCTTCGAGCTCACGCTCATCTTCATTGGTCATGTCTGCGGTGGCCGAAAACCGATAGGCGTGAGATCCGGGCTGTGGATGCCCTGTGGAAATTATCGTCCTTGCGCCGCGTGATCGCAAGCGATCTGCGATCCCTCGTCCCCGATCTCCAGCAACATATTTCTGCAGGGAGCTGCGGCGGTGCGTGGGCGTATTGATATCATGGATTTTTCCGGCGTGGTTCCCTTAGTCACGCTTCGTTACATATGAACTTTCAAAAATGACGCTGCAACGACGGATACCCATCGACAGGACGAATCGGTGATGTAGACTTGGTTGTCCGGATCGAATCCTAAAGGTTCAACCCTACCGAGGAGGTTTCGAATGACAATTCAGGCACATCTCGTTGAATTGGAACGGAAGCACAAACTTCTCGAAAACGAATTGCACGAAGCTCTCGTGCACCTTTCAACAGACGACCTGCAAATTGTTGAGTTGAAGCGCCGGAAGTTGATGGTCAAGGACCAGATCGAGCGTCTGAAGCAATCTGGCGACACGCTCCACTAGTAACCCCCGTGACAGTGTAGAGTTGATCACGTCCTTCACGCAGGGATGAGAGCATCCGTGCTCATCCCTGCTGCAAGGTGTGTACCGTGCAACACGGTTGTGCGGCGCTCATTCTTGCTTGGACCCGTGGCTCTCGACGCGCACACTTATCCGCTTCTCGAAACACTGTCGATATCTGCGAGCTCGGCGACGTGATCGGCGATCGCGAGCGAGGACGTCAGTCCCGGCGATTCGATGCCGAACAGATTGATCAGGCCTGCAACGCCGTGATCGCGCGGGCCCTGCATCAAGAAATCCTGCGTGGCCACGGCCGGCGGCACGATCTTCGGGCGGATGCCCGAATAGCTCGGCATCAGCGCGCCGTCAGGCAGCGTCGGCCAGTATTTGCGGATCGCGGGATAGAAGCGCTCGGCGCGTGACGGATCGACCTCGTAGTCGATCGTCTCGATCCATTCGACGTCAGGCCCGAAGCGCGCCTGTCCTGCCATGTCCAGCGTCAAGTGCACCCCGAGGCCGCCGGGCTCCGGCACCGGATAGATCAGACGCGAGAACGGCGCCTTGGCGTTGCAGCTGAAGTAGTTTCCCTTGGCGAGATAGGCCGGCGGAATCCGGTCCAGCGGCATGCCGTCGATGTTGCGCGCCACATGCGTTGCCGACAGCCCCGCGGCGTTGACGAGGAGGTTGCATTGCAGCGTCATCGGTGCCTCGCCGCCGGCATCGATCTCGATGAGGCCGGCCGCCGCCTTGGCACGGATCAGCGGGGTGTGAAACGCGAAAGCTGCGCCGGCGTCCTCGGCTTCGCCGCGCAGTGAGAGCATGTAGGAATGGCTGTCGATGATGCCCGTCGACGGTGACAGCAGCGCGGCGTCGCAGGCGAGCGCCGGCTCCAGCGCGCGTGCGGCCTCGCCCGAGAGCAGCTGCATGTCGAGCACGCCGTTGGCCTCGGCATGCGCCTTGATCGATTGCAGCTTCTCGGTCTCCTTCGGGCTGGTCGCGACGATCAGCTTGCCGCAATTTTTGTGCGGGATGCCGCGCTCGGCGCAGTAGCGGTACAGCGCGTGCTTGCCTGCCACGCACATGCGCGCCATCCAGCTCCCGGCCCGGTAGTAGATGCCGGCATGGATCACCTCGCTGTTGCGCGAGGAGGTGACGGTGCCGATCGCCTCGGCTTCCTCCAGCACGATCACCTCGCGCCCGGCCTGGGCGAGCTTCCGGGCCACCGCGAGCCCGACCACGCCGGCTCCGATGACGACGCAATCGACCCTATCCATGGTTGTGCAGGATACCAGTTGGAAGCACCGGTGGCGCACGGTCCGGATGCGGCGGCGCAGGCGGGGCTTCCGTTAAGAAGTCGTTTATCATGTCAGGGCAATTGCCGCATTTTATGTCACATTATTCTGTTGTGCCCACAGGCGTTTACCCGATCCAAACCCGCGAAGCCAGACAATCCGACGTTGAAATCGCGGGTGGCTGATGGCTGAGAAGAACTGGCACGTGGGCAGCACGCTTTGGATTGCTGTGCACGCCCTCCTATGCCTGGCCGTTACGGGCGCGCCTGCGCGCGCCTTTGCGGCATCGGACAGCCTTGCCGTTCCGGGCGATCTCACCAGGCTTGATCCCGGCGTGATCTGGGAAGCCCTCATCGCGGGCATCGTGGTCTGCTCGTTCCTCGCCGCGATCGGGCTGTGGATCCATTCCTCGCTGCGCCGGTCCAGCCGTTTGCAGCTGCGTCGCAACGCCTTCATCTCCTCCGCCATGAACAACCTCAACCAGGGCGTGGTGATGACGGATGCGCAGCGCCGCGTCATCTTCTGCAATGACCGCTATCTCGAGATCTATGGCCTGACGCGATCCGACCTCCGGCCCAACATGACCGGTTGCGACATCCTGAGGCTGCGCCGCGAGCGCGGAGTGCTCGGCGTCACCGATGACGAATTTTACCGGAAGGCATCGAGCGCCAATGGCCTGACCACGGAACTGCCGGACGGACGGGCTATCCTGGTGAAGTATTTCGTGTTGCCGAACGGCGGCTCGGTGGCGACCCATCTCGACGTCACCGAGCAGCGCAACCTGTCGCGGCAGCTCGCCTCCACCAAGCAGTTCCTGGAATCGGTGCTCGATCATGTGCCGGCCTGCGTGGCGGCCAAGAACATCGAGGACGGCTGCTACATCTTCGCCAACAGCGCCTATGAGAAGTTCTGGGGATTGTCGCGGGACTTCGCCGTCGGCAGGAATGCACGGGAGCTGTTTGCGTCGGCCTCGGCGGCCAGCATCGAGGCCGCTGACCAGGCCGCGCTCAATTCGCCGGATGGCCAGCACCGCAATGAGTTCGAGGTGGATCGTGCCGGCGCGCGGCGCATGGTCGCCTCGATCCGGATCGTGGTCCGCAACGAGAGCAACAAGCCCGAATTTCTGCTCATCCTGTTCGAGGACATCACCGACCGCCGCTCGCTGTCGCAGGAGCTGGAGAGCACCAAGAAGTTCCTCGAGCTCGTGGTCGACAACATCCCGGTTGCGCTGATCGTGGAGCAGGTCAAGGACGGCCGCTATCTGCTCGCCAACCGCAGCGCGGAGACGATCCTCAACCGCAGGCGCGAGGAAGCCACCGGCCTGACCGCGTCCGACATCTTCAACGCCAAGGAAGCCAGGCTGATCGTCGCGCGCGACGAGGCCGCGATCAAGAAGCGCGGGATGATCACCGAGGAGCATCCGATCTCTACCAAGAACGGCCTGCGGCTGTTCCTCACCCGCCGCGCCACCGTGGTCAATGATGCCGGCGAGCCGCAATATCTGATCAAGACCCACGAGGATGTCACCGACCGCCGGCAGACCGAGTCGCGCATGGCGCACATGGCCTATCACGACGGCCTCACCGATCTGCCGAATCGCGCGGCCTTCCTGCAGGCGCTGACTCAGATGATCGAGGCTTGCGAGGGCACGGACGAGGAGTTCGCCGTGCTCTGCGTCGACCTCGACGGCCTCAAGGAGGTCAACGACGTCTTCGGCCATGCGCTGGGCGACAAGCTCCTGATCGAGGTCGCCCATCGGCTGCAGGATTCCGCACGCGGCGGCGTGGTGGCGCGCCTGTCCGGGGACGAGTTCGGCCTGATCATCGACGGCAAGCAGCCCGAGGCGGGCCTCGCGCTGGCGCAGCAGATCGGCGAAGCTGTCGCGAGGGACTTCCAGATCGACGGCCGCCCGGTCCGCGCCGGCATCACCACGGGCATGTCGGTCTTTCCCCACAATGGCACCGATGGCGCCTCGCTGCTCGCCAATGCCGGCGCGGCGCTGTTCCGCGCCAAGCAGAAGTCGCGCGGCACGATCAGCCTCTACCAGCCCGAGATGGACCAGCAGATCCGCGACCGCCGCGTGCTGCACCAGGACCTCTCCATGGCGGTCAAGAACGGCGAGCTCTCGCTCGCCTTCCAGCCGCAGGGGGCCGCGGGCCACAGCGTCGCCGAGAGCGAGATCATCGGCTTCGAGGCGCTGGCGCGCTGGCAGCATCCGGTGCGCGGCCAGGTTTCGCCGGCCGAATTCATTCCCATCGCCGAGGAGAGCGGCCTCATCGTCGAGATGGGCGAGTGGATCCTGCGCGAGGCCTGCCGCGAGGCGGCGTCCTGGCCGAAGCCGCTGCAGGTCGCGGTCAATCTGTCGCCGGCGCAGTTCATGCACGGCGACGTGGTCGGCCTCGTCCATTCGATCCTGATCGAGACGGGCCTCGCACCCGGCCGGCTCGAGCTCGAGATCACCGAAGGTGTTCTGATCGAGGATTTCGATCGCGGCCTTGCGCTGCTGCGCCGCCTGAAGGCGCTCGGCGTGCGCATCTCCATGGACGATTTCGGCAGCGGCTATTCTTCGCTGAGCTATCTCCAGGCGTTCCCGTTCGACAAGATCAAGATCGACCGCGCCTTCATCATCAATCTCGGCCGCAACCCGCAATCGGCGGCGATCGTGCGCGCCGTCATCGACCTCGGCCACGGCCTCGAAATGTCGATCATCGCCGAGGGCGTCGAGACGCTCGACCAGCTCGCCTTCCTCGCCAAGGAAGGCTGTGACGGGGTGCAGGGCTATCTGCTCGGCAAGCCGTTGCCGATCGGCAAATATGCCGGGCTCGTCGGCCGCGCCGAAGCCATGGAGCTTGCGCTGAAGACCGGTTAGAGCGTTTTCGAGCGAAGTGGACAGCGGCTCGCGTCAAGAAAACGCGTCAGAATATGAATCTAGAGCCACCGTTCCGATTTCATCGGAACGGAAATCGCTCTAGTGGATGGGAGTGCTTCGCTCCCATTCGACGGCTTCATGGCGGATTACGACCTCGCGATCATCGGCGGCGGCCTGAACGGCGTCAGCCTCGCCCGCGATGCGGCGGGCCGCGGCCTGCGGGTGATCCTGTTCGAGCAGGGCGATCTCGGCGGCGCGGCGTCGTCGGCCACACCGCGGCTGATCCACGGCGATCTCTCGGTGCTGGAGCGCCGCGGCTTTTGGCGGGTGCGCCGGGCACTGGCCGAGCGCCGGACCTGGCTCGCCATCGCGCCGCATCTGGTGCGGCCGATGCGTTTCGTGATTCCTGCACATGTGGACGAGCGTCCGCCGTGGCTGCTGCGGGCCGGCCTGTTTCTTTATGACGTCCTCGCCGGCCGGAGCGGCCTGCCCGGATCGACGACCCTCGACATCACCCATCACCCGGTCGGCAACGCGCTGAAGCGCCCGTTCGGCACGGCGTTCGAATATTCGGACTGTATCGTCGACGATTCCCGCCTTGTCGTGCTCACGGCGCTGGACGCCGCCGAGCGTGGTGCGACGATCCGGACCGGGGCGCGCTGCGTGCGTGCCGACCGAACCGACATCTGGCGGCTCGCCGTGGTCGATCGCGGCCACCGCCGCTCCGTTACAGCAAGGGCGCTGGCCAATACCAGTGGCGGCTGGACCTCGATCGTCGCGGAGACCGTCCTGCGCCAGCCGCAGCCCGCCGCCACGGCCATGCAGATGAGCCAGATCATCGTGCCCAGGCTGTTCGATTCAGACAATGTCTACGTGTTCCAGAACAGCGACGGCCGACTGATCTTCGCAAGCCCGTTTGAGCGCGCGTTCACGCTGATCGGCACAGTCACGCACGATTTCACCGGCGACCCCGCCATCGTGGCGGTGCGAGGGGCCGATGTCGGTTATCTCTGCGAAGCGGCGAGCCGCTACTTCCGCGAGCGCGTCGCCCCGACCGACGTGGTCCGGACGGTCTGCGGCGTCAATCTGAGGCCGGCGTCCGCGCGGCAACGCGAGGGCACAACCCTGTTCCACGCGCGCCGGCGCAAGGCACCGCTGATCACGATGTTCGGCGGCGACCTCACCACCGCGCGCCGGCGCGCCGAGCGGGCGGTGACGAGGCTGACGCCGTTCTATCCGATGTCGCCGCCCTGGACCGCCGGCGCAGCGCTGCCAGGTGGAGATTTCGCCTGGGATCGTTTCGACACCGAGGTCGACCTCGCACGCGAGCGCTGGCGCTTTCTGTCCGAGCCGGAAGCCCAGCGCCTGGTCGCGGCCTACGGCTCGCGATTGGCGGCCGTGCTCGGTGAAGCAAGGACGCGCAAAGAGCTTGGCCCAGCCTTCGGTCCCGAACTGACCGGCGCGGAGGTGCGATATCTCATGACCCACGAATGGGCGCGTTTTCCGGATGACGTTCTGTGGCGCCGTTCCAAGCTGGGCCTGACAATGCCTGCGGCGGACCACGACGCGCTGGCGGCGTTCATGGCAGATCTGAGCCGGTCACTGGTGTAGCCCGGATGGAGCGAAGCGAAATCCGGGAGAGTCTCTGCGCCGGCGAACAGCCGCGGATTCCGCTTCGCTCCATCCGGGCTACGGCGGCGCGATGTAAGTTTTCCCCGAACCGGTTGAGCTAAACACGATCGGCCGCTAGCGTGCGGCGGAATCGGGGTTGGCAGGGACCATGGCGGAAGAATTGCCCGGGATGAACGTTGCGGCTGAAGCGGCTGGCGGGGACGCATGCCCGGCGCCCGGCCAGCCGCTGCTGCGCATCGAGGGCGTCGCCAAGACCTTTGGCACGTTCCGCGCCGTCGACGGCGTGTCGCTCGATATCAAGGCCGGCGAGTTCTTCGCGCTGCTCGGCCCGAGCGGCTGCGGCAAGACCACGCTCTTGCGCATGCTCGCGGGCTTCGAGGCGCCGGACGAGGGGCGTATCCTGCTCGGCGGCAAGGATATCGCGCAGGCGCTGCCGCACGAGCGCCCGATCAACATGATGTTCCAGAACTATGCGCTGTTCCCGCATCTGTCGGTACGCGACAACATTGCCTTCGGCCTGAAGCGCGCCGGCATGCCGCGTGCCGACATCGCCACGCGCGTCGCGGAGATGGTGGCGCTGGTCAAGCTCGAGGGATTGGAGAAGCGCAAGCCGGACCAGTTGTCCGGCGGTCAGCGCCAGCGCGTGGCGCTCGCCCGCGCATTGGCGCGCCGCCCGCAACTCCTGCTGCTCGACGAGCCGCTCGCAGCCCTCGACAAGAAGCTTCGCGAAAACACGCAAGCCGAGCTGATGGAACTGCAGCGGCGGCTCGGCATGACCTTCATCATCGTCACCCACGACCAGGAGGAGGCGATGACGATGGCGAGCCGGATCGGCGTGATGAAATCAGGCAAGCTCGCCCAGGTCGCGAACCCCCGCGAGCTCTATGAGGCGCCGCGCTCGCGCTGGATCGCCGAGTTCGTCGGCGACATCAACCTGTTCGACGGCGAGTCAAAATTGCGCGACGGTCATCGTCTGGTCATCGGCACGCGCGATGCGGGGGCGCTGGTGGTGGCCGAGCCGCGTGAGGCGGTCGGCACCGGAAAACTGGCGGTCGCGATCCGCCCCGAGAAGGTCAAGCTGTCGCGCCGCGGCCCGGCCAACGAGGCCGTTCGTGAGACGGCGATCAACACCCTCGAGGGCGTGATCGCGGACATCTGCTATCTCGGCGGCACCACCACCTATAAGGTGAAGCTCGACACCGGCGGGATGCTGCAGGCGTCGGTCGCTAACAGCGCGCGGCTGGATGTCGACGCCTACAGCCTGAACCAGCATGTCGTCGCCTGGTTCACGCCCGACGATTGCGTGGTGCTGCAATCATGAGCTCGCGCCGCATCTTCGCAAAGCCGGCGCGCTTCGCGGCCATCGCGCCCTATGTCTGGATGGTGCTGTTCTTCCTGGTGCCGTTCGGCTTCGTGCTCAAGATCAGCCTGTCGCAGACCGCGATCGCGCAGCCGCCTTACGAGCCGGTGTTCGACCTCACGGCGGGATGGAACGCGCTGAAGGCAGCGTTCGCTGCGCTCTCGGTCGACAATTTCAAGCTGCTCGCCTCCGACGACATTTACGTCTTCGCCTATGTCCGCAGCCTCACCGTCGCCCTCACGGCCACCGCGCTACTGCTCCTGATCGGCTATCCCATCGCCTACGGGATGGCGCGGCTGCCGCAGCGCTGGCAGGCGGTGGCGATGGTGCTGGTGATCGTGCCGTTCTGGACCTCGTTCCTGATCCGCATCTACGCCTGGATCAACATCCTCCAGCACGACGGCCTGCTGAACCAGGTCCTGCTGGCGCTGCATCTTTTCAGCCAGCCCGTGGTGTGGCTCTCCACCGACACCGCGATGTATATCGGCATCGTCTATTCCTATCTGCCGTTCATGATCCTGCCGCTCTACGCGACGCTCGCCAAGATGGAGCCGGTGCTGGAGGAAGCGGCTGCCGATCTCGGCGCGCCGCCCTGGCGGGTGTTCTGGCTCGTCACCTTCCCGCTGTCGCTGCCCGGTGTCGGCGCCGGCGTGCTCTTGTGCTTCATCCCGATCGTCGGCGAGTTCGTCATTCCCGACCTTCTGGCCGGCTCCAATTCGCTGATGATCGGCCAGACCCTGTGGCTCGAATTCTTCACCAACAAGGACTGGCCGGTTGCCTCGGCTGCCGCGATCGTGCTGCTGGTCGTGCTGCTGGTGCCGCTCTTGCTGTACGAGCGGCTGCAGAAGCGGCAGCTGGAACAGGGAAGATAGCGCGATGCGCAAGGTCTCCCGCCTGTCCCGCTTCAACATCGCCTCGCTCGCGCTGGGGCTGGCGTTCCTCTATTTGCCGATCCTGATCCTCGTTCTCTATTCCTTCAACGCTTCGCGCCTGGTGACGGTGTGGGGCGGCTGGTCGCTGCGCTGGTATCATGAGTTGTTCAACGATCGCGCCATGATCGAGGCGGCCTGGATGAGCCTGCGGGTCGCTGTCGCCTCCGCGACGATCGCGACGCTGCTCGGCACGCTCGCAGCGGTGGCGCTGTCGCGCGGTGAACGCTTTCGTGGTCGCACCCTGTTCTCAGGCATGCTCTACGCACCGCTGGTGATGCCGGAGGTGATCACCGGATTGTCGCTGCTCTTGCTGTTCGTTGCGCTGAACGCCGAGCGGGGTTTCTGGACGGTGACGATCGCCCACACCACGCTCACCATGTGCTTCGTCACGGTGGTCGTGCAGTCGCGCCTCGGCTCGCTCGATCGCTCGCTGGAGGAGGCGGCGATGGATCTCGGCTGCAATCCCGTCGGTGCGTTCGTTGCCGTAACGCTGCCGCTGATCGCCCCTGCAATCGTCGCCGGCTGGATGCTGGCGTTCACGCTGTCGCTCGATGATCTCGTGATCGCGAGCTTCACCACGGGCCCAGGCTCGGCGACGCTGCCGATCCGCATCTATTCGGAGGTGCGGCTCGGCGTGAAGCCCGAGATCAACGCGATCTGCACGCTGGTGATCGCGCTGATCGCGGTGGTGATCGTGATCGCTTCGCTCGCCTCCAAGCTGTCGAGCTCGCAGGGCGAGAGCGCGGCGCCGCTGTAGAGGAGAGCGTCACTCCGGAGCGATACGCAGCATTGAACCATGGTGCGGAATAGCGCACCTGAGAAGCTCGAGATTCCGGGTCTGGTCCTTCGGACCATCCCGGAATGACAGCCTATTTACGACTTCACCGCACCCGCCGTGAGCCCGCCCACCATGTAGCGGCGGAAGGCGTAATAGACCGCGGCCGGCGGCAGCGCGTAGATGAAGCCCGTCGTCATCAGCAGCTCCCAAGGCGAGTCGTCGGCGGCGAGGAAGTTGCCGAGCGCGACGGGGAGGGTGATGTCGCGGTCGTTCGACAGCAGCAGGAACGCGTAGAGATACTCGTTCCAGGCCAGCAGCACCGCATAGGTGCCGATCGCGACCAGCGAGGGCATCATCAGCGGCAAATAGACCAGGCGGAAGATCTGCAGCGTGGTGGCGCCGTCCATCACCGCGGCTTCGTCCAGCTCCACCGGCAGCTTGTCCGAGGCCTGCTTCAGCACCCAGATCGCGTAAGGCGAGGCGATCGTCACCATGGCCAGGATCAGCGACCAGTGATTGTTGAGCAGGCCGTAATTGCCCATCGTGCGATACATCGGGACCGCGAGGAACGCCGCCGGAATGAAATAGGTGAAGAGCGCGAGGTTCAGCACGGCGCGGCCGCCCGGCACCTTCAATCGCGAAATCGCGAACGCCGCGGCGGTCGCGATGAACAGCGTGAGCACGCCCACGGAGACTGCGATCAGCGTCGAATTCCAGAACTGGGCGTAGAAGTCGCGCAGGAAGTAGTGCTGCTGCTTGAACACGATTTCGAAGTTGTGCAGCGTCGGATGGTCCGGCCACAGCTTGCCCGAGAACGCGTCCTCCTTCGGGGAGATCGCGAACAGGAACATGTGGTAGATCGGGATCATCGTCCACAGGAAGACGGGAATGCCGATCAGCAGCAGCCGCGCTTCCGTCGCGACGTCACGGAGGGAGGGAAGCTTCATCGCGACAACCGTTTCATCATGAAGTAAACCAGTGGCAGGACGAACGGCATCGCGCAGACGATGGATGCCATCGCGAGCGAGAGCTGGTCGAGCCGAAGATAGCGGATGCCGAGCGTCGCCAGCACGTGCGTGAGGTCGGCAGGTCCGCCGCCGGTGAGCAGGTAGACGCTGTTGAAATCGCCCAGCGTCCAGATCATCGAGAGCAGCGTGCAGGTGACGTAGAGCGTCTGCATCGACGGCCAGGTGATGTAGCGGAATTTCTGCCACCAGCTGGCACCGTCGACCTCGGCGGCCTCGAACAGATCGTGCGAGATCGCAAGGCGCCCGGTGATCAGGATCAGCGTCCAGAACGGCAGCGACTTCCAGATGTGCACGGCGATCGCCATGCAGAGCGCGACGGTCGGGTCGTTCAGCCAGTTCGGACCGTCATCGCCGGTCAGGGAGAAGATGAAATGGTTGACCATGCCCCATTCGGGATTGAGCATGAAGCGCACCGACAGGATGGTCGGGATCGACGGCACCGCCCAGGGCAGGATGAAGATCACCGACAGCCATCTGATCCAGGTGCGCTGCTGCGCGAAGAAGCCGGACAGGAACAGCGCAATCATCATCTTGATGTTGATGCCGACGACCAGGAAGATCAGCGTGTTGATTGCAGCGCGCGCGAAGATCGGGTCGTGATATAGCGCCACATAGTTTGCCGGATCGCGTGCCAGCCAGAGCCCGTAGCAGACGGGATAGACGACGAAGGCAAGGAAGACGAGCAGATAAGGTGTTAGCAGGAGGATGCCCCAGACCTGCGCCGGGGTCAGCCGCGACGACAGGGGCGGGCCGGGTATTGCCTGATCGCCAGAGAGCGTGATCGCCATTCTTTCGGACTCTTCAAAGAGAAGCCGGCCGCGAGACGCGGCCGGTGTTGTTGTTGCACTCTCCCCCGCAACGCGGAGAGATCGGCGGACGACTCAGCCCGCGACCTGCTTGATGCGGGCGATGAGTTCGTCGACCGCCTTGTCGACCGGAACCTTCTCACTGACGACGCGGTTCATCGCCTTCGCCCACACGTTCTCATTGTTCAAGATCGTGAACTTCCAGTTCCTGGTAAAGTCGAACTGAGAGGTGCCGCCCTTGAACTGGGTGTAGACGGCCTTGCGGTGCTTGTCGGCCTGCCAGAACGGGCTTTCCTGGCTTTCTTTCGTCACCGGGAACCAGCGGCCGAGCGCGCCCTCGATGTAGGGACGGATGTTCTCTTCCTGCAGCAGGAAGTTGAGGAACTGCTTGCCCTCGGCCTTGTTCTTGGCCGCGGTGAAGATCAGACCCGTCTTGACGTCGGAGCGATACTTGATGGTCGAGCCATCGGGAGCCTTGGGGAAGGACGCCGTGACGATGTCCTGCTCATAAGCCTTTTTGCCGGCCTCGCGCTGTTCCGGCGTGAGGTTCTGGTTCTGCGATTCCTCGTACCATTTCGCTGCGATCGAGATCGTGAAGTTGTGGGTCATCACGATCGTCTTGTTGTGGAAGGCGACATTGTTGTCCGGGTCCTTCCAGGTAGTCGCGGAGGGCGGGGCGCAGCCTTTGCTGTAGGTGTCGGTGTAGTCCTTCAGCGCCTTGATCAGGCCGTCGCGGACCTTGGGGTCGTCCACCAGCAGCTTGCCGTCGTCGTCGACCAGCTTGACGTGGTAGGCGTCCATGAAGGTGTAGAACGATTGGAACGAGTCGGTGGATTCCACGCCCATCGGCTGGCCGACGGCATAGATGCGCTGGCCTGTGGCCTTACGGATCGCCGGCTGCACCTTGTCGCACCAGAAGCTCCAGTAGCCGGTCCAGTCGTTCGGGATGTCACTCTGCTTGAAGCCGGCTTTCTCCAGCATGTCGTTCCAGATCTGGACGTGCATGCTCTGCTGCTTCAGCGGGAAGCCGTAATAGGCCTTCTTCTTGGCGACGTCGTTGTAGAGGATCGAGGCGTCCAGCGTGTTCTGCACGAACCGGCCCTTGATCGGCTCCATGACGTCGGTGAGGTCCTCGAGCTTGCCCTCATAGGCCCACTTGCCCTGTACCTGCACGTCGTAGCTGTCGGAATAGGCGACGTCGGGCACGGTGCCCGCATCGAGCGCTGCGACGGTCTTCGGAATCATGTCCTGGATCGCGTATTGCGACAATTCGACCTTGATGCCGGTCTTGGCTTCAAACTTCTTGATCGTCTCGGCGAGCGCTTCGTCCTCGGACTTGTAAAAGCCTTTGACCCACCAGACCGTGATCGTCTTCTGTTGTGCAAATGCGGGCGCAGTGGCGGCAAACAGCCCAACCGCAGCGACCGCCAATGAAACTGCGCCAATAACCTTGGATTTCACGTTTTTCTCCCTCAAACGGCCGGTGTTTTAACCGGTCGTATAAAACACTAGCGCATGGTGGTAGCGCAATCAACGCATCTTGTCGGACCAAGGTCGTAGCGCGTCGGAGATGCATCATGCGCGCATCGATCCAATCGCCGCATCAATTCACCGGGATCAATTCGCGCGCGCTCCACGGCGCACAATCGTCAGTTCGACTTCGCGCCCTCTTTCGCATTTTCGGCGGTCGGCGATCCCTCCGGGCGCTTTCCACCCGTGATGCGTTGCTTGAGGAGATCGAGGAAGGGAGACGCCGCCGGCGACTGCCGGATCAGGCTTTCGGGATCGGGGAAGATCAGGGGATCGTCCCAGGGGCCCTGCACCATGAAGGGCAATTGAAAGCCGGACGCCGTGTTGAGGCTCGCCACGCCCTTCATGTCGTATTCGCGGGCCGGCACCGAGGCGGTGCCGGTCAGCGTGATCTTGGCCGCCGGGCCTTCGATGCGGATGTCTTCGGCGGTTGCGATGCCGTCGGAGAATTTCACGGCGATCGTGAGCTTGTCGTATGGCGTCGAGCCGCTGCGGAAATTGCCGCCGCCCGACAGCGGCCGCCGCTCCAGCCGCTTCAGCAGCTGCTCGGCATTGAAGCCCGCGATCGCGCCGTTATGCCCGGTCACGGTGGCGCTGCCGTCGAGCGACTGCACGAGGCCGAACGGGCTCGAGCCCGAGGCGAACAGCGAGACGTTGATGTTGCCGCGGCCGGACAGCTTGTTGAGGCCGAACAGCTCGGTGGCGCAGGCCTGCAGATCGACGTCGGTGAACTGGAATTGCGCCTTGATGTCGGCGACCGTATCGGACCGCGCGATGCCGAACGAGCCTTTCGCGATACCGCCATAGACCTGCGCCTCGCCGACCGAGAGGGCCAGCGTGCCATTCCGCAAATTGGCGCCGATCGCGGTGCGGCCGAGCCGCGTGGGCCCGACCGTCAGCTTGGCCGCCGACAGGCGCATGTCGAGGTCGGTGGTCGACAATCCCTGGAGGTCGAACAGCTGCCTGTTCCAGTCGCGCGCCCCACTCGCGAGCAGGCGGAACGTCGAGATATAAGGTGTGAAGTCGAGCGCGTCGGCGGCGAGCGTGGCCTGCAGCGTCTGCCGGCCGTTATTGGCGTAGGTCATGACGCCTTCGGCGGCATTGCCGTCGAGCTCGACGTTGACATTGGTGAGCGCGATCGAGGCGCCGACGACGTTGGCGCGCGCCTTCAGCACGAAGCGGCCGAAGCCGCCGCTGCCGGGCTGCGGCTGTCCGGTCCAGCGCAGCGCGTTGCGCAAGGACGGGCTGTCCACTGTGAGCGTGCCCTCCATCATCGCGCTGGTGCGATTGGCGACGCTGCCGTCGAAGGCGAGCTTGAGCGGCGCGCTGGCGATGCGCGCCTTCAGGCCGGAGCGGTCGCCGGAGAGGGCGGCGACGAAATCGGAAAAGCTGATCGAGCCGTCGACGCGCTCGCCGCGCCAGTCGAACTGCCCGGTCGCGGCAAAAGAGCGCGAGATCGAAGGCCAGGCCAGCGACAGGTCGATGTCCTCGAGCTTCTCGTTGGCACGCGTGGCAACGTCCTCGTAATCGAGCACGCCGTCCTGGATGCGGATTTCGGAGAACGAGACCTGGTTCTCGGCCCCGGGCTTCATGGTGCGTGCGATGGTCTGGATGAAGGGCGTCCAGTTGCTCTCGCCGTCCGGCTTCAGGCTGACGTGGATGCGCGGCCGCAGCAGCGTCAGGTCGGCGATCTCGAAACGCTGCAGCAGAAGCGGCAGCAGCCGCAAATTCGCGGTAAGCACGTCGACCTGGAGCGCGGGAGCGCTCGTGCCGCCGCCCTTGAGGCCGACGTCGCGGAAGGAGATGTAGCTCGCCGGAAGCACCGAGATCTCGATGCTGCCTGCGACATTGAGCTCGAGCCCGGTGACGTCGCGGATCTGCGCTTCGACCGCCTTGCGCAGCGCGTCGCGGTTGATGAGCCAGGAGGTCGCGATCAGGGCGATCAGCGCGACGCCGAGCAGCGCCGCGATCGGCGTCCCGAGGCGCTTCATTCCTTGGGCCATGGTCAATGGCATGTCCTGATCGGGTTGGTCGTTGGAGCCAGAAGGGCGGGCGCGTAACGTCTGTGCCGACGCCCAGATCCTATGGTGTTAAGTACCGCAACTTGATGGGTTTTCTTGACGCTTTCAAGGCCGCTGCGCGGTTATGCCCACGGCATGGGCAGCTTCTATCACCCGGGGGCGGAGCGGAGAACCCCGTATCATTGACGGCTTCGGACGATTTCGCCTAATAATCGCCGCCAATGAGGCGCGACGCCCGCCAGCCCAAGGTTCAGTCGAGGTTTTTTGCATGAACAAGGTCTATCCCGACGCCAAGTCGGCGCTGTCAGGCATTCTAAAAGACAACATGATGATCATGTCGGGCGGCTTCGGCCTCTGCGGCATTGCCGAGGAGCTGTCGGACGCGATCCGGGATTCCGGCGTCAAGGGCCTGACCGTGGTCTCCAACAATGCCGGCGTCGACGGCATCGGCCTCAGCCGCCTGCTCGAAACCCGCCAGATCAAGAAGATGATCTCGTCCTATGTCGGCGAGAACAAGCTGTTCGCCCAGCAATACCTCGCCGGCGAGCTGGAACTCGAATTCAATCCGCAGGGCACGCTGGCCGAGCGCATCCGCGCCGGCGGCGCCGGCATCCCGGCCTTCTACACCAAGACCGGCGTCGGCACGCTGATCGCCGAAGGCAAGGAAGTGAAGGAATTCGACGGCGAGAAGTACCTGATGGAGCGCGGCCTGTTCGCCGACCTCGCCATCGTGCACGCCTGGAAGGGCGACACCGCCGGAAACCTGATCTACCGCAAGACCGCGCGCAACTTTAACCCGATGATGGCGACCGCCGCGAAGATCACGGTGGCCGAGGTCGAGCATCTGGTTCCCGCCGGTGAACTCAATCCCGACCACATCCACACGCCCGGCATCTTCGTGAAGCGCATCGTCGAGGTCGGCACGGCCAAGAAGCGCATCGAATTCCGCAACACCCGCCCGCGTACTGCCGCTTAAGCGCAACAGGAGACTCACATGGCCTGGACCCGTGAACAGATGGCCGCGCGCGCCGCGAAGGAATTGCGCGACGGCTACTACGTCAATCTCGGCATCGGCATCCCGACGCTGGTCTCGAACTACATCCCCGATGGCATGGACGTCTCCCTGCAGAGCGAGAACGGCATGCTCGGCATGGGGCCGTTCCCCTATGAGGGCGAGGAAGACGCCGATCTCATCAACGCCGGCAAGCAGACGGTGAGCGAGCTGCCGTCGACCTCGTATTTCTCGAGCGCGGATTCCTTCGGCATGATCCGCGGCGGCCACATGGATCTCTCGATCCTCGGCGCCATGCAGGTGGCCCAGAACGGCGATCTCGCCAACTGGATGATCCCCGGCAAGATGGTCAAGGGCATGGGCGGCGCGATGGATCTCGTCGCAGGCGTCAAGCGCGTCGTGGTGGTGATGGAGCATTCGGCCAAGGACGGCCCGAAGCTCCTGAAGAGGTGCAATCTGCCGCTGACCGGCGAGCGCGTCGTCGACATGGTCGTCACTGATCTTGCCGTCTTCACCATCGACAAGCACGGCGATGGCGGCATGGCGCTGATCGAGCTCGCCGACGGCGTCACGCTCGACGAGATCAAGTCCAAGACCGAAGCCGAATTCCGCGTCGCGCTGAAGAACACGTAGGGTCGTCGTAAAGGGGCGCGCATGACGATACGGTCCGCGCGTCCCGAAGATGCCGAATTCATCGCACAAACCATCCTGAATTCGATGCGCGGCCACCGGCCGCGCGGCTGGTTCGACGTGGCGCTCGGCTGGCCGGAAGCGGAGTGCCTCGCTTTCGTCGCGCGCGTCGCCGTCGCACGGGCGGTGTCGATGTGGCATTTTTCGCAGTTCCTGGTCGCCGAGATTGATGGCAAGCCCGCTGCTGCACTTTGCGCCGTGCCGGCAGCCGGCACCGGACCGGCGGCATGGCGCGCGGTCGAAGAGGTCGGTCTCTCCATTGGGCTGACGGCGTCAGAGCTCGACGCCATCCGCCAGCGCGGTGCCTATTCGCGAGCTTGCTGGGTCCAGGGCGGCGAGGGCGACTGGATGATCGAGCATGTCGCGACCGACCTTGCCTATCGTGGTCGTGGCTTGATGCAGGCGTTGATCGCGCATGCGCTGGACAAAGGGCGCGCAGCTGGGTTTGCCCGGGCGAGGATATCGTTCCTGATCGGCAACGAGCCGGCCGAGCGCGCCTACGCGAAGGCGGGTTTTGTCTTCGCGGAAGAGAAGCGCGACCCGAATTTCGAGGCAATCATCGGCGCGCCCGGTTTTCGCATGTTCGCGCGAAAGATTTGAGCAGGTTGCAGGCGCCGGCGACAACCAAGCGTTTGCTATCAATTGGTCGAAGCGCCATGAATGTGCGGACGATGTGCCCCTTCAAGCGGGGCCGCTCGGCACCTCGGAGAACCGGGTTAGCCAGGCAACCGGGCCGATGCTGGCCGCGATGATCAGGAGGGCCGCGAGCGCGCCGTCCTCGAAATTGCCGCGGCTTGCGTACTGGTAGATTGACGTGGACAGCGTTTCGACGTTGAGGGGCCGCAGGAGCAGCGTTGCCGGCAGCTCCTTCAGGCAGTCGACGAACATGATGATGACGGCGCCAAGCATCGCGGGCCGGAGCAACGGCAGATAGATCTGCCTCAACATGACCCCCTGGCCGGCGCCGACCGCGCGTGCGCTCTCGTCATAGTCGCTCGGAATGCTGTCGAACCCGGCCTTGATCATGCCGACCGGCACAGCCAGAAAACGAATCGTGTAGGCGATCACGACGGCCATCCCGGAGCCGACCAGGACCAGCCCCGGAAGCGAACGTCCGGTCCAGGTCGCGACCGCGCTCAGCGCATTGTCGACCGCCAGGACCGGGGTGAGCAGGCCGAGAGCGATGACGAGACCCGGCAGCGCGTATCCGGCCTGCGCGATGCTCAGCGCGACATATCGCAGAGGATCCGGCCGCAAGCGATGCGCGATCGTCGTGGCGAGCGCAAGCATCAAGGCCATGAGCGTTGCGAGCCCTGCAAAGGCAAACGAATGGAAGGTGTGGCGCCACAGCAGCGGGTCGAAATTTGCAAGCAGGCCGCGGCCGAGAGCCTGATGCGCCAGATAGAGCAGCGGGACCACGAAACCGATCAGCACCGGCAGCACGCAGACCGCGAACGCGATCGACGCTCTTGCGCCCGACAGCGGGGTTCGCCGCCTCACATGCGGGCTTTCGGCCGAGAATTCGATGCTGGCGTTGCGACGGCCGTAACGCTCCATCGCGATCAGGCCGGCGACGATCGCAAGCATCAGGCATGCGAGCTGCGCTGCACCGGCAAGGCTGCCGCGGTTGAGCCAAGTGGTGAAGATCGAGACCGTCAGCGTGCGGATGCCGAGATATTCGCTGGCTCCGATGTCGTTGAGCGTTTCCAGCGCGACCAGCGCCACGCCGACCGCCAGCGCCGGCCGCGCCATCGGCAGTGAAACGCGCCACAAGATGGTCCATCGGCCGGCGCCCAGCGTCGTGGCCGCTTCCGCGAATTCGGCTGACTGAACCTGGAACGTCGCACGCGCCGAGAGATAGACGTAAGGGTAGAGCACGAGCCCGATCACGAAGATGGCGCCCGGCAGCGAGCGGAGGTTGGGCAGAAGGCCGAGGGCATCGCCCAGCGGCAGCCAGGTCGCCAGGGTGCGATGCACCAGGCCCAGCGGTTCGAACAGATCGGCATAGACGTACGCCGCAAGATAGGTCGGAATCGCCAGCGGCAGCGGCATCAGCCACAGCAGCATGCCCCGGCCGGCAAAATCGTGGCGCGACATCACCCATGCAGTGCCGGCGCCGATCAAAAGTGTGACCGCGCCGACCCCGACGAGCAGAAGGGCAGTGTCGAGAAGGGCGGCCGGCAGCACGTAGTTGATCAGGTCGTGCCACACATCGGATGCCGGCTGCAAAGCCAGCGAAACGATCGAGATCACGGGCGCCGCGACCAGGACCGCGGTTGCGATCGCGATGGCGGTTGCGGCGCGACCGGCCCGCACACGGCCCCTCGATCGAGGCCGTGTGCTCGTAGCTTCCAGCAGTTCGATAGACGTGGGCCGCCAGAGATCAGTTGTCAAAGCCGACCTTGTCCACCAGCGAGGCCGCAGCCTTGCGGTTGGCGGCGATCTTTGCGATCGGCAACGGATCCGGGACGAGCTTGCCGTAGCCGGCGATGGTCGCATTGACGGCGACACCGCTCCGAACCGGATATTCGTAGTTCTGGTCGGCATACATCTGCTGCGCCTGCTCGCTGACGAGCCACTCGATCAGCTTGGTACCGTTGGCCTTGTTGGGCGCGTTCTTGGCGAGCAGCACGCCGGAGAGGTTGACGTGGGTGCCGCCGCCCTCGAAGGTCGGCAGGATGACGCGGGTCGCCTCCGCCCACGGCTTCTTCTCGGGATCGTTGTTCATCATCAGCGCCCAGTAATAGGTGTTGCCGATGCCGATATCGCATTTGCCGGCGGCGACGTCACGCGCGGCTTCGCGATCGCCGCCCGACGGCTTCTGCGCGAGATTGGCCTTCAGGCCGCGCAGCCATTCCTCGGCCTTGGCTTCGCCGTACTTGGCCGCGTAGGCCGCGAACAGCGCGTTGTTATAGATGTGCTGGCCCGAGCGAATGCAGATCTTGCCCTTCCACTTGGGATCGGCGAGCTCCTCATAGGTGATCTTGTCCTGCTTGACGCGATCCTTCGAGGCATAGATCACGCGCGCGCGCATGGAGATGCCGGCCCAGTGTCCGTCCGGATCGCGATATTGCGCCGGCACGACCTTGTCGACCGCCTCCGACTTGATCGGCTGGGTGACGCCGGCCTGCACGGCCTCGTCGATGCGGCCGATGTCCACCGTCAGCAGCACGTCGGCCGGACTGTTGGCCCCTTCCGCCTTCATGCGCTGCTCCAGACCGGAGCTTGCGGAGACGACGTTGACCTTGATGCCCGTGTCCTTGGTGAACGCATCGAACAGCGGCTGGATCAGCTTGGTCTCGCGGTAGGTATAGACGTTGACCTCGCCATTGGCGGCGGCCTCCGACACGAAAGACGTGGTCAGGCTCAACACCGCCGCAGACGCGGCGAGGACGCGAAGATAGATCATAAGGGCTGCTCCCAGGCGCGAGATTGAACGCCGATTGAGTAGCGCAGGCGGGGGGCCAACGTTAGCGACGCGATGTCGCGAGAGCATAAGCTTAGAGCAATTCCAAAGTATCTTTTAGACTCATTCTAATACTGAAGCGACGGTCATGGGAAATAATTGGCGCCCTATGATCCTGCCGGCCTCATCTTGCTCAGGCGCTGCGAGACGCTGGCCAGCCACGACGTCTCCTCGCGCACCAGGCGGAAGCCGAGATTGGCGGGCGGCACGCCCTGGGCGCAGCCGCCGGCACGGGCGTCGCGGATGAAGTCGGTGACATAGGCGCGGTGCGCACCCTCGGCGACGCGCACGCCGCAATTCACGGTCGCGCGGCCGGGATTGCCGGAATCATCGACACGCGAGCGCACGAAGCACGTCGCGGTCCACTCCCAGATATTGCCGGCGAGGTCTTCGACGCCATGCTCGTTCGGGCCGAACTTGCCGAAGCGATGAGCCGTGGTGTCGGAGAGGTCGCGTTCGGATTCGCGCTCATAGCGGCTGATCCAGCGCTTCGAAGGGTCGCTTGCATCGACCGGTACCCCGTCATCCCGGAATCTGGAGCCGGCGGCAAAGGCCCATTCCTCGTCGCTCGGCAGGCGGTATTGATGGCCGGTCTTGCGCGACAGCCAGCCTGCATAGGCCTCGGCGTCGTGCCAGCTCACCTGCACTGCGGGACGATCGGGGGCGATTGCCACGTCGCGATCGAGTGCGCGGCAGGCGCCATCCTGCACGCAATGCTGATAGTCCGATGAAGCGACCTGATTCCGCATGATGCGCAGCGGCCGGTTGATCCGGATGGTGCGCATCGGCGCTTCCGCCTGCTGTCCGCCGCGGGTGAAATCGCCGGCCTCGCGATAGGCGAAGCTGCCCGGGGCGACCTCGACCAAGGCCGGCTCGCCGACGGCATGGCGCATTGTCAGCTCCGAGACCAGAGGCGCAACGGCCAGCGGCCCCGCAAGCCCGGCCGCGCAGGCAAGTGCCAGCTTGAGCTTGAATGCGATCAGCACAATCATTCCTCCGCAGAAGGAAAAAAGGGGCCGGCGATGACCGGCCCCTTCGTCGCGTCTAGTTGGTGCTGGCAGGAGGTATTTCGGCAGGCGCCTTCACTTGCATCATCAGATCGTCGTTCCACTTGCCTTCGACCTTGAAGTGCGCGGTGGCGCCGAGACTGGCCGCCTCGATCAGGTTATGCGTGACATAGGCGTAGATGCCGGGCTGCTGGAACTTGTACAGCGCAGCTCCCGCCGAGCCGCCGCGGATGAACCAGGTCTCGAGCCCGACCTCGGGCGCGTTGCCGAACTTGCCGGTCTCCCAGACATAGTCGCCGTGGCCACCGATCAGATGCGGACGGCTGTCGCGATTGGCCTGCGAGTGCACGATCAGCACGTTCTCGCCGACCTTCGCGGTGAGCGCGTTCTTGCCGGTGAGCGCGCCAACCTTGCCGTTGAACACGACATGGGTCGGGGTCAGCTTCTTCATCACCTCTTCGGTCTCGGTGAAGGCTTCGCCCGGCGATTCGTAGGACTTGAAGTTGCCCTTCTCGTCGCGCGGCACGTACATGTCCTGCTCGCCGATATAGTAGACCTTGTCGTATTTCAGCGCGCGGCCCTTGCCGTCGTTCAGCCCCTCACGCGGCAGCACCATCACGGCACCGTTCATGCCCGAGACGACGTGCCAGGGGGTCATCGGGCCGCCCGGTGCGCAGTGATACACGAACACGCCGGTCTTGGTCGCCTTCCAGCGCAGCACGACCTGCTCGCCGGGATTGATGAGCGTGAGCTCGCCGCCGCCGAGCGCGCCGGTCGCGGAATGGAAGTCGATGTTGTGCGGCATGGTGTTCGTCGCGGGATTGACTAGCGTCAGCTCGACATAGTCACCCTCGTGCACGACCATGAGCGGGCCCGGCATCGAGCCGTTGAACGTCATCGCCTGGAAGGTGGTGCCCTTGTCGTCGATAACGAATTTCTTCTCCTCGATCGTCATCCTGAACTCGACGATCTTGGGGCCCTGTGTCGTGGCCTGCTCGTGCGCGTGCACGAAGGGCGGAGCGACCAGCTCTACCTTCTGACGCGGCAGCTTGAGATCGCCGGCGGCGAAAGCCGGGATCGCCAACATCAGGGCGGTCGCGGCGGCGCTGATCAATGCGGCTCTGCGGGTGAACATCGGAAGCATCCTTCATCTGAAATGGTTTTGATGACGGAGTGCAGTGTGCGCCGATTGCGGCAAGCGTGTTTGTGCTGCGACAAGCTTCCGCCGGATTCGCGTTCGGCAACATGACCTAGATTTCTCGAAGGAGCGGGATCGGCGATGGCAACTCACCGCGTCCGCAGGCGCGATGCCGATCGAGGCCGAGCGTCAACTCAGCGGCAACTCGTTTGCATGTTCAAGCTGGATGACGATCTCGGTTGCCCCGCTCATGCGCGTGGACGAGATCGCAAGACAGGCCTTGGCGAAGGCGCGTCCGTTCAGAGCAGGTTCACGGCGAGCCAGACCAATCCCCAGATCGCCAATGACAGCGCGACGAAGACGGCGATCGCGGCCGCCAGGGCGCGCACCGCGCCGGCGGGGGCCGGCGCGGCCGGGGCCGGCCGGAAGTCGTCGAAACGCGGGATATGGCCGCGGACGTCGAGCAGGGAGAGAATGAGTTCGAGTGCGAAAAGCCTCATGGCGAACGCTCCGGATGGCCGCGATTTTTTCTCACCATGGCCGGGAACCGGTATCCGCGCTTTGCGCGAGCGCAAAGCCGCGTCCGCCGATCCGGGTTATTTGAATTCATTCCGTGATTTGCCGCGATGTCTCGCGCGCGGCGGGCATTTACGAATGGGTAACTTATGAGAGCTGATCTTGCGGCGATCTACGGCGAGGAACGCCTGCCACGCTATACCAGCTATCCGACCGCACCGCATTTCACGCCCGCGATCGGTCCGGACGCCTATGCCCGCTGGCTGGCGGAGCTGCCCGTGGCCGCCAGCGCCTCGCTCTATCTGCACGTGCCGTTCTGCCGCGAGATGTGCTGGTACTGCGGCTGCCATACCCAGATCGTCCGCCGCGACGAACTGATCGCCGGCTACCAGCGGACGCTACGCAGAGAGATCGCGCTGACGGCCGAAACCATCGGCCACCGCATCAAGGTCGAGCACATTCATTTCGGCGGCGGTACGCCGACGATCATGGCGCCGGACGCCTTTGCCGAGCTGATGGCGACGATGCGCCAGGAATTCTTCGTGCTGCCCTCGGCGGAAATCGCGGTCGAGATCGATCCCCGTACATTGAGCGCGGACATGGTCGAGGCGATGCGGCTCTCCGGCGTCAACCGCGCGAGCCTCGGCGTGCAGAGCTTCGACCCGGTGGTGCAGCGGGCGATCAACCGTGTGCAGAGCTTCGCGCAGACGGCCTCCGTGGTCGAGATGCTCCGCGGCGCCGGGATCGAGGGTGTCAACTTCGACCTGATCTACGGACTGCCGCACCAGACAGTGGCTTCGTGCCTGGAGACGGTGCGACGCAGCCTCGCGCTTTCACCCAGCCGCTTCTCGGTGTTCGGCTATGCTCACGTGCCATCCTTCAAGAAGCACCAGCGCATGATCAATGAAGGCGTGTTGCCCGACGGCCTTGCGCGCCACGACCAGGCCTGCGCCATCGCCAATGCCTTGAAAGAGGCCGGCTACGTGCAGATCGGGCTCGATCATTTCGCGCGGCCCGACGATGCCATGGCCGTGGCGTTCGAGCAGGGCACGCTGCGGCGCAACTTCCAGGGCTACACCACCGACCGGAGCGAAGTCCTGCTCGGCTTCGGCGCCAGCGCGATTGGGCACCTGCCGCAGGGCTATGTCCAGAACGAGGTGCAGATCGGCGCCTATTCGCAGAGCATCGCTGCCGGCCGCCTCGCCACCGCGAAGGGTTATGGCCTCACCGATGACGACCGGCTGCGCGCCGACATTATCGAACGCATCATGTGCGAGTTCGGTGCCGATCTCGGTGACATCTGCGCGCGCCATGGCGCGGAGGCCGGCGCCATGCTGAAATCTGCCTCGCGTCTGAAGCCGCTGATTTCCGACGGCGTCGTGAGGGTGGAGGGCGATCGACTCGCTGTCGCCAAGGACTCGCGCTTCCTGGTCCGCAGCGTCGCCGCTGCGTTCGATGCGCATCTGGATCCAGGCAAGCAGTTGCACAGTCGGGCGGTGTAGCCCCCCGTCATTCCGGGGCGCGCCTCTTGGCGCGAACCCGGAATCCATTTCACTGCACTGGTTGCTGCTCGATGGATTCCGGTTCGCGCTACGCGCGCCCCGCAATGACGAGCCAGCTTGCGCTCCAACAAAGAAACTCGGTCCCGCGTCGCTATCGTCGATCGGAATGGAGTTGTCCATGTCCTTCCGATCCGACGATCTGGTCGATGACATCATGCATTCGGCGCCGCACACGATCCGCGTGTTTCTCGCCTTCAGGATGGCTTGCGTCGGCTGTCCGATCGCGACCTTCCACACGGTCGATGACGCCTGCCGCGAGCATGGCATTGACCGCGACAAGTTCCTCGCCGCGCTGATCGAGTGCGTGCCGGCGTGAAACGATCAGGAATCGCGCAGGTGTGCGTGGGTTCCCGGATGATGAGCGCGCTTTCGCCGTAAGCGGAAGCGCCTCATCCCTGACTTGAGCAGAGAGGTGTCTCTCACGCCGTGCCGCTGTCGACGCTCCGCTCCGCCAGAACCACAATCTTGTGCGGCTCGCGCAGAATGATGCGCTGGCGGCCGCTCTCGACCAGGCCCTGGCTCTCCCAGCCGCTCAGGATGCGGCTGACGGTGTGCAGCGTGGTGCCCGTCATCTGCGCGATGTCCTGGCGGCTGATCGGGAAGTCGATCTCGATGCCGTGGTCGAGCTTCTTGCCGGATTGCTTGGCGAGGCGAAGCAGCGCGTGCGCGACGCGTTGCTCGACCTGCTGGGTCGACATTTCCAGGATGCGGGTGTGACTTTCCTGCAGCCGCGTGCCGACGGTCTGGAGCGTGTTGGCGGCAATCGCCGGAAACCGCTCGACCAGCCGCGGCCAGGCCGAAGTCGGCCAGATCAGCACGACGCTGTCGTCGACCGCCATGGCCGTCGCCGGATACCGCGCGGCTCCGATCGCCATCGCGAGCCCGAACGTCTCGCCGGGCGCGACATAGCGCACTACGATCTGCTCGCCGGCAGGTGTGGTCTTGGCCGCGCGGACATGGCCGTGCAGCAGCAGGAAGAAGGACTGCGCGTCCGCTCCCTGCTCGAAGATCGCACTGTTCTTGGGATAGCGCGCCGAGCGGGCCTCACGCAGGATCTCGTCCAGAGCTTCCGGCGTCATCCCCGCAAACAGCGGCAAATGCGCAACCAGCGATGTGTCGACCTTGGCCATTCTGCCTCCCCTGGCATCAGGGAGTGTGATGGCACCTGCAATCGTCAGGTAGTTTGCGTTAGCGCAAAACGAGGCCGCCCGGTGGCAGTATTTTTCCAAACAACAGTCTGATTTGATTGGAGTTGACCCATGGCTGGCGCCCGATCCCGCAACTTTACGGGCTGGCCGCTGTTTGCGAACAGCTTTCGCCCCTTTTTCCTGCTCGCCGCAATCCAGGCGGCGTTGTCGATCCTGGTCTGGCTGCCGATGTTCTACGGCGAATTGTCGGTGAGTTCCGCATTCGCGCCGCGCGATTGGCACATCCACGAGATGCTCTATGGCTTCCTGCCGGCCGTCATCACCGGCTTCCTCTTCACCGCCATCCCGAACTGGACGGGGCGCCTGCCGATCCAGGGCGCGCCGCTCGCAGGCTTGGTGACGGTCTGGCTTGCCGGACGCGTCGCGGTGACGCTGTCGGCGAATACCGGTTGGACGTTTGCACTGGTCGTCGATGCCGCGTTCCTGGCACTGGTCGTTGCCGCCGCAACGCGCGAGATCATCGCGGGCGGCAACTGGCGCAACCTGCCGGTGGTCGGGCTGGTGCTGGTTCTGCTCGCCGGCAACGTCGCCTTCCATGTCGAGACGCATTACGCAGGCGCGGCCGACGTCAGCATCCGCGTCGGCATCGGCGTGGTCGTCCTGCTGATCGGCTTGATCGGCGGCCGCATCATTCCGAGCTTCACCCGCAACTGGCTGGTCAAGTTCAATCCCGGCCGCCTGCCGGTGCCGTTCGGACGATTCGATGGCGCGGTGATCGGCTTGAGCGCGCTGGCGCTGATCGCATGGATCGCGGCACCGCTGAACATGATCACCGGCGTCGCGATGGCGGCAGTCGGCGTGCTGCATCTGGTTCGGCTTGCACGCTGGGCCGGCGACCGCACCACGCGGGAGCGGCTGCTGCTGATCCTGCATGTCGGTTATGTCTTCGTGCCGCTCGGCTTCATCCTGAACGCTGTGGCCGCCTTCGGCGAGCTGCCGCCGAGCGCCGGCATCCATGCCTGGATGGCGGGTGCTGCGGGAACGATGACGCTCGCGGTGATGACCCGCGCCAGCCTCGGCCATACCGGACAGGCGCTGACGGCTTCGCCGGCGGTCCAGGCAATCTATGCTGCAATCGTCATCGCGGCTCTGGCCCGAATCGGTGCCGTCGTGTTGCCCGCGTATGGCGACGTGCTGCTGTACGTCGCTGCCTGCGGCTGGATCCTCGCCTTCCTCGGATTTGCCGTCGCGTTCGGTCCGCTGCTCGCCGGCAGCGGGCGGCGGGCGCTCGCCACGATGGGCGTGCCCGCCCCCGCGCGCTGAAGTCAGGCTGCACCTGCCGAGGGCGGTGCGGAGCGAGGCCGCACGCCCTTGCGCCACTCGGTGATGGTGCAGCCGAAGCGGCCGCGAAACCAGCGCGCCATGGCGCTCTGTGCGGAGAAGCCGAGCTGCACCGCGATGTCGGCCAGCGGCCGGGCGGGATCCTCGATCAGCTGGACCATGAGATCGGCGCGTTGCGCGTCCAAGATGGCTGAGAAGCTGGTGCCCGATGCGGCGAGGCGGCGGTGGATGGTGCGGCGGGTACAGGCCAGATGCTCGGCGACGCGCTCGACCGTGCAATCGCCGCTGGCGAGCAGGGTCCGCACCACCTCGTCGACCTTTGCCTCCCAGCTTGCCGGCCTGCTCTCGATCGCCTCGATCCGCTTGCGCAAGTAACTCGCGATCAAGGGATGCGCGCTTGGGATCCGGCGCTGCATGTCGTGCGCCGACAACAGGATCGCATCCTCGTCCGCATTGAAGATCACCCGGCAGCCGAAGAAGTCGCGGTAACGCTTGCGGTCGAGCGGCGGCGGGTAGTGCAGATGCACTTCCAGCGGCCGCCAATCGCCTCCGAACAGCGACTGGATGATGCGCTGAACGCTGCCGAGCGCCATGTCGATCGACTGCCGCGGCGCGCGCGGCTGCCGGCCGCGCAAATGCAGCGTGATGGTCACGGTCCGCTCGTCACGCGTGACGTCGAGCCGCATGCCGTCGTGATGGATATGGATGAAGCGCGAAAACGCCTCGATCGCTTCGCCGACGGTCGCCTGTTCGCGCACGATCAGGCCGACCGCGCCGAAATTGGTGAGGCCGCCGCGCTCGGCGAGACGCAGGCCGAAATCCTCGGCGCCGGAGGCCTTTGCCGACAGTTCGAGCAGGCGGCGCAGGCCGGTGACGGCGATGGGGATGTCGGGCTGGTCGAGGCAGGCCAGCGGCAGCCTGACCTTGCGCATCATCTGGCCGGGGTCGAGCCCAACCGACCGGGCGACCTCGGGGTAACAGCTCAAGCCTGCGCTGCGAATGAGGTCGGTCATGCAAACCGTTCCTGCCAGCCATACCCGCAGATGTCCCGAAATGTAAAGTTTCTGTCTCAATACGTCAAATCGGGGAACCCGGTGGCGCATACATAAGGAAAACCGATGCACTGGCGTGAATGCCGTGCGCATTGACGGCGGGCGCGACGGGGCCCGGCCGTCTCGGGCCATTTGACCAAGACATTGCTGGATCGGGACTATGCCGGGGAACATGCATTCCAAGGGCGAGGTATTCGTCATCGACGCTGACGCCGCCTTCCGCGAACAACTTTCCGCCGCGCTCGAACAGAGCGCCTATGACGTGATCTGCTTTGCCGATGGTGCCTCTCTGCTCTCGGAAGCCAAGACGCGGATGCCGGCCTGTGTGCTGCTGGAAATGCCGCCGGATCGCTCCGCTCTCGAGGTGCTCAGGCAGCTGCGCGAGGAGAATTGCATGGCGCCGGTGCTGGTGACGTCGGCGAATGGCAGCATCGCCATGGCGGTTGACGCCATCAAGAGCGGCGCGACCGACTTCATCGAAAAGCCGTTCCGCACCCACGACATCGTCAACCGGATCGATGCCGCCATCGATCAATTCGCGCAACCCGGGGCGATCGGGCAACGCTGGCTGCCGGGCTGTGAGCCTCTGACCGCGCGCGAAGCCGACGTGCTCGAGCATCTTGCCGCCGGCCTTACCAACAAGGAGATCGCCCGGCGGATGCATCTGAGCGCGCGGACCGTCGAAGGTTACCGCGCCGGCGTCCTGAAGAAGGCCGGCGCCAAGAACGTGACCGATCTGCTCCGGCGCATTTTTGGCCAGGGCTCGCCGACCCAGGCCTGAAGCCGCCCGGACCACCGAGCGTTCCACAGACATGGTGCCGCCGCGGCGGCGCCCCACGGAAGTCTCAATCGAACCGGTTCCTTCCCTGCCGCGTCCAACCACGATGGCGAGGCATCTCATCGCGCGCGTCCGGCTGGCGGCGCGGCGATACCGGCAGGAGGGACTTTATGCGCATCACCGCAAGATATTTGGCAACCACGGGCCTGGTCCTGGTGACCACGGCGCTCGCATCGCCGTCATGGGCGGCCAACGTGGAAGCCAATTCGACGATCGACACGGTCACCGTCTATCCCGACGGTGCAACCGTCACCCGCATCATTTCGCTGGATCTCGCCTCCGGCGATTCGACGCTGGTGGCCAAGGATTTTCCGCTCTCGCTCGATCCATCTTCCCTCCGCGTCGAAGGAGAGGCGGGCGCCAAGCTCACCATCGGCACGATCGATGCACGCCCACCGAAGGCCGCGCCGCCGATCAACCTGCCCGAGCTCGACAAGCGCATCGAAGCGCTGAGGGATCAACGGGCCGACCTGCAAGGTGCGATCGACTCGGCCAATGCCCGGCGCAAGTTCGCGCAGCATTTTGCCGAGGCATCGCCGGCCGGCCTCGGCGAGAAGGGCGAGGCGCGCCCGATCGCCGAATGGCGCGCGGCCTTTGCCGCGGTCGCCGAGGAGATCGCGACCGCCGACAGCGCAATTCGCGATGCCACGCGAAAACAGCGCGAGCTCGACCGCCAGATCGCGCAACTGGAAGCCGAGCGCTCGGCCAAGCCGCCGAGCAAGCTGGAAGTGCGGATCGACGTCGCCTCGGCCGCCGCGACCAAGGCGACGCTGCGCGTGACCTATGCCGTGCGCAACGCGCGCTGGGTGCCGCTCTACGATGCCCGGCTCGACACCGGCGCCAAGGATCGCAAGCCGCAGCTCGAAGTGGTGCGTCGCGCCGAGGTGACGCAGTCCACCGGTGAGGACTGGTCGAACGTGACGCTCGGCGTCTCCACCGTGCGCGTCAGCCGCGGCGGCAGTGCTCCGGAGCTGCATTCGCTGATCGCGCAATATCCACAAGTGCCGAAGCCCATGGCCCTTGGCACGGCCTCGGATCTAGCGCGGCCTGCGCCAACTGTTCGCCAGCGCTCGTACGAGCCCATGTCCAAGGCTGCCGAAGCGACCGAGTTGCGCGAGCGCGCCGACGAGCAACAGGCCGTCGCCGAGATCGGCGACTTCCAGGCCACCTTCAGGATTCCCGGCCGCGTCAGCCTCGGCGCCGCCGACGGTGCCAAGAGCCTACGTATCGCTTCGGTGAATGTGCCCGCCGATCTCGCGGTGCGCGCCGCGCCGGTGCTGGATCCGACCGCATTCCTGGAAGCCAGCTTCAAGCAGACCGACGACACGACCCTGCTGCCGGGCAAGGTCGCGATCTATCGCGACGGCACCTTCGTCGGCCGCGGCAAGATCACGGCGTCCGCCAAGGAGGACATCGTGCGGCTCGGGTTCGGCGCCGACGACAAGGTCAAGATCGAACGCGCCGTGCTCAAGCGCAACGAAGGCTCGGCAGGCCTCCTGGTCACGACGTCGAAGACCGACGAGCGTTCGTTCAAGACCACGATCCGCAACGGGCATGATTTTCCGATTCGCGTCGCGATCGAGGATCAGCTGCCGGTCAGCGAGAACGAGGACATCGTCGTCGAGATGCTGCCCTCGAGCACCCAGCCGACCGCCAACAACATCCGCGACAAGCGCGGCGTGCTGGAATGGTCGTTCGACGCCAAGCCCGGCGAGGCCCGCGACATCAACTTCGCCTGGCGCATCCGCTGGCCGAAGGACAAGAGCATGGTGATCGTCCCGGCGGGCTGATTTCCTGCACAGGTGGCGCAGCTTCACCTCGCCCCGCTTGCGGGGAGAGGTCGGGTTGCTTCGAAGATGCAATCCGGGTGAGGGGGTACAGGTCTCTCGACCATCTCGCGTGTGGAGAGAGGCCCCTCACCCCAACCCTCTCCCCGTAAGAACGGGGCGAGGGAGCGCACCTTCACCGTGGCGGCAGTTCAGCTTGCCCCGCAGCCCGCATCGACTGCGGCAGCACATACGGCACGCCGTCAACTTGATGCACGACCGCGTCGATCTCGAAAATATCCCGGATCCTCTCGCGCGTGACGACCTCGGCGCGCGGACCGTCCGCGGCGAGCCTGCCGCCGGCCAGCACGACCAGGCGGTCGGAAAAGCGGATCGCGAGGTTGAGATCGTGCAGGATCGCGATCACGGCGGTGCCGGCTGCCGCGCGGCGGCGCGCCGCCTCGACGAGGTCGATCTGGTGACGCAGATCGAGGCTCGATGTCGGCTCGTCCAGCAGCAAGAGCCCGGGGCCGTGCTTGGCCTCGCCGCAGGCGAGCTGCACCAGCACGCGGGCGAAATGAGCGCGCTGCTGCTCGCCGCCCGACAGCGTCGGCAATTGCCGCTCGCGGAAATGCGACAGTCCGACCTCGTCCAGCGCGGCGTCGACGAGCGGGCCGGCCTCGCGCAAGCTGCGCTCGCCCGCGCCCATCAGCACGATCTCCTCGACGGTGAAGGGGAAGGTGACGTTGATGTGCTGGGACAGCATTGCACGGCGCGCGGCGAGCTCGCGCGGCGCGAAGCTGCCGATGTCGCGCTGCTTGAGCCGCACCTCGCCGGCGCTCGGGCGGAGATCGCCGGAGAGCAGCCGCAGCAGCGTCGACTTGCCGGCGCCGTTCGGGCCGATGATGGCGATCATCTCGCCGGCCGCAACCGTTAGGCCGACGCCGTCAAGCAATGTCGCGCGGCCGGCGCGCTTGCCTAGGTGTCGTGCATCGAGCACTGCGGTCATAGCGCGGCGAGCCCGCGCTGCCGCAGCAGGATGAAGAGAAAGACGGGTGCGCCGACGGCCGCCGTCAGGATGCCGATCGGCATCTCCGCGGGCGCCACGATGGTGCGCGCCAGCGTGTCGGCCCCGACCATCAGGATCGCGCCTGACAGCACCGAGGCCGGCAACAGCAGGCGATGCGCCGGGCCGATCACGAGACGGAGCAGATGCGGCACGACGATGCCGACGAAGCCGATCACGCCGCTGATCGACACCGCGACGCCGGTCATGGCCGAGACCATCACGATCGAGATCCGCTTCAGGCGCTCGACGTCGACGCCGCCGTGAAAGGCGTCGGCCTCGCCGAGCACCAGCAGGTCGAGGCCGCGCGCGATGAAGGCGCAGCCTGCGAGTCCGGCAATGAGCACCGGCGCGAGCACGGCGGCCTTGGTCCAGGTCGCGCCGCTCATCGAGCCCAGCATCCAGAACGTGATGTCGCGCAGCTGACGGTCATCGGCGATGAATACCAGAAGGCCGATGCCCGCATTGGCGATCGCGGTGATGGCGACGCCGGCGAGCAGGAAGATCGCGATCGAGGTGCGTCCCGAGCGGCTGGAGATGCCGTAGAGGATTGTGGTGGTCGCCAGCGAACCCGCGAAGGCCGCGAGCGGCAACAGCTCGGTCTGGAGAAAGCGCAGCGCCTCGCCGAAGCGGGAATCGGTGAAGACGATCGCGCTCGCGGCTGCGAGCGCGCCGCCGCTGGAGACGCCGACCAGGGCGGGATCGGCGAGCGGGTTGCGAAACAGCCCCTGCATGATCGCGCCGGCCGCGGCAAGCAGGCCGCCGATCATCGCCGCCGCCGCGATCCGGGGAATGCGGATCGACCACAGCACGAGCTGGTCGCGGGCCGTCATGGCCGTGTTTTCGCCGGCCAAGCCCAGCGCGGCTGGCAGCCGGGAGAGCGGGATGCCGGCGGCGCCGACCGTCAGAGCGGCGATCGCGGTGACCAGGAGCACCACGAGCAGAAGGGGAATCGCGAACGATGCTGCTCGCCGTCCCGCGCTGTGTCGCGGGCTCCGTGTTTCGATCCCGGCGGCCACGCTCATTGCCGGCAATTCGCCGTCGACAGCGCCGACGCGAACGCGCCGCCCTCGGCCAAGGCCGGATAGAGCTTGACTGAGAGATCGCGCGCCGCTGCCGCGGTGCGCGGCCCGAAGCCGAGCAGATAAAGCCCATCCATGGTGATGAAGCTCTTGTTGGCCGCGACCGACGTCAGCGCAAAGCCGGGGTGCGTGTAGACTGCATCGGCCTGCAGCGAATCCTTGCCGCGCTCGATCGACAGCACGACATCGGGCTTTGCGGCCACGATCGCCTCGTCGCTGATGACCTTGTAACCGTCGTAATCCTCGACCGCGTTGGCCGCGCCCGCGAGCTGGATGATCTCATCCGCCGCGGTCTTGTGGCCCGCCACCATCGCCCGCCCGTTCTGGAGCGACATCACGAACATCACCCGCACCGGCTTCGTCACCTTGGCGCGCAGGGCACGGAGCTGTGCAAGATCGGCGCCGACCGCGGCGCTGAGACATTCGGCACGCGCATCGACGCCCATGGCGTGGCCGACCAGCTTGATCTTCTCGATCAGGCCTTCCTCGGAAAAGGTCTCGGGCACCAGCACCAGCGGCACCTTCGCCGTCTCCAGGATGTCCATGGTCTCGCGCGGGCCCGAGCCCTGGATCGCCAGGATCAGCGTCGGGTTGAGACCGAGCACGCCTTCGGCCGAGATCTGGCGCACGTAGCCGACATTCGGCTTGTCTTGCAGTGCCGCCGCCGGATAGAGGCTCGTCGTGTCGACGCCGACCAGCCGGCTTTCCAATCCCAGCGCATAGAGGATCTCGGTGATGGCGCCGCCGATCGACACCGTGCGGGCAAAATCGGTAACAGTGACGTCGCGATTGCGCGCGTCATGCACGGTGATGCCCGCGGCGTGCGCAGCAGACGCGAACGCGAGTCCGCCGGAGAGCAGGAGACGGGCGAGGGTGCGGCAACATGTCATTGCAGTTACTTCGTCAGGATCAGCTTGTTCTGCGAGGTCAGGCGGAGACGATAGCTGTCCTCGCCATGCGCAATGATGATCTCGCGCTCGGCGGCAAACAGCTCGCGGCTATCGATGCGGCTGCCGCGCATGGTGAGAGTTCGCGTTGCTGCAGAAGGGCTTTGTGCCCGTCCTGCCGCGCTGCCGCTGCTGTCTCCTGATGTGGCTGACATTGTCGGTGTGATGCGCTTTCGAAAGCTGGAGTACCGCCCGTTTGTACAGGTGGCGCCAAGCGCATTCCAACCATCGCAGTTTACAATCGATATAAACTGTAACCCGATGTCATTGACCGTCAGAGTGTTGCCACGTAACCATTTCTGACGGCGGGGAACTCGCCCGCCTCTTGGGACAATCAGCCAGCCAGTCGCTCGCGTTGCGAGCGCGCGCCAGCCAGACGACATCAAAAACTAAAGTGAAGTGCAGGCTGGGGCTGATATGGCTGACGGGGCTAGGTATTCGCGCGCCCTGATTTTGGGCGCGTCGGTGGTTTCAATTGCGGCAATGACGGCGGAGGGCAGTCTCGCGCAGACCGCATCGCCACAGAGTGAAAACGCGTCGTCGGATAGGCCGAAGCAGGCCAAGCGCAAGCAGGCGCCGCAAGTTGCGCAGCAGGCCGCGCCGGAGGTGATGAACGCCCGCGCCCAGGCCGGCGGCGCAGCGCCGGTGCAAACGCTCGATGCGATTACGGTCGCGGCAACGAAGACCGAGGAGCGTGCCGTGGATGCGCTGGCACCGGTCAGCGTCGTGACCTCGGCGCAGATCGAGGGACGTCAGGCCAGCACGGTTGGTGACCTCATCTATAATGTGCCGGGCGTATGGGTCCAGAATCGCGGCGACGAGCCGTCGACCTCGATCAACATTCGCGGCCTGCAGGATTTCGGCCGCGTTGCTGTCGTCGTCGATGGCGCGCGGCAGAACTATCAGCGCACAGGCCACTTCGCCAACGGCTCCTTCTTCCTCAATCCGGAGCTGATCAGCGGCATCGACATCGTGCGCGGCCCGACCGCGAACATCTACGGCTCCGGCGCGATCGGTGGCGTGGCCTCGTTCCGCACCAAGGACATCGAGGATGTCGTCCGCGTGGGCGAGCGCTGGGGCGTCGATGTCAAGACTATCCTTGGCAGCAATTATGGTCGCGCACTCGGCTCGGCCTTCGGCGGCGTGCACGTCAATCCGAATGTCGACGTGTTCGCAGGCGGCACCTATTCGACGCAGGAGAGCTACAAGGACGGCACCGGCTTCGAGGTCGCCAATACCGGCAATCGGCTCAGCAGCGGCATCGCCAAGCTGACGGTGCGGCCGGCGGACGGCCACGAGGTCAAGCTCGGCGCCATCTTTCAGGAAGACATCTACAGCCTGGGCCAGCCGCCGCGACGCGCCGGCGATCCCAATTCGACCAATGCGAACGGCACGAACAATCTGAACGGCACGTCCATCTACGCCTCCAACGTGAAGAATTACACCACGACGCTCGGCTGGAAATACTCGCAGCCGGATGATCAGTGGTTCGACTGGGATGCGAAGATCTACTGGAATCGCACCGAGAACGACCAGACTAAGACCAGGCACACCACCACGACGCCGTCAGTTTATTGCGGTGGCGTGCCGGGCAATGCCGTTTCGGGGTGCATCGGGAGCAACCGCGGATATCTGCTCGATACGATCGGTATCGACGTGCACAACACGACACGCTTCGAAACGGGAAGCTGGCGCCACGCGGTGACTTACGGTCTGGATGCGTTCCAGGACAAAGTATCTACCCAGGATAGGACGGGTACCGGCGAAGTGACTACGCCGGGCGGCCAGCGCACGGTGTCTGGCGGCTTCGTGCAGTGGAGGGCGAACTACACCTCGATGCTCGAGGTGATCGGTGCGCTCCGTTACGACAATTATCAGCTTTCGTCGGCGTCCTCATCGTCGGGCGGCGATCGCCTCTCGCCGAAGATCACCATTGCTCTCGTTCCGACCGCGGTCGTGACCCCCTATGCCAGCTACGCGGAAGGCTATCGGGCGCCCTCGATCACGGAGACGCTGGTGAGCGGGCCACATGCCGGCGCGACGGTCAACGACTCGTTCTTCCGCTGTCCGTCGGGCACGCCGGGACCGGGCGCGGACTCGACCTTCTGCTTCGTGCCCAATCCAAACCTGCGCCCCGAGGTCGGCAAGAACAAGGAGATCGGTTTCAATATCAAGAAGAACGATCTGTTCACGGCGGGCGACACGCTGCGCGGCAAGATCAACGTGTTCCGCAACGACATCAGCGACTTCATCGATCAGGTCGCTTACGGAAACCCGCTCGTGGTCCCGACCGGGCCGCCACCGGCGCCGTCGATCACGGTGCTCCCGTTCCTGCAGTATCAGAACGTGGCGTCCGCGCTTATTCAAGGCGTCGAGGCCGAGGCGATGTATGACGCGAACCTGTGGTTCTTCGGCCTCTCCGGGACCTATCAGAGCGGAAAGAATCTGCAGACCGGCTTCGGCCTCTACAGCATTCCGCCGCAGAAGATCACGACGACGGCCGGCGTGCGTCTGCTCGACCGCACCCTCATCCTTTCGATGATGTGGACGTCGGCAATCGCCAACTACGACATCCCCAGGACCTACACGCCCGCGACGTCGTACGATCTCGTCAATCTTTACGCGCAGTATCACCCGACGCCCGCTCTCACGCTCAACTTCTCCGTCGAGAACCTCTTCAATCGCTACTATCGTCCGTACGCCATTCCGGTCGGTAGCACGGGCGACACGCAAAACGACGTGAAGTGGGCGAGCGCCGGTGCTGGGCTCGTGATCAAGGGAGGTCTCAAATACCATTTTGGCGGCACCTGAGGAAGACACCGCAGGTTATGCCTTGCTGATCTCGAAGGCCACGCTGATGCGTCAGCGTGGCTTTCGACCCGTTCTGAAATATCCGGTCGGCAATTGCCGATCTACAAGTCACAGGAGAAAAGTCGAATGTTCATCGCCATGAATCGCTTCCAGGTGAAGCCCGGCTCGGAAGCCGCGTTCGAAACCGTCTGGCGGACCCGTGAGTCCTATCTCGGCAGCATGGCGGGGTTCGTCGAATTCCATCTGCTCAAGGGGCCGGTCGCCGAGGACCACACGCTGTATTCCTCGCATACCGTGTGGGTCGACAAAGCGGCTTTCGAGGCCTGGACGCGCTCGGAGGAATTCCGCCGCGCTCATGCGCGCGCCGACAACAAGACCGGCGAGAGCCTCTATCTCGGTCACCCCAAGTTCGAAGGTTTCGAGGTCATCATGACCGAGCGCAAGGCGAGCGCGGCCGCTTGAGGCGCCGGGGTTGAGGAGCCAGATATGCTGAGCACCGATCTCGCCGACCTCAAGGCGCATATGGCGGACAATCCGGGTGCCGTGATCGAGGACGTCGCGCGCGAGCGCAGCGCCACGCCGCGCGCGGTGATCGAGGCGTTGCCGCCGTCAATGGTGCGCATCGGGAGCGGCGAACATTTTGCCGCCGCCATGCAGGACATCGCGGAATGGGGCGAGGTCACGCTGATCGTCCACACCGATGATGCGATCTTCGAGTTCACCGGGACCATTCCCGCGGGCGAGATCGGCCGCGGCTATTTCAACCTGATGCAGCCAAAGGGCCTGCACGGCCATCTCCGCCACGAGCGCTGCGCGGGAATTGCCTTCGTCGAGCGGCCCTTCATGGGCAAGTCCTCGGCCTTCGTCGCCTTCGTGAACGCCGACGGCGGCATCATGTTCAAGGTCTTCGTCGGCCGCGACGAGACGAGGGCGCTGCGGGCGGATCAGCTGGCGCGGTTCCGGCGGCTCGCGGACCGGATCGCGGCGAAGCTTTCGGCGTAACTTCCATTTGTCGGGAGATCAGGATGCAGAGCAATTCCACGCTAGGGCACGTGATCCTCACAATCGCACTGGCGCTCGTGCCGGCGCCGGCCTTTGCGATCGACGCGGCGCTGTTGCCGCGCAATCTGTCGCCCTGGGGCATGTTCCTCGGTGCCGACATCGTCGTGAAGGTCGTGATGGTCGGGCTTGCCGTTGCCTCGCTGGCGACATGGACGGTCTGGCTCGCCAAGACCATCGAGCTGCGTCGCAAGGGCTCGCTCGCCTTGCAGCGGACGCGCACCCTCGAAGGCAACATGACGCTGGCCGAGGCATCCGCGCGGACCGGCGACGCCCGCGACGCAGTCGCGCAGCTGATTCAGTCCTGCGCCAGGGAGGCCGAGCTCTCCGGCGGCATTCTCGACGACGGCCTGCAGGAGCGCGTCGCGTTGCGGCTGGAGCGGGTCGAGGCGGCGATGTCCAGGCAGATCGCGCGCGGCACCGGCGTGCTCGCGACCATCGGCGCCATCGCGCCGTTCGTCGGTCTGTTCGGCACCGTCTGGGGCATCATGAATTCCTTCATCGGCATCTCCGAGAGCCACACCACCAGTCTGGCGGTGGTCGCGCCCGGCATTGCCGAAGCGTTGCTCGCGACCGCGCTCGGTCTCGTCGCCGCGATTCCGGCGGTGGTGATCTACAATCACCTCGTCCGCGGCATTGCCAATTACCGCGCTTTGCTCGGCGACGCCTCGGCGCAGCTCATGCTGCTGGTGAGCCGCCAGCGCGACCACGGCCATTTCCGTCTGGCGCGGGCAGCGGAGTAGCCATGGCCGCCAAGCTCGGAACATCGAAGCTCGGCTCGCGCGGCGAGACGAGGGATTTCGACGTCACCCACGAGATCAACGTCACGCCGTTCATCGACGTGATGCTGGTGCTCCTGATCATCTTCATGGTGGCCGCACCGCTCGCCACCGTCGACATCGGCGTCGATCTCCCGGCGACCGCCGCCGAGCCGGCACCGCGGCCCGACAAGCCGGTCTTCGTCACCGTCAAGCCGGACCTTTCGATCGCCGTGGGTGAGGATATCGTCGCTCGCGACGGGCTCAGCACCTCACTCGATGCCGCCACCAAGGGCCGCAAGGACGAGCGCATCTATCTGCGCGCCGACAAGGCCGTCTCCTATGGCGACCTGATGGAGGTGATGAACACCCTGCGCAACGCCGGCTATCTCAAGGTCGCCCTCGTCGGGCTCGACGGACGCAGCTGATGGCAGCGAACGCCTTTGCCTTGCATCAGCCGCTTGACGAGCGGGAGGGCGCGCGCTGGGGCGCCTCGGCGGCGATGATCGTGGCGCTGCATCTCGGCGCCGCGCTGCTTGCGATGAACTGGCTGAAGCAGGTGCCGGACGAGGGCGTCAACATGCCGGCCATCCTGATCGACATGACGCCGGAGACGTCGGCACCGCAGTCAACGCCGCTGGACATCGCGCCGGGACCGATGATGCAGCAGGCGGATGCGTCACCGCCCGAGCCGGTGCAGCAGCAGGCTGTCGAGGAAATGATCCCGCCGACACCGCCGCAGGAGCGGCCGGAGGTGTTGGCTCCACCGGAACAGAAGCTCGAGCCGAGCCCGCCGCAGCCCGAGCCCGCGAAAGTTGTGCCCGTGGAGAAGCCCGCCCCGGCGAAGCCCAAGGCGGTCCGCCTCGACGCCCGGAAGCCGTCGGATGCCCTTCCGGCGCCGCGCACCAGCGCACCGCCGCGCGCGGAGCGGCAGGCTCCGCTGGCCTCTGCCGTCAATGCCGGCTCGCTCGCGTCTGCGATGGCGACCTATTATCAGCGCGTCCGCGCGCATCTCATGCGCTTCCACCAGTATCCGACGAGCGCGAATGGCCAGAGGGGCGTGGTCAAGGTGAGCTTCACGCTCGGCCGTAACGGTCAGGTATTGTCCAGCCGCCTCGGCGGCTCCTCGGGCGTCGCAGCGCTCGATGCCCAGGCGATGGCCATGGTGCGCCAGGCCCAACCATTCCCGCCGGTGCCGGCCGAGATCAGTTATGCAACCATACCCATCAACGTCCCGGTGATTTTCGGGAAGTAGCCATGGGCAATGACTCTCCCTCCCGCGGAAAAGCGGGAGGGAGAGAGAGCGAGCCTCGCCTCACTTCGCCTTCAGGAAATCCGCGACCTCGAGCAGCACGAACTCGTTGTCGTCGGCCTTGTTGGGATCGCGACTGGAGGAGAACGGCAGGTTGTTGTCGTTGCCGACGATGATGTGGGTGTCGTCGACGCGATCGACGTTCTCGATGGTGAAGAACGGGAAGGTGTAGACGCCGTCGTTGAGCGGCTTCCGCGCCTTCTTGTCGGGATCCCTGATCTTCATCAGGTCGATATAGCCGATCTTGCGCACGGGCTTGCCGACATTGGCGTCGGTCAGCTCGATCTTGTAGACGCGCTTGAACTTGGCGAGGTCGGGGAAGCAGTTCTCGCCGCGCTGGCCTTGCGGGCAGGCCTTGTCGGCGGTGCCCTCGCCATTGTCGCGCTCGATGACGAGGCCGGAGGCCTGGTCGATCATGTTGAAGTCGCCGATGGCGTTGCCGTTCTGCTCGAACACATAATGCCAGTAGCGGCCGGTGAATTTCTCGGCGGCGACGTCGAATTCGAGGATGCGCGAGGCTTCCTTGCCGTCGACCTTCTCCCAGTCCTTCTTGTCGGCATCCCACAGCGGTCCCTCGAGCAGGCCGTAGAGGAACTTGCCGTCTTTGGACGCGGCGAAGCCCTCATAGCCCTTGGAGCGGCGGAGATTGACATTGGTGTAGGTCGCGCCCGGCGCGGCCGGCGTCCCCGCCGCCCAATTGTCGGGCGAGCGCACCGGCTTGCCGTCGGCGACCGTATCGAACACGCCGAGGATTTTGCCTGACTTGTCCGCCTTCAGGACATAGGGGCCGAACTCGTCGCCGATCCAGAAGGTGTCGCCGACAATCTGGAAACCTTCGGTGTCGAAATCGGAGCCGGTGAGATAGCGCTTCTGGGTGTCCTCATGCACGATGCGGAAGGGGACGCGTCTGTCGGGGTCGTGCAGGAAGATGGTCTCCAGCCGCTCCATCTTGCCGCTGGCCCAGTCCATCTTGTAGCGGTTGAGGTACAGCATCGAATCCGGCGAGTTGGCGCGCGCGCCCATGCCGTTGTCGGTGAGGACCCAGAACGTGCCGTCGGGCATGGTCTTGATGCCGGAATGGCCTTGCAGCGGCTGGCCCTTGAACGGCAGCGACACGCCGGTCGGACGCTCGAAGGACTTGCCCATCACGGTGCCGAGCGCGTCGACCCGCTTGCCGGTGGTATATTTGCCCGCCGCCTTGAGATCGGCGGGGGCATCAGCCGGCGCCTCGATGAAGGTTTCGGCGGGCATCACCGCGTGGCCGGCGAGCTTGGCGGGGAATTCGCCCTCGCTCTGCGCGAGCGCTGTGCTCGCGGTGAGGATGATCGTGGCGACGGTGCAAAGAAAAGTCGCGCGCATGTGCGTCTCCTGTTGGCGGACGCAACGCTTATGCGGATCGCATGTTGCAGTATTGTGAAGCCGGGCCAAAGGCCGCAGCGCTCTTCGCCTCTCCCCGCCTGCAGACCGTGAGAACGGGGAGAGGGGGACGAGAGAGCGGGGCTACTCCTTCACCGCACCCGTCAGCGAAGAGACGTAGTAATCCACGAACAGCGAGTAGAAGATCGCGACCGGGAGCGAGCCGAGCAGCGATCCCGCCATCAGCGCACCCCATTGATAGACGTCGCCGGTGACGAGCTCGGTCAGGATCGCGACCGGCACCGTCTTGTTGGCGCCGCTCTGGATGAAGGCGAGCGCGTAGATGAACTCGTTCCAGGACAGCGTGAAGGAGAAGATGCCGGCCGAGATCAGCCCGGGCACCGCGAGCGGCAGCGTGATCCGGCGCAGGATCTGCAGCCGCGTGGCGCCATCGACCAGCGCGCATTCCTCGAGCTCGTAAGGAATCGACTTGAAATAGCCGATCAGGAGCCAGGTGCAGAACGGCACCAGGAAGGTCGGATAGACCAGGATCAGGGCCAGCGGCGAGTCGAACAGGCCGAACTGCACCACCACGGTGGCGAGCGGAATGAACAGGATCGACGGCGGCACCAGATAGGCGAGATAGATGCCGAGGCCGACATAGGGGCTGCCGCGGAAGCGCAGGCGCTCGATCGCGTAGGCCGCCAGCGTCGACGCGATCAGCGACAGCGTGGTCGAGCCGATCGCGACCAGCATCGTCGTCTTCAGCCATTGCGGATAGGCGGTGTTGAACAACAGATGCTTGATGTGCGCCAGGGTCGGCGAGGAGATCCAGAACGGGTTGTTGTCCCGGTAGTTCATCAGCTCCGCGTTCGGCTTGAACGAGGTGATCGCCATCCAATAGAACGGAAACAGCAGGATCAGAACGAAGCAGCCGAGCGGCAGGTAGATCATCATCAGCCGCCGCAGCCCGGAATCCCAGGCCATGGTGTCGGGCGGCGCTTTTGCGTCCGCGACGGTCGATTGCGCGACGGTTTCAGTCATTGGCCTCTCCCTGCTGCCATTTGCGGCGCGCCAGGCCGAAATAGGAGAACAGCGTCGCGAACACCAGGAACGGGATCATCGACACCGCGATCGCCGCGCCTTCGCCGAGCTCGCCGCCGGCGATGCCGCGCTGGAACGCCAGCGTCGCCAGCAAATGCGTCGAGTTCACCGGACCGCCGCGGGTAATGGCGTAGACCAGCTGGAAGTCAGTGAAGGTGAAGATGATCGAGAACGTCATGACGATGGCGAGGATCGGCAGCATCATCGGGAAGGTGATGTAGCGGAAGCGCTGCCAGGCGCTGGCGCCGTCCAGCATCGCGGCCTCGTAGAGCGAGGGCGAGATGGTCTGCAAGCCCGCCAGCAGCGAGATCGCGACGAAGGGAATGCCGCGCCAGATGTTGGCGGCGATCAGCGAGAACCGCGCCGGCCAGGGCGAGCCGAGGAAGTCGATATTGCTGTCGCGCCAATGCAGAACGTCGACCAAGAGGTACGAGATGATCGAGAACTGCGGATCGTAGATCCACCAGAACGCCAGCGCCGACAGCACCGTCGGGACGATCCAGGGCAGCAGCACGATGGCGCGCAGCAGGCTCTTGAACGGGAAATGGTTGTTGAGCAGCAGGGCGAGCCAGAAGCCGAGCGCGAATTTTCCGAAGGTCGCCACGGCCGTGTAGAACACGCTGTAGAACACCGCGTTCCACCACAAGGGATCCGTGAGCAGGTACTGGAAATTCTCGATCCCGACATAGATGCCGCGACGGCCGATCGTGGTGTCGGTGAAGGCGAGCCAGACGCCGAGGCCGAGCGGGTAGGTCAGGAATACCGTGAGCAGCCCGAGCGCGGGCGCGAGGCACATCACGATCAGGAACGGCTTGTAGTCGAACAGGCGCACGATCCAGTTCGGCTGTCGTTGCGCCAGTGCGTGGGAGGAGAGGGTGGTCACGGACATAGATTGGTTTGTCCCGTCTGAAGTGTCACGACACCGTCATTGCGAGCGAAGCGAAGCAATCCAGTCTGTCTCCGCAGTGATCGTCTGGATTGCGTCGTCGCAAGTGCTCCTCGCAATGACGGCGGCTCTGTCGTCGTCGCTCTACCGCTGTCGCCGGAAGTAGCGCTTGCAGCGCTGCTCGGCTTCGGCGGCCGCGGCCTCCGGCGTGGCGGCGCCTGTGGCGACGGAGGCGCACATCTGAATCAGCACGTAATCGGCGCTGACCGCGCCGGTCGCCGTCGAGATCGGCCCCTTGTAGCCGTCATAGTAAGTGCTGTTCATCGTGTTCTTGAACAGGCTCACCTTCGGATCCTGCGACCACACGGCGGCCTCGGCATAGGCGGCCAGCGGCTGCGACCAATAGCCGGAATTGGCGTTGAGCCACGGCTCGTATTGGTCCTTCTCCAGCATGTATTGCAGGAAGGCCTTGGCGGCATTGGGGTACGGGCTGTGCTTGAACACCATGGCGTTCAGCGTCAGGCCCGCCATCGGCGAGACCTTGGCGAGGCCCTTGGGCAGCAGCTGATGCTCGCTGTCCTCGGCGATGGCCTTGGTGGCCGGATCGTTCTTCAGCGAGAAGTACAGTGAGACGCCGTTGGCCGTCAGCGCGATCTCCTGAGAGGAATAGGCCCGGTTGTTGCTGACGTCGTTCCAGGACGGCGTGCCGGCGATGAAGGTCGGATACAGTTCCTTGACCCAGTTCAGTGCGGCGATCGTCTCCTTGCTATTGATGGTGACGTTGCCTTCCTCGTCGAGCAGCGAGGCGTTGTGCGACCACAGCGCCCAGTTGGCGAAGCCGTTGCCGTCGCCCTTGGCGTTGCCGAGTGCGAAGCCGGCCGGCTTGCCGGCCTTTTGCAGTTTGCGGCAGAGGTCGAGCACGCCGGCATGATCTTCCGGAACCTTGTCGAAGCCGACCGATTGCAGGACCGACTTGCGGTAGATCAGGGGACCTGCGGTGGCGCCGAACGGCAGTCCGATCCAGGACTCGCTCTTGTTCTTCTTGCCGTAGCGTTGCGCCAGCGGCAGCCAGCCGCCGTACTTCTTGCCGAGATAGTCGGCGACGTCGGTGAGCTCGATCAGCTTGTCGATGTAGATGTGAGGCGCGTCGGAGAAGCCGATGATGATATCGGGGCCGGCGCCGGAATTCGAGGTCACCGCGGTCTGCTGGTTGATGTCCTCCCAGCCGACGAAGTCGACCTTGACCTCGACCCCGGTGTCCTTGGTGAACTTTGCCGCATTGGCGCGGAACACGTCCTCGTCCGCCTGGACGAAGCGCACCGGGCGCAGCATGCGCAAGGACGCGCCCTTTTCGATCTCGCGCTTGGGTGCCGGGACGTCGGCAGCCTTGATAGCGGATGTTTGCGCTGCAGCACCGGTGGCCGCGAGCGTTGCAGCGGACAGGCCCAGCGCCAAGGCATCACGACGTGTGATGTCGTTCCTCATCAGTACCTCCCTATGATGTCTCCCTTCCCGGCGTTGATCGCCGGTGAAGGGCCGTTTCGGTCGTGGGCGCTTGCTGCGCCGCCCGCCTAGCTGTTCGGCCCGCGGTCCATGCTGACGGGCTGCCAGCGGCGGAGCGCGGTGGTCTGCAGCACCGACGGATTGACGCAGCTTACCGGCCACATGCCCTGGAGCACCAGTGACAATTCGTAGCCCACCCGGCGCTTGCGCGCCTCGTCGAACCGTGCCGAGGCCGAGGCGACATGGGCGGTCAGGGTCACGTTCTCCATGCCGAGCAGGGGATTGTTGTGCGAGGGCGGCTCCTTTTCCAGCACGTCGAGGGCGGCGTGCGCGATCCAGCCCTCCTGCAGCGCCTTGATCAGGCTCTCCTCGTCCACGGTGGCACCGCGGCCGGTGTTGATGAAGATCGAGCCTTTCTTCATCTGTCGGAAGTGCTTCTCGGTCAGCATGTGGTGCACCTCGGGCCGCGCCGGGGCATGCATCGAGACGAAGTCGGATTGCGACAGCACCTCGTTCAGCGTCGCCGGGATCACGCCGTGTTCGTACATCAGCGTTTCCTGGATGAAGGGATCGTAGGCCATCATTCGCAGGCCGAAAGGCGCGGCGCGTTTCGCGACCGCACGCGCAACCCGGCCGAACGAGATGAAGCCAAGCGTCTGGCCCATCAGCCTCGGGATTTTCAGCAGCGCCGGCCGGCCCTCGGCCCAGCGGCCGTCGCGCACCATGCGGTCCTGCTCGACCAGGCGGCGGAAGCCGGCGAGCAGCAGCATCATGGCGTGGTCGGCGACCTCCTCGATGAAGGTGTCGGGAATGTTGGTGACCGGAATGCCGCGGGCCGTGGCGGCCTTGACGTCGACACTGTCGACGCCGACCGAGCCGAGCGTGATCACCTTGCAGCTCTCGAGCGCGTCGATGATGGTCTTGGTGATCGGGATGCCCTTGGCGTAGATCGCGTCGGCGTTCTTCGCGGCGGCGATGAACCCGGCCTCGTCGGCGGGCGCCTCGACGATCTCGGCATCGATCGGATCGAGCGCCTCGCGCTCATAGGAATAATCGCTGCCGGCGACCGTGAAGCTCGCACCCTTCGGCGTCACCACCCTGTATTTCGGCATTATCTGCTCCCGATTTGGTTTCTTGTCGTGGTCCGCCTCGACGAGCGGGCCTTTGCGTCTTTTACGCGAAATTCGGGCAAGTGCGTACAATTCACGGTTGTTGCGGGTGAGGTATATTTCCGTTTTTCCGTGCAAGCCCCGGGCTTCTACGGAGGTGCGTAAGTAACTTGCTAAGGGCTCCGCCACTAAGACTTGATTCGAATTTGATCGATCTCGTCATGCGCCCGTACCCCAATATTGCCGGAGCTAACCCCGTGAAGTTGAGCAATCTGAAGATCGCCCCGAAGCTTGGCATTCTCGTTGGAGTCACGCTGTTCGGCCTCTGCATCTCCGGAGTTCTCGCCGGCTATCTGATGAAGCGCGAGATGGTGAATGCGCGCATCGACCAGGCCAAGGCGATCGTCGAGCTGGCGCGCAACTATGCCGCCGCGTTGAAGAAGCGCGTCGATGCCGGCGAAATGACGAAGGACGCCGCTATGGCCGAGCTTCGCCGCTACGGCAACGCGATGACCTATGACAAGGGTGCCGGCTACCTGTTCGGCACGTCCTATGACGGTCTCACCCAGCTTGCGCCCGATCCGAAGGTGATCGGCACCAACCGAATGGACGTCGTGACCAACGGCCGCAAGCTGTCGCTGGAATTGATGAACGGCGTCAAGGCCAACGGCGAGATCCTGCTTCACTATGAATATATGAAGCCCGGCCAGGAAACGCCGATCCGCAAGATCGGTTACGCGGTCGCGGTCCCCGGCTTCGATATGTATCTCGGCACCGGCGCCTATCTGGATGACATCGACGCCAAGATGGGTCCGGTCTACTGGCTGCTCGGCCTGGCGGTGCTCGGCATCGTCATCGTTGCCGGCAGCGTCGCCTGGATGATCGGCCGCGCACATCAGTGCTCCGCTCGGGCTGCTCGGCACCCGGATGCGGGAGCTGGCCGACGGCAAGCTCGAAGGCGACATCCCCGGCGTCGGTCGTGGCGACGAGATCGGCGCGATGGCATCGACCGTGCAGATCTTCAAGGACAACGCGATCCGCATCCGCGACCTCGAGAAGACCGACGCGGACGCCAAGGAACGCGCCGCGGCGGATCGCCGCAGCGCCATGGAGGAGATCGCCAACGATTTCGAGCGCAGCGTCAACGGCATCGTCCGCTCGGTCTCCTCGGCCGCAGCCGGCATGCAGACCACGGCGCAATCGATGACCGCGACCGCCAGCGATGCCTCCTCGCGCGCGGCGACCGTCGGTGCCGCCTCGCAGAAGGCGTCCGGCAATGTTGGCACCGTTGCGGCCGCCGCCGAAGAGCTGTCGAGCTCGGTTGCGGAAATCTCCCGCCAGGTGACGCGCTCGACTGAAGTTGCGAGCCGTGCCGTCAGCGATGCCGAGCGCACCAACGCCACGGTGCAGGAGCTCTCCACCGGTGCCGAGAAGATCGGCGAGGTGGTCAAGCTCATTCACTCGATCGCGGCGCAGACCAACCTGCTCGCGCTCAACGCCACCATCGAGGCGGCGCGTGCCGGCGAGTCCGGCCGCGGCTTCGCCGTGGTCGCCTCCGAGGTCAAGGCGCTCGCCAACCAGACCGCGAAGGCGACCGAGGAGATCTCCGCCCAGGTCGCGGCGATGCAGACCTCGACCAGCGATGCGGTGTCGGCCATCTCCGGCATCACCCAGACGATCGCCGAGATGAGCGAGATCACAGCCGGCATTTCCGCATCGATCGAGCAGCAGGGCGAGGCGACGCGCGAGATCGCCCGCAACATCCAGTCGGTCGCGGCCGGCTCGAGCGAGATCAACGCCCATATCGGCAGCGTCACCTCGGCCGCCGAAGCGACCGGCAGCGCGGCCAGCGATGTGCTCACCAACGCCCGCGAGCTGGACACCCAGTCCGGCGCGCTGCGCGATGCCGTCGATGGCTTCCTCGCCAAGGTCCGCGCGGCGTAAATTCTTACGCTGAATTCGTAGGGTGGGCAAAGACGCGAAGCGTCGTGCCCACCTTTTCTTTTTGAGTACGGTGCGACTCTTCGTGGGCACGCTGCGCTTTGCCCACCCTACGAGACCGTTCTACTGCTTCTCGATCTTCGCGTTGGCGATCAGCTTCTCCCACAGCACCAGCTGCTCGTTCACGAAGGTGCCGAGCTGCTCCGGCGTGCCGGAAAAAGCGTCCATGCCGAGCGTGGCGAGCTTGGCCTTGATCTCCGGGTTCTCGATGATCTTGCGGATCTCGGTGTTGACCCGGGTCACGATCTCCTTCGGCATGCCGGCCGGGCCGAAATAGCCCTGCCAGGACGTGATGTCGAAGTCCGGCACGCCGGCCTCCTGCATCGAGGGCAGGTGTGGCACCAGCGGCGTGCGGTTCTTGGTGGTGACGGCGAGCGCGCGCAGCGCGTTGCCGTTGACATGGGGCAGGCCGGTCAGGATGTCGACGAACATCATCGACACGCGGCCGCCCATGACGTCGTTGAGCGCCGGCGGCGAGCTCTTGTAGGGCACGTGCAGCAGGTCGAGCCCGGCATTGTGCGCGAAGGTCGCGCCCGACACGATCGCCGCCGACGAGCCCGAGGCGTAGCTCAGCTTGCCCGGATTGGCCTTGCCATAGGCCACCAGCTCTCCGACCGTCTTGGCCGGCACCTCGGGATTGATGACCAGCATGAAGGGCAGATCGCCGGTGCGGGCAATCGGGGTGAAATCCTTGACCGGATCGTAAGTGAGGCTCTTGAGCAGATAGGGATTGGCCGAATGCGTCGTGTTGGTCGTCACCAGCAGCGTGTAGCCGTCGGGAGCAGCCTTCGCGACATAGGTCGCGGCAAGCATGCCGTTGGCCCCCGCCTTGTTCTCGATCACGATGGGAACGCCGAGCGCCTGCGACAGATGCTGCGAAATCAGTCGCGTCGTGGTGTCGGTGCCGCTGCCGGCCGCGAAGGGCAGCACCAGCGTGATGTTGCGGCTGGGATAGGTGTCGGCGTGAGCGGTGGATGCTGCCGTGAGGCATAGCGCGGTCGCGGCGACGGTCCGCAGGTTTCGAATCAGCCCTGAAATCATGTCGGTCGTTCCCTCTTTTTGGTTGGCGGGGAACCTAGCTTGTCCAAAGGGGAATCGGAAGATGGCTATAGGTCGTGACCGCGTCCGTCGCGCGGAATTATGTCATCGCCGAGCCCCGCCGCGATGCAAGCACGACTCCGGCGAGCACCAGGGCGTAACCGATTAGGTGGAACGGCTGGAGCTTCTCGCCCAGCAGCACGATCGCCAGCGCCGAGCCGAACACCGGCACCAAATGGAAGAACGGCGCCGCCCGGTTCGGCCCGATCAGCGCCACGCCGCGGTTGAAGAAGAGATAGGCGAGGGTGGAGGGGAAGATCAGGATGTAGCCCAGTGTCGCCAGCGTGGTCGCGTCGAATTGCAACACGCGGCCGCTCGCCGCCTCCCAGATTGCCGTCGGCAGCAGCATCGTCGCGCCGCAGCAGGTGGTGAAGGACAGGAAGGAGAGCTGGTGGATCTTCGGCCGGCGCGGGATGAAGGCCGAGTAGAGCCCGAACGCCACCAGCGAGGAGGCGAACATGATGTCGCCTCTGTTGAAGCTGATGCTTGCCAGCGCCGCGAGGTCGCCGCGCAGGATGATGATCAGCACGCCGAGCAGCGAGATCGCGATGCCGCCGAGCTGCGCGCCGGTCAGCCGCACGCCGAACAGCACCAGCGACCACAGCGCCACGAACAGCGGACCCGCCGACTGGATCAGCAGCGCATTCAGCGCCTCGGTGTATTGCAGCGCCCAGTACGAGATCGCGTTGTTGAAGGCAAAGCCGACCAGCGACAGGAACAGCATCAGGGGCATGCTCTTGCGCAACGCAGGCCAGTCGCGCTTCAGATGCGGCCAGGCGAACGGCAACAGGATCAGGAACACGCCGAACCAGCGGATCGTGGTGATCGTCAGCGGCGGCACATGCGCCCCGACATGGCGCGCGAGCACGATGTTGCCGGCCCAGAACAGCGAGCTAAGGCTGAGCAGCAGATAAGGCTGGTTGTTGAGCCAGCTGGCCGGATTGGCGGCCGGTGGCGCGGGCGAAGCGGTCGTCATGGGCGTTGGATACAACTTGCGCCCGATTGCCGCGATGGCACAAGTCACAGCGCCGCAATGCTACAATGCAGCCGAGCCCTAAGGAGGTGCCATTGGCGGTCAATATGTTGAACATCGAGGGCCTGGAGCGGCTCGATCCGAATGCGCCGGTGGTGATGCTGAACCTGATGCGCTTCCACGCGCGCTCGCTCGATGGCGACGGGTCGGGCTGGGACGCATACTTGCGCTACAGCGCGATCACGGTGCCGATGATCAAGGCGCGCGGCGGCACGCTGCTCTGGACCGGTGAAGGCAAGGCGGTCGCACTCGGTCCGCACGCGGGCAACGATTGGGACTTCGTCGCGCTGGTCCATTACCCGTCCGTCTCGGCCTTTCTCGACATGATGACCTCGCAAGCCTACGAGCGCGAAGCCGATCCGCATCGCGTCAACGGCTGCGCCGAGCACGTGATCATTGCGACGAGCGAGGCGTACAGCAAGTTCAAAACGAAGTAGCAGCGCGTGCACTTTTCCCCTCTCCCCTTGTGGGAGAGGGTGGCTCGCCGCGTAGCGGCGAGACGGGTGAGGGGTCTCTCTCCGCGAGTCCACTCCCAATTGAATGCGCGGAGACAACCCCTCATCCGGCGCTTCGCGCCACCTTCTCCCACAAGGGGAGAAGGGAAGTGCAGCGAGCGCTTCGATGAAGCCGCCTAACTTGCCTGCTTTCGCGACGCCGCGAACACGCCCGCCAGCACCAATGCGAAACCGATGAAGTGGAACGCCTGCGGGTGCTCGCCCAGAAACGCCATCGCCATGATCGAGCCGAACACCGGCACGACGTGGAAGAACGGTGCGGCGCGGTTGGCGCCGATCAGGCGCACGCCGCGATTGAAGCAGAGATAGGCCAGCGTCGAGGGAAAGACGGCGACGTAGAACAGCGTCAGGAGGTTCGGCCCGTCGAGCTTCATCACCGGGCGAGCGGACAGTTCCCAGATCTCCAGCGGAATGAGACAGGCGGCGCCGCAGCCGAAGGTGAAGGCGAGGAACGAGAGGCCGTGCATCGGCGGCCGCCTCAGTGACAGCACCGAATAGAGCGCGAAGATCAGGAGCGCGAGCAGGAAGATCAGGTCGCCCTTGTTGAAGTCGATGCTCGACAGCGTGGTGAAATCGCCGTGCAGCAGGATGGTCAGCACGCCGCACATCGACAGCAGCACGCCGAAGGCCTGCGCGGCGGTGAGACGAATGCCGAGGATGACCAGCGACCACAACGCCACCAGCAGCGGCGCGGCCGACTGCAGCAGCAGCGTGTTGAGCGCCTGGGTGTGCTCCAGCGCCCAATATTGCAGCGTGTTGAAGGCGCCGATGCCGGTGACCGAGAGCGTGACCATCAGGCCGAGCTTGCCGCGGATCGCCGGCCAGTCCTGCATGAGATGCTTCCAGGCGAACGGCAGCACCAGCAGGAAGGCGAAGAACCAGCGCAGGAACGACAGCGTGACCGGCGGAATGTGGCCGGCGGCGAGCCGCCCGACGATGGCGTTGCCGGCCCAGCACAGCGCGGTAATGCTGAGCAGCAGATAAGGCTGGTTGGCGATCCAGCTGTGGCCGGATGTTTCCGCGCGCGTGGTGTGGCCGGTGGCGGACATTGTGATGGTTGGGCCCCGCGTCGACTACGCCGAGCCCTCCGGCCCGGCGAGGTCCGGGCCGGCTGATCACCCGGCAGGTCCAAAGACACGGAAAACGAGGTTGCATCAACGCCGACGGGCGCATCGCGACCATGCTGGCGGCGAAGGCGGCCTCTCAGGCTTTGGTCGAAGCTGCTGCGCCGGTCCGCCAGGGTTCGGGATTTTCCGCGGATATCAAGGGCTTGGGCCGGACGTTGGACCCCGAAAAAGCCCCGTTCTTGCTTGCCTAGAAGGGCTGCTTCCTTTATCCGGTTGGCTGCCTTGCGTGCGGGCGGCTCCGGCTGCCGATTGGGCTGGGCGCAGGCGTGATCCCGGAAAAGTGGGCACCGGTTTTCCGCGAGGATCATGCCTTCTAGAGACAGATTGAACAGGATTACCCGCGAATGGCCAATGTTGTCGTCGTCGGCGCCCAGTGGGGCGACGAAGGGAAGGGCAAGATCGTCGACTGGTTGTCGGAGCAGGCGGATATCGTCGTCCGCTTCCAGGGCGGCCACAATGCCGGCCACACGCTGGTGATCAACGGCAAGACCTACAAGCTCGCGCTCCTGCCCTCCGGCGTGCTGCGCGGGGGCAAGCTCTCGGTGATCGGCAACGGCGTGGTGTTCGATCCCGCTGCCTTCCTCGACGAGGTCGCCAGGCTCAGGTCGCAGGGCGTCGATGTCAGCCCCGACAACCTGCGTGTCGCCGAAAACGTCACGTTGATCCTGCCGCTGCACCGCGAGCTCGACGCGCACCGCGAATCCGCCAGCGCCGCCACCGCGATCGGCACCACCCGCCGCGGCATCGGCCCGGCCTATGAAGACAAGGTCGGCCGCCGCGCCATCCGCCTGATGGATCTTGCCGATCATCAGACGCTGCCGCACAAGATCGACCGCCTGCTGGCGCACCACAACGCGCTGCGCCGCGGCCTCAACCTGCCGGAATTCGACGGCGCCGTGATCCTGAAGGAGCTGATGGCGATGGCGCCGCAACTCCTGCCCTATGCCGAGACGGTCTGGCGGCTGCTCGATATCGAGCGGCGCGCCGGCAAGCGCATGCTGTTCGAGGGCGCGCAAGGCGCGCTGCTCGACGTCGACCACGGCACCTATCCCTACGTCACCTCGTCCAACACGGTGGCGGCCCAGGCCGCCACCGGCGCCGGCCTCGGGCCGGGCGCGGTCGGCTACGTGCTCGGCCTGTGCAAGGCCTACACGACCCGCGTCGGCCAGGGCCCGTTCCCGACCGAGCAGGACAACGAGATCGGCCGCAAGATCGGCGAGCGCGGCCGCGAGTTCGGCACCAATACCGGCCGCCCGCGCCGCTGCGGCTGGTTCGACGCCGTGCTGGTCCGCCAGGCGGTCCGAACCTGCGGCATCAATGGCCTGGCGCTGACCAAGCTCGACATCCTCGACGGATTCGATTCGATCGAGGTCTGCACCGGCTACAGGCTCGACGGCAAGGAGATCGACCATTTCCCGGCCGGCGAGGGCGCGCAAACCCGGGTCGAGCCGATCTACGAGACCATCGAGGGCTGGAAGGAGCCGACCGCCAATGCGCGGTCCTGGGCCGACCTGCCGGCGCAGGCCATCAAATATGTCCGGCGGATCGAGGAATTGGTGGGATGTCCGGTCGCGCTGCTTTCCACCAGCCCGGAACGCGAAGATACTATCCTGGTGCAAAATCCGTTTGAGGCTTAACGATATCTTACCGGGACGCGCGTATAGTTGAGTAGAAATGGCTGATTACTATCCGCTGATCGCCCGCGCTATTGCCGCCCTGGACCCCAACGCTCCCGGCGAAAGCCGTCGCGCGCTCTATGAACGGGCGCGCACGGCCCTGATCGCGCAGCTGCGCAGCGTGCAGCCGCCGCTCTCCGAATCCGAGATCACCCGGGAACGGCTGTCGCTGGAGGAGGCCGTCCGCAAGGTCGAATCGGAGGCCGCCCAGCGGGCCCGCGAGGCCTCGCGTCCCGGTGGCGCCGCCCGCTCCGGCTCGAGTGGCGATGCCTTCCGCCGCGCTAGCACCCGTGCCACCGAGGCGAGCCCGGCTGCGGCTCCGCCGCGCACGCGTCCGGCCCCGACGCCGCCGCGCGCCGACCGCCCGTCCTTCAACGTCGATGATCAAGGCGAGGCCCCGCGGCCGCCGCGCGCGCCCCGTTTCGACGCCCCGCGCCCACCTGGCCCCGCCGCCCCGCCGCCGGAGCCGCCGGCCGGCCGCGATCGCCAGGGTGGGCGGCGTCCGCCCGACGTCGGCCCGCCGCCGCCGCTGCCGTCCTCACCCGGCGTGCGCGGCTTCCGTGACATCACGGCCGACGCCAACGATCTCGGCGGTGCCGCCGCGCAGGCCAGCCGCGCCGCGCGCCGCACCTACGCCAACGTGCCCTCGCCCTCGCCGGAATTCGACCGGCTGGAGCCGAGCCTGGAAAACCGCGCCGGCGAGACCGAAGCGCCCTATTCCTACGACGAGTCGATCGAGGAGGCCGAGCGCTACGCGCCGCAGCCGCCGTCGCCGCGTCCGCGCATCGCCCCCGATCGCGACGTCAAGAAGCGCGCCCGCACCGGCTCCGCCTTTCCGTTCAAGAGCGCGATTGCCGTCGGCATCGTGCTCATCCTGGTCGGCGCCGGCATCCTCTGGGGCAAGCAACTGGTCCAGATCGTCAACGGCTTTCTCAAGCCGTCCGCGACGCAAGTTGCGGATACGCCGACCCCGGCGCAGCCGCAGAGCAAGCCCAAGATTCCCGATCGGGTCGGTCAGCCCTCGGCGGACCAGCCGGTCGCGCCGGTGGCGCAGAAGGTCGTGCTCTACGACGAGGATCCGTCCGATCCGAAGGGCAAGCAATATGTCGGCTCGGTGGTGTGGCGGCTCGAGCCGATCAAGGCCTCGGGCAACCAGAAGGCCGATGTCTCCGTGCGCGCCGACATCGAGATTCCCGACCGCAAGTTCAAGATGACGATGTCGTTCCGCCGCAACACCGATTCCTCGTTGCCGGCGAGCCACACGGCGGAGCTGACCTTCATCCTGCCGCAGGATTTCCCCGGCGGCAGCGTCTCCAACGTGCCGGGCATCTTGATGAAGTCGAACGAGCAGGCCCGCGGCACGCCGCTCGCCGGCCTCGCGGTCAAGGTCACCGACGGCTTCTTCCTGGTCGGCCTCTCCAATGTCGATGCCGACCGCGCCCGCAACGTCCAGCTCCTGAAGGAGCGCTCCTGGTTCGACGTGCCGCTGGTCTACGCCAACCAGCGCCGCGCCATCATCGCCATCGAGAAGGGCGCCCCCGGCGAGCGCGCCTTCAACGACGCCTTCGCGCAGTGGGGCGATTAAGGCTCTTCTGTCATTCCGGGGCGCGCGTAGCGCGAACCCGGAATCCATTTCACCGCGTCACATGCCGCCCGATGGATTCCGGGCTCGTGCTTCGCACGCCCCGGAATGACGTCCGAGAGGACTACTGCGCCGCGGCTTCCCGCTTGCGCGATGCCGCGGCGGCGGCGTGCTGGCGGTCCATCACGGCGCGGCAGCCGGGGCTGACCTGCGCCTTGTTCCGCACCATGCAGGCGGTGATCCGCGGGATGTCGGGAATCTCGCTGGAGCACAGCCGCATGGCGTCACCCGAGCACATCTGCTGGGCTTCTTGCGTGAAGGCGAAACTGGGTGAGGTCTGGAGAGCGAAGGTGGTGGCGACTGCGAAGAGCGAAGCGATGGTCTGAAGGCGTGTCATGTGGAATGGATCCCCGAGTTCCCTTAAGGCTTGAGCCGCTTGGTTTTGGGGCGCCGCACGCGGCTTGATCTGCCGCATGTCGCAGCCTTCACATCGGGAGCTTCGATCCCGCGTGTGGTCGCTCGACTTCTTGATGCTCGAATCGAAAGTGCTGCGCCGCCCGAGCGAAGTATGCGCCATTGTCACGCGCCCGCAATGGCCGGCACAAAGGAATTCGCAATTGTTGCACGCCAGTCACGTCGCGCGATCGGATCAGCCGATCGGAGACGCTTGTTCCTCATCGCTCGCGCCGAGAGCGGCGGCGTGCTCCTCGACAGCGGTGACGCCCTTGGGCGTCAGCTCGAACAGATCGCCGTCCTTCATCACGTAGCCGTCGGCGATCAATTGCCCCATCTTGCCCTGCGGGTCGTCGGCAAAGGCAACGGATTGGCTGATGTCCCGCAGGATCGAGAGCTCTTCGTCGTGCAACATGGCGTCACTCTCCGTTCGCGGGTATGGGTCCGTCCTCACATGCCGTGGCTCTGAAACACCTTGCTGCAGGACTTCGACAGCTTGGCCCGGTTGGCTTGCAGGCAGCTCTGCACCGCGCCGTCATTGCCGAGGTCCTTGCGGCAGAAGCGCTGGGCATCGCGCGTGCAAGCCTGCCGCTCCTGCGGCGTGCCCATATGGCCTTGGGCCAGCGCGGGTGCCGTCGGCAGGCTGCTCAGGGCCGCCAGCGCGATCGTCGCCAGGAGAAATTTGCGGGCCATCGGCGGCTCCAGTCTGCCAGGGGTCAATTCAGGTCCAGCATGAACTCATCGCCTTGCCACTTGTTCCCCTTAAGGAGCCCGGCGCCCGCTGTTCAAGGTTCCCGCTGCGCTGCTATAACGCCTGCAGAGTGTGAGGTGCTTGATGAAACGCTATCTGGTATTTGCGCTGGTCGTCCCATTCATCGGCGGGTTCCTACTGCTGCTGACGACGACCTACCAGTCCGGCTATTGGGCCCAGACCAACCTCGGCGAGGTCGGCAAGCTGTTCGCGGTGTTCTTCAAGACGCTCCAATACAGCTACCTGTTCGGGTTCTTGCCTGCGCTGATGATCGGCGCAGTCGATGACATCCTGATCCACATCCGCCGGATTGGGCCGGTCTTGCGGATGCTCCTGGTCGGCCTGTTCGCCTTCGCTCTGGCCTCGCTCACCCACAGCTCGCGCGGGCCGGATTCGGGCGCGGTGCAGTTCATCCTGTACGGGCTCGTCGGTTTCGTGCCGGCGGTGATTTCATCCTGGCTGGTGCATCGCTACGTCGAGGAGCCGCAAGCCGCGCCGGTGCCGACCTGACGCGCGGCGTTCGGGCGCGGCCGCAACCTCCGCCGCGCTGGCGCGTTCACTGAAGGCCATGGCCATGCAAGACGACGACATCCTCGCTCCGCGCAAATCCCGTTCCGGGAGCGGCTCGCATGCGCGCTTTTCGCGCGACGAGGCGCGCGGCCCGATCATCGACCAGGACGGCCACGAGATCAGGCCGGAAAGCCTGGAGCAGGGATTTCGCGAGTTTCGTTTCGAGTTCGGTCAAGGCAGCCCGTTCGGCAATCTGACGCGCGAGCAGCGGATCGCGCGGCTCGAGGCGATCGCCAAGCTGCTCGACGTCGCCTTCATCCTGCCCGGCACCAACATCCGCTACGGCATCGACGGGCTGATCGGATTGATTCCCGTCGTCGGCGAAATCATCACCACCGCGATCTCGCTGTGGCTGGTGCGCGAAGCCCGCGCGCTGGGCGCGCCCTGGCACATCACGGCGCGCATGCTCGGCAATGTCGCGGTTGACGGCGTGGTCGGCCTCGTCCCGTTCGCGGGCGACGCCTTCGACGTCATGTTCCGCGCCAACACGCGCAACGTCCGCCTGCTCCAGCGCTGGCTGGAAAAGCAGCCGCGGATGTAGCCTGGCTGAGAGCGCTCGCCGCGAGTCCGACTGGTCGACAATGCGCTCCATCTCCCAGAGTCGTCATTGCGAGCGCAGCGAAGCAATCCAGAATCTTTCCGCGGAGGGACGCTGGATTGCTTCGCTGCGCTCGCAATGACGGATGTGAGATAGCGGGTGAGAAAGCCCCAAACACAAAAGGCGCGACGACCTTTCGGCCATCGCGCCTTCTGCGCACATCGAACTTTGTTGCGAAAGCTTACGCCGCGTCGGCGTCGGTCTCCGCGGCCGGGGCCGGCTTGGGCCGGCGGGGCAGCGGGAAGGCATCGCTCTCGTACAGCGAGCGGATGCCGTTCTGGTCGAAGCGCGCTTCCTCGACCTGGAGATAGGCGCCGTTCAGCGAGTCCGTCGGCAACTGCTCCATCGCGAACTGCACGGCCTCTGCCGCAGTGCCGAACCGCCGATAGGTGAAGCCCGCGCGCTTCTTCTTGCGGATGGCGGCGGGGAAGAGCTCGGCGGAGGTGTTGAAGTTGAACGGACGCAGTGGACGCATGGTCAAAGACCTCGTGATCTTCTCTGGGGCTTTAAGCGCGTGGGGTTGGGGAGGGCAGGGGCCGCAATCGAGCGGGCCCGCCGCATGTCGTTGTCGCCCTCTAATATAGGCCGATTTGACAAAAATGCGACCCCCGCGATGCGAGATGATGAATCAGCGCATGGCAGCCCCGCGGAGACGAAACTTATCAATGTTTCAAAGACTTATATGGCTTAAACTTTGCCAAGAAGCAGCAGCACGACCAGGATCACCAGCACGACTCCGCCGAGCCCGATGCCGGAATGGCCAAGGCCATAGCCGTAGCCGCCGAACCGGCCGGACAGGCCGCCGACGAGATAGATGATCACCAGGATGATTAGGATGGTCCCAAGCGCCATGGCATCCTCCCTGGCGGCCACCGAAATGCGATGATCGGCCGCACCGCCAGAGCAGAAAAGCACATCGCGCCGCCGGGTTCCATGGGGGAACCCGGCGGCGGGCTTGGGTTTATTTGGGCTCGAGCTTCAGGGCCGCGGAATTGATGCAGTAGCGCAGGCCGGTCGGCCCGGGGCCGTCGGGGAAGACGTGGCCGAGATGGCCGCTGCATTTGGAGCAGAGCACCTCGGTGCGGATCATGCCGTGGCTGGTGTCCCGCTCCTCGTCGATGTGGCTCTCGATCGCGGGCTGGGTGAAGCTCGGCCAGCCGCAGCCGGAATCGAACTTGGCATCCGACTCGAACAGCACATTGCCGCAGCCGGCACAGACATAGGTGCCGGCACGGTGGTCGTGCTCATATTCGCCCGAGAAGGGACGCTCGGTCGCCTTCTCGCGCAGCACGGCGTATTGCATCGGCGTCAGCTCGCGCCGCCACTGCTCTTCACTCTTGATGACCTTGTCGTCGGTCGCTTTCGTCTTGGTGTCGGGCATGGGTCTCCCGTTGCTTTGGGGATCTCGCGATCAGTTGGTGGCCTTGCCGGCATTCACCAGCGTCGGCTTCTCGATGTAGTTATCCGCGAACAGCTTTTTCAGGTTCTCGACCTTCGGGATGTCGTTATAGACGATGTAGGGCTGGTTCGGGTGCAGCGTCAGATAATCCTGGTGATAGGCCTCCGCCGGATAGAACGCCTCCAGCGCGCCGATCTTGGTCACGATCGGCTTGTTGAACACCTTGGCGCCGTTGAGCTGGGCGATATAGGCCTCCGCGACCTTCTTCTGCTCGTCCGACGTGGTGAAGATGGCCGAGCGATATTGCGGGCCGACGTCGGGACCCTGGCGGTTGAGCTGAGTCGGGTCGTGCACCACCGAGAAGTAGATCTGCAGGATCTTGCCGTAGGAGATCTTCTTCGGGTCGTACCTGATCTCGACCACCTCGGCATGGCCGGAGCGGCCGCTCGACACGGTCTTGTAATCGGCGGTCGCCTTGGTGCCGCCGGCATAGCCGGAGACCGCGTTGACCACGCCTGCGGTGTGCTGGAAGACGCCTTGCACGCCCCAGAAGCAGCCGCCGGCGAGCACGGCGGTCTGGACGCCGCTCGCGGGCGCCGCGTCCAATGTAGGGGCTGGGATCACGACCGCCTCCTCCGCGGCCCGCGACGGCATCACGAAAGTCAGCGTTAGGGCGGTGGTTGCGGCGAGCAGGGTGGCGAGGGCGGTTCGGCGCATGGCATCCTCTTTCGGAAGGGCTGACAGTCTAGGGCGGTCGGGACCGGGCGAACAGCCTGCCCGGCCGCGTTTTCGCATCATCCGAGATACGGGCCGTACCGCAGATTGTTACGCCGGGGCGGACACGAGACCGTGAGGACGCGGCTGACGCGGCGACGGGCCGGCTTGGCGGGATGCGGAACTCCGCGCTAGATGGACCGGCGCGATCGGTGATCGACCAAATGGTGGCTGGAGCTGGCCTGACAATATGCTGCGCGTCGTACTCCTGATCCTGGCCGTCCTCGCCGCCGGCACTTGCTTTGCCGCGGCCGATCCCCGAGCCCGGCGACGATCTCGCTTTGTGCCGCGACCGCCAGGCTGAGCTGCAGGCCCGCGCCGCCGCCTGCGAGAATCTGCTGAGTGCCGATCGCCTCACCGCCAAGGACAAGGCGATCGCCCTGTCCGCGCGTGGCAATGTCCTGCTCAACAAGCGCGACCATGTCCACGCGATCGAGACGCTGTCCATGGCCATCGACCTCGATCCCGACAACGTCGTCGCGCTCAACCTGCGCGGCCTCGCCTATGAGCGGAGCGGGCAGGAGGATCTCGCGATGGCCGACTACAATCTCGCGCTCCGGAAACGCCCGGCCTATGGCGTTCCCTACAACAACCGCGGCGTCATCCACGCGCGCCGCGGCGCGCTGCAGAGCGCGATCGACGATTTCAGCCTGTCGGTCAAGTACACGCCGAAATTCCTGCTCGCCTGGACCAATCGCGCCCGCGCGCGCACGCTGATGAAGGATTTCGACGGCGCCATCGCCGATTTCGCCGAGGCCGAGAAGATTGATGCGGCTGCGCCGCAGATCGCCGGCAACCGCTGCGTCACTTACGGCATGATGGGCAAGTTCGACCGCGCCCTGGCCGATTGCATGGCCTGATCGAAAAGCAGCCCAGGAACGCGTTCGCGATCAACAACCGCGCCGACGTCAACATGATGAAGGGCGATCTCGACGCGGCGCTGAAGGATTACAACACGGTCATCCAGATCAACCCGAACAATGTCCGCGCCCATTCCGGCCGCGGCCAGATCTACGAGCGCAGGAAGGATCTCGCGCAGGCCCGCGCCGATTATCGCGCCGCCGCCTATTCGCTGACGAGGTTCGACGAGCCGAGGTTGCGCGCGCCCGCGCCATGGCGCAGGAGCGGCTCGCCGCCCTGACGCCGAAGGAGGCGGCGAGCGCGACGACCGGCCGTCGCGTCGCGCTGGTGGTCGGCAACGGCGCCTACAAGAACGTCCATGCGTTGCCCAATCCGCCGCGCGACTCGAAGCTGATCGCCGGCGTGCTGCGCGACCTCGGCTTCCAGACCGTGATGGACACCAGGGACCTCACCCGCGATGCGTTCTTCCAGACGCTGAAGGCCTTCGCCGAGGAAGCGGAAAAGGCCGATTGGGCCATGGTGTATTATGCCGGCCATGGTTTCGAGATCGGCGGGGTGAACTATCTCGTTCCGGTCGACGCCAAGCTCACCGCCGACAAGGACGCCGAGACCGAGGCCGTCGCGCTCGAGCAGGTGATCGCCGCGGTCGGCGCGGCGCGAAAAGTGCGCCTCGTGGTCCTCGATGCCTGCCGCGACAATCCGTTCGCGCCGACCATGCAGCGCACGCTGTCGCTGAAGCTGGTCGAGAAGGGCTTTTCCAACGTCGAGCCAGGTGCGGGCTTCATGGTGGTCTACGCCGCCAAGCACGGCCAGACCGCGATGGATGGCGATGGTAGCCCCAACAGCCCGTTCGCCACCGCGCTCGCGCGCGAGATCAAGCAGCCGAAGGTCGAGATCCGAAAATTGTTCGACATCGTGCGCGACGACGTCTGGGCCGCGACCAGGCACGAGCAGCAGCCGTTCACGTATGGGTCGCCGCCAGGGCGGGAAGATTTTTACTTCGTCGCTGGGAAGTAGCCGCGCTCACGCCAGCGAATTGAACCAGTCGAACGCCGTCGCGTTTCCGTTCAGAACGGCCGCTTCGCCATAGAGGCTCGACAGGAACGTGCCGCGATGGCTTGCGCCATTGACCGCGACGCCCGCGGCGAAATGCCCACCGGCGGCGATTGCGGGCCGCACCAGCCGGGGATGCAGCGCCTCATCGGCCAGCCCGTAGTAAAATCTGATCGGGGAATCGTACTGCCAGTACGTCGCACCATTGCCACCAAGGCGGCGCAGCAATGCGCTGTTGGTCTCGTTGGTGAAGCGATCGAAGAAGCCTTCGACCAGGAAATCGGCGGCGGGCGGAATGCTCTTCGCGATCTCGCCCTCGAGGCTGTAATCGGACCAGTATTTCTCCGCGAAGGCTTGATATTGGGGCTTGACCGCCGTCTTGAACAAGTCGGTCAGCCCGTAGTAGCGGCGATAGCTGCCGAGCAGGACGATCAGGCAGGGTGTGATCCAGGCCGGCGGCATCGGGTAGGAGGTTTCCGAGGCCGGAATATAGGCCGTGGGGTTCGTCCAATAGTGAAAGCTCTCGGCGAGATCATTGAACGGACTCTGTGTGGCGGTCGCCCGCACCTTGATGCCGCGGCGCTGCAGCTCCTGTTTCAGCCACTGCGTGTTCAAGGCGCCTTGCGACCAACCGTTCAGGAACAGGTTTGATTGGCGCAGGCTCAGTGTCCGCAATTCGTGCAACCCTGCCGTCAGGATGTCGAGGCAGCATTGCACCGTCGCGCCCTTCACGGCATAGGCTTCGCTCCGACCGTTGCGATAAGGGCCCTTGCCGACATAATCGGCCGCGACGACCGCATAGCCGTTGCCGGCGAAGCGCTGAATATTGAACAGGGTCTCGATCGAATCGACATTGTCGCGCAGCTCGTAATTTTCGTCCTTCAGCCGCAGCAGGTTCGACGGGACCTGGTCGAAGGAGAGGATCGTGCCGTGCTGCCATGACAGGAGCGGCAAGGTGCCGCGCGCGCCGACCGGAACCGCAAGCAGGCCGCTGACCTTGACGCGTTCTCCGGTATCCGGGATGCGCGTGAAGGTGACGATGCGCCGCAGCTCCACGTCGTTTCGTGCCGCATATCTTTCGGGAAAGGCAGCTGGCAGGATATTGCCTTCGTTGAAGACGGCGTAGAACTTTGCGGCCAGCGTATTGAGCCGTTCCTTGGAGACGCGCACAGGCTTGCCCGCATCCGTGCGTCGTACCTGCGCCGGCAAGCCAAAAGCGGTTTCCGGAATTGTGGTCGAGAGCGCAAGGCCCGCTGCCGCGCTTCCGGACTTGAGGAAGCTCCGGCGGCTCACTGCAACATCATCGAGCCGGCGATCGAGGTCATCAGGCTTTGTCGCGCGCGAGGTCATGCGTTCCACTCCGAGGCAGATCGCAAGCTGATACAGCACAAAGCCTAGCGGGCGGTGAACGCACCTCGTCGTGGCTGCTCATTGTGAGGGTCCGCGGCCCGGATGAGCGCAGCTACAAGCGGCGGATATCGCTACGCTCATCCGCGCTACGGCAGCTTCATACCACCACGCTCAGCCGTTTCGCGGCACGCGTGATGCCGGTATAGAGCCACCGCGCCCGCGAATCCTGGAACGCAAAGCTCTCGTCGAACAGCACGACGTCGTCCCATTGCGAGCCCTGCGATTTGTGCACGGTCAGGACGTAGCCGTAGTCGAACTCGTCATAGGGCTTGCGCTGCTCCCAAGCGATCTGCTCGACGCCGCCCTCGAAGCAATCGGCGCGCACTGAGACCTTGGTCACCTTGTGACCGAAATCCTCATCCGGCGACAACCGCATTGAGAGGATGCGCGATTTCGATCGCGAGGTGTTGCGCGACTTGACGCGCCACAGGCCGCCATTGAACAGGCCCTTCTTGCGGTTGTTGCGCAGGCACACCAGCTTGTCGCCGGCGACCGGGAACTGGTCCTCGATGTTCTGGCGCTGGCGCACCCGCATGTTGTAGGCGCGGCGCGTGTTGTTGCGGCCGACCAGGATCTGGTCGGCGCCCATGACGCGATCGGGATCGAGCTCCTTGCGCGAGACGACCTCGCTCTCGCCGTAACGGCCAATGTCGAGTTCGCGTCCCTCGCGGACGTCCATCGACATCCGCACGATCGGATCGTCCTGGGCCTGGCGATGCACCTCGGTCAGCATCGCGTCCGGCTCGGAATTGGTGAAGAAGCCGCCGCCCTGGATCGGCGGCAGCTGCGCGGGATCGCCGAGCACCAGCAGCGGACAGTCGAACGACATCAGGTCGCGCCCCAATTCGGCATCGACCATCGAGCATTCGTCGATCACGATCAGCTTCGCCTTCGACGCCGGCGCATCGTCCCACAATTCGAAGCTCGGCTGCTCCTCGCCGGATTCGCGGGCGCGGTAGATCAGCGAATGGATGGTGGAGGCGCCGTCGCAGCCCTTGTTGCGCATGACGAGGGCCGCCTTGCCGGTGAAGGCGGCGAACTTCACCTCGCCGTCGACACCCTCGGCAATGTGCCGCGCCAGCGTGGTCTTGCCGGTGCCGGCAAAGCCGAACAGGCGGAACACCGGCGGCGTGCCGCCCCGTCCCGGCTTGGCCTTGAGCCAGTCGCCGACGGCCTTGAGCGCAGCATCCTGATGCGGGGTGAAAGTGGCCATGTCTGTCTTGAGGGAGCGGCGAATGAGGCGATTCGCCTTCCCCCAAACTAACCATTCGCCCCGCTGGTTCAAGCGCGGGCCCGTCGCATTTGAAGTCCGTTCCCGGCCGCCATCCTTCGAGACGCCCGCCTTTGGCGGGCCCTCAGGATGAGGGCTGAGTGCGCGGCGGCATTTTTGGCGGGCAAGATGCCGTTGAGCCTCATCCTGAGGAGGCTGCGAAGCAGCCGTCTCGAAGGACGAGGCGTTCACTCAGGCGTCGCCAAACCCTACTGCCAGCCGGGAACGCCGCGCATGTCGGGCAGCTGGTGGGCGATGCCCTTGTGGCAGTCGATGCAGGTCTTTTCCTTGGTGAACAGGAAGCGCTGGTGCGCCACCGAGGCCCGCGGCGACTGCTTGGTGATGTCCATGGAATCAGCGCTGTGGCAGTTGCGGCATTCCAGCGAGTCGTTGGCCTTGAAGCGCGCCCATTCGTGCGCGGCGAGCTCGAGCCGGTGATCCTGGAATTTCTCGCGGGTGTCGATCGTGCCGAAGATCTTGCCCCAGACCTCCTTGGAGGCCTGCATCTTTCGCGCGATCTTGTCGGTCCAGTTGTGCGGCACGTGGCAGTCCGGGCAGGTCGCGCGCACGCCGGAGCGGTTGGTGAAGTGGACGGTCGACTTCAGCTCGGCGTAGACATTGTCCTTCATCTCGTGGCAGCCGGTGCAGAACTTCTCGGTGTTGGTGATCTCCAGCGCGGTGTTGAAGCCGCCCCAGAAGATCACTCCGGCGACGAAACCGGCCAGCACCAGGGTGCCAAGCGCGAACACCGAGCTCGGCCGGGTCAGCACCTGCCACAGCTCGAGCAGGAACGCCCGGCTGCGCGCGATGACGCCGCGCTTGGCATTCAGCTCCGCGTTGGGATCGTCGGCAGTCGTCGTCATCTGCGGCCACCCGGGCTTGCGCGTGACAGCAGCGTGTCGATGTCGGTGAAATCGTTGCTGACCGGAGGATTGGCGGTGTTCTGCGGCACGTGGCATTCGGTGCAGAAGAAGCGGCGCGGCGAGACCGAGGCCAGGAACTGGCCGTCGCGATCCATGAAGTGCGTGATCGACACCATCGGCGCCTGCGACTCCGCCGTGCGCGCCCGTGCATGGCAGGACAGGCATTTGTTGCCGTTGAGGTCGACCTGGTAGCCGTCGATATTATGCGGGATGACGGGCGGCTGCTCCGGATAGTTGCGCACCTCCTTCTCGGAGGTGTTGCGGTTCGGCAGCATCGGCGGCGCCGGGCCCTCGTCGTTGAGCGGGGTCGGGCCGCGCAGGCCGGAGGTCACCGTCTGCGCCGTCAGCGAGCTCGTGCCCGCTGCGATCGCGAAGGCGAGCAGGATGATTGCGGATCGTTTCATCATGACATGTTCACCCGCTCGATGCGCACGGCGCATTTCTTGAAGTCGGTCTGCAGCGAGATCGGATCGGTGGCGTCGAGCGTCACCTTGTTGATCAGCTTGGATTCGTCGAACCACGGCACGAAGACGAGGCCGCGCGGCGGCCGGTCGCGGCCGCGCGTCTCGACGCGGGCGCGGATGAAGCCGCGGCGGGAGACCACCTTCACCTCGTCGCCGCGGCGCAGCTTCGCCTCCTGCGCATCGTCCGGATGCATGAAGCAGACCGCTTCTGGAAAAGCCTTGAACAGTTCGGGCACGCGGCGCGTCATGGTGCCGGAATGCCAGTGCTCCAGCACGCGGCCGGTCGAGAGCCAGTAGGGATATTCGTTGTCGGGCGATTCCGCCGGCGGCTCGTAGGGCAGCGCGAAGATGCGGGCCTTGCCGTCGGCATGGCCGTAGAACTGCACGTTGGTGCCCTGCTTGACGTAGGGGTCGCTGCCTTCGCGGAAGCGCCACTTGGTCTCCTGGCCGTTGACGACGGGCCAGCGCAGGCCGCGCTCCCGGTGATAGGTGTCGAACGGCGCGAGGTCGTGGCCATGGCCGCGGCCGAACTGGGCATATTCCTCGAACAGGCCCTTGTGGACGTAGAAGCCGAACGCCTTGGATTCGTCGTTGGCATAGCCCGGCTCGATATCGGTGACGGGGAATTTGTCGACCTGGCCATTCTTGTAGAGCACGTCGAACAGGGTCTTGCCGCGATATTCCGGCTTCTTGGCGATCAGCTCCGCGGGCCAGACCTCCTCGATTCTAAAGCGCTTGGAGAACTCCATGAGTTGCCAGAGATCCGACTTCGAATCGCCCGGCGCGGGGACGAGCTGGTGCCAGAACTGGGTGCGCCGCTCGGCATTGCCGTAGGCGCCTTCCTTCTCCACCCACATCGCGGTGGGCAGGATCAGATCGGCGGCGAGCGCCGTCACGGTTGGATAGGCATCGGAGACCACGATGAAATTGTCGGGGTTGCGGAAGCCTGGATAGATCTCCTCGTTGACGTTGGGACCGGCCTGGAGGTTGTTGTTGACCTGCACCCAATAGGCGTTGATCAGGCCGTCCTTCAGCATCCGGCTTTGCAGCACGGCGTGCGCGCCCGGCTTCTCCGGAATGGTGCCTTCGGGCAGCTGCCAGATCTGCTCCGTGTGGTCGCGATGCTTCTTGTTGGTCACCACCATGTCCGCGGGCAGACGGTGCGAGAAGGTGCCGACCTCGCGCGCGGTGCCGCAGGCCGAGGGCTGGCCGGTCAGCGAGAACGGGCTGTTGCCGGGCGCGGAGATCTTTCCGGTCAAAAGGTGGATGTTGTAGACGAGGTTGTTGCACCAGACGCCGCGGGTGTGCTGGTTGAAGCCCATGGTCCAGAACGAGACCACTTTTGTCTTCGGGTCGGCATACAACTCGGCCAGCGCCTCGAGCCGGTTCAGCGGCACGCCCGACATTTGGGCGGCTTTCTCCAGCGTGTACTCCGACACGAACTTGGCGAATTCGTCATAGCTCATGTCGGTGGCGTCGTTGGGTTTCGCCGCGCCCGTCGCCTTCTTCTGCAGCGGATGCTCGGGCCGCAGGCCGTAGCCGATGTCGGTCTGGCCGCGCTTGAACACGGTATGCGCGGCAACGAAGTCCTTGTTGACGCGACCGGTCTTGATGATGTGGTTGGCGATGGCGTTGAGGATGTACAGGTCGGTGTGCGGCTTGAACACCATGCCGATGTCGGCGAGGTCGAACGAGCGGTGCTCGAAAGTGGAGAGCACGGCGACGCGGACATGCGGTGCGGACAGCCGCCGGTCGGCGATGCGCGTCCACAGGATCGGATGCATCTCCGCCATGTTGGAGCCCCACAGCACGAAGGCATCGGTGGCCTCGATGTCGTCGTAGCAGCCGGCCGGCTCGTCGATGCCGAAGGTGCGCATCATGCCGGCGACCGCCGAGGCCATGCAGTGCCGCGCATTGGGATCGATGTTGTTGGTGCGGAAGCCGGCCTTGAACAGCTTGACGGCGGCATAGCCTTCCCAGATCGTCCACTGGCCGGAGCCGAACATGGCGACGCCGTTGGGGCCGCGCTTCTTGATCGCTTCCTTCCACTTCAGCTCCATGATGTCGAAGGCTTCGGTCCAGGTGACGGGCGTGAACTCGCCGTTCTTGTCGTACTTGCCGCCCGTCTTGCGCAGCATCGGCTGCGTCAGCCGGTCATGGCCGTACATGATCTTGGAGAGGAAGTAGCCCTTGACGCAGTTGAGGCCGCGATTGACCTCGGCCTTGATGTCGCCATGGGTGGCGACGACGCGGTTGTCCTTGGTCGCGACCATCACCGAGCAGCCTGTGCCGCAGAAGCGGCAGGCGGCCTTGTCCCATTTCAATTCGCTCTCCTTCCGCTCGGCGGCGAGGTTGGCGGCGAGCGCCGGTGCCGGCAGGCCGGCGGCGGCCGCGGCGATCGCGGCGGCCTCGAGCTTGAGCATCTGGCGGCGGTCGAGCTTCGGCGATGTCATGATGGCTCTTCCTGACTCAGGCGGTTTCAATGGCGTGGAAGACGAGCGCTGCGGAATAGACGTTCGGCAGCGACTGGATGGTGTTGAGCATGGTGCCAAGGCTGCCGGCATCCGCCGCTTCAGCCACGACGACGAGCTTTCCGCGCGCGTCGCGGGCATGAATCTCGCAGCCGGGAAGCGCTGCGATCTCCGCTTCCAGTTCGGCAAGGCGCTCGGGCCGCGCCTGCACGATGATGCTGGCGATCTCGGCGCCCGGCGGTGCGATGACGCGGTCGGCGCTGAGCACCCGGCCGGTGATCAAGGCGCGGCGGTTGAGTGTGGCGTGAGCCATGATGCCTGTCTTTCGCTGGTTGCCGATCAATGCGGGGAGGGCGGCGGGCCGGGAGGGCCGGCGAACATCTGGTAGATCCAGACGCCGAGCCCGTAACTGCCGACCGTCCCGACCGCGAGCACGGGCATCACGATCGCGGTCAGGAACAGGAAGGCGAAAATCTCCATGCGCTTACGGCGCACGCGCGACGTCGTGTCGTCAGGGGCCGACATATTCGGTCTCTTGAAGCTGTGGGGAATCGTGACGGCATCCGGGCCGTCGCCTTGCTGCACTTTAGATACGTTCCACCCGACAACGCGTTGATTTGGATCAATGTCGGTTGGCTGCTTCTCGCTGCGCCGGAGGATGGATCGTCTCCCACGTGGCGGAATTGCGCATCCGTAGACAGCGTCGCCTCGCGCATTAAGATGCCGTTAACAACAACAAGCGGGAGAGCGACGCCATGAAGTTCGGCATCTTCTACGAGCTGCAGCTGCCGCGGCCCTGGGCGGCCGGCGACGAACTCGCCCTTTATCAGAATGCGCTCTCGCAGATGGAGCTCGCCGACAAGCTCGGCTACGACCATGCCTGGGTGGTCGAGCATCACTTCCTCGAAGAATATTCGCACTCGCCCTCGCCGGAATCGTTCCTGGCTGCCGCAAGCCAGCGCACCAAGAACATCCGGCTCGGCCACGGCATCCTCCAGCTCACCACCAATCATCCGGCGCGGGTTGCCGAGCGCGTCGCAGTGCTGGATTTGCTCAGCAACGGCCGCTGCGAGTTCGGCATGGGCGAGAGCGCCTCGATCACCGAGCTCGAGCCGTTCGGCCGCGACATGGAGACCAAGAAGGAGGTGTTCGAGGAGGCGGTCGCGGCCATCTTCCCGATGTTCAAGGACGCAGGCTCAGAGCATCACGGCAAATATTTCGACATCCCCTTGCGCAACGTCGTGCCCAAGCCGGTGCAGAAGCCGCACCCGCCGCTGTGGATGGCCTGCTCGCAGCTGCCGACCATCGAACGTGCCGGCCGCCACGGCTTCGGTGCGCTCGGCTTCCAGTTCGTCAGCGCCGATGCCGCGCATGCCTGGGTGCACGCCTATTACAACGCCATCACCAAGCGGCTGCACAAGCTCGCCGACTACGAGATCAATCCGAACATGGCGCTGGTCTCGTTCTTCATGTGCGCGAAGACGGATGAAGAGGCGCGCGCCCGCGCCGACGGCGCCACCTTCTTCCAGTTTGCGCTGCGCTTCTACGGCGCTTCGCAGAGCCGCCAGCGCCCCGCGCCCTACACCGTCAACATGTGGGACGAGTACAACAAGTGGAAGCGCGACAATCCGCAAGCCCAGGAGGCGGCGCTGCGTGGCGGCCTGATCGGCTCGCCCGAGACGATCCGGAAGAAGCTGAAGCGCTTCCAGTCCTCGCACATCGACCAGGTCATCTTGCTCAACCAGGCCGGCAAGAACAGTCACGAGCATATCTGCGAGTCGCTGGAGCTGTTCGGTCGCGAGGTGATGCCGGAGTTCCAGAACGATCCGGCGCAGGCGGCCTGGAAGCAGGGCGTGATGAGCGGCGAGATCGAGCTGGAAGAGATCGATACCGAGGCCTTCACCGATCGCTACGGCAAGCTGGCGATCAACGTGGCCCCCGCGAAGGCGGCGGCGGGGTAGCGTGTAAGCCACGACAGGTCCTGCTTCCTGGCGCTGAAGCCGGTGCGGTGAGCCGCGCAGGAGTGCGGCGTTTTGACCCGGAGCAGACCTTTCGAACTCTCTGCATCCAGCAATGGCTGGGCGCTCGACGTCGCTCTCCCTTGCGCTGCTTCACGCATATCGTCGTCCCAGCAAGCGCCCAAGCGGCGCGAGGAACGATTCAACACAGCGTGAGTTCGACCTCAAATCCAAGAAACAAAGCAAGAGGGTAACGCGATGACACGATCCGTGGAGGAGTTGAGACGGGAGTCCGAGCGTAGCCGCGCGGAGCTGGCGGCGACGGTCGGACGGTTGAAGGAGCAGATATCGGACACCGCCGAGGACATTCGCCACAAAGTCTCGCCGCAGCACATCAAATCCGAAGTCACCGAATACGTCAGCCACAAGACCCAGAGCTGGGTCGAAGGGCTCAAGCAACAGATCATGGACAACCCGATGGGCGCAGTGGCCGCGGGCGCCGCAGTGGGCGTTCCGTTGCTTCGGTTGGTGCGAGGTACGCCGTTGCCACTTCTCATGATCGGCGCAGGACTCGCCCTGACCTCGAAGACGGTGCGCGATCGTGCTGCAGACGTCACCGGCCCGGTCTTGGACAAAGCCGGGCACATGCTTGAGGGGGTGGCCGAGGGCGCACGGGCGATGCAGGGTGATGCCAAGGAGACGCTGTCCTCCGCGCAAAGCCGAACCGCTGGCATGGCTGATGACGCGCAGGAGAAGGCCGCCGGCATTGCCGCTGATCTGCGGGAGAGCGCGGCGCGTGCTGCCACTTTTGCGAGTGAAAAGCTCAAGAGTGGCATGAATGCAACCAGGGATGCCGCCGCGAGCGCGCCTGACCAGGCCCGGCAGGCCATTGGCGACAATGCTGCGCTCATCGGCGGCCTGGGCATCGCGATCGGCGCCATCATTGCGGCTGCTCTTCCCGAGACCAAGGTCGAAGCTAAGGTTATGGGCCGGACGAGCGACGGGGTGAAGCAGGCTGCTGCCGCCGCGGCGCAATCCGGGTTCGAGGCCGCAAGAGACGCCACCACGTCGGCGGCCGATGCTGCGGCGCAAAGGGTCGCCGATGCTGATCTCGGCACCCATGCCAGCCGCATGACGCAGAACATGGCGGACACTCTGAAGGAGGCTGCGGACGACGTCGTCAAAGCTGCCTTTAGCCCCTCTCAAACCAAAACCTGAAGGAAACCATCATGAGCGATTTGGACCCGCAGAACGTGAAGCAGTTCACAAAGAACCAGGACAAGGGCACCGCGAAGGACATGAAAGAGCAGATCGGCGATGCCGGAGCGGAGATGAAGCAGCGCGCCGGCGATGCGTTCCGGGCATCGGCCGACGTCGCGCGAGACAAGTTCGGCGAGGCCGCGGATGCAGCAAAGGGCGTCGCGGACGGAACCATGGACCAGATTCAGAGCCAGGCGCGCGAACAGCAGCGATCGGGCGCCGATTTCGTCGAGCGCCTCGCGGCCAACATCCGCGAGGCCGGACGGGCTTTCGAGAGCGACGTACCGTTCGCCGCACGCGGCATCGGTTCGGCGGCGGACTATGTCGAGGATGCCGCCCAGAAGATTCGGGACGGAAGCTTCCGAGATCTTGTCGCAGGCGCGACCGATTTCGCCAAACGTCAGCCGGCCGCCTTTCTTGGCATATCGGTGCTGGCTGGCTTCGCGGCCGTTCGCTTCCTGAAGGCATCGGGCGGACAGTCGTCATCCCAAGGGCAGCGCAACACCCCCGGCAGCACGTCGGGGAGCGGGCAAACGTCGGGCGGGAGACCGTTTTCGGCGGGAGAGCAAAACTGGAATCGGGAGTCCGGGACCCGTAACCCCCATACGCAACAATCCTCATCCTTCCAGGGCAGCACGTTACCATGAGCATCGAGCGCGATATCAAAACCAGCAAAAGCGAGTTCAGGGAAATCTCGACGCTGCTCGGCGATGCCATGTCGCAGTTCGCCAAGCTGTTCCAGAACGAGATCGACCTGGCAAAGGCAGAAGTTGGCGAGAAGCTCCAGAAGATCGGCGGCGCCGTCGGCTTGATCGTAGGCGGCGCCGTTCTGGTGATCCCGGCCATCGTCATGGCCTTGTTTGCCCTCTCGGCCGCATTGATCTCCGCAGGATGGTCGCAGCCACTGTCATATCTGACATCGGCAGTCATCGCTGCGGCCATCGCCGCCGCGCTGGTGGCCATGGGCATGAACCGGCTTGATATGCGTCAGCTGGCTCCCCGCGAAACGATCGGCCAGCTGGAAAAAGACAAGGACACCGTGAAGGGAATGGTGCGATGAGCAGCACGAAAACCGGTTTTATCGACAATCTGGTAACGGCCGCCAGGGACAATCCGCTTGCCGCGGCCCTCATCGGAGGCGGCGCGCTTTGGCTATTGGCCGGCGACCAGAAGTTAAAGACTGTAGCGCGTTCTGCTGCCGAGGCCGTCGAACCCGTTGCCGACTTAGGGACGCGCGGCTTCAGCTCGGCAGCATCCGCGATCAAGCGGACCGTGGCGCCGCCGACCGCCCCCGAAATGGACAACGACGGCTCGCAAGGGGTCGGGGAGACCCTGCGTGGCGCGACCGCCGCCGCTTCCGATACTATGTCGCAGGCCGCCGAGGGCGTCCGGGATCGTTTCGACGAGGGCGTCGCCTTCGCGCAGGAGCAATTCAGCAAGCTGGGCAATGCGCTTCCGAACAAGGACACCATGGCGAGTGCGAAGTCGTCACTGGCGGACATGCTGGAGCGGCAACCGCTCGTGCTAGGGGTCGTGGGCATCGCAATTGGTGCGGCCGTGGCGGGCGCGTTCCGCGCCTCCGAGATCGAGAACCAGTATATCGGAGACGTCAGCGACGACGTGAAGGCTGACCTGAACCGGCGCGCCGGTGCGGTCTCGCAGGCCCTGCGTGAAGCCTCGGACACGGTTGTCTCGGAAATCAGCGACACCGGCGCCGAGATTGTGGACCGAGTCAAGCAGGCCGGGATGGACGCCGCGGCAGCTGCCCGCGCCGAGGTGAAGGCTCCGTAGTGAGGCGACGGAGAGCGGGGTGCGCTGGCCACGCGCCTCGCTCTGGTTGGGTGATCAGGCAGGTGGGTTGTCCTGAAGGCGAACCTAATCCCAGTATGGAATGGCCGGACGGGCGATCATCAGCCAGAAGATCATCAGCACGGCCGCGAAAGCCGGAAAGCCGAAGGCGAACCACCACCAGAAGAGACGGTGATAGCGGGCGGGCAGCTTGCCGTTGCTCGCGACCGCTGCGACGGCGAGATCGCGCATCTGCATCTGCATCCACACCACCGGCAGCCAGAAGGCGCCGATCACGAGATACAGTGCAATCGACGCCGCCACCCAGCCGTCGCCGAGGGAATACCCGCTCGACCAGGCGAGCCATGTCCCGGTGATCGGCTGCAGGATCACGGCACTCGCCGTGAACAGGAAGTCGGCCAGCACCACCGTCCGCGCGACTCCCGCGATCTCGCGCGGGTCGCCGCGCAGATGTGCCACCAGCATGAAGAAGGCGATGCCGGCCCCGGTGCCGAGCAGCACGGCAGCGCCGATGATGTGCGCCATCTTCACGAGGAAATAGATCATCAGCGATCCTCGCGGATGGCCATGGCGACCAGATTGAGCATGATCACCGGCCAGATCTTCAGCATCGGTCCCAGCGGATCGGCCCACAGTCGCGGCACCAGGACGGTGCCGATCACGGCATAGGTGAGCGAGATGATCAGTGCGGCCCAGAGTCCGTAGCGGCTCAGAGGCCGCCAGAGAATGGCGATGCCGATGACGATGTCGGCGAGCGCGCCCGCGGTGACGACGAGCGCCGCGACGTTCCCTTGCAGCCCGCCTTCAAGCAGCAACGACATGCCGATATTCCAGCCCGCGCTCAGCGAGATGATGCCGGTGGCGATCCAGAACGCGCCGAAGACGCCAAAGATCAGCGGCTTGAGCGCATACAGCTGTGCAAACCAGCGTTCCTGCACCGACGCAGGCTCGCGTGCGAGCGCGACTTCGAGATCGCGCGGTGGAGTGCCGGTCAATCGACGCCAGGGCTCGGGATCGCCGGTCGCACCGCGGCGCATTTCCGCCTGTGCCGTCGTGTTGATGGGCGTTGGCCATCCCAGCATCTGCGCAACGTCGCCCGCACGATAGGCAATTGAAGCCGCCCAGCGCGGCAGCTGCAGGCGATAGGCCGGGCGCCAGCGCAGCCAGGCGCGAAACAGCGCGACCGCATCGCTGAAGGCGATCCGCCGCGGGCCGGCCAGATCGACCGCGACCCGTGAAGGCGCGCCGGGCTGCAGGAAGAACAGCACGGTCTCAACGACGTCGTCGAGATGCACCGGTTGAATCGCCGCCGTGTCCGGCATGACCGGCAGAACCGGCAGCGCCGCCAGCCCGCGCAGCAGCGCGCTGCCACCATAGGCGGGCCGGCCGACCACGACAGAAGGCCGCAGCACCACCCAATCGAGCTCCCGCGCCATCAAGGCGGCTTCGCCCTCGCGCTTGGTGCGGGAAAAATCGCTGAGCGCATCGACATTGCTGCCGATTGCCGAGAACAGGATGACCCTGCGGACCCCGGCGGTCTCGCAGGCCGCATAGAGTGCCGCGCTGCCGGCGACATGAACGCCTTGCATGTCCTGTCCCTGCAGCGCACCCGCTGCATTGATCACGGCATCGACGCCGGCGAGAAGGCCCTTCCATTTCGACACATCGGTGGTCCGGGCGACGTCGAGCGCGACGTGGCGAGGATCGTGCGCCGCCGCGGGATGACGCGACACCAAGATGCAGTCATGTCCTTCGGCGGACAGCCTGGCGTGGATCGCCGATCCGATGAGTCCTGTAGCCCCGACGAGAAGGATGCGCATCGACTGATCCTTCGATGAGCGGCCTGGGCAACGCCCTGATCAAGCCTTGAAGATACGGACCAATAAAGCGGGGCTGCAATCGTTCCTCGCGGGGGAACTGATGGGTTTGGCTGCAGGCAGAGAACCGGACACCCCGCCCCGCGCAGCTCCCTTGAAGTCAATGGCGGATGATCGAAAGGGTACGGAGCGACGCAGCGGCGTGATCCGCGAATGCCCTCACAGCCGGTGCGGTGCGCCGGGAACCGGGAATCACGACTTGAACCGGTACGGCCGGCTCATAGGCCGGAAGAAGACGCACGAGCTTGCCTGACGAAATCTCGGCTTCGACCTGATAGGATAAAAGTCGAGCGATGCCTTGGCCCGATGTCACGGCGGCAATGACCGTGTCGAGATCTGTCGTCATGAGGCGCGGCATCACGCGAACCGTGTGCAAGCGACCTCGATTTTGAAAACGCAGTTCGGTCGGCCCCGCAAATCCGGAAAAGAACACGACATCGTGCTTCGGTATGTCTCGCGGATGTCGAGGCTCAGGTTGCTTGCGCAAGTAGGAAGGGCTGGCCACCAGGACGCGACGGACCGACCCCACTGATCTGACGACGAGGCGCGAGTCGCGCGGCTGACCTATCCTGACCGCAACATCGATGCCTTCACTGATCAGGTCGAGCGACCTTTCGCCCATGACGAGCTCGATACGGATCGCCGGATGAGCGTCAAGGAAGCTCGATACGATCGGGGCGACATGACGGCGTCCGAAGATGGTGGGAGCGGCTATTCGCAGGATACCGTGCAGCGGAGCCCCCTCCGTCTCGACAAGCCTGCTCATGACGGTCGAGTAGCCGTTGACCAGCTCGCGGGCGCGCTCAGCAAAGTGGCGTCCGGCATCCGTCGGTGCAAGGCGGCGGGTTGTTCGCTCCACCAATCGTCTTCCGACCCTTTCCTCGAGGGCCGCAAGCGCGCGAGTGACCGCGGGAGGCGAACGCTTCAATCGCTTTGCTGCGCCTACCAGACTTCCAACCTCAACTATCGCGACGAATGTCGCAAGTTCATCGAGCCTGTCCATCGGATCATTCCCCGAAATGGAATTGTGACTTTCAGCATTAATTCTAGTGCAATTCAGGAGGTCGTAATAGCCTTCGAATGCGGTCGGCAGCGGAGGCGATCATGATCGCGGCAGCGCGAGAGGCCATAAAGGCTGATAACGCAGACGCAGTGCTCGCGTTTTTCAACGAGCATCAGTGCCCCGCCTTTGTTTCGCAACTCGTTTCGAAAGGTGCCCTCATGCCCGCAGCATTGGAATTTCTGTTGTGGTGTGTCGCGCTCGCAACGTGGCTGATGCTTCTTTGCGCGCTGGTCAGTGAGCGCTTGAAGCGGCTCTCAAAGCTTTTCAGTCATCTGCGCGAGATTGCTTTCAGGCACAGGGTGAAGTGACTCGGTGGGGCCATCGGATCAGCCTCATCTGAGAAAATCGCGACGATGCCGTCTCGAAGGGGGAGGCGCAGCGTGAGACCCGCCAATGGTGTCTGCAACAGCCGAGCGGCCCTGGGCGGCGGTGCTCGTGAGCGCTTCCGGTAAGATTCCGTTGCTGCTATCCTCTCGCAAAAGAGCGTCTTGCGGAGGAATACGGTGCGACCCAACGGGACAACCTTTCATCCGTCGGCCGGCGATGTCACGCCCGCGGTGCTCGCCATCGGCCGCTCCGATTTTCCCGATGTGCTCATCGACACGCTGCGCCGGCAGGCCGATGTCGGCCATTGCATGGTGTTCGCGCTGAGCCGGGCAGGCGCGGCAAGCTGCCTGCTCGATGCCGGCAACATCCCGATCGGCGCCGATCTCGGCGCCGCCTATGCCGGCCAGTTCCACGAAACGGATCCCAACCGCGATGCGCTGTTCGAAGGCGAGGGCGGCGCGCCGATCATGCTGCCTCGCTTCGCGCCGCGCATGTACGGCGCGCGCTACCGCAAGATCTTCTTCCAGGATTCCGGCATCGTCGACAAATGTGCGACCGCGATCTGGACCGGTGACACCTGCTTCTACGTCAACTTCTATCGGATCGCCGCGCAGGGCCGCTTCAGCGCCGCCCAGCGCGAGCGGCTCGGGGCGATCGCACCGGCGATCGCAGCCAGCGTCGCCCGCCATTTCCAGGAGAAGCCGACGTCCGATCTTGCGTCCCTGTTCGCGACGCGCAAGCCGCTCTCCGCGCTCACCCTGCGCGAGCAGGAGGTCTGCCGCCATATCCTCGGAGGCTTCAGCTCGGAGGCGATTTCGCAGGCGCTCGGCATCAGCCTGCATTCGATCCTGACCTACCGCAAGCGCGCCTATGAGCGGCTCGGCATCTCCTCGCAGAGCGAATTATTCGGAATTGTGCTGCGCCTGCTGACGGGTCCGCGCGGCCTGAACTAGGGGCTCCAAGTCCGCGATGTCTGTGTCCATCCAACTTTAGTTGAAGCATTTGGCCTATCATCCGATGCGATTGCGGCGCGTAGGGCGGATCCGAGGATGAGAACATGCCAGACTGGCTTCTTGCACCTATCTGCTTGGTCGCCTTGCTGGGATTCATTGGCTACGCCTTTTACCAGGGCATGAGGGTCCCGCCGGATCGAAACAATACGAACTTTGGACCCGGCCAGAATGATGGTTGGTCCGGCGGCTCTGACGGTCATTCCGGAAGTTAGCACACGTCGGCGGGGCCAAACGTCCGGCGAACCCGAGCTAACCCGACGATCGCTTCTCGACAGCCGCCGCGATTTTCTCCAGGGCGGCGTTTGTGTGCCGCAAGTCGACCAGCTGCTGTTCGCACATCTCGATGATCGTTCGTCCAGACCGCCATCCGAACGCCCGTGCGCCCCCTGGGCAACAAAGCCAGATCAGCGCTGCCAGAAAGACGCCGGCAGCGAGCCAGGATAGCGCCTGCTTCCGGTCGACGTCCGCGAAGGCCTGGCGGAGGTCGCCCTTGCGCAGGTACGCAATCGCGCGGCTGCCGTAGGCGGCATAGTCGTGGGCATATTCGGGATCAACTGCGATCACCCGGTTGTAGTCGGCAATGGCACGGTCAAAATCGCCTTTGGCAAAATAGGCGTTGCCCCGGGCCATGAGAGCGAAGCTATTGTTCGCATTCAGCTGGATGGTGGCGGTATAGTCGGCAATGGCGCGGTCGTTGTCCCCTTTCCTTTGATAGGCGTAGCCGCGCTCGCCGTATCCGACCCGCTTTCCATGGTCTGACAGGCCGGCTTCGAATGCCTGGTCGACGTCGGCTATTGCCCGGTCGTGGTCGTGCCGTTGGTTGTAGATGTGCGACCGGTTGAGCAGTGAGCCGCCAGCTTTCGGGTTTACCCGGATCGCCGCGGTGAAATCTTCAAGGGCGCGGTCATCGCGATCGGCGAAGCTTGTCCATGGCCAGGAACAGCCACGCGCATGATACAAACTCGACAGGTCTTCGCCGTTGTAGTCTCCGCTCTGGATCGCGCGTGTGCAGGCAGCGATGATCTCGGCAGAGGCTTCCTTCGTCCGTTCCAAACAGACTTGTCGATCGTCGGCAGCCGCTGGCCGGCTGACGACGGCGGCTGCGAGTGCCAGAACAACTAGCAGGATGTGGGCGGCAATGCCCGAGCGCATGACTTCGTCCCCGCGATGGCCGGTGTTCGCGCTAACCAGGAGACGGCTTTTCCAGAGCGGTCGCGATCCTCTCCAGCAATGCATTGGTTCGCCTGTTTTCCGCGACCTGCTGCTCGTATAGATCGACCCAGCTCGCCCCGGATGATGAGCGCCGGATCGTGCGCGAGTACCATAGCCAGGCGCCCACCAGCACCAGGAACGGCAACCAGGACACGATCAGATTAAAGACCCAGGATGAACCACCGCTTCCGCCTGGTGTGTTGGCGAACGCAAAGAAAACGACGAGAGCTCCGACGAGACTGACCCACAAGGCAATCAACAGAAGTCGAGATCGAAGCTTGGTCATTTCAGTCACGGCAGTTCCCTTTGGTCGGCTGACAAGGCCGATACTATCATGAGTTGATTTCTCCTCCATGCTCTCGCGCATGCGGTCGTTGCAACGTGGTTAGCCGTTTCTTTGCTGGACGCCTTGGCCATCATGACGCCCACCGTCACGAGGGCACACCGTGAAATTCGTTGCAATTGTCCGGATTGAGCCGGAAGCCGTCGTTGCCTTTCGCTCAGGACGTTCGCGCGGGGTCCCTCAGCGGAAATTAACGTTGCGTCGCCATCATGCTCGACATGCATTCCAAACGGCGTCGTCAAGTGCCCTATCTGGTTCACACCAACAGAGAGCTCGGCCTGATGCTCCGGGGCACCAAGCCCCTCGCATATTTCATGGATATCGTCGGCCAGGAGCCGGACATCTGTATTCGGTATTGGCGCATGTTCGATCGGCATGTCGCTGAAGGCCGCCTGACGAAGCGCGAGCTGATCGAGCCATGTCCTGGGGCGCCGCAGCTCGAATATCGGATGCTGTTCTACACATTGCCCGGTCACGAGTGGCGGATTGACGCCATGCTTGCGCTGCTGAACGAGCCCGGAGCCTGGTCCGATGATCGAGAACGGCGCTTCGGCGAATTGCTCGGTTACGAGACCTGGCAGATCGACCATTGGCTGACGCATGGTCGCTCGCCGACCGACGCTTAGCTTGCTGTCCCGCACACTGGCAACCCTGCAGCGCTCGAGGAGCCCCTTGCTATGCGGAAAGTCGGGAACGATAGGGCGCGGTGAGCAGCAGCATGAACAGCGCTCTCTCGGCCTGGTACTTTGCTGCGGGTCGACTGGCTTCCCGGCCCTGCATCACCACCGCGCCTTGAATGGTGCAGACGCTCCAGCTCCATGTCCTGCGCCTGCGCTGCGCCAGGGTCACTTCGAAAATCGGAAATTCCGGTCCCGCCATCGCCGCCGCTTCTCGCCAGACATCCAATTTGGGCGGAGTTGAACCCGGAGCGCCGGCCTGTGTCTTCACCCATTTGGGTGAAGCGAAGCTTGTCCCTGCCGACGCACGCCACCGGACAAGTCCGGCGTCAATCTCTCAGCGGTAATTTGGGGATCGCGCCGAAGAGGGCAGCTGCGCTCTTCTGGTTGCGCGTTCCCGTCTTGGCGAGGACGGCCTTGACCTGGGTGCGGATGGTTTCGCGGCTGAGCCCGTGATGTGCGGCGATGTCGCCGATCGTCTGTCCTTGCGCGATTCCGCGCGCAACGCGCGCCTCGCTCGGGGTGAGGTCGAACAGGCCGCGAATGAGGGCGAGGCTCGGGGCCTGTGAGGCGGTGACCGGCGTCGCGATGAGGAGGCCAACCGCTCCATCGAAGAGATCGCGGGCCTCGCCCGGCATCGAAACCAGATGAAGCACCACCCGATCGAGATCGCTGGCGCGACGCGCGGCGAAGGAGCACACGGCCTTGTCCGGCGCATCGAGTTGGGCGAGGCCGGCGCGCAGCAGGGTGTCGGCGGCGCGGTCCTTGATCGCGATCCGGTCCTTCGGCAACCATTGCAGAAGGTCGGTCATGGCTTCGATCAAGGCGTTGGCGGTCAGAACCCGCCCGGAGCGCGTGATCGCGAGGGCCGGCAAGCCGACCAGCGACAGCGCCTCGGTTGCCGCCCGCATCCGGGTGAGGCGCCAGCGTGTCGACAGCAAAGCCGCCCGCGCGAGATGGGGGCGAAAGCGGTCGAGAAAATCGAGATCCTGCCGCGAAAAGGCGGGGCGGCCGGCCAGTCTTTCCATGTGGAAGACGATGATCTCACCGGACGGGCTGCGGACCGCCGTCGCGCAGGCGTGTTCGAAGCCCCACTTCTTGTTCCATTCCACCCGATATGGATCGCGCTCCCATTCCTCCGGCGAAAATGCCTCGTGCTCGCCGACGAAGCCGGGGTGATCAAGCGCCAGGAGTCGCGGGGTCGTCTCCGTCCGGCTGGAGAGGTCGCCACGCAGGAACGCCGAGAAAGCCTCGCGGATCGACGGCGACGTCACGACACCATTCCAGACACCGGACCACTGATCGGAGTCCGAGGTGATCATGACCATGCCATGCGCGCCCGCGGCATGAGCGATGTTCTCCAGGACGTCCGGCCAGAGCTCCGGAACGGTCGCTGCCTCGTGGATGCGGTCCACGATCTGCTCGAAGTCGATGCCCGTCATTGCTGCGCTGGACCCATCAGATTCGACCGATCTTTCAGACGCGCGGCGTGCATTTCTGCAGCAGCCTTCGTGCTTCGCCCGCCCAAGGCCCTTGATACCAATCCGCTTCGGCGGAACCAATTGCTACTATTTCCCAAGCCGGCCCGGATGGACGGCTAGCAGAAATCATGTCCATATATCAACTATTTGACAGGTCAGAGGTTGTCCCGGCGGCTTTCAAGGTCGGTCTGATCCCGTAAGCCGGGGGCAGCGCTGAATGGACCACGGTTCTCGGCGCATCAACCTATCGGCGTTCGCGGATAGAGGAGGCGAGCATGATCCTCATATGGCTTGGAGTGCTCCTTGTTTTCGGCGGCGTACTCCAAATGGCGTTTCAGCCCATTTGGCGAGGTCGATTCAGTGGTGGGAAGTGGCTTCGCTCCGGACGTGACACGCTGGAGCCCGAAAGGCCCGGCAGCGGCTTCGGCGTCAAATCGAACTGGCCTGGACTTGTGATGGTCGCGCTTGGCGGCGCTTTCTTGCTGGCCGGAGCTGCCATCTGAGTTGAAAGCAGACAAAGGCAGCTTTTTGGGGCCCGCCTGTCCCAATCCATGGGGACAGACGGCGGCAACTGAAAGGCGCTAGCCTCGGCATCGAGGAGACGACAAGGGAGCGAAGCTTGAGCACCGCGCCGCGCATCGAGATCGACCCGGCTGCCTTCTGGGCCGACCCCTATCCGATGCTCGCCAAGATGCGGAAGGAGGCCCCGATCGCCTTCGTGCCGCAGCTCGGCTCGACGCTGCTGACGAGCCGCGACGACATCTCGATCTCGGAGAAGCAGATCGACGTGTTCTCCTCGCACCAGCCCGCCGGCCTGATGAACCGGCTGATGGGCCACAACATGATGCGCAAGGATGGCGAGGCGCATCTCGTCGAGCGCCGGGCGATGTTTCCGACGGTCTCACCGAAGACGGTGAAGGGCTACTGGACCGCACAGTTCCAGGCCCATGCGGATCGCATCATCGCTTCACTCGAACCGGGCCGGATCGATCTCATGCGCGACTTCGCGCTGCCGTTCTCCGGCGAATGCCTGAAGTCGATCACCGGCCTCACCAACATCGGCTTTCAGGACATGGACACGTGGTCGCAAGGCATGATCGAAGGCATCGCCAATTATGCCGGCGACCCTGAGGTCGAGGCGCGCTGTCATGCGGCGACCGCGGGCATCGACGCCGCGATCGACGACGTCCTGCCGGTGATGCGCAAGCATCCCGACCAGAGCATTTTGGGCGTGCTGCTCGCCTCGGACATGCCGATGGAGAGCGTGCGCGCCAACGTCAAGCTTGCCATCTCCGGCGGCCAGAACGAGCCGCGCAAGGCGATCGCCGGCACGGTCTGGGCGCTGCTGACCCATCCCGACCAGCTCGATCTGGTCCTGCGCGGCGAGGTGTCCTGGCTGCAGGCTTTCGAGGAATATGCCCGCTGGATCTCGCCGATCGGCATGTCGCCGCGCCGCATCGCAAAACCCTGGACCATTCGCGATGTGGCGTTCGAGCTCGACGAACGCGTATTCCTGATGTTCGGCTCCGCCAACCGCGACGAGAAGCATTTCGAGCGCGCGGACCAGTTCGACGTGCGGCGCGACACCTCCAAGAGCGTCGCCTTCGGCGCCGGCCCGCATTTCTGCGCCGGCGCCTTCGCCTCGCGCGCCATGATCGCCGACGTCGCGCTGCCGACATTGTTCGCGCGGGCCTCGCGCATCGAGCTCGCCGAGGACGAAGAGGTGCGGATCGGCGGCTGGGCCTTCCGCGGGCTGCAGAATCTGCCGGTGAGGTGGGAGCAATAGGCCGGTGGTGCTCGTGGCACGCCGCCCGTCACACGTTCGGTGTCATCGCCCGGCTTGACCGGGCGATCCAGTACTCCGAGACAGTTGTGGTTGAATCGCCGGGCCGCGGCGTACTGGATTCCCCGCCTTCGCGGGGAATGACGGCGAGAGGGTGGAGGGAGCTCCGCGCCTCGGCACCCACTACGAAATCATGCCATTCTGCCGCTGTTTTGCCCGACGAGTCAACCGCACTTCGGATAATACGTAAGTCGTTGTTTTCGCACGCCCGGCTACTGTGCATGGGGTTGTTTTGCGAATTTTATGTTCCGCCGGTCCGGGCCCGACCAAATCCGTGGAGCCCTCACATTCGCGTGCAGAAAAATTCCATCTTCATTCGCTTCGCCGCTTGAAAGATTAGTCACGCGCGCGGCATGCAGCGCAGTGCTCGCATCGCTATTTTCGCGGACGTCTCGACACTTCCGATGACGCGCACCATCATTCGGCAAACGTGAATGATGACGGCCGCACGCGGCCGGGAGTGTGGAATGCAGCGTCGAGACTTTCTGAAACTTTCGGTTGGAACTGCGGCCGCCGCCGCGTTCGCATCGCCTGCGATCGCGCAAGGGGCGGTGAAGGAAATTCGTATCGGCTACCAGAAGACCGGCGTGCTGGTCATCACGCGCCAGCAGGCTGCCCTGGAAAGACATTTCGCAGCCTCAGGCATCGAGGTGAAGTGGATCGAGTTCTCCTCGGGCCCGCCGATGATGGAGGCGATGAACGTCGGCAGCGTCGATTTCGGCGCGGTCGGAGATTCCCCGCCTGTGTTCGCCCAGGCCGCGGGCGCGGCGATCGTCTACGCCGCCGGTCAGCCCATCACCAACGGCCAGGGCATCCTGGTGCCCAAGGATTCGCCGATCCGCGACATCACCCATCTCAAGGGCAAGCGCATCGGCTTCACCAAGGGCTCCAGCGCCCACAACGTCGTGGTGCAGACGCTGGAGAAGGCCGGCCTCACCTATGCCGACATCACGCCGGTCTACCTGACGCCGCCGGATGCCGGCCCCGCCTTCGGCAATGGCAGCATCGAGGCCTGGGCGATCTGGGATCCCTATTTCGCCATCGGCGAGACCAAGCAGAACGGCCGCATCCTGATCAATGCGCGCGAGGTCACCAAGACCAATTCCTTCTACATCGCCAACCGGGAGTTCGCGAAGAACCATGGGGCGATCCTGCAGCAGATCGTTGACGTGACGACCGCGGCAGGCCAATGGGCCGAGCAGCACCGCGAGGAGGTCGCCAGATCGCTCGCTGCGATCACCGGCGTCCCCTTGGATATCCAGACCGTCGCCGCCAATCGCGCGAACTTCGTGGTCGGCCCCGTCACCGACGAGATCATCGCGACGCAGCAGGGCGTCGCCGACCGCTTCTACAAGCTCGGCCTGATCCCGAAGCCGATTCATATTCGCGACATCGTCTGGCGCAACCCGGCAGCCTGACCGTGCCGACAACTCTTCCCGTTCAAAAAGGTCTGAACATGAAGCGCATCGTTCAACGCGTGATCGCAGCCATCGTGCTGTCGATCGGCATCGTCGCGGCCGCCGTCGGCACCACTTACGGCTAGGGGCAATCCATGAGCCAATCCAACGCCAACATCCTCTGGTTCCTGCCGACCCATGGTGACGGCCGCTATCTCGGCACCGGCATCGGCGGCCGCGAGGTCAACTTCAACTATCTGCGCCAGATCGCGCAGGCCGCCGATCAGCTCGGCTATTTCGGCGTGCTGTTGCCGACCGGGCGGTCCTGCGAGGATTCCTGGATCGTTGCGTCCTCGGTCGCGCCGTTCACCGAGCGGCTGCGCTATCTCGTCGCCGTTCGTCCCGGCCTGCAATCGCCGAGCGTGGCCGCGCGCATGACCGCGACGCTTGATCGCGTCTCGAACGGCCGGCTCCTCGTCAACGTCGTCACCGGCGGCGATCCCGTCGAGAACAAGGGCGACGGCATCTTCCTCGGCCACGACGAGCGCTACGAGGTCACCCGCGAGTTCCTCAACGTCTACAGCGACCTGCTCGCCGGCAAGACGGTGAACGTCGAGGGCAAGCACATCCGCATCGAGGGCGGCAAGCTGCTGTTTCCGCCCGTGCAGTCGCCGCGCCCCCCGCTGTATTTCGGCGGCTCCTCCGATGCCGGCATCGACGTCGCGGCGGACACCGTCGACAAATATCTCACCTGGGGCGAGCCGCCGGCGCTGGTCGCCGAGAAGATCGCGAAGGTGAGGGAGGTTGCCGCCGCTCGTGGCCGCAAACTCTCCTTCGGCATCCGTCTACACGTCATTGTCCGCGAGACCAACGAAGAAGCTTGGCACGCCGCGAACGAGCTGATCAGGCATGTCAGCGACGACACCATCGCGCTGGCGCAGAAGAACTTTGCCCGTATGGACTCGGTCGGTCAGCAGCGCATGGCGCAGCTCCACGGCGGCAAGCGCGACAAGCTCGAGATCGCGCCGAACCTGTGGGCCGGCGTCGGCCTCGTCCGCGGCGGCGCCGGCACGGCGCTGGTCGGCGACGCCCAGACGGTGGCGGCGCGCATCAGGGAGTATCAGGATCTCGGCATCGATACCTTCATCATGTCGGGCTATCCGCATCTCGAGGAAGCCTATCGCTTCGCCGAGCTGGTGTTCCCGCTGCTCGCGCTGGAGCAGCCGAGCAACGTGACGAAGCTGCATTTCAACGGCGGTCCGTTCGGCGAGACGGTCGGCAGCGATTTCCGTCCGCAGCACCGGGTGTCGCAGTCATGAGCCTGATCGACAGCATTTCGCTTCCGCGCAGCATCCGCCTGCCGCGGGCCGACGGCCTGATCCAGTGGATCGTGCCGCTCGCCATCGTCGCGGTCTGGCAGGTCGCGAGCGTCACCGGCTTCGTGCCGACGCGGGTACTGCCGGCCCCGAGCGACGTCGTGCTCGCGGGCTGGAAGCTGCTGGTCTCCGGTGAGCTCGTCCGCAACATCTGGGTGTCGTTCTGGCGCGCCTCGATCGGCTTTTTGATCGGCGGCAGCATCGGCTTCGCCTTCGGCCTCGCCAACGGCCTGTCGCAGCTTTCGGCCAGGCTCACCGATACCACCCTGCAGATGGTGCGCAACGTGCCGCATCTGGCGCTGATCCCGCTGGTCATCCTCTGGTTCGGCATCGACGAAAGCGCAAAGCTCTTCCTGGTGGCGCTCGGGGTGTTCTTCCCGATCTATCTCAACACGCTGCACGGCATCCGCACCGTCGATCCGCAGCTGATCGAGATGGGCCGCATCTACGGCATGACGGACGGTGAGTTGTTCCGCCGCGTCATCTTCCCGGGCGCGCTGCCCTCGATCTTCGTCGGCATCCGCTTTGCGCTCGGCATCATGTGGCTGACGCTAATCGTCGCCGAGACCATCGCGGCCTCTTCCGGCCTCGGCTACATGGCGATGCAAGCGCGCGAGTTCATGCTGATCGACGTCGTCGTGCTCTCGATCCTGATCTACGCCCTGCTCGGCAAGCTCGCCGACAGCGCCTCCCGCGTGCTGGAGCGTCTGACGCTCTCCTGGCACCCCGCCTTCCAGAAACGTTGAACGAAAATACTGGGAATCACATGCAGACAGCGCTTCGTACCTCTCTTCCCGAGACCGAGCTCGCCGGCCGCGCCACTTTCGCCCCTCACGCCCGCGTGGTGCGCGAGGAGCGGCAAGAAGAACACCGAGTTCAGGCCAGCGGCCTGCCGCTCAGCATCCGCGGCTTGCGCAAATCCTTCGGTGACAACGAGGTGCTGCGCGGCATCGACCTGCACATTCCCGCCGGCCAGTTCGTCGCGATCGTCGGCAAGAGCGGCTGCGGCAAGAGCACCCTGCTGCGCCTGATCGCCGGCCTCGACAAGATCGATGCGGGCAGCATCAGCTTCGGTCAGGAGATCCAGCCCGAGGACATCCGCGTGATGTTCCAGGAGCCGCGGCTGCTGCCCTGGGCCCGCGTGCTCGCCAATGTCGAGGTCGGCCTCGGCCGCGATCGTGCCTCGAGCGATGCGCATGCCCGCGCCGAGAAGGCACTGATCGAGGTCGGCCTCGCTGACAAGCGCGACCAATGGCCTTCGGTGCTCTCGGGCGGCCAGAAGCAGCGCGTCGCGCTCGGCCGCGCGCTGGTCTCGCGCCCGCGCGTGCTCGCCTTCGACGAGCCGCTCGGCGCGCTGGACGCGCTGACCCGCATCTCGATGCAGCGGCTCCTCGAGCGGGTCTGGCGCGATCAGGGCTTTACCGCGATCCTGGTGACCCACGATGTCTCGGAAGCCGTGGCGCTGGCCGACCGCGTGCTCGTCATCGAGGAGGGCCGCATCGCCCATGACGTCACGGTTAACGCCGCCCGGCCGCGCCAGCGCGGCTCGGCCGAGCTTGCCGGGCTCGAAGGCTCGATCCTGAGCCACCTGTTGTCGGCGGACGATCGTACCTAAATAGAGGGAACCCCGCTTGCGGGGAGTAGCGCCATGAATGTAGTGCCCCGCGAGCTCATGACCGAAATTCCCGTCTCGTCCGCCGATTTCCGCGGCGCCATGCGCCACCTCACCGGCGGCGTCAGCGTCATCACGGCCGGGCGGGGCAAGGACATCTCCGGCATGACGGTGACCTCGGTCACCTCGCTGTCGGTCGAGCCGCCGACGCTGCTGGTCAGCATCAACCGCGACGCCTCGTCTTTTCCGCTGATCCGCCGCCACGGCGCCTTCGGCGTGAATATCCTCAATGCTGACCAACTCGACATTGCCGAACGCTTTGCCGGCAAGGGCGGGCTGAAGGGTGCGGATCGCTTTGCAGGCAGCCAGTGGGTGACGGCAGTCTCTGGTGTCCCGCTGCTGGTCGGCGCGCTCTCGGCCTTCGATTGCGAAGTCGAGGAGATCGTCGAGCGCCACTCGCACGGCATCGTCATCGGCCGTGTCCGGGACATCAGGAGCTCGACCCGCACCGCCGCGCTGGCCTATTGGCATGGCCAGTACGTGGCGGTCGACCAGGACGAAGACGCGGCCCGGCTCGCCGATGTCAGCCTTCCCGCGCGCGGCCGGCGCGGCATTTGATCGCCGTCGGCGAGCCTCGCGCAAGGCTGGCCTTTTCCGCCTCGTCGCTCTAGAAGCGCTCCTGAGCTGTCCCGCCGGACGCATGGAGCGGAACGATGAAGCGCGTGGCAACCTTGATCTTCTACACCGTCGGTGCGCTCGCGATCGCCTATCTCGCGCTCTACGCCTACGCGATGTTCTCTGGCTCTCCGATCGTGCCGGGCGATCCCATCCACATCTTCCGCAAGCCGGATGCGCCGAGCTATTCGTGACGGTCTCGTAGGGTGGGTTAGCCGTAGGCGTAACCCACCACTGTTTGTCTCCACGGAAAATGACGAGGTGGGTTACGCCGAGCAGATGCGCTTTGCGCATCTGCAGGGCTAACCCACCCTACGCACCTGTGTTTACCCCCGCAGAATCGCCAGCGCCAGCGCCTGCGCGCGCGGCACGATGCTGTCGATCTCCAAATATTCCTCCGGCGTGTGCGCGAGCCCGCCGACCGGACCGAGACCGCAAATGGTCGGCGTGCCGACCGCGGCGGTGAAGCCGGAATCGGCGCAGCCGCCGGAGAACTCGCCCTGCAGCGTGGTGAGGCCCACCTGCCTTGCGGCCGCCTGATAGTTTTCGAACAGCGCCTTCGAGCCCGCGCTCTGCACCACCGGCACGAACTCGCCCTTGATCGACAGCGTCGCGCTGGTGCCCGGCACGTAGGAGGTCGCGACGATCTTTTCGATCGCACCCATGATCCGCGCGCGATCGGCCGGATCGACATAGCGCAGGTCGATCTGCCCTTCCGCGTAAGGCGCGGTCGTGTTGACGGACTGCCCGCCCGACACGAGGCCGACATTGAGCGTGATGCCCTTGTCGAGATCAGTGAGCGCGTGGATTTGGACGATCTTGTGCGCGAGCTCGCCAATGGCGCTGACGCCGGCGGCGAAGTTGGCGCCGGAATGCGCGGCCTTGCCGGTGATGGCCATGTGCATGAAGATGCCGCCCTTGCGCCCGGTGACGACGTTGCCCGTGGGCCGGCCCGGCTCGGAATTGAACACCGCGCGGGCCGCGCGTCCCTCGCGCTCGATCACCGGGCGCGAGGAGGGCGAGCCGATCTCCTCGTCGGAGGTGATGAGCACCTTAATCGGGTGCGGTGCGCCGCCGAACTTGTGGAAGGCGGCGGCCACGAACACGTTCATGACGAGGCCGGACTTCATGTCGGCGACACCGGGTCCATAGGCGCGGCCATCCCGGATCGTGAACGGCCGCCGCGCAGCCTCGCCCTTGCCGAACACCGTGTCGCGGTGTCCCATCAACAGCACCGGCTTCTCGTTGCTGCCGGGCTTTGCCACCTCGGCATGGATCGCGTCGCCGAACGTGCCGTGGCTTTCGCGCCGGAACGGAATGCCATGCTCGGCAAAGTACCGCTCGAACCGCGCACCGACCGCATCGACGCCCTCCTTGTCGTAGGAGCCGGAATCGATGTTCACGATGTCGCGGAGCAGGTCGATCATCGCCTGCTTCTGCGACGCCAGCCAATCCGTGATTTGAGCTTCAGACATGTGGTCCCTCGCGTGGTTTTCGGGCGGGGTTATAGGGCGTGCCGCGCGGACGGCATAGTCACGTGGCGCGGTTCGGTCATGCGAAGGACGCTCTTGAGGTTCGTCATTGCGAGCGCAGCGAAGCAATTCAGTCTGTCGCCGCCAAAGGATTCTGGATTGCTTCGCTGCGCTCGCAATGACGGGGTGGCGGCCTGCGCCAAACGAAAAATGCCCGGACTTGGCCCGGGCATTCGCGTCCGCTCGATGGTCGCGGGCGCCTACGCCCCCATCATCGGCATCCGCGGATATTCCCCGGGCGTGCCTGCGGGCGGGATCGGGATGCCGCCGTCGGCATATTCGTTGAGCTTGTTGCGCAGCGTGCGGATCGAGATGCCGAGGATGTTGGCGGCATGGGTGCGGTTGCCGAGGCAGTGCTTCAGCGTCTCCAGGATCAGGTCGCGCTCGACGTCGGCGACGGTGCGCCCCACCAGCGCGCGCGTCACCTGCTCGGCGGCCATAGTGGCATGCGCCACGGCCGGGGCGGTCTTGGCGAGGTCGAGGCGGTCGCCGTCCGGCGTGATGATGGCGTCGGGCCCGATCTCGTCGCCCTGGGCCATCAACACCGCGCGGTGCATGGTGTTTTCGAGCTCGCGGACGTTGCCCTGCCAGCGGTTGGCGGAGAGCACGCGGCGCGCCTCGGCCGAGAGCGGACGCAGCGGCACGCCGTTGGCGTCGGCATATTTCTTCACGAAGTGCTGGGCGAGCTCGAGGATGTCGGCGGGACGCTCCCGCAGCGGCGGGATCTTCAAATTCACGACGTTGAGGCGGAACAGCAAGTCCTCGCGGAACGTACCCTCACGCACGGCCTCGGCGAGATTGCGGTTCGAGGTCGCGATGATGCGGATGTCGACCGGAACCGGCTTGGTGCCGCCGACGCGGTCGATCACACGCTCCTGGATGGCGCGCAGCAGTTTCGATTGCAGGCGAACGTCCATCTCCGAGATTTCGTCGAGCAGCAGCGTGCCGCCGGTCGCCTCCTCGAACTTGCCGATGCGGCGGGCGACCGCGCCGGTGAAGGCGCCCTTCTCGTGGCCGAACAGCTCGGATTCCAGCAGGTGCTCCGGGATGGCGGCGCAGTTGATCGAGATGAACGGACGCTTGGCCCGGGCCGAGCGGGAGTGAACGTAGCGCGCCAGCACTTCCTTGCCGGTGCCGGATTCGCCGGTGATCATTACCGAGGCGTCCGAGCCGGCGATCTGCTGGGCGAGCTTGATCACCTTTGCCATGGCGTCGTCACGGTAGACCAGCTCGCGGGAATCGTTGGCGACGGCAGCCAGCACCGCGGCGATCAGCTCCGGATCCGGCGGCAGCGGGATGTATTCCTTGGCCCCGGCATGGATCGCGGCGACCGCGGCGCGGGCGTCGTTGGTGATGCCGCAGGCGACGATCGGGGCGTGGATGTGCTCGGCTTCCAGCCGCAGCACGAGGTCGCGGATGTCGAGCGCAACGTCGACCAGCAGGAGGTCGGCGCCCTTGCCCCCGCGCAGCACGCGCATTGCCTGCTCGTGATCCTCGGCATGGGTCACGGTGGCGCCGTTCTCCATCGCGATCTTGGTGGCGGTGGTGAGCTGGCCCTTCAATGTGCCAACGATGAGAAGCCGCATGTCAGTCTCCTATCCGTCTGCTCGCGCCGTCGCGCGTCATGTCCTTTGTCAGCCGCGTTCGGCCTTGATGATTTCCGTCATGGTCACGCCGAGCTTGTCCTCGACCAGGACGACCTCGCCGCGGGCGACCAGCTTGTTGTTGACGTAGATGTCGATGGCCTCGCCGACGCGCCGGTCGAGCTCGAGCACGGTGCCCGGTCCGAGCTTCAGGAGCTCGCCGACGTCCATCTTGGAGCGGCCGAGCACGGCCGAGACCTGCACCGGCACGTCGAACACCGCCTCGAGGTCGGCGGCGGCACGCGCCGCATATTCGTCCTCGTTGTAGCCGACGTCGGTGCCGGTGGGCGGCATCGGGCCGTTGAGATCGGGCAGCGGGACCTGTCCGTCGGTGTCGCTCATGGTTTAGCTCCCCCTGCGGGACGCGATATAGCGTCCGACCATTTCGTCGATCTTGGCCGCGATGGCGCCGCGCTCCAGCACGACGCCGCCATCGGCCCATTCGATCCGGCAGTCGCCGGTGGCGATTTCCGGCTCGGCCAGGATCACCAGCCGGCCCTCGAAGCCGCTCTGCTTGGCGAGCCGCTCGATCTTCTCGCGCGCGCTGTCGTAGAGCGAATCGTTGATGCGGACGACGAGATGCGGCGTCGCGACCAGATGCGAGAAGCAGTCCTTGACCAGCGCGATGACCTCGCCGAGCGGCTCGGCGGCGACAAGGTCGGCGCACAGCTTGCGCGCCACCGCGACCGCGACCTCGACCGCCTCGGTCTCCATCCTGGTCTCGATGTTGCCGATGCCGGAGGCGACGCCCCGAATCGCGATGTTGATCTCTTCCATGGCGAGCGCAACGCGGCGGTCGCTTTCGGCCTTGGCTTCGCGCTGACCGGCGGCAAAGCCGTCCTGGTAGGCGCGCGCCTCGGCTTCCGCGACCTTCTGGGCGATCTCGGCCGCGGTCGCGGCCTTCTCGCGCGTCGCCCGTTCGGGCGCCGCGAAGTCGGTATCGAACAGGAATTTTGCCGGAGCGGCCATCAGTACACCAGCTCGTCGTCGGCGCGGTTCTTGGTCAGCATGATCTCACCCTTGGCGGCGAGGTCCTTGGCGAGATTGACCAGCAGCGCCTGGGCCTCGTCGACGTCGCGCAGGCGCACGGGGCCCATCGCCGCCATGTCGTCCTGGAGCATCTTGGCCGCGCGCGAGGACATGTTGCCGAAGAAGAAATTGCGGACGTCCTCGTTCGCGCTCTTGAGTGCGACGCCGAGCTTGTCCTTGTCGACGTTGCGCATCAAGGTCTGGGCGGAGCCGGAATCGAGCTTCACCAGGTCGTCGAAGGTGAACATCAGCGCCTTGATGCGCTCGGCGGATTCGCGGTTGTCCTCTTCCAGCGAGGTGATGAAGCGGGTTTCGGTCTGGCGGTCGAAATTGTTGAAGATTTCCGCCATTACCTCGTGGGCGTCGCGGCGGCGGGTCTGCGACAGGTTGGACATGAATTCGGTGCGCAGCGTCTTCTCGACACTCTCGATCACCTCCTTCTGCACCGCCTCCATCTTCAGCATGCGGTTGACGACGTCGAGCGCGAGCTCCTCGGGCAGGATGCCGAGCACGCGCGCGGCGTGCTCCGGCTTCAGCTTCGACAGCACCACGGCGACGGTCTGCGGGTATTCGTTCTTGAGATAGTTGGCGAGAACCTCTTCCTGCACGTTGGAGAGCTTCTCCCACATGTTGCGCCCGGCGGGACCGCGGATCTCGTCCATGATGCCGTTGACGCGTTCCGGCGGCAGGTATTGCTGGAGCAGCCGCTCGGTGGCGTCGAAATTGCCCATCAGCGCGCCCGAGGCCGACATGCGCGAGACGAATTCGAGCAGCATGTCCTCGACGGTGTCGACTTCGACGGTGCCGAGCGTCGACATCTCCAGCGAGAGCTGGCGGACCTCGTCGTCGTCGAGCAGGCTCCAGATCTTGCCGCCATATTGCTCGCCGAGCGCCAGCATCAGGATCGCGGCGCGCCTCGGCCCTGTCAGACCTTCTGTCTTGGGTCCGCCCTCACGGCTGCCGGCGCGCTGACCGAGCGTGGAGATCACGCTGGTGATGTCGTTGGAGTTGGCGTTTTGCAAGGAGGCGGCCATGTCAGATCACTTCTTGATGCACTTGGCTTTGGTTATTTCGTCGGCTCAGTCAGCCACTGGCGGATGATTGCGACGGTTTCGTTGGGATTGCGTTCGGCGAGTTCGCCGACGCGGTGAACGGACTGGGCGTGGACCTGGCCCTGAATGGTGGCGACGTCGATGGCGCTGGTGCCGCCGCTCGGCAGCAGCGGCTGGCCGGCCGGCGCGGCCTCTTCCGAGGCGGCTGGGCCCGTCAGCACGCCGGAGATGGCGGCGGCGACCTCGTCGGAGGCGAGAATGCGCTTGACCAGCGGGCGGATCACCAGGAACAGCACGACGAGGCCGAGCAGCATCATCACGCCGAGCTCGACGAAGTACATGACGTCGTCCTTGGTGAACTGCAGCATGCCGAGAAAACCGCTGGGCTCGCCGATCGGGGCGGTGGAGGGCGCGTCGGCGAAGCGCAGATTGACGACCTCGACCTGGTCGCCGCGCTTCTGGTCGAAGCCGATCGCCGAGCGCACCAGCGTGGCGATGCGGTCGAGCTGCTCCTTGGTGCGGTCCTGGTAGGCCAGCTCGCCCTTGTCGTTCTTGCTGTAGATGCCGTCGACCAGCACCGCGACCGAGATGCGGTTGACCCGGCCGGCCTCGGTCACCTCGGTCTTGGTGGTGCGGGAGATCTCGTAATTGTTGGTCTCTTCGGTCTTCTTGCTCTGGTCCTTGGGCGCGACGCCGTTGTTCTGCTGGTTGCCGGGCAGCTCGTTGTTGACGGTGACCTGGCCGTTGTTGTCGGCGGTCATGCTCTGCTCTTCGCGGGTCTGGCTGGAGCGCAGCACGCGGCCCTCGGGATCGAACTTGTCCGAGGTCTGGGTGACCTTGTTGAAGTCGAAATCGGCGGAGAGCTGCACGCGGGCGCGGCCCGAGCCGACCACGGAGGAGACGATGTCCTCGACCTGCTTGCGCATCCGCTTCTCGAAGGCGATGCGGCGCTCCTCGCCGACCGCCTGTTCCGGATCGGTCTGAGCTCCGTCGGCGAGCAGCTGACCGGCCTCGTCGACAATCGAGACCCGCTGCGGCTTCAGGCCGTTGACGGCGGAGGCGACGAGGTGGCGGATGGCGCGGATCTGCTGGGCTTCCAGCGCACCGCGGACGCGGACCACGATCGAGGCCGACGGCTCCGGCGCCTCGCGGGCGAACAGCGGGCGCTCGGGCAGCACCAGATGGACGCGGGCGGCCTGGATGCGGTCGATGGCCCGGATGGTGCGGGCGAGCTCGCCCTCGAGCGCGCGCAGATGATTGATGTTCTGGACGAAGGAGGTGGTGCCGAGCGCGTCCGACTTGTCGAACACCTCGTAGCCGACGCCGCCGCCCTTGGGCAGGCCTCCCTCGGCGAGCTTCATCCGCAGCCGCGTGACCTTGTCCTTGGGCACCATGATGATGGAGCCCTCATTGCGGATCTCGAACTGGATGCCCTGGCGTTCCAGGTCCTTGATGATGCTGGAGGAGTCTTCGACTGACAGGTCCGTGAACAGCGTCGTCATCTGCGGCGTGGTGACACGCATGATGACGAAGGCAAAGAAGCCGATGAGCGCGGCGGTGACCGCGATCATCGCCCCGAACCGGGCGGCACCGATACTTTTTAAGAAGTCCGCAAGACCTTGCAAGCAACCGCCCCGACCAATCCGACCCGCAACCGAGCGGTCGACTGGGCAATTATTGCCTAGGTGATGGTTTCGATATGGTTAACGAAGGTTAAGAGGTCGGACAAAAGTGCATCATGAAAAAAATCGGCCTCGCAAAGCGAGGCCGATTTTCGTCAAAGACCGCAGAATTCCGGATCGCCTACTGGCGATATTGCTGGATGCGGGTGGTGCGAAGACCCGCCAGACCGTGCTGGTCGATGGAAAACTGCCAGGAGAGGAATTCGTCGACCGTCAGGGTATAACGGCTGCAGGCCTCCTCGAGGGAGAGAAGTCCGCCACGGACAGCGGCGACGACTTCGGCCTTGCGGCGGATGACCCAGCGTTTGGTGCCGGGTGCAGGCAGATCCGCGATCGTCAACGGACTGCCGTCCGGCCCGATGACGTATTTTACCCTCGGGCGATGGGGTTCTGTCATGGCGTACTCACAAACTCTCAACCACTGAACTCACGCCGTAACCGTAACCCCCGCGGCTTAAAAATCCGCTAAGCCTAAGGGTTCAATACAATTCTCGTTGAATCTTGCGGGAACGCGGCCGACTCGGCGGGCGAAAGACGCAGTCTCGGCCGGCTGAGCGGGGCAGAAGGTAAATACTTTACTAACGAACGAGGGTCGGAGCGCGGTGCCGCGGAGGCCCAACCGTCGTCCCGGGGCGCGCGTAGCGCGAGCCCGGGACCCATAACCCCAGGGAGCAGTTTGACGACGACTCGGGGTTACGACCTAATGCGAAAACGACTTCCTGGGGTTATGGATCCCCGCCTTCGCGGGGATGACATCTCGTATGTGGTTCGCTTGCCCGCCCTCAATTGCTCGTCGCAATGATGCTCTTCACCTGGCTCAGCGTGTAGCTGGCGCCGTCGATGGTGAGCAGCGGCGGCGACTGGGTCAGATCGACCGACGACACCACGCCCTGCACCTGCGCGGCGATGCCGACATTGTTGTTCGCGACGTCCTTGCCCGTGGCCGAGATCGTGTACTTGCCGTCGGGCCATTGCGTGCCGTCATTGCCCATCCCGTTCCAGGTGAAGGGAATGTCGTTGCCGGCGGCCGCGGTATATTTACCGTTGAACACGGTCTGGCCGCTCGAATTGGCGATGGAGATCTCGACGGTGGAGTCGGTCGGCACGTTGAGATGCCAGACAGCCGTCGAGTTGGTCATGGTCGCGGTCGAGCCGTCGACCAGCGCGGTCTTGCCGACGAAGCCCAGCGCCTGGGTCGCCTGCGTGGTCTGCTGCAGGGTGACGAGCTGAGCCAGCGATTCGTTGGTCTTGAGCTGCTGCTCGACGCCGGCGAACTGCACCAGCTGCTGGGTGAACTGGTTGGTGTCGAGCGGATCGAGCGGGTTCTGGTTCTGCAGCTGCGTCGTCAGCAGGGTCAGGAAGGTCTGGAAATTGCCGGCGAGCGTCGACCCCGTGGTCGAGCTCATCGACGAATTCGACGAGGATTTCGGCAGATCGGTCGTCCCGGAGACGACCGGGGGCGAAGTGGCGGCATTCGTGGTGGTCATTGCCAGATACTCCTCACACTCTGATGTCGACGCCGCTGCTCGATCCGAGCATGCGGCCATAGCCGCGCCCGATGGGCGCCGTGGAAACGCTGTCGTCCTCGCTGATGATCAGGCGGCGGGCATTGCCGCCATTGTCGTTGTTCTGGCCTGAGTGCTGGCCCGATGAATTCTGGTCGCGCAGGCTGAAGGACAGACCGTTGCTGCCGGTCTTGAAGCCGGCATCGTCGAGCGCGCGCTGCAATTGCGGCGCGTCCTGACGCAGCATCTGCAGCGTCTCCGGTTTCTCGACGGTGAGATGCGAGGTGACGTTGCCGGCGCGGTCGACATTGATGCGCACGTCGATGCGGCCGAGCTCGGCCGGATCGAGGCTGATGTCGAACCGCGACTTGCCGGAGCGAATGGCGGCTGCGATCTCGATCGGGATGCCGCTGATCGGCACCGCGGTAGTGTGGGTCGCCGCGGTCGCGGTGAGCGTCGCGGTCGATGCTGTCGCGGCCGAGGTCGTATTGGTCAGCGGCGCCTGCACGGCGGAGGCGGCCTGTGCGCTGGTATCCGTCGGAGCGAGTGTGGCTTGCGGGCCGGCATGCGCCGGCGCGGCCGACGTGCCCTGGGCCGGATCGGCGGCGCGGTCGGCGGGACCCGCCTTGGCGTCGGTCGCGACGTGATCGGCCTGCGGCTTCAAGCCTTGCGCATGGGCGGCGTTGGCGGCCGGTGCCTGCGCAGCGACGTTCGCCTTGCCGGTGTCCTGGCCGATATTGGAGATGTCGGTCTGGGCTTGCGCCGTGGCGGCCTCTTTGAACGCGGTCTTGGGCGTGCCCTGGCTGACCGCGGCGATCAGCCCGCCACCAGCTTTTGCATCGGTCGAGGCGGTCTCGGTCGTGCCGGCGGCGGCCTCGCCGAGCGTCGTCGTGGTCTCGGCATCGACCTCGGCGCCTGCGGCCTTGGCGCTCGCCGTGGCGGTATCGGTCTTGGCGCCGGCGATCTGGGCCGCGATGGAGGCGCTGGCGGCAAGACCTGCCGCGGCGATCGCGAGCGGCGCGGCGGCGGCATCGCCAGCCTGGTTCGCAGCTGCATTCGGGTCGACCGGGACGACCGGCGCGGCAACGATGATGCCGGGGTCGGGCAGGGCGGTCTGCGTCGTCGCGGAGGGCGCGGCGGCAGCCGCCTCGACGGCGGCCGTGAGGACCTCGGTGCCATCAGTCGCGTCGCTCTCGGGCTCGTCGGATTTGTCGGCCGATTTGGCGTCGGCCGTCTCGGACTTGTCCTTGACCTTGCCGGCGTCCTTGGCCGGATCGCTGGACGCCTCGCCCCTGTCATTCTCCGCCGGCGCAGACGCCTCGGTGTCGTCGCTCGCCTTGCTCTGCGAAGCCTGGTCCGTGGACGAGGTGTCGCGCGACGGCCGCTCGGCCGCCGGAGAGGACGAGGTCTGCTCGCTCCGGCGCGGCGGGCTGTCCTGCGCCGGCGCGTTGTTGCCGCTGGCCTGCGTGTTGCTGTCGACCAGCGAGCCGAAAGCCTCGCTCGCCGGCGTGTCCTTCGGGGCTTGCGACCGGGCAGGCTTCTGCTGCGCGCTCTGGATTTGCACGCTTGCCACGATATCTGACATCCGACCGACCACAGGCAACCCCTTGCAAGCAACTTCGGACCAGAGGGAGCAAGGAGCGGGCCAGTGCCTCAACTCGAAGATTTCAGTAATATAATCAATGATTTGGCGATGTGAGTGGGTTGCCGGGCCGCGGGCTCCGACCCCGCCATTTCTGCCGCCCCGGCAAGAATTGCCCTAAGCGGGGGCTCGCGTGATTGCTTCACCGGAATGCCGCCTATATTAAAGAGGCTACTCTCAGCCGCTTTCGACTTGGGCAGTCGTGCTCTTCGGGAACCAAGGTTCCGGGGGATCGCCGCCGTCCCCGAGAAAGCAAATCGCGGATTCGCGCGTCGCCGCCGTCACAACGCTCTAGGGCCCATGCTCAACAGTCTGGATCTCGAAGGCCGTCCCGAGGACACCAGGGTCGTCGTCGCCATGTCGGGCGGCGTCGATTCCTCGACGACGGCTGCGCTCTTGAAGGCTGAGGGCTACGACGTCGTCGGCATCACGCTGCAGCTCTACGACCATGGCGCGGCCACCCACCGCAAGGGCGCCTGCTGCGCCGGCCAGGACATCCACGACGCCCGCGACGTCGCTGCCAAGCTCGGCATTCCCCATTACGTGCTCGACTACGAGGACCGCTTCCGCGAGTCCGTCATCGACAATTTCGCCGATTCTTATGCCCTTGGTGAAACGCCGGTGCCCTGCATCGAGTGCAACCGCAGCGTCAAATTCCGCGACCTCTTGAAGACCGCCCGCGAGCTCGGCGCGAAGGCGCTCGCCACCGGCCATTACGTCGCCTCGCGCCGCCGGAGCGACGGCTCGCGCGCGCTGGTCTGCGCCGCCGACGCCGACCGCGACCAGAGCTATTTCCTGTTCGCGACCACGCAGGAACAGCTCGACTTCCTGCGCTTTCCGCTCGGCGACATGACCAAGCCCGAGACGCGCGAGCTCGCGCGCCGCTTTGGCCTTGCGGTCGCCGACAAGCACGACAGCCAGGACATCTGCTTCGTGCCGACCGGCCGCTACACCGACATCATCACGCGCCTGCGCCCCAATGCGATGGACCCCGGCGACATCGTCGATCTCGAGGGCCGCGTGCTCGGCCGGCACAACGGCATCGCCAATTTCACCGTCGGCCAGCGCCGCGGCCTCGGCATCGCAGCCCATGCGCCGCTGTTCGTGGTGCGGCTGGACGCGGCGACCCGCCGCGTCGTGGTCGGCCCGCGCGATGCGCTGAAGATGCACCGCATCGCACTTCGCGACGTCAACTGGATCGGCGACGGCGACATCGACCGCGCCATCGGAAGCGGCCTCGAAATGTTCGTGCGCGTGCGCTCCACCCGTAGCCCCCAACCGGCCTGGCTGCGCGGCAGCAATGGCCGTTACGAGGTCGAGCTCGTCGCAGGCGAAGAGGGCGTCTCGCCGGGACAGGCCTGCGTGTTCTACGACGCAGCCGGCGGCCAGGCCCGCGTGCTCGGCGGCGGCTTCATCCAGAGCGCTGCGGCCAAGGTCGGCACGGGCACATCGCGCCCGCTCGCGGAAGTCGTGCGCGGCTGAGGGAATGACGACATCAAGCACAACTCATTGGGCTGGGTTCACCTCTCCTGTTGGGGAGAGGTGAAGTAAGGGCAGGGGGGCATGGCAGCAGACATCTCGCGGGCCGGGGTCGAGAAGGCCTATGGCCGCTGGGCGCCGGTCTATGATCTCGTGTTCGGCAAGGTGTTCGACGCCGGCCGGCAGTCGACAATCGCGGAGGCCGACCGCATCGGCGGCCGTGTCCTCGACGTCGGCGTCGGCACCGGTCTTTCGCTCTCCGAATACGCGCGCACCACCAAGGTCTGCGGCGTCGATATCTCCGAGCCGATGCTGCGCAAGGCGCAGGCGCGTGTCCGGAGCCTACGTCTCTCCAATGTCGAAGTGCTCTCGGTGATGGATGCGAAGAACCTCGCCTTCCCCGACGATTTCTTCGACGCGGTGGTGGCGCAATATGTCATCACCGCCGTGCCCGATCCCGAAGGCACGCTCGACGAGTTCATGCGCGTGCTTAAGTCAGGCGGCGAGCTGATCCTGGTCAATCACATCGGTGCGGAGAGCGGACCTCGCAAGCTGTTCGAGCTCGCTTTCGCGCCCATCGCCCGCCGCCTCGGCTGGCGCCCGGAATTCCCGTGGGCGCGCCTCGAGGGCTGGGCCGCAAGGCACGGCGGCGTCGCGCTCACCGAGCGCCGTCCCATGCCGCCGATGGGCCATTTCTCGCTGATCCGCTACCGCAAATCGTGATTGCGAGCCGCGGGAACAGGGGGCCTCGCGCGCGCGTTTCCTTCCCATGCGCACGACAAACCTCATTCTCGCGGGCCTCCTGATCGCCGCCTCTGCACCAGCGATCGCGCAGGCCCCACCCGCCCCGGCGACGCCGCCGCAAGCGACCGCGCCGCCATCCCCGCAACGCGCCGCCGGCTGTGCCCCATCCGATCGGCTGGCGACCACCCCGGAAGGCACCACCACCGGCCAGTCCCGGGAACCGCTCGGCGACAAGCTGGCCAAGACGGACGGCGTGCTCTGCCCGCCCGCGGGCGTCGATCCCGACATGCACGCCCCCGCGCCCAGCACCGACAGCAACACCCCGGTGATCCCGCCCCCGGCAGCCCCGGCGGCGACCCCAATGTGAGGCCGAAATAAGGGCGCTTCCCTTCGCCTCTCCCCGCCGGGGAGAGGCCGGAATCCGCGCAACGCGCGGATTCCGGGTGAGGGGGACCATCCGCGAGTTCGGCGCCGTAAAAAATCGCAAATTCTGGTGAGAAATCGGGCCGAAGCGGACTTGTCGCGCCGAAGCTTTAGCGAAGGCGGATTGACTTACCCCCGCCCCCTTCCTTATATGCCGCGCGTTCGCGAGATCGGCCTTAAGTCGCCGCCGCGATCCCTGTGGCGGGGTAGCTCAGCTGGTTAGAGCACGGGAATCATAATCCTGGGGTCGGGGGTTCGAGTCCCTCCCCCGCTACCACCTTTCCCCACACTCCTTTGACTTGATTTGGATAGGCCTTTTCGCCGACCAGGGCGTTTAGCCGGCCTGCTATCTCGACGGCTACGCCACTTGGGCGTCCGGGATCGCGGAACACAGTGACCGTCTCGACCAAGTCTCTGATCGCTTCTGCGGCCTCTCCGTCTCCCGCACTGACGCCCTTACCCAGTGCTTCTTCCAGCCGGCCGAGTTGCTCCTCATATCGTTTGAGGATGGCCGGATGCAGCACAATCTCGTTCGGGGCGGGTCGTTCGCTTTGTAGCTCCTCAGATATCCGCTTTCGTTCAGCGTCTAAGGCAGTCGATCGAGGTCCGAGAACGGATGGATCGCCATGTCCCTTCGCGATCGCATCCACCAGTCGTTCGATTTCTCGACGCAACTGTTCTAGCTGCTGCTCAAGGAGGTGCCGCTTTGCCAGCGATGTAGCTAGGAGACGCTTCCGCTCCTCCCGATATGTTCGTACGTATTCCGAAAAAACCTTCGGCGCACGCAGTTCGGCCCTGAGCCCGCTGAGAACTGCACTTTCGACCGCGTCTAAATAAAAAGTCTTGGCAGCAGAACATGTGCCGCTCTCTTTCGCCGCGGAGCAGCGAACACGAATGCGCCCTGACTTGTCGCGTCCATTAGTTGCCATACCCGAACCGCATGAGCCGCAACGGAGCAGTCCGGATAGCATCCGACGAGGCCGACGTTGGTGGCTGGGGTGGATGTGACTGCGCTCTTCCTTGCGTTGCTGAGCGGCCGTGAATAGCTCTGGAGTGACAATTGCAAGATGCGGCACCTCAGCCACCTGCCAGTCAGTCTTCGGATTTGGTCGTGACAGGCGCTTTCCCGAGTCCGGGTCCTTCACCATCCTGACTTTGTTCCAGACAAGGCGCCCCATATAAAGTTCGTTCAGCAGAATGCCAGCGCCCCTCTCATGATTGCCATTGATTGTTGACGCATTCCAGGCTCGTCCCCGCGGAGGTGATACCCTCTCCTTGTTAAGATCATGAGCGATTTCCCGAGGTGTACGACCGTCTACGTATTCCTGAAAGATGCGCCGGATCACTTGCGCCTCGGTCTCGACAACCACGCGTTCGCCACTTCTTCCAGTGACTGCGGCGTACCCGTACGTCAGGCCCCCGCCAGCCAAACCTTGCTTAACCCGCCCCGCTTGGCCGCGACGCACCTTGTGCGCATTGTCCTCACGATAGAGTTGTCCGACCAAGCCGCGAAGGCCGACCAGCACGGTGTTAACGACGCCCTCGTGGACCGCCCGGATCTCAATCCCGAGAAATGACAGTCGCTTATGAATGCCAGCGAGATCTTCCATGTCGCGAGAGAGGCGATCGAGCGCTTCGACGATCACCACGTCAAAGGATCTCTCCCGCGCTTGGTCCAACATCCGCAGGAGGCCTTCGCGGCCCATGACAGACCCACCTGAACGAGCCCGATCTTCATGGGTACTGACGACAGTTAAGCATTCGCGCTCGGCATAGCTCTGGCAAAGTGAAAGCTGATCCTCAATCGATCTCTCGTTTTGCAGATCGGTCGAGAACCGAGCATAGATCGTCGCTCTTTTCCTTATCGCTTCGATCGATGAGCTGTCTTTCATGATCTTCCCTCGCGGCCACACGGGCAAGTACTCGCGCGAGACGTAAGATCGCCTTGTCTGGATTCGTATGCAAGGAAAAGTTGCGATCGGTTTTTCTCACAATCGAACCTTTAGGCTATCGCGCACCTCAAGGAGGTGCACGGACCTGCGCTGGGGCTAGTCGACAAAACGTGGGGGAACTGATCATTTCCGGCATCCTGCTTGGATCAAAACGAAATACAACGGCCGCTATGAGCTCGTCGTGCAATCGGATGCCAAGGCGAAGAAAAGAGAGGAGCGAATGGCTTTGCTTGCGCGGAATTGATACCGCTGGGAAGCGGACGCCCTCTCCATCTAGCGAATCCCTGAGTGGAAACTCCCGAGCCTCGCCAAAGCTCTATTCCGGCTACCATTTCGCCACCAGCTCGGTGTGATTGGAGCCAGTAGCTAGCCGTAGGCGAGGAGGTGGTGGACGGTTCAACCGACGAGGTTTCTCCGGGCAACGGTGGCTTCACGTGCGCTCCAATGATGCGGAAGTCGCGAATTGATCCGTGCCTACTGTGAACAAGGCAAGAAATCATCATTGCCCCTCGCGATAAGCGGCCTCAGGCTTGGTGCGGGGGCCGGAGTGGTCGGCACAACGACTCGTTTTCACTTCAGTTTCTTCTTGGTAAACAGCTCACCGACCAAATCTGGCAGGTGCCTTGCGGGCCTTCTCGACGATAGAAGGCAGAGCGCCCCGGGGCAGCCGCCCAAGGGTGCGAGGGGGCAGCGTTGCAGTACCGTGACGCTGGCGAGCGAAGTTAGTGGCGCACGTGATAGGGACAGCGCTTTCCAAGGGCCTCTTCGACGAGCGCCGAGTCACACTGTCATTTAACTCCGCTGGTAGCGCGGAGCCGGTAGTTATAGGGCTTTGAACAGCGCGGAGCGCCGGCCCGCGTTCCTCCCCTCTAGTTTTAGACCGTCCGGGCTGGAATACTTCAAAACACTGACAGGTGAGCCATGCCCAATCCCTGCCGTCGATTCCTATCAGCCAGAACCTTGAGACGCTGAACGGCTGGCAGCCAGTTACGCTGGTGCGGCCACTCTCGCGATCTGCTGCATAAGTCGGCGACACGTTTGTTGGCGAGCGTCATTATGAGCCAGACAGCTGCCCAAGGAGACCGAGCGCCGCTGAGATCGCTTCTGTCGCCATTGGACAATGTCTCTGATCTCGATCAACGACGTCGATTTGCGCCTTCTCAAGCCCAATAGGTCACAGTTTCCTTGACCCTACTAAACTGCAGAGGAGGCCGAATTGTGCTGGTGCCGCCAAACGCCGCCGATTGATGCGCGGCGGTCCGGCAGGCGAACGGATCTTTGCAGCGCGTACAGTTATCACAGATGAGTAGAGATTTTTGTCGACTGCGAACAGGCAAACGATAGTCCACCGCAATACGACGAAATAGCGGCAACCCTGGGGTCGTCTAACCGTTCTGAAGACTGAGCGGCGTTAACTCGACCGGTCTACAAGTTTGACCAACAGTTTCTCCATTGCTGTGTCACTACCAGTGCTGGTAGGTCACCCGACGCCGCTCTCTCGCTAAAGTCCCACTGCCCTGAGGCGACGGGCCTCACGGGACAGCCGGGTGGGTTAGCCTTGTGATCCCGAGGCTGACTACTGAGCCAGCGGCACGTGATAGGGACAGCGCCTTCCCTCCTCCAATGGAGGGTGCTGAGTCATGTCGCCTCTAGGTTTCCGGCGAAGCGGATGCGGCAAGATAGCGCATTTATCCACCGTCCCCCGGTGGACTAGGCGCCGAGCCGCATCCGCACTGCTTTGTCTCGAACTCCAATTGCGTCTAGTTTGCGCGCCTTACCGGCTTCGGAAAACAGCGTCGACCCCGGCCCGGTAAGCGGCGCGACGTATCCGGGTTCGAAAGCAACTGATGCGCGATCCAAATGCCCAATCCTGCACGCTCGAAGAGCCGCGCGAGCCGGGGGCGTGAGGTTGTAGCGGCGGTCAGCCGTAAACGTGAAGTGGATCGGCTGAGCGGCGATCCGGCGCGTAGCCCCGGTGCGGCTGCGGCTGATCGCAAACGCGCCGAATGGCTATCGTCCGAGGCGTAAACGTTATTGCTGCCGAGGCAAGCGGCCTACGTGGGCCTTTCGCTGTACTTGTGCGCCGCAGGCCTGTCAGCTTTCGGTAAGCCAACCCCGATAAAGAATCGTTGGGTTTAACGGGGGCGTGACAGGGACAGCGCATGAGAAGGACCACCATGTGCCGAGTCACGCTTCCGTTAAGCTCATTGCACTGCGTGTGAGTCTGCTAGTTACCTACAGTGCGGGCGGGGTAGGGACAGCGTCTGTTCCAGCGCAATCAAACAACGGCGGGGCGCGTCCGCACTGCTTCCGAGGATCATCACCAACACTCAGGAGGAAAAGGAGATCGCTTGGCTCAACCATCCGCTGTTGTCTTGATGCAAATGTCTCGGCCATGTGTGGCAACTTCTGCGCCGACAGCCTCTCCGATTCTTTGGCGCGGTACTCCCGGTTGCGCTTTCGAGGTCTCGGATAATCTTTCCAACCGATTGCTTCTATCGCGCTCCGTCTGGATCTATTCGGCCAACATTCTGGCGTCTCTCATGTGCGTTTGGCCCATCATTCTTGTTTATGCAACGCGCACGTGTCCGGACATGCTGGTGTCTCCAGTTCTTGAAGGCAAAGGCCCCAGTTTAGAGACTCGCCGATGAGGACGGGACCGACCGACTTTGGTAGGTGCCCTTCGTTGCTTCTCGAAGATACAACTTGGTAGCCCTTGAGAATTTGAGCCTCTTGGGAGCAAAGGTGGCCAGCCCCAGTCTTTTTGACCGGGTTGGCCACCAGCGCTTGCGACATCCAATCCCACAGGGCTACAGGCCAACAAAATGCATACATTCGAGCGGCATATCGCGTCCCTGCGGTCGCAAGCGCTTGCGGTGCTTGTAGCCAATCAGATCCGTGCCGCCGATCACTCGTTGGGCCTGTCGGATCGCAAGGTCGCGACATTGAACATCGAGGAAGTTCGGGCGTTGCTAGCCATACTCGATTGCATGAAGCCCAACCTACGGGCCCAGGAAGCACGGCAGATCGCTGCGCGCATACGCGCGCTTTTAGAGGAGCCGCCTGGGTCTCAGCCGGTTCGGGTAGGATGTCTGTGAGACCATTAGTGTGAGCTTTCGGTGGTTGCCCAACCGATCCTAAACGGGGGAGCACTTGTCAAAGCTTTAGTCCACTGCCGGAGGACCGATGGGCGCCCATAAGGATGCGGCTCTGACGCCGAAGGTCGAGAGGCCATGGCGCGGAGCATCATCGTAGGTGGCCTGAAAAAGGCTGCAGCCGCGGTGCACTTCAATATTTCGGCGAAGGCCGTCGCCAAGTGGGTCAAGCATTCCGCGAGAATCGACCGAAGCCGACCACGCTCCAGTCGTCAACACACAAGCAAAGGAAGTCTCCAGCCGGTGATCGCGCAACCAAAGGGAATTTTCATCCACTCGCCGGTCATTTTCGAGGCGTCGATTTCTTTTGTATTCCCACGGTTGACAAATTTGTTATGCGCTCCCTAGGAGTACCGCTTGTGCAGAAGGCTCAACGTCCTTCTCATGAGAAAAGTATTCACTGCGAAGCATGTGCCGAACGCCAACTTTCATGACAACGGTTCCATCATCCTCGGTCCACATCCCCATGTCGCATCGGCCATCCCATCAATGGCCTTCGTGAAGATCCGGAACAAGAGCTCCGGGGCGCGGATGTCGACCTGCGTTATTGTCAGCTCACGCGGCTCGCGTTGCTGTGCTCTCAAGGCCGCTGCTGCGCGGATCGGCCAATCCCGTGACCCCATTGTTTGTTGTTTATCCTTCTTAGACGAGCAGCAAACGGCTGAGTTGAGGCCGAAGACGCTAACCTTCATTCGCAGCAGCCAGACTTCTGATCACCTGACATGCTCGATCACTTCGAACGCTGTGGATAGCTATGACTTCGAAACAGTCGGCGAGTTAAGCGACAGTTCCCGCTTTGTCACTTCCGCGCCCGTAAAAATCGAACTGAGGTCCAAATGAGCCACCTTCCGGAGCAGCAGATCGACCGCATCACAATTCCCTTGCTGCAGCGGTGGAAGCAGACCGGCCGGCGTCTCGTCATGACGACTGCCTACGACGCGGTTGCGGCGCGTATCGCGGATCCGTCCGTCGACGTCATTCTCGTCGGTGACAGTGTGGGTAACGTTTGCCTTGGATTCGAAAACACGCTTCCCGTGAGCGTTGCGATGATGAACCATCATCTGGAAGCCGTTGTACGCAGCAAGCCTCGTGCTTTAATCGTTGCCGATATGCCATTTCTTAGCTTCCACGTCAGCGTCGAGGAAACCATACGCAATGCCGGCGGATTCCTGCAGCGAGGCGCAGCTGCGGTGAAACTCGAGGGCGGAGGCAAGAGAATCGAGATGGTACGTGCCCTTGTGGATTGCGAGATTCCTGTGATGGGTCATCTCGGTCTTATGCCGCAGAGCGTCAATGTCATGGGGGGCTTCAAAGTGCAGGGTCGAACAGCGGATGATGCGCTGCGTTTGCTCGATGATGCTCACCGTCTCCAGGAGGCCGGCTGTTTCGCTTTGGTACTGGAGGGCATTCCGGCCGAACTTGCTGCTCGAGCAACCGATTCCTTGACAATACCGACGATCGGAATCGGCGCCGGCTCGGACTGTTCAGGCCAGGTGCTCGTGTTTCACGACGTGCTGGGCCTAACTGAAGGTCATCGCCCCAAATTCGTTCGCGCCTATGCAGAAGGCTTTCAGCAGTTGCGTGATGCGCTTTCGCGCTGGGCCGCGGATGTCCGCGGTGGTGTATTTCCGGGGCCGCAAGAGTCCTATGGGCTCCCCGAAGGCGTCGGCGAGGCAATCACCAACTGGGCGCCCTCCAACCCAACTTGATCTAGAGCTCGACATGCAAACCATCACGAGGATCGCTGAACTTCGCCGTACTCTCGCGAAATCCCGCGGCGCCGATCAACGGGTCGGATTGGTGCCGACGATGGGCTATCTCCACAATGGCCACATGGCGCTGATCGCGGCTAGCCAGGCGCAATGCGACGTCACTGTCGTCAGCATCTTCGTCAACCCTACTCAATTCGGACCAAACGAGGATCTCAGCACCTATCCGCGCGACTTCTTACGCGATGAGGACCTGTGCCGCGATGGCGGTGTTGCGATCCTCTTCGCGCCGGATGCACAGGAAGTCTATCCGAGCCATTTCGAAACCTTCGTTGAGCCGGGTAACCTCGCGAAACCTCTGTGCGGAGTCTTCAGGCCTGGACATTTTCGTGGTGTCGCGACTGTCGTATGCAAGTTGTTCAATATGGTGCAGCCTGACGTCGTGTTTTTTGGGCAGAAGGATTTTCAGCAATGCGCGGTCGTGCGTCGGATGGCAACTGATCTCAATCTCCCGATCGAGATCGTCACCGTACCAACCGTTCGCGAACAGGATGGGCTCGCAATGAGCAGTCGCAACCGCTATCTCAGCAAAGAAGAGCGTCAGCGGGCCCTTGCGATCAATCGTGGATTATCCGCGGCGCTCGATGAATTTCTCTCGGGAGAGCGCAACGTAGAAAAGCTGATTGCGGTCGCCAAGGGTCATTTAGAGGCAGTTGACAGCCTGCAATATCTTGAACTTGTCGACGGTGACACGCTCAAATCGGCCGACAGTCCACTGCGGCGCCCTGCGGCGCTTTGTGCGGCAGCCTACGTTGGCTCAACGCGGCTGATCGACAATGTAATACTGGAGTTGCCAACTTGGTAGCGCATCCGTAGCTAAAGCGAGCGCAGCATTTTGAGCGGCAAGAAATGCTCAAGGCACTGCTCAGAAAGGTGCGTCGAGCTGGTAGCCAAGGGCCAACTACGACGTGACTGTGTTTAGCGAGTTAGCGAAGCCATAGCGCGTGCGTACGGAATATTGGGGGCCGAGAACTTCGTGTCCTGCAACAACACGAGTTTTTGCGCGAGGGCGATCAGCAACCTCGGCAAACTTTGGTATAGTGCTTTGCAGCTTACGCTATATCACCCATTTACCTTTGTAGAGTTGAGCACCCGTCAGATCGTTTGTAGTTTCGATGTTGACCTGGATCATTCGGTCCGCGGTCAGCGCGCAATCTGAACTGATGGCCTCTGTTACAAGTCGTTGAGTTCCGATCAGGAGGCGAACATCTTGAGTCCGACGTCTGGCCGAGTCCTGCAAAAAGGCAACGGCTTTATAGAAGGTGCCCACCATTCCAGATCGCGATCTGCCATCAGAGCAGCAGAATAGCATTCACTGAGCGACGAAGATGGGAGCGAACGATAGGGCGGCGCTCGCGAGCACGTGAGTCCTTAGAGTAGCCGATAGCGCGTCCCTCATACTGGGGGCTCTAGCATAGCCGCTATATTGGTGATCATTGCCGCTTTACAAGTTGCGGCGAATTTGCATCCCACTCTTGAAACGGGTCGATATGACATTTACCGAGCTTTTCATCAGACGTCCGGTATTGTCTATCGTCGTCAGTTCCTTAATTTTGCTGATCGGCTTGCGCGCGGCCACCTTACTCCCGATCCGCCAATATCCCAAGCTATCCAATACGGTCGTCACTATCACGACCTCCTATCCTGGCGCCTCCGCCGACATGATCCAGGGTTTCATCACCACTCCCCTGGAGCAGGCAGTCGCGTCCGCCGAGGGCGTCGACTACATCAGTTCCTCGTCTGTGCTTGGTACCTCGACCATCAAAGTCTACATCAAGCTCAATTTCGATCCAAACGAAGCGCTTACAGAGGTGCTCTCCAAGGTTAACTCAGTCAAATACCTGATTCCGAAGGAAGCAAATGACCCAGTCGTCTCAAAGTCAACCGGTCAGGCGACTGCTGTCATGTACATCGCCTTCGCCAGCGAGGAACTCGCGGCAAGCGCGATCTCCGACTATCTCTCACGCGTCGTGCAACCGGTTATCTCAACGGTCGAGGGTGTAGCAGCGGCAGACATTCTGGGTGGCCAGACTTTTGCAATGCGGCTATGGCTCGATACTGCGAAAATGGCGGGTCACGGCGTGTCCCCGGCTGAGGTTTCGGCTGCAATCGCCGCTAACAACTTCCAGGCCGCGGCGGGCCAGACCAAGGGCTATTTCACTATCTCCGATGTCACGGCAAATACCGATCTGCGGAGTGTCGAAGATTTTAAGCGAATGATCGTCAAGGCCAATGACGGCGGCTTTGTGCGCATGGAGGACATTGCGGTAGTGGAGCTTGCCGCGCAGACTACTGACATTAGCGTCGCGATGAACGGCGAGCACGCGGTCTTTGTCGGCGTGCAGGCGAGCCCGCAAGGCAATCCTCTAAACATAGCGCGAGGCGTTCGAGAGCTGTTTCCAGAAATGGAGCGTAACCTGCCGCCGTCAATGAGGATGAAGGTGGCCTACGACTCCACAAAATTTATTCAATCATCGATCGACGAAGTTGAGAAGACCCTCATTGAGGCCGTCGTGGTCGTTGTGGTCGTGATCTTCCTGTTCCTAACCTCGCTGCGCTCGGTCATCATTCCCGTGGTCACTATTCCGTTGTCGCTCGTTGGCGTCTGCAGCATGATGCTGGTGCTGGGGTTTTCCTTCAATCTCTTGACTCTTCTTGCAATGGTTCTCGCTATCGGTCTCGTGGTCGACGACGCGATCGTGGTGGTCGAGAACATTCATCGTCATTTGGAAGAAGGTGCAACGCCCCGAAAGGCTGCCACGGAAGGAGCGCGCGAGATCGTCGGCCCCGTCGTCTCCATGACGATTACTCTGGCCGCGGTATATGCCCCAATCGGATTTCTGGGCGGCATCACCGGTGCGCTGTTCCGCGAGTTCGCGTTTACGCTAGCGGGAGCGGTGATCGTGTCGGGCGTGATCGCTTTGACGCTATCGCCGATGATGTGCTCGCTCCTCCTGAGGCGCGCAGAGGCGGGGCGATTTGCGAATTTTGTAAACCGTGGGCTCGGCGCCATGACACAGTGGTACGGCCGCAAGCTCGACCGCTCGCTTGACTATCGTCCGGTTACTGGCCTGTTTGCGCTGACCATGCTGGGCCTCGTGGCCTTTCTCTATATGAACACATCCAAGGAACTAGCTCCCGAGGAGGATCAAGGTATCATATTCGCCTTAACGAAAGCGCCGAAATATGCCAATATCGACTACCTCGACTATTACGGCGCCAAGCTCGAAAACGCGTTCCGGAAATTTCCAGAGAGTGACTTGAGCTTCGTGCTGAATGGCGCTAGCGGCCAGCAGATTGGCATGGCCGGTATGTTGCTCAAACCCTGGGACGAGCGCAACCGATCATCGATTGTACTAAAGTCCCTCGTCCAGGCCGAGCTGTCGAAAATCGAAGGCATTAACGCGTTTGCCTTCAGCTTGCCTCCGCTTCCGGGCGGTCCGGACGGCCTACCAGTGCAGATGGTGATCAATTCGACGTTTGGGTTTCAATCCATCTACGAGCAGATGTCGAAGCTGAAGGATGCCGCGCGGAAGAGCGGCCTGTTCATGGTGAGCGACTCCGATCTCGAGTTCAACCAGCCGGTGGTACGAATCAAGGTTGATCGATCCAAAGCTAACGAGCTTGGCATCACCATGCAGACCATCGGCAACGCTCTGGCCACCTTGCTTGGGGGAAACTACGTCAACCGCTTCAATTTGCAGGGCCGCTCTTACCAGGTGATCCCGCAGGTTCCGCGAGGGGAACGCCTGGCGCCGCAAGCGATCGGGAGCTATTACGTGAAGACTGCGACGGGCTCGATGCTTCCGCTATCTACCGTAGTCTCTACCGAGACCGCCACCGATCCGAACGCACTCACTCACTACAACCAGCTCAACTGCGCGACTTTTCAGGCAGTGCCGATGCCCGGCGTCACGATCGAACAGGCTGTGGATTTCTTGGAAGCCGAGGCGAAGAAACTGCCCGCCGGCTTCAGCCACGACTTCCTGGCCGACGCGCGCCAGTACGTCCAAGAGGGTAATCAGCTGGCCATTACATTTGTATTTGCGCTCATCATCATATTCTTGGTGCTTTCGGCGCAGTTCGAAAGCGTGCGCGATCCGCTCATCATCATGATCAGCGTGCCGATGGCAATGGTCGGCGCGTTGATTCCGTCATTCTTTGGCTGGGCGACCATGAACATCTACACCCAGGTTGGACTGTTGACACTGGTCGGGTTGATTTCTAAGCACGGCATCCTACTGGTTGAGTTCGCCAATGAGCTGCAGCTCAAACAGAGAGTTGACCGTCGCTCGGCTATAGAGATGGCGGCGCGCGTGCGACTTCGCCCAATTTTGATGACAACGGCGGCGATGGTCACGGGCTTCATACCCTTGTTGGCTGCAACGGGAGCTGGCGCGGCGAGCCGCTTCTCGATCGGGCTCGTCCTCGCCGCCGGCATGTCTGTGGGCACTCTGATCACGTTATTCGTGCTCCCAGCGCTCTATGTCGCGATCGCGTCCGATCACCGTGACCATGCGAGCGCGGGCCGCGCGAACCTCGCCAAGCTCGAGCTCTCCGACGAAGCTGATGCCGAGATGGCCAGGCAATGACCAGAAAATCAATCTCGGTTTGCTCCGTGTGGCGCGCGAAGGAGCATAGGACCGCTTCACGTTTCCTAGAGCATCGAGAGCTTTTGCGCGCTTGGTGCCAAGCTGGGCTGGCCGGAAAGGAACACGTTGGTGGTCCGGTGTTGGCCGGCTCGGGTGAAGCGGCGCAGGATATTCACGGCTTCGGAACCGAGCTCGATGGGGACAATCGAGAATTGGTGCTTTCTTGATAAAAAGGGCTTACCAATTATCGCAAGGACTGCGCCTGCTATTCGAATCGTTGCTTTGTATGCTCTATTCCGTGGTGCAGTCTCCCGTCCCGAGAACAAGCAGATCATTCTTGTGCCGTCCATCGCTCTCAGCGCGAAACGCCCGATATGCCAGCTGAATGCCGTCCTTCAGCGAGGTCGTGGCGCGCCAGCCAAGCCGTGACAACCGACCGACGTCGAGCAGCTTGCGCGGCGTTCCGTCCGGGCGCGACGTGTCGAAGCTGATCTCACCGCGAAAGCCGACGGTGGCCGCAACGATGAGTGCTAACTCGGCGATGCTGATGTCCTCGCCGGTGCCGATATTGACCGGTTCTGGCGAGGAATAGGTCTTCATTAGATGGATGCAGGCGTCGGCGAGATCCTCGACGTAGAGAAATTCGCGGCGCGGCGTGCCGGTACCCCACACCACGACGTTGCTGCCGCCCGACATCTTGGCCTCGTGAAAGCGGCGGATCAGCGCGGCCATGACGTGGCTGTATTCGGGGTGATAATTGTCGCCGGGGCCGTAAAGATTGGTGGGCATCACGCTGATGAAATCGGCGCCGTACTGGTGGCGATAGGCCTCGGCCATCTTGATGCCCGCAATTTTGGCGATGGCATAGGGCTCGTTGGTCGGCTCCAGCGGGCCGGTCAGCAGCGAGTCCTCTCGCAGCGGCTGCGGCGCCAGGCGCGGATAGATGCAGGAGGAGCCGAAGAACATCAGCTTCTCGCATCTGTTGGCATGGGCAGCCTGGATCACGTTGCTCGATATTGCCAGATTGTCGTGGAGAAACTCGGCGGGCAGCGTGTTGTTAGCGACGATGCCGCCGACCTTGGCAGCGGCGAGGAACACGGCCTGCGGCCTCTTCGCGGCAAACCAGGCATTCACCGCGGATTGGTCGCGCAGGTCAACCTCGCTGCGCGACGCCGTCAAGAGATCAGCCTGCTCGCGTGCCAGTCGGCGCATTAGTGCCGCGCCGACCATGCCACGATGGCCGCCGACGAAAACCGTCTTTCCTTTCAGCTCAAACGCCGCGCTTGCCATTTGCTGTGTCCTGTCTGGCTTGGACGAGATCGCTGGCGACCATTTCCTTCACCATTTGCGAGAACGACGTCTTCGGCGCCCAGCCGAGTTTCGCGCGCGCCTTGCTGGCGTCGCCGATCAGGAGATCGACCTCGGTCGGACGGAAATAGGTCGCATCGATCTGCACCAGGATCTTGCCAGACGCCCTGTCGACGCCGACCTCTTCGATGCCCTTGCCACGCCATTCGATGCTGCGACCGACCTCGGCAAACGCCAGCTCGACGAACTCGCGGACGGACCGCGTCTGGCCGGTCGCGAGCACAAAGTCACCGGGCTCGTCGACCTGAAGGATCCTGTGCATGCCTTCGACGTAGTCGCGGGCATGGCCCCAGTCGCGCTTGGCGTCGAGATTTCCGAGATAGAGCTTGTTCTCGAGGCCGACCTCGATGCCGGCGACGGCGCGGGTGATCTTGCGGGTCACGAAAGTCTCGCCGCGGATGGGACTCTCATGGTTGAAAAGGACGCCGTTGCTCGCGAACATACCGTAGGCCTCACGGTAGTTCACCGTAATCCAGTAGCCATAGAGCTTGGCGGCGCCATAGGGGGAACGCGGATAAAATGGCGTGGTTTCCTTCTGTGGCACCTCTTGCACGAGGCCGTAAAGCTCGGAGGTCGACGCTTGGTAGAAGCGCGTCTCCTTTTCCATGCCAAGGATGCGGATAGCTTCCAAGAGGCGCAGCACACCGATTGCGTCGGCATTGGCGGTGTATTCCGGGCTCTCGAAACTGACCTGGACGTGGCTCTGTGCGGCCAGATTATAGATTTCGGTAGGCCGAATTTGCTGCACAAGCCGGATCAGGTTGGACGAATCGGTCATGTCTCCATAGTGCATTAGGAACGGCACATCGGCGGCATGCGGGTCCTTGTAGAGATGATCGACGCGCGCGGTGTTGAAGGAGGACGACCGGCGCTTGACCCCATGCACGGTGTAGCCGAGACCGAGCAAATGCTGGGCGAGATATGCGCCATCTTGCCCGGTGACGCCGGTGATCATCGCCACGCGCCGGTTTGAATTGTGAACCGCCATGATCTCGCTTCGTTGCTCCGGAAAGAGTTCGCTCTGAAAAACCATTGCCTAGTCGCTTCCCGAAAATCGAGATGCGCACGCGCGCTCCAATCTCAACTAAAGGAGCGCGATCGTTAGCCCCTGTCATACACCTCATGAAGGAATACACAGCATATACATTGATTTATAGGTGGACTGATTTATGCCAACACATCGATCTTAATAGATGAACGTCAGGCGACGTCGCAACGGCGATGACGACAGGTGAGATAAAGTGTAAGCGCCGGTACGCACGCCCGGGCGCACTTGCCGCCTGGCGATATTTCCTATCAGACAGATGCCGTCCATCTGTGAGCCTTATCTACCTCACGCGCATGTATGCATCCGCGCGCGCTCTTAGGTGGGCGCAGAGAAGCGGCGGGTTGCGGCTTCCGAATGGAAGACCCCGTCTTAACGGTCGGCATTACAATTATAATCCACGCCGTTCCCTAATAGCTGGTTTGCAGCAGGCGATGCACAGCCGACGCGAGACAAAATGAGAAGGACTGGCAAACGTTGGTATAGACCGTCGAACGTTTCGATATCGCGAGTTTACGTTAGTACAATGGAGCTTCGACGCCGATCCTCTAATCTTGACCGAAGGTGAGTTGCCTCAGTCCGAGTAAGACAAGTCTCTTAAGCCCGCGCCGAAATTTGTTTTCGGGCGAACTCGACAATTTAAGCTAGAGCCACTGCGCGGGTATATCACCAGCAGACCATGTAGAGGATGCGGGCAGCGTTTTTTCTGTCTGAAATGGAGAGAAGCCGAGACCAAACGTGACCGCTTTCGAAGAATCGATCCTGAGACGCGTAGATTCAGTTGTTGCGCATCAACTTCATCCGGTGGGCCGGTTTCGCTGCTCATGCGTTTTGGAAACTTAGAAGGAGAGGCGCGAGATGGCTCATCAGAAAGGGAGAGTCTGTTTGTGCCGAGCTGGATGTCGCCGTGCAGGCGCAACTGCACGTTTGGCTCTCGTCGAGGCGGTCACGGTGTTGGCGACCCATCGCAGCGTCTATTCGACTAGCTTGCTCAAGAGTGGAATGAAGTCGACGAACAATGATGGCTGATAGAGATCTAAATCACGCGGGCGAATGGGGATGCGATAAAGACGGCCGCGGAAGATTCCGAACTTGAAACCCGTTGTTATCGGGCAAGCGAGTTCTATCACGGGGCTCCTAATCGCGGACGCCGGACTCCTCGAAGTTGGGTTGCATGGATTAACATGTGTGGAATTATTGGCATTTTGGGACGTGGTCCGGTCGTTGGGAAGTTGGTCGCGTCGCTCAGGCGATTGGAATATCGTGGCTACGACTCAGCGGGTCTCGCGACTCTCGAAGGTCTCCATATCGAGCGCCGCCGCGCTCAAGGTAAGCTGAGAAACCTTGAGGAGCAGTTGCGCTATAGTCCCCCTGCAGGTCAAAGCGGCATTGGTCACACCCGCTGGGCGACTCATGGAAGGCCGACCGAGAGCAATGCTCATCCGCATGCGACGGAAAATGTTGCGGTCGTTCATAACGGGATCATTGAGAATTTCCGCGAGCTGCGAGCCGAGCTGGAACGGAATGGAGCCGAGTTTTGCTCAGAGACGGACACCGAGGCTGTGGTGCATCTCGTCGAATTCTACCTCAAAAACGGCTACTCACCGCAGGATGCGGTGCAGGCGTCGTTGCCGCGCTTGCGCGGTGCCTTCGCGTTGGCATTCCTTTTCAAGGGCCACGACGATCTTTTGATCGGCGCGTGCAAGGGATCGCCCCTTGGGATCGGACATGGTAAGGGCGAAGTGTATCTAGGATCTGATGCGATCGCGCTCGCGCCTTTGACCGATACCATTACCTATCTTGAGGACGGTGACTGGGCCGTGCTTACGCGCGCGACGTGCGTGATCTATGGTGCAGACGGCTCTGTCGTTCGCCGGGAAACATCAAAGTTTGCTGTATCGGCTCTCCTTGCGGAAAAGGCGAATTATCGCCACTTCATGGCTAAGGAAATCCACGAGCAGCCGACAGTGGTCGCCCAGACGGTGGCGCATTATCTCGATATGGCGGCCAAACGGGTAGCGCTGCCGCTCGCATTGCCCTTCGACTTCAATTCCATTCAGCGCATTTCAATTACTGCGTGCGGCACGGCAAGCTACGCCGGTCACATCGCCAAATACTGGTTCGAGCGGCTGGCGCGTTTGTCTGTTGAGATAGATGTAGCCTCTGAGTTCCGCTACCGGGAGGCGCCTCTGCGCCGAGGCGATCTCGCGATCGTCATCTCGCAATCGGGCGAGACCGCCGACACACTAGCTGCGTTGCGATACGCCAAGGGCCAGGGCCTGCACACGATATCTGTGGTCAATGTCCCGACGTCGACGATTGCGCGCGAGAGCGAATCCGTTCTGCCGACGCTGGCGGGGGCAGAAATAGGCGTCGCTTCCACCAAGGCATTCATCTGCCAGCTGATGGTACTGGCGGTGCTTGCCATCGCAGCAGGCAGAGAGCGAGGTAAGCTGTCTGAAAACGATGAATCGAAGCTCGTGCAAGAGCTCATCGAGGTGCCGCGGTTGGTTGCTGCGGCCTTGTTGGTCGAGCCGCAGATTGAGAAGCTCGCGCGCTATATCGCCGGCGCGAGGGCGGCACTCTACCTCGGTCGTGGCACATCGGCTCCTCTGGCGTTGGAGGGCGCGCTCAAGCTGAAGGAAGTTTCCTACATCCACTCAGAAGGTTATGCCGCCGGCGAGCTCAAGCACGGGCCGATCGCACTGATCGATGAGGCTATGCCTGTGGTGGTGATCGCGCCTTACGACGGCGTTTTCGAGAAGACCATTTCGAACATGCAAGAAGTGGCGGCTCGGGGCGGCAAGATCATCCTGATCACCGATGCGAAGGGCGCTTCGGAAGCGACGGTGGACACGCTCGTGACCATCGTTCTGCCGACAATGGTCGCAAGCTTTACGCCGATGGTCTATGCCATTCCGGTCCAGCTCTTAGCTTACCATACGGGCGTCGTAAGCGGCGCGGACGTGGATCAGCCGCGTAATCTCGCAAAATCGGTCACGGTGGAATGAGACGGCAGCGTTGGTATCGAAGCGTTCAGGTTTCGGCGTCGACGCGTTCGGCTTCCGTCTCCTTTCCTCGCTTTGTGGATGATGGATCTCGACCAGTTCCAATCCGAAGTCGCTGGTAGCTGCCGTGCAGTCGCGCAACCTCAACCGATACTACCGCCAGCCCGCCTTGGTATAGTATCGGCCACCCTAGCCGCGGCGCGGGATGCCTGTCGGAGTGCAGTGTGCTGTCGAAGCCGTTCAGAAGCGATTGCAATCCGCCACAGGATGCCAAGATGCTGCGATTGGACGGTCGCGATGCGGTCGTCATGAAGCGCGCGCGCTACAATGCCGTTCTGCATAGTATCGCGACGGATGGGAAGGATCCGATTGGCATCGGCAGGTGAAACGTCGATCGACCGTTCCGAACGGAGGAAGATCCTCGCGCTGCTCGCTTCTCATCGTCCTAGTGAATGGCAATGCGCGAGCGCGCCGCCGTTCCATTAGAAGCAGGCCTGTGTCAGCTAACGTGCGGGCGGCCAACAGCATCACGTTAGGTTTTGGTAAGCCAGAGTCCCTATCTGCGCCGCAGGCCTAGCAAGCCTGAACTAGACTCGGAAATGCATGTCCGACCGGAGCACCAACTGCCTTGTATAATTGGATCGATGGCTCGTCCTATTTCGCATCCTCTCCCCTTGACGAGACTGATGAGCAAAACGACGCAGACAGTTTCGCGGATGCGTTTCGTCAACTGCGCTTAGCCCCGCCAAACTCCAGCGGCACTTCGTCTTCGGCACCACGGCCCTATTGGCTTGATTCAAGCCCGCCTGTCGTAGGAGATCGATAAGAGGTTGTTCAGAAAAGCAGAAGGCTATCACAGCGAAATCAGGTACATCGCCGATAACCCACAAGAACATTCGGACTTCGCCTCTCAGAAAGCGGCGCGAACCGCAGAGGTTGCTGAGGAGTATGGAACAACTCGAGATTCTGTTAATGCGCGATACTTCAGCTATCAATTAGGAAACAAGAGTGTCGGTCTTCTTCGAATGGAAGGGGACGACAGCGTGACGAATTTCGACGTGGAAAAGTGACAGGAGCTGTTTCCCGGGCGACCTGGGACGACCGCCACTGTAGATCTCCCGGTTCATCCGCTTGTCGAGAACGCCGGCGATATTCTGCTCGAGCACCGACTTGAAATGGCCGGTGAACGGCCACTGCTGAATTTGCGTCCGGCTAATCCGGAGGCAAGAGCCCGTGCTGCAAAGATGGGGTTCGTCGGGGTTGACGCCGATAACATCGTTCTCGACCCAGTGAAGTCAGACACGTGGGTGAGGAATGGCGACGGCAAGTGGCAGCGAGGATGCACCGCTTCGCGGCATCTTCGCAAAGCTGACGACAGCCAAGACCGTAAAATCGAGATGCCAGCGAGTGCTTCAACATACGATTATGAGGATGATTTCATGTGACCATGGAATCACCGGGCATTTGGCCTCGTGGAAAAAATCGATCTAGCCTGCTCCGCACTCCTCTGCGCCGGCGGCGTTTAGCTCAGAGTTCCTCGTTTGGCTCAGAATGCTCTCTCCTCAGTTCATCTTGGCTTAGCCGTTGCTGATTGTTCGCGCTTGGGAAGTAGGAGCCTATTCTACAAGCCTATTGCTGAGAATGCTCGCTGCGGCGACGACCTGTTTTGCCCCCCCGGCCGAGCGGCCGGGATGTGTGGCGCCGAGCACGTTGGACGGCTGAGACCACGACTCTTCCGCAGATGAAGCTTGCGAAGAAATAAGGGCGTGGACGCCTGACGATAGTCGGTCGCAACAATGTACAGCGAAGCGGCCGCCCAATGGACAAGCCGGGCCGCAAGCGTCAACGGACGTAACGATGCGGTGAGCACGAGCATGGTGCAGAACGCTCTCACCAGAAAAGGGGTGCCCAGTACATGGGGGCCTGCTGAGCGAAGCTCCATTTGCATCGTCACCGCGGTGGGGCTGCACAGCCAATCTCGTGCTTGCCGGTCCATCTCGGCAACTTCGCTCTGCAACGGAATATATAGCCTCGCTCCAGATGGAGCTAAGAAGTGCTTAGGCGCAACGACGGCTCTGGGTCAGCGTTACCATGAGCGTTGGCGTGGATGAGTCGGGTTGGCGTGCCAGCGTCTCTCGCAGGATACTCTGTTCTGCAGCCGCCCATATCCGTAAAGTGTGGACGGGCAAGAAAATTGCTGGCCGCTAGCATATTTAGAGTAAGCCGGAGTTCGGACTGCGAACACGTCGCCGGGTGGCGTGATTGTCGCTCACGAGCTTTAGATCGGACATGAACTCAAGCTGCAGGTTGGAATCAGATACCGCCTCGGGCGCCATATGCCTTCAGTGCGCTGTCGAGGCACTTAAGTAACTCTTGTCCGCCAAATGGTTTGGCGAGGAAGCCTATTGCTCCCGCGTCCAGGGCTGACGTGCGCACACGCTCGCTGGGGAAAGCGGTAATGAAAATGAAAGGTGCTTTGTGACCACGCGTCCGCATCTGTGCCAGCAGCTCCAGCCCGCTCATAGTCGACATCTGCACATCGGTAATGACACAGGATATCTCGTTTAACTGCGGCGACCGCAGGAGCGCCTCGGCCGAAGCAAATATCTGCACGACGTAGCCACGCGATTTCAAGAGGTTGCCTGTCGCCGCACGGACTGAGGCGTCGTCGTCAACGACGGAAATCAAAGGCGTGGACAAGATGAGCCCTCCTGACGCGCGAACAGCGGCTGCCAAAGCACTAGCCACCTTCGGCGAAAGATGGGCTGGAGAGATGAAGCTGTAAAATCATACTTGCGTTTGTTCAGAACGATTTGCACGAAGCCCCAGCGTCTCGCTCATTCTGATCAGCTCGGCAAGTGACCGGGCACGCATCTTTTTCATTACGTGACCCCGGTAGATCTTGACGGTAATCTCGGCGAGCCCAAGTTCGGCGGCTACCTGCTTGTTCATCAGGCCGGCCGTGACCAGTTTCATCACCGCCTGCTCTCGCGGGCTTAAGGTCTCAAATAAAGACTGCAGGTTCGCGACGGTTCGCTGAGCTTCCCGTCTCTTGCGATCGCGTTCGGTCGCCGCAACCACAGCATCAAGCAGTTCCTGATCGCGGAAGGGCTTGCTGAGAAAATCGACCGCACCTCCCTTCATGGCTCTGACGGTCATGGGAATGTCGCCATGACCGGTGATGAAAATGATCGGGATGTGTATGTTCAACCTAGCCAGCTCGGTCTGGTAGTCAAGGCCGCTCAGGCCTGGCAGCCGGACATCAAGAACTAGACAGCTTGGGACGTCCGGAATTGTGCTCTGCAGCATTTCACGGGCCGATCCGAAGGCAACGACCTCCAATCCTACCTGTTTAAAAAGATTAATAAGCGAGCGGCGCACGGAGATGTCATCCTCAACGACAAAGACGATCGCCTTCGTCGAGGCCTCGGCACTGCTACCCGTACTTAGCGAGTCAGATGGTCCAGTCACTGGATGGCCTCCTTATGCACGGGCAGGACAAACTGGAAGGTCGCGCCCGGTTCATCTTTCTCGAGAAACGATAGCCGCCCTCCGTGAGCTTCCACGATAGAACGGCAGATCGAAAGTCCCATTCCAAGGCCACTCGACTTGGTGGTGAAGAAGGGATCCAAGACGTGGTCAGCGTCCTTATCACCGATCCCGACGCCGCAATCGGCCACGGCAAGCTGCACGCGCCCCAGATCGTCCTTGGATGATTGAATCAGAAGTTCGCGCGGCCGGTCTGTAATTGCGTCCATCGCCTCGATTCCGTTCATTACCAGATTGATGATCACCTGTTGTAGCTGAATTCGATCACCGAGGATCCTAGGCAGCACGGCCGTCAACTCGGTTCGCAACGTCACCCGGTGGCTAACAAGCTCTCGTGTTACCAGCGCAACGACGTCCCTGACGACATCATTAATGTCGAGCGGCACCATCTCAATCTCGCCTTTCTTCGCGAGTGCGCGAACACTACGGATCACCTCGCTTGCCCGGATCGCGTCTTCGATGATCCATTCCACTGAAGAGCGCGCTGCGGCAAGATCAGGAGCTTCGCGAGCCATCCATCCGAGGCATGCATCGGCGTTGGTGAGAATAGCGGCGAGTGGCTGGTTTATCTCGTGGGCGATGGAGGTTGTCAGTTCTCCTAACGTCGTTACACGCGTCACATGGGCAAGCTCCGCCTGTGCCTTTCGCAGGTCTTGTTCGGCCTGATCGGCGCGAATAATGGCTGTGATGTCAGTGCTGACGCCACGGTAGCCCAGAAAATTGCCGTTTCCGTCGAAGAAAGGCTTACCACTCGTGCGGACGTAGATCGGGGATCCCATCCTATTCACTGTGCGGTAGACGAGATCCCGAAAAGGCTGATGCGCCTGCAACGTCGCCCGATGCTGCCGCCACTTTTCGGGCTCGTCTTCGACGTCGCACGCAATCTCCCAGCGAAGCAGGTCTATCAATCCTGTGGCCAAAATTCCTGCAGTGCTGGTGTGCTCGGATAAGCGAGTGACCCGATGATCTGGGCCGGTCTCCCAGAGCCAGTCGGAAGCTGTCTCGGCGTAGTCGCGAAAGCGCTGTTCGCTTTCGCGCAGCGCGACAAGTGTGTTTTCCAGGCGTTCCCTAGCTGCGTGTTGATCGGTGACATCCATATGTGTTCCAATCAGCTCGCTGACCTTACCATCGCTAGCGACGACAACATGCGCAACGGAGTGTATACGCCGTATCCCGCCATCTGGCAGAAGAACACGGAAATCATATTCGAACCGCTCGTGCTCCTTTTTTCTCGCCTGGCGCTGCACCTCCTGTAACCGCGGCAAGTCTTCCGGATGGATGCGCGAGCGAATGGTCTCTATCGATACCCGCTCTTGTGGGTTAAAGCCAAACAGTCGATCAACTTCCGCGGAGCGATACACGAAATCTAGACCGTGGACGTCCCAGGACCAGCTGCCTGTGTGGGTGAGATGCTGGGCCTCGGCCAGATAGGCCTCGCTGCGACGCAACTGCTGTTCTGCTCTCCTCGCTGCCGTAATATCGGTAGCTGCCCCAACAAACTCGATTTCACCAGAATCGGTTCTCGTGAGCCGTGCCTTCGCATGGATGTGCTTCACAGAGCCGTCTGGTAGCAGCAATCGATACTCGTGCTCGAAATCGCTCAAGTCTCGCATCGCTCCATCGATAACCTGTTTAACCGAAGCCCTATCGTCTGGGTGAGTGCGATCAACGACAAGCTGCGGCGAGGGAGTCGTTTGAGGATCCAATTGGAAAATCCGAAATGTCTCCTTCGACCAGAACGCCTCGCCAGTGGTGGCGTTCCAGCTGAAGCTGCCTGTATGACTCAACTCCTGCGCTTGAGCCAAATGCGCTTCGCTCCGCTGCAGGGCAAGTTCGGTCTGCTTTCGCTCCGTGACATCTTCGCAGGCGATAAGGACAATGGACTGATCGTCGGCCCAAAGCATGGCCTTGGCGTTTTCACGTACCCACAATACGGAGCCGTCCTTCCTGACTTTTTGGACGTCCCACGTGCGCGATTGTCCAATATCCTCAAGGCACGCCCGAATGCATTTGTGAACGAATGCGCGATCCTCCTCAAGAAATACGCCGAGTACGGAGTGGCCGATCAGTTCTGCAGGAGCATAGCCGAGTTGTGTCGCGCCGAATGTATTGACATTAAGGACAGTGCCGGCTCCATCGACCATGAAGTACATGGCCGGATTGTGCTCGAAGATTGCCCGCCACCGTTTTTCACGATCCTCCAAATCCGCCGCACTCCGCTGAAGCTTGACCGCAGCCACACGCGCAGCCTCTCTTTCCTGGCGGAGCTTTCCGATCAGGTACGTTGCTACAATTGAAACAATAGAGAATGCGACAACCACTGGAAGATCGCGGGGGTCATCGATTTGCAGGCTGAACGCCGGAGGCGCAAAGTAGTATGCGAGAGCAGCGATTGCCGTGATGCAGAGCGCGGATGACGCGATGAAGCTGCCCATCAACGAAAATAGCAAGACTACTAACAAATAGGCGAACGCCGTCGCGGCGAAATGGGCATTAAGGTATACGCAACTCAATGTAACAGCGGCTAAGGTTATGCCGCCGAAGGTCAACTGAGGGGCTGAACGTTTAAGACTGCTGATCTGGATAGACATTTTGAGACCGTCCGGCCTGTTCTCCGGCGGGAGAGCTATAGCATTTTAGGCAAAAATGGGGCAATCCTCGACGCTTGGATCGAGCGTGTCCGAGATTGATCACCTGCGGCCGAACTCAGCACGCGCGGGCAAAAAAAGCATCATAAACGTACGTATGGTTGTCCTAAACTTTTCGATGTGGGGTCGCCGACCGTGCGGCGGTCGAAGCTGAAATGTCTGCTTTGGCTTCCCTGCCGATAGCCTTGGCGGCAGTCGCTCGAGTCCTGCGAGCCGATGCACCCCCTTTACGCCCGCGGCCAAGGACAGCGGTTTTTGTGCAGCCGTGAGGTTGAAGCGAACGATCAGGCGGGCCTCCGGGCCGGGAACGAACAGAAACAAGCGGGCGAACCACTCATCTCGTCGGCACAATCGGTCCTGCGGCGGAAAGCGTAACCTTCATGTGCCGAGACAGGAAGGCGAGGTTGCGCGAGTGCTACCCGGCGATTAGGCCATCACGCCTAGCTGCGGAGGAGTCGTCTCCAATTGGTTTCGGTGGAATCGAGCGCCGACATGACACCGAACCGACGGTGCCGTGGACGACCCGCCGCATTCAGATGGACGGTAGCCTTGACCGTCAAGGAGGCGCCCTGAAGAAGCCCCTAGTTCTTTGAACGCGTGCTTTTCAGGGGCATCTGCCTGGCCACGACGCGCAGCAAGGGCTGTGCACTGGAGAGCGCACGAGAAAGTACCGACTTTCCTTACGTCCTTTGCGCCGATTCGATGTACGAGAAGTGTAGCTCTGGCATTCGATTGGGATTCGGATGGGGGCGTTAAGATCCGGGACCTACCTCATTGAGCTTGTACTGTCGATAGTGGGGGAAGTTGTGGACTGGTTGAGCCGAGCTTGCAACGTTGCGTGCTCGAGCTCGTCTTCCCACCAGGATACGAACACGGCCGCGATGCCATTGCCGATAATGTTGGTCAGGGCGCGCACCTCGCTCATGAACTTGTCGATCGAAAAAACGATTGCGATGCCCGGCACCAGCGCTGGGTTTACTACCGACAACGTCGCAGCGAGGGTGATGAAGCCCGCGCCGGTGACGCCGCTTGCCCCCTTCGAGGTTAGCATTGCCACGAGCAAGATCGTGAGCTGCTGGTTAAAGGAGAGATCGACCCCGAGTGCCTGGGCAATGAACAATGTCGCAAGTGTCATATAGATATTGGTTCCGTCGAGGTTGAAGGAGTAGCCAGTTGGCACCACCAGCCCGACGACCGCCTTGGAGCAGCCCAGCCGCTCGAGCTTTTCCATCAATTGCGGCAGCGCGCTTTCCGAGGACGAAGTACCGAGCACGATCAGAATCTCGTCTTTGATATAGACAAGGAACTTGAAGATTGAAAAGCCGACGAGGCGCGCGATCAAACCCAGCACCACGACCACAAATAACGCCGCCGTCGCGTAAAACAGCGCGATCAAACCAATCAGATTACCGAGTGCTGCAGGCCCGAACTTGCCGACCGTGAAAGCCATGGCGCCGAAGGCTCCGATCGGCGCTGCTTTCATTACAATAGCGATTACGCCGAACATTGCGTGCGTGACGTCGTCAATCATGCCGCGGAGCCGCTCCCCACGCTTTCCCAGCGCCATCAGAGAAAAGCCGAAGAGGATCGCGAACAGGAGAACCTGCAGAACATCGCCGTGAGCGAAGGCGCCGACCACGCTATCGGGGATGATGTTGAGAAAAAAGTCGACGGTCTTCGAAGCTTCCGCCTGCTTGACGTAATTGGCGACGGCCGCAGCATCCGGCTTGACCGCAAGGCCATGACCTATTCGGACGAGATTGCCCATAACAAGGCCCAACAGCAAGGCAAAGCTGGACACGATCTCGAAATAGAACAGCGCTTTGACGCCGACGCACCCAACTTTCTTCGCATCCTGAATATGCGCAATACCAGAGGTGACGGTGCAGAAAATAATCGGCGCGATCACCATCTTAATGAGCTTGATGAACCCGTCACCCAGCGCCTTAACCCAGTCGTTGGTGGCGACAGATGGCCACAGGCAGCCGACCATGGCGCCCATCAAGATCGCGATCAGCACCTGGACGTAGAGTATCTTATACCAAACTTGCGACGCCCGTGCAGGCGCCGCAGTTGCCATGGTGGTCATGACGCTTCCTTCCCGAATATACTCGAATGTCAGCCGCCGCCTCGTTCAGAGGCGGCAGCGTCATCCGAGACTCATCATTTCAGCCGTGTCCGATTGAAGACGGCTCCGGGAGCCGGTGCGTCCTTCCAAAGGCAGGCGTTTAGTTGCGTTGTTCATTCTCGTTAAGCAAGATCTACACCAGACGTCGAAACTGCGGCCGATTAATCAGCCGAGGGCAAATCGTCGGTAGGGCGGGCGCATTGACTGCGTGCTCGGACCGCGTTCGCAAGGTCGAAGAAGAAATTGCAGCGTAGCGCGCGCATTAGCGGAGTTGCCTCGCGACTGGGAGTCTTAGCGTGATCGATATACTCGGTGTGTTGAAATCCATGCAACAATGCGTGGGATTGGTAAAATTGATAGTTTGGATTGCACGCATTTGCCGGATGGAAGTTTGGGTTTCGGAACTAGATTTCGCGAAAGAATCTGTAGTGGATGAGCCGCGCGGTGGCTAGCGGCAAAGCTCGTTTGTGCACGGCGGGTTTGTTTCCGGATCTACGCTGACGATCCGCATTAGCCAGGATGGTCAAAAGTTGGCCTTCGCTCGCGGCCCCTCGCACCTTTGACCGTCTCGCAGAAGCAGCCTCACGCGATTTCCCCCCTGAACCGTTGGTCTTGCTCGCCAACAGCGGGCTTCCGGCGATCCATTCCACTACCGGCGCGGCGTATCGTCGACCGACCATGCTGGCATCTCTTCCGGCGGCGGATTCTAACGCTTCGTTGCGCCGCTGTCGCTGTCTGGTCGGGAACAAAAGATGCGAGAAAGCTCACAGAGCGTTAGGTCCATTTCAAAGTGACGTCGGCGTCCACGCGAATTTCTCTCGCGTTGAGCATAGAGCCCACACTCGCACGCGGCATAGGAATTGCTGATCACAAAAGAGAAGCTACCATCGTCAGATGGATCGAAGCGGACTTGTCACAGGACTTGTCGATGAGACTTGCTATGCTGCTCTTGCTCCCAGAAATGACGCGCGCGAATGTGGCGGCCTCCACGAGCTGCTGCGCGACTAAATCTCGAGTCTCGCCACATACCCGGCTGAGCCGGACGTGCAGGGGATTACTGGCACGATACGGCGACCTGCGCTCACTGGCGGGCTGACGCACATGGATGTCGTTTGGGCAGAGATTTCGCAATCCGTTGCGCTCACGATTGAGCTCGCCAGCGTGGCAACCGTGATCCTTCTCGTGATTGGTGTGCCCCTCGCGTGGTGGCTAGCGCGCTCAAAGACTTTTGCGAGCGAGGCTGTGGCCACGATGATCGTCCTGCCGCTGGTGCTACCGCCACAGGCTCTCGGCTTTGGCGTACTCGTTTTGCTTGGACCGGGTGGCGTTCTCGCCTCTTTCTGGGGCGAGCGCACGTTAGCCTTTACCTTCGCAGGAATGGCAGTCGGATCGGTCCTCTCGGCGCTGCCGTTGGTTGTGCAACCGATCCGTAGCGCCTTTGTTGCGACAGGCGATCGCTCCTTGAAAACGACCAGGCGCGTTTCGCCGTTGTACGCCTTCATTGCAATCAGCGCGCCACCGGCGCGACTGGAGTTTGTAAGGGCTGGCGTAATCGGTTTCTCTCATACGATCGGCACGTTCGGCGTCGTGATGTTGATCGGCGGCAATATTCCTGGGCGCACCAAAGTGTTGTCGGCTTACGTGGTAGAGTACGTCCAGGCGTCGCGTTGGCGCGAAGCCAGTGTGGTTGCTGGTGGTATGGTGTTGTTCGCCTTTGCGGCAATCCTAACCTTGGCGCTCATCGACAGGCACTCTGCCAGGAGGGGCACCGAATCGTCTTAGCCCCGCCCAGTTATCTGATAACGCCGCGCAGCAATCTGCAAACAGGGACCATCCCTCCTTCCGAGGGTACAATGGACAAGCTTGTCATGGCGACGGCAGCTGCTGGAATCGGTCTCAACTCGGTCCGCTCCGCGCCTCTGCCCGAGTCGACGGCCGACGAGGTCGGCGTTTCTCCACAGCGCCTTGCCAAACTGGACGAGTTCTTCGCTCGCGAGATCACGAGCAAACGCGTGCCCGGCGCGGTGATTGCAATCGCCAGAGACGGCAAGCTAATTCACTACAAAGCGTACGGCCAACTCGATCCGGTAAAAGGAAGGCCGATGCGGCTCGATGCGATATTCGCGCTTGCTTCCATGACCAAGCCGATGGTGGCCGTTGCGGGGCTTATCCTCATGGAGCAAGGTCGCCTTCCTCTAAGGGCCAGGCTTGCGGATTACTACCCGGAGTTCGCAAACATGAAGGTGGGAGTGCCGCAGCATGACGGCTCATTAGGATTTCAATCGCAGAATGCTGCGATCTACATCCACGATCTTTATCGCCACACATCCGGGCTCACCTACGGTGCGCCCGCCGACAGCTCTGACCAAGTAGCGCGTCTCTATCCCGATTTCGCCGCTCCGCCCCTAAGGGCCGATAAGCAGGCTTTCATTGAAGCCATTACCAAGCTGCCCCTAGCGCATCAACCGGGAACGGCATTCGAATACGGCTTCTCGACCGATGTGCTGGGAGCTGTCGTTGAACAGGTCAGCGAACAGCGATTGGGCGCCTATCTTGCCAGCAACCTGTGGAAGCCTATCGAAATGCAAGATGCCACTTTCCATTTGTCTCAATCGCAACGCGGGCGCCTCGCGCATCCATTTCCGGGCGACCCGCTGACGGGAAAGCCGCAACAGATCGAGCTCCTCGAAAGCGAGACGAAGTTTGACGGCGGGGGAGCCTGCGCATTTGCGACAGTTGGTGACTACGTGCGCTTTGGACAAATGCTACTCAATGGTGGAGAGCTCGATGGCGAGCGCATTCTCGGTCCGAGGACGGTGCGCCACATGATCTCCAACCACCTTGGGCCAGGGATCAAAAATAAGGTCGCCAATGTGGAGGCGCATCGGGCCGGCTTCGGTTTCGGGCTCGGAGTGGCTGTACGTACAACCGAGGGGCTCTCCGCGGTTCCGGGCAATCCAGGTGAGTTCACCTGGACCGGCGCGTACGGGACACAATTTTTCTGCGACCCAAAAGAGCGTCTGGTCGCAGTGGTCGGAACGGCGGCCCCCGGAGAAATCCGGAAGTACTACCGCGAGCAAGTCCAGTACATGGTCTATGCTGCGATAATCCGATAATTCACTTTCCGCCGAAATGCTCGATGATCCGTTTTGGATAGTAGGCAGAAAGTGTTGCGAGTAGAGAGCGATGCCGACTGAATGTAGGCGCCGCTGCCGTCTATCCGCGTCGGATGGATCGCACTAAGCTTCAAGAACACGATCGCCTCCGCTATCGCGAAGAAACTCCTGCAAGCGGCTGAGTGTCGTGATGCGCCAAGACGCCGCGCTTCTTGCTATTGATTGGCTTGCGTGATGAGCGCCCCGAGACCTTAGCTTTAAACGTCCGGTCTCGTCCACAGCGCCGTAGCTATGACGTGCGACGAGCCGCTTTGAAACCAAAGTCAGACCGAATCCACTCCGATCCAAAAGCAAAGCCAGCGTGCGCATCAGGGCTCAGTCCATTGCGGCCTCTCTTCCCGCTCGACAGCCGCTTCTTGTACGGGCTGCCGGTGAACTTGCTACTATGAGGGCCTTTACGCCACGCGGGTCAGCAATCGGCAAGCCTGATTGGGAGGGGCAGTGGGGTGCGCGTCAACTGCAGCAATTTTACTCGACAAATGTGACGGGTGCCGCGGTTATGGGGTAGTCGCCGTGAAGTGGTGAACCACCGTGCTGATTTGTTGAAGTGCTCACATCGACGTCCGGAATTGGACACCATTGGGACGACAGATCCATGACAAAGCTCTGCTGCCCGGCTTCGACAATCTCGCAAAAGGGAGCGGTAGCTTGATATGTTTCAACTGTTTCGCTTCGATGGCCTGGTTCTTGCTAAAAGTCAGCAGTTCGTGACTACCGACGACTACTCACATGGAAGGTTTCATGGGTGATGCAACGGAAACTTTCTACAGCGTGATCAGACGTCAGGGTATCACCCGTCGTAGTTTCCACAAATTCTGTAGTTTGACCGCCGCGAGCTTGGGACTCGGTCCGCTCACCGTAAGCAGTATTGCCCACGCCCTGGAAACCAAACCGCGTGTGCCCGTCATCTGGTTGCACGGGCTCGAGTGTACCTGTTGCTCGGAAAGCTTTATCCGCTCGGCCCATCCCTTGATCAAAGACGTGCTGCTGTCGATGATTTCGCTCGACTACGACGATACGCTCATGGCGGCGGCTGGACACCAGGCCGAGGCCATCCTGGAAGAAACCCGTGCCAAGTACAAAGGTAGGTATGTTCTCGCCGTCGAAGGCAATCCACCGCTTAACGAGGGCGGCATGTTCTGCATTGATGGCGGCAGGCCGTTCGTTGAAAAGCTCAGGTCGATGGCGGAAGAGGCCATGGCGATTATCGCTTGGGGAACGTGTGCGTCTTGGGGGTGCGTGCAAGCGGCCAAGCCCAATCCGACTGGCGCGGTGCCAATCGATAAGGTGATCACCAACAGGCCCATCATCAAGGTGCCCGGGTGCCCACCTATCGCAGAGATAATGAGTGGCCTCCTGACCTTCATCATCACGTTCGGAAAGCTTCCGGAGCTCGATCGCCAAGGACGCCCCAGTATGTTTTATTCCGAGCGCATTCACGACAAGTGTTATCGGCGTTCCCATTTCGACGCTGGCCAATTCGTCGAAGAGTGGGACGATAGGTACGCCCGCAAGGGCTACTGCCTGTACAAGATGGGCTGCAAGGGACCAACCACCTACAATGCCTGTTCGGCCGTCCGGTGGAACGGCGGAGTTTCATTTCCCGTTCAATCCGGCCACGGCTGCCTCGGCTGTTCCGAGGACGGCTTCTGGGACAAAGGGTCATTTTACGACCGACTCACAACCATCAAGCAGTTTGGCATCGAGGAGAACGCCGACAGGATCGGCATGGCCGCTGCCGGGGTGGTCGGGCTAACCGTCGCTGCCCATGCGGCGGTCACCGCCGTGAAGCGGTTGACCCACAAGCCGGATCACGCGGCCGATAAAGACAAACCGAGTTGAGGAGGACGAGGGTGGCTGTCGTGACGCCAAATGGGTTCAACCTCGATCGTTCCGGCAGGCGAATCGTCATCGATCCGCTGACGCGGATCGAAGGCCACCTGCGCGTCGAAGCCAATCTCGATTCGGACAATGTGATCCGCAATGCGGTCTCAAGCGGGACGATGTGGCGTGGCATCGAAGTCATCCTACGCGGCCGCGATCCGCGCGACGCGTGGGCCTTCACCGAGCGGATTTGCGGGGTCTGCACCGGCACCCATGCGCTCACCTCCGTGCGCGCGGTTGAAAATGCACTGGGAATTGCCATTCCGGAGAATGCCAATTCGATTCGTAACATCATGCAGCTGTGCCTGCTCGTGCATGATCACCTCGTACATTTCTATCACTTGCATGCGTTGGATTGGGTCGACGTGGTCTCCGCGCTCAAGGCCGATCCCAAGTCGACCTCCGCGCTGGCGCAGTCTATCTCGCCCTGGCCGCTGTCATCCCCTGGCTATTTTAAAGATTTGCAGATTCGGCTCACCAAATTCTTCGGATCAGGGCAACTCGGTCCGTTCAAGAATGGGTATTGGGGGCATCCGGCGTACAAGCTACCACCGGAAGCAAACCTGATGGCGCTAGCTCATTATTTGGAAGCGCTCGACTTCCAGAAGGAGATCGTCAAGATCCAAGCTATTTATGGTGGCAAGAACCCGCATCCGAACTGGCTGGTCGGCGGCGTGCCCTGCGCGATCAACGTCGACGGAATCGGTGCGGTGGGCGCGATCAATATGGAGCGACTGAACATCGTGTCCTCGATCATCGACCGCTCGATCGAGTTTGTCGAGCAGATCTACCTGCCCGACATTGTCGCGATCTGCTCGTTCTATAAGGACTGGCTCCACGGCGGCGGTCTTTCGAGCAAAAGCGTGATGTCGTATGGCGACATCCCCGAAAACGCCAACGACAGTTCCGCGGAGAGTTTGAAGCTGCCGCGCGGGGTCATTCTGGATGGCAATCTCAAGGAGATACTTCCGATCGACCATGGTGACCCCGAACAGATTCAGGAATTCGTCGCGCATTCATGGTATAAATACCCCAGCGATTGCTGTGGACTGCATCCCTGGGATGGTATCACCGAGCCAAGTTTTGAACTTGGACCAAAACTCAAAGGCAGCAAGACAGATATCAAGGAACTCGACGAAGGCGGCAAGTACTCCTGGATCAAAGCGCCGCGCTGGCGCGGCCGCGCCGTCGAGGTCGGGCCGTTGGCGCGATACATCGTCGGTTTTGCGCAAGGCCGAGCCGAGTTCAAGGAGCCAGCCGAGAGACTGCTCAAGGGGCTCAATCTTCCCGTGAGTGCGCTGTTCTCGACGCTTGGCCGTACTGCGACGCGGGCGCTTGAATGCCAGTGGGCGGCGCATCAGATGCGTTATTTCCAGGCTAAGCTCGTAATCCATATCAAAGCTGGCAATACGGCAACTGCCAATGTCAGCAGGTGGAGCCCGGAAAGCTGGCGTAAGGAGGCCAAGGGCTATGGGTTCTCTGAGGCGCCTCGCGGTGCACTCGGCCACTGGATTAAAATCAAGGACGCTAAGATCGACAACTATCAATGTGTCGTTCCGACGACTTGGAACGGATCTCCTCGCGATTCCAAGGGCAATATTGGCGCCTTTGAAGCCTCCCTGATCGGTACTCCGATGGCCGATCCGCAGCGGCCCCTGGAGATCCTGCGTACCATCCATTCCTTTGACCCGTGCTTGGCTTGCTCGACCCACGTGATGAGTCCTGAGGGCCAAGAAATGGCTTCAGTCAAAGTGCGGTAGGTCCAATGAAAGACAGCGCACGGGAGCTACTCGCCGCCATCGATGCGGCACCGACTGACCGCAGCACTGGCGGTGGCGTCGCCTACGTTTATGCGCCGGTGCGACTGTGGCATTGGGTTAATGCGGCGGCCATTCTGGTGCTGAGTTCAACGGGCTATCTGATTGGAACCGGGACACCGGAGATGTCGGGAGAGGCAAGCAGCAACTTCCTGTTCGGCTATATCCGCTTTGCCCATTTCACGGCGGGATATGTGCTCAGCGTCGGCTTTCTTCTACGCATCTACTGGGCCTTGATGGGAAATGCGCATGCTATGCAGATCTTTTACGTGCCGCTCTGGCGCGCGTGCTTTTGGCGAGAGGTGTACCACGAGATCCGCAGGTATGCGTTCCTTACAGGGAATCCTGAGAGGGGCCTCGTGCACAATCGCCTTGCTCAGCTCGCAATGTTCTTCATGTTTACGCAGACGATCACATTCTTGGTCGTCACAGGCTTTGCACTTTATGGGCAAGGCACCGGTACTGACAGCTGGCAGTATAAGGCATTCGGCTGGGTCTTTTCAATCTGGCCGAACAGTCACGACGTCCACACCTGGCATCATCTCGGCCTGTGGGTCATCGTGATGTTCGCGCTGGTCCATATCTACGCCGTGATCCGGGAAGACGTCATGTCTCACGGTAGCTTCTCTTCTACGGTATCGGGTGAGCGCCGGTTTGGCGATTGACTGGGAAGGTGGATGCTCAATCCGAAACAGAAAAAACGGATCCTGGTGCTCGGCATCGGCAATATCCTGTGGGCCGATGAGGGCTTCGGCGTGCGTGTGGTCGAGGAGTTTCATCGCCGCTACGCTGTCGATGATAACGTTACTGTCCTCGATGGCGGCACCCAGGGGCTCTACCTCGTCAGTTTTCTTGAGCAGGCCGATTGCCTGATCGTGTTCGATGCGATCGACTACGGATTGCTGCCGGGGCAGTTGAAGCTTGTGCGAGATGACGAAGTGCCAAAATTTACTGGTGCCAGGAAAGTGAGCCTGCATCAGACCGGCTTTCAGGAGGTCTTGAGCGCGGCCGATTTGCTTGGCCGCCGCCCGCGAGAGCTCGCTCTCATCGGCTGTCAGCCGTTGGACCTGGAGAATTGGGGCGGTCCTCTGACGGCGCCGGTGCGCTTTCAGATCGCGCCTGCGATTGAGCTGGGTTGTAAACTCCTAGCGCAGTGGGGCTCGTCGGCAAACCTGCGAAGCGCGCCGCTGCCTGCAGCAGAACAGCTGTTGGCTAACAATATTGACCATGCGAACTATGAGATGAGGGCGCAGCCGGTCTAGCGGCCTGCGACTGGCCATGTGCCTTGGCTTGCCAATGACGATTGTGGAGACTGACGGAATCACCGCGCTGTGCGAGCGTGGCAGTGAACAGCGGCGCGTCTCGGTCATGCTGCTCGTCGATGTACCGGTTGGGTCCAAAGTGCTCGTTCATATCGACAGCGCGGTGCGGCTCTTGGACGAAAACGAAGCAAGGCTGATCTCGGAAGCACTTGACGGGCTTGAGGCCAGCCTCAACGGCCAGGACTTCGATCGCTTCTTTGCGGACTTGATCGGTCACGAGCCACAATTGCCGGAGCACTTACGCTAGCAGTTCCGCGCGCTTGCGCCGGGTGAGTTTCTCACAAAGGGAATTCCAGTCGCACGTAACATTTGCCTGGAAAAATGCCAGGGGTTGGTCGAGCTCCAATCGCGGCCAGAGGATGATTGGCATGCCCCTTGCTAATGGCCTGCTAGCAGAACCGAACATTATCAGAAAGGCGTGTGATGAAGTTGCAACCGGCGCAGCATGGTCCGGCGCGACCCGCTCCGTCCGACGAGGAGGGCGTCGGCTTCGATGCGTGCCTAGCCGCGCACGCTCAAGTAACAGTGGCCATGATGCCGCTGTCCGCGGCCGATACATATATGCTCCGGATCATCCAGCTGGCATTCTTCCCCCCTGAAGCTGTCAAGGAGTTTAAGCAAGGCATGCAAGGCGCACCGCCTCCGCGCGGCGTTAGTGGCACACCAGTCGGTAGGTTCGGCCGGCGTAGACCATCGACGGCAAGCCTGTGTCGTAGTCACGATGAACTCAATCTGATCGGCAAAAGTCCGGACCGTCTGCTCACGATCAACCGCATCTCCGTACCAATCATTCGGGCACACGCCGGCAGCGCTTACCTCGCCAAGTGTATTGCACCCCGATACAGACAACGGAACATCCGATCGTGAAAACAGCGACCCCCGTTGTATCCGGCGGCGCCCACCGGGCGGCGAGCGACCTTGCCACTGGCTCTGCAAGTCTCGATGCATTCAATACCGGCTCGATGAGTGCGCTCGCCGGCCGCGCTTGGCGCGATCGGGACGAGCGTGCAAGGAATTATCCGAACGCCACATTGCTGCTATCAAATGCCGCTGCTGCCGTTGGCGGTCAGAGAAGCGGTGCTGGGACGCACCTCTACGGCCTGGCACATCTCAGCGATAGCGAACGCAAGTTGATCGGGGAAGTCCTCGGAGAAGGTGAGGTGGCCGGCGTGGCTGCGCTGCCAGATGGCTCTTTGGCGCAAATCCGGGAATCCGTGCTTGCGGGAATTTGGCGCGTGCGCATCGGGACCGATCCCTCGCATGAGTATGTTGAGGTCGGGGCGATTCCGCAGATAGTCCGGAGTGCCGCAACTGACCTGACGTCCCCCGATCTGGTGATCGGTACGCCGCCGGATGGCGCGATGAACGTTAAACCGGTTCTGGCTGAAATACGTGAGCGAGCGAGGAGCTGGCGACTTGGCATGCATGCCCACGTCATCAATCTGACGTTGCTGCCAATGAGCATTATCGACTTGGCATTCCTACAGCAAAGCTTGGGCAATGGACCGGTCCAACTCATGTTGCACGGCTATGGCACCTGCCGAGTGCAGGCGACCGGCACCAGGAATGTCTGGTCCGTGCAGTTCTTCAGTTCGACGGATGACATCATCTTGGATACGCTCGAGGTCGGCGGCGTGCCGATTGCTGCATTGGCTGCCGATGAGGATTTCCAGGACTCTGCCGAGCGCCTGCAGGAAATTATCAAGGCGTACTTCACATGAAGAGCTCGGTCATTCGGCATCGGGTGGCATTCCGCAGACAGCGCATGCGCATGGACTATAGATTGCGCGGGATGATGGCGGAGCGTTTCGCATGAGCCTCGTTGCGCGCAACAAAATTGATGTCCACGTATTGCTAGCTGCAGACGTAGTCGCCTCGGTCGAGATCCAACCGCGGGTCCGGCCGCCGCTGGCGCGCGTGTTCGCCGGAAGGGAGCCCTCGACAGTGCTCAACGTGCTGCCGCGGCTTTTCGCGTTGTGTGTCGCTGCCCAACAAACTGCACTGTTGTCCGCGATCGAGACGGCACGCGACGAAGTGATCAGCCGCGCAACAAAACGGCAGCGTATCGCGCTTATCGTTACTGAGCGCATCGCGGATTTGGCACGGGGCCTTTTCGTCGGACATCTTACGCTAGATGTCGCCAGTGCGGCGGGAATCCGGGCCTTGGTGTCGGAATTGTCGGCGATTGTCCGATCCGCACAGCCAGCCTGGAGCTCCCCTCAACGCGAAGCAACGGCACGGATTGTCGCTGCGCTGGCCGTGCTGGGGGTACCTGAGGGGGGCGCGCTGACGTCCGGCAGCCCACTAGCGCTTCGCCTCGCGGCGCTTAATGAGGTCGACCTGAAGTCAATGCCGGCGGCGCACTCGTTCTTGTCTGTTGCTGACGACCAGAACATCACAAAGCGGTTGCTCGGCGATGACTCGACATTTTGCGATTGTCCCGATCTCGACGGACGGGTGCCCGAGACGGGCCCATGGGCGCGCCAAATTACCCGGGATCGGGTCTCGCTGAGGCCCTTCGGTGCAGCCGAGCGGCTGATGGCCAGAATTATTGAAATCCTCCGGCTATGTGCTTGGCTCAAGGCCGGCGCTCAGATTGACGCCGCGGAGCATGGGATTATTGAAAGATACAAACTGGGTCCGGGCCGTGCAGCGGCCGCGGTTGAATGCGCCAGGGGCCGTCTCTACCACGCGGTGGAGCTCGATGCTCATGGCCGGATATCCCGCTTCGAATTCCTTGCGCCGACGGAGTGGAATTTCCACCGGCGCGGACCGCTTGTACGGAACCTGCAGGGCGCGGTGCTCAGGGCTCGACGACGCCGAGATGCAGTCCACGCGGTGATTGCATCGCTTGATCCGTGCGCCGCGTTCACCGTCAATTTTCGCGAACTTCGCGATGCATGAAATGGCGATTTGTCTTGAGATCATTCAGATCGCCGAGGAGAAGGCACACGAGCGATGCTCTTCGCGGGTGCGGAGCATTTGTCTCGAGATGGGAGCGCTGAGTCATGCCGCGCCTGAAGCGATCAGGTTCTGCTTTGCTGCCGCTGCAACGCGGACCGTTGCCGAGGGCGCGGCTCTTACTATCGTCGAACTGCCAGGCCTTGCCTGGTGTATGAGCTGTTCGAAGAGCGTCGAAATTGCACGGCGCGGTGAGTGCTGTCCCTGCTGCGGCAGCTATCAGTTGCAGGTCACCGCTGGCGAACAGATGCGCGTGAAAGAGCTGGAGATCGATTGATGTGTGCTGTTTGCGGCTGCCACGAAGAGACGCCTTCTACCAAACGCGCCGATGCAAATGATATGGAGAGCGATGAGCGATACGGTGATCGTGTGCAGGACAAATCCGATCGCCATTCTGCCTATCCGCCGGGCGAGCGACGCTCGGCGCCCTCAGACCACGCCGGTCATTTTTATGATCGAAATCCTCGCTCTGCCATTGACAGGGCACCTTACATGCAGGCGCTTCCGAGCGGCGGGGGCGGCCCGACAGATTTAAGGGCCCTGCGCGTAAGCGGAAAGGGGATCGTTGAGATCGAGCGCGATATCCTGGGCAAGAATAATGGGATTGCGGCGGTCAACCGCGCGCTATTCGTAGCCGATGACTTGCTTGTACTTAATGTTGTGTCCAGCCCCGGTGCGGGTAAAACAACACTGCTCGTTCGCGCGGTGTCCGATCTTAAGCGCAGCCGGCGGGTCGGGGTCATCGAAGGCGACCAGCAGACCTCGAACGATGCCGAACGTATTCAGGCCGCCGGCGTGCCAGCCGTTCAAATCAATACCGGCAAGAATTGTCATCTCGATGCTGCGATGATTGGCGAGGCTTATCGCCGCTTGCCGGTGCTCTCAGGCGGTATTCTCTTCATCGAGAACGTGGGTAATCTGATCTGTCCCGCTGCCTTCGATCTTGGCGAGGCCTGCAAGATCGTAGTGTTCTCGATTACGGAAGGTGAAGATAAGCCGATCAAATATCCTGATATGTTTGCAGCTTCGTCCCTCATGGTGATTAACAAGATTGATCTGGCGTCGCTGCTTGAGTTTGATTTGGGCAAGGCCATCGAATACGCCAGACGGGTCAACCCAAAGATCGAGGTGCTTGTAGTTTCGGCTCGTAATGGCGAGGGATTTGGTGCGCTCTACGCCTGGATCGATAAACAGGCGCGCCGCCAGAGGCGCGCCTTGGAGGACACAAGGCGATGAGTGCTGCAGCCACCTGCGACAAAACACGGCTGCGCGTACTCGTGAGTGGGGCAGTGCAAGGGGTCGGCTTTCGTCCTTATGTATATGGACTCGCCATGCGGTACGGATTGGCGGGGTTTGTCGTTAATGGCCCCGAGGGCGTTATCATCGAGGTCGAGGGGCACCGTGCGTCAGAGTTTGTCGCCACATTGCCGCTCGAGGCGCCTCCATTGGCACGCATAGACCACATCTGCGTTCGGGAGACTGCGGCGGTAGCGGCCGAAGACTTCACGATCAGTACGAGCGAAGTCGGCAAATTGTCAACGCAAATCGTTGCGGACGCCGCGGTCTGCCAGCAATGCCTCAGCGAGCTTTTCGATCCAGAAAATCGGCATTACCTCTACCCCTTCATCAGTTGCTGCCATTGCGGCCCACGTTACACCATCGCCGAGCGGCTTCCGTACGATCGTCGCAACACTGTGATGAGAGCTTTTAGGTTGTGCGCAGCGTGCGCGGCTGACTATGCCGATCCGGCAAGCCGCCGATTTCACGCGGAGGCGATTGCTTGTCCGACATGCGGACCTCGGCTCAGCCATGGGATCAGCGCCATTGTCGCGGCGATCGTGCGGGGGCAGATCGTGGCGGTAAAGGGGCTGGGCGGATACCAGCTTCTTTGCGATGCGCGTAATCAGGACGCCGTGCAGCGCTTGCGCAGGAGAAAGCACCGCCTTCAGAAGCCGTTCGCAGTTATGGTCGATTCCATAGAGCGCGTTAACGAGATTGCGGAGGCGAAAGCGGTCGAGCTTGCCCTGCTCGAATCCGTAGCACGTCCTATCGTTCTCCTACCATCGCGCAACAAAGTGGCGCCCGCCATAGCTCCTGGTTTATCGCGATTGGGTGTCATGCTGCCCGTAGCGCCGCTGCATCATCTCATCTTCCATGCGCTTAGCTCGCCGGAGGGGCGCTCGGGGTCTGGCGCGGTCATCGTCGCCACCAGTGCAAATCTCTGCGGCGAACCGCTCCTGATTGATAACGCGCAGGCGCTGAGGCGGCTCAAGGCGATCGCCGACCTTGTCGTGATCCATGATCGCGATATCTTGACGCATGCTGATGATTCCGTGGTTTCGGTGGTGGCTGGCCGGCCCCAATTCATTCGTCGTGCTCGTGGCTATGTGCCCGAGCCAATCCGGCTTGAACGGTCCGTCCCGCCCGTGCTCGCCGTCGGGGCGACACTGAAATCTACCATCACCATTACGCGGAACAACCAAGCGTTCGTCTCTCAGCATATTGGCGATCTAAATACGGCCGAAGGCATCCGTGCGTTCGAGAAGACGATCCGGCACCTCACATCGAGCCTTGACGTGGAGCCTGTCGTGATCGCCCATGATCTGCATCCCGATATGGCTTCTACCCGGTTTGCGGAAGCAAATACCCGCAAGCTGGTCGCGGTCCAACATCACCACGCACACGCTGCCGCGGTGATCGCCGAGCATGGGCATGCCGGACCTACGCTTGCCCTGGTGCTCGATGGCCATGGCTTTGGCTCCGACGGGGGTAACTGGGGTGGCGAACTATTGTTGTGCGAAGGGTCGTGGTCGAGACGCATCGGGCACTTAGCGCCGCTGAAAATGCCTGGTGGAGATCGTGCAGCCCGCGAGCCGTGGCGCATGGCGAGCGCAGTATTACATGGGTTCGGTCGGGGTAACGAAATCGTGCAGCGCTTTGCGGCGCAACAGCAAGCCGGGTGTGTGACGGAGTTGCTTGATCAGCCATGCCGGACCACCACGACCAGTGCAGGACGGTTGTTCGACGCGGCAGCGGCGCTGCTGGGGATTGCGAACTTGCAGAGCTATGAGGGCGAAGCAGCGATGAAGCTCGAAGCGCTGGTCCGGCGGACTGCCATTCTCCAAGGCGGCTGGACGATCGACGGCGGCGTGCTGTCGCTTCGTCCGCTGTTTTCGCGGTTGATTGCTGATGACATAGACGCCGCCGGCGGAGCCGAGCTGTTTCATGGCACTTTCGCCGCCGCCTGCGTTGACTGGGTCGCGCGTTCTGCGCAGACAACCGGCGTCAATACCGTCGTTCTGAGCGGCGGCTGCTTCCTGAACGCGGTGCTGGCGGACAAAATCCCGCGGGGGTGCAGCGATGCCGGTCTTACCCCGCTGGTGCCGCGGCGGCTGCCGCCCAATGACGGCGGTTTGAGCCTTGGCCAGGCCTGGATTGCCGCTCTACAGATCGCTCAACAGTCGTCCGCCAGCGGAGGAACTGCCTGATATGTGTCTTTCGGTTCCGGCAATGATCGCGAAAATTCTTCCCAACGAAATGGCCCTCGTGTCCATCGATAACATCAGGCTAGAGATATCGATTGCTCTCATGGACGAGCTCGACGTCGGGGATTGGGTCCTAGTCCATGTCGGCTATGCGCTCGCCAAGATCGATCCGGCGGAAGCCAAGCGCACGCTAGAACTCCTGCAGGAGCTAGCCAGCGCTGCGCAGGAATGCCGGTCATGAAATATTCTGACGAATTTCGCGACAAGACCATCACGCAGGGACTTGCGCGTGCGATTGACGCTGAGGTCAGTTCGCAAAGAGCCTATCGGTTCATGGAATTTTGTGGGGGACACACTCATGCGATCTCCCGCTACGGTCTGGAGGATCTGCTGCCGGCGAACGTCCGGATGATCCACGGGCCCGGTTGTCCCGTTTGCGTTCTGCCCGCGAGCCGTATCGACGTGGCGATTCAGCTCGTCGAGCGGCCAGAGGTCACTCTGTGTGTCTACGGCGATTTGATGCGCGCGCCCGGGTCGCAAGGACAATCCCTGTTGCGGGCCAAAGCGCTGGGCGCCGACATTCGGATGGTCTACTCGACGCTCGAGGCTATCCGGCACGCCGAACAGGCGCCGGGCCGCGAAGTGGTCTTTTTTGCCATCGGATTTGAGACCACCACGCCGCCGACCGCCGTCATGATCCGGATTGCCGAGAACAAGCGGTTGGACGGCCTTAGCGTGTTCTGCAATCACGTGCTTACACCCTCTGCGATGCACAGCATTCTCGAGAACCCGAAAATCCGCAACACCGGCGGGGTCCCCATTGACGGATTCATCGGGCCTGCACATGTCAGCACCATTATCGGTACACAGCCTTACGAACCTCTGGCGGAGCAGTTCAAGAAGCCGATCGTGGTCGCCGGATTTGAACCCCTCGACGTGCTGCAGGCTATCCTCATGCTGGTGCGGCAGGTGAACCAGGGTCGCAACGAGGTGGAAAACCAATACAGCCGTGCAGTGACACGCGAAGGCAATCGGCGCGCCAAGGAAGAGGTGTCGCAGATATTCGAACTGCGTGAGCAGTTTGAATGGCGTGGGCTTGGACTCGTACCCAACAGCGGACTGAAGCTGAAGGGGTCTTACGGAAAATTCGACGCCGAGACTCGTTTTGCGATCCAGGACATGCGCGTCGCAGACAATCCGGCCTGCGAGTGCTGCGCGATCCTGCGTGGCGCCAAACGGCCGGTAGATTGCAAGTTGTTTGGAAACGTCTGCACGCCGGAAACGCCGATAGGGGCCTGCATGGTGTCATCAGAAGGGGCTTGTGCGGCGTATTGGACCTATGGCCGAGTTCGCGATGAGCAGGTGAGGCAGACGTTATGAGCGTGAATGCCTATCAACGCAAGCTCGACGTGGAGAACGGACGCGTTGAACTCTCCCACGGATCCGGGGGCCGTGCCATGGCACAGCTGATCTCCGGCCTTTTTCACCAGGCGTTCGGTAATGAATGGCTCGCCCGCTGCAATGATCAGTCGACGTTTGATGTTTCGGCAGGCCGGATGGTGATGACGACCGACGGTTACGTGGTTTCGCCACTGTTCTTTCCCGGCGGCAATATCGGGTCATTGGCTGTGCACGGCACGATTAATGATATCGCGATGTCCGGTGCGCGTCCCCTCTATTTGTCGGCCAGCTTTATCATCGAAGAGGGTTTCCGGTTTTCGGATCTGACAACCGTGGCGGATTCAATGGGCGCGGCCGCACGCGGTGCCGGCGTTTACATCATTGCCGGCGACACCAAGGTCGTCGAGCGCGGCAAGGCGGACGGTCTGTTCATCTCTACGGCCGGGATCGGGCTTTTGGCCGATGGGCTCGATCTCTCCGCCGACAAGGTAAGGGTCGGGGATCGTGTCCTGGTGTCCGGTAGCCTCGGCGATCATGGGGTGGCGATCATGTCAAAGCGTCAGAACGTCGCTTTTCAAACCGAAATCGTCTCGGACTCGGCAGCGTTGCATAATCTCGTAGCGGTCATGATTGCCGCTGGTGGTGGCGGCATCCGGGTGATGCGCGACCCCACGCGCGGTGGGCTCGCTGCGACTCTCAACGAGATTGCGCATCAATCCGACCTCGGGTTTCATCTGCAGGAATCAACCATTCCGGTGAAGCCCGCGGTTGCGGCTGCCTGCGAGCTGCTTGGACTCGAGCCGATCCATGTCGCCAACGAGGGCAAGCTCGTTGCGATCGTCGCGCCTGACTCGGCCGATGCCGTGCTTGCAGCCATGAAGGCGCACCCGCTCGGGTCCGATGCAGCTGATATTGGCGAGGCAGTGGCTGACGATCACAAATTTGTGCAGATGACGACCGGTTTCGGCGGCCGACGAATCGTCGACTGGCTGTGGGGCGAACAATTGCCTCGGATCTGTTGAACAACCGCGCAATGTCAATTTTTTGGAAGCCAAAGTTGCCATCAATGGTCATTGGCCATCAGCTCCTGAAACGCTTCGCTTAACAGGCAACCCTGCCTAATCGGCAGATGCCATCTTTCCTGCTTGAGAACTCCGGCGAGGCCGGATTCAAGCCGCGATGGCAATTCGGAACGATTCATCGATCGCGCTGCTTCAATGGTTAAGCTCAGCGAGCACGGTGACACGATCCCGCTCAGCACCCGTAGGTTTGAAATCCTGCGAAGCCTGCCAAATATCGCTGAATTCCTGCGCCATTTTGGTCGGCTGCATCGCGCTATCGCTGCGCGCTTCCGATAAGAAGGGCGCGTCAGGCAGGGAGTTTTCAAATGAAAGTCGGAGTCCCAAAGGAAATTAAGGCTCACGAATATCGCGTCGGCCTTACCCCTGGAGCTGCGCGTGAATACGTGGCAGCGGGCCACCGCGTAATGATCGAGACCAATGCGGGCGCTGGCATTGGTGCAACCGATGACGACTATCGCAATGCTGGCGCAACGATCCTAACTTCCGCAGCTGAGGTATTCGCATCGAGCGAGATGATCGTAAAGGTTAAGGAGCCTCAGCGGTCCGAATGGTCTCAGCTGCGTGAGAATCACATCCTGTTCACTTATCTGCATCTGGCCCCCGACCTGGATCAGGCTACCGGCCTCTTGGAATCTGGATGCACCGCGATCGCCTACGAGACCGTAACTGATGCGCACGGTGGTCTTCCACTGCTGGCGCCGATGAGCGAGGTCGCGGGTAGGCTTGCGATCGAAGCGGCGGGTAGCGCCCTAAAGCGGAGTACAGGCGGACGAGGGCTGCTCATCGGTGGAGTGCCCGGTGTTCAGCCTGCCCGAATCGTGGTGATCGGAGGTGGCGTGGTTGGCACGCACGCGGCACGCATGGCGGTTGGTCTGGGCGCAGAAGTGACCATCATTGACCGTTCGTTGATCAGGCTCCGCGAGCTGGATGACCTGTTCGAAGGGCGCGTTCGCACCAGGTTTTCGACTATCGAGTCCGTGGAGGAAGAGGTATTCGCGGCGGATGTGGTGATCGGTGCGGTCCTCGTTCCAGGTGCGAGCGCGCCGAAGCTGGTCCGCCGGAGCATGCTGAGTTCGATGCGCAAGAGGGCGGTACTCGTGGACGTCGCTATCGATCAGGGCGGTTGCTTTGAGACATCGCACCCAACCACTCACGCTGATCCGACTTACGAAGTAGATGGCGTCATTCATTATTGTGTGGCCAATATGCCCGGCGCCGTGCCGCTCACCTCGAGCCAGGCGCTGAATAATGCGACCCTGCCGTTTGGTTTGGCTCTGGCCAACAAGGGTTTTTCCGCCGTGCTCGACAATCCACATTTGCGCGCGGGCCTCAACGTCCATCGCGGCCGGTTAACTTACAAAGCGGTGGCCGAGAGCCTCGGGTTGCCCTTCTCTCCGATCGAACAGGCTGCGGCCTGATCCCAGAGGCCCTTATGGGCGTTTCCTCCCTGACTTAGGCCGCCCTTCGGGGTGGCTTTTTTTCGGCTCCATCAATCTGCTGATCGCCGCCGGCATTTATTTGAAGCGCGGAGCCAAGCGGAGGATCACCAGAAGAACGCCTGGCTTCAGTCGCGCGCGCGATGGGGAGACAATGTACTTTCGCCCCATACAGCGCACGTTAATGCCGGTTTTGCCGCAATACAGGGCGACTGAAAATGCGTCCGATGGGCCCCAGCGGGGCGCGCATCACCGGCGCGACTTTATCTAGCGACCGCCGGACCATTCGAATTGCCTGTGGCGGGGCGGACCGGTGACGACTGCCGGTTGTTCGCTGTGATGCCGTCATTTAAGCCGCGGCTGTCCCGATGAGTGGAACCAACAAGATGCGCTCTGTGTCGACCAGATCGTGCGCGGAGAACTTTGTAATGTCGCGCTACTCATCGATCGTAGCCGCGGCACGGCGGCTTGGGAAGGATCTCAGATCGTCCCCTGAGGCTGGTGAAGGTGGTTCACTTGATCCCGGACTGCCGTGAGATCGACCATGCGCAAATCACAGCATCGATATCAAGCTGTCATGCCCGCTGTAGGATTTGCGACACCGCGTCGAGGCGGCGGTTTGCGTTACCGAAAATACTCCAGACAAATCAAGCTCAGACTATCTGGCACAAGACTTGATAGCAAGAAACTGTCCCACCTTTTGCTTATGGAATCGCAGTGATGGCTTACAAGATAATCGCATCCCAGTGCACCGTCTGCGGTGCGTGTGAGTTCGAGTGTCCCAATGCCGCGATCAGCCTGAAGAACGACATATATGTGATCAATCCGTCCCAGTGTACCCAATGTGAGGGGCATTTTGACGCCCCCCAATGCGCCGTCGTTTGCCCGGTGCCCGATACATGCGTACCGGCAAAGGTGGGGTAACGGATGAGAGGAGCTCCCGTACGAAACATAATGAAGATGCTACCGACAACCGCCGCCTTTCCGATCCGTCTCCTGTTTTGCTCACTGCTGGCCGCGAGTTCGTAGTTCTAGCGTGAGCCGCTCATAGAGCTTTGGCGCAATCCTCCCCGCGGGAGTTGCCCTTGCGCGAGCGGAGCGGCCAATAATAGCCGAACAAGAGACGGTCGAAGGCGCGTGCAGCGCATCGACGTCGACCAGTATCGTTATGGGCTTGAGACCATGATCGACTCCGAGAAGGCTCCGAAGGGCTGTCGGAAGAGATCGTAAAGTTCATCTCACAGAAAAAAGAACGAGCCCGCCCGGATGCTGCAGTCGCGGCTGCAAGCCTATCGGAGCTGGCGACCATGCAGGAGCCGACCTGGGCGCGCGCGTCCGACGATCCCAAGACCGACCTGGCGGGCCGCGTTTGCTCGCCTGTTGCACGACGGCGCTGCTGCCGATGATGAAGAGACGCCTGAGCGCGCCCATCTTCGATGTCGCGCCGAGCTTCTGCTTGCCGCCCGTCGAGCGTTGAAGAGGCGTAAGTCCCAGCCACGCGGCAAAGTCGCCACTTTGGTAAAGGTTTCGGCCGCCAGTGCTAGAGCGGCGATCGCGGTGGGCAGAGATCGGGCCGATCCCAGGAACCGTCATCAGCCTGCGCGATAGCTCGTCCTCGCGAGCGCGTCGCGCGATCTCCATGTCGAGATCCGCGATCTTGCTGTTGAGGCCGCCGAGCAGGTCGAACATCAGTCGGAACATGGTCTGGTCCGCTTCGGGAAGCGAGCTGGGCCATCTCTTCTTCGTCGATCAGGTCGACAAGCGTCGCCACATGCGACGGCCCCTGGATGCAATCCAACCGTCGTAAGCGAGTTGAGCGGTTCTTCAACAGGATCAAGCAATGTCGTCGGGTAGCGACGCGCTATGACAAACTTGCTGCCAACTACCTCGCCTTCCTCCAACTCGCGTCAAACAGGCTATGCTCGGCGCTAAGGAGGCCACGTTCTAGCATCTCACAAGCCTAGTCGGTCAGCCGGCGTTGCAGCCGACTTCCGCCGTCGATCCCAGAGCACTGCGGCCGTGGATACGCTCCAAAACTGACCAGGCAATTTCACGCATAGGCCGCCTTGTTCCATTTCGAACAGGTCCAAACCGGAAAGGTCTCCGCGCAAAGCGTGATGTCGGATTCTCAACAGCACCCCTGTCACCGCAAGAGGCGCCCTAAGTACTTTTTATTGTTCTATTTTTTGTGCTCACCAGACGATGGCATGCTGGTTGCAAAAGTCTCGGATCAAGAAGCCGCCCTCGCAACAGCTAACCTTTGAAGGACATCAGATGAGTCTCGCCACGACCCAGAGCATCGCAGAAATCAGGGCTCGCAACAAAGAGCTGATCGAGGAGGTGCTGAAGGTCTATCCGGAGAAAACCGCGAAACGGCGCGCCAAGCACCTCAACGTTCACCAGGCCGGCAAGTCAGATTGCGGCGTGAAGTCGAACATCAAATCCATACCTGGCGTGATGACGATCAGAGGCTGCGCTTATGCAGGCTCAAAGGGGGTGGTCTGGGGACCAATCAAGGACATGGTTCATATCAGCCATGGCCCGGTCGGCTGCGGTCAGTATTCGTGGGGCTCGCGACGCAACTATTACGTTGGCACGACTGGGATCGATAGCTTCGTGACCCTGCAGTTCACCTCCGACTTCCAGGAAAAGGATATCGTATTCGGCGGCGACAAAAAGCTGGTCAAAATTCTTGATGAGATTCAAGAGCTCTTCCCACTCAACAATGGTATTACGATTCAATCGGAGTGCCCGATCGGATTGATCGGTGACGATATCGAGGCCGTGTCACGAGCGAAATCGAAGGAATATGGAGGCAAGACCATCGTGCCGGTCCGTTGTGAGGGCTTCCGGGGCGTGTCGCAATCACTAGGCCATCACATTGCAAACGATGCGGTGCGCGATTGGATCTTCGGCCGTCCCGAGGCCGACGGAAAACCAAAGTTCGAGTCGACACCGTACGATGTTGCAATCATCGGAGACTACAATATAGGCGGCGACGCTTGGTCGTCGCGAATTCTGCTGGAGGAGATGGGCCTGCGGGTAATCGCGCAGTGGTCCGGCGACGGTTCACTGGCCGAGCTTGAAGCAACGCCGAAAGCAAAGCTCAACATTCTCCATTGCTACCGTTCTATGAACTACATCTCACGCCACATGGAAGAGAAGTTCGGTATTCCTTGGTGCGAGTACAACTTCTTCGGACCTTCAAAGATCGCAGAGTCGCTTCGCAGGATTGCGGGTTATTTCGACGACAAGATCAAGGAAGGCGCCGAGCGAGTGATCAAGAAATATGAGCCGCTGGTGGACGCCGTGGTCGCAAAATATCGCCCGCGCCTGGAGGGCAAGACGGTGATGCTGTACGTGGGCGGCCTTCGGCCGCGTCACGTGATTGGCGCATACGAGGACCTCGGGATGGACGTCATTGGCACGGGATACGAGTTCGGCCACAACGACGACTATCAGCGCACAGCTCAGCACTACGTGAAGGACAGTACGCTCATATACGATGATGTTAATGGCTATGAGTTCGAGCGCTTCGTTGAAAAGCTCCAGCCTGATCTTGTCGGCTCGGGCATCAAGGAGAAATACGTTTTCCAAAAGATAGGTGTGCCGTTCCGGCAGATGCACTCGTGGGACTATTCGGGTCCCTATCACGGCTATGACGGCTTTGCGATCTTTGCACGCGACATGGACATGGCCGTCAACTCCCCGGTCTGGAAGAAAACGAAGGCCCCCTGGAAGGAAGCTTCGAGCGCCAAGCTTCAGGCTGCAGAATAAGGCAACTCATCTCGCTCTCTGGGAAACCCCAGGGCGATACCAATCTCGATAGTGAAGGATTTCACCAATGGCGCAGAGTGCCGAACACGTGCTCGATCATGTCGAACTGTTCCGCGGTCCAGAATACCAGCAGATGTTGGCGAAGAAGAAGATCTTCGAGAATCCTCGCGATCCCGCCGAGGTCGAACGTATCAAGGAGTGGACGAAAACGGCCGAATATCGCGAGAAGAACTTCGCGCGGGAGGCGCTAGCGGTAAATCCGGCCAAGGCATGCCAGCCGCTTGGCGCAGTATTCGCCTCCGTTGGCTTTGAGCGCACGTTGCCCTTCGTCCACGGCTCGCAAGGCTGTGTGGCCTATTACCGTAGTCATCTGTCGCGGCACTTCAAGGAACCTAGCTCCTGTGTCTCTTCATCAATGACGGAAGACGCTGCCGTATTCGGGGGCCTGAACAACATGATCGACGGGCTCGCTAACAGCTACAATATGTACAAGCCCAAGATGATTGCGGTTTCCACAACCTGCATGGCCGAGGTGATCGGCGATGACCTCAACGCCTTCATCAAGACGTCGAAAGAAAAGGGCTCGGTTCCGGCGGACTTCGACGTGCCTTTCGCCCACACGCCGGCGTTCGTCGGCAGCCACGTCACCGGTTATGACAATGCGCTCAAGGGTATCCTGGAGCATTTTTGGGACGGCAAGGCGGGAACAGCGCCGAAGCTGAAGCGCAAGCAGAATGGGACGATCAACATCATTGGTGGGTTCGATGGCTATACCGTCGGGAATCTTCGCGAGATCAAGCGCATCTTGGAATTGATGGGCATCCAGCACACGGTTCTCGCCGACAATTCTGAAGTGTTCGATACTCCGACAGACGGCGAATTCCGGATGTATGACGGTGGCACGACGCTGGAGGATGCGGCCAACGCAATTCACGCGAAGGCGACAATCTCTATGCAGCAGTGGTGCACCGAGAAAACACTGACATTCGTGGCTGAGCATGGCCAGGACGTCGCATCTTTCAACTACCCAATTGGCTTATCCGCAACTGATGATTTTATCGTCGCGCTGTCACGCATCAGCGGCAAGGAGATTCCCGAGAAACTCGCGCGAGAACGTGGCCGCCTGGTGGACGCCATTGCGGACTCCAGCGCTCATATTCATGGCAAGAAGTTCGCGATCTATGGCGATCCGGATCTTTGCTATGGGTTGGCTGCGTTTCTGCTCGAACTCGGCGCCGAACCAACCCATGTGCTGTCCACCAACGGCAACAAAGCGTGGCAGGAAAAAATGCAGGCCCTGCTTGCAAGCTCGCCGTTTGGACAGGGCTGCCAAGCGTATCCCGGCCGAGACCTCTGGCACATGCGCTCACTCTTGTTCACCGAGCCGGTCGATTTTCTGATTGGCAACACCTACGGGAAGTACCTGGAGCGGGATACTGGAACGCCACTGATCCGCATCGGCTTCCCGATCTTTGATCGGCATCACCATCACCGGTCCCCCCTATGGGGCTATCAGGGTGGCTTGAATGTGCTGGTGAAGATACTGGATAAGATCTTCGACGAGATCGACAAGAATACCAACGTTCTTGGCAAAACGGACTACAGCTTCGACATCATTCGCTGATGGGCGACTGCGCGTGCCATCGCCTAAGCTATGGAAGATGGCACGTTCATAAGAGGGTTGGCTTTCCAATGTGTTGCCCTGAGAGGAAACAGGATGAGTTCACTAGCGGCTACGGTCCAGAATGTCTTCGACGAGCCGGGCTGCGCCAAGAATGGCAGTAAGTCGGAGGCCGAGCGTAAGAACGGCTGCACCAAACCGCTGCAGCCCGGTGGCGCGGCGGGCGGCTGTGCTTTCGATGGCGCCAAGGTTGCGCTGCAGCCGTTCACCGATGTTGCTCACTTAGTGCATGGTCCGATCGCGTGCGAAGGTAATTCCTGGGACAATCGCGGCGCCGCGTCCTCGGGCTCCAATCTGTGGCGCACCGCATTCACAACCGACTTGAGCGAAACAGATATTGTATTCGGAGGCGAGAAGCGGCTCTGCAAAGCGATCAAGGAGATTATCGACAAGTGCGACCCCGCCGCCATCTTCGTCTATCAAACCTGCATCCCGGCGATGATTGGCGACGACATCAACGCAGTCTGCAAGGCAGCATCTCAAAGATTTGCAAAGCCGGTGATTCCGATCAATTCGCCGGGCTTCGTCGGTTCGAAGAACCTCGGTAACAAGCTCGCCGGTGAGGCCCTGCTCGACTATGTGATCGGGACGCAAGAACCTGACTACGTTACGCCGTACGATATTAACCTGATCGGAGAATACAACCTTTCGGGAGAGCTTTGGCAAGTGAAGCCGTTGCTAGACGAGCTTGGAGTGCGGATTCTCTCCTGCATCTCCGGCGACGGGAAATATCACGAAGTCGCCTCATCACATCGCGCGCGGGCGGCGATGTTGGTGTGCTCAAAGTCCATGATCAACGTGGCCCGCAAGATGGAGCAACGCTACAAGATCCCATTCTTCGAGGGATCGTTCTACGGTATTCGGGATTCAAGTGAATCGCTACGCCAGCTCGCCCGCTTATTGGTTGAACGCGGTGCCCCGACAGATCTGCTCGGGCGCACCGAAGCGGTGATCGCGCGCGAGGAAGCGCGAGCCTGGGCTGCCATCGCACCGTACAAGCCGCGATTCGAGGGCAAAAAGGCCTTGCTGATGACCGGCGGCGTCAAATCATGGTCGGTCGTTGCGGCACTCCAGGAAGCCGGGCTTGAGTTAGTCGGAACCAGTGTGAAGAAATCGACCAGAGAAGACAAGGAGCGCATCAAAGAGCTCATGGGGCAGGATGCCCACATGATCGAGGACATGACGCCGCGCGAAATGTACAAGATGTTGAAGGACGCAAAAGCGGACATCATGCTATCCGGCGGCAAGTCGCAGTTCGTCGCGCTGAAAGCGGCTATGCCCTGGCTCGATATCAACCAGGAACGTTGCCACGCTTATATGGGCTATGTCGGAATGGTCAAGCTGGTTGAGGAGATCGATAAGTCGCTCTCTAGTCCGATGTGGGAGCAGCTGCGTCGACCAGCGCCATGGGAGGCATTGGCCAAGGTCGTGGAGCAAATGCAGTCGCCAGTGACCGCGATCGCCTGCGATCCGGCGATGGCCGAAAGCGAGCGGCGCGCGAGGAAGATCTGCGTGTGTAACAGCGTCGATCTGGGCACGATTGAGGATGCAATTTACGTGCACGGCTTGAGGAGCGTCGCAGCGGTCCGAGAGCATACCAATGCCGTCGGTGGCTGCTGTCAAACACGAATCGAAGGTATGTTGGTGTCCGAGCCCGCTGACATGCGACAGGCCGCAGAGTAGCGAGGGGTCATGGCCATTGTCACGGCACCAACAAAAGCCTGCGCTGTCAACCCGCTGAAGATGAGCCAGCCAATCGGCGGCGCATACGCCTTTATGGGACTGCGTGCGGCTATGCCGCTTCTGCACGGGTCCCAGGGGTGCACATCCTTCGGGCTCACGCTTTTCGTCCGGCACTTCAAAGAGGCGGTACCGCTGCAGACCACCGCGATGAGCGAGGTCGCGACCGTGCTCGGCGGCTATGAGAATCTCGAGCAGGCGATACTGAACATCTACAACCGAGCTAAACCAAAGATCATCGGAGTTTGCTCGACCGGTGTCACCGAGACCAACGGCGACGATGTGGATGCCTACCTCAAGCTAATCCGGAGCAAGCATCCACAACTCGCAAAGTTGCCACTCGTGTATGTTTCGACGCCTGATTTCAAGGGCGCGTTCCAGGACGGGTGGGAGAAAGCTGTGGCACGCATTGTAGAAGTGCTGGTGGATGGGCCCAATGCCAATCGCCTGCGGGATCCATCGAGGGTGAATGTTCTGCCGGGATGTCACCTGACGCCCGGCGACATTGATGAACTCCGTGTCATACTGGAAGATTTCGGGTTGTGCCCGTCCTTCCTCCCTGACGTAGCAGGATCGCTCGATGGACATATCCCCGATGAGTTTACGCCAACGACCACAGGGGGCATCGGCGTCGGCGAAATCGCGAGCATGGGCCGAGCCGGCTGGACTATTTCAATCGGCGCGCAGATGCAGCGAGCGGCTGAGGTCATGCAGGCTAAGACCGGCGTGCCTTCTCGTGTGTTCGAGCGGATGTGTGGTCTCCGTCCGAATGACGAATTCATGGCGTTTTTGAGCGAGATCAGCGGTCGCCCGATACCCTTGAAATATCGACGCCAGCGCAGTCAGCTCGCCGATGCTATGCTGGACGCTCACTTCCATATTGGAGGTCGCAAACTCGCGATCGGTGCTGAGCCAGACCTTCTGTTCGATTTGTCCGGCATGTTGCACGATATGGGCGCGCAGGTGACCGTCGCCGTGACGACCACTCAGTCGGAGGTGATCGAGCGGATCAAGACCAAGAAGGTTCTCATTGGCGACCTCGAAGATCTGGAAGGACTTGCCAAAAGAAAGCATTGCGACCTGTTGATCACGCATTCGCATGGAAGGCAAGCGGCGGCGCGGCTGAAAGTGCCGTTCCATCGTGCAGGTTTTCCGATGTTCGATCGACTTGGCGCGGGGCACCAAGTATCCGTTGGCTATCGTGGGACCCGAAACTTGATCTTCGAAATCGCCAATCTCGTGATCGCGCATCGCGAAGAGAACGATCGGCCTACCCCAGATACGTGGCGGACTGCGCCCGGACTGCCACAACGGTCGAGTCATGGCCGCTCAATTGGCTCGGCTGAAAGGACAATTGCATGAAGGTCGCTTTTGCCACTCAGGACCTGAGACGCGTCGATGCTCATTTTGGTTGGGCAAAGAATATTGCAATCTACGATGTCGCGTCTGGCGGGCACGTGTTTCTTAAAGCGATAGAGTTTGAGGGCGATCTTAAAGAAGACGGCAGCGATGATAAATTGGCGCCAAAGATCGAGGCGATCAAGGACTGCGCAATCCTTTACGTCGCTGCCATTGGTGGTGCCGCGGCTGCGCGAGTGGTGGCCAACAAAATTCATCCGATCAAGGTGAGCAAACCAGAAAGCATTCTGGTGTTGCTAGAAAAGCTCGAGCGGGTGCTGAAAGGCACGCCACCTCCCTGGCTGCGGAAGGTCGTGGCAAAGGACCAACGGCGAACGTTTGAGTTCGACGAATGAGGTGATATGACCGCAAGAATAGAGCAGCAGGGCAGCGTGGTCGACGCACCATTCCTCATCGAATTGATCAAGATTTGGCGTTCTCAGGATACCAACGGAGCCTGGGAACGGAAGAGCGATCTTGATCTGCTCGAACCCTATATCCTGAGCAAGGAGAAACGGCGCGCATTGCCGCTTATCGGCGATCCCGATCCCAATACACTGTGGCGCCTTGAGCTGTTCTTCAACGCCGTGGCGTTGTCAGTAGAAAGGGAGACCGGCCTCATGATTCAGTCGATTCTGAAGCTGCATCATGAAGGCTTCGGACGCATAGTGCTCATCGCAGGGCGCTTGGTCGCCGTAAACAGGCAGCTGCGCGATGTGCATCGCTTCGGATTCGATAATTTCGTCAAGCTGGCTCAGGAGGGGGATAAATATGTCCGCGAGGGAATCGACCTGGTTCGGAAATTTCCAGACGTGGCGAACTATTGAGGATACTCACTCATGGGCGATCGTGAAACACTGAAGGCCGAGCTAAGGAAAGTGTCGGCCAAGGCAACACAAGCCAAGATGGATCTGCACGACCTTTCGGAAGAGTTACCCATCAACTGGACCTCGATCATGGCGGTGGCGCAGAAGGCCTACGATGCCTATGCGGAACTTGAGCGCAAGAGTCGCGACTTGAAGGCGCTGGAAAATACTTGAAGGGGCGAATGCATGTCGTTTCAAACACGAGACGGACGCGACTGGACGCCACAGTACCTGATCTCGATCGATGCCAAGAAATGCATAGGTTGTGGCCGCTGTTTCAAGGTGTGCGGCCGAGATGTCATGACGTTGAAAGGAATCAGCGAGGAAGGCGAACTTGTCAACCTCGATGACGACGACGATGAGATCGAAAAGAAGATTATGGTTCTGAATGATCAAGGCGCCTGCATTGGCTGCGGTGCATGCGCGAGGGTTTGCCCGGCCAACTGCCAGACTCACACTTCAGCCGCATCTGAAGCGGCGTGAGCAAACCACGCTCGTGCTGTCGCGGCAGGCGAGACATAGGTGGGGAAAGGTGCAATTTTGATCAGGTGAACTCATGGTGAGGACGGTGCGCCGGAAGGATCTCGATTGAACATCGAGTACCAAGATCGAGCGAGCTAAAGTGCGAGCATTGCCTCGACATTGTTGGGCGCTCGCTATGTCAAGCCGATACGATATCCGTTGCTCACAAATCACTCGTCTCCGAGGTCCACCTATTCGTAGAAGGCGATCTGCGCCTCGCGGAGGCGCTCAGGGCACGGAACACTTGGCACGGACGTCTCTAATGATCGTTGCGTGCGTACCTGGTCGGGCCGGGTAACCCATCTGCTGATCGGAACGTGCGAGTCATTTAGAGGTCGGTCTCTTCGACGGGGCGGCGGCCGGCGATCTTGCGTGCGAGTTTACCCACAGATTGCGGCTTGTCGCAGCAGTATCTGTAACTCACGCGCAGACGGCGTCGGGTAGTCACGTCGAAGTGCGCAGAGTGCTTTGGTCAGGTTGTGGTCAGATAGGAATGCGATCCTAGCCGGCAGAGCTTGCGCGGCACGAGCTCAATTACGTGCAACTTTGCCGATAGGAAATCGGTCTCATGTATGGCAGAATCAGCGACTCATCCAGCCAGTTCACAACCGCCAACCAAACTGACGATCGGTCAGAAGCGGGAGATAGTCCCCGGTTTGCGGAAACAGTTGCAGGGATGGAGCGAGGTGGGTCATCATCCGAACCAGCGGCGTCATACTCTCTCGTTTCCGAACCGCCCATTCGAGAGATCGATCGAGAGTCCTTCCTGCGCGGAGTTGAGAGATTCTTGCGCAATGATATCAGAAACATCGCCGAAAACCCAGAAGAGTACTCGGACTTCGTCTCCAAGAAGGCTGAGCGCGCAGCGACGGTTGCTGGAAGTTACGCCAACACCTACGACGATCCAAATAAGCCAGCACGATTTTACAGCTACCGGTTGGGCGACGAAATTGTCGGGCTTCTAAGAACAGGAGGTCCGGCTCGGATTAAAGGAGACCATTTTCAGCAACGGTTTGGGCGCAACGATATCACATCCGTCGTAGATCTTAGGGTGACTCATCCGCTTGTCGAGAACGCTGGCGATATCTTGCTGGAGCATCAGCTGCGAGAGGACGGCGACCATCCGCTGATCTTGTCGCGGCCGGCCCTATCAGGCATGGAACCTCGTCTAGCGGAGATGGGTTTTGTTCCCGTGGGTCGTAACCACTGGGTGCTTGATCCTCACCAGAGCCCCGATGTGTGGGCGAAGAACGAAAACGACGAGTGGCAGCGGGTAGGCAAGCCTACGAAGTATCTTTCCAAAGATGGGGCCAGTGATGTCGGTCCTCAGAGAAGCTACGAAACGGATTCGTCGGAGGATGACCCTTCATTTTACCTGGAGCGCGCTCTTAGGGGGATGCACATGGAATAAGTTGGCTGCAATAGCAGCAGCGGGCCTGAAATGACGGACATTGGACCGTTCTATCCCGGGCTCAACGGTCTTGCTTCAAAGGGGGCGCACGCTCGCTGCGTCGCCCCCGTCTCGGCTGAAACGTCCGTTCAAACTTTTCTCCGAAGGCGCTCACGAAGCTGCGGTGAGATGCGCGATCGAGCGGCGTAACGGGCTCCCCACGGAATGGCCATCAACGAGCAGCAACGACCAGGCAACGCAGGCGGCTATCCGGCAATGATGCAGAGGGCTTGGACCCGAAAGCTGCAGCTGCACGGCTTTCATGGAAACGGCAGCAAGGGTCCAAATTGTCGAACGAATTGGTCCGAATTATGCGTCGGGTAATTGGCTGAGCCCGCTATGGCTGGCTTGCGCGTTGGACTACCACTGACACTATCAGCCCGGCACTTGTACGGTTCTTGCAGGTTGATTGCGCAGCGTAAAAAGCGTCTTCCAATAAATGGGCGATAAATGAAGCCAAATCCGATCTACGCGATCTGCAGCTTTAACGACATCCCGAGCCGTCAGGCCATGGGATTCCATCTCATGATCGTCGAAGATGACGGCAAGCATCGGCCGTGGTCCATTATCGTTGTGCGGTGGGGCAAAAAGGTGCTTGGCTACGTCAATAAGTGTCCTCACAACAGCGTCAGTTTGGACTGGGAGCAGGACCAATTCCTCGATCCATACGGCATCCGGCTGATGTGCGGCAAGCACGGTTCGACCTTCGAACTCGGAACCGGGCGGTGCGTCGAAGGTCCATGTCAAGGTAGAGCGCTCACGCCGATCGCGTTGGCAGTTCTGGATGGTGATATCTGCGTCGTTGGTGTGCATCTTGTTGAAGACGATGCGTCGGCCAACAACTGAAAACCGCGCTCAGACCGGCCGGTTCTCGTTGCGGTTTTTTACAGCCTCCATTCTCCTTAGTCCGTCTTCATACGAGATCTCCTCATAGGAAAGGTCGAGATCCTTTGTGGCATCGAGGAGGTTATCAAGCTTGCCGCCCGGATCGAGCTTCTTGATGTCGTTCTTATTCATCCCGACCAGGTCCATCATTTCCTTCCAAACAGTAGATTCATCGCACGGTAAAACGTGGAAGTTGATATTGCCGAGCTTAACTCGGTACTTCGCTAGCAAATCGATGTTGTTGCAGAACATGAAGTAGCGGCCTGCTGGGCTTAAGGCACCGTCAAGGACGGTCGCAACGTCAGCGAGATACGCGAAGGAGTGTAGATAGCCGGCCAACACCGGAATGAAGCGTTCTCCGTCCTGCGCGATGGTCAGAACTTGCTCGATCGAGTAGTCCGGCGGTCGCTTCTCGTCCGCGAGCTGAGTTTGGAACTTCAGTGCGATGTCGCCGCGAAAGCCAAATCGGCCCGGCTTGGTAGTCGTGCCTTTGAGTACGGCGTTGAGCAGGCGGCCCTCCTTCTCAAGTCTGCCAAGGGCGGTGTTCTCGATTGAAGTCATTAATTTGTCCTCGATCTCAGGTCTTCGCCGACCCGTTGGTCGGTGCCAGATGCGATGCAAATTGCCTGCCGTGGCAGCGTAGCGGCCCACCCTAAAATAAGAACGCGTCAATGGCTCGCACGCGTCAAGTAGCCTTGTAAGGAACCCGACACCTGTTCGAAAGCAACGGTGCGAAATGAGCATCTTAAGCGCCGACGCGCTGGCACGTGACTTGCTGCTCGCGAGGTCCAAGCTAATGAGGGAAAGAAGTGATCAACCTAACCGATAGCGCCGTGAATGCGCTCAAGAGCGCGATTTCATCATCGCAGCACCCGGCCGGCGGTCTGCGCGTCATGATCGAAGCGGGCGGCTGCAATGGATTCAAATACCAGATGGGCCTGGCCGAGGAACCAAAGCCTGACGACACGGTGATCGAATGTAATGGACTGAAGGTGTTTGTCGATAGCAAGAGCCAAGAGCATTTAGTCGGCACAACCATCGATTTCGTGGTGGCACCGGAGAACTCTGGCTTTTCCTTTCACAACCCGAACGCGACCGCGAACTGCTCCTGCGGGAAATCGTTCAGCTGATGGAAAACATAATTTAGGTGATGAGGAGAAGACATTGAACCATGCCGGCCGAACCAGAACAACTGAGGAACTCGTCGTTCACTACGAAGCGAGAGCGTCCCATTCGCTGCGTGCTCGAAGAGATCCGGCTCAATCTGCAAGCGAGCGGTGGTGGCTGTCAGAAAATCAGCACGATAGCATGTTCATGGCGCGGCCAGCCGGTGCTGGCAGGTCGTGTAAGCTTTTGAGTGTAAGGCGGGGAGGCATTCAGGCGCGACTGGTCAGATCGGAGGATTGGATCGCCTGGTCCTCGTCGCTGCTTCAGGCGAGGTGGTAGATTGAGCGAAAACCGAGTGCCGATTTACCTCGACAACAATGCAACGACGCGGACTGATCCATTCGTCCTGCAAGCAATGTTACCTTTCTTCACTGAGCGATTCGGCAATGCCTCGTCCACGCATGCCTTCGGCAACGAGGTCGCAGTCGCTGTGGGGCAAGCCCGGAGAAGCTTGAGGGACCTGTTGGGTAGCGAATACGATCGCGAAATCGTCTTCACCTCGGGAGGAACCGAAGCCAATAATGCCGCGATCCTCTCTGCGCTTGCGACGCAGGAAGATCGAGACGAAGTTGTCACCACTTCGGTTGAGCACTCCGCCGTACTTGCGCTCACGGAGCAATTGTCGACGAGGGGAGTCAGAACGCGCATTGTACCCGTAGATGCCTGCGGCCGGCTTGACATCGAGGCTTTTCGCTGCGCTCTTGGGCCACGCACAGCGATTGCCTCGGTCATGTGGGCCAATAACGAGACCGGAACGATCTTTCCTGTGGAGTTTCTGGCCAACTTGACCCACAAGGCTGGCGCGCTGTTTCACACAGATGCGGTCCAGGCCATTGGTAAGGTGAACTTGAACCTAAAGGGTAGCTTGATCGACATGCTGTCGCTATCCGCGCACAAACTGCACGGTCCCAAGGGGGTCGGCGCATTGTATTTGCGCAGAGGGACTAAATTCCGGCCGCTGATCTGCGGCGGATCACAGGAACGAGGGCGCCGCGGCGGGACCGAGAATGTTCCCGGAATCGTTGGCCTGGGAAAAGCTGCCGAGCTTGCGGCGGAGCGGCTTGAACCTGAGCGTGTCCAAATTGGTGCTTTGCGTGACCGCCTTGAGCAGCGAATTTTGCGCAATTGCGAGTGCGTTGTGCTCGGCGACATCAGGAATCGTTTAGCGAACACAACCAATATTGCCTTCGATCATCTCGAAGGCGAAGCCATTGCCCATCATCTCAACCGGGCGGGCATCGCCGTGTCGCTCGGATCAGCCTGCAGTTCCGGCTCTATGCAGCCATCGCATGTTCTGCGTGCCATGCAGGTGCCGACGTGGCGGATGCACAGCGCGGTGCGCTTTTCTCTTTCGCGTGAAACCTCCGTCGCTGAGGTCGATGAGGTCGTGTGCGCAGTGTCCGACATCGTGGCACGCCTGCGCGCCACCCCCCGCGTCTCAGCCAAGGAGAGGACCTCGTGAAAATCATGATTCGCCGCTCTCCGGACACGGGCCTGTCGATCTACGTGCCAAAGAAGGATCTCGAGGAGCCCATCGTGGCTTCCGAGTACGAGACCTTATGGGGAGGCTGGATCAAAGTAGCTAATGGCTGGGTGTTCGATTTGCCTGAGATGGCGAGCGACACACGGCTACCGATCACAATCGACGCGAAAAAGCGGAACGAGAACGGCGGCGATCCGTGAAGGCACTCACGTAGATCGACTTTGTCGATGAATGCAAAGGTCACTTTCGTGGCCCTCGGCCCCGGCCTGGGGGCCGTGAGGATTGTTACCTATCTCGTCGTGGCATCCCCCAATTTTGCCGATGCGATGTGCTGAGCACACCCAGAGGCATCGGTCGGCTTCTCCGCTGGCAAAGTTGCGCTGCGCGGCTTGCTTGGAGAAACGCGGAGAATGTCGGCGCAGCATATCAAGGTCGACAAACGTCGGTCCGCCGCGACGGCATTGATGATGCAGGCTTTGCTCGGCCAGAGCCGAGGCCGATTGCGCCGTCACCTTTAGCCTTCGTTGCCGCCCGTCATCGTAGGCCGTGTGGTGCCCATTATTGGGATTATTAAGTCCGGCGCCCCCAGCTCGGATCGCCTATTGTGAGGGCCGCAACGCGGGAACGCCCGTTTGATGGACGTCGGCTCGGGCAAGCCAAACGAGAATGAATGCGCACGCCATGGAGCTCTGGGTGAGAATGGCGACTATCTGTCGTGTTGCCAACAAGCTCATCTTTGCTGTTCTTGCAACCGCCAACGCTATCGTTGCACTAACTCGATGGACTACGGCTGCAATTGCATCATCCCCGCCCTGGCATGCAAGTTGCTATCCAGCATCTTGAGGCTCGCTCAAGGATGGTCCTGGGAGGGCGATGATGTCTGCAGGGAAATGAGAATGAACGCGGTCGTCGGACGCGGAAAATATGTCAAAGCTGCAATGGATACCGGCAAAATGATGCAGCCTACTCCCGATCATAAAAGTTGCCGCGCTTCGGCCAGGACCGGGCAGGCGAGCTGTGGCTCGAAGGCCGGACAAGGCGATCTGTCGACCGAAATCTGGGAAAAGGTCAAGACCCATCCCTGCTATAGCGAAGACGCGCATCATCATTACGCTCGCATGCATGTCGCGGTCGCGCCTGCCTGCAACATCCAGTGCAATTACTGCAACAGAAAGTACGACTGCGCCAATGAATCGCGTCCGGGCGTGGTGAGCGAGAAGCTCACTCCCGAGCAGGCGGTGAGAAAGGTGCTCGCGGTCGCGACTGCCATTCCGCAGATGACAGTGCTTGGCATCGCTGGCCCAGGCGATGCTCTGGCCAATCCGGCAAGGACGTTCGAGACGTTCGAGCTGGTCAGCAAGGCGGCTCCCGACATCAAGCTGTGTCTGTCAACTAACGGACTCGCACTACCGGACTATGTTGATGCCATCGTCAGGTCCAAGGTTGACCACGTCACCATCACCATCAACATGGTTGATCCTGAAATCGGAGCAAAGATTTATCCGTGGATCTTCTTCAACCACAAGCGATACACGGGCATTGAGGCGGCAAAGATACTCACTGATCGCCAGCTGCAAGGCCTCGAGATGCTTAGCGAACGGGGTATCTTGTGCAAGGTTAACTCTGTGATGATCCCCGACGTCAATGATGACCACTTGGTCGAGGTCAACAAGGCGGTCACGTCGCGCGGTGCCTTCCTTCACAATATCATGCCGCTGATCTCGGCGCCAGAGCATGGCACAGCATTTGGTCTGAACGGTCAGCGCGGCCCGACGGCGCAAGAACTGAAAGCGCTGCAAGATGCTTGTGAAGGGCAGATAAACATGATGCGGCATTGCCGCCAGTGTCGCGCCGATGCGGTGGGTCTACTCGGGAACGATCGCAGCGCAGAATTCACCACTGATCAGGTCATGAGAATGGACGTCAAGTATGACCTAGAGATGCGCAAGGCTTATCAGGCAAGGGTAGAGAATGAGCGTGTCTCGAAGGCCGAGGCCAACCAAAAAGAGCTTGCGGAACTTTCCGGGGAGATGAGCGCGATCACTCTTCTGGTGGCAGTCGCAACGAAGGGCTCGGGTCTGATCAACGAGCACTTTGGGCATGCAAAGGAATTTCAAGTGTACGAGCTTTCTACATCCGGCGCCAAGCTCGTTGGTCTACGCCGTGTGGAGGTTTACTGTCAGGGCGGTTATGGCGAGCAAGATAGACTTTCCACCGTCATGCGCGGCATCCATGATTGCCATGCAGTCTTCGTGGCCAAAATTGGCGGCTGCCCGAAAAGCAATTTGATCAAGGCGGGCATCGAGCCGGTCGATCAATTCGCCCATGAGTTCATTGAGAAGTCCGCGATCGCTTGGTTCAGATCCTATCTCGACAAGGTGAAACGCGGGGAGATCGAGCATGTGGAGCGGGGCGACGCCGCCATTCGGCTGGGGGCCCGGATCTCTGGGGTGTAAGGGGGAATATGTGCCGTTCAAAATCATCGCCTCGCAGTGCACGAGCTGCTCAGCCTGCGAACCCTTGTGCCCGAACCTTGCGATCTCGGAGAAGGGCGGGAGCTTTGTCATTGAAGCGACGAAATGCACCGAATGTGTTGGCCATTTTGACGAGCCGCAATGTGTAGCAGCCTGTCCGGTCGACAATACCTGCGTGGTTGACAGCTCCTGGCCTCGCTATCAAGCGCCAGGCTAAAGCGTGAGGTCTCAAAGCGGCATGCCAGGGTCTGGTGCTGAAACCGTCGGAAGCGTCGCTCTCAGGGCTGACGTCGTCGTAGGCGCCGGCGTTCGCTCCCCCTCACGGACGGTGACTGCTCTGGATTGTCCTGCGGTCGTGCTGTTGATCGGCAGCGCGGCCTGGCGGCATCTCGGCCGTCCGAGGGTGCTTCGGGATGCGGAGAGCGGCCTTTCAGGCAACTCTCCCGCCGTCGATCTGGTTGATGATACCGCGCGTGGGTGATGGCAGGGTTTCGTCCGCGTGGGCTAAGCGGCGTCTGCTTGCATCTCTAGAGGCGCGATGCACGAGGAGCAGTATATGAACAGCATTCTTCGCGACAGCGACGTCGTCGAGCTCAACGCCCCCCCGGTCTTCAGCTTTGGCCAAAAGCTTCGAGCCAATCGCACAATCCGAAATGATGGCACCTATCCAGGCAAGGAGATCGGCGACGTCTTAGTCAAGAAAGGGCAGGTGGGTTACGTCGTCTCCATCGGAACGTTCTTGCAGCAATTTTACATCTACGGTGTAGAGTTTTTGGAAAGTGGCCACTGCGTTGGCATGAAACGCAAGGAACTAGAGCCGGCGGACGCCTCCGAGGAGATCGATGATCTGCCACTACCGGAGGAGACATGACTCAGCAAGGGTTTCCGAAATATCGACGGGGCCAGCGAGTCAAAGCCGCAGTCGACCTCACCAACGACAGCTCGTTTCCCAACGCGGAGCCCGAGGGAGTCTTGCTCGCCGCCGGAGCGACCGGCGAGATCATCAAAGTCGCTATCCATACCAAAGCCAACGTGCCGGTCTATATTGTCGATTTTGGTCAGGCGCGGCTCATCGGCTGTCTTGAAGAAGAGCTAACAGTGCTTTGAAGGAGGCTTTCGCCATGAATGCCGCGCTGATGAGGAAGGCAAAAATGGGACTGATGCCTCACCCCAACGAGCTCGATCGCAAACGAATCGAGCGCGGCTTGAGCGCGCGCAATCGCTATCTCTATGTCTCGCCAAACGTGACGCCGGTGAGGGGCGGCTACCTCGTCGAGAGCCCCTGTTGCTCGCGCAACATTGACACGGATGGTGCCCTCATCGATGTCGCCCTGATTCTTTATGATGCCGTGAGCGGGATCTGGAAGCTGTTTCGGAAGAATCATGCTCGGGGAATCTGGGAATTTTACAGCCTTTATCACCGCTTGCCTTCTGCGATCGAGGAATTGAATGCTGATCCTGAGCGTATGTTCTGGCAATGAGGGACCACCTTCCACGCGTCATAGAGGAGCCACGATGGCGCTCACCGCGAAAGAATTGATCGAAATCGAACGACTGCTTGCTGCCGATGGCGCCGACATCGAGCCGTTAGTTGAGCTGAGGCGACGCTTTCCGCAGCTTGCTTGGGTATGCTGTGATACGTCGGATTTGTCGGATCAGCCGTTTCGACAGTTTTCTCGGTTCGATCTTCATCTGCTCGATCGGTCGGATCACTGCGTACAGATTACGGCCGACCCAACGCGAGCGACTGGCATCGTATTGGCTAAAAGGGAAGTTGAGCAGTGAGCACTGTCGTGCACACCTGTGAGGAGAATAAGCCATCTCTTCCATCATCCGATCTCGACATTACGCTCGTGGAACTCTCTGCTGTGGAAGCGCGGCCGTGTCCGCCACGAATGCTTAACGGGCAGACTCGGGGTCCAACGCTCGGCCTGAGGCCCGGACCAAGCGCGCTCGAAAACCAGCACATTACCATCGAGACGGTCGGTGTCTCCGGCTCCTGTTCTTTCGTGTTACAAAAGAGGGAGAGGTATGAACTCGCAAGAAATCATCATCCACGTCCGCTTCGCCCCGAACGGGAGGGTGATACAAATCAGCGAGCGTCCCGCCAAGCTCACGCCAGACCAGTGGTTTGATGTCCTTAACGCCCGTGCTTGCTCGGCTTATCGGCCGCTTACGCGTGGTCGCGGGATTTTTCGGCTGAGCCGGACTGCGCTCGATGTCTTCAAGCACGTAACTGCGAGGCCGAGATAAGTGAACAGAAACAGGCGACTTAATGAGCGAATAGACACGAGGTTTTTGCCGTCCGTCCGTCCGTTCGTTCGTCGATCGAGTCGAACTGATCGATGCCATGGGCTCTTAGCCGTCGCGGATCGCTGATAGGAGCGAGGAGCGAACGACACGACCGCAACTTCGGACATAATTCCGATCGCGCGGGACAAAGAAATGGATCGTTGCAGAAACGAAAGCTGCGCCTAGGTGTGCAAAGTGTGCTTTGGAGGAGTTAGATCGTGAGTAAGCGATGAATGAATTATGAGATCGACATAACAGGAGAAGCGGGGTGAGCAGGAGGCGACTTCTGGCGCGAAGGTATCTCGGTCATCTTCGGCGGCGACAACCACATCCGCTCATTTCGTCTGTTTTCGCAAGCGCGAGTGGAAATGAATGAGATCGTTGGGAAATGTGCTAGCACCTCATACTTAGATCAGCGAGACAGGATAAGCGCATGAACTCAGAATACGAATTCAAAATCCCTCAGCTCCATAGGCATCATGTTTTTGCCTGCAACACGCAACGTCCGCCAAGCCATCCACACGGTAGTTGCGGTGCCTCTGGCTCGCAAGCCCTGTGGGATCGAATGGGCAAGGCGATCGAAGCACAAGGCCTCAACGATATTGGCTTCACGATGGCGGGATGCCTTGGCTTTTGCAACTCTGGTCCCTTGCTGGTTGTCTATCCCGATGGAGTCTGGTATCGCGTGACCACACCTGGGGATGTCGACGAGGTCGTCAACTCCCACCTGAAGCAGGGCAAACGTGTCGATCGCCTTGTGATGGTGCTAAAGCGGAGCTAAAGGCGGGCTTGGCTGCGACTCGCAGCAACCATGCACGGCTTGTTCGCCCATCAGCTTGCCAGCTAGGAGCTCGGATCATCTGAAATCGGCCGGCACCTCTCGTCCCCGGTTCTGCGAAGGAGGGTCATTGACCTTCGGCGTATCGCTGTCTTTATAAGGCCGAATAAGGCAAATGGGTCCGTTGCAACGCGCGACGACCCAGCGATATGACTATATGCCGAGCCGATCTGTTATGTGTACCGTCACTCAGGTGCCGTGCGATCCGTAGCTCATAGCGAGCGCAATGCTGCCGACGGCTTTCTGCCTCCCGCCAGCTGACGCATCGTCGACGCGTCAGCTGGCTCCCCGTCGTACGGCGGAGAGGTTAGGAGGCGCACTCGATAACCTCGCGGCGTCCGAGCTGACCAAACGGCGCCGCCTTTCTGGTCCTGTTCTAGCTTTAGAACTTGTAGGCGACGCCGCCGCTGACGAGCCATGGATCGATATTGGCGCGCCCGGTGACGGCAATCGCATTGTTTACTGTCGCGGAGTACTCCGGCCGCAGCCACAGCTTCTTCACATCAAAGTTGAGACCCCAGTGGCGATCAAGCATGTAATCGAAGCCGAATTGGATCGCCGCGCCGAATTGGTTTTTGATGTGTAGGTCCGTGACGGCAAGACCGGCAAGGGAGGTATTGGCTGCCGATTGGTTGAAGAATGCGGTGTAGTTGATGCCCGCGCCGATATAGGGCTTGAGCGGGCCGAAATCTGTGAAGTGATATTGCAGGGTTAGTGTTGGCGGCAACAGCCAGGCTTTGCCGATATCGAGCCCAGTGAGCACGCCATTGCCGCTGATGTGATGGCTAGTCACGCCGAGAATGAGCTCAGCGGCGACGTGTTTCGTGAAAAAGTAGGTGATATCGAGTTCTGGTATGGCGTTGTCGCTGAGCGAAAGTCCGGAACTTGGTGAAGACAGCAATGGCGTCCCGGCAACGTTGACCGAGCTACCTGCGCTCTCAGGCAGAACGCCCAGCACGCGCAGGCGGATCATCCAGGGGCTGCAGGGCGCTATTGGAGGCGCTTTATAGTAGATCGGCGCCTGATCCAGATCCGCACCTCGTGCCGAAATGCTGGCCGCCGAGGTCGCTATGACGAGGACCGACGCCGTCGCCAGAACCGTTCGTACTCTCATCGAAGTCTCCATTCCAAAACTCGCGCGAAGGCCGCGCGGGATCTCTGTCACACATGAGCAACGGCGGGGCATTTGACACCAATCAAATGGGAGCGACCGTTAGCGCGATCGTCCCGCTAAGTTGCATAAGAGTCACGGTCCCGAAAACGGGTTCTGTTCTTATCGTTGTTCGTTCCAAGCGAATCGTTTGCGGCAGGCCGACTCGGTCCCCGCGTGTACTTGCCGTGAAGCAAGCCGGAAGTGGAAGACGTCATTCTTTGCTTCGCTTGATGGCTTGGAGATACGCTCAGCGTCTTCACGTCTGCGGGCAATGCGTGCGGTTTGTTTCGTGCAAGTATTCCTCCAGGTCATCTTGAGTCTTGCCGGCAAGTAGCGACAGCATTGGCTCACGATCGAGGCCCGCACATCGTGCCCCGTCTACGTCGATCAGCGGCCGTCGTATCAGGAGCGGATCCCCTACCATTAATGCAGTGCGCCTGCCGCCTCGATAGAATCGGGATTGACTTCGCCCGACTTGATACGAGGCGCGGCTCGGTTGAACCAGGGATCGACAGGCATATTGCGCAAGAAGCTGCGCAATTCGTCCGAATGCCATGGCTGCTTCAAGATCTCTTGCAGGACCACGTCATGTCCGGCGGACCGGAGCGCTTGAATCTGACGCGTTATTGACACAGCCGGGCTTCTGATAAATATGATTGTCGCCACGGCATACGTGTGTAGGCGTTCTGAGCTGAACGAGAGGCACTGCGCTGCTGCTTCCGCAAGCCCATTCGAAGTTCTTGCGGCCTCAACGCCGACGTCAGCGCACCAAGCGCTGTGCCGCATTTGCAATACTCGCCGCTGGCCCCTAGTTTTCGAGGCGTCCCTTCATTCTCCTCCGATCGCTCGGCTTGCGAGGAGCAGCAAGTTCCGATCCACCTGCGACATCGGAATAGGTTCCCGTCAATTCGGCTTTTGGCGTTGACGTTTGTGGTTGTTTGTTCGTTGTCCGACAGCCGCGCAGATCCCGCCACGTCCAAAACAGCCAACGACCACGCAGCGGCTTGTTGGCTTTTGGAAGCGCAATCAGAAGCTTAAGGGGCGCGGTCAAGCATTGGCACGGCTGTTGCTAACAAGCTGCAGCAACACTGAGTGAGGGCTGAGTGCACGTCGACGCGTAAGGCGAGCGTTGCGCTCCTTCCCTTGAACCTGTGTGCCGGCGCTTCTGCGAGAGAAACTAGCTCGCACAAGAAGCGCGCAAACGTTTGGCAAATCGGTTGATGGAGAGCAACATGTCTTCACTAAGACAAATCGCGTTCTACGGGAAGGGCGGCATCGGGAAGTCCACCACTTCGCAGAACACGCTGGCGGCGCTAGCCGAGATGGGTCAGAAAATCCTGATTGTAGGGTGTGATCCGAAGGCGGACTCGACCCGCCTAATTCTGCACGCCAAGGCGCAAGACACGATTTTGAGTCTTGCCGCGAGCGCCGGCAGCGTGGAGGACCTAGAGCTCGAGGACGTCATGAAGGTCGGCTACAAGGACATTCGCTGCGTGGAGTCCGGCGGTCCTGAGCCAGGTGTCGGCTGCGCCGGCCGCGGTGTCATCACCTCGATCAATTTTCTGGAAGAGAACGGCGCCTACGAGAACATTGACTATGTCTCTTACGACGTGCTTGGCGACGTTGTGTGCGGTGGCTTTGCGATGCCAATCCGTGAGAACAAGGCGCAGGAAATCTACATCGTCATGTCCGGTGAAATGATGGCGATGTATGCCGCGAACAACATCTCCAAGGGCATCCTGAAATACGCAAACTCCGGCGGCGTGCGGCTGGGCGGGCTGATCTGCAACGAGCGGCAGACCGACAAGGAGCTCGAATTGGCGGAAGCGTTGGCCAAGAAGCTAGGCACTCAGCTGATCTACTTCGTGCCGCGCGACAACGTGGTGCAGCATGCGGAATTAAGGCGCATGACGGTACTTGAGTATGCCCCCGATTCCAAGCAGGCGGATCACTATCGCAATCTTGCGACCAAGGTTCACAATAATGGCGGCAAAGGCATCATCCCGACCCCGATCTCCATGGATGAGCTCGAGGACATGCTGATGGAGCATGGCATTATGAAGCCCGTGGATGAATCCATCATCGGCAAGACCGCCGCCGAACTCGCAGCCTCGTAAAGACAGCGAGTCGTGGCCTTGTAAAGGCGCGCGACGGATGCCGGTCTCCCTCACCATCCCTCCCCGGGGGGGGCCGGCATACTGACGATCGACCTTCACCAATACCAGGATGCGCCGTGGCAAACCTTGCCATTGTGAATACCCGCAAAAGTATGTCCGAGCCGCACATCGTTCCGTTCATGGCTGCCTGTGCTGTTGATGCCAACAGCCAGTTGCAAGCCGGAATTGCAACCTACCGCCTGCTCACCGGCGTGCCCCCTGCAGATGCCGATATCGCGATCAACAGCAATCTCGATCGTCATGTCTTGGCGTCTGTCCTGGCGGCTGCCACGATGGATGGTGGCTCCCTCTCAGAAAAGGTCGGCCTGTCCGGCCTTGAATTGGCGGCCTTGCTGCAGCAGTACTTTCCCTCAACCGGGATCAAGCCGGCCGAGCAGCTCTCGCCTTTGCAGGTCTCGCCTTTCAAGTGGGAAGAGCACGAGGAGATCGCAATGCTTCGCGATCTTTTGCTCAAGCAACGCTCGACGGAAGGGGATGTCGGCCGCTGGCTGGCTGCGATGATCGCGCGCCGGGCCATTGAGCCGGACCATCTGTGGGAAGCTCTCGGCTTGCGCAATCGTGCCGAACTCTCTCTGTTGCTGAGCCGCCATTTCGCGCCGCTTGCCGCGCGCAACGTCGATAATATGCGTTGGAAGCGCTTCTTCTACCGCATGCTTTGCGAGAACGAAGGCCTTGTGATGTGCACGACACCCGTGTGCAATCAATGCAACGAATTCAACATCTGCTTCGGTGAAGAAAGCGGTGAGAGCCGGATAGCCGAGGGTCGGCGCGATTTGCTGTCGCAAGCGGCAGCGCGGCCGGCTGTGGCCGGCGATCCGTCATCTGAACTGCCGGAAGAGTCCACGATCGCATCGTCATCCGCGAAAGCCTCGCCCTATCTGTAGGCCGCGCGGGGAGAGGAGGAGTGGGTATGCCGTTTGGCTGCAAGCGAGTGACCATGTGTCCAAGGCGGCGGCGGGCTTGCAACAATTCTCACATCCTGGCGCGCCGCAACTGCATTAAAGCTCGAACTCGGTGGGGCAATAGGCAAGGCGTCGCTTCATGAGCCTGTCGCATTTACGACAATCCATTTGCTGAAGCTTAGGTGGGTCAAACAACAAGGAGCTCTCGCGTGATTGCCGCTAGCACCGCCGCAAAATCGTCTTGGTCCAAGGATGTGCGCGCCAAGCCCACCGTGCTCAACGACACGACATTACGCGACGGCGAGCAGGCACCTGGCGTTGCGTTCACCACAGAGGAAAAGCTAGCGATCGCGCAGGCGCTGGCGCGGGCTGGAGTCACGGAGATCGAGGCGGGAACGCCGGCGATGGGCAACGAGGAGATCGCCGCCATTCGCGCCATTGTCGAAGCAGATCTTCCGCTAACCACCATAGGCTGGTGCCGGATGCGGGAATCGGATGTCGACGCGGCGATCGAAGCAAAGGTGTCCATGATCAATATGTCGATCCCGACCTCCGATGTCCAGATCGCGGCCAAGCTAGGTGGTCATCGCGACCTGGCGCTGGAACGGGTGAAGCGATTGGTAGGCTATGCCTGTGCGCGCGGACTTGAGGTCGCCGTCGGTGGTGAGGACTCCTCCCGCGCCGACATCGATTTTCTCATCAGACTGATGGCAACTGCAAAAGCCGCGGGCGCGCGTCGCTTTCGTATTGCAGATACGCTCAGTGTACTCGATCCCGACGCAACCTACGTGCTGGTCAGGAATTTGCGTGCGACCACCGATCTCGAACTCGAATTTCACGGTCACGATGATCTCGGACTCGCAACCGCCAACACGCTCTCCGCTATCAAGGCCGGCGTGAGCCACGCCTCAGTGACCGTCATCGGGCTGGGCGAGCGGGCCGGAAATGCCCCGCTCGAGGAAATCGCGGTCGCACTCAAGCAGCTCTACGGGCGCGAAACCGGTATCCTACTCCCGGAGCTCGAGAACGTCGCCGCGGTGGTAGCAGCCGCAGCCGCACGTGCGATTCCTATGAACAAGGCCATCGTCGGTGAACATGTATTTACGCACGAATCCGGCATTCATGTCGATGGCCTTTTGAAGGATCAACGCACCTATCAATCGCTTGATCCCGTTTTGTTTGGCCGCTGCAACCGCTTTGTGATCGGCAAGCATTCCGGACTTGGGGCGATCACCGCGTTACTCGATGAACTGCAACTCGTGGCCAGCGCCGATCAAGCCAGACAGATTCTGTCGCAAGTCCGCCAATATGCCATCGAGCACAAGCGGCCGGTCGAGCGCGACACCGTGGCGGCGATCTGGCGCGACGTGTGCGGATGCCTGGCAAACCACCCCGCGTGAAAAGCCGTGTCCAGCAGCGTTTGCGCAAACAGACGCGCCGCAAGGACGGCGTCCGATATCGCTGATGGGTCCGAACGGCGTCCAGCTTTCGCACGTCAGATCCCCTGGCGCAATCTCACCTCCCGATCTTACTTCCCGTTCCGCCATACATACTGTGATCTCCTACCCAATAGCGAGCCGCCCGGCACTGCCAATCGGCGTCTTCTCGCGGTGAGTTCCGGTCCGGCGACCGTCCTGACGAGCGTCAGCCTCGATCGTGGCTTGGCTATTGATCCCGCCAGCAGTCAACAGGCGCCACCCCATCTCATTTACCTTCCAGAGCTAATCCGAAGGAGAATTTCCATGATCAACTCATCCGCAGCAGCCGGTATCCTGGATCGGCTCGGCAAGGCCTCGTCGGCAGAGGAGTTCTTTTCGCTGCTTGGCGTAGAATACGACGCTAAGATAGTGAACGTCGCTCGCCTTCACATCTTAAAGCGCATGGGACAATATTTTGCCGAAGAGCAATTTGCTGGAGCCCCAGAGGCGGAAATCAGAGCTCGGTGCAAGGCGATGCTGGAGCAAGCCTATGCCGATTTCGTGGCATCGTCACCGATCGAGCAGCGTGTGTTCAAGGTTTTGAAGGACGCCGTCGCAGAGCCTAAGAAGGGCGCGGCCTTTGTCCCGCTGAGCGAGTTGAAGTGATCTAGCGTTGCGCAGTGAGCGAATTGTGCCCGACCGCTGCCGAAAGAGATCCCATAGCGGGCCTTCTCTTGATCGTGCTCAAGCTTCTTAAGCCATGACGGAAGCGGCCGCTGTCGTATTCCCGACCATGTCTAGACTGCTCGCGTCTACGGTATGAGAGGTTGTTTGAATTGTGTCGCAAGCCATTTCTTTCGGCTGACTTTCAATGGTCTTTGCAACTGGTACGACACTTGCTGTTGTCCTGCCATCGATGCCGAGAGATGGCAGTCGTCCGCGATGAGTGTGAAGGAGGACCTATGATGCTGCTTTTACTGCCCGCTGATCCCTGCTTCATCATCTCGAGGCCCATAATCGCGTTAGCTCCGTTCGAAGCGGCGATTGACGCGATCAAAGTGCCCTGGCGACGGTGAGACGGTGGTCAATGGATAAGTCTCCGCTTCGCGCGACTCCTGCAGTCTGCATGCACAACATCATCCGCATCGGATTAGTCCCCCATCCCGCTCGAATTTGTGCCCATCTTTTGGCGGATGAGGACTGCGCCACGACGAGCGCGAGCTTCGGCCCATACGGACTGCTTTCGGTGGAGCCTCGGCATGGATTGCGTGATAGAAGTGTTACCGAGATCGACCTCGTTGGCACCGCCAATGTGGACCCGTTGGGCCGGACTAGGGCGCAGGTGCTGCGCAGCGAACGAACTCGCCAACTCAGGCTCCGAAGCTATCGGTTGGAATCACCACGGCGCCCTGGCCAGCCGCGGTGGCGCTCGTCGAATCCGGCGCACAAGGCTTCAGTGAGGAAGACCTCTCCAAGTCCGGCCGGACGCGTGCGTCTTATTGCGACGGCGCGTGTTGTTGTGGGGCCGGTCGCGCACGCAGGCGGGGCAGAGCAGCCAGCCACTTGCTAACCAAAAGTGATCTTCAGCTAATGAAGAGGAAAAAGTGCCCCTTGGCGCGGGCGCCCCTATCGTTGAAAGGAATGTAAACTATGAGCAACGTTAGCAGAACGGCCATGCCAGCGACGGCCGGCCGCGCAGCAGCCAAGAAAGAACTGCCGGAGCACTTCAAGTCGTACAAGCACGTCTGGGTCTTCGTCGAGCTGGAGCGTGGTCAGGTGCATCCGGTTTCTTGGGAGCTTATGGGTGCGGGACGCAGGCTTGCCGACAGGCTAAAAGTGAATCTTGCCGCTGTCGTTATTGGTCCGGAGGGTCAGCACACACGTAACGCCGCGCTTGAAGCCTTTTGCTATGGCGCCGATCTGGCCTATCTCGTGAGCGACAATGTTTTGTCGGACTACCGCAACGAATCCTATACCAAGGCGCTAACCGAGCTCGTCAACACCTACAAGCCCGAGATCCTGCTGCTGGGTGCGACGACGCTCGGTCGCGATCTCGCGGGTTCAGTGGCGACGACCCTATTGACAGGGCTCACTGCGGACTGCACCGCGTTGGACGTAGACGCCGATGGTTCACTTGCGGCGACGCGGCCAACCTTTGGCGGTTCGCTGCTCTGCACGATTTACACCTTGAATTATCGTCCGCAGATGGCCACCGTCCGCCCGCGGGTCATGCCGATGCCTGAGCGTGTCGAACGCGATGCCGCGCGTATCGTCGTTCATCCGCTCCGCCTTGTCGAAGACGATATTGTCACAAAAGTATTGTCCTTCCTGCCCGACCGCGATGCAGAAACGTCCAATCTGGCCTATGCCGATGTCGTGGTTGCGGGCGGCCTGGGACTAGGATCGCCTGAGAACTTTCGGTTGGTGCGCGAGCTCGCAAGTCTACTTGGGGCTGAATATGGCTGCTCGCGTCCTCTCGTGCAAAAAGGGTGGGTTACGTCTGACCGGCAAATCGGCCAGACAGGCAAAACCATCCGGCCGAAGCTTTATATTGCCGCGGGCATTTCCGGTGCGATCCAGCACCGGGTTGGCGTCGAGGGCGCGGATTTGATCGTCGCCGTCAATACAGACAAGAACGCTCCGATCTTCGACTTCGCCCATCTCGCGATCGTCAGTGATGCCATGCAATTGCTACCGGCGCTGACGGCTGCATTTCGCGCGCGGCTTTTGCCAGATTCGCGCGCCCGTATTGCGGTTTAGAGGAGATGCTGATGATTGAAGAAAGATTCGACGCGATCGTGGTCGGGGCCGGTATGGCCGGCAACGCGGCGGCGCTGACGATGGCCAAACGCGGCATGAAGGTGCTGCAACTCGAGCGGGGCGAATATCCCGGCTCGAAGAATGTGCAGGGCGCCATCCTCTATGCCGACATGATGGAAAAGCTAATTCCCGAGTTTCGAGAGGAGGCCCCGCTCGAACGTCACCTGATCGAACAGCGGTTCTGGATGATGGACGATCGGTCTCATGTCGGCATGCATTACCGTTCGGAGGACTTCAACGAGGAGCGGCCGAACCGCTACACGATTATACGCGCCCAGTTCGACAAATGGTTTTCTTCCAAGGTGCGTGCGGCTGGTGCGATCGTGCTGTGCGAGACCACCGTCACCGAGCTCGTACGGGACGATCGTGAAAGGATCGTCGGTGTTCGTACAGATCGCAGAGATGGCGAAATACATGCCGACGTCGTCGTGCTGGCCGAAGGGGTCAATGGCCTGCTCGGCACACGTGCAGGCTTACGTGCGCGTCCGACACCCGACAACGTTGCGCTCGCAGTGAAGGAAATGCACTTCCTGCCTCGCGAGAGTATCGAGGCGCGGTTCAATCTCAAGGGCGATGAAGGTGTCGTGATCGAGGCTGCCGGCACCATTTCCCGCGGAATGACCGGGATGGGTTTTATCTACGCCAATAAAGAGTGCATTTCGCTCGGCATCGGTTGTCTCGTAGCCGACTTCCAACGCACGGGCCAAACGCCGTACGGTCTGCTCGAACAATTCAAGAGGCATCCGTCTGTCGCGCCCCTGATAGAAGGGTCCGAAGTCAAGGAATATTCGGCGCATCTCATTCCTGAAGGCGGTTATAAGTCGATCCCGCAGCTTTATGGGGAAGGCTGGGTCGTAGTGGGCGATGCGGCCCAACTCAACAATGCCATTCATCGTGAGGGCTCCAATCTCGCGATGACCTCCGGTCGCATCGCCGCCGAAGCGATAGGTCTGATAAAATCGCGCGGCGAACCGATGAGTGCAACAAATCTGTCAATCTACAGGAAGATGCTGGACGACTCCTTCGTCATCAAAGATCTGAAGAAGTACAAGGATTTGCCGCCCCTAATGCACACCCACTCTCAAAACTTCTTTCTCACCTATCCGCAGCTCATCTCTAAGGCGATGCAGAACTTTGTGCGCGTCGATGGTACGCCCAAGGCCGAAAAGGAGAAGGCGAGCCTGAAAGCCTTTGTCAAGGCGCGGTCATGGTCAGGTCTGTTCAGCGATGCTTGTCGCTTTGCCCGGGCTTGGCGCTGATCGCAACAGGTGTGAAGTTCAACAATGGAAGGCCAAAGCATGAATTTCGACTCCCAGGTGCGCGTCGAAGACAAGTTGTATTACAACCGCTATCTTGTCGACGTCGGACAACCGCACGTCAAGGTCCGTGCGCACACAACGCCATCGCCGCAGCTACTTGCACTTTTGAAGGTCTGCCCCGCGAGATGCTACGAGATCAACGACGGCGGCCAGGTCGAGGTAGCGGTTGATGGCTGTATTGAGTGCGGTACCTGTCGCGTTATCGCCGAGCCGACCGGCGACATCCAATGGAGCCATCCGCGCGGTGGGTATGGCGTCCTGTTCAAGTTTGGGTGATGGTGAACCAACGAACGTCGCGCGATCGGGGCTGGGCGACAGGATCTCACCCTCCTGTGGCCCATTCCGTGTCAAATTGCAGGGCGGCGGGAATTCGGTCACGCTCTCATGAGGACGTTGCGCAACATGACTTGCTGAGGTGATCCGACGTGACGCTCGTTCGGGAGCCGCAAGGACCCCGTTGTGGTGCCACTGAGTGGCGCTCCAACTCCGTCGATCGGATGCAGGAGTAAAGATCAGCCTCCCGGTTAAGTGGGGACTGGCCCAGCGGCCTCGATGGCGATCGCTACCGACTGCGTGATCGCAGCGAAGCGCACGGCAGTGTGTATCGCTTCGGAATCGACGCCAGCGGCTCTCAGTGTCTTCTCATGGGCATCAATGCAGACACCGCATCCGTTTATGACGGAGACCGCAAGCGACCACAGCTCGAAATCAGACTTGTCCACGCCGGGATTGCCGATCACGTCCATACGGAGCCGTGGCGGCATCGTCTTATATTTCGGGTCTGAAACGAGGTGAGCGAAGCGGTAGTAAACGTTGTTCATTGCCTCCACGGGGGCTGCGGCTTTCGCTGCGGCGATCGCTACAGAGGTCATCACAGCGGACGCAGCGGATTCGATTGCGGCAACGAGGGCTGCATTGCGGGTGGCAGTCGCACTGGCCAGCAGCAGCCCGTATTTTCGTTGCGGCGAAAGCGTCTCATCGGCCACCAAGGAGGTCAAGTTAAGCCTGACATCCTTTGCGAAATCGGGAATTCTGTCGCTTATTTGTTCGATCGACGACATGCTGCCTCAAGCAACGTTCAAGGTTTCGCCGCCGATTTCGCGGTTGCAGGGACAGAGCTCGTCCGTTTGCAGCGCGTCCAGCACGCGGAGCGTGTCCTTAGGACTGCGCCCGACACTGAGATTGGTCGCATAGACGTGCTGAATCGTGTTTTGGGGGTCAACAATGAATGTGCAACGATAGGCAACTCCTTCGGGTGAACGCACGCCAAGGCCGTCGACGAGCGTTCCCTTTGTGTCAGCAAACTGCCAGATTGGCAGATTGTGCAGGTCGACATGTGAGCGCCGCCAAGCAAGTTTGCAGAACTCGTTGTCAGTCGAACCACCCAGCACAACCGCATCGCGGTCAGCGAATTCCTTGGAAAGTCGGGCAAACTCAGCGATCTCTGTCGGGCAGACGAAGGTAAAGTCCTTGGGATAAAAGAAGATGATCTTCCATTTTTCCGGAAAGCTCAGCTCAGTCAGCGTCTCAAATGCACTCTGCCCTTCTTCTTCCTGTGTATGAAAACCGGGCTTCACGCCTGTGATGTCGAATGGCGGCAACTGACTTCCAATTCCGAGCATGCTGTCCTCGCAAACTTGCGTTTTGTAGATTGTCACTTCACTGTTGAAGCAAACAATATGCCATCCATTCTCAGGGTTGGATTTCAGAGGCTTGGATACAGGCATGCCCGTGAGCTTGGAGCGTCGATCGGCGACGAATCTGTAGCCAAGCGCTTCCTTGCCAAAGCTCATGAAAACGTTCTTGCTTTACGCGACCGCCTGAGATGTTCGCCTGCAAGCGTCTGGTCAAAGCCCGTTCTGCGTCCCTCAGAGTAAACTGCCATCTTGCCATCAATGTGCCAAAGGACTGTCGGCCTGCCGCGATCTAATGGAAACAACCAAACCTTACGAAACCCGAGGTTCGTAGCATCTGGCGCAAACAGGAGCGGCTGTATCGCCGCGACAACAGATTGCGCTAGTCAGGGCGGATGCGCGCCGTTGCCAAGCACGGTGCGAGTAGCCATAGGCGACGGCGGTTCGCACATGGAGGCGCTTGAAGCGGCAGGTAGATGACCAGGCTTGAGGATTTGCCGGATCCTGAAACGCTTGAAAGCCAACCAGGCCCGCCGTCGGCGGCGATTGGGGCTTGAACTCAACGTAGCGTCAGGTTGTACAGTCTGGATCATGCATGCGGCGATCACTCTGAAGCGTCTTGATCACAAGGAGAGACCTCAAGGTCTCAAGATCTTAGGTGCATTGGGTATGTGGCTGTGCAGGCTCGGCCGGCTTGTCGTAGATGTGAGGGAATCGGCGTAATTGAATGTGAAGCAGAACTTTCAATCGCGAGTATCAAATTCCGAACGGCAATCGATCAGCCCAAGTTCGACCCCGATGTGCCGCATGCGAGTTCAAGACGGCATTGGGTTGGCGCGAACCGTAAGACCAAGACCATCGAGAACTACGTGACGGCTCTTCGAATGTTCAGCGAGGGTTCCTCAGACCCAAAGGCATCACGCTAAAGGACCTGCTTGGCAAATGCTGATCTGCTGACCGTCTATAAAGATGAATTTATGAAGGTGCGAGCGCCAATAGCAGGAACTACGTGGGTGGAGCATTGAAAACACTCTGCAGTTTTCAGGCTGCAAATCCCATTCCGCCCCAGCTTTTGTGAAGACGCGAGAGCAACCGATGCATTCCCAGAACGAGCGGATAATCCGCCAGTTCGTGGAGAACGTCAAAGAGTACAGAATTGCTCCCGATGGTACCAGACCGCGGCACTGGAAAGGTTCCGCCTGCTACGATCAAGTCCAATGTGCAAGCGCTCAACACGTTTGCTCGTTGGCTCCGAGCACAGAAATAAGGAGCCATTGGCTCTGCGGGCGTTCAATGAACCAAGGTCGCTCACTGCCGAAATGGACGAGTACGTCGAATCTGGTGGCGATGATCGTGACCGCCTCAGCGCGGCACTGTCTCATCTGCGCAGGATCGGGGCTGACGGGCTCCAAGCTGTCGGAGCCGGCGCCCAACTGATGGGACGCGCAACATTGTCGGCTCATCCGGAGGACATCTCCACCATCGACGACTTTCTGACCGTCGCTCTGTCCAAGCTTGGACCTGAGGCGACCAGCAAAGAGAAAGCCGCCGTTTCGACGATGGCCTCCACACTACGCTCATTTAGTGATTGGCTTCAGAGGGAGGGTCGATGCCCAGTCAAGGCCGGTGCAGAGCCCTGCCGGCAGACCTCCCTTCTTCATCGGGGCATCGGGTATGCCTCAAGAGCTCAAGGCCATTGTATCTCGTCTTTCAGGATTGGCAGCATGGCTCACAGCCGGTGTCGGAGTTCCTGCTCGATGTACTGGACAATAAAATGCTGTTGCCGACTTCGCGAATGGCTCCCCGGCCGGTCTCCATCAACGGGTAGACCTACTCCATCACGGTGGGTCCGCGAGGACGTCGCGACGCTCAATTTGTCCATCATCCTGGCCCATCCTCGGTTTCTAAGGCCCGGGTCTCTGGTTCGGCTGCGGGTGTCTCTGCCGGCGACCGCAGCGGACGGGTGCTCGAAGCGAGGGAATGGCTAGGTGACGAGCACTCCAGCGAGACTACGAACTCCTGGGCAGGAGTTGTGGGCGAGCAATCCAAATCTTGCCGCCCGGACCCGGTTTGTAGATCCTTTCATGGCCTTTCGGGTGGGCCAGGGTACTAATGCCGACGCTCTCCGCGCATTCCTTCGCATTGTCGATGATCGGAACGGGAATGACACAGCCGACTTCCTGTTCTTGCCGGTGCCGACGAACGGTCTTCTTCACTTTCGCGGTAGCCTCGCCGACCTAGGCAGCCAGGGGGGCTCAAATCTGGCGGCGACATGGATTCATTGTCTCGTGCCACCAGATCGGGGTGCGAACGCAAGGCCGGACCAGCCCCTGAAGATTGCGAAGTACACCGCCCACATTTGAGCGAGCTTCCGGGATGAACGCCACGCATCAACCATTTTGGAACCACTTCAATCGGTATAAGCGCGTGGTCGTTCGGCTTCAGCAGTCTCGTTTAGGGCCAAGCAACCTCGCGCGAGTTCTATCCGTGCGTCGGTCGCGCCGTGATCGCGAGCGTACATCTCCGCCAGTGGTGCGGAATATCCGAGACGTAGTATCTGACCTCGCTGCAAGACATGCGCCCTGCGGGCCTGTGGTGACGCGAAGGGAGCTTCCGACCAAGCGGGATCGGCAAAAGGCAAGAAAGAATCCCGCGCGCACAATCAATCCCATCCCCCACTCTGCTTTGTAAAGAGAGCAGGCCTGAGCCATGCACACGACGCAAATGAAGAATCGCGCACCGTCAACGTGCCGGAAAACTGTTGCTCCAATGCTTCGAGTTGCGCCGGCACTCGGTTAAGGGAGGTGTTTCAAAGCGACCTGATGCGCATTCGTAGCAATGTCGCAGCGGGGGGCGTGATCGTTGCATTGACGAGCCATCACCGACGAAGAACCCTCCGCCTCCGCACCGGCTTCGGAATACGCCGACCAATCCTTCTCGCGTTAGCGGCTCGCAGGCGACGCCGGAGCGTCTGCAGTTCGTCAAATAGTGCGATGAGGCCCTCGACCCGTTCACGCAGAATAGCCGAATAATTGTAAACCTGACCTCGATTACTCATTACTGCCTCGAACAATGACTATTGAAACAATGAAGGCGACAACGAGAAGAGTATGCAATCGGAGGTAGGAGGATACAAGCCCCAAACGACCGCAGCGGAAGGACCCGCGGACACCGTGCGGTTGTCCTCGCGCGTCCCTTTCGCTTTGTGTTTCGGTTTGGTTCGTTCGAAGGTTCGGTTACTTGAGCAAGGCGGCAGGCCAGGCGGCGCAGCACAAGGGCGGGCACACGCGCCGGCATGGGTGTGGCGCTTACTTCCGTGCTAGCGGCCTCATTCCATAGCCTCGGTCGGCGCCCCAGATGAACGCTCGTAGCTCAACAGCGACGACAAACAGCACTGATTTGATGGTTGCCGGTTCAGTATAAGGCGAAATCCCCAGCGCCTCCCTTAATCTTCACGCAAACAGTCAGCTCAGCTGTCCACTCGATGAAGCGAAATCATCATGGTCCGAGAAGGCAATGAATGCCGCTGCCCAATGCAGTTCGTTCTGAAGAATCGTCGCCCAGAGCTTCAACGGTCATGCGCCACTGTCCAAAATTAGCTAGTCACAGATCGGGTCGCAAGTAGACGCTAAACAGCACTCCGTAAAGTTACGGAGGTGTCCGCGACGGGCACTACTTCTTCAGCAGCACTCCTATGTCCGCGCCATCCGTATGATCGAACCGGCGTGGCGGCCCAAGTCGGCAGCGATTTTCGATGCGCCAACTCCTTGGCGAGCGAGCCTGGCTAAGCGCCGAACCTCCTGGCCCGTCCACTGTTTTGGCTTTGGTGTTTTCATAGCGGCGTTCGACAACATCATTGTGAGCTGACGAGATATTTTCCTGCGTTCGTCTTGGCCTTGTCTTTGCGGTGACGAATTGAACCCCGACGTGAGAGCCATCCACCCAGATCAGCTCGCAGCGTCGAAAAGCCAAGCCGGTGGAGGACAGCACCAAGAAGAATTCTTGTGCTTTCAGGGGATCTGTTGAGCCCTCGACCTCAAGCTTGGCACCGCTCGCCGAGGCATCGACGAGAATGCAGCGTCGCCGCCACGTTCCATCGACACCCATGATGCTCACGATGTGCTTGTGCTCAAACCGAACACGGTGCGCCTTTCGATTGTTCTCCATGGTCCGCAATCCTCAATTTCAAATCATTTTCTCCAAATAGATGCGCCGCCTCCCTTCGCGTCTCGGCAATACGCAGATCAATCATTGCCGACCGGGTCAGCAAGCTCGTTATGATCGTCTCATCCAGTGTGGTCTGTTCGATGAGCAACCGGATGCAGCTATTGGTGAGTTCGAGAATGAAAATTGCGTGACGTATGTCGTCTGTTGTTTGGATGTTGATAGATTGAACTTGCGCCAACAGAGCAGCGACGTTCGCCAGAATCTCAGGCAGTTTCTGGGGCGAGGCGGTTGTCTTAGACTTCGCGTTGTGCGGTTGGCGAAATGTAAGCACCGACGACATTGTCGCACATCTCTATTTGGTTCGGCGGCGGTGCCGAAAGTGATCAAAAAGCAATGAAAACTACAAGTATGCGGTGCAACGAGAAGCCAATGAGGATTGAGCCCCCACCACGACCGGCCACGCCGACCCGTCTTAGATAGATATTCAAGAACTTACGCCAAACCGGTTGACAAACAATTATGAGGTTGCGAGCAGCAGGTATCGTAGTATGTGCGTCGCGTTCTGTGCACTATCGAAATTCGGGCAAGGGCCGGAGGTCGGCTCCAAGTTAGCAAGTGGCGGCCACCCCGAGAAAGCGAGAGCAAAGCTGCCGACTGGGTGGTGGTTTCGAGATTGCAAAAATTACCCGTTCCTAAGCGCCGAACCAAATCACTTCTTCGCGTCCAGCAAGTTACGGGCGTAATACCCTTGTCGTTGAACGGTTGACCTAATCTCGTCGCTTACTCTGAGAATTCTTTTTCTACTCTTGCGCCACTTGATGGTGGAGTAAGCATCGGGTATCGCGGAGCCTGTGCTTAGAACGAGTAAGTCACGTTTGCCATTGCGATAGACATCAAACACTTTTCGCCCCCGTTGATCGTTCGAAGCAAAAAACGAAGTATGTTCTCGTTATTCCGGTCAACCAGGCTACTCTCTTCAGCGGGCGCGCGGGTTGCAAATATGCAACGCGTCGTGCCTTCTTCAACCTGAAGAAGCCAGCGGAGCGCCGTCGAACGCGATTGCGCGAATGGAGGAGCCAGTCGGGTGGATTGCGGGCTCGATCCCACGATCACCTGTCCGGTGAGGAACCCGCGCATATTATCTCGACTTGTAGTCCAGTTCACTCCTCCGCTGCCATCGACTACTGCCCGCCGTTCGACGTGTGTTTTGGTGAATATCTGCGAGCAGTTACAACGGCGATTTCGACTCGCTCAGGACAACCCCTTCGACTATCGCGAAGCCATCATCGATTTCCTTCACCCGTCGTCGCATCCATTTCATCCGATAGGTAGTTCATTTTCTGGACAGCTTGTTCGCGCAAGGTTGTCGTGCTCTTGATGGCTCACGGCTTCGAGGTCAGTAGCCGACGCTGAGAGCATCTTGTCTGGCGAGCATCGCGCGAACTGCAGCTCAGAATCTAGAAAGCCGTTTCGGTCCAGGCATTGGCCATCGGGAAGTTGCGTGGCAAGGACGCCGGTTTGAACGTCTCCCTATGACCTTGAGCGCACCGCGCTCTTCATCGATCTGTTAGACATTTCGTCATTCGGCGATGATGCGGATGTCTGTCTATCGGGGCTCGTCACGCACCCGACCCGGCGCTCAATCGCCCCTGGCGCGCTTCTGCTGCTTCGCGATCGACAATACGCGGTTGGCAGGATGCTGCAATGTTCCCTCCGGCAACAACTCGATCTGGCTGGGACGTGGTGGTCGTCATTTAAATTTGTTAACGACCAGGTTCGCCGAAAAGGGAACACTCCGAGCGGGTCCCCAACGGCGGCCCCAAAGAAGAACAAGTGGGGGCCTCCATGAGTACCCGCGGTCGAGCGGCTGCTGCTGCAATTCGCGAACGTCTTCAGAGCATCGTTTCTGCGCTGGTTGAATTAGAGGAAACCCGAGCCCGAGTTCTCGCGGCTGAACAGAGCGAAAAGCCAACAAGGCCCAAGCCGAAGAAGCGCCTCGCCGAAGCAAGCCCAATGGCAGGAGGCGCTAGCGGCCCGTCGGCCCATGGCTTGCGACCGCTCGGCGGGCGGAACGATCGTGCCCGCGCCCGTTCGACCCTCAGCGTGCGTGCCATCCTTCGCAAGACACCCCGGCACTGACAGTGAGCCACACAGCGTCTCCTAGCGCCAGTAACGCCGCCTCAGTCGCCGGCCTCTGAGTCCCACTTCCGCGATTCTTCGCCCGGAGATGGCTGCTAATGGAACTCGCGGGCGCCGCGGTCGTTGCATGGCCGGGCAGCAGTAGCGACTAGGAGAGCACGTGAACCGACGCCAGCTTGTTCAACGGTCGGCGTTGCTGCCGGCTTTGCTGCTTGCTTCCCGACGCAGCTTGGCCGCCCCACCAGATGCGTTCGGGCCGTCCACCGTCAGAGACCTGGCGCGGAGGCCGGCGGGCAAGCCGTACGAGGCGCCGGACGAGAATGTTGCAGAAGTGATGAACGCGCACCGAGTGCTTGGCGGACCTCGCTCAAACTCGAACCAGTCCTTGACCCGCGACAACTTCCCGTGCGCTGCGCGCAACGGCGCTCTCGCCGCTGAGGGGGCGTACTGACATTGCTCGTGACCGAGTCACCCTCAACCAGTTGCGCGACGTCAATTTTTGCCTGGTAGTGTTAGCTAAATCTCCCATCTTTGTATTTGTCGTGGAGCTTCACTAACTGGTAAAGCACCAACCCGCATATTCCGAGAAAGGCTGCTAAGAATTCTACGACGTGCAATGTCGCCGGCTCGAGGGTTCCTAGGGGGTCGTCGCATCGACAATTGTCCACTTTCCTTCGGGCTATTAATGCCGTCCCCGCTTTGTGGCGTTCTAGCGCTCCAGGCAGAGGCGGTGCGACGTCGCGGGCTAGCAGAATTGGGGTCGCTGCCGCGGATGTGTCAGAGGCGGCGGGTGGCAACGCAAAAGTCGCGGCGGATGCCGGTGCCGCTGCAGAGAGCGAAACGATGGTCGAGGCCAGGAGCAAGATGAGTGTGCTCTTGCAAGCGACATATTTTGATTGATAGCCGTAGAACATTGCTCGTGCCAGACCCGATGTACTCTCAGCGCGCCGGTTCTTCTTGCAGGCTTGAGCCAGCCGCGAGATGGTAGCAAAGATCGTTCCAGCTTTGGCACGGGCATTCATCAACATCCACCCACAGCCTGATTGATGATGATGCAAGTTGGACGAAGGCCGGGTAGTTGGCGGTGAGTTTGTCTTCGCGTGCCACGCGCCGGTATGCGTGACGTTGTTGAGGAAGCGCTCGACGGAATTCCGGGCTCAAATAGAGATGCGAGCGAAGATTGATTGGATCTCAGCGATTGCAGTGCGGCGGAATGTTGGCCAATGCGCCTTCTTCCGGTCCGCATCATAACCCCGGCCGTCCAGGAGCATTGCTCCTGACTTTAGGTGAGATACAAGTCTCTCGGCGTCATTCGCCTGACGCGAACTTGCTTGTGACCAAATCGTCGGCGTTACTTCATCATCGCTTCGACCTCTGCACGAAAAGCTTGGCGCGAGGTATCCCGTGAATAGAACATATGGCCGCCCGGATAGACTACAAGCTTGAGGCGCGGCGCCGAGGCAAACGGCGGCAACTGATCCAGCACGATCTGCGATGCGAAATAGGGGGTGACGAGGTCAAACAGGCCGTGTGCGACGAGCAATTTCATCTTCCGGTCCGTTGCCAGAATCTGGCGCAGCTGCGAAAGGGACTCTGGAGAGCCGCGACCGAAATCCCAAGCCCGCCCAACCGCGCGGTTGAGCAGCTCGTAGGACCCGTCCGGCCGCCAATTAAGCTTGCGCGTAAGCAGATCGACAGTGGCGCTGGTCAGAGGGGCCAATAGCGTATCGCTGGAGGGATCGCCGGAAAGTGGGGAATCGGAGTCCGGATACGGATTGAGGCCACGCACCGAGGCATCATAATTGCCAATTAACTTACCGTTTTTACGCTCGAGTTCACGGCGGAACTCGGTGCGTCCGAAGCGGCCCGCGAGCCTACGACTGACCGCTTGGTCGATGCCGGTCAGCGCTGCGACCTTATCGGCCAGACGCGTGGTCGCTTCATTGTCCGCCTGCCCCTTGATGAGATCGACCAGAAACTCGCTGCGTGCATAGGCTTCCACGTCGGCGAGATCAGATCGCTTTACCGGACCTTCGGCCTCGCGCAGGGTCGCGACATAGCTTGGCAGGGTTGCGACGTATCGCAGCACGCTCGTGCTGTAGTCGAACAGTGGCGAGACCATGATCAGTCCCTTGATGCCTATGCCTTGCTGCGTCTGCAATTGATGGACAACCTTTGGCCCACGAATCCCGCCATAGCTTTCACCCACGATGTATTTCGGCGACAACAGCCGGGCATGCGTTTCGAGCCAGCGGCGGACCACCAGCGCGAGCGCGTTAACGTCGCCGTCAACGGAATAGAGCTGCTTGCGTGCATCATCGCCGGTTCCCACGAAACGGCTATAGCCGGTGCCTACGGGGTCAAGAAACACGAGATCGGTAAAATCGAGCCAAGTTTCCGCGTTTGGCCGCGCCTCCGGAAAGGTCGATGGCGTGACCTCGTCCGCATTGATCGGCAACCGCCACGGTCCGGCATTACCGAGGTGCAGCCAGGCCGATGATGAGCCCGGTCCGCCATTGAAGAAGAATGTTACGGGGCGCGAGCCGCGGTCGGCTCCGTCAAGCTGATAGGCAGTATAGGCGATGTCGGCCTGGGGCTCGCCCTTGTCGTCGAATAGGCGGATGGAGCCGGCGGTCGCGACGAAAGAAAGCGTCCGCCCGGGGAGCTCAAGCGTTTGCGCGGTGCTGGAGTCCGGCGGCAGGCGATGCGGCTCGGCCGGCGATGGCATACTCGGCGTTTGCCCGGCGCCAGCCTTCTGGCCGGGCGGCGTAGTGACCTGAACAGGCGGCGGATCGGCGGCTAGAGCGCTCTCAATTCCCCCGCAGGCAAACAGGATCAGCGCAAGAGAGGTGCGGCGCAGCGCGGCCAAATGCATCGAGTTTCTCCTGTCCCGGCGCGCACCCTGTGCGCGGAACCCATCTGTCAAAGCAATTCTGATCGCTAACTCATTTGGGGGTACAACAAACCTACTAGAGCCAGTAGTCGTCATCATCACCGCGTGCGCGCACAAAGGGCGAATTCCCTCCGTGCATACAAATCTAACCGGGTGGACCCCCAACTCGCCGGCGAGCATGCGGTGTTATCGATGCGGGCCTGTGCCGGCTCAAGGACGTTTCAGCGCGTTACAACCGGCTACGACAGCTTGCGAGAAATCTCCTGGCCGTCGTTTACCTTGCCGCCATCGTCAGAGTGAGTATTGGATCCTGGCCTGACTCCTAGTTCAGCTTCGCTAAGAACCAATGGATCGCCTCAGCCCGTTTTGGCTGCTGCAACCCGAAATAGTGATTTTTGTGCCGGCGCGCTCGGCACAGGGCGCGCGAGCGCCTCCTCGTTGCAGAAAGATGGTCTTCTGTTGCGATGCAGCTGGCTAGGTGTGGCGGCTCCCCCTCGCAAGCCCATCCCGAGATCACGATCGGCTGCGCGGCTGATGTGTACATGCGCGGGGATTGCCTTGCCCATCTCGTCTTGCGAACCAGCAGAGACCTTCGGCGCGATTGCCGTGATTATACCCAAGCTCTCATACCGCCGGGCTAGCGACTGGGAGGTCCACTGCAAGCGCATGATTTGTCCCCCACTCCAGTTATGCCGCTCGAGATCAATCGGTTGCGCCAAGTTGGCGAGTTTGCTCCAAACCGGTAGCGATAAGCATCAACAGAACAGTTAAGTCGAGCGGGCCAGCTGCCCCAAATCTGGAGGGAAGAGCCAAACAATTTTCCTGGTCGCTCAGATGGAGCAGCAGATCTCCCAAGATCGCCTCGCTTTTGGACGATGCCACCGATGCGTACGCGTTGCTGCGCGAGATCGTAAGCAAAATCGGCCCGTAGCCTAGGGATACAACGGTCGATAATTGTCCGCGTATTCGAGCCTCATCCATTTATAGAAACGATTCTCGGCCGGGATCTGTTGATGTGGTTCTCGTACGAGGCACAGCTATGGAAGTTGCGGATTTGGCAGACGCTGCAACAGCGGCTGGGCAGCCCCGAGTGGAACAGCGCGCGTGACTTCCGCCAATACGTCCGCTCCATTGCTGAGCCGTAGTTCATCAAAGGAGCGACGCGCGATGCGGGCCAAAAGCGGAACGCCAGAATTGCAAGCTCCCATAGACAGAACCAAGGTGACTTCAGCCTCGTCGAACGGCAGAGAGGCTTTGATGCGTGCCGGCAATACATTAAGGATAGAGCTTGTACGCTGGGGTTTGCACGCAATGCTGACGTCGCCGGCTGCGATTCGGAGCCGCAGTTTCGTGCCGGGTCTCAGCGGCGCTCCGGGTATCAGAAGCCGCTCTCCCTTGAGGCGAAGCTTGAGCAGCCCATAGCGTCCGTCATAGCCGCCGACCAGGGTATCAAGACAGACTGCCGCTTCGTCCCGCCTGGCAAGCTCCGGAGCGCTCTGAACGACATTGAGCGGTCCGGCTGCAGTCACGGCGCCATCTTTCATCATGACAAGATGATCGGCAAAATGTTCAATATCAGCCATGTCATGACTAACGTATATCATCGCCAATGGGAGCTTGTCCCGCATGCGCACGAGAAATGGCATGATCTCGCGTTTGGCGGAGCGATCGAGCACAATGAGCGGATCGTCCAGCAAAAGCAGTCGAGGCTGGCTTAACAACGCTCTGCCAAGGGCAAGTCGTTGTCGCTCGGCCACAGAAAGATGTGACGGCAAACGCTCGAGCAGTGGCGCCAAGGCGAGTAATTCGACCACACCATCAAAATCGATCAGTGCCGATGTCGATTTTGACGTGTTGTAGAGAAGGGTGCGCCGTGCAGACCAGCCAGAAAAATGGGTAGGCAGCTGGAATACGTATGCGACGGGACGCCGATGAGGCGGCCGAAAGGTTGTCTTATCCTGCCAAATCTCTCCATCGATCGCGCAGAACCCGTCAGGCAGACGCTGCACGCCAGCTATGCAGCGCGCGAGCGTGGTCTTGCCGCACCCCGGCGGACCAAAGATCGCTGTGACGCCTTTGGCTGGTAAGCTGAATTGCGCATCCAGCGGAATGTTCGCGAGAGAGCCGTTGAAGTAGACCTCAATATAGCCTGCTTTTTCTTCTCTCATGTACCTGTGCCTGTGCTCTATCTTCCTATCAAGCCGCGAACACAAGTCGCGCAAATGGAGGTGATGGCTATGCCTTTGACCATTCACTCCGCCGCTCCAGGACGGCGCCTCCGCCAGCGGAGGGGCATAGGTGCGGCGGCGGACTGCAGAGCCATGTTAATATCAGTGGCTTGGTACATGCTCGCGCCGTGAGGATCGAGACAGTCGGGTCCTGTCCCGCGCTTGCGAAAGAGAAGCAAGACACCTTTCCGGCACGCCAGGCTGTCAGCTCACTTCGAGGTGCCAAGGGCTTCTGCTGAATGTCCAAATGGCGCCTTGAGAGATTTGACGGCGTACATGTCCGCTCACGGCCAGAGTTGAACGCTGGCCTCGGGGCCGGGAATCCCCATCAAGAATCCCCGAGCTTTACTAGCTGACTTGGTTTGCACCGGGCGCGATAGCGATGGCGTGTGCATTCTTGGGTCCGAGTAGCGTCAAAGCCAGGTCGATCAGAATGTATCGGATAAGCCTCATTGGAACTCCGGTCCTGCCGCCACCACTTTCTTCGCAGCGCTTTGGTTGATCCTTGCCCAGCAATTCGCGTGCCGCTTCTAGCGGCAAGGGGGGCCTTGTATCGGTCTCCACCGGACCTCTTAAATTGCCGCATCTCATTGTAGGGCTTTGGACACTCGCGTCACCAACCGCACATGCAGGAGCTAGGAGATGAAGCTGAGGATGAACCATCGCCTCTTGCATTTGAGATGTGCTTTGCCGAACACGCGGCCGTAAAACTCGTCAATGATGCACAAGTCCATGCGCCGATTTGGCACACCTTCCGATGTGCGCGCGGGGAGAAGGCCGGCTGCCGGGCGCTTGGAAAAAGGGCTGATCGAAATGATATGCGGTGCCCGCGAACTACGGGAGAGAATCTTCCTCGCAGCAGCGGCTACGCGCGCATTTCAGGGCGCAGACCTTCGTTGCAATGCCAGGTGACCCGGGATTGAGCTGCCAAAGATGGACCATTTGACAGGCCCCCTCAGGAATTCTTGCGTCAGCGACCAACGTTGGGGCTCGAGGCTCGCAAGGTGGGCCCACTGAATGCTCCAGCTTGGACCGCAACATCGCCTGATTTCGTTGCGGCAGCGCTATCTCCCTCCTAATCACAACGTAGCGTGTCCCTATCGAGAAGGCCTACTGTCTAAGGAGGGCCTCGGGATTGCAATGGTCCGCGTGGGCAGTACAGGGTCATCGATCTTTGGCAAGCTGCCCGGTGAGCGAATTCAGAAAGGCGACAACCTCGTCAGCTTCTTCATCGCCGAGCTTTGCACCAAGCTGAACCGCACTCTTCACACCAACCGCTTGCTTAAGACTCCAAACCTGACCAGAATGGAAGTAGGGGAGCGCAATGCGACTTGCGCAACGGCGCCGAGCGGAAAACATACTCATCGCCGAGATCCTTGGTGACGGAAAAACGACCCTTGTCTTCCCTCGGAAGTAGGCTTTCGGCTGGCCTTTTAATCATGCCGAACGGGAAGTAATCCTGTCCACCGACGTTGATCCCGTTGTGGCAAGAGGAGCATCCCTTTTCGATGGAGAGTTTCAGCTTCGGCTTTCTGCTGATCAGTGAGAGCATATCCGTCGTCATCGAGGTACTGATCGAGGGGGCGGCAGGAGTAGTCAACGTCGCCTCGAAAGCCTCGATGGCCTTGCCGAGATTTCAAACGTCACGGGCTCCGCATCATTGGGAAAAGCCTTACTGAACATACGACATAATCAGTCATTGAATTCAATGTGCTGAGCACGCGTTCGGGCGTCGCATTCGACCCTGGACTGGACAGGCCGGCGCCTTGAGATCGGCCGCGCGCACATCCCAGAACTGCGCCACGGTGAAGACCGCGTTATAGACTGTTGGCGCACGATGCGACCCCAGCTGCCAACGATGACCAATCGACGTTGGGCCGGCATCTATCCCGCCAGTCCCAAGGTTATGGCACGTGTTGCAGCTAATAACCCCGCTCGCCGATAGCCAGAAAGACAAGGATTTGCCAAGTGTGACCTTTTCATGGGTGATAGGATTGTCCTTCACCGCGGGAACGGCTGAGGGAATCGGCTTGAAATCCGCTTGGCAGCGCTCATCTGATCCTCATTGGCGCCTGCTGCTCGCAAAACCAGAATGGCTGCGGCCACAACACGTAACCTGCCGGCCAGGGAAAGCTCGCGCACCGCTAATTTCCTCATGTGAAGGCTCGCTTTTGTCCTACATCGTGAAATCGCGAACGTAGCGCGCGGTCCGCGCCCGTCCGCAGAAAGACGTCGACCACGCATGGTGTCTTCCGGGTTCCGGCTAGGCTGCACCCAGGCTGACGCGCTGTCGGTGTTTGTAGCAATCGGCATGCCGGCGGCTCGAGGCCGCTGAGCTGGTTTTGAGCAATTGCCCACCGTGAATAGCAGCAGCCGGCTTGAGGCTATGGTATCGACCGTAGGTGACAGTTACGACGATCACCATGCAAGCCATCGTACCTGGCCTGTCGGTCCAAACCTCTGTACTTCTCAAAGCCCATCGTACGAAACCCTTCTCTGCAGGTCAGCTGGTTGGAGCCGCGAACAAGCGAGCTGTGTCGACCCAGCTTGTCGCTGATCGTCTCGATGCGTGCCCTTGCGCCCTCAACCCCAACACCAGGCAGAGCGTCATCGACCAACATTGGGGACGATCGTCCCGGGGGCAGTCGGTCAGGCGTCCAGTTGTCGGGAGTTCGTCGTACTGCCCCCAATGTGGGTATGCTGCCCGTCTCACACACTTGACGACCCCTCAAAGTGCTTGAATCGATCGTGGCGTCAGGTTGTAGCCTTGCCAAGCAGAACGCCGTATTGGGAGCCGGCATCGCCACACAAGCGCTAAACGGCCGATCTCTGCTGTATCTCGGTCTTTGCATCAGCGTGCTGCGTGTGGCGCGACGATGATTCGGGAGCCCGCAATCATTGCGTCGGCCCGCAACAGCGAGACAGAGGCGGCCCAATCCGGTAAACAGGTTATGCTCGCGCGGCCGAGAACAATAGTGGTGGATATGCGGCTTAAGAGAGGTTTGGTGAATCAAGAGCGACGAATGGGCTGGACTTGCAATGCGCGTCGCTGTGCAGCCGCCCTCGCCGGGATCGCGATCGCAGCGACGTGGTGCACAGGACACGCTCGCGCGCGAGATCGGCGGGCCGAGCAAGTCTTGATGTCGTGCAGATCAGAGGTGATCCGCTTCTGTGACCGCTTTACAGGGCGTAGCGATGTGGACGTAGCGATGTTTTGTCTTAGGGACAATTTCAAGAACTTGCGCGGCGAATGCCGCCGCATGGTGCCGACCGCCGCGGAGAGTAACGACAGACCGAGACGACGTCTCAACAGGCTTCCGGTCGTCCTTCAACGAGAGTGAGGCGTCCGAGCGGCAGTTGCAAAAATGGAGCGGCAGTGAGGTATTCAGGCTGTCGAGCGCCGGAGTTTGGCCCGCTTGGCGGCCGAAAGTCGAGCGGGCTGGAAAAGTGAGCCGAGCCGCAGTTCATCTATCAGGGCGGCTGAGCAGGGTAAATCGATTGGCCTCGGTCAGCCATCGATAGTGCGCCCATAGACGTGCTACGAGGTTGTAATGCGCTCTGAACCTCGATTTCGTACTGCAGCAGTTGCGCTTTGTTCAGCGCTGCAGCCATCCGCGACTTTAAGGCCGTCGTGAGATTGCCATCGGCCCCGCTGTAACCGGTCGAGAGGACAATCTGCGTAAACTGTGGTGGGTACAGCCGGACATCTGCAGGAATCCGTTCTGCGCATCAATCTACGGCGTTGTGGTTGGCAACCAAGTATCTTCCGGCAGGTGGCCAAATCGGCTATAACTTCCAAAAGATCGGCGAAATGTGAGCATTGGAGGTTTGTTCGATCGCGGTCTTCCTCAGATTTCTCAGCTGTGGATCAGTTTCGTCTCGACTGCCCGGCTCAAGGTACAGATAGTTTGTTAGCCCCATCGACTTCCCGAGGGAACCGCTTGATGCCATAGCGGCGTTCTCGAGGTGTGCTTCAGGTGAGTCGCTTCGCCCGATCGTGGTGCTCTTGGCCGAATACACTTTAGGGCTCAAGGTCAAAGGAAACGCCGTCGACAAGAGCCGTTCAAAGGCAGAAAGCTGTTCAAGCAGACGCTTCTCAACGGCCTTGCGCTCCGCCCCAGGTAGGTCCCTTTTAAGGAATCGACGGCAGCGCCAGATTTCGTTCCGCAGCCATCTGATCTCACTCAGTGTATCATCAATTGAAGCCATCACAGATATAGTTCACTTCGTGTCCATGGAGTATCAATATGGCGATCGTATCGAGGGCCATTCCTTGGCTCCGCGTTCCTGCCGAGCAACTGCATCCGAGGACTTGCCACGTCCCGCCCGTCTTTCGGCGAGCAGTTCAATGTATGCCACTCTTATCATCAATATCACCCTACACCGCGCGCGCGGCGAGAAATCGAGGCAGATCCTCGCGTTTTCACGGCGCTGCGATCCTGTGCCTTGCACAATTCCTGCGCTCCACAGAATTGATTAGGGCGCGAGAAAAGCCGAGAACCGGAGCAGTTAAATTCATGTGCGACACGCAGACGGCTCAAGCAGGAACTATTAACGCACAACGCATGTCCCATGGTCGATGGCGGCGGAACTTGCAAGGGCTTGACGACTTTTTTGCCAGTTGAATCGGTGGGCGCCACCTGACTTGGGCCACAGCTCGCGACTTGGACCTTAGCCATGTCGAGCTCTTGCGGCCCAAGCGGCGTAAAGCGGCGGCAGCTTCTTGCGAACGCCTCCTCTCTGATGCTGTCAGTCTCGCGGCCGTACCCGGCATTCGCAATCGCTTACCCGATAAATAATTTATGGGCGAGGTGGACCACATCAACAACATGAGAAAGCCATGGAGACGATTGTTTGAGGAAGGCGAGCCAGCCCGACTGCGATCCTAGGTACGCGCCATCCAATCAAAGAAACGCACGCGCCGGGATTGGGATCTTGGCAATCCGAGGCAAATGTCGGCTAGACGCAGTGTCGAGCCAAATGAGCTCCATGGACAATCTTGCTATCGACATCCGCTGTGCACAGTCCACCTCAGAAGAACGATTTAATAGCTTGAATCTCAAGCTGCGACAGGTTGTAGGCGTGCTGATGCGTAAAAGATAAAGGCCCACTTGGCAGGCGTTGATGGCGCATCGCAAGTGGAGGTCGATTGGAACGGCCTGCTGATTGCCAGTTTTCTCGCCTGCGGGCGATGGCCAGGGAGCCATTTGCACTCTGCACGGGACGTCGGGTCAAAGTACACTGACCAGTTGGAATCGCGAGATGGCCTTGATGATAGAATGATACAGGCAGCAGAATATGTCTGACCCCAGCCGTAATCGTTTTTTTAGCGGTCCAGAGAAAGCGCGCTGGGTGAACAGCCCGCGCTCGCAAGCAAATACTCCAGCGGAATAGACTGTTCATATCCGGCCAGAGGCGATGACCGGCAGCACTGATGGCCGCACAGAGCGCTGCGGTGAAAGCTCGGGAGGTCTTATGTCCTTCCAAACCAGCCTCACGGGGGCGCTAGGCGAAATAGATCGCTCCAGCGTCATCGTTGCATTCTCAACAGTGGTGGTCACGCGCGACAAGAAACTGCGCAACGTTGACCATTCGGTGTTCCAGCAAAAGGCGGCGGTTGAGCTTCAATCTAGATTTCTGCCGAGCTTCGAGGAAAGCATCCGTGCCAAAAGATCGTGGGGGATGCCACGACATGCAGCGCGTTGAGCCGAAAGGCCGGAGGTCAGGCCGGCCGGGACGTTTGCGAGAGAATAGCTTCTCGTGTGTCGCAACTTGACGACGTTCTGATTGGGAAGGTCGGAATTAGGGGGGCATATTTGCAGCATTATTCGACCGGCACTCCAAAGGAGCGGAATGTCGCTGTGTAACTATCATAATCGTGCAACTCGCGCTAGCTGAAGTGCTGAGGAGAAGCGGTTTGAGCCGTGAGGTGGCCGACCAAATAAATCTCTCGATAGCAGCGTTCGACGGGCATGAAGCTGCAGTGTCGAAGATGACTATCCTTCGCAGCGACACTCTCGTGATGTGGTGGCCATACAGAACTGAACTAAAAATCAGAAGGACAAGGTCTTGAGCCAGGCGGAGAATGAAGTCGTCGAGCACATGCTTTCGTCATTGACGACCAGCTTGTTGCAGAGTCGTATCGCGCGCCCTCTGACGAGGGCTGATGCATCATTTTGGGTTAGCCTGCGAGAGAGCGGGCTGATCGCGGCGGAGAGATAGCAGTACGGGTATTGAAACATGTTTCACGCGAGATCAACGAGACGCAGTCGATGCTCGAGTTCATTGATCGCGGTGCGGATCGACTAAATTGAGCTCGACAGACGGAAATTCTTGTCGCACCAGTGCAGATGCAGCTGTTCGATCATTCAGTCGAACGCGCACGGTCAAGTGCCGTCTCATCAGCACTTGCCCGTCGAGATCTGCGACGGTGAGCGGAGGGGCAGTCTTTGTGGCCGATGTCAATGCTGAGAACTCGTCATCGAAGAAATTTAACGAGTCCGTGTTGTTAACATCGGGTGCGCGCCGCGTCTGGTAGAAGGCCGAGCGGCATTGTGGTCTGCAAGCTTTTTAGCTCAGCTATTTAGTATAAGCGTTTGAACGCAGGGGGAAGTGGGGTCGCCTCCGCAAGCGACAGCAAAGTTGGCGGCCTAAGCGTCCGACTGCCAGCGTGCCGGCACCTGGCACCAGTCGGCCCAGCTCCAACTGATTCATCTGCGAGGCCATGAGCCTAAGGTTGTGTAATTGATGAAAGCCGTCCAGTTTCGTCGCTCCGCGGTCCGTCAGCTTATCGACAGCTGGCTCTCCTATCATGAATATCGCTACTCGCTGGCAGCCCCGGCTCAAGGGGCGTAGATCTGGCAGGGGGACATCGGGATAGCCTCCAATATCAACTGATCCGAGAGCGAGACTTCGCCTGGGTTCGCTGCACCGTCTGAAGTTAATCGGTGCACTCGCAGCAGCGTATTCGCGCCAGCGGCGCGTGGCGGCCCCGCTGTGTGATGGGTCCTCATTGCAGTTAGCCGGTGGAGCGTTCTCCATGGCGGTTTACCGGTTCTAAGATGCGCCGCCCCGGCGCGTTTGCTTCATTTTGCTACCGAAGAGACGACATCGATGAATGCAGAACAGCTCGGCGCTGGTACTCCCTCCGTAATATCCGATTCGGAAAGCTCCGAACCGGGCTCTCCGGCCGCATCGCAGTGGGGAGAGGCCTTAACGGACGTTCAGGCGTCCGCTGCCGAGGCGGCTGCCTCGCAGGATGAGATGTTGACGGACTGGGCTGCCGAAGACGGGCAGGGGCAACATGAGAATCGGCAACAGGCGGTAAGTCGAACCAGGGCTTGGCGGGGCGCGGGTGATCTCAATGAGCCGCTAGATCTGTCGTCTCTGTCCCTGACGGCGTTGTCGGCGTCCATTCTGGCCGGGTTGCGCCGCCTGAATGTCGACAATAACCAGCTTAACAGCCTGCCCGAGACCCTTCCGGCGAGCCTCCAACGGCTCTACGCGAGCAATAATCGGCTGACCAGCCTACCCGAGCTTCCACCTGGCCTGCAGCGGCTTTATGCCATCAGCAATGGGCTGACGCGCCTGCCCGCAGAGCTGCCGCCGGGATTGCGGCGGCTGAGTGTCGACAACAATCAGCTGACCAGCCTGCCCGGACGCCTTCCAGCAACGCTTCAGGAGTTGGACGTCAGCGGCAACCGCCTAACCCACCTGCCCGGGCTTCCAGCCGGGCTCCAGCGTCTGAACGTCGCATACAATGAGCTGACGGACCTGCCCGAGCCTCTTCCGGCCGAGCTCCAATGGCTCAGCGCCAGCCACAATCGGCTGACCAGCCTGCCTGAGACGGTCCCGCCCGAGCTGCTGTGGCTCGGCGCCAGCAACAACCAGCTGACCAGCGTGCCCGAGACCCTGCTGACGGAGCTAAGTCGTAACTCGAGCGTTGATCTGGAGAATAATCCGCTTGCCGATTGGGTGCAGGCCGACCTTGCAACAGCGATGCACGCCGGACACTATGCCGGCCCGCAGGTTTTCTACTCGACCGCGGATGGAGCGGAGGAACCTCAGCCGCGGTCCCTGCAAGAGGTTGCCGCGGACTGGCTCGAGGGCGAGCCCACGGCAATGGCCATTTGGCAGCACTTCGGCCATGAAGCGAGGGCAGCGGACTATGCACACTTCCTCGACAGGCTCCGTGCCACCGTGAACTATGGCAACGAGGCATTCCGCCAGACGATCGCCGAAGATTTGCGGCAGGCAGCCGTCAGGCCGCGTCTGCGCGAGCAATATTTCCAGTTGGCTTCGGGAGCGAACGCGAGCTGCGAGGATCGCATTACTTTGGCCTGGAACGGCATGCAGACCGCACGCCTGAACGCTGATGTCGAGGACGGCTTCTATGACGGGAGACTGGGCGAACTGCTCCAGCACGGCCGCGTCATGTTTCGCTTGGAAGCGCTGGACGGAATCGCGCGCGAGAGGGTCAACTCGCTTCGACGTGCCAATCCCGGCGCGGTTGTCGATGAAATCGAGGTGTATCTTGCCTACCAAACCCAGCTGCGTGACCGGCTCGAGCTGCGGCACATCGCTCCCGACATGCGCTTCATGAACGTCTCTCACGTGCCGAGGATGATGTGGCCACGGCTGAGGCATCGGTGCGGAATCAGGAAGCGGCGGAATTTGCCGATTATCTGGCAACGCGCTGGCAACCGTGGGAAAGCGTGACGAGGCGTATTGCGCCCGAAGATTATGCTGCCATGCAAGAGCGGCTCGTCGACGCGATGGGCGAAGAGTTTCAAACCCGTCTGAGTCTCCAACTGGCCCAGGAAGGTTTGACAGGCGATGCCGATGCCGAGCGGGTGCTCGGCGCCCAGATCCGAAACGAGATCGCTCGCGAGATCAAAAGCGCGGTCATGCACCGGGTGCTCGGGGAACTCGGCCTTGATCTATGAGCGTCCTCTGATGGAAGGGCCTGTCGATCCGCCTAGCCGCTCACGAGGTGAAGACAGTCATCAATCCTTTCAGGGACGGGCGTGTCTGCATGAGCCATTCGGCGAATGAGCTGCCGTCACTTGCTGCTCGCGTGATCGGTGCGGACGATCACGGTAAAGATGGGCAATCCACTGCAGATTCGTACACCGCAATTCATGCGTTCGCGTCCCGTTGAGAACGCTATTGAAGACTGCTCATAGCCGGACGAATAGCTGGCGAGCAGATCGGAGTCTCAAGTAGCCCTTGTGGAACGTAGACTGTCGATATCTGTCCCCCGAGATCGATAGGACTTTCGCAGCATCACACTCGAATCCAGATCACGAAACATGCTGTAATTCCGTCGGATCCATTGATGCAGCTCGGTGGACCAGTCCTTCTCGTTACGCAGATATCCAGTGAAGGAAAAGCTAAGCCGGTCTATATATCTCTTGAGGAACAGCGGAAGCGCGGGAATCCGAAGCACCCGCTCGCCATCCATCGCTTCAGGTAATCCGCCGCGCAGCACGAATTCATTGTGGACGGTGACCAGCGACGCCGGCGGAATTCGCCGCCGCAGCATTTCATAACCGCGAAACGAGATGCGGTCAGCACCTGCGACGAAGAGGATGATAGGAGCGACATAGCAGCGCGCAGTCTCCTTCATGAAGCCGATCTCCTCGCACATCTTGAAGAATTCGTCGAAGGCGTGAAAGCCGAGATCGATTACTTTGGATACCCCATCGTGGATGACAAGAGGGTCCATCAGCTGCATCTTGCCGTAAGTGTCGATCACATCCGCGGTCTCTGTGATATGCGGGAGGTAGTCGAGCAATGACGGCTCTTTCAAGTTGACATCAAACGACAGCGCTGTGCCGTTCTTCAGCAGCAAGAACTCGCTCATGGCCCGAGCGATAAGGGTTTTACCGACCTGCGGGCTAGGAGAGCAGATGATGTAGATGGGGGTCGCTAACATAGCCAGCAGATCAATTTGTTTCGTACGTGGGCCCGACCTGAGCTCGCCGAATATGCGACTACTTCTCGCCGGCCCGGGTGGCGGACTTCGCGCCGGCCAATTCCGTCAAGTTGATACGATCAAACTCGCTCCAGACATTTGCCAGCCAGTGGCGGACATAGCCGCGCAGGACGAAGGAGTTGTTCGCGGGTTCATCGTTCCGCCCCTTGTTTGCTACGAAGTCTATGAATGGGACGGATGCGACTTCCACCTGCTCATAAGCCATCTCGTTAAGCTTCGGTATGACCAATTCAGTCGCATGTTTGATCCGGTGAAAATAGGAATTGTATGTCGCTTGATCCCACTGGAAGAATTGAGTGTCGTTGATGAAGTTCTTGACTAGGTAATACTTTGCGCCGCTCATGAAGGTCGCGGTTTCCGCGATCTCGTCTAGTGAAGCGATGGATGATCCGAGGATATGGAACACGGCAAACGTGATCTGGCCAGACCGTGCCGAGTCCAAAAATCCGATGTCGCGTAAGGAAGCCAACGCAGAGGACAGTAAGCCTGCGCGAGCATCGATGACAGTGACGGACAGCCCAGAGTTCAGGGTATCGAAGATCTTCATCTGGTCCGCCGTCGTCGTCATGTCGACGATTTCGGTGATCTCGGGATAAAAGCGCTTCAGTGTTCCCCGCGGCGACTCGGTGTCGAATGCGCGTGTTTGCACGTTGTTGACGCTGAAGTAGTCCAGTAGCGTTCGTGATACGGTCGTCTTGCCGACTCCTCCCTTGTCCGCGCCTACCACAATTACAACTGGCTTCACCATGGAAATCTCCTGAGACACTCGCTATTGCCGCACGCAAATTGCGCAACCGGCGCGTCTCTGCTTTGGGTGCGAACATGGCAGAAAGAAGGGGCAATGAATCTTCGATGCGAGAGCTCTGCTGCCGATGAACGTTTTCAACATCAAGCGAGTGATGTCCTTAGATCACAACGACGATGCAGGCCGAGAATGGTGATTAATCGCTTGTACTGGTGATCTACGTGAGGTTTGTGGGCGGCTGGAATGTGTCGCCAAGAATCAACGGTCGGCCCGTGGTGATCGTTGTGATTGCCATCGTTATCTATCGCTGTCGCTATCTAGATTTGATATGAAGCGATCGAATCTTACGTAGCGTCGGAATGCGAGCGCGGTGGATCGAAGGTCCAGCGAGCTTTTCACCTGGATGGTTGGCGAGGCGCTTGTTGAACTCCTCCAGCCCGACGTCGCGCTCGGACAGCACGTTCTCATCTTTGAGAAGCGAGACCGGTCATGCAGTCGGCTTCAAATTCCATCATCTTGGTGCTCGCGCGGCACGTGCTGGAAGTAGCTGGTGTAGTCGAATCCGGTGTAGGGGTTCTGATCGCCGCCGGCGCGCAGCACGGCCTTGGAGAATTCATTCGCCTGATGTTTGGAGGTGCCCTTGAACATCAGGTGTTCGAGGAAATGCGCAAGCCCGATTTGCCGGGCGGCTCGTCGGCGGAACTGGCCTTATACCGGATCATCTGAGTCACAGCGGGTGTGCGATGATCCGGGATCACGACCACCTGCAGGCCTTTGTGAAGCCTGTAACTCGCTGGTCGATCTAATCCGACCGCGTGGGCAACGACGCTACCCTCTTCAGGAAGATATAAGTCAGTGCGATCATCCGTTCTGTGCTCGATCGCCAGCGCGTGGGCGTCGTCAAGTTGGAGGAATTAGCGGTGGTACCTCCCGCCTTGGCGGTGACCGGAATCCGGCTCATGGCATCGCCTTTCGTTCCATACTGATCCATGTTTGTGGCTGAGAAATCCTACAAAACGGGGAGCCAGCAGAAGGGTCGGACCAATTGTCGGGGTGGCGTACTGAGCCGCGCGCACGCCAACTCGACACAAAACAGAACCGGCGCCACTATTCTGGACAAAGGTGACCGTCGCCATGTCGTGAACACGACGTTGCGCTCAACGGCGTCAGGACGACATGGCGTCAACTGATCAAATGGAAAACTTGCAGAAAAGTGGATTAAGCGGCGATATGATACCGGTGCAACTTTCGGCGGCGCGCTGTTACCGAACTCGCTCTACAGTGGCTTGGCAATATTTCTCATGGTCGCGCGACGGGAGTCGGCGAGCAGCTCCTTGGAGTACACTGCTCCGAAGTAGTCCAGGACGAAGGTGCCAGAATAGCGCACATTATCGGCCGCGCGGATTAGGTTATCGAGAATTGTGCCGACTTGGCCAATGCGGTCGCGATAGCGCGCGCGGATAACGTTAACGGCGTTCATCGAGTGGACGGCCTCGTCGGCAATTACCTCCCGCAGCCAATGATGGAACGTGTTGTTCCCAAGTGTGTCATAAAACGGCTTTTCTGCCGCATAGGCGCGGCAAGTGCACATCTCATCAAATGCGATCATGGCCAATAGGGAGAATTCGTCCGTCAGGTGTTCCATGATCGGACCAAAATCATGAGATCGAGCGTCCAATCTCTCCCGGAGATCCTTTTCGGATTCATTGCCGACAAGTTCAATGATCCGGATGAATCCGTCGGTGTGGCGCTCTTCGTCGATTGCCCAGGCGTTGAAAAATGCCGCAGCTTCATCGGAGACGATAAGATTTCGCGCCACTAATTCTTGTTTTAGATGCCGGGCGTCATATTCGGTGTACAGATCAGGCCACAATTTGTCCCAACGTGCGCGGACATCCGACGCCTCGGCGGCGAACATCGCTGGCGTAAGAGCATCAAATAAGTCTTTTGGACTCCAGTTCCGTCGAAACGGCGTGATCATCCGAGTGCCCCTAATCGCGTACGGTGCGAGCGCTCCGGCGCAACATTGTGGTCATCTGTTATCAGCCGTACGCTCGCACAGCATATTCTACAGACAAACAAGAGGTGCCGTCGTCTCCTTGTTTTGGTAGGCTGATGGCCAGAGGCCTTCCGGCTGGCTGACGCCTCGCCTTGATGGTGCAGTAGCCTTTCGTGATGCACACGGCCGCAAAACCAGGGACACTCGTCAGTGCTGGTCGCCGGTCCAACACGGCCTCACCTGAATCCGGCGGCGCTGCCATGCTGACAGGCACCATAGTTTCCGCAGATCCACGAAGCCGCCTGAGGGGGGAGGACTGCGGCACGCTTGAAGCACCACTAGCGGCACACGTGCATCTTCGCTGCTTTGGCCGGCAGCAATAGCGCCAGAAGCTTCTCTGTTCATCCCCTCCAGCCACAGGTGGTCGTCCTGGCGATGGTAATGGCGCTCGTTTGGTCTCGTCCAGGAAACTAATCGCGCCCGACGGAAGACTTTGAGATATCAACCACTGGCGCCTCGGAAACGAGGGAGTACGGCGGGGTTGCCATCCAAGATCGGCCCGAGGGAAGAATTCGATGGCGCCGAATTCGTAGTAGAGACTATGTCCTGGAACGTTTGACTTCCAGTTCAGTACGAGCGTTCGTGGGTCGGTCGCGGATGCACTTGGCGAGTGGTTGGTTTATTGATCAGGTTATACATGCCGTTTTCATTGTACGAACTGTCGCTTCGCAGGGAATATAACTCTTGAGGCTCTACGGCAGCTGATAATCGGCTAGCTGTCGGTAAGCTGACAGCGAGGCACCGAGCAATTGCGATCCGCTCTTTTTCGTTGGCTACCTCGAACGGTTCGGTGCGAGCCGGCCAGCCGCTTGCAGTTGTGGGTCCGGATTGCGGTTCTGCGTCCTCCCTTCAAGGGCGAGCGACAGCTTGAGATTGTTGCTCAACATCGGATTTTCTGGGTCGATTGCCAAAGCTTGGCGGTATAGCGTTTGCGCCTCGTGATGGCGTCCCTCGTGATCGAGCACAACACCTTTGGCATTCAGTGCGCGCAGGTCGCCGGGTGCTGCAAGCAAGATGTTGTCGAGCACCTCAAGCGCCTCATCAGGGCTTTCGCGCATCAGCAGGGCCCGCGCAAGAGGTATCGCCGCATCGACATTGTTAGGTCGTTGCTTCAGCGCATCGCGCAAAGTCTTCTCGTCAGCATCCTGACTGAGGGCGTGAGAGAGGCGCTCGCGCATAGCTGGATCGACCTCCTTGGCCCCAACCAGCTCTGCCGCAGACGTTGGCTGCTGTGAAAGACTCGCCTTGTGTGAGTTAGCGCAACCCGCGAGCAGCACAATGGCAAGCATGGGGAGAGAGGCCGAGCACGAATGACGACAAAAGTTACGCCAGCGCCGTAGAACATTAATCTTACATGAGTTCATAAGCGACCTCACGACCTCACACCTGTGTTCGTCAGCCGGCCGCAGGGAGGAGGTCACGATGCCCTCCTGTAGAAGTCTTGTCCTTGCCAGGCGCAAGTTTGACGGACCCAATCGGCTGGACGGTGAAATCCGAGGCGAGATCCTGATACGAGAGAACAGGTAGGTCTATTCCATTGCGGGTGAGAAAGCCGCGGACGAAGCGCCGGATATCCATCGAGCCCAGGATAACTGGCTGGTTCTGACTGCGCGCGATGCTCGAACGGATCTGGCGAAATTGTGAAAGTAGCATCTCGCTTTGCCGATCCTCCAAAACGAGGTAGGGACCGACAGCGGTCTCGCGCACCGCACCTCGCACGATATCCTCGGTCTCACGCTCGACGATAAAGGCCGCCACAACACGATGGGCGTTGGCATAGCGGTGACAGATCTGCCGCTTCAGAACGGAGCGCACATATTCGGTGAGCAGTACGGCATTTTGCTCCCGTTCGCTCCATTCTGCAAGCGCCTCCAGAACCAAACGGGTGTTACGGATCGGGATGCCCTCGTCCAGCAAGCGACGTAGGACATCCGCAATGCGAGGGATCGGTGTCGTGCGCAGCACCTCCTTCACCAGATCGGCATATTCCTGCTCCATCCGGCTAAGCAACTGACGCGTTTCCTGAATGCCCACCAGGCGCTGTGCATAGCGAGTCAACGTCGACTGGACGCGCAAGGCGATGATTTCGCTCGGACGGTGGTGCCCTATTCCGGCAGCTTTGAGAGCAGGCGCATGGCCTTGTTCGATCCAGATCCGATTCGTGTCTGGGTCCTGCCAAAAGGGGATCCCGCTCAATTCAATGTTCGCCACGTCGTCGTTAAGTAAGAGTTGTGTGGGGGCAATGGCGCCTTCTTCTACCGGCACTCCTTCGACATCCACCCGGAATTGCGATTGGGCCAGGTGCTGTGCGCTTTGGGCGGGAATGCGTGGAATTGTGATGCCAAGATCAGCTGAAACCAGTGCCGATACCCGTGCGACGCACTGCTCGAGTTCCCCTACGTCGATTGCCTGCATCAGGCTCGGCGCTAGCAACAGCGTAATCGGAAGTGCCTCCGCGGGCACGGTTTGCTTCTGACCTTGTGCCGAAGCGGGAGCCGAACCGGTGGGACCGGCGCCGGCCTTGGGAGCGGTCTTGCCCTCTTGCACGCCAACCTTGAGAAAGCTGGCGGCGGAGAACAGCGCGGCCAGTATGACAAAGGGGGGCAAAGGGAAGCCAGGAACGAACCCCATCACAAGCAAGACACAGGAGGCCAAGCGTAGCGCTTGTGTGCTGGCCGTAAGTTGGTTGACGATATCGGCGCCGAGATTGACTCTGGAAGGACCGTTGACACGAGTGACAATGGTTGCGGCTGTAATTGACAGCAGCAGGGCCGGAATCTGCGAAATGAGCGCATCACCGATCGTCAGGATGGTGTATTGATGCATCGCCTCGTCGAGGGACAAGCCCTTGGAGAGCGACCCGATCGTGACGCCACCCAACATGTTGATGCAGATGACTATTAGTCCGGCTATGGCATCGCCTTTCACGAATTTCATAGCGCCGTCCATCGCGCCGTGCAGTTGGCTTTCTCGCTCCAGCGCGCCGCGCCGGTTGCGGGCTTCGTGCTGATCGATGTGGCCGTTGCGCAGCTCCGCGTCGATAGCCATCTGCTTGCCCGGCAGCGCATCGAGCGTGAAGCGCGCCGATACCTCTGCCACCCGTTCGGCGCCCTTGGCGAGAACCATGAACTGCACCATGGTCACGATCAGGAATATGACAATGCCGACGGCGATGTTGCCGGATATAACGAAATCGCCGAACGTATGGATGATGCTGCCGGCATCGCCCTCGGCTAGGATCAGTCGCGTCGTTGCAACGGTGAGAGCGAGACGAAAGACGGTGGAGATCAGGATGACGCCCGGTAGGGACGAAAAGTCGAGCGGCGTGTTGAGATACAGGGCTACCATCAACAGCAATATGGCAAACCCCAGATTGAAGCCGATCAGCATATCGATCACAACGATCGGGATCGGCATGATCATCATTCCGATCGCCAGGAGAAGCATCAACGCGACCATCAAATCCGGGTGAGCCGGCGCGCGCGTGATGAGATTTCGTAGAAGGTTGGCCATGAGAAGCCTTATTGTCGTTTGATTGTAGCTGTGCTGCCCCGCAACAAAACATAGCGTTTGAAGACGGCTTTCGCTTCGGTCATGCGGCCAACGTGACGCAGGGCGTGGCTGCGCATCAGCATCAAGGGCGGACACGAAGACGGCTCGTCATCCAGTTTGTCAAGCCTGTCCAATACCGACAGCGCTTCGTCACCGCGACGCTCCGAGATGAGAGCGTAGGCCAGGATGCGGAGCAGGCCGATGTCTTGAGACTGTTCGTGAGCGACCAGCCGCAACAGAGCCAGGCTCTTGGCGCTCTGTCCGCACGCAAGGTAGACATAAGAAAGCACGCAGAGCAAATCTCGCTCCGGCCCGGAGATCAGCTCGACGGCGCTGGTTTCGGAAACGATTGGCGGCTGTGTAGATGTGAAGTGTTGCACTTTGTCTGGCCCGACCATTGCTAGCCTTTGATCAAGCCGTTGTGACTTTGCCGGAGCAGGATTAAACGTTGCAGCTCCAGTTGCAGGAGGGCGGCCCCTTCACGTGGCACCAAATCCTCTGGCGCGGCCGATAACGTATCAGCCAAACGCTCCAGAAGAAGGCCGTGTTGCTCAGGACGCAGAACATGCGAATGACGTAAGCGCGGCGTCACGAAGGAGAGCAGACTGTGCGCGAGATTGGGCTCATTAAGCCAAGCGAGTTCCGAGCCTGGCTCGATCTGACTTGGGGGGGCGCGCGCCTCGTCGAGATTAATGCGCGAAACTGCATCGATCGAACTGAGCTCGAGCGCGCTCTCGATCGTTGCGTCCACCGAGCGATCCACCACATCACTATGACGAGAAATCGAGGTGTGGCTCTTGTCATCATTGCCACGCGTCCGGTCAATCCCGATGGACTTGGCTCGAGAATTGACCGGCGTGATGGCAGATGCATGAAGATCAACGTGTGGCTCCTGAAAAGAGGTGCCGGGCTCGACTGGATTCGGGGGCAGCCTAGTCATGGCGCGTTGCTTCCTTACCTGCGGCCGCTAATAGGGCAGAGTGGCCAGCCGGCCATCCCGGCTCAGCAGAACACGCCCTTCCTCAATCCCGTAGACGGTCCATCCATTGCTCAAGAGCGCGCCGACGAAATACTTTTGACCAGCAATGACAATATAGGGATCGCTCCCGCGCCAAACAGCTTGGACTCCAATTGCGGGAGGCGTCTTCTCATCCTTGATAGCCACCGCATTGACGAGCGTATAAGCGCCATTGCTATTGTGATCAAACCGCTGCTGGACGTCTCGCCATGTCGCGAGCGAGGCGGGCGTAATGGTGCCATCGGCGGTGACAACGCCCGCCACAGAGCCGACCTTGATGCCGACAAGGCCCGCTCTGTCAACTTCCTCTTGCAACCGTTCGGCAGCTGCATCGGTGGCCAGAGCATCAGGAGAGCTGAGCGCCAGCTTGGGCGCAATATCCGGAGCAGGGGACGACGGACTTGACGCCACGGTGGTATCGGTCTGGACAAAACTGGATGAGACTGCGCCAACCGCGGCAGAGCTGATCAGGACCAAAGCGAGAAAGGCGAGCGATACATGCCGGCGGTCGATGGAGTCAGCTTGATTGTAGTCCTCGATCGTCCAGCGAATGGACATCGCCCCGGCATGCAAAACGACAGGAAGAGGGACAACAATGGATTCGTTCGGTAAAACAGTCTCGTGCCCCTCGATCCTAACGTCCCTCGCAAGGGCCTCGATCTCGATTGAATTCGAATGGGGGGTGACACGAAGATGGCGCGGTTCGAGGCCTTGTTCGACGAAGATTAAGTCAGCATCGAGGCTGCTGCCAATCAGACACGATCCGGCCCCCACTTTACTTGTCAGCCCGGAGTAACAGCCCGACAACACTTCGAATTGCGGGCAATTTGGTTCATTCACGGTCGGTTTCCTGAACAGCGAACGGAACCGTACGGCAAAACCGTACGGCCCGTTGCAACTTCACAGACTAAGCAGCCGGGGAAAGTGGGGCGGCGACGTCGCCCCATCTCATCCCTTACTGCACCCGCTCATCGGCCGCTTTCTTGACGGTCGAGAGCTCGGTCGAGACGACGCGAAGTTCCACATCTCTCTCAGCAGCCTTTGTGCTGGTCGCAGTCAGAGCGGCGATTTGCCGTTGGAATGCCGCCTCTCCAGCAGCTTCAGCAGCCGTGGATCCGGCTGCAGCAATAACGGTGCCGGCTGACCCACCTGCAGTCGAGGTATGAGACGCACCAACATTTTTAGTCATACTATTCTCCTGTGTGCTCGAATTTCGCCGCCACGTGCGGCTCCTATTTCCTAGCGTCGCAACACGCGACGTCAGGAATCCTCCTCTGTCTCGGCCATGACATCGTCGAAATGGCTCATTGCACTATTCACAAATTGGAGAGCAACGGCTCCCAGAGCGACGTTGAACGCTTGCTGCATAGCGGCTTCATGCGAGTTACCGCCCGGAGTGGGCGCGCCGCCGTTTACGGGAATGTTTGCATCAGGCGATCGGCCATGATCGTCGCGCTCGCCAGGCTTGTGAGATCCTTTTTTGCCGCCGCTTTTGCCGCCAGCCGCATGGAGGTCAGCATCAACGTGCCCAGCGCCGCTAGAGCTCGTAACGCGCATCGGTTCTCCTATGTCAATTCGATCGTGCCGATGGAGGCAGTTTCCGCCCTCCACTATGCAAGTATTAGCTTTCGACAAGCTGACGAGTCGTAGAGAATGCAATGAGCCGATGGTCGATCATCACTATACGTCTTCACCAAGCCAACCGTATTTGAACAAGTTGGCCGGGAACCTGGAGATCAGATCGTTGCCGACGTGCTGCAATCTCGGGCTCACGTCCCTTGCGATCCTCCGAGCTCTTTCGACAATTTGCATGCGGTCAGGTGACGCGGCATGGAGCTTGACCTGGTCGGGAGCGAGGCGGAAAATCAGAGTGACGGCCCATTCACGACCAAAGCGGCCCCTCGGTCATGGCGGGTCCATAGCAGATCCGTCAATCGCGACCCACCTTCAGGGAGACCGAGCAGAAGCCCGCCACTCGAGAAAGAACCCTTCGACTTCTACCGCTCTGGACCAATGTGCTCTCGATCCTCGCGCAAACGGAAGGCTCCGCGGCTGCGCCCGGTCTGTCGCGTAGTGTTAATCCATCGCGATCTTGACAGGCGCAAGCGCTTAGCCGGAACCCTTGCTAGGGATCTGGATAGTTGTGCGAAGAAGCCTCCGGTTTGGACGAAGGTTCGGGATGGGATGGGACAGCAAAAAGGACGTCCATTTGGACGGCACATCACCAGGGTCGGTGAGCCGGCTGGAGGCTCTTGAAGGGCCGTCGGGGCGCCGTGTGCGTTCGGGAGCAGAAGGAGCTCGGATTGTCGCCGAGAGCCTGTTACCCGGTGCCCAGGTGTCCGAGGTGGCGCGCAAGTATGGAACGACGCGCTGGCAGATCTACTGGCGACGGCGCTTTCGACAGCGAGCCCTGTTGGCGGCGTGCGAAGCGTCGCAGCCGACATTCGCGCCTCTGGTGGTGGGAGGTGCGTTGGAGGAGCGTCAGGCTCCGGCAATCAAGCTTGAGATTGCGATTGGTGATATCGTGCTGCGGACGGATACGGCCATTGATACCGAGCAGCTGTTCCGGGTGATCCGCGTGCTGCGAGGCATCACGATGATTGCGGCCGGTGCTGATCTGAAGATTTACGTTGCAACGCGGCCGATCGACTTCCGCTGTGGCCACGATGGCTTGCGGCGAAGGTGCAGGAGATGCTTCGTCTCGACCCGTTCAGCGGACGCAGCCTTCGTGTTTCGATTAAAACGAGCGGATCGGATCAAGATTTTGGTCTGAGATCGAACGGGCTGGTGTTGGTGCACAAACGCCTCAAAGATTGCAAGTTCGTTTGGCCAACGGTCACGGATGGCGTGATGCGCGCGTCGCCGGCGATGTTCGCGGCCTTGTTCAAGGGCTTGGATAAGAGGCATGCTGGACGCGGCGCAAGAGACAGCCGCGGCGGTGATCCAGAGCCGATCGCGGAGCGTGACGGATCAAGGCTCTCATCGCAATCGCGGCTGCTTGCCTGCCCACTTTGCCGCGGGTGGAGCAGATTATCGAGCCTGCGAGCACGCTCTGCCCGTGCGGTTGCGGCGCCATGACGAAGATCGGCGAGGACGTCAGCAAGCGCCTCGACGTGATCCCGGCGCAATGGCGTGTGCTGGTCACGCGCCGCCCGAATACATCTGTCGCCGCTGCTCCGGCCCTGTCGTGCAGGCACACGCACCGGAGCATGTCATGCCCAGCGGGCTGCCGACAGAAGCGGCCATTGCGCACGTGATCGTCTCCAAGTTTGGCGACCATGCGCCATTTTGCCGTCAGGCCGAGATCTATGCGCGACACTGGGCGACTGGTCCGGCGCACCTGTTTCCATCTCCAACCGATCGCGGACCACATGCGCCGCCGCCTACGCGTCAACCCGGCTGCCTATATCACCCCTCGAGGCGATCATCGACGGCCATCCCCATAGCAGGATCAAAGACCTCATGCGGCGGCGCTTCCGCAAAACGTCAAGCAAACCTCAATAGGACCCGGCTGAGCGCTTACTGACAGGCGGGGTATGCAGTCGATGGAACTTCACAGCGGCAGACTGGCTTTGAGGTCGGATTCGGGCGATCGAGCTAGTTTGTACCCAGTGAAGAGCCGAAATAAGTTCCTCAGATTCGGGGCGCTCTCAAGTATGCTGGCAGAACTTGCGCGACCTACTGCTCGGCAGAGAGGCCCAACGGCGCGGAGGCCGCGCAAGCTCGATTAGCGTTTCCAGCGTGATCCTGAGAAGAGAGCTTCAGTCCGCCTAGGCGTTAGCGCCTGCAGCTTGCAAGCGCTCTGACTCGATGCGAGCCTTCAGGTTATTCAGATAATCCTCCGCGTAGGACTGGGCCACCGAAACCGGCAGGTTGATGCCGGCCGTCGCGGCTTCTTGAATTGCCTGCTTCACCAAGCCTTCTCGCATTGCTAATTTGACCTGAGGTCCGGCGATGCAGCCCACCGCCTGTGCCGCAAGGCTCAGCCCGGCTTCTTGCAGCGCTTGCTTTATGTTGCCTCCACTGATGGCAGTATGAAGAAGATTTGCAGCTTGCGCCTCGGCTTCGAGCACCATTGACGCCAGATCGGCCAATTCACCCAAGCCTGGAATGAAGCCAAGTACACCGACTGCTGTTGCGGCCCAGTCGAATACCTTAGAGCCAACTTTGAGCACGTCATTAAGTGCGTGCATGAAGGCGCCACCGTTCTTTTTGGGCGACTTGATGTCGGGCTGGTCTGCCATGCCCATCGTCATGTCCGCGACCGCGTCCTGCTCGGCAGGCGTTCGGACGGCATGCGTCTTCACTTGCTGAACGGTGCGGTTCGCACCCGACATGTTGTTGAAGAACTGGTTGAAGTCGGTGTTGCTGATGTTGCCGGAATCGACCGTATGGCCGCCGCCGAAGTCAAAGAACTTGTGCTGGGTTTTGTAGCCCGTAATCGCGTTGTTCATTAACCCGAACAACACAGGATCGGAGAGCAGCTGGGAGGCCGCCTTTCGCACCTCGGGCGCGAGGCTCTTATCATCGACCATGCTCGCCAGCTTTTCCCGGGTCAGGTCACCCTTCCCGAAGAAAGCGCTTTGGTTCTTGCTGATTGTATTGAGCGTATCGAGCTCGGCTTGCGTGAGATTCATCGATGATGAAGCAACCTGCAGGAAGTCCTCTTTGTGGACCTTGTCTATCGAGCCACCGTACAACTGCTTCCATTCAACCGGGTGGTCGAGGAAGTATTGAGCGGCCGCGAGGACCTGTGGCGGGCATTTGCCGCTTTTAGCTTCGCCGTCGACGATCCGCTTGAAATCCGCAAGGCTCAGGTTTTTTGGCAGGTTGTCGGCATAGCGGTAGAGCTCGCGCAATGCATCGGTCTGGGTCATAACCGATGGCTCGCCATTACGGGTGCCATCGGAAGGGATGTAGTTTTGCGTATAGCTCTTTGCCCGCTGCTCCTGGAAAGCAGCGACCTGAGGGTGGTGATCGGAGAAGCCGGAGAGATCACCTGCTTTGATCTTCCCGCCGCAGCGGCCGTCACCTTGCGAGCCTATCGCATAGAAGAGCTCTGGGTCCTGTTGCAAGGCCTCGATCGCCGCCTTTAGATCCGGCGGTGTGGAGGGATCGTTGGCCAAATCTCCAAGAGATTTCCAATCCAGCGGGCATTTATCTTTGTGTCGGTTTAGCACCGACACAATCTGCAGCTCGGCATCAGTCAGCGTGCCGCTGTTCCACGTGATCCTGGAGCTTTGTACGGGTGCCTCTGCAATCTTCGGGGCGCTCGCTGCGGAGGAGGACTCCGCGGAGGATGGCTCTGGGGCCTGCTGACATGCGTCCAGTGCGGCCTTGATCTCCGGCGGGAGGATGTTCCGCACCACCTGTGTGAGTTCCTCCGTCAGGCGCTTGGCTGATTCTGCAGCCGCCCGATCCTGAGGTGTGGAATGGTCATCAGAATTGTCTTTCAACGAGCAACCAGCCAGCACTGCCTCGAAGTCTGAAAGATCCCGCGCCACTGAGGGCCCGGGGGCCAGCACGCACAAAGTCGAGCTGGCGGTTAGCGATAGGTTGTTGATTGACATTATACGTCCTCTGATTTGAGATCGCACCACAAGCCGGTCATGTGGCGCAGCCGAGAATCGCGACGAACAACGAGCAAGAAATGTCGATAGGCTTCGATGGCTCCTACCACGTGCTTCCGATTGCTCAGTGCGCCCCAGCGCTCAGTTCCGCTACAATCTATAGGCACATCGCCGTCTAGATATTCACGCCATATGGTAGGTTCGATTAGCTTTCCAAAAGCTGACGGCGCTCAGAGGTTTCACAGCGGCGGGACGCGCAATGATAGTGTGAGAGGCGGTGAGCGGTTCTCGATATCGGAATCGGCTTGCTTGTATGCTGATCGCTCGCCTCCGAGCCAACTGGGTCGAACTAACGAAGCCGAGTCTGCCGCTCTGCGGATGGTCTCGTGCGCTGATCCTTGCAACAACGTCGCAGGTCTCCGCAGCATCTTATGGTGAAATCATCCACGCGTAGCGACCTCGCGCCTAAGCCCAACGAGAGTGTTGGCGCTTGCGTTGATGCTGCCGACGGTATTGCCCCGAGCGGATCGAAGCTCAGCTGCGCTAGGCATTCTTCATGTCAATTTCTTAGCCGCTTGGCGAGTGTTCGCTCGAATCTACAGGCCAAAGGGAAGGGTCCAGCGACGGTTTGAGACGAATAAAATCTTCTTCTCGCCATTCCGCCGTGTGAGGCACACCCAGGACGGTGAACGTTGTTGTCCGGACATCCCTGGTAGGTATGAGATCGCAACTTCTTAGCATTTCGATCTGAGCGGGCGTAGCTGTTTGGCCGGTGAAGACCCAGTCGTCCTTGGCGCGACGACCGTTCGCCATGGCGAAATCTCCAATTTCCGGCGGAGCAACCCCTGCGGGCAGCGTGGGCTCAGCTTGAGACGGTCCAGCGTGAGGTGACCCGGCCCGCATGAGCCAAGGCTCAAGATCTTGCCAAACAAGGTCGTTGCCGAAATCGGAGGCGTCCGCGCGGTGTTGAGCGATCGGCTGTTGGGAATTGGACCGCTCGCCGCCGCTCAATGATGGCTCGACACGCGATGATCTGGCTCCGAGTTGCTGCCAAATTAGGTCCTGGCTGTATTCGGGTATTTCATGCAATGCCATTAGTTCACGCTCAAACTCCCTTGGACCGGCGGGCGACGAGCACGAGTGGGACGCTGGGCCGTTGTCCGCCGGGCTTAGCGCGTTGAAGTCCATCCTGCTTTTCCTTTTGACAACGGAGTGGCTTTCATTCTTGTGGGACGAAGCTCATTTGCATGACGGGCTTCGTGGTGTTGTTCAAAAGCTCGCATGAGGCGCTAAAGTGGCAAAGCGCTCACCGATGCTGCTGGCCAGAATTCTGGTTCGCATCCGTTGCTGCGGCCTGGACGTTGACAACGCCACCCTGCGGCATCGGCCATCTACACATCCGCGCTCTGACAATGGCAGCAGTAGCTTTCGAAGAGCTGACAGAGGGCATAAGCAGACGTATTGCATCTCTTCCTAGGTCATCTGTTTTTATCACGTCATCTCTTACCTGCATCGGGTGTGTGGACCACGCCGTTTTGATGTGGCGCCTCCGGGGAAGGAGCGTCATTCGGTCGTCCTTCGCGAATGACCACGCTGGAGGATCCCCGAAATAGCATCAAAACCGACTCGTGCGGCGGCTTTTCGGCACCGCTCGAGTTTCGCCGTGCCTGTGCCTCGGCCGCAAGTCCCTTTATTGTTTGCTCCACAAGCGCGACAAAGCGGGGTGGACCAGAGGCGAAGACGAGGCCATCTCCCGGTACGGGTCTCACGATGTAACGCTCGTCGGAGATGTTGAGCGCATCGAGTGCCGCCTTGAACGCATCAAAGCTGATTGGACTCAACACGAAAAGACGGCTTTGCGCCTCGCGCGCATCGGATACGTAGAGCACCAGCCCATCGTAGTACCATTGAAGATTGTAGAGATTGATCAACCGTTCGAGAAACTCTCGCGGTGGGAGATCCGGCATTCGCCCGCGAATCCGCCCCTTCACGCCTGTGCTGACATTGACTCTGATATTTAGGTTGTTACCGAATTCCTGCAGTGCGGCCGCGAGGTCCTGATCCAGAACTGTGTAACTATAAGGCGTCGATGGCAGCGCCAGGGGAGCGCCGAGCGCCTCGAATACGCCCAAGCAAATGAAAACACCAGCATAGAGAACTTTCTTCAAGATGTGCAGCCTTGTGGATGGGATGAGCATTCCTGCTATTGTTACACTTGAGAACAAGCACCGGAATTCGTCTCAAAATTGGAAAGCCGATGCTTCGTGCCAAATTGGAAGCTAACCGTGATCATTAGATGACAGAGTCTCGTCAGTTTTTGGTCAGCTTGCTTCTCTAAGGTGTGGCCCATTCGTGTGAACGAACGGCTCATCTCACCACGTAACAGAAATGATTTCCTCCATGTTGTTTGGCGTTACGTCGATCTCTGCCAACTCGGTCGAGTGTGCCTCCAACGGCTGTTTGCCGGCAATCGGCCAGTTTGACGAGAGTCTTGCGCAGGCGGCCTCGAACCAAGGTGTCGCCTCTTCTGTGCCCGAGCGCGCGCCAGCGCCATCTCTGCCGGAAGTGCAGCGCGCAGTCACGCCGGCGATCCCGCTTGGCGATCGCATCCTTCAGAGCATTTCTGCTATTCACCAGGGCAAACCACTTCCGTCGGGCGCAGTTTCGCCGACGCTCGTCGGCGAGCCTGATCCTACCAAGAGTCTCCAGCTTGGGCCGGCTGCGCAACCGGTCTTGCGTGTGCAGCAAGTCGAGGTACATCCAGCGGGAAAACCTGAAGACGCGGATCGTTTCGACGCGGCGCTGGCGAATCTGCGGGATGTTTACAACGGCGTCATCCAGGTTTCGCTCCTCTCGAAGGGGACGGGTGCTGTTAGTTCATCTCTGAACAAGCTTCTATCGGCGGGCTGAGCGGGCCGTTGGCTGTTTTGACGAAAGACAGGATCGGTAATGGCCGACCCGCAAGAAAGCGGCTTCATGCTCTCTTCCTGCTGCTGCTTTTGCTGCCCCTCGCCGGTTGCAAAGCTGATCTGTATACCAAAGTTCAGGAGCGTGAAGCCAACGAGATGCTTGGGCTGCTCCTGAGCAAGGGCGTCGATGCCATCCGTGTCGTGGGTAAGGATGGGACCAGCACAATTCAGGTGGAAGAAAAGCAGCTCGCCTACTCAATCGAGCTGCTGAATGACCAAGGCTTGCCGCGCCAATCCTTCAAGAGTCTTGGTGAGGTGTTCAAGGGGGCGGGCCTCGTTGCCTCTCCGGTTGAGGAGCGAGCCCGCTACGTCTATGCCCTCAGTGAAGAATTGTCGCGCACGATCAACGATATCGATGGGGTTCTCTCCGCCCGTGTTCATGTCGTTCTGCCGAAGAATGATCTTTTGCGACAGGATGCAACCCCGTCCTCGGCGTCGGTTTTCATTCGACACGCCTCCAACGCGAAGCTCTCAGCCTTGCTGCCGCAGATCAAGATGCTCGTCGCCAACAGCATCGAAGGTCTATCGTACGACAAGGTGGCGGTCGTGTTCGTGCCGGTTGAGCGGGCTCATCATGAGGTCTCTGTTGTGCCAGCGGCAGCTTCCGCCGAACCAACCAAGTTCATCGCAACCCACATTGCGATCAGTGCAGGAGGTGCCCTCGCCGCGTTGGGCATTCTAACTTACGTGCTGCTGAGCACACGTGGGCGACAGCTTCGTCAATCCTGGCGCAAAGTGACGAATCTCGGCAGAGGTGCCAGCAAGCCAGCGGTCCAGTCCGCCGGCAGAAAACTGTCCTCCGATCCGAAATAGGCGGCAAGAAGGTCCGTATCGATGGCATCCACTGACCAAAATCATTCACTTAACCCGCATTCCGATCGCCTACGCGAGCTTGCCGCTTTGATTCATCCGGACCGGTTTGCCGGCCATCTTGATGGCCGCCTGTCGGCCGCCACAGTGCTGCAGTTGCAGAAGACTCCGAGACTGCAGCAAAGACTGGTCGAATTGCTGCTGGGCAGTGAGCTGGTCTCAAACGGAACCGACTGGGGTAGGGACATTCTGCTCGGGCATGATCCGCGTCGGGCGGCCCTGCTCGCCGGCAGTATCTGGCATGCCCGTTCGGTGCTCAAGCTTGTGTCAAAGCATGATGCAGCGATTCTGATCGAAAATGTTGGTGTGGAAGCGCATGCTTTCGCAATCCGACACATATCCCGCGCCGTCGCAACCACATCGATTGACGATCCGCAGAAGCTCGCTATCCAGATTGAACATGACGGATGTGCCTGCCTTGGTGCTTGGCTCAAGGACGCATCAGAGCTTGACCGTGTGCGCGTTCTTTTCCGCTTACCTGCGGGGACCACCGCCGAATCCCCAGCAGCCGAACACCACAATTCAGCGGGTCAGTTACTGTCTTTGGTGGTGGCCCACTTGGCCACGGAGGAGCCAGCGGCATGACGGCCAATGAAGCAGTCTTGCCAGATAGCCCGCGGATACGACCGCTTGGTCCGCTCATACCAGCCGCGGAAGTCGGTATTTGGTACGATGCGGTGCAGACGCGCGCGCTAGCCGAGCGATATCTGCGGCAGGTTCGCAGTTGGGCACGGAAAGCCTATCAGCAGGAGCGGCAGCGCGGCCATTGCGAAGGTCTTAGGTCAGGCTCAGACGAAATGGCACAGCTGATCGCCCGAGCTGCTTCCGATGTGGCCCGGCGAAAAGCCGTTCTGCAGCAGGAGTTGCCACAGCTCGTGATTGAGATATTGACCGATTTGTTGGGCTCCTTCGATCCGGGTGAGATGTTGGTAAGGACCGTTCGTCACGCCGTCGAGCAAAGATCTGGCGGCGCAGAAGTATGCCTTCACGTCTCTCCTGTGAATGCTGATGCACTAAGGCATGAATTCGCGGCGTTCGATGGAACGGATGGTCGGCCGAAAGTCAGAATTGATCCGGACCCGGCCGTGGGGCTCGACCAGTGCGTTCTGTGGAGCGAGTTCGGCAGTGTCGATTTAGGACTTGCCGCGCAGCTCCGCACATTGCGTCTCAGCCTTAATCCATCTTCTTAGGAAGCGATCCGTGACCACGCAACGATCAGGCCATCATCAAGCGGCCGGAGAAGGAGATGTGCATGCGGCGATAGCATCTTTAAGATTCGCAGCAAAGGATGTCGATACGCGTGCCGTGCGGGGACGGATCACGCGTGCGATTGGCACCTTGCTCCATGCCGTGTTGCCGGGGGCCCGTGTTGGAGAACTTTGCCTGTTGCAGGATCACGCATCCGGATGGTCACTTGAAGCGGAAGTCATCGGTTTGCTGCCGGACGGGGTGTTGCTGACGCCCATTGGCGAGCTGGTCGGCTTGTCCCACCGCGCGGAAGTGCTCCCGACCGGGCGCATGCAGGAGGTGTCAGTCGGACCCGACCTGCTCGGCCGCGTGATCGATAGCTTTGGCCGTCCACTCGATGGCAAGGGGCCGATAAAGACGGTCCACACGTGTCCGCTCCGCGGCAAGGCGCCCAACCCGATGAGGCGGCGTGGCATCGTGCAGCCGTTTCCGCTCGGTGTTCGCGTGCTGGATGGACTTCTGACGTGTGGCGAAGGTCAGCGGATCGGGATCTATGGAGATGCCGGTTGCGGTAAGTCGACGCTGATGTCGCAAATTGTAAAAGGCGCGGCCGCCGATGTCACCGTCGTTTCGCTCATAGGAGAGCGTGGACGTGAGGTGCGTGAATTCATCGAACGTCATATTGGAGATGCCATCGCTCGCACGATCGTTGTGGTTGAGACATCCGATCGATCGGCAATGGAGCGGGCGCAATGCGCTCATATGGCGACCGCACTCGCTGAGTACTTTCGTGATCAAGGGCTGCAGGTTGTTCTGATGATGGATTCGCTGACGCGCTTCAGCCGTGCGATGCGCGAAATAGGTCTTGCCGCAGGAGAACCTCCCACCCGGCGCGGCTTTCCTCCTTCCGTCTTTGCGCTGCTGCCTGGTCTGTTGGAGCGAGCCGGTATGGGCGAGCGGGGTTCGATCACGGCGTTCTATACCGTGCTTGTCGAAGGTGACGGCACTGGCGATCCGATCGCCGAAGAGTCGCGCGGCATTCTCGACGGTCATATCATTCTTTCGCGCGCGCTCGCCTCGCGAGAGCATTTTCCCGCCATCGACGTGCTGTCGAGCCGAAGTCGCGTCATGGATGCGGTCGCCTCTGATCCACATCGCAAGGCGGCATCCGTCTTCCGCGATCTGCTCTCGCGCTACAATGAGGCGGAGTTCCTGATCAAAGTCGGTGAATACAAGCCGGGCAGCGATCCACTGACTGATCGGGCAATCGCTTCAATCGAAGAACTGCGCGCATTCTTGCGCCAGGGACAGGACGAGCCGTCTAGCTTTGAGGAGACCGTTTCATGGATGTCGCGTCTAACGGCCTGAATCTCGTGCAAGCGTCGAAATTGCGGCTGGTGAAAGACATGAGAGAGCGAAGCGCGCTTCGTGAATTGTCGAACATGGAAGCCAGGCGCCGGATTGCGGTCGAAGCGCTACAGCGAGCGTCTGAGAATCTTGAAGGCGCGGAGAATCGTCGCGCCAAGGTCGAAGCTGAACTTTATCAGGAGTTGGCCTCGCTCGAGACGATGTCCGTGGCCGAGCTCGATCGTCGCTGTCAACTCGTCCTTGGGCGACTGGCAGCAGAGATCGAATCGGCACGCCAGGCGCGTGAGCAGGCGCGCGTCGCGCATGAGCAGGCCCAGCGGACAGTGAATGAGGCGCGGACCATATGGGCCAAGCGTTCGGCGGCGAGCCAAAAATGGCAGGAGATTGAGGGCAATGTCGAACGCACTACCGCTGTCCGTTCGGAGTGTGCAGCCGAAATCGATGCCGAAGACGAGGTTTTGCTCCGACATCAAGGTGGCTCGCGCAGCCAGGCAGTCGGTGGCTCGAACTAATGGCTGGTTGTCTTATGACGTCGCGAGCTGCGCCCGTGGAACCTGTCGGTAAATGCCGTGGGTGAACCCGTACTATTTCAGCCAGCGGTAAAGTTGTCGCATCGCGTGGTCTCGTGGATCAACGAGGTCGCCGCACCGCGCACGGTTCTGCAGAGCCGCCTTGACGATAAGCCGGTATCGATCCGTATAAACCGGCTTGTTTGGCAGGCCGAGCCATATGCAATGTCGATGCTCGACTGCGTCTTTTGCGCCGGAGGCGAGACCGCTGTCTTGTCCTTGCCCCGCCTTCTTGTCGAGGCGCTGATTTCGACGGTCCAGTCTGGCCTTGCTTTACCTTCCGACCCAACCCGTTCGCTGCTTCTCGAACTTGCTCTGGAACCTTGGCTCGCTCGATTAGAGATCATGCTCGCGCGGAATTTGCAGCTGATCCGCATTGAAGGCGCAAAGGCCAAAGGCCCCTACTTGGAGCTCGACGTTACTTTCGGATCCCTGGCCGCCGAGGCCCGCCTGTTCTTGTTCGCGCCTCTTGACGGTCTGGTTCCGTCTGCGTTTCGTGTGTTAGGCGAGTTGATCGGCCAATTACCGCGAGAGTTAGGCAAGATTTCTTCGGAATTGCCGGTCGTGATTGCGAGAGAGATCGGCTTGCTGCGGGCGCCCGTCAGCCTTCTTCGTCAAGCACAGCCCGGCGACGCACTGCTGCCCGACGTCATTCCATTTGCCCATGGCCAGCTCATCCTCGCTGCGGACAAGTTGTGGGCGCCGGCGCAGGTCGCGGGCGACAGACTTATCCTTCAGGGACCATTCCGCCTGCAGTCCCATCCTCTAAGGTATGCAAATATGACGATACGCCCCCAAGCGGAGCAAGCAATCCCGCCCTCGGAAGCCGACATCGACAGTGTTGAGATCACGCTTGTGTTTGAATGCGGCCGCTGGCCCATCCCGCTGGGTACGCTGAGAAGCATCAACGAGGGGCACGTATTCGAGCTTGGCCGGCAGCTGGACGGTCCGGTCGACATTGTCGCCAACGGTCAATTGATCGGCCGCGGCGACATCGTACGTGTCGGTGAAGCGTTGGGCATCCGGTTACGCAGCAGGTTGGCCGTCAATGGTTGACATTCAACCGAGCATCCTTGCGCTTGTCGCGGCGACCGTCGGCCTTGGCTTGTTGACATTCGCAGTCGTCACGACGACGGCGTTCATCAAGGTTTCCGTCGTTCTCTTCCTGATCCGCAACGCGCTCGGCACTCAGTCCATACCACCGAACATCGTTCTGTATGGCGCTGCATTGATCCTTACCGTGTTCATAGACGCCCCGGTCTTTGAGCAGACATACAACCGCGTGACAAAGATGCAACTTCGTTACGAAACCGCCGACGACTGGTTGACCGCCGCCAAGGAGGGCAGCGAGCCGCTGCGCGCCCATCTCAAGAAGTTCACCACTGAGGAGCAGCGCACGTTCTTCCTGTCGTCAACGGAACATATCTGGTCGGAGGAGATGCGCGGCAACGCAACAGCCGATGATTTTGCGATCCTCGTGCCGTCCTTTTTGATCTCGGAGCTTAAGCGTGCGTTTGAAATCGGTTTCCTTCTCTATCTTCCGTTCATCACAATTGACCTGATTGTGACGACAATTCTGATGGCCATGGGCATGTCGATGGTGTCACCAACAATGATATCCGTTCCTTTCAAGCTCTTTCTGTTCGTCACAATCGACGGCTGGTCGCGGCTCATGCACGGATTAGTCTTAAGCTACGCATCTCCGGGGAATTGAGATGGACGAGGCCAGCATCCTCACCCACCTCAGTCGATCACTGGTCCTGTTCATGATCTGGGTTCTACCGCCGCTCCTGGCAGCCCTGGTGGCCGGATTGGGTATCGGCATCGTGCAGGCAGCAACCCAGCTCCAGGATCAAACCTTGCCGCTTACCGTAAAGCTTCTCGTCGTCGTCGCCGTGCTCGTTCTGTTTGCTCCGGTGCTGAGCGCGCCGCTGATCGAGCAAGCCAAGCATATTTTCACTGAGTTCCCCGCGCTCACAGCGAGGTATTAGTGCGCGGAACGCAAAGCTGTCTAAGTGTTAGCTATAGCGCGCGTTTGTCGGCCTTCTGTGAACCACAAAGGCGAGTTCGTCAGCTTATCGAAAGCTCGCCTCTCCAGCAGGAGACGATAGATATCCGAACTGTCCTGTTCGGCTCCCTGAGCCTGGCGTATTCGGAGGAAGAATGACCCATTCGGAAGTTCTATCCATTCGATTTAGGTTATGCTCACGTGATGGAATTACCTGCTGTGACCTAGTCCTCGATGCATTGCCTGGCGAGTTGTCGACGCAGTGAACGGGCGAACCGCTTTGATTGCAAGCGGCCCCACGGTTCTGGCGTTCTGGTGAATGAGCCTGCGAATGAAGGTGCCGCTCGGGACCGATCTCCACAGACTGCGAAATTGATGGAAGCGTCGAGGCCCTCAGATCTCCAAACCGCGCTGTGGCCGGTGAGAGCGGTAGAAGCTTGGCTTGTAGGCCGCGCAGCGGCGCGATTTCACCGGTGGTGCTCTCATCGAACGGTTATACCTCTGCGCCGGATGGCTGTAGGCATATGGATGGTTGAAGCCGAAGGCACCTGCCCTGTGGGAGGCCTGTCGCTCTGCAACCGCTGGAACACGAGATCCTTGACGTCTCACATCATGGCGACGCGAGTGCGACGGTTGCATTGGCTGAAGGAAGGATGAGCTGAGCTAAAATGGATGCCTTGTCACCCACCGAGACGCAAACTCTGATTCAGACTGCTGTCGAGTTCATCGTGGCGGCCGGGCTTGGCGCGGCCCGGGCCCTCGGCATTATGCTGGTCCTTCCGGTATTCACGCGACCGCACATTAGCGGGATTATCCGCGCAAGCGTGACGGTTGTGATTGGAGTGCCTTGCTTGATGCAGATCAGGAACGGCTTGAAGACACTAGATCCGGGCACCCGTATGATTGCGATCTCGCTCCTCGGTTTGAAGGAGATCTTTATCGGCCTGCTGTTCGGTTTTCTGCTTAGTATACCACTTTGGAGCATCCAGGCCGTTGGTGACATCATTGATACCCAGCGCGGCATCTCCAGCCAGGTAGACGATCCTGCCACACGCAGTCAAACCGCTCCTATGGGGCTCTTTCTCGGGACTGCCGCGGTTACGATCTTTGTTGTATCAGGAGGTCTGCAGACCATGGTCAGATGCCTCTATGGAAGTTATCTGATCTGGCCCGTGTATCGGCTGCTACCGCCCCTGACCCACCAAGGGGCAATGGAGTTTATCGGGCTTCTCGACCATATCATGCACACGACCCTCGTGGTCGCCGGGCCTTTGCTGGCTCTGCTGCTTCTGATCGACGTATCCCTCATGCTGCTCGGGCGCTTTGCGCCGCAAATCAAGCTGAACGATCTGTCTCCGACCATCAAGAATGCCGCCTTTGGCATCATTATGGTCAGCTACGCCGTCTTCCTGATCGAATATATGGGAGCAGAGATCATTCAGTTCAGCGGCGTGCTGGAGTGGCTCGAGAAGATCTTGAAATGAACGACACGAGCGAAGAGAAAAACCTTCCACCAAGTCACAAGAAGCTGAGAGACGCGCGTAAGAAAGGGCAGAGCCCGCGCAGCGCCGACTTTGTGACCGCGGCAAGCCTTTGCGCTGGTTTCGGCTGCCTGTGCTTCAGGGCGGGCCCGATCGAAGACGGATGGCGCGAAGCCGTGCGGCTCATCGACAAGCTGCAGGAACAGCCCTTCAACAGTGCGGCCCGGCAAGCGTTGGTCGGATTGATGGACCTTTCTATAACGGCCGCGGCTCCCATCCTAGGTGCGGCCTTGGTTGCGGCGATTCTGGCCGGTGTCTTGGCCGGCGGCGGGCTGACGATTTCGGTTGAGCCGCTTAAACCCGGCTTTGAGAAATTGGACCCCGTCAAAGGGCTGAAGCGGATTTTCTCCCAGCGCTCGGTTGTCGAGCTTGGAAAGTCTGTCGTCAAAGTGTTGGTTCTTGGCGCTACGTTCGTTTTCACTGTGCTCGCAAGTTGGAGGGCACTGGTATACTTGCCCCTTTGCGATTTGAGCTGCTTTGGTTTTGTCTTTAAAGAGCTCAAAGTGCTGATCGCGATTGCTGCCGGCGCTTTTCTGATTGGCGGCTTGGCCGATCTGCTCATTCAGCGTTGGTTATTCATGCGCGACATGCGCATGACGCAGAGCGAAGCCAAGCGCGAGTCCAAGGAACAGGATGGCAATCCGCAGATCAAGGGTGAACACCGCAGGCTCCGCCGGGAGTCGGCGAACGAGTCTCCGCTCGGCATCCATCGGGCGACAGTGATACTGACGGGGCGAGCGACATTGGTTGGGCTGCGCTACGTTCGGGGCGAGACCGGCGTCCCGGTATTGGTGTGCCGCGGTGAGGGCGAAACGGCTTCGCAGTTACTGGCGCAGGCGCGCGCCCAACGTCTAAGCATTGTCGAAGATCATGTCTTGGCGCGCCAGCTGATCCGAAAAGGTGCGATGGGCAAGGCCGTTCCGATGGAGTGTTTCGAGAGGGTTGCAAAGGCAGTCTTTGCCGCCGGCCTAGTTTAGCGTCGCGCAAAACAGCGATGCTTAAATCTCTGGTCAACGACCCAACTGTCTCAGAAGCGGATCTGCAAGCTGCGCGATCCCAAGAAAAGGACCGAGCAAAGATAGGATTCCGGGAGGCTCGTCGGCCGATTTCAAGACTGTTATGGATAATGCCAACCGACGTCATGCTGCTCGCGTCTTACCAGCCGATTATTGGGTTTCTGGCGCAACCCTGTTATGCGTCTCATCCTCCAAATTGCTCCTGTTGCCCGCCGACGTGGCCCCACGTGCGGTGAGGGGAAGCACTGCACGATCACCACTGGTCGGCATGACAGCGCCATTGCCTAACAAGTCGCCAGGTTCATTGACCATGACCGCAAGGTTATTTCGGACTGAGCAGCCAAGGGTTGGATTGAACGAATTGTCGTTCACCGTAGGACCAACGATGGAAAGGGAGGGGCAGACCGGAGGATGGGCTTCGAAAGTGATCGCTTCGATCCTCACCCCGGAACGAGCCGGCAAATCCACGCGAGAAGCAGACAGGCGGATGTTGTAGTTGGCAACGCCCATGGCGCGAGCCTCGTGGGCCACCTGTGCAAGGAGTCTGGGTGGGCCGATGACGCCCACATGGAGGGCATCCCGCCGGCCGCGACTGGTCGCTGCAATAAAGCTCCGCAGCCGATGCCGTTCGGGGCCACGAAGGTTCTGCAGGAACAGCACGCTACTCTTCTGCTCGACCTGGATTTCTTGGTCAGCCGGCGCCGGCCGGATCGAGGCAGTATTTGCGCAGCCCCCCAATGTTGCTCCAATAAGGATCGGGTAGCACAGATGTCGAAAAGTCATTTGGCGATCCTCATTCGATAATAAAGCCGGCGCTGCCGGTCAATCCTGGTGCGCTGGCGCGAGGCGCATCGCGCTCTCGCGGCGGCCGGGCTACCGTGTTCGTCAATATCCGCCCCGCGTCTGAGGGCGGTGAGATCCGGTCGCTCGGCGCACTCATTCGGTTGGGATTCGGTCCCGGCCGCACGATGTAGGGCGTGACAATAATGACCAGCTCGGTTTCACGTTTTCGAAACGATGAGGAGCGGAAAAGCGCGCCCAGGATCGGCACATCGCCGAGCCAGGGAAACTCGCCAATATCAGTGTTGAAGTTGCGTCTGATGAGGCCGCCGATTGCAAAGCTCTGACCGCTCGCGAGCTCGACCACGGTGCTCGCCCGCCGAGTCGAGAGGGCAGGGACCGCCATGCCATTGATTTTGACTTCGCCTTCGCTCGATAGTTCGCTGACTTCGGGCTTCACACGGACATTGATCTGATTATTGTTGAGAACCGTCGGAACGAACTCAAGGCTCACACCGAACTGACGAAATTGGACCGAAACCTGCCGGTTGTCCTGCATCACCGGAATAGGGAATTCGCCTCCGGCGAGGAAACTTGCGGCTTCGCCGGACATCGCCGTTAGATTCGGCTCAGCAAGGATTGAGGCGAGGTGCTCGCTCGCGAGAGCGTCGAGAACAGCGCTCAGGTTGGTATTGCCGGCGCTAAATCCAATCCCGATCGTGCCGCCGCCGCCGGCCGCGCCGGACCCGCCCCCTTTGCCGCTCACAAGGAAAGCGCCGTTTGGGCTCGAGGCCGTGAAGTTGATGTTGAGATCCTTGACGGCGCTGCGGGAGACTTCTGCCACCCGTACACTGAGATTCACCTGCAGTGAGCCGGCGACCTGGATCTTGTTGACAACCAGCGCGCCTGCGCCAAGAAACTGCTCAGTGACCTTCCTGGCGGTCTCGACCACATCCGCATTAGGCGCCGTACCGCTAAGGATCGCGCCGCGCGGGGTATAGCTGACCTGAATTGGATAGTCGCCGACCTCGGCCTTCAGCGCGGCCCGCAAATCCTCGATCGGTTGGGTGACGACAACACGCAGCTCGGCGAGAGCCTCTCCGTTGTCGTTCAAGGCAAACAGGCTCGTCCGTCCGGCCTTTTTGCCAAACACGAAGATCGTGGTGTTCGATGGCGCCTGATAATCCGCAATCGCTGGGTCGGCTATAAAGATGCTCGCAGCCGGTCCGGTCAGATGAATTGTCTTGCCCTGTGAGGAGGTAAGGTTGATCGTGCCCGTGGTGCTGCCTGGCGCCGCACGTGGCGGTTCCCCTTTGCCATCCCGCTTTGCCTGAGCTGTGACAGCAAGCGGAAATAGCAGAGCGAGACTGCACAGGACGTAGCAGAGGCGGGTAAAAGCGGCATAGTGCGAGCCGCTGGCGACCATCGGCGGCTCGCCGGCGTCATTGTTAACCACGTTCAAGGGAGTGCTGCTTTCAATTCGATCGGCTAGGCAGCCGATGCTGCGCCGATGAGTTCAAGGGTGTAACCGACACCGCGCGCGGTCTTGATCCTGAGCGTTGCACCCGCTTGGCTCAAATGCGTGCGTAATCGATAAATCCCGACTTCCAGCGCATTGGTCGACACCTCATCGTCAAATGCATACAAGCTATCTTCGAGCGATGCGCGCGGCACGGTACGGCCGGCGCGGTTGAGCAGATGTTCAAGAATGCACACTTCGCGGCGCGCAATTCTCAGTATTCGACCACCAACCGAGACTTGTCTCGCGATCGGATCGAAATGTAGATTCCCGAATGTCACCACCGGCGCCAACATCTGCGTTGACCGTCGCAAAATAGCTCGCATGCGGGCAATGAGTTCGTCGATAGACACGGGCTTGGGCAGAAAATCATCCGCGCCGGCGTTGAAGATCGCAATCCGCCTACTGAGATCATTGAGATTGCTCATCATCATAGTCGGCATAGACCGCCCCTCGCGCCGCAACTGCTTTAGCCAGTCCAATCCGTCTCCATCCGGCAAAGCCAATTCGAGCAGGACCATGTGGTAGTTCGCGCAATCGAGCGCGGCGGCGGCCTCATCCAGCGTGCGTGTCACGTCAACGGCGAAGCCGCGATTTAAGAGTTCGTCCTTCACGTCGCGAGCGAAGTCCGCGTGATTATCAACCAGGAGAATTCGCATTTCATCGCCTTTCGTCCATCCACGCCAAGACCTGAGCACGTCACGATCAACCCTGGGGCTCGATGCAACTGAGAGGCGGGTGCAATGATGTGAATTTGAACAGCCCGACCCGGGCCGGAGCATGTCGACAGACGATCGATATCTGCGGATCCCTCGTCATCGGATGATCCGCGGACCGCCGCGGGCTTCTTACGCAGCCGGCGGCGCTCAACGTGGCCCGCACGCCAGCAAGAGATCTGATCTCGTTTGAATGCCTGTAGGCCGCGGTAGCCTGCTGACGCCTCCGCAGGCCGCTTACAGCCGTTCTTCCATGCACTGCGCCGACGCCTGCGGCGCGATTAGAACCAAGCCGCGCAATCGAAACCAAAGCGTGGAAGGCGATCGAATTTGTGACCGCTCGAATGAGCCGAACCGACATTTAGAAACTCTCCGAATTCGTCTTGATCCGCGGTCAATCTTGCTGGGCTGTTGAGCCGTCGTGTCGTGGAGGTGTCGACGATGCAAGTTCTTCCGCATTCGAAGACACTTTACGCGGCGCATCTGGTTGGTGGCTTCACAAGCCGAGATGAGACGTACAAGCGATCAATGCCGCTCTCGGCTTTATGAACACCCTCCCCGCAGTCCTGCATGGCGCCAGAATGACTGGTTCTCGAAATTGAAGTTGGCGTGTGCCCGGCAACGGAGACATAGCGACCACCAGCATACTGCTCGCGGGCCGCGTCTTGCCGTTCTTGCGGGGCGATTGGCACTACATCCTCTGATCTGCGCATAAGCGATGTCGGACGCTGGCCCCGGGGAGGAGCAACGTAGCAGCGTGACGGGGAGGAGCGGCGGAGCATTGTGCTTTTGAGACGTTCGCAATTCTTGCTACCTGTCAGGAAGAGTTCACGCGAGCGGGTTTGTGTCGCGGGCTGTCGTAAATCCTACAATCTGACGCAAGGTGAGATTCAAGTACCTTTGGCCACTGCTCGTAGCATTCCTCCGCGAAGTCGCCGAGAAGTCCGAAGCGGGGACGATGCACTCCGACCACCATCGAGCTCTGGGCAACGGTCGTTTCTCTCGCTAATGTCATGAGATTTCGTCGATCCAATTAAGGCGGAGCTTGAGCCAAAGTCGATGACGGTGTGAAGGCACTCGTCTTTGCTGGGACTTAAGGCGGGACGTCACGGTGGTCCGGCTGACCCCATGCGCGACAACTTAGCAAAGAGACGGTGGCGAACCGTGTGATGCGTCTATGTGAAGAGCGGGCGCGAACTTCTGGGCTGCAGAGGCGCAAAGGCGCAAGGCGCGCTAAGCGGCAAGGGACGGTAGAACAAGCGATTGCCACGCGACATTCTTGAATGCTGCCTCCATAGATCGCGATCGATTATGAGGCTTTTAGGTAAGTTCGGCAAAATCGATTGTTTTGATGGAACGCATCCAGGTCGCGAATAGGCCGTGTGCGGCCACATGGTTTGCCGCGGAGCGATGCCTCCTTGATCTTCGCCATTGATTGATTCGCGCGCCAGCTCTTTTGATTGATGCGCTCACAACGGCATGTCGAGTTGCGACGGGATCGATGATCCGCCTTGCGCGGTCGCGTCATCCGGGCTCCACGCCAGGTGTGCCGGCGGCGATCGGATCGATGTTGGCAAGGCCGCGGCACCCTGATGATAGCGGTGGAAGAGCGAATAATGGTGCGAGCGTTTCCCCGAGAGAGCGTCAGCCACTCTGGGATGGGCGCGCTTAGTCCTTGCGCAGGTATGCGCTGATCTGAACATTATTCGCAAAGCGATTATCGCTGTCGTGAAACAGCGCCGCAGGGGCCAATGTTCCTTAGGTTGGTCGTCTTGGTGACCATGACGGAACGTCTGCGCGTGGCGCGCTCGCCGCTTGTCTAGTCATTCCTCTCCAGTTGTCCGCTTGTAGGGGTTTTCTTCGTTTGCGGTTCGGTAGCTGTCCAAATTGCCGCCCAGGACAAAGCGTTCGGTCTCTCGTGTTGGCGTTCTGCCCAGAGAGCACATCAGATCCAGGTCCGCATCGACGTTGTCCTGATCTTCCACATTCATCCTAAGGCGAATAGTGCTTAGTACGGCGTCCAAACTGCGGATTTCGGTACGGCGTATGTGTGTAGCATGTTCGCATTGTTGGCGATCGCTCTTGCCCAGTGGTCAACCGACACGGTGAGTTTGGATGGATCTTCGACGAGTGAGACAAATGGAGAAGCCGTTGTCTTGCCGCGCATGTGCCATCCAGCCTGGCGCGCCCGATCCAGGGGATATCGTTCCACAGGACCTCCAATGGAGGAATGATCCCGCGCCGTGTTGCGGACATGTTTTGGAAACGATACAGCTTGAGATAGGACGATGCCTCTATGTTTTCGAGAATGCGGTCCTGATCGACACGGCTGTCTCGCGGTGCGGTTGCGGGGGCTCATCGTGCTGATTGCTGTTCGGCCACGGCTATCTCGTTCTTGAGCGCTTCAAGCGTGGCACCTGTTAACGTCGCGGCAAGTTGCGCGCGCGCGGACGAATGATGCAGCTGGATAATGAGTGGACACCGGCGCCGCTTCATTTGCGAATTCGGTGATCCGGCAGCGGGAGCAGGTATTTGATGAACCGAATGCAGACGATGTAGCTGGTTTTCGAAGTCTGCTTGATCGTCCGACAACCGCACCGGTGAGCTGGCTTGAAGGCTCAATTCGTCTGCTTGCCCCCATCCTGCTGGCGCGGATGCAGCAGCGCATCTTGAGCGTCTCAGGCGACGGATACGGGAGCTGTTTGAGGGGCTGATGGTAAGCGCCGTTCCGCTCCCACCTTCTCACGGCACATGGGATAGGCGAGTTTCACGATCTCTTTGAAGGGATCGGCTTGTGTCTATGCTTGACCATACGCTTAATTCGGACGTGACGGCGCGCCGGCTGGAAGTGATCACGGAGACGGGACGCCGTCGTTGGTTCTCCAAGGACGACAAGGCCCGGATTGTCGAGGAGACGCTGGTCGCAGGCGCGGTCGTTTCCGAGATTGCCCGGCGACACGGGCTGACCCCACAACAAGTGTTCACCTGGCGCCGGCAAGCACGCCGGCAGCCGGCGCCGATGGCGGACGATCCGCAGTTTGTACCGGCGGTGGTAGACGCCATGGCACCAGTCGCGGTTGCTGGCCATGAGCGCAAGACAGCGCGACGTAAGGCCAAGCCGGATGTCGGGGCTCGCCGTTGCGATGCCGGGTGCATCGAGATCGAAGCCGAAGGCGTCACGATCCGGGTCGGCCGAGGCGCGGACGTGGCGATGATTGCGGCCATCCTCCATGCGCTGAAGGCAAGCCGGTGATCGGCCCGTCCGGAACTGTCCGGGTGATGGTGGCAACCAAGCCGGTCGACTTCCGCAAGGGAATGGAGGGCCTGGCTATGTTGGTGCGCGAGCACATGAAGGCCGATCCGTTCTCGGGTGCTGTTTATGTGTTCCGTGCCAAGCGGGCGGACCGGATCAAGCTGATTTTTTGGGATGGTACGGGTTTGTGCCTGTTCGCCAAGCGGCTCGAGGAAGGCGTCTTCCGCTGGCCGAAGATCGAGGACGGCGTGATGCGTTTGTCGGCGGCGGAATTGTCGGCGTTGCTCGAAGGGCTCGATTGGCGGCGTGTTCACGCGGCACGGGAGACGGTCGTCCCGACGCAAGCCGGATAATTGTGGGCCGCGCTGCGGCGAAGTGAATCAGGGGCATCGAGCACGTCGTCAGGCGGGCGCGAATATGCTCTGATTTGCCTGTGAGCGATAACCTTCCTGATGATCCCGAGACGCTGAAGGCGATGCTGCTGGCCGAGCGGCATGAGAGCGAGCGGCTGCGCCAGATCATCAAGGAATTGCAGCGTCATCGCTTTGGCCGCAAGGCAGAGTCGCTTCCCGAGGAGCAGATGCTGCTAGGCCTCGAGGACGTCGAACAGGTTGCGGCCTGTACAGAAGCCAGCCAAGACGAGACAGCTCCGGAAGGCCGGGCCGAACCGGCGCGCAAGCGCCGCAACAATCGCGGAGCACTGCCGGCGCACCTGCCGCGGATCGAGGTCGTCGTCGACATCGACGACAAGATCTGCCCCTGCTGCCAGGGCGAACTGCATCGGATCGGCGAGGACAGGAGCGAACGGCTGGACATGGTGCCGGCGCAGTTCCGCGTTGTCGTCACCCGGCGCCCCAAATACGCCTGTCGCGCCTGCGAGGACGGCGTCCTGCAGGCCGAGGCTCCGGCCCGGCTGATCGAGGGCGGACTGCCGACGGAGGCAACCGTCGCCCAGGTTCTGGTGTCCAAATATGCCGATCATCTGCCGCTTTACCGGCAGGCCCAGATCTATGCCCGCCAGGGCATCGCTCTCGATAGATCGACGCTGGCGGACTGGGTAGGGCATGCCGCCTTCCATCTGCGCCCGCTGCATGAGCGCCTTCTCACGGTGCTTCGCGCGAGATCCAAACTGTTCGCCGACGAGACGACGGTGCCGGTGCTCGATCCTGGTCGAGGGCGCACCAAGACCGGCCAGCTCTGGGCCTATGCCGCCGACGACAGGCCCTGGGGCGGCCTCGATCCGCCCGGCATCACCTATGTCTATGCACCCGACCGCAAGGCCGAGCGGCTGTTCAGCCATCTTGCCGGCTTCAAGGGCGTCCTGCAGGTCGATGGTTACAACGCCTATCCAAAGCTTGCCGAGCGTGGCGAGGTCGAGCTTGCCTTCTGCTGGGTGCACATGCGGCGCAACTTCTACGAACTCGCGACAGCCGGCCCGGCGCCGATCGCAAGCGAGGCGCTCAAGCACATTGCCGCATTCTATGCGATCGAGAAGGAGATCCGCGGCTGCAGCGCGGAGGAGCGCCGCCTCGTGCGGCAGCAGAAGAGCCGACCACTGGCCGATGCCTTCGAGGTATGGCTGCGCGCCAAACTGGCTCTCATCAGCCAGAAGACCAAGCTCGCCGACGCCATCCGCTACGCCCTCTCGCGCTGGCAGGGACTGACGCGCTTCATCAATGACGGCCGCATCGAACTCGACAACAATACCGTCGAACGATCAATCCGTGGCATCAAGCTCAGTCGCAAGAACGCGCTGTTTGCCGGATCCGACGGCGGTGCCGAACACTGGGCTGTCGTCGCGTCCCTGGTCGAGACTTGCAAGCTCAACGACGTCGATCCGCTCGCTTATCTCACCAACGTCCTGACCAGGATCGTCAAAGGGCATCCCAACCGCGACATCGACCAGCTATTGCCCTGGTCCTACCGCGCTCAAGCCCTCAAAGCCGTGGCCTGAGCACGACGCTTACGATCCGACGGCGGTGCCGAACACTGGGCTGTCGTCGCGTCCCTGGTCGAGACTTGCAAGCTCAACGACGTCGATCCGCTCGCTTATCTCACCAACGTCCTGACCAGGATCGTCAAAGGGCATCCCAACCGCGACATCGACCAGCTATTGCCCTGGTCCTACCGCGCTCAAGCCCTCAAAGCCGTGGCCTGAGCACGACGCTTACGGCTGATGGTTCTGCTCAATCTGTCATTCCGCGCGATGACACTCGCGAGAAGGTAAGTTCAGCGAACCTGACCTACGATGTTGTGATGTCGGAATAGCCGTCACGACCACTTGCGTCGGATTGCGACCGATTGTCTTGTTCGAAATGCAACGACGCTTCATGTCCGTGATCGGTCAAGCGCGTTGCGACGATCACGTCTTGTGGCGTTTCGCTCACGCGAAACTTTAGTTCCTTGGAGGAAGAAGAACATATGAACTTAACCGGCAGAGCCCTATTGATCCTGTTGTCCATGCTTTCTGCGACCACCGTGAGCACGCTGGCAAGAGCAGATGAGACCTCGCCGAAATACGCTGAGGTGCTCAATGCCCTGCAGACGGGCAAGAGCGTGAAGCTGATAATGGATATGGCCCGCTGTACTCCCGCCGAAGGGGGCAAGCCCAGCTCTGCTACACTGGCCGGATTGGCGATCAATGCCTTCAGGGTGACTACCCAGAATGGCATCAGCTTTGCCAATGCGCATCAAACTGTCGATAGCTCTGGACATGCTGTGACGGAATACATTCGCCATAGCCTCAGCCGTGACGGCAAGCTTACCGTGCGGGCTTCCAAGCTTGTCGTCGGAAGCACCGAACTGGTGAACCAGGGCGAATTCATCTGCGAAGTGCCCGATGGGGCGAGGTTCATCTGGTAGCAGAAAGAACTGCCCCTGGTCTGAATGCGCATTGGCTTTGACTGTTTTAGCGGTCTAGCCGGCATCGCAAGCCATCAAATGATGGTCCTCGATAAGTAACGACGGCCAGATCGCTTCTGGCCGTCTTTTCGCGGCGGTGCCGATGATGCGCGAAGTGCGTCGGTGCGCTCGATACGCCCTCGAGGGGCGGGTTGTGGTCATCGGGTCTTATTGATCAGAAAGCCGTTGCGGCTATATATCGTATTGCGAGATGCTAGGCCCTCTCGGATAGAGCACTTTAACAAGTCATCTTCGCACGTTTGTACGCGTCTCCTGTGGGCACATAGTGTTGATCAATTTGCTGGCTGCGATGAATACGACTGATAGACAGTCAAGCCAGCGAGTAACCACGCGCTCGTGTTTTCTTCTCCCGAGCGTTTTCGGCTGAAAGGCCGCGACGCCGAGTTGGGCTAATAGTTTGATTGATGCATCCTACTTCAGATCGCGCTGGATCTGGCCTAGGGACGTTCACGCATAGTCTGGCCCTCGTTCGGTCGCAGGTCCAACGGCGCTGGTGCCTGCTTTGGTCAGGCGGTCCCATCGTAAGGACGATGTCCCTCGTTCAGCCAAATTGCGGCCGATGGAAGAGAAGAACGCCGCCTCCGGGGAGGCTTTCAGCCGTGTAGGGCTCTCCGTGGATGAAAAAACGGGTCATGGGACATCCTGGTTCGGCAGAAGACCCAAATTTTGGAGCATGTCGACCATGACAGGCGAAGCTTCTCGGGGGCCGTGCCTCCAGTCATTACCAAACAACTCTCCGAGCTCAAGTAATTGCGGAGCCGGCTGATGACCCGGCGCCGGTTCGGCAGACGGGGGGAGAAGATGAGGCGCCAGCGCCGAAGGAGCGCTCTTTTGCAACTCGAAGGAGGCCGGCAGACCGAACCCTGTCGCAAGACCGTCGACATCTGAAGCTGCCTCGGGCGCGGCGGGCGCAGCTTCATCTGGTAGAACGAGGCGAGGGTGATGAATGAGCTGAACGTCGTTGCGGCCTTCCGGTCCCAACACGGCCGTATAGCGTTCGCCGCAAATTTCATAGTTCATGAAGGGATATTTCGCATCAGGCAAGAAGTCCCACTTTCCCAACGTGGACAACATCAGCTCGGGTGCATGCTGGGTGCCATGTGAAAAGTCTTTGGGCACGGCGAACGACACGTCAAATGTATCGCCGACGGCGGGACGAAGATGGATGAGTTGAACGTCATGATAGCCTTGCGGACCTAATACGGCCGCATAGTTTTCACCGCGAATGTCGAAGCTCCTTACCCGCTGTGTTGCATCCGGCAGCAAACCCCAGCGCCCCAGCTTGGAGCGCATCATATCTGGCGCGGGCTGGGTGCCGTGCGAGAAGGTCTCTGGAACGACCAAAGAAGCATCGAAGCTATCAGTGGCCGCTGGGGGCGTCTGCTCTAGCATGGCTGGGGCCGCATCGTCTCGGCGCGTCGTCAGTGCAGGATCTCGTGCAGATGCAGGATTTTGCGACCAGGCGCCGGGTTGCCAGGTTTCGGCACCGAAAAGATCTTTCTGGCCGATACTTGGCGTAGAAGGGTGGGCGGCTGACCACATTTCCGACCAGAACTCCGGCGCGTCGAGACCGTCAGCAAGGAGGTAGCCTTCACGATCCACGGCATGAAATAAATCTTCCTGAGCGGCACTTTGCACAGCCGAGCCGGTGGCTGAACTCATTGGCTGCCACCGCACGGGAGCATCGAAAGTCATGGTTGGCGGCAGCAGCTCCCGATCCGCAGCCTCGGAAAGCTCTTCCGGGGCGACACTTTGTACGGGCCAGTGGGCACTTGAATTCATCCCCGGCCACAGCACCGGTGCAGTGAAGCTAATTTCTGGCGGCAGGTCCTCGCGATCGGGGGCATCCAAAACTTGGGCCCCGAACCATTGTTCGTGCGAGGGAGAACGCATGCTTTGCCCAGACGCCGGTGAAAGCAAGCTGGGAACAGGAAGCTCGCCGCTCCGCTCGCCGGCATCGAAAAGCACATCCTCGGCCACACTTTGCTCGGGAAAATGAGCTGCCAAACCCATTTCTTGCCAACGCTGCGGAGCATTGAAACCGTGGTCTGAGAATTGTGAGCCCCGAAGCACTGCGCTTTGCAAAGACCGCTCTTGATCGGGATGATGGGCGGCCGACTCGGCGGCTGGCTGAGCTGGCAGACGCAAGGTGCTTGCTTCAGGCCCCGAATTGCTTTGCCTCACGAGTGCCCGATAGTCGCGAAGCCGATTCAATGCGTAGATGAGTTTCTTGTCGTTTGGAAATTTGGATTCAGCATAGCCGAGCAAGGCCTCGTGACTGAGCTTAGCCATCGACAAAGGTCGGAGTTCCGCCGCCAGCTTCCGGAGACTACTGGCATAATTATCGGCAAGTTTTTGCTTTATTGGTCGACCAAAACGTACCTTTGCGGCTTCCCTGATGAGCCGGTCGTCTTCCTTGGACGGGCGGTAATGGATCGTGATGGGCCGAGCGGTGGGATCAGTCTCGCGATACTGACTAAACAAACGATAGAGCGGCGACAATAACTTTGCCATTTGGCAGCAGCTTCTTGGCGCGGTCGAGCAACGTATCGCCATCGAGCCCGGCGATCGATTGGTCGGACTTCTCGAGCTCTTCAGCGAGCTTGCGAAGCCGACGATCATAAATTTCGACGGTGGTCGCGTTCGGTGTTGGCCCTCTCCTGAGGGCCGCGCCAGACGCCGCCTGGATGAGGCGATCATCTTCCGCAGCGATCTTATAAAGGTCCCTGTGGGGTACGTTGGACCGAGCTGTCGCGCCTCTCCCAGATGCTGCTCAAATGCCGCTTGTGGCGGCTGTTGTGGCCGTTGCACAGCGGCATCGGATGCGGCGGAGTGTTGTCGGCTGGGTTGATATCGGTGAGTCGGTCCATGGTCTCTTCGTAGGCAATCGCTGTCTGGTTCCATGCTACGAATGTTAGCTTTCCAAAATCTGACATGACCCGAGGGATGGATTAGGGCTTGGTAGATCCGTTCTTCGAGCGCGCTGCCCCTTTGTTCGGCGAATTTGTTCTTCGGGGCACATGAGCATCGGACAATGAATCCTGCGGTCACGCTTATCTCCAACATGCGGTCGCCGAGATAGCTGCGTCTAAACCTTGTAACACCCTCCTGAGTATTCCGTCATTCTGTTTGCTCCTTTCAGGTGCCGGAGCAGGTCACTGCAAGAGAAGGAACGCAGCATTCGTCGGCGCGGATTGGTGCTCAGGGGGATTGCAAATCTAGCATTGGCCATTTGCCAGAATCATTTTGACCAAGCTCGTATCATCGCCAACAATGCGCCGAGTTTGACATCCGCTAAGGATGTGGTGTCAGCCTCCTGGACATGTTGATGGTGCGCTTGCACCACGGCCTCGAACATTCTCGATACGTCTGACACAGGCCGGACATTTGCAGGACGGGCGCGTTCGTGTGTTCGAGAACACATCAGACATTCGGCGCGCTGGTGTGATCAGCAGATTTGCTGCCGAGTCTGGCAAATGAACGCAGCCGCGCGCTTTCGCTCGGAAATCATCTAATAATGCGATGAAACATCCGAAATTAGCGATGTGCGTTTGGTGATTGAACGGGCAGACCTCGGCGTGCGCGCCGGGAGTGCGAACTTCGAAGAGGTGCTGAAGAGAATTCATATCCAGGACTGGAGGCGGTAGCCTTATTAGCCAGGATCGTGGCTCCAGTGATACACCGCAGGAAATCTGGCAGCGCAACTTGCCTCCTGAACGGTGTGTGGACCGGTCTGCGCCTGCAAACGAGCACCACTGAGCACGTCGTATGTAGCCGTTGGCAGCCCAATGTCCGCGATCTTGCGCACCCGGCGTCTGAAAGCGATCGCCGATACGGTCACAAGATCCAATGCTTGGCACAAGCCGAGACCGCCCCTTCAGCGGAGCAACTTGGCAGGAGCTACTGGGCCCGGCATCATCTGATCCGACCGTAGGCATGAGTGTCATGGTGAGCTGAATTGAGAGCAGCTTCTTGAACGAAGAGGATCGAGAGATTGCGAGAGAAGAGGATGCCAAGCGAGGAGAGTAGATTGGAATACTCAACTATTGCGTTTGGCTGCTTTCAACCTCTACACATCCTTTCGTGACGCGCGGTTGCGTCGGCGGCGGAGTCCCTTTGTGATCGAAAAGAGGCGTTCAAAACGTGGCGGGGCATCTTGGTGAGCTGGAGAGCTAAAATGAAGGCGTTCGTTTTGAAACAGCTCAGCGTTGGAATCGAGTTCGACACACCTAGTCGCCATCGCGCATGCGGCCTGACCGAAGGCCTTCTGCGCCTGTCCCGCGGACTTTCAGCCGGACTTCCGAGAAAGGACCCGTGGTCCTCGCCGGCGAAGGTCGGATTGCTAACACGTATCGAGCGGCTAAGAGGCCGCTGAATCCGGGGGTGTGATGTCTTCGATCAGTCCTATGCTCCATATCGGCTTAAATCTGCATGGTGCTGGCGGTCACTCTGCCGCGTGGCGCTGGCCGGGCACAAATCCAAGCGCGTTTTTTGATATCGAGCACTACGTTCGGGCTGCGAAGCTCGCGGAGCACGGTTTGCTAGATGCGGTATTCCTCGCCGATACCCCCGCGATAAGTTTCGACATCACGCACCAACCGCCGCTCAATGGGCTCGAACCTACGCTGGTTCTCGCTGTGATTGCCCGAGAAACGCAGCGGATAGGGCTGATCGCCACCGCATCGACGACCTACAATGATCCCTACAATCTCGCCCGCCGTTTCCAATCGCTCGATGTCATCAGCGGTGGCCGTGTCGCGTGGAACGTAGTCACGACCTCGAGCCCCGCGACGGTGGCGAACTTTGGTGGGCCACAGGTCGCACGAGCGGATCGCTACCGACGCGCCGAGGACTTTGTTGAGACCGTCCGCGCTCTCTGGCTGAGCTGGGGTGGCGAGATGATCATCGCGGACCAGGCTGCGGGAATCTACGCAGATCAGAGTCGATTCCGGCTGCTCGATCCTGATAAGAATGGTTTTGGCATCCGAGGCCCGCTCACACATCCCGCTTCGCCTCAAGGTTATCCCATCATCGTTCAAGCGGGCGGTTCGGATCCTGGACTGCGGCTCGGTGCCCGCAGTGCAGATGTCGTGTTTGCCGCAGCCGGAGACTTGACAACGGCGCTGCAGGAGGCCGAGCGCCTGCGTGCTCTCTCTCGTCAATTCGGCCGCCCTGCGGCTCCGCTCATCCTTCCAGGTCTTGTCACCTGCATCGGCGGAACTGAAAAAGAGGCGGCTTGTCGCAAAGAGCAACTTGACGAGTTGCTCGATCTGGATCGTGCCATCACCGCTCTTGCACGAAGTATGGGGGTGGCCGCCGAGAAGCTTAGCCTCGAAAGGCCCATCCCGGAGGAAATGTTGCCCGATGCAGACAGCGTTCCGTTTTCTGTCGGTCACCATCGCACGATCGAAGCTCTGGCGCGTCAAGGCCGGACGGTTCGCGAGATCATCAGCAGCGTTCAGGCCTTTGGCCACCGCGTGCTGGTGGGCGCCCCCGAGCAGATTGCTGATTCGATCGAGGCTTGGTTCCACGCTGGCGCGGTCGATGGTTTCAACATCATTCCGGACGTTCTGGCCGACGGCACTGCGCCCTTTGTCGAGCATGTCGTGCCCCTCCTCCAGAAGCGCGGTCTATTTCGCACAGAATATCGGGGAGAGACATTGCGCGAGCATTTGGGAATTCCTCTTCACATCTAACCAGTGAGAACGACGAGCGCGTCAGCGGTCTGACGCTGCATTCTCCCGTCCGCATTCATTGCCTGGAGCTTGGAAATGTCTGTATCGAATACGCAATCATCAAGGCGTTTCACCTGCGGGTCGAACCGTCCAGGAAGAAGAGTAGCGGCGAGCCTATTGGTGCTGCAAAGTCTGTCACAGTTCGCGCCCAGCGGCCATGCCCAAGAGGCGTCGGCCGGCAACGTCAAACGAGGAGGCGTTATTCGTTACGGGCATTTTCAAGAACCGGCGTGCCTCTTCGGGGGATGGGTGCAGCAATGGTATCTGCAACGCCAATACAGCGACAACCTGGTTGCGCGCAGCGAGGATGGCAAGATTGTGCCATGGCTGGCCGAGTCATGGACAATCTCCGATGACAAGAAGGTATACACATTCGAGATAAAGCCGAATGTGAAGTTCACGGATGGCACTCCTCTGGATGCGCAAGCGATCGCTGACAATATCAACGGATGGCTCAGCAACGACCCTGATCTTCGTAATCCGACAGCCGCCCCTTATCTCAGCGATAGCTTCGAATCGGCAAGTGCAATCGCTACTCTGAGGCTACAGGTAACCTTGAAGGTGCCATTCCAACCCTTGCTGAACGTGTTCGCCCAATCCTCACAGGGCATTCTCTCACCATCCGCGCTCAAACGCGGCCTTGCGGTGAATTGCGAGAGCCCTGTCGGCTCAGGTCCATTCATTGTCGAGGAGTGGCGCCATGGACGGGAGGTCACCTTCCGCCGCAATCCCGACTACAACTCGGCGCCGGCCACCGCCAAACATAAAGGACCGGCTTACGTTGACGGGATCAGCTGGAAGTTCCTGCCAGACCAGACTGTTCGGTACGGCTCGTTCCTTACGGGCGAGACCGATGCCATATACGATATCCCGGCAATCGCATGGAAAGAGGCCAATTCCCGTTTTCCAGTATTGCGGCACATTACTGGCGGTACCCCTCTGCGCCTGGCCTTGTATTCGGCCCGCCCACCATTTGACGACGTGCTCGTCCGAAAAGCGTTCGCCTATTCTACTGACCGAAAGGCTGCGGTCGACACATCCTTCCTTGGCTCTTTGCCATTTGAGGGCAACGGTGCGCTAAGTCAGAGCTCGCCGGAATACCTGCGCGAGCTGGGGCAGTCCTATGGGTACGATAGTCGGAAAGCCAATCAGCTGCTTGATCAGGCGGGTTGGACCGAGCGTAATCCTAACGGCGTTCGTGTCAAGAATGGCAACCCGCTCATCGTGCGTGTGTCATATTCGAACGCTTTTCTGAAGCCAGATGGCGAGCAAGCCTTGCAAGCTATCCAGCAGCAGGCAAGGGCGGCCGGTTTTGACGTACGTCTTCAGCCCACCAATCCGGCTGATTTCTTCGCCGGAAAAAACCTTGGACCCAATGATTATGAGATCGTTCTTCTCTATTGGGTTGCCCCCGGCGCGGAGATATTCCGGATTTCGTGGAAGCCCGATCAGAATGGCGAGCCCAATCGCTTCAATCCCTCACGCTATCAGGATCTGACGCTTTGGGACATCATTCAAAAGGCGGAGCAGGAGTTCAATGCGCCGGAACGTGCCGCCCTCTATCAGCAGGCGGAACGGAAGATCGTAGATGACGCTGCTGTGATTGGCCTCACGGTGTTGGATGTAACCTTGGCGACCAAGCCAAACCTGAAGGACGTTTGGCTGGATCGCGGATCGGTTGGCGAACCCGTCTTCTATGACGCTCATTTCGATGGCGGGAAATGACGCCATGAGGATAATAGCCCATCAGCCCGTCGTTTGGGTCGCGCGCCGGATATTATCCGGTGTGGTTGTGGTGTGGGCTGCCGCAACTTTTGCGTTCTTGATTCAATGTGTGCTGCCTGGCGATCGCGCCCAGATCATCATCAACGTGACGAGTGGCAACGTCGGGCCGGCCTCGGCGGCGGAGCTTGCAGCGATCAATGCGAAATATGGCTTCGATCAACCGCTCGCGGTTCAATACGGCAGATACATATTGCAGGTTCTGCATGGTGACCTTGGCGAATCGTACCAGCAGCATCGGCCCGTCGCAGCGATCATCGCGGAACAGATTGGCCCCACAATCGCTTTGGCCATCGCGGCGCTGGTGACCGCATGGTTTATTGCAATTCTGACAACCTTGTTCATCGCTGGCCGAGACAACACATGGTCGAAGCTGCTCAATGACACGCAAGTCTTTTTGGCGACCGTGCCGCCATACTGGCTAGCCACAATTCTGCTGGTTCTCTTTGCGGTAAAGCTACGTATTTTTCCAGTTATCGGAGGAAATTCGCCGATCGGGCTCGTTCTGCCCACGCTTGCGTTGGCTCTCGAGCTATCGGGATTCTTCGGACAGGTCGTTCAGAACGAGTTCACGCGCGTGCTCGAGCAGCCCTTCGTTACGTCGGCAAGGGCACGGGGTATGAGTGATTTCGGCGTCAGGCTTCGCCATGTTCTCCGCCATGCAGCATTGCCGGGCATTACCTTATCAGGCTGGGCGCTCGGCAAACTGCTTTCGGGTGCTATTTTGATTGAGGCGGTTTTTGCCCGCCAAGGCCTGGGCGGAGTCCTTGTCGCCGCAACATCCTCGCGAGACGTTCCGATTGTCTCGGGAGCTGTTTTGATCTCTGCGGGTCTATTCGTTCTTGCAAGTGCCATCGCCGACCTGACTTACCGGGTTGTCGATCCGAGGATCAAGTTGACATGAGCATGTTCGCCGAAACCAACGTGTCTCGGCCACTGAAAGAACTCCTGGCGATCGTCCGCGATGTTCCCTTTCGAGTTGCTGTCTGTCTCATCGTCATTGGCTTCTTTGCCCTCGCGGCTGTCGCGCCAACGGTGCTGCAGACGCACGATCCGCTTGCTATTGATCTGGCATCGGCATTGCAGTCTCCATCGATCGGCCATTGGTTGGGAACTGATCAATTGGGTCGAGATCTTTACTCTCGCGTGGTGGAGGGGGCAGGTCAATCCATGACTATCGGGCTCGGCGCGACGGCACTGAGCATGTCCATCGCGATCGTATTCGGCGTCGCCGCTGCACTTTCTGGCGGCGTATTGGACAGCATCCTCAGCAGGATCGTTGATGTGCTCTTCGCAATTCCCACACTCCTTCTCGCCCTTGTGTTTGTGAGTGTTTCTGGGCCGTCGGTTTCGACTGAAGTCATAGCTGTCGGAATCGGCACAGCGCCAGGCTATGCGCGCATGATCAGGGGCCAGGTTCTTTCCGTAAAAAGGGCAGGGTATGTGGAGGCCGCCAAGGTGCTGGGCCATCCATTTCGCCGTATCGTCTGGAGGCATATTCTTCCCAACGCCATGAACCCGCTGGCGGCGATGATGACGATCGGCGTGGGTCAGGCAATTATCTGGGCTTCCGGGCTTGCCTTTCTCGGTCTTGGCGTCGCGCCGCCGGCCCCTGAATGGGGCGCCCTGCTTAATGCCGGGCGCAATTATGTGATCTACGCCTGGTGGCTGGAGATCATACCCGGTCTGGCAGTGACGGCGTTTGCGCTAAGCGTCACCATTGTCGGGCGCCATCTACAGGACCGTCTGGAAGGAAAATGGTGAATGTTGCAGGTTCGTCCCAAGCCTATCTCGCAGCAGGCAGACCTCCTCACTGTCGATTCGCTCTGTGTTTCTTTCGGGCGCGGCATCGCCGAGAAAGCGGCGGTGCGCGGTATGTCCTTCTCGCTCCGACCGGGCCGGTGCCTTGCGATCGTTGGTGAATCCGGTTCGGGAAAGAGCGTGACTGCGCGGGCGCTCGTAGGCCTCGCAGGTCGTCACGCCAATGTTTATGCACGCCAGCTGAGCTTCGAAGGGACGGACCTGATCGGCCTTAAGGATCGTGCGTGGAGGCGCATCCGCGGCAACGAGATTGGCTTTGTATTACAGGATGCACTCGTCTCGCTTGACCCGCTTCGCCGGATCGGCACAGAGATTGGTGAAGGCTTGCTCCTCCATGGTGCGGTATCATCGCGCAAGGAACTCGCGCGGCGGGTCATTGCTCTCCTTAAGCTCGTTGGTGTCCCTGAGCCCGAGATCAAGGCTCAGCAGCTGCCGCACCAATTGTCCGGCGGCCAGCGTCAACGGGCTCTCATCGCTGCAGCACTTGCGCTGGATCCACGCATCCTTATTGCCGACGAGCCCACTACCGCTCTCGACGTGACGGCGCAAGCCCATGTGCTGGCACTGCTCGAGGAGACCAAAACGAGGGGCAAGGCGCTGATCCTGATCAGCCACGATCTGGCAGTGGTCTCCCAGGTGGCGGATGAGGTCCTTGTCATGCGAGGAGGCGAAGTCGTCGAGCGCGGCATAGCCGCCCAGATTTTCAAGGAGCCGCGACACCCCTATACTCGTGAGCTGCTGGACGCTGTGCCATCAGGCCGGCCACGCGGCTCACGCCTCTCACCATCCACCATTGTGCGTTCGCCTCGGTGGCAAACGCTGCCACCCGTGCGATGCCTCCCGAGATCTCATTCCATCCTGCTCGAAGCAATAAACCTCGTGAAGCGCTTCAAGGCCCCGGATGGCACTCTAAGGGCCGCTGTGGACGGCGTCTCCTTCGAAGTGAGATCCGGTGAGACTTTGGGCATCGTGGGTGAGTCCGGATCAGGAAAGTCAACGATAGCGCGCATGGTCCTGGCGCTCGAGGAACCTGACGAGGGAGCCGTTCATTTTGCCGGCCTGCCTTGGACCACGCTCGCCGAACGCGAACGGCGGGTTCGGCGGCGGGCGATGTCGATCATTTACCAGGATCCTCTTGGCTCGTTTGATCCACGCTGGACGGTCGGACGCATCATATCCGACAGCCTTTCGAGCGACGTCGAGACACGGCGCATGCGGAAGGAGTGCGTCAGCGAGCTGCTCGATATGGTCGGACTATCGCAGGCCTTGCTGGGCCGGCGACCGCTCGAGCTCTCGGGCGGTCAGCGCCAGCGCGTGGCGATCGCCCGCGCGATTGCAACACGTCCCGCCATCATCGTCTGTGATGAACCGGTTTCGGCGCTCGATGTCTCGATCCAGGCTCAGGTCTTGGACCTGCTCGGCGATCTGAAGGAACGCCTCGGGGTAAGTTATCTCTTCATATCCCACGATCTCAGTGTTGTTCGCCATATCAGCGATCGCGTCATAATTATGCGCCGAGGGAGAATCGTCGATAGTGGTGCCACCGAAGAGATTTTTTGCAATCCACAGTCTGAATATACTAAGTGCCTTATCGCCGCCATGCCGCGTCTTGTCCGCGACCAACAGCTTGATCATTCAGCTACGGTCCTCGAAGAAGGCATTCCATGAATGCCTTCGAATTCGCTTCCTTTACTGTAAGATCGACTAGCTCCGATCGCGGGCGAATTCGCTTTGGTTGCGATTGAGGCGCCGGTTCATTGTTCGACCGGAATCGTCAATTGACGAGATGGACCGGACGGCGCGGGGCAGGGCTTACCGAGCTCGAACAATCTCGCCGTGAGGTCAACGATTAGCCTTGCGCCGAATTGCAAGTCGTCGATTGGGTGCCTGCAAGACCCGCAACTCCTGCGTTTCCCGCAAACATGCTCGATAGTTTCGCTCTCGCGACAGCGTTGTGCTCATGGTGCGGTCCCTGACAACGAGACCTTGTTTGTCAGGTTCGAAACATTCGGCATCGATGTCGCGGCCCCCATTCAGCCTTTAATCGCAACTGATGCGCCTGGCACGCTCATTGCTGTGTCGAAAATGAGTTGACGCCGGCTATGGGCTGACTGGGGCCCTGTCAACGATCACGTTTCCGCTCGCAAATCGTAGGCCCATTATGAAAAAGGAAGACCTTGACCGAGCGGATTCGAGGGAAAGCGGTGTGAATCTATTTATAACCGGGAGAGAGAGCAACTTCTGGGGGCATTGTCAAACGAGTGTTGCGGTTTTCAGCGTTACCACACCGCAAGCGTCAGTGGGGGCATGACCAGAATTCGGATGACATCTCGCAAACGCGCTGGCTACGGGGGGGCGACACACGAGGAGCCTCATTGACGCATCGTTTCGCCATGTCGCCGGCGAGTCCGCCACTCGTCGCATCGCGTATCTCAAACGTCGGGTAAAAAGAGGAAATGACCGACCGCTCGTAATCCGGGCAATACGGAATCGTCGACATGTCGCAAACGATCGGCGCTGGTAGCGCGTGCACCGCGAATGAAGGGGCAGAGCACGGGGCAGACTTGAGTAACAACTTTTCATCAGACGGCGAGTTTGTTCGGTACTGGAGCCGGGCTGTCGATCGGCCGCGCGCGGTGGCCGCTGTCGGGAGGCGAACCGAGGAGGCGATCAGAAGGACTGGGATTGGTTTGCAGCTGTCCTCCGAGGACTTTAGTGGTCTCGACCTGTCAGAATTCCCGTTGCGACGCTGTACCCTCAATCGTGCGCAGCTCTACGGAGCCAAGCTGGACCGAGCAGACCTTTCTGGGGCCAACCTCATATGTCCTGGGATGGAGAGGGCAAGTTTCCTAGGGGCCAAGCTCGATTTTGCCTATATGCACGCGATTGCAGCGCAGGTCTGCAACTTCGATGATGCCAGTCTGCGCAATGTAATTGATGCAACCGGCAGTCTATTTCACGGTTGCAGCATGAAAAGGACGCGCTTTGACAACGCCATGCTCAGCGGCCTTCTTGCCTACCAATGCGACGCCAGTGATGCTGTATTTGATGGCGCGGAGCTACAGGGATCGACCATCAATGAATGTTTCCTTCCTTCCGCTTCCTTCCGCTTTGCCAAGCTGAGCCAACTCACGATCACGAAAGCACATCTGGCATCTTGCTCGTTCTCCCAGTCAAAGGGGGACTGCTTATCGATCGTGCGTCCCACCTCGGTCGATGGTCTGATCCTGGAAGGCGCTCATCTTCCGTATCTGAGACTCTCAAAGGTAAGCGGCCGCATCGCAGCGAGAGCCATGAGCGCACCATTTGCCGATATTCACCTCTCAAATCTTCCAAATGCGGAGCTTGAGCAGGCAGACTTGAGCCAGGCGCGGCTTTTGTCCGTAAGCTTGTCCGACGCAAACCTGGTCGGTGCTGTGCTCAACGGTGCATCCATTCATTCCTGCCAGCTCGACGGAGCGGACCTATCTCTGGCATCCGGCGAATGTATTTCGATAACAGAGAGCACAATGCGAGCCGCCAAACTATCGGGCTTTCGTGGCCGCTGTGCCTTTGTGCGCGACTGTGATCTCGAGCGCGCAGACCTATCCAATGCTTATCTCTACAGGTCGATGATCACAGGTGATCCCCCGCAATCAATGGCACTGGATGAGGCAAATCTCGAAGGATCGAATCTCGTCCAGGCATATCTCGCCGCAGGAATGACGAGAACCAATCTGGAAGCAACGCGGGCCGCGTACGTTCGCATGAACCAATCGTCCTTGCGCGAGGCGAACCTGAGTGGGATGTCGCCATTCCAGGCCAGCTTCGTAAAGGTCGACTTTTCGGACGCTAAGATAACCACATTCGAGCCACCGTTCTTTGCAGACCGATGTCCGGGACTACAGGCCGCTCTGAAGGGGGATCAGCCACGCGAGCCATCAAGCTATCTAACCGAATTCTCATCGTTGATAAGACGGGGTCGAGAAGGGTCCACCTGACGGCTTTGGAGACTGCAAAACAGAAGGGAATGCAGTGACGGTGGGCTCAGGACAGGTCTGGGCGGTCGGCCGAGCTGTGAGCGAGCGCTAAAGCGCTCTGGGGCTCGTTGGCATTCCCGGCGGATACGAGAGGCAGGGCAGACCTTGTGCGCGATCCGACCGATCAGATCGCTCTTTTGGCGTTCAAAGAGACGGGAGTAAGAAAATGCATCTAGCATGTCTTTCCGCAGGTAAAGCGTTCATCCGGGAGGTGGCGAGAACAGGGCAGACTATCGGGACGGTACATACTCTCGGCGCCCTGCATCTCGGGCATGCAGAACTGATCAGAAGGGCGGCATCGGAGAATGACGTCGCGATTGTTACAGTCTACCCGAACAAGATCCAGCTTAGACCGGGTGGAGGCTACGATTTCGATTTAAACGAGGATATTGGACTTGCATTGCGTTCGGGAGCAACCGCCGTGATTTCCTCCAACGACATCGAAATGTTCCCGCTTGGCTATCGAACCTTTGTATCGCAAGGCGAGTGTGCTTTGCGTTTAGGGGGGCCTGATGCGTATTTAACGGAAGCCGTTACCGGAGCAGTCCGCTGGATCTGTTATGCAAGGCCAACTCGCAGCTACTTCGGGCTGAAAGATATCGGTCAGGCGATCTTGGTGAAGCGCGCTGTCGCAGACCTCCTTCTGGATTGCGAGATAAGGTTTGTGCCGACCGTGAGATACAAGAACGGAGTGCCCATTTCGTCGCGCCTGAGGCGTTTTAGCCGTTCCGAGCTTGATGAGCTGTCGTGTCTTTTTACAGCACTCAACCATTCGAGGAAAGAGATCGCCCAAGCGGTATCTAGCGTCAAGGATCTGGTAGCGTCGGCTACATCTCAGGTCAAGTTCCGACACTTTAAGCTCGATTGTGTTCGAATCGTCAGTGCTGACAACTTCGAAGACCTGGAGCAAGTCAAGTTCCCTTTCATTATTTTTGCAGCGGCAACGGCTCATGGTCTCAAGATCTTCGATAGTATCTACGTTCCAGATCAGGATACTCTCGTGAGGGGTCCGTCGGATATCTGGGTCGATCTGCCGGAACAGTTCTAGCCAGACGACTATTCGTCCATGACCTTGAGAAGGGTATCCGCTCCGGCGGTACCTGAAAGTGCGGGCTACCTTAGGAAGGTGCATTCGGCTTGAAGTTGCCTCCAGCGCATCGCCATCTCTCACCAGCGCGCTGGTAGCTCTCATTGATCTCTGAATAGATCGACTTGGGAAGTCAATGCGATCCTGACTGCCCGAGATGGTAGGGCTGCGGCCGCTGCACTGTGAAGTAGTCTGGTCTAGCGGCCCGTCGCAGCCAAGCGCCGCGGCAGCTCGAAGCGATCAATCGCGCCTCCAGAGCGTCAGACTCTCGAGAGCAGAATCTGCAGGGATGATCATGACAAGGCGATCGGAAGATTATAGGCGTGAGGATCCGTGTGCTATCCCTCTGAACAAGCTGGATGTAAGTGAGGGCAAGCGCTTTCAGGACGGCAGCATATGGGCTTGCTTCGAGCGGCTGCGAAAGGAAGATCCCGTTCACTACTGTCAAGACAGCGCTCATGGTCCATATTGGTCCGTAACGAAATACCGCGATATCGTAACGGTCGACACAAACCACAAAGCGTTTTCGTCAGAGCAAGGTGTCACTATTGTCGATGTGCCTGGCGAGCACTGGACCCCGAGTTTCATCAAGATGGGGCCTCCCAAGCACGCCGAGCAGCGCAATACCGTGAGCCCGATCGTCGGACCGGAAAGCTTGACGAAGCTCGAAAGCTTGATCCGGTCTCGGGTCAGGGCAATTCTCGCGGGCTTGCCGCGCAATGAGGCCTTCAACTGGGTGGACATGGTGTCCATAGAGTTGACGACGCAAATGCTCGCCACGCTGTTCGACTTCCCATTTGAGGATCGGCGACTGCTGACCTATTGGTCGGACGTCGCCGTTACAGCTCCGAAAGCAGGCCATGCAATCGACGGCTGGGACAAGCGAAGCACGATCTTGTCCGAGTGCCTGGACTATTTCACCCGGCTTTGGAACGAACGCATCAAAGCCGAGCCGCGCCTCGACTTGATTTCCCTGATGGCGCATTCGCCTGCCACACGCCAGATGGAGCCGAGTGAGTTTCTCGGAAATCTGATTCTGCTGATCGTTGGGGGCAATGACACCACGCGCAACTCAATTACCGGCGGCCTGCTGTTCATGAATCAGTACCCCTCCGAACTGCGAAAGCTAGTTGACAATCCCAAGCTGGTCGAGAGCGCCGTGTCCGAGATTATTCGGTACCAGACGCCAATTGCACATATGCGCCGTACCGCCGCCATCGACAGCATCGTAGGCGGAAAACAGATCCGGAAAGGCGACAAGGTCGTCATGTGGTACATCTCCGGTAACAGGGACGAAGAGATCATTGAGAACGCCAACAATTTCGTGATCGATCGCAAACATGTGAGGCAGCATCTCTCGTTTGGATTCGGCATCCATCGCTGTCTTGGTCGACATCTTGCGGAGCTGCAGTTGAGAGTCCTCTGGGAAGAAATGTTGTCCGCGGAATTGTGGTTCGAGGTTGTCGGCGAACCCGAGCGGATTGCATCGAACTTCGTGCACGGCTATTCTGCTCTCCCCGTGCGGATTGCAGCCTAGCCTCAAATTGATGCTCACGCAGACGGCAGGCGGCGGATCGGGCTTGTCCGAAATCTGCAAGCAACGCAGTTGGGGTGATCGCAGCGCAACAATGCTGCATGTCGGAAGCTAGTTACCGGCCCAGCAGACGCTTGGAAGGACCTGCGAGAAGCAATAGGTGAGGCGCGCGTCTCGAGCCGCAAGCGCTTGGCCTGCCGAAAACTGGCCCTCAACGGCTATTCCGATGCAGCTCTCCGGCGCGCCTTCAATAGCCGAAACCATAGAGGCCAATGACCTTGATGTTGAAGATTGTAGCCGTGGCAGCGATTTTCCTTGGAGAAGCTCTTTCGATACTCGCCGAGTTGATGGCCTCAAGGCAATTCGGAAAGACGGGTGGCGATCTGGCGATGCTTTGGCCGATGTTTCTCCTGGTGAGCTTGGGTGGCATCCTTCTCATTTTCGGATACGCGCTGGGCTACATGTATCTGAAGAATATCTGGATCATTGTCGCGATATCGGTGGGGGCCATCCTGGTCGTGGAACCGATGCTCACCGTTCTGCTCTTTAGAGACGTCCCGACAGTCGGTTCGCTGATTGGGCTGCTTCTCGGCACCTTTGGTGCGCTCGCTGCCTTATTTTTGTGAAGGTGATCTCACCGGCCCCGAATGGGCACCGCACCTTTGTGAAATGCAGCGTGAGGATCTGCGGAAGGTCGATTCAGCCGGTTCGAACGAGGAAAAATATCGATGCTGATCGACCTTCAGAATCTCGTCGTCATCTGTGTAGGGCCGCTGGATGTTTAGCTCTTATGTCAAAGTCCTTTTGCCTTTAGCAGGACGCGTGCGTAGGTCTGCCTATCGATATAAGCTGCCCATTTCTGGTTGACCTTCATTCGCCGATTTGGCCGGGAGTGTTCTCCCGCCTACCTACTATCGTTTGGGGACGGCTCGACTCGGTCGGCGTGGACGGAGCCCCCGGCAGAGCGGCAAGACTTCTACCGAATCTCGCCGAGACCAGGGCCCTCAGCCGCGGTCACGTCACGGCCGCTACACCGACGCAGTTACCCGCGTCGCTCTCTTCAGCAGCGCTCCGATGGAAATGGAACTCCAGGTGACATCGGCTTTCTTGTGCATCCGCAAGAACGCTTTTGGTCAGCTAGTCGTCAGGCACGCGGTTTATCCAGACGGGCTGCACATTCGCGACTTTTATCGGAGACGAAGCATGACGGGGATTGGCCGAGCTGGCACATCGGAGGGGTGGGCCGCAGGAGGCGACAGCACCGGGGACGTAAGCCGTTCGAGCCTGGAGCCCAGGCCTTTACCGGGAGGACGCAATCAATCCTTCGATGCCGTGATGGAGCGGATGCGCTCTGGGCCTCAAGACAGAATCGCGGCGCTTGGCAAGCCAACGTCGGATGGGGCGCCGCCAACGCGGGACGAGATCAAGGCAGCAAGGCAAAAAATGGGTAGCCTGCTTGAGGAGCTTGAAACCAGCCGCCGAGCGGCCACGCACCCCCAGAACTTGCAAGAGGCGCAAGAGCTGATCGATCAGGTCGTTAAAGCAGGCTCAACTGTTCTGGAGTACTACGCGGATCTGCCTGCCAACTTGGCGCGTCGCATTCTGCCCGACGATCGGGCTCGCCGGCTCCGCGATGACACGGTGGACGCGGCCGATGAATGTAACGCAGTGGCCACCCAGATTGTCTACGAGCTGGAGAAGAAAAGAAAGGAAGCATTAGGCTGGCTCGAGAGGATCAAAAGCACCGGTACGCCCGCCCAGGTGAGCGGCGCCTTCAAGAGCGTGGCGAACCACTATGCAGCCTGCATGGATTGGTGGGGAAAGAAGGTGTTGCGCTTCGAGCGGACACAGTCTGTCTGTGCGGCTACTGCCAGCTTGCCAAGCAGCACGCCCGAGATGCGCAAGGCCGAAGAGGCCGCACTAAGACTGCATACCGGCTGGGCTCTCAATACGAAGTGCATGCATCTGCAAGCGCGGATCGCTCTCGCGGAGCTCTTGATTGACTCGCGAGCGAGCACGCTCGACCCAGACGTGCGCGATGCGCTCATGGACGAGAGCGGGCGGGTGCGTCTGCTCGGGACCTTCATCGGGGATGTTTTTCCGGCATTCGTCTCCACGTCCGACTCCGTTCTGAACCGCAATGGAGCAGTGCTCGACGCGGAGCATCGCTCCGTTCTGGAAGGAGTCATGGAGCGGCTTTCGGAATTTGCATCCGGGCTGAGCGCCATCGTTACCAGCCTGAGGCAGGTCGGAACGGGAGCTGAAGTTCCCCTGCAGTTGCTGGACGAGATCGTGGAAGGGGCGTGGGTGACCGCAAACGAGGTCATGCGGCTGCTGGCATTGCAGCCAACTAGGCCAGCCACGATTGAACCGCCGGCTTGGGCTGAGCTGCCGGAAAATACTGCCGGGGTGAGCCAGGGCAATTCAGGTCGCAGAAAAGGAAAAGGAAAAGCAAAAGGAAGGCGCGCAGCAGCTGCAGGCGAGGGGAGTTCAACGGCCAGCTCATTCGAGCCGCAAGTCGCGAGGCCCGATACCGCTACGGCTCCGACGCGCAAGGTTATCGTGCGCTCAGAGCTCGGTACCAAGAAGCTCGCCACCACGGAGGAAGCACGCGCCTCATCCGCTACAACCGAGCACCTCCAGATGTGGCAGGCGCCGCCGTCCAAGGAAGCCCTGGCAGGATTATTTGAGCGATTGGATAAGCTGCTGCAGTTCGATCTGCCGGCGCAGCAGAGCGCGGTCTCGCAGGCGCGCCAGATGAAGCCCGAGGACGCCGAACACATCTTGGATCGGGTTATTGCGCGCTTGCAGACGCAGGCCGACGAAATTGATGTCTGTGTAACCGCGCTGCAGGAGCCTCGCCGACGTGGCCTGCTCACGCCTTCGCAAGTTCCCGAAGTGCACGACAAAATAGTCCGGCTCAAAGGGATGTTGTCCGAGCTGCAGGGACAGGCAAGATCATTGAAAGCGCAGAAGGCCGCGATCACGAGCGATTGCATGAAGACCTACCCGTTTCCATCGCAAAAGTACCTCGAACAGTTGCGCGCGGCGGGGGAACTGGAGTCAGTGGATCCGCCGCGCGCCTTGAAGGGAGAGCCAGGGAAGCTATTCGAGATCAAGCTGCAGCCCAACGCGCTGCGCACCGGCGCGCTGCCAAGGCCGATGTGGGTGCACATCCATACCGAGCGGCCGGTTCATGCCTGGCAATTGGCAACGCTTAGCGATCGCGAATTGGCCGCCTGCCACGTGAAGTCCGACGAACAGCGCGGATACAATCAGCATTGGCAGAACGCGCGAGCCGCCGAGGGTCACGAGAATGTCGTGATCCACCGCGGCAAGCTCACTCCTGCGTTCTGTAGGTCCTTGTTGAGCACCGCCGCTGGCCGGCCGTGGCAGCCGCTTCCCGATCCGCAGCACGTTTCAGCGCAGCTGGCTCGACTGGGGATCTAGTGAGCTGGTTGCCTTGCGGCGGTGAGCATCCCGACCGTTTTGACGAATCAGACCGGGCGGTGCACAACAACGCTGCCTGTTTGCTACTCTTGCAAAAGGCGACGACGGCCCCAGCATCACGCCTCCTTGGCCCCCAAAGGTGCTGGGGCTCGTCGTTCTTCCTTGAGCGTCTCGAGCCGAGGGACGTCAGAGATGCTTTGCTTCAATCGCAATGGCGCGCCGAGCCGCCCCGACAATCACAATACATGGGCGTATGGTCAGTCATATTGCTGCTTGTTCAGTCGCCGTCACGAGCGACCGACGGCGGCATCGCCCGAAGAGCAGCCTCGACCGGCCGATCAGCTTGGCGGAGGCTGTCCATTGAGTCAGGGCCCGAGCTCACGACAGCAACCCAGACATAGGTCTGACCGTCGTTTTACAGCTCGATGCCATGCGCCCAAAGCACCCGGTGCATCACCGCGCCTTTGATCTCGCGGGCGATCTCGCTAACGACTTGAGGTCCTAATGTTCGCTCGGCATCGGCATCGCCCGTTAGGTCTGCTTCGGCGAGCCGTTGGTTCAGCCGAGTGTGAAACTCGTCGCCCATCGCCTCGACCAGGCGCTCCTCCATTGCTGCATGATCTTCGGGGGCGATGCGCCTCAGCACTGTTTCCCAAGGCTGCCAACGCGTTGCTAGATAGTCCGCAAAGCCTATCGCTTCCTGCTCCCGCACCGTTGCGATCGCTCTCTCAAGGTCGTCGCCGTTGACGTGAGAGACCGTTAAAAAGCGCATGTCGGGAGCGACGTGTCGCAGCTCCAGCGGGTCGCGCAACTGCGTCTGGTAGGCGAGATAGACCTCGATCACGTCGACCGGTATGGTGGGACTAAGCGCATTGACCGTTTGGCGCGCTATCCCGTCCAGCGCCTCCAAGCGGAACATGACGCGGGCATGCTGGAGCAACTGGGCGAGCCGATCGTCGTACAGGCCGTCCTCGATGTCAGCGTTCAGCCGTGCGGTCTGCATCCCGTTCCACGTCAAAGTGACCCGATCCTCACACCTCGCGCACGCATCGGAGGTCAGCTGGAAAAACAACTCGCGCAGTCGAGGCCTCGCCGCGGCCTGCCGCAGATCCTCGCCCACGGCCTGTCGAAACTCGTCATTGCGGTAATTCACCGTGCCGGCAAGCCGGTCGAGGAAACGAGCATAATCTTGCGCACCGGGCTCGTCGGCGAAGCCTTGCCACATTGCCAATGTGATTGGGTCCTGTCCCAGCCAATCTTCGACAACCTCGTGCAGCGGCCGGGGCGCAGCTTCCGTCGGCTCTGCGTTCAGCGAGAAAAGAATTCGCGGGCCGGCATAGTCCGCAGCAGTCGTTGCTCTCAATAAATTACTCTGCACCCGCTCTTGCAGCGGATTATCCGTCAGATCGACCGCCGCATCGCTGCCTAGTTGCAGCAAGCTCTCCGGTACGTCCGTCAGCCTATTATTGCTAACATCAAGTGCTTCGAGGCCAGCCGGCAGTTCCGGCAGCCGGCCCAGCCGATTGTTGCGGGTCGATAGCAATTCGATCCGCAGCGGGAGAGGCTCGGGCAGTTCAGTCAGCTGATTGTCGTCGAGATCGAGGCCCTCAATATCGGCTGGAAGGGCGGGTAGGCTGGTCAGCTGGTTGCTTAGGGCGGTGAGCTCTCGGAGCGATGCCGGAAGGGCGGGCAGACTGGCCAGTTGATTGCCACCGACGTCCAGGGTCTGCAGTCCGGCTGGAAGATCAGGCAAGCTGGTCAGCTGGTTGTTTGCAGCGTCGAGCTCCTCAAGCGTTGCCGGAAGAGGGGGCAGATCGGTCAATTGGTTAAAGTCAACGTTGAGGCTACGCAGCCCGGCTGGAAGCTCGGGCAGGCTGGTCAGGTGGTTGCCGTGAACGGTCAGTTCCCGAAGGGTTGTCGGCAGGGCAGGCAGACTGGTCAGTGAGTTGTCACCGATGATCAGTAAACGAAGCCTGGATGGCAGGTCTGCTGGCAGGCTGGTCAGTTGGTTCTCCGCTGCATTGAGCGCACGGAGCCGGGCCGGAAGTACTGACAAGCTTGCTAACTGATTGTCTCTCAAGCCCAAGGCCTCAAGCTCGAGCGGGAGTGTGGCGAGCAATGCAGTCAGGGAGAGGGAGGACAGATCCAGCGCCTCATTCCCATCCTCCAGCCAAGCTCTCATTCGGTCGACAGCGGTTTGGCGATTCTCGTTTTCGCCCTGCCCCTCTTCCGCCGCCCACGCCTCCAGAACGTGGTCCTGCGACCAGGCCGAGCTCGCAGCGGACGGCCGCGCGTCCGTCACAGCCTCGTCCCAATGCGCCGCTAGGGGAGAGCCGGGTTCTGAGGCTTCGGATTGCGACGTTTCGGAGTCGGAAATCGCGAAAATACCATCACCGTCAAGCTGCGCCCGAGCTCTATCCATTGTTGCCGCCTCTCCCATGACAAAATGAAGCAAATGCGCTGGAGCGCCGCTTCCGCAAAGCCGATCTCTCACCATGGCGACGATCCATCGAGAAGACGAGGCGGGCGATCATGGAGCGCGGCTCAAGTTGGAAGGGCCGAACACGCTCGCTGGTCCGCGCACCAATGACGGCTTCCAGACATCCGCACGATTCCGATTCTCGAACGGCTCGGTCTGTTGAGGGAATCAGGTTCATTCTCCTCTTGTAGATTGAGCTAATCAGGTCGAGCCTCTCGTCTGAAACAAGATGTTCCATGCTAGGATGCTGAGCTGTCGATAAGCTGACTATTGCCATCGCTTGAGAAAATCGGAGCCCTTGCAGCTTTGCTGGCGGCCTATTGTCAATGCCTGAGCTGAGTTCAGCCGAGATGCCGTCATCTCACTGTCGCGTTTTAACTCGCAGGCTGGCTAATCTGACAGGACCGGGAAGGGCGAAATCCAACAGCCATATCCGACGGTGGCAAGCTCTGGCCACGAATGCGATCACGCTAGGCTGCTAGCATGCCGCCGCGGTCGGCGACGCCCAAGCCTTGTGACCTGCGGCGCAGCCGAACAAAAGGCTGCGTAAGCGATCTTCGCTCCCCGCCCACGCGGGTGATGAACAATCGTGCGTCCAAGTGAGACGCCAGTGCGTTCGGGGCAGCGCATATCGGGATCATGAAAACCGGCTATGATCTCGCTCGGACTGCAAGTCAAATGCAAAAAGAGGCTGCTCTCGAGCGCTCCGAGACATGCATCGACCACTTCGAGGCGCGTCGAGCGTTCGATCACGAAGCAGATTGTGCAGGTTCCGAGCGGGTTAAGATTGCGCCATACGGTGATGTCCGAGCTTATCCATTCCGTAGATAGATCTGATCAAGAAAATCAATTTTACCGCTTACAGCGTCGTCATATAGACCCTCGAGGACGGTGGGGGCTAACCTAGGGAAGCGATTTCTCGAATGAAAAAGTCTGTGTTAGTGACGGCGAGCGCCCTCGCGCTTGCAACGGCGTCGATGCCTCCTTTTGTTGCAAAAGTTGCCGCGCAACCGGTTGGCGGCAGGGTGGACGTAGCCGATACAACATATCCTCAGTGCGCGGACGACCCGTTGGAAGGAATCTGCGACTTGTTCTTTTGTTTGACCGATCCCTCGTGCGTGCGACACTGAGGACGGAAAACAAGTCAAGCAGAGAACGAGGATTGAGCCTCGTGCGGCCGCTTGCTAGCGACAGCGGCCGCGTCCTCATGGCGTACGGTTAAACTGGCAGATGGTGCAAGCGCCGCCGTCTTCTCTTAAGATGATCAAAGTGATTGGTCTTTCAGCCCAATCGGTGGCTACTGCCCAATGGGCAACCGTCGCATCGGCGAACGTGGGGTAAACGGGAAAAGTCGTTTTAGACTGCGACGCTGTGTTCTGATGCGAGCCCCAGCTCGATCTAGAACTGGTCGAATTTCTATTGCTTTTCCATGCCACGCCCATAGCGCCCTTCGGTTCGGTGGTTCGCATTTCGGACGTCATGGATGTCCATTGCTCCCGCTATGCCTAGGGTAGCCGTCGTGGCGTGACGAAGGTTCGTTTATGGTTAGGCGTAAAATTGAGTGGCGCCGTCTCCGGCATCATGAGCATGGCAAAGAGCCCGGCCGCGCTAGCGAAAAGCATGTACCAGGCGGGCACGAGTGCGCTCCCGGTAAGGTGGATTAGCCAGGTGACGATCGGTTGAGCTGTACCTCCGAAAATCGCAATCGCAAAAGCATAAATCGTGGCGAAGGCGCCACCACGAATGTTCCTGGGCAAACCTTCGGCCATGCTCACGTAGAAAGCGCTATACGGTATCGTTCCGATCAGGGTGAGGGCGCTGAGACCTCCTAGAAGTGCGAAGGCACTACGGCTCTCTGCAATCCACAAGAATACCGGATAGGTCATCAGCAATACAGTGACCTGCGGCCATATCATGATGCGACGGCGGCCTGCGCGGTCGGCGAGCAGGCCGCCCAGCAGTGCTGCAGCGATTCCGACCGCATTGCTGATGAGCGTGGTACCAAAGGCGAGCGGCGCGGAAACGTGGAGGGTGTTCATCGCGTAAGTGGTCATATATCCCGTAACATAAGTCGTGATCGTGCAGCTGGCCAAGATGACAAATCCCAAGCTCATGATGCGGCGATCGGCACGCGATTGCTCTCCAGGCGGGGTGACCGGAACGGGCGCCTCGGGCCGGTGCAGCGTTTCGGGAAGTGCGCTCCGCAACCAAAGTCCAGACGGCAACGTAGCGGCACCCAGCAACAGCGCGATCCGCCATCCGTACGCATTGAGCGCTTCGCTTGTCATGGTGAGCGAGAGTATTTCTCCAACCAACGCTCCGGCCGTCGCAGCTATCTGTTGGCTCGCGGGCTGAAAGGAGACAGCAAGACCGCGGGCGTCAGCGGGGGCCGCTTCCATCAAGTAGGCGGTCGTCGGACCCACTTCACCTCCGAGAGCAAAGCCTTGCAGCAAGCGTGCGAAGACGACCAGTAACGGAGCGGCAAGTCCTATTGTCTCGTACGATGGCGTGATAGCTAACAATAGGACCGCGGCGCTCATCATGCTGAAGCTGGCGGTCATCGCGGGCCGGCGGCCGGCCCGATCCGAATACGAGCCAAGTACGATGGCCCCGATCGGTCTGGTCACAAAACCTGCGCCGAAGGTTGCGAGTGACAGCATGAGGCTAGCGAACGCGTTGGTTGCCGGGAAGAACGCCTGGCCGATCTGGATCGCAAAGAAGCTATAGGTCCCGAAGTCGTAGAATTCGAGAATATTGCCGATGGTTGCGCCCAACACGGCGCGGCTCGTCAAGCGTTCCTCTGTGGGACCGAGGACCGGCTCCAGCCTCTCCCGAGTAGATTGCCTCGACATCCTCGACCTAGTCTGGGCGCGCCCTGACCTCAAATTTTCGCCAGGCAGGTCGCACTGTTGCATTGCACTGCCCGCCCTCGTCCGTCCGGCCATTGCGAAGGTCAACATCTAGGCAAAGCGCGCCACGACGAAGCTCACCGTAACGTCTGCAATAAAAATGCCTGCCTCTCCGCCACCATTTAGCCCTTGATCTGATCGCTGGACTGGCCGGCAAAGACAAATATGCGAACCTGCTGCATTCGTCAGTTCGCTGCAGAATGCGCTGCTATGGCGAGTTTGCGACAAAATCGGCGGGCGCCGAACACGATCGACGACGACACGGCGATTTCAGCGGTCCCCTGGTTGCTTCCACACCTTGAGGATCAAGTGGGGCACGCCTTCAGCGCCAGGCGCTCGCCGCCACTCAGGGCGCCTGCGGAGGTTTCTCGCGCGCGTGCACGATCACTAGTGATCGGTGCTCCACCTTACGTTGGGGCCGGTCGCCAGCGAGCGGGCGAACCGGCTGCTCCCGGGCCGCTCGCGTCTGCGACCATCGAGACCCAGGTCGTCGGTCTCGCCAACGGACCGTTGGAAAGAGTTTTCACTCGTGTCCTGAATCAAGCAAATCGTCGTAATTCGTGCACGCAGTGTCGAGGTCGCCGCTGAAATGTCCGCTTCCTCAAAGCGCGCCCTGACACGAGCGCCATCTGCATCGCGCTGAGCATCAATAGCAGCCGGGACAAAGTTGGCCGTTCGTATTGCCTCACCTGAGGATGTAACGTTCCGCTCGACCGATGTAGCTCCGGCTTAGTCCGAGGTTGCATCATGGTGCGCCAGGATCGGTAGGCACTGGGGACGCCGCAGAGTGCCCATTACACGCAGTGGCAGCCGCGGTCCCGGAATCACCGGCACCGCCGCACCTTTAGCCGTACGCAGGATGATCGGCTCGGCTGCTTTGCGTCTGAGCGATATCGTTTTTCACCAGGGTGCACAGTTCGCTCCGCGGTTGCCGGCCTCTCACGTAGGTCGCGCTCTCGTCTGTTCTCGCGCTGGCACGGCTATGGTTAGCGGCCCGAGCATAGGCTCAAAGTGCAAGCCAGGACGACTGGTCGCGAGCAGAGATCGAAATGTAGATGTTCAGTGCAAGACTGGGTCTCGCCGCGATCCCATCGCCTGGACCTCCTAACCAGCTTTACCGCCAGGTAGATGCGATGCACGACGCAGACCTGCCGCCGACTGGGAGGTCAGGCGGAGTGAGACTTGGCTCGGGGATGATCGCAATCCGACCTGGCAGATGCGGCCGGGATTTGTCTCCCTTCTTCGACCTTTGTCAGCTTCTCGAAAGCCAGCCTCTTTAACACTCGAAATTGGCCTCTCGATGACGAAGCCGCTCATGTCTGTTGGTGACAAGCTTCAGCTCACTCCCTGTCGGGAGATCTTCAAGAGGCCTTTGTTCTCATAACAGAAAGGGAAGCTCTATGGATCCGAACCCGATCGATAATACCCCTTCACTAGAATCACCAACGACGCACACCTGGACACAGGAAGATCATGATTTGTTCAGTCAGTTCTTGAATGAAGCTGGACCATCATCATCTGCCGCACCTGAGGAAGCGGTAGATGTCTCGTTCGCCGCTCCCCAGAGATTTTCACACGGTTCGCAAATCGCACCTGACTTCATGGTCGAGAGGCTGTTCCACCACGGTCTCTTACCGGACTCGGACCAGCCGACGGTGACCTATGAAATCCGAGGTCACCGCTACACGGCCGGTTTGGATGGGTCCAATCGCGTTCTTCTTTTTCATAACCCCCCGGAGGACCAAGTGGTTGGGGCCGGCCGGGAGGGGCTACCGGAATTCGGGGCTTTCTGGACGGAGCACCGGCGCTTCGGGACGCCGTTACCACAGCAATGGGCCACACCTGCCCTGATCGACAAGCTGCGCGAAGAAGGTTTCATGCCGACCGAAAACAACCCGACAACAATACAGCTTAACGGACGGGCCTACAAAGCCGAATTAGCCGAAGGAGGGTTCGTTAAGCTTACGCGGGTATAACGCGCAACCCGACGATGGAGCGATCGCTCCGGACTGGAGCCCTGCAGTCACTTCGGTTGTCCTTACCTGGATAGACAATTCACCGCTTAGCAGTGGATTGCTCGCGCCGCCAGTGGGTACGCATCATCGGACCCACTGGCAGCCCACGAGATGCAGCGTCCTCCTGGCCATTTCGTCTGGGTGGCGCCGGTTCCTTCATCCGGGGATTACCCCCGTATTGTCTCACCTGAGGACGTGACTTTCGCTTGACCGATGTAGCTCCGGCTGTCGGCCAGTCCGAGGTTGCACCATAGCACGAAGGAGCGGAGGACTGGAGGACGTCGCGGAATGCTCATTACACGCGGCCAGCGTCGCACCTTTAGCCGTGCGCAGGATGATCGTCTCGGCTGTCTGAGCGATCCCAACAAACGCCGCACGATGGTGCGCTGCGGCGGGCCAAACCGCCCGGGGTGTTGCTCTGCGAGGCGGAGACTTGCCAGCGGGCCAGACAGTGCTTGGCCGCCAAACCAGCGCTCGATGTCGGCTGGGGTCGCCCAAATTGGGCAGCGAATCCGGTGACCGTGCAAGGCATCCTCGGGAGCGGCGTAGGCGCTGCCGGTGCGAGCCTAGATAGTCTTGGCAGACGCGGAGGTATTCTTGAAGACGTGGCCGCAAAGCTCGCGTAGCTGCAACGACCGTCGCAAGTGGCGCAGTCACTTTGCGTAGCAGTGGGACTTGCGCGAGCGCATTTAGCGGATCGGAAATCCTGTCAATTGGCACTACCAGATCTGGGCGTTCTGCAAGCAGTACCGGTCGTGTCCCAGCTGGTGGTGTAGCTGGAGCGAAGCCGCTCGCGAAGCGCGCCCTCATATAGCGCCGTAGCGAGCGAGCGGCTTTGCGGGTGGTCACCGATGATTCGTCGGTAAGGTTTGGATTGCGACAGCCAACCTGATTCGAGGAACCACCGATGACCGACGACATGATGAACCTGCGCGCGCTCGTGGAGAAGACCCCTGATGCCGATCTGTTGCGCGAGATGATCGGCTTTGCCGCCCATCGGCTGATGGAGCTGGAGGTCGAAGGCCTGACCGGGGCCGCCTATGGCGAGAAGAGCCAGGAGCGGCAGGTCCAGCGCAATGGCTATCGCGATCGGAGCTGGGAGACGCGGGCCGGCACGGTCGAACTGCGCATTCCCAAGCTGCGCAAGGGCTCCTACTTCCCGGGCTTCCTGGAGCCGCGGCGAATGGCCGAGAAGGCGCTCACCGCGGTGGTGCAAGAGGCCTATGTCCAGGGCGTCTCCACCCGCTCGGTCGACGACCTGGTGCAGGCGATGGGCATGAGCGGCATCTCCAAGAGCCAGGTGTCGCGGCTGTGCGGTGAGATCGACGACAAGGTGAAGGCCTTCCTCGCCCGTCCGATCGAGGGCGATTGGCCGTATTTGTGGATCGACGCCACCTACGTGAAGGTGCGCCAGAACGGGCGCATCGTCTCGGTCGCGGTGATCATCGCAGTCGGGGTCAACAGCGACGGCCGGCGCGAGGTGCTCGGCATGGATATCGGCCCCTCCGAGGCCGAGACGTTCTGGACCGCGTTCCTGCGCAAGCTCGCCCGCCGCGGCCTGCGCGGCGTCAAGCTCGTGGTCTCCGACGCCCATGAGGGGATCAAGGCGACCGTGGCCAAGGTGCTCAACGCCAGCTGGCAGCGCTGCCGTGTCCACTTCATGCGCAACGCGCTGGCGCATGCCGGCAAGAGCGGGCGGCGTGTCGTCTCGGCCTTCATCGCCACCGCGTTTGCCCAGGACGATGCCGAGACCGCACGAGCGCAGTGGCGAAAGGTCGCCGACCAACTCCGCCCTAAGCTGCCAAAGCTCGCCGCCTTCCTCGACGAGGCCGAGACCGACGTGCTCGCCTACATGAGCTTCCCGGCCGCGCACCGCGCCAAGCTGCACTCAACCAATCCGCTCGAAAGGGTCAATGGCGAGATCAAGCGCCGAACCGAAGTGGTCGGCATCTTTCCCAATGAAGACGCCATCGTCCGCCTCGTCGGGGCGATCCTGCTCGAGCAGAACGACGAGTGGGCCGTCCAGCGCGGCCGCTACATGACACTGGAAACCATCGCCCCGTTGGGCGATGATCCCGCCGTCAGCTTCCCGGCAATCGCCAGCTGACCGATCCGGCCCATGCCGGCGAACGTGGTGACCCGCACTCAGCTACACCACCCCACGGGACACGATCGCAGTACCTCTATCGTAGGGTCGCGGCAGATAGCATGCACATGGATGTGTGCAGCTTCGAACCGCGGAAAAGAACGTCATGGCAAACTTCAATCTCACCTCCCCATCTATTGCAAGTGCATGCGACGGACAGCACGCCGTCACCGACCTAAAAGTCTCTAAATGGAGAGCGCTAGCCCCAAGACGTCGAGGTTTCCAGATGACACGCGGAATGAAGCCGATGTCGCGGATGGTCGCAGCAACAAGGCGCGCGCTCGCGATGTGCGATCTCGACCGGTGCTGCGCAATCTGGTGGCTCTATCGTCTCCATTTCGGGTTCACCGGCGACGTGATGTTGGGGCTCGCCGCGGTCACGGTTGCTCAGAAGAGATCCCCCTGCGGAATTTAGGAATCGTGGCGTCGAGCGCCTTCATACGGGCTCGGCCGCCGAACCTGTTGCAGGTTGCGCGTTTGGCTGGCGGACAAAGGCGTTGCTCAACGCGAATCGCCCAAGTCTCTCCCACCCAACAGGCCGCAAATCACAACGAGTACTGGCGGCCTGCGCGGGGCACTGATGGTGCCGGCAAACGCGACCAGCAGGCCCGTGAAGATCGGACTTGTGCTCGTACTTTGATACCCACGAGGCGGCTCGCGTGAACAGCCCTCAGGGCAAACCGGTGTGTTAGCCTCTCGATCCCATGGCTAACTTCATTGGCAGTGTGGAAGGAGATAGGGACAGCGCTTATCTCATGAAGTCGTAACAGAACACCACTGAGAGCATGTCTGAGTGGTTGCAGGAATTACCGTGGCAGATTGAGCCGGTATTGAGAGCCCAAACGTATCATTGACCGAATGCGCAACGGCCTGTCAGCTTGCGGTAAGCTATCACCGATACAGAGCCCTTGGGGTTAACGGGATGTGGCAGGGACAGCGCTTTTGCTCCAGACGCGATCCGCGCCGAGTCACCTTTCCGCTAGTCTCAACGGCAGTGCGGATGTGGTAGGGACTAATTTGGCCTGGTTTCAGCCCCCGGGTCGGTTAGCACCGAGCCGCACCCGCACTGTTTTACATCTCGCTTCACCCGATCGTGGTGGCCATCTCGACAAGCTTCGCAGGTACTCTGGCGAAGGTCGGTACACCACCTCAAAAGGTGAGGGCCACGTACTTCCATTTCTGCCGCAGCGCGCGCAATGAGTGGCGTTGGACACTACATACCGCCACGAGAGCCGCCTGAACCGCGAGTTCGGCCGCCAACGCTTCGGCGATGAAGGCTATGCCTTAGAAGAGTTGGTCGCGGAGCTTGGCGCGGCCTTCCTGTCCGCCGATCTCAGCCTAACACCGGAGATGAGGCAGGATCACGCCTCCTATATCGCCTCCAGTGCTGAAGAACGGACGCGCGATCTTCGTGACCTCGCCCAATGCCCAACGGACTGCCTGCATCGTTTCAGGCCAGAAATTCCGCCGCGGCCTGAGCGGCGGTGGCAATCATCGATCTGGACCTCGCCATTTTAGCTCCAGATAGCTTGGGTCTCTAATGGATTCTAGACGAAGTTGCTGACTGGGCGTTCATCCTACTTACAGCGGGGCAGTTCTTCGCACGCGTTTCAGATTGATAATTCGCTGCGGCCGCAAGCATTTTGATTGAGGATGCGTGGGTGAAGCGCGAGGCCCGGTCTCAATCGGGTGACAGTACCGACCGTGCGAGGTCAACGGCCCTGCTCACGCCTTGCATACCACGATGTCCGTAGATGCTGCGCGTCGCTCGTTGCCCCCACCATGGGCTGCGGCTCCGGCTTGTGTGCTTCGAGGCCGAGCCCAATGACTTCAAGTTATTTCCAACCGACATAGATCGCGATCACGTCCCACGAACTACCGGACGGCAACACAAGCCAGACCGTAAAAGCAATTGGGATGCGTACTCATAAATCTTCGTCGACGTCCGGTTCGCCCCGACACCGACCGCCTCTATGCAACCGCAGCAAATGTCGCGATGGGCCATGTGTGGACGGCTCCAGGTGCAAGGAGAATCTTCACGTCGCAGGATTGGTCGGAGCAGACATGTGTCCGGCCTGTTTGCGCGGTACACATGACCGCTGGCCATAATGCCCTCCGCGGATCAGGTCCCCGTCAAAAGCGCGCATTCGAGATGCCATGGCCCAAGTGGGTTATCCTGATCGCCGGATCGACCGGCACTGCATTACGTGCTGTTCGCCCTCCCAACTGTTACGTCACGCCGGCGATGTCGGCGCGATCTCGTTTAGGCCGCCAGCGCGGCCGGCTCCTGGTAGCGTTCGTTCCTCGCCATCATCGCCCAGGCCATCCTGGCGAGCTTGTTGGCAAGCGCGATGGCCGCGACCTTGGTGGGCCGCCGGGCCAACAATCGCGTGAGCCATGGCCGATGATCGGTGCCATGGATCTTGGCGTAGCGGATTACGGCGAGCGCGCCAGCCGTGAACAGGCTACGCAAATAGCGATCGCCCTGCTTGCTGATGCTGCCAAGCTTGTCTTTGCCCCGCTCGAGCTCTGCTTTGGCACGAGACCAACCCAGGCAGAGAAGTCCCGTCCGGATCGGAAGGCTCTGGGATCGGCAATGCTGGCGACAAGCGCTGTTGCTAGCGCCGGACCGACGCCAGGGATCGCGTGCAGCCGCTTGCTCGTTGTGTTTGATCGATGCCAGGCGATGATGCGGCGGTCGAACTCCAGGATCTGGGCCTTCAGCGCGCGCAATTGACCGCCAAGAGCAGGAAGGCACATGCGGGCGACCTCCGGGACTCGGTCTTCGGCTCTATCGGCGACGACTTTCAGCAGTTGCTCGACGCCTCGCCGCCCAACAGGGGCGACAATCCCGACGTTGGCAAGATAGGCGCGGATCGAGTTGATGACCGCGGTCTGCTGGCGGATGAAGAGGTGGCGCGCTCGGTGAAGCATCAGACAGCTCTGTTGCTCGACGGTCTTGGTCGGCACGAACCGCATGTTGGGCCTCGTCACCGCTTCACAGATCGTCTCCGCGTCCGTAGCATCGTTCTTCTGCCGCTTGACCTAGGGCTTCACATAGGCCGGAGGCATTAATCGCACCATATGTCCCAACGCCTGCAATTCACGGGACCAACGGTGCGATGATGCGCAAGCTTCGATCCCCACCAGGCATGGCGGCAACTTCTTGAAAAAGGCCAAGACGTGGCGGCGCCTCAACTGACGGCGTACAACCACCTGGCCGGCTGCATCAACGCCGTGCACTTGGAAGACCGACTTCGCAATATCAAGATCAATCGTCAAAATTGACTGTATGGCTGCTCCTCCGAGTCGGGAGCCTCAAAACGGCGCCCACTCCTTGGCACTCTCGAGCCGGTGGAGGAGCCGGGCGAGAAATACGGCTCGTCCACTCATGAGGATCTGCGGACAAAACTTGCGTTCGAGTAACGCTGCTCGTCGATGACCCAGATTTAGCCGAGGTCGGATTAAGGGCCGTCCGCAATGGTTGAAATCCATGCGTTTGGAAATGCTGTGCAATGATTGATAGTCGGCGTGCCGTATGCCGATAGGCAGCCGGCGCCTCGCAACCCACCGGCAATTTGGGATCCGAGGCGCGCCCTGGCATAGGGCGCCACGCATCCAGCGGCGAGGGGGCAAGCATGGCTCGCAATGTCATCATCTTCTACTAAGACCCGCAAAAGCGGTGAAGAAGCCCCGCAAGGTAGCGAGCGGCGAGAAGGAAGTGCTTATGCCGATTGGTTCGCCCGCACATGGGCGCGCGCGCTCATGGCGCGCGAGGAGCCGCCATTCGGTGTCACATCCGAGCAACGAGACACTCGAACAGGTCGTGTCCCAGCTGGTGGTGTAGCTGGAGCGAAGCCGCTCGCGAAGCGCGCCCTCATATAGCGCCGTAGCGAGCGAGCGGCTTTGCGGGTGGTCACCGATGATTCGTCGGTAAGGTTTGGATTGCGACAGCCAACCTGATTCGAGGAACCACCGATGACCGACGACATGATGAACCTGCGCGCGCTCGTGGAGAAGACCCCTGATGCCGATCTGTTGCGCGAGATGATCGGCTTTGCCGCCCATCGGCTGATGGAGCTGGAGGTCGAAGGCCTGACCGGGGCCGCCTATGGCGAGAAGAGCCAGGAGCGGCAGGTCCAGCGCAATGGCTATCGCGATCGGAGCTGGGAGACGCGGGCCGGCACGGTCGAACTGCGCATTCCCAAGCTGCGCAAGGGCTCCTACTTCCCGGGCTTCCTGGAGCCGCGGCGAATGGCCGAGAAGGCGCTCACCGCGGTGGTGCAAGAGGCCTATGTCCAGGGCGTCTCCACCCGCTCGGTCGACGACCTGGTGCAGGCGATGGGCATGAGCGGCATCTCCAAGAGCCAGGTGTCGCGGCTGTGCGGTGAGATCGACGACAAGGTGAAGGCCTTCCTCGCCCGTCCGATCGAGGGCGATTGGCCGTATTTGTGGATCGACGCCACCTACGTGAAGGTGCGCCAGAACGGGCGCATCGTCTCGGTCGCGGTGATCATCGCAGTCGGGGTCAACAGCGACGGCCGGCGCGAGGTGCTCGGCATGGATATCGGCCCCTCCGAGGCCGAGACGTTCTGGACCGCGTTCCTGCGCAAGCTCGCCCGCCGCGGCCTGCGCGGCGTCAAGCTCGTGGTCTCCGACGCCCATGAGGGGATCAAGGCGACCGTGGCCAAGGTGCTCAACGCCAGCTGGCAGCGCTGCCGTGTCCACTTCATGCGCAACGCGCTGGCGCATGCCGGCAAGAGCGGGCGGCGTGTCGTCTCGGCCTTCATCGCCACCGCGTTTGCCCAGGACGATGCCGAGACCGCACGAGCGCAGTGGCGAAAGGTCGCCGACCAACTCCGCCCTAAGCTGCCAAAGCTCGCCGCCTTCCTCGACGAGGCCGAGACCGACGTGCTCGCCTACATGAGCTTCCCGGCCGCGCACCGCGCCAAGCTGCACTCAACCAATCCGCTCGAAAGGGTCAATGGCGAGATCAAGCGCCGAACCGAAGTGGTCGGCATCTTTCCCAATGAAGACGCCATCGTCCGCCTCGTCGGGGCGATCCTGCTCGAGCAGAACGACGAGTGGGCCGTCCAGCGCGGCCGCTACATGACACTGGAAACCATCGCCCCGTTGGGCGATGATCCCGCCGTCAGCTTCCCGGCAATCGCCAGCTGACCGATCCGGCCCATGCCGGCGAACGTGGTGACCCGCACTCAGCTACACCACCCCACGGGACACGATCCTCGAACAGTCGAGGAACTTGCCGCAGCGGTGCTGGTATTGCTGGGGCGGTACCAGGTTGTATGATTTATATCTCTGAAAGCATTAGTGTTTCTTGGACCAGGGATGTCCGAGACCGATGACATTTCGGAAAGTCGACGAACGACGACATTTTTCGTTGTCAGCGAATGGCGACATATGCTAATGTAAGCGAACGCTGACATTCCGGATTGCCATGCTTATTCGTACACCTGCCGACCTCGGCGCTGTCATTCGCGACAGACGCAAACGCCTCAAGCTAGACCAGGCGACACTGGCCAAGCGGATCGGCGTTAGCCGTCAATGGGTGATTGAGGTCGAGCATGGTCATCCCCGCGCAGAGCTGGCCCTTGTCCTCCGTGCTCTCGACGTTCTCGGCATCCCGGTGGACACCAACAGTGGAGGGCCCACGAGCCGCGGGTCAACGTCCGTAGTTGATATCAACGCCATCGTCACCAAAGCCAAGAAAGGCAAGACATAATGGCCGAGCTCATTGCACTCTTGCATGGCGCCGAAGTCGGTCGCGTCCGCAGTGACGCACGCGGCCGGCTTTCCTTCGTCTATGAGAATGCATGGCGCAACGCGGAAGTGGCCTATCCCCTGTCGCTATCGATGCCGCTTGCCGCCGAGGAGCACGGTCTTGCCACCGTTCAGGCCTTCTTGTGGGGGCTGCTTCCTGACAACGAACAGGTGCTCGAGCGCTGGGCCAAGAAATTTCAGGTATCGGCGCGCAACGTGTTTGCCCTCATCTCTAACGTCGGTGAGGATTGCGCCGGGGCCATCCAGTTCGTCACGCCTGATCGATTCGAGGCTCTGAAAACAGGCAAAGATGACAAGATCGAATGGCTGGACAGGCAGGCGCCCAGCCCAAAACTGCGCTTGTCCTCAAAGGCAACAAATGGGGCACTCCGTCCGGGCGCATACCAACCACCCACATTTTGAAACCACCGACGGGCCATTTCGATGGTCACGCCGAGAATGAGCATATCTGCCTCCAGCTCGCACGCGAACTCGGGCTGCCAGCTGCTGAGACCCAGGTAATGCGCTTCGAACGGGAAATCGCGATCGGGGTTGAACGCTACGATCGGCAGGTCAGCGGGAACGACATCATCCGCGTTCATCAGGAAGATATCTGTCAGGCCATGGGCATCCCGCCGACCAAGAAATATCAGAACGAGGGCGGGCCAACGCCTGCCGATGTGGTCGAGCTCTTGCGTACCTACTCGACAGACCGCGAGGCTGACCTTGAGACGTTCGTCAGCGCTTTGCCCTGCTGCAGCGCTATCCGGCTATGCCTGTGGTGGAGTTCCTCAACCACGAGCTGGCCGGCCACACGCGCATGCTGGACCAGGTGATGGCGAAAGAACGCTTTCCCGCGCCCTGGGAAGCGTTGATCGAGGCCATGGCGGCCATCCGCGCGCAGTACTACGAGACCTCGACCAGCCGCTACCGCAGCGACGCTGCGGGGGGAGGCTAGCGTGCGCCGGCTTGAACGCGGGAGGCGGCGGCGTGCGCGCGCTGCCGTCGGTTCGATCCGACGCAACACCGTCGCCCGATGCGACGGATGCCCTCGTTGTCCACCGTGTAATATGCTGTGGTAGAGGGGAAGCGAATGGTCGGCCTACGGATTGCCGATGAAAGGGGCTGCCATCGCTCATCGCGAAATCCCAGAGATGCTGCTTCAGCAGCAGCAGAACTCCGCTTACGTTTCTTGTGCGCGCTGTGGTTGTATGCCGCAATACGCGTTGACGATAAGCCGACAGCCATCATCAGCAGCATCATCGGGGCGATGCCGATCCTGGCTGCCTACTACGTCAAGAGGCATCGTGAGGACTTTACACACAGGGTGGCCGGTGCTTCCTACTGTATTTGCGCGGGCTCTTCTGGTTCCTCATATGCTTCGCCGTGCTGGGCGGAATCGGCTATCTGTTGGTCCGGTTCGGAGGCCCCGGATCGTAGGATTTCGCTGGACCAAGATCGGTTACGGCGTGGAATCGACGGGTTGCTTTGCTGAATCGAGCGGATCCATGAACCACTTCTTCAACGACCCCCGCGTGCACTTCATGCGCAACGCCCTGGCGCACGCCGGCAAGAGCGGCCGGCGCATCGTCTCCGCCGCCGCGTTTGCCCAGGACGACGCTGAAGCAGCGCGTGCCCAATGGCGAAGGGTCGCCGACCAACTGCGTCCCAAATTGCCCAAGCTCGCCAGCTTCCTAGATGAGGCCGAGACCGACGTGCTCGCCTATATGAGCTTCCCGGCCGCACACCGGGTCAAGCTGCACTCGACCAACCCGCTCGAACGCATCAACGGCGAGATCAAGCGGCGGACCGAAGTGGTCGGCATCTTTCCCAATGAGGACGCCATCACCCGTCTGGTCGGCGCGATCCTGCTCGAGCAGAATGACGGGTGGGGCGTCGAGCGTGGACGCTACATGACACTGGAAACCATCGCACCCCGTTGGGCGATGATCCGCCGTCAGCCTTCCGACTATCGCCAGCTGACCGATCCGGCCCATGCCGGCGAACGTGGTGACCCGTAATCAGCTACACCACGCCACGGGGCACGATCATACAAGAAGGCTCAAGAACGCCCACAGAACCGTTCTTCGGGTGGTTCCTTATCGATTTCCGGCCATGGGGCAGCCTGCGTGTCCGCTGCAGGAAATCGGCGGCTCCGCGTCAGGTTCTCGACAGATATCGCACATAGAGCAGGGTCTCCAGAAGCGATCATAGCTGGCGATCGCTGCAAGAAGACTGGAGCGCGCGGTCGGAGTGCTTCGACGCGGCATTTTAGGGCGTTCACGATAGTTTTCTGCTCGGTTCGATGCTGCCGAGTCGATTCCGTGGCAAATCACAACCGACCTCAGGCTTCAAATTGGCCTATAGTCCGAAAGTGAGAACGAATGAAGTTCGAATCCACCAACTGGGTGCGTCAACAATCGGGCACCGCGGGCCCGCAAGAGAGCTCACCGGCTCCGTCCACAGATGCGGCTGCCTTTGAGCAGCAGCTGAGCGAGATCGCTGTCCCGTCTGCTCCCGTGCTCATGCAGGTCCGCGCCCATCAAGCGGAGGCATCGCGATCTGAGGCGCATGCCGGAACGGATGAGGCGGTGCTGGGCGCCGCAGCGCTCCAGACCGCTCAGTCAAATTGGGTCTTGGTAGGTCGCAGCAAGGAGCCGCTTTATGCTAAGGATGCGCGCCTTATTTCCGGCCTTAAGCAGGCGCTCCTTGGAGCCGCCGAGAGCACCGCCGCGAGCTACGTCGGTTATCTGCTCAGCTTGAGCCGCTGGCTCTTTGCAAACGACAAGCCGGGCATTGCTGATCGGCTTCATGACGAGTCGATGGACAAGGATGTCGAGGAGTTCATAACCAAAGGTGGGACGGCGAACGTCCCTTGGGCACTAGCTCATCTGCGGACCTCTCAATTGACGGGGGGAGTCGTACCGATCGCAGGCCGCCCTGACCTCACTCCTTATCCCAAGGACGGAACTCTCATCAAAGAATACAGACAGCAAGCAGTGGCGGCCGGAACTTCAAGTACCGCCAAAACCTATGCATCCATTCTCACGGATTTCAGCCACTACCTTCGTGCAACCAACAAGCCTGGCATTGCTGCTCGGCTTCAGGACGAGAAATGGAACGAGGACGAACCGCTCAATGAAGAGATCAAGCGCTACAAGGACGCTGGGGGTAACAAAAGTATCGGCGCGGCACTTGATCATCTCCGTAATGGAGCGAGAAAACTCAACGGTCCGCCTTTTCATCCCGAAGACGCGCCCTTGATTTCCGGACTTCAAGAAGCACTCGTTAAGGCTGGGTACGAGGAGATCACCGCTAAGACGAATTATGTTCGTCCTCTTCGCAGATTCAGCCAGTGGCTCTTTGCAAAAAACGAGCCGGGAGTGGCTGCTCGGCTTAACGACGAATCGCTCAGCAGCGACGCTGCGATCTTCGATCAAGGTCGCAGGCACCTCGTTCTTACCGCACTAGATCGTCTCCGCGCCTCTCAGTCGCCGGGCGGAGTCGCGTCAATCACTGCGCGGGCAGGGGGCATTGAGGCCGCGGCTAAGCAGGGCGGGGCGCAGCCCGCCTTCAGTTGGCCAGCGGCACTCGCTGAGGGGGATGATCGAGATTTATTCTTTGGGACGGTCGACGAAGCCGGTGCATCGTCGTGTCTTCAGGCACCGCGGCATGGCCTGGCATTGAATCCTACAGAGTCCCCTAATCCCGTGAACTGGCGCCACCAGGACGACGAGCTGACGGATGAACGTTACAGCAACATCCTCGTGCCAGGCGAGCAGATTCCCATCATGCGGGCGAGCGGGCACCCATCTACGCCGCCTCCGCACGGTCAAGGCGGTAGAACGATGCTGAATGCCTCGGCGCTACCGCCCGGCCATGCAAATTTGGTTTTCGCAGGTAGCAGCCTGGATCCTGTTTATTGCGAAGATGCCTCTCTTATTGAGGGGCTCAGGCCGGCACTCATCAAGGCTGGGGCCTCCGAGAGCACGGTCGGTCGCAATCTACGTGGTCTTCTCAGCTTCGGGCATTGGCTCGTAAAGAACGACAAGCCGGGCATTGCTTCCCGGCTTTACGACAAGTCGCTGGACAAGGATGCCCAGGAGTTCGCCGAGAAGGAGGAGCAGGCCATCGCTACCCCACTGGATCATCTTCGAGCCTCCCAATCGCCGGGCGGCATCACGCCGTTTGCAAGCCGGGTTGAGCGGAATCCCTATCCCCAGGATGCGGATCTCATCAAAAGGTACAAGGAAGAAGCAGCCCCAAGCACCGCCAACACCGCCAGGAGCTATGCATCTCTTCTTATCGATTTCAGTGATAACCTCCGTGAAAACGGTAAGCCCGGCATTGCTGCTCGGCTTGGCCACGACTCGCTGGATGAAGATGTCAGTCGGTATAAGGAGGCGGACCCCCATGGCCGCAGAAAAGCCGGAGCCGCACTGGCCCATCTCCTGAGGTCGCCGGCGGGTGCTAGAGCGATCGAACTCCTGCGTCATATTCGCCCCCTTCCCGATCTCGAAGACGCGGTTCGCGCCGAGACGAAGCCGACCCTCACCGCGACCGCGCAGCACAGCGGGTCGAACGGAGCTGTCAGCTGGCCGGAGACTCTGCCTGCGAGCCAGCAGGATCTGCTTTTGGAGACGATGGACGGACCCAACTCCTCGCCGCCTCCGCAGGGCGACGCGGTTGAGCGGCGGCTGATGCAGACCCCATCCCATCAACTGGCGACGTCACCACCGCAGAGGCAAGCTCCGGTGTCGTCGCCGGACGAGCTGATCGGCGAGCAGCTTCCGGCCGAAGACGCGGAGCTCTTGGCGAGGTTTCGTGTAGACGCCGAGGGGCGCAAGCTCACCCCAGGGGCCATCAACAACAGTGTTTCCGGGCTTAGGACTTTCGTCCGCTGGGTCAACGCAAGTCATGGGGGCCCTGTAGCTTCTCGGCTGCGAGACGGTTCATCGCTGGATGAGGAAATAGCGAAGTACAGGAGCTTGGGTCGTGACCCCCAGAACCGCATTAGATCGGCTCTGGACGTTCTCAAGCGGCTGCTACGTGGGGGGGACGATGTCGAAGCACCCGAACCCCGCGTTCTCGGTGCCCCCCGTCACCGCGTTCCTCATCCAGAAGATGCGCCCTTCATCGAGGGCGCGCTGAGCCAAGCCCTGAAAGATCTTAAAATCCCGACTGCGAAGCTGAGGCAGTCTGCGCAACAGCGGGCGACACGTCTTCGTGCGCTGAGTGCGTGGCTTAGAGAGAATGGCAAAGGGAGCATTATTGGGCGACTAAACGGCTCCAGCAGGCAGCAGTTATCCCTCGACAATGACGTGGTAGCATTCCAACGGACTGGAGGCAGAGTACACGGTCCCGATTTGTCGCATCTTCGCAGCTACTTGAAACTCATCGAGGCGAACCGAGAGCTGGGGCTGCCAGGCCCTGAGCAGCCGAGCTCGCCGGCCGCGCAGGGCGATCGGTTTTCCGGCTCTTCGCAGGATCTTCCCTCAACGCCGGCCAGCCTAAGCGCTGGAGCTTGGGTTTGGTTGAGTGAACAGCTGCAAGAACCAGGATCACCATCCAGGCCCGCGTCAAATGCTAAGGGCAGGCTTGAGCCATTTGTTGATCTGAATGCGCCACCGCCGTCCGAGTTGCGCGACGATGCTCACTTTGCGCCAGCCGATCCTGCCAGGGCTCGCTCAGACACCTACGCTGGTTCTGTATCATTTGTTGGTCGGGATGCGCCCAGACCGCAGGTGATTGATCTAAATCCGCCCACGCTGCAGGAGCTGCGTGATGATGCTCGTTCTGCGCCTTTCCCGCCCACATCCGCCGATGCTCAGATCGGGGCTATGGATCCGACGGCCTCCTCCTACGGCCGCAGTAGACTAGAGCTCGGCGCCAAGGAATGGCTGGGCGACAAGCATATCCACAGGGATTACGAGCTCCTGGCGGAGGAGTTGCGGCGCGGCCGTCCGGAACTCGCCGCCCTGACGCAGTTCGTGGACCCCCTGGTAGCTCACTATCAACTGCGCTTTGGCGCCGAGCCCGACATGCTCCGCGCGTTCCAGCGCATCGTCTACGATCCAAATGGCAATGATACGGCCGACTTCCTGTTCCTGCCAGTGAACGACGCTATGGATCCTAATCGCCTCGGCACGCATTGGTCGCTGCTGCTCCTTGATCGCAACACGCGAGGAGAGCCAGTTGCCTATCACTACGACTCTGTCCGGGGACACAACCACGAGGCGGCAGCGCAGCTCGCACGACGGCTGCGCGCCCGCCTGGAGTCACCCAACATGGCCCAGCAGCGGAACAGCTATGATTGCGGCGTCTTTGTGGTGGACGGCACGCGGGCGCTGGTTCGACGATTGGCCCAAGGAGAGCGGCCAGCGCACGAGCCGCTGCACCTTGACAACCTCGTCGCTAATCGGCGGTCCCTCCAGAGTCGACTGGCTCATCCCGGCTTGGGCTAATGGAGCTGGCTGGAGCGGCTCTCCCGGACACTACACCGGGGGGCTCGCTCGAGCGAGCCGCCTGTTTGGCCGCGGAAGCCGAAGCCCAGGGGCCTTGCTGATCGGGAAGCTCAAACTCACGATCAAGAAGCTCCGCCACGAGCAGTTCGCAGAGTCCTCCGAGCCACGCGCATTGCTGGAGCAGCTCGAGCTAAAGCTCGCCAACGCGGAGGAGACTGCGGCGCAAGCTAGAGCATTCGCCGATCATGTTGCAGCGTATCCTGCGGCGATGAAGTAGTTGCGGCATTCGGTTGCTGTGAAGCGATCAATGATGCCACCAATCGCGCTCCCGAGGCCTCGACGGTTCGTTCCGCGGCCTGACGCAAGAGCGCTTTGAGCTTGGCGAAGGCATTCTCGATCGCATTGAACGCTTCGCTTGTTTAGGGCGATTGCGATGTTCATCGACAACGGAAAGCGTGGCATTGGAGATGCCAGTCTCGGTTCGGCCAACGTGGCGTTATTGGCTTTGAAGCTCGCCGAATTCTCGTGGCGCCGTAAGAAGAACGAACGAAACTTTTCGCTTCTTTGCATCGAGGAGCCCGAGGCGCATCTTCACCCCCAGCTCCAGCGATCGATCTTCAAGAAGCTGCTTGGAAATCTCGACGCGACGCAGGCGATGATCGTCACCAGTCATTCGCCGACTTTGGCGGCAGTTACTCCGCTGCGCTCAATCGTCCAGTTGAAGAAGCAGGCTGGGGCGACGCAGGCATTCTCGTTGGCGAACCTACCGGTAACTTCGGACGAGATCGACGACCTTGAAACCTACCTCAACACGACACGCGCTGAGCTGCTGTTCGCCCAGGGCGTCATTTTCATCGAAGGCGACGCGGAGGAGGCGCTCCTGCCCATTTTCGCCTCATCGCTCGGTCATTCGTTGGATGAGCTCGGAATTACGGTCTGCAATGTCGGAGGGGTCAACTTCCGCCCCTATGTGAAGCTAGCTGAGGCATTGAAGCTCCCCTATTGTGTCATCACCGATTGGGATCCTCTCGACGGTAGCAAGCCGCCGTTAGGAAAGAAGCGGACGCTCGATCTCTGGCAGGACATTTTAGCGATCCGTGGCCAACCTCTTTTAACTCCTCCACAGCGCGCGTACTGGGAAACATTGGACTATCCGACCTTTAGCGTTGAAGCGGCGAAGTCCAATGTCTTTCTCAACGATCAGACATTTGAAGTGTCGATTGCCAATACGTCCGGACTGTTGCACCCACTTCTTGATATCTTAAGCGAACAAGACTTTGGCTCGGTCCGAACGGCACGGATCGCCGCTTGGCGGGCCGGTGCGGCGGTCGATGCCGCACAATTGCTTGCTATGATCGCTGACATTGGCAAGGGCCGACTCGGCGCGCGCCTGTCGAAGAAGGCCGTTGGCCTGAAGCCGCCGGCCTATATCGAAAGCGCAATCAACGCTGTTGTCTGGTTGGCCGCTCATGTCTAGCGACCGCGCGCTTCTGCAGGCCCAGGCCGAGCTCGAGGCCAACCCGGAACAGTCGGCAGCTGTCGCTGAGACCGGGCATTGCGTCGTGCTGGCTGGTCCCGGCAGTGGGAAGACCAAAACCTTGACCACGGCTATGGCGCGAGTTTTGGCGCAGGACGTTGTCGAACCGCGAGGTGTTGCCTGCATCACTTATAACAACGAGTGTGCGATCGAACTCGAGACCCGTCTCGCCCGTCTCGGCGTTACTCCTGGAGATCGTGCCTTCATCGGCACCGTGCACAGCTTTGCGCTCAGTCAAGTAATCGGTCCCTACGCCCGCTGTGTGCCGGTGGGCCTTCCAGCGAACTTCAGGGTTGCTACGCGATTGGAAGTGAGAAGTGCGGTGGAGGTGGCGTACAGGTACACCATCAACGGCAGCGAAAATCCGCATGATCGTTGGGAGTTCGCGACCGAGAAGCGTAAGCGCGACGTCGATCGCTCGCGGCCGGAATGGCGTGGGCGCAATCCCGAACTGGTTGCTTTTATCGAGGCCTATGAATCGGAATTGCGCCGACAGGGCCTGCTTGATTTCGACGATATGCCTCTTCTCGCCTATCGTATGATCAAGGAAAACCTGTGGATCCGTGAAGCTCTTCGCGCGCGGTTTCCCGTATTGTTGATCGACGAGTATCAGGATCTCGGCCATGCTCTGCATGAGCTCGTCCTGCTCTTGTGTTTCGAGGCAGGAATAAGGCTTTTCGCGGTGGGCGACGTTGATCAATCCATCTATGCCTTTGCCGGCGCCAATCCCGAACTCCTGGAAAGCCTTACGATCCGTTCCGATGTGCGGACGATCAAGCTGCGGTTCAATTATCGTTCCGGTGCTAAAATCATTCGCGCTTCCTTGGGGGCCCTCGGTGAGGAGCGTGATTACTGCGGCGTCAATGGCGTGCCCGAAGGCGATTTGAGCTTTTGGGAAGCCCCCTACGGCCATGACTCGCAGGCGCAAGTCATCGCCAGCACGATCATCCCCAAGCTAATCGAGCAGGGATTCGAGCTTGAGCAGATCGCGGTCATCTATCGGGCAGCGTGGCTGGGCGACAAGGTCGCGACCGTGTTGAAGGAGGCCAACATTCCCTTTGTTCGAAGTGATAATAACGCTCTAGTCAGGAGAAATTCGCCCCTCGCAGCTTCATCGAGGGGTGTGCGCGCTGGGCGACCGGCGGATGGCGTGACGCCGATCCGCCCTATGCGCGGCTTCTGTCGCAAGCGATCACGCTCGTGTTCGGGCGTCACGCCAGCGAACGCGAAGAACAAGATCTGTCCGCACAGCTCACGGCGTTCCTCAATGCTTCAATCGGGACCGCGGAGACCACGCATGCGTGGCTGCAGCGCTTCTCGCGAGAGCTTATTACGCCATGGCGCGTTTTTGCCCGAAATTCCGAGCAGGAATGGCAAGTTTGCGACGAAATGATCAAAAATACAGATCCGAACCGCGACCTCGATCTTTCGCTGGCGCACTTTGCAGGGCGCATCGAAGGAGCGGGGCGCGTCAACCTAAGCACGCTACATAGCGCGAAGGGCAGGGAGTTCGACGCCGTCATAATGTACGGGGTTAACAATACCGATTTCCCAAGCGCGCGCGATAAGCGGACTCCGACTGGGCTTCGAGAAGCAAGGCGCCTGTTCTACGTCGGTGTAACGCGGCCAAAAATACATCTCAGCCTCGTTTTTCAGGAGCAGCACTTTTCCCCTTGGGTCCTCGAACTGTATCAAAGAAGCCAGAAAGAATAGCAGGCCGCGGCGTACTTCTTTGGTCGCCAAAAACCGGTCGAGATGAGAACTCTAAGCGCGCCGTCGAAAGACAATCTTGCGTTGTGAACTTTCAACAAGGTCGTAGGGCGCCCAGGTCATATCGACGGCGATGTCGTCGGCAGGGGTGATCAAGTGGCGTACATAGTCGAATTTCGCAAATTGGCCAACGAAGTGCCGGTTGAAGCCCATGGCAGTCGGAACGTCGATCTCTCGGTTTGAAAAGGCGCCATCGAAGTCGCCCAGCAGCAGGCAAGCAATCGTCGCTGGGTTGAGGGTCAAGACGAGCTGATACGGAATCATACCGGGAAGTGGGAGCGCCATTGCCGGATGCGCGGGCGCAGGCATCGCGAGCACTGGAGTAGTTGAGGACCGAAGGGTAATCGGAGAGCGGAGCACCATCATAAGCGCGCCCTTAAAGTTTCTCTCCGCCCACGCTGTTGTCGCAGCCATCTTCAACATCTTTTTAGCCAGGTTCGGATTAGCGCGCATCTCTCCGTATGCGGCGCGCTCGTCGTCGCCAAATGGCATTTCCGAAGTAGGGTCGCTCGCCATTCGCGCGAGTTCACTCATAGTAGCTTCGTAGTGTGGCGTGCGGGCTTCGAGATGCCGGATTAGCGCGTAAAGAATCGCTCGGTCAGATCGATCAAGGGCGTCGGTTCGACCACTCGTAATTTTGGCCCATGTGTCACTTTGAGAGATCGGTGTTTCTATCCGACGGTTGATTTCCGTTTCGACCGACTCGGGAATGCCATGGCGCATGTGCACATAGAAGTCACGTTCGTAGCCAAGACTTTCGATTGAACGCTCACTCCAAATTGCCATCGGGCCATGTTTTCCGACCGTCGTTATGCGGGTTTTCTCCTGGTCCACCGCGAAGTTGCGCAGAAAGAACTGTGGAACATAGTGGTGGTCGCGAGGTTCGTTTGGGGCCAATTTCGTCAATCCGGCGGTGTTGAAAGGTTGCGGGTTCAAATTCGAGAACCCAACGTGCCGTTATGGTCGGCTGCACCCAATCGCAACAAGTCGGCGCAACCTCATTTGCGCAGAAACTCCCGCATTGCATCGGAGACAGGGTGCTCAATGTCGAATACGCCGAAACGCTGGCGGAAGCGGTCCCAATGTCGACCGAGCTGGCCAAGGCGGCGGGCGTCCGGGCAGATCCAAATCCAATCAAGGCGCCACGGTCTTTCATCCGCCCCGTCCTGCGGCCGGAAAGAGCACGCACCGACGATGCGTCCGTATTCGTCGGAGAATAGGAACCCGATGGCGTCCGGATCGTGCCGCGCCTCTAACGACCACTGCGTGAAGTCGTAGCCTAGTTCCCGCTTAAACTCGAGCGCCCGGCCATAGACCTCTGCGCGTTTCCATTTTGGCGACTTGACATCTACCCACGCGGCATCGAGGTCTCGATTGAGCGCTTCCCTGAAGCGCCGGTGCGGTTTTGGTTCGATGATGGAAAATCGCCTTCGGTGGTAAGAACGATGCGATTGCTCGTTGGTCCGAGAGCCTTTCACGTACATCATTCCGCAATCGGGGCATGTAACCGCCTCCGATGCCGGCCGTTTGCGGTATTTTGGGGCTTGGGCGGTGAGCCACAACGCGTGACCATTGCTGTCAAAGGCATATTCCAGGCGCTATCCGGATGATGTCTTGAAGCGCGACATCTTGATGCCGCGCCACTCCCGATATGGGGCGGAAAGCGTGAGCGGCGGGAGGCGGTGCCGGTTCGCCTCGTAGAAGAGCACTGAAATCTCCTCGTCGGTCACGTGCGTTGTTGCGTCCAGACGCGGGCAAAGGCGCGCTGCGGTATCGGCTGCTGAAAGCATGTCATAGCCAGAGACTTCGTCGTTGCGGCGCTGCGGTCGAGGGAACACCGAGCGAAATGGCAGGCCCAGCGCATCTGCCAAAACTTTGGGGTCGATGACGGCTGGAGGGTCGAGCCGGCGATCCTGGTGAAAGCAGATAGTCCTCCAGATCAACGGCCGATGCCCACCCTGACGCGGCGATGCGCTCGTCCATCGCATTTGCGCGACGCGATGTCGTCGATGCGGGCTTTTGCAAAGCACGCCAGATTGCCTCTATCGCTTGAGCTTCGAGCTCCATCCGGTCGCCATCAAAGTGTTGCGAATCAAGAGTTTTGCGGATTCGACGATACTCGCGTAACCCAATCTGGTCTGTAGTCGTCAGTCCTGGGCGCGAACATAAGAAGCTAGCCTGTCAAGAATCGGATACTCTCTAGGGAAGGGCGACCAGTGCACCAACGAGAGAAGGAACGTGGATAAGTTTCACATTGATCTCACCCAGAGTGAAGTTGAGCTTGTTCAGAGGATCGATCTTCGTGTGACACACCGCGATCACACCGAAGGCCATGCCAATTACAATGCCAATAAGGAGCCTATTCTGACGCTCCTGCGTTCCTTGAGCGAGCGCAATGCGGTGCCGCCACAACGGCTAAGCTACTGGAACGATCCCAAGTATAATGTCGGCAGGGTCAAAACTTCCCGAAAAGGGTTATTCGAGCGGAACGGATGCACTGGAACGGAGATCTATACGCACCCTCACTTCGTTCCGTATCTAAGATATTTCTTGTTCGGTCCCGAGCTTCCCGACGACGTCATTGCGGAATTCGAGGCAAAGGTCGGCAATCCGGGATGGGTGACATCAAGCGATGTCGTTCCGATCGGGAAATTTGCACGTGACCTGACGCGGCGGTATCGCCTAGACCCCTCCGACGCGATGGAGGAATTCTTCAAGCTGTGCCTCGACATGGGCTTGAGCCTCAGCATCGCAGAAAGCGTCATGCGATCAGTGCGACAGATACGCTGAATCTCAAGTCTTGGAGGCCGAGGTCTGTCCGCGGCGTTGGTCACCTTCATTCAGCGTTTGGATCGCCAGTGCCGATCTCTCTCAGTTGGGCTAAGAAAACCGTGCCGATGTTGACGGCCCGCTTTGCAGCGTCAGCTCTTCAACTGGCTCATTGGAGGCTCTGATGCTCACGCCAAGGACTATTCATTGCTTCTGGCCAGCGGTCCTCTCGTGCGTCTTGCCCCCCTTTACGACATCGCCAGCATTCTTCCTTACGACCACGTCGATCAGCGCAAGATCAAACTCGCCATGAAAGTCGGGGGTGAATACAACCTCGATCAAATTGGCTTGCGTCAGTGGCAACAATTTGCGCGCGAGACGCGTATTGATGCGGACGTGCTCATCGCCACGCAGACGTCCATGGCCGCGCAGATCCCTGATCTGGTGGCGGACATTCGCACGCGCTCGCAAAAGGAGGGGTTGGAGAACGCTCTCATCGAGCGATTGGCAACGGCTTTGGGTACCCTGGCCAAGAATTGCGAACATGTTCTGAAGGGGATCTAGAATACGGATCATCGATTAATTGAAGGAGTCGAACGCAACCGCGAGCTCGTTCATTCCGATATCGGCGCGCTCGTCGAACGGGTGCCTGACAAGCCCTTTGCTGCGTCGCCTTATGCTCGTGCCGAGGTACGGATTGCATGCACTGGGCCGCGCTCAACTTTGCGGGTCGAAACTAGCGAGCTGCTGCCGGTCTGGAATCATGATCTCGCGTTGAGTATTGCGGACGAAAGCAAGAACGCCATCATTATGCAATTGCGACACTGCGGTGAGACGGTCTCGATGGTCAAGAAGGTAATCCGCGATGTTGCGGCGAGACATTGGCAGTGACATGACATCAGCAGTCGTGAGCGGCGCCCCCATCTGGTGCAAGAAAGCGGCAACGCGCTCCAGAGCAGTCTTACTTCCAAGCAGCCTCATTCGGTTCACCGCGTGCTGCAATCAAGTCGCGGTCATGTTGAGCAAGGTGCGCCAGAGACAAGTGCGTCAGTGTGGGCGATCGCATCAAGAGTATGCCTCTTGATCTGTGCTGTGCGAAACGGCTGCCGCGGTAAATCGGTGTACCCCACCGTTCTGGAATCCAAAAATGTCACCCGGGAAATGAAATGCGCCAGTCAGACCTCGCCCATCGGACGGCAGTTTGTAGGCCCGTACCGCTCCTTTCATGACGTGATAGAGGTGCTCCGCGGGCTCACGTCCCTTCTTTTACCGCTGACAATGTGTGGAAGATCGTGCTGATTTGATTTGAGCATTGTCGGCATAGATGAGCATTCACGGTGTGTTGGTTTCTCAGCCATGGATCCGCGCGCTTCGTACTCGGTATGTGTTTGTCCTATTCCCGCCTGAATGTCGTAAATCCGACAGGAGCTGCCGGAGCAACGCCGCACGAAACGCTTTACGTGGGCATGTTCTTCTCGTTCAACAACGCGCAGTCTAGACTTTGTGGGTGGCACGGCGGTTGCTAATGAGCAGAGAGATCACCGGCTGGGTGGGTGAAGATGGTCGCAGGCGGACTTTAGTGTTCACACGGATGAGACTGTTGCCGGTTTCAACAGACGTCATGCAAGACGCGGCTTTTGCGGATGGGCCATTCACCCCGCCTCCCGCGGCTACAGGCCAAGCCGCTGCCGCATCCCAAGTCACACAAACGTGCTTCGGTAATGCAGCGAAGGACCCGGACAGTACTGACGCGAGCGCCAAGGACAAGAACTTGCACGAGCTCAAAGAGACTCCTGTGGAAATGCTGGATGTCATCGGAATTGGGATCGGCCCATTTAACCTCAGTCTCGCAGCGCTTATTGAACCTACTCCGCTCCGCGCACTTTTCCTGGATAAGCGAGACGCACTTTTCTGGCATCCAGGCCTTGCACTGCCGAACAGTCGGCTGCAGGTGTCGCCGCTAAAGGATTGCGTGACCCTAGTCGATCCTACTAGCCCATACTCGTTCCTCAACTATTTGGCACTGCATGGTCGGCTCTACGGCTTTGTCAACAAGCGCAATGCTTCAACGTCCCGGCAGGAGTTCATTGAGTATTACCGGTGGGTCGCAGGGCGACTCAATACGCTCCGATTCTCCGAGGACGTCACAGATGTTGTTCCGTTTAGGGGCGGCTACCGCATCAGCACGAATACAACCACATACTTGGCCCGCGCTGTTGTTTTGGGTGTTGGCGTAGAGCCCAAGATTCCCCCCTGTGCCAGATCTTTGCTGTGTGACACCGTCTACCATGCAGCCGACTATCTCGAGCGGCAGCTACCGAATGCAGCCGAGCATGTGCTCGTTGTGGGAGGTGGTCAGAGCGGGGCTGAGATTATCGAGGACATTCTTACTCGTTCTGTGCCCACTCAGATCACGTGGGCAACGTCGCGCTCGAACTTATTTTCAATGGACGACAACAGTTTTGTGAATGAGGCTTACACACCCGCCTATAGCCGTCGCTTTCACGCCCTACCGCTTCAGCAACGCCGGGACATAGTCGAGGGCGAGATGCTTACGAGCGATGGTATTTCTGTCGATTTGTGCAACCGCCTATATGAAATGCTGTACGAACGGAGCGTGGATGGCACGCTGGCGGGCCGTTTTCGTCTGTTGTCCAGCGTAGTCGTGAAAGACATCAGGTCCCATGAAAAGCGCTGGCGAGTAGATCTAGATGAGAACGCAACGCGGCGAAATAGCTGCATCCTCGTCGATCGCATAGTGCTTGCTACAGGTTTCCAACCACGCACGCCGCCCTTCTTGGAGACCCTCCTCGAGGGTGCGTGTATGGAAGATGGCCTGCCAGTACTTGGCCCGGACTACGCAGTTCGCTTCGGTCGGCACATGCCAGGACCACTATATCTGCAAAATCAAAGCCGCGTGCAGCACGGATTGCAGAGCGCCAATCTGTCTTTGGTCGCGTACCGCAACAGCCAAATTATTAATAGCCTCCTCGGCCGACCGTTCTACTTGAATACATCCGACAGGGAGATGATTCAGGTTTGTGCACCTCCAGACACGTCTGAACGAGAGGCCGGTGTGGTTGCGCTGCGATCAACCCGACAGGTATCGGGGAGCGCATGAACGGCGGCTCGACCTCACCGCTGCGGGCCCGGATTGCGGATGGAACGGCCAACGCCGCCGACCAGCTTTCAGGCACGATCGACTACGGCGCCTTTGTACCGTTTTTGATTGCCTCCATTGTCATTGCCGCAGCTTACGGCACTAGCTTTCTATTGCCGGACTACATGCATGCGCTCGAAACGGATGGTCGAGCCGCGGATCTTATCATTTCTAGCGGCATGGCTGCTACTCTCGTTTCCTGTTGCTTGGCAGGGCGGCTGGCAAAGCGGATAGGCCTATTACCCACGTTGACTGTCGCATCGCTGTTTATGGCGTTAGCCATGCTGGCCTTTGCCGGCGCTGCCCTCGATACGCGAGCGGCGTACTGTGGAGGACTACTGGTGGGCGCTGCTTGGTCAGTGTTCCTCATTCTGGCACCGCTGCAGATCGTCCGCCATCTACGGCCCTCAGCACGTATTCAGTATTTGACGGTCTTATCCGGATCGCAAATGGCTGGGCTCGGCCTAGCGTCTCCACTTGGCCACTTGCTCGCAAGATACACCGGTTCGCTCGCGACCATTTATGCCGTGCTTGCGATTGCGTGCGTGATCGCCGCCGTTTGCGTAGACCTTACAAGACGCGCAATGTCGAAGCTATCGGCACTGGCTATGCCGGATATCGAAATTACACTGGCTGCGACTACGACAGTGCTTCAGAAGTGCACAGCGCTCCCGATCTTCATGATTGCGATTTCAGCCTGCATGTTCGCGGGGCTGGCCACATACCAGAGCGCGTATTCCGCATCACGTCACTTGAATTCCGATCTGTTCTTTCTCGTGTTTACTGCTACGAGCGTGGTACTACGCTTCTCGGTCGCTCACCTCATGGGCAGCCTGCCGTTACGCCGACTGGCGCTCACGCTCATCCTATTGACCGCTGCATCTCTGGTGCTGTTCCTTCTCAACACTGGCAGCACCTCACTCTATATTGCGGCCACGGTCCTCTTTGCCGGCGGCTATGGGTTAAGTTATTCAACCTTGAACACGATAGCAGTCAATCTCGCCGGCGAGCACGGCGTCTCCGTACCCACTACCTCGCAGATCTTTACCCTCGCATATTTCCTCGGGCTCTTCGGCTTTCCCATGGTCGGAGGGCAGTTGGTCCGTGGATTCGGCCTTGACGTGATGTTGCTGAGCATATTGAGCGCGACCGCTCTTAATGCGGTGCTAGCAACCCGTCTCGGGCAAAGCACAATTGATCCGCCTCATCTTAGGAAGGAGCTCACACATGCTGACTGAGGCACAACAATCGAAGTGGCATAAGGATGGATACCTTCGATTGGAAAGGTTCTTCGATCCAGCCGCGCGCGACAAGATTTCTCGTTACGTTGAGGAAGTTGCTCGTTGGGATGTAAGCTCCGATAGGTGGATGTTGTGGTTCGAGAAGACGAGTGACAGCCGGAAGATTATCTCCAAGGCCGAGAACTTCTTAGACTACCATGCACCTCTTCGGGAGGCGCTCCTGGCCGATGGCCGCATTCGTATAGCGGTCGAGACACTCTTGGATGAGAAGACACGGATGTTGAAGGAACTCTTGATCTTCAAGTATCCGGACAGCGGCGGATACCGTCCTCATCAGGACATCTATCATGTCCCGCACAAGATACCCGAGCGCATGGTGCACGCAATTGCATCCATCGCCGTGGACGACTCCGACCCGGGTAACGGTGGGCTCTTCTTCACGCCAGCTCGCCATAAGGAAGGAATGTTTCCGATGGATGCCGGCGGCGTGATCCACCAGGAGATAGCCGAGACCTTCAAATGGGAGCCGGTGCAATTGAAAGCTGGCGATGTCTTCATTTTCGACGATTATGCGCCCCATTTCTCCTTGCCAAACAAAAGCGATCGGTCGCGTCGTGCGATTCACTTGGTATTCCAGCGCGCATCCACTGGGGGTCCGACACGCACCGAATACAACCGGATGAAGCGCGCCTACAACCCACCAGAGGAAGCGGTGGCGGATCTTGAAAACCTGAAGCTTCCCAACGGCATATTCTATCGCGACTGATAGCCACGTCTGAGGAAGACCAACGTGTACACGACGCAGCTCGATCATTCTCTGATGCGAACCGAATACAACGTTCTGGTCTGGCGCCTTTTGGAGCATCTCCCGGAGGGTCTCAGCCCCGCATTTGGTGCTTCAGTCGTGGAGCTCGCTCCAGGCGATGCGGTCGACCCGCACGATCATCAGGAGCACGAACTGTGGCTGCTGATCTCTGGTCGTGGAGAATTCGAAGTCGACGGTCAGGTCCGTGATGTTGGCGAAACGACCTTGTGTTACATTTCGCCTCATCAGACGCACACTATCCGCAATATCGGCCAAGACGGCCCTCTCAAGTTTATCTCGATTTGGTGGGATTGACGTGCGCACTTATTTTGTCTGTCCCGCGCCGCCTTGCCCCAACGGCAAACTACATCTGGGCCACATCGGCGGCGTGTATTTACTCGCTGATATCTTCGTCCGCTTTCAACGCATGAACGGCCATCGGGCCTACTACATCACTGGATCGGACGAGCACGGCACACATACGATCGAAACGGCACGAAAGCTCGGCGGATCTTTTAGCGAGGTCGCAGAACAATACGTTCACCAGATCTTAGCGTGTTTGCGTGCCGTGCAAATTGCGCCTGATGTGTTCGTGCGCACATCCAGCGCGATTCACAAGGAAAATGCGCTAGCGATATTCCGCGAGCTGCAAGTGGCCGGGTACGTTGACGTGCGGCAAGGCGTCCAACTGTATTGCGAACATTGCGGCGAGCTCGTTGCGGACTCGCTCGCAACTGGCCGTTGTCCGGCTTGCTCATCGCCTTGCGACAGCAACCTGTGTGAGAACTGCGGGCTGGCTGTTCAGCACGACACAATCCGTGACGCACGGCACGTGACCTGCGGCCGCAATCTTGTGCTAAGACCCATCACGCAGGCCGTGTTCGACATGCCACGTCTGGCTCGCCAGCTGCACGAAGCCGTTGGAGAAAGCGCATGGCCCGAGCCGATACGCGCCAAGGCGCGCGCTTGGCTACACCGGGATGTGCGCGGCTTGCCGATGACCCGCCATTTCACGCACGGAGTCGGGGTAAAACAGCCTGACGCTCTGATCGGCCAAACGCTGCTTACATGGTTTGAGGGCCTCTGGTGCTTCGACACCGGAATTCGCGAGCAATGCGCCCGCTTAGGTCTGGACGCAAACGCGACGCTGCACGACCAGAACAGCGAGCTGCTCTTCTTCATGGGGCAAGATAATCGCTTCTATTACACGCTAGGTGTAGCCGGCGCTCTGCTCGCGCGCGGCTACCCAATTCCAAAGAATCACTCCGTCCAGGATTTCTACAAGCTGGAAGGCGAGAAATTTTCCACCAGTCGTGATCATGCTCTTTGGGCCGATGAAGTGGCGCGCGAGGTGGGCCCAAACGTACTGCGTTATGCACTGGCGCGCGTGGCCAAGCCGTTTGGAACCGACGCAAACGATTTTGATCTCGATGGGCTCATCTCGGCAGCCTCCCGGATTCGGATCTGGGAAGATGCGTTACGGCGGTGTGCAGAAAGCGCACGCACGGTAGAGAGCACTGAACTCTCCCCGAATCTCCGCCGATTCGCTGAAGATTACGCCGATGCCGTCACCGCACTGCGCTTCTGGGATGCGCTTGATATCATCGATAGGTACTTCGATCTAGCTGGCTTCGCACATGCAAAGGGTTGGACATGGAATGCTGCGCAGATCTCGCTGTTCCTGAGCCTACTCTATCCCGTAGTACCTGAGTTGGCGATGGGCTACGGCCAGCACTACTTTGGCGGTGCCTGGCGGCCGTCCCTCCAGACATCAGCCGTAACAGCCCAGCCAAAGGCGTCGGTGGACTTTCCCCGTTTCAGCACGCCAATACCTGCAAGCTTTGCCTCGGCGTACAATAAGCGCTTTCGCAGAGAGCAGATTTGGCAATCATGAAGATCCGAATGACGAAGCCATGAATATGCGCATCTCAAAACGCAGCGCTGTGGCTCAGGGGTTTGCGCCGTTCAACTCCTCACGCGCGGCGCATGGCATCAATTTCGGCTACGCGTTGCCCGACCCGGTGATGTTTGCAAAACTGCCGTGGCCAGATGCGTTTGACGAACGTACAGGTGTGGCCCCCGCCGATCTGCCGCAGTATACGGATGGCGCGGGTTTGCCCGAGCTTCGTACAAAGCTGGCACTGAGGTACGGTGTGCGGCATGACCAAGTTATGCTTACGGGTGGAGCTTCGCAGGCCTTACAATTGATTGCCGATGGCTGGATTGATCCCGGTGACGTGGTCCTGACGGAGGACCCCTCCTACTTGGGCGCACTGGGTACGTTTTCGATCGCGGGCGCAACCGTGGTCCAGCTAGGTCTGGGCGCAGACGGAGTGGATCTGAACGAAGTGGAGGCAATGCTGCAGACCACTGCCCGGGTGAAGCTTTTGTACACGATGCCAGCATTTCATAATCCAACGGGGCACCAGATGTCGTGCGACCATGTGGCCAAATTGGCGGCACTGCTGGCCCGCAATGGCGCTCTCTTGGTGCAGGATCTTGTCTATGCTGAGTTGCCCTATAACGGTCCAGTGCATTGGTTGGCGCCGGGCGACAACGTGATCAATGTCCATAGCATCTCAAAAGTTGCCGGACCGGGACTACGGGTAGGCTGGGTGCTTGCGGAGTCGGACATTATCAACAGGCTTGCGCACCTCAAACGCGACGGCGGCGTTAGTCCGGTTCTAAGTAATGTCGTTTTGGGATTGTTGCAATCAAGCGCTCTCGACTCGCACATAACACGCTTGCGCGAGCACTACCGAGCGAAGCGAGACGGCGTACATACGTTATTGCAGCGCAGCCGGATTTGCGAGCCGGAATATAGTCTGCCAAGCGGGGGCTTCTCGTTCTGGGTGCGGCTTACCGCCGGTACAGATCCGGAGAGGTTTATTGAGGCTGCAAGCGGCGAGCACGACGTGCACCTTATAAATGGTCGGAACTATGGCCCACGAAGTGGCCGCCACGTGCGCCTGTGTTTCAGCTATCTCCCAATATCTCTCATTGAGCAGGGGCTGGAGCGCTTAGGTCATTTGCATGCTAACCTTTAGACGCGCGCGGTATGTTTCACAAAGTCTTCCCATCTGAGACGGGGGCGCAGGTCCATCTCCCTTCGCCGATACTTCTGAAAGAGCGAGCTTACGCGGACACACGAAGTCGCTGTCCTGCTTTGTTGCCGGTCGGCAAGGTCGCCTTGGTGCACCTTAACCGAGCTGCCCGTCACCCGTCGGAAGCTTCGAAGAAATGTTCAAGCTGTATAAGGGGTGCTTCGGCCGACCGCTCATCGGCAGAAAGCTTCAATCTGCCGTGCCGTTCAAGTGACGGGAGCAAGAACGGCTCGCGACGAGCCGCTTACTGCAGAGCCGGTCAGAGGCGTCCCATAGCACAATCAGTGCGGCGCGAATGGAAGCCCCATAGGTCCGGCTTCGCCGCCGCGGTACGTCCGATCCCGACGCCCCGTCCGCTGACAGTGGTCGGATCGCGTGCTTACGATGTCGTCCGGTGACGGCGCAAAGCTCGTCCAGGATCCGTCCCTTCTCGCGACGACCGCCGGCCTGATGACGCTCGGCCACGGCTGATGTGATCTCGCGCTTTGCGCGCATGCTGATATTTCCTGCCATAGCCGCCACCGAACTGATTCGGCAGCTCCGCCCTCAGGCACGACAGGACAGCTGTTCGGTAGCAGTTTTAGTGGGGCAATGCGCCCCTCTGCGACACGAGGATAGCCTCTCCTGGCATGGCCGATGAGAGAGCGAATGAACGAGGCACGAATCGCAGAAGGGCTCGTCGTGGATTTGCGAGAACGATCCGGGGCAATTGTGGCTTGGCACCATGCGTGCACCTGCTGCGGCGCCGGTATGCCGTTTTGCAATCAGAGAAATGACAAGTCGTCGGCCCCCATGCCGCCGGAGGGCTGCATCGGCCGCGAGGAAGGCGGGTCCTGAAACCGATGAAGTCCCGCGACGATTGAGAGCCGTGGGGCAGTTTCGTTCTGCAGATGTGGCGATGCATTGCTTCACGAGCCACGGCCTCGTCAGCTTCTGGAAAGCCTATCCATAATAGGATCAGCTCAATTGTTTTCTTGGACGTGAGGCTAGGGGTGGACCCGTACAATTTCGATCCATCCAATGTAACAGCTTGGTCCCAGTTGCAGCACGCCGTCTTGGAAGAGCACCAGGGGGGCTATGCCGGGCAAGAGGGCTTTCAGCAGCACTTGGCCGAGGCGCCCACCCAATCCGGGTCCTGTCTCCGGTGGCGGCCGCAACCACCATTCCGATCTCTCTGCAGAAGATCGAGACATTATCGATAGGGCGATGGCCCAATATGCGGCTCAGAAAAACCCAAAAGTGAAGACGATTAAGCGCCATACTCAGGCGCTTCGCCCGCTTCGGTGTTTCCTCAGCGGATGCCGCTACCGTGGCGGTCTGCACCGGCGTAAAAAATGGTGCAACTTGTTCCGGAGCCCGCGCTCGTCGACGCCAGGTAAACACCAGACTGGCCGACACTCCGTTGCGACGCGCAACCTCAGTCACCTTCGCGCGGGGCGGAAACGTCTCCTCGGCATCGGTGCCTTGTCGTCCTGCGACCAGCGGCGCCGCCGCTACAGCCCGCCCAAGACCTCGAGCGCATCACCTGATGAATTTAAGTTAGACTTAAGGTCACACGCTTCGCGAATGACCACCCCTCATCCAAGATGGCCCCCGTCAGATGCGTACCGCAAAGACCCGACAGGCATGCTTCGGAAAGCATCTAGGACGCGCAGACCCATGCGCGCGAGGACATATAGATCTCCGGCTGGTGGGTTCTCCCGCTTCCCGCGTGCGGCGCCCCCTGGATCACTCCGCGGCGAGCCGTCACTGACTGGTTCCTGCTTCATTCACTCTCTCCGCAGCTATCCCGAGGAGGGGCAATTCCGGGGGGCAGTTTTCCGGTCGGGGCTACACGTGATCGAAAGCACGTTCCCGACCGTGCGCCACCGCACTCTGCGCGCCAGGGATGTCGAACAAGGCTGCGCTCGCAATAACCGTCAAGTTCGAGGAGGCGGACGGAAAAGGTTGCGTCTGTCGTTAGGCCTCAACCACTTGCAGAAACTCTTCCCGTGTAAATTCGCCGCCAACCAAGTCGTCAGACCGGGAACTCAATCCACTGCCGTCTAGCCCGTTGGGGCATCAACATTCGTTGGCGGTTCTTTATTCCACGATAAGTCACACGTTGGGTCGAAAGACAAGTAATCGCAAGTCAGTTCTTCACCAGATTGTACGTCACGGGCCGTCACAATTCGGCAATGATTGTCTTGGCATGTGTTTGGCTGACTGCTGTGGTTCATGAAGCGGGCGTTGTCAGCGTTGTACTCTATCACGCCATCGTTTGCCTTGTAGTCTCTTGGATAGGCATGCTTATCAAGTAGAGCTTGAAATGTTGGATCCAGGGCTGCGTACTGCTCAGCCGTCACCGCGATATCAACGATTGGGTTGTGAATCCAAATCAACGAACCTTTGGGCAGAAGAGTAGCGGAGAAAAGTCCGATACCGCCAAACTGGTCTGGCTTCAAAATAGTATCAACGACCAACATTGAAGAAGCCTCCCAGAGTCACCGGGCAAGCTAGCTGACCTGAGTCCCGAAATCTCCTGCACAAAGTGGTAGGGTAGTCTCATCGTGCCTCTATCACAATTTGGATTCTATCCGCATTTCTTTCGGCAGTCTGCGGCGGATCCCCCTCCGCGGGACCGCCATCGTGGTGATGCTGGAAAGGAGACTGCAAGTCAGTGGGATTCTGGGCGAAGATCCGCGTCCAAAGGCGGCGAGGTCGTGCCGCGCGATCGTGATCTGTTGACCTATTAGCGCGGCGCACGCTGGAATTTCTCGCGGCTCGGCAAGCCCGCCGACAAAGGTTTTTATCGAGGTCTTTGAAGAGCCGCTTTCCGGCCGAATGCGTCAATGCCCACCTCACTCCTTTGCCTTGGGGGGCCCAGGAAAAAGTGGAGACATGGGCAGATATTGCAGCGAAGCGCGCACCATCGGCGGTCGGTAGTCCACCGCCGATCTCGCTGCACAATCGCCTCGGCGCAACTAGCCCGCCAACGTGGTCACGCCGTTACCAAAAACAAAAGGCAAGAGAACTGTTCGGCTTAACAAGGAGCGGCTAAGCGATGATGCCCGCAAGTTCTCAGCGCCTATCCGCACCGCCAGAACCTCGCCAAGCTCGCAAGAGTCATTGAAGCAAGCTATGGTCCATCAAAGTCCGCTACCTGAGCTAGCGGGACGCTTCTCACGTAGCGACTGTCCCTGGCGTCTACATTTGGGGATGATGGATGAGCCGAATATCATTGGGTCCTCCCGGCCCCAAAAGGGCGGTGTAACGCTCACCGCGAATGTCGTACTGCTTCATCGGCTGCGCTTCGTCCGGCAAGAGGCCCCAGCAGCCGAGCTTCGAGATCATCGAGATTGGGGCGGGTTGGGTGCCGTGCGAAAAGCCCTCAGGAACGGCGAATGATGCAGCGTAGACCTCGCGGGCCGCAGGCGACGTCTCAGTCCGGGCCGACGCCGGAGCGGCTTGCTCCATCGTCCCCGCAAGCCGTGCTGGCGAGGGCCGATTCGCCGGCTGCGCGCTGGGCTGCGGAACGTTTTCCGGTCGAGATCCGAAATGAATGGGTGCGCCTGACAAATTGAGTGGAGAGCCGCCCCTCATCGCCGCCGCGGGCACGAACAGCGCCGTGAAGCGGTCGTTATGAACTATGAAAGGAGCGGGTGGGGTGTCCTGGCTCGGCAGGACGCTGCTACCCTCAAGCGGAACGGATGTGCGTTGGTCGCCATGCCGCGAGCTCAAGGAACGAACGGCCACTCCCAAATCCGCGACCTGGTCATGACGCTCGGTTGGCGCGAGAGACGACGATGGGCCGGCGTTTTCCATCATCGCCCAGAGCAGATCCTGATAGTAGTCTTCGGCAGGAAGGACCAACTGACCGCTCGGCTGAAACGATGTGCCGGCATTTTCCATCAGCTCGCGCGCGACTGAATTGCCGGGCCCGCTGAGCTGGCGCTCAATGGCATCCCCTTCCGTCTCGCTCAGTGTCCTCTGCCTCTTCGCAGGCCTTAACTGCCCGGTGTAATCCTCACTGATGAGGACATGGTGACCCGAAAAGGGGGCTATCCCGGTTAGCTCGTTTGCAGCAGGCTGGTAGGCGTCGCTCCAGTTGAAGTAACGAACGGCTTCTCCAAGATCCGGTTCCTGGTGACCGGGCGCGGTCGGGTTGAGTGCCGATGCTAGGATGGCTTCGTCTATCGGCCCTCGCTGATTGTGCCGTTCCGCACTCAGCTCCTGCGGCCAGGTCAAAGCTTCCCGCGGCGCGCTAGGCTCCGCAGCAGCGTCCCGAAGCGTCGAGTGACTGCGGCTTGGGGATGAGGACCGTCGGCGCTCTGGTGCCCAAGTCCCAACGCCCCGGCGCGTCTGCGGCCTTCTTCAGACAGATGAGGATAGTAGTGATCTCGTGAAACAGGATCCTCCGCGACGGAAGAGGTATCAAGCTGCAGCACTTCATCCAGGTACGGCTCAAACTCCGCTTGCCGCTGTTGCGATTGTGGCGCCGCGGCGTTGGAGGCAGCGAAGTCTCGGTCGAATGGGTTGATGCTGTTAAATGGGTCCATGTCCACTCCCCAGGATTTGAGTTGGTTCGCAATGCCAAGCCGATAGTGTCGCTCTCTCTCGCTCTATTAGGATCAGCTGTCGAAAAGCTGACGCGCTTGGAGACTTACCCTGATTGCGTCTCCGATCATTCATTTTGGCGCTCTTAACCGCGACTAGTAAGGGAGCGGAGGAGGCGGCATGATTTTGCGGGTTCGGGACGAGCTCAATGGCGTCGCCGCTCTGACGCCGCCACGATCTCGGCACTGATTGGGGCTCTCAGCCAGCCCAACGTCTTCGACGCGACCTCGATCAGCTTGCACCATCAATCGTATGGTTTGTGGCCATAACTTGGCGTGCACGCCCGTGTGCCGAACCGCGGCGGATGCTGTCGATCGGATTGTATGTCTGAGCTCTCTCTGGTGCTCGGCAGGAAAGTCATAGAAAGCCAAGAGGCTTTAGGTTGGCGATCCTGGTCCGGCGATCAAGGACGCGCACATTTGGCGCGATTGTCGACGAACGTATTCGAGTGCATGCTCCCCGACCGCCCGGCTTGGCGCCATTGAGATCCTGCATGGCCTTCTTGCCGCCCCGAACCGGTTCGGCATCTTTTTTGATTACACTGATGGTCTTGTGCTGCCAGCGCTCGTATCCGCCCCTCCATTGTTCGTTCAGGCCCGAAATCACAAGGCGAAAAGTTCGGCGCATCCTTTCCCGCAGGGCCAAGAGCCCTCCTGGCATCGCCTGTCGACATACGGCGCAGCTAAGGGTCGGGCAGCAGGGGATCGAGGCTCCTGGTTCGCCGCGCTCAAGTGGCAAAATCACCAAGGTCAAGCGGATCCAACCGGCGAGCCGCTCGCGCGCCGGTCCTCACCTTGGGCCTGGCAACCTCGATCGCGCCGATATTCGTTTGCGCTGCTGCGCGCCGGGCCATAGCCGTGCCGCACGGCCGGGCACGACCATCCGCCGCGGCTTCAGCTCGCTGGCGTCTCCGGAACGCGGCAGTTCCGTCTGGACGGCCCGGGCAAACAGATCACGCGCTATGCGGAGAGTTTGTAGCAGTGCATGGGCAACCGCAGACAACTGACCGAAGGGCAGGATATTGATCGTCTCCTTCGAGCCGTATCGCCTCCTTGGAGAAGTTCTCGCAGGTTCGCCATCCGCCTGGATAGGCTGCCTCTCTGAGCGCGTCATCACCAAGACCCGCATAGCTCCCGCTTTCTCCGTATTCACCTGGTCCCGTTCAAGACCTCCATGTGCAGAACCCGACAGCAAATTGCGATTGAGTCGATCTGAAATCGCCAAGAGATGATTGTCTGAACCAAGCTCGCAAGTCCTGGCACGTCGATTGCTAAGAGGTGCCTGCTACCTCATGCCACTACATAGACGCAGAAGGCGGAGTCAGCCCCAACTTGCCGATCAATTCTCTAGCATAGAAGCGGCCCTGTTAACTGCCGCTCCGCCGACGGAGCCGGGTCATGCCGATCGACACATCCGAAATCTTCGCCTCCATTCGCATCAACAAGCAGGAAGCGCGGGAGCGCCAGACCACGGCGCGATGCGAATGGCCAGGTTGCCAGAACAAGGCCAGCCATCCCGCGCCCAAGGGCCGCGACAATGCGCGCGAATATTGGCACTTCTGCATCGACCATGTTCGCCAATACAATCAGTCTTACAATTTTTTCTCGGGGATGGACGCGGAAGCGGTCGCGCGCTACCAGAACGACGCGCTGACCGGCCATCGTCCGACGTGGAAGATGGGCGAGAACATCAGCGCCCGCAAAACGGCCGGCAGCGCGGCCGATGTCGAGGACGACTGGCATGCCCTCTGTACGCTCGTCGAGCTGAACGGACGCGCCGGTGCCCGCCCCCGCGCAAAAGCGAAGCCTGAGGCGCCCAAGATTCTAAATGCCGAGCGGAAAGCGTTGCAGGTGATGGGCCTGAATGCCAACGCGACGCTCGGCGATATCAAGGCGAAGTACAAGGAGATGGTCAAGCAGCACCATCCCGACGCCAATGGCGGCGACCGCTCCACGGAGGATCGCCTGGTCGAGATCATCAAGGCCTACCATTACCTGAAGGCCGTGGTGCGCGAGAGCTAGCCCCCAACATGACTTGAACGGCTTCACCCCACCGGCCGCTACGTAGCGCGTCATCGTGTGAAGGCTGCATCCCAGCTGGCGTGTAATCCGCTTCAGACCCCCACGCCTACGCCTCAGAGGCGCAGCATCTCCGCCAAGTTAGCCGGCGTCTTTATCAACAGCGCGCCGCGGATCAATCCACGACGAGCCTTCCGTGATTCTTTCCTCCTTCATCTGTTCGCTCCTCGGCTTTGCAAGGAGGGGACAAGTGCTCCCGACGCCGAAGGGGCAGGTTCGCAAAGGGCGCCACAGCGAAACGCTGAAAGCGCCGGCCATCGGCTGCTCAAAGACCCCGCAAGACTAAACTGCTACTCCGCTGCTCGATTTCAAGGATGGAAAGGCCGTTACTGGATTTGGCTTGGGCCTTAGGACCGCACTCACAGGCGGCGCCCATCCGCGCTCCGCGTCAATGCAAGGTGAGGCAACCGGCCTTTAATCATGCTCTTGATATGTATCAATTCGATGTCCCGCCTGAGACGTTGTCGCATGTTTACGTATGTCGCATCCGCTCGAAACACCTCAGATGAGACCGTCTTTCTCTGAGTGCCTCTCTCTTAAGGGGTCATTTTGCTAAACGGAAGGTGGTACGAGAATTGCTGTGCCCACCATGCTGGTTCTAGGACGTCCTGAGGATCGCATGTACGCCGTCGTCCTTGTCAAGCAGCTGGTTGTCAATGTCCGCGAGTGGCGGCCCAACATATGCAAGCGCCTGAGGGGGGCTGCACCGGTCCGTGACCTGAGTTGTGTCGAGCTGCGCGAAGAGTCCCGTGCCGAGCGCACTTCTTTACGTCGGCGCTCTAGATGCTGGTATGTTCTTACGAGAAGCGCTGCCCTTGTCCGCCGCAACCGCTGCATCATTTGCCAGCCATTCTTTCGAGAGTCTGGATCCGCATGCGAGATTCGGCAGCTCGGATAGCAACCCGATCGGTCGCCAACGAACGAAGTCAGCTCCGCGTTGGCTCAATCTGCGGGCGGCGCGTGCCGGTTTGCTCCACCTATCTGATCTTCGGTACGCGCTGAGACCGAGTCAAACATTTCGGGCCCGGCGCTTTCCTTCGCGTGCGGGCGTCCAGCTGCAACAAGCAGAGCCAACATCTGTGCAAGTAAAATGGAAATAGAAATGGATGACCTATCGCACGGCGAAATGCCACTCTCTTCAAGCGGACGGGAAAGCCGCGGGCCAGACCTATTCAGCTTCGTCGAATGCGCTACACAGACAAAATCAATCAAGGCGCTGTTCGATCTTCTTGTGAATTGCGCGAGCAAGGAAGGCTTTGATAAAGTCGCGTACGGAGCTCTCACCTGCCCGAATGAGCGTCGTCTGCTGGACTATCTGCCGCCGCCGCCAACTATAAACTTTCCGTCTGATTGGTGCCAACGCTATGCTGAGCAAGAGTATCGAGCGATCGACCCGGTAGTCCGGCGGACAGCAATGCTGCCCAGGCCCTTTCTTTGGGATGAACTGACTCGTCGATATGAACTGCAGCCCCGTGAGCTGCGCGTCTTACACGAGGCCAGAGAAGCAGGTCTTAAGCATGGCATAAGCGTTCCATTGTTTGGATCGGAAGGCCGATTGGCTTTCGTATCGTTTGCATCTCCCTTCGATGATGCCGATCCACAGGATCGCATGGCTCATCTCACGACATTGGCGTCGGCGTTTCACAACGCTGTCGCGCAGATTACACCGCCGCTTGATGAAGGTTGGGAGACAGACATTCCGCTAACACAGCGAGAAACAGAGTGCCTATACTGGGTCGCAGAAGGAAAGTCAGCCTGGGTAATCGGGCGACTTGTGGAGGTCAGCGAGAATACCGTCAACTTTCACATGAAGAACGTCGTCAGAAAGCTGGGGGCGGCGAACCGGACAAATGCTGTAGCCAAAGCAACCCGACGCCGCCTCATTTAACTCCGCGCCCTCTAGAGGAACGATTAAAAGCCCCGTCCTCGAGCGGTCTCTTCTGTCATTGCCGCGCATCGGGACAACCGATCTCAAGTGGCTTCAACCATGTACTTCAACGGAAAGCGGCTCAAACCAGATAGCTGGGCAGGCAAGCGCATTCGGCGCGCGTATGCGGTGTCCCTCAACAGCGCCCGGTCTGGACTTGGGGCGTCGTCGTTGCATGCAAGTCTCGTTGCGCCAGACTCAATCCGCCTCTCAAGCGTTCTAGTGTTGCTAAACAGGATGCTCAACGAGATGGCGGGAAGACGCCGACATCATCTTCATTCCCTCCAGCAACCGTCCCGAGGCGATCCGGCCGCGCCAGCCGTCCCGGCCTTAACTCGATCAGGCAATCGAGGTGCCGCTGCCCGATGCGATCCGCCGCGGCAAGGTGGTTCGCCCTATGCAGCGGCTTGCCGGTGGACGATGCCATGGTCGCTAAAGCCGTGCGCTTCACCGCGGGGCAGCGCCGCCTTACAATTGTGGCGCGATTTCCATCAACGTGGAGCTACCTGCTCGTGCAGCGAGGTCAATCGCCTATCTAGGCATTGTGTAAGCGTTCTCCAGCCATCGACCTTGCCGCATGTGATCTGGCCGGAGGTGAGCAGGCCAGGACAATATTGCCGTGGCGGCCGCTGGTGGCAAACGGTCTTGATCTCGATCCGTCGCTTGAACTCCTCGTGCGGCCGCTCAATGGTGTTAGTAACCGCTATGAGATCTGCCGGTGCCAACGTTCCGCTGCGGTGGTCTACAGCTTGGTGTATGGTGCTACCATCGTCACAGAGGCAGCGGGAGCACGAACTGGGGGTCCGGCGATACAGCCAATGAGCCGGGGAGGTCGAGTTGGGAGCTGGCCACCTCTGCGACTCACTGCGTTGTACCAAGAGCGCTAACCCGCACGTGTCGTCTCGCCGTAGCTCAGATGACAGTGAGACGAGTGATTGGAATCGGCATCCACCGAAGCTTCGGAGGGATGTTGTTTGGGGGGGCGGCAGGCTCCGCCCGCTGCACTGATATGACGCCGAGTGCGCCAAAGCGCTGGCAAGACTCTGCTAGCCAGCGATGAGGTGGTGCTCGAGGTCATAGGCAACAGCATAGCGGTACTACGCGCGTGCGGACGCCTTTTTCCCGGTGTGATTGTCGGCAGTCCTTCTGCAAGCGAAGCAACTCGCGTAGGCTCTCGACAAACGACAAGATCGTCCCGGTCACGCCGGCACGTTGGAGGAGGAAGGTATCCTTCCCAGATTCGAATGCGCGTGAGAGGCCCAGAAGCGACACCGCGAATACGTTGGGACCTTCGCCAGGATAAGCCGAAGCGCAGGCACAATAGTGGCCGCTGTTCGATCTTCCGCCGATTTGCCCCAGCAATTTGGGCAAGGGACTTGTTTTCGACGCACATGGGGTAGGCGCTGCGCTAACAAGCGGCGGGCTTTAGGCAGCCGAACGCGACGATAACCTCGCAATCTCTTTTGGCGCAAGGCCGATCTCGCGGCCAGATCAACCCGCCACCTCAAGTGTTTTGACTGCCAGCCTTAGTGCCAATCCGTTTGGGCAACGTTCTTCCATGATTGGCTTCAAAGTTCGCGCCAATTCCGAGCGTGCAGCAACGGTCTATGTTGGTGGAATGTCAGAGTGACGGGCAGGCACCGATGAAGCCGCTGGTCCTACGGAATGGTCTAGGATCGCGGCTACTCTCAGAAGTCACCGAAACTGCCGCGGACTGCCAAGTCGTTCACAGGAGTGTCGCCACAGTGAAACTGTCCTGTTGGTTCATGTCCTCGGGTCAAAGGGCCACCTCCCAATCTCTAGTTCTCTAGTCTCACGGACAGCGGAACTTAACGAAGGAGTTCCGCAAGTGTTTCGGTGTCCAGTTGTTGTCGGCCTTCATCAAAAATCTCCACCTCGCATCTGCTTTTGCGCGACATCAAAGCGGGTGGATCAGCTCCTGGCTAGATGAGCAAAACGCGGGCCAACTTCAGTAAAGGTTCTTGCTTCATGGCGCTTACGCAGAGATTAGAGTTCCGGCAATCGCAGTCGCTGGTCATGACGCCGCAGCTGATGCAAGCGATCAAGCTGCTGCAATTGTCCAATCTCGATCTCACGACCTTCGTGGAGGAGGAGCTGGAGCGAAACCCGCTGCTGGAACGGGCCAGTGACGAGGCCCCCGCGGGCGAAGCTTCGGCCGAGGCCGGCAGTTACGGCGATTCCGGGGGCGGCCAAGGTGACGGTCATGGCGATGGCCAGGGCGAGGACGGCTTCGGCGGCAACGCGGAAGGCTTCGAGCCGGGCCAGGAAGACTGGATGAGCAAGGATCTCGGCACCCGCGCCGAGATCGAGCAGACCCTGGACACCGGCCTCGACAATGTCTTCTCCGAGGAGCCGGCCGAGGCTGCGGCGCGCAACGCCCAGGATGCCGCGCCGACCACCTATACCGAATGGGGCGGCGGCGCCTCCGGTGACGAAGACTACAATCTCGAAGCTTTTGTCGCGGCCGAGACAACGTTGTCGGACCATCTCGCCGAGCAGCTCTCGGTTGCCTTCACCGCGCCCGCGCAGCGCATGATCGGCCAGTACCTGATCGACCTCGTCGACGAGGCCGGCTATCTGCCGCCCGATCTCGGCCAGGCCGCCGAGCGTCTAGGCGCGTCGCAGGCCGAGGTCGAAAACGTCCTCGCCGTTCTGCAAAAATTCGATCCGCCCGGCGTCTGCGCGCGCTCCTTAAGCGAGTGCCTGGCGATCCAGCTGCGCGAGCTCGACCGCTACGACCCCGCGATGCAGGCGCTGGTCGAGCACCTCGATCTGCTCGCCAAGCGCGACATTGCGGCTCTGCGCAAGATCTGCGGCGTCGACGATGAGGACATCGCCGACATGATCGGCGAGATCCGCCGCCTCAATCCCAAGCCCGGCATGAAGTTCGGCTCGGCGCGCCTGCAGACCATGGTGCCCGATGTCTATGTCCGTCCGGGTCCCGACGGCGGCTGGCATGTCGAGCTCAACAGCGACACCTTGCCGCGCGTGCTGGTTAACCAGACCTATTATTCCGAGCTGTCGAAGAAGATCGGCAAGGACGGCGACAAGTCCTATTTCACCGACGCCCTGCAGAACGCGACCTGGCTCGTGCGCGTGCTCGACCAGCGCGCCCGCACCATCCTGAAAGTAGCGACCGAGATCGTGCGCCAGCAGGACGGGTTCTTCACCCATGGCGTCGCGCATTTGCGGCCGCTCAATCTGAAAGCCGTCGCCGACGCCATCCAGATGCATGAATCCACGGTGTCGCGCGTCACCGCCAACAAATACATGGCGACCAACCGCGGCACGTTCGAGCTGAAATATTTCTTCACGGTCTCGCTTGCCTCGGCCGACGGCGGCGAGGCGCATTCGGCGGAAGCGGTGCGTCACCACATCAAGCGGCTGATCGATTCGGAGGAGCCCTCCGCGATCCTGTCGGACGACACCATCGTGGAACGCTTGCGCGCCTTGGGCATTGATCTTGCCCGCCGCACGGTCGCAAAGTACCGCGAAGCCATGCGCATACCCTCCTCGGTGCAACGCCGCCGCGACAATGAGTGGTCAACGATTAACACTCGAGCATCGGGCGAAACTGACGTCGGTGAAGAAACTCCCAGCCGTCGATTTGGACTCCACAAGCTACGCGTTGCATCTGCCTGAAAGTGGGTCGTTGGCGCGACATTTGTTAATCGGTGATGGAACGAAGCCGCTCGCGCCGACTGCCGTCTGAGAGGATCCGGGCGTTCTCAGAGCCGCCCCCTTCAGACAGGAGGTTTTCTGATGGCCAGGTGAGCCGCCGCATGATTGAGGACATGACGGTGGGCAATTTGTCGCCGGAAACGCAGCCGATCATATCTCAACGCGGTATCGAAGCCTGGCCGAGCTTTTCTAGCCGATCGCCCGCTTGGGAGGATGTTCATACGTTCCAGGTTCAGCTGGTGGTAACAGGGATCTTTTGGCCGCATCTCAACCAGATGGTCTGTGCGTTGCACTTTTTCAACGGCGTGACGCTCGGCCACAGCGAGATTCCCGGGCGCATCGCCTACGCGTGAGAGCCTCGCAAAATGCCCGTCGTGCTGATCGCCGAGGAGGTGGTGAGCTTTCTGAAGGCAATCCTGAACCTAAGGAGCCGCATGGCGCTGACCACGTCTATGCCGCAGGATTAAGCGTGTTGGAAGTGGCTTTCCTCGCGATTCCGGATATCGACAGACAGCGGATAGTAATCTGAGTCGAGCGGGCAAAGGCGGCAGGGACGTCATGCTCTCGCCACCACTTCTTAACATCGCCGCCTTCATCAAGGAGTTCATGCGGCGCATCGCGCAATCGTCCATCGCGCGCGATGGCGGCAAGACGGTCATCTGCAATGATATCGATCAGGCGCTGGACGATATGCTGCCGATGAGGGGCACGGATCGCAGACCGGGCAAGCTGGCCGTGAGCCGCGACAAGGGGCAGGAGCGGCCACAAAGTGTGCGCGCAGTTGTCCGAAATCGGCCAGTTGGCCCACGTTGAGATCGGCGGCGAGCTGAACCGGCGAGTGGGGATCCGCAGGCATAGACTACAAGCCCCAGACCCATCGCCTCTGATTGACGCGGGCAATCCGTCGCGAAGATGTTGAGTTGCCCCCGTCAGTCAAGATCGCCATGCGGTTGAACGACGGTGGCGATGTCCTGCCAGAGCCGACGCCAACCCGCCTGTCGGTCTTTTTCGAGACCAAAGAAGTAACGGGTCTGCATCTTGATATCCACGGACCCCCAACTGGCGGACAACCGCGCCAACATAAAGCGCGACAATCCCTGGAACAGTTATGTCATCGACGAGGTGGCAACGTTGCTGGCGGAGAGCCGCCGTCGAATCACGATCAGACGAGATGATGATCCAGGATGTGGCTCGCTCGCATGTCGGTCACCTCCTCGCTGGCAATGTGTTTGGTGTACTGGCGTCGCCGCTGCTTGTCGGACGAGTGAGCGGTGCCAGCCGGCCTCAAGAGGGGGCTTCACTCGACTTGGACGAAGAAGCAGAGACCACCAATTTCGGTGTCCCGGTTGGGCCAAGCGGCATCCTGCCAGTGTCCATCGGGGCGGCGCGCGCAGGCCATTACGCCAACAGGTCGTGCCGCGGTTATTCACCTCCTTTGTGTTCCCCGGCGCGGAAGTTGCCCAGGCCGTCGTGACGATTTCAGATGAGCGGAGGTAAGAACTCGCAAAAATAGTAAGCTATACTGTCACTCTTTTAGATTGAAATCTATAAAAGCGTGAGCGAATAATGATGCTACTTAAGCTTTATCCCGAGCGAGAGGTGCGACAAACAGTCGTGAGCTGAAGATTACGCCGCCGAGATCGTGGTCGCTCGAGGATACCAGTCGCGGGCCAAGGCAACTTTCCAAGTTCTAGGCTTCGGCAAGTTTGGATTAACGAAAGGATTTCGAAATGTAGCCACAATTCTATTGGCGCCGAAAAAAGTTCTCAAGTGATGCCAAGGGAAGTAAGCCGGCCTTTTTCAAGAGGCGCTTATCTCCAGAAGTGTGTAGCTCTGACTCGAAGCCAACATTGATACCGCATGTCCGAATGCGACAGGTCTGAAGGTTTGGCCTGCAGTCAAGTGGCAAGATTGGTCTTCTTATTTAGGTGGATGATATGCTTCTGGCGATCCGTTCCCGTTGTTGCGGCGCAGTCCTCATATCAATCTCGATAGTTGTCCCAGTCAAAAGTGCCTTTGCTCAGGTCGACGTGCCTGGCGGATATCGACAACTCGTGCCCGGGCTGCTCAGCCGATCAATTTTCAAAGGTGACGCGGGAGGTCGGACTGTCGAGGTGATCGACCTGCTGGTCGGTGCGCGTAAAGCCTCCCAAGAACTTACCGCGCCTGGTCGTGCAATGCTGGACGTAGAGGCCGGTGAAGCGACTCTGATTGTTGACGGCAAGTCCCAGCAGGTGCGTCCCGGCGCTGTCGTTGCGCTCGATAGCGACCAGCGGATTGCAGTCGACAATACTGGCGGGGAACGCCCCTTTGTCGCGCGACTGATTGTGCTTTCGCCAGCACGGCACTGAGAGCACTTTTTTGGAAAGGGAGGGGCGCATGCAGGTTCGTTTGGCCATTTCCATCATCGTGAGCGCCATGATGGTCGGTTGCCCTGTCGTGAGCGCACAGCCAGCGCCCGAGCGAGACCCGCATCTGCAACCGGGTGGCGGAAGATTTCAAAACAATCCGGAGGTGGTCTCGCCGATCCTGCTCACAAGACCGATCTACGAATGCGCTCAGACGGTTGTCGTGAACGGCTACGTTCCGGATGCGCAGATCGAGATCTACCTTGCTGGCCAACCAAATCCCATTGGTTCGGCCACTGCGTCCGAGATCGCCAATCAGCCGATCAAGGTAGCGACGCCATTTGAAATCGGGCAAGTCATCACTGCTGTCCAGGTTGTGGGTGGAGTGAAAAGCAAGCCTTCGAATGCGGTGACCGTCACGTCCTACAAGGATGACTATCCAGCAGGCCTGCCGCAGCCGCGGTTGAATCCGGCGCCTTGTTACGATTGCGGGCGGGCAGTCGGCATTGCCGACGTAATCCCTGGGGCACGGTGGAAAGTATTTGCCGAGGATCCGCTGGCGGGCGGTGGTTTCGGTCCGAAAACCGAGATAGGTGGTAACGCGGATTTTGCCTATACGTTCGTGAACCCCGCGTTTCGGAAGGGGCAACGCATCACCGCGCAGTCCGGAATTTGCCGCGATATCAGTCCGGTGTCGCGCGCCGAGATTGTGCAGTCGCAACCGTCCTCATTACCGGGGCCGGTGGTTGACACGGTGTATGAAGGTGCCCCCGTTGCGGTGGTGCGCGGGCCGGCCTCGAGTCCGCTGCTCAACGGTGCCGATATCAAGGTGTTCACTGACAACATGATACCGAATCCCAACCAGGTCGGGGGACAGCCCACTCCTGGCGGTGCGCAGCAGATTGGACTGAACCCTCGCGGGAAGGGGACCGGCAACTACTGGGCCACCCAGGCACTGTGTACTGCCAGTGCACCGGGACCGAAGACGCCGGCGAAGCCCTGCAGCCAGCTGCCCGCCGCAAAGATTCGTCAGCCGCTACCGGGTGATACGATCATCGAGGTAGTGGAGTTCGTCCCCGGATCAAGGATCAGGATTTACGCAGAGGCTGAAGAAATCGGGGATGGCGGTGGTGCCCAAGTCGCTCTGACGCGCGCGATAAAGGAAGGCGAGAAGATATCAGTGGTGCAGTCGATGGGACGTTGTGTGGCGGATCTCGTTTACGTCGCCAACGCCGGTTGTGGAGACCGTGATCCGAAAGTCTGTTCGCGGGAGTGGCCTGCTTTCCGGCACAGTGGACTGCGGGACGCGCAGCAGCCGTTCGACTCTCCACTGGCGGACCCGCAACAGGTCAAAACGCTTAAGGTAAAGTGGACGTTCCGGCCACCGGATGATCCACGCGGTTTCCGCGCATCTGCCATCGTCCACCAGGGGCGTGTTTTCATCGGAAACGGCAATGGGAGGCTCTACGCTATCGATGCGGCGAGCGGCAATCTGCTCTGGCAATATCCAAAGGCCGGCGATCCTGCGCTGCGCTCCCAATATGAGACAGTCTCCGCACATAACCCTTCTTCCGAAGGACTGCCAGCGAGCGCGTCAATCGGCACGGTCAGGGAGAGAGATGCAGTTATTTTCGGGGGGCCCGACCAATCTGTCGGACGCAGGCTGGGCAGCGGCCGGCTGTTTGCTCTCGATCCCGCGAGCGGTGCGGAAATCTGGAAGTCTCCAGAGATCGCGGCTCTCAATGGGCTCACACCAGGCGATGGCCGAGAACTGCACGAGAATATCGGTTACTCCTCGCCACTCGTAATCGGAAATCGTGTGTATGTGGGGATCGCAAACCATGCAGATAGCCCGATCCAGAACGGGCGTGTCGCTTCGGTCGACATCAATTCCGGCAACATCGTTGCTTCTTTCGATTTCAAGGCTACGAGCACGCGTGGCGGCGGAATCTGGTCCTCACTGGCGGGGGGACTGTTGGGTAATGCGATTTACGCGACAACCGGTAATGCGCGGCTCTGGAACGGCGGAAGTCAACCGCAGCCAAGTGTCGATCACTCGTTAAGTCTGCTAAGACTGAATGCCGCAACCGGCGCACTCGAGTGGAAGCTCAAGCCGGTGCCATTCAACATGGACGATGATCCCGATTGGGCGTCAGGTCCTACCCTGCTCGACGCACGTTGCGGAGCTACGGTTGCTTCGACGCAGAAGGATGGCTGGAGCTATGCAGCACGTGCGGGTGCCGGTGCGGGGGGAAACCCGGTGGTACGCTGGCAATTTCCTCCAACGGGCATCCCTTTTACAAGCGGGACCCACGGAGATACGCGCTATCTGATTCCGGGCGCTGCTTGGCGCGACACGTTCATCACGACCACCGGTGGCTATACCGTGGAAGCCGGACAGGTACCACCCGGGTTCACCCGGTTGCATGCGCTCGACGTCTGCGTAGGGCCTTCTGGTCCAGTGCGGTGGGTAGCAGACATTCCGGGCACGAGGAAAAATACGGCCTACCAGCTTGGGCCGCCGACGGTCACGCGGGGCATCGTGTTTCTGGGCACCGCACAAGGGCACCTCGTTGTGCTCGCAGATCCGTCGGTTTGGCCACCAGCGGGGTCGATATGCGATAATCCGGAGGTTTTACAGGCCGACTGCGTGCCCAACGGTTTCAGACTCGTTCCCCGTCCTCAAATCCTCGCGGATATCGATCTTGACCCCGGTAACACTAGTGACCGCATTTTCACCGAGCCCGTCCTCGCCGATGGCCGAGTGTTCGTTGCGACAACCGCCGGCGTACTCTACATGCTCGAAACGGCCAGATAACCGGAGAACATCGATGAGCAGCGTCCCACTTCGCGTCCTCATCGTCATCGCCATCGCCATCCCCATCCCCATACTCTCGTTGTCTCGCGAGCCCGTTTGGGCTCAAACTGCCGCAAATACGGCAGGCATTTTCGCTCGCGACCGCTACTCCGGCCCGCTGATCGCTCAACGCGTCGTGGGGAGGAACCGACCAGCTGCAGCGCCACAAGCGGGGGGGGCTGGTCTGGACGTGCCGGTACTTCACTATCAGGAATTAAGTCTGCGCCCTGGCACACGAGTGGCTGGCTCAACTACGGCGGCGTCGCCAGCGGCAGGGGCAGGGTCTTCGCTCCCGCTCAAAGCCACAGGCGGCTTTCTGATCTATGAGTTGAGGGCAGGAAAGCTCACGACAATCATCAACGGGAATCGGCGGGAACGCGGGTTAGGCGAATTCTGGATCGTGGGGCCCACAGACACGGTTACGCTTGAGACCGAGGATGACTCAGTGGTTCTTCGGACGATCCAGCTCGCAGATCAATAACCAAGCGAGCCGCCGCACCCGGCGCTTGACCGATAGTCTCGTCTCTAACGGACGGGGCCGTGCTCGTCTGAGGGCCGGTTTGGCCGCGCAGGCGAACCAGAGACAAATCTGTCCGACTTGTGCAGGACGCCCTTCCAAAGGTGAGGAGGCCTCCCTTCTATGTCTTTACGGTAACCTTTCCCCTCATTCCGCCGTGATGGTCACAGTGGTACGGGATTTCTCCGGTCGTTCCAAACGTATGCTCGAAGGGCGGGTCACCCTTGACCATGTCGCCGCTGTCGAACTCGCCACCATCAGCCGTTACGGTATGCGCAACAGTATCCTCACTTGTCCATATGACTTTGTCGCCTTGTTTGATTTCAATCTGCGACGGGGAAAAAGCGAAATTCTTGATCGTGACGTTATAGCTGGCCATGAGACAGGGTCCTTACTTTGCAATTTTGACGCGTTCCATCATTCCCATATCCTCGTGTCCGAGGATGTGACAATGCATGACAAACTCTCCTTCGTAGTCCAAATATCGAGACCTGATGACTATCGGCTTTGGTTGGCCACCGGCTGGCAGGATGATCGTATCCTTCCAAAGTTTCGCCTGCTGCATCTTGCCATCCTTCGCGGGCTCCTCGCGCTCTACTTCGAACGCGTTGACGTGAATATGAAAGGGATGAGGGAAAATCCCATCACCTGTTATGGTCCATTTGGATGCTTGCCCTAGCTTGAGCATGCGCGGCGCATGCTCGGGCATAAAGACTCGTTCATTCGACGTAAAATGAATCTTGCAGTCGGGAGTTTCGGTCTGGCATATCGGGCAATTCCCGTCCGGGGTGCAGGAGCGGCGGCTCATGCCATCGAAGCGCACCGACTGCTCCGCGTCAGCCAATTCCTCGTCCCTGATCGGAACGAGGTCGCTCGGGACACGGTCACGCAGCTCTTCGCCACTCGGCAATGCCATGTCTCTGGAGGCGCCCTCAACGAGCACTCGTGCAATGATGCGTTGCGGTTTGTTTCCGATGTCGGCAATGAGATCCCCTGCATTGAAGGCCGCTCTTGACTGCGCGACCCGGATTACCGCGGTTGCGGCTTGCAACGACAGGGCGGCGGGCAACATGCCGTCTCGCAGGAAGTACTCCTTCGACGTCTCGCCAGGGGCGAGAGGGGCGGCCTTGACTAGAACGTCACTGCGGTAACCGGGACCGAGCAGCAACTCGCGGACACCCTCTTGAGAAGGCTCGGCCGCTGGCCAGTCCACCCGGCGACCCAAGGCCAGTCCATCTGCTGCGATTTCATGGAGCTGATGGCCGTCAAGTGCCAGGGCGATATTGTCTTCGACGCCCGCATGAACAAAGCGCCATCGCTGCACCTCGCCCGGATGAATCCGGATCGTCGGAACGAACACGCCATTTACTGTAATGTTACGCGACCACTGCCGGTCCGGAATCGCCTTGTCGAAGTCCTCAAGCTTTCCGTCAGGTCCAAATCTTATCTGCTGAACAACGAAGACTTTTTGTTCGGCAGCCTTGATTTCGGGTACGGCATCCAGCCCACCGTTTGCATCCTGACCACCCTCGATAATGAGAGCTCCTGCCATCCCGCTGGAAACCTGCACGCCGGTGCTGCCATGAAAGTGAGCGTGATACCAGAAGGTACCTGTCGGATGCTTGTCGGGGATGTGGATCCGATACAGCTGCGTAGCCTTGGGGTCACCCGGATACTTCTCTGGCCGTATCTCCAGGAAAACGTTGTCGCCGTTGCCGGACGGGGAGGTGTGCAGCCCGTGTGTGTGAAGATTGGTGATATTGAAGCTGAAATCACCGTCATGGTCAGCCGGATGTGGATCCTGCGGGTGATGATGCGTCACATCTGGCAGTTTGTTCGTCAGGCGGATGAAAAGCGTATCACCCGGTCTTGCGCGAATGGTGGAGCCAACGAGATCGCCGTTATAGGAGCGAAGCTCAACATCGCACCCTGCGACTTTCTTCCCCTTCGAGTATTGGACAACGAGCTCGTAGGGGGCGCTTTGGTTTGTCGGTCGGACGACAGCAGGTTCATGAAAATCGGCAAAGCCAAAGCTTCTGATGAGCTCTTTGATCCAAGCCTCACGCTGCTGCGGATTGCGCGGGTAGGGGGCACAAGGGTCCGTGACAGGCACCTGCGCGCAAGCCAGCCCGGTACTCGCAATTAGGGCCAGGAGGACAATAGCAATATAGGGGGCTGAAATACTGCATCGAGACAGCATCATTGCTCCGTGCATTTCGTTGTATCACAACCAGAGCTATTCTATCGCTGCTTGTCAGGCAGGCAAGAAAAAATGTCAGCTTACGCATTGCCTGAAGGACGGGCGAGAAATTACCGGCCATTCTCCTGCGGCAACTAACGGGTAGAGATAGGCATTCTTCGCGCTCCGGCACGTGCGCGCCTAAAGCGAGCTGAGGATTCACTCCGGCTCAGGAGAATGTATTGAGCGGTCCCGAGCTTGAAAGTTATTTTATCGACCGCACCTGCAACCGCAGTGCGTAAGCCGGGCCCTCGTTGTATTGCTTGGTAGTGGAGCGATTGGAGCTTGTTTGTATCGAGACCTCGATGTTGCCGAACTGGCTCGATGTTCCCGGAGTCAATTCTCGCGTCTCGGCGCCAACTGTCACCGCTACAGCGAGCTCTCCTGCCGGACCGGCTATTTGACGGGCCCTCAGGTTCGCTGTTTGGACGTCGAGGGAGACCGGTTGTTCGCCGGACCGGAACGCTGTGGCGAGCACTTCACTGTTTCGCTTTACGGCCACCACCTGTTCTTCGGAGGCGTGGTCCGAGTTGACCCGGTATTCAACGTCTGCGGGTGCGATCACCGCGTCAATGGCAGGATCGGGCGGCATTGCGATCGTATTTCCCATCGGAACTTCGACACCTGCAGTGAAGTTACGATTCATTTTCTTCACATCAAATTCCAGCCGAACTGCGCCGCCAGTCGAAGGGTGCACCCGAACGGTACCGGTTTCTGCACCTTTCCTGCGTTCCATCTCCTCTATCAGGCGCTGCACGCGGCCAATCTTGTCGGCGTCGCTTGTCGACGTCGGCGGGTTAACGGCTTGGTTCAGGTCCGTATTTTGCGTTCTTCCGGGCGGCACAACAGCACGCAAGCGGTTCTCAACGGCGTCCTGCTGCTGCAGCTTATTCCTCAGGGCGTCGGTCGTCGGATCAGCCTGCACCAACTGTGGGTGTCGAAAGCGCCCGCTATTAGAAGCGCCACCGAGAGCGGAGATTGTCGTCAGCGCAGCCAGAGCAAGATTCAGGACAATCACGGTGTGACCCTCCCACCGAGACGTGGACCGTCAAACCGGAGATTAGGCCAATTCGGGTGGTCCGTCACCTTGGTGGCCGCGGGCTCATCCTCGTCGATAACGGCGGTCACGTATTGGGAATCGATGACGCCGTTCTTGTTCCAGTCGATAGGCGAGCCGCACACCCCAACTTGTTCATTCAGGCTACCCGCATTGGGGGCGAGTTCCGGCCCAATTCCCTCCGAATAGTCAATCACAAAGCCAGCCACCTGAGGCACAGTGCCATCTACTTCTTCAGCCCCATCCGTCGCATAGTAGACGGGGGTGCAGGTCGGATACCGCCGACGGAATGCGTCAGCCTGACTCATTCGAAGCTGCCAAGCATAAGACATTACGCTCCAATAATTCGGCTTGAAACGGGAGTGATTTGTGCCGCCGTGCCGCTGGCCCAGATTGTGACCGAGCTCGTGTGCGAATGTCGCAGCCTGTGACTTCAATGTCTGGTATTGAACTGGAGCATCTCCGAGCGTTACCATGAAGTCGTTACCGACCTTCGACCCGTCAAAATCGATATTGCTCTCGCCGCTCCATCCCAGCGGATGGGCTCTTGCCCAGATCGCATAATGAAAGAGACCTCGGCGCGAGGGGCTGAAGTGGTCCTGTTTCAGAAGAGCAAAACTTGCAGTTCGGGTTGCCAGGTCATGCCTCGAGCGGAACTCAAGCAGCTCCCATGAGGGAACAGAGCCCGAGGAATCAACAAACAGATTGATGCCGTTTGGCCCGAACGGATTCAAAATAGGGGCATTTGCAAACATCTCCCGCGCTATATCGAACGTACCTGGCGTAGCTCCCAGTCGCTCGATTGGCCGATACAGCACGCCCTCCATGACATCGGCTTCGACAAATATATCCTTGCGAAACGGATCGGCGCCCAGTGCCTTGATATCGACCAAGGTGCTGCCGGGTTCGCTCCCGAGATAACCGTTGATCTCAACGACATCGGGGATACCGTCTCCATCACTGTCCAGGGAGCTTGCATCCAGAGGCAGCTTGAATATTCGCTCCAGACTCAACTCTCCGAGTTCATTCCGTAGCTGCACGCGGATTTCCGACCCGGCAGGGAAGCTGTCAAGAGGTACGACGCGCGAGAGATAATGCCTGATGGGAAATCCCAGCACCGCAGGATTCGCACCAAACATATTGTTGAAGAGCGCCTTGTGCGCGTCTGAAGTGCGTTCGACGCCATCCACGAGTACGGTCGCGCCTACATCCACATTTGCGCCCTGAATGTACAGAACGCACCGAACCCTTCCCCCATCGTCAAATCTGGTATCAAGAAGACTGATGTCGTCGATCCTAGGAAGCGCAGCTGGTGCAGCGCCAGTAATGGTCATTGTAACTGGAGATGAACGACCCTCGTCGTTCTCGATGGCGACAGCGTAAGAACCGGGAGACACGCCGGGAGGAATCGAGAACATCACAGCGCCTTGAACGGCTCCGTGCAGGACCTTTGGATTTGGCGAATTGGCATCCCAAATAATGCGAGCTTTACCGAGGTTCGTGCCCTGAACCAACACGAGGCCACGTGGCACCTGGCTCGGCGCTTGCAAACCCTCCAGCACCGGCGGGGAGGCCGAGGCTATGCCTGAGGCGCCGAACAGCTGTAGCAACAATGCCAAGGCCGACAGGCGAGACCATGCGAACGCTCTTGTATCCGCCCGCGGGAGACCAGAGCTGACGGCATTTGTATCACTCGTCGTGCGATGGTTCTCGTTGAGTGGTGGCGCCATAGGAAACTCTAAATGAAAAAGGGCGCTGATATAGTAATCAGCGACTGAACAGTTCTATTCTCCCAATCCTGACGGCGGCTGCGCTGGTTGAATTGGAGACTACGGTAATCCTCACACTGGCCGGATCGATTCCCTGTGCGATCAGTTCACGCATGCGGTTCGTGACTTCGATAACCTTGTCAGAAGCCGTTTGGCCGGCATGTCCAGCGATTGCATGATCGTGCGTACCAAAAAGCGCAAAACTTCCAGCAGGCTGACCAGCAACTGCGCCCGCGCCTGGCCCATCAAGGTAGATATCGAAAACACCTGAGGGCGCAGCTGGCGAACTGACTTCCGAAAATCGCAATATCCAACGGCTCGACGGTGAAGCGACGGCCGCCCCCGCGCCCGGTTCGGGAGCGAGCTGTGTCGCCGCCGATCCTCGGGGAGTAACGGACAGGACGTCGTCGCTTCGGCTCACTCGGTTTGGTGGGCGAGGTGAGGAAGCAGCCAGGGGGGATCCAGCCACGGCCGTCGGAACTGGGGCCAGTTGATCGTAGCTGTAAGCCGTCCCGACCATTCCGAAAGACTCTCCTGCGGTCAATCCGGTCTTCTGAGCGTTCGGCGAGACGAATAGATACGGTTCTTGGGTCCAGATGTACTCAGGCGTGCGAGGCGGATCACCCTCGAGTGGCGGCTGGTTCCTCCACCATTCCCATAGGCGGTCGAGATTTGAATGGTGCAAATAGAAGATCGGATCACGCGCCGCTAGTGCTGGGGTAGCCATTCCAAGGGGGACATTCTGATCCGTGATCACGCCGATGCGGCCGTGAACCAGATCATGAGGCGCGCTCTCCAGCTGGAAAGAGAATCCACGGTCTAGGCCCAGGACATCCCCTCGCTCCAGAAAGCGCTGGTCGGCAGCCGTTTGCCAGTTCAAATCACTGTCGCGGATCAACGGCTTTTCGGATGAAGGGACGGACGGGTCGTTCGGATCGCGGCATAGCGGACTGCGGTCCGAATAGTAGAGTGCATTGTCGCTGCCATCACTTTCCTTTGCAGGTCTGAAGCTTGCCGGAAAATCTCGATGCCTGGTATCGAGATAATTCCAGTAGGGCAGAGCAAACGGCTCACCTACAACGCTCTCGATAATGCGCTCAAAGAAGTAAAGGTAGACGCGATGCCAGGGCAGAAAATCGTAGGTGCGGTGTGGGCACTTCAACCAGATGCGATCACGTCCTACACCAACAGAGGGATCTAGGGGCACCTCTCCTGCGACTAATCTGCGCGATGCCTGGATGCGTGCGAGTACTTCCGGCGTTGCGCCAGGCAGCGGCTGAAACAGCCCGTTGAAACAATTGATTTCGTAGCATCCTTTCGAATCATCCTGCTGCGGCGTCCAGTGAATATTCGCCTGAAACCACCAGCTCGTCGGATCCCAGACCGGCCGATCTTTCATCTCTTTGATGGCCCGCTTGTACAGCTGGAGCATTGGTGTCGCTGCCGGATCATGGACCTCCCGTCGTACGGGAGGTGTCTGCGCATTGAGTTTGACGCCGGATTCGGTGAGAAGCATTGCGAGACTCGTTAGGCCTCCCGCAACGAAATTTCGTCTGTCCAGAGCGGCTGCCAGCATGCTCGTCCTCTTGGTGTCATCGTTTCAGAAAGGAACGGTTCATTCGTTCTCCGCTACGAGATCGAGAAAGTACGTCATGTTTCTGTCGAAGCTGCAGATCAGTCCTTTGCGAAACATAACCCGCAAGGCCTCATGAAGAGGCTCAGTCGCGGCGCAAGCGTCAGTAAATCCCTGCCTGCACCCCTTCTAATATCTCGCAGGCGTAGCAATATCGATCTCACGGGATGCGCTTTTCTTATTTTTAGTTCGATCCCCACTTGCAACGTAAGATAGCAGCTCCGGCGGGCCTTGTATAGCTGGTGACCGCTCGCGCGCCTACTTCAAGTCAACAGTATCTTCCGCGATGATTTCTTCATCGAATCCGCTCGTCCGCAATACGCGTATCTCGGCGCGTTTGGCGCCTGCGAACTGATTGCGATCGACGTCTACTTCGGGAGTGGGACGACTCACCGCGATCGTGTCCCACGTCGACTTGTTGTCTGGCCTGACCTGGATCGAGTAGGTCACTCCGGCAACAGGCTGCAGGCCGGCGAGCTGGTTGATCTTCAATGGCCGTCGGCTGGCTGCCACAGCTCCGCCAAGCTCAAGCCCGAACGCGCCTGCGGCCGGCTTGGGAGGCGCCGCCCCGGCTTCGTACCGGCTGACCTCCTTCCCCTTGAGCTGGAGGCTTACCGACTTCATGCCGGCGACGCGCGGAAGGTCCGCCTGGATCAGGCCGACATCGTTCGGCCGGTCGGGTTCGGCGGATGATCGGCGGACGACGACAGGGTTACGATACACTTCCTGGCCGTTGGCGTCGTAGGCCACAAGCTCCACCTCGTCGTCGGTGGCGGCGTCCGACGCGACCGTGGAGATCGAGGGGTTAACGTACATGATCTTGCCGTCGCCAGCGGTCTTGTTGATGGTGGCGACGACGTGAACGAATGATCCGGTCTTGATTTCGGTCTTCATCGGATCCTCCTAGGCGACCGGCGGGCCGAGGGCGTCCTCTTCCAGCAGCCGGGTGAGTATCGCCTGATAAGTGTACGCCGATAGCCACTGGTTGTCTGCATAGGTCATCACGTCGTGATATGTGAGGCCCGGCAAGGCAGCGGCCGGCAAGCCGAGTTCGTGGTCTCCGGTATCGACACCGACATATTTGTTGTCCGGCTTGCTGATGCAACCGTTCTCATAAGGAAACTGCGAATCGCTTGCGTCCTGCGCGCCGGGAGGAAATCCCGGATGAAACCGGCCGAACGTATGCCCGAGCTCATGAGCGCCGTACCAGTCGGCATATGAGGCGTCCCCATCGCCAGCAAAGCCGTTAGGGACACCCGCGGGTCCGGAAGCTACAGTATCAGGCTGGGCCGCCCCCGGAATGGCGAACGCCTTTCCGCGCATGAAGTTGGCAGACGCGTTGTCGTCGACCAGACCGTAATAGTGCGTGCGCGGATCGACGCCGCTGCTCACCTCGCGGCTCCGTAGTGCGGCGATCTGCGCATTGGCGAGGTCGACGGTCGAGTCGTTGAACGGCGCGGTAAAGTCCGCGTCCACCACCATGTGGGACCATTCGAGCGTGGCGACCGGATAGGCGCGATTGAGAAACGACCTGAGATACGAAAAGTGCACCGCAGCGGGTGTGACGGTCGTCGCGCCCACCTTGTACCGAAGACCGATCACCCGGATACGCAGCGGCGGGGCCGCCGCGAATGTTATGGGCGCGATGTTGAACGCCGCCGCCGGAAGGTCACCGCCTCCGGGCTGGAAGATGCGACTGATGCGCAAGTTGAGCTGGCCCGCGCCGATAGCCTCGGCCGGCAGGCGGAAGTTGAGGCTCTTGTCGAGATCCTCCCGCTGTTCGCGGAGGCTGAAAGGCGAGCCCGGGTTCACTCGAAGCGAGTTGATGGCGGGGAGGAACGTGTCTCCTCCTCCGCTCCGGCTCCAGGCAATTTCGGCTGTGATCTGCCCGGGCTGCGACAGCGAGGTCGGCTCGAGATAGAGGCGAACGATCGTCGCTTTATCAGCGACCAATGGCACCGAGTTGGCCAGGTCCTGAACGCACTGGACGATCTCGACGCCACGCACCTGCACGCCGGCCTGCGGCTGAGCTAGACCGAGCGCGCGGCGCTTGCGAGTTTTTATTCTGGGAACGCCCGAACCGCGATGCACACACATCATGCACATAATGATTTTTCCGGTTTTGATGACCCGCAACGCGCTCGGCTTTCACTTTGCAGTGTGGACTTCAGGTAGGCGTCGGGTGTATGGTCAAATTATAGTACTCGCTAAGATTGAATCAAGCCAGCCGGTGCCGGTCGGTCGTTTCGACGCGCACGGCTGACGCCGCCAGATGCCGTACCGCGAGCGGCTCCAGCGCGCTAAAGTTCTGGTGCGAACGATTTTTGTGACCCGGGAGGATGTCCGATGTTGCATCGCTTTCTGTCGCGCGGGCTCGGCGCGGCGGTTGCTCCGCAGAGCACAGTGCCGCCACGATCGGTGATCGAGCCGATCGAGGACATCCGTGCCTCGTTCATCGACAAGTTTCAGAAGCGGCGCATCGAGGCCGGCGAAAAGCCCGCCGAACGTGCTGTCTTCCGCAAGCAGCACGGCGCCGCGAAGGGCAAGCTAACGGTCGCGGACGAGTGCCCAGCGAAGCTTCGCAATGGGCTGTGGCAAGGCGGCCCCTATGACGTTTGGATGCGCTGGTCCAGCGACGTGCCGCCAAACATTCCGGATCAGAACAACAACACCCTCGGCTTCGCGCTCAAGCTGTTCGGGGTCAAAGGCCCGACGCTGGCAACCGACAATCCACTCGCGTCTACGGCCGACCTGATCTTCCAGAACAGCGATATCTTTTTTGTCGACAACGCGCAGGAAATGGCGGCGATCTCGTCGGAAGACGAAACGAACGCTTTCACCGCAATCCACAAGCGGTCGTTACTGATCCTGAATGAGATGGCAAAGAAAGAAAATAGTCTCGCGGCGGCGCGTTATTACAGCACGCTGCCATATGCGGTGGGCGAGGAGATCGTCAAATATCGTCTCATTCCCGCACAAGCGGTGCAGACCGCCGCGCCGGGCCCATCCCCGGTCTATCTCGCGGAGGATATTAAGGCGCGCCTCAAGGCCGGTGCGATCAGTTTCGTGATGGAGGCGCAATCGTTCGTCGACGACAGCGTCACGCCCCTCGATCGCGCAACCGAGCGCTGGGAGGAGACGATCTCTCCCTTCGTGCCCGTTGCCCGGCTGGATATTCCGGCGCAAGACATCGATCAGGTGGGTCAGGCCGCCTATGGCGAGAGCCTTGCGTTCTCGCCATGGCGGACCTTGTACGAGAACAGGCCGCTCGGCTCCATCGCCGACGCAAGGCGCATCTCCTATCCGGCCTCCGCCGCCGTGAGGCGCAGCCTGAACGGACAGCTGATGGAGGAGCCCGACCATCCACGCTGATGGGTGGCCGACGGCATGCGGCAATTCTCGTGCGACCGCCCCCGCTTTGTTTTTAATAATCTTTTTGATCTCGAGGTCAGACGATGGTCGATCCAAACGCAATTGCAGCGCTGAAAATCTATCCGCCGATCGGCATCGCCCGCGTCGGCAATGCCCAAGGCGCCGACGATTACGTTATTGGCCCCGAAGTGATCGGTGGCGCGCCGACCCTGCCGGGCACGACGCCGGAGCAGCCGGCCCGCTTTGTCGAGGACTTCCGTACCGCGAGCGGCGAGATCAAGCGCCAGGCCGCGCGCTTCCGCATCTACGCCCACATGAAAGACGGCAGCGTACAGGAGGTGACGGCCGCCTCCGCGAAGATCGAGTGGCGCGTCACCATCGCAAACCTCAAGGCCGGTTGGTACGACTTCAATCAGGCGATGGACCTCGGCGCGTTGAGCCACAACGCATTGCAGCGAAACCGCGAGCTGGTTTCGCCAGACGCCAGGTGGAAGCTCGACATCACTCCAGCGCCAAAAAGCATTACGGGGCAGACGGCCGGCCCGATCAGGCTGGATGACGGCGCGTTCTGGGGCTCGCCGGTCTATCTCGGTGAGCTTCGCACCGACGGCGACGGACGGCTGATTTTCCTGGGGGGCAACGGAGTGTCGCAGCCGTTCCGCAGAGGGATACGGCCCCTCACATTCGCCAACAATCCAGGTTGGCACGATGACGTCAGCGACGGGCCGGTGCGGGCGCAGGTGACTTTTCCGGGGCGTGCACCTATCGATGCAGAGCCCGGCTATGTCTGCGTCACGCCGCCGAATTACGCGCCAGGCCTGTTCGGTCTCGTGACGATGGACGACGTGGTGCGGGAGGTCTTCTACGACCAGGGATGGATTCCACGACCGGTCAAGACTTCGTTCACCAATGACGTGCTGCCGGTGTTTCAGCGCCTGACCGGACTGCAATGGGTCAATCACGGACTCTTCGTGGTGCATGGCTTTGGCTCGCCGCTTGACGTGCAGAATCCGCAAGTCGTCGCGAAGCTCAACGACGGGTCTCCTACGAATGCGGCGTGGCGCACCGCAGCATTGGCGTTGTTTCGCGATCCAGGTGCGGGTGGCGCCCTGATCGAAGATCAAATCCCGCAGATCTTCGGCGATGCGGTCGACGAGTTCTTCGGCAATCCGCCGAAGCCAACGAATTCGCTGCTTGCCGTGACCAAGACTCAGTACGCGCACCTCAAGCGCTGGGCCGCCGGAACATTTGAGGCCGAAGGGTCGTCGAATACGCCGGCGCAGCCGCAGGACTTCTTCGCCCTGCCTCCCGAGCTCCAGGTCGCGCATCTCGAGCGCGCGCCTTTGCACGACTGTCTCGGCGGCCCGTTCCATCCCGCGATGGAGATGACATGGGTGATGCGGATTCCTCTCATGTGGACATCGGCGTATCGTCTGAAAATCCTGCCCGGCGAGCAACCTGCGCGGCAGGACTTTGGGAGCACTCTCACGCCGGCGGTCTGCACCGGAGCGAACGGCCCACACGACGGTGTTTCCGCAGGCTGCCTCACCCGTTTCCTCGGCGTGCCCTGGCAGACCGATCATACCTCATGCAATTCGGCCGCCGACTACTTCCCCTCGACATTCCTGTCGATGCCGACGTTCTGGGGAGCGCGTGCACCCGATCAGGTTCTGGCGGACGGAAATTATCTACGTGCGGCCGCGATCGTGCCGCTCGGTGAGGCGACGCAACAGCAGACTTTCAAGCACCTGATGAACCGGGTCGACTGGCTGCGCGACATCCGCGGCAACGATTACTACGACCGGCTGTCGAACATGATTGCGGAATGGTCCGAGCTCGGCATGGTGCTGCCGGTGAAGAGTGCGCCTGCATCTTTGCCTGTGCAGGACGTGCGCGTCGAGCAGGGACGCACCGATAACGGGGTGCCGATCGATGTTAGGACCGATCCGAAGTACCACGCCGTCGAAAACATCGAGGACCTTTTCTCGCAGCAGGCGATGGCAGGTTTGGCGCAGCGGCGCGCCGCGCGCACGACGACTCCGCCGCCGAAGCGGACCTATCGCCAGGGCGAGATCTGACCTTGGACGTGTTGCGCACCGACTGTCTCGTGGTCGGCGCGGGGCCTGCCGGGTTGACCGCCGCACGCCTACTAGCCCTCAAGGGCCGCGTGGTCGTTGTCGCGGAATCCGGCAACTCTCGGACGACTCGCCTGGAGCTCCTCGCGCCGGCGTCGCTTGTCACCGTCGCGGCGCTAGGACTCGATCATCTGCTGGCCGATCCGGCGATCGCGAGAAGCTGTCTCGGCATTCGGCGAGCCAGCCGCTCGGGTGAGCGGGAGTACGAAGACTTTCTGCGTCATCCCTGCCGCCTGGGCTATGTGGTCGATCGCGTCCGTTTCGACGAGCGCCTTCGCCAAGAGGCTGTCGCCGCCGGAGTTACGTTCTGCGGATTGCGCGCAATCGGCGTCATGCCGGACCGCAGGGTTATCTGTCGTGTAAGCGATACATCCGGGGTGAAACTCGTGCTTGCGGAAATCGTCGTCGATGCCACCGGCCGCGCCGCCGCGATCGCGCGGCGTCGGGGTGCACGCGTGGCCGTCCGGGATCGCATGGTCGCCGAACTGGTCGAGGATGCGGCCGTCGACGCGACTGCCGACTCCGCGTCGTGGCTCGATTATCGCAGCGATGGACCGACTTGGTCCTACCACATCCATGGACCGCAAGGGCGCGTACAAAATTGGCGCATTCGCGCCGCCGGGACACCGGCTGGACACGCGCTACTCAGCGTGGACGCATCCGCATGCATCCTCTCACAAGCTGCGGGCGAAGGTTGGATTGCAGTGGGCGATGCGGCGATGGCGTTCGATCCGATCGCCGCTCAGGGGCTGTTCAACGCTTTGTCGTCCGCGTTGGTCGCTACGGGTGCATTGTTATCGGCCGATCGATTGAGTCCGACCGCAGCTCGATTGTATTCTGACGCGGTCACCGCAACTTTCGTTCGCTCTGAAGCGGGGCGCTTCAGCATCTACAACACTACACCGCCCTTCAGATCGTGAAGTTATTGCCGAAAATAGCCTGCGGGGTGCGGATCGGGGTTACGTGCTTCGTTCGCCGAGCTCTCGGTTTCGTCGCGCAAGATGACGTTGAGCTCGTCTCCGAGGGACTCTGACAGGCCCCAGGCACGCCGGCGTTTTCTCGGGCTGGCCAACCGAGCAACATCGCCTGACTTCAGTCTGTCTGGCCTACCGAACTGGCTCTGGGTTGCGAACAAAAAGTGAACACGCGTATTGAGGCTCTAAGACCCTCAGGGTTTGCGCTTGCACCAAACTGCGGGCCAAGATGCCATTCTTGCTATCGTGACGGTTGAATTACCGTCGAGGACCAGGAATAGGCCATTTTCCAAGAGAGTGACGGAAATGGGTTCCCTCTTCGGAATCATTCCGGAAAAGGCTTTTTGCATCAGGAGTGCAGCGTTCGCAATGCCATCGGGCCGAGCACGTTTCTGAGCCAATTTTGCGATCGGGATTTCTTCACCTGTGTCCGTGACGAAGTAAAAGCGGTGCCCGTAAGGGAGGGAACAGGCAATCTTATAGATCCCCTCAGGGACCTGGATTTCAGTGGTATTTCCATCCGCGAGAGGAACTTTCACAATATGCATGGTATTGAAAGTCCTTAAGAAAGTGTTATCTGTCCGTCGAACTTCCGCATTGCAAGAATCTGAAGCTTGCGGTACTGATGTCTTAGTTTCACTGAGGAGGGTTACTATGATTTGCCGTCCGATCGTTTTAGGCTGAATTTCTCGGGTTTGGCCGTAAGGTCAAAGTAGCGCAGCCAGCCCGCTTGCAGGCGCCAGTTTAAGCAGGCCTCGGCGACGTCCCTCTCAAATTCCGCGGCGAGTTTTACCGATTCCGTGCAGAGTTCGATTCCTTGCCGGACCTCCGCTGGTGTTTCTCCGAACACGATCCTGAACAGACCCTGTGTGTCCATGAACGCAGATTTGAGGGCATCCATCTTCTGAAATCGCTCATCTCCGAGAATCTTCTCCACATCAGCCTTCAAGGTCTGGAGATGTGACTTGTTTCTCATTGGCCGAAGATGTTCTAGCTCCAAGAGATATGTGATGCGATTGAAGTTCAGCACGAGCTGCGTGTCTGCGTCGAACCTTCCGGTGAGATTGCTAGACGTCAAGCGTTCGCAGTATTCCGCAGCCCGTCTCAGATCACCTGCCACATAAAAAGCGTTGGGTATCGAAAGCAACACCTCAGATTTCAGATCTGGGTCAGCAGGATTGCTCGTCGAATAGTCAATGAACCGCTCGATCTGAATGCTGAGTTCTCGCGAACGGTCCCCGAAAAGTAGCCCGCTCGCCACTTTTGTCATAAGCAACCAGCCGAACTTCACAAGAGGAGGTTGGGCGCAAAGCGTGTCGATCTCGTCGACAATAGCGTTCAATCTATGGACATCGTAATTGCCGTCGGCGGATTCGGCTCGAAGAACATCAATACGCTCCCATAGAGCCGCAGCTTCTGGACTTCCCGCCCTGAGTGGTTCGAGTCTTCCTTCTCCTAAGACCGAAATCATGTGCTCACAAAGCGATTGGAAGGCTCTGGTTTCAAGGCTGTGCCTGCCATTTATAATATTCCGTATAGTGATGCTTTGTTGCTCGATTCCTTCGATCTGGCTCGAAATTGCTCCCATTAGGCCGCTTAATCGACCATCGATCGCGCCGGCGGGCTTGTAGGTAAGGTCGTGCATTTTCGCCGACCAGGCATCATGAAGTACCGTTTTGATCTGGACTTCGCAACGTAGACCGGCATGAGCCCCTCCACTGGAGCGGAACACGGCGTGCAACGCATGGTACCCTCCGCTATGCCACTTCGGGTCTCCGACTGGTCGGATTCCCTTTTTGCCAAGTACGGCCGAAAGCATGTCGAGTATATGCAAAGCATCATCGGGGTAGTAGATGACGATCGTTACTCCAATAATGTCATGAAGCTCCGTCAATTTTCCATCGGTGAGCGGAGGATCGATTTTGTCTAGAATCTTCGCTGCGTCTTTCAGCTCCTCTCCGCCGGCCTGTTTTTCTCCCCTACTGTACGAACGATAGATCAGACCTACCGTGGAATCCTCAACCTGCTCGCAGGCTGCCAGGACTTCTTCGACAAGCCGCTTGAAACCCGCCCGATTCCTTGAGCAGAACGATTCTACCTTAGCGAGATCACTCATTGCCGCATTCTTTCCCCGGCCAATATTCGCGAACGACAATTTTACCAACGGAGACGACTCAAAAAGCGCGCCGGCAAATATTCATGGGAACTTGGTCGCCACCGTCGCGAGAAATCGATCATCGGAAACGATCGAGTGGATAGACGACCTTATCGTCTGAACCGCCTGCCCAAAAATCTGCCGCAGCGCGCGCCCGTACAACTACCTCACCTTATGCAACTTACAGGCTGCTCAGCCCGAAGTACAGAGGCGGCCTTTGGCGTGCCGACGGCCAAAGATAGTTTCCTAGAGTTTGGCAACGTTCTGCGATCCAGTAATTGCTGCGGGCCGGTCAAGTGCACGTAGGATGCTGGTTCAAGCGGCATGAGAGAAAGCAGTTCTATGCGGACCGGTCGATGCGCCGGCTTTGCGCCTGCCGAGACGAAAGTTGTCTTGCTTCTTTGCTCTGACGAACCCTCTCCTCCGACCTCAACGCCGACGAAAGCTGTGAGCGTCGCATCATCGAAGAGACCGACTGATCCAACAGCGAAGGAGAAGACCCAAAACTACCTTGCCTTCGTCCAACACACATCTGTCCGGCTATGGCTGGCGGCGCGTTATGAGCCCGCGCCTAGCTGTGGTCTCCCAGGAGGTTGTCCATCTGGTCTGAGCCGAGGAGGCTGAGCTTGCGCCCGCATCCATGAAGCGCGGCGATGCGGCCGCACTACAGGGAGGAAGTTGAACGACGCGCCGACACCGCGTCGGGTCGAAAGATCTATCCCAAGGCGTATCTGTCGTTTGGAGTGACTGACACCAGCTCGCGCCGGAGAAAGGTAGCGCGGTCCTTCCAGATTTATCGTCAATTGCGACCTGCTCATCGGGAAGTACAAGGCATGCAGCCGGATCCCCCCAACGCGGTTCGACCGCGAGCCGTGCTCGTCAAGCGGAACTGCCGGATCAAGGTTTCCGCAGTCTTCTACAGGCACGTCAGGAACAGTCTCGAACATTCCGTCGAGCAGTGAGAGAGACATGTCCGAAGTCTAGAACTGCGGATGTGTTGGTGGCGACCCGGAACGAACCAGGACGAGCCGACGTCACGTGTCCCAGCGGCTGGATAAGCAAGTTGTGGATCGGTGAGCTCAAGCGGCGTGAGATCGGGAGACCTCAATAAAGCAGCAGACTGCCTGACGCGCCGCGAGTGCCAAGTGTTGAGGCCATAACGAGTGATGATGGTCCGAGGTCGTTTCGGACTGATGATGAGATCGAGCTGGCCATGCGGGATTGTTGCGCTCTATTGGAATGAATGAAGAAAAAGTGCGCAAGGTGGCGGATCGAGAGCGGAAAACACTGACATCACCGGTCTTGATCCTCAGCATCGAAAATCTCTTGACGATTCAAGAGAATATTCGATAAATCCCGCTACTACTGTAGGTTATGTTCTCAATTTTCAGGGCGGTGTCCGATAGGCGATCTCCCGTCAAATTGCCGGGGGGGCCGCCGAATGCCTTCGACGACGGCTGGTACGATTTTGCAAAATCCAGGCCTTTTTTCTGCTCAGGACTATCTTCGATGGACAGTATGGAAATTGAGGCGATGACTGTGCGCGGGCAGCTCTTTACATTGTCGCGCAACCTCCGGTGGATAGCTGTCTTTTCGGTATTCATTTCAATCTTGCTGTACTTGCCAGATCAGATTCAGGAGCTCTACCGGATAGCCGCTGACGACATTGGGTGGGTAACGCTCAAGGAGTTCGTCGCCGTGGGCGTGATTGCGCTAACGATTTGGGCGGCCGCTTTTCAGCTTAGCGCCGCAACCCTGCCTCATATCCCGCCCGCGAGGGGGTGCGTGGCGTTTTATATCAAAGTTGCACCCATTCTACTCGGAGCGTTGCCGATCATCGCCGCGACGGCCGGACAACTCGCCTCGCGGCCGACTGAAAAGATCGGTGAGGTCGAGGAGGTCGGAAGTATCTTCCGCATTCAGGATCAAGCGCTCGCCTTCGAGCGGAACATGCTGCTCCTCCTTGCGCTTGCCATGTTGATCCTGCTCGCCTTCTTTGTCGGGTTTGCCTGGCAGGTGGGGTCAAAACATCGCTCGGCCGCACTCGCGAACCGGGCGAACATGGCCTATTTCATCCGCTATAGATTTCTCGCGCTCACGATCGGCGGCATCGCCCTGTTGACGACCGCGTTCGTTTTGTTTCCGGACAGGCTTGCGCAATTCGTCGGATCGTTCGGTGTAATCGCTCTCTTTGCGATGTGCGTGGCCGGCCTCACCACCCACTTTGCGCTACTGACGATCAGGTTCAATTTTCCTTTCATACCGGTTGTGTTTGGCGGCTTGTTCCTGGTTGCCTCACTGTTTGGAGGCGATAACCACGGGCTACGTAGCATGGCGGGAGCAACCGGCCCATCAGAAGAGATGCGCATTTCTGCAGTCGAAGCATTTCGGGATTGGCTTCGGCAAAAACCGCGCTTGGCCGAGGCCGAGAGGCTCGGAGAATATCCGGTATTCATTGTGGCTGCCCAGGGGGGAGGCATCTACGCAGCGAACAATGCGGCGCGCTTTCTTGCCAGGATGCAGGATCTCTGTCCGGCATTTCGGCAGCATCTGTTTGCGATAAGCGGCGTCTCCGGAGGGAGCGTCGGCTCCGCGATCTTCGCAGCTGCGCTTCATGTCGACAATGCACCACTTGATAAGATCGCTCCCGACGCAAAGACATGCCCGAAGATCGCCGATTTTCTGGCCGGCGTCGGCCGGGCTGAGGATATCGATGCCCCTGGGAAGGTAGAACAGCGCGTTGCAAGCGTCTTGGCGACGGATTTTCTCTCGCCCTTGATTGCCGGTTTTCTATTTACCGACTTCACCCAGCTGTTTTCTCCGCTCGCTATCCCAAGTTTTGATCGCGCGCGCTTTCTGGAGTACACGCTGGAAAATGCTGCAGACAGAATGCTCAAGAACCAAAAAGGCGCCGGCGACCAATCCAATCTGCTAAAGGCCGATTTTCAATCACATTGGACACCTTCCAACAATATGCCGGCGCTGTTGTTGAACACGACAGATGCCGGTAGCGGCAAGCGCGTTGTCATCTCTCCCTTCGATATCGACCCGCTCCACGCCAAAGACAAAGACCTCTGTATTCTCTCGATGCTTGATCGTGCCCGCACCGGAGCCAATCAAACTATCAAGAGCCACTCGCTGCCAATCCCGCTTAGCGCTGCGGCTTTTACCAGTGCGCGATTTCCATGGGTGACGCCGGCAGCGACGGTCTCCTTGCGGAATGATTGTATTACCGCCAATCCGCAGGCGCGCCTGGTGGACGGAGGATATGTCGAGAATTCCGGAATAGAGACCGCGCTCGATTTGATTGAGCGGCTCAACAGCATCAAGGGCACCTCTGACGCGCCAAAATTCCGGATCTATCTGCTGTCGCTGGTGAGCGGTCAGTTCGGAGATCACGGCTCCTTCATGTTCGGTGAGCTCATGGAGCCGGTGCGCGCGCTCTTGAGCACGCGAAGCTCTCGGACCTATGTTGCCCTCAACCACGCGAACAATATCGATCGTCCGCCAACGAGCGATGTGACGCCTAGCGTGCAACGCTTTCCAACGTTTGGTCGAATAGACATAACAGGCTCGTTTTACAACCTGCCGCTTGGTTGGACGCTATCTCAGAAAACCGAAGATATCATTTCGCTAAGCAGCGGCCGCTTTTGGGATTGTGTGCCGAAGGATGACTTCGATCAATCCCGCAAGAAGCAGAGTAATGCGGATTGCTTGCAAGTGAAGTTGTTTCATCTCTTGAACGGATCCGTCGCATCCGCGTTTGAAACGCTCAGAGAAGCCAAGCTTGCCCAGGCGGCTTACGCTGACGAGTTAGACAACGAATACAGGCCCGCTCCAAAGATCAAACCGCAGCCGTTACTTGCCTGCTATGAGAGCAAGTGGTTGCAGGAGCGGGGCTATCAAAAATACCAGGATAAAGTTTCTGCGTACGAGCACCAGCTAGCCCAGTCGATCAAGGACCATTCGCCGGCTCCTGCGCCCGTGCCGCCATATCGAAAGAGCTATATGGCTTACTTCCAGGCCGAGCAGGTCAAAGCCTTGCTGCAGGAATGGGACCGCATTGAGGAGACCGATCCGCGGATCCTGGCCTATATCCTAGGGGCAATCTCCTACGACAGCGCCGACTTTACACGCAGCAGCGAAGACTTTTCCTACAGCGCGGTCTCGCAACTGCCGCGCAAATGGCGCGATCGGATAGAAAAGAACAATGCCGACCTAGCGGCCAAGAACAAACCGATCGTGGGCATGGACGCATTGCTCAACCATCCCAAGGAATTGGCCAACTTTGTTCTTGGTTACGAGGGCAACCCGTTCGGAAACCAGGTGGGAACGGACGACGGTTGGCTGTTTCGTCCACGAGGAATGTATCAACTGGTGGGACGGGAGCAATATCAGGAAGCGCAGAATCAAATGCAAGAGAGCGGAGAGCTGGTCGGGCTTGATCTCCTTACGCTCCCCGACGCGCTGCGTGATGCGAAGATCTCAGCCAAGGTCGCTTTTGCGCACTTTCGGCTTCATCCCTATCAGAGCCGAACGCTGTTTGAGCTACTCAAGGATCCATCGAAGGACTGGATCGCCGTGCGCGCGTTGCAAACCGACATGGAGCATGGCCCAGCCGATAGAGAGCGTGTCAATGCAAGAAGCCAGATGTTTCTCGGCTGCATTGAAGAGGCTTTACATCCGACACAACTCAAGTCGTTGCAGAGCAAATTTTACGGCAGCGAGTAAGCATCCCGATCCCCGGCCGCGCGCCGAGTGCGGGGATTATGTGGCTGAAACCGGTCTACATCGGACTTTCGTTTTTTCGATCTTACAGGGGAATTGCCGACGATGGCAAAAGGTGAAATCCGCCGGTCAAACCTTGGTCGGCTGTTTGCAAGTCTGCCCGCAGCCGGGCTGATCCTCGCACTTACCTCGGGAGCAGGAACGGCCCGAGCCGAGACGCGATCGAAGCCGCTTTCGGCCAACGATGTGTCCATCATGTTTCCTCCACCGAAAGCGCCTGCAGACCTCGTTAATCTGATCGCGGTTTCTGATCTCACCGGCCCCACAGGGGCTCCGCAGCGGCTTTTCTCCGATGAGGATTTCGCGCGTTTTATCGCAAACGCCGAAAATCCAGAACGTGACGGAGTGCCGGATTCGGGCGTGCGCCGCATTCAGCTTCCTGATGTCGTGAGGAAGATCGATGCCTGGTTCGTTGCGGGCATCCGGATCGATCCGGGAGCCCCGGGACTATCTGCTGATGTCATCGCCCAATTTGGCCGACAACCGCAAATCCGCCTGATCATCCAGCCGGTGACCAATGACCCTCAAGGCTTAAAGGTCCATGATACTGCCGGTCATCTTATCTTCAGTTTCAACCTTGAGCCGGATCCACCTCTTGATGGTTGTGCGCCATTCCCGCGATTTAAACCTGACTATGTAGCCTTCAAGGCAATCGTTCGTGACGTTGCATCTTTGCGTGATCAACTTGCGGCGGGAAAGTTCGGCAATGTCAAGGTCTCGACTGCCGGTGACATGAACGTGCACCCAGGCCTGGTCGGCGCATCCGCAAAGCCGTTTCGTGATGCGGTTAAAGCTTTGCTGGAAAAGCATCTCTCGCCGAAGCGCCTCAACACAATGGCTGTCATGGGGATTTCACCGCCAGAACCCTGGGTTTTCGTCTCGATGCTAAGGGTTCCGCAGGCCGGATTGATACCAGTGCCTGGCCCGACGCTCGATGGCGTCCATGCTGCGCAGATGTTCAGCATCCTCGGCGAGACGCACGTGGTCCCGCGGCCTGCCGCGAATAACCAGAATCCAACGACGTGTCGCCACGCGGCGCTGCAGAATCCTCCCTTGGCCCTTGCCAATCGGAAGGGGGTTTCGACAGCCGATTTCATCGATGCCAACGTGCCAAATAGCCGGGTACTTGAGATCGTCAATGTCATTGCCGATACAAAGAAGAGTCATTTCTTCAATACGGACTGCGTGAGCTGTCACACCGAAACCGCGCAGCCGCTGGCCAGGAAATTGCGAGGATTCGTGGTGCGTGGGGTGAACCGAGCCGTTCTGCCGAAAGAAGACTGGAATGTTCGCAATTTCGGTTGGTTTCCCTCGTTCTTGCATGGTGGCCCAGCGGCCGCGACCATAACGCGGCGCGCGGCAACCGAGACCACCGAGGTCGTCACCTTCATCAATAGCCAATTGCTGAACAAGTAATAAGCGCATTGTTGGCTGGCGCGCTCGCGCGGCAGCAGGCGCATTTGAGATCCAAGGAGAGTTTAGGATGGGGGCACGTTCGTTCAGCTCTTGGGTGGGTGGCGTGGTGAGGCGGTGGCCTCATGTCGTCGCTCTCTTGTTCGCGATTGTGTTCGTCGTGGCGGCGTCAATAGGGATGGCGTATTTCGCACCCGAGAAGCTTCGCGATGCGGCGCTTAAGGTCAAGAGTGACGCAAATCTGGTTGCCCAATTGCTGCCCGCGACACTGCCCGCACCATCGAAAATCGATAGCGCATACTGGCTGCCGCAGAACTGGAGTGCCCGGCAGCGTTACTGGTTCCACCATACGTCCCAAGGCACAGCGACTATTCCCGTGCCCTATAAATGGTTCCTGGCTCTGGAGCGTCCTGAGTTGTCGGTCCGTTACACGAGCCTGACGGACAACGAGTATCTGCGACGCCTTGGTTTCATCCCAAGTCCGAGCTCAACGGACTTTGACACTAGCTCACCTGCGTACGGCTATCAGCAGGATGCCGAGGGCGTTAGCTCCACTTGGACAGCGAGCACGCCCGACAACGCCAATGGTTTGCCTGTGGGTTTCGCGATCCTGAAAGGGGGCGTCGACCCGACAACGGGAGATTTCTACGAAGATCAGATCGGACTAACTTGCGCCGCCTGTCATACCGGGCATCTCGAGTACAAGAATGTAAGCATTCGCTACGATGGTGGGCCAGCGATGGTCAATCTTGGCGAGGTTGAACGGGTCATTGGGTTATCGATCGGCTATACGCTGATGTTGCGGTGGCGGTTTGAACGCTTCGCCGACCGGCTGGAAAGCATTGAAGGTCGAAGCGTCGACCGCGGAAAGCTTCGACGGGATCTGGAGCTCGCACTTCAAAAGATCAAGAAGCAAAAGGCTGCAAATGATAGCCTTTTGACGAGGCAGGGCGTGACGAATCTCGACGAGGGGTTCGGTCGACTTGATGCCCTAAACCGGATCGGCAACCAGGTGTTCTATACCAATTTCCTGGATCCGGCGACAGGCGAACTGCCAGATCCGCTCCTCAAGGGCAACTTCGCGCGCAACGATGCTCCCGTGAGTTTTCCGCCGATCTGGGACACCCCGTACTTTCTTTGGGCGCAGTATGACGCTTCTGTTCTCAACGAGCTTGTTCGCAATTCTGGCGAAGCGCTCGGCGTCAGCGCGAAAATCAACATGAGGGCACCCGCGCCGGGACGGCCGCTTTTTGAATCATCCATCCATCTGTCGGACATTGCGCGTTTCGAGGAGCTTTTGCGCGGTACCGATCCGTTTTCGTCGGCGGAGGCAAGCGACAGGAAATTCAACGGGCTTGTCGCGCCACGATGGAAGGATGCGCAGGACAGGTTCCCAGGCGACCCAGCCTGGGCCATCGACGAAAAACTCGTTGAGAAAGGGCGCGATCTTTATCGCTCGCACTGCTTTGAATGCCACCGAGGGCCGGTCAATGATCCCGCATTCGACGCAAAGTGGCCGGAGGATTCGTTCTGGAAGCCGGAGAACCCGGATCGCTCCGCCAAGGGCGAGAAGAATTGGGTCGAGATCGGCGGACGCCGTTATTTCAACGTCGCTCAGCTGCCGGTGAACGTGATCGGTACCGATCGTCAACAATCCAATGTCCTGACGACCCGGCGCGTTCACTTGCCCGCCTCACTCGGCCTCAATCCGATCGATGACCTGAACAAAGCTTGGGGGTGCGGCCTTCCGGCCGATCCGGTGCCAAACCCCTTATTTGTGCTCGCGCTGATGGATGTCGTGGGCAAGACGATTGATCAATGGAACCTCGCGAACAACTCTTCCGAAAATACCAAGCAGCAGATGTGGGGGCCGAGGAAGAATTGCCAAAACCCGCGCGCATACATTGGAGCGCGGGCGCGCCGTAACGGCAAGGACGAAGATGTCCTTGCCCTTGAACCTCAGTACCGCGCGCGCCCGCTTGACGGTGTTTGGGCAACAGCTCCGTATCTGCACAACGGGTCCGTGCCGACGCTAAAGGACATGTTATTGCCGCAGGACCGGCGGCCGAGCTCCTTCTGCGTGGGCAGCCGCAAATTCGATCCTGTTGACGTGGGGCTCGTTGCGAAAGTGCGAGCGAACGACCCCTGCGCGGCCGGCCTGACGGACTTCAACGTATCGCTGCTCGGGAATAGCAATCGCGGGCATTCCTTTGAGGGCAAGGAAACCGATATAACGAAGCTGCCGCCCGGGGTCATCGGGGCAGAATTAACCGACGCCGAACGGCGGGCGCTTCTGGAGTACTTGAAGACGCTGTAAGGAAGCCGTTACCCTGGAAGCTGGGCGCTCGTGGCCCGACGGCAGATCAAGCCGATCGTTTTGGGAAGCACACCATCCACGAAAACTCATTCGCGCATCAATAAATCGGTCATTGATGATGCGCCACGAGCGGACATGTTCAACCTGAGGCCCAGCTTGGCGCGGCCAAGACCATCTGACTATCGAACGATTAGCCCGAGTATGTCGGTAATCTTTGCCAAAGGCGTTAGACTTGATGATGCGCCAAGTTGTTTCATTGTATGATCATGCAACCTTAAGTGAAGGGACGTAAGCGCCATTCGCCATCGCCGTTCACACAGGCAATTGTAACATTTATGTCTGCTGTGCAGTCATCGTACCACTCCATTGGAGGAGACCTTCTATGCTCAACTCCGAAACCGCCGCCTGTCTACGTCGAATTCTGGATGAAGTATGCAAGGATCTGTCGCGGCACGAGACCGGCATCCGAGCGCACGTCGCTTCCAAAATTCTGGAAGCCGCCTCTCGGGGCGAGACGTCCGTCGAGGTTCTCAGGCAAGTTGGGCAGACCGCGTTGAGCAGCGCTCCCTCGATGTGGCCTCAGCAAAGTTCTCGTCGATCTTCATCCGAAAGTAGCGGCGCCGGCGAGCCTACTGGCTCAACCAAACAGGATTAAAGCACGCCGGCCCGAATCCATCAGCAAAGCGCCCGCGAACTGGAACATTCAGGGAGGGCGCCGTCGCGGAAGCAGACCCGAAACGGTCAAGTGCGCGAGACGGCATTTGCCGAAAAATGGAATCAATTCCGGGCTGGCCGGTGGGTCTCGCGAAGCGCGATCCTATGCATCCGGCGACTCAAGCAACCCGCAATGAAGCTGGGCGATTTGGTGCGCAGCAACGGCGACCTCCGCAAGTAGAAGCCCTTATCGCAAGCGGCCAGTGAGACCGATCTGCCAGGCGGACCAGCAAGACCCCAAGCACAATTTCGCACGGCGCGAGCTGCTTACAAGCAGCTTTGTCTGCGCATGCAAGTACGCCTAACGGAGTCTGCTGTGGCCCGTGGCGAACCTCAGCTTTGTTGCGATGGTGTGGATCTTTACACGATGGCTCGGCCGCCTCGGCGCGTTGTTACGCAAGCTGGTGCATTCTTTCGTCGTCTTCTCTGAAATCGCGCAGTTTTGGTGCGTGTGTGATCATGCTTACGCGCCTTACAGTTGCCAGAGGAGATGAAGACAGGTCGATCATAGGAAGATAGATCCTCGCTTATGATCTTAGATCCGACGCAGCCCTCCGGTCTTCCTACCAATAGGGACAAAAGAGCCTGCCCAGAAAGTGCGGCTTGCAAAGCAAGAGCGCGAAGTCGCTGCATTGTCTCGGGGCCGCACGGTATTTCTGCGCTGTCCGCGACTGTCTCTATTCTGTGCGGTGCCAAGAAACCAAAAAATTTGCGTTCCGTGAGAAAAAACAACGCCTCCGGACGGAGCAAAAACGCACGTCACAGCCCGGACGACCTGCATTCCGTGACGTGCGCAGATTCCGCAAATAGAGGGATTGAGTCCGTTGTTTAGCTGCAATGGGAGTTGCAGCGTTTAATTTTGCGCGGCTTTCCCGCTCGCCAACGAAGAACAAACCAACAGGCCAGCCGACGAAAGACGACGCCCATTGGACAACTACAAGTCGCGAGGAATTGATTGGCAAGCTCGCGCAAGTAGTTATATATACAATATACGCTTTAAAATAGAGTTGGCCAAAGCGGGGCGTCCTGCCATATCCGCTTTTTCGCGAGCGCCGGCCGCGAACGAGTTCGAATCTCGTCGTGCGGATCAGGCGATGCCGATTGCGTGAGGTGACGACTCAATCGTTATTCGAGGATTTTCCAAGGACGAGTTCGGAGACGAGGCGAACGTTACTCAAGATCGAAAAGAAAGCTGGTTTCGTTTCATGGACTGGACATGGATTGCCTCTATGATTTGTACCGTTGACGAGGCTGCAAATCGATCTGGTGGCGTTATATGCGAGTGCCTTTCCATGAAGCGGACACTGGCTGTGTCCGTACAAAACGGGAGTCAGATCCTAAGATGATGGTGGTCTGTAACAAGATTCAGCCGACTGCTTGTGCGGCGTGGTTCACCCGCCCCTCAGACAATTCGCATGCGTGTCATCAAGACGGCTTTGTCGCGTTTATCGCCAGACGTGACCACCAAACACGGAGTTTGTTTAGACATCACAGAGAAAGGCGCCCGTTATGAGTGGCACAATGACCGTTGATAACGTCATTCCGCGAGCAGACATCGTGAAGCACGCGGATCGGCTTGGGACGGAAATCAAGAATATTACGCTGTCAGACGATTTGTCCGACGAGGCCATCGTAGCCATTAACCGGCTGCTGCTAGAGCATAAGCTCATCTTCTTCCGTGATCAGGGACATCTGGATGATGCCCAGCAACAGCGTTTTTTGCTCCGGCTTGGCTCGCTGATAAGGAATCCCACAATGCTGGACCGAAAGGGAGGCTCAACAATCAGGAAGGCGCTCCCTGATGGCGCCTGCGATGATCTCGATCAGATGAACGGTGATGACGTCTTCAGTCCTGACGTCTTCAGTGCCACCCGCTCGGCAATTTCAGTGTTGCGAGGTGCAGCGATCCCGCGGTTCGGCGGCGAGATCGCTTGGTCAAGCTCGGTGGCCGCTTATCTTGACCTTCCCGACCCGCTGCGAATGCTTGCCGATACCCTTTGGGCTGTGCGCTTCGCCGCATTCGATCACGCTGCGACGGACGGGGCCAACGAAGCGGCGAGGCGGACATTGGGGGACGTATCCACCGGAATGATTTACGAAGCGGCACATCCAATCGTTCGTGTCCATCCCGAGACTGGCGAACGCATGCTCTCGCTCGGCCGTTCCGTGCAGAACTTTGTCGGCCTGCAGCGCTATCCCAGCCAAAGGCTGTTCGAACTTCTGCAATCCTATCTCACCGCCCCGCAGAACACCTTGTGCTGGAATTGGAAATCAGGCGACGTCGCAATTTGGGACAATCGCGCGATTGAGACGTATCCCGTCAATGAGATCGGCAGTCCTCATTCGGCCATGGGCCGGCTTGCGATTGACGGCGGCGTACCGCACATCAAGAGGTTGAAATCACGGGCGGCTGAGGCTGCCTAGCATTGTGCGCACGTCCGGTTTTCGTAAGACGCTGGCGGTCCAAGACTAAGTTGCGGCCCTGCAATGTCGAGCGGAGCCGGGCCTTCGAGCTTATCCAGGCAGGACCGGCTAACCGGCGCGGGCAATCTGCTCCTTTTGGGCGCGCTGGTCGCATACCTTAGATCGGGGATGTAGAGCGGCGGGAATAGAGCCCGCGCCTGCGATGAGGCGGGCCCTCTTCCTTCTTCTAGCTCGACAAATCGGGAGCATCGCGCTGGCGCGGCACGGGGAGGAGGATTTGCTCGACATTGGCTGGGAAATACTCGGCGTTGATCGGCCCGTCGCGTACGATAGATGCAGTCAGCCCTTTGCAGGTGCGGCCGCAAGGAATGTGGTCGTGTCCCCATGGCCGTTCGGCGCATCGCCGATGGCACGTGGGCTGACACCGGCCGAGGCGTAATGATGCGCCATCAGCTACGCTGCAGTTCCAGAGGCCATTCAGCGCGGAACGTCGGGCCGTGCCGGTCGGCAAAGCTGCTGGCGCGTTTCCTCGGAAAATCCGTGCCGCCTGAAAGATCGCCCTGAACCACGGCCTCGCTCACCCAAATCGGAAGAACCGCCGATGCGCCACCCGCGCCAGGCTCCTCCGCGCCTTGGAGGGCGAGTCACGGTTCGCCTGATTTGCCATCCCCTTAGGTGATCTCAACACGCTCTCATGGCTGCGACTTAGGTTCGCGGTCGCGCCGCTAACCTCGGCGCGCCGACATCAGGCGAGTACCGGTGCACCTTTCGCAACTCTAGGGCCCGATAGTCCTCACCACACCAGGTAGGTATCGATCGACTGTCGATACTGTATTAGAGGGGGAAGATCGCGTTGAAACAATGATAAGGGCGCACGAGGTTCGGCAATGAAAACCACAGCAAATCCGCTGGATTGCAGAGCACACGTGTTGAAGCTCATTGAAGAAACGCGCGTGGTTAGCGAGAATGAACTGCAGGCCAACAACATCACGCCCTATCATGTCACAACGTTTTATCGCGAACAAATTTTCAAAAGCGGTTATTACGATCAGCTGAAGTACGTTGTCGAGCCCTCAGTCGACGAGTTCGACAGTCCGGGAACTTTAGATACGAGCGGCGAGCACGACAACACGGTCGTGCCGGGACTCCAGCACAAGTACGCGCAGACCGGCTTATTGCTGGTGACGGAACGCTGCGGCTCATATTGCCGTTACTGTTTTCGCAAGCGCATTGTGGGCAAGGTTTCGGATGAAATCGCACCGGATATCGATCAGGCCGCGCACTACATTGCGCGCCATCCTGAGATGACGAACGTACTTCTTTCCGGAGGTGACCCGTTCGTGCTCAGCACCGCCAAACTGAACAAGATCGTTGACCACCTGCTGCCAATAAACCATTTGAATTCCATCAGATTTGGCACAAAAATGCTGGCCTATCAGCCAAGGCGGTTTGCGGATTCCGCTCTACCGGCCTTATTCCAGCGTATCCACAAGGCGGGTAAAACCCCAATCATCGTCTCGCATTTCGATCACGTAGGTGAGATCTCATGCGACGCGGAGCACAAAATTCGCTCCTTGCGAGCACAGGGCGTGCAATTCCTTAATCAGTCCGTGCTTCTCGCCAAAATCAACGACGATCCCGAGATATTGGCCGCGACCTTTGCCAAATGCCACGAAATCGGAGTGCGACCTTACTACTTATTCCAGGCGAGGCCGGTGAAGGGCGCGTCGCACTTCCAAGTCCCACTGCGGCGGGGAGTAGAGATTGTACGCGGCATCAATCAACGTCTGAGCGGGATCGAGAAGACATTTAAATACATCATGTCCCATTACACTGGAAAAATAGAGATTCTGGACTTCGGCCAGGATGGCCGGCTGTATATGCGCTACCATCAGAATAAAGTTGCCGAGAAGATCGGGGGGATCTTTTCCCGACCGCACGTCGCGACGGCCTGCTGGCTTGATGATCTGCCCGAACAATAGATCTAACGCGCTCCGGCCCACAGGCTCGGAGCGAGTGCGGTACGCCAGCCGCCCCAGGAAGCGAAGTCAGGTTCGGCCGCCGGTGGCGTGCGCCGGTCACAAGCGTAGAAAGGCTCGGATGCCGCTCGACTATCCCGCTGCACTGAACTTAAGGACCTGCGGAGCTCGCTATTCCTGGACTGACAGGGAGGTAATGCTCTATGCACTTGGAGTGGGCATGGGCTCAGATCCTCTGAACGAGGAGGAGCTACAATTCGTCAACGAAGCGTTTGCAACGTCGAAGCCATTAAAGGTAATCCCGACGTTTGCTTCCGTGTGCGTTTGGGGAGCACGTCCCGGAATCATCGACCTCAATCGCGTCATGGTTGTTGACGGCGAACGTGACATTACGTTTCATAAGCCGTTACCCGCCGCGGCGAACGTGACGGCGGACGCCCGTGTGAGAGGAATTTATGACAAAGGTAAGGAGAAAGGCGCGATCATTCAGAACGAGGTGGTGGTCAGAGAGGGGGGTGGCGACAAGATCGTCACAATCCTTTCGTCGACATTCGCCAGAGGTGACGGCGGCTTTGGTGGGCCTTCGGAGGGGATGCCGGAGCCTCACCAGGTGCCCCGCCGAGCACCAGATAGATCACTCGATATCCCGACCCGGCCTGACCAAGCCCTGATCTATCGTCTTTCTGGCGACCGAAATCCTTTGCACAGCGATCCGGAGTTCGCCTCTCGAGCCGGTTTTCCGAGGCCCATTCTGCACGGAATGTGCACGTATGGGCTGACCTGCAGAGCCGTCCTGCAGAGCTATGCCGACTACGATCCGTCTGCTTTTCATCGTCATCGCGCCCGCTTTTCGGCGCCCGTGTTCCCGGGAGAAGTTGTTACCGTCAATCTTTGGAAGGACGGCAATTCGATCTCATTCGAAGCTTGCGTAAGAGAGCGTCGGGTTACGGTCGTCAAGAATGGACAGACGGTGCTAAACTGAGCAGGGTTCGGACCGTTCCTTTTCCCTATTCGGCTGCGAGTTTGTCGCGCCTTTTTGGCGGTTCTTACCTATGTGCATGAAACGTGCGCGGCACCGCCTACCCAGATGGGCCGGGCAACGAAACTGAGGGGTTCGGAGCACTCAACTGCGGCTCTCAAGGGTCCGGCATTTCGGCTGATCGCGCCCGTGGACCTCAGCCGAGGGCGGTCCGCCACTTCGTCGTCCTCGAAGCGGAGTGAATGTGAGACCGTGCCAAGGCGCGCTTTGAACTGTCTAGAGAAGTGGTGCAAGCTGGCAGAACGGCAAGAGCATGCGATCTCAAATGCGCCCCTCAATGACGGACAGCCGACGGGCGGCCTAGAAATAGACGGATCTGCTTGAGCAGTTTGCAGAATATGTACCACTTGTTAGCTCAAGATTTCGGGATGTTCGCGTGGAGCAGTTGAATTGCTTAGCAGCATGCGCCGGCCGAAGTCCCGCCGTGTCCAACGTACAGCAGCCAAACTGTACGGTTCGAACCATTCGGCTTGGCTGCTCGGGAGGCGAGTTCGCGACGAAGTAAGACTTCCTCCGGTTGACAGCTGCATGAGTGTTGCGAACGTTGTACCGTCGCCACCTCGGAGGATGCAGGAGTTCGTGCGCGCGAAGATGCCTCTAGGCCGTTGGCAACATGTAAGATCCGGAAGGACCACACTGCACGTTTTCAGATAGGCGGAAATGACAGACGTATCGCTGTGGACACGGCAGTAGGGGCAGTTCGGCTTGACAGATAGAGGATCGGCCATCTCACGAGGCAACGTTGTGCAATCCAGATCGAATTGATAATCGATTCTCGCTTGTCCTGGCGCGACGCTCCTGCAGTTCGGTGACAGGAGCAATTCGTTCACCCCACATGGAAGACTGGTACGAACCTATTACACCCATAGTGATGGCGTGCTGTCCCGTCTTATCAGCATCGATCGAACAATGCCTTGTGCTCTTTTTACGCGACTACTATGCTCGAAGCGGGCCACTCATCAACTTTTCTGCAACCCGTGTACGTAGCAGTAGACGACGGCGTCTGGTGGAAGCGCGACAATATGCTATCCCTGCTCAAAACCTGCGCTCCTTCCGTATTGAGCCATGCGGTGGGCGAAATGGTAGTACTCAGCGTACCGGCTGTGCCTCCTGCGGTGAAGCGTCGCGTTCAAGCGCAGCGGGTACGACCTGCGATCCTTGGAAGCAGCTGAAAGAAGCTGTCGCGCTAATCTACATACGCCAATCGCACTGCAGTTGTGTGCTTCTCGACATGTCCGAAACAAAACGCTGACAGTTCGCCCGTGACGACGGTACAAGAAGCTCGCCATGGTGTTCTTTACTGTAGTCCGTTGATGTGCGGACCGGCATGCGGATTGCTTTGGACTTGAACGACTGTCGCAGGCGCTGAGCCTATCGAAAAAAAGGCTCGGCGTGAACTGTCTCACGTATGTAGTTCTGGTAGCGCAGAGGCAGCTCGAATACCGGGCCCAAAACGCGGCGTTTCGTTCCGAGGATGCTTCATCTCTCGAAGCCTGAAGACGCTGGTCTCTCCGTCGTACCGCTCCAGCCATGACACTGAACACGCTAAGAGCTCTTGAATGCAAAAAAGTCGGATCGATCTTGCAGCCATCCTCGACGTTGACTTGATCGGGGACAACATATTTCGCGGCAATAGTCCGAACGCCGCCGACGAACGGGTATTCGGGGGCCAAGTTCTCGGACAGGCGATGTTTGCCGCATGTCGAACAGTTGAAGCCCGGCTACCGCATTCGCTGCATTGCTATTTCATTCACACTGGCGACCCCGGGGTGCCTTTGATCTACGAGGTAGAGCGGCTGCGCGACGGTAAAAGTTATTCGACCCGGCGCGTGACGGTGATGCAGCATACCAAGGTAATTTCCTCACTTATGGCGTCCTTTCATAAGCGTGAGGAGGGCGCGTTCAACCATCAGGACAAAATGCCGGAGGTTCCAGGACCTGAGCACTTCGGAGCCGACAAGTTGTCGAAGGAGCCAGTGTATCCTCACTTGCCAGAAATTGTTCGTCGCTACTATGAACCCGATCGTCCGGTGGAGCTTCGTCCAGTCGAGATCGCCCGGTATGTTGGCAAAAAGATCGAAGACGGAAAGCTCCATATGTGGATGAAGGCTGCGACAAAGCTGCCGGATGATCCGGTGCTGCATATGTGCGCGCTGGCCTATGCCTCGGATTTATCACTCTTAGATGCCGTGATGGCACGCTATGGGCGTACGCTGTTCGACGGACGCATTCTGTCCGGAAGCCTTGACCACGCCATGTGGTTTCATCGCTCGTTCCGTGCCGATGATTGGCTGCTCTATGCCAAGGAATCGCCGAGCGCACAGAGCGGACGTGGCCTCGCCCGTGGCCTGATCTTTAGGCGCGACGGCACGCTTGTGGCCTCTGTCGCACAAGAGGGCTCAGTGCGGGAGCGACGCTGAGCCTAAACCACCTCGCTCATAGGCCCAGGGCGCGGCGAGCAGTCTGCCTATGTTGCAGGATACGCGGCCCCGCTAGAGTGGTCCACTCCCTGCTAAACTTGGCAGTTGATGTGTTTGTGTCGGAGCGCTTTAGTCTTTCCGGGAGCGGTAGGCGCGGCTGCAGACTGGCTCCGCTAGATCGCCGAGTTTGCTGACGAGAACGCGTGCTGACCGGAAGGGCGGCGTGGGCGCAAAGCGCGGCCAGAAGGCGGGGAGAGCGCGAAGGTGGATGCGTGTGCGTGAGGTAATTAAGGCCTACCAAGGTGACGGCCAATGGACAGAACGCGCGGAACTCATTCTTGAGCCCGCTGCGAAACACATTTTGGGAGGAGGGTGTGAGCTTTCATGTTCCCACTGTTTTGCTGGGGGAAGCCGTCTGTTTGGCTGAAGCGAGCACGTGGTCATCTTAGATGGTCGTGCAGAAGCTCAGCCATACAGATCACGCCCTGTCTTAATGCATGATTGCAAGTTGTGGAATCAACATGCGTGGCATTGAAGCATTTCGAGATGTGCAGGCCGAGGCAACTGCTTGGCGCCACTATCTTCATGAAAATCCGGAGCTGGAGTATCGGCTCTATAATACGGCAAAATTTGTAACCGAGAAGCTCGCCTCTTTCGGCGTTGATCATGTCGAAACGGGGATCGCTGAAACGGGTGTCGTCGCGATTATTAATGGCAAATGCGGAGGCGGGCCAACGATCGCTCTGCGCGCGGATATGGACGCGCTACCGATAGTTGAACGATCCGAGAAGCGCTGGTCATCTAAAGTATCTGGCAGGATGCACGCATGCGGGCACGATGGTCACATGGCCATGCTTTTAGGGGCCGCGAAATACCTTGCGACTACTCGACGCTTCAGGGGGAGCATCGCCTTGATTTTTCAGCCGGCTGAAGAGGATGGGCTCGGTGGTAAAAGGATGGTCGAGGCGGGCATCATGGATCGATTTTCAATAAGCAAGGTGTTCGGACTGCACAATGTACCAGGAATGGAAGTTGGCAAGTTCGGCATCTGCCATGGCCCGATCATGGCGGCTCTCGACGAGTTTGACCTCGTCGTCAAGGGGAGGGGCGGCCATGCCGCGAAACCACACGAAGCCATCGATCCAGTCGTCATCGCAGCACAGATCATCGTCGGCCTCCAAACCTTGGTTTCCCGCTACACGAATCCAATCGAGGCGTTGGTAATCTCCGTCACAAAACTCAATGCAGCTCAGGCTTACAATATTATTCCCGACCGAGTAGAAGTGGCAGGCAGCGTGAGGACTCTTGTGCCGGGCCTGCGCGACTTCGCCGAACGGCAGATTGTGTCGTCTGCCCGAGGCATCGCGCGCGGATTTGGCGCAGACGTCGAATTCAGGTACTTTCGATCCGGCCCGGTCACCGTCAACCATGCGAAGGAAACCGATTTGGCGATCACGGTAGCACGCAATCTCGTCGGGCCGACTTCAGTGGATGACAAGATCTTGCCAAGGATGGGGTCGGAGGATTTCGCTTACATGCTTGAGGCACGCCCGGGCGCCATTATATTTCTAGGTAATGGATCAACAGCTAGCTTGCACCACCCGGCATACGATTTCAACGACGAGACGTTGCCATATGGCATCGGCTATTGGGTGAACCTGGTTGAGATGGTACTGGCTCTCTGAACGCTCGCGTTCGCTGGCGCTACCGCGACTCCGTCCTCCGAGCGAAAGTCTATGACGATGTATGCTAGAAGTTTGGCTGCAACAACGAGCTGAGGCTATCTCCCAATCGAGCAACGTGGAGCGGGGGCGTGGCTGCGGTGTCGGCTCGGGAGAGCTTGCGGTGGCTGGAGCCTTCAAGGTTAGCGTCGCCAGCGATTGAAGTGCTCACAGCGGTTTCGTTCGACTGTAGCGCCGTGGCGCGGCCGACGGGACTGCACTCGAGCGGTCTTAGTGGAACATGTTCTCAAGCCGGCTTGCCGAGCAAGCGGACATGACCTCCGCGCGCTGCTGGTCGTAGTGGCAGACGGTGGGGATCAAGGCTAGGCACCTGAGGCCGCACGGCGGCGGGATATCACCTTTTTCGGGCATTGGTTGATGCTGGTCTGGCCAGATTTGGCTCTCGCCGATTGCGCGGCCTCAGCTCGTCCCGAGCGGAAAGCCGCGTGCATGGCGTAGGTAGCGCTCTCAAGTGCAACTCGTCTCGTCAACTTACATAGCTCAAGTAGGGCCGGTACAATGGAAACGTAATGGCTTCAGGTATCTTGGCGACGACGGCCAATGCGCTGATCGCGTTGTAATATTTGACTTCTGTGGGTATTTCGTTTGGGGGCTGGGCTAACGCGTCCAATACGCTCCGCTCGGTGTGCCAATCGATATTAAAGGAAATTGAGGCCGATAGGCTACGCACGTGGTGGAGGGTACCAGGTGGCATGTACAGCATGTCGCCTGCACTCACGGTGATTGCCACGGGGGTCGCACGCCGGTACTGCGGAAATCGCCCATAGTCGGGGCGCTCCGGGTCCACATCAAACCATCTCCAACCGCGGCGTCCACAGAGCTCTGCTTGGTTCGCGGGTATGATTATGAACGTCTTACTGCCGTAGATCTGGAAGAAGAGATTGTGACTAAGCAGGGTATCGAAGTGAAGCGGAGTAACCGTGCCTGCTGGGCCCATGAAGAACTGCGAATACCGCCACCAATGCTGACGATACCAGGGACTAAGAAGATTGGCCGGAAAGGGCTGGCAGTCTGCAGCCAGCGTTTCCACTAATCCGAGTAATGGAATATCGTGGCAATACGGGATTGCTTCCGCGTTTGATGAGACTTCATCCGCGCGCGGCGGACGCTCCATTATGAACTTCACGTATTCTGCCAGGCGCCAAGGTGAGACTTTGATGTCGCCAGTGTTGAGCGTCTTCACCGGCACTGTCAGCGATCCCGCGGCCTGCTCAAAATACTGAGGCGACCAACGCTGGCAGGCGCTCCAAGCCGCGCAGCCGCCACGTAGGACAACTGGCCGCATTGCATCGCGATACTTTGTCGCAAAGTCGGACTCAGTAAGCTGCGCCACAATGTCGATCGATGATGAGCAGGAGCCGTCCAACGCCGATGGTGACCGATCGGCTGACTGAGTTGATGCGTCTTTCACCTTCGTCATGTTATGCGCCTTCATCACAATTCGACTGAACCGCCATTTTCACCCCAAAAATAGCCAATCTAGTCAATCGATAAAAATCAAAAGCTCTTATGGAGGCATACGTCTCGCTAATAAGCGACCTATTCGGCCGCGGACCGATGCGCTGCCTGTAAGGTTTCCGACAGCAATGTCCGGCTCCTTAACGACAAGCGAATGTGCTCCGCGATCATTGCTGAGGCACGAGATTGATGACCTGGAATACAGTATAGAACAAGGTCAACGGCACCGAGTGAAGGGAGCCCCTCCGCCTCCACAAGTTGGCGCACACCGGCTGGGATCACAGACTCCTCGGCGAGCGATACAGCGACACCGACCGCGACTGCAGCAACAATGGGAGCCATTGTGCCGCTGGATAATACGATCTTAAATCTTCGGTCGGCTTTCTTGAGGGCCTGCAGGGCGATCTCGCGACGGAGACAACCACCAGAAAGGAGCGCTAACGGCAATACTTGGTAATCGTGCGGCGAGTTCTGCAGCGATGTGATCCAATGAAGTTTCTCACGTCGGAGCAACTCGGCGTCGCGGGTCTTCGAATGCCGGATCACCAGGGCGAGGTCCACTCGTCCGTCTCGAACTTCCTGAGCCAAATTGAGGCCATCGTCAGCAACGATATGAAGTCGTACATGGGGACAAGACTTGCTGAGCAACGGCAATACGTCGGGCAAAATGATGCGGGCGAAGGCGTCCGATATACCGATGCGCACTACGTCGTCAGACTGAAACGCCGAGAGCTTGACAAGCGCTTCATCATTTAAGAGCAATATTCTGCGTGCGTAGTCGATCAGCAACTCGCCGGTGGTGGTGAGCCGAGTGCCGAATGGACCTCGCACAAAGAGTGGCTTTCCGATGCGCTCTTCCAATCGCTTGATCTGCATGCTGATCGCCGCCTGCGTGCGGAACAGCCGTTCGCTGGCTTTCGTGAAGCTGCGTGTCTCTGCGACAATGACGAAGGCCCGGAGAAGATCCGGCTCCAAATGCTGCACTTGCGCCTCCAGAGAACAGACTAACAAGCCCCAAGAGAAGAGTGTATTCTGCAGGTCGGCGGTTGCGCACGCCCAGCTTGGGGAGGGGACAGGAGCTTCTGTGCCATGATCTGATTTGCGGGGCTAACCGCGCTGATCGAATGCGCTGCCTTGTCGCGGTCTTTAGTGGAGGCGTGAAATGACGCGAAGGATCTGCGTGGCACGAGTGCGGATCCATGCAATCACAAAAACTCGGGCGCAGTCCTGCATGCCCCAGCGTTGCCCGACATTCAAAACGTGCGCTCGGCGGGGCTGGCGCGCTCGCTGCTGTTGAGCTGCCGTAGAGTCCAAGCATCGACTGCCGGAGACAGGCTTGGAAATGTCCTGCCTCTGATCCAGCACTTGCCGCCGCCCTGAGGGCAAGCATACGGAAAACCGTGGAAAGTCAACGAAACGGGCCCCGCCCCTCAATCCCACGGCGTGGCCCCCAGAAGGCTGAGGTGACAGGCCATGCTGAATTGGGAGAAAACTAAGCTTGCGACGGATCGGAAGCACTGACAATTATTACTATGACAAAAGATGCGAACCGAACCTACGTATTGCAAGTTTGCATTCCAAACGAAAGAGCGCGTCTAGCTGCCATTTCGGCGGCGGCTATTTTTCTCAACACTGGTGGTTCATCGCTTCTCTCCCAAATGAAGCTTGGATGCTGGTTGCTATTCGTCAGTTCACTTCTTGTCTTGCGAATCGGCGGGCGATTGCCAAAAGCGGCTGGCGGATGTCCGCTGATGAAATTGTTGTCGACGCTGTAATTCGAACCGGTCGCCCAGTCCGCGATCCTCAATGAGCCTTTATTTCAATGCTTGTGGGTTCACGGGCGAGCCAAAGCCTCCGGTAACCTCCAAAGGCGGGGCTGCAAGCAAGAAGCTGTAGCGTCCGTCGGCTGCGCAGTCCGCGGCCAGCGTCTCTAGATTGAACATTTCGCCCAACGGCATGCCTATGTCTCGCAGCGCCAGCATGTGGAAGGCGAGCGGCATTTCCGAACCCAAGCCCTCGGCGTCTAATATTTCCACAGCCATGTTGTCGGCCGCGACGGCAGCCAGTGACTTGTCATGCGCCCACTCGGCGCAGGTATAGCTGAGGCCGGGCTGCATTCCCATAAAAGCGTCGCGATCCCCATCGGCGGTGAACCAAAGCATGTGGCCTGTGTTCACCAACAGGATGTCGCCCCTGCCGACGCTTACGCCTTGCTTCTCGCATGCGGAATTCAAATCATCGACCGTGATCGCATAGTCGAGTGGCAGTCGCTCGACGCCCTTTAGCTGCGCAATGTCCAGGAGCACCCCGCGGGAGACGATGCCGGGGCTTGCCAGATGGTCGATGCCCATCTTCAGCGCCCCATTTGGCGTAAGGCATTCGCGCGCATTGCAGCCATTGTAGAGTTGACCGTCATAGTGGACGTGACCGAGTGCGTCCCATTGGGTCGAACATTGCAGCGGCATATGGATCACGTCGTCGGAGAAACAGACACCAGGCGCCGCCGTGGGGCTCATAGGTGTGAAAAGGTCGGTCGCGTAGACCATCGGGTTGAACCGCTTGCGTCCGAGCTGCGGCCCATTCCGGTCGAACCGCAGACCAAGATTGAAGAGCTTGCCGTCGCGCACCTCGGCCGCCGCCTTCTTCAGAGTTTCTGGCCCGATGTGATTCAGCGTACCCCGCTGATCTGCCTGGCCCCACCGGCCCCAGTTGCGTAGTTTTTCAGCAAGATCATCAAAGTTGGGGGGGCGCATGGGTGGCTCCTTGATAGCCGCCAAATATTGAGCAGCGTCGGAAACGGATTGCCTACTCGCTTGCTTGGCAGGTCAGTGGTAGCATATCAGCGCTTAGCCAGACCATCAGGTTGCGTAATCAGGACTTAAGCGGTCGAGGCGGCGTTTGAGGGCGGTCCAAGGCCGAAGACTCCTATTGTAGCCCTCGCGTTGAAATTGCTCCGCAGCATGTGCAGCAATCTTCTCAGAAGGCAAAGCGATCTTTTGTCCGCCTTGCGTTGCCGCGATTTGCACCCGGCAAGATTGCTCTAAGAGGTACATGTTGAGGAAGGCTTCAGAGACGGTGCGGCCGATTGTAAGCAAGCCGTGGTGCTTGAGGATCATCAAGTCTTTGCCGCCGAGATCGCGGACGAGACGTTCGCGCTCGTCGAGGTCAAGGGCAACTCCTTCATAGTCGTGATAGGCAATGCCGCCGTATAGGCACATCGATTTTTGATTTAGTGGCAGCAGTCCCTGTTCTTGAGCCGCAACCGCCATTCCGGCTAAGGTGTGGGTGTGAATTACGCACTGAGCATCGTCACGTGCCATGTGCACGGCAGAATGGATCGTGAAGCCTGCGTTGTTCACTTTAGCCTCTTCCTCCTTCTGAATGGCATGCCCCTCGGGGTCGACCACAACAAGACTAGAGGCTGTGATTTCGTCGAACATCATGCCGTAGGGGTTCAACAGAAAACGATGCGCTTTGCCAGGCAGGCGCGCTGATAGATGGGTGGAGATCAAGTCGTCCATGCCGAAATGGGCGATCAGGCGATAAGCTGCCGCGAGATCACAGCGGATGTGCCATTCCTGGGAGGCCTCGTTAGTCATGGTCTCGTCTCCTCAACCTCTTTAAGTGATGTCGAACAAAAATAGCGCGCAGAAATTTACTGAGATACCGGTTGGTCGTGGATATTCCGCTTTTGGACAAAGAACCGCAGCTTTCATGCATTCTTCTCCAGATGACCGTGCGTCCATATCCTGGGTCCTTGCTGCACTGCTTCGTTCGACCTTCATGATCGCCGTTCGCTGGCATTTTGTGCGCTTACGGTTCATATGCCCGAGGACGGCGGCCCGCGGATCGCCGTGAGGGGAATTCCGCAAAGGTCCGGAGTGATCTATCAGGGCAAGAAGTCATGGCACCGCCGGGCAATATATGCTGGCCTTGGTCATGTCTTTTAGCGCGGCTGATTGGGGCCTACGAAGCCGAAGTCAGCGTCCGTTCCAGCCAGACGAAAATATCCTCATCGCAGGCTGCAAAATTCTCGAACTCACCGTCTGGAATGTGTGCCAGACGCGGCATCAAGAGCTTGAGGTCGATGCGAGCGGCTGCGCAGTAGGTTTCCAATTTGATGGCCTCCGGGACGCTAGCGATGCTGCGCCCACCTGCAACCACGAGAGCCGGGCATTTCAAACGTCGCGCCAATCGCGCTCGGTATGCTGAGGCCAGGTGATCATCCAAGAGGTCAGAGGCTCCCGTCATCCAGGAGATGGAAGCCTGAGTACGAGCCCAGTTCCACAAGCCGCCATCGCAAACCGCCGCAGCAATGCGTCGATCAGCCAACGCGAAATCGGTCGCCAGGGCGGCCGACAGCCCTTCACCGTAGATACCAATACGAGATGCATCGACTTCCGGTTGAGCAGTTAAATAGTCCAAGCAGGATGACAAGATCGCTGATTGTTCATGCCGGCCAGCGGAAACGTCCTGGTGAGCGAGAACGAGAGCCGCCATGCCTCGGCCTGCTAGAACTGGCAAGAGGCGCCCGACCAACATCGCTTCCGTTTCGTCCTCTCTGCTTATGCAAATAACTGCTGGGGTGAACAACTCAGGTTCGCCCGCGGACACGTAGTAGGCAGGTAGCTTGCGTTCATCCCAAGACGCGATTTCGACGCGCCGCACCCTCTGTTTGAGAGATTCGAAATTGCCGATGACAGCTTCCAGTTTGCCCAAAACGTCCCCCGCTTGTGGATCGTCTTCGTCGGCCAGCCGCCTTGCCAATTCGAATGCGGTCATTGCGCAAAGCCAAGCATCCTCCGCGGCATCGAATGCGCCCCGCTCGACGTTCTGGTCTCCGAATAGGCAGTGAGCCTCTCCAATGTTCGTCCACCTTGCGACGAAGTGCCGCCGGCTTATGAGCTCGTGACCTCCAGAGAAACTGTCAAGGAATACCGCCGCACTCCGCCTTGTGGACTCGAGGTTATGCGTCACTTCAGGCCAAGCAGCGCACAGCATCGGTTTCCCCCTTTCGCGCGAGTCATCGATAATTGCTCGGGTATGCCCCACACAACCTTAAGCAATCGAGAGTCCCTGAATCGGGCCAGTCAGCGTTGATTGGCAGCTTCAGCTTCCGCTATGTCGATTCTAGAGTCTAACGCTCATCGAAGCTGCGGCTCGCCGATCTACGGGCCCGCGCCGCTGAAAATCTGCTTTGTTTTAGTCAATGCGCAGCTTTTCCAATTTCGCTTAGCTTGGCTAACGTGCGCCGGCAATCTTGCGCAAGAGGCGATCTTAAGATGCATCTGCGGCAAATACGTGCCACAGTTTTTGCTGCTCAGTGAACCATTCTGGGCTCGTGAGGAGTGCGTCAAGGCTTCGATTGAGGCCCGGCTACAATAGCCCGAGGCTTAGTTTTTGATGTGCAAGGCGGCTGTTCTTGGCAATCGAGGTCAGTCGTTTGTTGAGGTAGTCCAAAGACTCTTCGTCCAAACCGGCAAGCATCGTCGAATTAAGTGCGTGTCTCTTATCCGACAGCTTCACCATTTCCGTTCGAGCCTTTTGAGTCAGTGAGATCTGCAGAAATCTCGCATCATCGGGCGATATTACGCGGGCCAAGAGCTCCATCTGTTCGAGCTTCTTCGTTTGGTTTGTCACGAAGGCCGGATGGATCCGCAGTTTATTTGCGACCGCAACGCCAGAAACGCCGCGACCATCATCGAGGTCGTCAATGGCCGTAAGGATGAGCCATTGCGGTTCGGTTATTCCTAGCATTTCAGCCCAACTCTTATGGATTTCCTCAAGTTGAGAATGGATTTCAACGATGTTCCAGATCAGGTCCCTCGCGGCTCGATCTAATTGTTCTTTTTCGGCCATGTTCATTTTCGCACTTTGCTCATTGTCGCCAGGCGAGACCTCGCGGGTGAGTCAGGAGGCATCACCGATCCTAAATCGCCCCAACCAGGTGGCATAGAACATAGGCACGATGCAGTAGAGAAATTTACTGAGACAATTAATTACGGTGTTCCGCAGCACCTGCGATCCTCCAAAAGCCGCTGGAGATGCCCCCGGGCTGTTCTTACCCCTTAATTAGCGGGCGCGTCACTCGGATGCAACCGGACTCCCATAATTGACGGCAGTTATGCGCTAAATTAATTTCAGCAATTGAAGAGAAATTAAAGATCTATTTGACGCCGAGGGGATTCTCGAAGTCGTTCCGCCACACCTGTCTTGGGGCACGGCCGGATAATTGAAGAACGGAAACGCGATTTCCATCTTGGAGTGTGCTGATTCCGCTCGCTGTCGCCCAGGGTGACGCGGCCTCTTCTGGCTCCGCTACGGTCCCGCCTCCCGGTTTTGCGAGGGGGGCCTGGATCCCGACGAGAGGTTTGCGATGCGCCATGTGCGCGAATGGATCAGATTGAAGGCGGCCGGGATGCCGATCGGCGAGATTGCGCTGCGGGTGGGGACGGCGCCTTCGACGGCGGGTTGACGATCCGCCTGTTCAAGGCGGCGGGACTGACTTGGCCGTTGCCCGACGACGTCCGACAGGGTGCTGGAGGCCCGGCTGTTCGCCAGGCCTGAGCCGGTGACGACACCAAGCGGCGCCATCGCCGGCATGCCGAGCCAGAGGGGGCGGCGGTGCGTCGCGAGCTCAAGCGCAAGCACGTAACGCTGTCGATGGTGTGGGAGGAGTAATGGGCGAGCAGATGCTGATTCAAGTCAATGCTAGGACGCGAATTCGGGGTGTGTGGGTATTGTCGCACGTGGACTCTGCACGGTGGGAGGCAATCGGCGCATTGTGTCCGATTTCAGTGAATTGACTGGGAGTCTTCACATGCGTCGGGATTGCGTGGATAGAGGTCTGTCCGTTTCTTGCGCGATCGGAGGGGCAAGCCGCCGTTAGAAGGGCGCTATTCAGCGGTAATAGGTTCGCGACCGCCTCGACCTCCGGGCAGAGGCTCAGCCGCTGGCAGTAGTTCGGGAAGTCACGTGCTTCCTCGCTGCTGGCGGAAAGCTCGGCCCGATAAGACGCGCGATGTTGTTGTGGCTCGAGACACAGTCCTGGAGCCACGCGTGAGACGTGCACGAAGACAATCATAAGCTTGAATCTTCGCACACGGCCGACTCTGCGCAGGATTTCGACCGTCCGAACTGTCACATCGATGAAATTCAGCTTTGGCGGCGCGCTAATGTTTTCGTGAACGATAATCTTCTGTCGGGTCGAGCGTCGCAAAGCTAAGCGCTGGTAGGAAAGGAATGCGCCAAATGGTCAGTTACAAGCGCCTTATAAATGCTGGCCCCGGCCTCAATTGCGCGCTCGCGAATGTGCAATCCATCAACGATCATCGTACTCTGATAGTCGCCGACGGCGCATTAGTGGAACAAACGCCGGGAGCGGGGAGAGGGTCGATGCCGGACGCGAACACTGCCTTCGTGAAGTTTTCCGACGTCCAGAAGACTTACGACGGCGAAATGCTGGTCGTTAAGAACCTCAACTTGGATATCGCCCGGGGTGAGTTCTTGACCATGCTGGGGCCCTCTGGCTCCGGCAAGACGACGACGCTGATGATGCTTGCCGGCTTCGAGGTGCCCACCCAAGGCGCCATTCTTCTGGAGGGGCGCTCGATCAACAACATGCCCCCGCACAGGCGCAACATCGGCATGGTGTTCCAGAGCTACGCGCTTTTTCCGCATATGACCGTGGAGGAGAATCTCGCCTTCCCGCTTAAGGTGCGCAAGCTTGGCAGGGCCGAGATCGAGGCCAAGATCAAGCGGACGCTCGACCTCGTCCGACTCGGCGCCCATGGCAGGCGCCGGCCCGGCCAGCTTTCTGGCGGCCAGCAGCAGCGCGTCGCGCTTGCCCGGGCCCTCGTCTTCGATCCCAAGCTCGTGCTGATGGATGAGCCGCTCGGCGCGCTGGACAAGCAGCTGCGCGAACACATGCAGCTTGAGATCAAGCATATCCACGAGGATCTGGGTGTCACCGTGGTCTATGTGACGCATGACCAGAGCGAAGCGCTGACCATGTCGGACCGCATCGCGGTATTCAATGACGGGGCCATCCAGCAGATCGCGGCGCCTGCCGAGCTGTACGAGCGACCGCAGAACGCCTTCGTTGCACAGTTCATCGGCGAGAACAATCGGCTACACGGAAGGGTTGTCGCGATGAATGGTGCGACCTGCAAGGTGGAGATTGCAGGCGCGGGCAACGTGCAGGCGCTCGCGGTCAACGTCGAGACGGTCGGTCGCCCGACTATGCTGTCGTTGCGGCCGGAGCGGGTGCAGCTGAACCCCGCGCCAGGCTCTCTGCCCAACGTCTTCAGCGCTCGGGTTGCGGAGGTGATCTATCTGGGCGACCACGTGCGTGCCCGGGTCTCGGTCTGTAAGCATGATGATTTTGTGATCAAGCTGCCGAATTCGGAAGGTGTGGTCCAGCTCGAGCCCGGTGCGGCGATCACCATCGGCTGGAAAACGGAGGATTGTCGGGCGCTCGACGGGGCATGACATGACCTGAGGCGCCTCGACAAGGCAATCGGGAGTTCGACGTCGCCGCTCCTATCCTGGGGGGTGGTATAGGAGGGGAGAGTAAGACGATGAAGACACGCCTAATGATCACCAGCGCCCTGTCCCTGACAGGCTTGGCGGCGAGCGCGTTGTTGCCGGTAAAGCCTGCTTTGGCGGGCGATCAACTGACGATCGTCTCCTGGGGAGGGGCCGGGCAGACGGCTTGGCGCAAGGCCGTTTTCGAGCCCTTCGCAAAGGCGACCGGGATTAAGATCACCGAAGGCGAGTACAGCGGCGAGATCGCTAAGGTTCGTGCCATGGTCGAGTCCAAGACCGTGAGCTGGGACGTTGTTGACGCTGCCGGATCGGGCGCTTGGCTAATGTGCGCCCAGGGCCTCCTTGAGACGATCGATTGGAACAAGCTGGGCCTCGACCGTGCCAAGTTCGGTGCGGAAAGCAAATTGGACTGCGGGGTGCCAAACGTAGTCAGTGCCACGATCCTCACCTATGACAAGGGCAAGCTGCCGAACGGTCCCAAAACCATCGCCGACCTGTTCGACACGAAGAAGTTCCCCGGCAAGCGCGGACTGGTGAAGAATTTCTCTCCCAATCTCGAATGGGCGCTGATCGCCGACGGCGTGCCGACCAAGGACGTCTATAAGGTTCTCAACACGCCGGACGGCGTCGACCGTGCCTTCAAGAAGCTCGATAGGATCAAGAAGGACGTCATCTGGTGGACGGCTGGCGCCCAGGCGCCGCAGCTACTGGCAGACGGTCAGGTCGTCATGACCGCGGCGTATAACGGGCGCATCACCGATGCCGCCAAGGACTCCGGCAAACATTTCGAAATCTTGTGGGATGCCGCTCAAGTGGGCTGGGGCTACTGGACGATTCCCAAGGGTAGTCCGCATCTGGACGACGCGTACAAATTCATCGCCTTCGCTGGCTCACCCCAAGGGCAGGCCGATTTTACGCGCTATATGCCCTACGGACCTGCCAACAAGGACGCGATGGCGCTTGTTGATCCAACGGTGTTGCCCAACCTTCCAAATACGCCCGAGCGTGACGCCATTGCGCTGCATGCCGATTACCCTTTCCTGATGGAGCGGGCCGATGAGCTGCGGCAGCGGTTTACCGCGTGGCTCGCGAAGTAAGGACGATGGCGGCGAGGAGATTCCGTGCTCCTCGTCGCCTCGATTGAGAGAGCGAGAAATAGTGAGAGAGAAGTCGATGGCGACGATGGCCGCCCAAATCACGGGCAGTCCGGACGGCATCCCGTTACGGATCAGGCTGCAGCGGGTCGAGCGCCGGCGCAAGCTGAAGGCCGTTATGCTTGTCCTGCCGCTCATGCTGTTCATCTTGATCGCGTTCGTGTGGCCAATCGCCCGCATGATGCACAACGCGATCTATGACGATACACTGTTGACGCTCATGCCGCGAACAACGGCTGCGCTCAACACTTGGGACAGCAAGGACCTGCCGGGCGAGAGCGTCTATGCCGCTCTCGCCGACGATCTCAAGCAGGCCTGGGCGCAGAAGACCACAGGCGTGATCGGCAAGCGGATAAATTATGAGATGCCTGGCGCCGGCAGCCAGGTAGCGTCGAGCGCCCGAAAGGTGAGCATGCTTTCCGCTGGCCCCTACAAGGCGGCGCTGATCGAGATCAATCCGCTCTGGGGTCAGCACGGCGTCTGGAGCCTCCTCAAACGCGGTCACTCGGCCTATACGGCCTTTTACCTACTGCGCTCGATCGACTACCAATACGGGCCCGACAGCCAGATCGTCGCCTCGCCGCCGGAGAACGCGGTCTTTCGCGACACCTTTCTGCGCACGCTTGCCATCAGCATCGGCGTGACCGGCGCCACCCTGCTACTAGGCCTCCCGCTCGCTTATCTCCTGGCGACATTGCCGCTCCGGATCAGCAACTTGCTCATGATCATGGTTCTGTTGCCGTTCTGGACCTCCGGGCTGGTGCGCACCACGGCATGGGTCGTGCTCCTGCAGGACTACGGTGTCATCAACGAAATGTTGATGGCGCTGCATATCATATCGCACCCGGCGGAGCTCATCTTTAACCGCTTCGGCACGATAGTGGCCATGACACATATTCAGTTGCCCCTCACGCTACTGCCGATCTACAGCGTGATGAAGACGATCTCGCCGAGCTATGTCCGCGCTGCGCGCTCGCTCGGTGCCGGCCCGTTCTACGCCTTCTGGAAGGTCTACTTCCCCCAAACCCTGCCGGGCATCGCCGCCGGGTGTCTACTGACGTTCATCCTATGTCTTGGCTATTACCTGACCCCCGCGCTCGTCGGGGGGCCGACCGACCAGATGGTCGGCTACTTCGTCGCGCACTACACGAACGAGGACCTCAACTGGGGCATGGCGTCGGCCCTAGGCGCTATCCTGCTCAGTGCGACTCTGCTGCTCTACTATGTCTACAATAAGCTGATTGGTGTCGACCGGCTCAAGATGGGGTGAGAACGATGACCACTTTCGCCTATGCCTCTCCGATAGAGAGGGCCTGGCAGTATCTGCACCGGCTCATCTGCGGGGCGGTGCTGTTGTTTCTGGCTGCACCGATCCTTACGATCATCCCGCTGTCTTTCAATTCTGTGCCCTTCTTCAGCTATCCAATGCCGGGGCTGTCGCTGCGCTGGTATGAGGAATTCTTCCTAACAGACCGTTGGCAGGGCGCGCTGCACAATTCTATCTTCATCGCGGTGTCGGTCACGTTGCTGTCGACCGCGCTGGGCACGCTAGCCGCGCTGGGGCTCAGTCGCCCAAGCTTCCCTTGGCGTACGGCTGTGATGAGCTTGTTGATCTCGCCCATGATCGTTCCGGCGGTAATAACCGCGGTCGCCGTCTATTACTTCTATGCCGATATCGGGCTGCTCAACAGCTATACCGGGCTAATCCTAGCGCAAACCCTGCTAGCCACGCCCTTTGTCGTCATTGCCGTGACTGCGACCCTGATAGGTTTCGACCACTCACTCACCCGCGCAGCCGCCGGACTCGGTGCGCCGCCGATCACCGTCTTCTTCGAGATCATTCTGCCGCTCATTCTTCCAGGTATGGTATCCGGTGCACTCTTCGCCTTCCTCAGCTCCTTCGACGAGGTGGTGGTCGCTCTTTTCGTTGCCGGCCCCGCGCAGCGAACATTGCCCATGGTCATGTTTTCCGGCCTTCGCGAGGAGATCAGTCCGACCCTTACTGCCGCCGCGACCGTACTAATCCTGTTCTCCATCGTCATGCTGAGCAGTGTCGAGCTGCTACGCCGACGCTCGCAGCGGCTGCGGGGGATCCACAACGCTAACCATTAGCGCCGCCACTCGGGCGAGACGGTCCGATATCAAGATTCAACCTGCTCCGGTCGGTTTCTCAGACTCGCATGAGGTGCTCGCGACCGTAACGGTAAGAATAAAAGCTTCACCTCTTGCGATTGCGTAGGTCCTGATGTGAGATCGGCACGTGTCGCGGGCTTTCCGTCGAGGCCCCATTGCGCTCCTATGGTTGTACTAAAACTCCTCACACGAAGGGCGACCGGTGCACTATTTCTGCCGTCTGATGCGTCATATCACCGAAATTCGGTTCCCATGGCCTGATAATATTTGCGCGAAGATGAATCTATCGGCCCCAACGTCGCAGAATCATGCGTGGAAAGAATGCGCCAATTGTTCAATTACAAACGTGTTATGGATGCTGGCCCCTACGAGCGCGCCGACGCGCTCGCCCACGTTGCCGGCTACTGCATCGTGAACGACGTGAGCGAGCGCGAGTACCAGATGGAAAGCGGCGGCACGTGGGACAAGGGCAAGGGTTGCGACACCCTTTGGTCCTGTTGGACCATGGCTGGTGACGGCGGACGAGATCACCGACCCCCAGGCGCTCGATGTCTGGCTCGACGTCAACGGAAATCGCATGCAGGCGGGCAACACCCGGACCAAGATCTTCGACTGCGCCGGATCGTCAGCTACGTCAGCCGCTTCATGACGCTGATGCCCGACGATATCATTGCGACCGGCACGCCGCCTGGCGTGGGCATGGGCAAGAAGCCCGCTGCGATCTATCTCAAGCCGGGCGACGTCATGACGCTCGGAATCGAGGGGCTCGGAATGCAACGCCAGCAAACCCGCGAATGGTCGCCAGCTGCGGGGCCACGATCGTGACCGTCTACAGCGGAAGATTCGAAGGACGAACAGCTGTCGTTACCGGCGCGGCGTCCGGCATCGGCCGCGACGTAGCTCGTCGCCTGGCGGCCGAGGGCGCCCGCGTCTCCATGTGGGACTTGAACTCCTCCGTCCTTGCCGCTGCAGCGGTGGAGGCCGGCGCGGTGCACACGCAGTCGGTCGACATCTCGGAGGAAGACGCCGTCGATGTGGCCATGCAGCGGAGCATCCACGATCTGGGCGGCGGGCTCGACATTCTGGTGGCCAGCGCCGGCATAACGGGGCCGAACGGAGCCGTGAAGGACTATCCGGGCAGCGATTGGCGCAAGGTCTTCGACGTCAACGTCAATGGAGCCTTCTACTGCAACCGCGCCGCTGTCCGCGCGATGGAGAGGGGCGGCTACGGTCGCATCGTCAACGTTGCCTCGGTCGCGGGAAAGGAAGGCAACCCGAACGCTTCGGCCTACAGTGCGTCCAAGGCCGCCGTGATCGCGCTCACCAAATCGCTAGGCAAGGAAACGGCTACAACCGGCATCCGCGTCAATTGCATAACGCCGGCGGCGATCAAGACGCCGCTGTTCGACCAAATGACGCCCCAGCACATCAAGTTCATGCTTTCGAAGATTCCGCTCGGAAGGTTCGGCGCGATCGAAGAGGCGACGTCGCTCGTCTGCTGGCTCGCCAGCGAGGAGTGCTCGTTCAGCACGGGCGCCGTATTCGACCTTTCCGGGGGGCGGGCGACCTACTAGCCGGCCATGTTCGCGCCGCGAACACATTGCGTGAATTTGTTGTGTCGGCTCGTTCGATACTCGGAGCAATAAGAATAAGGCGCCAAAGATCGCATTGAGGAAACGATGGTTATTCGGCGCACGATTTGACTCCTCGTATTGCCGCATCTGCGAATGTTACCCTAATGGCGCCATTGCCGATGACGATCGGATGTCGATTAATCGGCCGCGCGCCAGATCGCTTTTCCCGGCTTGCTCGAGGAGAGGGGCTGTGGGCGGGTCGTCCCCTACATAGCCCGACCCGTCCACAACCCCCGGCAATGGGGCAGCGATCGTGGCTTCGTCGAGCGGGGCCTGCGACCAAGCCTTCGGCAGCCCTCCGTCTGAGCGCCCTCAGCAGACGTTGCACAATCCAATGCTGTCTCTTTCCGGTACGCATCCGACAGGGGCCGTCTTGCGTGACGGCTGGTAATTCGCGAAGCGTGTGGCCTTAAGTCTAGCTTTAAGGTCATCAGGCGATGCGGGTCGAGGTTTTGGGCGGGCCGGAGCGGCGGCGGCGCTGGTCGCAGGACGACAAGGCACGCATTGTCGAGGAAACGTTGGCGCCGGGCGCGAAGGTGACTGAGGTTGCGCGTCGCAACTTAGTAGCGGCCAGCCTGGTGTTTACCTGGCGTCGACAAGCACGGACATCGGAACAAGTTGTACCATCTTTTGCGCCGGTGCAGATCGCCGCCGCAGCGGCCTCGGCTGAGGAAACTCCGAAGCTTTTGCCTACGGCTGATGGCCGAGTTCGCTCCGTGGCAGCCGCGCGTACTGGATTGATAGAGATTGATCTCGGCAACCGACGGTGCGTCCGGGTGGATGCGCACGTCGATCCGGAGGCGCTGGCGCGGGTCCTCGATGTGCTTGGACGCCGATGATTGCTATACCGGGGAATGTGCGAGTGTGGCTCGCGACAGGCTACACGGATATGCGCAGAGGCTTTCCGTCGCTGGCACTCCAAGTACAGGAGGTGCTGCGCAAAGACCCGCTCAGCGGTCATCTGTTCGTCTTCCGCGGTCGCCGCAGCGATCTTGTGAAGGCGATCTGGCACGATGGCCAGGGAGCCTGCTTGTTCACAAAAAGACTCGAGAGAGGAAAGTTCATCTGGCCATCGGTTGCCGGTGAATCGGTAACGATCTCGCCGGCGCAGTTGAGCTATCTGCTGTCCGGGATCGATTGGCGCAACCCTCAAGAAACCCAGCGTCCGACGCGGGTCGGATAGCCGCTTTACGGTTTAAATCTGCTGCTTGATCTGATTCAATGGGCTTCATGATATCGAAGCCGGACGATCTTCCATCGGACCTTGTGAGTGCCCTGGCGGCGCTGCAGGCCGAGCGTGAGGCGCGGCTGCGAGCCGAGGCGATGGCCGCCAGTGCACGGGCGGAGCTGTCGGACAACGAGGCGGTGATCGCACATCTCGAACTACGGATCGAGAAGCGCAAACGCGAGCTGTACGGGCAGCGCTCCGAGCGCACGGCACGGCTGCTCGAGCAGTTGGAGTTGGAACTCGAAGAACTCGTCACCACGGCGAGCGAGGATGAGCTTGCCGCGCAGGCCGCCGCGGCGAAGACGCAGAACGTTCGCCCCTTCATGCGCAAGCGGCCGGTGCGCAAGCCATGGGCGGATGACATCGAACGCGAACGCGTCGTCATTGAGGCTCCAACAACCTGCGCCTGCTGCGGTGGATCGCGGCTGGCGAAGATCGGTGAGGATGTGACTGGGACGCTGGAGGAGATCCCGCGCCGCTTCAAGCTGATCGAGACGGTACGCGAGAAGTTTACCTGCCGCGATTGCGAGAAGATCAGCCAACCGCCGGCGCCGTTCCATGCCACGCCGCGCGGCTTGATCGGCCCACAATTGCTGGCGACGATCCTGTTCGACAAGTTTGGCATGCATATCCCGCTCAACCGCCAGAGTGTGCGCTTCAAGGCCGAGGGGATCGACCTGCCGTTGTCGACGCTGGCCGACCAGGTCGGCCACGGGACCTTCGCCGTCATGCCGCTCTTCCACTTGATCGAACGCCATGTACTCGCGGCCGAGCGCCTTCATGGCGACGACACCACCATCCGTATCTTGGCGAAGGGCAAGTGCACGACCGGGCGGATTTGGACTTATGTGCGGGATGACCGGCCGTTTGCCGGGCCTGCGCCGCCGGCGGCGGTCTATTACGCCTCGAGCGATCGACGAGGCGAGCATCCCCAGAAGCATCTGGCCGCCTTCGCGGGCATTCTGCAGTGCGACTGTTACGGTGGCTTCGAACCGTTGTTCGACCCGCAGCGGAAAGAGCTGCCGATTACGCCGGCGTTTTGCTTTGCCCATGCGCGGCGGGGATTCTTCGAGCTGGCTGACATCGAGAAAAATGCTCGGGAAGGTAAGAAGGGCAAACCGGTCTCTCCGATCGCGCTGGAGGCGGTCAGACGCCTCGATGCGTTGTTCGAGATCGAGCGCGCCATTAACGGCTGCAGCGCTGACGACCGGCGCGCCGTGCGCCAGGAAAAGAGCAAGCCGCTTCTCAAGGACCTGCACGCGTGGCTGCTGCGTCAGCGCGAAACCCTCTCGCGCTCCTCCGAGGTCCTGAAGCCCATGAATTACATGCTCAGGCGCTGGGACGACTTCGCCCGCTTCCTCGACGATGGCAGAAACTGCTTGACCAACAATTGCGCTGAGCGCGCATTGAGAGGCATCGCCTTGGGAAGGCGCAACTGGACCTTCGCTGGTAGCCAGCGTGGCGCCGACCGTGCCGCCATCATGCTGACGATGATCACGACCTGTCGCCTCAACGACGTCGATCCCAAGGCCTGGCTCGCCGATGTCCTGGCCCGTATCGCCGATCTTCCCGCGTCGCGCCTGCACGAACTGCTGCCCTGGGAGTGGAAGCTCCTGCGCCAAACCGACAAGCCCGCCGGTCAGCAGGCCGCCTGATCTTCACCCAACCGATCATAGAGCTCGCCGTGCTCGCGCGCATGCGTCAATTGAGCGGCCTTCGGCGTATGAGTACTCTTTCCGAACTTCTCGCGGTATTTCTCGCAGCGGGCCGACAATTGCGAGCGCCGTCAGCTGCGGCGCTGCGGCTGCTCTGCGAGCCAGGCTTCGATCGCGGCAATATGCGGGTCGAGCTTGGATGGCACGCGAACTCTGGTCTTATAAGGCCGACGAATTCGGTGGTGCGGCGTGGCCCCACCACGCAGGCGGCGCCGACGTCGGCGGACCAGGCTTCGGAGATCGCCTGCCTCCGCCAGGAGAACGAACGGCTGCGCATGGAGCTCGAGATTTAAAAAAGTTGATCGCGATCTTGCCGGAACCCGGACATGAGCTTTAGCTTCATCGAAGACCACCGCTGCGCCTATCCGGTGCGGCTGATGTGCGCCGTGCCCGAGGTCTCGCCGGCCGGCTATGACCCTGGCGCGATCGCCCGGTGAGTGAGCGGACCAAATCCAATGCCACGCTGCTGGCTGTGGTCCGGCAAGTCCACCGTCTTCGCATGCGTTTCCGGCGCTGTGCAGGCAAGCATGGTGAGCCAAAGGATGGGCCAGCTGAGAATAAAGAAGACCGCCAGCAGATTGACGAGTCGCTCCGCGGTTCGGAGTTTTGAGTCTTCCGCCCTCAGCCCGGTTTCAGGACCTCGTGGAACACCTCAATTTTCCAGGCGCTTGGGGTACCAGTTAATCTTCTCGAGCGTCCGCAGATGCGTAGGACCGTGATTAGCTTCCACTCAATAGGTTTACGGCCCTTTGGCACAGCGAGCTCGCTGGCGTGGATTACGGTCACCTTGAGAGTGGGATAAGCTTTCTTCTTTCCGATCGGGCGCAAGACTGCGAACCGCTTGAACTTAATTTTCAGAGGCTTGAGGATCGTGCTCGACGACCAGCCGCCTAGCAAGCGTCCATCAAAGCTCAGGCTCGTCGATCTATGGCGACACGCCTTTGAAATTCTGCCTTGTTTCGCAGTTTTTCAAGCTCGCGCACGCCGAGCCGCATTGGAGGCGCCCCGCTCAACATTCAGCTCCCAAACAGGCAGTGAACATTGCCAATGTTCGTCCATCTTGCGACGAAGTGCCGCCGGCTTGTGGCCTCGTAGTAGCGGGTGTGGCGTTCCGTCGTAAGTTGCGTAAATAAAGTGCACAGAACATAGGCGCTATACACAGTCAATTTACTTAGACAATTTATCTGGCAATTTATTGCATATCCTATGATCATTTCAAACTTTTTCGACAGACGGTCGTTGCTCTCGATCTCCAAGTGAAACCCATGAGATGCCCCTCGGGGGTTTCCTTTGCTTTGACAGCCGCTTCTTCAGTGCGGGAAATTAGGTGTTACAAGATCGCAACACCGGTGCCGAAAGCAGCGGTGCCTACAATTAATTAATTGAAACAATTGATTTGATGCGTTAGTCTTTGTATCGACAGCGAGGGGTCCTCGACGTCGTTCCGCCCGCTGGCCTGTCCATGGGGGGCAAGCAGCGGCGGATCTTTGAAGGACGGAACGACGTTCGAACTTGGAGGTTCATCAAATGAAACTGACGAAGAGTCTCATCCTCGGCTCTGCCGCAATGTTCGCGAGTGCCGGGGGGCAGGCAGCCGATCTACCGGTCAAAGCGAAGGCGATCGAGTATGTGAAGATCTGCTCGCTTTACGGTGCGGGATTCTACTATATCCCGGGCACTGATACTTGCATTAAGCTAGGTGGTTACCTGCGCTTCGATACAGCGGTGGGCACGAATGCGGTCTTTGACGCCAGGAACTCCGGCTTGGGTGGCGCGAATAACCGCCTCAGCAACTACTATACGACCTTGGCTCGTCAGCAACTGAACGTCGATACCCGCACGGCTACCGAATACGGCGTGGTCCGGACCTACGCCGAGTTTGTGTTCACTTGGTCAACTGGCGGATATGGGGGGAGCGGCACGACCGCAATCAATGGCTCGACCGCCTATAACGGCTCCAATCCGGCCGGAAGCGGTGGCGGCCAGATCGCCGCCGGCAGGCTCGGTCTCTACTACGCTTTTATCCAGTTCGCCGGGTTCACCTTCGGCAAAGCAGAATCGCAGTTCAGAACGCCTTGGGCTGAGTACCCGGCAAACAACATAGAACTCCCGGGCAGCGCCGGTTGGGATCCCATCAACCAGGTCACGTATACAGCGGACTTCGGTCAGGGCATCTCGGCTTCCTTCTCAGCCCAGGATCAGGTTCAGGCTTACACAACCAACATCTGGAACGTGAGCGGTGCGACCGCCGCTGGCTTGGCAGCCGGAGCTTACGGCGCCAATGACATCGGCGGGTCGCGAGCTCCTGACCTCGTTGCGAGGGTTCGTGTTGACCAGGCTTGGGGTCTCTTCCAAGCTTCCGTCGCGGCGCATGACAACCATCCTGGCTATTATGGCGCCGATGAAGCGACCGGCCATCCAGGAGACAAATGGGGTTGGGCTGGTCAGCTTGCGTTATCGGTAAAGAATCTCCCGACTGGGCCGGGCGACACGATCAACCTAACCGGCGTATATACATACGGTGCGAGTAGCTACAACTTTCACGATTATATGTCCAGGTCGTTCGCAATGTACGGCGGCACCGGACTCGCAGGCGCCTATCAAAGCTTGGGCTTGGGAGGTGTCGCTGACTCTGTGTTCGTCACGGGTGCGGGGCAGCAGCTGACCACAACGTATGGCTTCAATGCTGGTTACACTCACAATTGGGACCCGTACTGGAACACGTCTATTTTCGGCGCTTGGGCTGCTGTCAGGTACAACAACACGGCTAAAGGCTATATCTGCGGAGCGATGGTCGCTACCATCGCGCTGTCGAGCGGCGCAGCCGGCTGTAATCCCGACTTGAACTATGCTGTCGTCGGTACGAAGACAAGCTGGACGCCGGTCAAGAACTTGGCCTTCACGGCTGAGCTCGCCTATGTGATGCTTGACCAGAAGTACGCAGCCGGAAGTACTGTAACCCTTCCGCTGCAGACAGTTATCGCTAAACCCGCTGCGACCTATGAGCTGAAGGATCAGAACAGCCTCGTGCTGATGCTCCGCGCTCAGCGAAATTTCTAAATCGTGGTGTAACGAAAGGAGCAAAGAAAAGGGCTCTTCAAGCTAACCTCCAAGAAGGCCTCCGGCATGCCCGCCGGAGGCCTTTCTCGTATTGTGCAGAGAAGTCCCGAGCGTTCGAGATTGCACAAAGCATTAGCTGGGGTAATCCGGTAATCCGATCCCAGTCCACCGCTATGTTTTGCTGGGATCCGTTCAGCCGAGCAAAGGAGGCGCCATGGCTTTGTAACGTTGATGTTGATGGCTCGGACTGTCTCGGAGGGTAAGGGCAGAAAATTCGACAACCTAGCTCGTGAAGGTATTGATAAGTCGCGCTTGTTGGTATCGAAGCAAGTCCGCTGTCGGAATGACTGTATGGCGCCTTGGTTGAAAAGTGGGTTGAAAACGTATGAATAAGACGCGACACGCGCAACGCTTGCTGTCATCACAGCCGAACAAAACTGATCGCAGCGACGGTCGCGGCATCACAGACATGATGCGGCTCTGTCGGTACCCGGCAGTTTACGTGAAGAGCAAGGCCTCTTAACTTGCAGAAGCTATACTGGCTGCTGCGAGAATAGCGTTGAGGCGCTCGCCAACGCGTCCGTTGAAATAGTTCTCGTCCATGCGGTGCGCGGGTCTGTAGGGCCGATGATGGGCTCGGCAGCGGCGCGACGTTACATCTCGCGGCGGATGGAAGCCGTGACGCGGCGGATCTGTCCCGAGATCCATGCCCTGAACCGATGCGGGTGGTTATGGCCGCGATACCCTCTTTCGACTTGGATGCGGCGAATCTGCACGCCGGTGAGCTTCTCCATGTAGGTCGATTACAGGGCCGAGCGTGTGGCCCATCAAATATTTGGCATGCAGCACGAAGTGTCCGCGCTTCGGAGACGTCACGGGGGCAATACTAATCTTGTAATCGAACTCTAAGGTGCGCGGGCTTTCCCATTGCCGAGCCACTCGACCTCAGGAGCTGCAACGCATAAACTTCGGGCCGCGCTGATGCTGATCCCGGCTGAGCACCTGCTGCGCCAAGTCGAGCAAACCGGCCGAAGCGACTGGGCGCACAACGTTCGAATGTGACGCCGCCGATTTGATGCAAACGCAAATGCTGGTTTCTTCCATGGAGATGTCCAAACCGACGTCCTGCTTCATAGCGCTGTTCCCTTTCGGTTAGCCGATGCTACTGACCCTCGGGTCCTCAAGAAGACGTCAGTGGGATTGCGCCATGTGAAGAATGCGGATCGGCTTGCAAGGTAGGCAGAAATTGTCTCGATTAGGGCATGATGCTCTTATTCGGAAACATAGCCCGAATTTTTGAGATTTGGCACACTCCTTTTTCAGAGAAGATATCGAGGAGATCGCCGACCTTGCGCCAAGTCGCTTCGACATCACGTGTCTGGGCGGCCCGCATCAGGTGTTTGCGGTTGGCGAAGACCTGCTCCCGGCACTCGTTTCTGGGTCGCCCGTCCTCCGCCAAACACGGTCGGATTAACGTCGGGGCTGTAGGGCGGCAAGATAGAGGAGATGCCCTCCTGCTACGCGGATGGGTTGCGGGCAGCCTTGCCCTTGTGACTGCCGAGATTGTCGAGGATGACGACCTCGCCTTTTGCCAAGGTGAGCACCAACACTTTCTCGACATAGAGCGTGAAGAGCTCACCGTTGATGGGTCCGTCGATAACCCAGGGCGGCTCGATCCTGCCCTGATGGGCCTTCCAACGCGTCCGCTTACGCGCGATATCGGGCTGGCCGGAGCGTCTTTTGAAGCTCAGTCCTCCGCATCTGTTTTGACCCCGCGATCAGCCAGTTCCTGCGTCAGTCTCCGCAAAGTGAACGGTTCGGAGCGAATGCGCTTGCGCAGCCATCTGCGTCGGCGCCGGACAGAACCGGCTTCTTGTGACCGCCGATCTTGCCGGGAGAAACGCCTCCGGTCTCCCGCCGCAAATTCTTCCACTTCTCACACAGGAAGGACTGATCTGAAGCGCTTCTGCAATTGAATGAACCGTTCTCGCCAGCGTCAGCCCTCGTCAGCGCGAGTTCGCGAAGGTCTTCCGAATACGGTCGCGTCAATCCATGTTGGCCCCCATTCCGCAGCATGGGGTTGAATCAGAAATCCTGCCCGCTAGTAATCCCGATTCCGGTAAAAACAACATACTCTAAGTATTCGATCCTTCAGGAAAGCGGGGTGTTAGAGCTCGCTTCCTTGCATTTTGCGATTTTGCTTTTGAGCGATTCGTGATTTCCTAATGGCATCGTCGACATTGGGAAAGGCGATGACCAAAGCGCGGGATGATCGCCAGAAGGACCTGCTGCTTCCGGCACTGAATCAAATCATCGACATGGGCCACCCGTTAATGCGGTTGGCGCTGATCGTGCCTTGTGGATCTGGCAGCGCTGGATCTCAGCGGCCGAACCGAAGGTGCGGCGGATCGCCTTCGACACCGCCTTCGCGCAGTCCGCGATGAACATGTTGGCACCGTCGGGGCGAGCCCGCGAGATCAGGTTGTCCAGCGTCTGAACTATTACTGCATTCTCGGTCGCCCCTTCCACCAGCGCCACGGGATGCTTGTTGCCTTCGCCGTCAACCGAACATAGGCGGTGGCAGAGGCTCAATTCGCCACAGAAATATTGGTAATAGGGTTCTCGATCCAGCGGGCGCTACAGCACCTCATCTGACAGATTGTGATGCAGATGCCGGCGACAAGCGCGTCGGCAAGCCCGGCTGATCCGGCCCCCTTGCACACGAACTGAAGCGCTCATCCAGGTCCGGCAGCCGCGCCGCCGACGGCGCTACGAACGTCGCGAGGCCGCCCACTTCGAAATCCCCGCTCGGGCGGTGCCGGCACGTCACGCTCGGGCAGCCGGGCCGAACCGGCGCGCCGATACATTGATCAGCATCAGGTTCATTGCCCAGCGACCAAGCCAGTCCTCCTGCGCCGCGGTTTCCTAGCTCGGGATCGTGACCTCGCGGCCGTCAACGCCCCCAACCCGCGGGCGCCCGACCTCGATCTGCCGCCGTGGAAGCTGATCCGTCCGTGCGTTCGAGCCCACCGGTGCGCCCACCGCGCCGCATCTCGACTGTGGCCCGGCCCGCGGGCCGCCGTCTCATCCGCGTCCATCATCGTGCCGAGCGCCTCCATCCCTGCTGCAATGCAGAACCGATGGAAGCTCGCCCACACTTCCACAAACGCTTCATCCACAGCCCCGGTCGCCGGCCAACCAGCCGGTGCGATCTCTCGTCATGGCGTTGCTCTCCATTGTGGAATTAGCCCCTCGAGCCTACCAGCTCAAGGTGGGCACGCCGATCTCCTCAGAAATTCAACAGAACCCGGGACTTCCCCATGGATCATAACAGCGAAAGTATCAGCGTGAGTAGATCTATAGCGCGGAGCTATGTGCGAACAAAGTCGAGAGCGCGATACCACCGTCGATGTTAACACCACGGTGTCGGGGGCACGATCATTGAGACTTCATGTTTCGGACGTCCCGGCGCAGAATTTCTGCTCGGCACCGGCCAAATTAGTCAATTCAGATCTCGGCGCTCGGTAGCATTCATCCGATTTCCGAACCATGATCATGCCGGCAGCGTGAAGGAGGCGACGATGAGCAACGCGAGTTACGCAGGCGTCATCGGGAACTTGCGGGCGGGGGGCATCCCGGTCCACGAGCTGGAGGCGGGTGGTAGAATTGCGGTGACGCTGGCTGCAGGCCGCGTTATTGCGATGGCCTTCTCGGCGGACGCGCCGAATCTGCTGTGGTCGCACCCGCAGCTCGACGATGTTGACCTGGTCAAGAAACCGGAGCAGCTGACTGGAGGCCTCGGAGGAGATCGTCTGTGGTTCTCGCCGGAACTGGCTTATCACTGGGACGGGGAACCCGACTGGGAGACCTTCGCGAACTACAGGGTACCCCGTACCACCGACCCCGGAAAGTACGAATTCGTCGGGGGGGATTCGCGCTCGATCACCCTCCGAACCGCGGTAGAGCTGCCAGTGCAGGGGGGCGATTCGGCGGTCGCCTTCCACGTGGAGCGCACGATCCGTGTGGCTGAACCGCCCCTTCCCCGCGAGCATCGACTGCTGACCGGGATTGAGTACGTGGGAATCGAATCTTCGCATGTGCTTGAGATTTCCGAGCGCACGCGCCGTGGTGTCGTTGACTTGTGGCACTTGCTTCAGATGCCGCCCGGAAGCGTGCTAGTCGTCCCGATCGAGAAGGCGGTCGCTGGCCAGGCAAAGCCGCTGTCCTATGGGCTGCATGGCGGCTGGGTCGAAAAGCCGGACCACATCGTGTGGCCTTACGGCGGAGTGGCGCGCGCTAAGTTCGGGCTATCGACCATCGTGCTCACCGGACGATCCGCCGTTTTCCGACAGCTCGCGGACAGGCGCTGGTGCATGATCGCGCGGGAGTTTCCCGTTGATCGCACTTCCGCGTACTGCGACCATCCCCATCGGTCACCTCGAACTGACCAAGCGTTCCAGGCGTGGGATGGCTTCGGATTCGGAGAGATGGAATTCCACAGTCCCGCGCTAGACGCTGAGCATGGACCTCGCACGCTGAGAGAGTCCGATCGCTTGTGGGCGTTCGCTGGCCCCGAACAAGCGATCGCCGCGCTTGCTGAACAATTGCTCGAGGTCGACGTCGAGTACATTCTGAAGCATGATACGGCGTACGAGTAGCCTCATGAGGAGTGGGGCAAGGTCAAGTTCATCATCGAATCGGGCTCATCGATCCTAGTGTCGCAAGGGCGTTAGAGAAGGTTGTCACTGATCGCGAGGCAACACAACGCCGGCGAAGCAATCGTGCAGCTCGCAGACAGCGGCAAATTCCAGGCGATCCGCGTTGATGTAAACAAGCGTCCGAAAATGGAAGAGGTTGCAGTGTGACGGTGACAATCTTCGCAATGTTCACGCATTGGTCAGCAGCCCGGCGTCCACTCCGAGATATCGTAGGCGAAACGATTTACGAGGACCGGAACTGGGTGGTCGGTGCCGAATGTAGCGGAATCATCACTCGTGAGCCGTTCTTGCACTACATAAGGAATTCACCTCAAGGATGGGCAGATCATCATGAGCTCATTGATCGTGTCCCGTGGGGTGGTGTAGCTGAGTGCGGGTCACCACGTTCGCCGGCATGGGCCGGATCGGTCAGCTGGCGATTGCCGGGAAGCTGACGGCGGGATCATCGCCCAACGGGGCGATGGTTTCCAGTGTCATGTAGCGGCCGCGCTGGACGGCCCACTCGTCGTTCTGCTCGAGCAGGATCGCCCCGACGAGGCGGACGATGGCGTCTTCATTGGGAAAGATGCCGACCACTTCGGTTCGGCGCTTGATCTCGCCATTGACCCTTTCGAGCGGATTGGTTGAGTGCAGCTTGGCGCGGTGCGCGGCCGGGAAGCTCATGTAGGCGAGCACGTCGGTCTCGGCCTCGTCGAGGAAGGCGGCGAGCTTTGGCAGCTTAGGGCGGAGTTGGTCGGCGACCTTTCGCCACTGCGCTCGTGCGGTCTCGGCATCGTCCTGGGCAAACGCGGTGGCGATGAAGGCCGAGACGACACGCCGCCCGCTCTTGCCGGCATGCGCCAGCGCGTTGCGCATGAAGTGGACACGGCAGCGCTGCCAGCTGGCGTTGAGCACCTTGGCCACGGTCGCCTTGATCCCCTCATGGGCGTCGGAGACCACGAGCTTGACGCCGCGCAGGCCGCGGCGGGCGAGCTTGCGCAGGAACGCGGTCCAGAACGTCTCGGCCTCGGAGGGGCCGATATCCATGCCGAGCACCTCGCGCCGGCCGTCGCTGTTGACCCCGACTGCGATGATCACCGCGACCGAGACGATGCGCCCGTTCTGGCGCACCTTCACGTAGGTGGCGTCGATCCACAAATACGGCCAATCGCCCTCGATCGGACGGGCGAGGAAGGCCTTCACCTTGTCGTCGATCTCACCGCACAGCCGCGACACCTGGCTCTTGGAGATGCCGCTCATGCCCATCGCCTGCACCAGGTCGTCGACCGAGCGGGTGGAGACGCCCTGGACATAGGCCTCTTGCACCACCGCGGTGAGCGCCTTCTCGGCCATTCGCCGCGGCTCCAGGAAGCCCGGGAAGTAGGAGCCCTTGCGCAGCTTGGGAATGCGCAGTTCGACCGTGCCGGCCCGCGTCTCCCAGCTCCGATCGCGATAGCCATTGCGCTGGACCTGCCGCTCCTGGCTCTTCTCGCCATAGGCGGCCCCGGTCAGGCCTTCGACCTCCAGCTCCATCAGCCGATGGGCGGCAAAGCCGATCATCTCGCGCAACAGATCGGCATCAGGGGTCTTCTCCACGAGCGCGCGCAGGTTCATCATGTCGTCGGTCATCGGTGGTTCCTCGAATCAGGTTGGCTGTCGCAATCCAAACCTTACCGACGAATCATCGGTGACCACCCGCAAAGCCGCTCGCTCGCTACGGCGCTATATGAGGGCGCGCTTCGCGAGCGGCTTCGCTCCAGCTACACCACCAGCTGGGACACGACCAGCTCATTCGCTCGAAGATCCAATCTGAAGGCAGAGGCGAGTGCGTTCGTCGAGTACACGCTCGCCTCCGCAAGGACCGACGTTGGCCTGTAAGGCGTTCGCGCTCTCGAGGACGAGTTCTGCCTGTCGGTGGATTATGCGGCTTCCCCCGCGCGGTGGCGGAGGGCGTCCGACACGCGGAACTGAGCTGTGGACGTCGTGGAGTACATGTAGTCGCTGGAGAACCTCTTCGAGATAATCGGCGATGCCAACTTTGGCGTCCGGCTCGGAGGGCTCGCCTCTAATTCCCCGTCTGCGCAGGTGACTTCTGGGCTCGTTAGGACGATCAGCACTGGTGCTGCTTAGGAAGCACAGCGCGAGTTCGACAACGGCCCGGAAGCGAATCTCTACGGCCTGATGTCCAACTACATCTATTGCACGGGAAGCATGCACCACGGCTGACCGCGAATCGTGTAGCAGATGTGGATAGTCCGCACACGACGGTGGGATCGTCGCGCTATCCTACGGTCCGAACGATGTCACGTTCTGAGCTGCCGATGGGACAGATGTCATCGTGCGCCAAGAGACCTAAATCCGTTTGACGGCACGATCACGCTCACTGTCGAAGCTGCACACGCGGTCGCCTTCGCACTGTTCCTGTGTAATCCAAGGTGGCTGAATGGCGGAAAGCGCCCGAAGGTCCACTAAAAGAGGTGCACAAGAGGTGCGTACCAGCGCGCAGCACCAGCTCGACGAGACCTCGGAGCCGCGCAAACGTTCTGCGCTCGATTCCTCCTCATGTCCGTTCGTGGATGGGCAGCTTCGCCGCCAGCCGCTCACGCGGCTCCCGTTCGCCGGCCGCGAGCCGATCTACGACACAGCAACCGACAGATGCGCGCTATGAGTCGGCGAGCCAATGATCGTGAGGTCCTCGCGAAGTTCACCACAAACTGGGGTTTGCACCCGGTATAACCAAGCATAGCGGATCTGGCCGAATGCCGAGCTCAGCGCCGACGTAGTCGAGATCGAGGATGAGCTTGTCGCCTGCGGCTCCGGGCGAGATTATAGTGAGCGGGACCTTTTGGGACCTTCGAATCACGGCACGGGTCGCAAACGACAGGAGCCAACAATGCGAGCACTGCTCCAGGCTGCTCGGGGGCCGAGGGGCTGAAATTCGTCGAAAGAACCGCGGGAATCTAAGCATCGATGCGTTGCGTACAGCGTGGACCGATATTGAAGTATTCAATATTGGTGAACCTGCTTCACAGTCACAAAATCGAAAATGGCGTACCCCTATAGTGACGCTCACCCACAGCGTTGCTGACGGGGAGAGTTATCCGATCTTCGTTTGACCTACGGCTAACCACATTGACCGAACTGTCGCTCACCATGGCCGACGCTATGTTTACAATTTCTGCCTCGTGCTTGCGGCTCGACTCGAGGCGCCGCGGTCGGGACGAATTCTCGAGCTGCTGACCGTCCAGTGGGGCCTGCAAGTCTACCCCGAAAAGTATCTCGATGGTTCGATGGTAGGGAGGGGCGGGCGGCTCTATCGGCAGTCGGATGCAATCTGTCTCAAGCCTTCAGATCTGGGCGAATGCGCCTAACTGGGCTAATTTTCCGTTGGCGCGCCTTAGGCCCAACGCATCTACCACCACTACACCGGTCTATCGCTTTGTCGCTGCAGGTCGCATGCGACGATGGAGCAGGTGCCGACTTCCGTTCTGTTCGTCGAGCGCTGCCATCTCGCCGAGCGGCCGACCTATGACGCGGCGACCGATACTGCTTGGTGGTTCGACATTCTCGACGAGCGGCTGTTCGAGGCACACCTTGGTAGCGCGCGCCATCGCATCCATCGACTGGGCAAGATGGCGCCAGCGCGCTGGCGTGCGTCGATGCCGAGCGCCAGTTGATTGTCGAAGAAGACGGTCTTTACATTTGTTCCATCAGCGAGGGATTCATGAGCCTCTATTGCCCTCCCGGGGCAGACAATCCGGCGACGCGATCGAACGACCCACGCGTGCATCCTTCAGGAACGTTCTGGATCGGCACCATGGGGCGCAAGGCCAAGACCGAGGGAGGTGCGATCTACGCGCTCTATCGCGGCGAAATATCGCGGCTGTAGATGGGTGTGATGATTCCAAAATGCGATCGGCTTCTCGCCCAACAGCGCACTCGGTTTTGCCGATCACCGCAATGAAAGCGCTGTACCGCGTCATGCTTGATCCAGCGACTGGACTGCCTGCGGCGTGCCGGGGGTGCTGTTGCGCCGTGGCACCGGCGGTCTCGACGGTGTGTCTTCGACGCCGGCGGCCTGATCTAGAATGCGTGCTGGGATGGCGGCTGCATCGATTATCTACAGTCCACAGGCGAGCAACTGCGCGCTCTGCGGTTTTCGGCGGGGCGGGCGTGCCCGGCTTTCGTGGGACAGAATGCGTTGCGTTTCCTGGTTACCTCCGCTTGGCTCGAGATGGATGAGGCGGCGCGTGCCGCTGATCCGGAGCACGGGCGGACCTTTCTGATGGAGGTGGCTGCGCGCGGTCCGCCCTGAGCCGGACGTCAAGATTGCAAGCTCGTAGGACGTGACCGGTTAAGAATATTCCGCCGCAATGAGCCTACATCTGTCTTGTCCATGCCGTTGGATAGCCGACGAGGATCCGCGGATCAATGCCGTGTTCGGGGAGCCGTCACCCTACGACGCATACCGAAGGCGGGATGGTGATTTTTGTCGAAAGCTATGCCGGAGCCGTCGGCGAGCGCGATATCAAGGTCGAGCAGCAGGTTCTTGTGGGCGAGAATGCCTATGGGATGCTGTCGACCTACCCATTGGAGGAATCTCTGCTCGATTGAGGATGTCGGCCTGAGATGCAGAAGGCAGGAGCCCGCGCGACGTTCGTCGTCCACCTGAATCGCGTGCAGTGACGAAGGCCAAATCCAAGTTCGTTGAGACCTCAAGCGGTTTTGAGAAACCTGCTGCCCGACCTCGAGCCTGATGGCGCCAAATTTCGTTATGCAGATCTCCATGTGCGGCCGCGTTAGCTTGTATATCTAATGGTTTGCCCGCGAACTTGCTGAGTTGACGCTCGATTGCGGGAAAAAGCTGCGCATTCTACCGGTTGGGCGCACAATTTCGGAACTGCTAGGGCTTAAATCAGAGAACTTCGCGTTCGGAGATCGCTAAGATCTTCAAAAGTGAGATATCACCTAAGGGAAAAAAAGGGGGGGATTTGCGTAATGTCTTAGTCACCGACGCCACTTTCCAGGCGTTTGATCACGAAAACCCCGTCGGGGCGCGTCACGGGGCCTCCCTTCGTTTCCCTCAGCTGAAATCCGCAGAGGTCACCGCAGGGCTCCCCGATCACGCCGAGATCGTGCGGTATGGCATCGGTCTCGACAATATCGCCTTCAGCGGGGCGAAGAAGCTGGCCACGCCGGTTGCTTATGTGTCGGACAACGCCACTGGCGAGGTTGCAGATCATGCGGTCGGAGGTCTGTTGTGAAGCGATTAACGAACAAAAGGGCGATAGTAACCGGTGCCGCACAGGGGATCGGCCTCGCCATTGCGCGAAGCTTCGTGGCCGAAGGCGCCTGTGTTGCCTTGGTTGACATCAATGCTCGCCGCGGCCACGAAGCAACCGAGGAGCTCGCTAATCTCGGCGCGGAGGTTTGCTTCATCGAAGTCGACGTCGCCGACTCCAAGGCAGTGGACGCGATGATGGCGGAAGCGGCTAAGCGGTTGGGTCCGCCAAACGTGCTCGTCAACAATGCCGGGGTCGCCGTCTTCAGAGATCCGCTGGAGATGGCCGTCGAAGATTGGCGGCATTGCTTTACGATTGACTTGGACGGCGCCTGGCACTGCAGCCGTGCCGTGTTGCCTCACCTTCTGAAGCACGGGCAGGGCGATATCATCAATATCGCCTCGGTGCATGCTTCTCAAATCATCCCAAAGTGCTTTCCCTATCCCGTGGCCAAGCACGCTGTGGTTGGCCTCACCCGTGCGCTCGCTATTGAATATGCCGATCGCGGCATTCGCGTGAATGCAATCTCACCGGGCTATATTGGCACCGAGATTGTCGAGAATGTTTTTGCAAGCGCATCTGATCCGGAGAAGCTCCGCGAAGAAACGAATGCGCTCCACCCGGTCAAACGCATCGGGCGACCAGAAGAGGTTGCTTGCACGGCGGTTTTTCTCGCGTCCGATGAGGCGCGCTTCTTGACCGCACAGAACATCGTCATCGACGGCGGACGTTCGATCCTCTTTCATCAATGAGGGGTTTCGCTGCCACTGTCATATGTCAAGAGTCGGCGGTGAATGAGAATCTCGGTCGGGCATCGAGCGTCCCGGCCTCACCGACCATTTCTATCTCGCCCCCCCTACCCGGACGCTTCCATGACATTCGCCCATCGCCTCATCCGCCACCTCGGCCTTTCTGAGATCACCGACAACTCCATTGGCCGCGCCCCCTTCGCGCTCCTGCTGTCCGACAACAGCCGCTTCGAGTGGACTGAGATCGGTCTGACCGAGCAACGCAATGGATTCTCCGCCGAGTTCGCGCACGCAAGCGGGCTGCGGTCCGAGCTGCGCGCCCGAATCTTCGGAGACTCACGGGCCGTTGAGGTCTCCGGCTCGATCTGCAACAACGGCTCGCGCACCGTCGCCGGCGTCACCGGTTGCGCAACGCTGCAGCTGTTCTTGCGCGCCGAGCCCGGCTGGGGCGCGCCAAAGCTGAAAACCTGGCGCGGCGGCATGGTGGCCAGCGCCTTTCCGCCGGTCGACTTCGAAGCCGTGAGCCGGCAGTTGATCAGCTATCCGTCGGCGGTCTCCGCGCGCTGCGGAATCGATGGCCGCAGTTCGTCCGAGGACCTCCCATTCGCGTTGCTGGCCGGAGCCGGCTGCGGTGTCGCGATCGGCGTCGAGTGGTCCGGGACTTGGTACGTCGACGTGCGCAGCGACCCGCAGCCGGGTGCCGGCCGCGGATACCCGGTGCGGCTGGAGGCGGGCCTGTGGGGCATCGCGCTCGATCTATGCCCAGGTCAGACACTGCCGTTGCCGACTGTCTTGCTCGCCCCGTACACCGGCGATGCCGCCGACGGCGGCAACGCGCTGCGGCGGCACATCCGCCGACACGTGATGCCGCGGCTCGATGGCGAAGAGGTGGTGCCGATGACGTCGTTCAACCACTGGTTCGCATTCCGGACGGCCTTCAGCGACGCGCTGTTGCGGCCCGCGGTTAAAGCGGCCGGCGCCGCCGGGCTGGAGTACTTCGTCATTGACGCGGGCTGGTTCCCCGGCGGCTTCCCGAAAGGCATTGGCAACTGGGATGAGCCCGACCCGGAGCGCTTTCCCGACGGCGTCGCCGCCTTCTCGAAGTACGTGCGTGAACAGGGGATGCGGTATGGCACCTGGTTCGAGCCCGAATACGCACACGTCTACAGCTCGCTGTACCGCAAGCACCCGGACTGGTTCGTGCCCGTGGAATCGCTCACACGGCCAACGACATACGACAACTGGATGGGCAACCGGACGTGGCCGGACTTTTCTGTCTACGCCGCCGACTACCGGATGCTCGACTTCGGCCTCCCGGAAGTGCAACAGTACTGGGTGGACCGGATCAGCGCGGCGTACGCCGACTGGGGAGTGCGCTGGATCCGTTGGGACTTCAACCACCCCCCGCTGTACCGCTGGAATGCGACCCCCGAACCCGGCTGGGCACAGATCAACCACATCCGAGGCCTTTACACCGTCTTGGACCACCTCATCGAGACCCTGCCCGACCTGGTGATCGAGCAGTGCGCCGGCGGCGGCCACAGGATCGACCTCGGTACCGTCCGGCGCGGCCACACCTTCTGGATGAACGACCACACCAGCGACACGGACACGGTGCGCCGACTGCAGACCCGGCTCAATCAGGTGCTGCCGGGCAACTACGCGAACACCAACCTGTGCCAGCCGCGGCACGATTTCACCGACTACGACTACCTCTCGCACAGCTGCGGCCCGTTCGGGTACAGCGGCCGGCTCTGGGAGGCGACCGACGCGCAGAAGCGCGGCTACGCTGACGCGATCAAGAACTACAAGGGATTCCGGCATCTGCTGCTGGGAGACTATCGGTTCGAGCTCGCCGATATCGAGGACCGCACCGCCCGCGAGGTGCACACCTGGACGGAGGGCGGCCAGCAGCTGGTCATCGAACTGAATGGGGCCGCCGGTCCCCGCACCGCAAGCGTGACCGTCAACGACTGACCCTGTTGACGGTCTGACAGAACGCCGGGAATGCTTCGCGGCAAGCCGCCGGAAATTCGACCGATATTGCTGCCTCTTCTGCCTTGGGGGACACTCGGGCACATCAAGTTCAACGTTGTAGATGTTCGGCCAGCTAGCGTGCTTCGGAAGAAGTTCAATCGGCGCTAGACCCACCGTGCTTCGTCCGCCGGAAAGGTTTGGCAGAGCGCCCCGCCCGAATGGATCGACAAATCGTCGAAGCTTCGACGATTTGGGCTGCGATCACTGGCCCAGCCGACTATGCCATCGAAGAGTGGCGCGAAGTCGTCGACGTAGCTTGACCGGCACCTCCAACACCTGCCATTTCGTGGTACCCTTCGTGCTGAAAAAGGACTCTGGCCGCATCATCAACATTTCATGCGTCGCTGGTAAGGAAGGGAATCCAAACATTGCGGTATACAGCGCCACGTAGGCGCGTCCTTGGTTTCACAAAGTCTCTCGGAAAGGAAAAATGGCAAAGACAGGGATAGCAGTCAACGCCATCACTCCAGGCAGCACGAATACACCTCCTCTTACAGGGCTTACGCCCGAATTATCGACCACATGCGGGTCCGAATCCCGCGAGATACCGGTCCCTTGGCTGCTATCTGAAGAGAACTCCTTCGCCACGGCGGCGACATTCGATCTGAGCGTCGGCGCCACGACATATCAATGACCATATCAGGGCTTCTCGAGCATCGGCGATCCTGCGCGCCACCTTCCGCAATAGCCACTCGTATTCGACCAAGGGAGGAAGCGGCCATACATTGCCATCGCGATGATATTCCTGCTTTGGTTACGATCACGCGCAAGCGTCACGCATTCGAAGGTCAGGCGTTGGCCCTGATCATCGACTATTTTCTCACAGCTTCCCCGGATGGCAGTCGGTCGTCGATTCCGGCGAGCTGGACCGATTGGAAGGTGGAGCGCTTGGAGGCACGCCGCCAATCGATGCGATGACGCTGTCCACGATCTCGGCAGGCTCGGTGATTTGCTCCACTTGCGCAAGCTGGTCGACCGCCCTTTGATCGCGCCCGCTCGCCGGGCAGACCGCGTCCCGTTCTCGTTCTGCTCTCTTACGCGATCAATCGCTATCTTCAGACCCCTGCGGCGTCGTAGCTCTTTGTCTGGACTAGAGAATTGAACAGTGTCCGATGGAAGCAGCAGGTCCTTCTGGCGATCATCCCGCGCTTTGCTCATCGCCTTCCCCAATGTCGACGATGCCGTTAGGAAATCACGAATCGACCAAAGGCAAAATCCCAAAATGCAGGAAAGCGAGCTCCAACACCCGCTTCTGCAGACTTAACCGACACAATTTCTGCGCCTCCTTCAAGCAGATCCGCCTTCTTCACCGACGATTCGTCGCTCGGCCGGTTCATTTGAATGGAACGGTCCAGCTTCTACCACATCGGCCTCTACTTCGCTCTGGCGAACATCCACGGGCCTGTCGACGAGAACGCGCCCTTTCCGTCGCGGACACCTGCAGATTCAGAGGTCTCGCCAAGTGCCTGCCGCGGCTTTTTATCAATGCGAATTTCGCAATCGGCCTTTTCGACGATCTGCCTCTCTTGAAACCCGACTGGCAGACATTGCTGCCGTGAAGCGCAATGGCTCCACGCTGATTCACTTGACCGATGATATAGCTAGGTCGCTCCTGCCGAGGTCGCCATGTAGGCTGTCTTGGCGGCTCACCTGCAGCCGATTGCTCGAGCTGTAAACAGGTGCAGGCCAGTTCAGGAGGCCAGACGATCAACGATGAAAGCGCAGGAACGACCTCAAAATGTGAAGACGCGCGTGCTGACTTTGGCGTGCATTTCGAGATCCATTCATGGCTATTCACGTGATTGGTGACGCCCCGGCGCACGGCAGAAATCACCAATCGTATTCGTTACATAGTCGATTTCCGCAGCCCCAAGCCCGGGGTAGACACCGATCCAAAACGTTTGGTTCATCACGCGATCACTGTTGGTCAATTTGCCATGCACTCGGTAGTGCCGATTTTGCATGTAGGGCTGCCGGGTGAGATTACCGCCGAAAAGTAAACGCGTTCCGATTTTCCGAAAATTGAGATACCGTACGATTTCGTCCCGGCTGAACGGCGCTGATTCGCGCACGGTAAGCAAGAAACCGAACCACGATGGTTCACTGTTCGGCGCGGCATCAGGTAGGATGAAGAAATCCTCAAGCTCGCGCAGGTAGTGTTTCAGAGAGTCGAAGTTGCGCCGCCGAGCGGCAATAAAATCTTCAAGATGAGCGAGCTGAGCAAGGCCGATAGCGGCCTGCATGTCAGTGATCTTCAGATTGAAGCCGAGGTGACCATAGGTGTATTTATGGTCATAGCCGTGAGGAAGATCCGAGAGCTGCCAACCGAAGCGGCGATTGCAGGTATCGTCCTTGCCAGGATTGCAATAGCAGTCGCGACCCCAGTCGCGAAAAGTCTCCATCGCTCGCCGTAGTCCCGGATGGCTGGTGAAAGCCGCTCCACCTTCGCCCATCGTGATGTGGTGAGCGGGATAGAAGCTCAAGGTGCCGATGTCACCGAACGTTCCCACATGCCGACCGTTGAGCGTTGCACCGAGCGCGTCACAGCAGTCTTCGATGAAAAAGAGATTATGTCTCCTAGCAACCTCGGCGATCCGCGCGGCGTCGAATGGATTCCCAAGTGTATGGGCCGCCATAATAACGCGTGTTTGCGGAGTGATCGCCGCCTCGACGAGCTCGGGCGTAACGTTGTAGCTGGGAATGTCGATATCGATGAATACTGGCGTCATTCCCCACAGTATAGAGGGATTGACGGTCGTCGGAAATCCGGTTGCTGCCGTGATGATCTCACTTCCGGGCTGCAATCTGCGCTCTCGGAGCAAGGGCGAGGTGAGGGCCGAAAAGGCAACAAGATTTGCCGATGAACCGGAGTTGACAGTGAGCGCATAGGGTGCCCCGACGCGCTGTGCGAGCTTGGCCTGAAACTCATCGTTGAAGTGACCCGCGGTGAGCCAGAATTCGAGCGCAGCATCCACCGCATGCTTGACATCAGTGGCGTCGAAGACGCGACCGGAAATAGGCACCGAGGAATGGCCAGCCGAAAAGGCCTTCAAGGCGTGAGTCAGCTCGTAGTGGCGTTCCACCAATTGATGGATTTGACGCCGAATGTCCTCTGCCTGTCTGGGCGGATCGATGGCCTCGGATGCCGGCGGTGATTGAATCGTCATGACAGTTCCTTAGAGCGTCGATTGAAATGCTGAATGATGCAGTATCGCGCTTTCTTCACAAATCTTCGCCAGTGGTAACGCCTAAGCGCGGGTGGGCATGCTCATAGACGATATCTCGCGCCGCTCGGTCCCATGAGCGGACCAGGCGTTAAGCCGCCGGGCATTACTGCAACGTAGATTTCATTGTACCCGCCGGAACGCCTTCCTGAGCCGCTAGTGCGACCGCAGACTCGCCGCATGCCGGCATTGCAGCTCGCATAGTGTGGTTGGCCGCAGGTCACTGCGGCGAAACCGGCATGACGGGGGCTTCATGTCTGCAAGTGAGGAGCCTGCACCTTCGATTAGGACAATTGGTGAACAGATTCTGATTGATCTTGCATGCTGCCGACTCCTTGCAAGAGTGGTTGACCGACCCAAACGTTCATCAGCACACGTGGCATGTTTCTGTCATTCGGATCAACTACTAGCGCTGGCAGTTGAGCGGGCCGAAAATTGTCGCATCTGCTATAGACACGCTAGAGCTAAGTCCAATCGAAAGAAGTGGTCGAGTCCTTTCGCGCGGGCTGGAAAGTCGGAGATCGTGATGAGGCGCCAGAAGCGCCGATGATTGCCTCGCGGCATGCCCGCCAGATCCCTCCGCGGAGCCAGCGCGGCGTTTGATGAAGGTGATGTGCACACAACAGTGCGCTGGTACGGCAACAAGGTTCAGCAGCGGAGAATTGCGCGGCCGAGATCCGCAGCCTATTGATCAAGGACCAACACCATTGATGAGGATGAGTTCACCCGCCATTTTGTGCAATCTTGAGCGCTTCGCGGGTAAATCGGTGCTCGTAACGGGCTCGTCAGGCTTTATCGGGCGGCGCCTGGTTTCACTTCTTGTTGCGCACAGAGCGAAGGTCATGTTGCTCCAACGGAGGGCGGAACCGACATCGCGCGATATTCTACTAGCCAATCTCGCAGAACCTGATTTCGATGCGCAGATCGCTAGCGTTTGGGGAGAGCGCCATTTCGATACGGTTTTCAACTTGGCGGCCTATGGTGTGACGCGCTCGACGGATTCGTCGGCCGATGGACAGCGTCGCAAACGCTTACTGGCTCAGCGCGTCAATGTAGATGCGGCGAGGGCTATATTCCGACACGCGCAGAAGACCGGTAGCAGTTCTTTCGTGCAGGCTGGAACATGCTTCGAATATGCGCCCTTGGACGACGCTCCAAGGGTTGAGACTGATCCGCTCGAACGGCGCGATAATCTGGATAGCGTCATCTATGGTGTCAGCAAGGCTCGGGCTACCGACACCCTTCTTCGCTTGGCGCAATCGAGCACTTTGTCGCTGGTCGTCGCGCGCATCTTCAACGTCTATGGGCCTGGTGAAAAAAGCGAACGGCTTCTGCCGAGCCTCGTTTATAACCTATCTCACGGCAAGCGCGTCCCATTATCGGCTGGTATGCAGATCAAGGATTATCTGCATCTCGATGATGTCGTTGAAGGATTGTGCATGCTCGCGCTTACTGCAGGGAACCGGGAGTTTCGGGGGGTGCTCAATCTGAGTTCTGGCTTCCCTGTCAGCGTCGCCCAGTTCGCGCGCGTAGTTGCAGACACGATCGGGCATTGTGAACATTTGTTGAGCTTCGGAGAAAGGCCGGCGCATCCAGAGGAGGTGCCGGTTCTGATCGGATCGACAGCGGCGCGGGATGCTTTTACGGAATGGCGACCCCGGCTGCCCCTTGATGTTGGCGTGCCGAGCGTTGTGTGTAACATGATGGCAAAGGATTGCCTGCGAGGCATCAACGACGAACGACGTCGACCATTCTATGCGTAAGCTGGCTACGATTTCAATTCTTGACTTCGACGAAAGCAACATCGCAAAATCGTCTGCCCAGATGCGGGCTGTTTCGTTCAAGCCGCGGATTGTTACGATTTTGAGTTCCTATTACGGCAACGGTATCGGGACAGGATGCCGGCGCTGTTGGAGGCGAAGGTCGCGCGATCCGCGAGTCTGTGCCCTGACGCTCTCTCAAAATCACGGGCTCGCAGCTGTCGACCCTGACCAATTTTCTGCATGCGCGGGGAAGCGCCGCGAAACGGATCGACGTGTACAATACGCGTCCGAGATGATCCTTTCGCGCGATAAGCTAAAGGATTCAAAATGACCTAGGGCGGGCCGATCCATCACGCTGAGCGGGCCATCCTGTGCTGAATGCCATGTGTGGTTCAGACAGCTCGAACCGATGAGCTTAGGCCGAACGGCCTATTGCGTCGACATCTGTCGTTGCCGGTAACGCCCGATGTTCGCTGTCTTTTGGTTCACTAACTTAAGACCTTTAAGATTGATCATTAAGTGAGATGTACATGGCCGGGAGTTTGGTGCGGCACGAGGAAGATATCACCGAGGTGCTAATTGCCGACCTTTCCATGTTTCCTCTATTTAGATGTGGCGGGCATTGTCCGAGGTCGTACCTATTCAGAGCCGGCTCCGGAAATCTGGACAGGGCGATAAGTGGAGTTTCTGCCTGACGGCGGTCAAGATTGTCGCGCGAATCAGGAGAGACGATGAGCAGACGAACCCGTCGGCACCACGCACCAGCATTCAAGGCCAAGGTGGCGTTAGCCGCGATCAAGGGCGAGATGACGCTGGCCCAGCTGGCTGAGCATTTCGACGTGCACCCGAACCAGATCACGCAGTGGAAATCCCAGCTTCAGGAAGCGGCGGCCGAGGTATTTAGTCCTGGCGGTGGCAACAGACCGAGCGAGCCCGCGGTGGACGTGAAAACGCTGCACGCCAAGATCGGGGAGCTCACGCTGGAGAACGATTTTTTAGAAGGCGCGCTCAGCAAAGCCGGCCTGCTGAGCGCAAAGCGATGATCGACCGTGAGCTCTGCCGATCAGGAAACAGGCGGAAGTTTTGAAGATCAGCGGTGGCAGTGTCTATTATCTGCCGCGTCCGGTGCCGCCTGCCGATCTTGCGATCATGCGACGGCTCGATCGGCTGCATTTGGAGTTTCCTCTCGCCGGTTCGCGAATGTTGCGAGACCTGTTGGCTGCCGAGGGGTGCAAGATCGGCCGCCGGCATGTCAAAACGCGGATGCGGCAGATGGGGATAGAGGCGCTCTACCGCCGGCCGCGTACCACCAAGCCCGAGCCTGGACACAAGATCTATCCGTATCTGCTGCGCGGGATGGAGATCACACGCCCGAACCAGGTCTGGGCGATGGACATCACCTACATCCCGATGGCGCGCGGCTTCGTGTACCTGGCTGTTGTCCTCGACTGGGCGACCCGCCGGGTGCTGTCGTGGCGCGTCTCGATCACGATGGAAGCCGCATTCTGCGTCGAGACGCTGGAGGACGCTCTCGCCCGCCACGGCAGGCCGGACATCTTCAACACCGACCAGGGCTCGCAGTTCACGGGCGCCGGGTTCACCGGGCTGCTCGCCAGTCATGGCATCGCCATCAGCATGGACGGCCGGGGCGCCTGGCGCGACAACGTCTTCGTCGAGCGGTTGTGGCGCAGCGTCAAATACGAGGAGGTCTATCTGCGCGCCTACGACACCGTGTCCGACGCCCGCGCCTCGATCGGCCGCTACATCGACTTCTACAACTGCGCATCAGAACACCCATCTGGCTATGTGATTGAAGAGAAGAGATTTTGTTGAGCGGGATGCGATCCCGCGGGGTGTTTTGGGTTCTGTCGCGCTCGTTCGGCGATAGATTGAGCAGCAGGTGTTATCAGCGAGGTGCGGGCGAAGATCCAAGGACCATCCGGCAGAGGATGGATGGATTCGATCTCGCCGACTTCAGCGGCCAGCCGGAGCGTCTTGGGCGCGATCTCCAAGAGCTTTGCGGCCTTGCCAAGGTTGAGCCATGGCTCGATCCTGTCCTCCGCGGGCTTGAACACCGGGATGTGGTAGTTCGAGCGCATTGATGTGACGCGCTCGCGGGTCCCGCGATTGCCGTTTCCGGTCTTGAGGCAGTTGCGGTTGAGGAGGCCGGCAATCAGATCGTCGCTGGCGATCACCACCAGTTGACGTACGGCCTGGATGATGTCGGCAGAGGTGCTGTTGGCTGTCCGCGCCGGCGCTTCGGCAAGCGCAACTCGCTGTGGGCGCCACCCACCCAATGAACGATGAGAACGATCTCCGAGGCCACGTCGTCGATATCGGTCACGACCTCATGAATGAGGGTGCGCACCATGCGCTTCTTAAGACGAGCAGCCGTCGTCGGCGCATCCCAGACCGTTTTGAGGTTCGAGGCTAGAGCGCTGAACGAAGCTGGATCAGCAATGGGTGCGGGCGTCGCCACATCATGCATCGCGATCTTGCCCTCAATCTCGGCCGCGTGAGCGAGCGCCCTGTTCCAGCGGGCTTCCAGCTCACTGGCGACCAGCCGGTTCGCGGGATCAGCGGCATCGTATTGCCGGAAAGCCCTGTCGGCGGCATAGCGCGCCGCTTCGAGGTCGCGACTGAAGAGCATCGCGTACCTGATCGCGCCCCTCCCTGGCTCTCTTGGCGACAGCGGTTGCGGCGGCGACCGCGCCCGGACCGACGACGCCAAGCAGTGCTTCCTCGATGGCATCATCGACGCGCAGTCCGCCGAAGGCGATGCAGTGGGGCCCGCCATTGTCCATCCAGGCGCGGCTGCAGCTGTAGCGGGATATGGCTTTCCATGCCGGAGTACCGGAGTGTGAGCTTGCGGCCGCAGCGCTTGCAGCGGATCAGACCGGCCAGCAGCGCCTCATCATGCTTGGGCGCGCCGTGATGCCGACTGCTGGGAACATTGCTGCTGACCATCGTGCGAATCGCCTCGAACTTCTCCCAGCTCACATACCCTTCGTGAGTGTTGGGCTTCAGCGTCAGCCATTCGGTGCGCGCCTTGCGGCGGATCTTCACGCTCACGCCCGCGGTGTTGTATCCCGCCGCCATAGCCGTCTTACCATAGGCATAGGCGCCGCCGTAGACCGGGTTCTCAATGATCCGGTGGATGGCAGTAGTTTGGTCGCCGCCAGGCCGTGTCGCCGTTGGTCTGCTTCACCGGCAGATCGAGATTGTACTCGTGGAGCCAGCAGAGCGCCTGGCGCGCGCTGCCCAGTTCCTCGACCTTGTCGAACACCAGCTTGATCGCCTCCTGGACACGCCGATCCGGGTCTTTCTCATAACGGTCGCCGGCCTTCACGAAGCCGACGGGCGCTGTCACAACCAACTCGCCCCGGCGCGCCTTCTCGTAGCGGGCCGAGAGCGAGCGCTGGTGCAACAGATCGAGCTCGTACTCGTTGAGCCTGCCCTTGAGCCCGAGCAGCAGGCGGTCGTTGCCGTGTCTTGGCGCATAGATGGTCTCTTAATCGACCAGAACGGTGTCGACCACGCGGCACATCTCGATGAGTTGCTGCCAATCCCGGCTGTTGCGGGCGAAGCGCGAGACCTCGCGGGCGCAAACCGCACCAACCTTGCCAAGGCAAACCTCCGCTACCATCCGCTCAAAACCAGGGCGTTGTATGCCGCCGGCGGCTGAACGACCGAGATCATCATCGATCACTTCGATCTCTGACCACCCGAGCGCCGTCAGCCGGTCCCGCATGGCGTATTGCAGCGCGCTGCTCTCGCGATTGTGCAACACCTGATCGGCCGAGGATTGACGCACGTAAAGAATCGCCTTGCGCTCCAGATGATGAGGCTTCGACCTCCTTCGCGGGCAGCGTTGCTGTCCTCGCAGCATGGTCGAGGATCAACTGCGTCATCAGGCTCGTGAGGGCCGCCCTGGCTTCCGCCGGAAGCTCCGACCATGTGGGCGCACCGATGGCGCCGCTCGACAGGCCGCTCCCGAACAGATCCATCTGCTGCGGCCGCGGTTGTTGATTGTGTCGGTATCCGCTCCCTGGCATTGCCGTCTGCCGTGACATGAGTCGCTCCCCAATTCTGACCATGAGGCCTCTGGATGCGCCAGAAAGCAGGGCGGCTGATGGCGTTCGATCCTTCAACGCCAGATCGAGAAGCGCAGAAAGCGCCGCAAGCGCATCGATGCTGACAAACGGCTGAGCTGTCAAAAACTCGGCGTCAGGGCATGCCGTCTGGTCGAACATCCATGCTGGCACTTCCAGCCAACGATCTCCTTGCGATCCGTCCAAGGTGCAGCGAAAAACAACATCATCAGCCTTGTCGACGGCTCCATGAACGCAAACTCGGCGCCCAAACCATGGATGATGCCGATAAAGAACCTCGCGAAGAACGGTCCTGTGGGCGTTCTCAAAGGTTGTTCTACAACGGTCGGCGCCCGCATTCGAGCCTTGACGGCAACACGCCGGATCAAGCTTACTTCAACCCGCTGCCGTTCCGCGCGGCAGCTTAACTTTGGCAGAAGCTCCACTTATCGACGCGGAATTGCTGTTCAGACAACCGGGGCCACCTCAATTCCTCAAGACAGAGACTTTTGAGGCTTTCATGGTCTCTCACTCCAGCAGCGCGGGATTCGACAGCGCAAAGGGCCGACCAACAATGATCCAGTGCTGCCGGCTTCAGATCAGCAGAGTGATAGACGCCACCAATTTTGGGAGGAGATTGCGAGGGCCAGGTCATTTAGAAGCTCCTTGAGGCTAACATCATTTATTGGAATGGCCTCCTCTACGCGGCTAACAGGAAGGGCCCATGCTAGGAGATAACCACTTTACCAACACAACAGCTTCATCAGTGTTTCTGAATCGGACTTTGCTGGCTCTGTCCGCCGTAACCACGGCAATACTTTTCGCTTGGCTGCTAAACTACAGCAGTTACGGTCTCGATCTCAGCGACGAAGGTCTCCACCTCAACTCCATCGCGAACCCATTCGCCTACGCCATCAATATTCCGCCGTCTCTTTTCGGCTTCATCTATCACTGGCCATATCAGTGGGTGGGTGGCGACATCGCAGTGCTTCGCATGGTGGGCGTCACGCTTACTATGGCGCTGGGCTGGATCCTCAGCTTCCTCGTGATCAGGAGCCTGTGGATAGCTAGCCGGCCGCATGCGACGGTGCTATCGGCAGGGATCGGCAGCCTGACATTAGTCAACTTTCGCAGCTGGTTGCTCACCCCCAGCTACTACACACTGACCTTTCAATCGCTTTTGATGGTGATGATCGGCTTGCTGTTAGCCGAGCGGTCAGGGCACATCGGCCGGGTCTTGGGATGGATCCTGGTCGGCGTTGGCGGCTGGTGCTGCTTCATGGCCAAGCCGACCACAGCTGCGGCGATTGCCATCGTCGTTATGCTCTATGTCGTCGTTTGGCGCCGAAAGTCGCTGCTGCTCATGTTTGGCTCGGCACTGGTCGCTCTTTCTCTACTGATCCTTACCGCCTACTTGATCGACGGCGGCATCACCGGGCTGGTGATGCGGATGGTCAACAGTGCTGAGATGGAAATCCTGCTGGGTGCCGGGCATGAGGTATCTCGTATGTTTCGGATCAACGGGCTCGCCACCAGTCACTTGCAATTTGCTATCGCTGTGTTGATGGCAATCGCTCTTCTGCTCAACATTCTCATGAGAGGTGCGCACAAGTTGCTCGTATCGCTGACTCTGGCTGCGGCCTTGATCTTAACGATCGCGATTGCGCTGCTGGGGACCGATCCGATCAGCATCAAGCCCTCGACCCTGTTCCTGGTGTCGGCCTTCACATGCCTTGGCGCGGTGTTCTACCGTGAGGGATTGGTTCTGCGCACCCAGACTCCCGGCAGCATCGCTCTGGCGCTCACCTTCTTGGTCCTGCCACACCTGTTCGCACTAGGCTCCAACATCGATTATTGGCTGCTGGCTTCGATGGCCGCCTTGTTCTGGGTCCTCGCGGTCGTCGCTTTCCTGAGCCCACTTGCGCAACAGCGACGCAGCATCGCCACCCTACTGCCTCTGACGGTGTTGGCACAGTTGCTCACTGCATCAGTCGTAAATGGCGGCCTCCTCAAGCCGTTCCGTCAGGTGAAAGATCTGCGCACTTATACCGCTGTCACGACGATGCCAGGTGGTGGAAAATTGGTGCTCTCGCAATCCTTCCACGACTATCTGTCCACGGCTAGAGCCCAGGCTCGCGCGGCAGGCCTTGAAGTCGGTACCCCGGTGGTCGATCTCTCGGGCCGCTCGCCGGGCCTACTGTATGTGCTCGAGACGCGAGCGCTCGGTTTACCATGGTTGATCGGGACATTTCCCCGCGGTACGGGGAATTGGCTCGGTCTACCATCGTTGATCCAGGGATATCCCGGCACTAACGCTGTCGCGGTGAAAGCGCTCGCATTTGAGGACTGCATTGATCTGGCTAAAGCGTGGGTACTGATAGAGCCAGAAGGCCCGCGTCATCTTGAACAAGTCGGTGTCATGGCCTCCTTTGGAGCCGAGCAGGCGGACTACGTCGCCGCTACTACCTTCGAAACCCCCGTGAACGACGGGGAGTTTCCGAACTCTTACAAGCAGTTCTTGTTGAAGCCCGTGCGCCCAGCCGCGCTGGGGGAGCAATCCTGCCGGGAAGCCAGGCGACAACGACCGCATAGCCAGACATGGAGGCAATGGTGAAAGCAGTGATCCTCGCGGGTGGCCTTGGCACCCGAATTTCCGAGGAAACCGATCGTCGGCCCAAGCCCATGATCGAGATCGGCGGCAAGCCGATTCTGTGGCACATCCTCAAAATCTATTCGCACCATGGCATCAACGACTTTGTCATCTGCTGCGGCTATAAGGGCTATCTGATCAAAGAATACGTCGCCAACTACTTCCTGCACATGTCGGATGTCACCGTTGACATGACGAATAACCGCATGGAGGTTCACCAGCACCATGCCGAACCTTGGAAGGTGACGCTGGTCGATACGGGCGAGAAGACCATGACCGGTGGTAGGCTTAAGCGGGTTGCTAATTACCTGACCGATGACGACACCTTCTGTTTCACTTATGGCGATGGTGTGGGAGACGTCGACATAACCGCATTGGTCGCCTTCCACCGTCGCCAAGGTACGCTCGCAACTTTAACTGCTACCTATCCGCCTGGCCGTTTCGGCGCCCTCGAAATTGGTCCTGATCACCATGTCGCGACATTCAGGGAAAAACCCCGGGGTGACGGGGGGATGATCAATGGTGGCTTCTTCGTGCTCTCGCCGAAAGTGATCGACCTGGTGGTGAATGACTCCACTGCTTGGGAGCGCGAGCCGCTCGCAGCCTTGGCTGAGCAGCAACAGCTTTCGGCCTACCAGCACCACGGCTTCTGGCAGCCCATGGATACTCTGCGCGACCAGAGATTCCTTGAAGCGCTCTGGGTTGAGGGCAAAGCTCCATGGAAGGTGTGGGAGAAATGAGCACTTTCTGGGCGGGCAAGCGCGTTTTTCTCACGGGGCACACGGGCTTCAAGGGTTCATGGCTCGCGCTCTGGCTGCAACATCTCGGCGCCCGGGTGATCGGCTACGCCCTGGCCCCGCCGCCCGCAACACCTAGCCTCTTTGAAATTGCTCGCGTCGGGGAAGGCATGGAGACGATTCTGGACGACGTGACCGATTACGATCATTTGGCCAGCGCTCTTCATAGCGCTGCTCCCGATATAGTTATCCACATGGCCGCACAAGCGTTGCTACGCTATTCCTATGCCAATCCAGCTGAGACCTATCGCACCAATGTCATGGGAACAGTACACTTGTTGCAGGCCGTTCGGCAAGTGAACTCGGTCCGGGCCGTACTCAACATCACATCTGACAAGTGCTACGAGAACCGCGAATGGATCTGGGGCTATCGTGAAAACGATCGAGTCGGCGGATGTGATCCCTATAGCACTAGTAAGGCCTGTGCAGAACTTGTGTCCTCGGCCTTCCGTGACTCTTTTTTTCAGTCCGACAGCCATGTGGAACACGCTGTGGCGCTGGCCACGGCCCGCGCCGGCAATGTAATCGGCGGTGGCGACTGGGCCCAGGATCGCTTGATTCCCGATATTCTGCGCGCCGTTGAAGCGGGGAAGGTAGTGGAAATCCGCTCGCCGACTGCTATTCGTCCGTGGCAACATGTACTCGAACCCCTTTCAGGGTATCTTGCGTTAGCTGAGCGCCTGTTCATTGATGGTTCGGCCTTTGCTGAGGCCTGGAATTTCGGCCCGGCCGAAGCCGATGCCCGCTCGGTCGCTTGGATTGCGGATCGTCTGACCCGAATGTGGTCGCCTGAAGCCCGCTGGATCGTTACCGATGCTCCGCAACCGCACGAGGCCCACTATCTGCGGCTCGACTGCGCAAAGGCAGGCCAGAAGCTAGGTTGGCATGCGCGCTGGGACTTGTCCACCGCGCTGACCCGCATCGTATCCTGGCACAAGGCTTGGCTCGCTGGCGAGGACATGGCAGCGCGCACGCTCGCGGACATTATCGATTTCACGCGCGCTCGCCGAGATCGCGGCGATAGCGTGTGATGGACTTCGAAACACTCACGTTGTCGCCTATGGCGGAATTGGCCACTCCGGTTGTAGCGCAAAGCATTCTTCGTGCTGTCCGAACTTACATCGCCGCAGGCTATCACACGGGTGCGGATTGATGCCGAATGGTGATCGTTTTCGGCGCTAACCGCATTGCGCCTCTGGCCGACGTAGCTCCTGTTGCTGGCGTTGACCATCGGGATGTACTCGCTCTAAGTCGCCCGAGGGGATGCCTTCGAATTTTCAATCTGTTCTTCGCGCAAGAAAGGTGCCTGATGCGTTCCCAGGAAGCTCTGTCCAAGACTCACAGTGATCGACGATCGCCCCTGCCATTGATCACGATTGCAATCCCTGTCTGCAATGAGGCGGACAGTCTCGATGCTCTGTACGAGAGACTTTGCCGTTTGGGCGAAACGATGTCGGGGCGCTGCACACTTGAATTCGTTTTCACCGATAACCATTCAAGTGATCTGACTTGGACGAAGCTATCGCAGCTGGCGAGCAAGGACGCCCGCGTAAGGGCCATTCGCTTCAGCAAGAATGTCGGGTATCAACGATCGATTCTCGCCAACTATATGCATGCGCGCGGCGACGCCGTGATGCAGATCGATGCCGATCTCCAAGATCCCCCCGAGCTTCTTGTCGAGTTCTTTGACTTGTGGCAATTAGGCCACCGGGTTGTATACGGCATTCGCAGGGAACGAACGGAAGGCGCCGCGATCAATCTGTTTCGACGGCTCGGCTACTGGGCAATCGACAAATTGAGCGAGCACCCCATTCCTAGAAACGCGGGCGATTTCCGATTGATCGATCGCGCGGCCCTCGACGCGCTGACGAGAATGAACGTGCCGAGTCCTTATCTTCGCGGTATGATCGCCGGACTCGGGTTCGATCAGATCGGCGTTCCCTACAAGCGGGATCCTCGCACGCTCGGACAAAGCAAATTCAACGTCGCCCGAATAACCCAGTTAGGACTGGTCGCAATTATCAATCACTCTGTGGTTCCATTGCGCCTTGCGTCCTTTGTGGGAGCTGCTTCACTTGTGATCAGTATCATCGGCGGGCTTTATTTCATCGTCGAGAAGATCGTTCAGCCGGACTATCCGCGCGGGTTCGCAAGCGTTTACGTGCTGCTCTTGTTCGGGATAGGCCTTCATGCATCTCTGCTCGGTGTCGTCGGGGAATATGTGCTTCGCACCTATCTGATCTTGCGTAGCGAACCTCTCGCCATCGTCGAGCACGCCCTCAATTTCCGGACTGACGAAATCAGGCTTTAGCCATGGAGCATAGCTGCTTCTTTGTTCGACTGAATGAGTATTGTAACGGCTCTGCGCGGTTGGTTCGCTGCTTCCTAGCCATCTGGAACGCAAATTCGTCGCATTAGTTTATTGCTCAAATCTTAGAGAGTAGATGCTAGTCGCGAATGCAGGCGTGCAAGTGAGGTGGCCCCGGTTGTCTGAAACAGCAATTCCGCGTCGATAAGTGGAGCTTCTGCCAAAGTTAAGCTGCCGCGCGGACGGCAGCGGGTTGAGTAAACTTGATCCGGCGTGTTGCCGTCAAGGCTCGAATGCGGGCGCCGACCGTTGTAGAAGTCGATGTAGCCGCCGATCGAGGCGCGGGCGTCGGACATGGTGTCGTAGGCGCGCAGATAGACCTCCTCGTATTTGACGCTGCGCCACAACCGCTCGACGAAGACGTTGTCGCGCCAGGCGCCCCGGCCGTCCATGCTGATGGCGATGCCATGACTGGCGAGCAGCCCGGTGAACCCGGCGCCCGTGAACTGCGAGCCCTGGTCGGTGTTGAAGATGTCCGGCCTGCCGTGGCGGGCGAGAGCGTCCTCCAGCGTCTCGACGCAGAATGCGGCTTCCATCGTGATCGAGACGCGCCACGACAGCACCCGGCGGGTCGCCCAGTCGAGGACAACAGCCAGGTACACGAAGCCGCGCGCCATCGGGATGTAGGTGATGTCCATCGCCCAGACCTGGTTCGGGCGTGTGATCTCCATCCCGCGCAGCAGATACGGATAGATCTTGTGTCCAGGCTCGGGCTTGGTGGTACGCGGCCGGCGGTAGAGCGCCTCTATCCCCATCTGCCGCATCCGCGTTTTGACATGCCGGCGGCCGATCTTGCACCCCTCGGCAGCCAACAGGTCTCGCAACATTCGCGAACCGGCGAAAGGAAACTCCAAATGCAGCCGATCGAGCCGTCGCATGATCGCAAGATCGGCAGGCGGCACCGGACGCGGCAGATAATAGACACTGCCACCGCTGATCTTCAAAACTTCCGCCTGTTTCCTGATCGGCAGAGCTCACGGTCGATCATCGCTTTGCGCTCAGCAGGCCGGCTTTGCTGAGCGCGCCTTCTAAAAAATCGTTCTCCAGCGTGAGCTCCCCGATCTTGGCGTGCAGCGTTTTCACGTCCACCGCGGGCTCGCTCGGTCTGTTGCCACCGCCAGGACTAAATACCTCGGCCGCCGCTTCCTGAAGCTGGGATTTCCACTGCGTGATCTGGTTCGGGTGCACGTCGAAATGCTCAGCCAGCTGGGCCAGCGTCATCTCGCCCTTGATCGCGGCTAACGCCACCTTGGCCTTGAATGCTGGTGCGTGGTGCCGACGGGTTCGTCTGCTCATCGTCTCTCCTGATTCGCGCGACAATCTTGACCGCCGTCAGGCAGAAACTCCACTATCACCCTGTCCAGATTTCCGGAGCCGGCTCTCCGATCGCGCCGTTAGAGCCTAGTACGCAGGAGCGGGCGTACTTGGAGAGATAAGTTCGTCGTCATCGTGTAGCCCGCCGCTATCGGAGCGGTGACGCGCTATCCTGCGATGTGCAAATGGTCGGCCAAGCAAGTCTGTGGCTGCCGAACTTGGCATCCATGAACACACCGCTGGCAAGTAGCGCCGCCGATTTTTGAAGGATCGCTGTGATGGCCTGCTTGACGAGCTCACCCTGGCCGCCGCTCGACGTCGCGCGATCAACGACGAACCTTTTGCGAAGATCTAGGGCCGGCTCGACGAAAATTTTGACTGGGCGCTCTACGGGCCCATTGACATGTTTCCGTTTCTCTGCACCCGGAATGGCAACCAGCCCGTGCTGGAGGTCATCCGTTCCATTCTCCGGCCTGATCCAGGTTCAGTGTTTCGAGAGCGAGATGACTATTTGGGTTGAATTGTGCGGCCTCGATTTTGCGCTTTTCGCTAAGCGGGATCGGGTTAGGCTAAATCGATTTGGGGTTCCCAATCAGCCCCTTTCTGATTCACCATGCCGGCTGGACGGAGACCACCACGGATGGGCAAGCGTTAATCCTTGATCTTCGCAAGCGTACCGTGGCCTCGATTGAGGCCAGGCCGCCAAGCAGCTTGCGATCGCGATCAGCACGAGAATCAGTTGAATGCGGCGGATCGAGGAAACCGGCAGCTTAGAGCCAGGCCAGATGGGCGGTCACAAGCCGAAGCGGTTTCGCGAGACCCCGCGGTCTGGGCGAGCTCAGTGGACAAGGTGCCAAGGTCGCGTCGAAGCTGAGCGGCTGGTCTTCATCGACGAGAGCTGGACCAGAACTGAAATGGCTCCGCTGTGGGGATGGGCTCCGCGCGGGCACAGACTTCCGGCTGAGGCTCCTCACGGACGCTGGACCATGACCTTCCTGGCGGCCTTCCACGATCGGGTCGACGCGCGATGGCTCACAAAGGACCATCGATGGCGAGAGCTTTCGGACCTCTGTCGAGTTGTGCCCCTCCTTCGCCTTGGCGATATCGTCGCGTTAGATAACCTCCGCAGCCACAGGAGCAAGGCAGTTCACCAGCTCATCCGTTCGGTTGGCGCCAAGCTGTTCTTTCCTCCCAAGTAACGCCTGACCTGAACGATCGAAAAGTCTTTGCCAAGCTCAAGCACCTGCTCCACAAAGCTGCTGCGCGAACCGTCGACGCGGTCTGCGCCGCAATTGGCCACGCGCTCGGTGGCTTCACGCCCGAGGAGTGCGCCAAAATTCAGGCTATCGAACCTATCTAATGCTATCACGCTTTAGGCTGTGTGGACTCTTGGGATTCTCAAATCAGACGGAACGTGATTCAAGGCTTTCTTTAGGAGGCATCTTGGGCGTCATGGATCTGCTCGTTCTGAGCGATCCGCGATGGGATCGTATCTCTAGCTTGATCATCGGTCCGCCGGACCAACGTGGTTCTGGCCGCGACAATCGGATGTTTGTCGAGGGCGTGTTGTGGATCGTGCGAACCGGTTCGCCGTGGCGTGATCTGCCCGAAGCGTTTGGCGAATGGAACAGCGTATTCCAACGCTTCAGCCGGTGGAGCGCCAAGGGGGCTGGCTGCGCATGTTCGAAGCGCTCGCAGATGATCCGGACTTCGAATACCTGATCATTGACTCCACTGTCGTCCGCGCCCACCAGCACGCCAGCGGCGCAAAAGGGGGGCTCAAAATCAGGCCATCGGGCGTTCGCGCGGCGGCCTGACGACTAAATCCATATGGCTGTCCGCGGCTTGGGTCGCGTCACAGGCCCAGCCGCTCATCGAGGGGCTCGCAGCCGAGGTCGTGATGGGTGATGCCGCCTACGATTCCGATGCGTTGCGATCCGCGATTTACGCAAAAGGGGCCAAGCCGTCATTCCGAACAACCCCTCACGGGCCATCAAACATCCGCTCAACAAGCCTCTCTACGCCGAGCGTCACCTGATCGAATGCTGCTTCTCGAAACTGAAGCGGTTCAGACGTGTCGCCACGCGCTACGAAAAGACAGCGCGAAACTTTGCCGTCGTCGCTATCGCCGCAACTCTGCTCTGGCTAAGGTAATTGTCCAAACAGCCTAGTGTCGCGTGCTTCCAAAAAGCCAATTGCGTTGGGCCTTGCCCAGTTCGTCCAGTTCCGATCAACATGCGCGAGCTCATCGATACTTTCGATCTTGTCGAGCAGGCTCTCGGCCATTCAAATTCATCTGCCGAACATCGGTAGCTAGGTGCCGAAGACGCGTTAGGCAGGATTTCGCTTGGTTTTGCAAAGCCGCGGTTCGCGCGACCTTACTGTCAGCCGTGGCGCTCCTTGCGCGGCTGGATGGAATGTAGCCTACCGCCATCCTGCGGCGGGCTAATCTTTGTCGGCAGCAGGCGGCTGCCGATCGATTCGATCCAAGTAGACGACGTCCGATGAACCGTAAATTTCAGGATCGGATCGCGCCGTAGCTACAGTGTAAGACCGCCATCTATGACGATGGTCTGCCCTGTGATCATCGGTGCTCCAAATCCAAGATAGACGATCGTCTCGGCAATATCCTCAGGAACGCATCTGCGCCGGAGGGGAGTGCGTTCGATGGAGCTTTGCCTTTGCGCCTCCGTCCACTCGATCTGCCAGGTGCTGTCAACTGCGCCCGGCGCCACCGCGTTGATCCGGATCTCTGGGGCGAGACCTTGAGCAAGATGGCGCGTCATCGCGATGATACCGGCCTTGCTTGCGGCATAAGCCAAACTGGATCCTCGCGAGGTCAATGCTGACACTGAGGCCAAGCTTACGATCGCACCTTTTGATTGGCGCAATGAGGGTGCAGCCGCGCGTGTGCATCGAAAAAGTCCGATGAGGTTCGTGTCCAACACCGCCGACCACATCTCGTCAGTTATGAGGTCGAGCTCGGAAGACGAAATGGACTTCCGGGCTCCCGGTGTGCCAGCATTGTTAACGAGAAGGTCGAGCCCTCCCATCTTGTCGATTGCGGCGTTTACGAGCTCTGCTTCTTTCCCGTCGCCTATGGCGCCAGGGACGCTGAATACGTCGTAGCCATCAGCGCGGAGCTTTTTGACCTCCTCAGGCCCCCTTGGGTCCTCGGGAAGGTGATTCAGCGCAACTGTGCAGCCGGACTCCGTCAGCCGTTTCAGCGTCGCCAAGCCGATGCCTGACGCCGCACCGGTGACGAGCGCTCTTTTTCCCGACAGTTCGTAGCGGATCATAGTCTCTCCTTCATTGCTTTCTTTCAAAGCGAGCACGCTGGCGAGGCTAGGGGCTCGCGCTGGAAAATGAGCTCGCATTGACATAGTTTTTATATCATATAAAAAGCTCGCGCAACGCGAGCTATCTCGCGCCGGGCGGCAAACTTGATCTAGGCTAAATGGCCGATCCTGGGCCGTTTGAAGCGAACAAATGATGGGAAAAGATGAACAATTCAAAGTTGTCTAAGACGAGTTCTGCCCTCGGTGAGGCCCGCCGCATGACCGGAGGACGCTTCATCGCAGAGACCATCAAGGCGAAGGGTATCTCTCACGTCTTCTTCATGGATGCCGTTCTGCGGCGGGCGCTCACCGAGATGGAAGATCTCGGTATCAAGCGGATTCTCGGGCATTCCGAAAAGGGAATCGCGTATATGGCAGACGGCTATGCCCGCGCATTGCGTCGCCCTGCCGTCTGCATGGCGCAGTCGGTCGGAGCGGCCAATCTTGCCGCGGCGCTCCAGGAGTCATGGTTTGCCTACGCTCCAGTTGTTGCCCTGACGGGTCGCCACGCGGCCAACTACCAGTACCGAAACGCGTATCAGGAGCTTCCGCACGAGCCGCTTTACGCCTCGGTCACGAAGTTCAGAGGTCGAGTGGATGAGGTGGCACAATTGCCCCATCTCCTGCGTCAAGCATTTAGAGAGGCGACTACGGGTACCTCCCGCCCTGTCCATCTCGACATTACGGGCTATACAGGCGACATCGTTGGCGCCGCCGAATTTACAGCTAGCATCTTTCCTGAAGCGACTTTCGCGAAGGTGCCGGCTTTCCGTCCCTCTCCGGATGCGGAATCGATCAGCCGGGCTGCCGCCGTGATCGCACGTTCGGAACGGCCGGTGATTCTCGCGGGCGCCGGCTTGATGATGTCCGGCGCCGAAGGGGCTTTGAAGGCGTTCGTCGAGCACCACGGAATTCCCGTCGTGATGTCGCTGGATGCGAAGCACGCTCTTCCCGAGTTTCATCCGCAAAATGGTGGCGTCGCCGGGACCTACTCGCGATCGTGCGCAAACAGGATCCTGCACGAAGCGGACCTTGTCATGTACGTCGGCAGCGATACGGGCGACATGATCACCAATCACTGGAAGTTGCCCCGCCCCGAGACGCAGATTGTACAGATCGACATCGATCCGGCGGAGCTTGGTCGCAACTTCCCCGAAGCGATTGGCGTCCACGGTGACCCGAAGGCGGCTCTTGAGCGCCTTGGCTCGGAACTGACGTCCCGCGCGCGCGCAGGGTGGCTGCGAAAGGTTACTGATTACGTCGCCGAATGGCGGGCAGAAGCGGAGATCGCCCGATCCTCTGAGGCGACGCCGATCAAGCCGGAACGACTATGCCGGGAGATCTCGGACTGGCTTCCGAAAAACGCAATGCTTGTGGCCGATACCGGCTACGCATCGCACTGGAGCGGGACGCTCGTCTATCTCACCGATCCGGCTCAGGGCTACCTGCGTGCCGCCGGCTCGTTGGGCTGGGCGTTTCCTGCTTCGCTCGGTGTTCAATGCGCGATGCCAGATCGGCCTGTCGTCTGCCTAACCGGTGATGGCGGCTTCATGTATCATCTTCCCGAGCTAGAGACGGCGAGGCGGTATGGCCTGAACGTGATCACGATCGTGAACAACAATCATTGCCTGGGGCAGGGCCGCAGAAACATCGACATTGCCTACGAAGGAAGGAAGGGCAACAAAGAGGAGATCTTTGCTTACCGAGACACGGATTTCGCGCAGATCGCGCGCGATTTCGATTGCTTCGGTGTGCGGGTCGAGAAGCCCGGAGACTTGGCCAAGGCATTCGAGGATGCGCGCCGGTCCGGTAAACCTGGAGTCATCGATGTAGTGACGGATTTTGAGGCTCTCGCTCCCTTGCCGTGGAGCCCGCCCTCCGGAAGCTAGGCAGGTACTCCCCTGGTCCAGACATATCTTAAAGGGGCTCGGGCGGGCCCTTTTGCCTTTGGTGGCTCCCCACCGCTGTGGTACACGGACCTGCCTACATGAGGAGCAGGCTGACGTGAAGTCGCGGCACTTAGACGGGAACGAATAGAAAATGAGAAAAGCAGGATCTCGAGACGCAGAGCCGTCTGCTTCCTCACCCACGCTTCCCATGCCCACCGAACTTGATTGGTTACACGTTGGACGCGACAACTTACACGCGCGAGCATATCTGATGCTCCGCAAAGCTCTTATGGCTGGTCGCTTTCGGCCGGGCCAGCGGCTTCTTCTCAAACCGTTGGCCGAGGAGCTTGGCGTCAGTGTCACTCCTGTGAGGGAGGCGCTTTTGCGCCTGGCTTCCGAACGCGGCCTTGTTCCCCATCAGTCGCGCACGATGATGGTTCCAGTCCTGAACGTGGCTCGCTTCAGAGAAATTCGTGACATTCGAATTGAGTTGGAAGGTCGTGCCACAGAAGCTGCTGCGAACAATATCTCACGGAGGGAAATTATCCTGCTGGAAAAGATGCAGGAGCAACTTATGCTCGCAAGGCGGCAGCGCGACGTGCAGGCCGTGCTCGCAATCAACGAAGAATTTCATTTCCGGATCTACCGATCGTCAGACTTGCCTGTGGTTTGCGGACTGATTGAAAACCTGTGGGTTCAGATCGGTCCGCTTCTCACGCTCAATGATTTCAGTGCATCCACGACTGCAAAGGATCATCCACACCGATCGATCCTTGCAAGCCTAACGGCAAGAGATAGTGCGGGCGCCCGCCTTGCTCTCGCAAACGACATACTCTGGGCCAGCACATACCTCGAGAAGGCCGTTATCAAGCTGAATCAGCCAGCAGAAGACAAGAATGCAAAGCGAAGTTCGGTTTCGATAGTCGACGCAAACTGACGGCCACCTCCAGGCCGCTGTCAGACGTCATTGAACAACATATGTCGGACAGCACAGCACGCGAGGGTCATGAGTACAACGCGCACCGCGGCGCTCGAGCGCGTCCGGAGCAAATGGTTGGTCCTCCGAAAGTCATCCCATCGTCGGCATCACGAATTCGGCTCCGGCCCGAATACCGGTCGGCCACCTGGTCGTGATTGTCTTCAATTTGGTATAGAAGCGAATGCCTTCCGGACCATGCATGTGGTGGTCGCCGAACAGAGATGACTTCCAGCCACCGAATGAGTGGAATGCCATCGGCACCGGAATTGGTACATTGATGCCGACCATGCCAACTTGGATTTGGTGCGCGAACTCCCTGGCCGCGCCGCCGTCCCTGGTAAATATCGCTGTGCCGTTGCCAAATTCGTGTCGGTTGATCATTTCGGCTGCGTCATCGTAGGACTTCGCGCGAGCGACCGCGAGAACCGGGCCAAAGATCTCTTCCCGATAAATCTTCATGTCCGTTGTAACACGGTCGAACAGTGTGCCCCCGATGAAATAACCGTTTTCATAACCTTGACGCTTGAAGTCGCGCCCATCGACCACGAGCTCAGCCCCTTCCGCCACACCTGCATCGATATAGGCGCGCACCTTGTCCAGATGCTGCTTGGTCACCAAGGGCCCCATCTCGGCTTCAGGATCGGTGCCAGGACCGATATTCAGCGCGCGCACCTTGGGCGCCAGCTTTTGGATCAGGCGTTCGGCAGTGGTCTCGCCGATCGGCACAGCAACCGATATCGCCATGCAGCGCTCGCCGGCTGAGCCGTAAGCCGCGCCCATGAGGGCATCCACTGCCTGATCCATGTCGGCATCTGGCATGACGATCATATGGTTTTTGGCGCCGCCGAGTGCCTGGCAACGCTTGCCACGTCCGGTCGCGCTTTCGTAGATGTAGCGTGCAATTGGGGTCGAGCCGACGAAGCTCACGGCCGCAACATCGGGGTGGGTGAGGAGCGCGTCGACTGCTTCCTTGTCGCCCTGCACGACGTTGAAGACCCCTCGGGGCAGACCTGCTTCCTCCAGCCATTTCGCCAGGATAAGGGAAGCGGAGGGATCGCGCTCGGATGGCTTGAGAATGAAGGTGTTGCCGCAGGCGAGCGCAACGGGGAACATCCACATCGGAACCATCGCCGGAAAGTTGAATGGCGTGATACCGGCGACAACACCCAGCGGCTGCCGCAATGAATGGCTATCCACCCGCGTGCCGACGTTCTCCGTGATCTCCCCCTTCAAGAGCTGCGGTGCGCCGGTGGCGAACTCCACCACTTCCATTCCGCGCTGGACCTCACCCTTGGCATCCGAGAGCACCTTGCCGTGCTCGTCTGTGATGGCACTTGCAAGCTCGTCGAGCCTCTCTTCAAGAATGCGCAAAAAGCGGTTGAGAATGCGCGCTCGCCGCAATGGAGGCGTGTTGGCCCAACCAGGAAAGGCGCCCCGCGCTGCAGCAACCGCAGCTCTCACCTCGTCCGCTGAAGCAAGACCCAGCGTACCGGATTGTTGACCAGTTGCGGGATTGAACACCGGAGATGTCCTGCCGCACCCGCTTTGCACCAGTTCGCCATTGATAAAGTTCAAAATGGTTGCGGACACGCCGATGCTCCTCTGCGAAACGCTTGATCACACCTGTTATTAAGTGCATGGGTTTGCGCATCAACGACTGAATTCGCGGCTCCGTTGTGCAGAAAGTGTCGTCCATGGATTGGGAGAGGGTACGGATCTTCCTGGAAGTCGCACGTGCTGGTCAATTTTTTGAAAGCAGCAAAGCATCTGCGGCTGAACCATGCGACCGTTGCGCGTCAAGTCACAGCCTTGGAGAAGAGTCTCAACGTCAAGCTCCTTGAGCGCCATACTTCAGGCTGCGCATTGACGGCGGCAGGCGAATCCCTTGTGGCAGCAGCCGAACGCGCCGAAAGCGAATTTCTAAAGGTGGGCGGCAGCATCGCCGCTGCCGCTGAAGCAATCACTGGCACTGTGCGTGTCGGTGCACCCGACGGTTTGGGTAATTATTTTCTGGCGGATCGACTGGGCGCACTCGCCGCCAAACATCGGGGGTTAGTTATCCAACTCGTGCCCCTTCCACGCACCTTTTCCTTGTCGCGGCGAGAGGCCGACATCGCGATTACTCTCGACAGGCCAAAGCAGGGGCGATTAATCTTGTCGAAGCTGACCGATTACACGCTCAGCGTTTATGCGGCCGAAAGCTATCTGGTGCGCGAAGGCCGGATCGAGACGCAGTCTGACTTGACAGGTCGGCTGTTCGTCACCCATGTCGAGGACTTCGCATACAGCCAGGCCCTCGATTACGCCTCGGCACTTGGCACACTGATGTCGCGCCGATATGAGTGCGGCAGCGTATTCGCCCAAATGGAAGCCGTGAGAAGCGGCCACGGTGTTGGCATTTTGCACGACTATGCCGCCTGTCGTTATCCAGAGCTGAAGCGTTTGCTTCCTGACGTGCGCTTCGTACGAAGCTACTGGCTCACTTCTCATCCTGATACTCACGAAACGCGCCGGGTGCAGGAAGTTCATCGGTTCATTGTCGCGTCGGTGAAAGCCGTTAGAACCAGCTTCGCGTCGGACTAGCCGGAGTGCATCAACCGAGGCGCTGGCCGTGGTCTTCGGCTGGCCAAACATGCGTAGGTACACGGCGCAAGTTAGTCGCAGCTGGAAGAAACTGAAGATGCGCCCGAGGAACACGATATTTGTCCTCAACGCTCCGGATTGGGCGGCTTGAGTGCGAAGCGCTGGAGGGACAAACTCCCCAAGTTGCCGGCGACTGATTCTGATTGAAGATGTGGCCGAGTCGCAGAAACTCGCCAGTAGCAGCTGGTGTTCTGAGGCAGTACGGACCGGGACAAAACTGCATGCCGCAGGTTGGATGCTCACGATGGGCGAGGGCCATGTCTCTCCCCTCTTCGGAGCGCGCTCACCATCCCAGACGCAGACGACCCTACCGGTTGTTCTCATGACTGCGACGAGGCTACCGCGCAGTGGATACCCTTGAGAGCGAAGTGAGCGCTTCAGAGGATCACCATCAGGACAGTCGCCGAATTTCGGGAGGCAATCCGTCACATTCGTAAGCCGAACAAGCGGGCCGCTTTCGTTCACACAATCGGCTGTTGGTACGGGCCCGACTCTGACCGAAGCGGGCAAGGCGCAGTGTGATGTCGGCCTCGTGAGCTTTTTCGTACACGCCCACTCAAGTCGCTACAAACGACGATCTCGGCACTTCCCCGCGGCTCCCTGCGCGACCAAAAGTTATGCCGAGGTGCCGGGATAGCGATCCTCTTTACCCCGATCTCCGGCTGGATTTGAAACCTTTGTTGAGCCTGGCAAACTCGCAAAGTCGCTCGGCGGAGGCTTTCAGTCCGAGGTACTTTCGAGCTGTTGCAACCGTGGGTGAAACTGTTCAAATATAATGCAGCCTTGATGTCGCATCTTTCGGAACAACGACTTCCAGCAATGCGTGGTACTGCGTCGCATGACGGCGGATCTTGATCTTTCGATAGAGATCATCACCGTAACCGTGGGGGCGGGCCGATGGCCTAGCACTGAGTCCCCGCAATTGCCATCTCGGGCAGCAAGAACGTCAGCGGGCGCTCGCCATCAGCCGCAGTCTGTTCGCTGCGGCGGACCAGTTTCAAGCAGGATTGGCGCGCGCGCCGGTAAGACTTAGCCCGGCTGATAGCGATCGCAAAACAAAATTTGGCTGCCGTGGATCAGCTAGCGTACTTCGACCTGCTGATTGAGCCGACCTCAAGCCTCCTGAAAGCCCTTTGAGGAGTATGGCGGTCCTTTGCGTGGCAGCCTATGTCAACTCGGCTGATCGCAAATACCATATTGCTGCTGCCGGCATGACATCCGCACTCGTTCAAGATGATTTGGTCCAACGAAGTTTATACCATCAAGAGAGGGAGAGAAATTTCCTGAGAAGGCACGCCGGACCATGGCTGGTATGGCATGGTCGACAAAGCGGCGCCTACCAAAAACGACGTAGCCTTAGCTTCAGGGTATTAGATCCGTAGGAGGCCGATATGAGCCATGACACGATGGTGTGGCGGAAACCCACCAAACGTGGACATCGCGAGGTCGGACTCGAGCGCGGCTAAATTATGCTGACACATTAAGAACGAGTCGACTAACGCATTGAAAACTCGAGCTCCTGCGCTGAAAGAACGAGTCAGCTTTGATTTCAGGAACGAGTCATTTGGTCGTGTCGGACTTTAAGTCCGAGTCGTTTTCCGTAAGTAACTGGTTTTGCTTAAGTTCACTAACGCACTGGAGAAAGCTGCTCCAGTGCGGCTAAGCTACCGGAGGCTACGACCGCCACAGGCGACGGGGATGGCAACATCGCGCCGGCGATGTTCTGGCGCTTCACGCAGGCGTGCCCTGGCAGGTCTCGGCGCGCTGCACATCCTTCTCATGGCCGAGCATGACCTGCTCGCCGAAGCACTCCTCAGCGAGATTGTCGACAGCGCGGCGTGGCCGCGTGATCAGATGCTGGAAGGTGCAGGCGCGCTTGGCCGAATCCGCCCGGAAGGTGCGGCTGGGCTCGGCCTCGACCGACAGCGGCGTTTTTGTCGTATTCCGCCTTCATCAGCTCGGCGCGACAACGCGAGTCGGGCTTGCCCCTGCCGCGTCTGTCAGCTTGCCGCTTTTGCCACGGAACACATAGAGGTCACGGCCGTGCGGGTCGCGCCTAAAGGCTTCCTGCACCAGCAAGGCCAGCGAGTTCATACCGCGACGCATATCGGTGTGGCCGGTCGCAATCCACACCCGCACGCCCGGCGCAATGGGGATCACCGGAGGCGTCCATCTGCCAGCGCCGACACGGCGGCCTTCAGCGTCGCCGCGTCAACCGCACCCGTGATCCGCATCCGAGCCCCGGCCGCAAACTCGATCTCGATCGACCCGCCGCTGCTGGCCGGCGCGACTGGATAAGGCGTCAGCTCTGATTCCGCGACCACCACTGCAGGTACGAAGCCAGGCTGGGTGGCATCCTTCGGCTCAGGTCGAAACGACCGCCGCCATCGCAGCAGCAATGAGCGCGAAACGCCACACCGCCGCGCTGTCGCCGCGACCTGGCGCGCGCCTGCACGACGATCTTGAGCTTCTCGTCCTCGGAGCAGCGCCGCCGTCGGCCTGTGTCCACTACTTCGAGCCGTTCGACTTGGGCACTGCGCCTATCACTGTCCATAAGGACAGTTCTCAACAACACGCCTCATTCGGCAAGGCGGCCTTCACCGGCTTTCAATTACCCACATTTCCAGTAGTTGCGATTTCGGCGCCGAGTTCGATGTCTGTGAGTCTTGAGAGGCCGCGCCAGATGACAACATTTCCAGGCGGCGCATCGCCCGCCCTGGCCAGGTAGCCACCCAATCGTGCAAGTTTGGTAAGATAAAATGCAAGGGTTCCAGGGCGACATCGTCGATGGCTAGCGCCGCTGATGAGTCGATCGAGCAATGCGATCTCGGTGTCCGTCAATGCGAGCTTAGGTGACGCGTCTGGGGCGATGCGATTGAGCATGGTGAGCCAGAGGACGCGCCAACTGAGAATGCAGAAGACCGCCATTAGATTGGCAAGTCGCTCCGCGGTCCGGAGCTTTGAGTCTTCCGCCTTGCAGCCCGATTTCAGGATCTTGTGGAACACCTCGATTTTCCACCGCATGGCATACCAGTTAATCTTCTCAATTGCTTCGGAGCGACTGCGGACGGCTAGGTCTGTGATGAGCTTCCACTCAATCGGTTTACGGCCCTTTGGCGTACCGCGCTCGGTCGCGTGGATTATCGTCAGGTCGAGGGCTGGATAACGTTTCTGCTTGCCGATGGGAGGCAAGACCGCGATCCGCTTGAACTTTATTTCCAGCGCGACCTTCGTCGTCTCACCCTTGTCGTTGCGCACGTCGATGTAATGCAAGCCTTTGATGCTGGTCTCTTCTATCTCGGTTGCAATCGTATGACCGCCATCGCCTGCCAGCCGATCGACGCAGGCGCGGACAAGGAAGTGAGCGCCAAGCTCCTGCGTCAGGCAATACAATTCGTAGATGTCGCTTTCGCGGTCACCAATATGAATGCAACGCTCCGGCTGTCCGAGTCGCTCGATTGATTGCCTGAGATTGTCGAGCCAGCGAACGCTTTCCTTCTTCTCAATCGGAACGCGGGTCGGGTTAATCTTCTTCTTGAGCTGCGCCGTGCCTTTGAACTTTTTTCGTGTCCAGAACTTCACCGCCGCCAATCCCAGCGGCAGGCCCTCGATAGTCACGGCGAGACTGGAATGCATCAGCATTCCGCAGACCGTGTGATGGCGCCAACGGCCGTCCTTGTCCCGGCCGCTGTTGACGCTCTTGGTCAGGCCAATCGCGCTCGTGTTCGCGCGCTGGTAGGAGAATTCCGTCGTGTCCTGAATAAGGAGGATCGGGCCTCTACAATCATCGTAACGCGCGCGCGTGGCGGCGAAGTGACCGCTGAGGATGTTGGCCTCCTCCACGCGCTCGTTAGCGAAGAAGCGGTAGGCCGCCTTCGTGTTCGCCCAATCCTGGCACGCGAACGGTATGCTCCCGCCCATGCCGTCACCAATTTGCTTCAACAGCTCGCTAAATCGTTGACCGAGACGGGCATCCTTGAACGCTGTCTTGTCGATCTCGCGCTCCGTCCAATGGTCGACGGCACTTTCATCACCATCATCCGGGCCGGCCGAGCAACGACACGCCGCTCCGCTTGAACACATCAAGGCACCTCGCCGTCGCGATTCAGGTGCCCGACAATGAATCACAAGCGATTCATCCGATTCAAGATTTTTCGATCAGGACTACCACCATCGAATCAAGCATTTGTGGGTAATTGAAAGCTTCACCGGACGGATACCCTCAAAGGGAGGAGCGGTGGAGTTCGGCGCAATAGATAGCCCATCGCACCCTGTTCTGTGACGGCCAAGTCTACCTCGAAGGGGGATCACCGGTATATTTTGCGGTTGAACGAAATAATCGATCGTTCTCAGTTGAGGTAGGCAGCGCTGATCCTGCATCTAGCGAAACGGTCGGTCGTCACCTTCCTGGTCCTCAGCCGACCTTACGGAGCCACTTCGACGCATCGCTTCTTCAGCACAAAAGGTTGCGCCCACGGTTTGCCGCGATGTCATTGTAGAGATGATCGCGATGTGCCCCGAGGATGTTTTTTCTAAGCGCTTTCGAGTGGAGTGTGAGTGGTCGACTGAGGCGCTCTCGGTTAGATGCAACAAGGCCGCCTTTTTCATCTCACCGAGGAAGACCGCGGGATTCTTTTTTCCGTGGCGAATTCAGGCGCCATCGCATAGGGCCGTGGAGGGGCGCTCTCTCGGCAAATTGGCGGCATTACCGGCCTCGGCAATGTCGTGCGCTGCCAAGACGCGCTACGGTTTAGAAACCGTCGCTCTATCCGGCTGAGCTACGGGACCGCGAACCCGCGAGAGGCGGGTGCTCGACGCTTCATAGCAAAGCGGGCCTGGCATCGCCAGCCCTTTGCAGTCGAACGGTAACAGCGAAATCCGCTTCACCTGCTCGACAGGTTCGACGGAGTCGGACGGGGACCCTGATGACAACGGCGGGCGCTCATGCCGGGAACGGGTTAGATGTCAGCGCGTACCGATGCGTTGATGTCGCAGCAAGAAACCGCCAAAATGACTGCGTCCGTCGTTCTCCGTTGCGGCCGGTTGTCACCCGGTAGTGGTGCGATCTATGCCCCAGTTCGTGTGACATCTTCATCAGGCCAGAGTATTTTCACGAGATAGCCCGTATATAGCGATCAGGCATATGATCTCGCAGCGGGGGCGGCAGCAATTCGATCATAAGCCCCCCCGGATCAGAGCGCATCCCGGAGAGCGATCCTCCAACCGCTAAAGCGGCGATAATCTTTAGTCGTTCAGCTATCGATAATACGCCCGAGAAGGATCCGTGCAGTAATCCTTTGAGCTCCTTTGAGATACCTTGCAAGAACGGTGGATCGTCCGATCCAACGAGTACGGCCATCGATCGAGCATCAAACTTGGCGGCGCGGCCACAATGAAGGTAACGTCCCACGTGTCGAAAGCCGAAGAAAGACGGTGCGACGGTCGGTACCACGTCATGCCCGTGGACAAGGCGGTAGGTGCGCATTCCTAGTAACTGATCGTAGGCAGTCGCAAATTCCGCGTTTCCTGGACGTGGCATACCAAACGTATATACGGCTCGCACTCTTCCGAAATTAGTGACGTTGATCTTCTTGGCGCAGAGAACGGCCAGAGCCCCACCTAGGCTGTGTCCCGCTACAAAAATAGGCTTGTTGGCCTCGGAAGTTGACAATATTTCAGCGATCTGGTCCGTGACCGCTGCTGCTGCAACGGCGAAACCGTTCGCTACTCCAGTCGCGGTGACGCCGATATCAAAATTGGAAATCCAGTCAGCCAGTACGAGTGGGTCAGTTCCAGCAAACGTAATGATGAATGCGTCCCCGTGATCCAACACGATCACTTGCGTACTCGCCTTTGGTAGAACCGTAACGATTTCCTTAGAGAGAATGCCGCCGGGACAAACTTCTAATCCCCATCCCGCTGCAAGGCTGGTGACCTTCTCGGTTTCATCCGTCTCGTAGGCGAGCTGGCACGCCCAAGCCAAGGCTCTTGCGATTCCAAGGTCGAAGGCTTCTTGCGACGCACTAAACCTGTCGAATGCGTTCAATACGTACTGATCGCGCGGAAGCTTGGTGAGAAAGCTCATAAGCTACCCCTCATCTGAAGCTACCCTCATCTGATCGAAAGACGAACAGCTTGCCCGCCGCGTCACTACCAACTGCCATGCTCCGTCATAACTTGCGAACACGACCTCAGAGCCGCTAACTGTCTCGGCGCACGCAGAACCTGCACCACCATCAGTTGTCCGTCAATGTTTCCTTAGTAAGGCCAGCTTCTGAGAACGATCTGGGCACGACCTCAAAATGCCGTCGCGCCGGTGGTGAGTGAGACGCGGACGCTAGAGGAGATGCCGCGCAGCTTCAAGATCACGAAACCGCCCGATGACGAAGCGGCTTGTGGTCCTTGCTGTAGAGCGGTGCGATCTCACGATCGATCCGGTCCCCGTCGATCTTGGCGCCGAGTCGCACCAACTCGTGCTTCAGATTGATGATCTGATCCAGGCCTAGCGCGAAATAGATCGCCTTCCCCCGTCGTCTCCGGCTTCTCCGGTCCCATCGACCCCTCCGCTCTCGAAAGCTTGCGATCTCAAAACCGCAGCTCCGCCAAAACCGACTCTAACTCAACGGCTTGGCATGTCTTCACGGATGACTACTAACTGCCCGTCAGAGACAGGAAGCGATCGCCCGCCGAGAGGCTGGTGAAGTGCCAACCCGACATAGCGTGCTCATACAATGTCAGCCACAGCACACAGTTACCAATCGCGAGGGCGACGCTATTGACTTCCCCCTCATCGATCTTGCCCGGTTGGCCTCTGCGTCGTTGGCGATCTTCAACATTCAAGGCGCTGCGGCTTGGGCGTTGATACGTCCTTCGGAGTGGAAACCCCTCTCGATCAATGACCTATGCTGCTAGGGCCTCAATTAGTCGGCCGGCAACCTGTTGATCGTCGAGGTAGCCGACGATTCCATGACGGTTGCTCGTTTTGTTGCGAACCAATCCATAGTTCTCAATTTGTGGTGTGACGGCAAAATTCGACGCATCCAACGGAAATAGTGCAACAACATCTCGTTCGTCAAAAGCATTGTACCAATGCTTAACGGGTAAGGGGAAACGAAGAGGACGAAACTGGTCACGAATCGCCCGAATACCCAATGGGCTCCCGACTGTGAGGAGTAATGGCACCCGCAGCTTCCGCTGATCAGTTCTCAGGACGTTATACGCAACGACCGATCCTAAGGAGTGCCCCACTACGATGCTCGGTTCGTCCGTTATTCCAGCTGACACAATCTGATCGATCGTATCTCTAACCCGGTTTCTAGTGACGTAGAGAAATACGTCTCTTGTGAAAGCTTCAATTGCGCCTTGGCTCATACCCCCGCCGTGCTTATCAACGGCCTGGAGAATAGCCTGGACCCATTCCCAATTAAGCGGGCCCTTGGGCTTGGGGTTCTGGCCGTACTCGACGTCGACCTGCATATCAGTCACCCCCGACCGCTGACGGATCGCTTCGGCTACTTCAGCCTGAAAAGCAAGATATTCATCCTGCTCTGGAGTGCCCTTTGCGTGGATCTCTGAGGCGAGTGGAAGATTGAACTCGTCTACAAACTTTTGAAGGTCATCTCCGTAGAACGGGAAAGCCACGCTTAAGTCGTTCGGTAATGTTCGCCCGATTGCGGCAGCTCCTTGTCGCAGGGCTTGCAACCACTCCGATTTAAGCGTTTCGGGCTTCAGACCTTGTTGGCCGCGACCATGGACGAGCACTAGACGAATTTTACTGATCGATTGTGCGTAAGCGAGCGAACCGATGGTGGCTCCCATAGCAAGAAGCGCGAGTAAGCACCTTCGATCAATCATGCGTCCCTCACTCGACTCTTCCAATTTTCAATAGATCAGCCGCAATACTTACGCCTTCCGGTTCGAGCGTTGACCACAGCGCGGGACGAAGGTGATCGCGAAGGCGGTCGACTTCGGGCCGGATGCCGGCTTGAGTTACGCGAAGTAGGCCCCATCCTTGAGCTAGCATCGGGCAGAACGGAAACACCTCGCTTCGGCGACGGTCGGAGGACAGACGCCTAGATAGCATCGCGACGTCGAAAAGCCGAACTTGCAGATCTCCTCGCATGAAATCATCAACGGACCGAACCCGGTCGACTAAATCTGCTTGGTGATAGGCGTAAGCGGCATAGAGCCCAAGGGTGGGGTCAGCGCTTTTTCCTGCCCGGATTTTGTCGCCAAATTCGGCCGCTTTGCGGTTAGCGGTGTCGCGATCGCCGTCAATTCGGAAGACCCCGAACTGAGCTGCAGCCGCCACTGTGGAGCGCAACTTATCTATGAAGGGATTTGGAGGCTGGTCGTTTGCCAAGTAGCTGGCGCTAAGAATCTTTCCGGCTTCGATCACCAAGCTGCATGTATAACCACGAAGCGCGGCGAGTATCGAGCCTGACCCATCTGCAAATCTGATTGCGACGCTAGCGGCCGGCGCATCGCGAAAGCGTACAACGATTAAGCGACGTAGCGCATCGACTTGAGTTGTGGCGTTGTCCGCTGTTATTGCTTCGGACACTTGCGAGCCAGAGATACTGAAACCCGCCTCATGCGACCGGACACCAGCTATTGTAGGTGAAGTTGTAGTTTCCGCTGCGATTGAGCTCTGGACCCGTTCAAAGCTTACTGTCTCTTGATCAAGACTGCTCGGAATGCGGTTCAGGTAAAGACGCCGCGCGCTTAGGGGGGCGAGATCGGTACCAAGAGAGGCGAGCTGCCGCAAGGCGACGTCGCGAATAGTGGGCTCCAACGAGACAGTCTTCGTTGTTTGTGCTGTCGTCGGACGAATGGGCGCAATGTACGTGGAATCCGATGACAGCACCTGTGCATCGGGTTTTTGATGAAGGCGAAGAGCTTTCGCCTCGGCCCGTCTCATGACCTCAGCTTCAAGGTAGATCTTCAGGTTTCTGTTCGGAAGGACACGGATTCCTCCGACTGTCCTGACTAGCGATTCAACTGGTTCTTGGAAGGCGCTCAACAGGCAAGCTGTGAAGAGCCCCTCGAAGCCTGGAGCACTCTGCGAAACAGGAATTTCTGCTGCGGCCTGACCAGGAAGCGCGGCCAAAAACATGTCCACGTCCGCACGTACATTGCGGCTTATAGCCGTGTTCGGAAAAATCAAACTACCACGAACGCGGCTAGCATTGATGCTGTCTGGGGTCGAGCGGCACGCATCCGAAACAAAAACGACATTCGGAATGGCTGACTCGCGCGCGAGTACGAAACTCTCAGTGAGACTCACGGCCTCGTTGGGATTGTGAGGGGCCTGTGAAAGCATCCAGTACTCATTAAAGGAGTTCAAAAATCCATGTCCGGAAAAGTACACGATCATTTGGTCGAGAGTACCTCGACCGACAAACTCGGAGATGGCGTCGAAAATGGTCGCAGCAATTACTGGTCCGCTTTCATCGGTATAAAGCTTTGTCTCGAATCCTTCAGAGGAAAGCCACGAGCTTACTGCTTTTGCCCCCGAAGCCGCGGCGGACAGAACGGGCAAGTTTCCTGCGCGGTTTACCCCAATGATTACTGCCCCCCTGACCGCTGGTGGGGAGGGTTGAAGCAGCGCGGGAGTAGGGAACATCCCAGCTGCTGCGGCGACAACGCCTCGTGAGATAAAGTCTCGACGTCGCATCGGGGCGCTCGAACACTTTACAAGTAATGCGAGAGGTTAGCGCGCAATGCAAATTGATGCCAGCAAATACTTTTGCCGACACGCCAAGATCTCGCGCACCTGCCGCCTAGGTGTACGACCCTCTCTGCACCAGCCAGTCGCCCGTCCGGAAGAAGCGCTGTTGCGACCAACCGAGGCTCAAACGCCGTGATCGACGGCGACAAAATACGTTCCGGGAGTGTTACATACCGACTTGCGCAGCCATTGATTGTGCGCCATTCTGTGTTGGACTGATGCCGTCGTTACTTCGAAGTTCCGGGGGGCATGATGTTAGTCCAATGGAGGGAAACGTACGACCAAGACGATCCTGAAAAAGAACGCATCGCGTTCGCGGCGCTCGCCGTCGATATTATGCGGATGCAAGTCAAGACCAGAAAGCGCAGTGGCACCGGCGGGATCCAGCGCACCTTCCACGCCAAATCGATCCTCGCCGTCAAAGGCGCCCAACTTCGGTTCATCGATCGATTGCCTGCCGATCTGACCGCCGGATTCGCTCAGTCCCGAAAGGCCTATCCCACGATCGTGCGCTTCTCGAATGCGCATGGAGAAAGCCAACCCGATACCAGCAAGGACATGCGCGGCGTGGCCTTACGAATCGAAGTGTCGGCGGCGGAGCAGCACGATCTGCTGATGACAAACTTCCCGGTCTCGCATGCGCGCAACGCGGACCAATTCGTGAAGTTCGCCGTCGCGACCGCAGGAAATAGTCTCGACCGTATCGTCGGACTTGTCCGCCTCGTATTTCAGATCGGTCCAAGGGAGGTGGTGCGGATGGTCCGCAACGTCAGCGCGGCCCGCAACCGGACCGTATCGAGCCTGACGCGGGAGACCTACTGGAGCCGCGGCGCAATCTGCTGGGGCCGGACGCTGGCGGTCCGGTACCTTTTACGGCCAGTGCTGGCGCAGGAGCCGGACAAAACGCCGCAACCGACCGACGCAGAATACCTTCGGCGGGACTTTGCTCGCCGCCTTAAGGCGGACGATGTGACCTTCGATCTCTACATCCAGCGCTTCGTCGACGAGACGACGACGCCGATCGAGAACACCGCAGTCGAGTGGCTCGAGAACAAGGCGCCTCTGGAAAAGGTGGCGACGCTGACGATACCCAGGCAGGACACCGGCAGCGTCGACGCCCTCGCGACCGAACAGATGATCGACGACATGGCGTTCAATCCCTGGAACACCACCGAAGAATTCCGTCCGTTGGGAAATCTCAACCGCGCGCGCAAGGTGGTGTACGACGCCAGCGCCGCGCACCGCCTAAAGAATCGCTGGCAATCGGACATTCTGCTGCGCAATCGGATCTTCGGCACCGGCGCCTATGCCTTTCTCTCCTGGCTCAACCACTATGTCGTATGGCACCGCCTTCCGCTGCGGTTGAGCCTGCTCAACCTTGACGCAATCCGCCATACCCTTCGCTGGAAGAACCTTATCGACACGCAGCCGCGCGACGCGCCGCCGAAGGTGCGTTCCGTACCGCCGCCGATCCCCGAGCCGGAACGCACGGCGCGCAGCCACGATGGCAGATTCAACGACCTTTGCGATCCGGAAATGGGCATGTTGGGGGCTGCGTTCGGCCGCAATCTTCCGCCCGTCTATATGCCTGATCTGTTCAACGACCCGAATCCCGTCACTGTCAGCAGGGAATTGCTCACTCGCGAAACATTCATTCCGGCGAAGTCATTGAACATTCTAGCAGCCGCCTGGATTCAATTCCAAGTGCACGACTGGGTCAGTCACGCACGCCACAAGCCCGGCGAAAACGACGTGGTTGTTCCGCTTCCGCCCGGCGAGCCGCCATGGGCCAGCCGGCCGGACACCCCGGCCACGGCCGAGATGCGCATTTCCGGAAATCTGGAATTGCCGGCAGCGGCACCGGGCCAACCGCCAATCCTGTTCGCGAACGCCGCCTCTCATTGGTGGGACGGCTCCGAGGTGTATGGGCCGGACGCGAACAAGGCCAATATGCTGCGCGAGGACGTCAACGGCGTTAAGGGCGCCAAGCTGCGCCTCGACGACGGCTACCTGCCGGTCGACCTCGATGGCTTCGCGGTCACCGGCTTCAACGAAAGTTGGTGGCTCGGTCTGAGCGCGATGCACACACTGTTCGCCCGCGAGCACAATGCAGTGTGCGACGCCCTGCGTGCCGAATATCCCTACTTGAACGACGAGCGCGTCTATCAGACGGCCCGGTTGGTGGTGTCCGCCCTGATCGCAAAAATTCACACCATCGAGTGGACGCCGGCGATCCTAGCGACCAAGGCCCTCGAGATCGGGATGAACGCCAACTGGACCGGCCCGCCAACCAACGATTGGCTGACTCGGCTTGGCCTATGGCTGGTCGATTCGCATGCCCTAAAGGGCATTCCGAAAACCATGCCGGATCACCACGCGGCGCCTTATTCGCTGACGGAGGACTTCGTCACGGTTTATCGCATGCATCCGCTGCTGGCGGACCAGTACAAGTTCTTCGACTATGCCACCGGCAACCACATCGCCGACAAAAGATTCACCGAGATTCAGGGCAAGGACACTGATGGCATCATGCGAGCCACCGGACTTTCGAATGTTCTTTATTCTTTCGGCATCGCATATCCGGGCGCAATCACGTTGCACAATTTTCCGCGAGAGCTTCAGAAGTTCGTACACGACGGCGAAATCGTCGATCTCTCGGTCGTCGACCTAGTCCGCACGCGGCGGCGTGGCGTGCCGCGCTACAACGATTTCCGCGCCGGGCTGCACATGTCTCGGATACGCCACTTCGAAGATCTCACGCCTAATCCGGAATCGGTGCGCCGATTGAAAGCGGTCTACCGCAACAACATCGACCTGGTCGACACAATGGTCGGCCTGTTTGCCGAGACACCGCCCACTGGCTTCGGTTTCAGCGACACCGCCTTCCGTATCTTCGTCCTGATGGCCTCGCGCCGCCTGCAAAGTGACCGGTTCCTGACCGTCGACTTCAGGCCTGAGATCTACACCCCGCTCGGCATGGATTGGGTGGAACGCAACAACATGACCAGCATCATTCTACGCAACTGCCCCAACCTCGCGGGGCTGCTGCCCCGAACAGGCAGCGCCTTCGCACCTTGGCGTATCCGCTGAAGGAGGACCGCCGTGCCGGTTTCGCGCGAACGCCTTCGATGGCTCGTCCGGCCAGCGCTAGTGCTTTGCAACGCCGTTGCGGTACTGGCGCTTCTGGCCGTCAGCGCGCTGATCTGGCTCGAACGCGACTGGGCAAAGCCCGACACGTCGCGAGACCCCGAAGCGGCATTCCTGCACGGCTCGATCGGAACCGAGTTGATGCCGTTGCCTGTCGCCGTCGCGCTGCCAGTGTTGTTCCCGGAGCACTTCCTCGCTGACGGAGCACGCGGCGACTGGATCGAGCAGTTCGGCTTCATTCGTGGTGCCGGCGAAGACCTGAAGCAGGTTTTGCCGCTTGGCTTCGTCGTCTCCCGCTACCGGCCGGGCTCGGGAGCGCCGTCGCCGGTGCCCTTTGTCGGCTTTAGCTGCGGCCTCTGTCACGTCACTGCGATCCGCACAGCTGATGACGGTTCGGCGCGCCAAGTGCCGGGGCCGGGCAGCATTTCCCTCAATCTCTTCGCCTGGCTCGACGCATTCCAGGCGGCCGTTCTGGCGCGCCGGCCGCTCCTGCCCGGAGAAGCCGCTGACCCGGAACAGCCGCCGCCCTACCGGATGACGATTGCGACGATCCGCGAGGCCTATTCCGAGGCGAGCGGCCGCGATATGAAGCCCGCGGAGCGGCTGATGACGGCGCTCTGGTTGCGTCAGATTCGCGCGAGGCTCGAAACGGGTTTGCCGCGTTTCGACGAGCCACACGGGCATGGATTGTCGCGCGATCCGCAAGTGACGCCTACCGGGCCGACCCGTACCCAACCGTTCCGGACGATCGTACGCCAGGTCCTGCAAAGGCCGGGCAATGACATGCCGGTCTACACCAAGATCGCAACCGTCTTCTCGCAGGACCTACGGCGGCGGGCGCAGGTCGATGGTACGATTGCCAACCTTTATGCGCGCAGTTCGCTCGCTGCCTTGGCCGCCGGAGCGACTGTGGAGAATATGCGCAACCCGGAGGTCGTCCACAACATTCGTGCGGCAAGCGACTACACCCGCGCACTGCGCGCGCCGAGCTTTGCGCAGATGTTTCCCGACCATGTGCCGGGCGATCAGAGCCGCCTCGCGCGCGGTCGAGAAATGTACCAGGCGCACTGCTTCGGTTGCCACGGTGACCGCGACGATGCCGGAACCGGGTGGAGCAACGGTCCGAAAACTGATGAAGTCACCCCGGTCGGGGCGATCGGTACCGACCCAGCGCGTGTCACCTTCCGCCACTACGGATCCGTGCCAGAGCGCCTTTTCCGCCTGTTCGACCAGCATCACCCATTCCACTTTGCGCGCGAGGAAATCTGGCCGCAGCGCGGTGAAGAGCAGAACTCGGCGATCCGCGGCTATCTCAACGCGCCGCTGGACGGCGTGTTCCTGCGCGCACCCTATTTGCACAATGCTAGTGTGCTGACGCTTGCGGAGCTTATCAATCTCAAGCCGCGGCGCGCGGTGTTCTTCCGCGGACAAAATCTCTACGACCCGCTCAACGTCGGCTTCATCTCGCCCGACCAACCGGACGGAAGGCGCTACTTCCGCTTCGACACAGCGCAACGCGGAAATTCCAATCGCGGCCACGACTATCCGTGGGCGTACAACGATCCGCAACGCAACGTCGGAGATTTAGAGGCGCTGCTCGACTACCTCAAGACGCTTTAGGGAGCCGGCCCATGGACCCCGAACGCCCCGTTGACATCACTTTCGGCCAATTAACTCTCGCCTTTGTCAGCTTTGCCGCTGTGATTGTGTGGGCGCTGCTGCAGCCCGAGTTCGGTCCCGCGCTCGACCTTGGCCGCACCAAGCTGACCATCTGGGCGACGACCTTTCTGCTGACCCCGGCCCTCGTGCTCTACCTGTTCCGCAGCGCCGATCAACGTGTCGCCAATCTCGCTCACCTGTTCTGGTTGTTTGCCTGGCTCGCCTTTGTCGTGCACGCCTACTGGGCAGTGTTCATCATCTTCGATGGCGTCGCCGATACGTTCCGCAAGATGGGCATTCCGATCTCCAGCGTGAACTTCCTTCTGGTCGGCGTCTGGACGCTCGACGTGTTGCTGCTGTGGACCCTGCGCCGCCCGCGCAGCTGGTTGTGGAAAGCGCAGCTAGGCACGCGAGTGTTCGCGTTCCTCACATTCGCCGTCACCCTCGTCGCGCTGCGCGGTGGAACGGTGCGCATGCTGGGGCTCGCATTCGCTACCATCGTCATCGCCGCGCTGCTTCTGCGCGCATGGTCACACGTGCGTGACGACCGGACACAGCAGGCTTGATCTCTGCAGACAAGGACATCCGGGCTCGTCGGCCCGGCACCGCAAAAAATGGGGCGACGCGATGAACTGCGACCAGAAATCCGACCAGTCGGGGCTCGAGGCGCTGCTGCAGCGGCCGCTGATGGAAACCCTTTGGCGTCGCCGCACCCATCGGGTGAGCCGAGGAGCGTCGGTCAAGGCCGGTTCGATGAGCTACACGTCACCGCACAAGCCCGAACCGCTTTCGGAGCTCGAGGAGGCCGTGCTCATTGCGGTGACCGGCTGCACAGGACTGACTATGCCCGACCGTCCGTTCCAAGACCCGCAGAGCGGCGCGGTGATCATGGCCAAGCCCAATCTCACTATGGACGGCCGCTCCGCCGGCAGCCCGGACAACGCTCAGGGCACCCACTTCTTCCTGATCAACGACAGCGGGACATATTTCCTGCGCAACCTCCCCCCAACCGGGATGCCTTTCACCCGGGAAACTCTGCTGCAACACGCGCGGGCCGCCAAGGTCCGCGTGCTCGACATCCGGCTTGATGTGGCGGGGAAGCGCGATTTTCCAGCTTATCTCGATTCCAACCGGTTCCTATCGAACCTCCCGGGCACCACCATTCTGTTCCCCGTCGTCGATCTGTCGCACCAATACATCAATGGGTTGATGTACCTCTTGACGCAGCCCGACGGGGCCCGTCCCATGATCGTCGATGATCGCAACTTCTATCGAGCCGCCGGCGTGAGGCCCTGGATTAAGAAGGGCTTTCTGAACGAAGACCTCAAGGTGTCGCTCGGCCTGCTCGGCACGCTTCGCACCCAGATCGAGGCCGATCTGCTGTTGCAAAATCTCATGCTGGTTGCCGATGCGATGGGGCTTGGCGCCTGGATCCATGCCACGATCGGCCCGCCGGTGATGTTGGGCGACCCGAAATTTGCTGGTCAGTACGGCAAGATGCTGGGCTTCGATTTCGTCACCCCGCGATGGCGGCTGCTCGACCTTCTGCGTTGGCACGTGCCGTTGCCGAAATACACCGATTTGCGCGCCCATCCGGTCGGCCTTAAGGTCGGGGGTGAGTTCCTGATCAAGGCGAAGTGCCCACCTAACTACGAAACGATGTCGGACGCGGTAGAATCAGTCGTGGCGGCCAAATTCGGCCCGGCTGGGCTTTACAAGAATCGCAAGCTATTCGCGCGCATCTACAAGGACGGCTTCGGCGACAACTATCTCGACGAGGCTACCGAATACAGCGCCGACGTGATTGCCTGCGTGCGTGACATCTGCAACTACATCCACGACACGCACGGCCGGTTCCCCGCGCATTGCGACGCGATCCACGTGCCCGGCGTGTGGCTGCAGGCCCATCACGTCGAGACCGAATACTACGAGCGCTTCTTCCGCGACGGACTGACGGCCGCGCACCACGCTCATGATCAGATTTGGCACTGACCGTTTGCGCGCACATTGGCAAGACCAGCGTTCAACGCACTCTATGCCTGTCTGCACAATACGGTCGTGCCCTGCGCTGGGGCGTTTTCGTCGATGGGGGGCGCGAATGCATTGGCATGCGGATCGCGAAAGTTCCAATCAAGCTGGTATGCATCCCGGCATTCGCGAGGGACAATGGTGAGCACTTCGGCAAAGGAAGCGTTGACCCTGAAGGCGTTCCAAGCCTCTTGGCTGGTTGGAGACCGTTTCGGGAATCCGCCGCTTCGGAATACGGGCGGCTCTTGGTCCGGCTGACCACCACATGTCCTTCGCCACGATTTTAGTTTACAGCCGACCTTCCTGGACGAATGGAGGGGCCGGATGGATATCGAACGCAGGAAGTTACTCGCCGGTTCAACTTGCCTGGCCCTGGCCGGCTTGGTCGAACCCGCGTTTGCTTATTGCCGTTCCGTCACGGCTGAATGTCACGAGGAGCCTTCGTGGCATCCCCTGACCCGGTCACTCCTCGATCGTGCCCGGCGAGCCAACGCGACCGACGGACGAGCCAACGCGGCCAGCATCGAGCGGCTCATAGGTGACGTCGCAGGTGCGCATGGTTTGCGCTCAACCAAGGAGGAACGATGACCGCCGACCAGCCTCAGCTTAGCCGTGAGGAAGTTTTCGAGCAGGCGCACGTAAAAATGGCGGAGCGCATCGAACAGTACCAAGAGCGGATCCTCGAAGTACTGAGGGGGCACCTCGGTGCCGAGCAAGCCCTGAATGAGCTGCTCAGAGTAGGTCGCAGAAGGCGCAAAGGACGAACGTTTGCCGGAAAGATGGACGTGGCCAAGGGGGCCTATACGTCAAAGAAATGACGGAAGAGCTCTGGGCTCTCCTCAAAGTCGGCAACGAATTACGGAACGCCCTCGCGCACGGCCATAAACAGGGGACCGTCGAAAACAAGATAGTTGAGCTCCGTAAGGCATTCATTGCAGCGAGTACTCCTGAGCAAAAGAAGTACATCGAGGAAATGACCGAGAGGCAGCTGATCACGATGGCGTTTAGCCACTGCGCAAGCCACATGATCGCCGCTGCTGACCGGCTTGAGCGAGAATGAAAATAGTCGTTTTACTTTCGTTTCCGCTTACTCTGCGCAATGTACGCGGCGGCGCATTCCCCCACAATGAGGAGCAAGACGACGCAAAACGTCAGCGCGTCATGAACATTGTAGATGATTGCGGCCCAACCGATGGTCTTCAACTCAATACCTCAGAACGACGGTCTCGCTCGCTGTACGGGGTAATCGGAGGTCGCGTAGCTGTAGCCTAGAGCGGTCCGCTGATCCGGAAACCGCTCCAGGGCGATTAGTGCCAACTCCAGCATCCGAGGAAGTTTGTCGGTCGACTTCTCCCAAGTGATGATCGTCTGACGAGATCCCAGCCCTAACGCCATCCGCAGGGCATCTTGGGTGAAATGATTACTCTTGCGCCACTTGGGCAGGTCGGTGCCGATCATTGGGCACTTCCATTGTCCAGAAACTGGACGTCCAGTAATTGGACATTCCGCTGTGATGCGGTCATTGAGGCCTCCACAACTGCTGCGAAAAACTGGTTCGGCATCGTCAGATTACGCCGACAAAGTAAAAATCAACTTAACCGCTGCTTATTCCTTTTTCGGGAGGTATCCGCGAGGACGCGCCTGTGTCCTACAACGCGAGACGCATGTGATCGCGATCTCGCCGACAATAAGCAGGACGAGCGCCCCAAAGGTGTAAGCGTCATGTACGGAGTAAACGATTGCAGCCCAGCCGAGAGTCTTCATAGGACAATCCCCACGTACCCCGGCAAACCCCGGGCATGTGTTGGGATCATCCGTGCGCAACCTAGGCCCATTGCGCGTGGCGCACAGCGTGTGCACCGGGAAGATCAGTAAAACCGGCAGCGCGCCGGGCAGCTATTCGTGGGACCGCTCATCCCCATTCTCCCTCCTATTTTGACCGGAGGGCTCGAGCTTCGCCGCCACCGGGCTAGTGGGTCTGGCGAGTTCTAGGTTCGTATTTTTCGTATCGAGCCGATTCTTGGCAGAATCGTGGCGGCTCATGTGACGCCGGCGGCATAACGGAAGGCTCTGCCGTTCCGCTATCGACGCTAGTGTTCGTGAGACGGTTGGGTTGAGGGCGATGAGGGGCGGCTCAGTGCCGCCCCCCCTTTCGCCGACTTGATCACCGCGCTGTTGCGCGGTGATCCGCTTCTTGACCGACCCCGATGCGGACCGGGCGTCCCGCACGGTCGAGACTGATCAAGATGCTCCGCCTTCGGTTGATGGAGTTCTGCGATCGGATGAGCTCGACCGATCGGCCGACGCCACGTCCGAAGCTGCCGAGGTGCAAACGGAAGGCGAGCAAATTGAGCCAGCACCGGAGCCACCAAATGACGATGCAGCGACTATACAAGAAGCAAAGGTCTACGCTCGTGGACCAACAACAGAAATACAGGAAGTGAAGAGCGCACCGGCCACGACATATATGAGGGCTGACCCCGCGAGCGTAGCGGATCCCGACCGAGAGCGCTTCTATGACGCTGGCTACCGCGGCACGCTCCGCAGCATGGTCGACCATGTCGTCGATAAGGAAGGTCCGATCTATTTTGATGTCCTCGTTGATCGTATTGCACGTGCGCACGGCTTTATGCGACCCGGCGAGACAGTACAAAAGATTGTCGCCTCATCCTCGGCCGCAATCGCTTTCCGACCACGAAGGAAGGAGGGCGGGAAGTCATATGGCCGCAATCTTGCTCCATACCGGGACGCTGGGGGGCGCGATCACGGCGACATACCTCTTCCCGAATTAGCGGGTCTCGTAGGATTGTTGCGATCCGGAGGCTTCGAGGACACCGAAGAGATCATCCGGGGGCATGCAGGAACACTTCGGCGTGGGGCGCCTCGCCGCACCAACTCGCGAACGATTCGCAGCGGCGGTAGCTGCGACGAGAGCAGATACTCGCCTCGCTTCTTGGCGTGGAGGAGCCGCCCGAACCGCCGCTCAGCCAGGCCGAACCCGTACCATGGCGCGACATCAAAGTAGCGCACCCCGACCTCCCAGGTCGCTTCGAGCGTCATTTCGGCGTCCTTGTCCGCGTGCTTGTTAAACTCCTTGCCCAGCGAAACTCCGCCTAGTCCGAAGCGAAAGCGGGGTTGACGATCTGCTGCGCGCGATTGGGCATGACCGGATTGATCTTACTGAGGGGGGACTGGACAGAGCGGTGCCAAGTCGCCGCCGTTCCGGCAGGGCGACGCTACGTCGCCCGCGGGCTCGAGCCGTCAGATGTCCTTGGCGCTGTCGCCGCCAGTCACCTCATACTCGGCACCGGTGACCATGTTGGCGGCGTCGGAAGCAAGAAACACGGCGGCTGGGGAGATGTCGTCCGGCTGCAGCCAGCCGACCTTCAGCGGCACGGTCGGGGCGCGGTTGTCCCAAGGCCTGCTGTGGCGTGGGATGCTCTACTTTCTGTCCTTGCTCGCTCATTAATTCGCTGAGGCGCTTCTCGTAGCGGGTCAGCGAGGTGTCGACGAGACCTGGAATAAGCGCGTTGACCGTGATGTTGTGTTCGCCGAGCTCCATGGCTGCGGACTTCATCAGGCCAAGGATTCCCCATTTGGAGGCCGAGTAGCTCGAAGCGTCTTTGGTGCCGTGCTTTCCTTGCATCGACGAGAGCAGGATGAAACGTGAATTCAGCCATCGGCAACGGCAAGGGTTGCGCAGCCTGTGCCTTGTGTGCAAAGCCGCTCTTGTCGCGGAGATCGAACATGAACGCTGGGTGCGCAGCCGCACGCTGGCGGACGTCGTCCTCGAACGTTGCCGGCGCGAGCATATAGGCTATTGCTAGCCAGAGATCGCGCTGTCGTTCGGCGAGAGCACTCCCTGCCAAGACCGTGCGGGCCAAGGCCAGCAGGCGGTCGTGTGCCACCGGCAACTTCGCAGCCGCGCTCAGCATCTCATCGAGACGAAACGGTGATGCGTTTGGATAGTCCCGAAGCAACTCAAGAACGATGTCGGCCCGCGAGGAATCGAAAGCGGGTTCATTCAGAAGCTCATGCAGACCGTCCGCGAACTCGTGCCCCCTAGCGAGGCGAGCCCGCGCCACCTCAAGATAGGCATCGCGCACGAAGTCCGGGCGTCGCTCCATTAAGTCTGTGCGCCAGAGGAGAACCATCACATGCTCGACCCCGTCTCGCGGCTCATAGACCGGATGGGCGACATCGAAGACCAGCATGCCCTTAAGAAAATCATCCGACAGGCCGGAAAGACCCTGTCCGGCCGACATGCGCTCGTTCAAGCCCGCCGCCAGCACATACCACCAGTCAGAATATTTCTGCTCGGCAGCCGAGCGCACGATATCCGCGCAAGACGGCAAATCGTCGCGGGATAGCGCTGCTGCCAGCCCTTCTAGCGCGGCATCGGTCCTCTCTTCACCAAACCATGAGGCAACACGCGCACGGGGTGTACCCTCACGGTCCAGCTCATCATACCAGGCAAAACAGAACCGCATGATATGAAGCAGCCACCCCGCATGTAGGCCGCTCCGGATTTGCTCAAAATCGCGGTCGAAGTCCTGACGCTGCTTCTCGCGGTTCTCTTCGATATCCACGTCCTTCTGGCCGGTCCGCCCCTCGAAATACCGAGGCGGCAGGTTTGTCGCCGTTGCCCGCGTGCGGATGCCCGCCAGAGCCGCATCCATATCGGGCAAGGCGAAGAGCTGGTCAAAGATGCTGCTCCCATGCGGCTCTTTAGCCTGATAACATAGACTGAACGCGACCTCGCAGAGAAACATCCGGCGGTCGCTGTCCGGAGCCGCGGCGCGTAACTCCTCGAAAACAATATCGAGCAACGCATCCGGGTTCAGCTCGAACAAAATCGCTTCACGAAAACGATGCCAGGAGAGCCATTCGTTCTCATCCAGCGGCACCATCCGAAAGAAGTGGTGCGCCAGTTGCGTGAGCCGCTCGGGCGTCTCGCGCATGGCGGCGCGCAAGTCGCGCGCGCGGCTTTCGGTGTGGCCGCCCTTGAAAGCGACGCGCTTGCGGAGCCAAGCGATGGCTTGCTCCGGGTTGAATGGACCCGGCGCGCGCCAGGCGCGGACAAGTACACGCGCGTACAACGACCCGACTTCCCAGCCCCGCCGGTCGAAACGTTTGCGGTCATCATCCGAAGCCACAATGCCATCGAGCACAGCCGGGAGATCGGCGACCGGAGTATCGTCGGCAAGCTTCCAGAACATGGCGGAGCTGGCGGTTTCTTCACCCGTCGCGCGTCGTTGAGAAGCGCCACGACCTCTGCCGCGCCAAAGTGGCCACCGTAAAGCGCGCGAATAATTTCTGTCCGGAGGCGCAGATCGTTGGCGGTCTTGCCGAGCGCGCTGTCGAAGACCTGCTTGATGGCTGTTTCGCCATTCGAGCCATAACGCAGCAAGGCGGCAAGGGCGCGCGCGCGTTCGGCAAAAGGAGAGGCCTGCCGGGCGAGAACCGCGGCAAGGTCCGGGAGCATGGCCGGGATAGGCGTGCCGAGCGCAAGGCCATCGACGACGACGGAACGAACACCGAAGCCGGAATCCGGATGATTGAGAATGGCGCGGAATTCCCCGACCATATCGGGTCGCGCCAAGCCGCCGATGGATCTCGATTCCCAGTTACCCGAGCGGAACCACCGGTTCTCTTTCGAAAGCCTGTCCAGCGCCCGAACAAGCGAGGCGCAGGAGGATGGCGTCAGCGAAGCCGCATCGCCGTAGGTTAAGACACCATACGGGGCCGCCTCGATCAGCTCATCGGCCCGCTCAGGCAGGTGAACGGCGAGCCAGGCATGGAGGCCGCGCAACTCCGCTGCCGGATGTCCATCGACCCCCAGCAAGGCGACGACACGGCCAAACGGCAAGCCGTCGCGGACTCGCGCCGCTAGGAATTCAGCCGCGAGATATTCCGCCATCGTACGATGCGAGTAATCGACCGTCTCAGGCTCCTGCCCGGCGTCAAAGATCCGGCGGCCCAGGGCGGCCTGCACTTTCTCCGGCGGAAAGAAGGTGACTGACCGATAACCTGGAATGTCTTCCGCACCCTCCTGGTCCGTCAGGCTGATGGCATCAACATCGCTGATAAGCCGCGCGGCACACAGGGCGCCCGCGATCGGCCGGAGTCGGCGGCGGAGTAGGAGCCGCTGCCCCTCCGCGCGCGCTCCTGGTCAAACTCCTGAAGCAAGAGCTTGGTCGAGACCTCAAAGAGCGCTTTGCGCGTCGCCGGCCAGTTAATACCCGCCTTCACCGCGCGCCACAGCATGATGAGATTTTGCGGGTTCCCAAGAAAGTCATCCAACCCGCGTTCAGTCGCTTCCGTCAGAAACACATGCGCTTCGGCATCCGTCGCGCCCTGTGCAATAAGCACCGCCACCTGTTCCCGGTGCGACAGGTTTTGAAGCAGGAGAACGGGTGTCTCGCCGTGCTGCTCGAAATAGGGCTGAAGCGCCGCGAGGTCGCTTTCGCCGAGCCAATCCGCGACCCGGCAGGAGATTCGCACTTTAGCCGGATTTACCTCGAAGAGCTTAGTCACCAGGGCATCGATCGTATCCTGATCGCCGCGACCGGCCCGCTTTTCATCAAGGCCATCGATAAACAGCACCTGCCCCGTCAGCATAGGGGCCGGCGCGGCGAGAAAAGTCCGTGCCTTGAGAAACCGCCCGCGCTCGGCCGCGGCCGCCTCCTTGAAGACATGCGTTTTGCCCGCACCGGGGTCGCCCAGCAGCACAAGACTCGGCGCTGCGAGGAAATCGGTAAACGGGCGAGGCGCCGCATTCTGCGGTCGGTCGGGGTCGACGTTGGTTTGGCGAACGGTGCCGGTCATGCTTGTTGGCTTCAACTAGGCAAAAGCTCGTTTCCGGAACCCATCACTGTCAAGTCGCGCCGACACCCCGACTAAGGCCCATTCGAATCCTAGTCAAAATCTTCTCTTAAGGCTCCAGAACCCTCAGCGCAGTGGAAAAATCTTCTCCGACAGGCACAACTAGAGGTCGCAACAGCGCGGGCCGACCAACCGATTCGTTCTTATACCGTGATCGACTCGCTTTTAAGGTGTCGGCATATAATACCTGGCGTCAAAGCCCCCCCATCATCACGTATTTGATCTCGACATATTCTTCCATGCCGTGACGGGAGCCTTCGCGGCCTAGCCCGCTTTCCTTGATACCGCCGAACGGCGCGACCTCGGTCGTGATCAGACCGGTGTTGACGCCAACCATGCCGGATTCCAGGGCCTCTGCCACACGCCACACGCGACCGATGTCGCGGGAATAGAAATAGGAAGCGAGGCCGAACGGCGAGTTGTTGCACATGGCGATCACATCCGCCTCGTCCTTGAACCAGAAGACCGGCGCAAGCGGGCCAAAGGTCTCTTCGTACGCGACGAGCGCATCGGACCTGACATTGGCGAGCACGGTCGGCTCGAAGAAGCTGCCGCCGAGCGCGTGACGCTTGCCGCCGGTGACGATCGTCGCGCCGCCCTCGACCGCGTCCGCGATATGCTTCTCGACCTTGTCGATCGCTTCCATGTTGATCAGCGGCCCCTGCACGACCCCAGCTTCGGTGCCGTCGCCGATCTTCATCGCCGCCACCTTCTTCGCCAGTTTCTCGACGAATTCGTCGTAGATCTTATCTTGCGCATAGAGGCGGTTGGTGCAGACGCAGGTCTGACCCATATTGCGATATTTCGAGATGATCGCGCCCTCGACTGCCGCATCGACATCGGCGTCGTCGAACACCACGAAAGGTGCGTTGCCGCCGAGTTCGAGCCCGAGCTTCTTCACGCCGACGGCGGCCTGCTGATACAGGATCTTGCCCACCTCGGTCGATCCGGTGAAGCCGACGAAGCGCACCGCCGGATGCTCGCACAGCACCTTGCCGATCGCTGACGAGTTGCCGGTGAGGATGTTGAAGACGCCTTTCGGCACGCCGGCCTTTTCAGCCAGTGCCGCGAGCGCCAAGGCCGAGAGCGGCGTTTCATTCGCGGGCTTGAGCACCACGGTGCAACCCGCGGCGAGCGCGGGCGACACCTTGCGGGTGATCATGGAGCACGGGAAATTCCATGGCGTGATGGCGCCGCAGACGCCGATCGGCTGCTTGATCGCGAGCAGGCGCGCGTCGGGCCGCTGGGTCGGGATCGTCTCGCCATAGACGCGGCGAGCTTCCTCAGCGAAAAACTCGACATAGGCACCGCCGATATCGACCTCGCCGAGCGCCTCCGTCAGCGGCTTGCCCTGCTCGGAGGTGAGGATCAGCGCCAGGTCCTCTCGACTGGCGGCGATCAGCTCAAACCATTTGCGTAAGATGTTGGAGCGCTCCTTGGCCATCAGCTTGGCCCAAGCCGGAAACGCCCGTCTGGCGGCTTCGACCGCCTGCGTCGTCTCAGCCGTGCTCATGACGGGGACTTTTGCCAGTTCGACGCCATTCACGGGATTTGTCACCGCTCGTGACGGCGTGCCGACCCATGCGCCATCGATGTAGCAGGCCTCCCGCAGAAGCGCCGGGTCCTTGAGACGCTCGCGCAGGCTCGTCGAGGCTGGCTCGGCTCTTGCGGCGGCGGTCGAGGTCATCGCGTTACTCCTTGGGCTGTTGGATCCGAGCGATCCGGTAGGACCATCGATAGCGAAAAAAGGCCGCGCGAGATACCGCGCGGCCGAGTCAGGGAGGAAACGCCCCGAAGGGCACTGAAAGAAGCGCAGTGAGTGGATGAACTCGCTGGCAACCCCCACCTTGCACGAAACGTCGTCAAATCGCGCAAGGAGACATCGCATACTCGTTTCGTTGAGAGGATTGGCGGCGTTGGCTCGGATAACTTGCAGCTTTTGTGCGCAAATGGCGGTCAGCTTGCAGCAACTTCGATTTTGAAGCCGTCTTCACAAGAATGTTCGAGTTCGCGGGTTGCTCATCGGCGGTACCCTGAACATCGATCTGTGTATTCGCGCGTACGTTTGTTCGAGCTGGCTTCAGGTTTTGGAAATCAATCAAATTAGTCAGCGCCTCGTCACGAGCGGCAGGGAAACATACCGCTCGCGATTCAGCAGGATCGCTGTGCGCATTTTGGCAAGTGCGTAGCAAAACAAACAGACTTGAGGGCAAAATGCGCAAAGTCTCGATCGGATCGTTGGATACCTTCACCGCTTCGCGGCTGCCGTATCGGGCTGCGCGAGCAGCTGGCGCTGCTGGGCATTTCAGGGGTTATTGTCACAGGCGCAATCTGCCCTGTTGCCATGCTCTAGGCTAGCGGGGCGCAACGAGAGTGGAATGGGAGTAACGAATTCAAGCGTCACGTCAGAGCGCTGTCACAAACGTTACTGGAGTCCGGACAAGTTGCCCGCGAATTCGAGCGCAAGCCCAGTGAAGCGTTTGTAAAAACGCATGCGGCGAACAATGAACGCCAGCTCGCGGACTAAGCCCTGTCGAGGAGTTCGTGACTGATTTACACGAGCAGACCCCCGCGCGGCGAGGACAAAGATAGCGACCAGCTCGTGGACTGTGAGGCGGAACTTGAGACGGACGTCGGGCAAGCCAACCTTCCTCCCGAGGTAACCTCGTCAATCCTGATGCTCATCCGCGCCTACAAAGCGGAGTTCCTAGCGGACGTGGCGGTCTTGCAATGCGCTGACCAGATAGCAAGGCGAGCAGCCCCATGATCATGGTTGCTAGCGCAATTATCCAGATGGACTTCCGCCGAATGTGATCAGCATCGGCATCGTCGAGATGCGCAGCTTGGGGACATGGCTGAAGCGATCGAGAAGTTCAAGCTGCGAGCGAGTGAGGAGGCGCGGGCCGATCTCCATGCAATAACCGAACAGGATCGAGCGGCTGCCGATCAGCGCCGGGCCTACAGTTTTCGCCTTATAGCCGAATTCAAGGACGCAATTGGGCCGGTGATTGAAACGGTCTTTTCCGACTCCACGCAGCTCGAAGCGTCCGCGCGAACTCTCACCTGTTCGGCAGATCAAAGCCAGAAGCTCTTCGTCGAGGTGGCCGCCGCTTCGGAAGAGGTCTCCGCGAATGTTCAAAGGTCGCGGTCGCGACAGGCAAAATGACGCCGACGATTGCGGAAGTCCGCTCGCGGATTGGAAGGCATCCAGCACACCAAGCCGTTCGAAACGCGGAACTCAGTTGAGCGGCGGATGGCTAGACTCGCAGCCGCGGAGGAGCGGATTAGGAGTGTGGTCCGATTGATTGCCACGATCGCGCGGCAGACCAATCTTCTAGCGCTGAACGCGACAATCGAAGCAGCGCGCGCAGGTGATGTGGGCGGAGGCTTCGCTATTGTAGCCCAGGAAGCCAAGTGCCTTGCCTCGCAAACCGCCCAAGCAACTGTCGAGATTGGCGATAAGATTGGCGCCGTCCAGGCAGCGAAGCCGGGAGAATAGTAGGTCAGCGTCATCATCTCTCCCAGCTGCGAGATCGCCATGGCTGCGGTCGCCTCAATTGAGAATCGGAAGGCGACCGGGCAGACTGTCGCGCTTAACTTGCAGGAAGCTGCCGCGACTGTCCAGGTGGCCTCAAGCGCGGGCCGTCACGAACCTGGCAAGCGAAACGGGAGCAGCGTCGGTGCAGGTGCTCAAATCAGCTGAGCAATTGTCTGACGATAGCTCTCGGCTAAAGCATCAGCTCGATCACGTCCTCAGCGGGTTTCGAGCGGCCTAGCCTTGCGCACCAGGACAACATCATCTCGCCTCAGCAAGGTATGTTCCAAGCGGTCGCTGCTCTGGCGCTTTGAAGGTGTGAGGCATTCTGCGTAGGCTGCCGCCCGTCCGTTCTCAATCATTGGGCCCCCCACACACGATAAAGCCATCTTACCTGTGGGAATGGAAGCGAACCATTTAGTGGTGGGATCTTGGCCGCGCGGGCGCGGCCTAGTTTTGATCGGCGATGCCGGTGCTCGCAGAAGCCAGCCGGTCATGCCGTTGGCAGGTTCTTCCTTGGGTGATGCTCGCCAGTAAGGCGCAATGAAAGCGCGATTGCTTGCTGCCTCCGACAGCCGGGCTTTGCGATGCCGCCGATGTGCCGCCCACGAGTTAGGCGATGACTTTAGTGTGAGTCACGGTGCGCAATCAAAAGTCGGGTCCCGCAGAAATCCTGCGCATTTTAACTCACAGCGACCGATTCAAGGCGCGACGGCGACATCTCTTGCTAAAAGCGGACGTCGCGATCGCATTGATCATCGACAGGCAGCCTATGCTTTTGTCATGAATTTGTATCAGTCAATCGTTAGCTCAGCTCGGAGGCGAAGATCGTGCTTCAGGCGGTTAGAACCATCAGACGTGAGCATCGTGGGCCGTTCCCCCGATATCGCGACAATCGGCGTTACGCATCCAACAAGAAATTGCATCAACGACTATGTTTGCGAAGGAAACATTGCACCCAGAAAGAAAACGAGTACATTTCATTGACTGAAGGAAGATCACTCTTACGTTTTCAACGTCAGAGCGAAGTCATTATGCCGCAGTATAGTTCGGCAGCGCTGCTCGAAAAGAAACTTATCGATTGGACCAGGAAACGCCAACTCGACGATCGCTCAAGCGACCGGTGATGGAGGTTTTATCGACTGGATCACAGGATGAGGATAGAACGATGCATAATGCGAAAATCGATGACGCGTTCATTCCGCGGGCAAACATTCTTAAGCGCGCCCCTCGGCTGGGTGCCGAGATTGCGAACGTCAGACTTACGGCCGAAATGTCGCAGGACGTTCTCTGCGCCATCCGCCAGCTGGTGCGTGAACATAAAGTGATCTTCTTCCGCGAGCAGCAGCACCTTGACCACGCCGAGCACGAGCGCCTGATAAAAATGCTCCGCAATGTGGGCTCGCGGGCCATCTATCCAGATGACGATTGGCCCGCGAACATCACCCACCATGTCGATCCAGGACTATCTGTTTTACGGTCCGCGGCGATCGCTCCCGGTCGCCGCGAGACGGTCTGGTCGAACATGCGAGCTGCATATCTCGACCTTCCGCTGCCGCTGCGTAAGCTCGTAGACGACCTATGGGCTGTTCATGGTGAGGAGGCCGCGGAAGCGGCGGGCTCAGGAGCTGCCGAGGCAAACACGAAGTCTCCTCATGAAGGGTCCGTTCAAACGAACCCTGAGGTCGACCATCCGGTGGTTAGGAGTCATCCCGAGACGGGTGAGCGCATTCTCGCTCTCCGCAACTTCGGAGGTCGTTTCGTCGGATTGCAGAAGGATACCAGCCGAAAGCTCTTTCATCTACTCCAGTCCTATATTTCGGCGCCGGAAAATGCCGTTCGGTGGAGCTGGAAGCTTGGAGATATAGCGATATGGGACAACCATGCGGCCCAGCACTGTTGGGTCGATGACCGCCAGAAAGATGCAATACGTCATGACAATCTGCCTCGCGAACTATCGCGGAGCGTGAATGGACACGGCCACGCGCAACGTAGTAACCGGCTAAAGCCTGAGGCGGCGAGGGCTGCCTGAATCTCGTTCTGGGAGAAGAGGAAAGCCGAGCCTACAGTACGAGCGAGCGATGCCTGGCGTTAAGATCGCTTGCTGCGTCTGCAATAGACGGAGCCTATTTTGCGCGCCCAGGCCAAAGGCGCGCGTTGCTTTCGTGTTTCTCAATCGGTCATTACGGGCGGCGAGGGCCGCGCCGACGGCGACAGTGGGGATGATGTTTCGCCGCTCCGCCGCCTTGTCCAAATCGGTTCGAATATTCCGGGGCACTTACGACGAGAGGCTTCGGAGCATGACGAGTTAGTACGTCAATCGTTGCTCGGAGAGCGCAAAAAGACTGCCATCTCGGGGCTAAAATCGCCAAGATACAGTTTGCTTTGGCGTGATAATAATTGTCGGAGACTGGCCTAGCGTCCCGACCGCGGCCGTGAGCGCACCTGCAGAAGTCGACCAGGAACGATCAAAGTTCGCGGGTGCGTTGTTGTTGTTCTCAGGGACGGTATAAAGCTTTATCATGTTGACAGGGGTCTGCCATGACGTTGCGCTACGTAGGTACCAAGCGAGAAGGGGTGGGCGTTGGGTCTGACGCTTCGTTTGCCACTGCTAACGGCGGCTCTGTGACGCCGGACAATTCTTCATCGGAAATGACAGGATTGGTAAACAGGTCTGATCCAACGGATGTGTCGCGAGAGGACATAAGCGCAGATGGCCAAGCCCCTGCTCGATTAGTCCTCGTGAATACATCGCCTAAGTCAGACGGCGGCGTCTGACCCGTGAGTCCGAGCGCGTAGGCTCGGCCGGAGAGCGCTTGGATGCTTGAACGCACTTCTGTGTGCCGTCCTTGAAAAAGTCTGCGAACATATTTCCAATCATGATGTGGGAGCGCGCGCTCACGTCGCCTCAAAGATGTTGGAGGCCGCTGCTCGAGGCGAGACGTCGCGCGAACGCCTCAAGGAAATCGGACGTGAAGCTCTCACCGACGCGCCAACCATGTGACTCCATTCGCAAAAGGTGTGGGGTGTGAATTTCCAGGTCACCGTTCTGAAGATCCTGATAAGCTATCCGGACGGCTTCGCGGTGATGGCTGATCTCAAATTACCAATGGACCTGACTGGATCGATGCGCAGCACGCCGATTTCAAGCGGATGGCGGATCAGATCGTGGTTCTGACCACAAAGCTTGTGTCGTTGCAGCATCGAACCGTTGCCTTGACGTGCCCCGGCTCTGCCGCGCACCTCACTCAGTTTTGAGACCGGCGAAGAGAGTATTCCAGCCTTTTAAACCCGCAGGGCCGATTTCACTTGGAGGCACACCGCTCCCCCCGAGCAAGACTCCGACCAGCGTTGACAAAAAGCAATGGCTTTGGCGGGGTCGCTTCAGCAATCTGCGTTCGTCTTGCGGGCCTCGATCATGTTTGGCTGACGATTTCGGGCGTCATAGCGCGCGCAAAGGTAAAATAACGATCCCCGGTGAACCTCAACCAGCGATCAATCCTCCGCCGGAGACTCGATCGGTACGGCAAATCCGGCCTTTATGCGATCCAACACGACCATCGTCTTAAATCCCTTTATGTCAGGGTTCACGTAAAAAAACTTTCGGGTGAATTCCTCATAATCCTCCATGGTCCGAGCTGTAACGTATAGGACAAAGTCGGCATCGCCGGTGACATAGAAGCCGTTGACGACTTCGACTGACGATTTAACGGCCTTCTTGAATTTGTCGATTATGTCTGCGCGCTCGCGCTCCAGGCTCACAAGCACAAGCATTTGAATAGGTCTGCCTACTGCCTTCGGCGAAACGATTGAGATATCCGCCTCGATGATGCCTTCAGAACGGAGCCGCTTTAGTCGCCGTTGACACGCGGTCGCTGAAAGTCCAGCCAATTCGCCGACCTCCTCCGAAGTTACTCGGTGGTTTTTTTGGACGATCTCAAGGATTCGGGCATCGATCCGATCGTACTGCATAATCGGGCCCCAACCTTGAGGTGAATCTCACCGGTAAACGGCTTCGCGCCGCAGGAAATCCTCAAGAGGCTAGCGCAGGTTCCGTGTTATTTTCAACCAACGAGCAGGGGCGACCCCGCGGGAGCGATGTCAAGGTAACATAACACCGCTAGGCCGCTGCTTAGAGCACGTTGTTTTGACCGGAGTAGGCGGCGTCTCGAGTAGGCTCGCGAACGCGCCGCAAGCAAATTTGCTCGATACCGGCGCTGGAAGTCGTTCGCGGGAGATCTCGGTAGGTTTCGCGGTTGTTGCCCAAGCACGTGAAGACACTTGCAACATAAGCCGCTCAAGCGCTCTTGCGACAACGAGCGAGTTCGTTGGCCGGTGATAAGTTCCGTGGAGGCCCTCCGCTTAGATGGGTGCCGTCGATCGCATTCCCGAAATTGCCAAGACCGGCTCACCTCCATCTGAGAGCAAGAGACAAGAGCAGGACCATCGCACTTATGCAGGGAGCCGCGGCCAAGAGGAGAGACAGCGGAAGCGGACGAAATCGGTTTGGGCTACGCCCCACCTCGATCGAAGGATCGTGGCGAAACTGACGGAACCTCCAAGGTATGGCCACGCACGACTCCAGCTGTCCCGTCAATGAAAGAAACAGTTTCGAGCGCACCCTTACCAATCGCCAGTGACGACGAGCTTGCCAGCTCCGAGATGTGTTGTCCTGCAAAGCGATCTCGCAGTCGCGCCGAGTTGCCTTATGCGTCTGCTTCGCGTGACCATGCAAACTTGGCCCCCCGTTCTGGTTGGAATTGATCTCTCCGATCTATCGCGCTCTGGAGCTTACCTGGCGCTAGGGCGCTATATGGCGAATGTGATCGCCGAATTTCTGCGCTCCGCACGGGAAATCAACCGAATCGAGCTTAGCGGAACTGCAATACTGGCTCCGTAAATCCGTCACACGGGTTAAGTCGAATCCGTGTAGCCTTTGCCAATGCTCAGTAGGCGCGTTTGATCTTGAGTGGCTTGGCTCACCGCCCTGAGGGCACAAAGAATAAGTCTGGAACATACCTTGAGCAGCGATGCCATTGATGGTGCGACGGACATTGGGCAATCGCTCGCGCACGTAAAAGCGGCGAGCTGGGGCCGTGGTCTAAGCACATTGCTACGCGTGACACGCATGAACTTGCGGCACCCGTGGCAAGTCTCCTTGGCGATTGGCTCGACCGTCATTGCGACAACCTTGCAACTGCTCATTCCCCAGCTGCTCGGTAACGCCGTCGATCAATCCCAAGCCGCTGTGGGCGGCGGTGCTACAGGGGCTGCCGCGGGGCACGCTCTCTGGATTTCCGCAACCCTTCTGCTATTCGTCAGCGTGCTGCGCGGCCTCTTCACAATGATGCAGAACTATTTCTCCGAGGCAGTCGGCCATCACCTCGCCTACGAACTGCGCCTTGCATGCTACGAAAAAATCCAGCGCCTCAGCTTCTCCTTCCACGATCAAGTGCACTCGGGCGATCTGATCACCATCGGCATGCTCGACCTCGATGGTGTGCGGATGTACTTCTCGACAGCACTGGTCCGTGCAGTGCTCCTCACGATGCTGATCGGCATCGGGGCTTATATGCTGATCTCCACTGATCTGGTGCTCGGTCTTCTGGCGCTCAGCTTCGTGCCTTTTGTCGGCTGGCGCTCGTCCGTCACCCAGCTCCGGCTGCGCGGAACCTGGCTGGAACTACAGGAGCGGCTTTCGGTCCTCTCCCGCGTGATGGAGGAAAATCTCGGCGGCATCCGCGTTGTGCGCGCCTTTGCGAGCCAAGCTTACGAAATGCTCAAATTCGATCGCGCCTCCAGGAATGCGCTGGAACTTGCGCATCAGCGCATAGGCATTCGCGTGCGCAGCACCTCAGCCATGACCTTCTCGTTCTTTATTGCCATGGGATTGGTGCTGCTTGTCGGAGGAGGCAAGTTGATTGCCGGCGAGATCAGCGTGGGCAGGCTCACCACCTTTCTGACGTTCATGACGATCCTGCAGATGCCCGTCCGCCAGATCGGGCTAATGGTCAATGCGTTTGCACGCGCCTCCACATGCGGGGCGCGTCTTTTCGATCTCCTCGACGTCGAGCCCGCCGTTAAGGATGCGCCGGATGCACGGCCGCTGACGATTACCGAGGGCACGCTCCGCTTCGAGAACGTTTCGTTCGTTTACGCTGCGGCCGGGCGCTGGCCGATCCTAAAGAATGTGAGCTTCGAGGCGCGCAAGGGCGAGACCGTGGGCATCGTCGGCCCACCCGGCTCGGGCAAATCGACGATCGCGCATCTCATTCCGCGCTTCTACGATGTTACGGGCGGACGGATCACGCTCGACGGACAGGACATCCGCAAGATCACTCTGACCTCCTTGCGCAGACGCGTGGCGGTGGTGCAGCAGGATGCCTTCCTCTTCACCACCACCATCGAGAATAACATCGCATATGGCGACCCCTGGGCCAAGGAACAGCGGATCGAGCGGGCAAGCGAGTCGGCACAGCTCCATAATTACGTGCTCGGCCTGCCTACCGCTTACAAGACTGTGGTTGGCGAGCGCGGCGTATCGCTTTCGGGCGGCCAGCGCCAGCGGCTCGCGATCGCTCGCACCATGATGCTCAGGCCTTCGGTGATTGTCTTCGACGATTCCACGGCGGCGATCGATGCGGCGACCGAGCTACGCATCCGCTCTGCCATGCAGCGCTTCGCCAAGAATCGCGTGACGATCGTCATCGCCCACCGGCTGAGCTCGTTAATGCACGCCGACCAGATCCTCTTCATTGAGAACGGCGAGATCGTCGAGCGTGGCACGCATCACGAGCTTCTCGCCAAGGGTGGCCGCTACAACGCGCTCTATGAGCTTCGGGTGCGTCCTGGCGAAACGAGATTCTGAAGGACCGGCGCTCATGATCCAGCGGCGTGCAGGCGAGATCGAGGCCGACCGCAACGACGTGCTCGACAACGGAGGCCGTCCGCCCCGCGCTGTCGCCGGCTCGCAGCGCCTCGAAGAGAGATGTTCGGCCGCGCTTTCGACAAGGACATCCTCAAGCGTATCTGGGCGTTCGTTCGGCCCTACCGTCCGAAGGTGGCTGTCTCGGTCGCCGCGGTGCTGATCTTCACCGGGACCCAGCTCCTGATCCCGCTGATTATCCGCGACGCGATCGACTATGGCATGCGCCCGGGTGGCGGGGACCGCGCAGCGCTGACGTGGGCGGTAGCCGAGTTTGCGGCGGCGATCCTTATCAATTATGCGGCGAGCTACACCCAGGAGACTGTCGTCGGCCAAATAGCCGAGAACGTGCTCTTCGACATACGCCGCGCCATGTTCGGCCACCTACAGAGGGTTTCGCTATCCTTCATGGACAAGACGGAGGTGGGGCGGCTGATGTCGCGCCTCCAGGGCGACGTCAATTCCATGCAGGAATTCCTTGAAACTTGCGTGCTTTCGGTCGGCGATATCGCGCTGCTCTTCGGCATCGTCATCGTCATGCTGTGGCTCGATGTCCGCCTCGGCCTTTTGACACTCGCGGTGCTGCCAGTACTCCTCATCGTCCGCATCTTTTGGCTGCCGCGGGCCCGAGACGCATTTATGGCCGCCCACGAAACCAATTCGGTCGCCAATGGTGCGCTGGCTGAAGCCATCCACGGTGTACGGGCGGTTCAGTCCATGGACCGCCAGCGGGTCAACTTCATGCTCTACGACGACAAGGCGCGCACTAACCTGGAGAGGCATCTGAGGGCCGCCAAATATGCTCAGGTGATGGTGCCGATCGTCGACAGCCTAACCGGCCTTGCCATGGCCGTCGTCATCGTTGTCGGCGGTTCCATGGTCTTGAACGGGCGGCTCGATGTCGGGGTGGTAGTTGCCTTCCTGTTCTACATCCAGCGCTTCTTCGACCCGATCCGCGCTGACTCTACAGTATTCGGTCATGCAGCGCGCCATGGCCTCCGGCAAGCGGCTCACCGACGTGCTGGACGTCAAGATAGACGTTAACGACAAATCGGACGCCAAGGTGCTTTCGCCGGACATGGACTGCTCGGTAGAGTTCAGGAACGTTACTTTCGGCTACAATTCAAAGTACCCCGTGCTGAAGAAGGTCTCCTTCCGGGTCAATTCCGGCGAGACCGTTGCGCTTGTCGGCCCCACCGGCTCGGGCAAGTCTTCCGCCATGGCGCTCGTCCACCGCTTTTACGACGTGCAGGAAGGTCAGGTGCTGGTCGGCGGACAGGACGTGCGAGACTTGACACAGGGATCGCTGGGCCGACAGGTCTCGATGGTACTGCAGGAACCTTTCCTCTTCACCGGCACGGTCTTTGAGAACATCCGTTACCACAAGACTGAAGCCACGCGTGAAGAGGTGATCGAAGCCGCCAAGGCAGTCGGCGCGCATGACTTCATCATGAGACTTTCCGGAGGGTATGAAGCCCAGCTTGGCGAACGCGGCGGCAATCTTTCTCTGGGCCAACGGCAGCTGATCAGCTTCGCTCGCGCCCTCGTCGCGGATGCCAAGATCCTTATCCTCGACGAGGCCACTGCCAATATCGACAGCTACACCGAGATGTTGATCCAAAAGGCGCTGATCAGGCTACTGGAGGGGCGGACGGGCCTCGTCATCGCTCACCGGCTCGCCACGATCCGCGGAGCGGACCGCATTATCGTGCTCCAGTCTGGGCAGATGATTGAGAGTGGCAACCACGACCAACTGATGGCCGCAGGCGGTCTCTATTCCAAACTCTACAACCTGAACTACGCCTCTTTCGACGATATTCCAAGGGAGGAGCTTGAAGGCTCGGTACCGAGCGATTCGCAAACTTGAGATCCGACTTTGGTTCACTTTCCCTACTGGTGACGCCTGACGAGACGATGAGCCTCGCTCGGATCGAGCCTGACAATTCCAGCGCCCAGCCGCGGCCCTCGCATGCCTGCGTCGAGATACGCCATCCGGTTATGGCGGATTCTTTGAGGACGCGAGGCAGTTAGACTAGGGATCTCCACCGCGCCACTCCGCCCCGTGAAGGCGCGTCATCTCGTGATGAGCGCGTTTGATGAAGGCGCGCTCGAGCCAAGGGCCAGCACCGAGTGATGCGGCGAGTGCGAAGATGCAGCCGAAAAAGCTATTCACCAGATCTCCGGTAGCGCCGCCGGCAGCGACGGCGAGGAAAGTTCTTACTGGGGACGGTCGCACGGGCGGCGAAGACTCTCGTCCATTTTTCTCGCCATACTCTCGACCGAAGACCGCTCGAAAACGCAAGGGCTTTTTAGAGTCTCAGCCAATCCCTTCCAACTCTGCCAGGCATTTTTCGATGTTGTCCTTGGCTTCGTCCAGAAGCCTTTTCGTTTCTTCCAAACGCTTGAAATCGGGCTTCACCGGTCCGCCACTCACCGCACTCAGGTGACGGCAAATGGTCGTGAGATCGTTGGTTATGTCCTCAAGAACGAAAGCTACGTTTTCGAGCGGCACCAGCTCTGAAAAGAAGGTCTTCGATACAGCGTCGTCCTGGCCGGTCGGGCCGTCGAACTTCACCTCCACCAGGGGGACCAGGACATCGCGATCGTCACGAGCAGCTTTGCCCATACTCATGATCAGCGAGCTGAAGGTCGTTGAGATATATGTCAGTCGATCGACGAGAGCACTTCCATACAGCACCACAGAGCCGGGATCGCCCGCCTCATCCGCTTTCAAGGCATTGAGATCCTCATTCGACATGGTCATCCTCTTCGTACAGATGCAGCGCCCCTACGGGGAATGAGGCGGGTTTGGGACTGCTTGCCGCCTCGATGGCGTAAGAGCCGTGGGCTTCGGTCTTTTTTGTCTGGACGACGGTGACGGAAAAACCTTGGTATGAATTCTTAGTCCTCACCTTCATGTATTCGGGCGCTGCAGGTGCGGGTCCTTGAAAATGAAGCAGATAGTCTTCCATGGCGCGACGGAAGCCACTATCTCCGGCACTGAGCAGCCCAGCCGTATGGGGGGCGTGTCCAGAGTTCTGTATCGCCAGGTCAAAGGAGCGAAGAACCGCATCCACATTTGCCACCAGATAGTGAGGGTGAGCGGCTCCAGCTGGCGAGCATTTATCTCCCAGCACTGTGGGCACTTGGCTGCGCCTCTTCCCTTCGCGCTTTTCCAGCTCAAGCAAACCTTCGCGCGTCACAGCGAAATGAGCGAATTTTCCCTGTGCCGTTCGTTCCACAAATCGCGCGTTTATCATCAGCCGTAAAATACGGCTCAGATTGGCGTCTCTGAGTTCTAACTTCTTAGCGATCGCTGCCTTCTCCATCTGACGCGAGGGTGCGTCGCGGAGCAGTCGAAGGATTGCGACCACGTGCTGACGGTGCATGACCTCGCCTGGACGCACGAGCTTGGAGGTGTTGATCGACATTTGCAGAAGATCGTAGAATGCTCGGAACCGCTCCGCGTAGGCAGCATTCCTCGGCCCGAGCGTTGCGCTCGTCCGTCGCAGGATGTCGAACCACTCTCGCAGCTCTGGATCACGCCGGCGGCTCTCGAGCGCGTTCCAAATCCACGCGCCGAGGGTGGCGTAGAGCCGCTCCAGAGTTTTTTCGGATCCCTCTTTGAGCAATTCCGAAATGAGCCGCCTGGCCTCTCTGGCCGTTGCTTCGCCCGTCTCTATCTTTTCTAAGGCTACGTCAGGCATGGGCTAGACCTACATCACAACCGTTAACAACGTTTTACAACGCTTTACTCTGATTTTAGCCCCGAATCTAGGTGTCAAGAGCCCAATTGTAGGCAGTCCAAACGGTTTTTTGACCCAGCTGAAGGGCTGGAACCAAGTTGGGTTCTTTCAGGAGAGGTAAAATGGTACCTAGTCTTCCGTCGCTGAAGGCCGTGTGCGTGGGATGTTGCACCACGAAAGTTCGGGTGCCGAACCGCACCTCGACTTGGGCTGCCGTGGTCTGGTGGCCTTGCATGGTGCGGTCGTTTCCCATTGAGGGCACCAGCATCACATCGACATCGAGGTCGATGAATGGCGTCTCGCACACGTCGCAAAAATCAAGGCAAATGGCGACTCCGATTAACGCACCCTCGGTGGCAAGGACACATATGCGATCGCCAGCGATGATGTTTTCCGTGCCCCAATCATCGTCCGCGTAAGGGGCGATCTTGTCGTACGTCAGGCGCTCCTCACCATACCCGTCATAGATCCGGGCCCGGTTCACGATCCCATGGTCGCCTGCTTCGTGCCAAGTCCCGGGAATCAGAATTTCGGGCGGTTCGAGCTCATCAGCGACGTCACGTTCGCGGATAAGTTTGATGATTCTCTCCCGCAAATCCGGGGGAACGGTCAGCTCAGGCCAGACGACCGCGATGCAATTTTCTCGCAGTGCCTGGCCGATCTGCACCGCAATCGCTTCTCCTGCAGAAGGCGCCTCTATGCTGGCGACCGTGAAGCGCTTATCGTCTTCCACCGAAATGAATTCGGGATTGAGCTTCAGCGCCTTGAATAGGCAAGCTCCCATCTTCCACTTGCTCGCATTCCTCGCTGCACTATGCAAAGTCCGGGTATCGACCACGTGGACGGGGTAGCCCTGTATCAGTGTAGGTAATATCCGGTGAAAGAGCGTGCCTCGCTTTGAGTAAGCTTGCCCCCGTCGGGCAGGGCGCAATGCGCTGACGCCCTGCCGCGGAATGAACCAGCATCCGAGCTGCTCGAAGTGCCACTCACTTGGCGCCATCGGCCAGTGAGAGCGCCGCTCGGCAAGCACCCGATCGATTTCCCGTATGAGGCCGCCCATCCTCAAGGCTGCCAATTCGGGCGTCTCTTCTGATAGCGACCACGAAAGGTGGCCGTCTCCTATCGAGTCGGTGAAGGTTTCCCGCGCCTTCTCGATCCGCCTTTCCGTCAGATTTCGATAGGCCTTGTGGATGCTGCCGGGAGCACTGCGAAACAGTGCGTCAAGATCAACCAGAGCTTTCCTGAGCTCGTCCCGACTGGCATTCGTAATCGCCTCGTGCCCGCGAGCAAGCCCTTGGGCTGCCTTTTTCCAAACATCAAAGGCCTCTCTGTCAGTTCGGTTGTTGACGGGCTGGGGCAAATCTTCGTCCAAATCATGCAAGCAATATGTTTCTTCGATAGGCGCGTGCGGATCTGTTTGCAATCGGCTCGACACGTTGCTCACACCTCTTGGTGTCAATGCTGCTTGTTGTTCAGCCTGGCCTTCAATGACGCGGTCGCCGCGCGCGGAAAATCTGCGCCAGCAGGGCCGGGGACAACGAAAAGCTGCAATGTGCTCACGATGCTATTGACGAACCGATGCGACTGTTTATCAATCTGCGCGGGAGATCTGCGCGCTCAGCGACGCGGACGGGGGCGATCATGTGGAAATTCAGCCGCGCCGCGGCATGCGCTGGCATCTGCCTTGCCATGGGTGGATGCACGAGCCTTTACTACATTCATGATCCGCAGACCGGCGTGATCACAGCCGGTGAGCTGCCGTATTTTCTCAAGCCAATCAGGTGTGAGGTCGTGACCTTCTACCAGATCGAGCGCGAGAGGCGGAAGGAATACCTGAAAATCTACAAAACCCGGCCTGAAGAAGCGTTCGACAAGTCCGCTCATTTTGACATCGACCCCTTTCTCTATGGCACCTTCTTCCTGGAGTTGAAGGTGACCGATCCGGGCGGACTCGGATCCGGTACAGCATTCGACTACAAGCGGATTTTCAATGCGACAAGCAACGACGTTACTCATGTCGGTTCCACCGCTTCGGCTCAGGACACTTATGACCTGATCTGGTCATTCCTCATGAAGCAGAATGTCCAGCTTGCGTCCGATAACACTCCGGCCTCGGCCGGTTCGGCGACCTATGAACGTGGTTGCTATCGTGGAACGCCTATTGATCTGCCAGAGCTCGAGGCTCTCGCCGAGAACAAATTACCGGAGCGGGTCGCCTACAAGCGCATCATTGTCGATGCTTCAAACCCATTCGCGACGTGGTTGCGGGACAACGCTGTTCTCATCTCCGCTAACAATCTGACGCCCGCCATGCCGTCAGAGAGCGCGGAGCCTGCGCAAATGACCTACACCTTCTCGGTTCAGGTAACCGGCGGCGTCGAGGCAAAGTACTTCCTCACCTCGGTGCGTGGACCCCCGCTGCAGTCCAGGCTTCTGCCTCCGCGCAGCAGTTCAGCAATCTTGGGATTTAGATCAATGGTCCGAATGCGGTTCTCGCTAATTGAGCCAAGTCCGGCTCGGCTGGTTGTGCGGCAAAAACGCCGCCGCTCGGATCAAAGGACAACCCCATTTATACGGCGCCCTCGTCGGGCGGGGAGAAGTCGCAGGACTTCCCCAAGGGAGCGGGAGCTGGCGGTCGCCGTGCCGGAGGCGGACCTCGGACCAATGGTTTTATTGTGGCGCCGGTGCCCGTTTCCCGCCGAGCCCAACCCTACGCAGTAGGAAGCATGCTTCGCCTCTGGGTGCCCAGATTGATATTGCTGCTCGCGCTCTCGTTCTCTTTGAGCGCGAATGCTCAGCCTGCGCTTCCTTCGGGCGTGTCCGAAATGGAGTTGTACGGCACGGTCATTCGCGGCTCAAAATGGGACATCAAGGAAATCCCAGTCTGCTGGGAAAACCTCAAGGCGCAGGACAGCAAATATGCCGACCTCGTTCGGAAAGCCGTTGCCGAGACTTGGGAGACGGCAGCGAAAGGGGGCGTCCGGTTTTCGAAGAATTGGCCCGCCTGCACAGACGGTGCGCCTGGCGTTCACGTGCGGATAGCCGACGAGGGTGCTCACACGGACCTTGTCGGAAAATACCTCGACGGCAAGTCCTCAGGCATGACTCTCAATTTCAGTTTCAATCATTGGAGCAAAGGCTGCCAGGACAAACGAGAATTCTGCATTCGCGCGATCGCGGTCCATGAATTCGGACACGCGCTCGGCTTCACGCATGAGCAGAATCGTGATGATGCTCCGGAGCAATGTCGCAACGAAAAAGCGTCCGGCTCAGTCGGCGATTACAAAGTCACCAAATACGATCCCGATTCAATAATGAACTACTGTAATTCAGCATGGAACGGAAACGGACAATTAAGCCCACTCGATATCGCCGCTGTCAGGACGTTCTATCCGTCCTGACATTTTGCGCCCTTACCCTGATGTGCGCGCCGGCGCGAGCGGACCGTGCGGCGGTGCAGATTGCCGCGCGCTACAACGTCAGGACGGTTCACGTCCAGTTCGTTGGCCTGATGTTCAACGGCAAGCAAGAAGTCGGTGGCGGCTCCGGGCTACTGATCGGCGACAGCCTCGTGCTGACCAACAGCCACGTGATCGGACGCGAGGAGAACTACAAGACCCTCGAGGTTGATGCCCGGCTCGGGTCGCGCAATGCAAATCCGATAAAAGTCACTGCCGTGCATCGCGACGATACCCGAGATCTGGCCCTCCTCGAGTTGGCACAGCCCGCGGGAAACAGCGGGGGAGCCTCGCGGTGTCCGATGCCTGTGATCGACCACAATCAGCAAGCCCCGATGGGAACCCAGCTATATCTGCTCGGCTATCCTCTCGATCTGGATCTCAGCATATCGAGCGGCCTGATCAGCAACCAAACGAGCCCCAATGGCCGATGGCAGACCGATACGGTGATGAACGTCGGCAACAGTGGCGGGCCGGCTTTCAATGAGTTCGGTGCACTGCTTGGGATCGCGGTCGGCGGTATCGTCAAGTGGAATGAGGCACAGGTTTCGGGTGTCAACTTCATCATCCCCGCGACCCTGATTACTGCAAGCCCACTCTACAACATGATCGCCGCCATTCCCCAGCCCTCCGTTTGCTGGACGAAATGGGTCGACACAACGATCTCGTTTGAGAACTGGAGCAAGCTGAACTCCACGCATGTGCAGACACAGGCCAATGCCGGCGTGAAGATTCCCGAAATTCTGGCCGGAGCAATCCACACTCTTGTGCCCGAAGACCGCCGCCTCATCGTGAACGTGCCGGTATCGCAGCTCGTCGAGCCGAAGCAGATCGATCGCTCCTATACCGTTGACAAAACCAAGAACGATCACCCGGTCGTGTTTGCCGAGCACTCGGCGGACTATACCGAAAACTTCCCTGCTGAATCCGGCTACCGCATCACAGGATGCAAATGGCATGTCGAGACGGCAAATGGTGCAAGCAATATCGCTTGCGCCATTAACGACGGCGGAGCGCAGGCACGCTTCACCTATAAGCTCACCAGCGGGCCCGCTGTGGACAGGTACCGCGGATGGCTCGGGGCTACGGTCAACGTGTCTCAGGTTCTTGCGAAGTAGGTGTTTATAGATGGTCATGCTTGCATCGCAAATTCGGGCGTCGACCCGTCTGCATCGGATCGGAGAGGTTTGTCGACGTCTCCGCACCGTGCTCATCGTTTTGTTCTGCGCGCTCGCGACCGGTTGCGCCCACCAGGGGCCGGCCTCGCAGCCGCTCAAGCCGCATGTCCACAAGGCTCCCAAGAAACATGGGAACGCTCTGAAGAGATATGGCTACCGCTACGGCCCTGGGTACTACCACCATGTCCGGCACTATCATGGCTATCGGCCATGGCGGCCGACGACCGGTGAGGCAAGCGAGGAGGCGCCTCCCAACAAGAGCACCACCGGAGCCGAGGTGGTGGTCGACAAGTCTGCGATTAAGGGATTGGTGCCGGTCTACTTTGCCACCAACCGTGTTGTGACAGGCGGGCCAGGTCTGGAACTGAGCCAGATCTCGTATGGCCGGGCCGCTTCCAACACTTTTGGCTATGTGACGGTCAGCATTCCGGTCATTCACAAGATGGGCGAAGTGGAAATTCCTGGAACGAACTGGTGGGGAATTAAAGAGGCGGAGCAGGACGGAAAACACTTTCGAATTCAGAAGCTGCATCGGCTCTCACGGGAAGATTTTGCGGCCGCTATCGCAAATCCGGCAGATAGCCTGATGCTCTTTGTCCACGGCTATAACGTTGCGTTTAACGAAGCGGCTTTCAAGGCGGCCCAAATCGCTTTCGACGCCAACTATAAAGGTCGCGTGATGATGTATTCTTGGCCGTCCAAGGGTGGATGGAAGGACTATGACTACGACCGCGAGAGTGCTTTGTTTGCGCCGGATGGACTGTTTGACCTTCTCCAACTCGTCAAGAACGAGGGGAAGGTTTCAAGGATCATCGTAATCGCGCATAGCCTGGGCAGCGAAGTCGTCTTAGGAGCGTTGCAACAAGCTACGCTAAGCCAGACCAGGCTCGGGATTACCGAGTTAATTTTTGCAGCGCCCGACGTGGATCGCGACCTTTATCTGCAGCGGGCGAGCCAGATTAAGGCAGCCGCGGGCGCGGTGACCCTGTACGCGTCCTCGGCGGATCTCGCATTGCTCGCTTCCATGAAGAAAGCGCAATCCAAATCGCGGATGGGCTTCGTGACCAAGAGTGGGCCAACTCTCGTGCCCGGTATTGAAACAATCGATGTTTCCGCCGTGGGGAGCGAAATGTTCGCTCTAAATCATAGTACGTTCTCAACCAGCCGCGCGGTTCTCGATGACATCGGTCGGATCATTTCTTCTCCAGCGCATCTTAAACCTCCACAACGGACGCCGAGTCTGCGCTCGATGCCCGACGATTCCAATACGACTTATTGGATGTATCCCTATTGAAAATGGCACGCGGCTGTTGGCGAGGCCTTTGTAGGACATCAAAATTCGTTCAAGAACAACGTAGTTCTTGTGCGCATCAAGAACGCCCAATTATGACGTGTGATCACGCGCGCAACCGAGCGCAGGGGCGTCTACTTACTGGCGGATGGTCCCCAGCTCGAAAGCATCGACGAGGCCAGCTCGGGAATCATCCAAGGCCTTCATGCTTAAGCCCAATGGCAGGCGGTGACGCCCTGATCGTGGCGCGCGCGCGAGCGCGCCACCGAGATCGCGCGCTTGGCGGAGGGCATGCCGCCCGCCGCGGACGCTGTGCTGTCCCTGATGCCGGCGTGTCGGTACTCAGATTGGAGGGCGTCACGCTCAGCTTGGCGGCGTGACCGCGCTTGAGTGAACGAGGATATGTAAAGTACACGTGCCAGTGCGATCTGCACCTAGCCGTGCAGGACGGCTTGGCTGCGCATTTTGGGCAGCGCGATCTTAGACTCTAAGAGCTGTTTGCCCGCATTCTGCAGCCATTCTGAAACCTCAGGACTTGCGACGGCCCTTGCGGGATTCCGGGAGCGGGTCGTCGAAACCAGGCACGACCCGCATGTCCTCGGCCACGAGGCGAGCACCCTCCACAGAATGGAACGAGGCCCAGAGACCCTCCGGATATGGGCTGCGTCCCACGATCATAAGAAGAAATCCGGGAAGGTGATGTGTGGAGCAGCGGACGACCTCGGCAATGCTCGTCAGGTCATCCGGCGAGGGGGTCGGCGAGTCTTCGGGATGGGTATGCCAGTCGCCGACGTAGTCGAGCCCAAGAGCATGGTTCTCGAAGATTTCTTCCTGTTCGGAAGCACGATGCGGCCAGAACGAAAAGCGGCCGCGGCGATCCCGCAAGCGGGGCCCGGTGGCGGTGACGATCTCCCAGTCGGTGACCCGGACCCGCGCGAACAGTTGGCCGCCGGCCTCGCGATCAAAGAATCGACGTTGCCGGTGCGCATCGAATGTCGCAAGAGCTTGTGCTCCGATACGGACCGAGATCCGTCCGACCTTGAGCGTGAGATGCGCCTTACTCACGGGAACGTCCACTCGCCGCTAAACAAGCCGCCCCCGTCGTCCGGGTCCCCTCGCGCCGCCACCCAGTCAGGAGCGATCCTGGCTTCAGCTTCGTTGAATGCCGTGGCGTCCGCAAGCCAGGAACGCCATACCGGCCCGGTTTCGAGCTTGCGCAATGAGTCGATTGCGAGCCTAGCGACGAGACCTTGAGCGTGGGCGAGTTCGACCGCGCCGAACGTCGTCGACGCTCCTCCGCATTCAGGCGGCGGCGGCTTGCCGCCGGCGACGACGGGCAGACGGAATTTTCCGTCCTCGTCGAAGCCGTCCGCCAATCTCGCGCCGTGGCTTCCGACCAGGACAGCGTGAGCGGCGAGAGCGTGCGCCTCCATCCAGCCATACACGGCCGCACCCGTATGGCCGGGCTGCCTCAAGGCAAGTTCGACGGATGCGTCGGCCGCCCATTCGCCAGTGCAGCTCACGATCAGATCTGCCTGCCGCAGCGACTCGTGATGCTCGCGCGCGAACGCAGCGAACGTCATCTGGTAGCCCTTCACAAAGCCGACCATCGGCAGGGCGGCACGGATACTGTCGGCCAAGGCCTCTGCTTTTGCGTGCCCTACGGCGCGCCCGCCGAGCTCGTGCCGGCGGATGTTCTCCCATCCGAGTTTTTCCGGATCAACGAGGCTCAAGTGCTCGACGCCGGCCTGTGCAAGCATGCGGGCCACGCCGGATCCGAGGGCGCCACAGCCGATGACGACAACCTTGGCCGCCGACATCTCGCGTTGGACCCCTTCGGGCAATCGCGTCGATCCCGCATCCAATCGATCCGTGGGCAGACGCTCGATCTCGAAGCGCTCGAAGAGGGTTCGCCTAGGGTCCTCCGTGCGCTCGATGCCTTCGCGTATGGCGCGCCGCTTGATGGGGTACCCCGAGCCGTCAAGGGGCCGCCGGATCCGCAGGCCGCTATAGTGTTCGCGGCCCGACGGAGCAATCCCGGCGAGTACGACGAAGGCTTCCATCGGAGTGTTGGCCATTAATCGCGCCAATAGATCAGTGCCGCCCTGAGACCGCGTATGGACGAGCTCCCATACCTCTGCCGCGGTGTCGGGATAACGGCCGGGCGCGGGAAGGGGATCGATAGAGATCAACGGCGTCTCCTTCAGCCTCTTCGGCGCATTGCCGGTCAAATTAGCCCAAAACTTCCCAGCCTTATCCTTGCTCGGAAAGATGAAAACCCGCCCTTCCGTCCGCACGCCGCGAGCCAGCGTCGTTTTGCGCGCCCCTCCCAAGTCGGGCAAAACTTCAATCAGTAAGTCCCTTCGGTCTGCCCAAGTCAGCCAGTAGGCGCCGAAATCCTCGCGAAAGTCCTCGTCGTGCTGCCTGGTTTCGTTTTCGGTAAGAAGCTGCAAAGCCTCGGCGAGCGCCACTTGGACGGTGCGGACAGCATCGCTGGGCACCGCCTTGGAGCCCAGGCAGAGTTTACCGTCCTTCTCGATGTGTGGCTGAGCCTGCTCGCGCGCGAAGCCGACGAGATAGACCCGCGCAGCGCTGTAGGGAAAGTCCGCGTCGACCCCAACCTCGAGCTCCCGCTCACGCCATCGCAACCGCCAGCCTTCGACCATGCCCGGCCGTAGCGAGTCTGCGGGCACGCGCCCGAGAAAATCGTCTCCTAGCCCGATGAACCAGGCGTCGAGGCCCTGAGCTGTGGAGCCAGCCGCAGGGGTCGCTTTGAGCTGAAGGCTCACGCGTGGCGGTTCTCCTTCAGGGCATACCGGCTCTCACCTTGCTTGATCACGGCGGGGCCGCTTGCCTTCTCGACCTTCGATTTTTTGGAGGGGTCGGGCTGTTTGGAAAACCAGTCAGTGAAGAAAAAATTGTCCCACGCCTTCATCGCATCTTCGTGCTTGCAACCTGCCTCGTCGAGTACATCGAGATGCTTCAGGTTCTCGTCGATCTTCTCCTTGAGAAAGGCGGTCTTCGCGTCGCCGGATTCTGAGATGTTCTCGTCCAACACCGGGTGCCGGATGGCGTCGCTCAGGCTCAAGGTGAAGCTGATGTTTTTCATTGTCTGCCGGAAAGCACGGTCGTCGCGTCCGTCGTCCCGCGCAAAGTTGTCGCAGACGAGTTTCGAAATCGCGAACCCGCTCGCGATCTTGTTCGACCAGCCGTAGCGGCTGCGGGCGAAACCCTTGACGAGGCGGACGATCCGCACGAACTGACCATCGTTGCCGTTCGCCGTGGCGTCCGGCGATTTCTTCTTATTCTCATCCTTGAACCATTGCGTATTGGCGAGCGGATCGGATTTCCTCCACTTGTCGCCGGCCGCGATCTCAAACCACTTTTTCTCCGCGCCGGTGAAGGGATCCATCGTGCGGTTCTCGCGGTAAACGGGCACGTCGACGTGATAGCCCTCCTGTTTGTAATAGACCCGCACGCAGTTGTTCCGGGGCTCGGGCTGGTCTGCAAAACGCCCGTCCTGCAGCGCGTCGCTGACCATCTTCCTGGCGTCCTCGGGCGATTTGTCCTCGCCTTCATCGTTCTTCAAGCTGTCGCGCTTGAAGTAGACTCCGTCATCCACATCGTAGTCACCGCGATCGTGCTGGATCATTGTCCGCATCGCGTAGGACCCTTGCGTGCGCGACCCGATCGCCTTAGGACTTCCATTGCGGTCGAGGCCTGATTTGAGCCGGCCGCGATTGGTCTTGGCCTTGCCAAAGATGTCTGCTCGATCGTCTTCCGACATGCGCACTTCCGAGCGCTCGTAACCGGCAACCTGTTCGCTGCAATCCTTCACGTCGTCTCCTCCATCGTCACGCCGGCCTTGGGCATCTCGGGCAGGCTCATCATCAGCGTCTTCACCATCCGTCCTTCGGGGTTGTTCGGATCGTCGCAGGCGCTCTTGGTGAGGTCAGCGTCGTTGCTCGCCTGCTGGATCAGCCGGTTCACGGCTTCCTGGCGAGCGTCATCGAGCGCCAGAAATTTCATCATTTCGGCAGGCACGTCCTTGTTCGGGAAGCGCAACCTGCTTACGGGTCGTCCCAGTTCAGTTAGTTTATTGCCGATGAACCGCGCCATGTTGTCGAAAGCGAACTCCTGGGCGGTGATGCTAAGGCCCGCGGCCTCGGCCCCCATCTTCCAGCCGAGAATCGAGCGGTGCACTTTGCGCGCGGGGATGAGTTCGCCCTCCGGCCGCGAGCAGGTACCGAGTGAGAAGATCTCGATCGGCGCGCCCTTGGGGGCGCAGGCGAGCGCGTCGACCAGCCCCACCATGATGGGATTGTTCGCCCAGAGGCCGCCGTCCGCAAACACTTGTACGACGCCGTGGTCATTGTTGGGATCGTCAACCGCCGCCAGCGACCGGAAGATTGGCGCCGCGCTTGACGCCATGCAAACGTCGACCAGCCTGTAGTGATCGTCGCGCACTCCGCTAGCGGGCGTCTTCTTGAAGACCCACGAGCGATGGCTGCTCATCAGGATCGCCGGGATAGACAATGAGATGCCGCGCTTTCGGTAGACGTCCATCATGGTCGTATCCTTGAGCACGTCCGTAAGGGCCTTGCGCAGCACTTTGTCGCCTTTGCGAATGTAGCGTCCGCCCATAAACATGCGCCAGATGGCGCTGAGGGTGCCTTTGATCCGGTGCGGGAAGATCTGGCGACCGTGGTCGCGGTACATCTTGACGATCTCCCCCATTGGGCGGCCGACGGCGAGTGCGCAACCGGCGATGGCACCAGTGCTTGTACCGGTGATCAGATCGAAGCCTTTTCCGAGATCGAGGCCTTCTACTCCCCGCGTTCGCGCGAACTGAGTAACGAGGCGATCGAGGAACGCGGCGGTGTAGATGCCGCGCATGCCGCCGCCGTCTAGGCTCAATACCCGGTAGGGCTTGACATCGGCCGATCCTTCCGCCCCGGCTATCTCAGTACCTGCAACCACACGCGCGCCTATATGTCTCAAAGTTATCTCATGGATCTTTCGTTGCGCCATTTTGCGGAAAGGCTGAAGCCCACCGCAAAGATCTGACAAGCGCGTCTGGTTGCGGCACCGAACTGTCAGTTAAAAGCGCGCGGCCACACCGAACGGTTCTGGTGGAATCCAAAGACGTCAATAAAACTGGTGGTTGAAATGGCGGGACGCTCCCAGGATCGCAAGGGCCGGCGGTCCTAATTTTTTCTGCGCAAATACAGGATTGATGAATTGACTCCGGTTGGCTTTGGCCGGTAGAGCGATTCGTGCCGCGCTCCCTCGCGAATTAGGATCGAAGCTCCAGTTCAGGCCCGCAGGGGATCGATGGCGATCCCCTGAAGTCTCCCTCACCGTCAAGATCTTGGCTGCCCGCAAGGGCAGCAAAGCGATTCTCGCCGCTATTGTCAGGCTGAGCAAACCTAAGGGCATCTGATCTCAGTAGCTCTCAAAACTCTTTCGCGTCAGCAAAATTCAAGAAAAGCTAATGCTGTGCGGCGGCCGACCAGTCTTAATCCGCCAAGTGCTGCGCGCCAACTCGACGGTCGTTATCGCATCCACTTCATTCCCGGCACACCAAATTCGTCCCGCTCATGTGGAAGGCGCGCTCCTGGGCAGCGCTCTTCGTTGCCTATCAGATGGCATGCGCCCGCCCTATTCAAATATTTTGAAAGTTCGCACAATCTGCTTGGTGAATTTCATCAAAAATAGCCACCGGAACGTGGAATTCGAGCGTCAAGGAATGTCGTGCGGCAGTTGTCCTGTTTGGCTAGTCGAAAAAACATGAGGGACATGTAGAAGGTTCGAGATCGGCAGGGGCAAGCAGCATGATGCGAACGAGGCTTGGGATTTCCTCTTCCTCTCCAATCGAATTCGAGCCAGCGCGATCTCAATCCCAGCGTCAGTGTTAACGTTCTCTCCGCAATGCCCCTAGTACCCGACGCAATTCCGGGATCGCTGTGGCACGCACTATTCCTGCGCACTTGTGCAGATTAAGCTGACTTCTGTCGCCGAGCCCGCTTACATCAAGTGATTGGTCAGTCTGATTCTGGCGTCTCTCAGGACAGGCTGTGCCATCTCGCGTCGCGATCTCACCGACAACTCAAACTCGCAGGATATGCATTTGCAGGCCTTCATATTTTGGCGACGCAGACCGATCCAAGTTGCCACAGTTGGCAGAGAGTCGATCCGCACGGCCGCGGTTGCACCGAACAATGCGTGGAAGGACGTCAAAGTGAGAGAACACGACTATTCGTTCCATGGTGGACTGAACCGGGCCAAGGTCGGCCGATATCTGACGCTGATTGCCACCTCAGTATCCGGGACCGTTGTGTTGGTTCTTCTATCTGTGGTGGACGTGGCGAAGCGCTACGGGCTCAATGTCAACCTGCCGCCAACCATACTGTCTTTCGTCGGCGCGGGAATGGTATTCACCGTTCTCTATGGGACTCTCAATCGGTATGCATGGAGATGGCCCATTCTCAGATCTGCGCTGAAAGTACCCGATCTCGCGGGGAGGTGGTCTTGCGAAGGTCGAAGCCTCAAGCCCGATGGAAGCCTCGGGTACGCATGGAGTGCTACGCTCACCGTCTTTCAAACCTGGGACAAGATCCGGGTCAGGATGAAGACTGACCAATCGGGGTCCGACAGTATTGCCGCGGCCCTGATCTGCGATGACGCCGAAGGTTACAGACTGCTCTACAACTATCGTAGCGATCCAAACATTGGCGAAGTTGAGCTTCGAAGCCATTTCGGTTCATGCATGCTCTTATTTTCCAAGGATATCCAATCCGCAGAGGGAGAGTATTTCAATGGACATGGCCGCTTCACCTTTGGAAGGATGAGCCTGAGGAGGGATTATGGCAAGGGACATCATTAATCGATTAGATAAATTACGGCTCCGCCGGAAAGGCGTCGATCGTCTCGGGAGGCTCAATGAAGCCTCGCGTAAGGAAATCCTGTCAAAAAGCGCGGCTACGGAAAAATGGCAAACCAGAGCGCCGACGCAGGCCTACACGCGATACGCGCTCGGTGCGATGCAGGAAGTCGAGCCCGAATACACCAGGATCAGCATTGAAACAGCAGAGCGCGTCGGCAATCAGATCGCGAAAAGCATCGATACGCTCGAATTCCGGATCCAAGGCTCTGTTCCGCTTAATATTCACATTCGGGGAGTCAGTGACGTCGATCTCCTCGCGCTAGACACCGGATTCCTCGTCTTCCACTCATCGGGACCTTCGGCTAGCTCTTATAGCCCAACCGCACGCAGTTCGCTCGGAGTGCTGGATGACCTGCGTTCCTCGATCGAGAAGATCCTGCCGGGAAGCTTCCCAGCGGCCGACGTAGATACATCCGGCGGAAAGGCGATCGCCATTTCCGGAGGGTCGCTGGCACGACCGGTGGATGTCGTCCCCTCCCACTGGTACGACGCCTACCAGCAGTCTAGACAGCTCCACGAACGCGGAGTGGTCATTCTCGATCGCAAGGTGCCAAAAACGATCGAAAACTTCCCTTTCAAGCACATAAAGCTGATCGAAGATCGATGCAACTCGTGCCTAGGTGGGCTTAGGAAAGCCATACGACTCTGCAAGAATGTGAAAGCTGATGCGGTCGAGGAGGGTACAAAGATCAGTTTTTCCAGCTTTGATATTGCCGCGACCATGTACCACGCAGATCAGACTGCCCTGAAAATCGGATACCTATACGAGCTCCGGATCCTCGCGGAGGTGCAGCGGCATCTGGATTATCTCTATCACAATCCTGAAGAAGCAAAGAAGTTGCACGTGCCGGATGGCTCGCGCGTCATCTTCGATGCCAAGGAGAAGTACGAAGGCATGAAGGCGCTTTCCCACGAAATCGATGATCTCGTGAAGAACGTCGCCAAGGAGCAGCGGCCGCTATTGACATTTGGCCTGGGCGTTCCCTGGGGAGTAGCGCGGGACGCTATCGACTCGATTGAGATCCCAGGTTGAAGCCCGCCGCTGCTAAAGACGATCGACGCTGCCTCGTTTAAACCGCCAGACCGATCCTTTCGAAATCAGGTAAAGAGCCAGAACGCCTGGCACGAAAGATATCGCTGCACAGCTGTTGAACGCCGATCCCTCGTTAGGAGGTGTGGGTATTCCGGCAGGTGGTGGGAAGAGCCGATAGGACCATCCCGCGATGGTGCATCGCGAACCGTGATCCACAGCTACCATGATCGCTTCGTCGTGAATGGCTTCGTTGAGTGCGATTGCCGCCCTTACGATCTCAGCGAAATTGCCGTCGACGACCTGTCCGACCTCAGGAAGCAGGCAATCGGCGGGCTCGTCGGCGCCAATCTCGAAGGTGTTCCGGAAGCCGAACTGATCAACAACATCGGCTTCAAGCTCGCCACGCAAGCTTCTCGCGCGATCAGCAGCAGGCCGACGCAGTTCGAATTCGGCCAGGCGCTCGCCGTAAAGCCCGGGCTCGCGTTGTCGAAGCCCGGCATGCAGGCGATGTTGAACATCATGGAGCAGAACGCCAAGGACGATCAGGCACTGGCGGCTTTGGCGAACGATCCAGCCAACCGGCAAAACTGGACCGCGACCGTGCAGCGCTACTATGCCGATCATCCGATCATGTCGCCATTCGATCCTAGTAAGCCGCTCGGATCGTCTGACATCGCGAGGCTCGAAGCAGTCGCGCCTCAAGGCGCGCAGCCGTCGCTTTCAGCCGCCGTTGCCTCCGCGCCGCCTCCCGCGGCGGTTCAGTTTCTTCAGCAAAATCCCAATCTGGCGCCTGACTTCGACGCCAAGTACGGCTCGGGGGCGGCTGCAAAGGTTCTCGGAACGAAGTGATGGCGAACCCCTTCGACCAGTTTCACGCCGCGGAACAGCCCGCCAGCAACGCCTTCGATGGGTTCGATGAGAAGCCGAGCGTGGCGGCCGACGTCGGCAAAGCGGCGGTGACAGGCACTGCCAAGGCCGCGATCAGCATCCCCGGCCTGCCCGGTGACGTTCAGAAGATGAGCGATTCGGTTGTCGACCGGATCATGCTCGGCGTCGCCCACAAGGCGATCGACTGGACCGGCTATGGTCCGCAGGCTGGCGCGCCAGAGCGCGACCGCTTTGACACGCTGTGGAATCAGATCGGCAGCCATTCCAATCTGCCGACGAGCGCCGACATTCAGGGCGGCGTCGAGAAGGTCACGGGGCCGTTTCCGAAGTCGCAGACGGTGGCCGGCAAGTTCACCGAAGCGATCATATCGAACGCGCCAGCGGCGGCGATCGGCGGTGGCGGCGTGGTCGCGCGTACCGCGAATGTCATCGTGCCCGCCGTCATGTCAGAAGGCGCCGGCGAGCTCAGCGCCGGGTCGAAATTTGAGCCGCTGGTGCGCGTGCTCGGTGGCCTGTTTGGCAACGGCGACCGGCGCCGCCAGATCCCGCACGACGGCGCCGGAGCGCACCGTGCGCGAAGCGACCGCCGGCGTAACGCCCGCCGATTCGACACCGCTGCGGATCTGCAGCGCCGCGCCGCTACGGTCGGCGTGCCGATCTCCGGGCCGGAGGCGGTGCAAGCGGCGACGAACGGCGCGACCCGGCTTGGCGACGTTCAGCGCGTCGTCGAGAATTTCCGCGGGTGGCGGGGCGCCGATGGTGCGCTTCTACTCCGAGCGCCCCGGGCAGGTTGAGGGCGCGGTCGATCGCACGCTCGACACCATCGCGCCGGCGAGCGCTCAGCCGTCCACCCTTTGCCCCCGTGCTGCTGAGGCAGCGCAAGGCGAGCTCGACGCCGTCAATCGCAGCATCAACACGGTCACGCGCCCGGCCTATCAGGCGGCAGAGGCGCACGTCATCGATCCGGCAGACTTCGCGCCGATCGCGGCCGATCCGGCGTTTCAGGCTTCGCTGCGCCGATTGCGCAATGACGAAGTGCTGGGCCCGACCTACGCCCGCCAGCCGGACAACTCGGTTGCGGTGATCGACGCGGTGACGAAGGACATGCGCGCCCGCGGTGTGGCGTTGGGCAACGCGGCCAATCCCGATTTCCAGCCGCAAGCGGCGGGCGTGTACGGGACGGGGCGGCCCAAGCCAGGGACATCGCACGCGGCCCGGCACGGGGCGGGGTGCAGGCGTATGACGACGCGCTGGGGATGCAGGAGCAGGCCAGGCGTCAGAACCTGCAGCCGCTCGAGCAGCGGGCCGTTAGGTCGTGTTGCTGCGGCCACCGACACGCAGGGAGTGACCAACCCCGTGCTTCCGGCGAAGCCTCTGACGGGCGGCGAAGGCGAGCTCGTGGATGCGATCATGCGGATTGAACGGCAGGAACCCGGCCTCGGTGCCTCGCTGGTGCGTCAGCGCCGGCGGATCAGTACGACACGAGCGCCGGCCGCCTCGTCGGCGGCGAAAATCAGTACGGCGGCGCGCGTTTTGCCAAAGACGTCGCCGGCACGCCGCAGGCCGAGACGAACCTGAACGCCGTTACCGATGCGCTTCGTGTCGGGCCGTGGCAGCCCCGGCGGCCCGCCGCCGTCGTCTCTGCGTGATCTTGTCGAAGTGCTTCGCGCGACCGGAATGCGCAAGCCACAGGGCAGCGCTACGGAGTTTAACCGCCAGATCACGCACGATCTGGAAATGCCACCGTTGAGCGCAGAAGCCGCTGCCGCAGTGAAATCCGGAGGGTTGACGATCCCGCTCAGCATTCGGGACCGCGCGCGGCGAGCGTGGCTTGGTCGTGGTACCAGCCAGTTGTCGGATATGTTCCTGGCGCCGGATAGCGTTGAACAGATGCGTGGCGTGGCAACGCGTGCCGCTGAAGCAGCAACTGCAGATGCGTTGCTGCGCCAGTTGGTCATGACGCCCACCGAGCTAAATCGCTAAACAATTCCGTGGAGATAGCACCATGTCAGATCCGACCGACTACACACCGAGTTACAGCTTCAGCGGCTTCCGGGCGAGTAGCCCAGTTACCCCGCTGCCGGCGTCCAAGCTTGATGACGAGCTCGCGAGGATCTCAGAGGCGGTCAACGACCACGCAGACGCGATCAACGACGTCCGACGATCCGACGGTGCGTTGAAGAACAACATTGTTGCCTACGATAGCCTGTCGCGTTCGCTGCAGCTGACGTTCGACCCAACAAACGGTGAAGCAGTGGCCGCACCTATTGCCGTGGCGCAGGCCGCGGCGACCGCCGCCAGCGGCAGCGCAACATCGGCGGGCACGAGCGCGGCAGCGTAGGCCGCGGCGGCTGCTGCATCGGCAGGGTCGGTCAATCTGTCGCTGTACCTGTCCAAGGCGGGCAACTTCGCCGGGCTCGGCAATAACGACACCGCGCTTGCGAACGTCGGCGCAGCGAAGAACGATGGTTCGAATTTGACCGGCCGCTTGGTGGCTCAGTTGCCGGGCTACACCGTCGCCGATTTCAACAGCGCGCGCTCGAACGGCTGGTACGCTGCGAATAGCAGCGCTGCGAACGGTCCTTATGCGGACTTCTGGCTGAAGAAGTTGTGACGCTGTTCGGCCTCTATAACATGCAGGTCGCCTATCCATTCGCGCAGGCAGCGTTGAGCGGGACGTCGGGGTTACGCTGTATCGTCGGTTCTCTTACGACTCTGGCGGTGCCGCGGCTTGGACTGCATGGGAGAGCGTGGGTCCGGTCCCTGTCGGCGCTGTGATGACGTTTCCGGCAACTGTCGCCCCGGCCGGTTTTGTGAAGGCAAACGGTGCGCTGCTGTCCCGCGCGGCTTTCCCGGCGCTGTGGGCCTACGCGAATGCGTCCGGCAACATCGTGGGCGAAGCGTCGTGGGCGAGTGGTAACGCAGGCGCGTTTTCGAGAGGCGGCCTGTCGACCACATTCCGCATTCCCGACGGTCGCGGGGAGTTTATCCGCGGCTTTGATGACGGCCGCGGGGTCGACGGCGGTCGCGTGCTCAGCGCGAACCAGGCTGACACCCTCAAGGATCACGCGCACCCCTACAATTCGCCTGCATTCGGGTCAGGTACGGGAACGACGCCAAACTACTTCTATTCAAGCTTCGCAAGCGCGACCACGGGGAGCCCTTCGCCCGGAGCTGCATCCGAGACCCGGCCGCGGAACATACCGCTCCTAGCCTGCATTAAGTTCTGAGGCGGAGCATCGATTATGGAGATTTGGGACTACGATCGCGTCACGGGCGCGCTGTTGGGCCAAAGCGTTGCTGATCCAGATCCAGAGCAGGGTGGACGCTGGTTGATTCCGCTTTCGCGACCACGATCCGTCGACGGCGGGTTGGCGGGTCATGGCTCTTGGCGGATCGAGTTGAAGTCGAACGAAGATATTCGTCAGCGCCTTGCGCCGCAGCTCGCTTATCTCGCCGCCGTGATAGGCGAGTGGTGGCAGCGTGCTGGCTTAGACCGGGAAACTGCAACGAATTTGGTGCTTGAGACCGCCGAAACAACAATAAAGCAGGTCACCGACGACGAAGAGCTGCACGCGGAGACTCGTGCTCTGGTGAAGGATATACTTGGATCTCAACGGGCCAACTGAAAGCCGGTTGGGCATCCGTCTGCAGGAGGAGTTTTCGGTTGCTGCGCTTGACGGCGACGCAGCGCTTCTGCAATCTCAGGCGTGGCGCATAGACCAGCGTATAGCTGCGCTGCGGTGGCGGGATCGAAATCAAGCCGTTCGAGCATGAAACGAAACTGGAACCAATAGTTAGCTAGTTGCACGTTGCTTGCGATTGCTGATTCAAAATCGTTCTGCTTGAAAACAAAGATGAGGCTCCGATCGAGTTCGGGGGCTGAGGGTGAGCCTCCCGATCGTGCATTCCTCATGGTCTCCCGGACATCTGGAAGCATGTTTTGTCTGGGATCGAACAGCAGTATAGCGTCGGCTAACCCTGTAACATCCACCCAAGGTCCAGTGAGCGATCTTGTCCCTCATGGCTTGACGGGGCTTCGACAAGTGTTGAAGCACGCTCAGAAGCTTCCTGTGATCCTCGCTAAGTACCTCGCTAGCGATGGCATTGATCGCCTGAGATTTTGCAGTTTGGGTTCGGAGTGCGAGAAACAGGGTTGATCCGAGGTCCTTTGGTCCACCTATCATTGTGATGAATGTGCTCGACAGTTGACCATGATGCTATTACTTCGGCCGCTGAGACTGCCAAATCAGGGTGCCTTTGAAGCCTGCGGTCGCCGATGTTTGCGAGATTGATGCTGCCCGGAAGTTTTGGGAACGTCGAAAGAGGCTGAGGCATGGCGGGTCCTTCAAGTCAGACAAAACTGAGTTGCTTGCAGATGCATGGGAGCGCTTCGAGCGCACTGCGGAGGTGGCTGGGACGAGCCTGCCGTAGGCTCGTGCTTTGGTGCAGGATACACTTGGACTTCAACGGAGCTGCTGAAATCGGCGCTAAGATCGGTTGCGTCGGGACTTTTCGGCCCAGGCAAGCAGAGCGTCCACGTTGTCCGTCGGATTGGAACTTTTACCGTATGCCTCGATGGCTCGTGCTGAGATCATGATAAATTCTGCGTTAGCCGCGTAACGTCGCGCCTTTCAACCTCCCCGTCTCGGTTTGCTAGAGTTGACCAAGTCCCGTGTAAAATCCTCGATCTGGCCGTCACGATGGCCTCAACAAACTCGTCAACAGTCACCGGCAGGATTGCATCGAATTGAGATGGGCCGTCGACCCCGAACAGCGATTTGAATCCTTGAAGCAAGCGTTTGCGGCTTCCCTTTCGCGCTCTCTGCGCAAAAGAGGTTCTCGATCGCCGTCTCCATTTTTGTGATTGCAACGGAATCGAGCGGTTCCGAAAGCCCCTCATGAAACCAGAAGAGGGCGTCGCACCATCCTTGCTCCAAAAGCGGAAGTAAACTCGGCTCGTCTTTGAAGCGGCCGATGATCCTGCCCATGTTCTGGATATCTGCGGCGGTCTGCTGCAAGAGCTCGCCTAGAATTGGCCCTGGCATGTCGAAAGATTGGCGCGCCCTCCAGCCATGCGACCAGAATCCCGTCGAATCGGATACCAGAGAAAGCTTGTGATCGAACATGGTTCGACCTGTCAGACGGGAAATGTCTCGCCCCAGCGGATCTCGAGTGACGGTTTGCAGTGCGCCAAGACAGAGATCGACGGTCATTTCCGCAACCTCCAGCGAACGTTCTTTCTCCCTGCCTGTCACGTCGACAACTGCGATCCAATCTGCACGATAATCTGTTTTCCACCGCTCGAGGTTCACGGGCTGACCGTCCGCATGCAACTTCAGTCCGAATGTCTGGGTCGCGAAGTTGTCCATATGCACAAAGGTCACGGGGCCGATCTCGAAAGAATCGGCCGTCTGAGATGAAATCTTGCACGGGATGAAGTGTGTTTGAGGACCTGCTTGCGACAATAACTAAGCGCCTATCTCGTTCTTCAACCAGTCGAGACCCGGGACCCGGGCGTCGTCGCGTTTCCATCTGTTCCTTAGAAGGTCAGCGACGTGGTCGGTCAGTACGCCAAGCCCGACTTGTTTCATGTAACGATCGTCCGATCGCCGTATGCCTCTGATCAAGAGTCGGAGTGACAACAGCCCTGAACGATTGAACCCGACGCATCTCAGGTCCTCCATACCAAGTGACCATGCGTAGATGTCCTGCGTTTCTATCCAATTGGCCATCGGCGTGTTGGGCGGCAAGTTGCGCCACGGGAGTGGCAGCTCGAAAATACCGGCCCAAGCGTTGACTAGGCATGCTGCCGGGTCTGGAGCCGCGCGCAGCTTCACTCGTCCCACCCGATTGCCTCCGTCTCAGGCGACCACCGCATCCTTTAACCCCGTTTCATTGCCTGGTTCTTGACCTTACAGCGATTTCGGCGGCCGGCACGACAGGCTCTCGGTCAGCAGCCCGCGCGTCCGACCAGTTTGCGCGGGGCGGCTTCCAGATCGGGCGTTGGGGCGCATCTGGACGCGTTTTATGTCGCGGCTGATATTCCTTGTCCGCACCTCCAGAAAGGTGAGCCGAAGTCGCAGGTGGTACGAAACAGGGCTGGCCCGCGGCCGGCATCGACCTGTGAACAATGTGTGGCCTGCGGAATTTCCGCATGGGGGTGAGCCAATTATTCTCGTATGTTGATTGTCAACGTCCGCCAAAGGAAGGGGGCGGTCCCCCGCGAAGAGCACCGCCCCAAACCGACCCTTTACGGATCGTTCGCCTTGGAAGCCGCCGCACCCTAACGGGTCGGCGGCGACCATAGGCAGAGCCGCACGGACCACTGCCTGACCTGCAATATAGCTGGGATCAGTTGCTGGGCTGTCCCGCGCCCCTTAGCCATCAACATCTTTTCTTTTCGGTGAGCGCCTTAGCAATTTTACTGGCGGTCGGTTGGCTGGTGCCTAGGCCAAAAGCCGCGATTCGGGTTGATGCCGAGTTCGATCAGACAGCTTCAACCCTTAGGCCGCTCCATAGTTAGGGAATCGCTAACCGTTTAACCTCATGATCTTGAATACATAAACCTAGATGTTCTTGATTTGTTCAAAAGATCTGATACGCTCCTCCTTCGCTTTGGCCTCCTGAAAGCGTTCGCTCTCAAAATGGTGGAATTCGACTCTGTTGATTCGACGCCGCAGCGGGGGGTAGCTAGGGTTTGAACTATGAACCTTCTTGCAAGAATGAACGATGGGCCGGCCGTACGGTCAATCTCGCCGCGGAGGGAGCTGGGGGCTTACGAAGCGCTGGGGCTCGAGAAGGGGGCAACTTTCAAGACGATCGCGGACAAGTTCGCGTCAGATCCCACGGCCGTGCCATCTGACTTCGTTTCTGGGGCGACCGCGGACGCACGCGCATCCGAAGTTTTAGCCGCGCTCAAGAAGGCCGGCGTGTCTAGATTTGGTACCCGGTTGAATCTCACGGGCAACTATCCTCTGAAGCTGCGAGATGCGCGGCATCCGGTCGAGATGCTCTATTTCCAAGGAGCTTGGGAACTCGTCGAGACGCGGTGCGTCGCTGTTGTGGGCAGTCGCAATCCAACCGAAGACGGGAAGTTGCGTGCAGGGCGGTTGTCGCGCGCCTTGGTCGAGCGCGGCTTTACTGTCGTGTCAGGGCTCGCGACCGGGATCGACACCGCAGCTCATACGGCCGCGATCGAGGCGAAGGGCCACACCATCGCGGTAATCGGAACGCCGATCGGGACCTACTATCCGAGGGAGAACGAAGCGCTCCAGCGCAAGATTGCGGAAGAGCATCTGCTCATTTCTCAGGTGCCTGTGCTTCGATATGCCAGCCAGCACGTTCCGCAAAACAAGCTGTTTTTTCCTGAGCGCAATGTCACGATGAGCGCTCTCACGGAAGGAACGATTATAGTCGAAGCGAGCGACACCAGCGGGACCCTCACGCAGGCCCGGGCAGCGCTGCAGCAAGGACGTAAGCTTTTCATTCTCGATTCTTGCTTCAAGCGGGGCGACATCACGTGGCCGGCGAACTTCGAGAAGCGAGGCGCGATCCGTGTGCGCGATCTCGCCGACATCTGGGGCGCGTTAGGTGATGGCACGCCTGCTCCAGCAAATTGACGAGACCAACCGGCGAGACCATTGGTACCTCGACGAGGGGGATGATTGTCACTACCTCTACGAATACACGGCTGGCCAAGGATGGCGGGGAGGTGAGACGAACCAGCTGATCCACAATCTCCAGAAGAAGCGCGGTGACGGCGGGTATCACTACAAAGCGCCAGCGATGGCCAGATGCGCACGCGACCTTTCGTCGGTTCTGAGTGCAGACTGGCTGGCACTGGCAACGCTGGTGCCAATACCGCCGTCGAAAATCAAGACCGATCCTAATTACGACGATCGAATGGTGCAGGTGTGCCGCGGCATTCGCGCGCCAGCACCAGCAGATGTCCGTGAGTTGGTGGAACAGATCGCTTCGACCGACACCTTCAAGGGTGGACACAGGAAGTCACCGGCCGAACTTAAGCAGAATGATAGGATCGCAGAAGAGCGACTGCCTAACCTGCGCGGTATCGTCGGCATTTTCGATGACGTCCTCACGACCGGCTCTCATTTCAAGGCCGTCAAGGAGCTGATTTTGGAGCGCGCTCCCCAGGTCCGGGTCATCGGCCTTTTCGTCGCTCGACGCGCGATTCCGAATCCGTTTGATGAAGTTTCGATCGAAGATCTTCTGAAGTGAAGGCGACCTAAGTGCTGACCGCGCACCGCCTGACGGGCTGCTATTTGAGCGCCGAAGCACTGGCCGCTTGTGCGTGCGTCCGAGCTATCAGGACTTATAGGCAACCGATCCTCGACCACCTGAACAACATCGTGAGGCCATCACTTCGCAATTTACCGCGGCTGACCAGACGTTTGTCGCAGCTCAGGGCACCGCGGTCGGCGTTGATGATGCGCGCCAAGCTGTCATGTTGGCCGCGCGTCAAGTGCTGCCGAGCTCCACCACTTCTCCGATTTCGTCCTGAACAACGCGATGCCACCGCTTGCATTTCAAGCGTGCCGCTATTGTCCATTCTGCAAAACGTTTTCGATGCCTGGCTGACGGTTGCTCGATCGGCCGCTGCCTCCGATCGGAAAATTTTCGCCGTTTGCCTCGCTCGGCGAAGCAATGTCACCGGTCGGCGGCTAGATGGTCACCAGTTCGGCGAGCTTGGCCGCGACGTCGGCCATCGGCATATCTGCAGTGTCAAGCGTGAGCGCGCGTATTTCCTCGGGTGTGTATAGCTGAGTTGAACCGGCTCTCGACCAGCGCGGCTACGGCTGGACCCGCCGCCGCTGCTTCGGCCACCTCCGCTGCTCGCCGACGAGGAGTAGGGCGGGGGCGAATACGACAGGGGTGAATACGAACTGTAACTGCTGTAGCGGCGGCCCCAGCTACCGCGACAAGCTTGACACGAAGCTGCAGCGCTCGCTGAGCGATGGCCTTCCACGGTGCCGTGCATCTTGCCATGTGACGCCTCTGCCTCGTCCGCTGCCCGCGACTCGCTACACGCGATAAACATAGCACGCGAAGCGTGTGATGATCGTCGTCAGTCGGCAGATCATGGCTGCGGTGGACAAGATTGCCAAGACCGGCAAGCGCGGTGCAGCCAAGGACTTGCGCAAGCACGTGCATACCTTTCTCGAATGGTGTGTCGGCGAGGGCTACGTTGAGCACAACGTACTCGCGCCGGCTATCGCGTGCCCAAGGAAACCCGGGCGCAAAGGGTCGGACGTCGAACGAAGGGGCGCGCTCTGACTGATGAGGAAATCATCAAGGTTTGGGATGCATCAGGCAAGCTCGGGGCTTTCGGTCTCCTGGCACGCATATATCTGCGCTGCGGCCCGCGCCACAGCGAGCCTACCATGATCGAGTGGCGAAGCACATCATGGACGACCGGATCACGTTCGATGCGGCGTGGACCAAGATGGGGCTGCACCACGATGTGCCGCGCACTCATCTGGTTGACGAGGTGCTCACGGCCGCGAAACATTTTCCAGCGGGCAACCTCCGACTATGTCTTCCCGTCGCCAAAGACCGGCGGCCAGATGTCCGGCTTCACCAAGATGGTCAACCGCCTGGTCAAGGAAGCGAGCGTCGCCAAATTCACCATGCACGACTTAAGGCGCGGCTTGCGCACCATCATGTCACGCTGTGGCTACGACAACGAATCCAGCGTCTATGTGTTGGGCAAAAACCTAGCGGAATCGATCAGGTCTACAATCACGACGAACAGTGGATCATCCGCAAGATGGCCTTCGAAGCTGCTCATGACTACATTGCGGAGTTGGTCGGCGCGAAACGGGTCGGCAAAATCGTGCGCCTTCAGCGGACGAATCCACTTGACCCGATCAAGGCAGAGCTCCTCGGCCGTCTCCGTGAGCTTTATGCGGCTGAGGCGCCGTAGAGGTCTTGTCGCACTTGGCCAGGTAGTCTCGCACCGCGTCGACACGATAGAGTGGCCGGCCATCCACGTAGCGCCATTTTAGCGGGGGGTTCGGATCGCGCCGCCACTGCTCCAGCGCGCCAGGCGTGCGCCGGATGACCGCGGCCGTCTCTAATGCCGTCAAATTGGAGCTACCGGGCAGCGTATCGATATCGAACGTCGCGGGCGGCGGCATGCCACGGTTCTTGCGTGGCCGCTTCGTAGCGTGCAGCTTCTTGCCACCGTCTGGTACCCCTAATGCCTCGATCGGAGTCTTACCTCCCATGCCTGCGCCCGAACCGTGACCCCCTGAGGCAATAGAAGCGCAGGGTTCTCCAGGAACAAAGAGATCTAGAGCTTAAGCATAGCTGCCGGGTAGCTGTGGCGTGCAAAAAAGACGAACTGCATCCATTTGCTGAGAGGTGATGGGGGCTTGCCCTTTCTCGTCAAACGCACCCCTGTTTCTGGAAGATGGTCTTGATCGAATCCTTGTTGCGGAATTCGTATTGCTGCATCGACGGATTGTAGAGCAGTACCCCGCTTCCCGAGTTGCGGAGAATGTTGCGGTCGAGGCAGTTGCCCTCTTTGTCCTGAATTGCCTGCAAGTGAGACGGTTCGGCTATTTGACTTTTAATCCAAGCGTGGCCTGCGTTGTTGGAGAATACGAAAAGCCCAACGAAGGCTGCTATTGCCAACTGCCGGGCAGGCAGGATCGCGAACTTGTATCCGACCCAAAAGAAGTAAAGCAGCACTGCTTGGAAGATAATCGTCGGGATCATCAGGATGGCAAAGTCGACCGCGTTTATGGCGCCCAAGACGCTGTCCACCACCCAAAACAGACACAGTGCAATCAGGTAGGCGATCCAGAATTTCTTCCCCTGAAGATGGTATTCCAGAACGATGGGCTCCAGAATGTCTTTGGCCCGTTGTCGAAGGTCATACCCGAACACGTCAGCAAGGAAACTAACGATCGTCCACATGATCGTATAGGCGATGAACAAGCCAAAGAAATATTGGATCATCGGCAAGTTCGTTTGGATCAGATCGGTGAGAGAGAAGAACTCAACGAAGTTGCCGGGAATATTCCTAAAATAGGCGGCATTGAACGCTGCAATCGTACAAACATAAAGCAAGGTCAGAAGGGTAAGCATTTCCCCGAGACCGATCGACCGCAGCGGCGCAAAGACTGCTTGGTAAGAGTGGGGGTCAGCCTCGACTAGATCTCTGCCGTACCGAGGAATTACCTCGCCGTATTCGACTTCGTTTTTCCCGTCATCGTAAGCTTTGGCCATAGCCGTTTCCCCCCCCGGAAAGTGGTCCTCCAGATATAAGTGCTACCCTAAATAGCACAAACCCCATGGAGGAGGCCTTCGAGCGTCCAGCGGGCTTCTAGGCCCTGTTTAGGAGATTTTAGAGGGTCGGCGGATTGGCCGGTGCCGTGCTGTAGGCGCTCCACCCGTTGAGCCAGGCCTTTCTGCCGCGACCCCATTGGTGTTCGTGTTTGCCGCTTGGTCAATGAAGCCAGTTGTCTCGATCGTGTCGCAGACCTGAGCGAGAAGCGTTAGGAGTCCGGACGGAGGAGACACCTTCGTTATGAGAATGTTTTTCGAGAATGTTTTTCGAGCTTCTAAAAGATTTGACGACGGGTACGCATGAGCAAGCGACCTTTAAATGCGTCGTACGACTCCTTCGAAAAAGGATCGCGAATCGCTTGTTGTTTAAAGGATTCGAACCGTCAAGGCTCGGAATCGTATCCACAGAATCGTGCGAGTCGACTCCCTAGGAATCGGCATCGAGTCTGGATTTATCGACGCTTTTGGCGAATCACGGCCGAATCGATGATAGGACTGACGATCGATTCTGCGAGTGGAATCAAGCTGATGGAACGAGACAACAAAATGTACATTGACTCGAAACCAAAGCCATATTTGGTTAGGGGTACACCTAGTCGAGTGATTTGAGACAGCAATGTCTGATTCTTAGATCAGGTGCAATTTCGTCAACCGCTGGAAAGGAGGGAGCCATGAACTGGCTTCTTTGCTGGAAGGTGGTCCTGGCGGCATCGATGACTATCGTGGCGATCAACGCCGGCATGATGGTCTTCGAAACGGCTCGGGGCGTCTACCACGAATGGAAGACACCCCGAGATAATGTCGGCAAGTAGGTCCTCCAGGACCACGCCCCTCAGAGTGTCAGCTCTGGGGGGCACCCTGCCGGGGCCAGCATACTATGATTCGCGGGTTTTCCCGTCAAATCTGTGCTCACTTTCGGTCACAGGCCCTTGATTCCATTACAACTTTGGTTTCGGGCCTGATCGCGCCGCAGCGGGTTTAGCAAGCTTTCCGCGCCAAATACCGCGCAATTATCCCCACCAAATCGCACGCTCACGCACACGTGCGGTACACTTCAAACATGGACGAATTCAGCGAGCTATTCGCGCTCATAGACGATCACCTCTCCGAATACGAAAACGGATCGACCACAATCTCCGACGAGATCGAATTTTCGATGTCCGAAACTGTCAATCAAATCGGGGTCAAGTACACCAACGGCTCGGGCGCACATCCTTTCCGACGATCTTGAGTTTTCAGTCCTTATCGAAATCCTTTTGTTTGATCTGAGCCAGATTCCTCGATGATCTCGTCTTGGTCACCCGCCTGTTTTGCTGCGATGCGGTGCTGCCCGTCCTTCGTTAGGGAGGCCAGGGGAAGCTTCTGGCGGCGGATCTTTCTCACGCAGAAATCAGATGCTTGAGGTTGCCCTGGATTCGCGAGGCGAGCTCATCCTCTTCGAGGCCAAGCAGGCGCGCGAGCGATGCAAGCGTTTGCGCGACATCGCGCGGACGCATGTTTCCCAGTTCACCCTTCACAAAGGGTCCATCGGTCTCCGTCAGCAGCCGGTCGTGCGGAAGATCCGCCACCAAAGCCACATGGCGGTCGTTCTTCAGCATCTCGAAGTTGATGGAGAAATAACAGCCAAGCTCGATCGCACGTTTGGCTTCCGCCTTGGTACCGGTGAACCAGTGCAGGACCGCGGCACCACCGCCGCGCGGCAGATGCTGCTCCAGCATGTCGAGCACCGGGGTTGCGGCCCGCACACTATGTATGGTGAGGATCTTGTCGCCCGATGCCGCGCACCGGCGCAGGATGCGCTCGAAGACTTGCTTCTGCCGATTCAGGGAGCGATAGAAACGCGGGCCGGCGTCGAGACCGACTTCTCCCACATAGCGAGCATTGGGCAGGAACTCCTCCCAGAGGGCAATCTCTGTTGCGTGTGTCGCGACGAGCTGCGGATGCAATCCCAGCGCTGTCCTGACATACCGCGTCCTCGATGCCAGTTCATGATTGCGCCGCCAATCAATGAAAATCGACCAAGCGCTTTGACGTCACGAAGAGGCTGGCCGGAATCATCCGTTTGAGGAATGCGCGGTTGGCACAGCCCGCCACCATCTGGCTGCCATGCCGCTGGCCCTGATGGAGATCGCGGATCGAGGCCTCATCAACGGGTCGCGCTTGCTGCGCTTAAAGCTCTTCGGGCTTGCTCGATCCCCAGCTCCGCCGGTGTCCATCATGCTGTCATTTGCCCTCACACCGTAACGTGGCCAACACACGCGACATTCAGGTCGCGAGCTTAGGCCGATAGAATTCCCCGGTCGTCATCATCGCCCAGACGATCCGGGCCAACTTGTTGGCAACGGCGATGGCGACGACCATCGGCCGACGCCGTTCAAGCAGGGCTTCGATCCAGCCGCCTCCAACCCGGGAGCGTGCCTTTGGGTACCGAACGACGTTGCGTGCTCCGATGACAAGCAAGTGCCTGAGATAGGAATCGCCCTGTTTCGTAATCCGGCCGAGTCGATCCTTCCCGCCGGTGGAATTCTGCTTAGGCGTCAGGCCAAGCCAGGCCGCGAACTCCCGCCCGGAGCGGAACATTGTTGCGTCCGGTACAGTCGCGGCGAGAGCCGTGGCCGTTATGGGACCGATACCGGGAATTGAGGACAGCAACTTCGCCATCGGATTTACTCGCAGGATCTGAGCTAGCTCGCGCTCGATGACCTCGACCTGCCGGTCCAATTCCTTCAGTTGGTTCACAAGGACGGCTAGTGCGATACGGGCGTGAGCCGGCAGCGTCAGTTCCTTCGTCATCTAACAAGTTCACCAGACCATCCACCCGTTGCCGGCCTTGCCCGACCATGATTCCGAACTCAGCAAAGTGAGCCCGAATCGCGCACCGCTGTCATGGTTCGTTGGCGGACCAACAAGCCTCTTGCACGATGAAGCATCAAGAAGCTCTGGTTCTCGGCGCTCGTGATGGGAACGAACCGCATATTGGGACGACTGACCGCTTCGCAGATCGCGGCCGCGTCAGCGGCGTCATTCTTGGCTCCTCTTCGCACGTAGGGTTTAACATAGGCTGGCGGGATCAATCTCACATCGTGTCCAAACTGCCGAATCTCCCGCGCCCAGTGCAGCAGTTGCGCAGGCCTCAATGCCAATTAGGCAAGGTGCGAGGCAGGAGAAGAACGACACGATCTCGCCTCGCCGGAGACGTTGGCGACCGGCCATTTGGCCTTGGCCATCAACTGCATGGATGTGAAATACGTGCTTCGAAATGTCCAACCCAATTGTGGCGGCTTCCATTGGTCAATTGCTCCTGTTAGCGGGTTCGTCCATTCGCCAGTATATCGCCGGCGCCGAGGGAGTGGGGCGGTCTTCCCCCATCAACGGCCGGCTCCGGGATGAATCGCTGAACGAGACGCTGTTCGCGTCGCTGGCTCAGACCCGCGTCGCGCTCGGATGCTGGCGCGGCGATTATAACTACACACGACCGCACTCACAGCTCGGATGGAAGACACCCTCCGAGTTCGCCTTCACCTGCCACCCGCGCCGGGATCTGGCGCTGCGCTATGCCGATGGCTCCACGCCAGCTCCCGTCGCTACCACCGCCCAACTGGGCAAATCCAATGGCTTGAGCGAACTCAGAACTGGATAAAATCTGGGGGCAAGGTCAATTTCTCAGATCGCCTTTCGTGTACGAACTCATGGAAGACGCGGTGAACGATTGCTAGTTCGTGGGGAGGTCCAGGCCGTAGCAAGACCCGGTCTACTTTGCAGATTCTTTCGCTGGCCGCGCTCCATGATTCCTTTTGACCGGCCATCGTCATCAATCAGCTCTCTGCGCAGTCCTTATCGTAGTTGTCCGTCCTGTCTGACCCAAGAGAGGAAAGTCGGCAATCCTTATCGTCTTTGTATGCTCTGATCAAATCAGCAACGGTGCGAGACATGGCAAGCGCATATAGCGCCATGAAAGATTATACTCAGCCCAATTCAAACGGCCCACCATTTGAAGGGTCTGTTTTCTAGTCACCAAGTGATACGTCGAGTGCCGCAACGCGTTCAAATGTTGCATATGCGGAAGAAGCAGATGCTGCGCCTTTGGGAGGGGGAAGTCACCATTTTGTAGATATGTCAATTTTCCTAAGCCCCGGTCGAAGCCTTTGAGGCCCCCGGGATTAGAAGCCCCCGGCTAAAGTATCTGGCTGATGCGGAGCTTCTTTACCGTTAGAAGTTGCGTCGCTAGACTGCCTTGAAAGCGCATTTGTTATAAAACTAGGGCCTTGGCTCTCATGCCGCCTATACTGAAGAGCGTCGATCTTACAAAATCCTACCCGTATTACCGAGCATATTCTTGGCGATGGGTTCGGGTCTTATTAGGAAGCCTTCTGATCGCAAGCTGGGTGTTTGTAGCTTCTTGGCTCGTCATCTGGTCGCTGATAATTCATCAGGCACAAAGCGATCAAGTGGAGAATGCGGTCGGGGGAGGTGTCGCTTTCTCATTGTTGTTGCTCCTACTAATTCTTCCTGTGCAGGTGGGGGCCAGAACCGTCAGGAAAACGTTAGATACCAAATGGAGGCGCTACCATCTCGCGGCTACCAAGCAAGCTGAGGCGGACGCAATTATCAAAGGTCAGCTAGGACCAGTGATTTCGGTAACAAAGATGGCCCAAAAAGATGCAATTCTATTTCTCGCCGCTAACCCGCTCAATTCAACAGTGCTCAGATTAAGTGAAGAAGCGCGAGAAATCCGCGACGAGCTAGAGCGAGCAAAACTTCAGGACAAATTTGTTTTTCACGAACGCGGAGCCGTACGTCCGAAAGACTTTAGCCGCACTTTGATTGATCTAGCGCCGCGTTTTGTTCATTTCTCAGGGCACGGCGGCCCTTCGGGCGCCATATACTTAGAAGATGATGTCGGCCAAGCCGCGCCTGTGTCCGCCAAAGCTCTGCGAGCATTGTTTCGCGCCACTGGGGGCCAAGTTCATTGCGTGCTCTTGAACGCCTGCTACTCGCGAGTTCAAGCAGAAGAGATTTTTAAGTGCGTGCCATATGTTATCGGGATGAAGAAGGAAATTGGTGACGCTGCGGCCATAGCATTCGCTCGCGGCTTTTATAGGGGGATTGGAGCCGGGCGAGAGGTTTCAAATGCATTTGAAATCGGAGTCGCTGAGATGCTTATGTATGATCTTCCAGAAGAGCTAACACCAGACCTTCTCAAGAGATAGCAATTTTACCAATTGCGAGTGGCCGAACGCCTTCACCACGGCCGCTTACGCCCTTATTACTAGGCGAACAAGCAACCCGCTTGCCGCCCGCACGACTGTCTAGAATTCCCACGGCATTCTTGGCCAGGAGAAGTGCCGGGTCCGTCATTTGCAAAGCGCACGAGTCACATCGTGCCGCGGCACGAACGATTTTGCGCTGTTGAGCTCGTCTACGCTTCCGGGGCAGGCCTGATCCGGCGGAGGAGGGAATCGGCATAATTCTCACGTTCGCGCTTAAAGCGTTCTTGATGCGCTTGGAAACGTTCAACGCGCTTCTTGATCTCTTCGCGTTCACTATCGCCATAATCTGGCGCATTGACACGAGCCTCTTCCGTGGCTTTCCCTAGCAAAGACTTGGGCCGCTCGACCTGTACCTTCAACGATTCGGTGAAGTTCGTCGTTTGAGCAACGAGTGCGTCGAGCTCCTTCTTCCAATTATGCATTAGAGCTCCATGCGGCAGAGCCGCGCTGATCAGATAGATTGATCCTAGGGCTGCGCCGCCCATTGCGTCTTGGGCTTGCTAATCTTCATCCGCTTCCCCAAAAAAGGCCGCCCACAATACTGCCGGCGGCCCTCCGGGTTAAAATGCCATCGTGAGTGAATGCAGTCCAGCCCCGGTCGCAAGATATTAGATCCAAAACGCATCGCTTTCCAGTTTTTCCGTCAAGTGTGCCTAACGCGGGCGCTCCGGGTTCACTTGCAACTGATTACGGCCGCCGTCGATCAGATGATGTGCAAGTGTCCGTACTTACGCTCAGTCAGACGGCCCGAGCAGGGAATGTTGGAATTCGCCGCCCGAGCGGCGCAGCCTGAGCCTACTACTACCGTTAGGTTGCACGATCAACGCGTTGAAATTCGTCAAAAGCGAGCTACTTGACGCCGAATTGAAGCGTCGCGCGGTTACACGTCGCCCTTCTTAGCCGCGCTCAAAAGGCGTTTTCCTTCCTCGCCGCGCAGGCGTTCCGATTGTCCGCCTCGAGCTATCGGCTGTGATATCGATTTCAGAACGGTTGCGCAATGGACGGGACTCCTAAGCTTGCAGGGACATGCTTCGTTGAGCCCGAACCACGTAATCACCCTTGGCAAAGCCAACTTACACGATCCTCACGTTCGAGCCGATCTGAAACCAGCGTTGCCCGCTATGAGAATACTGGGCCGATCCATGTTCTCGATCCGAGATCGCGAGCATCCAAGTTCGGCATCTCATTGGTCAAGTCGTGCCGCTCGGCGGGGCCGATTTCCGGACCTTCTGTCCCGAAATCCGACTGTCGGGTCAAAGGGGCGCCGCGTAGCGGATGGATACTGTTGCCGAGATTCCTCGGGCTGTCAGCGCAAGATCGAGGAGGTAGCCACGCAACCTGGTGCTCGTATTCGAAATTCGTACGCAGGTTGCTTCATTTTGCAGGATTTCTGCAAATTCTGTCGCATTATCTTTGCGTCGAGACGTTTGTCGGTGTGCTAGATTTCGCAACGAAACGCTCGGCAGACGCCGTGTTCGTCCTCTGTGGCAGGAGTGTCGCGCGTAAAGGGTGAAGAAGCGAATCAGGTGATGTTCGGTACGTGTCGCTGGTTAGTCGGACGGACCGCAGATGCGGCCCGGCTTCTACAGCGGGATTGTAATGAATCTTTCGCTGAAGGTGCGGTTTGCGGGCGCGCGGTGGTGCTGAACGAAGTTGGTATGCTCCATCATCCTAACGATTAACGGGCGTCTCCCTTGAGACCGTGAAATCCATGCACCGAAAGCTGTAGGAGCGCGCCTCGAAGGCGCCAATTGACGAAGACAGGAGAACGAAGATGACTAAGGCGCTCCATTTCAAGAGCGAGGACATGGTGTTTTCGCCAATGCATAGCGAGGCTGGGGGCCATGCGTCCTGCTGCCAATTGGTTGGTCCTGAAAACAGCAGGACGATTGATGCGGGAATAGCTATTTACGACGGTTGTTCAATCGAGCGCACCACTAACTACGATGAGGCCGCTGTCGTGCTGAGCGGCACCTATCGAATCCTCACGGGGGAAGCCTATAGCCGTGTCATTGAAGCTAAATTCGGTGACGTGATTTGGCTTACCAAGGGAACTCGGCTGAAGTACCAGGGCAATAAAGCAAAGGTGTTTTACGCGCGATACCCGGTCGATTGGCGCACGCGTACCGAGTCTGTGGAGGGTGTAAAGCCGCTGACGGAGGTCTATCATTTCCGAAGCACCGATATGATGTATTCGCAAATCCAAATCTATGCTGGCGGATTTGCATCTACCTGCAGCCTGGTCACTCCAGAGATCAGTAAGACCATCGCTGCCACGATCGCGACCTACAACGACGCCTCCGCCGATTGGACGACTGAATATGACCAAGTCTCGATTTGTCTTGGTGGGGTGCTGCGCATTCGCACTGGCGAGAACTACAGTCGTGCGATCGATGCGAAATTCGGAGATGTCGTGTGGCTTCCTAAAGACACTAGGCTGAAGTACGAAGGCGAGAAGGGAATCATGTTTTTCGTTCCATATCCGGTAGATTGGCGCTTTCGAAGTCAGCCAAACAGGCCGAAGCCCTGGCCTGCATCGGTCCGCTAAAGTGAACGTCAGCAGCAAAGCGTTGGTTGATGACGTGTGGTTGCTGGTGCGACCTGGCCGGTTGAGGAGGAAGGCGGCCGCGCGTTGGATGAGACGTCGGTCGGACCGATGCTCATGCGGGCTGCTGCGGCGGCATCCGGTCAAGTTTGGACGGAAGTCGAGCCCGCATTGCCTTCCGCAGCGGTAGTGGCCACAGGTGCTCTTTACTGAAGAACTTGCGCAGGCCGTCCAGCACTGGACGACCCGCCATGCACCAGGGAAGATGAACAGGAGTAAGATCGGCATGTCGCAGCGGCTGCAAATCGATACGGGCACAGGGGAGCTGTTGGCGGAAATTCGCGACCAGGTGGCGGTAATCACCCTCAATCGACCGGAGGTCCGGAACGCACTGTCCAGCCGTTTGAGCGGCGCATTGGGTAAGTTGATCAAGCGCTGTGACGAAGATTCGCAAATCCGGGCGATCCTTATCACCGGCGCAGGAGCGGCCTTCTGCGCGGGCGGGGATGTAAATGGGATGAACCAAAGTTCGGCTGCGGCCGAATTGACTTTCGATCAGCGTGTTTCTGACTTGCAGTTCAACCAACGAGCCGTGTGGGGCGCACTGGTTGGCGCCAGGAAGCCGACTGTCGCGGCCATTCCGGGCGCTGCCGCAGGCGCCGGCCTTGCGCTTGCGCTCGCCTGTGACATCCGCGTTGCCGCACAGTCAGCTATTTTGATCACGGCTTACGCGCGCGTCGGGCTGTCCGGCGATTGTGGCATAGCCTGGCTGCTCACGCGACTGGTCGGATTCTCCCGCGCGCGCGAACTTATGTTCTTGTCGGAGCGGGTGGATGCACGTCGCGCGGAATCGCTCGGCCTCATCAACCAAAGTGTCCCCGATGCGGAGTTGCAGGAGAGAGCGTTTGCGCTCGCGGCCACCCTCGCGAGGGGGCCGACGTTTGCTTTTAGTTGCATGAAGAGCAACCTCGATCACGCTTTAAATGCCGAATTCCTGGAATCGATGGATTTCGAGGCCGAGAGCCTGATCCGGACGGAACTAAGTCTTGATCACAAGGAGGGCGTCCGCGCATTCGCAGAGAAGCGCAACCCCGTGTTTCACGGACGGTAAGCAGCACGTTGCATCAAGTGATGGGCGTGCTCGCACATGGCTTGCTTCGGGCCCTCGAATACGCGCGTGTATGTCTCCCAATTTGTGGGAAAGTGCAGCTTGGGTGCGCAAGGTGCAAAGCGCCGTCCATAAAGCTGGCGAGGGCAAGATTCGAGAGGAGGGAGGCGGCGGCACGCTGACTGCTGCGGCGGTGATCATGGGCGAGGGGGAAATCTTCGCCGAAAAACTGCTAAAGGGGCCGTCCATAAATCCGGCGCTGCGGGTCGAGATTAAGCTCGAAGAGCCTGCGGCATGCCTGTAGCTTTTGGCTTCTGCCCGTCTGAATGTGCATCCTCGCGGTTCTGAGCTGCTGGAGAAGGGGTTACCAATGAAGCATTCAAATCTGTCTGGCTTTCTTCGGAGCATCAAGTCAATAGAGCACGGCGAAGGACCTCGGGTGCCGAGCGAAGCGTTTCAACGAGCCGGAATGAATCGCAGAACTCTCCTGCAGTTTGCCGCTGCCGCCATGAGCATTCCCGCGGTCGCTAGGTCGACCGCCGCTTTCGCCAAGGACAAACTGTCCGGTAGTGGAGAGGTCGTCGTGTTCTCTTACGGGGGGACCTATACGAAAGCTTTGCGTAAGGCCGTATTCGAGCCATTCACACAGGCGACGGGAATCTCTGTGGTCGACGTGGTGGCCGACTTCGCCGAACCCCAAGTCAGGGCCATGAGCGAAGCTGGACGGGTCGACTGGGACGTGGCCATGATCGACGCACAGAATTATCCGGCGATGGACCAGGCTGGCATGTTTCTGCCTATCGATTATGGTCTGTGGGACGATGAAGCACTCAAAGGTACATCGCAGGATGCGCGGATTAAAGACGCGGTGGTCGCATTCCGGTCTGTAACAATGATTGCCTATGACCAGCGCGCATTTCGGAAGGGCGGACCAAACGACTGGCAAGGGTTCTGGGATCTCAAAGCATTCCCCGGCCCACGTGGACTTGGCCCTAACGCGAGGCACAACCTCGTGTTCGCACTTCAAGCTGATGGCGTCGCCAAATCAGAACTTTGGCCGCTGACAGACGATAAGATCGAAAGAGCGTTGAAAAAGCTTGATCAGATCAAGTCGCAAATACCGAAATGGTGGGTCGCGGGAGGGGAGCCGGTCACCTTGCTCATGAACCGCGAATACGCGGCAACAAGCTGCCCGGACGGTCGCGCCATCGGGGCAATTCGCCAAGCCGCTCCTCTTCGTATTGTATGGGATGGCGGAAACCTAAACTACATCTACTGGACTGTGCTCAAGGGCGGTCCCAACAGCTCGAACGCGCAGAAGCTGATAGCGTTTGTCAATCGAGCGGAGATCGCCGCGGCCTACACAATGGGCGTCGGCTACCCAGGACCCAATACGAACCAACTTAAATTTTTGCCGCCTGATCTTGTCCCGAACCTCAGTCTCTACGAGGAAAATGCATCGAAGCTCGTGCTTCAGGATAACGCTTGGCTCGTCGCCAAACGTCCCGACGGAAAAACGAACATAGATTATATCCAAGAGCGGTGGCTGGCTTGGCGATCATCATAGTGTCGCCAGCTGAACGCGCGGCGTGAGCTTAAAGGCCCTTAAAAGCGTAGCCTTGGATGCATCCGTCTGGCCTCGGCTTTCAGGGAGAGTTTTTCGGCTGGCCCGTCTTGAATTGCCAGCTTTCGTCGCGCGAGTTCTCGGTTGAAGAGTGGCAAACAGCGCTTTGCGGGTCTGGGATTATAAACCCCGTGATGAACGTTGCCGGTTGCCTCGATGAGCAGTTCAGGCGTGTGCCGTAGTGTTTTCGGGCGGGCGTCTCAATGTTGATTTTTCCTGCCGAACTCCTGCGTTCTAGGCAAAAAATTGAGTTTTTCCGTACCAGCGGCCGCCGAACTTGGCGATTTCCTTCGCCGATCGACGTTATCTTTGAGAGCGAACCGTGCTCGGCAATAACGTGGGTCATCAAGCTAATATGACTAGAAACACCAACGGCATTTTGTCGGATGTCGAGCGCAAGGCGGTCATCGAGCTGCGGCACGCCATGCACCGTGAACCTGAGCTTTCCAATGCGGAATGGAAGACTCAGGAACGGATTCGTGGCGCATTGAAGCAATTCGGGCTCACCAATGCCAAGACCTTCCACAATACCGGTCTTTTTATTGATATCGAGGGCACTGGCTCCGGCCCAAAGCGGTGGGTCGCAGTGCGCGGCGATATCGACGCCTTGCCCATCCACGAAACGCGCGCAGATCTGGCCTACCATTCTCAAATTGATGGAGTGATGCACGCCTGCGGTCACGATGTGCACGGTTCGATCGCACTAGGAGCTGCGCTTGCTTTCCACCGGCTGCGCGCTAGTTTTGCTGGTAAGGTGCGCGTGTTCTTTCAGCCGGCAGAGGAGGCAGAGCCCCTCGGTGGCCGTACAGTCCAGGATGAGAAATTGCTCGATGGCTTCGACAAGGCCGTCGGATTCCATGTCAGTCCCGATATCCCTGCGGGTATGTTTGGTGCTCGGGAGGGAGCCGTCACCAAATCTGCCGACCAGTTCAAGCTCATTCTCACCGGAAAGATGGCGCATGGCGCATCACCCCATAAGGGTGTCGACGCGATTGCGATCGCGGCTGCCTTTATCAACGAGGTGCAGAAGGTGGTCTCGCGCGAAATGCCGGCCGATGACGGTGCTGTCGTTACGATCGGTACCATCCATGGCGGCGAGGCAACGAATATCATCTGCCCCTCAGTGGTCATGGAAGGTACGATCAGGACCCGCAGTCCGGAGCGTCGAACTCTATTGTTCCAGCGCATCCGGGAAGTCGCGGAAGGCGTTGCGGCGATGCACCGCGGCGCCGCAGACTTCGTGGTCCGAATGGGTGAGCCCGTGGTCGTCAATGATGCAGAAATGGTGCAGCGCTTTCGTAGGGCCGTTCATGAGAGAGCCGGGCAAGAGGCCTTCTTCACCGGGAAGAAGGAAATAGCAGGAAGCGATGACTTCGGCTTTTACTCGGCTTGCGTGCCTTCGATCTATTTCTGGTTAGGGACGCGCGCACCTGGTAACGAATCGCATGTGCATACCCCGACGTTTGGGGCATCCGATGAGCTCATTATCCCGGCTGCCGAGCTCACGGTAAGCTATATCCTCGATCTACTTAATGCTTGACGTCGATTTCGACGTCAAGAAGGCCCATGCAGCCGGTCTGGCGATCGCAACTAGCTCATGACCAATACATTGCAAACGTCGCGCCTGCTCGCTCGCCAATTTGTTCGTCGCTCTCCTACCGGTCACTCTGTTGAACGAGCCAAAGCCGCGGTGGCAGATCAAGAAAAGCCGATCGCCATCGCGGAGGTGGGACCTATGCTGAGGCCAGCTCAAGTCAATCGATCGTGGGGCCGGCCATTACTTGGCCTCTTTGAGTAAAGGGATCTCCATGATTGGCCTCGCTGCAATTGAGGATGCGCGCACTCGCATCGCGGAGCACATCCTCTCAACGCCGCTCGTAGGTTCGCCGACACTGTCAAAAATCTGCGGTGTCACGGTTAAGTTAAAGCTCGAACATCATCAGGCTACCGGCAGCTTCAAGCTGCGCGGCGCCACAAACGCCCTGCTCAGGCTCACGAAGGCCGAGCGGGAGCGGGGCATCGTGGCGGCCTCGACCGGTAATCACGGCCGAGCGCTGTCTCATGCGGCTCGCATGCTCGGCTCGCGTGCAACCATCTGCATGTCAGGGCTTGTGCCGGAAAACAAGATCGCCGAAGTCCGGCGCCTCGGCGCAGATGTACGCATTATTGGACGTTCCCAAGACGAGGCGCAAAAGGAAGTGGAGCGCCTTGTGAATGAAGATGGGCTCGTCATGCTGCCGCCATTCGACCATCCGGACATTGTTGCCGGACAGGGGACAATTGGGCTGGAAATCGTTGAGGCGCTGCCGGACGTAGCCACTGTGCTTGTGCCCTTATCCGGTGGTGGCTTGGCCGCCGGCGTCGCCGCAGCGGTCAAGGCCATGAGGCCCCATGCGAAGGTCGTAGGGCTTACCATGGAACGCGGCGCGGCGATGAAGGCCAGCCTCGATGCGGGCCGGCCCGTACTGGTGGAGGAGTTTCCAAGCTTGGCCGATTCTTTAGGCGGCGGCATAGGCCTCGACAACAAAGTGACCTTCACGATGTGTCAGGCGTTGCTCGATGATGTGGTGTTGCTTAGCGAAGGTGAGATTGCGGCGGGCATTCGTCACGCGTACGAGCATGAACAAGAAATCCTGGAAGGCGCCGGCGCTGTTGGAATCGCTGCGCTGCTATCTGGCAAGATCCCTCCATTGAGCGGGCCGGCGGCACTGGTGCTCTCCGGCCGCAATATCGATATGAAAGTGCATCGCAATGTCGTAAACGGCCTCGCCAATCCTTTTGAGCAGGAGAATTGATGCCAAGAATGAAGGTGCTCACCGAACGCGAGCTCAGAAATATTGTTCCTCTCGACATGATGGCAGTGCAATGTGTCGAAGGCGCATTCTCTTCGCTCGCAACAAAGACTGTGGCGATGCCCCCCATTTTGAGGCTCGATATTCCCGAGCACCGGGGGGAGGTCGACGTCAAGACGGCTTACGTGCCGGGTCTAGAGACCTTTGCCATCAAGATTAGCCCAGGCTTCTTTAACAATCCACAGATCGGGTTGCCGAGCACGAACGGCATGATGGTGCTGCTTTCCAGTAAAACTGGTCTGGTGCAGGCTCTCTTGCTTGACAATGGCTATTTGACAGATGTGCGAACGGCCGCCGCGGGCGCCGCTGCTGCAAAATATCTCGCTCGTAAGGACGCTTCGGTCGCAGCGGTCCTGGGCGCCGGAAATCAGGCCAGGTTGCAATTGCAGGCGCTTGCTCTGGTTCGACCGATCCGCGAGGCACGTATTTGGGCGCGCAACGCTTCAAAGGCCAAGATGGTAGCGCAAGAACTCTCTGCGCTTCTTAAATTTCCTGTAGGCGCATATGATGACGCCATGCAGGCTGTGGCCGGCGCGCACATCATCGTAACCACAACGCCAGCCGACAAACCAATTCTGCAATCATCGTGGCTCGAACCTGGACAGCACGTAACTGCTATGGGTTCTGACGCTGAACATAAGAATGAAATAGAGCCAGCAGCGATCAAGCGAGCCGACCTCTATGTCGCTGATAGCCTCAAGCAGACACGACTTCTTGGCGAGTTGCACCATGCCATCGCCCTAGGCACTGTCCCTGAGGATGCCAAGTTTCCGGAACTCGGAGAAATTGTAGCTGGCCTAAAGACTGGGCGTACGAAGGACGCGCAGATCACAGTCGCCGATCTGACCGGGACTGGTATCCAGGACACTGCTATCGCTTCATTGGCGTTTGCACGATCTGTAGCTGCGAAAGCCGGCTCGGAATTCGAGAGTTGATGAATCTCCGGGACAAAATAGATCTCTGACACCACCTCAATCGATCGGATCCAATGGAGCTACGTTAATGGCAATCAGCAAAGGACCTCAGGCGTTCCCGCGGACGGAGTTTCTGCGAAGGCTCGCGGCCGTGAAGTCTGAAATGAAACGTCGCGAAATCGACGCACTCGTCGTCTCCGATACATACAACATCACCTACCTGACGGGTTACACCGCCAACTCTGGCTATGTCCCGCAAGCGTTAGTGGTGTCTCTTCATGAGGAGGAGCCCACCTTCATTCTGCGTCGCCAGGACGCTCCAGCTGCCATCCATCAAACGTTCATGGATCGTGACAAGATCATCGGTTACCCAGAAGCGCTCATTGGTAATCCGACGATGGATGGTTACGACAAGGTAATCAATTTTCTCAACGAAATTGGCGCTGCAAATCGTGGCATCGGGCTTGAACTAAGAGGCCTTTCGGCACAAGCTGCGGAAAAGTTCAGAACGCGGCTGCCCAAGGCCAAGATCGTTGATTGTACAAATGTCGTGACCTGGATTCGCATCGTCAAATCCGATCTCGAGATAGCCGTCATGCGAGAAGCGGCCGCCATTTCGGATGCAGCAATCATGCGTGCCGCCGATGTCATACGGCCTGGTGTGCGAGAAGCGGACGTGATCGCCGAAATCATGGGAGCGCTGGCCCGCGGTGCCAATGGCAAGCCCGGAACGACAAGATTTCCGAACGTCAGCCTGTGCTCCTCTCCTCGAACCGGAACCCCCCATATCTCCTGGAGCGAAGACGTTTTTCGTCAGGGTTCGCAAATCAACCTCGAGCTGGGCGGGGTGCGACATGGGTATTGCGCCGGGATTATGCGCACCTTTTCGATCGGCGCGCCTTCTGAGCGTTTGCGCCGGGTCCACGAGGCCGAGATGGAAGGTCTCGAGGCTGCTCTCGATGTGATCCGGCCGGGATCGACCTGCAGCGATGTTGCAAACGCTTTCAATCGTACCATCGAAAAGCACGGGCTCAAGAAGGACTCTCGATGCGGCTACGCCCATGGCATAGGCTGGTTGGAGCCGACCGCTAGCTTGCAAGATGGAGATAGGACAGAACTGAAGCCGAACATGACCTTCCATTTGATGCTGGGCAACTGGATCGATGAAGACTTTGGCTACGTGCTCAGCGAGACCTTTCGGGTGACGGACTCCGGCGTTGAAGTGTTGACCAAGGCTCCGCGGAAACTTTTCGAACTGTAATTGAACGGTTCTGTAACAATACTGTCGCAATCGAACTGGCGGGTCGGCAGGAGGGCGGTGAGCATTGCTGCACCGTCCTCGCCTGGCGGGACTTTGCATCCGCGCTCTCCAACCTTCCGCCTTAGACGGACAGGTGCTGGTGCATGGAATCTGCTTCCGCGACCGAAGCACGTGCATGTAGTTGTGCGGGGAATTCGCTCTTCACCGGCTTATCAAGCCTGTGGCTCTACCGCACGTGCTCAACTCTGTTGCCCGCTCCTCTCAGCAGGCTCCAGCATGTGAGATGAAACCACTTTTGGATGGATATGGTAAGAAGATCCTCTGCGTTTTCCGGCCGCAGCTAAACTGCAGTGCCGCTCGGATCGGGATGACCTTCCTCGTTGGCCGCCCGCGCGTCGTCCGGACGGCCTACAAGCGTAGCAGTCACGCGACAGATGCGAGTGTCAAGCGGCATAGGGTCGTGATGTCGTAGATGGGCAGCTTCGTCACACGACGCATGGTGGGCGCAACTAGCGGAAAAGCCGTGCACTCAAACAGAATCGCAGCAATCGCTGGATGCTCATTTCGAAGCCGCGCGACACACGCGCCGACTTCGCGTTCAATCACGCTGGCCTCGGTCTGCGGGGTTGGACGTTCATCTCGTTCTGCCACATCCCGCCTCCTTCGATGCCAACAACAACCGCGACCTTGGACGCAAGGTAAGCCTCCGAGGGGAGACGCCTTGCGGCGGGCTGGCCTGATGGTTGAGAACTGTACGTATGGACAGCCATACGATCAGTACGCTGAATCGACTTGAAGTGGTCGATACAGGCCGGCGGCGGCGTTGGTCTGAGGAGGAGAAGGCGCGGATTGTTTTGGAGAGCCTATCCGAGCCTCGCCTGGTAGCGGCGACAGCGCGGCGATACGGCTTGTGGCGTTCTCTATTGGTGACTTGGCGAAGAGCCTTCGCGGCGAACCGGACCAAATCCGAAGCTGGCTTTGTCAGGGCAGTTATAGCCGAGGGTGGGCCCGTGGCGTCGGTGGCGGCCTCGTCGGAGAGCGCGACAGCACATTCAACAGAGCGTCGGATTGAGATCGAGCTGGCTGGCGGGCGGCGCGTCATTGTCGATACGGGTGTCGACGTTGAGGCGCTTCGCCGGATCATCGAGGCTTTGGATCGGCGATGATTCCGGTTCCTACGGGAGTTCGGGTGTGGCTGGCGACGGGCCACACCGACATGCGCAAAGGCTTCGCCTCATTGTCGTTGCAGGTGCAAGAGGTGTTGCGCCGCGATCCCCTCAGCGGTCATTTGTTCTGCTTCCGCGGGCGCCGAGGCGATTTGTTGAAGGTGATCTGGCACGACGGCCAGGGAGCATGCCTGTTTACGAAGAAACTCGAGAGAGGTCGTTTTGTCTGGCCGTCGTTGGCCGATGGCGTGGTGTCGATATCGCAGGCGAAGATGAGCTATCTGTTGTCCGGCATCGACTGGCGCAATCCCCAAGAGTCCTGGCGTCCGACGAGCGTGGGCTGAGAGTTTGTCGTTTGAGTTTGGTAGCGGATGTGATTCCATCTGGTTATGGACTCCAGCGCCGACGAGCTGCCGCCTAATCTTGCCGCCGCGCATGCAATGATCCTGGCTGAGCGCGCAGCCAGGCTTGCGGCGGAGGCCAAGCTTGCTGAAGCGGCCAATGCCCAGGCGAAGCAATCGAGTACCGAAGCTCTGATCGCCCACCTCAAGCTCGAGATCGAGAAGCTGCGGCGGACGCTTTATGGCACGCGCTCGGAACGGGCGGCACGATTGCTCGATCAGCTGGAGCTTGAGCTTGAGGAGCTCGAGGCGGCCGCAACTGAGGATGAACTTGCCGCCGAGAAGGCGGCGGGGAAGACGCAGACGGTACGCTCGTTTGAGCGCAAGCGGCCTCTGCGCCAGCCCTTTCCCGATGACATCGAGCGAGAACGCGTGGTCCTGCCGGCCCGACGCAATGTCCCTGCTGCGGATCGGCCCGGCTATCGAAGCTCGGCGAAAGCGTGACCTCGACGCTGGAGGAGATCCCGCGCCGGTTCAAGGTAATCGATACGGTGCGGGAGAAGTTTAGTTGCCGGGACTGCGAGGCGATCACGCAGCCGCCGGCGCCGTTCCATGCCACGCCGCGGGGCTATATCGGACCCCAGCTTCTGGCGACGATCCTGTTCGACAAATTTGGTCAGCATCAGCCGCTGAACCGACAGAGCCAGCGCTTCAAATGCGAGGGGATCGACCTGTCGGTCTCGACGCTGGCGGACCAGGTGGGCGCCGGAGCCTTTGCGGTCAGGCCGATCTTTGAACTGATCGAAGCCTATGTGCTCTCCGCCGACAGGCTCCATGGTGATGACACCAAGATCCCGATCCTGGCGAAAGGGAAAGCAGATACCGGCCGGATTTGGATCTATGTCCGCGACGATCGGCCATTTGGCGGGCGAGATCCGCCGGCGGCGTTGTTTTACGCCTCACGCGATCGGCGCGGCGAGCATCCCGCGCGGCATCTTCGGAACTTCGCTGGGATTCTGCAGGCCGACGCCTACAGCGGGTTCAACGCTCTGTTCGATCCCGGACGCAAGGCGTCGCCTGCCACGCCCGCCTTCGGCTGGGCACACGGTCGGCGGGCATTCTTCGAACTGGCCGATATCGCCCAGAACGCGCGCCGCGGACGATCGGCGACGGCGATCTCGCCCGTTGCGCTGGAAGCGGTTCGTCGGATTGACCAGCTGTTCGAGATCGAGCGCGACATCTATGGGCTGAGCGCTGAGGAGCGGTTGCAGATCCGCCGGGAAAGAAGCGTGCCACTGTTGAAAGACCTTGAGTCTTGGCTGCGGGCGGAATCTGCCCGGCTCTCGCGTTCGTCCAACGTGCTTAAGCCGATCAACTATCTGCTCAATCGTTGGGAGGGCTTTGCCCGCCTTGTTCACGACGGAAGGATCTGCATGACGAACAATGCTGCGGAGCGAGCGTTGCGCGGTTTTGCTCTGGGAAGAAAGGCATGGTTGTTCGCCGGTTCTGATCGTGGCGCGGATCGAGCTGCCGTGATGGCCGCGCTTATCATGACGGCGCGTCTCAACGACATCGACCCGAAAGCCTGGCTTGCCGACGTCTTCGCGCGCATCGCCGATATCCCGCAGAACCGCCTGCATGAGTTGTTGCCCTGGAACTGGACGCCTCCTGCTCCGACACCTTCCGCCCAGGCGGCGTAGCCATGCACGTCAACAAGGTTTATGCCGTCTTCACCATCAGTCGCGTCGCCAAGGACCTCGGAGAAGACGAGGACTGGCTCTGGGAAGTGGCCAACGGAATGGACACAGAGGATGGCGTCATCTGGGTTTACGGCATAGGTGACGACCAGGTTATGGCGTTCACCGACTTCGGCATCGAGAACCTGACCGAGCTCATCAGGATGCACAAGGAAGACCCTGAACTCCTCAAGCGCTTGAATCGGTGAGCCCCTGTCCGCGGCCTAGCTCGGATGGATATGACGCAAGTACAAAAAGCCGCCGATGTTCTGAGACACGCTCAGTCATTTGCTCGATAGAAGGGTCGAGATGGCGCTTGACATGCAGTAACCAGGCTGATGACGGGGCACTTCCGCATTCACGCCTGAAGGCCGGATCGCCGTCACTGTTAATGAAGAAGTGGCCGTTGAATATATAAAACTCCGAGCGCGCTTTTTTCGGCGAGAACGCCCAATTTAGGTAATATGTCGCCGAACCGAGGCGATGCTTTTCGATATGACATCCAAACGCCTCCCCTCTGTCGGAATCCTCAAGCTTGAACAAAAGTTCACGCCTGGCGCTTCTCTCCGAGTGCTTCGGCCTCATGGATCTCTGGGATGCCATAGGCGAATTCTGGTTGAAGACCTATCATGCTTTCCAACAATACCCGCGTGGGCGGAATCGGCCGCGACTGGCTGCTTGAGGCGCGCGAGATCAAGACGAGGATTTCGTCTTAGCTCAAGTGGTCAATATCGGGCAGGCTTTCTACCGCTAGCCGCGGATTGAATGCTCCCGGAACCCGAGCTGCGGCGGCGTCGGCTCAAAAAACTTACATTGTGAGATTCGCTCGTTCCGCGCGAGAGACGTCCACTCGCGCCGGTAATCGACGGCTCCATGAAACAGCTGATTGCTCCAACCGCGACGGGGCGGTCATTGGGGTGGTCCTCCCCGGCGTGGCCGTTCCGACCGACTCCCCGCCCACGCGAGCGAGGACCAGATGTCCGTAACGCTTATGCGGCTCCTCCTAAAAGACTTCGCATCTTCGACTTCGAGGTTGAGAGTTGAAGAGTTGTCTACCATCCTGGTCGTGCGCAGTGTGCTACGTCGATGTCAGGAATCCGACGACCCGCAAAGTCGGTCCTGGTCGCGGGCCCCTAGCCTCGCGCGCCTTCTCTTCTCAGGCAGGTCGCATAGCGATTTCGCGAATGGCACGCAGGTTGCTGGAATGAGGAGTACCGCAGCCAGGCCTTCGCAATGACTTATCGTCAACATGCCGATGCAACCCGCTCGTTCATCCTCGTCAATGCACTAGCGCGACTCCGAAAAGCCAAGAGCGCTGAAGGTGCTGGCCGAAGTTGGTAGATGTCAAGCTCGCAAAGTGAGGAGAAGGTGGGATGATTTCTGAGGTGTTTGTTACCTGTGCGGTCACAGGGTCCGCTACGCCGAGGCAAAAGAATGTGCCGATAACCCCAGAGGAGATCGCAGACTCGACAATCGAGGCGGCGCGAGCGGGAGCGGCGGTGGTGCACCTACATGTCCGTGACCTCGAGACCCGGAAGGGCTCGAGGAATCCGGCGCTCTATCGGCAGGTCGTAGAGCGCATTCGGAAGTCGAACGTGAACCCGGTTATCAATCTGACCGCAGGGCCAGGCTGTTCAATCGTGCTCGGTGGCCCGGAGTCTCCGCTGCCTTTGGCCGCGGGAACGGACATGCCAGGCGCGATTGAAAGGCTTGTGCATGTCGAGGAGCTGCGTCCAGAGATCTGCTCCATCGATTGCGGCTCGATGAACTGGGCTGGCGGAGAGCTGGTCATGGCTAACAGTTCGGGCATGCTGCGTGCCATGACGAGGCACGTACAAAAACTTGGTGTCCGTCCTGAGCTTGAGGTGTTCGATACCGGCCATCTGATGGAGGTGCGCGACTTGGTCAAGGAGGGGTTTGTCGACGATCCTCCGCTCATTCAGCTGTGTATGGGAACCCGCTATGGTGCGCCGGACGATCTGCATACCTTGTTGGCGCTGGTGCACCAGCTACCGCCCCGTGCCATCTACTCGACTTTCGCGGTCGGGCGGATGTCGCTTCCGTGGGTAGCCTTGGCGCCTTTGGTGGGCGCGAACGTGCGCGTGGGATTGGAGGATAACTTATACCTCTCTCACGGACGGCTGGCGACTAACGAGGAGCTTGTACAGCGCGCTATTGAGATTCTCGACCGCATGGGTGTGCGGATTATGGGCGCAGATGAGGTGCGCGAGAAGCTCAAGCTTAAGGTCCAAGCCTAGTAATTAAGGTAAAAGCTCATGTCGGAAAACTCAAAAGGTCTGCCCGAGGGACTGCCGCGAGCGGTCGGATTGCTCGGAGGCGGTGTCATCGGCGGTGGGTGGGCCGCACGGTTCCTCCTCAATGGAGTGGATGTGCGGCTCTATGGACCTTCGCCCAGTGCGGTCGAGCGGGTGCGAAGAATGCTGGCCAATGCGCGGCGAGCATATCAGCGCTTGACCGAGGCCCCGTTACCGGCCGAGGGAGCGATGACGGTAGTGGATTCGGTTGAGGAGGCGGTGCGTGAGGTTGATCTCGTGCAGGAGTCTGTGCCGGAGCGCCTGGAACTCAAGCAGCAGCTGCTTGCCACGGCGAGCAGTGCGGCGGTCCCTGGCACCCTGATCTGTTCGTCGACCTCGGGGTTTCGGCCATCGTTGCTGCAGGCGGAGATGGATAATCCCGAGTGTCTCCTGGTCGCGCATCCGTTTCAACCAGTGTACATGCTCCCGCTGGTTGAATTGTGCGCTGGACAGCGTACGGCGCCCGAAATGGTTGAGCGGGCAGCAGCCATTTTCCGGGCCGTCGGGATGCACCCGCTCGTGGTGCGCAAGGAGGTGGATGGATTTATTGCGAACCGGCTCAATGAATCGATCTCTCGTGAGGCGTTGTGGCTCGTGCACGATGATGTAGCCACTCTCGGAGAAATTGATGACGCGATCCGCTTCTCTTGGGCGCTCCGTCGAGCGGCTATCGGGAGTCACCGCGTGGTCAACGGAGCCGCCGGCATGCGCGACACCATCGAGCGTTGGGCCTTCAAGTGGCCGTGGTCGAGGATCACGGACAAGCCCGAAATCGACCGTGCCTTCATCGACAAAGTAGCCGAGCAGGCGGACGCGATTGTTCAAGCCGACCCGCTTCCAATCCACCCTGAACAAAAGCGCGATGATTTGCTCGTGGCCGTGCTGCATGCGCTACGCTCACAGGATTACGGGCCCGGAAAGACATTGGCGTGTTGGGAGCAGAGATTGCGCGATCGCGCTCCGGGGCCCAACTAACCCGCTGCCAGTGCCCCTGTTATCGATCTGTCCGTCTGACAGAAACAGCCAGACACTCGGCGAGCCCGAAACTTTCAACGGTCCTCCGCAGCGCGAATCAGCTGCAACAGCACTTGTGAACGTCTCCGCGACCGTCGCATTAATGAGGACCGGCTCACCAGTCGCGTGCTCAGTGAGCAGGGCGTTTCGCTGCCGTCGCGTCGTCGCTGCACTTGCATTCGATCAACGCCAGTCTGCGCCGCTATCTCGAGAGGCCTGATTCATCGAGTCCGCGGCGAGCCCAGCGTCCGGGAGTCGCCCTAAGAGCCGCGCGCTGACGATCCGAAGCGACAGCTACCGGCTGCTCGCTGAGCGAAAAAGGGGCCTCGTCAAGCCTCCGCCGCTGAATGCCCTTCGGTCGGCTCCGCCTCAGCGCGTGCCGGTCATCGGCGGAGGCAAACCTTCAGCCGACATCATGAACCCGAAGACGGGGTCAGTTGTCGTCGCGTCCGACTGCCGACTCGACCCGTCTCCAACCCTGGTCGCGATCAATAGAGTCGTCTCTCAAAGCACTCCGTCGACCGACGCTGAACGAAGGGTTGGAGATCCACTAGAGTAGGTAGTGCCTCGCTCGCTGATAATGATCTACCAGTTAAGCGGGAGGCAAGTCATCCGGGCCGAACTCTGGGAAAATGGCAATAACGCCGTTGGCTCCGGAGATTGCAGCTTTAGCCAGCTGATCAAATGAGGCGTTGTGTTCGTGGGCCGATCAGTCCGCTTTCCTCCTGAAACTACGCAAGGTTTGTTTCCCATGACATTCCCTACCGAATTGACACAAGATCAGCTGCACGAGCACGTAGCGAACGCTTTGCGCAAAATCGAGACGCTCGAATCCGAGTACGAGACGATCACGGTCGTGGAGCTGGTTTCAATGAGAGCGAGAACACACGGCTCTACAACCGCAATCGACGTCTTCGACCGAGGTGAGCGGGCGACTTACTCCGAGATCGACCGATTGTCCAACAAATATGCGCATGCGCTGCGTGTGTTTGGCGTACGCAAGTTCGACCGAATTGGAGTGATGCTGCCAAATTGCATAGCATTCCCAATCTTATGGTTCGCAATCGCCAAGCTCGGTGCCGTGATGGTTCCGATCAACATGCGTTATACGTCCAGGGAGATCGAGTACGTTCTTAGTGATACGCAGGCTAAGTTTGCCGTCGTTGACGAATCTGTTACTTCTGTGTTTTCAAGGATGGAGCCTTGGCCGAAAGATCTCGCCAAGGAGCGCATAATTCACGTTGGTCAGCTTTCGGACGGAAAAGCTACTGCCCTTGACCACCTGCTCAAGGGCGTCAATGATTGTCTGGTTATGGAGGATGTCCGACCCGACGACCTGTTGAACATCCAATATACCTCAGGGACAACGGGCTTTCCGAAAGGTTGCATGTTAACGCACGACTACTGGTGCGTGAATTCGTATCAGGGGGCGTGCGGAGACGGGCAGCCGTACCAGCGATATCTTGCCGCGCAACCCTTCTTCTATGGCGATCCGCAAGCATATCTTGTGAAGTCTTATCGACAGGGCGGGACGCTCTACTTGGCTCCGTCAATAAGCTCGACGCGCTTCATGAGCTGGGTCAAGCAACACCGCATTGAGTGGTGCACGTTTTTCGAACTCGTTGCGCGCCAGACCGAGGCCACCGACGAAGATGGAGCTACATGCCTGAAGCAGAGCTTGACATGGGGGTGCAGTCCGGATTCGCAACGCAAACTCCGGAAGCGGTTTGGAGTGCGTACCCAAGATGCTTATGGAATGACTGAAATCGGGTTTGGCACACAAATGCCGAATGAGCTTGCTGAGATCGCTGGGACCGGTTCGGTAGGGATTCGTGCACCATTTCGGAACCTGCGGCTAATGAACGATGGGAGCCCCACCCCGGTCGGTGAAGTCGGTGAGCTCTGGGTGAGTGGTCGCGGAATACTCAAGGGCTATTGGAATAGGCCCAACGCCGCCTCGTTCGAAGGCGAATGGTTCAAGACGGGGGACCTGCTGCGGCGCGACGAGTTCGGGTTCTATTGGCTGGTAGGACGCACGAAGGACATGATCCGACGCTCGGGCGAGAATATCGCTGCGCGCGAGGTGGAGGCTGTCATCCGTGAGATCCCCGAGGTTGCGGATGTGGCCGCGGTTCCGGTTCGCGATGCGAAGCGCGGCGAAGAAGTCAAGATCGTTGTGGAGTTGAAAGAAGGTCTTACGCCAAGCGATCTGCTCGTTGATCAAATTCTCAAACATGCTCGTGCTAATCTTGCCGTGTTCAAGGTGCCGCGGTACATCGCCTTTATTCCATTGCTTCCTAGGACGACTTCCAGCAACAAAGTACTGAAACGTGAGCTCATTGCGGTAAGCGATCCTCTTGCCGGCGCCTACGACGGTGAGCAGCAACGCTGGCGTTGAAGCTGACTGTTCAGACTGGTCTGCGCACTCGCGCCATCTCAGCTTCCTCTTGCCCATCGGGACAATTCGCTAAGCATGAGCCTTCCCCGCCATACCAGCCATACGAGCACGTCCATCGCTGGGATATGGGTGCGGCGTCAGTAAGAATACGCGTGAGGTAACCGTCCGGTGAGGCTTTCAATTACCCACAAATTCTACTCCGACCATAGCGCCTAGCGCGATGTCGGTGAGGCGTGACAGTCCGCGCCACATGACGGTATTGCCAGGCGGCGGATCGCTGGCGCGGGCAAGATAACCGCCGAGCCGGGCGATCTTGATCACATAGTGCGAGAGCGTTTTTCTTGCTTTTTGGTTTGTCAAGACCCGCCAACTTTCGATGCAAAAGAGCGAGATCAGTTGGGTCAGACGCTGGGCGGTCCTGAGCTTCGACTCCTCAGCTTTGCAGCCCGATTTGAGGATCTCGTGGAACACCCCGGACTTCCATCTCAAAGCATACCATTCGAACTTCTCGATCGCGTCGGTGCGGGAACCAACGGGCAGGTCAGTGATCAGCTTCCGATTGATCCTATTTCTGTTTTTCGGCGACCGCCCTTCGGCATGGATCACGGTCAGGGTCAGAGCGGGATAACGCTTCTCCTTTCCGATCGTCTCAGGACGCGAATCTTGCGATACCTGAGTTCAAGAACGGCCTAATCGGGATCGCTGTAACTATCTCTGACTTCGATGCGATGGAGCCCTTTGACGGCGGCCTCGTCCATTTTGTCGGCGATTGTGTAATCCCCATCTCCAACCAGGCGGTCGACGCAGGTCCTGATCAGGAAATGAGTTCCGATCTCGTGTGCTGCGCAGAAGAGCTCGTATAAGTCACTCTCGCGATCACCGATATGAATGCATTGTTCAGGATGATCCGAGAGTTGCGTAGACTGCTTGAAAGCCAACGACCGGACGCTTTTCTTTTTCTCGATGGGAATGCGGGTCGGATTGATCGCCTTCTTAAGTGCTGCCGTCCCCTTGAATTCTTCCGGGTCCAGAACTTAACGGCCGCGACCCCCAGCGGCACCCCTTCGATCCTAACCGCGAGGCTCGAATGCATCAGGTTGCCGCAAACCGTGTGCGGTCTGAGGCGGCCCCCTTGTCCCGTCCACTGTTTATGCTCTTGGTGATGCCGATCACTTCTGACTTCTCGCATTGATAGCTGAACTCGGTTGTGTCGTGCAGCTTAAGAATGACGCCTTTCAGCGGCGGCGGCACGATCACGTGTCGATCGGAAGTGACCGGCCGGAATGTCCGCTTCGCTGACCCGCTCAGCAGAGCAGAAGCGATAGCCTGCCTTGGTATTCGCCCAATCCTGGCAGACGAGCGGGATGCTTTGTCCGTTGGCGCTTCCAATCTGCGTGAGAGTTGCGGAATCTGCCGCCAAGCCGCGCGTCCCTAAACTCGCATCCACTACTCTCGATCAATACAATTCAGCTTCCAAGGACCGCAAAACCGAGTGTCCCGCCGTTGTAATCGAGGAAGGCGCCGCTATTGATGCTGTGGACGGCTCCTCCACGGGCACGAGAGTGCCAAGGTGTGGGCGCCGTTTGAGGCTCCCACGATTCGGAGGAGCAGCCCTATGCAGCCAATTTCGACCATCGGTCTGGATATCGCGAAGTCAGTCTTCCAAGTGCACGGCGTTGATGCAGCTGGCCAGGTGATCATCCGCCGTCAGTTGAAGCGCCGGCAAGTCCTGACATTTTTCCAAAAGTTGCCGCCATGCCTGGTGGGGATCGAAGCTTGCGCATCATCGCACCATTGGTCCCGTGAATTGCAGGCCTTGGGACATACGGTGCGATTGATGCCTCCGGCCTATGTGAAGCCCTACGTCAAGCGGCAGAAGAACGACGCTACGGACGCGGAGGCGATCTGTGAAGCGGTGACGAGGCCCAACATGCGGTTCGTGCCGACCAAGACAGCCGAACAACAGAGCTGCCTGATGCTTCACCGAGCGCGCCACCTCTTCATCCGCCAGCAGACTGCCGTGATCAATTCAATCCGCGCCTATCTCGCCGAGTTCGGGATTGTCGCCCCTGTCGGGCGCAGGGGTGTCGAGCAACTGCTGGAAGTCGTCGCCGATACAGCCGAAGACCGAGTCCCGGAGGGCGCCCGGATGTGTCTTGCTGCTCTCGGTGGTCAATTGCGCGCGCTGAAGGCCCAGATCCTGGAGTTCGACCGACGCATCATCGCCTGGCATCGATCAAGCGCGACGAGCAAGCGGCTGGACGCGATCCCTGGCGTTGGGCCGGCGCTGGCAACAGCTCTGGTCGCGAGCATTGCCGATCCTAGAGCCTTCCGATCGGGACGAGACTTCTCGGCCTGGGTTGGGCTTGTACCGAAGCAGAGCTCGAGCGGGGGCAAAGACAAGCTTGGCAGCATCAGCAAGCAGGGCGATCGCTATTTGCGTAGCCTGTTCACGGCTGGCGCGCTCGCCGTAATCCCGCTACGCCAAGATCCATGGCACCGATCATCGGCCATGGCTCACGCGATTGTTGGCCCGCCGGCCCACCAAGGTCGCGGCCATCGCGCTTGCCAACAAGCTCGCCAGGATGGCCTGGGCGATGATGGCGAGGAACGAACGCTACCAGGAGCCGGCCGCGCTGGCGGCCTAAACGAGATCGCGCCGACATCGCCGGCGTGACGTAACGGTTGGGAGGGCGAACAGCACGTAATGCAGCGCCGGTCGATCCGGCGATCAGGACAAACCATACGGGCCACGGCATCTTCGAATGCGTGCTTTTGATCGGGACCTGATCCGCGGAGGGCATTATGGCCAGCGGTCATGTGAACCGCACAAACAGGCCGAACACATGGCTGCTCCGACCAACGCCGCAAAGTGAAGATTCTCCTTGCCAACCCGGAGCCGTCCACACATGGCCCTTGTTAACTCCGCAATTCGGGGCTTGAGACAGAGCACACTGCCGCGCGCCGCAGCTCCAAGCTTGTGAAATCAAACGGTGTTTTTTCAGATCCGCCTGGCCGTAACAGAGGTTAGATGTTTTTAATAGCGTGAGCCGAGCCTATTTCCGCGAATCTTGTAGAGACTATCGGGCCGCAAAATTCAGAGAAGTCCTTCGAAATGGACATCAGGGGCGCCCGGCTCGTGATTTCGTAGATGGGGAGCTTCGTATGTTTACACAGCGTCGATGTCACCCCGACGCAACGTGGTCACGTCCCCAGTGATGGTGGAGCTCCTTAGAGCAAGCCGTCCGCACGAGCGCCCTCACATAGTGCCGTAGTGGTGGACGGCTTGGCCGTGGTCACCGGCAATCGCCGGTAGGGGCGGGTTACTGACACCAACCTGATTCGAGGAACCACCGATGACGGACCTGATGATTAACCTTCGCGCGCTCGAGCCAGGCGCCGACCCTTTGCGCGAGATGATCGGCTTTGCTGCCCGGCGGCTGATGGAGCTGGAGATCAGCGGCTGACCGGCGCGGCATACGGCGAGAAGAGCGCTGAACGCCTAGCCCAGCGCAGCGGCTACAGTGAGCGAACCTCGGAGGCGCGCGCCGGCGCGGTCGAGTTGCGCATCCGCAGCCTGCGGAAGGGAAGCTGCTTCCCGAGGTTTCCTGCGGCCGCGCCGAATGGGCGAGAAGGCGCTGACCGCGGTCATCCAGGAGGCGTACGTGCAGGTGTCGACCCGCTCGGTCGATGATCTGGTCCAAGTGATGCGAGTGAGCGTAATCTCCAAGAGCCAGGTGAGCCGGCTGTGCGGAGGGATTGACAAGGGCGAAGGCCTTCCTCGCCCGCGCGATCGAGGGCGACTGGCCGTATTTGTGGATCGACGCCACCTACGTGAATTCGCCAGCAGGGCCGCATCGTCCCAGTCGCAGTGTTTGTTGCCGTGGGCATCAACACTGACGGCTGGCGCGAGATTCTCGGCCTGGACATCGGCCCATCCGAGACCGAGATGTTCTGGACCGCGTCCTTGCGAAAGTTCGCCCGCGGCGACTAGCGCGGTATCGGCCTGGTGATCTCGGAAGCCGATGCGGGCATCAAGGCTACCGTCGCCAAGGTGCTCAACGCCACCTGACAGCGCTGCCGTGTGGAGTCATTGAAAAGGCGCAACTGGCTGATTCGTTCTGATCGGCGATTCGCGATCGGCGAAGCAAACAAGATGCTTGGCGCAAGGAGCGGGATCAGTTTGAGCTCTGAGCACGTGCTGGCGCAGGTCGATCTTAAGTTCGACCTGTCCTGACTGAGGGAAGAAGTGTCCGACTACTATTGCGCGAAAAAGGGTCGGCCAGGCATCAATCCGGAAGACGGGGTAGGCTGATGCTCGAGGTCTGGTCCGGCATCGCACACCATCGCATGCTGATACGCGAGGTTCAGGTCAACACCGCGATTCGCTGGGTTTGCTTGGAATAGTCTGCACGAGCAGCTATGGCACCATTCCAGCCTGACGCGCATCCGCCATCGCAGGTGCGAAGATCGATTCCGTAATGATCTTCAAACGCACCGTCGAGGCCTGCCTGAAGGCCAAGATCGCAACAGCCGAAGTGGTTCCTGTCGATGATCGCTGATCCGCGCCAATGTGAGTTGGGACAGCCTCACCGAGCAGCATGCGATGGATGTACTGAGCGAAAATCAAAGCGACGATGAAAGCGACGAAGGGAGAAAGGGTCGGCAAAGCGGCAAATACAAGAATATCTGTACAGCTGATCCCGATGCGACAATGGCCACGAATGCACGAACCCACGGTTCGAGCCTGCTTACGAGCAGCACATGGCCGTCGATGTCAATGTCTGGTGTCATTCTGCATGTCGCAGTCGCGACTAGACAAACGAACAAAGGGGAGCTGCATCGAGCCCGCCGCCGTTGCGAGCGATGGAGTAAGGCAGGATCCACGGCTCTATCAGCGCCACCGCTCAGAGGGCTTCCACGGCGAAGTCGAGACCTGGTACTGACTGGCGCGCGCCATTCGGCGTGGTGTACCGAATATGAAGATCCAGGCCCACCTGACGGCCGCCGCCATCAAGCTGAAGTGGCTTGCAGCCGCTCTCCTTGCGCTTATTCTGCCTTGGATTGTCCCTTATAGCGCTTTGCGGTTTCAGATCGCGCCCTAGCGCGGGTTTTATCGCGAGGGACATAACGGGGCCGCTCGCTGCATCGCGCGAAATCTGTTGACCTATTCTTCAGCGACCCCCGCGTGCAGTTCATCTGCAACGCGCTGACGCGTGCCGTCAAGAACAGGCGGCGCGTCGTCTCCGCCTTCATCGTCACCGCGTTTGCCAGGACGATGCAGAGGCAGCCAAGGCGCAAGGTCGGCGACCAGCTCCGTCCCAACGGCCTAAGCTCGCCGTGCGTTCACGCTGGTCGCAGGGGAGCCCGGTGGATGGTGAGCCGTGCCAAGGCTGCACGCGATCGCAAACATCCGCGGTGAATCTGTGTCCGTCGGTGCCTCGCGTAGATGTCGACCCGATCCTCTCGTGAATACTCCGGTAATAGCCCAAGCTCTGAAAAACGTCGCATAGCAACGCTCAGGCGCTGAATGACGGCGTCCGCGCCGCGATATCGCGCAAAATCAGATTCCGGGGACTGCTACTAGTTGTCTTGAATGAATCAGTAGCCCGATCCGTCTTGCTGCTGGCCAAGTTTTACCCGGAGGAGAAGGTGGGATGATTTCTGAGGTGTTTGTTACCTGTGCGGTCACAGGGTCCGCTACGCCGAGGCAAAAGAATGTGCCGATAACCCCAGAGGAGATCGCAGACTCGGCAATCGAGGCGGCGCGAGCGGGAGCGGCGGTGGTGCACCTACATGTCCGTGACCTCGAGACCCGGAAGGGCTCGAGGAATCCGGCGCTCTATCGGCAGGTCGTAGAGCGCATTCGGAAGTCGAACGTGAACCCGGTTATCAATCTGACCGCAGGGCCAGGCTGTTCAATCGTGCTCGGTGGCCCGGAGTCTCCGCTGCCTTTGGCCGCGGGAACGGACATGCCAGGCGCGATTGAAAGGCTTGTGCATGTCGAGGAGCTGCGTCCAGAGATCTGCTCCATCGATTGCGGCTCGATGAACTGGGCTGGCGGAGAGCTGGTCATGGCTAACAGTTCGGGCATGCTGCGTGCCATGACGAGGCACGTACAAAAACTTGGTGTCCGTCCTGAGCTTGAGGTGTTCGATACCGGCCATCTGATGGAGGTGCGCGACTTGGTCAAGGAGGGGTTTGTCGACGATCCTCCGCTCATTCAGCTGTGTATGGGAACCCGCTATGGTGCGCCGGACGATCTGCATACCTTGTTGGCGCTGGTGCACCAGGTACCGCCTGGGGCCATCTACGCGACCTTCGCGGTCGGCCGGATGTCGCTTCCGTGGGTAGCCTTGGCGCCTTTGGTGGGCGCGAACGTGCGCGTGGGATTGGAGGATAACTTATACCTCTCTCACGGACGGCTGGCGACTAACGCGGAGCTTGTACAGCGCGCTGTTGAGATTCTCGACCGCATGGGTGTGCGGATTATGGGCGCAGATGAGGTGCGCGAGAAGCTCAAGCTTAAGGTCCAAGCCTAGTAATTAAGGTAAAAGCTCATGTCGGAAAACTCAAAAGGTCTGCCCGAGGGACTGCCGCGAGCGGTCGGATTGCTCGGAGGCGGTGTCATCGGCGGTGGGTGGGCCGCACGGTTCCTCCTCAATGGAGTGGATGTGAGGTTATACGATCCCGCGCCTAATGCACTTGAGCGTGTGCAGGAGATGCTGGCAAACGCGCGGCGGGCGTACCGGCGGCTCACATCGGCTCCTATGCCGACCGAGGGCTCGCTCACGTTGGTCAAGTCGGTTGAGGAGGCGGTGCGTGAGGTTGATCTCGTGCAGGAGTCCGTGCCGGAGCGACTCGATTTCAAGCAGCAACTGTTGGCTGCCGTTGGTCGAGCGGCGACGCCCGGGACATTGATCTGCTCATCGACATCAGGGTTTCGGCCATCGTTGCTGCAGGCGGAGATGGACAATCCCGAGTGTCTCCTGGTCGCGCATCCGTTTCAACCAGTGTACATGCTCCCGCTGGTTGAATTGTGCGCTGGACAGCGTACGGCGCCCGAAATGGTTGAGCGGGCAGCAGCCATTTTCCGGGCCGTCGGGATGCACCCGCTCGTGGTGCGCAAGGAGGTGGATGGATTTATTGCGAACCGGCTCAATGAATCGATCTCTCGTGAGGCGTTGTGGCTCGTGCACGATGATGTAGCCACTCTCGGAGAAATTGATGACGCGATCCGCTTCTCTTGGGCGCTCCGTCGAGCGGCTATCGGGAGTCACCGCGTGGTCAACGGAGCCGTCGGCATGCGCGACACCATCGAGCGTTGGGCCTTCAAGTGGCCGTGGTCGAGGATCACGGACAAGCCCGAAATCGACCGTGCCTTCATCGAAAAAGTGGCCGAACAGGCCGATGCGATCGTTAAGGCCGACCCGCTGCCAGTTCACCCTGAACAGAAACGCGATGACTTGCTCGTGGCCGTGCTGCACGCGCTTCGCTCACAGGATTACGGGCCCGGAAAGACATTGGCGAGTTGGGAACAGGGTTTGCGCGATCGTGCGCCCCAGCCGCTGACCGATGGCTCGGGCGCTGTGCTGACGCCGACATTGGAAATGACCTCTGACTGGCTCGATCGAAACGGCCATGTGTCAGAGACGCGCTTCCTTGAACTGTGCGGTATGGGTTGCAGCAGCGTGCTCAAGTATGCCGGTAGTAATGACGAATATCGCTCAAAGTATGGTAAATACTTCACGGCTGAGACCCACCTGACGCACCTGAGAGAACTTTATGCCGGCGATTGTGTTCAAGTGGTGACACAGGTCCTCGGCATCGACGACAAGCGCCTCCATCTTTTTTACGTGATCATGCGTGAGGGCGATGAGCTGCCGGCCGCTACCGGCGAGCAGATCCTGATCCATGTTGATGCCCAAACCGGACGAGGCGGGCCCGTCAAGGGCAACGTGCGGGAGCGCCTGATGGAGCTTGCCAGGCTGCACGCCGAGCTGCCCCGTCCGGAGCGAGCCGGCGCCAGTATCCGGATGCACCGCTAGGCTGCTGGAGCAGGGGTGGGTGTCATGCGCGATCGTAACATAAACATTCTCCGCGGAAAGGAAGGGCACGACGTCGAGCCGCAAACTGTTGACGAACGCAGCGTCCGTTGGCTTAGCGCCGGCAGATCGGGTGTCAATGGGGAGGCAGGACGGCGACGAATCCGATGTCGCCATTGAACCGTGTGGAAAATAGACCTGAGCTACCGAAGAGAGAGGGAGAAGAGGCCAGTACAGATAAGTAGTTGCGGATCGCATGATCCCGTGAACTCACTACGTAAATGTTGGGCAGAGTTGCCAGCGCCCAACTGTAACCCTTTGTTAAGGGATAGATCGCTGTGTACGGGCAGCATTGTCTCCGTGTATGTCTGCCCTGGAGAATCGATAACACCACGTGCATTAGATGAACGATGACCGTGGACGTTTTTGGGCAATCGAAAAGGACGGGGGATGGTCGAGTCCGATCAAAAGTGTCAACCGACGGGATGGTCGCTTGAGGGCCGGGTTGCACTGGTAACTGGAGCGGCCGGAGGTCTTGGAAGAGCCATCGTGAATGAACTGCGTGAACGCGGTGCCAACGTGTATGGTGCGGACGTCACCGGTGAGGAGCTCATTCACGCCGATCTTTCCACCGCGAGTGGGAATCGAGATATGGTTGCGCATGTACTTGCAGTCGCCGGACGTCTCGATATCCTTGTATTGAACGCTGGATGTCAGTTCATGGCTCCTCTCGATCAGTTTCCGGACGCCGAATGGGAGCGTCTTCGCGGCGTGATGCTGGACGGACCATTTTTCGCGGTAAAGGCTGCGTGGCCAACTCTAACAAAGTCCGCCGGCGGTCGCGTTGTTGTCACTGCATCAGTCTCAAGTTATGGGGGAGCGCTGCAGAAAGTTGCTTATACTGCCGCAAAACATGGCGTTCTCGGTCTCGTTCGCGTTGCTGCGTTGGAGGGCGCTATACATGGCCTCACCGTAAACGCGGTCGCGCCGGGCTGGATGGATACCGGGATAATGCGAGGTCAACTAGAAACTCAGGCCGCACTGCGAGGATTAAGCACCGACGAATGCATCGCGGCTTTCCGCTCCTGGCAACCAGGTAATCGCTTCATCGAAGTTCGTGAGGTCGCGGCAACGGTGGGCTTTCTTGCCAGCCCTTCTGCTTCGGGAATAAACGGTGAGTGCGTTATGGTGGATCTGGGCGCAACTGCACGGTGACAACCGGCATTATGAACGATGGCTGTGGTCATCTGCTGTTCATGTTCGCACAGGAGGAGCTGCCGGAAGCCGCCATCGACGAAACTTTGATTACCGCGTTTCCTAACCGATCTCAACTCAAAGCGTGGCGCAGTGCGAATACGCGTCTGACCATCACCCGATCCTTTTCCAGATTCGGGTCCTTCGAGGAGCCGGCACATGCTGCGTCGCGCGCTCGCTATCGATTCCGCGTGGCGTTGCGGGCATTTCGGCGGCTAACGATCTCGTCGATGCAGCCGCGATAGGTTGCAAGATCATCGAAGTCGACAGTTCAGCGCAGCAGCAAGGCGTCCGCAATTGCTCGCTTGAGATGATGGTGGGGTCCTTCGATCGAGCCATTCTCGTGGGCAATGCCTCGATTGTTGCGGGAAGGCCGCATGCCGTAGTGGGCATAAATCGTATCGCTGCGTCAGCTCGTCCTGTGCATCGCGATCGAGATTGCAGAAGCGGCCGAAAGGCTGTCAGTCCGATGCTCCCGCGGCGCCCCACCGAGGCGATCACAGGGGATTTGGCATGCCTTCGGTCAGGGCAACGAAGCTCGCGCCCCCAGGCACGACGTGGGCGTGCTCGAACCCGCAACAGGCCAAACGGAAGTGATAGAGATGACGATCCAACGGTGCGCACGCAATCGTACCACCCAATTCGCCCATGTCCGTGAAGTCGGAGAGGCCGAGCTGGCCAAGCTCGTGAGTTTGGCGGAAGATCACCTCCTGCTCCTCGCCGTGGATCGCCCGCCAGGCACCGATGCGTCGTTCCAGGGTACGACGGATACCGGTCCAGAGATCAGGAGGACGTCGTAACATCTCCTCAACGACCGCCACCGGGCGTAAGCCAGATGCCGACTTCAGGATTGGGACGATCTCAGTCTCGAATACTTCGCTCGATGGGGCCGGTTGTCGCCGGCCGGGGGGGAGCCGTCTTTTGCAATGGAGTCGGGGATCTCTCTCGATCCGATTAGCGCTAGACGCACTCAATGACGCCTTGGCTGCCGCCACTGGCGGGCTATCGGTCTGACGGTACTTCATGTAAAGCGTCATCTGGTGATCTGCGATGTGGCGGCCGGGCAAGCGAGTGATTCCTCTTGGCGGAAGAACCACTGCGTAACCTGCCGGCCGCGATCACCGGTCGGGGCGGTCACTCTCGGATCGCGCCGACGCTCGACTCGCAGCCCCGGTCGGGCTACGCGCTCCCTACGTCACAGCCCAGCGAAACTCTATCATCTTGATTGACGCCCTTTCCGTCCTGATCGTCGCGCGACATCGCGGGCACGACCAACAGTCCGGACAGAGACCACGTCTTGTGATTCTAGTCGGCGGTGGGCGCCGATGATTCTCTCGCCGACGATGTGACCACGGCGCAGGCGCGCCGAGCGAGCGGCCCGATTGGCCGGGGAGGCAGAAGCCCAGGCGGGGATATTGCTGATCGAGCAGCTTAAGCTCACGATCAAGAAGCTGCGGCACGAGCAGTTCGGACAGTCCCCCGGTGAGGCGCGTTGCTGGACCAGCTCGAGCTACAGCTCGCCGACCCGGCGGAGCACGCGGCGCAAGGCGAGACGGCGGCGCAGCTGGCAACCAAGCGATTGCGTGCCATCCTTCGAGCGCCGCGAGCCTGGCGCCGGCCGCTGTCGGAGCATTTGCTGCGGTAGCAGCTCGTCATCCCGGTGCCTGCGACCTGCCGATGCTGCGGCGACAGCCGATTGCGCAAAGATTGGCAAGGACTTAACGGACACGCTGGAACTCGCTCCGCGTCGGTGGAAGGTGATCCAGCACGTGCCCGAGAAGCTCGCCTGCCGGGCCTGCGAAGCGATTACCCCGCCGTCGGCTCCCTCGCATCCGATTGGGCGCGAGCGTGCAGGGTCCAAGCTGCTGGCCCATGTCCTGTTGGCCAAGTACGGCCTGCACCTGCCGATTCATCGTGAGAGCGATGTAGCGTGAAGGCATCGATCTCGACGCGCCGCAGGCGCGGGGCTTGACGGCGAAGGTTCGGACCAAGCGATCATCGTAAGTGCCGTGATGTCGGATTTGCTCATTAGCGCGCTGCTCCTGGAACCGCGCCCGAGGCGAACTGGCCCATTGCGGCCGTCCACTCGACCGGCCGCCGCCATTGAACGCCGGCGTTTCTGATGGCGAGAGACAGCAGTTTGAGTGCTGCTTCTTCGGTCGGGAAGCTGCGGCGGGTCTTGATCATCTAGCGCAAGCTGCGATGCACCGCCTCGACCGCATTTGGTGGTGTAGATCATTTTGGGGATGTTGGCCCAAACGCGAAGAACGGCACCGCGTGCTCCCTAGCATTGCGCCAGATTTGGCCGATTGCGGGGTAGCGCTTGGTCCATTCCGCCTCGAACTCGGAAAGCCGCAGCAACGCCGCCTCGATGCTCTCGGACAGATAGATCGCCTTGATCGAGGGAAGGATCGCCTTGCGGTCCTTCCAGGAGACGCAAGCGAGGCTGTTGCGGATCAGGTGTACGATGCAGGTCTGCACCAGCGTTTGCAGAAAGACCGAGGTAATGCTTCCGGGACGCCCTTCCGTCCGAGGGATCAGCATGTCGTCGACGCCCCGTGTCTTGAGCTCGTTGACGACCCACAGCCAGAACTTGGCGCCTTCGGGCTGCTCGATCCAGAGCCTGAGTAAGTCCTTCTCGCTGTTGTAGGCCAGCGCGACATAAACCGCATTCTTGACCAGTCCCTTCTCGCGAGTTTTCACGCGCATTGCATCGAAAGATACGATCAAGTGGATGGTGTCGAGCGGCCAGCTTTGCCATTCTCGCACCTCCTCGAGCACGGCGTCAGTGACCCGGCTGATCCAATCCGCGAAACCTCGGTGCCGTAGACCTCGGCTAGCGGGTCTTGGATATCCAGACCGTGGTGCGTGGGCGTACAGGCTCAGGATCTTGTCGCCAGAGCATCGAACCGTGTCCATCCCTTGGCGATCAACTGCGGCTTGAAGCTGCCGGCGCGGTCGCCCGGCACCGCAATCTCGATCGCGCCGTCCTCGGTGAGAATTGTCTTCGAGCTCGTCCCGTTGCGGTTGCCGAGCCCCGGCCGCCAGGATCGCGCTTCTGGTAGCCAAAATGCTCCGTCAGCGACCCACTTCGCACAGCGCCTCGTCGGATAAGTCGTAGGTGTGCTAAACGATCGCCGGTCCCGCCATCAAGCGCGTCGGCAGCGGCGGTCGGGGATCATCGGTAAAACCTCGCCGAACCGTTCTTCCAGGAACCTCCAATCCACCGTCCGCCCCAGCGCTGCCAGCGGATGCTTCATGTCGATGATCTGATCAAGCCGAGAGCGGAAAAGATCCTGCTCTACCGATTCGCGCCGCTCCCGTGTCGGCATCCCGCCCTCTCCCAAAAGCAGTCCGAGGCGAGTGAATCACACATCCAGTTTGCAAGGAATCCCGCTCCGTTGGCCCGCCCTCCATCAAACCACATCGTGCGGAGGTCAGAGGCTTCAAATCGGACGAGCCGTCGTACGGGGTCGGTAGTGGGCATCGACCTCATGCTCCGAAAGGATGGTTCGTTTCCCAATATAAATCCCGCGTCTCTCGCAAGTTCGACGCAGAATTTCGACTGCGGGAGGGCCGAAAACAATGAAATTCGTCTCGCGTAGCCCGATAACATTTCGTTGATAGACAAACCTTCTGTCGCGCTCACGGCCGAAAGAGTCAGACACACGATAGGGACGAAATGAACCGTTTGGTCAACTGCAGAGGCATCCTGCCAGCATGTTCGAGCGGTCTCGATCGCGTGTTTGTAATTAAGCTGCCAAATGCGGAAGGCGTGGCGCGGATAGAGGCCGATACGGCGATCACGATCGGTTGGAAAGTAGAGGATTGTCGGGCTCTCGAGCCGTTGTGACAGGCGCCTCCGACCGTACGGGCAGAAGTTGAATCGCCACTTTTATCGTGGGCGGCATAGCCAGGAGAGTAAGACTATGAGAACACATTTAGTTGTCGCCGGCGCTTTCGCCGTGACAGGCTTGGCGGCGAGTGCGCTGACGCCGGTGCAGCCTGCTTTCGCGGGCGAACAGCTGACGATCGTCTCCTGGGGCGGAGCCTATCAGGCGGCCCTGCGAAAGGCCTACTTCGAGCCCTTTACAAAGGCGACCGGAACCAAGCTCACCGAAGACGAGTATAGCGGCGAGATCGCCAAGGTCCGTGCTATGGTCGAGTCCAAGACCGTGAGCTGGGACCTGATGGACGCCTCCGGGCGGGCTGCTTGGCTAATGTGCGAGCAGGGCCTCCTCGAGAGGATCGACTGGAAGAAGGTGGGCCTCGACCGGGCCAAGTTTGGCGACGATGGCAAAATGGATTGCGGGGTACCCATTCAAACCAATTCCACGATCGTTGCCTATGACAAAGACAAACTGCCGAACGGCCCGAAGACCATCACCGACCTCTTTGATACGATGAAATTCCCCGGCAAGCGCGGACTGGTGAAGAGCTTCTCCCCCAATCTCGAATGGGCGCTGATCGCCGACGGCGTGCCGACCAAGGATGTATATAAGGTCCTGAGCACGCCGGATGGGGTCGACCGCGCCTTCAAGAAGCTCGAGACGATCAAGAAAGACGTCATCTGGTGGACGGCTGGCGCCCAGGCGCCACAGCTACTGGCCGACGGCCAGGTCGTCATGACCGCGGCCTATCACGGTCGCATCACTGCTGCCGTCAAAGAGACCGGCAAGCACTACGAGATCGTGTGGGATTCTGCGCAGGCGGGCACGGGCAACTGGACTATTCCCAAGGGCAGTCCGCATCTGGACGTCGCCTACAAGTTCCTCGCCTTCGCCGGCTCACCTCAAGTCCAGGCGGATCTGACGCGCTACATCCCCTACGGTCCCGCCAACAAGGATGCGATGGCCCTTGTCGATCCAGCGGTCCTGCCCGACCTTCCAAATACGCCCGACCGTGAGAGCATTGCTCTGCAACCTGATTATCCTTTCCTCGTTGAACGGTCTGATGAACTGGGCCAGCGCTTTACCGCCTGGCTCGCAAAGTAAGAACAAGATAAGGGCGAGGAGGACTTCCGTCCTCCTCGCCACCTTAAACGAGCGATATGAGAGAGCGAAGAGTGAAGGAGTCGGTGGTGACGACGGCGGTCCAACTCGCCGGCAGTCCTGACAGCGTGCCGTTGCAGGTCAAGCTGCAACGGGTCGAGCGCCGGCACAAGCTGAGGGCCTTCACCCTCGCTGATCGAGATTAGTCCGCTCTGGGGTCAGCGCAACCTTTGGAGCCTGCTCGCGCGCGGCCACTCGGCCTCACGGCGTTCTACTTACTGCGTTCGCTCGATTACCAATATGGCTCTGACGGCCAGATCATCACTTCGCCGCCGGAGAACGCAATTTTTCGCGACGTTTTCCTGCGCACGCTTTGCATTAGCATAGGCGTAACTGTTGCGACCTTGCTGCTAGGTTTCCCGGTGGCATATCTCCTGGCGACATTGCCGGTCAGAACCAGCAATCTGCTGATGATCATGGTCGTGTTGCCGTTCTGGACCTCGGGGCTGGTCCGCACCACGGCTTGGGTCGTGCTGCTGCAGGATCACGGTCTAATCAACGAGATGTTGATGGCCCTCCACATTATATCGCAGCCCGCGGACCTCATCTTCAACCGGGTCGGCACGGTCGTCGCCATGACTTATGTCCAGCTGCCTTTCACGCTGCTGCCGATCTACAGCGTGATGAGGACGATTTCTCCAAACCATGTCCGCGCTGCGCGCTCGCTTGGCGCTGGCCCATTTTACGCGTTCTGGAAGGTCTATTTCCCCCAAACGCTGCCGGGGATAGCTGCGGGCTGCCTACTGACATTCATTCTGTGCCTGGGCTACTACCTCACCCCGGCGCTTGTCGGAGGGCCGGCCGACTCCTTCGTAGCCCACTACACGAACGAGGAGCTCAACTGGGGCATGGCCTCTCCCCTTGGCGCAATCCTGCTCACGGCGACTCTGCTGCTGTATTATGTCTACAGCAAGCTGGTTGGCGCTGATCAGCTTAAGATTGGATGAGGACGATGGCCCCTTTCGCTTATTCCTCTCCGATTGAGAAGGCTTGGCGCTATCTGCACCGGCTGATCTGTGGGGCGGTGCTGTTGTTTCTGATCGCGCCAATCATCGTGATCATCCCGCTGTCCTTCAATTCTGTCTCCTTCTTCACCTATCCAATGCCAGGGCTGTCGCTGCGCTGGTACCAGGAATTCTTCTTAACAGACCGTTGGCGGGGGGCTCTGCACAACTGGATCTTCGTCGCGGTTTTGGTCACGCTCCTGTCAACTGCCCTAGGCACATTAGCCGCGCTCGGGCTCAGTCGCGCAGGACGGTGATGAGCCTTTTGATCTCACCGATCATCATCCCGGCGGTTACTGATCCTGGCTCACACCACGCTGGCCACTCCGTTCGTGGTCATCGCCGTGACCGCCACCCTGACGGGTTTCCATCACTCGCTGATGCGCGCCGCCGCCGGAATCGGCTCCGCGCAGCGAACATTGCCCCTGGTCATGTTTTCCGGCATCGCGAGGAGATCAGTCCGACCATTATTGCCGCCGCGACCGTGCTGATTCTGTTCTCCACGGCATTGCTGACCACGGTCGAACTGCTGCGCCGGCGCTCGCAGCGGCTGCGCGGGATCCGCAGCACATGATGGCACCGTGGTACGCTGTGAGATCCTCACGCCCACTCGGCCTCTAAAAAAGGGCCCAACCCTCATGTTGGCGGCTGTAGGTTGAGAAGCGCTCCGCCAACAAAACCTAATCCAGAACCCGAGCAACGTCGGCTGAATTGAAGGACAGGATGAATTGTGCTCCCACCGGCAATTAATCGGGGTCTCATCACTGAAATTCAACGGTTTGGTTCGTATCTTCCACCGGCTAATTTCGCACCTTCATCGTGGAGACTTTTTGGCGCAGTGCTCTCCTACTGGTTTCGCTCAGCACGCCCTATTCGGACGCTAAGCATGCAGATCCTTGTCAGAGGCGAAAAGAGATCCCGGGCCATCGACTTGCGTTACGACACCGCTGCTGAACAGCTGACGAAGGAATAGCGATGCGGAAATCCTCCGCCCTGCGGCGTCAGATCCATCGATGATTGTCTCGATCGACTCGTCCTGGAGTGCCCGCCTGGGATCAATTCGCACCACTGTCAACGGCCAGACTCATTATCGTTTCCATTCCGGGCTTTGCTTCCAACGATCAACTCCGTTGCGAGTGGCGAGCCTTCGAAGCTGTATGAGCATACTCCAACGTCTCCGCCAATATGGGGTGAACCGGGTGCCGGTGGAATCGATCGGTTCATCTCATCCCTGGCCTGGCGTCCACCGATGTCACGATGTTCGCGGTAGCGGCCGCGGTGCTGGCGCTTCGAGCGCGGGGAGGCAGCGGAATGGGGAGCAAATCCGAGTTGCCCCTCGCGTGGGCGGTTGTGGAGGGGCTTACAACAACTCTGCCGCCATTGACGAGCGGCCCCTCCGGCACAAATTACAACTGAGCACGTGATCGAGCGACGACGCGAAGCGGGCTCACCGATGGACCCTTCGCACCAATCGCATATAGCCCCTCAATTCAGATGACCCAGCTACCGGTGTAACGGACGCGTGTTTATCTCCTCTGTTCGCGCCATAAGCATCACCAAAACGTTGCTTGCAGTACTGACACTATTCGACGAGCGTTGTCGACGGGCTTACAGAACAGACTTCCTAACCGTGCATGCAACCCGACGTCGTCACGCTGCGGGCTTGCCGAAACCTTCCCCGACAAAATCCCCGCGATGGATCGGTATGGCTATTCTCCACGATCTTGAGCGCTTACGGCCACTGCAGTGTCATTCGGTTCGAGATGACCTTTCTCGCTGGCCGGCCACGTCTTGCGGAAGGCCTGCAAGCGCAGCAGTCAGACGACAGATGCAAGTGTCAAGCGGCAGAGGGTCGTGATGTCGTAGATGGGCAGCTTCATCACACGACGCATGGTGGGTGCAACTAACGGAAAAGCCGTGCATTCGAACAGGATTGCAGCAATCGCTGGATGCTCATTTCGAAGCCGCGCGACACACGCGGCGACTTCGCGTTCAATCACGCTGACCTCAGTCTGTGGCGTCGGACGCTTCATTTCGTTTTGCCACATCTCGCCGCCTTCGATGCCGCCAATAACCACCCGCGACCTATCGGCAGGATCAACCCCTAACAGATCCTCGCCTAAATGCGTGGAGTCCGCTGTCAGCACCGCGATCTTCGCAGACCTTGGCAGCTGACGAAGAAGGCTTGGCAGCAGGAGTAGGCTGGAGGTCACAACCGGAACATTAACTGACGCGGCTACCGCGGCTTGGTGCCGAATAGAAAAACCGCAGTTCGCCGTGATGACAATGGCCCCACGCTCGACCAGTTTTCGGGCCGCCGAGATGTAAGCTGGCTCAAGTGCTGGATCGCCTCGAATGACGATCTCCGCCCAAGCTCCCGCGACGGTTTCCAAGGTGACTGGAAAATCGTAGGAAGTCGGGTTCAGAATAGAGTGAGTGCGGGGTGCCCGGGGAGGAGCGCCGGGCGACCCTTGTTCAAGATTAAGAATTCCAAGAGAGGGTGTCGCTGCCATCTCCCAACTATAGCACCGCTTTGCTGACATATCTTCCCGTTTTGAGAGAGTATCTTGCCGAAAAGCTGCATCACATTGTGGGGTTCTTCAGGTTTCTTACATTTGGGCTACTTGCCACGCCAACTTGCAGGAGGCGGTAAGAGCGTGCCCCATTCGGGTGGCGTCCCGCTTCGGGCCTCAGAGTCTTAAGCCGCTTTGTGGCCTTTGACTTCGTGCGGCGGGCACGCGCCACAACCTGAGTAAGGCGGTACTCACCGGGGCTGATACCCACGAGAAATATCGTGCTGCAGCCTGGGATTGGCCGACAGGCGTGCCCTATTGCAGACCGATGACGTGATTGCGGCATCATCTCGCCGGGGCGCACTGGGTGTTTGGCCAAGCCGGTCCGTTTCCGGCATCTCACGGCTGATGCTCGTTCGATCGCTCCTTGGTAATACGTTTTCGATTTTGCTGTGGACGGAATCGAGCGACCACACGGCGTGTTGGCGGGAGGCTACGAACTCATATTGCGGAGCTGAACTGGCGCCCCGCTTCCAAACACCGTCTTCGGACCAGAGGCAAAACCTCAAATTTTAGCAGTTGAGGGGAGCTGGCATCAAAATTGTCCTGCGCAGCCACTGTATATTGCGGACCATTGCGACGAAGCTAGGCACCTAAGCGCTGCTGAATGGTAGTTGACAAGCCCAAAATTGCCGACTGACGAGCATGTCCGCTAAGCGCCGTGAGAACGTGATCAGCTGAGTTCACGGATCGAAACTCGACGGTGCTTCAAGCCGGATCGTCTCTCTCAGTACTCGCGATGAAGGAAATGGACAGGAGTCAGGTGCGGCGAAGAGTCTCAATTCCGACGTGATCAGCAGGTGGTTCACCACGATGCCCTAAAGCAAAGCGAGCGGCCTAGCTGCTGGTGAGACTATCTTTAGGAAAAGCCAAGCGATCCGCCTGGACGCGTCGCCGTTCACGGACGAGCCCGCCGCCCTCCGGCAGAGAATGCGGTTGTGTCGTGCTTGTGCAGCTTGCCGAATGGCTCATAGTTCCCCGTCAATGCGCGTATGAGAAAGGCTTGTCGCCAATAGTATTCGCCGAGTTCCGCTGTCGAATTTCTCCATTTGTGGCTGATTTCGGCAGGAAGTCGACAGAACAATAGAGGCTTTGCCGTATATAGTGCCGTTCGCTCCGACTGGGTTCGAGCCAAAGAATGGGATAGCTCGCCGGGGAAGTCCCCGGGCGAGAAGCTTGAACATCTAGCTCTCGGCGATCGAAGTGTTTTGCGGATCGCCGTCACCAGTCGAGCGTCTCGCCGTTGTAGTCCAGGAACGCGCCGCTAGTGGCCGGCGTGAGCTCCGCAATTCGTCGTGTGAGACAGAGCGCACTGTGTTCGGCGGAGATCGAAGTGGGGGAGGCAGATGCGCGTTCCCCACCCATATCGGTACGCACCCACCCGGGGTAAAGTATTCCTACCAGAATTCCATCTTCGGCCCAGTCGCGTGCGAGGGCGCGCATGCCGTTGTTGAGGGCCGCCTTTGAGGCTCGGTAAGCATATCGGTCGCGGCTTGAGCCGTAATTTGTGCCGGTGGAAGCATAGTCGCTGCTTATCGCCACCAGCTTCTTCTCGGAAGAACGCAACAAGTTGTCGCGCATTGCCTGCGCGATTAGTATCGGCGCCAGCGCGTTGATGCGCATGGTCGTCATCCAACCTTCGACATCAATGCGCTCAGCCGACTGGGCCTTAGGCGTTCCGTTGATCCCCGCATTGTTGATCAGAATGTCGAGAGGCACATCGCCGACCGCCCGCTTGAGCGAGGCAATCGAGGCGTCGTCGGCCACGTCGAGCTGTGTGATCCGCACCTGCCTACCGAACGAGGCCACGAGTTCCTCAAGCGAATCGGCGGTGGACGGGTCGCGGCAGCACGCGATCACCTCGGCGCCGTCGGTGGCGTATTGACGCGCGAGAGCAAGGCCAATGCCTCGGTTAGCGCCAGTGATCAGAACTTTGGTCATGTGGAATACCTTTCTATGATCGCCGCACCCGGCGCCCGCACATTTATGAACGCCAAGACGTTTCAAACGGCGAACCGTTGCCATAAGCTAGTTTAGACTTGGTACTCCCGAAGGGCCGGTCGAAATCACCGGGGCTCGGCTTCTTTCGCCTGGCGGGTTGCGGCGCAGGCGGGCTCCAGCCTTGTATCGCGGCGATCGAGATCTCGGTCGGAGCTGCCCTGACGTCTTTCCCGATTGAGAAATCGTAGGTGGCCCGATTCAGCGGGAAGCCAGCCCTCGTCGAGGTGCACCTTGCGTGGCGACAGCCCGCGTTCGGGATTGGATCCAGGAGGGTGATGTTGCGGCAGCATGAGGAAACCATAGCCGCGAACGGAGGCAGAATCCGCTCGTGGTAAGCTCCTTTGTCGTTGAAAATGTGCAACCAATGGTAAAGCGCGCAGGTTTCATACGGTCCATTGTGCTGGCCAGTTCCTGTCGTGGCAGATCCGAACGAGCCCTTCAGTCGAGATCCTCTGAGTGCGCCCGATGAGGCGATGCGGGGGTAATACCCGCTTGGACGAAATGCGCCAAAACCGTCTCTGTCTTCCGGTGCGTACGCCGGCGTACCCCTGCGCTGACTGGGCCTTTCGAAATACCAGCCTAGAGCTCATTCGCAGCGTAGTCGGGCACCTCTTCTTTCCAGCGTACCGATCCGAATGGGCGTTCCAGCATCCGGCGGACACGCACAGGCTCAGGACCGATGTGGAAAGCCATCGCCTTGTCATCTAGCGCGCGCTCCAACTGGGTCCAGCGGTTGCGTTGGCGCAAATAATCCAGCCATGTCGGGCAATGATAGCGCTCGGTCCATAGTTCCGGGTCGGCGATGTCCCGCGCAATTGACCAGCCATAGGCGCCATTGCGTTGGCGGTAGAGCTGCACATCCTGCATGACCTCGTGGAATGCGCGCGCATTCTCGGAAGCCACCCTGTACTCGAGCTCAACCACCAGCGGGCCGCTGCGGTAGGTAAGCGGTAGCCGCACTTTAGGGTCGGCAAGCATCTCGGCGTCCTCTCCCCTCTCGGTGGTGGACGGCATCCGTAGCCAGCCCCCAAGCAGCGGCAAGAGCAGCATCAGTGCAGCTGACACAAGTAGCGCGATCTCGACCCCAACTAGGTCGGTTAGCCGTCCCCAGCCCCAGCTGCCGATCGCGAGTCCTCCTGAGAACGATGCTTGCCACGCCGCAAGCGACCGACCCGCAACCCACCGCGGCGCTGACAACTGGATACCGATATTGAACAGTGTCCAGATTACCGTCCACACGGCACCCGCCAGAACCAGAGCTGCCAGTGTCAATATCGGTTCGCGGCTGAGCCCGACCGCGGCGATCGCGCCGCTCATCGATATTGTGCAGGCCCGAACCGCCGCCTCGCTGCTCATCCGCGCGCGCAATTCACCAATGTTGAGCGCCCCTACGACGGCTCCCGCGCCGAAAGCACCGAGCATGATGCCGTATGTTTGCGCGCCTCCGTGCAACAGATCGCGGGCTACCAGCGGCATTAATGCCTGGATCCCGCTGCCAACTATAGCGGTTATCATCGAGCGCGCAATCACGACCCTGATAGATGGCGAATTGGCGATATAGCGCACGCCGGAAACAATAGCCCGGCTCAAGTGTTCTCGCGGAAGCCGCGAAAGCTTCGGCACACGCTTCCACACGGACAGCGAAACTATCAGCGGGAGGTAAAGAAATGCGTTGACGGCGAAGGCCAAGACTGCGCCTGCGGTCGCAACAATAAGGCCACCAACGGCTGGCCCAAAACTCCGAGCGATGTTGTAGCTAATGCCATTAAGAGCGATCGCAGCCGGCAAGCTCTCGGCCGGCACCTGCTCACCGACAGAAGATTGCCAAGCCGGTCCCATCAACGCCATGCCAGTGCCGACCACGAAGCAAAGCACTAACAATAAATTTGGTGTCGTGAAACCCAACCAGTCAATCGCAGTGAGGGCCGTAGCGCCGCAAAGCGCGATCGACAGTGCAACCAGCATTACGATTCGGCGGTCATGCATATCGGCAATGGCGCCGGCTGGCAAAGCGACCAACATGACCGGCAGCAACAAGGCTGTCTGCACCAGCGCCACCTTATCAGCGGAAGATGTCATCTCCGTCATCGCCCAGGCCGCACCGACGCCCTGGATAAGTATACCGAGGTTCGACAGCACGCTCGCCAGCCAAATCCGCCGGAACGAGGAATACTGAAGCGGCGCGGTGATGCCGTTGGAGGGCTGAGAATCGGAAGGCTTTGTCATCTAGGTTCGCGGACCATGCGCGGCAATCTGATCGCAACTCAGAAAATCACGAAACATTGAGCGCGAATTGGATGAGTAGCTCTGAGGCGCGCTCAAGTATCTAAATTCTATGTGCGGTCCCGGTTTCGGATTTGCTGCCGATCTATGATAATCTGTCGCGCTGTAATCGGACGTCTCCCCGGCTTGTCTAATAGCCCAACGTACTTACTAAGCAACGCAGCGCTGTCATCGTTGAGCTGAGAGGAAAAAGACCATCGCCTCTCTCGCAGAAGAGCGTGACATCCATTCACTGGCTTGGAGTATCGTGCCTTACCTTCTTGCGAGTTCTTACATCGCTAGGCTCTACTACAGAAATCGCGCCCCTTTCTGGCGTTATGCATGGACGGACGATGAAAAAGAGCGAAAAGCCTCGGAAGAACGGCCACAAAGATGCAAACATCAACCTTCATCGGGAGCCTCTACCGGAATCGCAAAGCCAGCCTTTACGCGGTCCATCACGACCATTGTTTTGAACCCCTTGATGTCAGGATTTTCATAGAAGAATCGCCGGGTGAATTGCTCGTAGTCTTCCATCGCCCGCGCGGTGATATAGAGGACGAAGTCAGCGTCTCCAGTGACGTAAAATCCGTTGACGACTTCAGCTGACGATCTGATCGCTTTCTTGAATCTATCGATGATGTCTGCGCGCTCACGCTCGAGACTTACCAATACGAGCATTTGAATGGGCCTTCCGACAGCCTTCGCTGAAACGATCGAGACATCGGCTTCGATGATGCCGTCGGAGCGAAGCCTCTTCAAACGCCGTTGGCATGCAGTCGCAGAAAGCCCGGCAAGCTCGCCTATGATCTCAGATGTCAGGCGATTGTTTTTTTGGACAATCTCCAGGATGCGGGCGTCTGTTCGGTCGTATTGCATTAGTCGGGGCTCCAGTTGAATTCCGCTGCAAAATGGCGAGGTCCTGCAGGAAACCGTCCAATCGATGGTGAAAAGCGACGCAAATCTCTCTGCGACATTAGTATCCTGATTGGCGGCAGAATTTCAACAAAATGAACGACAGGGGCTTCTAAATGATGTTTCAAGCTGCTCGACCCAAAAGTCCACCTCTGGTCGGGCTAGCTAAAGAGCATCTTGAGAGTTTGCGCCGTCGAGAGTTTCTGGCTGGAGCCGCTCTCGTTGATGGACGGTGGATTGAAGGCAACAAAAAAGATGCGGTCGTTGATCCGGCGACTGGCGAAGTCATCGCTCAAGTTGCCAATTGCGGTGCTGCGGATATGGATCTTGCGATCAACGCAGCCGAACGATCCTTCGCGCAATGGCGTGGGCTTCTGCCGGAGGGGCGAGGCGCAATCCTCAGGACTTGGGCATCTTTAATGCTGGCCCATTCGGAGGAACTCGCCATCCTCATTACAAGCGAGCAGGGCAAGCCACTCGCCGAGGCAAGGTACGAAATCGGCTATGGTGCGGGCTTTCTGCAGTGGTTTGCTGCAGAGGGAGAGCGCGCTTACGGCGAGACGATCCCAAGCCATAAGCCCGCAAGTTTGCTTCAGGTAAGAATGCAGCCCGTTGGTGTTGCGGCAGTAATTACGCCTTGGAATTTTCCGATCGCTATGATTACGCGCAAGGCCGGCGCCGCTATGGCCGCTGGCTGCCCGGTCATCGTGAAGCCTGCCCCCGAAACGCCGCTCTCGGCTCTTGCCTTGGCAAGGTTGGCTGAAGAGGCTGGCGTTCCGCGTGGCGTGTTTCAAGTTCTGATTGGTGATCCAGTCGAATTGTCGACGCCGCTGTTGCGGGATACCAGAGTGCGAGCCCTATCGTTTACGGGATCGACAGAAGTTGGTCGCCTGCTGCTTGAAGGGGCTGCGCGGACTGTAAAGAAGGTGTCGCTCGAGCTTGGAGGGCATGCTCCCTTTATCATCTTCGATGATGTCGATGTCGATAAGGCTGTCAAAGGCGCAATCGACGCAAAGTTTGCCACGTCGGGGCAGGACTGTCTGGCAGCTAATCGCATCTACGTGCAGAGAGGCATTTATAGCGCCTTCGTCGAGAAGTTTGCCGCGGCAATCACTCGGCTCAAGGTTGGCCACGGCCTTGAGGCTGGGATCGATGTCGGCCCGATGACGAAGTCGTCCGTGGCCGAAAAGTGCAGGGCGCAAATCCGTGATGCTGCGGCTAAGGGGGCGCGGGTCATTTCTGCGAGCCAAAATCAGGAGTTCGGGCCGAATTTCGTCCTTCCAACTCTGCTGAGCGATGTGACCGACGACATGCTCATTTCGAGCGAGGAGACGTTCGGCCCGGTCGCCGCGGTGCTTCCGTTCGACTCGGAGGAGGAGGTCCTGGCCAGAGCAAATTCCAGCGAGATGGGCTTGGCTGCCTACATCTATACCGACAGCTTGCGTCGTGCGCTGCGCCTTTCTGAGAACATCGAGTACGGAATGGTCGGCATCAACACCGCCTCGTTCACAGGACCGCCAATTCCTTTTGGAGGTTGGAAGCAGTCCGGTCTCGGTCGCGAAGGTTCGCGACATGGCATCCAAGAATACATGGAGTTGAAGTACGTCTGCTTCGGCGACCTTGTGGCTTAGGAGAAATGGTATGAACGATATCAAGACGATCGCGGAGAAAGATCGCGCGACTGTTCTACATCCCTTCACCCAGCTCAAGGATTTTGCCACCGGTAAAGCTGGTGATCCGACGATCGTCAAAGGAGGCAAGGGGATCCGCATCGAGGATGCGCAGGGACATAGCTACATCGATGGCTTTGCCGGCCTCTATTGCGTCAACATCGGCTACGGCCGGACCGAGGTCGCCGAGGCGATTGCGCGGCAGGCTTACAAGTTGGCCTACTATCATACATATGCCGCCCACACGACGGACGAGCTGGCCAATCTCTCCGATCGCCTCGTGCGAATGGCGCCGGGCAAAGCGAGCAAAGTGTTTTACGGTCTGTCTGGGTCAGACGCCAACGAAACTCAGGCGAAGCTTGTTTGGTACTACAACAATTTGCGCGGGCAGCCCAAAAAGAAAAAGATCATCTCGCGCGAGCGCGGATATCACGGCTGTTCTGTCGTTTCAGGTTCGATGACCGGTATGTCGTTCTACCATGATCACATGGACCTTCCCTTTCCAGGTATCTTGCACACCGGGGCTCCGCACCACTACTGGGGAGCGGAGCCAGGTGAACCGGAAGAGGCGTTCTCTCGTCGGCGTGCAGCCGAACTTGAAAAGATGATTTTGCGAGAAGGGCCGGAAACGATTGGGGCCTTTATTGCCGAGCCGGTGCTGGGTACGGGAGGCATCACACCGCCGCCCGATGGTTACTGGCGCGAAATTCAAGCCGTGCTGCGACGCTACGACATACTTTTGATCGCGGATGAAGTGATTTGTGGATTTGGCCGCACGGGCGCTGAGTTCGGCAGTACTCTTTACGGGATCGAGCCGGACCTCGTAACGGTGGCCAAAGGCCTAACGTCCGGTTATATGCCGCTCTCTGCAGCAATCGTTGGCGAGAGGGTCTATTCGGTCATGGAAGATGCCGCCGACCGTGTCGGCGCGTTCTCCCACGGATATACCTATTCCGGACATCCGATTGCGGCGGCGGCTGCGAATGCCGTTCTCGATATCGTGGAGAAGGAGCGCCTAAAGGACCGCGCGAGAATCGTTGGCGCGCATTTCTTAAAGCGCCTCAATGAGCGGTTTGCGCAGCTCGAGATCGTCGGTGAAGTGAGGGGCGTAGGCTTGCTCGGCGCAGTGGAGTTCGTTGCCGATCGCCAGACCAAACGGCGCTTTGAACCGCAGCTGAAGGTGGGCGCCCGAATCTCCAAGGCTGCGCGGGACAGGGGACTTATTGCCAGAGCAATGCCGCACGGAGACATTCTGGGGTTTGCTCCACCTCTCGTCGTTTCCGAACACGAAATCGATGAAATCGTTGAACTCGCCTATCGCGCCACGAAGCAAGTGATGGACGAGCTTGCGAAAGAATCTGCTATTTGAGCTCGGCTGTTCTTCTGTCGATCCGGGCCAGCTCCTCAATTCACTGATCGTCCCTTGCTTTGGCCGTTTCGATCGGCCCGAAGGGAAGGTCCGTGCTGGGCTCGCAGAACGTCCCGGAAGGTGGCGTCGTGACAATGGAGCTTGCCGGGCTTTCCATCGCGTTCGACCATCGCATCGAAGACACTGATATTGCTGCGATGCTATCGCCTTTTGGTAACGGCGAGCGCCAAAAATATGAACTTCGAGAGGCAGCGTGGCGGTGGTGTTGTGGGTGTCTCCGGAACACGGCGCCCCCCATAGCCGGCGGGAAGAACCGCGAGTGCACCCGGTGTACTTGCAGATTTTCTTCGCTGATCTAACCTCCTTTGCCGAGTTTGAGCGTCATGGTGCCGGTAGATGGTGAAAATGGTCCCGTTAAACCATGTAGTGCTGCGTCGAGGAGCCTGTGCCATGACCGAAAAGATCTGCCTTAGCCATCTACGGCGCGTTGTGGGCCGGCGATCGTTTGTTCGATCAACAGCGGCTTTACTGGGGGCGCCATTTGTCGCGAAGGCGTCCCGGGCCTGGGCGCAGGAAAAGCTTGCCGGCAGTGGGGAAGTTGTCGTCTTCAGCTACGGCGGTTCGTTCACGCAGGGGATGCGGAAGTACGTTTATGAGGCCTTCATGAAGGCGACAGGCATTGCTGTAGTCGATGTGACTGGAGACTTTGCTGAGCCCCAGGTGAGGGCAATGAACGAAGCTGGGCGCATGGATTGGGATCTGGCCTTCATCGATGCGCAGACTTATCCGGCTATGTCTGAAGCCGGGATGTTCGAGCCCATCGATTACAGCTTGTGGGACGCGGAATCGCTACTGGGCATTCCGGCGGGCAATCGTCTTAAGGATGCGGCTGTCGCTTACCGGGCGACAACAGTGCTCGCGTATGATGCTCGTGCTTTCCGAGATAAGGCGCCAAAAAGCTGGGCGGACTTCTGGGACGTGAAGATGTTTCCGGGGCCACGCGGGCTCGCCTCGAACGTCCGGCACAATGTGGCATTCGCGCTATCGGCTGATGGGCTGCCGGCAGCCGAGCGCTGGCCCGTGACCGACGACAAGCTCGATCGAGCTTTCAAGAAGCTCGATCAGATCAAGCCACATATTACGAAGTGGTGGAGCGCGGGGGGCGAGCCGGTTCAGTTGTTGCTGAACCGCGAACTGGAAATGGCGAGCTGTGGAGATAATCGCGCCTTGGCGGCGATCCGTCAGGGGGCGCCCATTCGTGTCGTTTGGGACGATGGCAATTTGGTTTATGTGTATTGGGCGCCGCTAAAGGGTGGTCCTAACACCACAAATGCGCAGAAGTTTCTTGCATTCGTAAACCGCGCCAAAAACGCCGCCAACTTCACACTCGGGACGCTGCTTCCTGGTCCCAATACGAATCAGTTGGAGTTCTTGCCATCTGACCTTCCTCCGCTGCTCAATATCAATAAGCAAATTGCATCAGTGGTGGTCGAACAGGATTCCGCTTGGCTCGCCAAGAAGCGATCCGACGGAAAGACGAATTTGGACTACCTTCAGGAGCGCTGGTTGTCATGGCGGGAACAATGAGTACTCTTGCAATCAAAGACCAGGCGCAAAATATGCGGCCGTGGCCCACACCCTGGGCCTGGCTGTTGCTGCCTGGCAGTATCTTCCTTGTGGTGCTTTTTGTCGTCCCGCTCACGGGACTTGTGTTGCTCGCGTTCGGGATGCCAAACTGGACTTTGGCGAATTTCACTCGCATCGGCGACACCCCTGTCTATCTGGCCGTGATGCGCAACACGCTCGAGATTAGCGTCACGGTCACTGCGCTCGCCTTCGTGCTGAGCTATCCCATCGCCTACGCTCTCACGACAGCCGGAACAGCGTTGCGTACCTTCCTGCTCATTGGAGTCGTGCTGCCTTATTTCACCAGTACTCTGGCGCGCACTTTTGCCTGGATTGTCCTTCTCGGGCGCAACGGCGTCATTAACCAGTATCTGCTTGAGCTCGGCTGGGCATCTCAACCAATCGCAATGCTCTATAACCGGTTTGGCGTTATTCTCGGCATGACCCACATCGTCATGCCCATGATGATCCTGCCGATGTACACGGTCATGTCGAGCATTGACCCGAAGCTGATGCGCGCTGCCAAGGCCAACGGAGCGAGCCCACTCGCGGCTTTCCTCACTGTGTTTCTGCCGCTGAGCCTCCCGGGCCTGATTGCAGGGGTGCTGCTCGTCTTCATTTACTGTCTTGGCTTCTACATTACACCTGCCTTGATGGGTGGGTTGTCGGACGTCATGATCACGATGGCGATCAGCTCCCAGATCCTGGAGCAGCTCAACTGGAATTTTGGCGCTGCGCTTTCAGTGGTCCTGCTGGTGGCCGTCCTGAGCATATTGTGGATTGGCTCGCGCTTCTTCCCCATTGCGCAGCTTCTGGGCTTCTCCGATGAAAAGCGCGGTTCGACCGTTGCCCGCCGTCAGATGGGTGCCAAAATGTTGATGCGGATCGGTTCCGCGGCAAACGCTCTTGACCGCTGGATTCCTTCGCTGGGAGGCCAAGGTATCGCGATCCTGGCATGCCTTCTGGCTGTACTTCTCCTGCTGCCAGTCGTGATCGTTGCATATCTGTCATTCAGCGCTTCGTCCTACTTTGTATTCCCGTTGCCAGGCTACTCGCTCCGCAACTACGAAGCCTTTCTTTTCGATACGCTGTGGGTGCGTGCGACCTTCACCAGCATCCGGATTGCGCTGATGGCAGTTGCCATGGCGACTACGTTCGGCGCCATGCTTGCTTTCGGTCTGTCGCGCGGCGCCATGCCTGGTCGCGGAGCAATGGTGGCTCTTCTGCTCTCGCCGATTATTATGCCGACGGTTATCGTGGCCGTCGCGACCTATTTCCTTCTGGCGCGGTTTGGACTGCAGGGCACCGAGTTCGGCCTGGCGCTGGGTCACGCGGTCCACGCCATTCCCTATGTGGTGGTGATTGTAGTTGCCAATTTGCGCGACCTTAACCCGAGCTACGAGCGGGCGGCACGCAGTCTTGGTGCCGGGTCTTGGGCGACCTTTCGCACCATCGTTGCTCCGCTCGTCATGCCGGCGCTCATCGTCGCCAGCTTCTTTGCCTTCCTGACCTCATTCGACGACGTCGTCTACGTACTATTCCTTGGTATCGGCAAGATTACGACCTTGCCGATGCGCATGTGGGAAGGAATCCGGCAGGACATCAGTCCCACTATTGCTGCCGTAGCAACGCTGCAGATGCTATTTGCGACAATCGTGATTGTGGTCGGGACCCTGCTCAGACGGACCAAGACCACCTGATGGCGCTGTCTGGGCGCAGGTCAATCGAAAACAAATTCGTACATTCACCCTAGGGAGCTGAAATGTTGATGAAAGCGACCGCGAGCGGCACTGATGTGAAAACCGGAGGCATCGCCCTGCGCAACCTGCAGAAGCGGTACGGTAGCGCGATCGCCGTCGACGATGTCAGTCTTTCCGTCTCACCCGGCGAGTTCATCTCGCTGCTGGGACCGAGCGGATCGGGCAAGACAACGACTCTGATGATGATCGCCGGTTTCGAGCTGCCGAACAGCGGTCAGGTCCTGCTGGATGAGAAGGACATCACACGCCTGCCGCCGCACCGTCGCCAGCTCGGGGTAATCTTCCAGAACTATGCCCTGTTCCCGCACATGACGGTCGCCGAAAACGTTGCTTATCCGCTGCGGATGCGACGTTTGCCCAAACTGGAGATTGAAACGCGGGTACGCCGTATCCTCGATCAGGTCCATCTCGGTCCCTTGACCTCGCGCTATCCGCACCAGATGTCCGGCGGTCAGCAGCAGCGCGTGGCGATCGCGCGTGCCCTGGTTTTCGATCCGCCCGTTCTTCTTCTTGATGAACCTCTGGGCGCGCTCGACAAGAAATTGCGTGAGCATCTGAGGAACGAGATCAAGACCCTCCACAAGGAGGTCGGCAAGACAATGATCTACGTGACCCACGACCAGGATGAGGCGCTCGCTATGTCGGATCGGGTTGCGGTGATGCATGAGGGGCGGATCCGGCAGGTCTCGACACCGATGGATATTTATCGCAGACCGGCCGACTTGTTCGTGGCGAGTTTCGTCGGCGAGGTCAATCTCATACCTGTCAAGCTTAAGTCTGGCGCCGTGCATGGTCCCGCGGGCGAAATCCTGCCGGCTCCCGCCTGGCAGGATGCCGATCGGGATGCGACGCTTTGCGTGCGGCCTGAACATATGCGTCTCGACGCGACCGCGTCTGGCTCCTGCGGTGGAATCAAGGGTCGCATCAGCGGCATGACCTTTGTTGGCGATGCGACCACCTTTGAATTCCGGAGCGAAGCGGGATTACACTTGTTATCGAAGGTGCTGAACGTATCGGCCAAGACAATGCCGGAGGTCGGCGACCCCTGCCTCGCATCGTGGGCTGCTCATGATGCAACAATTCTGACGGAATAACCTTCCCGATCCGGCTGCGTGCCTAGCTGCCGGATCAATCTACTGGCGCCCGTGCCGCCGCTTGGGGGCGGCCTAGCGGACTTTCACCGACTATCGTTTTTTCTTCGCTGCGCCCGATGCTTCGGGCCGGTGTGCGACCACTTTTGTGTGAGGAACCTATCCATGAACGGCGCTGAAAGCCTAGTTCGTACGCTGGTTGCTGGAGGAGTAGATACCTGCTTTGCAAATCCAGGCACATCCGAGATGCACTTTGTCGCTGCCCTCGACCGCGTCGATGGTATGCGCTGCGTGCTCGTGCTGTTTGAGGGAATTGCAACCGGCGCTGCGGATGGTTATGCGCGTATGGCCGACAAGCCGGCCGCCACTCTGTTACACCTCGGGCCCGGCTTGGCGAATGGTCTTGCCAATCTGCACAACGCCACCAAAGCGTCTACGCCGATCGTCAATATTGTCGGAGATCACGCAACCTACCACCGCAGCTACGATGCACCGCTCACGTCCGATATCGAGGGGGCAGCGGCACCGTTCTCTGGTTGGGTCCATACCTCGCCGGACGCGACGCGTGTTGCAGCTGACGGTGCCGCGGCTATCACGGCCGCCCGGACCGCGCCAGGTCGGGTGGCAACCCTCATTCTTCCTGCCGACACCGCATGGAACGAGGGTAGTGGACCCGTTGCTGTGGCCGAAGCACCAAAGCGAACGCGGGTTTCTCAGGATTGTATCGAGGACACCGCTAAAGCGCTTCGTTCCGGAGAGCCAACGATGATGCTGTTGGGAGGGCTGGGATTGCGAGAATGCGGTCTCGATCTGGCGGGGCGCATATGTGCCAAGACAGGCGCGAAGATCATGTCGCAAACCTTTCCCGGCCGCATCGAGCGCGGCGCTGGTCGGGTTGCCGTCGATCGCCTTCCATACCCGGTCAACCAAGCGCGCGCGAGCCTTGCCGGGCTTAAGCATATCGTCCTGGTGGGTAGCCGCATTCCAGTGGCCTTCTTTGCATATCCGGACAAACCAAGCTTGATGGCTTCTGAAGACACCGAGTTTTTGACGCTTGCGCGTTCAGAAGAAGACGTCTTGGACGCGCTTGAGAGACTTGCGAATGAATTGGATGCGCAATCATTTCCGAGCCAGGCGGCGAAGCTGGCACTGCCATCACTCGCTACCGGAACAATTACCGGCGCCAACATCTCGCAGTCACTGAGCGCGCTCATTCCGGAAAATGCGATCGTGGTGGATGAATCAATCTCGGCGAGCGCCAGTTTCTTCGCTGCAAGTTGGAATTCGCAGCCACACACCTATCTTCAGAACATGGGCGGTTCGATTGGCCTTGGTATGCCGATGGCAACCGGCGCTGCGATAGCCTGCCCAAATCGACCTGTGCTCAACCTTCAGGCAGATGGCAGCTCGATGTACGCGATTCAGTCACTATGGACACAGGTGCGCGAGGGCCTGAATATTACGACTGTTCTGTTCAACAACAAATCTTACGCTTGCCTCCGGGATGAACTGGCCAATGTCGGGGCACAAAATGTCGGCCGCAAAGCTCTGGACATGCTCGATTTGAGCCGGCCTGACATCGATTTTGCGGGACTTGCAAGAAGCATGGGTATGGCGGCGGCTCGGGTAACCACGATGGAAGAGTTTAATGTCGTAGTGGCCCGTGGACTTTCGACACCGGGGCCTTGCCTGATCGAGGTGCAGATCACTTGAGTCACTTGAGCCTCAGGCCGCGCAAGACCGCATGAGTTCTCTATCTTTCTGAGATTGATCGATTTGGGGGCCTCCTTCGAGGAAGAAGCACCGCGGTCGCTTAGGAGGCGTGCTGTGGGTTCTAGGAGAAGCTCGCTTGAAAAAGGCCGTGGTTCGATCGTCCCCCGAATACTCTGCAGTAGACCGCGCAAGTACTACAGAACTTTGCGCCTCTACCAAGACAATATTCACCTGAACGATGTTTATGGTCCTCGAGCACGACCAGTGAGCCGAAGCACTTCGTCACACCGTTGAACTGAACGGCAGGCCACCACCTCTGTGCTGCGTCTTCCCTCTCGGCATCAGGCGTTGCTACACCGGTGCAGCGAGAGCTTTTCATCTTCGCAACTTAAGTTTATTGTAAGCGCCGTTCCGCTCCCACCTTCTCACGGCACATGGGATAGGCGAGTTTCACGATCTCTTTGAAGGGATCGGCTTGTGTCTATGCTTGACCATACGCTTAATTCGGACGTGACGGCGCGCCGGCTGGAAGTGATCACGGAGACGGGACGCCGTCGTTGGTTCTCCAAGGACGACAAGGCCCGGATTGTCGAGGAGACGCTGGTCGCAGGCGCGGTCGTTTCCGAGATTGCCCGGCGACACGGGCTGACCCCACAACAAGTGTTCACCTGGCGCCGGCAAGCACGCCGGCAGCCGGCGCCGATGGCGGACGATCCGCAGTTTGTACCGGCGGTGGTAGACGCCATGGCACCAGTCGCGGTTGCTGGCCATGAGCGCAAGACAGCGCGACGTAAGGCCAAGCCGGATGTCGGGGCTCGCCGTTGCGATGCCGGGTGCATCGAGATCGAAGCCGAAGGCGTCACGATCCGGGTCGGCCGAGGCGCGGACGTGGCGATGATTGCGGCCATCCTCCATGCGCTGAAGGCAAGCCGGTGATCGGCCCGTCCGGAACTGTCCGGGTGATGGTGGCAACCAAGCCGGTCGACTTCCGCAAGGGAATGGAGGGCCTGGCTATGTTGGTGCGCGAGCACATGAAGGCCGATCCGTTCTCGGGTGCTGTTTATGTGTTCCGTGCCAAGCGGGCGGACCGGATCAAGCTGATTTTTTGGGATGGTACGGGTTTGTGCCTGTTCGCCAAGCGGCTCGAGGAAGGCGTCTTCCGCTGGCCGAAGATCGAGGACGGCGTGATGCGTTTGTCGGCGGCGGAATTGTCGGCGTTGCTCGAAGGGCTCGATTGGCGGCGTGTTCACGCGGCACGGGAGACGGTCGTCCCGACGCAAGCCGGATAATTGTGGGCCGCGCTGCGGCGAAGTGAATCAGGGGCATCGAGCACGTCGTCAGGCGGGCGCGAATATGCTCTGATTTGCCTGTGAGCGATAACCTTCCTGATGATCCCGAGACGCTGAAGGCGATGCTGCTGGCCGAGCGGCATGAGAGCGAGCGGCTGCGCCAGATCATCAAGGAATTGCAGCGTCATCGCTTTGGCCGCAAGGCAGAGTCGCTTCCCGAGGAGCAGATGCTGCTAGGCCTCGAGGACGTCGAACAGGTTGCGGCCTGTACAGAAGCCAGCCAAGACGAGACAGCTCCGGAAGGCCGGGCCGAACCGGCGCGCAAGCGCCGCAACAATCGCGGAGCACTGCCGGCGCACCTGCCGCGGATCGAGGTCGTCGTCGACATCGACGACAAGATCTGCCCCTGCTGCCAGGGCGAACTGCATCGGATCGGCGAGGACAGGAGCGAACGGCTGGACATGGTGCCGGCGCAGTTCCGCGTTGTCGTCACCCGGCGCCCCAAATACGCCTGTCGCGCCTGCGAGGACGGCGTCCTGCAGGCCGAGGCTCCGGCCCGGCTGATCGAGGGCGGACTGCCGACGGAGGCAACCGTCGCCCAGGTTCTGGTGTCCAAATATGCCGATCATCTGCCGCTTTACCGGCAGGCCCAGATCTATGCCCGCCAGGGCATCGCTCTCGATAGATCGACGCTGGCGGACTGGGTAGGGCATGCCGCCTTCCATCTGCGCCCGCTGCATGAGCGCCTTCTCACGGTGCTTCGCGCGAGATCCAAACTGTTCGCCGACGAGACGACGGTGCCGGTGCTCGATCCTGGTCGAGGGCGCACCAAGACCGGCCAGCTCTGGGCCTATGCCGCCGACGACAGGCCCTGGGGCGGCCTCGATCCGCCCGGCATCACCTATGTCTATGCACCCGACCGCAAGGCCGAGCGGCTGTTCAGCCATCTTGCCGGCTTCAAGGGCGTCCTGCAGGTCGATGGTTACAACGCCTATCCAAAGCTTGCCGAGCGTGGCGAGGTCGAGCTTGCCTTCTGCTGGGTGCACATGCGGCGCAACTTCTACGAACTCGCGACAGCCGGCCCGGCGCCGATCGCAAGCGAGGCGCTCAAGCACATTGCCGCATTCTATGCGATCGAGAAGGAGATCCGCGGCTGCAGCGCGGAGGAGCGCCGCCTCGTGCGGCAGCAGAAGAGCCGACCACTGGCCGATGCCTTCGAGGTATGGCTGCGCGCCAAACTGGCTCTCATCAGCCAGAAGACCAAGCTCGCCGACGCCATCCGCTACGCCCTCTCGCGCTGGCAGGGACTGACGCGCTTCATCAATGACGGCCGCATCGAACTCGACAACAATACCGTCGAACGATCAATCCGTGGCATCAAGCTCAGTCGCAAGAACGCGCTGTTTGCCGGATCCGACGGCGGTGCCGAACACTGGGCTGTCGTCGCGTCCCTGGTCGAGACTTGCAAGCTCAACGACGTCGATCCGCTCGCTTATCTCACCAACGTCCTGACCAGGATCGTCAAAGGGCATCCCAACCGCGACATCGACCAGCTATTGCCCTGGTCCTACCGCGCTCAAGCCCTCAAAGCCGTGGCCTGAGCACGACGCTTACAGTTTATTGGAGGGACCGCAAATCATAGTAGCGCTTTGAACGGGGTCGATCGCAGTGCCTCCTAACGGGAGAATCCCGGTGATGGAATCACGTCACCTGGACGCGGGCAATTTGGCCAAGCTGCATGATGTACACCCGAAGCCTGCTCGCTGGCGTATCATGCCGGCCGCGTCTGGCTTCCGCGCATCTGACTAATCGCGGCATCGGCGGGAGAGCTGAGCACAGCCAAGCAGCGCGAAACTCGCGTCGGGCGAGTTGCCGCGCACGACGCCAAATGCCAATTCGTGACAAACGAGCTTGCTTGGGGCTCTGGTGAGAGAACTCAGGACGAGCTCTCAGCGTGGCCGTCGAACGAAAACCGACGTGAGATTGCAAGCATTCGAGTGCTCAAGTCGAAGGCTTGCAATCCTGAACCTCGATGAGCTTAGGACCTATTCGGCTCAACAGACCCAGCAACGGACTTAACTTCCAGGTAATCTTCGAGGCCGAAGCGTCCCCACTCCCGACCGTTACCCGATTGTTTGTACCCGCCAAAGGGGGCGGAGCTGTCGAGTGATCCACCTTGTAAGTATATGGTGCCGGCTCGAATTAGGCGAGCAACGTTTCGCGCGCGTTCCGTTGAGCCTGAGAATACGTAACCGGCGAGGCCGTAGGGCGTATCGTTAGCAATACGGACGGCGTCGTCTTCGTCGGCGGCACCAATGATCGCTAGCACCGGCCCGAATATCTCCTCGCGTGCAATAGTCATTTCATTTGTGACATCCGCAAAGATGGTAGGGCGAACGTAGAAGCCTTTATTGGTGCCTTCAGGTAGCCCTGGTCCGCCTGTGATCAACGTGGCCCCTTCGTCAATACCTCGCTGGATCGAGGCCTGGATCTTCTCCCATTGGCCGCGGTGTACGACGGGACCCATATGAATGCCCGCGGCGCGCGGGTGTCCGACCCTGTACCCGTTCGCTATTGTTTTCGCGATGTTCGCGACTTCCGCCATTTTAGATTTCGGGACAATGAGCCGCGATGGTGCGTCACAAGATTGGCCGCAGTTTTGGAAAAGCGTCGCGATACATTTGCTGACCGCCTTTTCAAAATCGGCGTCCTCAAGAACGATGTACGGGGATTTGCCCCCGAGTTCCTGGCTAACGCGCTTGATTGTATAAGCGGCTCGTCTCGCAACGTCGATCCCCGCACGTGTCGATCCGGTAAACGAGATCATGTCGATGTCGGGATGCTCGCTCATGGCCGCGCCAACGTCAGGTCCCAAGCCGTTGATCAAGTTGAACACACCCTTTGGTACGCCAGCCTCGTGAAGGATTTCTGCAAAGATCAGTGCACAAGTAGGAGCGAACTCCGACGGCTTGAGAATCATTGTACAGCCTGCAGCGAGCGCCGGCGCGACTTTGCAAGCTATTTGGTTTATTGGCCAATTCCACGGCGTGACCATTCCCACCACGCCAATAGGCTCGCGAACCACGATTGTACTGTCGATCCGCTCCTCGAAAGAGTAATTCTTGAGCACATCAATCGTCGTGGCCAGATGAGCGATGGCAGAGCCAGCCTGCTTCTGTTCCGCCATTGCTAACGGGGCGCCTATCTCGTCCGAAATGGAATCCCCAATCTCCTCCGCACGAGTTTTATAGATCTCGAGAATGTTCTGGAGAATGCTCATGCGCTGCTCGCGCGTTGTCCGAGAAAAGCTGGCAAATGCGCGCCTTGCCGCGCTAACTGCCTTGTCGACGTCCGCTTTCGAGCCGAGCGCAATCTCGTACATTTCTTCCGCGCTCGCCGGAGCGACGATTGGCGTCGTTTTCATAATGGCGGGATCGACCCACGCGCCATCAATGTAAAATTGCATGCGATTGACCATGTTGTCCTCTCAAGGTTAGTTGGGTTGGCTGGCGCCGCCACACTGAATAGCTGTTGTTTTCTACGACGGGGCTGACTTCGCTTGGACGTTACGATTTCACAAAAGGGACGCCCACTTGCGATGGAGCGGGCCAGTTGGAGAAAACGTACATAGGCCCCTTTGAGGAGGCCGCCGACGCGCTGCGGCAGGTTCACGCAACTTTTCGGCCATGCGCAGGTCTCAGAACGCCAGGTGAGGTGGTTTGAACCAAGGCAGAGCTCGTAATGGGTCACGTTCTCATCCCTTCCATCATCTGCCGATGAACCTGACGACTACGATACAGCACCATCTCCTTCCAATCGTGCATATCCGGGTAATAATGCTGCTTCACGCGGCGGCGAACCTCACGCCCAAAGTCAGTGTGAATCTGAGTTTGGCCGAAGGCATAGAGCCAATGGTCAGCGCGCAACACTGGTCTGGCCGCCTCCGGAGGGTAGGTTCCGAATTCCAGGCAAACGTAGACATGGCGAGGGGTTGATGGCGTGGATCAACAGCATCGCTTCATCCGACTTCAGCCTGTCGTATCCACGCTCGGCCAGCCAGTCCAGCTGGGCTGCGGATCCACAATATCCTTCGGCGCCATGGGTAGCTGAGATGAGAACGCCAACTCTCGAGGCCCGGCGATTACCAAACCAGGCAACGTCGGTTGAGAGCTCTTCTCCTCCTGGTCCGCATGCGGGCGATGGATATATTCGTGCCTCACCGACGGCGGCATCCTTAACGTAGTCGCGAAACTTCTGACGAGCTTCGAAGTAACTCGATGAAAAATGCTTGTTCCCTGCATTGAGAATGAGATTGTTCATGAGCCATTCCCGTCGTTACTTTAGGAGAAAAGCTGTGATGCTCGGTGATCGATACCGGGTGGACTTAGGGGGCTCTGATGTGAATCCAAACCCGAATCCGCTTCGCCTTGATGAATGCGCAGCCTTACTCGATCCGATCGCAGTTTTTCGGCGTTTAGCCCGTTGATCTGAAGAATGAATGCGGGAGCGGCCCTTTCCTGGATCTCGGTCTGACCAGGAAGCCAACGGCTGCCGATCAAGGGTGTGAAGCCGCTGGTCGATGCCTCTGGTTGCCCGGCACCGCCTGAGCCTATTCGCAAGCACCGATGCGCGCGTGACTGGTTAAGTCGAGGCTGCGCCCTTTGCGCAATCCTGGACCAGAATCCATCAGTCGCAACGCGCGATTCAGGATCTCGGCGCTGAAGGTGGACGGGTGGGGCGGCGCCTCCTCTCCGGGAGTTCTCATGGGCTAGCGTTGAGGCTATGATGCTCTGCAGAAATCCGAGCGCCCCGTGTGGCTGCGCGGCTCCCCATGCTTGGCAGACCGCTACTTGGAAACTCGTTTCCAGCGGCACCTTCAGGCAGGCCAGTCGTGTTGGCCATCTGCGCCGAATGAACGGTGACCCGAACCCCGTCGCAGACCGCGACAACTCAGCTTTGCGGCGCATCAAAACTTCAAAATTCAGGTGTTCCGCGCAGCTTTTCAGCTCTTCCTGGTTTGATTTCGGATTTTAGCTTCAGTCGAGCGGGTATATTAGACATGGACGACCGGCGCCGACTGTCGCGCAACTAGGAAGCCACGATGGATCTAGACTTTACCCCCGACGAACTTGCCTTCCGCGACGAGGTCCGGGCATTCTGCCGCTCTGCAATCCCCGCAGACATCCGCGACAAACTGATTGCGGGCAGGCATCCCAGCAGGGACGACAAGGTGCGCTGGACGCGCATCCTGGCGCAGAAGGGGTGGGCCGTGCCGCACTGGCCGGTCGAGTACGGTGGCATGGGATGGACACCGGTCCAGCAGTACATCTTCGGCGAGGAAGTGAGCCAGACGCCGGCGCCGGAGCCGGCCGGTAGCGGCATCAACTTGGTTGGTCCAGTTATCTATAACTTCGGAAACGAGTCGCAGAAGAAGTATTTCCTGCCCCGCATTGTTAACGTCGATGACTGGTGGTGCGAGGGTTTCTCAGAACCTGGAGCTGGCTCCGATCTGGCTTCGCTCAAGACGCGGGCCGTCCGCGACGGCGACCACTATGTCGTCAATGGTCAAAAAACCTGGACCTCGTTGGCGCAATATTCCAACTGGATCTTTTGCCTGGTCAGGACTGATTTTGAGGCCAAGAAGCAGCGGGGCATCTCGTTTCTGCTGATCGACCTGAAGTCCCCCGGCGTGACAGTGCGCCCGATCCAGTTGTTCGACGGATATCCCGAAGTGTGCGAGGTGTTCTTCGACGACGTGCGGGTTCCTGTCGAAAATCGCGTCGGCGAGGAAAACCGCGGCTGGGATTACGCCAAGTTCGTCCTCGGCAATGGGCGCGTCACGATTGCTTGTGTTGGCCTTTCGAAGGAGCGCATCCGCCGCATTAAGGAGCTTGCTTCACGGACCCGCGTCAGTGGCGAGTGGTTGATCGACAGGGCCGATTTCCGCAAGAAGATTGCCGCGGTCGAAGTCCAGCTCAAGGCGCTCGAGATGACGCAGCTCCGCGCCGTTGCCAGCCAATCGAAACGCGAAAAGGGTACTCAGGATCCCGCGAGCTCAATCCTCAAGATCAAGGGGTCTGAGATTCAGCAGGCGACCGCCGAGCTTCTGATGGATGTGATCGGCCCATACGCGCTACCCTATCAATCCGAGGAGGAGCTTCAGCGAGAGACGTCGATCGGTCCCGAGTGGGCCGGACCAATTGCGCCCGCCTATTTCAATGGACGTAAGGTGCCGATCTATAGCGGCTCGGATGAGATCCAGAAGAACATCATCGCAAAGGTCGTCCTCGGCCTCTGACGCTTCAGCAAGGCCATAAGCCGCTGAATGCGTGGGTTCTAAAGGTTTGAGGGGCAAAGATGCGGCCCCGTTTCAGGAGGTTCTCTAGTGGATCTTGATCTTTCCGAGGAGCAGCGGCTCCTTAAGAATGGCGTCGAGCGATTGATGCGCGAGCATTATAGCTTTGAGGATCGCCGCAAGTACCGGGCAGAGAAGTCTGGGTTCAGTGAAGCGATGTGGGCGCGCTATGCTGAGCTGGGGCTTCTTGGGCTGCCTTTCTCGGAGGCTGATGGCGGCCTCGGCGCCGGAGCGGTCGAGACCATGATCGTCATGGAAGCTTTCGGTAAGGCGCTCGTCCTCGAGCCATATTTCGCAACGGTCGTACTCGCGGGCGGTATCCTGCGGCATGGTGCGAACGAAACCCAGAAGACGAATCTCGTCCCCGCGATTACCGAAGGTCGGATGAAACTCGCCTTTGCTTACGCTGAACCGCAATCCCGGTATGACCTTTTCGATGTGGAAACTCGGGCGAAGAGGGACGGCGAGGGTTGGGTGCTCAACGGCGCCAAGGGTCTCGTTCTCCACGGCGATGCCGCGGACAAGATCATCGTATCAGCGCGAACGACGGGGGGCGCGCGGGAAAAGGACGGGATTGGCCTTTTCCTGGTCGACGTTCAAGCTCCGGGCCTTATGCGGCGCGCATATCCCACGCAGGACGGGCTGAGTGCGGCCGAGATCACGCTTCAGAACGTTCGGATTACGGCCGCTGACGTTATCGGTGATCCGGCAGGCGCTTACCCGATTATCTCACGCGTTGCAGACGAAGCGGTTGCCGCCCTCTGCGCCGAGGCCGTCGGCTGCTTCGCTGAAATGCATGCCACAACCGTCAACTACTTGAAGACGCGCAAGCAGTTCGGCACGACAATCGGCTCCTTCCAGGTGCTTCAGCACCGGGCGGTCGATATGTTCGTTGAACTCGAGCAGTCTCGCTCCATGGCGCTCTACGCCACCATGATGGCAGGAGAAGGTGATGTGACGGAGCGTGAGCGCGCCATTTCGGCGGCAAAAGCGCAGATCGGTCAATCATCGAAGGCGCTCGGACGGCAGGCCATCCAGCTCCATGGTGGCATCGGTATGACCATGGAATACAGCATCGGCCACTATTTCAAGCATGTGACGATGATCGACACCTGGTTCGGCGATACCGACCACCACCTTCAGCGGCTCGCATCCCTCGGAGGCCTGTTCGGCGAGCAGCCGATTCGGCAGTAGGATCGGCACCTGGTCCAAACGAGACACAGCGTTACGCGAAGCAAAAACCGACGGGATAAACATGCAAGTTGATCGTGTGCTGCAACAGGGCCGCCTTCAGCAGGGAACGGCAAGGATCAGCCAGCTCTTCCAGCCGGGATCTGTCGCGATTGTCGGAGCTTCGCAGAAGGGGGGCTTTGCAACGGAAATCCTCACGAATATCAAGAAATGGGATTTCGCGGGAGAGGTCTTTGCAGTGAATCCGCGTTACATGCAGATCGCGGGCGCGCCATGCTATCCGAGCTTGAAAGCCATACCACATCCCGTTGGCCTCGCCATGATCGCCATTCCGAGCAAGGCCATTCCCGAGGTCCTTGAGGATTGCGAAGCCGCCGGCGTGCGAGCGATTCAGATTATCTCGAGCGGGTTCGCCGAGCAGGCTGGCGATGGGGCAAGTAAGCAACGCTGGCTCATGGACTGGGCCGCACGAACGGGCATCCCGGTGGTCGGTCCAAACTGCTTCGGCTTGATGAACGCGGCCAATCGGTTGATCGCGGTCCCGCTGGACTTTCACACCATGAAGGCAGGTGGAATTAGCTCCATCCTGCAAAGCGGTACTCTCGTTTATAGCCTCATCGTTCCATTGCTGGCACGCGGAATCGGCATCGGCCGTGCGGTCACAGTTGGCAATGAGGCATGTCTCGATGTCGCAGATTTCATAGACTATTTTGTCGATGACGAGGATACGCGCGTCATCACCTCTTACTGCGAGCAGATCAGGCGTCCCCTTGAATTCATCAAGGCCTGCGAGCGCGCGGCCGATAAGGGCAAGCCCATTGTGATGATCAAGATTGGCCGCTCTGAAAAGGCGCGCCAAGCGGCATTAGCTCATACAGGCTCGCTCGTAGGTTCAGACGTGGCGATCGATGCCGTCCTGAAGAGACTGGGTGTCATCCGGGTCGATACGGTGGATGACCTGATTGAGACCGCGGTTGCGTTGTCTTCGACCAAGCGACCGCGGGGGCGCCGCGTAGCGTTCGCATCTTTCTCCGGGACTGCCGCCAGCATTCTGTCTGACGTCGCGGCCTCTTACGGCATAGAATTCCCGCCACTGCCTGAACCTGCAAAAGCTCGGCTGGAAGCGGTCTTTCCCGAGTTCGGGAATGTTGGCAATCCGCTCGATCTCACTGCGCAGGGCGGTTATGACACGCAGATCATCGATGAGTCGCTGAGCACGCTTGCGACCTGTGGCGCGTACGACATGGTGATCTGGGGGCGGGGCTTTCCTTCGCGCCTCGATATGAGCTCGGCCCTTGGACAAGCTTTGAAGCAGGCTGCATCATCGGCACCAGAGGTCGTATTCCCGATATTGAGCCTTGCCGGCGGCCATTTCTACACCTCTCTCGATCCAAAGGATACGATGGTCGAGCCGAAGGGCGATTTCGATGGCATGCCGTTTTTGCAAGGGTTGGCTCCCGGGCTGAAGGCGCTCTCGGCTCTGATTGGCTATGCTGAATTTCAACGCGGCCGCAAACCTGGCGATCGTCTGTCAGCCCACCGGGGCCGGCGCAGTGCTAGCTATTCCGAGGCATTGCGCATCATGCGCGAGGCGAAAGACAGCGTTCTGACCGAGCGTGAGGGCAAGCGTCTGCTCGCGCTCTACGGAATTCCGGTCACGCGCGAAGCCCTGGCGACGCGGGCGGATGAGGCGGCGCGCATCGCACAGATGCTTAATTTCCCGGTCGTGATGAAGATCGAGTCGGCCGAGATCGTGCACAAGACGGACGTTGGCGGCGTCGTCTTGAATATTCCGTCAGCGGAAAAAGCAGCGGAGGCGTTTGAGAAAATCATAGCTTCGGTCCGGTCGCACAGTCCCGAAGCGAAGATCGCCGGGGTCGTCGTGCAAGAAATGGCTAAATCAGGGCCGGAAATCATGCTCGGCGCGACTTTTGATCCGCAATTCGGGCCGGTCGTCGCCTTCGGATTGGGCGGAATATGGGTTGAGGCACTCAGGGATGTGCAGGTGCTGCTGCCTCGCTTCGATGCGGCGGATGTGCAAGCTGCTATGGGACGGCTGCGCGGTGCGAGCGTTCTGCGCGGTGCGCGAGGGGGTGGAAAGACAGACTTGGACGGATTAGCCGATTGCATTGTGAAGTTCGGCACGCTCTGCACCGATCTTGCCGACGAGATCGACGAGATAGACATAAACCCCATCATCCTTTCTGCCAATGGCACCGGGCTAACGGCCGTGGACTGCCTGATAACCAAAAAGAAGATCAAATGAGTTTGATCGTCTGCCGACATCGCAGCTCTTGGTTCGACCGCGAGACGTTCGGCGAATATGGATACTGCTACCTGCTCAAGGGGAGAGACGGCGAATGATTTTTGACTACGAGAGAGATCTGAGCCAGGCAATGATCGTTGCTTGCTCCTCCTCTGCAACAACTTAAGCCGTCGAAATCGCTGTAGTCTCGCCAGGCCTGGCTGCGAGGGAAGATCACAATGGCAATCAACTATGAGCAGCTGATGGCCATGAAGAAACTTGGCCAAAAGTACAGCTATAACGATCGCGATGTGATGCTTTACGCTCTTGGAATCGGCATGGGAGCCGATCCCCTGGACGAAAAGGAGCTCGCTTTCGTGAACGAGGCGACGGTGACGGCGCGGCCATTGAAGGTCGTACCGACATTTGCCTCAGTCGCAGCCGGCTTTGCCGAACCCGGCGAGTTCAATCTGAACTCGATCGCGTTGGACGGCGAGCGCGATATCGCATTTCATAGTACACTTCCGTCTGCTGCGGATATCACGGCTGATTCTTACGTGGTTGCCATCTACGACAAAGGTAAGGACAAGGGGGCAGTCATCCGCTTCCAGACCGTGCTGAAGGCCAGCCAGGGCGAACCATTAGCGACTCTGGTGACATCGTACTTTGCGCGCGGGGACGGCGGCTTCGGCGGATCCTCCCATGGCCAGCTCCAGCCTCATCAAATGCCGAGCCGAACTCCCGACCGGGTCGTCGACATTCCAACCCGTCCTGATCAAGGGCTGATGTACAGGCTTTGCGGCGACCGTCACCCGCTGCATTCAGATCCGGAATCCGCTAAGCGATTTGGATTTCCGAAGCCAATCCTTCACGGCATGTGCACCTACGGAATCACCTGCCGCGGCATTCTGCAGACTTATGCCGACTATGATCCCAGTGCCTTCAGTCGCCACGCGGCGCGGTTTTCATCGCCCGTCTACCCGGGGGAGACCGTCATTCTGGAGATGTGGAAGGATGGCAAGGTGATCTCGTTCGAAGCGAGCGTAAAGGAGCGCGGCGTCACAGTTGTCAAGAATGGCATAACTGTGCTCGCGTGATACCGCCGCCGAAGCGCGTAATGACTCGGAGAAACCTGCAAACCTGCTGCTGATTCTGCAGATGCATGTGATTTGTATGCGGCCCGGGTGGAGGCGATTCGCAGCCGGCGGACGTCCAAGAATTCGCTCACAAACGTTTTATTGCCTGGATCCGAGTGCGGTACACGGGACCGGAACGTGATTGCACGGTGACGGCGCGGTCACTACGCAGGCCGCGCAGGGCGCTGTGTTACCAGTGCTCATTCCTCATGATAGTGCTGGAAGATGCAATCGGCACAGGCGCCCACTAATCAATAGGACCGAAAGCTATGGTTACGTTGATTGACATTGTGGAGACCACGAGACTTAAGAGAGTGGCCGGTGGCTTTGTGTTCACGGAGGGGCCACTCTGGCATCCGGATGGTTTCGTCTACTTCGTGGATTTGAGATCTAACGTGCTCTTCAAGATGGTGCTGGGTGAGAAGCCGATGAAAGTCCGCGACACGTTAGCAGGAAATGGCAGCACATTCGACCTACAGGGGCGACTGGTCAACTGCGAAGGCGGCCTGCGCCGTGTCTATCGCATCGAGGATGACGGCAGCGTCACCACGATAGCGGACAAGTTCCGGGGCGCACGCCTCAGCCGCCCAAATGACGTGATTTGCGCGCAAGACGGCTCACTTTACTTCACGGATCCGAACTATCGCATCCCCTTGCAGGAACGTGAGATTGGCCACGGCGCCGTCTATCGCATCGCCATCGATGGCTTCGTCAGCGAAGTGGCCAAGATCGAATATCCCAACGGCCTAGCGCTTTCGAAAGACGAACAGACGCTTTATGTTTCCAACACGCGATGGAGCCAGTATATAGCGGCGCTCGAGATATCGACAAAAACGGCAAGTTGCTCCGACGTCGTATATTTGCTGACATGTCTGCTGGCATGGCTCCTGATGAATCGACAGGTTGCCCTGACGGCATGAAGGTCGACGAGGCGGGCCGGGTCTTCTGCACCGGTGCTAGCGGCGTCTGGGTATTCGAACCGGACGGGACCTTGATCGGGATTATTGAGACGCCCGAGATTTGCGCCAACGTCGCTTTCGTCGGTGCCGACCTGAAGACGCTGATGTTGACCGCAAGTACGTCCGTTTACACTCTTCGCGTGAAAACGCCTGGTTTGCCGCACCCCTCATACAGGAATCTAAAATGAGTTCCCGAGGCGGCCTTTGCGCCGCAGCCTTCGCATGTTCGACGCGTCCCAACAAGTCCGCTTCGCACGAATTCCCGACCTGCCGTATCCGCGTCCCTTGACCACCTTCAATCCCGCGCTGAGTCCGGTAACGCAAAACAAGGGTTCGGCTTCGGACAGGGGAAAATCGGATCTCTTTCCACGTTTCTAATAGCTACGATGCGATGTCAGCGGAGCCGCGTCGGGTGTTCGGCTCTGTTAGCGATAGCTTGTGCCGTATGTGTGGTGGCCGCGCCGCAGGCAGCGACTCCCGCGGGACAGCGGCGGTCTCGAAAGGCCCCAATGCACGTGCAGCTTTCGCGGCAAGTTGGGCAGGGCTTGGAATAGGGTTTACGTGGCTCTCTTCCCAGTTCGACGAGGCGAAGTTCATCACCGGCGCTATCCTGCTTGCGCACGGGAGCCGTCGGTTCCTTTCGGGTTGGACGCCACCGCTCCAGGAAAGGTCAGCCGGACCCACGTGTGAGTCGTAAGCGTCGTGCTCAGGCCACGGCTTTGAGGGCTTGAGCGCGGTAGGACCAGGGCAATAGCTGGTCGATGTCGCGGTTGGGATGCCCTTTGACGATCCTGGTCAGGACGTTGGTGAGATAAGCGAGCGGATCGACGTCGTTGAGCTTGCAAGTCTCGACCAGGGACGCGACGACAGCCCAGTGTTCGGCACCGCCGTCGGATCGTAAGCGTCGTGCTCAGGCCACGGCTTTGAGGGCTTGAGCGCGGTAGGACCAGGGCAATAGCTGGTCGATGTCGCGGTTGGGATGCCCTTTGACGATCCTGGTCAGGACGTTGGTGAGATAAGCGAGCGGATCGACGTCGTTGAGCTTGCAAGTCTCGACCAGGGACGCGACGACAGCCCAGTGTTCGGCACCGCCGTCGGATCCGGCAAACAGCGCGTTCTTGCGACTGAGCTTGATGCCACGGATTGATCGTTCGACGGTATTGTTGTCGAGTTCGATGCGGCCGTCATTGATGAAGCGCGTCAGTCCCTGCCAGCGCGAGAGGGCGTAGCGGATGGCGTCGGCGAGCTTGGTCTTCTGGCTGATGAGAGCCAGTTTGGCGCGCAGCCATACCTCGAAGGCATCGGCCAGTGGTCGGCTCTTCTGCTGCCGCACGAGGCGGCGCTCCTCCGCGCTGCAGCCGCGGATCTCCTTCTCGATCGCATAGAATGCGGCAATGTGCTTGAGCGCCTCGCTTGCGATCGGCGCCGGGCCGGCTGTCGCGAGTTCGTAGAAGTTGCGCCGCATGTGCACCCAGCAGAAGGCAAGCTCGACCTCGCCACGCTCGGCAAGCTTTGGATAGGCGTTGTAACCATCGACCTGCAGGACGCCCTTGAAGCCGGCAAGATGGCTGAACAGCCGCTCGGCCTTGCGGTCGGGTGCATAGACATAGGTGATGCCGGGCGGATCGAGGCCGCCCCAGGGCCTGTCGTCGGCGGCATAGGCCCAGAGCTGGCCGGTCTTGGTGCGCCCTCGACCAGGATCGAGCACCGGCACCGTCGTCTCGTCGGCGAACAGTTTGGATCTCGCGCGAAGCACCGTGAGAAGGCGCTCATGCAGCGGGCGCAGATGGAAGGCGGCATGCCCTACCCAGTCCGCCAGCGTCGATCTATCGAGAGCGATGCCCTGGCGGGCATAGATCTGGGCCTGCCGGTAAAGCGGCAGATGATCGGCATATTTGGACACCAGAACCTGGGCGACGGTTGCCTCCGTCGGCAGTCCGCCCTCGATCAGCCGGGCCGGAGCCTCGGCCTGCAGGACGCCGTCCTCGCAGGCGCGACAGGCGTATTTGGGGCGCCGGGTGACGACAACGCGGAACTGCGCCGGCACCATGTCCAGCCGTTCGCTCCTGTCCTCGCCGATCCGATGCAGTTCGCCCTGGCAGCAGGGGCAGATCTTGTCGTCGATGTCGACGACGACCTCGATCCGCGGCAGGTGCGCCGGCAGTGCTCCGCGATTGTTGCGGCGCTTGCGCGCCGGTTCGGCCCGGCCTTCCGGAGCTGTCTCGTCTTGGCTGGCTTCTGTACAGGCCGCAACCTGTTCGACGTCCTCGAGGCCTAGCAGCATCTGCTCCTCGGGAAGCGACTCTGCCTTGCGGCCAAAGCGATGACGCTGCAATTCCTTGATGATCTGGCGCAGCCGCTCGCTCTCATGCCGCTCGGCCAGCAGCATCGCCTTCAGCGTCTCGGGATCATCAGGAAGGTTATCGCTCACAGGCAAATCAGAGCATATTCGCGCCCGCCTGACGACGTGCTCGATGCCCCTGATTCACTTCGCCGCAGCGCGGCCCACAATTATCCGGCTTGCGTCGGGACGACCGTCTCCCGTGCCGCGTGAACACGCCGCCAATCGAGCCCTTCGAGCAACGCCGACAATTCCGCCGCCGACAAACGCATCACGCCGTCCTCGATCTTCGGCCAGCGGAAGACGCCTTCCTCGAGCCGCTTGGCGAACAGGCACAAACCCGTACCATCCCAAAAATCAGCTTGATCCGGTCCGCCCGCTTGGCACGGAACACATAAACAGCACCCGAGAACGGATCGGCCTTCATGTGCTCGCGCACCAACATAGCCAGGCCCTCCATTCCCTTGCGGAAGTCGACCGGCTTGGTTGCCACCATCACCCGGACAGTTCCGGACGGGCCGATCACCGGCTTGCCTTCAGCGCATGGAGGATGGCCGCAATCATCGCCACGTCCGCGCCTCGGCCGACCCGGATCGTGACGCCTTCGGCTTCGATCTCGATGCACCCGGCATCGCAACGGCGAGCCCCGACATCCGGCTTGGCCTTACGTCGCGCTGTCTTGCGCTCATGGCCAGCAACCGCGACTGGTGCCATGGCGTCTACCACCGCCGGTACAAACTGCGGATCGTCCGCCATCGGCGCCGGCTGCCGGCGTGCTTGCCGGCGCCAGGTGAACACTTGTTGTGGGGTCAGCCCGTGTCGCCGGGCAATCTCGGAAACGACCGCGCCTGCGACCAGCGTCTCCTCGACAATCCGGGCCTTGTCGTCCTTGGAGAACCAACGACGGCGTCCCGTCTCCGTGATCACTTCCAGCCGGCGCGCCGTCACGTCCGAATTAAGCGTATGGTCAAGCATAGACACAAGCCGATCCCTTCAAAGAGATCGTGAAACTCGCCTATCCCATGTGCCGTGAGAAGGTGGGAGCGGAACGGCGCTTACTGTGAGTCTGACCGACGCCGAAGTATGCAAGACCATCGGATGACTGAGGCATTGAAAGGAGTGCCCGACCGCGATCCCGACTCCCTCGGCCGGCGAGCCCCTGGAGCGGCCGTCGGAGAGCCCCAAGGAGCCGGCGCTAGCGGCGCACCCCTCGATGCCTTTGCCGACGACGTTCGGCGTCTACGCCTTGAGCGAGGGCCAGCTCCATGAGCTGAAGCCGGTGCCCGGAAAGATTCCGGACCGGCGCGTCGCGATCTCGGCCGCCATCAACACGCCGAGCGCGACTACAGTACCGGACGGTGATGTCAAATTCATCGTGTTCAGGCCCGATGGGGGTGTCGAGGCCGGCGGGACCGAAGTTCGGGTGATCGCGAAAGTCTCCCGCGCCATGGGCGTCGATTCCACCGGGAAGGCGGCCATGGTCAGCGCCGGCGATTCCTGGGTCATCCGCAGCATGTCCTACCCCTACAAGGTCGGCCCGATCGACGACCAGTCGAGAATGCTGTTGCTGCAACCGGAGCAAGACGGCTTCACGCTCGCACCCGGCCGCTACATCGTCGTGGTGAAGGGGATGGGCTACGATTTCACGGTGGCGGGAACGATCACCGATCCCAACCAATGCGTCGAGCGCATCAATGCGACCAACGGCGCGTTCTACTCGCCCTGCCCGCCGCCGCGACGATAACGCAGCCTCCCCGTTTTACTTGGCCGGCTTGTTGTCCTTTGGCGCATCCGCCGGCATGTCGTCGACCTTGCCGTTGTTGGCGACGCATTTCTGGAAGTACTCGCGCTTCTCCTTGGCCGTTCCCTTGGTGCCTCCCGCCGCGGGGTTGCCGATCTGTCTCGGTGGAAAGGCCTTGGCCAACGCCGCATCGCACGCCCGCGCCACTTCGACGGTAACGGCCGAGGCCGTCGCCGGCACAGCCAGGATCAAAGCGCATGCCAGCCCAACCAATGTCTGCTTATTCTTGACCGGCACCTCGTCGCTCCTTCAGTCCGTGAATGTTTGCCGGAACGATGCTGTGCTGGGCGCATCGACTGGGACCCGCTTGCGCAAATTCTCGGTAAAGGTTCCGCAAGCGCTGTAGACAACCGCCTCACAGTGCCGGCTACGCGCTCAACAGGGCCGCCGATGATTGGAGGACCGAGCGTCGGCTCACTCGAGGAACGGAAATTAATGAGACTCTTTCTCGGACATGATTTTCCCCTCTTTAGAAGCCCGCGCTCGGTCGTTGAAAGTTCAAGGCGCACATGTCTACCTTGGATCTCAGATAATAGCCTGGCGGCGGAGCCGAATTTGACGCAATTGCTTCCAATGCACGACGGAAGCCGTGGATGCCATCAGGCCTTTTTTCGGTGGCGGGGTGTACATCTTACCTCCGGGCTCAAGCCGAGCGCCGTCGGACGCGCTATGCTCGGACGAGTTGCATGAGCGCACCAATATCCGGCGCCGAATCCAGTTTTGCTACGAGATCGAGCACGCTTCGCGTAGCGCCTTGAAGTCGCGGAGCCGCAAGCCTCTCGAACCTGCTCGTAAGGTCTACATCCCAGCTCGTGTCCGGTATGTCTGAAGATCGCAGGGTGTGCGTCTGGCCGTTCTTCAGAACGACTTCAACTGTAACGGTTTCACCACCCGCCTCAGCCGTCAGCAAGGTAGTCTTGTGTGCGATTTCCTCAACATCCGGATCCCCGAATGACTCTTTAAAGTATCGCGAGTCCGTGACGGGCTTACCAAGCAGCGCGGCAATGGACGTGAACCTCGCTGACAGTAGCGCCTGCACCATATTGTGATAAGGGGGGGCAGCCTGGATTCCGGGCGCATCATAGTCATTCCATCCGCGGGTCACGATCACGCGCTCGATCTCAGATGGCGGAAAACCGGCAGGCTGAAGCGCACGGATCACAAGCATCGTCTCTTGATTGGCTTTGCAACCGGAAAATGGCTTGGACCAGGCGGTATGGATCCCGAGCGCAGTCGTTTCAGCTGTCAGAGCACCGACTTCATAATCTCGGTCACGCGCAAAGGTACTGAAGAACCCGGCGGCGCCATCCAGTGTGCGCGGCGAGGTTTCACCACCAGCCCCAGCAAGAGCCGCCGCTGTGACCCCGGCGCGGGCGGCGAAGCCTGATTGGACGTCGACCTCCATGGTCCCATCCGAGAAGGCCCCGTAGAACCCGCCAGCCATGTTTGCAGCAAAGTTGAGTGCGTTCGCAAACTGGCTAGTATCGAGACCAGACAAAACCGACGCAGAGGCCGCGGCGCCGAAAACGCCGATGGCCGGGACGGCTCGAAACCCGTTCGAATGCAAAGCGGCAGCTGCGGCCATATCCATCCGCTGCGCCGCTTCGTAGCCGACAACGATCGCGCTCAATACCTCTTTACCCGAACGTCGGTACTGCTCGCCCAGCGCCAGCGATACGGGAACCACGAAGCTTCCGGGGTGACCTCCGCCTCCACAATCCACCTGGCTCGTGGTGTGGCTCGCAACGGCATTCACAAACGCTGCGTCTGCCGCGACGGCGGTTGCATTGCGACCGATCAAGGTACACGGACCGTCACTCGCACTTACTGAGCGAAAAGCGACCTCCGACGCCGGTAGGCCCAACCCATCGAGGTCACGCTCAGCATATCCAGGATGCGTTGCTTCGCAGCTTGTATGGCATCAGGAGCCAGCCCTGCTGTCGCGGCGCTCTGTAACACCTCCACAAAGGCGGTGGTCAGGTCCGACTTCCTAGTCAGCATAAGTTCCTCCTTCTTGAGTAAACGCTTGCGACGAGTGAGCTAGATGCGCGGAATGCAGCCGCGAGCCAAGCCACGTAGCGAGTGATTGACTGAAGTCGGTCGCGCGGGAGGTTATCGCGTCCGCCATGCCAGCCAACGCTCTTGTATGTGATCCGCGTTGGTCTTGCCATCCGAACGTTTCTCCAAGTACCAGGCAACGTCGAACCGGACTGTCTTCGCCGCATTGTCGGCGCTTATGCTGATCAGTGGCACGAGGTCGGCTGGCAGGTACTTCAGCTGATTTAGGTTCGGGCCGGGATAGCCGTTCCCTTGTGTAAAAGCGGCCGCCATTTCGGCCCGATTCACAAACGCGATAAATTTCAGTGCGTTTGTGCTGTTCGGTCCGCCCTTAAGAACTGTCCAGTAGTTTTCTCCTATAGTAGCGCCGTCCCATACCATGCGAAGGGGTGTTCCCTGCTTGATGGCCGCGAGGGCGCGGCCATCGGGGGCGCTCGTCAACGCGTATTCATGGTTGATGAGCAGCTGTATGGGCTCCCCTCCCGCCGCCCACCACTTGGTAATGTGTGGCTTGATCTCGTCGAGCTTCTTCAAAGCTCGATCGATCTGGTCATCAGTCAGCCGCGAGAGGTCTTTGTGCGTGACACCGTCGGCAATCAGCGCAAATACCATCGCTTGAAAACCTAGAGTGCCGTAGAGCCCCCTTGGGCCCGGAAATTCCTTGACATTCCAAAAGTCGACCCACCCCTTGGGGCCAGCCTTCGGGAAAGCGCGTTCATCATAAACCAGCAAAGCAGCGTTTTGGTACGCAGTGACAGCATGAGTAAGGCGAGCAGATTCCGGCACACCTTTTAACGCTTCGTCGTCCCACAGACTGTAGTCGATGGGCATGAACATGCCGGCCTGATTCAGCTCCGCGTAGCCTTGAGGCGTGACAAAAGCAGCGTCCCAGTCAACGCGCCCCGCTTCGTGCATTGCCTTTAGTTGAGGCTCGGCCAAGTCGGCTGTCACATCGAAAACCCTGATGCCCGTCGCCTTCGTAAAGGGGTCAAAGACATATTTGCGCAAATTTGCCGTGAACGAGCCGCCATAACTGTGAACGATCACTTCGCCGCTGCCGGCCAGCTTTTCCTGCCCGAAGGCTGCAGTGGCTTTTGCGACAAACGGTAGACCTAACAACGATGCCGACGATTTGAGGACCGAGCGTCGGCTTACGCGACGGCACGGTAGCTTTCGAAACACCTGCTCTGACATGATTTTCCCCCTTTTCGGATGCCCACGCTTGGTCGTCAACGGCTCAAAAGTGCGCATTTTCTAGAACCGAGGCGGAATCGTAGCTGGTCGGCTGAGTTGGATTTCACCAATTCTTGGCGTCGTATCGACGAAATCCCGCATCATTGCTTTGCAGCCGGGCGGTTTTAAGTACGACGCCAACTCGCAACAGGTAGCGTCCGTGAGCATGCCCGCGGTGTGACAGCGCGTTCGCCGGCGAGGGCCGGACAGGTCCGCTGGCGATTACCGGGAAGCTGAAGACGGGATCATCGTTCAACGGCGCGATGGTTTCTAACGTCATGTAGCGGGCGCGCTACGCGGCTCAGTCATCGTTCTGCTCAAGCAGGATCGCGCCGACGATGGGGACGATGGCATCCTCTTTGGGGACATGGCCATCACCTCCGTATGCCGGTTGATCGCGCCGTTGGGGCCGAGGAAGGCGGCGAGCTTGGGCAAGTTGGAACGGGCCGGTCAGCAACGCCGCACCCCTACGCTCGGCGGCCTGCGCATCGCCTTGCGCAAACGCGGTTGCGATAAAGGCAGAGACCACGCGCCGGCCGCTCTTGCGGCGTGCGCGCGCGTTGCGCATGAAGTGCATACGCGGCAACGCCGCCAACTGGCATAGAGCACTTAGGTGATAGCGGCCTTGATGCGCTCATGGGCATCAGAAACCACCAACTTGAGGAAGTCCTAAATAATCCCTGCGACGACCCGGTAGACATGCGCCGTTCCCATTTTTACGGGCAGGAACTCAGAATTTGCAGTGTGAATTGGGTCGCCAATTGGCCGTGCCAACGGATTGAGGCAGATAAGCCCGCCACAATGCTTCGCGACCGCATCATCGATCAACTCGCGCAAATCCTTCGAGAATGCCTTCTTCAGCGTCGAAATTCGGCTTCAAAGCACGACCAATTCCATCAAATCATTTGGAGGGCTCATTATAACAGACATGGAGTTGAGACTTTAAGGAAGCCAGATGCCTCAGACTTTTCGAGACGCCAGGTGCTATCGCTCGATGCTCTTCGTCCCCGGAGACAAACTCGACTGGATGTTGAAAGCACCCAAGTATGGCGCCGACGCGCTAATGTTTGATCTTGAAGACGCTGTCGAGGTCAGCCGAAAGCCTGCAGCTCGCAATGCCGTCGCGACTGCCATCAAAGAGCTCCGTCCCGGCTCCTTCGGCCGGTTCGTGAGGGTCAACGGATGGCGAACCGGGCAGGTGCTGGACGACCTGAATTCGGTCGTCATCGAGGGCCTCGATGGAGTGTCGCTGGCTAAAGTCGAAGACCCTGAGGATATTGCCGCGCTCGACCGGGTGTTGGGGGAGCTGGAGAGGTCGCGCGGCCTGCCGGTCGGGAGCATCGAGATCTGTGGTGCGGGTGCAGAAACGGCTGTGGCCATGTATAGGCTTTACGACCTCTGCATGGCGTCCCCGCGGATTAAACGAGCCGGCGCGGCCTGTGGTCCAACGCCGGGTGGAGATGCTGCCCTTTCTCTGGGCCTCAATGATGCGGCCGAGGAAGGGATTTACTTCGGCGCCTATTCCGTGCTGCAAGCGCGCGCTGCCGGTATCTTGCACATCGAAGGTTCTATGACCGGGCAGCTGGACGACCTTGATCTGGTGCGACGACTTGCCGAAAAATCAAAGCGTATGGGGGCGACTTGGGCAATGGCGATTCACCCAAGTCACATCCCAATTATCAACGAGGTCTTCTCGCCCTCGGAGGTCGAGATCAACGAGGCACGGGAGATCGTTTCGGCTTTCGCGGACGCGGTGGCTCGTGGGAAGGCGGCGGTTCGTTACAAGTCAAGACTAATTGATTATGCCAACATTCGGGCTGCGATGACTGTCCTAAAAAGGGCTCGGGTAGCGGGCGTGGATGTCGGAATCATCCCGAGTATCGAAATTCCCGCATACTGAACATGCACAGAGTGACTTCGCACCCAGCAGCGGTGCGAGTGCCTCTTCCGGTGATTCTTCTTAAGACAAATCAACCTAAATGCTAGAGGCAAATATGGCGGAATCTCTGGAAGGAGTCGTTGTACTAGATCTAACGCAATACCTGGCTGGGCCATACGGCTGCGCGCTGCTCGGCGATGTGGGGGCCGATATCATCAAGATAGAGCCTCCTAGTGGTGACATGACGCGGCAGTATCCGTCGAGCCTGGAAGAAGTCAGGTCGTTTCTGGGAGTGAACAGAAATAAGCGCTCTATCGTGCTCGACCTGAAGCGCGCGGAGGGGCGAGCTGCTTTCTATCGACTGGTTGAGAAGGCCGATGTCGTGGTGCACAACTTCCGGCCGTCCGTGGCTCCAAGGCTCGGGATCGACTACGAGACACTAAAAGGACATCGCGACGATCTTATCTACTGCTCATTGACAGGTTACGGTGAAAGCGGGCCTTTGAGGGATCATCCTGGCTATGATACGGTGCTCCAATGCTTCACTGGTTTGGCTGCGATGCAGGGGGGCGCTATTGGACAACCGCAGGTTATGAGCGGTTCCATTGTGGATTACTTTTCGGCTACTTTCGTCACTATGGGAATTATGTCGGCGCTCATTCATCGGCTGCGGACAGGAGAGGGACAGCATGTGAAGCCCTCTTTGTTGAGATCCTCTATTGCATTGCAGGCCGGACAATTCATATGGGCCAAAAGTGAACCCCGCAACGTCGATCGGTGGTGGCCTCCTAGTTACGGGGGGATTTATCCGACCAAGGAGGGGCACGTCTTTCTCCAAGCCACCACCACGACCTTTTGGAAAAATCTTTGTAAGCATCTTGGTTTTCCGCAATTGGCGAATGACCCCCGCTGTGACACCTACAATAAGCGTACCGCTCTCAAAGATGAAATCAAACCTCTGATAAGTGAAGCGCTGATGAAGCGCACTGCTCTTGAGTGGGAACAGCTGATGCTTGGCGAGGTACCCTGCATCGCAGTTCGCTCCATCGGGGACATGTTCGACCATCCTCAGCTCTTGGCAGAAGGGCTCGTCGTCGAGCACGAACACCCGCGGATCGGGAAATATCTGAGTATGGGCAAGGCCATCCAAATGGGGGTGGGAGACACGCCAACTACGCGCGCGCCGATGCTCGGGGAGCATACGGACGAAGTTCTGGCACGTTTCGGATTTCGGGACGACGAGATCAGCACGCTGCGGTCGAACGGTGCTATAGCATGAAGACCCAGTTGTTCGGGGATATCCGCGTCGATAGAATCAGCGAATTCGATTTCGTCATCGCGCCAGACTATCTGCTGGAGGGCGTGACGAAGGAGGAAGCTGCGGAACATGAGCACTGGCTCGGGCCTCGTAACATGGAGGCGGGCACTCTAAATCTGAGAATGAGCATGCATGCGTATCTCATACGCACCCGACACCATACGATTCTGTTCGATACGTGCTGCGGCAATGACAAGGAGCGTTCGTATGAATCGACATGGCATCGTTTGCAGAACCCCTTCCTTGAGCGCCTCGCGCGCGCAGGCGTACTACCCGAGCAGGTCGACTTTGTCATGTGCTCGCATCTCCACGCCGACCACATTGGGTGGAACACGCGGCTGCTCAACGGCGAGTGGGTCCCCACCTTCCCCAATGCCCGCTACCTGATCAGCAAAGGTGAGTTCGAATGGTGGCGCGACGCCATCGAGACGGGAACTGTTAAGCCCTACCGGAAGCTTGCGTTTACCGACAGCGTCTTGCCTGTGGTGGACCGCGGTTTGGCGGCGTTCGTGGAAGATGATTATGCCTTCGAGAACGAAATGCCAGATGAAGTGCGCTACATGCCCCTCCATGGCCACACGAGACACCACTGCGGCCTTTACCTTTGCTCGCAGTCCCACGATGCGATCTTCAGCGGCGACGCTATTCATCACCCGATCCAGCTCGCGCGGCCGGATTGGGTCAACGCCGGGTACGACAACCCAGCGGCAAGCCAAGTGATACGCGACCTGATTGCCCGCTGCATCGATACGCCCACGAAGCTGATGACGGCGCACTTCGCCGCGCCGACGGCCGGATCTGTTGTGAGCGGTCCAGGCCATCCCCGTTTTCGGTTTGATGATGACTGACTGAAATGGAAGAGGCCTAATCACTTGAAGCGCCTAACGCCTCTGTCCCCGGGCTCCGGTCAGCGGTTCACATCCTAGCTGACGCTTCCGAGACCAGCACGCGTTCTCGCAGCGTATGGCTCTGAATTTTACGACGATCTCTCGAGTGGATCATGTCATACGCTTTCTCAGGCAAAACAGCGCTAATAACCGGCGCGGGCGGCGGAATATCGGGTGCTTGTGCGGAGCTTTTTTACCGCTATGGCGCCAATCTGGTTCTTACGGATCGTGACTTCTTGGCCGTCGCGGCAACTGCTAAACGGCTTGACCCTGAAGGAAACCGGGTCGTCGCGCTGCCTCATGACGTCTCTTCTTCGCAGCAGGCGGAACTGGTCGTTGAGCTCGCTACGAAGACCTTCGGGTGTATCGACTTTCTAATCCCCGGTGCTGGGCTTTACCTGGAGCAGGCGCTCTCCGAGATGACGGACGCCGAGTGGTCTCAGCTCATTCGCGTCAACCTTGACGGCGTCTTCTACACTGTCCGCGAATCCAGACCCCTTTTGCGCGAGGGTGGCGCTATCGTAACCATCGCGTCGATGGCTGGCCACAAGGGTAGCCTCAAGCATAGTCATTATGCGGCCGCTAAAGGCGGCGTGTTAACCCTGACACGCACGCTGGCGATTGAACTGGCGCCGCACATCCGGGTGAATGCGGTCTCTCCCGGCCTCATCCAAACGCCGATGGTCTCGTCGCTTATCGCCGCGCACGGTCCCCAATTGATTGAACAAACACCGTTGAAGCGCTTCGGTTCGTCCATGGATGTTGTCCAAGCCGTGGCTTTTCTTTGCTCGGATGCCGCCAGCTTCATTACCGCCGAGACACTGCATGTGAATGGCGGGCTCTATATCGCCAGCTGAGGCACCAGCCCTCAGCCTGCTGCGTCAGTTTAGGGGACAGGAAATGCCGGAATATAAGGATCTCAAGCCACTGGCGCCTTGGCGAGAGATCAGGGCGTGCCGGGATGATTGGGCCGCACTAAAACCTGAACTTGGCACGACGATGCTGACGCAGATGCACTTGATCCGGGCCTTCGAAGAGAAGGTGCTGGAACTAGCGGCTCAAGGGCTCGTTCACGGTCCGGCACATTCCGCCATTGGACAGGAGGGCGGCGCTGTCGGTTCGGCAATCGCTATGCGGAAAGGTGACCAAGTCAATGGCTCGCATAGAGCTCACCACCAGTTTCTTGCTAAGGCACTTTGTTTCGTGGAGCAGGACGGTATCGATCCCCAAGCACCGTTCAGCGGGGAAGTTCGACATCTCGCCAAACGAACGCTCGCCGAAATCCTCGGGCTTGCCCAAGGCTTCTGCAAAGGTCGTGGCGGTTCGATGCATCTGCGTTGGTCAGAGGCAGGCAACCTTGGCACCAATGCCATCGTAGGTGGCGGCGTTCCAATTGCAGCTGGCGCGGCATGGGTCCATCGCCATCTGAACACTGGTAATGTGGTGTACACCTACTTCGGCGATGGCGCAGTCAATATCGGTTCAGTCCTTGAGACCATGAATATCGCGGCGGCTTGGAAGCTGCCGATTTGTTTCTTCATCGAGAACAACGGATACGCGGTCTCGACAACGGTAGCGGAATCAACCGCAGAAATCAGATTGTCTTCGCGCGGACTTGCATTTGGCATATCATCATTCAAGGTCGACGGCATGGACCCTCTCGGGGTCTATCTCGCTAGCGAAGGAGCCAACGCACATATGAGGGCAGGTCACGGCCCCACCATAATCGAAGCAGACGTCTACCGCTTCTTCCACCAGAATGGTGCATTGCCCGGGTCGGCCTTCGGTTACCGCACGAAGCAGGAGGAGGCGCAATGGCGCGCGCGTGATCCACTGGTGCAGACTGCACAGCATCTGCTCGAGCGTCAGATCGTCGGTGAAGATGCTATTGCGCGACTTCGCGAACAGGCGCTTGAGATGATGGACGCTATCGCATCCGAATTGATCGAGACATCTGAGGGAAAACGAAAAATCGTCTCGTCACTTTGGCCAGATGAGAGTTTCCGGGATTTCGGGGTGCGCGGTAAGCTTGAAGAGTTCGATGATATCCGCTTCGAGGAAGAGGAGACGTTTGGAGGTCAGCTGAAAGCTGGTGTTAAGTTCGTAGATACAATTGCTGATGTCATGGACCGAAGGATGGCGACAGATCCACGTATCGTAGTGATGGGAGAAGATATCCATCGGTTGAAAGGCGGGACGAATGGCGCAACGCGCGGCCTCGCACAAAAATATCCTGATCGATGCTTAGGTACACCGATTTGCGAGAATGCATTCACCGGTCTTGCCGGCGGCATGGCGGCGGATGGGCGTATCCGCCCAGTCATCGAGTTCATGTATCCAGACTTTATGTGGGTCGCCGCTGATCAGGTCTTCAACCAGATCGGCAAGGCGCGTCACATGTTTGGCGGCGAGAATGCGATGCCACTGGTGTTGAGAACCAAGGTGGCCATGGGCGCCGGCTATGGATCGCAGCACTCGATGGATCCGGCGGGCATCTTCGCCACTGCCCCAGGTTGGCGGATCGTGGCGCCGTCAACGCCGTTTGACTATGTCGGACTTATGAACTCTGCGCTCCTGTGCAATGACCCAGTTCTGGTTCTGGAACATGTCGACTTGTACAATTCTACGGGTTCTGCTCCTACAGACGACTTTGACTTCTACATTCCGTTTGGCAAAGCCAAGATCGTCCGAACCGGCAGTCGCATGACGATCCTCACCTATCTTTCGATGGTTCGCACGACCGTACAGCTCGCACATGATCATGGGATTGATGCGGAGGTCATAGATCTCCGCAGCCTCGATCGGGCTGGTGTAGATTGGCAAACCATCGAAGCGTCTGTGCGCAAGACCAACAATCTCTTGATCGTCGAGCAGGGAGCGTTGGGAACGTCTTATGGTGGATGGCTTGCAGATGAGGCACAGCGACGCCTGTTTAATTGGTTGGACCAGCCAATCCAGCGCGTACACGGGGCTGAGGCTTCGCCAAGCATTTCGAAAGTGCTTGAAGCGGCAGCTTGCGCACGGCCTGCCGATATTGTGACTGCTCTCAAGGAAATGCTCGTCGCCCAGGGGCTGCCGGCAGTCGCCTGAGTGAGACGCGGAAACTCGGTATGAATATCGTTATGCCTTCCCTTTCCGCTGGAATGGAGTCGGCCGTCATCGCGAGATGGCTCAAATCAGTCGGCGACGAGGTGAAGCGGGGCGAACCCATTGCCGAAGTAGAAACCGATAAGGCGATCGTCGAGCTGACTGCCGAGGTATCAGGACACCTGAAGGAAATCCTTGTCGAGCCAGGTAACAGCGCTAAGGTCCATCAGAGGATCGCTGTTTTGCACTCGCAGGACGCTACTGTGGCGACCAACATTTCAAGTTTCGTTCCCGCTGCGTTTGCGCCATCCTTAATTGCCCCATCCTGCGCTCGCTCATCACGGATTATCGCCTCACCGCTGGCGCGCCGCATCGCCGTCCAGAACGGGATCGATCTGTTTGGATTAACCGGAAGCGGTCCACGGGGGCGAATTGTGAAGCTTGATGTGCAAGCGGCGTGCGCCGCGCTTGGTTCGACGTCCAGCCGAACAGCACCGGAGCCGCTCTCGAACCGAACAGCGAACCATGCTGCTATCCCAAGCGCGGAAGCAGCGCGCTCACGAGGCGTGGCTGAACCTCAATTTCGCTACGAGACAGAAATCGAAGTCGACGCGCTGATGTCGCTACTCGATGAGATAAATGCAACACGTCCAGCGAATGGACAGATATCGTTTTCTGATCTTTTCGTTCGCGCGTCCGCTGTTGTTATGGCGCACTCCGGGGCTGCCCGCACCAGCGACATTGCCGTCGTTGATAGGACAGCCCAAGGGTTTCGCAGGATAATAATCGCCGACGCTGCAGACAAGACCGTGAGCGCACTCTCCTCCGAGATCCAGCGCGCGCGGGAAAACGTCGATGTAGGTGCGACTGGCGTAGGGGACGATCAGATCGACGTGTTTACAGTGTTTGTATACGATGCAGGTAGCGTATCTCTTTCGATCTTTGGGATTGGCCGGGCACTCATGCTGTCAGTAGGCGGTCGCAAGCGCTGCGCGGTCGCGAGAGGTGATGATCTGGTGCTTGCCAGCGTGGTCAGATGCGACCTGTCGCTCGATCAAACGACGAACGATCGTCTTAATGGAAGTGAATGGTTGGGTATGTTCCGCGAAACGATAGAAAATCCTTACAGGCTATTCGTTTGAAGGAAGGGCAGTCGCTCGATTGTCGATCGTCAAGAAAGCAAGCGGACCCCAGCTCGTTGTTCGCCGGCTCGGGCCGACCGAACGGCTTAGCGTCATGGAGTCTCGCATCGGTGGTGGAACGTGCCCGTGAGCCATGCAGGGGATGCGATATCGATGTATAATAAGGTTGCTGTTGTCACCGGCTCTGGTTCGGGTATTGGCTTGGCCATTGCCCAAAGACTGGCACTGGATGGCTACGTCATTGGCCTGTTCGACTTGGATCGAGAGGCGTTAGACCGCGCATCAGCTTGCGTCGCTACTCACTCGTCCATTTTCTGTGGATCGGTCGCAGAGGAGCGCGATGTCGAGGAAGCCATGAAGAGCATCGCTCAGAAACTTGGGCGCATCGACGTGCTCGTCAACAGCGCAGGCATTTCGTGCAATGCGCCGGCACTGGACCTCACTCTTGCTACGTGGAACCAAGCGATTGCAGTGAACCTCACCGGCACCTTTCTGTGCTCACGGGAGGCTGCAAAACACATGATCCCGCAAGGCGGTGGCAACATCATCAACATAGGCTCGATGTTTGGCAGCGTCGCGGGGCCAGTGCGGGCGGGATATTGCGTGACCAAGAGCGGAGTCGACATGCTTTCTCGAGTGTTGGCCCTGGAGTGGGCGGATCACAACATAAGGGTCAACACGATTGCGCCAGGCTATGTAAACACCGAACTCGTAAAAAACCTCGTCGCCGAGGGCAAGCTCGACGAAAGTGCACTGCGCAGGCGAACGCCGCTACGACGACTTGCAAACGCGACCGAAATCGCGGAGTTGGTCGCGTTCGTCGCGTCGGACCGCTCCTCCTTCATTACCGGGCAGACCATGACAATCGATGGTGGCTGGACGGCGAATGGCTACCTGTAGGTCACGAGATCTTCAACGGTTTCATTTCAGCAAGGATGTAAATGACGCTCTCTCTGGAAAGGCCATGTAACGAACTTTCCCCGACGGCCCGTCGCATCTTCGGCATCGAGGGCGACTGGAACTTCGGCGTGACGCAGGAGACGGCCTGGTCGGATGTCGACAGCAATTCCCACGTCAACAATCTGACCTTTTTGAAATGGTGCGAGGAAGTTCGAATACGATATTTCTATGATATTATGGGGCACTGGCCAGATAACACCAAGCAGACTCTGGTCGTGCGCTCGCTCTCTTTCAACTTTGAACGTGGCCTGAGGCTCGGCGATCGTGTATTCATCACCGCGCGAACATCGAGGATCGGGACGACAAGCTGTGTGCAAAACTACGCCGTTTGGCACGGCAATCTTATCGGGACGGGGGACGCAGTCTGTGTCTTCATAGATGCAACGGGGTCCAAGTCGCCGATCAGCCCTCATTTTAAGGCCTGCATCCGTAGGATCGACCGCAATGTAGAATGAAGCTGCATAAACAGGCGAGAAAATCCGCGCAGGCAGCTCTTGAAGAGGATGGTTGCAACATCGGCGAGCTGCGGCACGATCTTGCGGCCTGACTAATAAAATGAGGCGGCAAATACCCCACGCTCACCCCTGCGGCGGCGACCGCCTTCGTAGTTCCTAGACGCGGCCCGGGGATTTGATACCTTAAGTCTAGCTCTTAAGGTCACGTGGCGAATGCAGGTCAATGTGTTGGGCCGAGCGTCAGCGGCGATGGAGTTACGAGAAGGTTCGCCTTGTCGAAGAGACGTTGCAGGGCGTCGCGCGCCGGCATGCGTCGACAGGCACGCCAAGGGCGACTGGGCGGAGATTCCGTGCCAGCTCTCGTTCCCGTCGAGATCACACCGGTGGCGGCTCCGATCTCGAGCGACACGCCACAACTGCTGCCTTCACCGTCTGCGTAGCCTTAAGGGCGGGAATCATCGAGATCGAGATCGAGCTTGGCAGTGGCTGTTGTGTTCGCGTTGACCGAGACGCTCGACGGCGAGGTGCTGCAGCGGGTTCTTTCGCTCCGGCGACGACGATGATCCCGGTCCCGAGCGGCGTCAGGGTCTGCATCGCCACTGGCCACACCGACATGCGTTGCGGCATGCAAAGCCTGGCGCTTGCGGTTCAGGAAAGCTTGAAGCGCGATCCGCATGCCGGCGATCTCTATATCTTCCGGGGCTGCCACGGCGATCTGGTCAAGGTTCTCTGGCATGGTGTGCTGCAGAGCATGAAGGAGGTTAATAACCGAATTTGATGCGTACAGCTTTATGAGAGATGGAGGACGGCCCTCCTGCATCGGCGTTCCAGGCGCAGATGTAAAACCACGACACTGTGGCTTCGCTTAAAAGGCGCGGTCATCAGCAAGTGTTGCAAAAGTCCCGGGTTTACGGGGCAGGTAAGTATCCAGAAGGCGAGCGAAGGCGAATCTTCCGATGACGCGTCGAAAATTACTAAGGCGTCGCCAAAATTAGGGGCGCGTGCCATCCCTGAGATCAATCCGTGAGGCGCCTGGATTACTGCGCAGATGGCGACCGGCGTTTAGGGGACGCGATCTGGATACAGGCTCTTGTAGAGAACTGCAAGAACCAGTCGTTGTGATGCTAAGGAAGAAGTTCAAGCGGCGCACACCGCGAGACGAGAGTACCGAAGCACAGCACTGGGACGGATCGGCTCGTAGTAGTGGTGAAGGTGCTGTAATGGAACTGGAGCGAAGGGGCCGAAACAAGTGGGTTGCGCCCAGATGCAACTGTGATGAGCAGGAGGACATGTGAGTGTAACCGGACGTAAGCAGTACAACATCGACAAGCAGACAGTGGTTAAGGCCTACAAACTGGCCAAAGCCAATGCGGGCGCGGCCGGCGTCGATAAGGTGTCGCTTGAAGCTTTTGAGAGAGACTTGAGGGGCAACCCTTACAAGGTCTGGAATCGAATGTCTTCTGGCAGCCACTTTCCACCTGCCGTTCGGGCTGTCCCCAGTCCCAAGAAGAACGGCGGACAATGCATTCTAGGCGTGCCGACAGTAGCAGATCGCGTGGCGCAGACGGTCGTCAAGCTGCAGATTGACCAAGTATTCGAGGAAATCTTCCTTCCCGATTCCTACGGCTAGCGGCCCGGAAAATCCGCGCTGGACGCCGTCGGCGTCACCCGGCAACGGTGCTGGAAGATGGATTGGGTGCTGGAGTTCGACATCAAAGGCCTGTTCGACGATATCAGCCACGAGCTGCTCATGAAGGCCGTTAGGAAGCATGTGCAAGACGAATGGGCTCGGCTCTACATCGAACGCTGGCTAATAGCGCCGATGCAAGGCAAAGATGGAGCGATCACCGCTCGCGAGGGCACCCCCAAGGCGGCGTGATCAGTCCCGTCCTTGCCAATTATTCTACAAGGTCCCTCACGTCACCACCATCACCCAAGTCGCGAGGGACCTTGGCGAAGACGAAGATTGGCTACGCGACATCTCGATCGAGATGGAGATCGAGGACGGCGGCATCTGGGTCTATGGAGTCGGAGAAGACGGCGTCCAGGCGTTCACCGACTCCGGAATCGAAAACCTCATCGAGCTGATCAGGTTCTACAAAGAGAACCCAGGACTGCTCAAGCGCTAACCCTGCGTGCCGAATGGATACGCTCACTGGCTAGGTGGGGACAACGTCCAGCGGCCGGCGATCTCAAGCCCACCAAGGGGACGGCTCGGCCGGACCCTGATCAATTTTGCTGAGACTGACGCACAGACCACATCTTCCCTAGGCGCAGGGCACGAGGGCGAATCTGAAGCTGCACCGAACTTAATCAAGCCGAAACTGCTCTTTTTCCGTCAAAGACCTGGCTGCGCGAGCCTGCTAGCTGCGGCCTGCGCTACTCGGGAGTGCCGAAAAGCGCCAGCTAGATGTGGAGCCTCAACAGGTTGTTGCTGGTCAGGGCGAGTCTGCTTATCGGTGGCATCGAGCCAATACTGCCATGCGGGCGGTGCCAATTGTAGCTGTGAAGCCATCTTGGCAGTTCGTCGGCTCGCTCTTTTGAGGTGTTGTAGGCACGGGCATAAGCCCACTCGCGCAGGCTGGTCTGGATGAAGCGCTCAGCCTTGCCATTGGTCTTCGGCGTGTATGGTTTGGTGCGGATGTGTTTGACGCCGAGGCGCTTGCAGGCTCTTCGGAAGGTGAAGGATTTGTAGCAAGACCCGTTGTCGGTCATCACCCGCTGGACCGTGACGCCCAAGCTTGCGTAGTAAGCGATCGCGGTTTTGAGGAAGGCGACGGCGCAGCCCTGGCGTTCGCTCTTCATGACCTTGCTGAAGGCGATCCGGGAAGCATCGTCGACGCAGACGTGGACGTATTCCCAGCCAGGCCCTTCCCCGCGGGCACGCAAGCCACTCTGCCCCATTCGATCGCCGGTGATGCGATGACCTACACGATTGAACTTGCCGAGCTTTTTGATGTCGATGTGGATCAACTCGCCGGGATGTTCGCGCTCATAGCGCCGCACCGGCTCGGCCGGTTCCAGGTCGCGCAATCGGTTCAATCGCAGCCGCCGCAGGATACGGCTGACGGTCGCTGGCGAGATGCCGACTTCGGACGCGATCTGCTTGCCCGTGTGGCGCTGCCGGCGCAACACCTCGACTTCGGCGCATGTGGCAGCTGGGGTTTGGCTCGGCAATGAAAGGGGCCGTGAGGAGCGATCACGCAACCCATCGACACCCCCCGCGCGGAAACGTCTGACCCACCTGGCGACAGTCTTGGCTGAAACGTTGAATTGGAGCGCCGCTGCCGCCTTTGTTAACCCACCTTCGATCACGCTCCGCACCATGGCCTCTCGACCTTTCGGCGTCAGAGGCGCATTCTTATGGGTGTCCATTCGGTCCTCCGGGGATTGGCTAAAGCTTCGATAACTTCAGCTTCCTCGTTCCGGACCGGATGGACAACCTCCTGAAAGCTCACAGCTAGTGGTTACAGAAGACTTGCAAGGTCGGGTCCAACCCGGCCTCCGCAGGAACCGAGCTAGACCGAATCGTCCGCTCACCTTTGCAGATCCAAACTGCCGTGAACTCCTTCGCGCAGCCCGGAGCAGTATCACCGATCTCCTCCACCTTCACTTTGAATGTACAATAATCCCTGCCATTACATGCTGCGGCAAGCGCATGCGTGGCGTTTCCACGGACCGAGATGATACCGCAATTTCCGCCATAAGTGCCGGCGACAATTAAAATACCTTCCTGCGTAATGGGGTCTCCCGTTGCGGCCCCGGTCGCATACGTTAACGCCGCAACCATGAGCGCGACGAAGCCCGAAGTGCCCCAACGAATCAAGTGCCGACGCCGCATTGCCGATGCTGCTTGAAAGCTCCGACGAATGAGTTTTCGTGCGGGCACCTCAAAGATGAAATGCAGCAGGACAGCAACGCAAGCAGCTACCGTGAAAGCCAATGCGAGCGCACTGATATGGCCGAATAGTTCGCTATTCGATCTCCAACGCACCACCGGAAGACGTTGGTAGACAACCGAGTGTACAAGATAGAGCCCAAAGCTCGCTTCTCCCAGGAAGACAAGCCATCTTGCTGATAACAACCGTCCTGCAGTACTGACGGGCTGGGCAGCCGCAATAAGGATCAGCGCAGCCGGCGCCGACAGAGCGATATTGTTGCGTGCAATATCGAACAAACTCATTTGTAAACCGATTGGCGGTCTATGAGCAGCACTCCAAAACACAGAGAATATCACAGCAAGGCCGATTCCTGCGACTGAATCAAGAAAAACTCGAGATGGTTGGTAATCCTGAGCCAACCACAGTTCATGGAGCTTCGCCAAAGAGCAGCCGAGAAAAAACTCCCATACCCTGCAAAAAGGGGTAAGCGCTAAGCGGGAACCCTTGCTTCGGGACTGGGATGGCTGTGCGAAGAAGCCTCCGGTTAGGACGGAGGCTTCGGATGGGATTGGACAGCAAAAAGGACGTCTATTTGGACGGCTCATCAGCGGGGTCGGTGAGCCGGCTGGAGATTCTTGAAGGGCCGTCAGGACGTCGTGTGCGGTCGGAAGCTGAGAGAGCTCGGATCGCCGCGGAGAGTCTCGGCGTTCAGGTGTCCGAGGTAGCGCGCAAGCACGGAGTGACGCGCTGGCAGGTCTACGATTGGCGACGGCGGCTTCGACAGCGAGGTATGTTGCCGCCGTGCGAAGCGTCTCCACCAACGTTTGCGCCGCTGGTTGTGGAAGATGCGTTGGAGGAGCGTCAGGCTCCGGCGGTCAAGCTTGAGATTGCGATCGGCGATGTCGTGCTGCGGACTGACACAGCCATAGATGCTGACCAGCTATCCCGGGTGATCCGTGCCGTGCGAGCGTCACGATGATCGCGGCCGGTGCTGATCTGAAGATTTACGTTGCCACGCGGCCGATCGACTTCCGCTGTGGCCACGACGGGCTTGCGACGAAGGTACAGGAGATGCTTCGTCTCGATCCGTTCAGCGGCGCAGCCTTCGTGTTCCGATCGAAACGAGCGGACCGGATCAAGATTTTGGTCTGGGATCGAACGGGTCTGGTGTTGGTGCACAAACGCCTCGAAGGTTGCAAGTTCGTTTGGCCAACGATCGCGGACGGAGTGATGCGCAAGTCGCCGGCGATGTTCGCTGCCTTGTTCGAAGGGCTGGATTGGAGATTGGTCCGCCCGGAAGAAGCACGGCGCCCGCAGGTGGCGGGATAACTGCGGCAGAATGACTCGGCAGCTATTTTGATCGTGGCACGGGCGGCGGCGATGTGCTCGAAATAGCGCATGAGCATCGCGACACTGCGCGACGAAAACGAACGCCTAAAGGCGCTTCTGGTGCAAACGCAGGCGGTCTTGAGCGAGCATCAGGGGGCACTGGCGGCATCGGAGGAAGCGCGGCGTCGGCTGGAGGTCATTCTCGGCGAATTGCGACGCGACAAGTTCGGCTCGAAATCCGAGAAGCTACGACCAGATCAGTACCATTTGCCGCTCGAAGACGTGGAGATCGCGCAAGGCATTCTGGACGCGGCGCAGGAAAGAGCCGAGAAGGTCATCCAGGGTCGATCGCGCAGCGATCCGGATCGAGGCTCCCATCGCAATCGCGGCTGTCTGCCTGCCCATTTGCCGCGAGTGGAACGGATCATCGAGCCTGCGAGCACGCTCTGTCCGTGCGGTTGCGGCGCCATGACGAAGATCGGCGAGGACGTCAGCAAGCGACTCGACGTGATCCCGGCGCAATGGCGCGTGCTGGTCACACGCCGCGCGAAATACATCTGTCGCCGCTGCTCGGGCCCTTTCGCGCAGGCGCACGCACCGGAACACGTCGTGCCCGGCGGGCTGCCGACCGAAGCGGCTATCGCTCATGTGATCGTCTCCAAGTTTGGCGACCACACGCCGTTTTATCGTCAGGCCGAGATCTATGCGCGTCAAGGCATGCGGCTTGATCGGGCGACTCTGGGCAACTGGTCCGGCCGCGCCTGCTTCCATCTTCAGCCCATCGCGGACCACATGCGCCGCCACCTGGCCATGGCGGATCGCCTGTTCATGGACGAGACCACGGCACGGGTGCTTGATCCGGGGCGAGGTCAAACGAGGAAAGGCTACTTCCGGGCGATCGCGTCAGACGACCGTGGCCACAGCGGTCCAAGTTCACCGATCGTGTTGTTCCGATATGCCCCCGGTCGCAGCGGCGCCTTCGCGGAGCAGTTCCTCGACGGTTTTGGCGGACGCTACCTGCAATGCGACGCCTATGACGGATATGACCGGATGACCGAAGTCGTTCGACCGCAAGGGCCTTGGACGCTCGTGCATTGCTGGAGCCATTTGCGCCGGCGCTTTGTGAAATTGGCCCGCAACAGCAAGTCGCCGATCGCCGAGGCCGCCATTCGGCACATCGCCCAGCTTACGCCATCGAAGCCATGGTGCGCGGCGCATCGCCGGACATCCGGCTGGCCGCGCGCAAGGAGCACTCGCTGCCCATGGTCGCCGCGTTGAGGTCCTGGTTCGAGAAGCAGCTGTCGATGATCTCCAGCGGTTCGACGCTCGCCGAGGATATCCGCTATGCGCTCAATCATTGGCAGGGGCTGACCCGCTTCCTCGAAGACGGGCGTCTCGAGCTCGACACCAACCCGGTCGAGAACGCCATCCGGCCGATCTGCTTGACCAGGAAAAACGCGCTCTTCGCCGGACATGAAATCGGGGCGGAAAACTGGGCTTTGCTCGCCTCGATCGTCGCCACCTGCAAACTCAAGGACGTAAACCCTGCTGCCTACATCGCCGAAACACTCGAGGCGATCATCGACGGCCATCCCCACAGCAGGATCGAAGACCTCATGCCGTGGCGATTCCGCAAAGCGTCAAGCCCGCATCAATAGGGTGACGGCTAAGCGCTTACAAAAAGGGGCGAAGTACACAATCCAAAACACGAGGCTGTTTTTCACATTCGGCAGAGCCATCTCCGTCCCATAGGAGTGAATCGCAAAGAGATTGATACGGCTCTGAAGTATCAAAACCCCAACATCTATTCCCAATTCGACCGCTACTGCTCCAATCGCGAACAGAAGCGAACCGGGCACGGTTCTGATACGTGAAAGGAACGGGCAAACGATTGGAAAAGCAAGATCAAGAACCATTCGGTGCTGACCGACCAACTGACGATTCCTACGGACTCATACTGTTGGATGGGCGGGACGCCTGCCACGTTCGCGAAGAACCAACTTTGAACCATTCCAAGTTCAAATGGCACAATGTGCCACGAAAATACCACTCCGGGTGTTCCTAGAAGCCAGTGCCACACCATCGGCCCGGTTAGCAGCTCAACGAGGAAAAGAATGACAAATAGCGGATAGACTCGCGCTACGCGTGCCACTAGGAATTCCGGGATAGCGTTCCGCGGGCTGTTCGCAATCGCCCTACCGTAGTTGTACTGTATGACGAAACCGCTCAGAGTGAAAAAGACGGACATCCCTAGCGAGGCGAGTGCCCCGACACTGATATCGAATGTCAAGCAGTTGCCTCCCAAGAACCAGCTACCGCCATGAGCCAATGCTACGCTTGCCGCAGCGATAAATCGGACGCCAGTCAACGCAGGTATCTGTTTTGACATTCACGTTTCTTGCCAGTCTGGCAGTATGTCCAGCCTAATGCCGACAGGGGCGAAAGCAGCTCGCCTAGAATCGCTTCAAAGTATCCGCCATGCGAGAGCGGCCGAGGCAAACAGGGCGAGAATGCTTCGCGAGCTTGTCTTATCAGGTGGTGGTCCGCCTATTCTTTCATTCGGATGAGTGCGCTATCGAATGCGCGCCGCAGCTTATACCGACGCTTTTTGAAGATGAAACCGCTGCTTTCTGATAGGGGGGCGAACGGGCCGGCTGGGTTCGTGCTAACAGCTACTGCGCAGCACATGATGGGGCGACCTGCCCTGACGAAAGGCTAGACTGTAGATTGAGGGGCGATGCCCCCTCTCAGAAATCAGACCACGAGCAAACCGTTTGTCATTGTAGTTGGCGTCCATGGCGGACCAAATCTACGATCTAATCGATGCGGCACCAAAAACTCCCTGCGAGCCTTGCTCCATCCCGCTCAATCGCCGGAGCGTGGGGGGCTAAGGCACGACAGGATCAATTTTCCGCGGTCGATGCAGGCCGGTAGAGATCTTCGCCGTCACAAAGTGCCGAACCAACGTTATGAATTGGGTCAGGAACGATGCGCCGTAGTATACGCGTTTTACAACAGCCAGTATCCCCCCGAAGCGGTTTGTGTGATGGCGCCTATCACGATGCCAAGTCGATACAAATTGGACATTACCTGAATTGCCAAGAGACAAAACAATCCGAAGTGCGATTGAGAAGGAGGCATCAGCTTTGTATGTCGACGGCAGCGGTTGCATTTGAGTCAGCGAACCTAATTGGGTAAGCGCTGGAACCGCGGGAGGCGCTCGAATCCTATCAGATCGCAAGGGCTACGCGGGGCGGTGCGTCCGCTGCAGCTCCTCATTGAGGATAAAAAGATCGAAATCGGTTCGCTGATGCTGCAAGACAATGGCCTTGATCTGATGCAACAGCGTAAATCGATCCGTTCAGTTTTCGTGCAGAGAGCTCAAAAGCACGATTCACTGGTAACCGACTTATGACTATTGCACTCCGTCGGCGATCGACGCTGGCGTTAGACAGGGCGTCAGCCACTCTTTCGGCGGCACGCCTGTGAGCGGCTCAAGAACTCTAGCGCTGACGACACATTGCGTCGTCAACGAGAGCTCTCAGCTAAACGACGCAGGTCGTCACGACGATGGCTGCCGCGGCCATTACTGCGCTGTGGAAGATCGAAGTCTATATCGACCGGATTTCCGCAACGCTGGTGAAGCTGCGGCGGAAAAGGTCATTACCATCGGTGCAACGGTCTGCGATCTCCTAGTGAGATCTAACCGTCCCGTCCGGCAAATCCAAACTGGCCCGTGCGAGTCGCTATGCAACATCCAAGCACATGGCTGTTTAGCGCCTCCTGACCGAGGGGCGCGTCGAGATTGCGCTCAATACCGTCGAGCAAGCGGTCCGGCCACCACCGTCAGAAGGAAGGAGGCGGTGTTCGCGGGCGCCATGACAGTCGAGCTACATGACCACCGCCCTGCCGCAGGGAGTGAAGAGTGAATGACCGCGTGCCGAGCTCATGCAAATTCTTGAAGGCATCTCTCAGGACTTGCCGATCTCTCAGACCGCGGATCGGATAGCCTTGAGCTTCAGCCTGACCCGCTTTCGATTCAGGAACTCGATCACTGGAGGATACCTCACTCATGCCGCTCGTTGATATGCCGCTGGCGCAACTGCAACAGTATCAGGGCCGAACCCCACGGCCGGAAGACTTCGATGCCTTTTGGGATAGGTCACTGGCGGAAATGCGTTCGGTGGATCCAGAACCAGAACTTCTGCCAGCGCCTTTCAAGGTCGATTTCGCGGAATGCTTTGACCTGTTCTTCACTGGCGTACGGGGCGCGCGGATTCATGCGAAGCTTGTACGCCCTAAGAAATTTCCGAAGCGGGCTCCGGCCGTGGTCCGATTTCATGGCTATAGCTCAAATAGCGGCGACTGGATTGGACACTTGCCGCTTGCAGCGGCCGGCTTCGTGATCGCCGCACTCGATTGCCGAGGCCAGGGAGGACTGTCCGAGGACGTGGGCGGAGTGAAAGGCAACACCCTTCATGCGCACATCGTCCGCGGTTTGTATGAAGGCCCGGAAAAGCTGCTGTTTCGAGACATTTTCCTGGATGTGGTCCAACTTGCGGGAATCGTGATGGCCATGCCCGAGGTGGACGCCGAGCGGGTAGCCGCCGAGGGCGGCTCGCAGGGAGGAGGTCTTAGTTTGGCCTGCGCCGCGCTCGAGCCGCGGATATGCCGTGCGGCGGCGACATATCCGCTTCTTTGCGATTATCAACGTGCTTGGGAAATGGATGTCGCGAAGGACGCATACCAGAGGTCGGATTTTTGGAAGAAGGAGCTTCGGACGTTCTTTCGCCGGTTTGATCCAACTCATGAACACATTGCGAAGTGGTTCCGCCGCTTAGGGTATATTGACGTTCAGCACTTGGCGGCTCGCATTCAGGGCGAGGTGCTTATGGTCACCGGTCTGATGGACAGTATCAGCCCCCCGAGCTCACAGTTCGCAGCCTACAACAAGATCACCAGGAAGAAGAATATTTTGATTTATCCCGATCATGGTCATGAAATACTGCCACGGCGGCTCGACCATGTTTTCGAATTCCTCTGTAGTATCTAATTATTTACTTAAATCTTCGTTGTCATTGAATTCTAAATTCGAGCGGAGTCGCCACGCGCACGCGAACCGGAGATCTTTGAGTCATTGGTTATCTTTACATTAAAGGACGAACTAAAACGAAGTTGCGTCAAGTATCAAGCTGGCGGCGGCGCGATCGAGATCGAAAGCGAGTTTGCGGCAGGAATACGGATCAAGGGACAGTCGAAATGGCCCACGCTGAAAGGGGCCGTCCAGTTCATCGAAATCAGATTGATCAACCGCGTGACAACTATGCTGTCGCGGACGACGAGGGCCGGGAGCCGTATACCATCGATTAGTTGAGAATCGCCGAGTGCGCGGAATAATCGAACGTAAGGCAGCCCGTCGACTTTGCCAGCTTAAAAGCACGCCTCGAAAGAGTAGGCTATCGAGGTCCATGCTGTTTCTGTGGCGGACTCGGTCGCCTTTGGCGGGATTGATTGCCTGCTCTGCTGGCAGACCGACGATCCTCGGAGCCGCCATCATCCTACGGTCAGCCCGCCTGCCGGCATTGCTGTCGTGAGCAGGCTCGGCGGAGCGGCCTGAGCGCGGCGATGCCTCAGGATCAACCTAAGACATGGCTACCGGTTCTTCGCGTGGATGCTGCAGTATTGATGCCGGCGTATTTTCAAAAAGTTGAGAAAGGAAGCCGGGTCGGGCCCAAGTAGAGGCCGAACGCTAGCAAGAGCATGTCACACGATAGCTGTGGAATCGTCTGGCGAGCGGGCGATCGGGACGCTGCCGAGCGAGGCCAGTCCGGCACCCCTTGCAGGACTTTAGGGAGCGTGCGAAATATTAGGATCAGAGCCCAGAGCCCAAGTAAATTAGCGACGGTACTGGCGACCTCGTTTGTCGATGGTCGGGAAACCCACCGTCTGTGCGAGCGCATTCCGGCAGGCCAAGAGCAGGAAAGCGTGAGCGTTGAACGGAGCAAAGCGAGAGCCGAGCCACAGCGGTTGCCTACCGCTGATCAATCCGGAGCGGTGGCTTCACCGCCAGATCGGCGCCTCATCTAGGTAGCAACGACGATGACTAGCATTGCCGTGGCGATCAGGGCAAAGGCGTACAGCGGTCCGGCGAATTCAGGGATGCCAATGCTGAAGAGCGGCGTTATCACCGGACCCACCAAGGTGCCAAGGCTAGTTGCCCGAGCTAAGCTCGACATTCATCGCGTGCGCTGAGCGCGGCAGGTGCCGTCCGCGATATAGGATTGACTCGCCGGGGTTAAGGCCGCGCCGAAGAATCCAAAGATCGCACGATTGGCGCGGAAAGAATTCAAAGCCAATCGTGGCAGTTGCGAGGCCCGTCAGGCCCGCACTTACCAAGAGGGCACTGAATGTCTTGGAAGCCACAACAACGGCAAGGTACGATCATGAGCGGCTTACGTCGCTGCGGATCCGATTGACGAGCCCAGAAGGGTGAGGCCACAGCCCATAACAGGAAGGAGAGCGAGAAAATAACCGCCACCATCAAATCTGCGATGCGAATCGAGTGGCCGATCAAGGGAAGCACTGACTGCGGCCCGTTAGTGCCAATCGCGGTAGCCATTGAGAGCCAGAAGATGATGGCGAAGGCGCGTCGTGATAGCCTAGGTCCATCGGGCATCTGGCTTCTTTGTATTGAGCCGCAGAAAATCATCGCCGTCTGCTTGCGGAAGTATTCAATCCGACCGGCGCCCCCGTCCGTTAGGAAGGAAACGAAGACCAAAGAAGTGTATGAGCTCCGCAGTCGAGTTGTAGTCTCGATTGGCTGTTCTTGCAGATGTTCGGCACCTTGAATCACTGGTCTGCTGAAAATCTGCGAAACCAACTAAGGCTCCACGCGCCTCCGAAGATTGTATCTGACGGCGGTGAACCCACGGCAGCCCATGGCCTTGTCATGCCGCCTCCGTGTGGCATTCCTACATCACGGCCGAGCAAAGGTGAATTAGGGCTGTGCCCAATATCGGACGGCGCAACCTGTTGCGATCTTTACGAGCGCCGCATCTCAAGGGCCAGCCAGCCCGTCAGCTCTTGAGCGGAGCCAATTCAGCGAGTGCGGTGACAGGCAACCCAGTCTACCGACGCTTCTTCTGACTTTTCCAATGCGGCGTTCAGATCATCAACTCGGCGGATCGCGTAGCCCACTGGCGGCCGCTGGACTCCCTTTGGCCCCTCGATACCCAGGAGCATACCGCGCGAAACGATGCCCGGCTGCCGGTGGTTGACGCCAAACTTCGGCGCGCCGTCATCTGTGAGACATTAGCGCACATTGCACCACAATTGAGCTGGCCGCCGCAACGGACGTGGTCAAGTGCCCCCAGGTCGAACACTATACGGGCACGTGAATGGCGCCATCTTAGTAAGGAAAGACTGCGGCGCACCTCATCAGCGTTCCAAGATCCTTCCTGGAATGGCGTTGAATCGCCTGCGCCCCCTCCTGAGTCTAACCGAGGGTCGAGGTCGAAGAGTTTGCCTCGCGCACCTCGGCTATCGCATCAACAGAAGGTGCGAAGATTCGGAGAAGGTGCCTGCGTTGGCGAAATCGAAGGGCGAGTTGTTCAGCTGCGCCGAGATAGGTGCGCGACTACGACGTGATCGTCTGCTGCCAGCGATCCGGACGATTGTAAAAAGCGCTGTCCGATGGGCCGCGAGTGTGCCGCGCTCTATTCGTCGATCGGGAGGCCGTCGAATCGCGCCGGAGGAGCTGCGCGGAGACTGCTGGTGCAGGTGTTCTATTACGTCCGCTCGGAGAAGCTTCCGATGGAGCGCTGGGATAGGACCCGCTGTTTCGCCAGTGTAGGAGCCGCAACCGGCTGCTGGAACGCCACATCGACGCCAAGTTGCCGACGGCTGTACTGGCGCGGACCCGGTTGAGGCAGCTTCTATGGAGTGATCAGCTCTCTGACACGCTGATCGACACTTGGCTCCGCGAAGATTGTCAAGCGGAAGGAAGGCTACGACGCGGCGCCGGCGCAAGGCCGCGGCCGCAATGCCGATGCCGCCCTCCCGTGCCAGAACGCTCGAACGACACCCAAGCGAACGTCGTATCGTAAGGGTAGAAGCAAGGAGCCGAAAGCTGCTCCAGTGGCACCGGCGGGCGGAAAACTACAGGGTCTGCTGGTCGGCACCTGCCTGCCCCAGGCGGACCGGCATGCCGAGCGGGGGTCTGGCTGCCAATGATTGAGCCTCGTGCTGACCGGACGACGGCGACACGCTAGGCACCAACAAAGCCTACGATATGCGAGACCTCGCCGACGAGCTGCATTTGATGGTCCTGACGACGCATGCGGCACAGAACGCGAGTGACCTGAGGCCGGCAAACTGGACCATTTTTGGCTAGAGTTTTCGCTGCGTAAATCTCTCGGCTGGGAGGAGCGACGACGATGAAGGCCTCGAAGTTTTCGGACGCCCAGAAGGCGTTCATTCTCAAGCAGGGCAGCGACGGGGTCGCGGTGGCGGAGATCTGCCGCAAGGCCGGGATCAGCCAGGCGACCTACTTCGATTGGAAGAAGAAGTATGACGGTCTGCTGCCAACCGAGATGCGCCGGCTGAAGCAGCTCGAGGAGGAGAACGGCAAGCTAAAGAAGCTGGTAGCCGATCTGTCGCTCGACAAGGAGATGTTGCAGGACGTGATCCGCCGAAAGCTATGAAGCCTGGTCGGAAGCGCAAGCTCGTCGATGGAGGTTTGTGGTGAGTGGCAGGTCTCGATCCGCAAGGCTTGTGAGGCCCTCGAGTTCGATCGCTCGACCTACCACTACAAATCTCGTCGCTCCGGCCAGGCCGCCCTCGAAGCTCGGATCAAGGAGATCTGCCATGTTCGCGTTCGCTACGGCTATCGCCGCGTCCACGTCCTGCTCCGCCGCGAGGGATGGCGTCATGGCCAGAACAAGACCCGTCGCATCTATCGCGAATTGGGCCTGCAATTGCGCAATAAATCGCCGAAGCGGAGGGTCAAGGCCAAGCTGCGCGATGACCGCAGGCCAGCGACGCGCGCCAACGAGACCTGGGCGATGGACTTTGTTCATGACCAGCTGGCAAATGGTGGCAAGCTCCGGGTCCTCACGATTATCGATATTTTCTCCTGCTTCTCGCCCGCCCTGGAGCCGCGGCTCACTTTCCGCGGCACCGATGTTGTGGAGGTGCTGGAAAGGGTTTGCAACGAAGTGGGCTTCCCGGCGACGATCCGCGTCGACCAAGGCAGCGAGTTCGTGTCGCGTGACGTCGACCTCTGGGCCTACCAGCGCGGCGTCACTCTGGACTTCTCACGCCCAGGCAAACCGACCGACAACGCCTTTATCGAAGCGTTCAATGGCCGCTTCCGGGTCGAATGCCTCAATGCCCATTGGTTCCTGTCGCTTGCGGACGCCCGGGAAAGGTGGAGACTTGGCGCAGATACTACAACGAGGAGCGGCCCCATGGAGCCATCGGCAATCGGCCGCCGATTTTGCTGCAAAATCACGCCGGCCAAACCAGCCCGCCAACGTGATAAGAGCGCAAAACTCTAGTTCTGGGTGGTCCAAAGTTCGGTCTCGCTACAGAGCGGTCGCAGCTCTACCGATTGACGGGCGAACGACCAGCCCCAGGCGGATGGAGGAGGCATTCGGCTGGATCAAGAACGATCGCGGGGCAAGAGAGGGCCCGCTCACTCCGCGACCGCCCTAAGCCGCTTCAACTTGGCGCAGAGCGTCGATCCGCAGGCGATGCCGTCGTGCAACTTCAGGCCGGCATCTCGCCCGAGCCTCGAAATCATCCATACGCACACGATGTGGTTACTTTTGGCAAACCTCGAACGGGTCCTCCTGCCCTGATGGCACAGTCTCTTCCGCCATCGCCAGCATCATCGCGACCATCACGTAATTGCCCGCAACCGCGGTGAGATCGACGATCTGCTGATCGTTGAAGATCTTCTTCGCGCGGGCGTAAGTGGCATCTGACACCTTCCTGGCCGTAGTGAGCTCGGTGATGAAGTCGTAGGTGACCGATTCGTCCTCTGACATCTCCGAGGGGCGATCGCCGGCCTTCAGCTGAGCTATAACCTTGCTGGACAAGCCGGCCTTGGCGGCAAGCGGCGCGTGCGCGAACCATTCGACCTGCGAGCGCCACTGCCTGCCGATGACCAGGATGGCGAACTCGTTGAGCCTGATCGGCACAGAGGTCTGCCAGCGCAAGTAATAGAAGAGGTCGTACAGCCGCTGGCCGAGCACGGGGCTGCGGAGCATCGGATTGTAGGGGCCGCCGAGGCCGACGCTCGACACCTTCATGATCTGCTCGGCGAGCGGCTTCTGCTGCTCATCAAGCTGATCCATAGTAAGCCGTGGGAAGCGGGGCGCCTTGCAGGTGGTTGGTGCGGCGAACATCGTGGCGGCGAGCCAGCCGCTGGCCGCGGCGAACGTGAGCTGCGATAGCCAAATTGACACTGAATGCATGGTTCGGTCCTATCGAAAGAATCTTATTTGATGCCACGGGTCGCCACCAGCTCCGCCGTCGCGTCTCCGCCTGTCACGTCTCACAGGGAATATCGATGATGCATTTCTGCGCCACCATTACCCGCTCGGCGATCTGGTCGTTGTCTTGCAATCCATGCTGCATTCGAGATGAGAACCTCAGAAGTTTTCGAGCTCAGATCTGTTACCTGCATTCAATCCCTTAGAGCGAGGCGCTAGGTTGTTTACTAGGTGGACCTTGCTTGGTCGTAGTGGACCCTGCTTGGTCGTAGATCAAATACCAGAATCAGTAGTTGGCCAGCACGCCAAACCTGCGAATATTGGCCCCGCGTCACACCTGTGAGGCGTTGCGTGGATGGAGCAAACCGTGACCGCGGAAAAAGCAGAGAAACTCTCGTCAGTCACAACAATGCAGAGGGAGGATGAGTTGCTCTGCAACTCACTTCGCACTCGCACTCTAAGTACAATCCGGAATGCCAGAGGTGGGCATATTGGTTCCTCCCTTTCGCTAATCGAAATCCTTTACAGCCTTTTTTTTCGATTTCTGCGCGTCGATCCGCTAAAACCAGATGACCCTAACCGCGACCGCCTCGTTTTAAGTTCTTGCCAAGGTGCAGTGGCCCTCTTTGGAGTAATGGAGCATCGCGGGTTCTTGCCGCCATTTTCTCTGGAGCGATTTCTCGTGCGCGGTTCGGAACTCACAATGTTTCCGACAATCAGCATCCCCGGCGTTGAAATGACGGGCGGGTCTCTTGGACACGGGATCGCGTTCGGGATCGGAGCGGCATTGTACGCAAAATCGTTTGGGCAACCTTATCTAACGGTCGTAGTTGTTGGGGACGGAGAGATGAACGAAGGATCCGTCTGGGAAGCAGCCTTGGCTGGCCATCATCTCAAGTTGAGCAACCTGCTTGTTGTCGTTAATCGAAATCGATACCAGGTCGATGGTCCAACCGAAACAGTAATGGCGCTTGAGCCTCTGGCTGAGAAATGGAAATCGTTTGGCTGGCATGTGCAAGAAGTAGATGGCCACTCGATATCGGAAATCGTGCACGCGCTCAACCTTGCCCGATCGAGCGCTGAAACATCCACTTCTCCGCAAGTTCTGATAGCGCATACGATCAAGGGACGCGGTATCTCGTTTATGGAGAATTCAGCGGATTGGCATTACCGAGTTCCGTCCGAGACGGAGTACAGCGACGCTCTCAAAGAGCTGGAAACCTTCCGCTCCACTAGCGGCCTATAGCGGCTCAAGGCTTCAGAGATCAGGTTGGTGAATCTACAAGCATCGAATATCAGACACTGGGACTTCTTCCAGCATGGGTCCGAAGATGCATTACGAACCTGCATGGGTTCGCTTGCTAACCCTTTTCCAGCTAGTCAAGGCTACAACGAAGGACTAGTCGACCTTGCTCACCAACTCTGCAAATGCGGTACTGCGCAATGTTATCGGTCCAACGCGCTTAGAGACTTGCACGCTCCAGGAGGCTCGCACTGCGAAAGACGGTGCCGACATTATCGAAAGTCTTCTTGCCACAAAAAGTGTTAGGTCTTACCCGCGCTTAATCGCAGCCAATTGCATCGGTGCCTGCACCATGGAAAGCGGGATGGGTGATCAGTTACGTCGTATCAAGTTCAGTCAGGAGCAGAGCACCGTGTCGAGCCAATCTTTTGATCTTCGTTCCGCGTTCTCAGCTGCGCTCCTAAGAAAAGCGAAGGCGGGAAATGCCTTTACCCTCATTTCCGTCGACTCAAAGAAGTCATCGCAAGTGGAGCGAATTGAGGCGGATTATCCGGATTACTTTCTTGACCTCGGGATAATGGAGCAGTGTGCGGCTGGCGTGGCCGCCGGAATGGCCAGTTGCGGGCACAAAGTCCTCGTTGTGGGCATAGCATCATTCATCACGATGAGGGCCTACGAGCAGATTCGCACGCTCCTGTCACATGGAAATTACGACGTGAAAGTCGTAGGCCTGTGGTCTGGTCTCTACCACACGTTCCAGGGACATACCCATGTGCCTCACGAAGATATTTCGATCATGCGTACACTGGAAAATGTATCCATTTACTGCCCGAGTACTTACGTGGACATGCACAATATCGTTGATCGCTTATTTGTGGAGCGCGGATTTGCTTATGTTCGCGTGGAAAGTCCTTTTTTGTCGCCAACCATGAGAGAACATGGCGGCGAGAACGCAGATCTAGACCGGCTGCAGATACTAAGGCGAGGTAACCGCGTGACGATTGTGAGCACCGGTCGTAGTCTTTTCGCTGCTATAGCCGCGGCTGATTTGCTAAACGACACAGACATCAGCTGCAGCGTTCTAAATGCAATCCGCGTGTGGCCGTTTGACGAAACAACGCTTCTCACAGCGCTCAAAACGACGGATATACTCGTCACCGTCGAAGAGCACGGAAAGGTCGGTGGGTTAGCTAGCATCGTTTCGGAGATGCTGGTTCAGCACGGCGTGTATGGCATTAGACACTTGCCATTCTCAGGGTCCAGGAAATATCCGAGCAACCTTGCATACGAGGATGCCCTCGACAGCTTTGGACTGAGCGGCTCCAAAATATCGAATGCTGTTGTTCGAGTGATCACTGGAGCTGAACCGTGAGCCGGACCGTCTTGCTGGAAGGTGCGTCTTGAGGCCGGCAGAGGACAGTTCGTGAGAGTCGATTTCGATAAAGGGCAGAACAGGAGAAACAGGCCAGCGGCCGCCGCCGCGCGGGCAGATTATCCGAGAGCCGACGCTGTACTCAGCGGAAAGCAACGCCACGGGCGAGATGGCGAGCACCTCAACGCGCCGACGTCGGTGATCTCGACGCCCCTTGTCTGTATCGTCGTCGACCTCTGGCCGAGCCCTGGCGACCGGCACAACGCTACTGGCGATGTTATCAACTTGCGGCCACGGCGACATGACCACGGTTTCGAACATAAAGACGATGCCGCTCTCTTATGGGGCGATGCGAACGCGAGTGCATGAGTTTGCACTGTCGCTCCGCCTGAAAAGGACCTAGCTAATCGACTTTGGCAGCCGCGCTGCGATCAATCGCAAGGGCGAGGGTATCGAAGAACGCTGTGCCCTGCGATCAGCAAGCCGTTGTCGTCGAGGAGAGCGGGAGGTGCACCTACATCATTGCGTGGTTTGACTAGATGGCTGGCGAGGAACACCTTCACGCTATGGCGTATCATGGCGAAGCACCCGATCCCTCGCTGGTGCGCCTCATCGACATCAACGCCGGCGCGCGCGACAATCTCTGACCAACTGCGAACTCGGTCGCTAGATCCGCCACGACTGCCCAACTCGAGTGCCGCGCCCGCTTCCCTCGAAGACTGCACGACGCGGAACAGCTATGACTTGGAACTGACGAGAGTGGACCGCTAACGCTTGCACCTGACCGTGCGCTACGGTAGGCGGCCGGCGAGGGGCAACACGCGGGCTGCAGCGCAATGTGTACTCTTCCATGTGCAAAAAAGTAGCCCCGGGCACGGCTGCCCTGGCCCTTTCGACCCGCCGTAGACTGCAGACCAGTTGCGGGCATCCGCGGATGGGGCGAGAAGCTGAGGGCGACCTGCCGCACGGAATAAGTCGTCCGTGAAGAGCTCCCAAGCCGTTGACCGGGAATTTGGAAACGGGATTTTGCCGTGACCGGATTTGCCGGAAAGCAGGCCCTTCAAGCGGGATTCCTTGCAACTTGATTTGTGATTCACTCATCTCGGACTGCTTTGGCGAGGAGGCGAGATGCGACCACGGGAGCGGGGCGAGACGGGAGAGCAGGATCTTTTCCGCTTTCGGCTTGATCAGATCATCGACATGAAGCATCCGCTGGTAGCGCTGGGCCGCGCGGTGGATTGGAGCTTTTTGGAAGAGCGGTTCGGCGAGGTCTACACCGATGATCCCGGCCGGCCGCCGCTGCCGACGCGCTTGATGGCGGGACTGGCGATCCTCAAGCACACCTACGACCTCTCCGACGAGGCGCTGTGCGAGCGGTGGGTCGAGAACCCCTATTACCAATACTTCTGTGGCGAGGAGTTCTTCCAGCACCGGCTGGTGTTCGATCGTTCATCGCTGACGCGCTGGCGTAACCGCATGGGCGAGGAGCGGCTGGCTGCGCTGATCCAGGAGAGCCTGTCGGTTGCCACCAAGACCAAGGCGATTAAGCCGTCCGAGCTGTCGCGGGTGATAGTCGACACCACGGTTCAGCCCAAGAACGTGACGTTCCCTACCGATGCGAAGCTTCTGAACCGGGCGCGCGAGAAGCTGGTACGGCTGGCGCAGCGTCACGGGGTGGCTTTGCGCCAGTCCTATGCGCGGGTGGGCAAGTTCGCTCTGATCCAGCATCAGCGCTATGCCCACGCCAAGCAGTTCAAGCGCGCCAACCGGAAGCTCAAGACGCTACGGACCTATCTCGGCCGCGTCATCCGTGACATCAGCCGCAAGATCGATGGTGACGGCGGGCTCGAATCGGCGTTCGCAAAGCTGCTCGCGCTGGCGCGGCGCGTGCGCGAGCAGAAGCAGCATCAGCGCGGGCCGAAGGTCTATTCCCTGCACGCGCCGGAGGTCGAGTGCATCGGCAAAGGCAAGGCCCATCGGCCTTACGAGTTCGGCGTCAAAGTCTCCGTCGCCACCACGATCGGCCATGCCAAGGGCGGCTAGTTCGTCACCCATGTGAGGGCGCTGCCTGGCAACCCCTATGACGGTCATACGCTGGCCACCGTGATCCCGGACATGGAGGTGCTCGTCGGCAACACGATCGCGCGCATTCTCGCCGACAAGGGATACCGGGGCCACAATGCGCCATCCGATCACAAGTTCAGGATCTTCATCTCCGGCCAGAAGCGAGGCGTGACGCCCAAGATCAAGCGCGAATTGCGCCGCAGGGCCGCCGTCGAGCCCGTCATAGGCCATCTCAAGGCCGAGCATCGCATGGGTCGCAACTATCTCCCAAGGAGACGCAGCCAACACCGTTCTCGCCGCCGCCGGCTACAACTTCCGCCGCCTCATTCGTTGGCTCAGCCTATTGCTGCGCCAAATCCTCACTGCTCTCATTGCCGCCGTTCAACCCGTTCCAGCCTGAAGCCAGAGTTCTTCACAAACGACGAATAAGAGTGGCGGACGAATGACGTCCGGTGGCTGATTGCCGATACACCTCGTCAGGCGTTGAAGTCGGGCCACGAGCGTCAGCGATGCTTTAAGAGCGATGGAGCACTCTAGAGAGATCGCGCCAGCGGCCCATGGAAGGGGCTCATCTGCGGCGCGGAGTGGACTCGACCGGCGACGCAGCGGCGCGCCCGGGTGGTGCCTGTTGGGGGCAGGCGTGAAGTGGTCACGGTTTGCTTTATCGTCGCCCTAGCGACCGCTTCCTGCCGACGTGATCAAATCGCTGCTTCAACCCAGTCGGTCGTAGCCAAACCCCTCAAAGTGATGGCAGCTCGACCGTTGGAACGTTGCCAACATCAATTCCGACTTCCCGAGCCTTCTTAAGGATGTTCATTGCTGTCCGAACGCTCGCATAGTCCAGAAGCGCTGAGTTATGCCGAACTGCGCCCTGGCCGCGGGCAGTCGCTTCCGCCAGGACGGAAACGATCTCACGGGCCTCGTTAATCTCATCCTGCGATGGCGAGTAGACCTCATTGATGATGGGGATATGGCTGGGATGGATTGCTGACGCCCAAGAGGCTCCCATGCGCTTCGATCTTTCGCCAATTCGCCGCACTAAGTCGAGGTCGTCCAAGTTCGCTGTCATGGCGCCTTCGACGTGTATGATCCCAGCAGCACGAACTTGCACCACGGAGTGGGCTCCAAAACAAATCCCCTCATCGGCCAAGTCATTGAATTGCAGGCCCAGGGAGCGGGCCATGTCTCCACCTGGGGTAGGGCCACCAGCACCACCGGCCCGCTTGACTCGCTGAGAGGCCATACATAGTTCATAGTAGTTGTACCTACCTACTGCGGATTCCGGGTACGGAAAAATCTCGATCCGGCCGACCGGGAGCCCCCGCGACCGCTCCAAGTCCCCGAGCACAAGGTCCAGAGCCGCAATCTCTTCTGGATCTTCGGTTTTAGCTACCGCCACTCCATCAAGGCCCGCGATTACAACCGCATTAAGGTCGTCTAGCAGATAGCCTGTACGCCACCCATTCGCCCTCACGAAGCGCCCGAAGCGGCCGGCGGACAGTTCCTTGATAGCTGCCGCAACCGCCTTGCGAGCACCAGCTTTTTGACCAATCTCGACCGAATCTTCGAGATCAAACATCAGGGCATCCGCTCCATATCGGGGCGCCTTTAACATCCAGTCGAGTTTGTGCCCAGGGACGTAGAGCATCGAGCGATACCAACGAGCTTCTCGAATTGTCTGGGGCATCATTCTTCCTTATTCAGAACGTAATGTCTAACGCCGCATTAAGGTCGCCTCGTGCCGGTGCGGCCCTATCTTTCTGGCTTGACTGTTGTTTACATATCCGAATCGCCCGCGCACCTACCTTTCCTTGTGGGTCGACACTTGCGATCAGGGTCGGCGCAAGCAGCTGTCGTGAGGCTGCGGACGCCGCCGTGGGATACGAACGGTCACTGGGTCCAGAGTTTGTTTTGGCATGACACCAGCTACGTCGCGTCATGCTGATGAACCTATCATGTATTCGTACCTCTAGGCCGAGACTGCGGAGGAAACCCATGCCGCTTGTTGTTGTCGCGCGCGCGGCGGATGCGCGCTCTTGGCTATGCATAGTGACGGAATACATCGTTAGAGCGCAGCGACGACCTGTTGAATTTCAAGCTCACATGCCGAACTTAACCGTAGCGAGCTCGGGGGTGCGATGGAAGAGCGCTCGGTCCCGCTGTATCCTCGATTGGCTTCTTCAATCCCCTCTGAGCCGCTCCCAAGATTAGGGAGGGCGAATTTGTTCCGGATGCGATTTGAAGACGACTGCGTTCCTCGGCGCTTGTCCATCATCACGCAAGCATGGTCACTGCGGCGAGGAAACCCAAGCCTCGGGTATGCGCGTCCATTCAGTCGACCGATCGCTCCGGCCATCAGCTGCGGCGGCCTCGAACCGTTTCGGCCCATTTGAGACTGGCCTGAATCTTATAAAGGAAAGCTAGTGGGTCACTGCAAATTGAATAACTCAAGTAGTCGTCCGTGAAGAGTGGCTAAGCGATTGAGCTAGAATCGCATTTGTCGTTGTGGACTGTTTTGCGTTTGCAGGGGTTTGATGCTTCGGGCGTCGGCACCTTGAAATTTCATTTTCAGGATTCCGTCGAATCGCCAACCATGATTCCGTATCGCATGGAGGGGGACGATGCGGCCGAAGAAGCATAAGACGACGGGATCGAACGATCTGTTCCGGGCCAGGCTGGACCAGATCATCAACATAAAGCACGAGCTGGTTCAACTCGCCGGCAGGGTCGATTGGGACTGGATCGACGGCGAGATCGCGCCGCTCTACAGCGAGAGCGGTCGACCGGAGATTGCGACCCGCGTCATGATCGGGCTGCTGCTGCTCAAGCACATTTACGGCCTGTCCGATGAGGGGGTGCGCGAGCGCTGGGTCCACGACCCATATTTCCAGTACTTCACCGGCGAAGAGTTCATCATGCGTTCCCGCACGAGCGCTCGGACCTGAGCCACTGGCGCAAGCGGCTCGGCGACAAGCTGGAGCTGCTGTTGGCCGAGAGCCTGCGGGTGGCGCACCAGGCCGGCGCGTTACGCAGCCAGGATCTCAAACGGGTCACGGTCGATACCACCGTGCAGCCGAAGGCCATCACCTTCCCGACCAATGCCAAGCTGCTGCACGCGGCCATCAAGGGGCTCAACCGCCTGGCGGAGGAAGCACGGGGTCAAGCTGCGGCAGTGCTATCTTCGCATTGCCAAGACCGCGGCGATGATGGCGGGACGCTACGCCCACGCCAAGCAATTCAAGCGGCATCAGCCGCAGTTGCGCATCCTGCGCAGCCGGTTGGCCGGATCATCCGCGATATCCGCCGCAAGATCGAAGCCAGGCCATGCCCGAGAACGCCTTCGCCCTCCCGCTCAGCCGGGCCTCCCAGATCCGCTCGCAGCAGCAGCGCCAGCGCGGCTGGAAGCTGTATTCCTTCGATGCTCCGGAGGCCGAGTGCATCGGCAAGGGTAAAGCAGCCGCGCCTTACGAGTTCGGCGTCAGAGCCTCCATCGTCACCAACAACCGCCGGGCTCCGGGCGGCCTGTTCGTGCTGCATGCCAGTGCGCTACCCGATAACCCGTACGACGGTCACACCTTGCGGGACGTCATCGACCACACCGAGACACTCACCGGCTGCGCGATCGAGCGGGCCTATGTCGACAAGGGATACCGCGGCCATGACGCACAAAATCCCCGCCGGGTCTTCATCTCCGGCCAGAAGCGCGGCGTCTTCGGGGTCATCAAGCGCGAGCTGCGCCGCCGCTCCGCCGTCGAACCCATCATCGGACACCCAAAGGCCGATGGTCACCTCGGCCGCTGCTACCTCAAAGGCCGCGCCGGCGATGCGGCCAACGTCATCCTCTCGGCCGTCGGCCACAACTTCCGCCGCATCCTCGCCTGGCTCAGAGAACTCTTGTGCCTCATCCTGCTACAGCTATGGCGCACGTTCGGCCATCCCGTCCCGCTCAATTCGCCTTCTTAACGGACGACCAAGTAAAGGGCCGCTCAACTTTGGCCGGTTTGTACCGGTCATACCACGGTTGTCGGATTCAACACGGGCGCCGTTTGCGGCTTGAACTCTCTTCAAAGTGAATCAGGCGCTTAACCCGCTTAAACTCGGTGGCACAACCATTGCTACAAAGGCGGGCGACACTGCTGGGAAAACAGGGTGAGGCGAGCCGGAATTGCACACTGGAGAATCCGATGAATCTCGCATTCACAGTTGAAGAGCTGGAATTTCGCGAGGAGGTGCGGCAGTTCCTCCACGATAACGTACCTGCGAAGTTGAGGCGCAAGCTCGTCGAAGGCTGGAAGCTGTCCAAAGACGAGATGATCGCCTGGTGGCGCACTCTTAACAAGAGAGGCTGGAGCGTTAGCCACTGGCCGGAGGAATATGGAGGCACGGGGTGGACCTCGGTGCAGCACTACATCTTCAGGGAGGAGCTTCAGATGTATCCGGCCCTAGCGCCGCTCGCCTTCGGCGTTTACATGGTTGGCCCGGTTATTTACACCTTCGGCAACGAAGCGCAGAAGAAGTACTATTTGCCGCGCATCGCCAACGTCGATGACTGGTGGTGCCAAGGCTTTTCTGAGCCTGGCTCCGGTTCCGACCTCGCGTCACTGAAGATGAAAGCCGAGCGCAAAAGAGACAGCTACATCATAAACGGCCAGAAAACCTGGACAACGTTAGCCCAATATGCCGACATGGTTTTCTGTCTCTGCCGCACAGATCCAACTGCCAAGAAGCAGGCCGGAATCTCCTTCATACTAGTCGACATGAAGAGCAAGGGTATCACCGTGCGCCCGATCCAAACTATCGACGGCGACTACGAGGTAAACGAGGTGTTCTTCGAGGGCGTAGAGGTGCCTGTGGAAAATCTTGTCGGGGAGGAGAACAAGGGATGGGATTACGCTAAATTCCTGCTTGCCAATGAGCGCATCGGCATCGCCCGTGTCGGCGTCTCCAAGGAGCGGATCCGTCGGATCAGGGAAGTTGCCTTGGCATTCGAGTCCTGCGGCCAGTCTGTGCTCACGGACCCCGTCTTCAGTCAGAAACTTGCCGCCTGTGAGATAGAACTGAAGGCCCTGGAGCTGACGCAGCTGCGGGTCGTCGCGGATGAAGGCAAGCATGGCAAGGGCAAGCCCAATCCGGTGTCTTCCGTGCTCAAGATCAAAGGCTCTGAGCTTCAACAGGCCACGACCGAGCTCCTAATGGAGGTGATCGGGCCCTTCGTCGCGCCTTTCGATGGGCATCGCGATTCTTGGAATGAAGAGAGCGATTGGACCACACAGATCGCACCGAGCTACTTCAACAACCGGAAGGTTTCGATTTACGGCGGGTCGAACGAAATCCAGCGTAACATCATTAGCAAAACCGTACTGCGGCTGTAGCGCCTCTTGAGCGGAAAAGGGGTAACCCAGGTTTGTCGCGAAGGGACCAAAAATGGAGTTCGATCTATCTGATGAGCAGCGGATCCTGAAGGAAAGCGTGGGCCGCCTTTTGGCGGATGTCTATCGTTTCGAGCAGCGGCATAAATACATGAAGGAGAAGGGCGGCTGGAGCCGAGCGATCTGGAGCCGCCTTGCCCAGCAAGGCCTGCTCGGCTTACCGTTTCTCGAAGCAGACGGCGGCTTCGGTGCCGGTGCCGTTGAGACGCTGATTGTCATGGAGGCTCTAGGACGCGCGCTAGTGCTCGAGCCCTATCTGGCGACAGTTGTGATCGGCGGCGGCTTCCTGCGCCATGGCGGCTCAGCAGCGCAAAAGGCTGCGCATATCCCCTCGATTGTGGACGGCAGCAAAACGTTTGCGTTTGCCCAGCTCGAGAAAAGCTCACGCTACGATTTGAACGACGTTGCCACCTCTGCGAAGAAGATGGGCAACGGATGGATTATCGATGGCGAAAAGCGAATCGTCATTAACGGCGAGAATGCGGACGCGCTCATTGTGACGGCGCGCACCCGTGGCGCGCGACGTGACAAATGCGGTGTTGGGGTCTTCCTGGTGCCTGCCACCGCCAAAGAAGTCTCCAAAAGGAGCTATCAAACCCAAGACGGCCTCCATGCTACTGATGTTGTTCTAAGTGGTGTCGAGATCGCTGCGGAGGCCGCGATCGGGGATGTTGACAACGGCCTGCCGCTGATCGAACGAGTTGTCGACGAGGCCCGCGCTGCTCTCTGCGCGGAAGCTGTCGGCCTTATGGACGAGTCTCTGAACATGACCATCGAATACCTGAAGGCTCGGGAGCAGTTCGGTGTGGCGATCGGGACTTTTCAAAGCCTGCAGCACCGCGCCGCCGACATGTTCGTCGCGCTTGAACAAGCGCGCTCAATGTCGATGTTTGCCACCATGGCCAGCAATTTCGATGACCCGGCCGAGCGGGCAAAATCGATGGCAGCGGCAAAAGTGCAGATCGGAAGAAGCGGAAAATTCATCGGCCAGCAATCGATTCAGCTGCATGGCGGCATCGGTATGACGATGGACGCCAAGATCGGACACTATTTTAAGCGGCTGACTATGATCGAGCACACCTTTGGCGATGCCGATTACCACCTGCGGCGCGTCAGTGAGAGCGGCGGGCTATTCTGATCTGTGTAGTGGCGAGGCAATAGCGACCCAACGGCATCGTGCGCGATCTCGTCCCGGTGTCGCGAAGCAGGCCGACCTGAGCGCCGACAAAGAGAGCTTTGCGTTTATGTCACAGGAGCACGCGGTCGACGTTCGCAATAAATCGCGCGGCGGAAGCGAGCAATAGCAGCTGCTTCCTGCGAGGATCCATCAGTACGCTCATGAACTCTCCAGTCGGCGTCACTTCGCGAATCCTCAGCGATCAATAGGATGCGATAATGCTCTAGCCTACAGCCGTGTGTAGACGCAACGCTTGCACTCAGTTCGATATCGGCATCAGTCAACCACCTATACGCAAGCATCCCGGCTTGATCATTCCTGCGATCTCATTTCTGTGATCACCCGACCATAAAAGATCTTCCTCCCGGCAGCCCTAGTGCTTTAGTGATATCTCGGAACGGGGCTTTTCCGCACCCACCACTTCCATATCGCCCGGTGCTCGACAGTTCCCTTAATCATTGTTTTCATCGAAAACCACGGACTTGGTCGGACCCGCAAACTTGGCCAATGCGCGCGCCCGCACATTGAATTCCAACATCAACATCGAGCATATCTCCGGAGAAACAGTCCGGAAATGTTGGCGCGCAAAACTTCTTCCTCGTTCCCTCGTATCACGCAACGAAAGTTCTTCGCCGGCGAACTAGGAGCGTTCGCACGCACGCGAACCTCACGCGGCAGGTGCTCGGCGGCGCCGGTGTCGAGGAGCAGTCGACCGCGACTGCGATGATCGTTTCCGGCATGCCAGCCTCGTCCGCGGAGATATCGGTGCTGTCACCTCGCGTGAAGCGGCTCGCCAGCACGAATACCGAGCACTGACATCGTCCTCTCCAGACAAATGCCGGAAGCAGAGCCCTGCTTCCGACATTTCGTTTGCTCGCACTCGCCGATCAGTATCTCGCCGTCATCGGCCCGTCAGCAATGGTAGGATTTCCCGCATGCTGTCGAGCTCAAGACATAGCGCTGGCACAAATTAAGCTTAAAACCTAAGGCTTCGGAGTTGGTACGAACCTTGAAGAGTAGAATTTATCCAGCACATTGCTTGTCCAGGTAGTTGCAGCGATGAATCCCAAAGCGACCGCCCTTCATGATCCATATGACGCCGATGATGCATCCATCCATCTCACCAGTGGGCGAACACGCCAGACGACATCAGCTAAACATCAGGTCCAAATGAATATGACTTGCCGCTGGGACCAAGGCACTCCGGGACCCCGTATCCGCCGGCCATTGCGTTTTGAGGGCGGAACTAGATGCTCCGGACGCTTCGCCGTGACTAAAGCAAGGCAGCATGATTTCCACTGAAAACACAGCCGAAACTAAGCCATTATCGTGTTCGCGACACGGACGTCTGCGACGGGTAGCTGGTCATCACTTTGCAATTGAGGTCAGCAAAATTGCTAGACTTGCGTTGCCAATAGTTTTGACGCAGCTTGGGCAGGTCGCGATGATCACGACAGACCTTGTCTTTATCGGGCGCATCGGGACCGAGGGGGTCGCCGCGGCAGCGCTGGCTGGCAGGATTTATTTCGTTAGCCTCATCTTCGGCATGGGTCTGCTGACAGCGAGCGCATCCTTTGCGGCGCAGGCGTTTGGAGCAGACAAACTAGGTCTGGTACGACGCTCGCTCCGCATGGGGCTGTGGCTGGCGGTTTTGCTATCCCTCCCCATCATCTTATTTCAGCTAGGCGGCGAAAAAATATTGATAGCTCTTGGCCAGCCATCGGACACATCACGGCTCGCACAGCAATATCTGTCTGGAGCGGCCTGGGGCGCGACGCCAGTGCTGTCATTTCTGGCAATCCGTACTTTCATGAGCGCGGTCAACCGACCCGAGCCAATTTTGTGGATCACGCTCATAGCAATCCCTCTGAACGCGCTGTTAGTCTATCTCCTGATGTATGGGAAGCTAGGCCTACCGCAATTGGAGCTGTTCGGCGCAGGACTTGCTACGACACTAGTGAACTGTCTGACGTGTGTGGCTGGGTTGTGGTGCGCCAAAATGTGTCGACCATTCCGCGACTACCACGTACTTGCGCAGCTCTGGCGCTTCGATTGGCCGTTGATGCGACAGTTGTTTGTAATCGGGATCCCGATCTCGGGCGCCCTTCTGCTGGAGTGCGGAATTTGGTCTTCGGCGCTGCTCTTGATAGGCTCAATTAGCAACAAGGCTCTTGCTGCCGCTCAGGTCGCATTTCAAGTTGGTGCGAATCTGTTCATGATCTCTTCCGGCATAGGCATGGCTGCAACCGTGCGCGTTGCCCATGCAGTCGGCCGCAACGACCGGCCCGGCATCAAGCGGGCAGGTGCGGCGGCGATGCTCTTCGGAATTCTGATCGTGGCCATGTTGATAGTTGCGGTGATTGCTGCGCGTTTTGAGATCGCCGCGCTCTTCCTCAGTAAATCGGTCGACGACCTTGACGCGACGATCGGACTCGCTGCCCGCCTGATTGTGGTCGGCGCAAGCGCGTTTATGTCTGCCACAGTGTACACCATTGCTTCGGGCGGCTTGCGGGGACTGAAGGACACGCGAGTGCCGCTTCTATTTTCCGGGATTGCGTATTGGCCGATCGGTCTTTCCGTTAGTTACCTACTTGGTTTAAGGAGCAGCCTTGGCGCGATTGGTGTCTGGATTGGGTTATCAACTGGGGCGGCAATCTACGCGATGCTTCTCGTTGTGCGTTTCCAGCTGCTGGCGAGCAGGCTCGCTCACCATAGCCGACGCTGAGCCGAGTGAACGGATGAGTTTCGATTATCGCACTTCAGACACTTTGAGGTGTGGACAGACAGGATGGTGCTGGAGCTCAGTATTCCGGTCGAGACCTACAAGTCTATCGTTCGAAATCGCAGTCTTCTTATGGAAAGGAATCGTCGGAGGCGCAGCCTTTATTGCGCAAAACTACAGACTGTGAAAGGCCTGCGAGACTTTACAGTGCAGGCGTGCCTTTTTACCTTTTCTTGTCCGCGCGTCTGAGTAGCGGTCTCGGTGCATTCGATGTCGAAGGGGAGCTCCCTTTCAATAATAGGACAACCAATGAAGATCACTGGCATACGCACCCACATTCTCAAAGCCAAGCTGTCGAGGCCTTTTGGCTCCTCACGCGCTTGGTATAATACCCGCACCGCAATGCTGGTCGAGATTGAGACCGACCAGGGTATCGTGGGTTGGGGAGAATGCTACGGGCCGGCACGGATGACCGCAGCCGTGGTCGATAACGTCGCCTCATGGCTGATCGGCCAGGATCCGCTGTCTACCGAGTACCTGTGGCAGATGATCTACGCGGGCTTGCGCGATCATGGCCAAAAAGGTGTCGTTATTCAAGGCTTGAGCGGCATTGATATCGCGCTTTGGGATATCAAGGGCAAGCATTTCGGGGAGCCTGTGCAACAGCTACTCGGTGGCGCGCACCGTGCGGAGCTTGCTGCATACGCGACTGGCCTGCTCAGGCGAAAAGCGGAGGATCCGAAGCGCTATCTCGCTGAGGAGGCCGCGGGCTATGTCGCTGAAGGATTTTCAGCGGTGAAACTCAAGGTTGGCTTCGGTGTGGAGGAGGATGCCCTGGCTACGGCCGTTGTGCGGGAAGCAATTGGCCCATCTGTGAAGTTGATGGTAGATGCAAATCACGCCTACGATAGCGTGGCCGCGATCCGTCTGGGGCGCCTCATCGAAAAGTACGACATTGCTTGGTTCGAGGAGCCAGTGCCGCCAGAGGACATTGCGGGATACCGAGCCGTGAAGGCGGCACTCTCGATCCCGATCGCCGGTGGAGAATGCGAGTTCACCCGCTTTGGCTTTCGCGAGCTATTCGTATCGCACGCGCTCGATATTGCACAGCCGGATACTTGCGCCGCGGGCGGACTTTCCGAATGCAAGAAGATCGCCGACATGGCGGAAGCGTTCGGAATTCGCTTCAACCCACATGTCTGGGGTACCGGCATCGCGATAGCTGCGTCGCTGCATCTGCTCGCCGTTTCGCCTTCCCATACAACGCCGTCACTCAAACCGATCGCGCCGCTCCTGGAATTCGACCGGACCGAATATCCGATCCGACAGGCCATTCTCACCGAGCCGATAGAGCACACCCGGGGCATCGTCCGCGTACCCCAAGGGGCAGGGCTTGGCGTCGAAATCGACCGCAAGGCACTTGCGCGATTCGCGGTGCATTGATTACCGGACTTGGCCAGCCGGGACACGCGGTTGCGCAAAAACGAGTGTGCTTTGCCGCGTTCGAGTCAAAGGTGAGCCTTGCGGAAAGCGAGACGTCACCAAAACATATTCAAAGGAGTAACCGGCGAGCAAATGCGAGACTGTTAGAGCTTTCCCCTGCTCAAATCAATTCAAGGTAGAAAGGTTTTGCAAAGTGGCGGCGCTCGCACATCGCTGTCCGACAGGGCAACAGGATAGGCGCACCCACGTATTCTGTCCCGAGTTCCAGAAGGGCGTGAAGCAAGCTTGGTGCTCCATCGCATCGGACGAGAAGCGGCGACGTCGCTTCTCCCAAGGCTGTGGAGCAATGGAGGCCGGTATGGATTCCTGTCCCAGCAAACCCACGAGCGGACGCTTGAAAGGGATTTATCCGACCAGCTGCGATCGCTACTGACGTTCAAGATGGTCCGCCATCCGCCTGTCAGGTGATCTTGGTGTTGTGTGGATATCGGAGGAGCGCGCTGGATGCAGGTTGAGTCAATCCGCATGCTCGACAGCGCACCTCTTGATCCCTCGTTCGGACGCGCGGACCGGTGAGTCTTCGGAGGAGGGCATACCGACGTTTTGAGCTGATTGGCAACGCTCCTCTTGGTTGAACGTGGGTCAGTCAGATACAAAACCACTCGTGCCACCGCGTCTTGACGCGCTGTTTCGAAGGCATCAGACCGCGACGATGTATTTCCCACGAGCGTGGAAGTCGGGAAGAATGAAGCTTTGAACGCTGCATAGTGTGCAGGTCACGAGGCGCAAAAGCGAATCGTCTGACCACTCACCCGATACGACGCCGTGAATTGAGCCTCTAATGCGTTAGTTTTCGCGCCAGTTCACAACTACAGATGTTAGTAGTTCACCACAAGACCGATCCGAAGTATCGGTCCTCAGGAAACTTTGCGTAAGGTAACATGGCTCACGGCTTCATTGATCAACTGGGCAAGATGCTTGACAAGAGTTCGGTGCTGGCCGGCGCTGACATCGACGAGCGCTATCACCGCGATCTGGCCGGTAAAGCGGTGGCGAAGCCGCTAGCGGTCGTCCGTCCTCGGACCACGGAGCAAGTTTCGGACGTTCTTCGGCTCTGCCACCACGAAAAAGTACCGCTTACGACGCAGGGCGGTATGACAGGCTTGGTGCGTGGCGCAATGCCTAACGCTAATGAAATCGTCTTGTCGATGGAGCGCATGAATGCGGTCGAGGAGGTGGACGCGTCGGCAAGCGTCGCTATCGCACAAGCCGGCGCGCCGCTCGACAGGATCCAGGAGCGAGTAGAGCGAGAAGGCTACATTTTTCCTCTTGATCTCGGCGCGCGGGGGAGTTGCACCATCGGTGGAAACATTTCGACCAACGCTGGCGGCAACCGAGTAATTCGCTATGGCATGACGCGCGACTTGATACTCGGCCTCGAAGTTGTTACGGCCGACGGCACCGTCCTACATGGTTTGCGAAAGTACCTCAAGAACAACACAGGGATCGACCTGAAGCATCTTTTTATTGGCAGCGAAGGCGTTCTTGGTGTGGTAACGCGAGCAGTGCTGCGCATCGTTCCAGCACCGACCGAGCAGCAAGTGATGCTGTGCGCTATGGATTCCTTTGCGAAAGTCTCTGCATTGTTGGGCATGGCGCGTCAACGTCTCGGTGGAGAACTGACCGCCTTCGAGGCCATGTGGAATGAGTACTACCGCCTGACGGTCGAGCGCGTAAATGGCGTGGTTAGTCCGCTGCCAACCCATCATCCCTTCTATGTCCTGCTCGAAGCTTCCGGTAACAAGGCTGCCAGAATCCATGTCGATCTCGAAGAGCTGCTTGAGGCCGCGATAGGCAAAAGCATGATCATCGACGCGACGGTCTCAAATTCGAAAGCATCAGCAGCAGCGATGTGGCGTATCCGCGATTCCACGCTCGAACTTAGTCGATCCTTTCCCTATGGCTCACGTATCGGTTTCGACGTCAGTCTTCCGATCTGCCGCATGGATGAGTATGCGAAGATGGTTCGCACGCGCATCAAGGCGATCGACGTCCAGGCGTTCGCGATCGTTTTCGGTCACGCCGCTGATGGTAACTTACATTTAGAAGTACATCACGAACACACGCCTGATAGGCGGGAGGATTTCGAAAAGCTCGTCTATCAGATTACCGGAGAATTCGGGGGCATGATCTCGGCTGAACACGGTATCGGTGTCCTGAAGCGGCCATACCTGAAGATCAGCAGGACGCAGGAGGAAATCGAAACAATGCGTACGCTCAAGCGGGCGCTCGATCCGAATAACATTCTGAACCCCGGGCGGATCTTCACACTGTGACAGGGTGGTCCTATCTGGAGCTGCTGCGCAGCTTCATGGTTGTGTGATCGGTTCGATTTTTAATCTCCCCAGTGAATTGAAGAGCGATCGATTTGTCCGCAAGTATGCTCTTCGGCGAGAGGCACATGCCGGTTTTACGCTTGTCTCCCATGTGGCTATGCCCGCGCTTGCAATTGGTTAAACTTACAGAAATTGGCTGCCGAAACCTGTCCAGAAGGTCGCTGAATCTATGCATATCGAAGCCATAGACCGCCCACGCAACTTGAGAGATCAATGGGTTACTGATGCGTTCAGTCGGAGAAGAGCGGCTGGACAACAAATGGCAGCAGATCATGGCGGCCATACGAAGGTGGGGACGCTTGGGCCACGTTCCCACTACATGCAAGTTGACACGATGGCACGGAGCGATATCGCGATCGTGGACTTGCGGTCCGTGTCTTCGCTCGTCCCGGCAGCCGGATGTGAACGAGATCATCGATGGGCGCGCATCATGAATCGCTTGGAACGATCAGGAAAATATTGGTCCTTCAATGTCCATAACCCAAATTGAGCTTCCTGCTATTCTCGACCTCGAACAGCTCGATCCTAGTCTGTTCCGTGGCAGCGTTCTAAATACCAGCTCGCAACGGGTGTTCGGGGGGCAGCTGATCGGGCAGGCGATGATGGCGGCATGCCGCACGGTGAAAGACCGGCTACCGCATTCGCTGCACGGCCATTTTATTAAGGCCGGCGATCCCAAGGTGTCGATCATCTACCAGGTAGAAGCCCTGCTCAACGATGAGAGCTATTCGAGCCGGCGCGTCACCGCAATCCAATGCAGTGAGATGATATTCTCCGTTATGGCGTCGTTTCAAGCTGAAGAACAGGGCGCGTTCGACCATCAGGGTACCATGCCAGACGTGCCGTTCCCGGATGAAATCACATCTGAAAAGCTTGCCAATCAGCCTATGTTTGTAGAGACGCCTGAATTCATTCGCCGTCATTATGGGATTGAGTTACTCGCGGTTGAGACCGGGCGCTACTTCGGGCACAAGTTTGAAGATGGCCGTATCCACGCCTGGATCAAGACATCCGCGAAGCTGCCGGATGATCCGGTGTTGCATATATGCGCGCTGGCCTATGCCTCCGATTACTCGTTACTTGACTCAGTGACCGCGCGTTATGGCCGCAAGCCATTCGATAGGCGGATGATCCCTGCTAGCCTCGATCACGCTATGTGGTTTCATCGGGGGTTCCGCGCCGACGACTGGCTGCTCTACGCGCATGATTCTCCGAGTGCTGAGGGGGGGCGCGGCATTACCAGAGGATTGATCTTTAGGCCAGACGGCACGCTGGCGGCATCCGTGGCCCAAGAAGGGTCAGTTCGCGAGCGACCTTGAGCTGCATTAGCAGACACGCAATTAGTGTTCACCGACCCCGTCGTCAAACGGTTGCGCGAGGGACCGGTCTGGAGAGAACGGCGCTGTTTGAGAATGGTGCGCTTGCTCAAGTGTTGCCGCGCTCGTGGCGAAGGAGATATCGCGAAAGGCGATCCCCTCCCTCCTTTAGATTGGCCGGAAAAGTACCAGTCTGCCCGCCGAAGCTGTAGCGGATAGTGAAGGTTCACAAAGTGCCGAGGCCATGCACAGTTTACCCGCAGTGCGCGCGGAAAATCGCACGCTTCACAGCGCCCCGTGCGTAGAGAGAACCACGGTAGGCGGCAGGAACATGTATATGTGGTCGCGACTAAACGCGTGCGGCGAAGCGAAGCCTCTTTCAAATCAATGTAGTCGGATCACCGCGCGATCGTTGCGTCCTGAACCTTATCTGATTTGGTAGCTGTCCGAGCACTGAAGCCAGTGGTTTAGTCATTGCCGCGAACCATTGAGTATGCGTTGTAGCAAGAACATCGGGCCGGCGTGCGGCTTCTGCTCAGGGGGATTTACTGGGAGAAGGTAGGCGGAGATCTCTCCGCAAAGGACGCCGGTGATAGCTTACGAGCGGGAACGTCATTGATCTCACATGTATCAGTCGTCGTTCGTGTTCTGAGGGACCGCCAGTCCACCAGTGAACAACAGGCGGGGCCGCGATCTTGGTAAGCTGCGACCGGCCGCGTCCACAGCATCAGCATGACTTGGAAATAGAGTCCTCGATGGAAGTCTTATCGCATCTGAGGGTCGTGGAGATCGGTAGCTCGGCGGCGACCAGCTATTGCGCCCGGTTATTCGCCGATTTCGGCGCCGATGTTCAAAAGGTCGAACCGCCGGCGGGTGATCCACTTCGCCAAGACGCGCCTCTTACGCCTGGTGGGCAGAGCGCATGGTTTGCATTCTTGAATTTCAACAAGTCGAGCGTTGTCCTTGATCCTACGGACCCAGACGCGATCACATGGCTGTCGGAATTGATAGACGATTGTGACATTTTGATCGATGGACGCGATGTTGATGCCGCTGACTGCCCGGCCATTGATATTGGTACCATCCGGCAACGACGCTCCGGCTTAATCTATCTCGCGGCCAGCTGGTTCGGGGGGCAAGGGCCATATGCGAGATTTGCCGCAACTGATTCAACGGTGCGCGCACTCGCTGGTCTGGTAAAGCTGGTCGGACCGACCGAAGGCCCGCCTTCGCACGCACCGGATTTTCAGACGGGTATCGTTGCTGGTCTATGGGGCTTCATCGCGGCGGCGTCTTCGGCGGTTGCTCGAATGCAGGGCGGGGCGGGGAGGTCGTGGTCACTTAATATTTTCGAAGCCATGATCGCTCCGACCGAGTACCTGATGTTCGACGCGTTTGCGCGCGGCGACGTGATGCGTCGGATCGGGATTAATCGCTTTTGGCCAAACTTTCCGGTCGGCATCTATGAAACCAAAAAAGGTTGGCTCGGCGTTTCAGCGGTTACTCCAAAACAGTGGCGCAAATTCTGCGAATTGCTTGGTCTATCTGAGCTACGCGACCATCCAGATTTAGTGTCCAACGAAGGTCGTTTGCAAAACATGGATCATATCGACCGACACGTTATTCCGAGACTGAAAACGCGGACGGCCCAGGAATGGTTTGCGGAAGGACTGAAACGCAAACTTCCACTGGTCCCAGTGCCTCAATTGTCAGATTTGCTCCAGGATGCAGAAAAGATAGCGAGCGGTGCAATCGTGCGCGTTCGACTTGGGCAAGAAGAGGGGTGCACAGTCGGCTCGATGCAGCGGTTGACATTGACGCCACCACGTCCGGGAGGGCAGGTTCCAGGCGTAGGGGAACAGCAGCGTCGCCGTAGTGTGCGAACGGCCGAGCGGACTATTCCGCGATCCTTGGCGGGCTGCATCGATGGCTACCGGTTGCCTATGCAAGGGATCCGCGTGGTGGACTTCACGATGGGCTGGGCAGGGCCATTATGTACGCGCACACTGGCTGATCTTGGTGCGGATGTCATCAAGATCGAAGCGATCCAATATCCGGATTGGTGGCGCGGCGTTGACAGGCCCCCTGGCTACTTTGAAGATCGGATGTACGAAAGGGCGCCCTGCTTCTGCATTATGAACCGCAACAAGCGCGGCATGACGCTGGATCTGAAGCAGCCGGAAGGACTTGCCCTTGCCAAGCGGTTACTGGCAAAAGCTGATATCGCCGTCGGCAACTATTCAGTCGACGTGTTGCCGAAGCTGGGGCTTGGCTACGACGTGCTCAGGGCCCTCAACCCTCGGCTAGTCATGATGTCGATGTCAGCCTTCGGGTCTTACAGCGTCCATCGCGATTGTCGGGCGTACGGCTCAACCCTTGAGCAGGGCTCGGGGCTTCCGGGCGTGGTCGGAGACGCGGGTGGACTGCCCGTCATGAGCCACATCGCTTTCGGTGATCCCGTTGGCGGGTTGAATGGTTGCGCTGCAGTTTTGGTTGCGTTGATTCACGCGCGCAAGACCGGGAAAGGCCAATTCATTGATCTGGCGCAAGTCGAGTGCATGATGCCGTTCATTGCACCATGGATCACCGTGCACTCCATCGATGGCATGCCGCCGCCCAGATATGGAAATCGTCATCCACAGCACGTCCCACACGGCTGTTTCCGATGTGCGGGTGAGGACAAGTGGATCATGGTAGCGGCTACCGACGCGGACATGTGGCAGAGACTTGCCACCATTATTGGCAGGCCGGACTGGGCCAAGGACCCGTCTCTGAACTCACCCGAAGCCCGCCGCGCCATCGAGGATGATATCGAGAGAGGCATCGAAGCCTGGACGCTCGCCCGCGATGCGGATCAGGCCATGTGTGAGTTGCAAGCGGTAGGGGTTGCCGCCGGCGCTGCCCGCCTTCCAATTGATATACTCAAGGACCCGCATCTCAGCCCGCGCGCATTTCTGCAGGAAGTGAATCGCGCCTTCGTCGGGCTGCACCCGCAGCCGTCGATGCCAATTCGTGAGGGCGCGACACCGTATCCGATCCGTACGGCGGCGCCAACTCTCGGACAACACAACGTAGAAATCCTATCAGGACTTCTCGGGCTCTCCGATGCGGAGATCGAGCAATTGGCTAAGGATCACATCATTGGCACATCGATGCTTTCCGAGGCGGCCCCCCGTACTGAGGCGAATTGAAAGACCCGGCGGTGTTCACAAGTGACAGACACTGTTGCTGGAAGTACACGCATTCCGAAAACGATTTCGTACGCTGCTCTTGAGCGGTAGCTGTCGGAACAGGACCACCAGATTGAACCGTCCATGCCGGGCAAAGTTGGCCGGCAATTGCTGACATGACACCGTTTTGAAGAAGGTCCGCGAGCAGCAACTCTCGGCGAGGGAGCATGTCTGTCATCAGACCCTATCGCCTCCGACGTTTGAAGCATCTTCAAGCAAGTGGACTTATGACCCGGTAAGTCACGGCCACTACAAGTCCTGGTAGCTTCATCGTTGTCCTGTCTCAGGTAATGAGTTGAGAGAAATGCAGCGAGAAAGCGCAATCGCGCATAGTTAAGCGTGCTGTTCTTCTAACCGCTCGCTTGTCGGAGGAGCGACGCATGACCGGAGCGATAATCGAGTCACGCAACATGCAAACTCTAGAAGCGCTTGAATCCGGCGTGCGCATGTATTCACGTTCCTTTCCAGCCGTTTTCTGCCGGGCATGCGGCTCAATCATGCTGACGGAGGATGGCCGAAAGGTCATTGACTTCCTCTGCGGTGCCGGAACCCTTAACTACGGTCATAACAATCGTCGGTTCAAAGCTGCCATCGCCGACTATCTGGCCTCGGATGCCGTCGTCCACGCGCTAGACATGGCTACGCCAGCGAAGCTCGAGTTCATGGAGACCTTCAACTCCGTCATACTTCAGAGGCGGAATCTGCAATACCGCTTCCAATTCACAGGGCCAACCGGCGCAAATGCGATCGAGGCGGCAATAAAGCTCTCCCGCAAAGTCACAGGACGTCAAAACATAATCTCTTTCACCAACGGCTATCATGGCATGAGCTTGGGAGCGATCGCCGCGAGCGGTAATCGCTATTATCGCGCCGCCAGCGGCGTCTCCTTGTCGGGCGCAACTTTCATGCCCTACGATGGTTACCTTGGGCCAGACGCTGACGCGGCCGGCCATTTGCAAAAGCTGTTAGGAGACGAGAGCAGTGGCGTCGATTATCCTGCCGCCATTCTCCTCGAAACGGTTCAGGGTGAGGGGGGCATAAACGTAGCCCGCAAAGAGTGGCTGCAATCGATCCAAGCCATCGCAAAGAACGCAGGCGCGCTGCTCATTATTGACGACATCCAGATGGGCTGTGGCCGCACAGGCGAGTTTTTTAGCTTCGAGTTCGCCGACTTGGCGCCCGATATTGTTGTTTTGTCGAAATCGCTGAGTGGATTCGGTCTGCCCTTGTCCATGTTGTTGATCAAGGAGGAGTGTGACGCCTGGCAGCCGGGAGAGCACACCGGCACGTTTCGAGGAAACAATCTGGCGTTGGTATCCGCAACGGCAGCGCTAGACCTCTACTGGCGGGACGACATCTTCGCACAGGGTGTTCATCGAACGGGAGAAGTTATGCGCCATAGGCTTGAGTCTATAGCAGCCCAGTATGGAAACGGATTCTCCGTTCGTGGGCGCGGAATGGCCTTTGGGTTTGATTGCGGAGCGCCCGAGCTTGCCGCAACTACGGCACGGAGGGCATTTGAGAAAGGATTGATGGTCGAACGATGTGGACCTGTCGATCAGGTTATCAAGTTCCTGCCCGCACTCACGATCGACTCTGAAACACTCAATGATGGTCTTGAGATATTCGAGCATTCTTTGGACGAAGCGTTAAAACAAACGAGGCCTTCGTAAAACTGCGTGTTCAACAGGTGAAAGGATTGCTATGGCGTACGAGACGATCAAGTATGAGGTTTCCGAGCAAATCCTCACGATTACGTTGAACCGTCCCGAGAAGCTCAATGCGTGCAACTCCGTTATGGAGCGCGAAATTGTGGATGCCTTCGATCGCGCCGACGGAGACAATGACGTCCTTGCGATTATCGTGACCGGCGAAGGCCGTGCCTTCTGCGCGGGCGCTGACCTTTCACTAGGAGCCGACACGTTCGATCGTGACGTACGGCGCGGGCCGGTGAAGCGGTTGCCCAATGGAAAGGTTGACTACAGCGACCCCTCGGTCAGTGACGGCGGCGGAAAAATTGCGATGCGGATCTTCAGGTGTTTGAAGCCTGTAATCGCTGCTGTGAACGGGCCTGCCGTCGGTATGGGCCTCACCATGCAGCTTGCGATGGATATTCGGATCGCGTCCCACGCCGCACGCTTTGGCTTTGTGTTCTCCCAGCGTGGCTTGGTGTCAGAAGGTGCCTCTAGCTGGTTTTTGCCGCGCGTCGTCGGCATCGCGCAGGCACTCGAGTGGTCTTACACCGGGCGAATATTTACAGCGAACGAGGCGCTCGCCGGCCGGCTGATTAGCAAGATCGTGCGTGCCGATCGGCTATTGCCAACCGCGCGTGCTCTCGCCCACGAGATCGTGGATAAGACCTCGCCGGTATCGATCACGATGATCCGGCAGCTGATGTGGCGGATGTTGGGCGCCGATGATCCTATGGAAGCACATAAGATCGAAAGCCGCAGCATGTACGCGCGAGGTCGCTCCGCCGACGCCAAGGAAGGCGTTGTGGCGTTCCTGGAGAAGCGGCCGGCGGTGTTTAAAGATCGAGTACCGGCCGATCTGCCGGACTTCTTTCCCTGGTGGAAGGAGCGGGAATACGAATAAGTGATTGTATTTCGGCGTTCGGCCGGCGCCTCGCAGACTCAACAAAGTAGTCCAACAAGAAGAGCAGGACAGCGGTGGCCTTCCTTTGGCTGGCAGCTGAGAGCGCCGTAATTGATCGACGTTTAATTCAGCTGGCTCCCACAGCGCATCAACGGGAAAGCCGTTTTAGAGAAGGAAGTCTTGTAGCATCTGCGAGTCTAGCTCCCGACTGGAGTGTTCTCACATAGCAGGATTGATGCAATTGGAAAACCTGCAACTCATGTCCGTGGTCGCCTGATGTTGGTTGTACCGAGTCAATTCCCGTTCTCCCTTGTCCTCACCGGAGTTGGTAGTGGCCTGCTCCGCGGCCAACCTGTACCTTGTACATGCCGCTCCGACTGTGAGGCGACTGATCAGGACGGGATAAGTTGCAGATGAAGCGAGTAGTTAATCCTTTGAACGTTTCGCGCTTCCTTCGAAGATATGACGAGGCCGCCGCTCAGAAAGGGATCAAGCTTTCGATAGGATTCGATTTTCACAAGTACCTATCAATTACAAAGGTGCTTGCGACTAAAGTGCCGACATATCCGACGTTCCGCCCGGATCGCTCGCCCATTGAAAAAGGGGAGGGATATTGGATGATCGGCCTCGATAAAAACAATGAAGCCGTGCTTGTGCAGGCGGCACGCCTGTATGATCTGTCGCAAAGCAATTTTGCGGAGCATCTTGAATCCTTAAGGGTATTCTATGGCGATCCTGCGACACAGGCGCACCCTCAAGATCGTTGTAGTTGCACCGCACCAAGTGCGAGGAAGATCAACGGAAAAGTCGCGTACCACGGGGATTTCTGGTTGCGCAAAGATTTTCGAGGACAGGGCATGCCAGAGATCATGGCTGCAGTGCTGCGTGGTGTGTCGTTCTCGATGTGGGCTCCTGATTTCGTCGTTGGACTTCCAGAGCGCTGGTTACTCTCCAAGGGCGTTCTTGCGCAATACGGACATTTGCATTGGGAGGCAGGCGGATCGGTACTGCATCTGGTAGAGGAGAATATTGTAGCCGATGATCTCATTGCCTGGCTAACTGGTGACGAGTTGCAATTTCTTGTTAATCGCGACGAGAGAAGTTAGGTGGCGTTTTGCGCGTGAGTATCGGCAGCAATCCTAAACAAAGGGAATAAGTCGCGCTAGCAGTGTGCATATCAACGCTCCGGCTTATACCAGGCAGGCATATGAAAATGTCAGCGATTCGCCAGTCAAGGGAGAAGTGTCGGCGCCTGGCAGGACGGCCGACTAGTAAGCATATCTGGCCAAGGGCGGCAGGGGATAGAGCGGCTGGACTCGCGAATTGAATACCAGTGCTCTGAGGCACTCGCAATTTGCGGAGGCGAGAGGCTGCTGGATCAAGGTGAGCACTTGGTCTCAGTCGATTGATAGCGGGAAATAGCGTATCGGTGAGGTTCGATATGGTGGGATCCAAAGTTGGGCGAAAATCCAAAGATCATTTCGCTCGCGCGCGGCGGGTCTTCCCTGACGGTACGTCGCGAGTGACGGTCGAGCGGAATCCGGAGCCGCTATACATCGAACGCGGCATAGGTAGCTATCTGTTCGATGTCGACGATAACCGCTTTCTCGATCTCAATGGTAACTTTACGGCGCTAATCCACGGTCACGCGTTTGCGCCCGTGGTGGAAGCGCTGACGCGCCAAGTTCAGCGCGGTACTTGTTTCGCAAATCCGAACGAGAGCGAGATCGAGCTAGCCGAATTACTTTGTCACCGTATTCCTCGCGTCGAGCGGGTGCGCTTTGTCAACACCGGAACGGAGGCCGTGCTGTTCGCGATCAAAGCTGCGCGTGCCTTCACCGGTCGCTCAAAGGTCGCCAAGCTCGAGGGCGCGTATCATGGCGCTTACGATTGGGCTGAGGTGAGCGTCGCGGCAACCCCGGACAATTGGGGTGATGCCGCGGCGCCTAGGTCGACCGCGTTCTATCGCGGTATGCCCGCGAGCGTGCTGGATGAGGTCGTTGTACTTCGGTTTAATGACACGGAGAACGCCCGCCAATTACTGTCCTTTCATGGGCACAGCCTTGCTGCGGTCATTTTAGATCCGATGCCAAGCCGCGGTGGTCTTACTGCGCCCAAGCCCGAATTCATTGCCGCGGTACAGGATACGGCCCGCAAGAACGGTGTTCTGGTCATCGCGGATGAGGTTTTAAATCTCCGGCAGAGCTTCCGAGGTGCTTCCGCCTTGTACGGCCTTGTTCCGGACCTCATCACCATGGGGAAAATCATCGGTGGTGGTTTGCCAATTGGAGCAATAGGAGGGCGCGAAGAGGTAATGCGAGTATTCGACGCCTCAGCGGGGCGGCCTCTGCTTCCGCAAGGCGGAACATTTTCCGCCAATCCACTGTCCATAACAGCCGGTCTTGCCGCAATGAAGCATCTGGATCATGCGGCCTTCGCAAAGCTTGACGAGCTCGGGCATGTTGTTCGGGACGGGGTTGCCCGAGCCATCTCAAAGCGGAGGGCGCCGCTCTGCATCACTGGAGCCGCCTCTCTCTTTCGCATTCATCCGATGGCAGTGGCTCCGAGAGACAATCGCGAAGCCTATCTCTCGTCCGGCCGACTAAAACTCATGAAGCAGCTTGGCGACTTCTTTGTCGAAAACGGCGTTATGTTCCCGCATAGCACCGCAGCTTCAATGTCGACAGCCATGACCCAAGCTGACGCTGAGCTCGTGGTCGATGTATTTGGAGGCTTTCTCGACCGCCATCGAGAGTGCTGGACAGCATAGGGGAATACTCGTGACTCCAGCGAAAGAAAGGACGAGATGTCTGCCGCCTGGTGAGTGATGCCGCGGACAACGCCCATTGTGAGCACTTATGGATTGCTGAACGGTAGCAGTCACTCTTGAGCGCGAAGGACGGCAGTGAAGGACGGCTCTGAGAGCATGGCTATGTGTTTGCACATCGGAATGGCCTCGCGGCGAACCCTGTGGCCGCAAGCGGCTAAGATCTGTAGACGTGCGCTGGATGCTTGATGTTAGGGTATCTGAAAAGAAAGCTAGTGCATACGCACGTGACGGTCAGCGCCTTTCTGGCTGCCTCGATTCGTGTGCTCGCGATACGATAGTCTGTTCTCCAGTAGACTCTGCGGCCGGTCGGCGACACCGCAAAGCTGCATCTCACAAGACGTCCCCAGCCACTAGAAGAGCTAACTTGCAGGTGAGTCCCATTCGCCTCAAAAAGAAGAGGCCAACGACTTGCTAGCTCATCCTCAACGCAGCTGCTTATTCGCATTCGTGAACAGCAAGCCCCCTTTGATCTAGTAGCTGCCAACCCGACTTGCCGTCTGTAAGTTCGCTCCAGCTTATAAGGTCCGACAAGGCCTTTCTCCATTGCTTAGAGAGGTCCGTCGGGACGTCGCCACGCCGCGCACTGCATTAAGTTGGCAGCCTGGAGCGCACGCCTGCAGAATGATTGGAGAACGACATGAGACGGCAGATCGGGCCTCCTGAGGGTGCTCGTCCGAAACGACACTTTCGGAACACTGCGTATGTCATCAACAAGAGCAGGCCCTTTTTTGATGCAGCTCATACCGCCGGTCTCATGGCTGTTCACGGACGTTCTACGGCTGGACGCACGTTTGCTCTAGGCACAGGTCCACTTGATGATCGACGGCAGATCATTGATTTTGTGCGGTGTTCCTACCTTGGGCTGGACAATCATCCCGTGATTGTATCTGGAGCGATCGAGGCAATAGAGGCGCACCGATCGTTACACTGGTCTTGCGCGCGAACCCGACTCAATTTCGATTTCTTGGCGAAGCTCGAGGTCAATCTGTCGGACATGTTCCGCGCGCGTGTGATCGCCTTTTCGACCGTCATGCTCGCCAATTTGGGCGCCATGCCAATTCTCGCTTCTGGCGTTTTGACAGGAGGCGCGAAGCCGGTTGTCGCGTTTGATCGTCACGCGCATCTCTCGCTTGCCTATCACAAGCCCGTGGTCGCGGATGAAACGCGAGTGGAAACCATTGCGCACAATGATATAGAAGCTCTTGAATCGTTGTGCCGCAAGCATCCGGTAGTCGCCTATGTCTGCGATGGTGTTTATTCGATGGGTGGAAACGCGCCCATCAAGGAGCTGCGCGAGCTCCAGGAGCGTTATAACCTCTTTCTATATATCGACGATGCACACGGCATATCGCTGTTCGGAAGCCAAGGCGAAGGATTTGCGCGCACTCAGTTTCCGGAAGTTTTGGGTGATCGCACAATCATAGCGGCCTCGCTTGCCAAGGGATTTGGAGCATCCGGCGGCATGTTGATGTTGGGAACGGCCGAGCAAGAAGCTCTGTTTCGACGTTACTCTATTCCTTACGCATTCTCCGTGGCACCAAATTTGGCAGCAGTTGGTGCGGCGCTAGGCTCGTGTAAGATCCATCGCTCAGCAGAACTTGGCGAACGGCAGAGGCAGCTGGGGCAACGAATCAAGGTGTTTGATGGTCGGATCGCTACGATCGAGCAAGGCAGTTCACTTCCAATTCGAATGGTTTCTATAGGATCGGAAGCTAAGGCGGTTGCGGTGGCACGAGAGCTGCTCGACGCTGGCTTTTACACCTCGGTGATATTCTTTCCAACCGTGGCCCAAGGAAATGCAGGCGTTCGAGTGTGCGTTACGGCAGATCACGATGTTGGCGACATAGAACGGCTGTGTGACTGCATTTTGGACAGGGTCCCGGCGGCCGCGTCGTAATGACCGCCCCTTGCCTAAACGCCACAAAGCCGGGCAGCGGCAACAAGGTACATCTGGTGGGGTGCGCGGCGGACATGAGAGTCGTTCTGTTAGTGGACACTACGCGTCTTTCGGGCGCCATCTCCGCTAACGAGCGCAAAACAAAGACGCTCCTTCGGAGGTCCATGAAGCATGGCGACAATTAAGCTGAAAGCGGGTGATCCGGGCGTTGTACTCGTAACCGGAGGAGCGCGCGGGATCGGACTTGGCGTTGTACGGCGGTTCTTGGCGGATGGTTATCGAGTAGCCTTCGTGGCGACACAAGCCAAGCACGTGCAGCATGCGCTAGAGGGTTTCGGCTGTTCGGAAGATCGCATTTGTGCAGGAGTGGTCGACGTCACTCAGGAACCTGAAGTAACCCAGTTTGTTGACCAGATCCGCAAAAGGTGGGGCAAGATCACCGTTCTAGTTAACAATGCCGGCATCTCACCAAAACGCGTCGACCAGAATGCTCCTTGGCTCTCGCAGATGTCATCTCAAGAATGGGCAAGGGTCATCGATGTCAATCTAAGCAGCCCGTTCTTTCTCATACGGCTCTTGGCGCCATCAATGATTTCAAGCGGCTATGGACGCATCATCAACATTGGATCGCTGGCGGGCCGCGCCGTGCCGTTGATCGCGGGTCCGCATTATGCTTCATCGAAAGCGGGTTTGGTCGGGTTAACCCGCGCCGCCTCACGTGATCTCGCCCCATACGGTATCACGGTCAATTGTATCGCCCCAGGTCGGGTTCTCAGTGATCTAACTGGGCCAGCAGAGGCGGCGGTAAACCGTTCCGCCCTCGCCCGCATACCTGTCGGTCGTTTCGGAACGGCCGAGGAAGTCGCGTGCCTCGCTGCGTTTCTTGCCTCACCGGAAGCAAGCTTTATTACGGGTGCGACGATCGATATCACAGGTGGCGAGTTCGCCGCTTAGCCGATGAGCGTCTTTGTGACGTCATAGCGGACTTATGCTCCGAGTTGAGAGCGGATGGATCGCCTCGTCTAAGGTGAACGACTACAGTACTTCCCCTGCGCTGATGTGGTCAAATGGATGGCGCGCTGCTGTATCACATCATGCCAAGGCATAACTTGGAAGAAGATCGGCGTGGAACGCTCTGGGCGAAGCCCGCGAGGTGGGTGTCGTAAGTCCAGCGGTTTGCAATGTAGCGGACAGGAATGTTCGGGTAAAGAGGGGTGCTATGTTATCACTCGGCGCACGAGCGTCTCCTGAGCGTGTGGCCAAGCCAGCCGTGGAGGAAACTCATCGAGACATCTACCGACGGGTGCGCAATGTCTGATAGAGACGGGTGGTCCGATCCTATGCGGCGCCTGTCGAGGAGGCTCGTCTCTGTAGGACGGTGTCCCGGTCCTAAGGACGCTCTAATGACGCGGTAGGATCTCAAAGTGCATTCCGTAGCTCAGGATGAGTTCGCATATCCATCAGCTGTGAGTTGTCAGCAGTTCGAGATGGCGAACCGTTGGAAGCGATGCGCGGTGTTGCGTCGAAAGGATTGTGTTTGAGCAGTGCGATCCGGCATGGTCCTTGCTGGGAGGCTGAGCATCAGCGGAAGGCGAGCAGGTGGATCCGAACATATCCATGGTGACGGTCGTGTCCAAGCTGTCATAGCTTGAAAGCTTGGGGCTGTCGCGCGCTCGTGGGCGGCTTGGGGTTGACGCGCACTAAGTCATCGGGCGGATTCCGAAGCATAATCATGGCCTAGAAAATGAATCGCTCCAGAGAAGTGTTGTCGCAGGTGCGAGTGGTCGAAATTGGTAGCTCAGCTGCGACAAGCTATTGTGCGCGGCTGTTTGCCGACTTCGGCGCTGAGGTATGGAAGGTCGAGCCACCGTCTGGCGATCCACTTCGCTCCAGCGCTCCGCTGACCCCGGGCGGCCAGAGTGCGTGGTTTGCGTTCCTGAACTTCAACAAATCAAGTATTGTCATTAATCCTGTGGACCCAGAGGCGGTCAAGCGAATCACACTCTTGATTGAGGATTGCGACATTTTGGTCGATGGCGGCGATATCGATGGCGCGAGCTGTCCGCCCATCGATATCGCCGCAATCCGCCAACGGCAGCCAGCGTTAATCTACCTCGACGTGAGCTGGTTCGGTCAGGAGGGGCCCTATGCTGAATTCAGCGCGAGCGATTTGATCGTTCGCGCCCTTGCGGGCCTCATCAAGCTGGTTGGGCCGGCCGAGGGCCCACCCTTGCACGCGCCGGATTTCCAGGTCGGTATCTTGGCGGGGCTATGGGGCTTTATCGCCGCTGCCTCGGCAGTGATTGCGCGAATGCAGACTGGAGCAGGGCGGTCGTACACGGTCAGTTCTTTCGAAGCCTGTATCTCGCTCAGCGAGTACCAGTTATTCGAGGCATACCAGCGCGGCGATGTGATGCGTCGGATCGGCGTCAATCGCTTCTGGCCAAACTTTCCAGCCGGCATCTATGAAACAAAAATGGGGTGGCTCGGCGTCACGACAATAACCCCGGCACAATGGCGTGCGTTCTGCGACATGCTCGGCCTTCCTCAATTGCGTGACGATCCAGCCCTGGTGCTGGGTGCCGACCGTCTGAACCATGTGGAGGAGATCGAACGATTGGTCATTCCAAGGCTGAGGAAGTGGACCGCGCAGCAGTGGTTTGCCGAGGGGCTAAAGCGCAAGATCCCGATTGTACCGGTGCCAGACATAAGCGCTCTTCTCCAGGATCAAGAGAAGATTGAGCGTGGCGCAATCGTACCCATTCTGGTCGGCCAGGAAAGAGCGCTGACCGCTGGCTCGATGCAGCGGCTGACCTTGACACCACCTCGCCGCGGCGGAAAGGTTCCGTCCCCCGGTGAGCGGCAATCTTCATCTTCCACGAATACCAGACCGAAGCTCACCAACGGAGCGTCGACATTCCGCGGCTCCGGCAGCCCGGCCGAACAGCCTTTGTTCGGAACTCGCGTCATCGACTTTTCGATGGGCTGGGCTGGCCCATTGTGTACGCGAACCCTTGCCGACCTTGGTGCGGACGTGATCAAGATCGAGGCGATCCAGTACCCGGACTGGTGGCGCGGTGTTGATCGCCGGCCGGATTACGTAAATCGTCAGATGCACGAGAAGACGCTGCGCTTTTGCATGATGAATCGCAATAAACGCGGCATCACGCTCGATCTGACCAGACCCGACGGCCTTGCGCTCGCTGAGCGGCTGATAGAGAGCGCCGACGTTGTTGTCGACAACTATTCGGTTGATGTGCTGCCAAGGCTTGGGCTTGGCTACGAAGTGTTGAGAAGGCTCAACCCGCGCCTCGTGGTGATGTCAATGTCAGCCTTCGGAAAGAACAGCGTCTTTCGCGATTGCCGAGCATATGGCTCGACGCTGGAGCAGGCTTCCGGGTTGCCGAGCGTGGTAGGAACTGCCGGCGGGCCGCCGGTGATGAGCCATGTTGCGTTCGGGGATGCGATAGGCGGTTTGAACGGTTGCGCTGCACTTCTGGTTGCGCTGATCCACGCCCGCGAGACTGGGGAGGGGCAGTTTGTTGATCTCGCGCAGGTCGAATGCATGATGCCGCTTGCTGCTCCATGGATCATTATCCAATCACTTTGTGGTACGTCCAGAAGGTACGGCAACCGGCACCCTCAGTTTGTGCCGCACGGCTGCTTCCGCTGCGCCGGGGATGACAGCTGGATCGCGATAACTGCCACCGATGCCGGTATGTGGCAGAGACTTGCGAGCGTGATCGGCCGACCAGACTGGGCTGCTGACCCCTCACTCAAGCTTGCGGACCGCCGCCGTGCGATGGAGGAGACAATCGAGAGCGCCATCGAAGCCTGGACATGCACGCTTGATGCAGATCATGCGATGTTCTTGCTGCAGGCAGCGCGCATCGCAGCCGGCGTGGTCCGCCTGCCCGTTGACTTATTGAAAGATCCGCAACTAAGATCTCGTTCATTCTTTCAGCACGTTGAACGCGCTTTCATCGGTGGGCACCCGCAGCCGTCGATCCCAATTCGTGAAGGCGCACGGCCTTATTCGATCCGCCGAGCAGCCCCGACGCTGGGAGAGCATAACAGGGAAATTGTGGCCGGGCTTTTGGGGCTCTGCGACGCCGAAATTTCGAAACTCGAAGGGAAGGGCATCATCGGAACGCAAATGCTCTCCGATGTGGAGCTGAGACAAAGACGGCGCTCTGAAGAAGCTCCGACGACATAGCGTTGCGTTTACATGCGGCCTGTTTAAGGACCCCATAAACCCATGCGCACGCGGGGGATTGGCAGCTAAATGTGAGGCCGGAACGTGCGATAACTGCGCAGTTGCGCTTGGGTTTGATTCTTGTTCGCAAGTCGGTGCGCCAAACACTTAATTGGGGCGAGGCGCTGCCCGCTCGTTAAAGGAGTCTCACCTTACTTGAGGAACCGCCTCGGTTCGACGGCGGTCTCCTGACCGGATCATAAGGTAGCCTGCAAAGACGATAGGCCGCTATGCATCAGCTGCTGCGTCGATCAGGCGCTCTCCGTAAGGGCCGAGACAAATGAGGTCGAGTGCGGTGGAAGTCGGCCGCTATTTGCGAAAACTGCACAGGCCGAATGAACAGTGGCGCTCAAGTCAACTACTAGTGCTCGCTGTTGATGCGAATGTGTGGTCGTGGCACCTATACTTTCGACATCAGCGGCAACAGAGCGAACCGTCGGAAACGGGCTTTGTTCGCGAAGGCCTAGGGTGAAAGAAGAGCGCTTGTACAGCAGCAACCCTCAATCTGTACCGCCGCTGCCTTTCTTCCGCTGCTTTGTTCGCTTGTGCGGTTCTGAAAAACCGTGGTGCGGCGGTTAGACCTTGGAATGTGGTTTTCGGCCGATTGGCCAGTGACTCTAACATGAGACGCTTGAGAAGGGGAGTACGGCATGGCGCGAAATGGTGAGATGGCGCTCGGATTATACGTCTTGCAGGCGGGATATATCGAAGGAGCGTGGCGCGATCCGAGCGTGCCGGAGACTGGCGGGGTCGATATCGAGCATTATGCACGCCTTACGGCTCTTGCCGAAGGCGCGGCATTTCACTTCGTGTTTCTTCCGGACAGCCCAAGTGTCGTCGAGCGAGATCATGCAGACATAGCGCGTGCAGGCCGAAACGATACGTTTGAGCCGATCACGCTGTTGTCGGCTCTTTCATCGAAAGCAAAGAATATCGGCTTTGTTGCAACAGCGACCACGACGTATCACCAGCCTTATCATCTCGCACGTATGATCGCTTCGCTTGACCACCTCTCGCACGGACGTGCCGCTTGGAATATCGTGACCTCCGGAAATAAGTTCGAGGGTGCAAACTTTGGTGATGAGGAAATTCCAGAGCATGACGCGCGCTATGAGCGGGCCAGAGAGTTCGTAGGCGTCATGAAGGGGCTTTGGGACACATGGGAAGATGATGCCTTCGTTCGTGACAAGCAAAGCGGAATCTTCGCCGACACGGCCAAACTGCACTTCCTCAATCACCGCGGAACCTATTTCTCGGTCAGAGGCCCACTGAATATCGCGCGGCCCCCCCAAGGCTATCCTGTACTGGTTCAGGCTGGCTCATCCGAGGCCGGAGTCAAATTTGCTGCAGAATTTGCTGAAGTCGTCTTCACGGCACAGCCATTGCTTGAAAGCGGCAAGCGGTACTATACAGATCTAAAGGAGAAGGCTCGCGGGCTGGGGCGCGAAGACGATCAGGTGTTGGTCATGCCTGGCATTGTCCCGATTGTTGGAAGGACCAGGCAGGAGGCCTCCGATAAGCTTAAGAAACTGCAGTCCTATACAGATCCAGACGTCCTGACGGAGACGGCAGATCGGTGGCTGGGGTTCGTCACCGACCTGCGTGCCATCAATTTGGACTCGTTAGTTCCGGCCACTTTGCCCGAGACGAATTTCATTCAGAGCCGCCAGAAGGTGCTCCTCGAGGTAGCTGCACGCCAAGGAATGACCTGGAGACAGCTGATCCGCTTGATATCGGATTCGCGCGGACATCTCATGGCGGTAGGGACGCCTAATGAGATAGCCGACATCATGATCAATACCTTCGATCAATATGCGGCCGATGGATTCAACCTTATTCCCCCCATCGTTCCGAGCGGGCTCAAGGATTTCGTGGAGCTCGTCGTTCCCGAATTGCGCCGCCGCGGTAAGTTTAGGTCGAAAAGCAAAGGGCAGACTCTTAGAGAAAACCTCGGCCTCAAGCGGCCACACAATCAGTTTACGCGAGCAGCGTAAGCCATGCTTCTGGCTAGCTGGACGCAGATCGCGCTGGCGCTGTTTAAGAGGAACCGGCAGAGCTCGAGCCGGAGGTTCAGAATCGCCGCCACAGAGTCAAAGCGGGCACGCGAGGCCGCTCCGGCTCGTCTGTCCCCGTGGTTAGCTACAAAACGGCTCTCCGGAATAGTTACTTCCTATTTCGGCACTGGCGGTTCGGCTTGCGTCCCCTAGACATCGGCTTGGGGGCATCGCACCGTTAGCCGGCTCTGCGAACAATTCGGACAAGTGAATATCGAAAGTCGCGGCGATACGGTCCAAAAGATCAATGGTCGGGTTCTCTTTCTTCTGCTCAATGCGCCCCATATATGAGCGGTCGATCCTGGCATCATAGGCCAATTGCTCTTGCGGAATGCCGCGCTCTACGCGGATCCGGCGCACATTCCAGGCCACAAGCGCACGAGCGTTCATGCGCAAAGGCAGCCATTCTGACGGCTATGAAACCACTGGTTATAGCCACACTATTCCGGTAAGCTCACACTCACGCCGTTTGCTCTTCTGTCACGGTTGCTTCTAGGGAGCGGGCCACGGTGAGACGTGAGATGTCATGGAGTTTGTCATTTTCGAATGTCATCAACCCATCACAGGCGCGCTCACCGCGCGACAGCTCGCTTCTGGCGGGAGAGGAAATGAACGCGGCTTGTTTCGGGCGGCGCGATCAAATGGAGCGGGGTCAGCTAAAGCTCGAAAAGTGAACGAATTCATCCCGCTTGGCTGACTTTAAGCCGCGATCTTCACCAGGGCTCGGGGGGGGTACGAGGGGGGCCATTCCGATTCGGGAGAGTGAAGAGCAAGGACGGCCTAAGCTGTGTGGCAAATCTGCGCCCAGTGGCGGTATGGACTGCGAATAAAGATCCAGCGCTGACCAAAGAACACATGCCGAGAATGGAGCAACGAGGTCATTGTGAGCCGATATGCGGTCGCAGTTACGACGTTAGGGGAAAAATAGCTTGGGACCGCGACGATTCGAGCAATACCAAAATGGCCCCAAGTCCGTTATCGTTGCTCCGATTTCAATAGAGTTTTCAACTTGGTAGGAGCTTCAGGGAGTGCCGGCCGATCCGAAGATCGCAGATTTGGCGCCTAGCGCGCACGAGCTCACGTCATACGACAAAGAGCACGCTATCACCTATATGCGACTTCTCGATGCCGACGCTGACAAGGCAGATTGGCGCGAAATCGCGCGCATTGTGCTGGGACTTGACACGGCCCTTGAACCGGACCGCGCGCGACGCACCCTCGAAAGTCATTTGGCTCGGGCCAAGTGGCTAGCGAGCCACGGCTACCGCGATCTGCTCCGGGGTGGTTGGCCCAAGGAATGAACAGGGCGGGTAGCAGGATCGGCAGAATTCCTAGCAATCGCAAAAGATGATCGTGGCATCGATTAAGTGCATGCAAAACGGGCGCACGGTACGCATGCAGCCGTAAAGCGCCACAATCATCGGCTGCAGTTCGCCGCGTGTGAAGATCATGCGGGAAACGGAGAGATGCCGAATACTGATTGGAGATCTGAGGAGGCATACAGCGGCCTCAAGAGCGCAGAAGCGCCCGACCTGGCCTGGGAGTGGCTGCGCCGAGATCGCGACTACCAAGAGGATTATAGGCGGTTATCTCGCCGCGAACGTTCAAGCGCAGCGGCGGGCCAGTTCCGCCGGAAGTGGGGGCTCTCGTTTTCCAGCTGATCCGCAAGAGGCTTTCGACAAGCAAGCAGTCTTCTGGGCGCCCGAGGTGCTGTCGACCGTACTGCCCGTGCGGGCGGCCAACCGTACGGCGCCTAAGAGCTACCAGCTGGACGTCGCCAATCTGCCGGGCAGCGAGGTGCGTCGCGCGCCGGACGGATGGCATGCAATCGTGCCGCTCGGCGGCGCGAACCATCGCCTTTTGCTGAGCAAGCTTCCCGTGGGCGGGTCTGCTGTCATCCTCGATCTGCCGCTCGATGCGAATTTAGAGCTTCGCTTGCAGGCCGCAGGTCGATTTTATCTCGCGCTTGAGCATCGGCCGCTTGGCACGCCTCCTCTTGCTCTGCCGGCTTTGAAGCAGCGGCGGCTGATCCTGGCGCTGCGCGCACTGGATGGATGGCAGGAAGGAAATAGCTATCGCCAAATCGCGCAAGGCCTGTTTGGAAGCCATCGCATTGCTGAGCGGGGCTGGAAAACAGACGATTTGCGCAGCCGAACCATTCGACTTGTTAAACTGGGGCGGCGCCTCATGCGCCTTCGCTGCCGCGCATTCCTCCACAAGGGCAGACGCAGGAAGGACAGTTCATGAACTCTTGGGCGATCAATGGCACACCTCCGTTCTGGGCAGCCAATTCTTCTGGCATGGCACAATCGCGGATAGGATGAGACCTTTGCGTGCCAACTATCGCGCTGGCGTCTGGATAGCTGCCACAGACAGGCGCTATCTTCGTAAGGGTTTGACGACTCTGCTCGGAAGGTTTTCTCGAGTTGAGTGCTCTCGACTTGAATAAGGGAAGCTGCTAGGCGTCAGGCAGCCTGCGCAAGTGCAACCTTTTTGCAAAGACGAGCCACCCATCGGCAAAAAGAGCGAGCGATCTCGGGATGCTCGCTTCGATCCACAGCATAGGCGCGATATTGCATGCCGCTTGGCGCGCGTGAGCCGGGGATGACTTGCAAAGCGCCCCCTCGCACCAGATCACTGACGATGATTTCCGGTGCGACGAGGAGGCATTTTCCTGTCATGACCGCCGGCAGAGCGAGATAGTTGTGATCATAGCGCGCGCCCGCTCGTATGTCGTTTGAGGACAGGTTCACGGCCCTCAGCCATGTGGGCAGGATGTCGGGGCGTGATGTGATGTTCAGCATCGGGGTTGAGCGGACGATCGAGAGCTCTCTCCCCGCGACCAGATTTGGCGGCCCGACGCATACCAGCTCCTCATTGTAGATCTCCCAACTGTCGGCGGGTTCGATGACGGACAGGTCGCGTGTAATCAAAATATCAAAATCATCTGAAGATGTCGGCGGCGCGAGCGAGCTCACGACGTCCACGATGACGCCGCCCGCTTCAGAAGAGAACGCTTGCAGATTTGGAATCAGAATAGAGAAAGCAAAAGTCGGTAGTGATGTGCGAACGACAATCCGATTGGTGCCTACGGCCGCCCGCCGCCGCATTCTCTTGGCGGTGAAGCCGACTGTCTCGAGCGGTTCAGAGACTGCGTTAGCGAATAACCTTCCGAACTCGGTCAAATCACTGCGCCGCCCACGCCGCTCGATGAGATCCGCACCAAGATAGTCCCGCAGGACGGACAAATACCGGCTGACCGAGCTCTGCGTCGTTCCCAGGCTGGCGGCGGCGCGCGTGACGCTGCCTTCGCGTGCGACGGTCACAAAAGCGCGGATGGCATTTAAAGGAACTTCATCGTCTTGAGCCGCCATTGTCTGCTCCGGCGCCAGAATGAGCATCCATCACATTATTCGATGTCCAAAGCGGGATTGCCGCATATCAAGGGTCGGCTGCGCACAAAATCGGCGTGGGAGCATTAATACTTGATCACCGCACAAGATCGGCGTCAGCGGCTCGGTGCGTCAGGGCGGCTAGGTCCTTTTGCGGCGTGTCGGCTTCGGCTTACGACCTTTAGGTAAGGTCGCGGGTGGCGGCGCACCCTTGGATGGCCGAACAAACAGCTCGGAGACAGCAACGTCGAGCGTCTCGGCAAGGCGATCGAGAAGATCGATTGTCGGGTTCGCCTGTTGGCGCTCGAGACCGCTCATATAGGAGCGATCAACACCTGCATCATAGGCCAATTGCTCTTGCGGAATACCGCGCTGGACGCGGATCCGGCGCACATTGTAAGCCACAAGCGCACGAGCTCTCATGCGCGAAAGCAGCCATTTCGATGGTCATCAAACCACAGGCTATAACCTACATAAAAACGTCAACAAATTGGGGGGTCGATCGAATTATTCGATGAGTGTCATCGAATCGTTCCTCGACGCTACTGGGCGGCCCCCATAGGCGCTGGTATGTCGCTCCCCTATCAATTGCGGCGGCGCAGGTTTGCTGCGCTGACCGGAGCTCAGCCGTTCCGCTGGCTCGGCAGCCGTTCGATTCCGCTGCCCCACTTGCGCGAACGGCCCCGAGCCAAGGACAAAGATACTAGACTAGCTGAGAGGGAGCCGATGGCCCTCCATTCAACGAAATGGAGTGCAGCCCTCAAGAATGAGCCCGGCTCAAACCACCGAGATTGCAGCGACAGGGTTGCGGAAAGGCGCGCGAATTGCTCAGAGAACCCCGGAGGCCAGACGGTGCCTCGACAGCTGCATATTGCGCGATTGAGCTCCTTTGAGAAAAGATTCGACTCTGGACGAGATTGATGCCTCGACAAGAGTCAAAGGTCCTACGCCATGCAGAACGCACCAGCCGGTCATTGCATCGGCCTCCGAACCGCCGTTGCCCCAGCTGTCGAGGCTTGCAAACGTCGCGTTGAAAACGACCTGCTTCGGGCCGCAAAAAACATGGTCTGATCGATACTGGAATTGAGCCCTTGATTGCGACTGAAGTCCTGCTGGCAGGCCAGGGTAGCTGCCTGCTCCCTACGAGCGCGGTGCCTTTCGTCGTACGCCTACGAGGAAGGCCGCCAGATTGACGCGGGCGCGCGGGTGCGGCGAGCTATATGATGGCGTTGGGTGAAGGATCAGGCGGCTTGCTGATCGCCGGAGTTGCCGGCTTGGCGCAGAAGCTTCCATTCCCAGGGCAGCAGTTCGTGCAGCCGTGATGTAGGAAGATCGGCGACACGGGCGAGGACATCGGCTAGCCAGGCCTTTGGATCGACGTCATTGAGACGACACGTCGTGATCATGGTCAGCATGATGGCGGCACGGTCGGTCCCACGCTGGCTGCCGGCGAAGGTCCAATTGCGCCGTCCCAAGGCGATGCCTCTCAATGCGCGTTCAGCGCAATTGTTGGTCAAGCAGATCCTGCCGTCATGGAGGAAGCGAGCGAAGCCTTCCCAGCGCCTGAGCATGTAGTTGATGGGTTTCAGGACCTCGGACGAGCGCGAGAGGGTTTCGCGCTCGCGCAGCAGCCATGCGTGCATGTCTTCGAGAAGCTGCTTGCTCTGTTCCTGGCGCACGGCGCGCCGGTCCTCAGCGTCACAGCCGTTGATGGCACGCTCGATCTCGAACAACGCGTCCAGCCGTCTGACCGCCTCCAGCGCGATCGGGGAGACCGGCTTGCCCCTCTTACCTTCCCGGGCGTTCTTCTCGATGTCGGCCAGCTCGAAGAAGCCTCGCCGGGCATGGGCAAAGCAATACGCCGGCGTAATCGGCAGCACCTTCTTCTGCGGATCGAACAGCGGCTCGAAGCCGTTGTAGCAATCGGCTTGCAGGATACCGGTGAAGGCGGCCAGATGCTTCTGGGGATGCTCGCCTCGTCGGTCGCTCGAGGCGTAATAGACCGCCGCCGGCGGCGCGGGCCCGGCGAACGGCCGGTCATCCCGCACATAAGTCCAGATCCGCCCGGTCGTGCACTTGCCCTTCGCCAGGATCCGGATGGTAGTGTCATCGCCATGAAGGCGCTCGGCAGCGAGCACATGACGCTCGATCAAGTGGAAGAGCGGCATGACGGCAAAGGTCCCGTGGCCGATCTGGTCGGCCAGCGTCGATAGCGGCAAAACGATTCCCTCGGTGTTAAAGCGCACGCTCTGGCGGTTGAGCGGGATATGCATGCCGAACTTGTCGAACAGGATCGTCGCCAGCAGTTGCGGACCAATGAAGCCGCGCGGCGTAGCATGGAACGGCGCAGGCGGCTGGCTGATCTTCTCGCAATCGCGGCAGGTGAACTTCTCGCGTACCGTCTCGATGACCTTGAAGCGGCGCGGAATCTCCTCCAGCGTCTTGGTCACATCCTCGCCGACCTTCGCCAGCCGCGATCCACCGCAGCAGGCGCAGGTCGTTGGAGCTTCAACGACGACGCGCTCGTGTTCGATATCGTCCGGCCACGGCTTGCGCACCGGCCGCTTACGCATGAAGGGACGGACGTTCTGCACCTTCGCCGCCGCCGCCTGTGCGGCAAGCTCATCCTCGCTCGCCGAGGTGACGAGTTCCTCGAGCGCCAACTCCAGCTGCTCGAGCAGCCGTGCCGAGCGCTCGGATCGCTGCCCGTGCAGTTCGCGTTTGAGCTTCTCGATCCGCAGCTCGAGATGCGCGATCAGCGCCGCGTTGTCCGACAGCTCCGCCAGCGCGCTGGCAGCCATCGCCTCAGCTCGCAGTCGGGCCTCACGCTCGGCTTGCAGCGCTGCTAGGGCACTGACAAGATCCGACGGAAGGTCGTCCGGCTTCGATACCATGAAGCCATTGAATCAGATCAAGCCGCAGATTCAAACCAAAAACGGCTATCCGACACGCGTCGGACGATGAGTTTCTTGCGGATTGCGCCAATCGATTCCCGACAACAGGTAGCTCATCTGAGCCGACGAGATCGTTACAGCTTCGCCCTCAACCGATGGCCAGACGAATCTTCCTCTCTCAAGTCTTTTGGTGAACAGGCATGCTCCCTGGCCATCGTGCCAGATCACCTTCACAAGATTGCTGCGCCGACCACGGAAGACGAACAGGTGACCGCTGAGCGGGTCCTTGCGCAGCACCTCCTGCACTTGGAGCGCCAACGACGGAAAGCCTCGGCGCATATCCGTGTGGCCGGTCGCAAGCCACACTCGCGCGCCCGTCGGAACCGGGATCATCGGCGCACCAAAGCATCGACAACACGGCGCAGCGCGTCTCCATCCACGTCGCCATCGACCCGGATGCGGGGTCCGGTACCAAGATCAATCTCGATGATGCCCTGGCTCCTCCGTCGACGCGCCGCCGTCGTCAATGGCGCTTCGGCCACCTCCCGCGGCGGCACAGATAATCCAATCTCGACCGGCACGAACGGCGCTATACTCGCTTCAGCCTGCTTGCAAAGCTCCTTGCGCCACCTGAACAGCTGGCTGACATGAAGGCCTGCCGCACGAGCCACCTCGGAAACACTGGCGCCGGGCTCGAGCGATGCTGCCACCAGCCGTTCCTTCTCGTCCTGCGACCACCGGCGCCGCCGTTCGACCGATGTGATCACCTCCGCCCTCGAAATCGTCATAACGCTTCTCCTAGGATTACCCCTAGGACCTGCAGCGATCACGTTCGTCAAACAAGGGGGCCTTCAATGGAGAGATACCTTTCGTCGGCCGACGTGGATTGCGCAGATGCCGGCCTCGCAGGCAACAAGTGAGGTTTCGAAATCGGATTCGCCCTGACCGGGTGTGATCACGTCTGCGCCTTGTTCGCGTAGCTCGGCGGCTTGCGTCGTCATTGGCCTCGACTCCGGAGCGACGGACAAGGCCTCGATCCGTAATGAGAGACAATGGGAGCACCTGAAGTTTGATGCAGCATTGTTGACGGCTTCTACTCGTCGGCAAAGTCGCGATAACAGACACATTCGTGTTTGTTGAATGAAAAGATCGCAGGTTGCGATGCCTTGCGTCGTACCTGCGTCGATACGGGGAGCGGTCCCCGAAGTCCATAGGGGCGTCAGGGACCCCTGGTACACGCGGCTGGACAGGAAACTAATCGAAGTACCAGTTTCTGGTGCAGGAACCGCTTGCGTGATGGCAAGCACTGACAGTTTGAAAGCCTCCGCGATCCGCGGCACCGTCTGCAGTGCCCGACGAATGTTTCCATCGTCATCGACCAGGACACGTGTCCCCGGCCCACGGGCTTTGGCTCATTCGAGTCCGAGCTAAATCGTCGCTCGCCTAATCCTGTCTGCTACGGGACAGGGAATACCAAGCTTGCGTTCGGCGGCTCACAACATCAAGTCAGTTTTCTGACGGCGCGAACTGCGCAATTCTTGTTCAAAGTCCGACAGCGGCACAAAGCCCGGCGGATCAAACACTGCTCGCCGTGAAGTGCCGTTGAGCTATTCATGCGCATTTGAGTACTTAATGCGCGCAGGCGATGCTGGCACTGACGTTGCAACTAAGGTGCAGCAGTGCTGAAAGTGCTGAGCGCACCAAACACAAGGCCAGCGATGCTCACCTTCCTTGAACTGATGTGGCCCGCTTGTGAGAGGAAGAGCTTGTTGCTTGTGAGTTTGTGTGTCGTCGCGCTTAGCGCGGCGACACCGGCAATCGCTGCGCAGCCCGTCTACACCAAGGCACCACCCCTCGCGGGTCGGGGGCGCGATCAGAGATCAGCTAGCGCAAAACGTCGCGCAACCTCTGACAATAATTTTGGAGAGTAACATGGCCCTGGGCTTAGAATCTCCAGCTCCTGCGATCAAGGTGGAGAAGTGGGTGCGTGGTGAGCCCCTCACGAGCTTTCAGCCCGGGAAAGTGTACATCGTCGAATTCTGGGCGACTTGGTGCGCACCGTGTTTGTCGGCGCTGTCCGATCTGGTATCGCCGCAAGAGAAATACAGAGATAGCGGAATTGAGGTCCTCGGAATAGCAGCTCGTGAACGCGCTCAAACAGCGCAAGAGGCCGGAAGCAAGTTGGACGCATGGTTGACCGAAAACTTGCCGAACCTCAACTATCGGGTCGGGTTCGACTACACACGCGAAATGGACAAGCTTTGGATGGCTTCCAGCTTTTCTGTCGGGATTCCCACCTCGTTCGTGATCGACCGGGATGGCCGCATCGCTTTATCGGTTCCCCAACCCAACTCGATCACGTTTTGCCGAAGATTCTGAACGGCAGCTGGCGCATCAGCAATGAAGCGAAAGCCGCCGATGCAGAGCGGATCGCCAAGGGCGAACGCACAATGCCGATCCTCGCCAAACTGACGCCGGCGATGGAGGCGCAGGATTGGGCGAAGGCGCTTTCGGTGGTCGAAGAAGCCGTCGCTGTTCTGCCGGATGACGTGAACTTTCGCGTGCTCCGTGCAGATCTGTTGCTTCATAAAATGCGCGACTTGGAGGTCGGCCTGCCGGTGATGCGCCAGTTGGTTCGTGACGCGATCAACAAAAAATCCGCGCTGTTGATGGCCGGCGCGATGCGGCAACTCTTTGATCCGGCAAATGACAACTCTCATTTGCCCCAGGCCGAGCGCTTTGCGATGGGCAAGGAGTTATCCGAACACATTCTGGCAATAAATCCGCCGCAACGCGGCGAGGCCCTTAAGTTCCTGTCCTATCCGGCGGTCGCTCAGTACTATTACGAGAGCGGCAACAAGGGTCGCGCCATCGAGTTGATCGAGGTGACGCTGAAGTCGCTGGACGGCCCCGCACCTATCCCGGACAAACTGAAACAGCAGGTTATGTCGGTATTGGTCCAAACGCTGGCCAACTACAAGGGTCAGAAGGCTTGCTATGGGTCTCTTTGTGCGATTCCGCAAGCCGGAGGCCGGCAAAGTACCAAAGCGCAAGCGTCGCCGGAGGAGAAAAGATGAAAAGAGAGTGAGGCCGATCCCGCCTGCCTTGCTCACAAGCTCGGATCGCACAGGGCTGGCCGATGTCTCAGATCGATGCTCTCAGCCATCGAGCCCTTCGGGGCCCCGCCGCGGTCGGAGTGCGGGCTCCGCAGGCCGCATCGGGCAAGCGATTCGGCATTTTGAGGGCAGACCCGACGTTGAGGAATTTCGCGCCGCTGCGCCAATCCCGGGACAAGGAGCTCGCAAGCGTGAGGCGCTTCAGCTAAGCGCCTAGGCGAAGAGTGGTTGAAATGGGTAGAAGATTTCGGCCGCAGCCCCCAGACTGCGGGCATTTATCGCATCGCTCGGACGGCGGGCCAAGCATTGTGCACATCGGATCTGGACCGAACGGTTTTTACACCGTGTGCGCCACAAACCCCTAGCGCCATGGCCAGTCAAGATGACAAACGACCCGCCGCAATCGGCTTGGTTCTCCCGTTTGCGTTCGAGCACTGGCTCAAGCAGCCAGTCCGTGCCACTATTGTCCTCGTCGGCTTCTTAGGGGCGACGGTCGCCGACCTGTTCATGCCGGTCTATTCTGGCCGCCTTGACCTCGGTCCCCACCGACCAAGCGGCGCGACATGCGGCACTGATTGCGTTCGTTGGCACCCTCGCGCTTGGTCTGCTCTCGATCATATTGCGGTTCACGGGCCTGCAGGCGATCGTGCCGTTCACGCTGAAGACCATGTCAAATGTGGCCCGTTGAGGCTTCATGCGCGTGCAGCGCTTCTCAACCGACTGGCACGCAAACTCGTTCGCCGGCTCGACCGTGCGGAAGATCACCCGCAGTGATCTATGGCGCCATGATGACGGCATTCACGATCGGCTACATCGCGCCGGCGGCGCGCGTCTCCAACGCCTGGGACAGCAAAGTCAGCGGCACGCTAGCGGACGCGCTCCCCTGCAATATTGTGGTGAAATCCTTCGTGTCACTGTTGATTTTTGGGCCCGACGATGCGGTCGACGCTTAAGGTCTTGGGAGCGCATTGATACTTGGTCACCGCACAAGATGGGCGCGGGGATTTTGATCGAATTATCCATCGAGTGTCACTGAATCGTCTCCCCCGACTCTAATAGGGCGGGCCGCACAAGCGTTGGTATGTCGGCCATCTTTCAAAGCGGCAGCGCAGGTTTCGCGCGCGCCGACTGGAGCTCAGCCGTTCAGCTGGCTCAGCAGTGGCTCATGCTCAGCTGTGGAACGATGTAACACGCATCGAGCGGAAGCAATGATCGGCGGATGATTGTCGTCCGACACAGGCTCCCAAGAAAGCCTCTGGGCTGCCTAGTTGAAGGCTTGAAGTGGGCTCGCTGAAGAAATCGGCTGGCCGCGGTTGAACCTGCGACGATGAACGAGTGCCCCGGCTTCGAGTGGTCAGCAGGTGCAGAAGAACGATCACATTGTTATGTTCTGCAGTTCACTAGCTGGGAATATCAAGCTCGATCTCACGCGTCGCTTCGATGATGCTCTCTGGATGGTGTCCGTTCTTGAAGAGAGCGTATTTCAGAGCTTCAGCGCGGTTGATAAAAAGCCCGCCGAACGCGCCCTGTTGTTCAAGGGCAACCCAGTTGCCGGCCCGATTTTTACCGACGAACACAATCGGCGGAGCGCAGTCACTTGAATGGGAGGCGAGGACCTGAATCATCATGTCCTTTCGGTGCAATGACAGCTCACATTCATGTGGAACAATCCATTTCGGAGGTGCTCCGGCTAGGGATCGCAAAGCGATTGTTGAGCTTTGGTGCTACTTACATCGCGGCATCCGAGAACCAGCATCTATGACTTTAAAGTGTGGCTATTGGCCATCAGTCCGCTGTGGCCTTCGCTGGTTGGCAAGTATTCATCACCTGGAAGGAATAGCTCAAACGGGAAGGGAGTTCTCCTATCAGATCTGAGAAGAGAAGAGAGATTCCGCGACGATGCGCTGTCCGAGCGCGCCAGCGGCGAAAAGTACCGTGTGTGGAGGCCAGGCGATGCGGTGGATACTTGGCAGGGCTTCAATACGTCCTCACCACCCCGGCTGTTTGCAGGTCTTCATTCGGAAGCGAGGATTTTCACCTTCCGCGCATAGTTGATTACGGCCGGCAACGCTGTCGCAAGATACGCGGTCGCGCAAGCGTCCGTCCTTCGGATTCCGACAGCTGCTGGTATGCAAGGTAAGTGACGGTACGCTCGTTCCCTGACCCACTGCCGTCACTCGCGTGCTTCGCGGGATTCCGCCGTCCCGCATCCTCATCGGCGAAAACGGGGTGGCAGAACGATGATCTTGTCACGCTCCGCTTTCCGCAACGGCGCGGCTTGCTAAGTTGGTCGATCGACACGTAAATCTCGCATCACATCAAGCGTTCTGTGAAGCCGGAATTCTGCTCAATTAAGCCGGTGCACCGCGTTGAATCTGCGGCCGTGAGCGCCAGCCGGAAAGAAGCTTACCCGTCTTTCGGAGGTAAGCATCGGGCTGGCCGGCCATCGAGGCTGCGTCCCGTTCACGGTCTCTGACAATCGAAATCACCGGCGCCGGCTGCAGACGACGGGTGGTCCGGCGCGGCGCTCGCGAAAGGTCAGCTTCGCAACCAATGAGATGGTCAAAATGGAGTGTCGGTCCAGAGCAGGAGCTGGCAGTCTGTTTTTAACGCATGGAGAACAATCACGCTCTCAATCCGCTGATCCGGGCTCGCGCTTTCCTTGTCCAATCGGAAGAATGCCAAACACTCTTGCTATGTGCGCGCGCCACACCCCGATCTCTGCGGTAGTCGAAAAGTGGCCTCTCCGGAGGTGCGCAACGTCAGTCCTATGTCTACCGAAGACGTTGGACCTTGGATGCGTTGCCGCTTCGCCACTTGGGCTGCAACCGAGGCCGCCTCTCCCGACGCGGGTGCGCCGGGTCATTCGAATGAGCCCAGGAACCCGGACAGATGCATGCACTATGGGGAAGTGAACGTTCTAGCCGCAGCGCGTTTTGGAGGTAGGCCCAGTTTCTTCGGCTTTAGGTGCAAGCCACTTGGGCAGCGTGACCTTGGATTGTCGGGAAACCCATCGCGGCGTCCGAATCGCGCCCGCCATGAGAACTGACGCCGCCCGACGCCGCAAGAGCGCGGATCCTGAGCCCTTCAGCCTCTCTCGTGCGCCGTTCGGCGTCGATCAGTCGCATTTCGAAGGAAATCACCGATCCTGTTCGTATAACAACGGCCTGACACGAGGGCCGGGAGGTCGCATCGTGTGATTTGCGGGAACTCGCCTATTCGGCCGGGAAGCCGCGCCTGGGTGCGAGACAATAGAGGCGAACAGATGGGTGACAAGCAGAACGGACACCAAGAGACGTACTTCTTCTTTGTCGGCGGCAAGAAGTACGAGACCGACCAGCCGGCACTGACTGGGCTGCAAATTAAGGCGCGCGTTGCCGACTGGGACTCCTCTCATGATCTCGTTCTCGAAGGGCACGGAAACGATCCCGATCGCATTATCGCAGATGACGAACGGGTCTTGTTGGACAAGGACAAGGGTCCGCTTCGCTTCTCGTCGGCCCCGAAGGCGAACTTCGGCTGATGGGCGGCGCCGCTGAAGTCCAGATCGAGGATCTGCGCCGGCGCTGGCCGGATGCGCGTACGCAAGGACTGCCGAGCGGCGCAATTCTGGTGACGATCGGTTCGATCTCGCTGCCGCCCGGCTGGAGCAGGGCTGTGACTTCGATCCGTTTTCTGGTTCCGACCGGCTACCCCTTTGCCGCACCCGACTGCTTCTGGGCGGACAACGATCTGATGCTCGAGGGTGGACGCATGCCGTGCAATGCCGGCAACAACAACACTATCCCGGAAACCGCGGAACCGGGACTCTGGTTCTCATGGCATGTCCAAGCATGGAATCCCAACCGAGACACTCTCTCAAGCTGGATGAACACCATCGCCGATCGCCTGAGGCGACTGCAATGAGTGGACTCCGTTTCGCCTGGCCGGCGTATCGCAGGGCCTCGGCCGACCTGCTGGCCTCAGCGCCACTCGAGAGCTGCGGGGTAGCCTATTCGGTGCACGATCCGCACACCAACACATGGTTGGTGGACGATGTAGAGAGCGTCGCTAATTCGGCTTACGAGCATCGCGATGAGGTGTCGGCAACGCTTCGACCTGCATTCATCGTCGAAGTCGCCAACCGAGCCCGCGCGCTGGGACGAAGCGTCGTGCTGGTGCATACCCATCCGTTCGAACAGAGCCATCCGCGATTCTCCGCAGTCGACGATGCGGGCGAGGTCGCATTGGCTGGCTACCTGCGTCGCCGTGCGCCTAAAGGCGAACACCTGGCGCTCGTATTGAGTGAGGCGGGCTGCCGAGCCCGGCGGATCGGCACGGCCCAGGAGGTGCCGGTCTGGCAGATCGGCGAGCGACTGGTCCTCCTGTCGTCTGACAAATCCACCGAAGGCAGCGATGTGCGATATGATCGGCAGGTGCGCGCCTTCGGTGCCGATGGTCAGCGGGTAATCTCATCCCTGAAGGTGGGTGTCGTCGGGGTCGGTGGTACGGGGTCAGTGCTGCTCCAACAGCTTACTCGTCTTGGCGTTCGCGATTTCGTGCTGATCGATCCTGACGTGGTCGAAACCACGAACCTCAACCGTTTGGCCGGAGCCGGTCCCAGTGACGTGGGCACGAGCAAGATCGCTGTCGCGGAAAGGGAGATACTCGCGTGCTCGTCGACCTCGCGGGTGCGGGGACTAAGAGCCGATGTAGTCGATGCGAACATCGCGGCGGAGCTTGTCGGCCTCGACTTCGTTTTCCTCTGCACTGACTCCCATGCGAGCAGGGCAGTGGTCTGCCACGTCGCCTACCAATATCTGGTACCCACAATCGATATGGGCACGAGCATTACCGTCCGGGAGGGTGCAGTCACCCACATCAGCGGGCGTGTGCAGATGTTGGCTCCTGAGTTGCCGTGTCTGACATGTACAGGCGCGCTAGACGGAAATCAGATCCGACGCGAGATGATGAGCCCGGAACGCCGCGCGTCCGATCCCTATCTGGTGGGGGACTACGAGCCTCAACCGGCCGTCATGTCAATCAACACGACGATGGCGTCGCTGGCGGCCACCATGTTCATGGCTGCCGTGACCTCGATGCCAGGCCAGGCTCGTTTCCAGCTTTACGAGGGCGTCAAAGGCGCGGTGCGACCGACGCAGGCGAGAAGAGTCGAGGATTGCCTCGTCTGTTCGCGTCGCGGCGCTCTCGCCAAAGGGCCCTCGTGGTCTCTTCCGGTACGGCCGAGGGCGAACAATGGCTAAGGCGCGACCCGAAGTGCTGTGGTTCGGTACGCCACCGCCGCCCGAAACCAAGCGGGAGTTCGTGCAACGGAACCTGCACCTGCTGTGCTGCGCCTCGGCGGATGGCGTGGATACGTCAAAAGCCTGCGCCGCCGTGTTTCAGTTCGGCTCCGACATGCCGGAAGACGTAGTGAGGGCCGCCGACGCCCATGTGAGAACCCTAATCGACAGCGGTTTGCGCGTCGATCTTATTGCGGACGACGACGAGACCATGGGGCGCGTGCAGGCGTCGGCGAAATCAGTCCTGAATGTCGCCGGGGTCGCGGTCCGCACAGATATGCCGGCGCATTCCTTAGCGGAGACGATCGCAAGGCACGACGCCGGTCAGAGGCCGCGCGCAGACCTCAAGATCGAAGTCGCGGGCGACCGCGAACCCTTGCGCGAGGCCGACAAGATACTCTTTAAACGTGCATTCGCGCACTGCAGTCGGATCGTGCTGGAGGAACTCACGGGAGGGCTGTCGCAAGCTCGCGTCTTCGCCGTTCAGATGACTGTTCATACGTCCAATGCTGGAGCATGGCCGCAGCCTGATTTCGCCAAATTGGATCGACGCGACAAGATCGACCAAGAATACCGGAACTACCGCGAATACGCCGATAAATATATTCCTTTCGGCCTGAGACCGAATATTCACGATCCGGTATTCGGCGCGGAACGCGGTCTGTTGGTCGGAAGTTTCGTCGACCGATCCGAATCTCTATGGAATCTGGCGCAACGAAATCTGGCGGCTCGGGCAGTGACGTCGCTGATCGAAGAGACTCTTGGCGGCTGGCGTGATCAAGCATACGGCAAGGATCCGGAGGAGGGCTCAGTCGTCCAAGCGATGATCGACGCCGAGATACTGCGTCTTGCAAGCTGAAGTCGCGCTATGTTGAAGATGCGTCCCGCTTTGGTATCACGGCGAAACCGGAGATCATCCTTGATCAGTTAGGCAAACTGCACCAGCGTTATCGCAGTGCGCCGGCGCATGGCGATCTCCATGGGGAAAACGTGCGCGTGCGCAACGACCATGCGATTGTGATTGACCTTGCATCCGTTGTCCGCTCCGCTCCCCTGACGGCGGATCTGGCGGCCTTGGAGACCTGGCTTGCCTTTCAAATGCCAACGGAGTGCGACCCTTGGGTATATGAAGATGCCATTTGGGCGACTGAGATTGATCGTCTTTACGCTCCGACATCGTTCTTGCATCCCCCCGGGCCCTGTGATCCGACCAGCAAGTTCTGCTGGATGTCCAAGGTGGTGCGACAGCTCAGGCGGATGGGAATCGCAATACAATCGTGTTCCACTGAATATCAAGCTGCGGTCGCCGTTCAACTCCTCAGGCGCTGTCAATGGGATGACGGTCCTGCTGCCGACCGCTTCAGGCGTACGAAAGGATACGCCATCGCAGCCCAATTGGCGCGCGAGCTGGCGGCGAGGGAGACATGAGCATGATTGTGAGGAAGGTGAACCTGCTCGGTTTTGCGGAATACCGCGACGAGGGAGAAAAGATGCTTGTCGCCCCCGGCGATGCGGTGGTCATCCAGCGAGGCACGCTGCGCTCGGTCCTCATGCGCTGTCCGGATGGATGCGGTGAAACGCTCGTCGTCAATCTTGATCCACGGGTGGGAAAGTCTTGGAGACTGGATATGCGCGCCGACAAGCCAACCGTCTATCCGTCGGTTTGGCGAGACGGAGGATGCGGTAGTCATTTTATCATCTGGCGTGGCCAGCTCCTGTGGTGTGACCACTTTGAAGAAGGTAACGTCGAGCCGAACTTCGACCTCATCGCGCTCGGGCGGCGCGTTCTGACTTCGCTGCGAAGACGCGAACTGCGTAGCGCTGAGGAGATCGCTGCTGACCTCGACGAGATTACATGGGAAGTCTCTAGAGCAGGACAGATGCTCGTGCGCCGCAAATTGGCTATTTGTGGATCTGGTAGACAGAAGGATTGGTTCGCGCTGGCGTAGCTAGAGCCAGAATTCCGAGCCTGAGATTACTTGCCGGGCCTACCCTGACTGCCTGCCCTCTTCGAAGGGGACGTCATGCATGCGCCGCGCACCCCATTAACGAAGCGGGCTGGGGCGGTGCTGACGGCGTAGAAATATGATCAATATACAAGATGGGACAGCCCTCGGGCGGTCGGCAGCGGCCGAACTCGTTGGGGCTAAGGCAGCAGGATCTCGCTCTGTTCCCCAACGTTAGCGTGCGTTTATAGCAAATATTGATAGCTAGGAGATCAGCCGGTTGGTAGTTAGACTGCTCACGTGCTCGGCAGATCTCCTCAAGTCAACATGGCGCCGACTGTCCCATTCGCTTCATCATCCCCGGACGATGATAGCAGCACCTTCGATCCCGATGGCCTGGCCTCGATGAGAACCTGAGAAAATGCTCCGGCCGCGCTCGCCGGCAGCCTCCGCGTCCGCTGCGAGGACAAGTGGTTCGTTGTTGATTAAACCCGCTGGCGGTTCTAGGCTTTACAAGCATACCGAGTTCACGAAGTGCGGATGTCGCGCCCAGTAGCTTTCCGGCTTCGCTGCGCTCATCCAGCGATTCTGCTCGAGCAGAACGCGGGATCGGTTGTCCAGCGTGCCCGCTAACCGCGGATCGCATCGACCGTCAACTTTGCGACAACCGCAGGCTGACCAGCCCAGGTAACGCCGATGATCGGTTACCCACCACCAGCTACACGCCGCAAGGGATCGATTGATTCGTGACGGTGTGCTCTTTCTCGGGGCGAATTGCCTCAACTTCGCGTCGCAAGAACCCAGAGGACGCAGAAACGCCAGTCGCGAGTTGCTAGCGCGCCTGTTCTTCGCCGAGAGTGCGGACTGATGAGGACGCATAGGCAGCTGAGACGAGCTTGTAGCAACAGCATGCTTTCTCTTCGAGCGATTTGTGTTCATCGATCTGCAAGACGCCCCGCATCTTGCGAATCAGCCCTTGCTCCTCAAAGCGGATCAAGGTTTCGGTCACACCCGCGCGGCGCAGCCCCAGCACCGAGGAAAGGTAATCGTGGGTGACCGGCAGCACGCGGGCATCAACAGCTTCACTAGCAAGGCAAAGCCAGCTCGCGAGGCGCTGTTCACGATGGTGCCGAACCCCGCACAATCCTGTCTGGACGCACTGAAATGTTAGCGCTTGCACGTACTCAAAAAGATGGTCTCTGATGTCCGGATGCACCTTCATGATCCGACGAAGATCCTCGACGCGAGTTCTGTACGCGCTTCCGGGGAAGACGACGACAGATTGGTTGCTCGAAAGATGTGCTCCCCACAAGAAAGACGTGCCGACGACGCCCCGATAGCCTATGACTGCCGCTTCGAGCATACTGCCCGCGGCAACAACTCTGAGCGAGACGAGGCCGCTCTCTACAAAGTAGACGTGCTCGACCGGCCTTTTTGGCTCTTGCAGAACCATCCGTTCTTTCAAGGCGACCGGCTTGAGGCACTCCCCTATTGCCGCAAGCTGTTGGATAGGAAGACGGGCCAGGATTGCGTTCTTCACAAAGGGCCGTTTCGCAGGACGCACCGGAAGAGAACGCGGAGGCTCCGGTGGTGTGCCAGGCTGCAGCTTGAGACCTCTATCTTGAGAGCAGTCGATCACTTCGAAAGAGGGCACGCGATCGGTCATGGTCCCTCTCCTGATAGAGGCTTTTGCTAGCCTGCGCCTGACCGCAACGAGAACGTGATTAACCGACTATAGCAAACATCTTCATTTGATTGATGCAACGAGTAACTCATCGGCGCCCAAATCCCGCGTTCAGGGGCCTGTCTTCGACGAATTTCGACCAAGCGAATGGACGCGTTCGCCGGGTCGGACGCAAACCGCCCCATTCTTGCTTTTGCACCTTGTCGCTAGCGACACGATAATTGCGCCCACGACATTGCGACACCGGCCACTACGTGCGTCTTTTGTTGCTGTGCTGATTGAGATCCCAAAGAAGCCACCGGAGAGTAATCAGGTCAACAGTAGAAGGCGGCCGCGACGATCGCCCGCATCAGTACAATCAATCCTCTGAGGAAAACTCAACCGGAACAGCAAATCCAACCTTTACGCGATCCAATATGACCATGCTTTTGAAGCCCTTGATGTCGCGATTCTCGCAGAAGAAGCGCCGGGTGAACTGCTCGTATTCCTCCATGGACGGCGCGGTAATGTACAGGTCGAAGTTGGCATCGCCCGTGACGTAAAAGCCGTGGACGATGTCGATTGATGATTTGATGGCTTTTTTAAACCTATCGATGATATCGGCGCTTTCTCGCTCGAAGGTCACCAGTGCAAGCACTTGAATGGTCGTCCGACCGCCCTCGGCGACAAAACCGAAACGTCGGCCTGGATGATGCCCTCCGAGAGGAGCCTCTTCAACCGTCGTTGGCAGGCGGTAGGAGAGATCCCCGCCATCTCGCCAATCACATCTGAAGTCAGACGGTTATTTTTTTTGCACGATCTCGAGAATGCGGGCGTCTATCCGGTCGTACTTCATAACCACCCCCCCTGAGACGAATTTCACCGCGAGATGATCACTCCGCGTAGGAAATCCTCGACTGAAAAATACGAGGAAATCTTCCGTGACAAAGGCCCAACGTGATGGGTATTGATGAAAGTAAGGAGGAGGGGCCTTGCCAAGCATTCTGCGGCGCGGCAGGGAGCGAAGCCGCAAAGCCGGGCCCTTCCGATAAGATCGGGGCCTTCGTTTTCGACAAAGATGTGAACCAAAGCGAAGCTGAAATGCAACCGAATCGCGCCGCGTGATAGATTCGTGAGGAAACCGCATCAGCTACTCGCCCGCTGACGAGCAGGCGCCAGAGGCGTTGTTTTGCCTCTGAGAGACCAACCTCTGGCTTGACTTCGTCCTCCAGCTCGATAACAGCCGCAAGAGCTTCCGCTAGCGGCGTTCCTGTTAGCCGTTGATGCAAGCTCGCTAGGTGGAGATTGCCCCTGGTCAGCTGTTCTCCTCTAGTGTTTCCATTTTGCAAAGATCGAAGGGTCCTGGCGTCCATCGCCGCGAGAAGATGCCCGACGCAGCTGTTGATGTGCTGTCCGACGATGAGGACTTCCAGTGCGTCGTCGAGGTGCCGAACTCGCGCGCTTACGCAGCGATATGCCGGATGCCTCGGGGCAGTACAGCGCCTTGCCGACGTGCCGGGGTCCACCATCACCCACGTGTAAGCGCACCCCGCGGCCAGACTGGAAAAGGATCGAAGATCTTGATCTCTTGCGGCGTTGCCGATAGCCGCCGCCGGGGCTGCGACCGTCCTTCCAATGTTCGTTGAGGCAAACGAAGCAACTTTCCTCCTCGGGGGACGCGCGACCAAACCGCCCGCCACCCAGTGCGTCGCGTAGCCGAGCACGTACGGTACGCCGAATTTTGCAATAGTGCACCAGCGCTAGTTGGACCTCTGTCGATGCCGAAGCATCGATCACCACGTCGGCTTCGCGCAAGGTCGAACACAGGCGCGAGCACATGGACAGAATCATGCGCGAGCGCTGCGGGCGTCGGTGGCGCTCGCCCTGACGCGCGGGCATGAACTTAGCTTTGTGACGAGATCATTCAACTTTATCTGATCACCCTAGGCGAAAGCTCATATGCAGCGCTCGAGCCCTGGAAAAAATCATCTGCTCCTATCTCAAATGGGACTGGCTGCCACGTCGGGATCAGGTAGTTCTACCGGTGATTGAGTGCGACCCGCGAGAAGTGGTTTTCGACAATTGATTCCACGCAAGGAGAAATCCAATGGACGTCAAAAAGCTCTCGGTGAAAGAAGCGGCGGCGGCAGCCGCTAAATGTGCCGCGACGGCCGCGCAATGCGCCGCTACGGCTGCCAAATGTGCGGCGACTGCGGCGCATGCCCAGGCAAAGGCAGCGACGGCCCGATGCGCGGCCACCGCAGCGCGGTGCGCTGCAACGGCAGCGAGATGCGCCGCAACCGCGGCGAAGTGCGCAGCGGATCATCCCTAACTGACGGATCCTAATCCGGCGTGGCCTTGGCGCGTCGCCTTTTGCGCCGCCGCCAAGGCTATTGGAGGTCTCGGAAATGAGCGTTCCGTGCTTGGGCGTTGGGCTTCAGTTTAACCCGGAGTTAATTGGGTGGTTTCCGTTTCTGAGCCAGCCCCTTGACGCGCTGGAAGTACTCTTCGACTCGGTCATGAGCCCTCTTGATGGGCCTGGTCTCGTATCTCCCCGCGCCATCGATCTCATGCGCGACATTATGGATAAATATCCGCTCCTCGGACATTCGAACTACGGCGGTGACTTTGGCTTCGACGATCTGATGAGCACAGCGGCGGTACGACGACACGTTCCGCTGTCTCAGAAATTCAATGTTGCTTCGGTCGCGAACCACTGTTTCTACGGCGATGCTTCCTGGTCCGACGTTTGGAGCAGTCCGTTACAATTCTCGCGGGCTGAATCTGTTCGTGTGGCGGCGAGGGCGCGCGCGCTTCAAGATCTTTACGGCGTTCCGCTCGCGCACGAAAACGCTGCGTATTACCGCGTGTGCCCCGGTAGCGATTTGCCCGAAGAGGAATTCCTCGCGCGAATGCTTGAATTATCAGGCACGTACCTGCACCTGGACTTGCACAATCTCTACGCGAACGAGCAGAACCACCGCGCGAGGGGGTATTCCATCCGTCGGTTTCTGAGCACCATCCCGCTCGACCGCATCATCACTATTCATATGGCGGGAGGGCGGTGGATCAAGGGGCAATATCACGATCTTCACGATACCCAGGTTGCAGAAGCAGTTTGGGACCTGCTCGATGATGTTCTGTCGCGTGCGCGGCCTGGCGCCGTCATCCTCGAATATGAGACCCAATCTCTCTACTGCGATGGAGAAATGGCGGATACCGGGCGTACCGCCGATCTAATCCTCTCGGACCTCGAACGGGGACGTAAGGCGTGGGATCGCGCCTACGGGCGGGCGAGCAGACGTACGACGCGCAGCGAGGCTGCCTAGTGGACGCGCGGCTGGTCTGGGATACGTGGCGGCGCGTGCTGAGAGACGATCGGCTCGCGAATTGGGTCGTGAATCCCAACTCGAGCACCGAAGATGCCCATGGCTGCACGGCGGATGAGCTTGCAATCCTGGTGGACTATGCGGGAACTCCCGCGCCGACCGAATCCAACATTGGCATGTATCGTCGCGGATTGGTCAGGAATGCTCTGGGTGCGCTAGACCTTGTCCCACTTACGCGCCGTCTCCTGCACGGGAGTGGGCTCGATGTTGAAGCGGTTGCTTCGGAATTTGTGCAGTCAGGCGGTTACGCGGACAATGGGCCTTACTTCTGGCGGACGGCAGCATATTTTGTCGCATTTTTGGCCGCTCGTGCGGAGTTCGTCTCCCGCCCGCACCAGGATGTGCTTGCGATCGACGCGGCGGGCGTTGCGCTTGCGCGCCGGCTCGGCGAAGCCGCTCCCCTGATATGGCCCAATACTGCGGCGGAGGCGTTCGCGGCAGAGAGCCCGAGCAGGAATTTGCAGTCAATCCGCTTCGTCGCCCATCCAGCGGCGACGATGATCTCGTCATCCTATGATTTCACCCCATGGATTGAGAATCCGTTTGACTTCGACCCCGGCCAGGACCTCGAAGCCTCTCCACGACATTGGCTGATCTATGTTCCGGCCGCCGAATCCGTCCATGAATATGCGGAGCTTTCGCAGCGAGCTGCCTGCCTGTTTGATGTTCTTCGTGTCCCAAAGAGCTTGGTGGAATTGTCGACGGCCCTGAACGATGTCCCCCAGGCCGATGTGCTCGCGTTAATCCATTCTCTGGCGGGGCTCGGTGTCATCGTAAGCGGGGCGGACGCTCAACCGACCCCGTCGAGAAGTGCAATTGCCTCTCGAAAAGAAACGCATGCCGCAGATGAGCTCCCTCTTGCTTCGCACCTGATCTGCGGCGGCGCGCCCCATGAAGCTGCTTGAGCACCTTAAGGCCTCCAGACGGGACAGCCTTTCCAAGAAGCTGCCGGATGATGCATTTGTCGTGCTCGACCCGGCTGTCGAGGTTTTGGATGCCGAGATTGCCGAACATCGATTGCTCAGTCACGGTTATCTCGAAACCGGCATGGTCGTGCCACCTGGCGACGGCCTGGTGGATTTTGTCACCACGCTCAGCAACGGGCCTATTAATGTGGCCGTTCTGCGCGCTCAATTCGACGATCAGTCCATAATTGACGAGATGCTGGCTTCGCTGCGCCAGCACGGCTTTATGCACATTACCTCGCAAACGAAGCCGTCGACTGAGGAGCTTGAGCATCTGCGACGCATTGCGGAATGTGCACGCACCCCAACCTTGCGCCGCTCCATCGTAATCGACCTCGATAGTGAGATTTCGCTTGAGCAGATCTCCAGGCGCCTGAAGGAGGAAACACATCCGCCGGAGTTGCTGCTGCGTTGCGCGCAGCTGGCGGATCATAAGTTGATTTTGGGTGAAATGGCGCGCCTTCGCCAGAAAGGCATTGTTCGAATGCATCAGACGGTGGTGCAAACGCAATGCCTGTCGAGCGACAGTGAACTCCGGCGTTCCCTTATTCGTCTCGGTGCCGCGGTCTACCTGGACGGAATTTCTTGGCCGGCGCCGAACCATCCGATTGCCGGGCTTGAGGAGATGGTTCGCGATTGCGTCGCCGTCCATCTGCTCATGACTCCCGACCTGTCGATCGTGGACGAGGCTGAGCGGAGGCACATTCTGACCTGGGCGACCTCGGCCTTCATCTCAGGTCTGTGCTTACGGCTTGATCCGGACGCTCTCTGGCCCGCCGGCGATGCCGCCGAAGATGATTTTGATGCCATTTTCAAAGCGGTCCGCGCAATCGAGAACGCGCTCGGTGACGTCCTGATCGTCAATTTGCCGAGCGATGAAATTTTGCTGGGCAATGCGGCGTCTTCTGCGTCTCCCGGCCGGGTGTCGGATTTTGCAAAGCGTTTTCGAGCCGCGTACTTGCGATGGCGTCTGCCTTTGTTGAAGGCATGTGAGAACGATAATAGCTGGAGCCAGGTACCTGAAGTCGAAGACAAACTGGTCCGTGCGCAAGAGGATCTGCTTCCGAATCGCCCGGAACTGCTGCTGCTCAAGCCCGGGAGCATCGTGGTCGACGTCTGCGGCGGGCTCGGACGCGTTGCGCGACGCTTGTCGCCGGCTGTTGGGGAAGACGGACTTGTAATTTCCGTCGAGATGTTTCGCTGCCTGAGCGATCGGGCGCGCCGGTTCGCCTGTGAACGAAACTTCACAAATCTCGATTTTCGCCCTGGTCTCGCGCAGCGTCTCGCTCTGCCCGATGCGTCAGTTGATGCGGCCGTCAATGAATGGACCGGGGGCATTTGGGAACTCGGTCTCGGAGCCAGTATGGTCAAAGAAATGGCGAGGGTGGTACGGCCCGGAGGTCGCATCGCGGTCACCCATCGGCTCGTGCAGCTTCATCTCGCTTCGCTCCGGCAGCCATGGGTCCAGTACGACGAAATCTATGCGTGGATTCGCGAAGCCTTCGTGCATCCGGATCTGACGATCATCGTGGAACGCATCTGGGGTCAAATCGTCCCCTCGCTCATAGGCGAGCATGCAACCCTTTGGCGTAAGCAATATATGCCGCGCCTGATAAATCCATACGACGTAATCTACAGATACGACGACAGTCCAGATACGCGGGCCGATGTTTATCTTACCGTCATCGCGCAACGGCGATGATCTATCAACTAGGTAGCGCGATAACGTGAGGTGCGACCATGAGATCGAGAGAATCCGCTCTTGAGCAAGCATGTTCGTCGCTGCGACGGCTCGGAATTCCGGCGATGTTGCCGGCACTTCATGCCGCCGGAATCGGCATTAGTCGGGCGGTCCTGGGCGGATCGCACTCGGTGGCGATCTACCCGCCCATCAACTCCTTGACACCGCTCGATTCAAGAAGAGTGATCGATACGATCGAGTGGGGCGAAGAAGCCAGTCTCTATGTTCATATAGCGTTCTGTGAAACCCGCTGCACCTTCTGTCACTACACAGTCGATCACTACGCCGGCCGGGCAAAGCACTCTATCGAGGACGACGCTAAAGTTGCTCGTTATCTGACAGCGCTAAAACGTGAACTCGCGTTTTGGGGCGCGCGGCTCGCTCGAAGCGGCACCGTGGTGTCATCGGTCTATATCGGCGGAGGCACGCCGCTCGTTCTCGATGAGTCAGCGTTGCGAGAGTTGATACGTGCCATTCGAAGCGAATATGATCTGCGGTCGGGCGCGGAGTTTTGCATTGAAGGCAGCCCCCTCACGATCACCGCGCCTGAGGGCGAACACAAGCTGCAGTCTCTTAAAGCTCAAGGCGTTACGCGCCTGAGCTTTGGAGTACAGTCGTTCGATGATGAAGTCCTCAAATATGCGGCCCGCGGCTACCAGCGCGAAACTCCGATTCGTGCATGCGCAATTGCAAACAGGATCTTCGAAAACTGGAATCTCGACCTGATCCAGGGGCTCTATAAGGGGTCGACGTCTGAAGTATGGGGCAATCTTGAAGCCATTGCCGAGATCCGCCCGCCACACCTCACCTGGTATCACGGGCGATTCGGGGACCGTCCTCAAGGGCACTGGTATAGGACGGAAACAAAGCGAGCGGAGTTCGAGGACGAGTTCACGACGCTTCTTGGCCGGATGCTTATTTGGCAGGAAATGGCCGCGCTAGGCTATGACCAGACAGACGGCAACCGCTTTGTGCGATCGCATGAATTTACCGATCCATTCAAGAGGATCCGAACGACGGCGGCGAGCGATCTTCTTGGGCTGGGGGCGGGAGCCTACTCCCATGGCGGCGTCAAAGTGGCGAAGGCAAATTGTCTCGGGCACGTGTTTCGCAATGACCCGAATATCCCGACATATGTGGATGCCGTCTTGACAGGCAACATTCCGATCGCGACCGGACGCGCCGTCGACGAAGAGGAATTGCTGGCCGCCTCTTATGCGACAGGACTGCGTATCGGACGCATCGAGAACGAGAGCCTGCGGTCGCTCCGCTCCGCTCATCCCCAGCTTTCGAGGTATTATGACGCTCTTGTCGACCAGCTGAACAATGCCGGCGCATTAGAGGCTTATCTCGACGATAGGGGCCAAGCCGGGCTGAGACTTTCCGCACTCGGTAAACTCTTTGAAGACGAGGCCTTGTCCCTCTTTTTCAGCCCCGCGGTCAAAAGCGAATTGGCCAGAAGAACGACAAGCGAACGTAAACTGCAGCTCGCATAGCCGGAAAGAGCGGGAGAGGTGGTCATGGACAGCTTGGAGCAGTCTGCTGCAAGAGAGAGGGGCCCTACCGGAGATGGCATCCGGGCCGAACGTGCCGGCTGGAGCTTCGGCGGCGACACACCTCAATATTTTGATCGCCACGTCGCAAGGTCCGTTCCCAACTATGAAGCCGGCCATAGCCTGATTGAACAGGTGAGTGATTTTTTCGTGAAGAAGGACTCAGTCGCGTATGAAATCGGTACTTCAACCGGAACGCTCCTGCGGCAACTAGCGAAACGCCATCCACACGGCACGCGCTGGATCGGGATCGATAACGAACGAGCCATGATCGAATACGCGCGTAGCGCTCCGGGCAAAGCGCCGAACGTCGAGTACCTGCTCGCAAACGCATGCGAGGTAGACTACGAAGCCAGCGATTTTATCGTCTCCTATTATACGGTACAGTTCGTCCCGCCACGACACCGCCAGAACTTGATAGACTTGATCTATAAGTCACTCAATTGGGGCGGAGCATTCCTGTTTTTCGAGAAAGTCAGGGCGCCAGATGCGCGGTTTCAGGATATTATGAGCGCGATCTATATCGATTATAAGCTGGAGAACGGCTACTCCCCCGAAGAAGTTCTGGGAAAAGCAAGCAGCTTGAAAGGCGTTCTTGAGCCGTTTTCGACCAAGGGCAATCTCGATATGTTGCATCGTGCGGGGTTTATGGACGCCATGACCATATACAAGCATGTCTGTTTCGAGGGATTTCTGGCCATCAAATAGGACTGTGTAGCCTATAGTTTACCTTGGGCAGCTGTTTGGTAAGATTATCCCTGATCCGTTGATCAGGGTGCTGACCTCGCCAACCCTCAACCATCGAGACCGCTTTCCGGACCTTCCCACCATTCCTTCATGGTCGCAGCAGCCAACGTGACCTCCGGCGGTTGCCGTCGGTCAGCCCCGGGCTCGGCCCGTCCATGGCGGCTGAGGCATCGCCGAGTTAGGGCGATGCGGGTCGCCCATGCGCCCATCGCAATACGACGAGCTATGAGGGCCGGACGCATGATGACGCTCAGGATCACCCGCTCGCGCGCCTGGTTGTCCTTGGCGCTGTTCTGCGCGTCCTCGGGCATCAATCTCATCGGCTAATCCTTGGGGTCAATGCCTGTCCTGGAAGCTAGGGTCCCGAGTCACAAGTTCGCAATCGTAGATTCGCGGTAGATTCGTATCGCTGTGCCAAGGTGGACGCCAGCAGCGACGATGTCTCCCATGGCTGCCCGGCAACTTGCTCCCCTGATACTGAGCGATGACGAGCGCGCCGAACTGAAGTCTGACGATGGGGTGGAAGAACGGCACAGACACTGGCTCTGAGAGCCTGGATCGTGCTGAGATGCTTGACGCCGAGCTCGGCATTCAGCGTGCCCCGGCCCTGCCGAGCGCTTGCAGCCCTGTCAGGTTGATTTCCTTGTTGAACATCCAGCGCACGTCGTATTTGCGGAAGGCCGTGGCCTTTACCATCGCTCGGATTCGAAGGCATTGGTGCAGCACCGATTTCGGCCTGGGGAGCATCGAGAGAATTTGTCAGAAACGAGGAAGTTGACTGCAGCCACTGCGTTGCCACGACCTGCGCTGGGGCCAGAACGAACATCTCGATCGCGCGAGCGGACCTCGATTGAAAGTTACCGCAGGCGGGACAACAGAGATACCAACTCGGCTTGCCGTCTCGTCCCGGTCCGTAGAAAAACGGCTTTGAGATGATTACGCGCTGTCCCTGGAGAAATTTTCATCTCAAGGGAAATTTCCTTAAGCGTCTTTCCTTCGACCAGCAGCGATCCGAGCCGTGCCTGAGAAGGCGTCAGTCCGAAGATCTCCATCACAGAGTTCTGCGACACCTGGAGGGTTTCGTTGAGATCAGTGAGGAGAAGAAGGGCACCCACAGCCGGAAATACGTCCTCGTCCTCCAATCCTTGCACAAAGGCATCAACGACGACCGGACGGCCTTGGCGTCTGGTGACGACAGTTTGCAAGGTGGTACGACCCGCTTTACTCGATGCGAGACGAATCTCGTTGACCAGCCGATCCAATCTCATTCGTGATTGAAGGTCCGCCGCGAACAGACGCTTTCCCTTGATCGAAAGATCACCATCAAAAAGACTATAGGCGTCTTCGTTGACATCCAGAACCGTGCCGTGACGATCGACTACAATCGCCGGCCATTTCAGCAATCCAAGCGCACCAATCATCCTGCGCTGTTCCCACGAGTGATGCGCATTTCGCTCGGGCAAAATAAAACTCTCTTTGGAACGGCGCCCGTTTCCTTTTCAGTCTTGAGCATTGATTATATGATCGTGCTTGCCGTCACGAAACAAAGCCAACAAACCCACGGATCAGCCGGCAACTTATAGCTGCGTGCTTCTACGTCGACAGTCCCATTTGGGATATGTCCCCTTAATCCTAGTCAGTTTCAGACTGCGTCGTCTGCAGCCGGACTTTCGGTCTGGGTCTGCTTGGTGCGTTTTCTTGTTCGATCCGCGCGCTTGTTGGGCGACATTTGAGTGCGTTCGATCCAGAAGCGAAAGCTCAACATGTCACACGAAGAACAGCAAACAGCTTGCAATTTCGTGTCTGCATACATCACGCAAGAGTCCCCCGTTTCGGGCCGAATTTTATCTCATCCCCTGGTTGTGCGGGAGTTCTGTTTGATTCTATGTCGTGTTTCTAATTCGGAAAGTCGATAACGACAGGAAATCCGGCGGAGATTAGAGCATTGAGAGCAAAGGCATTTTTCGATGGATGGGCGATCAAGACCGGGCAACAGCACGCGGCTGAACCGGTTGCGGTGCGTACGAATAGCGGCAAACTTTCTCACTGATCATCGAAGGACTCCATAAGCAAGAAACCGCGAAGGCAGCTCGGAGCCGCCGATTGTGTCTATGGCGCACCAGTTCGGTGCGTTACGTACTATCAAATCCAGCTGGCATCTCGACTGACATTGGCAACTCCCACGTCGTCAGCGAATAGCCCTAGAGCCAGGGGGCGGCACCTATCGGTTGATCGAAGAAAACAGCCTATCGGCGCGCACGCTTGCAGATGATGGGAGCTCGGTTGCCACCTCAGGCCAGCTACCGCCATGCGAAAATTCGCGAAACGCGCATCACCCGAACGCGAGCGAGGGAAGCCTCGCGAACATCGGGCAGACGGAGCGCGGCACTTGCGAGCCCGTTCCATAGCGTCAAGGGGCGGTTGCGCCATTCAAATGGTGCGATCAGGACGGTGACCTCGCCACAGCGCCCCAGTCTTCTAACGTCGAGGCCCATTGTGCGTCGCCGAATCACGCTGCGCGAGTCGATCTAGACATACCGCAACATCAGCGAAACCATCCGAAAGATGCGCCTCAGGCTCGATGCCCGATATCGCGAGTTCTATGCCACAGAGATGGACATCCGCGGCCGCAGCGCCGATGAGCCTCGTCTCGTTCGTTTTTCAGGCCGTTCTCCCGACCAAACGCTCAAGCTTGGCTGCTTCGGGATTTTTCGGATGTTCAGCTGGCTGCTCATGTCTGTTTGGCGTACATCCTCGTTTCAACAAGTGGCTGCGAGCCGCAAGAAATTGTTGAGCAGCAGATACCCGTATTCGGTGAGTATCGATTCCGGATGAAACTGCACGCCATAAGTTGGTTGATAGCGATGTGCGAGAGCCATGATCTCGCCTTCCTCGGACCGCGCTGTCACCATGAGGTGCGGTGCGGAGGCCGAGTCGAGCTTGATCACAAGCGAATGATAACGACCGACCGAAAGTGGGGAGGGCAGTCCCTCGAATAACGGCCCCCCTTCATGCATTATGCGAGAGGATCGCCCGTGCACGGGGCGTAGCGCTCGCGTCACTCGTCCGCCGAAAACGCTTCCAATACATTGATGGCCGAGGCAAATCCCAAGAATCGGGATGCGCCCGGAAAGTTCGCGGATAACGGCCACAGATACTCCGGCCTCGCTTGGAGTGCAGGGACCAGGAGAGATAACGATCGCGCGGGGATTAAGGTTGATCACGTCAGCGACGCTGATCGCATCGTTCCTGACAACTTCGGTTGATTCGCCTAGCCGCTGAAAATACCGGCCGATGTTGAAGACGAAAGAATCGTAGTTATCGATAATGAGGATCAAAGCGCACCAGGTACTTCAGCACCAAAAGCTTCAAAGAGTCGCTGGGCCTTCGCGAGCGTCTCAGCGTACTCGGCTTGCGGATCCGACATCGCTGTTATCCCGCCTCCTGCATGAAACATGGCTTGATCGCCATCAATAGTTACCGTGCGAATCGCGATGTTGGTATCCATATGCCCGTTGAAACCGATGAAGCCGATTGCCCCACAATAGATCTGTCGAGCCACTCGCTCCACTTCCGTGATGATCTCCATCGATCGCACCTTTGGGGCCCCCGTGATCGAGCCGCCTGGAAAGCAAGCTCGCAGCAGCGTGACGGCGTCTTGGCCCTCTGAAAGTGCACCCGTGACGATCGAGACGAGGTGGTGCACCGACGCGTGGGATTCGAGGTTGCATAGCCCTGGAACTTCGATCGATTGCAGAGTGCAGACCCGCGACAGATCGCTGCGCAGAAGATCGACAATCATGCAGTTTTCGGCGCGGTCCTTTTCGGACGCAACCAGGGTCTGTGAGCGGCGCTGGTCCTCCGCCGGATCATTGCAACGTGCTATCGTGCCCTTGATGGGGCGTGTTTCGACGCTTCGTGCATCGAGCTTCAGGAAACGTTCCGGTGAACTTGAGGCAATGGTGATCTCGCCATAGCGCAACAGGGCCGCAAACGGCGCCGGATTGAGTAACCGAAGCCGACAGTAGAAGCTAATCGGGTCGAATGAGGTCGGCATCCTCGCAGTGAAACGCTGCGCGATGTTCGCTTGAAAGACGTCTCCTGCTAAAATGAGGCCGATGACGCGCTGTATAGCCGCGATATAGCCGTCAAGGCTGAAGTTGGACTGCCATGCCCCTGTTGTGCTGGGGAGTTCCCTTAGAGGTGGCATCGCGGTGTCAAGTAAGGCGGCGAACTGATCGGCGCGTCGATGTGCGTGTTCAAGTCGAGGCGCACGCTCCTGAGCCGACCATCCGGTCGAAACGATCCAGCACTTGTGATCCCGATGGTCGAAGCTGATGACCACGTCATAAAAGTGAAGGACACATTCGGGCAAAGCGCGACCGGCAATCGCAGGTGCCGGCAATCGCTCAAGCGTCCTGTTTAGGTCGTAGCCCAAATAGCCGGCTGCACCTCCCTGAAAGGGAGGGAGATCTGCTCGGTTCTGTTGCGGGTATCTAACGAGCAGGCTCCGGAGAGCTTCCCACGGATCGCCCGCAAGAGCGACGCCATTCCAACTCGCTTGTCCATTGTTGACCATGTAGCTACTGAATGGATCACAGGTCACATATGAGTAGCGCCCCAATTCGTGCCTGGCGGCGCTATCCAGAAAAGTGAGGTTTGGTTGATTTCCGAGACGCCGCATAGCAACGGCAGGTTCGATCCATCGAAGTTCGCGGACATGCATTTGACGTCAGTCGCTCTGCTCTTTGAGAGGTGTTCCGTTCCGAACCGGCAGGGCTTTTTGCCGGTTGCTGTATAGACAGGTGGTTTTCTACGGAGCCCCCCGTAACTGAAGGAAAGCGCGATCAATCTGGCTTTCGAGCTCGATTGCGTTCACTGGACGTCCTTGGAAGCGAAATTCGCGCCGAATTCCCCCGGTGAAGCTGCCTTGACTTTCTCGGGCAACCCCGAGCTCTCGCCATCACGGATGGCCTGTGCCTTGCGACTCACGGGGGCGGTCGGTCTCGCTCTCGGCGAGGCACAGACCAGTTGTTTGTGAGCCCAAAGAACGCAAAGGAGGAAAATCACCCGAGGCGAACTCGCAATGCATATATTTGGAGGTTTTTGTCGTTTCATCGCAGAACTTGAGCAACGAACTGGCCGAATTTGGAACTTGCCCCTTGCTGGACGACCGAAAGCCACTGCTTGAGCGCCGTCTCGGACGCCCCGCGTGTGCATTGGCTCGGCCGTCTTTCAGAAGTCCGTATCCATTAGACACGATAGTCCGCCGCGAACCGTAGCTCCCGAAGTGGTCGCACACGCCTGATTGATTCCTGGTATAAATGATGCCCCTTGTAAGCTGCGAGTTCAGCGTCGCTGTCGAACTCACCATAAACGACGACATCGATATCGCTCCCAAGTTGGTCGCTCTTGCGATTGCGGGCAATCTCCAGCCGACGTGGGTGTGGAATCGTCTTAAGGATCGACAGGCCCTCGATTATTTGATCGATCTGAGCTTTGTCCTTAGCGGTGAACAATACGATGTGACGAATCATGGATGGTCGACGTTCCCATGGACTGTAGTTGGGTTAACTAGCTCGAAATGTGAGCCCGCTGCAATGGCTGCCCCGCACGCAGCCGGTTGTTGCTGGTCGAGGCGGGCGGAGGGGAACGGCTGCAACATGGTTTCGCTCGGGCGCTTAGCCAAGCAAAGGCTCTAACTCTACACAGGCGAGGGTCGGAATCGTATCTTGTATGGTTGTTCTCGCAGAAATTTTGCATTCTAGGGCATATTCCGCAGCCTTTGAGCGAGTGCACACCTTTATACCTTTCCCTGAAAAATGCGTGGGCAGGCATCAAGTCGGCCTGAATTACAGCAGGTCGCCTACCACCTGACATTTATTGGACAGGAATGAATGCATGAATCCTGCTGCAGATGCCACGCGCTACAATCTTGGTGACAGTGGGCTGCTCCGCTTTGATTGGAAGGTCGGCGAGGCTGTATCTTTGTATGGCCAGCCGTTTGCAGACCTGGTTTTCCAGGCGCAGAGCGTTCATCGGCAGAACTTCAATCCAAACCACGTCGAGACGGCGAGCCTACTCAGTATCAAGACAGGGGGCTGTCCGGAGGATTGCGGCTATTGCTCCCAGAGTGCGCACTTTGACACGGGTGTGCCATCAACCCGTCTGATGGACGGCCACGATGTGGTAGTCGCAGCCAAGCGCGCCAAAGAGGCCGGCGCGACCCGCTTCTGCATGGCTGCGGCTTGGCGTAGTCCAAAAGAGCGCGATCTTGATCGGGTGTGCGATATGGTCAGCGCTGTCAAAGGTCTTGGTATGGAGAGCTGCGTCACGCTCGGCATGCTGACTGCGACCCAGGCTGTCAAGCTCTCTGAAGCTGGGCTCGACTTCTACAACCACAACGTCGATACCTCTCCTGAATTCTACGGCAGCATCATCAGTACCCGTACGCTGGAGGATCGCATCGATACGTTGGCGCACGTTCGTGAGGCCGGGATCAAGGTCTGCTGTGGAGGCATCATTGGGATGGGTGAGCGCGTCGAGGATCGCCTCGGCATGCTTGTGCTGCTCGCAAATCTGCCCAGCCATCCGGAAAGCGTGCCGATCAACCTATGGAACGAGGTCAAGGGCGTGCCGGTCAATGAAAAAGCCGAGCGCCCGGATCCCATCGCGGTGGCGCGCCTGGTCGCGACTGCGCGGATCATGATGCCCAAGAGTGTGGTGCGGCTGTCGGCTGGACGGCAGTATATGACAGACGAGCTGCAAGCCTTGTGCTTTTTGGCTGGTGCGAACTCAATTTTCATCGGTGATTCCCTGCTGACGACCCAAAACCCACAGCTGCATCGCGACGCGCACTTGTTGGCTCGGCTCGGCATCACGTCTGAGCTGACTGAGTGAAAACATCACAACGGACCGGAGCGTCGGCCGCAGCGAGCGTGAAATGAACATCACCCTCATGAAGGGCAAGATCCATCGCGCTTCCGTAACCGAAGCGGATCTGCACTACGAAGGCTCAATCTCGATCGATCGGGCGTTGCTGGATGCGGCGGGGTTCCTGATTTACGAGCGCGTCGAAATCTACAACATGGATACCGGAGCGCGCTTTGCAACCTATGTCATCGAAGCACCGCGAGGGTCCGGTATCATTGGTTTGAATGGTGCTGCGGCACGACTCGCGATGCCTGGAGACAAAATTACTGTGATTGCATATGCGTCCTTCGATGAGGCCGAAGCAAGGACATTCCAACCGCGCGTCGTGCTCGCAGACCGCAATAATAGCATCCTCACCCACAACACCTAAGTGGTGTGTTCAAGCTCGTCTTCGACGGGTATCGCGAGAACGCCGGCAGATGCCCTGGAGTGCGCAATGAGCCCGACGCGGATGAATAAACTTGGCCCCTACGTCAAGGCCTTGCGCACCCTAAAAGATGACAACCGCCTGCGCGGTCTCAATTCGCGTGCCGGAATTGATTTTTCATCCAACGATTATCTGGCGCTCGCGAATGCACCGCGTATGAAAAACGCCGTCTCGGCGGCGATCGAACGTGGCACCCCGCTTGGTTCCGGCGGTTCGCGGCTTCTGCGCGGCAATTGCGAGGAGCATGAATGCCTGGAGGCGGAAGCCGCTCGGTTCTTCGGCACAGAGACAGCGCTGTTCTTCGCTAGCGGCTACGGCGCAAATTTTGCGGTTCTGACGACGCTCCCGCAGCGCGGAGATCTGCTCGTCGTTGATTCTCTCGTTCATGCCAGTATTCATGAAGGCGCGCGAGCTGGCCGCGCCGAGTTTCGCATAGCGGGCCACAACGATCCAGAAGCCATGGAAAGTGCGATCCGCGACTGGCGCCGGCATGGAGGAATGGGACGTATCTGGGTCGTCGCGGAAAGCCTTTACAGTATGGACGGCGATTTCGCTCCCCTCCATGAATTGGTCGTGCTTGCAGATCGCTACGACGCCTTCCTCGTCGTCGACGAGGCTCATGCTACGGGCGTTTACGGCGCGCAGGGGCGAGGGCTCACCAGCCCTTACGATGGCCGCGAAAATCTCCTGGTTGTCCATACCTGCGGCAAGGCGCTGGGAGTGGCGGGGGCGCTTGTCACTGCTTCCGGTGTGCTACGCGACTTTATGATCAATCATTGTCGTCCGTTCATCTTTGCTACCGCGCCATCACCCTTGATTGCCGTTGCCGTCCGCGAGGCACTGTTCATCCTGCAGCATGAACCCGAGCACCAGCGGCGCCTCGCAAGCCTGGTTGCATTCACGCATCGACAGATGGAAGCCCGCGGCGTGCGATGCCATTCCACCTCGCAGATCCTCCCATACATCGTAGGTGACAATGCTCCTACGATGCGGCTCGCCTCTGCGATGCAGGATCGCGGCTTCGATATTCGGGGAATTCGGCCACCAACAGTACCGGAGGGAACGGCGCGCTTGCGAATCTCACTGACGCTAAATGTCGATGAGGATGATGTGGCTTCCATGGTCGATGCGCTGGCTGAGGAGACGATGGAGAGGGCGCGATGAGCTTGCGGATCGTGGTGACTGGTACAGATACCGGGATTGGAAAGACCGTTTTCGCCGCCGGTCTATCTGATCTTCTCGGCGCGAATTATTGGAAGCCGATACAGGCCGGCCTCGAAGGAGAGACCGACACGGAGACCGTCACAAGGTTGGGGCGCCTCCCACCCGATCGAATTGTGCCGGAGCTCTACCGGCTTCGAACGCCCGCATCGCCCCACCAGTCTGCCGAAATCGACGGAGTTCGCATCGATGCGGCTTCGATAAATCTGCCAGACACGGGAGGACGGCCTCTCGTCATAGAGGGCGCTGGCGGGCTGATGGTTCCGCTTGCTGGCGATACACTCTATATCGACGTGTTCGAGAGGTGGCAGCTTCCGGTCGTGCTTTGTGCCGGCACAGAACTCGGTACTATCAATCACTCGCTGCTATCGATCGAGGCGCTTCGAAAGCGGCAGATTAGCATTCTGGGGATCGCGTTCATCGGTGAACGCAATCCGGAAACTCAGACGGCCATTCGGGAGATTGGCCGCGTGCGCTGGCTGGGGCGACTACCCCGGATTTCTCCCCTCACGCCAGAGGCGCTTCAAAGTGCCTTCAAATCCTCGTTTCGTGCGGACGATTTCAGTTCATGATGCCAACTCAGTCTCCAATTTGGCATCCATTTACGCAGCACGCGCTTCAGGGCGAGACGACAAAGATCTTGCGCGGTGAGGGGGCTTTCCTTTACTCCGCCGACGGTCGACGCATCATGGACGCAATCTCATCCTGGTGGGTCGTGACCCACGGGCATTGCCACCCGCAAATTGTCAGTGCCATCCAGGACCAGGCGAGCAAGCTAAATCAGATTATCTTTGCGGGGTATACGCACGAGCCAGCCGAGGAGCTTGCGGCGCAACTGTTGCAACTCACGCCGGCCAGTCTTGACTATGTCTTCTTCTCAGATAGCGGTTCGACAAGCGTCGAAGTAGCGCTGAAGATGGCGCTCGGCTATTGGAACAACATCGGCAAGCAGCGGACTCGCATTGTCGTGATGCAACACTCCTATCATGGCGATACGGTGGGCGCGATGTCGGTCGGAGCCCGTGGCCCGTTCAATGCGCCCTATGAGGCTCTTTTATTTGACGTCACACCAATTTCCGTTCCCAGAAACAGGTCGCGAGTGGGAGACGCTCAATGCGCTATATTCGGTATGTGAAGAGCAGATCCCGGCGGCCTTGATCGTGGAGCCCCTGATCTTAGGGGCCGGCGGAATGCTGATGTACCCAGCCTGGGTACTAAGGGAGATGAAGCGGATCTGCCAAGAATGGGAGGTTCTCTTCATTGCCGATGAGGTCATGACGGGCTGGGGCCGAACGGGTACGCTCTTTGCCTGCGAGCAGGCCGATGTCACTCCAAATATCGCCTGCTATTCGAAAGGGCTCACTGGCGGATCGCTTCCGCTCGCAGTGACACTCTGTCGTGCTGATATTTTCGAGGCGCATTATTCGAAAGATCGCAATTTGACGTTCTTCCATTCGAGTTCATATACGGCGAACCCGCTCGCCTGCGCCGCCGCAAAGGCCAATCTGGATCTTTGGAAGAACTCGGATGCGCGCACGCGCGTGTCGGCCCTCGCGTCCATGCAAGAGCGCGCAATTGAGTCGTTCAATGCTGATCCGCGCTTTGCAAACGTTCGTCGGACCGGCACCATCACTGCGCTTGATCTGAAAACAAATGACCCCGGCTATCTCGCCGGCATCGGTCCGAAACTTCAGGCCTTCTTCAAGGACCGAAATCTTCTACTGCGTCCGCTCGGGAATACGATCTACGTGATGCCACCTTATTGCGTTACAGCCGCAGATATTGATCAGATTTATGCCGCGATCAGCGAAGCTGCCGATCTGTTCGCTTGATGCACGGTGAGCAAGAACTGGGAAAGATCCGGAATGATCTCTTGCGGTGAGGACGCTCAAGGAGAGCCGAAATTTTGCAGGATTTGGGCGGGAAAATGCCGTTCATTGCATTATTCAAGATCAAAATAAGAGTTATCGGTAGGGAAGTTTGGCGCAAGTGCCTGACGTCGCGCCAAAGAAGGCACGGATCGGGTCATTCTGCTGCGCCGGCTGCTTTTTGCATACCCGAGAATCGGAATGGGTGACGCCGCACGTGATGTGCGGGCGCTGTGACGTGGAACTGGAGGCTGTGACGTGGAAGTGGAGAATGCATGTGACTGATCTAGGTGGCGCCCGATAGGAGGCAAACATGCGCAATGACTCTCAGTCTTTCCATGGAGGAAGGTGCTGCGCTATTTGTGGCGGGAAGTTTGGGCTGATCCGCTACTACTGCTGGCGAACGGCACTTTGCTCCAAAAGGTGCGTCGACCGCTTCAAAACGCGGCGGGAAGCTGACCAAAAATGGGTTGCGCTGGTTGCGCACAGCTTGATAGCTGCCACGAAGTGACCTCCGGCCGACAGTGCCTTAGCCGAGCGGTGTTTGGCGCGATCGCCCGACAAGTCATCGAGTCGAGCGAGGCGCTTTCAGGAGTGGTGTGGAAAATAAGTGACACGAACCTCGGCTAAGACTTAATGCTTACAGACTGAACAAGCGCGCTACGGCTAAGCTGACATCCGGTCGACTTTGCGCGACCGCCTCAATGATGCGCTCACATCCTACTATTTCATTTGGCTTTCTCTCGCATGGCTCTGATGGGTCTGTCTGCAGAGCGGGACACTTCCTACCGAACGACAGGGACGGGTTTGATGCTGGGAGAAGCAGCTTCCGACTCATTCTTCGGGATTTGCCGCAGACAGGCTGCGAGATTGAGCGGCTATTATGGTATTGGCCACGAACGGCTTGCGAAGTCTAGCCGGCCGCGCACGCTCGCCGGCACTCGCATCGATCAGCCTTGCCGAGGTGGGCGGGCAAGGAGGCCAGAGGAACTACTGCTGACGCGGCAGAATCGTTTTGTCGAAGTTGGTCTGGCCGCATTGCGCAGTCTGTTGGATGGCGATCATCGATCGCCTTGCTCGCGTGCATTCGACACTCGGGAAAGGCATGGCGGCCTCCGGTGAGCTCCATGCGGACAGGATAGATCGCGGGTAGAGCTATGGCTTGAGCGGGAATGTCATGACCGATCGATTTTCAGTTTACAAAGTCTCGCTTGAACGTTGCCGTCGAAGGTGGTCGTGGTCCATCTCCGCGACGAATGGCTCGTTGGTCGTGGCGGGAACGCAAAGCAGCCGAGCCGCGGCGCGCTATGAGGCCAACAAAGCTCTCTTCCTGTTGTTACAAAGTGCGCCGTATCGACGGCGGCGCCCGTGTGGTTCGAGCAAGTGAAACTGTATCGTCGCGCTTGGAACGTGCTTTGATCGATGCTTCCGCGTCGGGAGGCGAAGCCGCGTCCTCTTCTAAACGAAACTCTTTCCGTGCTCGTTCCAGCGCATCAGTGTCGTAGGAGTTTCTGCGCATGAACAGCCAGACTTCAGAGTCGCCTTTGCAAGTCGTCACCATTCCAGTCCTGCAGCAATGGAAAACGGGGGGATGTCCCACCGCGATGAGGACAGCTTACGATGCTGTCACGGCGCGCATCGCCGACACAGCGGCCGACATCATTCTCGTCGGTGATAGTGTCGGCAATGTCTGCCTGGGCGTCGACGATACGCTTCCCTCGGCATGGCAATGATGAATCATCACCTTGAAGCAACCTCGCGCACAAGGCCTCGTGCCTTGGTTGTGGCCGACATGCCGCTTCTCCGCTTTCATCTCAGTCTCGATGAGACGATACGCAACGCCAATGATTTCCTGCAGCGGGTGCCAGCGCCGTGAAACTCGAGGGCGGCGCCAAGCGTTTTGGGATCGTGCGCGCTTTGGTGGATTGTGAAATCCCGATGATGGGGCATCTTGGTCCTACCCCTCAGAGCGTCAATGTCATGGGGGCAAGGTGCAGGGAAGGACAAGAGCTAAGCGTTACGTCTGCCCGATGATGCTCCCTGTCTCCAGGATGTCGGCTGCTTCGTTTTGGTGCCGGCCGACCTCCGCGGAGCGCGCAATCGATGGTACGCTGGGCGGTCGTTGGGCACATTCCCTGGGACTCAGGAATGCTGGCGGCTTCCCAAGGAACTCCGCGAGATCATTGTGAACTGGAAGGCTCAAACACGCACTGAGTGAAGAGGATATGCAAACAATAGAACAGAGTAGGATTGCGATAATGCAACATCACAGACCCGCCAATCCCGGCGATTAGCTCCTAGAGCCCACTCAGAAGAAGCCGTGATGCGGAAATGGACTGTAACCGGCGCGCGAGCGTGGAACTTGAGCGTCGGCATCTCGTTTATTGCATCAAATCAGTGCCAAGAGCCACTAGTGTGCAGCATTACGCTCCGGTCTTGGCAAGTCGGATAGTGTGTCTGGAAGCGGCACGGGGGAAGGATATGGTTCGCCATTTCTACCGGCTCCGAATGCGCACATTCGCAGCTGCATTGCGGCAGCACAGCAAGCGCGAAATGCTGCAAAAAGTCCGGTTTCAATACAGTCTCATGCAGCTTGGCAATGAATTGAAGTCCCCCGACAAAACGCTGTATCGTAAGCGCCGTTCCGCTCCCACCTTCTCACGGCACATGGGATAGGCGAGTTTCACGATCTCTTTGAAGGGATCGGCTTGTGTCTATGCTTGACCATACGCTTAATTCGGACGTGACGGCGCGCCGGCTGGAAGTGATCACGGAGACGGGACGCCGTCGTTGGTTCTCCAAGGACGACAAGGCCCGGATTGTCGAGGAGACGCTGGTCGCAGGCGCGGTCGTTTCCGAGATTGCCCGGCGACACGGGCTGACCCCACAACAAGTGTTCACCTGGCGCCGGCAAGCACGCCGGCAGCCGGCGCCGATGGCGGACGATCCGCAGTTTGTACCGGCGGTGGTAGACGCCATGGCACCAGTCGCGGTTGCTGGCCATGAGCGCAAGACAGCGCGACGTAAGGCCAAGCCGGATGTCGGGGCTCGCCGTTGCGATGCCGGGTGCATCGAGATCGAAGCCGAAGGCGTCACGATCCGGGTCGGCCGAGGCGCGGACGTGGCGATGATTGCGGCCATCCTCCATGCGCTGAAGGCAAGCCGGTGATCGGCCCGTCCGGAACTGTCCGGGTGATGGTGGCAACCAAGCCGGTCGACTTCCGCAAGGGAATGGAGGGCCTGGCTATGTTGGTGCGCGAGCACATGAAGGCCGATCCGTTCTCGGGTGCTGTTTATGTGTTCCGTGCCAAGCGGGCGGACCGGATCAAGCTGATTTTTTGGGATGGTACGGGTTTGTGCCTGTTCGCCAAGCGGCTCGAGGAAGGCGTCTTCCGCTGGCCGAAGATCGAGGACGGCGTGATGCGTTTGTCGGCGGCGGAATTGTCGGCGTTGCTCGAAGGGCTCGATTGGCGGCGTGTTCACGCGGCACGGGAGACGGTCGTCCCGACGCAAGCCGGATAATTGTGGGCCGCGCTGCGGCGAAGTGAATCAGGGGCATCGAGCACGTCGTCAGGCGGGCGCGAATATGCTCTGATTTGCCTGTGAGCGATAACCTTCCTGATGATCCCGAGACGCTGAAGGCGATGCTGCTGGCCGAGCGGCATGAGAGCGAGCGGCTGCGCCAGATCATCAAGGAATTGCAGCGTCATCGCTTTGGCCGCAAGGCAGAGTCGCTTCCCGAGGAGCAGATGCTGCTAGGCCTCGAGGACGTCGAACAGGTTGCGGCCTGTACAGAAGCCAGCCAAGACGAGACAGCTCCGGAAGGCCGGGCCGAACCGGCGCGCAAGCGCCGCAACAATCGCGGAGCACTGCCGGCGCACCTGCCGCGGATCGAGGTCGTCGTCGACATCGACGACAAGATCTGCCCCTGCTGCCAGGGCGAACTGCATCGGATCGGCGAGGACAGGAGCGAACGGCTGGACATGGTGCCGGCGCAGTTCCGCGTTGTCGTCACCCGGCGCCCCAAATACGCCTGTCGCGCCTGCGAGGACGGCGTCCTGCAGGCCGAGGCTCCGGCCCGGCTGATCGAGGGCGGACTGCCGACGGAGGCAACCGTCGCCCAGGTTCTGGTGTCCAAATATGCCGATCATCTGCCGCTTTACCGGCAGGCCCAGATCTATGCCCGCCAGGGCATCGCTCTCGATAGATCGACGCTGGCGGACTGGGTAGGGCATGCCGCCTTCCATCTGCGCCCGCTGCATGAGCGCCTTCTCACGGTGCTTCGCGCGAGATCCAAACTGTTCGCCGACGAGACGACGGTGCCGGTGCTCGATCCTGGTCGAGGGCGCACCAAGACCGGCCAGCTCTGGGCCTATGCCGCCGACGACAGGCCCTGGGGCGGCCTCGATCCGCCCGGCATCACCTATGTCTATGCACCCGACCGCAAGGCCGAGCGGCTGTTCAGCCATCTTGCCGGCTTCAAGGGCGTCCTGCAGGTCGATGGTTACAACGCCTATCCAAAGCTTGCCGAGCGTGGCGAGGTCGAGCTTGCCTTCTGCTGGGTGCACATGCGGCGCAACTTCTACGAACTCGCGACAGCCGGCCCGGCGCCGATCGCAAGCGAGGCGCTCAAGCACATTGCCGCATTCTATGCGATCGAGAAGGAGATCCGCGGCTGCAGCGCGGAGGAGCGCCGCCTCGTGCGGCAGCAGAAGAGCCGACCACTGGCCGATGCCTTCGAGGTATGGCTGCGCGCCAAACTGGCTCTCATCAGCCAGAAGACCAAGCTCGCCGACGCCATCCGCTACGCCCTCTCGCGCTGGCAGGGACTGACGCGCTTCATCAATGACGGCCGCATCGAACTCGACAACAATACCGTCGAACGATCAATCCGTGGCATCAAGCTCAGTCGCAAGAACGCGCTGTTTGCCGGATCCGACGGCGGTGCCGAACACTGGGCTGTCGTCGCGTCCCTGGTCGAGACTTGCAAGCTCAACGACGTCGATCCGCTCGCTTATCTCACCAACGTCCTGACCAGGATCGTCAAAGGGCATCCCAACCGCGACATCGACCAGCTATTGCCCTGGTCCTACCGCGCTCAAGCCCTCAAAGCCGTGGCCTGAGCACGACGCTTACGCTGTATCGCGGCCGGACATCCATTAGAGCTTGAAGGGGGCGCGATCGAAGTCGTTCCTCACAGCCTCGCTCCCCAACCCACGGAGCCCGAAGGCATCGCCATCTACTCCGAAGCGGATCACCTGACCTTCACCAGATCTCCAGCCCTGCGCTGGAGCGGCCATTCGCCTGGTCGACAACGCGCGCAGGCGCGTGAGGCGCTAGTCTGCACGCGATCGCCTCGTTGATGTGGATGTGTGCGTTCGCCACGAGCGCCAGGGGCGCCTGGCTGCCCTGGCAGCTTCGCAGAGGTTGCAGCACGATCGTGGGCTCCAACGTAGGGCCACAACTTAGGTCGAAAAAGTGTGCGATTGACGTGAGCGATCTGCTTTCGTCGGATTGCGAAAAAAGGCCGTGCGAAAATTCCGCACGGCCAAGTCAGGGAGGAAACGCCCCAAAGGGCGGCTGAAGAGAGCATCAAGTGAGTGCCCACACTCACCGGGAGCTCCAAGCTTGCGCCTACGGTCAAGTCGCGCAAGCCGGATGTTGAAATATCCGTTTCTTGTGCTGATTGAGGTCGAATTTAGCGCATGCGTCGCATGTTTTATGCGAATTGGACCGTTTAGATGCAGCTATTCCATGAGACGCTCAATTCAAAATGATCACGTCATGCCACGCTCTGTGTTTGTCAAATTGACGCAACAGCAATTAGGTCGTGCACCGGCACGGGGCGCGCGTCGTTTAGGGGCGCGGCGTGCGCGATGGCCGTCTCGCTAGGTCTGCAAGACTACAATTCAAGAGTGAAGCATCGGAATTGGCCCAGCATGCGGTGGGCACCGCGGAAGGGTAGGCGGAAGCACAGGGAGCTGGGAGCTGACGCAGACGATCGATCAAAGCAAACCGATTGGTTTTTCGAAACTCGATCAATTCATCTAGAAATCGCGCTGCGCTATCATCGCTCTTGAAGTTGGGGGATTCTCTGCTGTTGGACGCCACTACCACAGCACTTCTGCGGGAGATCCTCGAAACGGGTCTGTGTAAACGTGCCTGGGAGTGATGGTGGCGTGCGGGCACCTGTCGCCTCGAAGCTTCTGGAAGCCGCCAGCAAAGGTGAGAGGACGCGCGAGCGTCTCGAGCAGATTGGCCTTGATGCGCTTCGACACGCGCCGAGCATGTGGCGGTAAGCGACTAGAATGATGCCGTACGTCAGGTGAACGTTCCGAATCTAAGAGTTGAGGGTTGGCACCTTGATGGCGGTAGATCTTCTGGAGCCGCAAGAGCTGTTTGAGTAACCATGAAAAGATTCTATTCTGATATTCGCGACGGCGGCCAATTCATGCGCGACGATGAAGGTGTGGAGCGACATATCAAGGGTGCGTGCCAAGAGGCGACCACTGCGCTCCGAGATAGCCCGCGAATAGGCTGGAAGCAGGCCGCATCGTCCCATCATGGCACTTGAAGTTCGCGATGACGGCCGGCGCGTGAAGGCCGGCATCTCCATTGAGGAAATGGCTGAGGATATCGCTCGGCGTACCCTGATCCAAACTCTCAATGTGCGGCGGGTCCTCGACGTGAAAGGTGCCGAGACGGGCATGTTCGAGATCCCAGCCGGTGGACGGCGCTACCGTGCGCTTGAGTTACTCGTGAACGCGTTAGGTTTCCGACAACCTGTCCGGGATTGAACTAGACCAAATCCTCCTTTCCAAACGAACCGCCTAAATCTTTCGATTTCAGTGTCTTGAAGCGCAAGCCAAGGGATTTATGCCTGGTACGGCGCTTGCTTAAAGAAAGACGGGCCGGAGTCCTCGCATCCCATCCTCGCGGTTTGAATGCGTTCACCTGCTGCGGACCGGGAGCGTCGGAAATTTGGGCGAGGGGAGCTAAGAGCGTGTCCGGTGTTGCTGCAGCGTTTCTATGCTCTTCGAGCGAGCCACCGGCGACAGTTTATGATCAACTGCAGTACATGCTTCCGAAACTTGCGCTTCGTGGGCAGGCGGGAGTCAGTGTTGCAGCTTTCATGCATAAGGAGGGTATTCGATATGCAAAAACGGTCGACCTTTCACGCGGATCAGTTCAGATTGAAGACGTTGAACAGAATCTGAAGTTTAGGCCCCATGTTGCAATCGCACAGATTCATAGCCGAGGCGGCACCGGCGACGTTCGGCCGATTTGCTCTACTGAGAGCGCTAGCCGCAATTTCGCGATCTCTTTAGATGGAGCTGTGATCAATTCCAGTGAGCTTAGGGGAGAGTTGCTGGCTCAGGGTTATAGGTTGGGCGGCAGCACAGATGCGGAACTGTTGCTCAATTGGCTTGAGGTGTCTTGCGAAAGAGATTATTGGCGAAACAATCTGCCCGTCAGTTATGAAAAACTCTTTCGCGACATTGATGATCGAATCGACGGCGCTATTAGCGCGCTTCTCCTAGACAGAGAAGGAAATCTGGTTGCATACCGTAATCGATTTGGTTTGCGTCCATTGGCATTTATGCAAACACATGACGGCTTCCTGCTGTTTGCTTCAGAAAATTGTGCCTTTGTCGGTCTTGAAGGTAAGGAGCAGCAGCTCTTACCGGGTCACATCAAGTATGTAGATGGGAAAGTGGGCGACTGCGTTGATCATCCCCTGGGAACTGGGCCCTACAAGGCCAAACTCTGCGCCTACGAAACTCTCTACTTGGGAAATCCGAACACATCTCTCGAAGGTCAATCACATCGAGAAACTCGTTACAACATCGGAGCCGCTCTCGGTGGCCTGGTTGCGCGGCGGCTGCAAGGAACACCGGACTCCACGCCGACAATCGTGTCCTCCATGCCTCATACTGGGGGGCCGTACGCAGATGGGCTATTTGCATCCCTCGCCGAACACGGCGTGTTAGCCCGGCGTCGGGAAGTAGTCGCCACACAGTTTCTCCAGCGAACTCTCATCGGGACACCCAGCGAGCGAAAACCCCGCATTGCTCAGAAGTACCTGGTGCAGCAAACCAGCCTTGAGGAAAGCACGATAGTAATTGTCGACGAGGCTCTTATTCGTGGCGATACCAGTCAGGCTGTTACGAATATGTTGCTTGCCGCCGGGGCAAAAGCCGTACATTGGGCGATCGGTTCGCCGCCTATAGTGGCGCCGAATTACTACGGTATGGGTATCGACACACTAGAAGAGTTGGCATTCTGGCGGATATGGAAGCGATTGCCGCCCGAACAGCGCAAGCAAAGCCTTCGCTTTCGCAAGATGGAGCCGCAAGTTCTCAAGACCATCGAATGTAATATTGCGGCATTCATCAATGCAGCTACGATAACGTACCTGCCGTTTCAGCTTCTAGAAGCGATGCTACCCTGCGGGCACGACGGCTTCGATCTGTCACCGTTTACATTCGAGATGCCAACCCCTGCGGGGCAGAAGCGTGCGGATAGGAACCTGCACGAATTAACAGCTGATCTCTCATCTTCGGAATCAATCCCTGCTTGGGGTAGGTCATGAAACCCGTTCTCGTCTTTGATTGGAATGGAACTCTGCTCGATGATGCTTACGCAGTGCTCCAAACGACCAATGCCATACTAGATCGCTTTGGTCATGCAACGATCGACATGAAAACGTTTCGGCAACATTGCGACGTTCCGCTATGTCTTCTTTATCGCAGTCTCGGGATGTCGCAAGAAGAGATCGAGACAGTTGATCGCGACGGGAGTGCAATCTTTCACGATGCCTATGAACCACTCGCAGGTAAAGCCGATCTGCGCGAAGGAGCGCGCAGAGTGTTGGAGTTGGCGCGCCAAGAAGGGGCATCGTCCATCATCGTGAGCAACCATATAGTCGACCCTCTGCGTTTCCAATTAAAGCGACTTGGAGTCGATGATTGCATCAACGATGTGCTCGCCTTTGAAAGCCGCACCACTCAATACAAATCCATGAGCAAAGAAGAGCGGCTTCGTCTACACATGCAGAAAAACAACTTAAAGCCGGCGTCAACCTTTATCATCGGCGATATGCCGGTCGAAACGCATATCGCACGCAAGCTCGGACTCATAAGCATATCCATTACGGGCGGATTCGTTTCGGCGTCGCGCTTGCGTGCGGCGCGTCCTGACTACACGATTAACAACCATCATGAGCTGCTGCCAATCTTGCAAAGGCGCGGCTTTTTTCGGAATGCATAAAGCATGATTGGCAAGGAATCACCACACAACGTCGCTCCTAAGACAGCGAGGCAGAGAATAGGCCTTATCGGAGCTGGACGCATGGGAACCGGAATTGGCATAAGCCTGTTGCGTCAGGACATCGACCTGCATATCAAAGTCAACAAAAGTCGCGTCGGTGCGGATCGCTTGACTGGCGCAGGTGCCCACGAACATCGTTCGATTGCTGAGTTGGCCCGGCATGTAAGTGCCGTCGTGTTATCGCTGCCTTCCAGCCGCGAGGTTGAGGCAGTATGCCTTGGGCAAGATGGGCTGTTCGTCCATATGCCCCCAGGAGGTTTGATAATTGACTGCTCCACGTCTTATCCTGCTTCGACGGTCGCACTGGCTGAGCAGGCTCAAAAACGCGGCCTGAGCTTTATCGATGCTCCAGTAACGCGGAGCCCTGAACAAGCAGAGCTCGGCCTTCTCAATGCAATCGTCGGATCGAGTGAAAAGCGTTTCCCTGCGGCTGAGGCCATTCTTGCCGCATTTTGCGAGACCGTTCTTCACGTCGGGGATGTCGGACAAGGTCACAAGCTCAAGCTTGTTTACAACAGCATGACTATGGGGCTAGCTGCGGTAGCCGCGGAGGTCTGCCAATTTGCATCCGGTGTTGACGTCGATCTCGTAACGCTCCGCTCTCTGGTTAGTCGGGGTTCCACTAACAGCGGAATTTTTCAAGCCTTCGTGGCCTTCTTGTTGAACGAGAAACCTGATGTTCTGGCAATCTCAATCGCGAATTCTGCAAAGGATATTGAGTGCGCTGTGCGTCTCGCTGGCGAGAGCTCAGTGCCAGTGCCCGTCTTGGCTGCCGCTGCGCACAAATTTAATGTCTCAGTTGCCGCAGGGGAGGGTGAGCTCACATTACCTCATCTGTCCCGCCTCAGGATGATTTCCGAAGTTGGCCTTGGAGCGCCGGCTCAAACAACGAGCCCGGTCGGTGGCTAATCTTCTCGCGGTCGAGGTAAGAGACCTGTTCCGCGTATCGAACGCCTAGTCACTGGCGCGGTACTGCGTCACATCCTCGCCGAGCTTGCGAAGGCGGCTGCCGCGGCAGCACTGGCGCAGTAGGTGACCGCTCGCTCGAATAGACCCAAGATCGAGGGCGAGACAGCTGTTTCGGCTTAGAATCTGGTTGATATCGGTTGCCTCAAAATTAGTGACACCCGCCAGGCATGAGCTGTGGCTCAGCTTTAAGTCGGCCCATGAAAGTGGCCAGTGACGTGGCTAAATAAGTAATAGGAGTGGATGAGGTCGCGGCACGGTTCTATGGACGGCTGTTCAGCTACAAAAGCCTTTTTTGATAGAGGCAGGCGGCTCCGTCAAGAATTGTCAACTACCAGCATCGTCAGTTGCCCCCGGGATGACCACCATGCGAGAGCTATCTTTAACGGCTTACATGTGGAGGGCAAGTTCATGTTTTCCGAGCTTGAGAACGAGTGCATAAACCGGGAAGTCGAAAGGCTCAATCTTCCCAACTCTCGGATCAAGCACTTCGCGCCAGTTAGCTACGCACAAGCCGGAGAAGACGTTATTTTAGAAGGAATGTTGGCTGCAAGACTCTCCAAGAGCCAAAGATCTTGGGAGAGCGTGTTCTATGTCGAGATCGGCGCTAATCACCCCATCTCCACCTCGAATACCTATCTTATGTATCAAAGAGGAGCGCAAGGTGTTCTAGTCGAACCCAATCCTGAATTGGGAGCGCTGATCCGGACCGTGCGTCCGAGAGACGTTCTCGTGCCGTGCGTTGTCCTGCCAACTTCACGCGCGTCTGCCACCCTCTTCATCGGAAACGCTCATGAGTTGTCTTCTTTGAATGAAGCGCATATCAAGAGCTTCGGAGACTTCGACGGCCTAGGAGGTGTGCGAGAGCATATCGAGGTGAGAGCTATAGCCATCAACGAGCTATTGACGCCGTATGCAAACAAGATCGATTTCTTGTCAATCGATTGCGAAGGTTTAGATTACGATCTCGTCAAGGCCATTGACCACGAGCGCATTAAGCCTGCCATAATCCAGTGCGAGCCAAGTGAGCATTTTCTCGGTGGCAACACGGCTCGCATCATAGATCTGATGGAGAGCAGAGCGTACCGTCTTGCTGCCGTCACCGATCTAAACGTCATCTTCGAGAGATTGAACTGATGCAGCCACTAAAGGTAGCCCGGTGCTAGTTCTCTTGCGAATCTCGCTGATTGATGCAGGCGCTCCTCGGCCATTTACCGGCCAGCATGATGAGCCGCACAGCTCGAGGAGTGGGAGGGATGAACCGGCGTACCGGAGCATTCCAGGCAACGACAGAGTGCACGAACTCTTCGTCGCGAACGGCAACTGTCGGAAACAGGTTGCGCCAGTCGCACCTCCCGAGCTAGGAGGCCACTCGAGCCCGCGTCAACCAGGACTACCTCCCAAGCGTCAAATTGTGCGAGGCACCGAGCATGGAGTACCTCCCTCTTGCCGATAAGCAGACACCAAAGTTCCGGCGGCGGCCGTGCTTTAAAGCAAACGTTTTCGTGCCTCGGTGTGTCCCAATGAACGGCATTGCGGGCAGTTACCGCGAATGGTTTTTGGGAAGGGCGACAACACGTTCGCTATAGACCTTTCAGCTATCGGCTGACCTTGGACGTGGTTCTGTTGCGACAGCGATGTCAATGACCGCATTGACCGAGGTCGGAGATCAGATGGCCCCTTTCTCGCTTTACACCGAGATGAGTGTCGACGTCGGAGGAGGTGGTGCTTGTATTGAGGAAGGGTAGGCGAGAGATTGCCGTCCGAGAGGGAGGTTTGGATCCCCGACCGCCGCTCTCACCGGGGAGGGGGACTTGAGGCGAGCGGCCAATGCTTCCGTATCACCCACGAAGCGCAAGGCGGCATCGCAGAGATCTGATCTTGGATGGTCCGTCGCGTGCCGCTGTTATGCTCTCGAACCGCTTACTTCCAAGCGTGTGTTCGACATTCACATGCGACGGCGACTGAGCGCCGAGAGCTTTTAGCAAACGGCATGGAGCTGCTCTCCGGGCATTGCCTCACCAAAAGTGCTACCGCACGACTTCCCTGTCGTGTCTGGGCGAAGCTCCCAAATCAGTTCGATGGCAGCTACGGCAGGGAAGACGAGCATGCGAAAAAAGTGAGATCCAGATAAAGCCCGCGACGAGGCCTCAAGCGCTGGTCCGCGTATTTTGCATCTTTGCGGCCTCAGTGGCCCGCAGACGCTTGCCTCTCATCTCCCGATCTGTGTTTAGAAGCCGATCGACTGTTGCGGTGCGGGAATTCGCCTCGCAATGTCGATCGTCAATCCATCAAATGCCAGGCTCCGGTATTTGATGGATTTTGATCAGCAAAACGCGGGACTCTCCAGCAAAAGCTTCGGTAACAATTAGAAACAACAAGTCAAATCTTCGTCCATCGGACATCGATTGACGGCATGCGGGGGGACCATAGCGTGACATTCACGTGCCGTGCTGATGGATGCCCAAACGGCGTGCCTCTCTCCCTGTTCAACTCAATGACTGCTGTAGATCGCAACGAGACTGAGCGTCTTGGAGCTTGGGAGATGTTGTACGTCTCGCCGGACACAATCGTCCATCATCTGGCTTGCAAACCACAAGGCCTGAGATCTGGAGGAGGTCGGAGATGCGCATTGAACTTACAATAAACAAGAAGTCTTACACCGTCGATGTCTCGCCAGAGACCCCATTGCTATGGGTACTTCGCGATGTGATTGGGCTAACAGGAACCAAATTCGGTTGTGGAATTGCCCAATGCGGTGCTTGCACGGTGCATGTGGGCAGCGATGCGGTTCGCTCGTGCATAACAGCCGTAAGTGAGGTGGCCAAACCAATTACCACGATCGAAGGGTTGGATGTAGACGGCAATCATCCCGTCCAGCGCGCATGGCGCGAAGAACGCGTTCCGCAGTGCGGCTATTGTCAAGCTGGACAGATCATGCAGGCTGCGGCGCTCCTTGTCGAGATCAAGAATCCCTCAGATCAGCAGATCAGTGATGCGATGGCCGGAAATATTTGTCGCTGCGGCTGCTATCAACGGATCCAGTCTGCAGTTCGCAGGGCGTCAAGGGGGGTCTAATGATGAACGTTCATGCACCGTCGACTTCGTCCAACCCCAGCGTGAGACTTGAGAACGTTAGCCGGCGTCAATTCCTTCGCTCGACGGTAGCTGTTACGGCGTTTGCTGTAGCTGCCGAGATTTCCGGTCTGAGACCGGGCTTAGCGTACGAAACCGGTGGCGCGCAGATGCCGCACGGGACAGTCAACGATCCACACGTGTTCGTATCGATTGACTCCTCAGGTATCGTTTCAATTACGGCCCATCGTTCCGAGATGGGTACGGGAATTCGCACCTCACTTCCGATGGTGGTGGCAGACGAACTGGAGGCCAATTGGTCGAAAGTTCGCATAGTCCAGGCGCTCGCCGATGAGCCGCGTTACGGCAATCAAAATACCGATGGTTCACGCAGCATGCGTCATTTCTTACAACCGATGCGGCAAGTGGGCGCGGCGATGCGGCAGATGCTGGAGCAAGCGGCGGCTAAACAATGGGCGGTGCCCTTGTCAGAAGTTCAAGCTTCGAACCACGAGGTGGTGCATCGGCCGACGGGCCGCAGGCTAGCCTACGGTGAGCTCGCGAAGGCTGCGATGGACTTGCCGACCCCGCAGCTGGAATCCCTGAAGTTCAAGCCCGACAATGCTTTTCGGTATATTGGGCACGGCAACGTTCCGATCCACGATTTGTTCGATATCACCGTCGGCAAGGCGCAGTACGGCTACGATGTACGATTGCCTGGCATGAATTACGCGGTGATCGCTCGTCCTCCTGTCGTCGGGGGCAGGATAAAATCCTTCGACGCTACGGAAGCCCTCAAAATTCCTGGGGTCGTAAAGGTATTGGAACTCAAGGTTAGGTGGGCGCCGCCTGCCGCATTCTCGCCGCTTGGAGGGATCGCAGTGGTGGCGACGAATACTTGGGCTGCCATAAAGGGTCGAGAAGCGTTGAAGCTCGACTGGGAAGACGGTGAAAACGGCGGTTACGATTCCGCCGCTTATCGACAGCAGATGGTTGAAGCCGCGAACAAACCGGGTCGCGTGGAGCGGACACAGGGAGATTTCGACAAGGCGTTCGCTGGCGCAATTAAGGTTGTATCGGCCGAATATTATGTACCGCACCTCGCTCAAGCATCGATGGAGCCGCTCGTTGCGACCGCGACCATTCGGAATGGCGAGTGCGAGGTTTGGGCCCCATTGCAGGATCCGTTCGGCGCGCGCGAAGCATTCGCCAAGGTACTCGAGTTGCCGATCGACAATGTCAAGGTGAACGTCACTCTTCTGGGCGGCGGCTTTGGAAGAAAGTGTCAATCCGACTTCGCGCAGGAAGCCGTACTACTCTCGAAGGCACTGGATGGCGCGCCTGTCAAGCTCGCCTGGACGCGAGAGGATGACCTTCGTCATGGCTTCTATCATACGGTCACCTATTCGCGGTTAGACGCCGGCCTCGACTCGTCGGGAAAGGTAATTGCATGGCGGCATCGCTCCGTCGCGCCGACCCTGTTTGCGAATTTCAAGCCCGATCCGAAACGCGAGCAAGCTATTGAACTGAGCTTGGGGCTTGCAGATGCTGCCTTGGACATTCCCAATGTGCGCGTCGAGACTGGCGAAGCGGCGGCGCTGACACGAATTGGGTGGTTCCGATCGGTCAACAATATACCTCATGCGTTTGCGGTACAATCCTTCATCGGAGAGATTGCCGAGGCCTTGGGGAAGGATGCCAAGGACGTCCTGCTCGAGATCATCGGGCCGCCACGAAAGCTTGAGCTTGAGAAACTCGGGCTGACGGATCCGCTTTGGAATTACGGCGATCCATATTCAACCTACCCAGTCGATACCGGGCGACTTTCGAACGTGGTCAATTTGGCGGCTTCGCGTGCGAACTGGGGAAGATCCCTCCCCAAGGGAAGCGGCCTCGGAATTGCAGCACACCGGAGCTTCCTCTCGTACGTGGCGACAGTCGTCGAGGTGGGCGTTGATAGCCACGGAAAGCTGGCCGTCCCGCGCGTGGAGACCGCGATCGACTGCGGCTTTGCCGTCAACCCTGAGCGGATTCGGTCTCAGATTGAGGGTGCGGCGGTCATGGGGCTCAGCAATTTCATCGGGGAGATTTCGTTCAAGAACGGCAAAGCCGAGCAGGGTAACTTTGATAATTACCCAGTGGCCCGCATCGACAATGCGCCGATAAATGTGCGTGTTCACATCGTTTCGAATGGTTCAGACGTCCCTGCGGGCGGTGTCGGAGAGCCAGGAGTACCGCCTTTTCTGCCGGCGCTCTGCAACGCGATCTTCGCCGCGACAGGCAAACGCATTCGTTCGCTTCCAGCGGGCGATCAGATCCGCGTGTAGACGACCAGACGTCGACTGGATCGCGCTGAGCCGCGATTGAGCTCGACCAGGAACAACAAAACAATCAGCCCCAGAGGAGTGAAAGGATGTCCAAGGTAAGCAGGACAAGAGTTGGAGCTTGGGAGACTGTCAACACGATCGTCGGGATTGGTTTGATGGCGGCCGCTCTCGGGAGTGCGGCGGCTGCTTCCGATGAAACAACGGAAGAGCGGCTTCTCAATGCAACGCAGGAAACGAGCAACTGGCTGCATCACCACCGCGACCACACGGCACAGCGTTATTCGCCGCTCAGCCAGATCAATCGCAACACGGTCAAGGGGCTGCACGTGGCCTGGACAATGGCGCTGGGCGGTATCGAGGGTGGCGGGATTTGGAGCCATGGCGGTTTGGAGGGGACTCCGATTGTCGAGAATGGATTCATGTATGTCACAGATGGGTGGGGATCTCTCTACAAAATCGATCTCCACGGCGGCAACGGAACACTCGTCTGGAAAATGGATCCAAAGACCGATCACGACTGGGCCGGCGCCATTGCTTGTTGCGGAGTTAATAATCGAGGCGCTGCGCTATGGGGCAATTTTGTAATTTCACATACCCTCGATGGACGACTGATTGCCACGAATAAGGAGGATGGCAAAGTCGCTTGGGAGCGCAAGGTAGCCGATCCAGACAAGGGCGAAGTGATCACCGGTGCACCGTTGATCGTCAAGAACATGGCTATTACCGGCGTGGCGGGTGCCGAGTACGGCATCCGCGGCTGGATTGCTGCGACTGACTTGAAGTCCGAAAAGGAAGTTTGGCGAACCTATACGATTCCAGGCAAGGGGGAACCAGGTAACGAGACTTGGAAGGATGATCACGAGTCATGGAAAACTGGTGGTGGATCCACCTGGGTGACCGGATCGTATGATCCCCAAGCCAACTTGCTCTACTGGGGGGTCGGAAATCCTGGCCCCGACTTTGATGCTGAATATCGTCAGGGCGACAACCTATACACTGATAGTACCCTCGCGCTCGATCCGGACACCGGAAAGATCAGATGGCATTTTCAGCATACACCGAATGATCCCTTCGACTATGACAGTGTTGCGGAAAGAGTTCTCGTCGACCTCCAGATCAAGGGAAAGCCGCGCAAGGTGGTTCTTGAAGCCGATCGCAACGGCTTCGGTTACGCGCTCGATCGCACCGACGGCTCTTTCCTTTGGGCAACGCCGTTCGTGAAGAAGGTGACATGGACCAAGGGCATCAACCCCGAAACGGGAAAACCGATTGAGTATGATCCAAGCAAAGCGGTCCAAACCTATGATCCTCAGGCCACGCTGAACCGGAAGAACACCCATGTCACCATTTGTCCAGGACATAACGGTGGCAAAAACTGGCCGCCTACTGCGTACAATCCCGACTTGAAGAGCTGGTATATCCCGGTCATCGAGGGCTGTGACGAGTTGGATAACAAAGAGACAAAACCTGGCGATTGGAAGGCTCGTGAATTCTTCACAGGGGGCGGTCCAGTCGTGAAGATGCCGATAACAGGAAGCGTAACCGCCATTGACGTTAGCACTGGCAAGGTCACGGGCAAGTATGAGACCAAGTATCCGATGCTGGGCGGGCTGCTTGCAACGCCCGACTTGGTGTTCGCTGGTCATCCATCCGGAGAACTCTACGCCCTCGATGCCAAGACATTGGACAAGGTGTGGGAATTCAATACAGGTGGCGGCGTCAACGCTCCTCCCATGACCTTCTCCGTCGACGGAAAGCAATATATTGCGATCCTCGTGGGACTGGGCGGCGCCTGGGACAAGTGGAATCTCGATTCCACGAAGGGCCTGGAAAAGGTCTCCCCGGGCTCCATGCTGTACGTTTTTGGGTTGTGATCCGCTGTGAGGCGAAGTGGGGCGGCACTGTGCTCGCCCCATTTTCCTAGATTGGTCCGAGAGGAAAAAGAATGGAATTGAAGGTCGTGCGCTGGACCCAGTGGGTAGACCGCGCGCTACGCGTTGGCTTGATCAGCTTATTCGTGGGTGGTGGCTTGGCTCTTCTCGCGACAGAAGACTCTGCTTGGGGCGAAGGTGGTGTGCCCGTACCGGGGCAGGTCATTAACGGCGCGCACCGCGCCCGGGATGAAGGGCAACGCATCTACGAAAAGGCAAATTGCGTAGGCTGCCACAAATGGCATGGCGATGGGGGCGGCGGCTATGGAGGCGCAGCGCTTTCGTTGCGAGGTACGCAGCTCAGTCGCGATCAAATCGTCGAGGTCGTCCATTGCGGGCGCCCGGGAACGGGAATGCCGCACTTTGGTCGCCACGCCTACAAGGAATACGGATGCTATTCGGGGATCACGGCTCAGGATTTGGGCAAGGACCTGCCTCCGGATGCAGCTACATTTCTCCGGCCGGAAGAAATCGAGAAGGTCGTTGATTATGTTCTGGAGCACATCAAAGGGAAGGGACCGACCAGCTATCAAGACTGCATTGACTTCTTCGGAGACAGCTCGAGAGCCTGCGAAGTGTACAAGAACAGATCGACTGGTTCGCAAACAACCGGAAAGGAAGCGAAGCAATGAAACATCGACAATTGGCCTGGGCTTTGTCGCTATTGCTTCTCTTGCTCGCTTGGGAAAATGCGAACGCACGCGATACGATCGACTTACGCGACCTGAGTCTGGGCATGTCAGTCGCCAATATTCCGCCCAAGGAGTACATTAACCTCGCTTGCGCCGCGAAGGAGGATGTCAAGCTGTCGTCTTGGAACCACTTTCGGGCATGCCCGGCCGATGAAACGGGTTTGCACAGTATCTCTTTTCGTTTCAACAACGAAGTAAATCCGCTGGCGGCTGTGAACGACAAGTATGAAGGTACGAAGCTCGGCGGCCATCCTGTGTTGCTGAGGGGTCTCGTAGACAGCAGCGGCGCGTTGCGAGGTATTCGGATCGACACGGATCCGAGCGCACGTCTCTTTTGGCGTAAGAAGGCCTATCTCTTGGCTCTTTCTGTGAGAGCTCGGTACGGCGAGGCGGGTTGGATCTGCCGAGAGCTGGAGTCTCGTGAGGATGAAAGTCCGGTGGCCGGTCTACTTATCAAGGAACGTTGCGAGAAGCGCTCAGAGCGGCGGCACTTGATCCTAGACCGGGAACTCTATCGGCGCGCGGACCAGCCTGTTTCGGACTTTGTCAATGCGACGCACCTCATCATTGAACAGACGACCGACCACTGACTGGCATTGCCGACGATCGAGCAATTTGATCTGGCGCCCTGCGGTGCCGCCTTCTGGCAAGGGTGTTTCGTTGTGCAATGTCGAGCTGGATTAGTATTTCGCCCGCGGGGGCAACGAGCTGGCCGATAGCGGCGACGCGCGTCTGCCAGACGCGCTGGAGCGTATCGTTCCCGATCGCAACGAATCCGCTGGCAGACCGGGCTCGTCTGCTTACCTCCCTGACTTAAGCCGCTCTTGGAAAGGTCCAGCAGCGGCTTCTTTTTTAAACCTCCAGGGCCATGGTGGGCGCGCCGTCAGCTTGCTGCTCGCCTGGCGGTACGGCCATTTGCGAGGATTGGTCCCGTTGCATCTGCCAGAATATACTAGAGATTCTGCGCTGTAATGGTGAGAAACTGGACCGGCGCACTGCTCACATCGACATCGATTAGTCCCAGACGGTGAAGCACTGTATCCAACGAGCGCCGTGCCTGCGTTTCAGGCGCGCCGTCGATGCAGATGTCCATCAATCCTGAGCGAAGACACTTTGCCGTGCTCTGAGTAAGCGCGTGCCCGATCCACAATATCTTGGCAGGATGTGCGTTCAAAGCCGCCGCAATCCCCTCCCTGCCGGCCCCCACGCTATAAAGTCCGATAACGCGATCCCCGCTGCGTAGCGCTTCAGAGAGCCTCTCTGCCGACAGCAGATTGTCGTCATGGCCAAAAATGACGGCGCAAAAATTACGATGGCCATCGGCGTGCTGCATCAGATAGTCCGAGAAGCCCCTTATGCGCTCCCGATGCGCCCGGTAGGCTCCGCTGTGGCACATGGCGAGGACAGTGCCACGAATTCCACGGAGCATGCGCGACATATAATACGCGGCCGTTCTCCCCGCCGCGTAGTTGTCAATGCCGATATAGGGCACGTCCTCGTCGGCGCTTCCCGTCAGCAACTGTACGACTTCCACACCCGACATGCGGGCTTGGCGAATGCTCTCGGTAATTTCAGGATGGTCTGGAGCTAGAACAATTAGGCCGGCGCGCCGAACAGGTGGCTTCGCAATATGCTGGGCGACGCCCGTGATGTCGTCCTCGCTAACGAAGGTCCGGTGCACTAAAATGGCCGGATCCAGAGAGGCAGATATCCGCTGGAAAGTAGCGTTGAGGTCAGCATAAAAAACCTCGGCTTCCGGTTGAACGAGGAGAACCTCAATCCGAATGATGCCGCTATGGGGCCTCAATCGCCGATCGCCATATTTTAGCTTTTTTGCGGCCCTGATGACTCTTTCGGCAAGTTCGGTCCTAACTCCACCGCGGTCATTGAGAACCCGCTCCACGGTTGCGGTTCCGACATTCGCCTCACGCGCGATGTCTCTGATGGTCGAACCACTCAAAGGCGTGCTCCTTCGGTGTGACTTTGATCAACAAGGCCCGAGCGACTGTGGCTACTTACACCCTCGATTTAGCCTGTACATTTAAGGAACATTGCCGTCGAAAGTGTAGGACGTCTTCACCGTCGTATAAAACTCTTGTGCGTAGCGGCCCTGCTCGCGCGAACCATAGCTGGAGCCTTTGCGGCCCCCGAACGGCACGTGGTAGTCCACCCCGGCCGTCGGCAAGATTTACCATCACCATGCCGGCCTCTGCATTGCGCTTGAAGTGGTTGGCGTATTTTAGGCTGCTGGTGCAGATCCCCGAAGACAGGCCGAACGGGGTGTCGTTGGCCAGTTCAAGCGCCTCGTCGTAGTCTTTCGCCCGGATCACGGTAGCAACTGGCCCGAAAATCTCCTCGCGCGCGACACGCATCTCATTGCTCACGTGCGTGAGCAGTGCGGGCGCGAGATAGAATCCGGGCAACTCCCGCTTCAGGAGCTCGCCCCCGGCAACCAGCTTTGCGCCTTCCGCCTGTCCTATGCTGATATGCTTCAGGTCCTGGTCGAGTTGGCTCTGGTCGACGACCGGGCCGATATGCGTCCCGACTTGCAAAGCATCATAAATGACAAGCCCCTGCATCCGCTCCTGCATGGCGGCTACAAATCGATCGTGAATGCCATCTGTCACAATCAGCCGCGACGAGGCCGTGCAGCGCTGACCGGTGGAGAAGAAGGCGCTGTTCACGGCGAACTCCATTGCCAGCGTCAAATCGGCATCATCAAGGACCACCATGGGGTTTTTGCCCCCCATCTCGAGTTGAAGCTTCTTCATCGGTTCAGTGGTGATGCAGGCCTGGGCGATCTTGCGCCCCGTCGGCACTGAGCCTGTAAAGGAAATGGCAGAAACATTCGAGCTGTTCAGCATCGCCTCACCAACCACCGAGCCCCGGCCCATCACGAGGTTGAATACACCTGCCGGCACTCCGGAGCGGACGATGATCTCGGCGAGCGCATGAGCCGAACCCGGGACGAGCTCGGCAGGCTTGAACACAACGGTGTTGCGATAAGCAAGCGCTGGCGCAATCTTCCAGGCTGGGATTGCAATGGGGAAGTTCCAGGGAGTGATGAGCCCGATGACGCCGACCGCCTCGCGGGTGATCTCCACACCGACTGACGGCCGTACGGACGGCAGCGTCTCGTCTGTCATGCGGAGGCACTCGCGAGCGAAGAATTGAAAGATGTGCCCGGCACGCGCGACCTCGCCAATCCCTTCTGCCAAGGTCTTGCCCTCCTCGCGGGAGAGCAGGCGGCCGAGCTCGCCCTTGCGAGCGTGGATCTCGTCGCCAATCGCCTTTAGAATGTCATGCCGCGTCTGGATGCTGGAACGCGACCAGGTCGGAAATGCGTGGTGAGCCGCCGCAATCGCGCGCTCGGTCTCTGCAATCGAGGCGCGGGCATACTCGCCCACGACATCGTTGGTATTGGACGGGTTGATATTTGGGCAGGCCTCCGCAGCCGGAAGCCATTCGCCAGCAATGTAGTTGGTTGTCATCGATAAGCTCTGAATTTGATTGAATGTTGGAGGTGCATGAGCTTTCGGCCTCGCACGTCAGCTCGCCGAGTAAACCACTTCAGGCAGAACCATTCAGTGGCCCCAGCGGAGGGCCAACGGGTTGACCTCGCGCGCCAGCTCGATTAGGCCGGCTTTCGTGTGGGGATGAATTTGCTCCATCGGATGCCGCACCGCGTCAGATCTGATGACGTTGCCCTCTCTCATCACGGTCTTGGCTGCACGCAAGGGCAGCACCTTTGCATAGGCAGCGGCCGCTTCCGTGCTGCGACCCGCCATATGATGATCGAAAACGGGCCGCAACAAATCCGGACATAGCGCGCTCGACATCGTCCCCGTCGCCCCAGCTCGCAGATCTGCCATCATAGTGATGGCTTCCTCTCCATCAAACGGACCGTCTATGGCAGCATTGCCCGCCTCGATCAGATTGCGCAGCTTCGCTGCGGCAAACGGGACTTCGATCTTGAAATAGCTAACAAGCGGCACCTCCTGTGCGAGCCGAACGAGAAAGGGTACCGACAGCGTGACGCCGCTGAGCGGGGTGTCCTGCACCATGATCGGAATTCCCGCCGCATCGGCGACACGAGCGAAATGCTCGATCATATGATCTTCATCCGCCTTGAGACCCGCACCGTGATAAGGCGGCATCAACATCAGGAGGCTTGCGCCTCGCTCGGCGGCATGGCGTGCGCGTTCCACTGCAATCCGAGTGCTGAAATGGCTGCAAGTCACCATGACCGACTTGCGGCCTGCGACATGTGACAGGCAGAGGTCAACCAGCAATCCGCGCTCCTCGTCTGATAACAGGAACTGCTCGGAATAATTGGCAAGGATGCAAATTCCGTCGACTTTCTGATCGATCATGCAATCCAAAACGCGCCGTTGTCCCTCGAGATCGAGATCTCCAGAGTCCGTGAATGGCGTTGGCGCGACGGGAAACAGACCACGATAGGGCCGGATTTTCTGGACTTGCATGAGCTAGGATCTCTTTGCGAGGGATGAGGAGCTTAGGAAGTGCAACGGTGTTGGCATCGATCGGGATCGCGAATCTCGCTCGCCTCGCCGCCAAGCACCTTGCCGCGAACATGGATCGTTAGCTCACGAAGCCCGCTAACGGCGGTGGTTCGACCTGTGAGGTCGTCTGACACTGGGATTGCCAGGAGAGTTGAGCGTGACAAGACAATGCGAACGGGCGGCGTGTTATTGGCGATCCTTCGCGGGCGCAGTGGAGTCTCGAACGATCAAGCGCGTTTCGAGCTCGACCCTTGCATGTATGTCCAGCGAATGTTGATCAGCCAAAAAATAGTTGGCAGCCTGTTCGCCCATCAGACGAGCCGGGACATCAACTGTCGTAAGACCCGGAGTGAGATACTCGGCGATATCGAGATTATCGAAGCCGATCATCGATATGTCTTGAGGCACGTTTAATCCAGCATCCTTGCATCCGCGCATTGCTCCGACAGCAAGAACGTCGCTCCCACAGAATATCGCTGTGACATTTCTATTTTGGTTTAGAATGAGTTTGGCAGCCGCTCGGCCCCGGCTGAACTCGTAGGGAGATTCCACAACGACAACACTGGAGCGGCCTATTCCGCGACGCTCAGCCATGGCCAGGAAGCCCTCGAGGCGACCGGACGCACGGTCGTTGTCACGCGTTACTCCAGCGATGACCCCGAGGTGCCTATGGCCGAGGTCTGCAAGGTAGTTTGCTGCCAAAGCCCCGCCGCTGCGGTTGTCAAAACCCATGCTGGGGATCGAATCGTCCTCGGAGAGGGCGTAAGTGATAGCAAATCTTACTTTGTGCTCACGCAGCAGCTTGAGCGTTTCCTTCCGATGGCAAGAACCCACGAGAACAATACCGTCGACGCCCTTTTCGATAAGGTTGCGCACGACGCGTGTTTCCCGGTCCAGATCGTAACCTGTTGCAGAGTAGACCAGCGAAGCGCCGGCCGGTGCTAGCCGGCTCTCCAGACCTTCAAGCATTCGCGTGAAGATCGCGGCATCCAGCGTCGGAACTATCAAGCCAATCAGTCGAGAACGCGAAGACCGCAGCGCGCGTGCTGATCCGTTGGGAACGTAGCCGAGTTCATCAACTAGCCGAAGAATGCGCTCTCTCAAGTCGATTGCAACGGTTTCGGGCCGATTCAATACGCGGGAGACCGTGGCGATAGAACATCCGGCCCGTTTCGCTATCTCCACCACAGTGGGTGATTGCCTGCCTCGGTCAATTCGGGCCGTTCTTTCTAACGCCATGAGCCTGCTTCTTTCCCGCCAGCCAGCCTCGAAAGGCCACCCATCAGACAAGTTGGTGAAATCGTTATCATACTTCAGACGCTGGCGCAATCGATCGAATCGGCCGAAACGCCCTGGAAAGCCGTGGGAATCGGCGCAGTCTTGGCCGCTTTATCTTTTCCCTTGTCCCGAGCTTGAGGATGATGTAAACCTTTTCAGACCGGGCGTCCTCAGTCGAAGCTGCGCGTGGTGCTGGGGCCGCAAGGCGGGTCCCGCAGCGCTCAGAACTATCGAACCGGCCAGTGGAGAAGGCATGCACGTGAAAAAGAATAAGCGAACCGGCGAAGTGCCGATCATTACGGATCGGCAAGCCGTTGCACTGATCTCCGATGGCGATTGCGTCTATTTCGGCGGCTCGGCCGGAGTTGCGATCCCTGAGCTAGTCATCGACGCGCTTCGTGACGTTCATTCCGAGCAAGGGTCTCCCAAGAACTTGATGCTGGTGGGGACGGTAGCCATCGGCGATTGGGCGACGACAGGATTCAACAAGCTGGCAGCCCCAGGCCTGGTGCGTCGAGTGGTAGCCAGCGGCTTGAACAATTGTCCGGCGCTAGGACGCCGTGCGCTGGATAATGAAATTGAAGCCTACACCCTCCCTCAGGGAGTCTTGGCACAGCTCACCCGCGAAAACGCAGCGGGGCGGCCCGGGGTGATCACGAAAGTAGGCCTTAGAACTTTCGCCGACCCCCGCATCGGCGGCTGCAGGCAGAGCGAGTGCAGCAAAGAGGATATGGTTGCCGTTGTCGATATCGAGGGAGAAGAGCATCTCCTCTACAAGACCTTCCCCATCCAGGTCGCGATTCTGCGAGGCAGTATCGCGGACGTGAAGGGAAACATCTCGCTCGAAGACGAGGCATATGTCGGCGAAAGCATGTCGATTGCCGCTGCCACACGCCGCTCCGGCGGAATAGTCATTGTCCAGGTGAAGCGGGTCGCAGCATCCAATACATTAAACCAGCGAGAAGTGAGAATACCGGGGGTTTTGGTCGATTACCTCGTCGTCGATCCCAATCAGCGACAGACCTATGCGACGGAGTATAGCCCTGCCTATGCCGGAAAAATGCGCGTGCCGGACGGGAAGATCGCGTCGCTGCCGTTCGATGTGAGAAAGGTGATCGCGCGACGAGCGGCCCTTGAGTTGACCCCAGGAGCTACCGTCAACATTGGCTATGGTATCTCCAACGGAATTGCGGTTGTGGCCGCGGAAGAGGGGATATACCGCTCAGTCACATTGACAGCTGAGCAGGGGGTCATCGGTGGCATTCCCGCCCCCGGACAGGACGCCGGCGCCGGAACGAACTACGACATGATTGCGCCGCAGCCGGATCAGTTCGACTTTTACGACGGTGGCGGGTTGGACATCGCATTCTTGTCTTCTGCTGAAGTCGATCGACACGGCAACGTCAATGTGAGCCGCTTCGGCGACAAGATCATAGGGCCAGGTGGCTTCATCAACATCAGTCAGGGCGCTCGAAAAGTCGTTTTCTCCGGCACTCTCACTGCAGCGGGATTGGATGCAGCCCCGGACAACGGCACTCTCGTCATCGCTAACGAGGGGGCGGTCAAGAAGTGGGTGAAGGACGTCTACCAAATCACCTTCAGTGGCGCTTTTGCAAAGGAGCGAGGGCAAGAGGTCGTCTTCATCACCGAGCGTGCCGTGTTCAAGCTCACGCCGAACGGCGTCATGCTGACCGAAGTCGCACCTGGCATATCCGTCGAAAAGCACGTGCTGCCGAACATCGAATTCGACGTGCTCGTCTCGCCCGACCTGAAGCTGATGGACGCGAGCATATTCAAGAATGAGCCAATGAATTTGGCCGTGCAGTTTCATGACAACGCGGGACGGGCGTAAGGAGCGGCTGACGTGAAGTTCGTCTCGATAGAATGCGAAGACAAAGTCCAGATCCTGGCGATGAATAGGCCAGAGCGACGCAACGCTCTCGGCGAAGAGATGCTAAAGGATCTGCTTGAGTCAGTAGACAAGGCTTCCGGCGACACCGCCGTGAACGTCATCCTGATCGCTGGAAACGGTCCAGGTTTCTCGGCTGGCGCAGACCTGAAGGATTTTTCGGCTGGCAATATCGACGACACTTTTGACGTGAATCGCCGGCTGGGTGCATTTGTGCGCTCTCTTGCTCTAGTCAGAAAACCGGTCGTCTGCGCGGTGGATGGGTTTGCCTTGGGCGGCGGCCTTATGTTGGCGGCCTCGTGCGATGTTGTTGTAACGGCTCGGGAAGCGCGCTGGCATTTGCCGGAAGTGTCTTTAGGCTGGCTGCCGGGCTTCGGGTTGGACACTTTGGCAGCACGCGTCGGCCCGTTTGCGGCTCGGTCCTTGAGCTGGAGTCCGACTGCGATCGACGGATTAGAGGCACACCGGTTGGGCTTGGCCGACATTTTGTCGTCTCCGACTGAGACTGCTCGCGAGGCGGCGCTCCGCTATGCCAAGGGACTGGCGGCAATGCCGCCCCACGCCGTGCTCACCACGAAACAGTTTTTCTCCACCTCAGTAACCGCGAGGGCAGAAGTCATGGATGACTTGGCAAACCGCTACTTTGTTCAGGACATTCTGCATGAGACAGCGCAAGCTAATCTGCAACGCTTCCTTCCGAAGAAAGCAGCCGGGGCCTAGCCTGTGCTTACATAAAAGGTTCTTCACGGTGTTTGATTTCAAGGAATGACATGGATCAAGCCGTCTCTCCTCTGATCGTCGTCGAGCGATCTTACCCAGACGTACTCCTGCTGCGGCTCAATCGCCCAAAGCAAAGGAATGCACTGAGTGCGGCCCTCTTAGGCCAGCTTGCGGATGCGCTTCGTGCGGCTCGCTCGGATGAGGCGGTGCGATGCGTAGTTTTAACTGGCGATGAGAGCGGCTTTTCCGCTGGAGCCGACATCAAGGAGATGCAGCAGCACGGTTTTGACGCGCTGAGCGATCCTGCACGGCAGCATGCATGGGATTCCATCGCCGCCTTCCCCAAGCCGCTCATTGCAGCGGTTCGAGGCGTCTGCCTCGGCGGCGGCCTTGAGCTCGCGATGCTAGCTGACATCCTGCTGGTCGCGGAAGACAGCGTGCTTGCGCAGCCGGAAATCACGATCGGGATCATGCCTGGAGACGGCGCTACCCAGCGGTTGACGCGGAGCATTGGCAAATCCCTCGCTATGCAGATGGTGCTGACAGGTGAGCCAATTAGCGCGGAAAGAGCAGTGGCTGCTGGGCTCGCGTCCGAAGTGCTGCCGCCGCTTGAGTTAGTCGAACGGGCGCTCGCGATAGCACGCGTCATCTCGAAACGCGCGCCGATTGCTGCTCAATTGGCGAAGGAGTCGATTCAGGCAGCTTACGAAACCCCGCTGTCGGCTGGCTTGGCGATTGAGCGACGCTCCATCCGGTACGCATTCACCACCGATGACCAAAAGGAGGGCATGGCTGCCTTCGTCGAAAAGCGGCAGCCAATATTCTCCGGACGTTGAGCGAAGAGACTCAAATCGTCTCGTGATCTCGCAAAGTCGTACTCGATGCGATAACCGAACCGGCGCTTCTGTCGCGAGATAATGTAAACGTTTTCATCACAACAAAACCGAGGAAACAAAATGACCACTATCGTTGAACCGATCGCTTCAGCCAATCCGCAAAGCCCTGCTCGGGAAGTGCCGCACCAAAAACAAGTAGCCACCAAGAGCATGACCATTGCTTTGGGCGGTGGTGTAGCCCTGGAGTGGTACGACTGGACCGTCTACGGAATGATGGCTGCTTTCCTGTCGCCCCTTTTCTTTCCGTCCAGCGATCCGACAACGTCGCTGCTTGCCGCACTCGCCGTCTATGGCGCAGGTTTCTTCGCGCGACCGGTTGGAGCTGCGATACTCGGTCCAATCGCCGATCGCATCAGCCACAAGCGGGTGATGATGATCTCGGTCACCGCAATGGCCTTGTGCTCGCTGCTCATTTCCGTCTTGCCGGGTTATAACGAGCTCGGAGTTGCAGCGGCTGTCATATTGCTGGTCGTCCGGCTTATCCAAGGATTAGCTACCGGCGCTGAGGCCGGAGTCGCAAATGCCATTGCGATTGAACTTGCTCCGCCAGGCCAGGAGGGGCGGTACCTTGGCCTGATCAGCGGCACGTTCATCCAGCTCGGTGTTTTCGGATCCAGTTTGGTCGCCTTTCTCGTGAGCGCCTCCGTGACGCCGGAGATAATGCACGATTGGGCTTGGCGGCTACCTTTTGCCGTCGGCGGAGTGCTCGGTCTGCTGATCATCTATCTGCGCAGCAAACTGCCAGAAACCTTGATCAAAAACGTCATCCATCGGGACGAATTGTCGCGTACTCAGGAGACCACTGGTGGCGTCTGGAAGACCCTCTGGAGCGTCCGCCTTTCGCTGCTCGCAGTCATCCTGGTCGTCGGAGCGGTGCAGATCGCGAACTACGCGTGGAATGCTGGCTTGCCCAATCTGGCGAACGGCGTCTTCAAGGAGAATAGCACCTGGGTGTACGGGATCACGACGCTGATGGGCGTGATCTGGATCGTTACGGCGCCATTTGTGGGGGCCTTCGCGGACAAGGTTCGGGCTTCGCGCGCGTTCACGCTGCTACGGCTCTTGCTCGTGGCGTGCTTCTTCCTCACGTTGCTCTATTCCGAGAAGAGCATTTCCACATTCTTCTTTGTCATGGTGTTTGGCGGCGCGGTGGTCGGCTTCAACATGGCACTGTACAACTTCATCGCAACCACATTGATGCCACGCGCGGTGCGCACGACGGGCATCGCTGTGGGGTATGCCCTTGGAGTATCACTCTTTGGCGGTACCTCACCCTATTTGCTGGTCTGGTTGCAGCACGCGAATATGGCTTGGATGTTCCCGGTTTATGGATCTGTGGTCGCGGTGTTGAGCGTCATCGTCTATCACGCAGCAAAAAGGCGGGGGCTGGTCTACATCGGCGACTGAATTCAACCCTTCTAGCTTTATCAGGGCTCAGTCTGGAGCCGACGTTCTCCCAGGAGAAAATATGTCGAGAAGCAATTACCTGTCCGCACGCGACCGCATGCTGGTGCGCATCGCGCAAACGAGGGACATTGCCGAAACAGGCCTGCCGCACTGGGCTCGCACGACTGATGGAAAATGGACGTTCACGCCCGATGGTGATTGGACCGGTGGTGCCTTCGTCGGCCAGCTTTGGCTTGCGCATCTGGCCGATCCACAGCGCTTCCCAATTTCTGACGCGCGTGCCGCACTGAGCAGAATGCTGCCTCGGGCCCAGCTCCGGACCGCATTCAAAGGGTTTGGCTTCTACCACGGTGCGGCGCTTGGAAGCATCCTCTTCACCGATCAAATAGCACGCGATGCCGCGCTTAGTGCAGCCAGGTCGCTGGAGCAGATGTTCGATCCCAAACTGGGCTTGATCCCGCTCGGCCAGGATGCCGAGGAAGCCAACGCTGTTGGTACTGCTGAAAGCAGCATCGACTCCCTTCAAGCCACGGGTCTGCTTTATTGGGCGTCGGACCAGTTGGGGGAACAGCGCATGGAAGAGATCTCCAATGCTCACATGCGGAGAGTATTGGACATCCATGTGCGATCCGATAATTCGGTGATCCAATCATCCACACTCGACCCGCAAACCGGTAAGGTGCTCAGGAGGCACACGCATAAGGGATACAGCGATATAAGCACTTGGGGACGTGCGCAGGCGTGGGCGATTCTTTACACCGCTCATGCGGCAATGGTTCGTCCAAAGGAGCCGCTGTGGCGCGAGTATGCGGTGCGCGTGCTGGACTGGTGGATCGACCACGTGCCCACGGATCTGGTCGCGTATTGGGACTTTGACGATCCAGCAATTCCAAATACGAGCCGGGATACCGCCGCCACCGCTATCGCCGCGGCAGCATCCTTGAGACTTGCGTCCGCACTGGGCGCCACTGCGGGGGCCAAGTACCGAGACTTCGCGGAGCGGACAGTCGCCAAACTGGTCTCGGCATATTTGACGCCCATCGTCCCTTCCGACGAGCGGCCACCTGGAATGCTCACGGGGGGATGTTTCACCCGAAAAGCGTTGGCGCGGGACATCGACACCGCGCACGATGCAGAACTGATATTTGGCAGTTACTTCCTATTTGAAGCTCTTGCGATCCTCACTGGTCTCGTGACCATGGGGCGGATCTGATCCTGTGTTTGCACCTGTGGTAATGACGTTCCGTTCGGTGGTTCGCCTCTGCAAAACGTCTGCGATTCCGAGGGGAGCGCCTAACATCACATTATGCGATCGGACTCTATTAGAAATTCGAGCAGCGGATTTGATTGCACGCGCCAGCGGCGAAGAAATGGAGGCTGTCGAGCCTATGCGACAAGAGGCGAGGAATGCGCAACAGCTTCGATGGTTCTCACCACGGTTCAGCAAAGAGCTGCGCGATGTGCGGCGGAAAGTTCGCGCTGATCCGTATTGGTGGCGGACGGCCCTTTGCTCCACGAAATGCGTTCGACCGCTTCAAAGCGCGCCGAGAGGCGTACCAGAAGTGGGCTTCGCGCGTTGCAGACGGCTAACACAAGTGACGTGTGAGCTTGATAGTGCTCTACGACGGTGAGACGGCCAACGTACTGTAATTCACTGTCCCTCGCTCCGACGAGTTTCCCTTTGCGGGGGTGCTCTGGCTCGTCGTCCTACTTCACCGACGTCGGCAGATATTCAACGTTCTGACTCGTGCGTTGAGTTCTTTGCAGAGACCTAAGCGTAGTCCTTCGGCGACGTTGGACTGTTTTCGCACAGACAAGGCGGCGTTGCCCGCTCTCTCCCCTGTCGTGCAATCGAGGGTGCGTAAATGCGCTGCCTTTGTCTCGGAGCGGTTCTTGGCCCGACAGCGGCACTGCTGTGGACCGCTAGGACGATCTTCCAGCCTTCCACCTCTGTTGATCAGCAGGCCATTTCCAGCGCGCAGAGACCCGTCATTCGTGTTCGCGCCAAGCTTGATGACGATCACCGGACTCCGCGATCGCCATCCCTAGGAACTAGTTCGAGCTGGCAGAGAAGTACGGCCCGAATAGTCACGAGAAGATTGGAGCGTGGTGGATGAAGAGCACAGGGCCCTCCGGCAGTCTAGTTTGCCCGCTTGACACGGCTGCGCGGAAAAAGTTCTCCATTTTTTCATGTCCTTGGAACGATTTCTTGCGCCGGGCGCATGGAATCGGGCGGTGAAATTCACCTCAAGGCGGGAGTGGATTATGCGATACGATCGGGTAGACGCGCGTATCCTCGAGATCGTGCAAAAGAACAACCGCCTAACGTCCGAGGCAATCGGTGAACTGGTGGGGCTTTCGGCCACGGCATGCCAACGAAGACTAAAGAGGCTCCGTTCGGAAGGCATCATCGAGGCCGAGGTCTCAATCGTTTCGCCGAAGGCAGTTGGAAGACCAATCCAAATGCTTGTGTTGGTTACACTGGAGCGGGAGCGTTCGGATATAATTGATAGGCTTAAGAAGGCCATAAAATCGTCAGCTGAAGTCGTCAACGGCTTCTACGTTACTGGCGATGCTGACTTTATCTTATACGTTACCGCACGCAGCATGGAGGATTATGAGGAGTTCACTAGACGCTTCTTCTATAAGAACCCGGACATCAAAGGCTTCAAGACGATGGTCGTACTGGATCGGGTAAAAGCTGGCTTTGCTGTTCCAGTTGAGACGCCTCCCTGCACTAGACTAAGCAATCGGTGACGGGTGTCTCCATCCGGCAATTCCGCTGGTGACCTTGCCCCACCGGCTTAGTCCAGCTTGAAGTTCGCTCTGGCTCAGACTAGGACCAGAGCATATGAAGCATAGTCGCCTTTCGGACGGCAGATCATCGGAATCTTGAAAGAGCATGAGGCCGGCGTTTCGGTCGCCGATCTGTGCGCGTCAGCGACGCCAGCATGGACGTTCGCCACCGTAGCCATGGCCCGGCGGCGGAACGCGATGAGCGCGACGTCGGTCAAGCCGCATCGTTTTTCTCCTATCTTAGCATTTACAGCAGCTGACGGTCTCTGGCCCTGCAAAGCTGTTAGAGAAGCGCTTGAGGAAGTTGCCGCTCCGGAGATCGCCCGGGGCATGGCGATTTTCGGTTTACAACCGGAGAGGTGCTCATTGGAGAGGGGCGGGGGCCAGCAGGAGCGGCGCGCTTGCTGCGAGCTATCGTGCCTGGTCGGTTCAGACCGCCTTTGAATACCCCGTTGTTTCTCGTTTCGTGGAAGACGTTGCAAAGTAAGCGCCGTTCCGCTCCCACCTTCTCACGGCACATGGGATAGGCGAGTTTCACGATCTCTTTGAAGGGATCGGCTTGTGTCTATGCTTGACCATACGCTTAATTCGGACGTGACGGCGCGCCGGCTGGAAGTGATCACGGAGACGGGACGCCGTCGTTGGTTCTCCAAGGACGACAAGGCCCGGATTGTCGAGGAGACGCTGGTCGCAGGCGCGGTCGTTTCCGAGATTGCCCGGCGACACGGGCTGACCCCACAACAAGTGTTCACCTGGCGCCGGCAAGCACGCCGGCAGCCGGCGCCGATGGCGGACGATCCGCAGTTTGTACCGGCGGTGGTAGACGCCATGGCACCAGTCGCGGTTGCTGGCCATGAGCGCAAGACAGCGCGACGTAAGGCCAAGCCGGATGTCGGGGCTCGCCGTTGCGATGCCGGGTGCATCGAGATCGAAGCCGAAGGCGTCACGATCCGGGTCGGCCGAGGCGCGGACGTGGCGATGATTGCGGCCATCCTCCATGCGCTGAAGGCAAGCCGGTGATCGGCCCGTCCGGAACTGTCCGGGTGATGGTGGCAACCAAGCCGGTCGACTTCCGCAAGGGAATGGAGGGCCTGGCTATGTTGGTGCGCGAGCACATGAAGGCCGATCCGTTCTCGGGTGCTGTTTATGTGTTCCGTGCCAAGCGGGCGGACCGGATCAAGCTGATTTTTTGGGATGGTACGGGTTTGTGCCTGTTCGCCAAGCGGCTCGAGGAAGGCGTCTTCCGCTGGCCGAAGATCGAGGACGGCGTGATGCGTTTGTCGGCGGCGGAATTGTCGGCGTTGCTCGAAGGGCTCGATTGGCGGCGTGTTCACGCGGCACGGGAGACGGTCGTCCCGACGCAAGCCGGATAATTGTGGGCCGCGCTGCGGCGAAGTGAATCAGGGGCATCGAGCACGTCGTCAGGCGGGCGCGAATATGCTCTGATTTGCCTGTGAGCGATAACCTTCCTGATGATCCCGAGACGCTGAAGGCGATGCTGCTGGCCGAGCGGCATGAGAGCGAGCGGCTGCGCCAGATCATCAAGGAATTGCAGCGTCATCGCTTTGGCCGCAAGGCAGAGTCGCTTCCCGAGGAGCAGATGCTGCTAGGCCTCGAGGACGTCGAACAGGTTGCGGCCTGTACAGAAGCCAGCCAAGACGAGACAGCTCCGGAAGGCCGGGCCGAACCGGCGCGCAAGCGCCGCAACAATCGCGGAGCACTGCCGGCGCACCTGCCGCGGATCGAGGTCGTCGTCGACATCGACGACAAGATCTGCCCCTGCTGCCAGGGCGAACTGCATCGGATCGGCGAGGACAGGAGCGAACGGCTGGACATGGTGCCGGCGCAGTTCCGCGTTGTCGTCACCCGGCGCCCCAAATACGCCTGTCGCGCCTGCGAGGACGGCGTCCTGCAGGCCGAGGCTCCGGCCCGGCTGATCGAGGGCGGACTGCCGACGGAGGCAACCGTCGCCCAGGTTCTGGTGTCCAAATATGCCGATCATCTGCCGCTTTACCGGCAGGCCCAGATCTATGCCCGCCAGGGCATCGCTCTCGATAGATCGACGCTGGCGGACTGGGTAGGGCATGCCGCCTTCCATCTGCGCCCGCTGCATGAGCGCCTTCTCACGGTGCTTCGCGCGAGATCCAAACTGTTCGCCGACGAGACGACGGTGCCGGTGCTCGATCCTGGTCGAGGGCGCACCAAGACCGGCCAGCTCTGGGCCTATCGCCGCCGACGACAGGCCCTGGGGCGGCCTCGATCCGCCCGGCATCACCTATGTCTATGCACCCGACCGCAAGGCCGAGCGGCTGTTCAGCCATCTTGCCGGCTTCAAGGGCGTCCTGCAGGTCGATGGTTACAACGCCTATCCAAAGCTTGCCGAGCGTGGCGAGGTCGAGCTTGCCTTCTGCTGGGTGCACATGCGGCGCAACTTCTACGAACTCGCGACAGCCGGCCCGGCGCCGATCGCAAGCGAGGCGCTCAAGCACATTGCCGCATTCTATGCGATCGAGAAGGAGATCCGCGGCTGCAGCGCGGAGGAGCGCCGCCTCGTGCGGCAGCAGAAGAGCCGACCACTGGCCGATGCCTTCGAGGTATGGCTGCGCGCCAAACTGGCTCTCATCAGCCAGAAGACCAAGCTCGCCGACGCCATCCGCTACGCCCTCTCGCGCTGGCAGGGACTGACGCGCTTCATCAATGACGGCCGCATCGAACTCGACAACAATACCGTCGAACGATCAATCCGTGGCATCAAGCTCAGTCGCAAGAACGCGCTGTTTGCCGGATCCGACGGCGGTGCCGAACACTGGGCTGTCGTCGCGTCCCTGGTCGAGACTTGCAAGCTCAACGACGTCGATCCGCTCGCTTATCTCACCAACGTCCTGACCAGGATCGTCAAAGGGCATCCCAACCGCGACATCGACCAGCTATTGCCCTGGTCCTACCGCGCTCAAGCCCTCAAAGCCGTGGCCTGAGCACGACGCTTACGTTGCAAAGTCTTACGACCGCGATGCTGAACGAAGATACCCAGGCCGATGTGAGACGGCGGTTATGAGGCTGAACCGCTCGATCGGTTGTCGCTGCTCGTGCCGAGACAACAGGAATAATTTTGGAATGCTCTCAGTGCCACCGCGCTACTTAACGAAATCGATGCTCCGGCATTTCCAATCATCGAGCGGAAATTCAAACGATAAGAAATCCTCATCGGGCACGAAAGCCGCTCCGTTCGCCATCTCAATTCGATTCAGCAAGAGCGTGCGCCATCCTTTGGTGATAGACATCCACCATTCACGGCGCATACATGTGTGCTCGGCGTATAAGGCCGTTTGAAGCGCGAGCGTTGTGAGTTCCCTGTAGGGTTGCAAGCAAAATGATTTTGCAAATCGCTGGCTTGGTTTTTGTCCCTTCAGCCACGTGAATACGACGGCTGGCGCTTTGTCGACCGTCAGAATATGCATTCCGATATACGCTGCTTCTTCAGAAAGATTCTGGAGCTTCGTTCCGGTGACGTCGTAAAGCGGACGAAAGGCACCAACAGACAGCAGAACAGGTGTTGCATGAAATCGAATGATCGCCGCCCGGATTTCATCATACGTGGACAGGTTGACCATGTTCTCGGTGCGTTTGAACTGTTCTTCGGCTGCGATCGCGGCGAGTGAATGGATCCGAAACGCTTCGTAAAATGGTTCGCGTCGTGGATCACTGCTTAGGTACTTTCTTGCCTCGTTCGCGGCTGCGTCTTCCGCGTTTCCTCGAATATAAACCTTCTGCTGCCATCGCTCTATAATGCAGCAGGGTAAGTTGTTCGCGTGTGAAGGTGAGTGCCACGTCCTCCAATGGCGCAAACAGATTCTTGTCATGACGTGCGCAGAAGCATTGTAGCGTCGAGAAGTTGCCTATGCCATCATCTTCCGCCTGAAAGCCTGATCTTTTCATCTGCGCGATGGGTGAAAGGCGAGTAGGAACGGCGTGGACGTGGCCTTGCTCAGCAATTTGTAAGAGCTGCGAGCATGGAATCGTGTGCGCGTGAACGATTCTTCCGTCGCAGCCGTCCCCGCCAAAGCGCTTGGACAGACACTCTTTGCTATTAAGGGTGCTTTGATAGCGCTTGATGAAACTCCATTGTGTGGGTCATGCTCCGGCCGCGCAGGTAATCGCAATATGCGTATTATACCCGGCATTGCACTTGCTGCGAGGGAAGTCACAGCCGCGGGAAGTGCAGCGCGAACCGTCCTCTTGAACGAAAGTTCGACCTATCTGGTGCGGCGGTTGCGCTGCAGGAAACGAGAACGAAGTAAGCCATTGATCATGTTGGTGGGCCTTGTTGGATAAATATCGAACTCTCTGTACGGTCCCGTCTCCGGAAATTCGCGAATTGTTCGAATGTGTTAGGCGCGGAGAAACGGCGGCATTGAGGCTTGGCTAGCAAGTTTTGACCAGGACGGCAGCGGCCGCATTTAGGGAATTTCGCACTACCAAGTTTCTACCAAACCTCGACAAATACAGGCGAAATCTGCATTCTGGCACAAATCCGGCTACGAGCTCTCCGTTGCGATGCAGGACTTGCCGAGGCTTTGCCAGAGTGATGATTGACAGATCATGATCGTGCGAAAGCGACGAGTGGCCCGAAATCATGGTTGTCGGCAGCCTGAAGCGCTGCAATGTAGGCCATGCGCGCGGTGCGGGCTGTCTGCAAGTCGGCGCCGCCCCATGTAAAGCACCGGCCGCCAAGCTGCACGATCAACACGTCAGCAGCCAATCGCGACCAGCGGCCGTTGCCGTTTGGAAACGGATGTACGGATACGAGGCGGTGATGGAAGCGAACCGCAAGTTCGTCCGGTGGATAGGTGTTGTTCTCGACCCAATACCTTGCGTCGTCGAGCACTTGATGCAGCGAAATTTCGATTAGATGTGGCGCGACGCCTAGATTGCGCTCCGTCGTTCGAAATTTTCCAGCCCAGCGCCAGACGCGTTCGAACATGCGCCGATGCAAACTCTTGAGAAAGCTTTCCCGCGTCGGAACCTTGCGGCGCCCAAACGCCCAGCGGTTTGCCGTCGCGATGTTCTGCTGCTCCAGTTCGTTCAACTCGCTACGTAAAGTAATGTGCGTTGGGATAAGATCTTCGCGCTCCTGAGGCGTCAGCGGTGTCGCGTGATCGTCGGCGGCATGCAGATCAGTCTCAGTCATTCGTCATCCCACAGGCGCGCGGGCCGCTTCAACAAATCCTCGATCGCTTGCTCCCGAAGTGCGCGGGCAGCCTGATTGTCGTCCACCGCCTGGTCCTCAAGCCGCATCGTCTGCTCGATAGCTCGTGATTGCCGCTCGGCGACCTCGGCAGCTCGCTTGGTTACAACTTCTGCGAGGGGGCGCTTGGGTACAAGCACATAGACCAGCCTGCAGCCGAGTGCCTCGGCCGCGCGCTGAAGCGTATTGAGGGTTACACTGCCGCCTTGCTCGGATCTTTCAAGTTCCACAATGCGTGGCTGCGAAACCCCCAACCTCTTGGCATATTGGGCGGTGGTCATGCCGAGTGCGTCGCGGATCGCGCGAATCCAGCCCTTCGGAGGGCGTTGGGAGTGCGAGAGCGCTCGGAGCGTGGCAAAGCGGCTGTCGAGATGGCGGATGGCGTCTTTCATGCGATAAGATTTAGCAGATCATGAACTGAGCAATCTATAGGATATTCCTTATCAAAACATCGTTTAATGATAAGCGTCGCCTTATAGGCCGGCAGTAATAACGTATACCTTATTGAAACAACATGGCCTTCCTGCCCCTCCGGGAGCTTAGCAACCCACCGCCCATCGCAGATGTTCTTGAAACGTTCTAGAGCGCTATCCTCACGAACCACATCATGAAGAAGGCCGCCACGAAGAAGAAAGCCCCTGTTCAGCTCACTGCCGGAGCCGGCTTCCGCAATGAGAACTGCATCGCTGCGCGCTTTCTTCTCGATCTTTTGGCGAAGACCAACACGCTTGGCGCCGATTTCGGCCAGACTGCGAGTCGGTCGAGCTACGGTCGGCGAAGGTTGAGAGGTAGTTTTGATCGCTTGAAATGGCAGGGACGAGACCTGGGCTGGCGATCCGGCAGCGGAGTCAACTTGATGCCAGATCCCGCGCTCGCGGCAGGCGAAGAATGCAATCCCACGCCCCATTTCGGGCAATTGGTCGTTCAGCGCGCCCGATCGCCTGGATGTCGGACTCAGCCGCGGCGCGGAGAGCGCGGTCAGCAGTTTGAGGAATCGTATGGATCAGCGCCGCGAAAGCCGAGTGCCAGGCGCGGCCGACGCGCCGCTCTGGGGGCAGCTGCAGGTACAGGCTGATCAGGGGAGCGCGGCCAGTGTCGAGCCGCGCAAGACCGCGGAAATGCTCGGGCGAGAGCAGGCGGTCGCGCGGATCGATCACCGGCATCACTTTGATCGCGGATTTCGCGAGCACGGTCGGCTGGCCCTGAGTTCGCTGGGCCTCGAGACCATCGGCTGGTGGAAACCTGCTTCGCGTGGGCGGCGGCGCACATCGCTGAGGGGAAGGCGGGAACCCGATGTTAATGGAACTTAATGGGTTGAGCGCCTCGCAAAAGGCTAAATAAGCTCCCTCGCGATCGCGGCATGCTGTGGCTTTTTGCAAGAACCCAAAATATAAAATAGGAAAACTGCCTCTTATTTCGGGTTCCATGAAAAGTAGCAATCTCGGCCACACAATCCGTGAGACCCTGAAGCGGCTTCCGCCGCCCTACGACTCTCATTACGGGATCGTGCCGCCGGCACCCCCGGAGGACGGCGTGTTCGTCGGAGGTGCGATGAAAGCCTTGGAAGCCGCTCAAGCGGCCTTCGGCAAGGTCGACGCCATCGCCGCCCAGATGAAGGACCCCTACTTCGTCAGCCGGGTCCTTACCAGACGTGAGGCAGTCAGTTCCTCGTCGATCGAAGGCACCCAGAGCACTCTCGACGAACTGCTTTCCGTCGAAGAGACGGGCGACGACGGCTCCCGGGACGAAGCGCGCCAAGTCCGCAACTACGCCGTTGCCTTGGACGAATTCATTCCGAGAGCCGCTAAGGATGGCTACGGCGTCTTCACGATGGATCTGATCAAGGACGTCCATCGCGCCGTGATGAAGGACGACCCCGACTATCAAGATGTTCCCGGCGACCTCCGAACGCGCGTCGTGTGGATAGGCGGAAACAAAGACATCGCATATTCCAGTCTGAATCCTCCGCCTCCCGCCGACGTCGCCAACTGCCTCGCCCAAACGGTGGACTACCTGCGGAACGAGGGCATGCAGCAGATGACGCAAGGGTTCATCACGCGCATGGCCATAGCACACACCCACTTCGAGGCGGTGCACCCCTTCCGCGACGGCAACGGTCGTGTCGGCCGCCTTCTGCTTCCGCTCATGATGGCGGCGGAGAGGCACGTGCCTCTGTACCTTTCGCCTTACATCGAAAGCAAAAAGGGGGCGTACTACGCTTCGCTCAAGGACGCTCAACAACGGCTTGACTGGGAGCCGATCATCACCTTCATGGCCGACGCCGTCACCGGCACCGTCGAAGAACTCATCCGGACCCGGACCGCACTGTCGGAATTGTCAGAGCGCTGGAGGGAGCGCCGAAAATTCCGAAAGGGATCCGCGGCCATCCGCGCCCTGGACGAACTTCACAACTATCCGGTTGTGACGGCGAAGCGCCTCGGACAACTGCTCAATGTCTCGCCCCCGCAAGTAAATCAGGCCATCGCGCAGTTGCAGGAAGCCGGCATTCTGCAGGAGAGGACTGGATACGCGCGAAACCGGATCTACGCCGCTCGCGAAGCTCTCGCCATCATCAACCGCCCGTTCGGCGAAGAGCCCATGTTTGTCGAAGTCGTTGCGGACGATAGCCGAACGAGCGGCTGGGCTCGTCCGCCATCGTGACGAACAGGCGCGGATGCAACAACATCAGGTCACGGCCCCAAACTATTTGGATATCCTCGGGCAAGCCAACGAAGGTGTCGCTCTCGCGATCGTAGCGGCGGACTGTGCGCAATTCAGGAAGCGGGGGATCCACGACGCGGACGAGGTGGAGGCCCGGATTGCGAAGCAGCTCTGCGACCAGCCGGCCCTCGGCATGAGCGGAGCACCGGGGCATGACGAGCTTGGCACGGTAATACTTCTCGCCTTCGGCGCCGCAGACCTCGCACGTGGAGCTGCTTCGCGCCTCCGCGAGCGCCACTGCCTCATCGATCCTCGCCTTGGCCGCTTCCCGACACCTCGCCCGCCCAGTCGAACCGGAGGATGCCGAACTTAAGGGTGCGAATGAACCGGAATGTCTCGCCCGCCTGCAACGCATTCTCGATCCTGACGCACAGCCGCTCGACCACGTCGCGCCAGCCCTCGGGAATGTCGGGAATGCCGGAACTCGGCTCGCCGTGCGCGGTCTCGAAGAGGCGCGGGCGCCGCCGGATCAGGTCATGGGCCCAATTAGGTACCATGCCGCTACTCCTCGGTGTCCGAGGAGGCGGGGTCGACGTCGACGAAAGCGTCGTTCTGGCGGTCGTAGCGGCGGCAAGTGACGGAACGCCTGCCGTCGACGAAACGATGAACCAGGTGGACGTTTTCCAGGCCGGACCGGTGCGCCATCGGCGGCCGGCCTTCCGAATGCGCCTCGCAGCGCGTCGTCAGCCACGAGCCGCCGCGGAGGCGGCCCTCCTGTCCGCAGACATCGCAGGTCACGGCGCTGCGGGCTTCCGCCAGAGCGCTGGCCTCCTCGATCTGGGCGTCCGCCTCCGGAGACAGCTTGCCGTCCCAATAGACCCGCAGCGTCCTTTTCCTTGATCTGGGTGAACTTGAAGGCGCCGCCGTCGGCCTACGACGGCCTGAATCCGGACGCAGAGGCGGTCGAGCAGGTCGCGCCAGCTGGCATCGCACTCAGGCCATCCCTGAGCCGCGCCGAGGACTTATATAAGAAGCGATCTCGTTCTTATATAAGAAGAAATTGCCATCCGCTGGCGCTTGGCGGCCGCCGCATGATGGTTGCGAATCTCCTCGCGCAGCGGACGGATGGATGGTCGGGAAACGGAAGGCGGTTGTGAAATGCAGGCCAAGTTGGCCAATGATCGAACGACAAACCATTATTTTACGGTGCTTCCGATTCCGAGGTCGTCATCGAAGTGTCCATGAAGGCCGACCTAACAGCGTACGAAAGCGCGCGGTAACTTGCCCCACCTGCCGGCGCAGAACGGCGTTCTCTCATACCCATGGCTCCGGCGAGCGTCGGACGCAAAAAGGGCCTCAGATGAGTTTCATGGTGAGCGAGCCCGCTTCATGTTTGAGGCCGAGGAGGCGGTAGGTGCATTAGTCGTTTTGTTGGCGAAGCTAATTAGTGTTCAGGCCTATCGCAGGTACGAAACCTCAAGGCCGTGGGGGAGATTGTCAGCTCGCTCGGTAGCAGTCGTGAGCCCAAAATATCGTTCTCTTGCGCCCTTTGAGACGGCATTTTGTGCCCATGGTCGGATGGGAGCGAGTCGGTAAAGCCGAAATCCCGCATGCTCAGTTAGGCTGGTCCCCTTTGTGCCACATCTCTAGATTGTGGCTTAGCTTTCTATCATCCTGGGTTAATTGCGACATTTCGATTTCGGAGATTGACCAAATGATCATCTTGACAGCACCAGACCGCGCGCAGGTACCGATCGAAGGTACTGAAGTCGTCCGTATCCGAGACGTGTTTCCCGGCGGATCCACCGAAGGAGCCGTGCGATGCCAAATCGACCTGTGGCATTCGTCGTCGAAACGACGCCGGACGTTGTCGCTCGTGTGAAGGTCGAGAACCCGAACATCGGCCAGCTCACGCTTCCAAGCTGCCCCATTTGGTTTGATGCCAAGAGGGCGAGTGGACCCCGCAGATTGATCAGCGGGCAGTATCCGGCAAATGCTATGTCATCCCTTTTGCTCTCCGGCAAACTCCAGTTTGTGGCGGACACGCACGATCAAGTGCGAGCTGCTATCCAGGCCGCCGGCGGTACCCCACTTCCAGTGCCAGCCGAGGGATGGGTACCGCCATTTCAGACTTCGTTGCTAGAATAACCGGTTCGTCTGCGGGGCCAGCCGCCTGGAGTAGGTGGAAGCCTCTATTCTGGAGTCTGCCGGGGCCCTAGCAGCGGCACCCACGGGACTAAGGGCCCGGAATTTCGGATCACTTTCGTAAGTTTTCCTGCGCGATCAGTGGCGAGCGGCGGCCATCTGAATTGGTAAGTAATGGTGCCACGGCGTTTGTGGCGACACCGACGACACGGACGGCGTCACCTGGATTCCAGACATGTACCAACGAGCCGAATTCGTTTGATGTCCGAAATGCGGCGCAGCAACCAAAGCTAGGGCTTAAAAAAAGCGAGAACAGTGTGACGCAGTTCACAATCGATTCTTGCACACACCCTATTATTCAATTCGGTGAAGGCTCGTTAGCGGCTAGAAATCGGCGAATGCTGCCCGATGGTGTGGGCGATTCGCATGCGGGCAATTTGGAGCCACAGTTGGAGAGGTAGTGCCAAGCGGTTTGTCTGATTAAGCGGGGAAGAAAATGGCTACTGTCCGTCCTCCCGGTCCATATCCATTGCCTGGAATAGCGATGGAAAGCTGGCTCATACGGTTTGACAAGGATGGCGCATGCACTTCTCCGAAGACGCGCGATGCGCTATTGACGAGAATTGCCGATACACAACAGCCAATCATTTTTTTCTCGCACGGGTGGAATAACGACTTCGCCGACGCAGTCGATCTATATCGACGATTCCTGAGCGATTTCGAGCAGGTCATAGCGGCTCATCCGATCGATCGCGGACCTGCTATTTTCGTCGGCGTGACCTGGCCAAGTATCTGGCTGCCGTCCGAGCCTGGACCACAGATGGCGGCCACTACCGATCTGCAGATGTTGACAAATGAAGCGGTATTGCAGGAAGTCGCTGGCCTGCTTCCATCGACAGCCGATCGCGCGCGCCTATATGAGTTGCTGGAGGTCAACAAGATCGACCGGATGGAGGGGCGAGAACTGGCGCGCCTACTCAAACCCATCATCATCCCTGGCCAGCCCGAAGGCGTCAAGGAAGCCCAGGTCAACGAGGACAACATCCTCTCTGCAATCAAGGACATTCAGCTCGCAAGCGAAGGAGAAGCGTCGATTGACGACGACATCGACGCGATCGGGACTATCGAAGGAAGCGGGCGCGGCAGGATAAGGGCCGCCGGAATTCTCGAATATCTTGATCCCCGCAACGCGATACGGATGGCGTCGCTTTACCTGATGAAGGATCGCGCCGGCAAGGTCGGCGCAAACGGCGTCGCCACTCTGCTGAGAGAAATGCTCACTCGTTGTCCGGCGCCGATTCATGCAGTCGGGCATTCGTTCGGATGCAAAGTCATGCTATCAGCCCTCGCGACCGGTTCAAGACCGACCCGCAGGACGAAGTCGCTACTTCTCCTGCAGCCCGCCATTTCCTACCTCAGCTTTGCGACCCACGTACCCGGACGCGACGCCCCGGGTGGATATCGAGACGCCTTCGATCTCGTCGAAACTCCAATCTTTTCCACCTACAGCGCAGCGGACATCCCTCTACACGCCATCTATCATCTTGCCTTGCTGAGGCAGAAGGATCTTGGCGAAGTGCAAATTGCTGCAGAACCGACAACGGCAGGCTCGCCGCCGAGCGTTTACGCGGCCCTGGGCGGCTATGGCCCCCGGGATTCCACCGAGCAGTTGGTAGATCCCATTCCCCTGCCGGGTGAACATGTGGATTACCCGAATGCGCGCATTGTCGGCTTCGACGGCTCGGCAGGCAATCGGATCGATGCCCATGGCGGCATCGCAAATCCTTCCACCGCCTGGTTACTGCGTGAGCAGATGTCGCGTTGAAACGACGAACGGCCTTAGTCGACGAGAGCGATCATGTCCGGACAGTCATCACCTCCACCGTTGATCATATTGCAGGTCACGCTGACCTTCTGGGAAGCCAGCCCTCAGATTGAATTGCTATTGATCCGCGGCGTTGGAAAGCCGGGGTCGACTGAGAGCTGGCAAATTCCTGCTCGAGAGCTGGGCGTCCCTGGTAGCATCGAAACCGACGCGGCGCTGGATTTGAATTTGTGGCCGCAGATCACCGGCGGTATCAAAAACAGCCTGAAAGGCGATGCCAAGGATCTGCCTCTCTGGCTTCGTTTCGCCAAGCCCCACGGCTATGTATCCGTACTCCCGTGGGAGAGGGTGCTGACCGAAACCTTGGAACGTCCGGTGCTGCGCTTTCCCGATCTTCTCGAACGCCCATGCGAAGACCGTGATGTTCTCGAACTTGCGATTTGGTTCGACCCTGATCGAAGCGCGTCTCTGACCAACGTTCAAACGCTCCTCAACCAGATCGTAGAGGCGATCTTATCCACTTCCCCGCGAGCCCAAAGCAGGGTGCACTTGTTCACCGCCAGCTTTTGGCATCGCTTGTTGGAAAGGAATGGCTATGACAAACGGTTGAAAATCCATGACCCCGTGTCTGCGCCCACCAGCGCGGCAGTATTCTCGCAGGGGTCCATCGAGCCACCGTTCCAATCGCTCTGGTGGGTCTGGATGAAGGCAGCACTTGGCATGCGAAGCCTCGATGCGATCTTCTTCGTCTGCAATTCCGGCATGACTGAATTCGGGCCCGCCCTCAGGATGTCTAATTCGATCGCGCCGAACGAGAAATATGAGTCCTACTCATATATCGATGCGATGGATCTCGCCGCAATCGTAACGCGAGCCGGCGCTTGGGCGGCATTGTTTTCAAATCCGCCTTCGGGCGCCGCCAGACCTACGTTGGCCTTGGCCGCTGACGCACTCGCGCACACCCGTCCCACCGCGGTGCTCTATCAACCGCTCGGCAGCTCCCAGCAAATTGCATCCTTGCGAGGCGCCTGTTCGTTCCTGTTCGCACCTAACTCTGCGCCAGCGCCTTCTATGGTCGATGGTTTTCTATATTGCCCGCCCAACTATGTCGATGCGTACGAGAGCCTCCGTATATCCTCGCCGCTTCCAGCCTTGAACGCCAATGCATCCATTTTCCACTCCGCCTCAATTGCGGATCGGACATCGCCCCTCGTGTCATCCGATACTCACGGCATCCCGGACTATGAGATGAAGCAGGCGCCGAGTTGGGCAACGTCGCTGCAGCGCCAATGTGAATTTTCGGCACTTGAACGCTTGCGTCGCAACGCGTCGGACGTCTTGCTTTCGTCCTCGGATAGCGCGCGAACCCAGGTTACTCCCGATGAAAGCGTCGAACCGATCGCAGGTTCGGACGACACTCTTGAGCAAATTCACAAGGTAGTAGGCAACTATTTCCGCAAGCTCGGTGGCTGACATATGCGCGACACCATCGTTTCGATTATCGGAGGCGGCAACAACGACATGATTGTCTGTCTCGAGAGTCAGAGCAATCATCCCTATGCGCTTGAGTTTAGATCGCTCGACCTCGATGCCGCAGCAATGCCGCCGCTCGATACGGAGACAAATGTCACCGCTTACGGCGCCGCGGTTCACAAAGCCTTGTCGGACCACCCGGCGATTCGAGCGGAGCTGACCGATATGTTTGGGCAGCAGGTTCCTCAAAGGGCGGCCTTGAGATTTCTCATGAAGGCACCGGATGCGGAACGGTTCCGCTGGGAAGCGATCCATGGCGGTACAGAGCCACGCTTCCTTGCCATGAGCGAATTGTGCACCGTTAGTAGGCTGGCCCCGGCCAGGATCGGTTCGACGCTGAAGGCGTTCACCCGCCCGTTGCGCATGTTTGCCTTCCTGTCCGCCGCCGGGATCAAGGCCGACCGAGAAATGAAAACGATCTGCCATCAGATTGTCGAAAGCAAACAGAACGGCCTCGAGATCGAGTGCACCGTCTTTGTAGCCGAGCAGGCGCTGCTCGACGAGTATCGACACAAGACGGCAGTAGGGCCGCTGCACAACACCGGCATCACCATCGAGCAGATGCCATCCACGGCCACCCAAGTAGCGAACCTTCTGAGGGACGCTCCGGTACAGTTTGTGCATTTCTTCTGTCACGGCATCGACCGGCTCGGCATTCAGGGATTGTCGATCGCCACGACAAGCGATCACGAAGCGAATGAGGCAAACGGCAATGCCGAGTCCTCGTCGATTTTCCTCTCCGTCACAGCTTTGAGTGAGGCCCTCGCACTGAATTCCTCTGTTTGGGTTACGGTGTTTAACAGTTGTTCGGGCGCCGAGGTACTTCATCAGCTGTTCTCGATGGCGCTCACCGTGGCCAGGAAGGGTTGTCCCTATACCGTCGGCATGGCCGAGCCGATTGATACAGCCGCCGCCACGACGTTTACCCAAGCGTTTTACGGCGAGCTGTTTCGGATCGTTGGGTCGAAACTCACTCCTGGACCGGCGGCCGGTCCGGTGATGTTCGATTTCGCCCCAGCTGTGATTCCGGCTCGTCGAATCATTCACGATCACTGCTGCGCTATGCCCGGAAGTTTTGGGCGATGGTTGTTGCCGGTCCTCTATGAGGCATCTCACAAGCCATTCCTAGCGTTGCAACTTCCGGCCGACGTCGCCAGTAGGGTGCTCGCCATTGCGAGAACTCTGCGGCGGATGGAGGAGAACACGCCTGAGGAAGTGCGCGATCAGATCGCGGCCTTGCTCGACAATCCGCCCTCGGTGCCGCCGCACTTCAGGCCGAACCGCTTCGGCGAATTCGCCACACCATGACCGACGAAATCAACCGTCCCGAGGACGTACAGATTAACGCGTGGACCGGCGAGAGGACGGCGGGCGATGCTTTGCCATCGCGAACGCCTTGGGCTCAGTCGCAAAGGCTGGCACCTGTGCTGTCAGCAGCGCAACTGGCAGCACCGCAAGAGATTGATGAACGCAACTGGAGTGACCCGCGAATAGGCTGGGGCGTTGTTTTGCTGGACAATGATGATTTATCGAACTCGGACAGGTCGACCGCAGTAGATGGACCGCCCGCCATCAGACGACTGATCGAGAAGCGTTCGAACGCACCGGTATTGCGATGGCGCAGTAGTTTGGGGCAAGGCTTTTTGCGTCGCTATTACCCGGACGGCAACTTCCACGACTTGTCGACCCTCGCTCCTAAGGTTGGAACCAGTAAGGGCTGTATTCCGCGATATTTGCTGCTATATGGCTCGCCCACTCAACTTCCCTGGGCGCTTCAATATGCGCTGCAGATGTCGCTCTTCGTCGGGCGCCTGGACTTGGTCGACGCTGCGCTCGATCACTATGTCGATGCGCTGATCAACGACTGGCAGGGTCAATTTTCAGATCCGAAGGCCCCCGTCGTCTGGAGCGTCGATCTCGGAAAGAACGACATTACATGGTTGATGGCCCGTGCGGTCGGCGGAAAACTGTGGGAGAAGATTGACGGCAACAGCGATCTGGTTCGCCGGCGAAGGATTGCGGACACGTCGGCCACTGGATCGAATTTGGTTGCCTCACTTACGGAATTGTCGCCAGCACTCTTGATCACGACCAGTCACGGCATGACTGGCCCACTCGACGACGACGTTCGCCTGAAATCGTGGATCGGTGCCCCTGTCGATATCGACCACAAGGTAGTCGACAGCACGCAATTGCAGACGTGGCAGCCGTCTGGTGCGATCTGGTACTCGCACGCGTGCTGTTCGGCGGGATCGGATGCGGTCTCACGGTACAAAGGGCTTTTGCCTGAAGCAGGGACAATAAGTACGGTTCTGAACAGGATTGCAACCGTCGCAGGTGCCGCGATCGCGCCGGTGCCGCGTGCATTGCTTGGCGCGGAAAAGCCGCTGCGCGCATTTGTCGGGCATGTCGAGCCCACATTCGACTGGAGCCTGCGGGATCCGGCCAACAAGCAGGTGCTCACGCATATCCTTTGCTCAGCGCTGTACGATAGACTTTACCTGCGTTACGAGCGCAATCCGATCGGTTGGGCGCTGCAGAAGGTCTATCGCGAGGCCGGATCGTTTTATGCGGCTTGGCAAGATGCGATAGCTGGAATAAACGCCGGCGAGCCAAGTATGCGCGATTTCGCATTGTACCGCCAGTTAGTGGCGATGGACAGGCAGACGTTAGTTATCATAGGTGATCCGACCGTGAGCCTACCAGGAATCGCCTAAGATCTGTGACAGATTGCTTGGGAATAGCGGTTGATGTGATGCCCGACCCGTTGCGACGGGCCCGCCAATGGGCGGCGTTGCGAAACAGCGAATGACAGCAGTGAACTTGAGAGTTTCCGGATCATTTATCTCCATCACCAACAGGGTTGCAACGGATTCCGATATTTCCCCGGGCCGTCGGCCCACTTCAAGGACGATTTCTGATCTCGTGAAGAGCTCCATGATCGCGCTGCGAATTGACGCATTCGTCGTGGAGGAGAGCGCTATCTGTGATTGAGTAAACGCCTTCACATGTAAGGGAGTTGAAACAATGCGCCGATTGTTTATTGCGCTGTTGATTGTGATCCTCTCGCCAACTCTCGCTGCCGCCTGGGGCGACACCGGACACAAGGTCGTCTGCGAGATTGCATTTCGGATTGCTCTGCCGGAGGTGCGTGCAGAGATACGACGTTTGATGAAAGGCGAGGAGCAATTTGATTTCTTCCGCGAGGTATGCATCTTTCCGGATCACCCCCGCACGCGTGACACCGAGCACTATGTCAACCTTGCGAGAACCGCGAAGGGAATAGACGCTGCGCCGTGTCCGCTCGCGCCAAAATGCGTGCTTTCGGCGATCGAAAGCGACATGGCAGTCCTTTCGTCTTCGGCCACCGATGCGCGCAAGCTGACGGCGCTGAAATACCTAGGACATTGGGTGGGCGACCTCCACCAGCCGCTTCACGTCTCGTTCGGAGACGACCGAGGCGGTAACAGTGTATCGACCAATGGGGCATGTTCGCCCAACCTGCATTCAGCATGGGACACATGCCTCGTCCTGAAGACGGTCGGTGAGGATCCTATTGCCGCTGCGTCCGATATCGCCAAGTCGATCACACCCGCGCTACAGGAGCTTTGGACGCAAGCCTCCGATCCTCGCGATTGGGCGAACGAGTCGTTTGCAATTTCGCGCGCAGCTGCAACCCAATACTGCGTCCGACACGGTGACTCGTGCGACCAACCCACAGACGACATTGTCATCGACGCCGCTTATATCGAAGCGAACCGCGAGGTCGTTCGCACTCAACTGGCGAAGGCTGGCGTTCGGCTTGCCCACCTTTTGAACAAGGTCCTTCAGCCATGAGCCGGGTCGATGCGAAAGCGCGAGCTTTTCCATGCCCACAAGGTGTCGTGAGCGACCAGTTGATCGCCTGGATCTCCGCGGTTGTCCTGGTCTGTTTGTCGGCGTCGGCACAGGCAAACGGCGTCACCATAGATTCGCGCGAATACAAGCTTCTGCTCAGACCCGAGAACTTCGCTGGCGATCCCGGCGCACGTGCAGCTGAATTCTGTGACGGAAGGCTTAAGCCCATCATTGCCGCGCATCTCGACCGGCGCGAGAACGGCGAGAGTCGCGCAAAGAAGTCCTTTGCGCTCCATCATCAGCGCCGTGTTTCCTTTAAGGACACGGCGGACTGCATTCTAAGTACCACTGGCTTCTCTTATCGGGAGCGCACTTTGATGGCTACCGATGCAGGCGCAACCGGGAATGTCGAGACAACACTCAAGTTCCGGAGCCCGGACATATTCCTCTCTGCCGCTTCTCGGTTTGAAGGCTCGGAGGGGGCAAAATCGAAGTTCGAGGAGGACATTTCGATCGCACAGGGCGCTGTAAGCCGAAGCGGGTATTCATACTCGATTTCGAGGAAGCAACCGGCCGGGTCGCTGGCTACGTCGCTTCAAAGTGCGCTTGAGGCCTTTCCTGGCTCACTTCAGTGGCTTGAGAGCCTTCCCGCGACACAGCCGCGGCCTGAAGCGCTCCTCGGAACTGGAACTGTTTTTGCCGAGCTGGTCTACAGCAAAGCGCGGGTCGACCTTGGAAGTGATACGGACGGAGAGTTCGATCTCACCTTCTGGTATCCGTCCGATGCTGCAAACCGGGACCGGCCGACGGTGGTAGAGATTTCGTTCGGCTATGAGACGGATAGTGGCGAGGTGGACGGGAAGGTCGCGCTCAGGGCGTCGAAGCTTTTTGCTGCGATGCGGAATGAGCTTTCCGCCTTGATCGCGCCGGGCACTCAGAGCAAGACCTCACGCGCTCTACCTACCAACTGTCGCGAGAACTAGTTGGAGACGCGAGGCGGATGAAACACCCCGCAATCGACTCTTGACCAAGCGCCTCTTACGGCTCACGCGTCATGGCGCGGCGGCTCCGATATTTTGCCGTTCCTGGCTTGTAGTCGTCCTTCGCCCATCGAGCATCCGGCTGAAGCTTGTAGGTAGTGATCCTGCCTTCAGCCTGCATCCGCTCCCAGATGGCCCGCGCTCTATAGTGTTCGTACAAGCGGAGGAATTCGGCCATATAGGTTCGCGCGATCGATTGGCTGCCCCGGATCTCGAGGATGTTTTCGTCGTTGTTGTAGAGCGAAGAGTTCGACATGTTGGCCGAACCGCTGAAAACGACTGGCGCTGACGTTTCTCCGTCGACGACAATGAACTTATGGTGGATCAGGACCGGCGGGTAGCCGGGATACTTCTCGCCTGGGAACAGTTCGCGCTCAATCCAGAAGCCTTCTGGCGGCTCGCCGTACCATGACTTGTCGAAGACGTCCCTTTGGTCTCGAGAGCGATGATAGAGCTCGACATTAGCCCTCACATCGGCACGACTTTCGTCACCGTCGTCCTTGGGTTCAGAGATGTTGTTCACGAGTCCGAACATCATCTTGCCGTTGTCGCCGGCTGCAAAGCAGGCGTCCCGCAAGAGGTCGTCCGTCGGCGTGAAGAGACAAAATAACACGGATGAGCGCGACGAGTGAATGGCTCGTACGATCGTGTCTATTGAAATGCGGGCGGGATCTTTCTCCGGCGAGAAGAAGGCACGTATGCCCGCGGACCCCACGGTTTCCATCGGGGTCCAGTCGGCTCCTGCGCCGAGTTTGCCCATGGTAGGATTGTCCTTCAGCCGATCCACACGCGCCTGGTAGTGAGCAGCGAGCGGCTCGGATGCAAAGGTATGGACGACGTTTGCTTGGCTCGTAAGTCCACCCGTCGTGAAATTGGCAGATCCACATAGGAGCGCGGTCGGACCATTGGCACCATGAGCGATGAGTATCTTGTTGTGCATGATCTTGCCGCTGGTCCGATCATGCAGTGTGACCTTGTTATTGGGTGTCAGCCAATCCTTAATGGGTTGATTCGGATAGACCCTCTCGCCGGTCGTTTCGTCCTTTACCCATTTCCAGTCGATGACCAATGTAGTCGTCTGTTGGCGACCATCCACGGCGGGCGCCACCCAGATCTCATCGCTAAAATGATATACGGCGCCTTCGATCGCCTTCGCTTCGGATAGGAAAGCGCCGACTGCTTCGCCAAGACCATTCGAGAGCCAAGTGCGGAGCACCACAATGTCTGCTTCGGACAAAGTTCCTCCGCTCGCCTTGCCCAGCTGTTCGACTTTCTTCGCAAAGGCCTGCGAGCTGACAACCGCCCGATTGAAGTAGGTGCCGATCCCGTCCACTTCGTGCAGGGGCAATTGCACATCGATCGTGGCGGCGTCGGCTTCGACCAATTCGAATTGATCTGGCTTGCCGACGACCGGAGCGATCACGTAAGTGAACGTGGATCCCGTCTGATCTTCGTCGATTCTGGCGTCCCACCACATGAATTTCTGAATCGGGGCCTGGTTAGTCGGTAGGTCGTGCTCATCCGGTGCCGGACCGTCGAATCCGACGCGATTGGGAAGCCAATTCCATTGCTTGCCGTCGATCGTGACGGGTGCATCTCCGGAGCGAAATGGCGGGGTGCGCCGGATAGCGAAGCCCAAGAAGTCCTTCCGGTCACCCCCGTCTGGCCAATCCATGGCGAGCAGCACGAGGGTAGGCGACAGATAGCTACGAACGATCACTTTGCCCATTCGATTGAACTCCTTCGTGGATTATGGAGCGTTGCCTTGCCACGAACCGTAGAGTGGATTGGGTATCAGGAAGTAATCTTTGCCGAATACGAGGGTTGGTGTGCCATTCGAGCGCGCGTCGGCCTGCGTAGTTTTCGGCAGGTCAAGGACATTGTCGCCGATCCCGAGGACGAACTGGTGGGGTCTGTTCCAGGATGCACGCGCTGATCCATCCAGATCCTTCGACCAGCACCCCACGGCATTGCCTTCACTGATCAGGCGGCGCCTGCGGTCCTTATCATTCTTGTACCCGTATCGCTGCCACTCGTCGGGATTGCCGGTCTGTGTGTCGAGCACCCGCCGACCTAGGATGCAAACCCGTCTTCGATCATCGCGCATGCCAAGTCGCACGAGGTTGCCTCGGGCGGCTTCCTCGAGGGCGGCGTCGCCATTGGTGATGACGGCGATCTTGCCTCCGCTGTCTAACACGTGATTGATGAAGTCGATCGCCCCCGGTACCTCCTTTGCCGCACCGCGAGTTTCCCACGCCGCCCACCGTTCGGCCACGTAGCCAAGCCCGAGATATTCATTCTCAAGCTGGTCCAATGAGTTATCAAAGATCGCCTCATCGGCGTCGAGCGAGACCACCTAGTTGGATGCGTCGCTTGTCGCAGCGCGAATGGCGTCCACGTGCCGCATCGCCTGATCGTAGATAAAGCGCGTAATGAGGGGAAACTCGGCAGATCGCCGATACCATTTAAGGCCTGGGCTGATCATGCCCTTTTCAGGCGCGAGATCGGCGAGATCCGGAATGTTCAGTTCGATCGTGATTGGACAGCGGTCGGATGCGGGAGTGGTGCCGGCACCATAAACCAACTCCTGAAAGCTATCGGGCTTAAGAAGCGGCAAGCTGCCGGGATTCAGGGCGATGTAATCGATAAATTGGTTGAAGGACGGCTGACAACGAGCGACCGTATCGCGTTTGACGGTAAGCGTGAGATCCATCAACGGATCGCCCGGCGCGTCAATCGCGGTCCAGAATTGCTCCTCGGCCTGGAGCCGACGGTTGAAGTCGCCTAGCAGAACGAATGGAAGCGCATTCCTTGCACGCCCCTCTACCCACTTCTTGAGAATTTTCTGCTGTTCGAACAATACTTCGCAATCGTCCCCGGCTCCAGGCGCATCCATGGGGCACCACGACTTCACGTGGACCGACAGAAGGCGCAGGGGCGCACCGGCTTCCAGCGTTATGTCGACGCCGTATCGATGGCGATTGGCGTTCCCCACATCGAGCGCCGTCAAGTCAGGATTGCGCGAATACTTGATTGCCTTCTTGATCACGAAGCCTGCACGTTGCGTAATGATGGTCTTATCCGTTATTCCCGAGCAGGGACGCGGCGTCTCCTGATCGGGGTTTCGCGCAACCTCGAAAGACCATAGCTCGGGATCAAACACGCGTGCCAGCGCCCCTTCGTTCTCCATCTCCTGTACGGCAATTATGTCCGCGTTGAGCAGATCGGCTTGGCGCTTGAGCGCAAGATAGTCCGCCGCCTTGCGGGGGCGGCAACCCTCTCCATCGCTGTGCGCGAGGTGTTCCATATTCCACGATGCCAGCCTCAATGCATGCGCATGGCTCCCGGCAGTGATGCAAAGGGCAAGCGCAACCAAAATCAGTCTGACGGCTGCCATCGCGATCCCCACGTTTGAAGGTGACAAGAGTGATGCCTGTTGCGAACGTTAGAGAGCGGACATGTTGACGTGATGAAGGGCCTGTGGGCAGGTGCTTCTCCGCCTCGGCCAATATCAAATGAACGATCAAAGCCCATCGGAAATTTCCCATAGGGAAGGGGCGAGCGGATTGAAAAAAAGAAGCGTACAATCAATAGTAGAGGCTGCGCCCTGAGGCAAGAGGCGCCGTGTCGCATGCGATGTGCCGGTCCAAGGAGGGAGTGTATTCCATGAGCAATGAACCACCGAAAGTCTATCTCGCAGGTCCTGATGTCTTCCGCCCTGACGCCGTCCCATACGGTGCCGCTCTCCGGGCCATTTGCGGGAAAGTGTGGGCTGGAAGGACTGTATCCCCCCGACAATTCGGTCTCCGCTGGTCCACTTGCGGAAATGGCAGCGGAGATCTTCAAGGGCAACGGCGAGATGAGCGATAGGGCTCAGGCCATTGTCGCAAACATCTCTCCGTTCCGGGGGCCAAACATGGACCCCGGCACCCCGTGGGAAATCGGGTACGGCGCCTCGCGCTGCCTGCCTTTCTTCGCTTGGTCAAGCAGTACCCTGACGCTATTCCAGCGGCAAACGTCAGCTCAACTATCGATCCTGACGGCATGACGATGGAGAACTTCGGCGGCATGGAGAATCTGATGATCACGCAGTGGTCCGTTCGATCAGCACGAGTGCGGAAGACGCTATCGAGGCTTGCGCGAGGTACCTGCTCGCGTGACGATATCGGCTTGCTACCGCAGCCTGATCCAAAACTCGTAGCCCGGCGCACCACACGGCCTGCGCTCACAACCTGTGACCGAGCCGGTGATTCTAGCCCTTCCGGCGTTACGATAAGTTGCTACGCCGGAAGAATGTCGCTCCAACGCCGTCGAGTTCTGAGGCTGGTCGAATTCCGAGTTCGGTGAGCTCGCGCAGCAGTACGGGCATGTGCTTTCCTTGGCTCCTGGCCGCGGTGAATAGAGACACGTACTCCTCCTTGAACCTAGCGATCACCTCGTGGGGAATGACCGTCTGCGGGTTTCTCTTGATCGGGTGTCGCTGGACAATCGTCTTGAACGCACCGGCCTTCACCAGTCCGGCCATGACTTTGCTGTTGACCCGCAATACTCGGATTGCGTGGCCGGGACGAGGCCTGAGAGCTCGGCAGCCTGATCAGGGGACGAGCTTCCTCCAGGTTGACGAGCAGGGAAAGGACGCCGTCGATACCTGCCTTTCGGCCGACCCAAGAAAGGCGATCTTCCAGCACCAGTCGGACGAAATCAGCCGTGGAGCCTGTCATTCGGCCTGCAATATTGATACCCCCTAAGCCGGGGGATCGGCGTCCAAAATTGACCCCCTACAGATTGATCTGTTGCGCTGCCTGCTTTGGAACGAAGCAGGTGGTGGGGGATGCTGATCGTGGAGACGATTGCCCGGATCCGGCGCGAGCACTTCATCAAGGGCAAGACGATCAAGGAGATCGCCCGTGACCTTAAGGTGTCGCGGAACACGGTTCGGAAGGTGCTGAGGTCGGGAGAGACCTCCTTCGAGTACGAGCGGCAGGTGCAGCCGCGGCCAAAGCTCGGACGATGGGCAGTAGAGCTTGACGGGTTGCTGGCGGCTAACGCGGCTAAATCGGCTCGTGAACAGCTGACCTTGATCCGGATCTTCGAGGAGCTGCGCGGGCGGGGCTACGACGGCGGTTACGATGCGGTGAGGCGTTACGCCAGGCGGTGGAGCAAAGAACGCGGGCAATCGACCGCTTATGTCCCGCTGAGTTTTGCCCCAGGCGAAGCTTATCAGTTCGACTGGAGCCACGAGGTCGTCCTGCTGAGCGGCACCACGGTGATGGCGAAGGCTGCCCATGTCCGGCTCTGTCACAGCCGCACGCTGTTTGTGCGGGCCTATCCGCGGGAAACGCAGGAGATGGTGTTCGACGCCCACGACCGGGCGTTCGCCCTGTTCAAAGGCACCTGCAGCCGCGGCATCTATGACAACATGAAGACCGCCGTAGAGACGATCTTCATCGGTAAAGGCCGTCTCTACAATCGCCGCTTCCTGCAGATGTGCAGCCACTATCTGGTCGATCCGATCGCCTGTACGCCAGCATCGGGCTGGGAGAAGGGGCAGGTCGAGAACCAGGTCGGGCTGGTCCGGGAACGCTTCTTCACGCCGCGGCTGCGCTAGCCCGGCCAGCTCCGACGAGACGAGCGCTACTAGCAAACCCCGCCGCGCAAAGGCGTCAAAATTGGACGCCGGTGAGGGGTAAAATTTTGCAAGCCGATTGACAGTGGAGCCGTTCGTACGCTTTGCGGCCATTGAGACATCGCAGATCCCGGGACCAACGTCCGCGACTAATTCAGCCTTCCGGAAGAGGTTCGCCAGGAATTCATCGAGCTCCAGCTTGAAGTAGACTTCGTTCATCTCTCCCACGCCGACTACGTGTCGGCGGATGAGGCCGGCCTGAAAGAGGATCTGGGCCATCGGCCGGGGAGCGTTGATGTACTTCTCCACCTGCTTCATGGTCAGCGAGTTGGCTTGTCGCTTGAACAGGCGGTCCGCCACTTCGGCGTCGAACAGGAGATCCTTGTCCGCGAGCGCGGGATCGGAGATCAGGCCTTCTGCCTCGATGAGCTTCCGCAATCTCTTTGGGTGCATGTCGAATGCGATCGACGCAGTCCGGATAGGGTGCCCGGGGAGCAATCTCTCAGGGCACGGAAAAACCGAGGAGCATCTCCTTCCCTATGTGTGACCCCGGCTGAGGCAGCTAGCGACGGGCGGCTCCCTCACTGCATACGAAAGTTCAGCTGTAACCGGCTTGGCTACTCTCTTCTTGTCGAAGCGTCTGGAGCGCGACCTTGTTGGAAGTTTCTTTGAAACGACGAGCGAAAGCGGCTCGGCCGGCCTGCTTGTGGAAGGAATCCGCTTTCGTTTCCTCTATGAGGAACAGTCGCAGGAGATGGCGCAGGGTTGCATCGTCGCGTCGGCCGTGGCGGTTGGACAATAGTTCGCGAGCCGCCTCCGATTTGGCGTGGGCCGCGAGTAGCCTGGGCGCGAATATGGGATCGCGAAGTTCCGCGCTACGCGCGATCAGGATTGTTCTGACGCACCACAGAATTCTCTTCGCTTGCAATGAGGAGTTAAGTCCCTCGCCAAATCTCGCCAGGAACCATCCGAATTCGCTCGCTTTAGCTATTTCCGACTGATAGTCGGACTTGAAGCGAAAGGACTTCTTGAGCTTCAACAGATATCCTTGCGGATCGAATATCGCCTTCGCCTCGTAAACGAGGTGACAAGCAAAAAGATCGCCTTCCTTGGCGTCGAGCTTCAGCCGAAGCCACGGATACAGAAATATGGATGCGTGCCCCACCGAAATATGGCGTGTCTCGTCCTCGAGATTGATCATCAGCAGATCGGTGTCCGATCTCTCTTCATGATCCGATCTCGCGACGCTTCCGAACAGTAGGGTCGCAACTACCGACATGACCGACTGTCTGCTTGTTTCGAAGCTTGCAGACGATTTAGGAGTCGGATCAATTGACCGATCCCGATGCCTGAGCGCGCGCAAGCGCCTCGATCGCCATCTGGCGCGCTGCAGCACGTGCCTGCATGACTTCGTCTCGGTTTTGCAGGACGACCTGTTGCTTTTCGGGGTTGAGAACGCCCAGTTCGACGTCCAAATTGTATTCGCTCATGAGATAGAAGCTTAGACTTAGTCGGCAAGGACGTATCAGACGCCCGCCCGACATGGCGTGCTCTGCGGCGACGGCGACTTGACGCTCCGGCGACAGGCCTGGGTTTGGAACGATTACGAGATTGATCTTATGGATCCACTCGAAATCCCATGCAGGGTCGACAGGAGATACGCGTTGATTGCCGACGGCGCTGATGCGGCTCAAGTTGTAGTCCCGAAAGTCGTTGTGTTCGCGCGACCAGGATCGTGCATACCAACGGCCGGAGCTGTGGGCGAGCGCATGGGGAGCGATGGTCCGTGACTGCTGTTCGGAACCGGTCAAGGACGAATAGGCGATGGATATTTCAAGCCGATTGCGGACCGCATCAAGGATGCGGAGTAAGATCGCCGGATCGGTAGGTGGGCGCCCCAGAGTCACGACCTCGACCGTCGGGAGAGAATCGAACCATGTGTCCTCTTGCCGTAGCCATCCGTTCTGTATGGCGACGATTTGCAACAGATATCGCTCGACCGTTTCGCCGATGAACGCGGGCTTGAAGTCGCCGGTCCGCTTGTAGGCCTTCTCTGCGCGGTCGTACGCCAAGTTCATCGGGGCGATTTTCTCGTATTGGGCAATGTCGGCCGAGGCTTGTTGGGCGGAAATTCCGAAGGTCTCGACCATGTCGATGCGATTGAACCGGCTCGCCCAAAACAAACGAAAGTCGATGAATTCGAGCCGTCGTCGAACGCCCCACCGCAGTTTTTCGCCTGCTTCATCCATTTGGAATACCTCGCGAAAGTCGACGCTTGGTAGGATTATTACTCAAGTTACTTGACGCGATGCCGACTCCTGCCCATATATTATGGACAGAGCCTCGTGTGCGCAAAGCCTCGGGCCTTGGTTAACGCGATTGCCCAAGGGCAAGGTTTGGGCGGGACAACTTGAGAGGCACATCAATGAGCGACTTGAAGGAAAAGTTTGCGTTCGAAGTCGAGGGCGTCGAATATCTAAGCGAAAACAAAGAGATGAGCGGCCGTGAAGTTCGCTCGTATTCCGGGCACAACCCGGCGGCCGACTGGTGTCTGATCCAGATCAACGACGGCTACACGAGTTCGGTCGGTCTTGAGGCGTCGGTGAAGCTCGGCGGCGGAGCCAAGCCGAACTTCCGCACCATGAAGAGTGACCGGGTCTTCGAGTTCACAGTGGAGGATCTCGGCTGGGAGTGGGGCTTCCCGACCATCGCCGAGGCGGACGTGCGTGCCTATGGCAAGATCCCGGACGACCATGAAATCGTGGTCGAGGTGATCGGTCAGGAAGAGATCGTCGTGCCGCGTGGCGGAACGATCGATTTGGCAGGACCGAAGATCGAACGCATCTATACCCGCGAGAGCCATCTGCCAAACAAGTTGCACGTCATCTTCGTGATCAACGGCGAGCCTACTCCCGTTGAGGGTAAGCCGGCCGAACAGTTGGTCAAGCTGCTCGAGAAGGCGCTCAAGGAGAGCGAAAACACCGGCCAGCCCGTCGATGCTTGGCAGGTGACTGACGAGCCCGGCAACGTGCTGGACGTGTCGAAGACGCTTGCCGAACTCGACATCAAGAACGGGGCGACCCTGCTGGCGAGCCTCAAAGCTGGAGCGGCAGGCTAATGCAGACCGTCGACAGCGAGGTCAGCCGGCGCAAATTCGAGCGCGAGGTCGGTCATCTCCGCGAGATCGAGCCCACGCTGATCTCGCGCGGCTGGTGGGTCATGTCGGCCGAATTTCCGTACGTGAAAATCGCCTTCGCGACTGTCGGGATGCGCCCCCGGGTCATCCCGTTCGCGGTCAAGGCGAATTTCACCGACTATGATGTCCGGCCTTTGGCGATTACCTTCGTCGACCCTTTCGAGGATCGGGAACTGGCTGCGTCGGAGATGATGACGCATCTTCCGCGGCTGTTGCCGGTTGATCCCGCCATCCCGACAGAGGTCGCGGCGCAAATGCCGCCCCAGAGGATTAACCTGTACCAGCACTATCCGCACATGCCGACGGTGCCCGGCTTCCTTTGCCTGCCTGGCACGCGCGCTTACCACGAGCATCCCGCGCATTCGGGCGATCCATGGGAGCTTCATCGGAACACCGGCGAGGGGCGCCTTTTCGCCTTGCTGGAGACGGTGTGGCGCTACGGCACGGCGCCTATTCAGCAGTTTCAGTTTGCGGTCAATGTCGTGCTCGGCCAGTCAGAGATTCCGGCATGAAGGTTTCCTTGACGGAGGTCGTCTCGGTGACGCTGCCGCGTTCCATGGTGACGCGTACCCACGCGCATCTTGCCGCGACAGGCATGCGTGGCCTCGAGGGCATGGCGCTCTGGGCAGGCGTGCAGGAAGGCCAGGTCTTTAACGTCCGCGAAGTCATCATTCCCGAACAACAGGGCGTTCGCAGCGATCACGGTCTCGCCGTCATGGTGCCGGGTCCCGAGCTGCAGCGCATTAACCTGCACCTTTATAAATCAAAGTTGCGGTTGTTGGCGCAGATCCACAGCCATCCGACGCATGCCTTCCACAGCGAGATGGACGACGAATACGCGATCGCGACGGCGCTCGGCGCGTTCTCGCTGGTCGTACCGGACTTCGCGCGCGATCCCTTCTCCATTGCGCGCTGCGCGACGTACCGGCTAACGCCGCGTCCTTGGTGGAAGCCCGGTACACGTCCCGAATGGAGGTCGGTCGATGCTGCCGCCACCATCTTCAACATCGTGGAGAGCTGACGATGGGCCTTGCTCCTTTCTTCGATCGGGCGCGCCAGAGCGTTGCGCAAGTGCTGCGCGACGTTGATCCCGACGCCTTCGAGCGCCGATTGGCCGAGACGGTGGTGACGCTTGCCTTCGATTTGCAAGCGGCTTCGACCGCAGAAGGCCTGGCATCGCTGGATATGGCGGCGCGGCTCATTGCCCGGCTCTATCCACGTGTTCGCGTGCGGGTCCTTGACGGCGACGACGTGCTGGCGGACGAGCTGATCGCGTTGATGCGAAACATCAATCCGAACCTGGAGATCGTGACCGAAATCGGTGCCGAGCTCCAGGTGGCGGTGGTCGCCGGTGGAACGAAACTCGATAGCGATGCGACCATATACATGGGGTCCGACCGCTGGATCGCCCGCGTTTCGACCATTGCTCCTGTCCGCTCGGGCGGAGGTCCGAACCCTTTCGGGGCCGGTGCGGCGGCCTGTATCGCCATAGCGAACGTTTTCCGAGCGGTCTTCGCTTCATGGATGGCCAAGCCGGGGCTGGATGTCGACGTTACGTTCTCTCTTCTAAATTTCGAGATGGGAGAGCTCGCCGCCAACGTCGACATTCGCGCCGGTCTTGATTTCGGTCTGGTCCAACTCGCCGGGGTCGGTGCGATCGGAAACGCTTTCGTTTGGGCCATGTCGCGTTTGCGCGGCGTGAAGGGCGAGATCGATCTTATCGACCACGAAACGGTCGACCTGACCAATCTACAGCGTTACCTGCTCACCGCAATAACGGACGTCGACGCCTCCAAGGTTACGCTGGCGGCTTTGGCCTTGAAAGACAGCGGCATCGAAGCGCGAAGCTTCGCGATGACCTGGGCCGGATACGTGGAACAAACCGGCCACTATCGTTTCGACCGGGTGGCAGTGGCGCTAGACACCGTACGGGACCGTATCCAGGTCCAAAGCTCGTTGCCGCGGCGCGTGTACAACGCCTGGACTCAAGCCGGCGACCTCGGAATCTCGCGACATGAGTTCGACGGCAACGAGGCATGTCTGGCGTGTCTATATCTGCCGACCGGCAAGCGTCGGAACGAGGACGAGATCGTAGCCGAGGAATTGGGGTTGCGGACGCAAGAACAAGTTCTTCGCGTGCGCGCCCTGCTCCACCTTGGCACCCCAGTCGGAGAACAGTTCGTGCGGGAGATCGCCGCCAATCTCGGCACAAACGCGCAGGCGCTCTTGCCGTTTGTCGACCTACCGCTTCGTGCGTTTCGTCAAAAAGCCATCTGCGGCAACGCTATCTTGCGGGCGGCCGACGGTGCAGGGCCCGAACTCGAAGTGCCCATGGCATTTCAATCTGCGTTGGCGGGTGTGATGCTTGCGGCCGAGATCGTCGCGTCCACACCTAATGTTCGGGCTGCGCCGCCTTCAACGCGTTCGGTGGTCGATCTGACGCGTGCGCTACCCGGCCGCATCACGTTTCCTACGTTGAAGCGAGCGCCGGGACTGGTTCGGTGCATCTGCCAGGACCCAGACTACGTCAGCGTCTACCGTGCGAAGTATGGTGCAAAAGCTGTCTGACGCACGATCACAGACGAAGAATGGAAAAAGCGGTTCTCCGACCAGCGGGCAGTGGAGATCTGCATAACATCCGGAGATAGTACGTGACGGCACAGCTCCAAGGCTCTTTCCGCGGAGATCGAACTTACCAGGGGGCTTTAGTGCATCATTCCCCTTCCGAACGACCAATTAGTCGTCCTCTGGAGCTCAATCGTCCTGAATGCCGCCGTCAGGGTCCCCTATGCAGTGCAGTCTGGTTAAAGAACTATTCTCGTAAGCATTGAGAATTTGCGTTGACTCACCATCTGGTAGTTAAGTCAAAAATTCTATTTTCGAGAGGCCGTTTTGGCGGATTTTTTTGAGGTTGATTTTCTCGACGTTGAAGCGAAGAGCAGCGGCGACGCCATTTGCGTCCGGTACGAACTAGGTGGAACGACCTACATCCACCTCGTCGACGGGGGTTATCAGATGACCGGGCAGTCGGTCGTCGACCACATCAACAAGTACTACGGCAAGCCGGTCTTCATAGATCACGTCGTCTGTACGCACAATGACGGCGACCACGCCGGGGGGCTGCAGACAGTGCGACAGCTTTGCTGTCGGGGCGCTCTGGATGTTGCGGCCTTGGGAATACGCCGCGGAATTGTTGCCTCGCTTTACGACCTACTCAGACGTCAGTCGGCTGAGGGGGGTTCTCGCCGACTCGCTGATGCGGATTGGCGAGTACGTGGCCGACCATGGAATAGTCGGGGAGGGCAATTATCGCGCCGCCCGCGACCTGTTGATGGCGGCGGCTCCGCGACTGATGGGGCAGCAATTCAAGGTGGACGGCGAGACGACCATGGAGGCCGCGATCCGGACAGCGCTCAACCTCGACAGCAGCGTCTTTCCGGTGCAAGGCCCCCCGGGGGCGGGAAAGACATATACCGGCGCTCGTATGATCTGTGCCCTCGCCAACGAGGGTAAGAAAGTCGGGATCACGGCGAACAGCCATAAGGTCGTCCGCAACCTTCTGGACAAGGTCGTTTCCACCGCCCGCCAGCAGGGCCTTCCGATCGAATGCATCCAGAAGCCGTCCGAAAGGGAGGACGATGTCCCGGGACTGCGCTTCACGACGGACAACGCTGCGTTTTTCGATGCGCTGAATTCCGACTGCATGGTCGGAGGTGCGACCGCCTGGTTCTGGGCCCGACCCGACGCAACGGGAATCGTCGACGTTCTGTTCATCGACGAAGCTGCTCAGATGTCGCTCGCGAACGTTCTCGCCGTCTCGCAGACCGCGCGGAGCATCGTTCTATTGGGCGATCCACGGCAACTCGAACAGCCGATCAAAGGGAGCCATCCCGACGGAGTTGACGTCTCCTCTCTGGACCACATCGTCGGTCCCCACGCCACCGTGCCACCCGACCGAGGGCTCTTTCTCCCCGAGACCTGGCGCCTGCATCCGCAAATCTGCTCGTTCAATTCCGACATGTTCTACGACGGCCGTCTGCATCCTCATCCCGGCCTGGAAAATCAGGAGATCAGGTCGAGTGGTAGAATTTGCGGCGCCGGTCTCCGCTATCTACCCGTGGCGCATGACGGCACTCAGAGTTCGTCGCGGGAGGAAGCCGACGCGATCCGCGACCTGGTTTTTGAAATTTTCCAGCGACGCGAACAGCGTCTCGTTCAGCAATTCATCCGCCGGCCGTTGAAGCTTTCGATGAAGCCAATTCTGCATGGGTTTGCCGGGAGCGATATAGTGCCAGGCGACGCGGCTCCGATCGGCCCAAGTCAGGATCGCGTTGCTGGTGAGTTCGGTGCCGTTGTCGCTGACCACCATCTTCGGCTTGCCGCGCTGCATCACCAGCTGATCCAGCTCTCGCGCTACCCGGATGCCGGAGAGCGAAGTGTCCGCCACCAGCGCCAGGCACTCGCGGGTATGGGCCCGGTTCCATCCACTCCAGCGAACGTTCTAGAGCCGACGGTTGCCGTCACATTGACAACGGGATTAAAGGTCAGGGTGGCAAGCGCTCGGTTTTGAGTTGCCTTGAGAACGGCTTCCTCTTCATCGTCTTCTTCTGGAATGGGAAAGAATTGATCGAAAGCCTCGGACCACACGTCGGCAGCGGCTGTCTTTGTGGTGGCCGCGAGGCCTCGTTCGGCTATCGAGAGGAATCCCTCAAGCTTGTTTAGCAGCGAAGAAGAATCCTCTTGGGACAGGCGATTGAGGTTCTCTTGCTTATTTACTGGATTTTTGACGATGAACGATCGTTGCAGGCGGCCGACCACGACCCGCAGCGTTGCGTCAGAAAATCGTCCTCCCCACTCAGTTCATCCTTGTCTAGCTCTTCGAATGCATCGCCAACGAGCACGGTCAATAGTATCGACGACGGGCGCGAACCTTCTCCGAACCGCAGCGCAGCCCACATTTTGAAGTAGCGCACGAGCCGGCGGCACCGTGGTCGATCAGTTTGCGGTATGGCGTCCTTCCACCATCCATAGATTGCCTTGGGATCGCTATTCTCCCATTCGTTTTCGGCTGTAGCCAAAGCGCGCGCATCGCGATTGCTATCGAGATGGTAGGAAGGGACATCGATGTGAAAGCTATTGTCGAAATGCACCCGACTGCATTGAGCCTTAGGAGGATCTTCGACCTCGGATGCATCGTTGCCATCGTCATCGCAACAGCTCACCAAGCTCTCCTGAACGAAAGTCTTTAGATCGAGCGGGCTATGCTTGCCGTCGTCCGGCTCGCCGGCCCACTGGAAATATATGCCAACGTCAATATCGAATTCTTCTTCGGGGCTCGCTGGACGGATTTGAGTGCCGAATTTGTAAGACCCCTGCAGCCACCATGCGATCGCGCAGTCGGACCGCTTGGCGAGGTCATCTCTCAAGTAGATCGCAAGGTCATTCCAGCGCTCCTGTTGCGTGTTGTATTGCTCGTCGGAAGGGCGCACTCGCCAGTCGGGGGAAATCTCTGGCTCATCAGTGTTATAGAATAGGCTTGCAGCAATTCCCACGTCACGATGCCTTCCGATTGTAGAACTGTGCTGGCGGCGCCGTGTGCTTCAGGAACGAACGGAGGGGGCCTTTGCCGAGGTTGTCGCGAATCGAGGATTCCGAAAGTGCCCAAAGATCCCTAATGGCTCCCTCACTTGCTGCGTCCAGCGCAAGCTGTCGCTCCTGTTCAGGAGATTGTTGATGGTCAATCCGCAGATATCGAGCTTCGAGGCGGTGCCCCATCATGTATTCGGTGTTTAATTGTTGGGCTGAGATCATCACTCGCGGAAGGCGCTGGTTATCCATCCAGCCCATCCAGCCCAGATCAGTCTCACCGGAGTTAGAGAATGAGAATCGGGAGGTGGTCGTGCCGATGCTCAGGATCCAAACATCCTCAGGGTCCTGATCGAGGAAATGCTCGGTTTCGTGAAGGGCCAGATGATCAGGAGAATTTGCGTAGAGCCCGCCATCTGCGAAAAGCTCTCCGCCAATCTTGTGGAGGGGAAAGAATGTCGGCGCCGCCGACGTGGCAAGCGCGACGTCGACCACCGGCACCTTCCAGTCTCTCTGAAAATTCGGATGGTGGTCAGTCTTAAAAACCTGCGGCGAGCCTTTGGTGAGATTGACAGCTCGGCACCATAACGCGGTGTTGGAGATCCCCGAGCTTGGTCGTCTCTCCCACCAGGTCGATGATCGTCGACCGAAGGGTGTCGGCGCGATATTTTGCGCGTAGAGCGTTCGAGGCGAGGGCGACCTTTTTAGCGAGCGCACTTTGCGGCGGCGGTTTCCTAGAAAATATCTTTGGCCCATCACTCGCGATCGCATTTCTGATCTCGGCCGCTTCAACTTCGGCTGCAAGACCAAGCGCGATAATTCCGCCCACGGAGGTGCCGGCGATGAGGTCGAAGCAGGATGCGATTGGACGCTTGATCTCGTTCTCAATTTCAGTGAGGACGCAGGCAGTATAGAGGCCCATGAAGCCTCCGCCAGACAGTGAGAGGATCTGAAAAGTCAAAATAGGATCCGTAGTGTTGAAGCGACGAGCTCGAAGACGCTTAGGCCCCGGCTGGTCCCTGGGCCACGTCGATGACGTGTCGTTCGGTACCTACACTGATAACGATGGTGTAGGTTTTAGGACCGCCGCCTTGGTCAGTAGGTGGCGCAAGGTGGAGCTGCCCGCCATACCACTCGCCAGGCATCAAGGTGTTGTCCTTAATTACGGCTTGCTCCAGGGCTGCCATATTACGCTGGCCCGTCTCGACAGTAGCCGCGATCATTGCCTCGTTTTGAATGGCCGCGTTGTTCTGCGCGATCGCGGCCGCGGCTGGGCTATAGAACGTTCCAGTGCGTCCGCTGGAGGTCGTGTAGCTACCATGTCCAGCGTTCGCGGCGCTGTAAGCGTTCGCTCCCGCGGCAATACCGGTGAGGAGAGCCGCGGCGACTTGCCGATTTCGCTCCTCCTGCACTAGCATCTCGTAGGTAACCACCTTCATTTCGAAGTCGGAGCCCGCGGCGTGCTGGACGGCCTCGACCTGTCCAACGCGGAAGTCGACCGTCTGCTTGCCTAGATTGTTGATGCCGACGACGAAGACCGGCCGACCGTTCGCTTGCATTTGCCTGGACGCGGGGCGCACTAGGACGAGCGAGCTCTTTTGCCGAGATACGAGGGCGGGTTGCCCGTCCCGCATGAGCGCTTGCTGTTGCGGATTTGACGCTTTGAAAGAAACCGTCTCGCCAGTCGACACGCAGCCGCCCAGCACGGCGCAGAGCGCCACAACACCCAAACTACGCATGGAGGATCCCCGACCCGAAAAACGCATCCAAGCGCAACCGTCGCGTGAGAGCAATGGGCCAATCACTTTTTGAAGCCCGGCGAAGCGCCACCGGAGCCACTGCCGGCGGAGGTAGTATGGCACCCCTTTACGGAACATTTACTGAACTTCGGGATTGTAATTACTGCCAATTGGCAGCATGCTAATTTGCGACTCGCGAGGAGCGTACTCATCATGATGCCCGCGTCAGCCCAATCCAAGCCGTCCGCCAAGGCGATCCCCGACCTCAGCAGGGAAGAGATACGGGCTGAGCTGTCTCCCTCAGCGATCGATGCATTCATCACGCTGAGCGACATCTGGCGGCTCACCACTAAGCAGGCTGTGGCGCTGCTCGGTGAAGGCTCAGAGCGTACTTGGTTCCGAATCAAAGCGCGAGAGTGGGACGGCGTGCTTTCTCAAGATTCGCTGACCCGGGTGAGTGCATTAATAGGCATCTACAAGGGACTGCATCTCCTTTTCTCCGAAAGATTGGCAGACGAGTGGGTCCGTCGCCCTAACACCGAGGCTATTTTTGCGGGCAGCGCGCCGATCGACGTCATGATCGCCGAAGGTATTCCAGCGATGATCCGAACGCGCGGCTATATTGATGCTCTGAGGGGCGGCCTTTGAACTGCAAGCTCTCGCGCGTCACGGCCGCGCGAACAGTCCGTCTGATTTCCAATGCCAATCACAAGCCGCCTGTACTTGAGCGGCTCGCCAGCAGCTTCGGTGCTCGATCTCACCTGGAGGCGCTTGAAAGCGTCACCAGTGGCAGGCAGGAGGCGCAGCAAAAAGGCATTCCCGGCGTCGCCCCTGAAGCAATGGCCAAAGGCTACGGGTATCAATATGTCAATGCCGCGTTCGCTTACGCTCGGCCTAATGGCAGTCGCTTCAATCCAGCGGAGTGGGGAGCGTGGTATTGCGCTTTGGAGCCGGAGACCTCATTGCAGGAGGTGGCGTATCATCTAACTCGGGCGATTGAAGCGTGCGGCGCTGACTACGACAACGAGACACGTTATATCGAGTTGAGAGCGGATCTCGACGCCGAATTTGTCGATGTGCGAGGCCTCGATCCTCGTCCTGACTATCTCCACGAAGATACTGGGACAGCCTACCCGGCGGGACAAAAGTTTGCGAGTGACGCCAGAACAAACGGTCTGAACGGCATCGTTTACCCTTCTGTCCGCCATGTGGGAGGCACATGCGTTGCGGTCTTTTGGCCAGCGCTCATTCAGAATTTTCAGCAGGGTGAGACGTGGGTACTAAAGTGGGAAGGGCAGCCCGTTCCCACGATTGCGAAAATTTCTGACGTCCGCAGATGATCACTCAGCTTGGGATGTCGGAAGTTGATTGGATTTCGTCACACTTCCTTGTGCGCATCGATGAAGCCTCGGATCTGCATCATCAATTGAGTCGCATTCTCCCTATCACCCATTAGGCTCGCATGGCTCAAAAGAACTCCACGTTGAAGCTCTGACAGCGAGTCCCAGTGCACGATCAGGGCGCCGCCCAAGCGTCGCAAGATGTGCTCTTCAGAAGGATCGCAATCAATTCGGCGGGCACGAATGCTAGTTTCCACTGCGGCATCTCCATCTCGATAGTTCAGTTAGGCAATGTGGGCGAATTCGGCGCGACAAACATACTATTAGCAGAGTCCAACAATATTCACTGTATGCTTCGCGTACCGCTCGTAGCTTCGCCTAAAGTAGGAGTGCGGGCAAGTTTCTGAGCGTTTCGCGCGTGTTCGGATATTTCTCAGCGGCACTCGGAACGCGCGGATCTATGCGGCGCTGCCGCTCAGTATTCTACGGTTTGAACATGGCTGATCGGCACCTGCGAGCTCGATCCATAAGTCAGCGGCAGCGAACCCAATTTGATGCTTCGCCAAAACGCGCTCGCCTGCCGAATTGCCTGTCTGACGCGTTGATGCGCGAACCTATCCACGAACAAAAAAATGGACGTATCTGGTGCGGTTGTTTCTGGTGCGCCGGCCGCGCCGCACGCAACAAGAACGAAGTAAGCTGTTGATCATGCTGGTGGGCCCGGCAGGACTCGAACCTGCAACCAGACCGTTATGAGCGGCCGGCTCTGACCATTGAGCTACAGGCCCCGCTGCGGGCAACCGCTCAAGCGAGCCCGGAATGGTGCGCGCTCGTTTACAGGTTGGCAGGCATTCTGGCAATGCCAACTGAAGGAAGGGCTAATCGAGACACGCCTTGGTCATTTTTGCTCGATGTAACAGGCTGACTGGGTCGTGTCCCAGCTGGTGGTGTAGCTGGAGCGAAGCCGCTCGCGAAGCGCGCCCTCATATAGCGCCGTAGCGAGCGAGCGGCTTTGCGGGTGGTCACCGATGATTCGTCGGTAAGGTTTGGATTGCGACAGCCAACCTGATTCGAGGAACCACCGATGACCGACGACATGATGAACCTGCGCGCGCTCGTGGAGAAGACCCCTGATGCCGATCTGTTGCGCGAGATGATCGGCTTTGCCGCCCATCGGCTGATGGAGCTGGAGGTCGAAGGCCTGACCGGGGCCGCCTATGGCGAGAAGAGCCAGGAGCGGCAGGTCCAGCGCAATGGCTATCGCGATCGGAGCTGGGAGACGCGGGCCGGCACGGTCGAACTGCGCATTCCCAAGCTGCGCAAGGGCTCCTACTTCCCGGGCTTCCTGGAGCCGCGGCGAATGGCCGAGAAGGCGCTCACCGCGGTGGTGCAAGAGGCCTATGTCCAGGGCGTCTCCACCCGCTCGGTCGACGACCTGGTGCAGGCGATGGGCATGAGCGGCATCTCCAAGAGCCAGGTGTCGCGGCTGTGCGGTGAGATCGACGACAAGGTGAAGGCCTTCCTCGCCCGTCCGATCGAGGGCGATTGGCCGTATTTGTGGATCGACGCCACCTACGTGAAGGTGCGCCAGAACGGGCGCATCGTCTCGGTCGCGGTGATCATCGCAGTCGGGGTCAACAGCGACGGCCGGCGCGAGGTGCTCGGCATGGATATCGGCCCCTCCGAGGCCGAGACGTTCTGGACCGCGTTCCTGCGCAAGCTCGCCCGCCGCGGCCTGCGCGGCGTCAAGCTCGTGGTCTCCGACGCCCATGAGGGGATCAAGGCGACCGTGGCCAAGGTGCTCAACGCCAGCTGGCAGCGCTGCCGTGTCCACTTCATGCGCAACGCGCTGGCGCATGCCGGCAAGAGCGGGCGGCGTGTCGTCTCGGCCTTCATCGCCACCGCGTTTGCCCAGGACGATGCCGAGACCGCACGAGCGCAGTGGCGAAAGGTCGCCGACCAACTCCGCCCTAAGCTGCCAAAGCTCGCCGCCTTCCTCGACGAGGCCGAGACCGACGTGCTCGCCTACATGAGCTTCCCGGCCGCGCACCGCGCCAAGCTGCACTCAACCAATCCGCTCGAAAGGGTCAATGGCGAGATCAAGCGCCGAACCGAAGTGGTCGGCATCTTTCCCAATGAAGACGCCATCGTCCGCCTCGTCGGGGCGATCCTGCTCGAGCAGAACGACGAGTGGGCCGTCCAGCGCGGCCGCTACATGACACTGGAAACCATCGCCCCGTTGGGCGATGATCCCGCCGTCAGCTTCCCGGCAATCGCCAGCTGACCGATCCGGCCCATGCCGGCGAACGTGGTGACCCGCACTCAGCTACACCACCCCACGGGACACGATCGGCTGACTGACTGCGTGCGCTTCTCGGCTCGCTCCAGCGGGTGTTATTAAAGCTCCGAGGGGACGGTAGTCCTTTCGTACCGTGGGCGCGCAAGACCGTTCATGAGGTGGTGCCCACAGAGCTCGCCGACCAAGGAACGCATCGAAGACAGGGCCACGTACATTTAGCTGCTCTACGAGTTTTCTCCGATCGGATGGGCTCAGTCGCGCGGAAGCTGCGTTCCGCCACGCAAAGTCGCAGGAAGGCTGCTCTGAGATCCGGTCAATTCTAGAAAAATGGTGACCGCTAGGGTGCCACACCGTTCCGGCTGCCGTCTGTTGCCTGCGCCTTGCTTGCACCAGCGTCCTGCTCAAGTTTCATCGCGACGGCAGGGACGGGCACGCGGTAGACCCAGTGGACTGGCTATCTGCGATTGACTAGAAGGGAAGAGATCTCATGCGTTACCTTCTCGTTATCGGACTACTAGCAGTTCCCATCCTCATCGGCGTTGGATCGCGTTCGACCGCTGCTTCGCGGGTTCACGTGTACCCCACCGGATAGCCAAGACGTTTACTGCCTGCAGGGCCGTACTTGGGGCTATCCAGGTAACTGCCAGTTCTCAACCTATAGCCAGTGTATGGCTACTGCATCCGGTACCTACGCTTACTGCGGTATCAATCCGATCTACGCCTTCTTAGCGACAACGAAAGCAATTGCGCTGATGTGAATGAGAATTGCTGGATCACGGCGGCGCTGGACGCAAGCGCGGACTGTCGCGGCTCGAGGGGCCGTTCGGCCGATCTCACCTGGCTCTGCGACGATTTCGCCGCGGCCGTTCGTTGGATTGCGACTGGTCCCAGATGACGTTGCATGTTGGACCGTGGTCCGTTCATGCGAGTTCGATCATTCCAATCATTTAGATGCTGGGTGCGATAAAGAATATTCCATACCCAATCGGCTAAGCTGCAGTAGTCAAGTGAAGGCTCGGCTACGCTGTCGCCCCCGGACGTCCGCAGCAAATGAGCGGGCTTCTTCGCAGTCGAGGAAATGATTTGCTTGCACCCGCACAGCAACAAGCGACGCGCTCGCTGGGAGTAGAAGGAAGCTAACTATGTCCGAATAGCAAAGTAGTTTGTGTTTGGTGCGCATCGTCAAACAATCTCCGAGAGGGGATCATGAGTCGAAATCAGCCGCGCGAATAATGCGCAGCAACATTCTCGAAAGAGTGAGGCATTTGACCATGCGCGAGGTTGTAGGTCAGCTGCGTTAGTGTCCTTCTAGAGTGACCTCTTGATTTGCAAGCGCGTTCTGGTGAGATCGCTCACTTACGATTGCTAAACCCGCAAGTCGAAAGGCGGTCGCGCGGATCGAGCGCGCGTTCAGAGACGCACAAGTAGCCATCGTCACGGAACCGTCAAATGTGATTGCTCGGGATTGGATCGTTAAGGCGCTGGTGAACCTGCCGCCCGAGCTGCTCCACGAAGGCGCAGAGTAAGCCGAACATCGGAATGGGACAAGCTCGCTAACGGTAAGAAAACTGATACGACGCTTTGTTAGGTTTGTTGGGTTCGCCACACTCGTATTTTGATTGTGTCGTAGAGTCGAACGGATTGGGGAGAAATAAAGTGGCAGCCCGGCGCATCACCGAAGTGGCACGAGTTTTGATGCTCTTGCTTGCGGCGCGGTAGGAGTTGCCGAGTAGAGATCATGCTTCGGGTTGCTGTCATGGGTGGCGCGGAGGAGGGAAAGCCGCATGACGGACGTCCGTCAGGTCGCATGCTATTAGATGCGGAGCATAGATAGAACCTCCGGCGCTACGCGCGAGCCTTTTGCGACCTCTGCGTGAAGATTTCGAAGACTGATCCCAGCGTCCTTCGCAACGGCAAGAGTGGTGGTAGAGCAGACTCCAGTTTTTGTATGCGCTCGAGCTTCCCTTCTTTGCTTGATGTCAGCAGTGCGATCGGCGCCGGCTCTGACGGGAAAATCTTAGAGAGGTACTTCAATGACCTTAGATGATCGCGATCGTGCGCCGCATGACAGCTCCGCTGCAGGTCAAGTGTTCCGCGATCTTGGCGTTGAGCCGATCATTAATTGCACCGGCGTGCGCACCTCCTACGGCGGATGCAATCCAACGCGCTCTGTGCTCGCCGCAATGGAAGCCTCGGGTCAAGGCTTTGTCGTTCTGAACGAACTGGCGGAAGCGGTTGGACGGAAATTGGCTGCGCTCACCGGTGCCGAATGGGGGCTCGTGACCGCTGGAAGTGCAGCAGCAGTAAGTCAGGCGGTTGCTGCTTGCGTAGCTGGTAACGATCCAGAAAAGATGCTGAAGCTCCCGTTAACAGGCGAGAAAATGGTGGTTGTCGCTGCTGATCAGCGAATGGCTTACGAGCATGCAATTCGAGCAGTCGGTTGTATGGTGCTTCCTATCGCCCTTGCCGCAGACCTGGATCACCTTCAAACCGAGAAGATCGCAGCAATATGTGTTGTTGCCTCCGATATTCCAAAGTCGGTCTTGCCCGATCGTGTCCCGTGGGGTGGTGTAGCTGAGTGCGGGTCACCACGTTCGCCGGCATGGGCCGGATCGGTCAGCTGGCGATTGCCGGGAAGCTGACGGCGGGATCATCGCCCAACGGGGCGATGGTTTCCAGTGTCATGTAGCGGCCGCGCTGGACGGCCCACTCGTCGTTCTGCTCGAGCAGGATCGCCCCGACGAGGCGGACGATGGCGTCTTCATTGGGAAAGATGCCGACCACTTCGGTTCGGCGCTTGATCTCGCCATTGACCCTTTCGAGCGGATTGGTTGAGTGCAGCTTGGCGCGGTGCGCGGCCGGGAAGCTCATGTAGGCGAGCACGTCGGTCTCGGCCTCGTCGAGGAAGGCGGCGAGCTTTGGCAGCTTAGGGCGGAGTTGGTCGGCGACCTTTCGCCACTGCGCTCGTGCGGTCTCGGCATCGTCCTGGGCAAACGCGGTGGCGATGAAGGCCGAGACGACACGCCGCCCGCTCTTGCCGGCATGCGCCAGCGCGTTGCGCATGAAGTGGACACGGCAGCGCTGCCAGCTGGCGTTGAGCACCTTGGCCACGGTCGCCTTGATCCCCTCATGGGCGTCGGAGACCACGAGCTTGACGCCGCGCAGGCCGCGGCGGGCGAGCTTGCGCAGGAACGCGGTCCAGAACGTCTCGGCCTCGGAGGGGCCGATATCCATGCCGAGCACCTCGCGCCGGCCGTCGCTGTTGACCCCGACTGCGATGATCACCGCGACCGAGACGATGCGCCCGTTCTGGCGCACCTTCACGTAGGTGGCGTCGATCCACAAATACGGCCAATCGCCCTCGATCGGACGGGCGAGGAAGGCCTTCACCTTGTCGTCGATCTCACCGCACAGCCGCGACACCTGGCTCTTGGAGATGCCGCTCATGCCCATCGCCTGCACCAGGTCGTCGACCGAGCGGGTGGAGACGCCCTGGACATAGGCCTCTTGCACCACCGCGGTGAGCGCCTTCTCGGCCATTCGCCGCGGCTCCAGGAAGCCCGGGAAGTAGGAGCCCTTGCGCAGCTTGGGAATGCGCAGTTCGACCGTGCCGGCCCGCGTCTCCCAGCTCCGATCGCGATAGCCATTGCGCTGGACCTGCCGCTCCTGGCTCTTCTCGCCATAGGCGGCCCCGGTCAGGCCTTCGACCTCCAGCTCCATCAGCCGATGGGCGGCAAAGCCGATCATCTCGCGCAACAGATCGGCATCAGGGGTCTTCTCCACGAGCGCGCGCAGGTTCATCATGTCGTCGGTCATCGGTGGTTCCTCGAATCAGGTTGGCTGTCGCAATCCAAACCTTACCGACGAATCATCGGTGACCACCCGCAAAGCCGCTCGCTCGCTACGGCGCTATATGAGGGCGCGCTTCGCGAGCGGCTTCGCTCCAGCTACACCACCAGCTGGGACACGACCTCTTGCCCTTTGACCAAATTGCCCTGCGCTCCAAACAACTCGGAATTCCCCTGATTGTAGACGGGGCCGGAGCAGCGCCAAATTTTCCCAACGTTTGGCTTCAAAGTGGAGCCGATCTACTGATCCATTCAGGCGGCAAGTATATCAGCGGACCGCAATCCACTGGCTTCTTACTAGGCTCGGAAAGATTATGCCGAGCTGCGTACCTGAATGGGCCTCCTGGCCAATCGTTTGGCCGGTCAATGAAGGTCGGAAAAGACGAGATCATTGGCGCTTACGTCGCGTTGGAGCATTGGGTGAAGGGAGGGGCTGATCGTGCGATGGAAAGATGGCGCGAGTGCATTTCGATAATGAAGCGCGAGTTTTTGAGCGTTCCTGGCCTCTCTGTCGAAGAGATAGAACCAGACGCCGCATTCTGTAATCCACGATTAGCAGTTTCTTGGGAGGTTAAAACGTTCTCGGCGAATGCCGACCTGATCGTCAAAAAGCTGGCCAGCGCTCGCCCACGCATTGTGTTGCACGACTGTTGGCAACGCCCGCAACGGATTGTCGTCGATCCGACCAATCTGACCAAAGTCGAAGCCGAGATCGTCGGCCGTTCGATCGTTCATGCCATTACAGAACCGCCTTTAGCGCCAGCGGCACCACAAGAGGGCGCTTTCGAGGAGCTGGCGGGAACATGGCAGGTCTATATCGACTTTCTTCACGGCAGCGCTGTCCATGCGTTCATGCTGCGACAGGACCGCCAAAATGTTGCGGGCACGCACGTCGGCGCCGAGGTTTCGGGCAAGTGCCGGGGCAACATAATTGGATCTAAATTGAAGCTGTTCTCACAATTGCCGGGCGATCCGTTGGGCTTGGACTATGAGTTCGAAGGGACCCTTCGCGATGGCAGCCTGACGGGCGTTGTTCACTTGGGTGCATCCGCAGCCAAGTACAGCGGCGTTACCTTTAGGCGACAATTCGGACAAGCGAGTTGGCGCGCTAAGCGTACCCGAACAAATCAGGCCGGTGGTGTAAAATGTGCAAGTCGTCCCTAGCGGCCGGTGCTTTAAAGGTAAGTCCTAGCAAGCAGCGGATGCTGATGACGGATCATCTGGGACGACAAGCCAGCCCAGTCCATGCTCGCATGGTTTCATTGGCGCTGGCCAAGCTGATTGCGTCTTTGACTGCCAGGAATGCGGTGCAGGCTGGACCGTTTGATGGTGTGGTTGGTCAAGACCAAGGTTGCATAGAAGTCTGCCGGCGAGGTGCGTGGTCAAGGCGTCACAACGCGCCCGAACGGCGGTCGATAGTCGGCCGGCCCCGCCGTTCGCATCATCGCATGTCTGAAACAAAACTGATCGGGCGCAATCGGGGGGCGTACAGAGGCTATTTTACGCAGGTGATCCGCATTAGGTAGGCACTCGGCATATGCGCCCGGAACCGAGAAGATCACGACCCGTCCGGAAGGATGATAGGTTGATCGTTGTGGCACTGGGCAGTGCAGGAATCATCAGCTACGGCACGCTTTATTATTGCGTGGCGGCCATTGCCAAAGAGGCTTGCCGCGACCTCGCGGTCACAGAGGAGTGGATACTCGGTTGTTTCTCCTTAGCTTTGCTTGCCAGTGCGCTGATATCGCTAGTTGCCGGTCGCCTCATGGACCGATACGGCGCAGGCAAGACAATGAGAGTCGCCTCATTCGTTGGAGGCGCGAGCCTGGGAGTTGCAGCAATTTCTTGGAATGCGGTCGTCTTTGCAATCGCCCTATTCGGTATGCAACTTGCGTCGGCCTTTCTCTTCTATGAGGCTGCTTTCGTGTTTTTGGTACAGCGAGATGCGGTTCATGCAAGACGGCAAATGGCGCTCCTGACATTGATCGTCGGTTTCTCGTCAACGTTGTTTTGGCCGTTGACCTCGTTATTGCTCACCTTGATATCCTGGAGACAAGTCTGTTGGATCTACGGAGGCTGCAATGTTCTCCTCGCCCTCCCATTAGTCCAAGTGGCTCTTGGCCGGTCCTTCGTAAGCCTTGGAGATCAGAGCAAAGTCCGTGGCCCGCAACGCCAGTCCTCTTCCAAGCTGCTTGATCTCGTCCTCATAACGGCCGGCTTTTCGCTAACGACCTTTGTTTTCTCAGCACTTCTCGGCCGGATGATTCCAATCCTTTCGTCTATCGGTTTAGACATGCAGGGGGCCGCCCTGGTTTCCACGCTCTTCGGCCCGTCCCAGGTCGCAGTACGGTTATTTGCAGCCTCGTTTACCGAGAGGACATCCCCCATTCAACTCACCATACTCTCATGCGTTATGCTCTCGGCCGCGACATTCGTCACCGTACTGGCGCCTCACTCTCTCGTGGGAATTGCAATCTTTGTTGCCTTCGCTGGGTTTAGCTCTGGTCTCAACAGCATCTGTCGCGGAAGCGTGCCACTCTCAGTCTTCGGGCCGAACGGGTATGGAACACGGGTCGGGTTGATCACGACTTTCCGATTGTCTACGGCGTCGTTCGCGCCATTCTTCTTCAGTGTCATCCAAAACAACTATGGTATAGCCTTCGCATTGACATCACTAACCATCTGCGCAATAGGAAGCACGCTTTCATTCGCACTGGTGAGCGCTCGATCGAACCGAAAGCCAAGCCGTTGAATGAGTGTGTTCCCGCCTCAGATCGAGGGGCAAGCCCGACTTGACGGGTAGTGAACAATTGTCTGCGGCATCTTCGATGGAGAATCGCCAACGCTTGGCAGTTTAGCTCATCACGCCGTCTTCGGCCCGTGTCCAGCAGAGCTGGCTGTACTGTGCAGGGTTCGGATTCGCAATTAACTGCGCGAGGCGACTGGAGCGACGAACGTTGGCGCACCTAGGGGCTCGTGGCCGCGCTCGAAGATCAGACCGCCGGCTGAGGAGCGGCACGTCGAGGCCTCCTCGTATGTTAAATTTGGCCGGTGTGATTGACACCACCATTCGCCGGGGCGTTCGGCAGCATTTCGCGTCTTTGCCCGGGACGATTCAGCAAGTGCCCTTCGTGGTGGGCCCCTTTGCAGCGGTTGAATTTCAGGCTGTATAGGAGAGGGGCCAAGTTAACCGATGCTCGGATTCGTCTCGTCTCAGCCTCGCCTGACGGGAAGAGCGGCCGTCTTAGCTCGAGGAACCATTAAGCGCGCCTACTAGAACTGGTAGTTTGCGGACAACTCGGACCTATTCCAATTTAAGTTGCAGTTGCGGTTGGCAAGGCCCGCGATTCCGATCGTCCCTTGCAAAGACAACAACATCGAGGTCTGATGATCGCATACCTATCTGACCGCGCAAACGCCGTTACCGCCGTGGGTATCCTTTGTTCTGGAGCAGCGATCGCGTTAGCAACGAGAGGACACCAGGAGGCAGGAATAGCGCTTGGACTCTGGGCGATCATCGCTGATGACGTGGATGGCGAAATTGCCAGGCGCACCAAGAATCGTACAGCCGCCACCAAAGCCATTGGTAAAGCTCTCGATGCGTTCTCAGATCTCATTTTTGGATCAATCATCCCGGCAATTGTCATCGCATCCTTCATCTCGTCTCCAGCATCTGCGGTGTTCACAGCGTTCCTCATATTGATCGGAGCTCTTCGCCTTGCATATTTTGACTATTTCGGGCTGGACGATCGCGGTTACTCGACCGGTCTACCACTCTCTTACGCTTTGCCAGTGCTCGCGGCGATCTTGCTAGTAGACCACATTATCGCGCCGCTTGAGCTAAGCATCGTTCTTCCTGCCGTCTTTGTACCGCTATCGTTGCTCCACATCGCCCCGTTCAAGATCAAAGCCTCAGGGACTGTTGTGCATGTGCTCACCATCGGCGTGACGGCCAGTGCGTCCGCCGGGCTATTAATTACGAGTAGAGCGGGCCAATAGTCTTGCTTACAACGTCATAAAGGCGAAAAATGTCGAGTTTAACCAACGGCGTGGTATTTGCCGGAACTAGGGGACTTGCGACCCGCTGTCTTCTGTTTGTCATCGAGTCCTGCGGCAAGGACCACATCGCGGGCATTCTCGGTGCGTCCCGGCACGAGAAAACATGGTGGCGGGATGAGACCCGCGAGGAGCTTTGGGAAGTCGCAGAGCGCTTCGGAATACCGTTTTACGAGTCGATAGACGATGTTCCTGCTGTCGGAAAGTTCCTCGTAAGCGTCATGTGGAACAAGATTTTTCCGCCCCATATCCTCACACGTTTTGAAGGAGGAGGCATTAATCTTCATCCGGGCCCACTTCCTCAATATCGCGGCAGTTTTGCGCGGACGCATGCCATACTCAATGGCGAGAAGAGCTTCGGGGTGACTGTCCACTTCTTGTCGGAGCGAGTGGACAGGGGCGATATTATCGGCGAGTTGCACTTCCCCGTGTTGCCCTCAGAGACAGCTCTTTCTTTGGATACCAGAGCGCAACTTTATGGTTACGCGCTCTTCTGCCAGGTGTGGCTGCGTTTGTTGGACGGATCGTTTACCCGGCGCTGCCAAGACGAGTTGATCGCTCAAGACAAGCGCAAGGCTTGCTTCTATCCCATACGCATGATGACCGCACTTTTGGATTCGTCGGACGTTCCACGCAGCGCCGAAGAACTCGATCGCCTCTACCGTGCTCTATATCTTCCGCCACGTATTGAGCCTCCGAAGTGGCTCGTCGAACGAGTTCTGACCAACGAGGTTCGGACGCTCACTAGGGGTGCTTAGCCTTTTAGGGATAAGATTTCACTTGGTGCGCATCGCGGCATGTAATCCAAAAATATTTGCGGCCGCGCTGCTTTGCGAGAAGGTCCGCGGAGACCCAGAGAGTTGCCTGCGAATTGCCCGCTCATTGAGTGAGGGTTGTCTTAGCTGTGGACGTTGTTTTTGTAGCATCCAGTCTATCGAGCGGTGCTCGGCGAGCCGGCGCCCCGACCGCATGGGAGGCGGCTTAGCACGCGGAGGAGGCTAGCTGTGTGTGGGATTTGCGGATTCATCGGACGGATTGCTGATAAGTCAGTTGCCGAGCGGAACCTGGCGCGTTGCGCTCAGACGCTAGCCCATCGGGGGCCTGACGCGAGTGGCAGTTGCGTGACGCCTTCCTTTGCCTTTGCGCATCGGAGGCTGGCCATCATCGATCCGGATCCTCGGTCAAATCAACCGTTCCTCGATGAGGAGCTCGGCCTAGCAATCACGTATAACGGCGAGATCTACAATTACCGTGACTTAAGACGGGACTTGCTTCGGCGCGGATACCAGTTTCGCACAGAGTCGGATACGGAGGTACTTTGCAAGGCGTTTGCTTGTTGGGGGATTGATAGCGTCAAACGTCTGCGGGGAATGTTTGCTTTCGCAATCCACGATCAAAAGACGGGGACAGCGTTCCTCGTCAGAGATCGGCTCGGAATTAAACCGCTATATTACGCTTGCGCGGATAATGGCGTTGTCTTTGCCTCACAGCCGTCAGCCATCCTGCAGTGGCCGAGGGTCCGCTCGAAACTCGATTCCGTTGGATTATCAAGCTTCCTCTCCTACCGCGCCGTGTTCGGCGAGAGGACCCTTTTTGCAGATATTCGAAAGCTGCAACCCGGCACCTGGCTGAAGATCACGGCTCAATCGCACGAGCATACGCGTTGGTGGGATCCCGCCCGCCCGGATGATAGTGGTGATTTCAGTTCTCTCGAAACCTTGATCGGCAGCGCCGTGTCGGAACATTTGCTGCCCCACACGCCAGTCGCGGCGCTGCTTTCCGGAGGACTCGACTCCAGTATCTTGGCTTTCGAGCTTTCAAGGCACTCGTCACAAAAGCCGACATGCTTCACTGGAGTCGTATGCGACGATTTGTACGATGAAAGCCCTTATGCTGTCGAGGTCGCGAAATCCCTCAAGCTCGCCCACGTCTTGGTCCGGCTACCTGGGGCAACGAGCCTGGATGTGGTTAAACGCCTTACCGCATTACGTGGGCATCCAATCGGCATGCACAACGAAGCTGCGATGTATTTGCTTGCGCTGGCAGTCGGCCAATCTCACAAGGTCCTCCTTACCGGTGAAGGCGCCGACGAGATATTCCTTGGATACAGCCGAATCTTCAGATTGTCCTTCGATGTTCGTCGGCAGGCGCTGCTGACCGTTTTGCCTGACGTCATTGGTCGCCCGGCGCGACGTCATATCGGCCTTCCCAAGTTCAAGGCGAGCGAATTCGAGCTCTTTCTTGCGCGGTACACTTACTTTCCCCAAGTCGAGAAGCTGGAGCTGGGGACATCGGCATGGAGAAAGGACATTGTTCACGATGCGGAGCTGATCGATTGGATGAACAGCGCCTACCATTCAGGCGGCGCCACTCCGGCCGAGCGCGTAAGGCAGTTCTTTGTGCGGCATCATCTGCCGGCGCTGTTGGAAATGGTCGATAACACCACTATGGCGGCGGGTGTGGAGTCTCGCGTGCCTTTCACAGACCATCGAATCGTTGCAATGGCTCTGCGCATGCCGTTCTCAGAACATCTGCGTTGGAGGCACCCCTTCGCCCGGTTTCAGGCGGCCTTTGCGCCGATTGAGAAATTTAGCGAGACGCTCGACGTTTCCAAGGCCGCGCTGCGCATCCTTTACAGTAATAGCCTACCCGCAAGTGTGATCACGAGAAAGAAGCTCGGATTTCCGTTGCCCCTGGGTAAGTGGGCGACAGACCAGAGCTCGGCGCCGTTTCGGGACTTAATCTTCAAAGACTCTCCAGCGATCGCTGATTATCTCGATGTTGACGCTCTCCGGCGGTGGTATGAACGCCGCTCTCAAGCGACAAACGATACATTCGGAAAACAACTCTGGCTGATCTGCAATCTAGAAATCTTCCTCCGTGAACTCTCTCCATAGATTTTCTGCGGATCAAATGCTGTGCGGGAGTCAATCCGATCAGCGGCGAAGCCTCGAGCCGATCGGTATTGCGCGGGAGAATGCCAGGGCCGATCGAAAATGTGTATGCGCGATCGTGCTATCCAGTGCGCACGATCTGAGGGCGGCTTGGACTGCGCTGGACTACGCGAGCGCATTAGGACGCCAGTAAAGGATTTTGACCATGATAGCGCCCTGACGTGTTCGCGCGCCCACCGAAAACGCTCGCTTGAAGAACGCGCGGTAAGAATGCAGGGCAGGCCCCCTTATGGCTGGTTATGCTGGTGCCGAACTCAGTGCATACCGGCGCTGCCGACCGAAGACCGCTCGACAGCACGCTTCGAGACGCACCGATCGTGGCTATAGGGTGGGCATTTACCGGCTGCCAAATGCATCAGCGTTCGGGATCAGAAATGCTCGGCGTGTCAGGCCGAGGTTGATGGCTGGCACGAATCCTGGGAAGCGGAAGCGTGACATTCGCCATTTTGGGAAAGCCCGCAAGAATGACCGCCTTTTCCCGGCTGGGACCGAACTCGGTCATACTAGCAAAGCTTAGGTGGTCGACGCGCGTGGCAGCATCTGTCTCGGCGGGATCTTTGAGAGGATCATTGAAAAATACGTAATCGGCGTCGGTCCCGGTCACTACCACCCAATGTGTGATCGTTTTAGCTTCGAACTCAATGCTGACCATTACGATGGGATACCACCGTGCCGCCATCCATTTCGAGAGGTCATCGAGGCTGTAGGTGCCAAGATGGACAGGGATGCCTCGCTGGTCTGCTTCGGCGAGATCTCGCTCCTGGAGAATCCGCATCACCTCCACCTCGCTGCCTTGTGAAGCGCGAGACTTAAGAAAAAGCTCATCATGGCTCACGACAACAAGCGCTGCGAAGCCGCGGCGTTTGAGGGCCAATGCCAGGCCAACCGGTCCGCAGCCGCCGTGAATGGTCGTTGCCTCTCGCCAGATCTCGAGCTCAGCTGTCTCATTCGGCTGATATCGCTCGTCTAGCGCGGACATGACCATCATCAGGGAAGATGGTCCACAAGTGAACTTCCTCTTTTGCCGATACAGAGGAACGTTCCTGACCATTTGATTTAGTGAGCTTTCGACATCCGGGCGCGACATGACGTCTCCTCAGATCGACGTGAAGGAAGCTGAGCGAGGTCTCATCTGGCGCAGCGCCTCGCTAATTGTCATGAGTGCGATCGCTGTCGCAGCGATGACGAGCCCCGGCGCGAGCGCGATCCACCATGCGGTCATCAAATAGTCTCTGCCGAATCCCACCATATTGCCCAAGCTCGACATTGGCGGTTGTATCCCCAGTCCCAGAAAGCTCAGCGTGCTTTCCAGGAGAACCGTCTCGGTGAGCCCAAGGGTCATGCCGACCACGATGGTCGGTGCACAGGCTGGGAGAATATGCCTTGCGTAGATATGGACCCGCGAGGCGTTGTAGGTCCGCGCGGCCGTTACATGGAGCCGATTGCGGGCCGTCAAAGCAAGCCCCCTCGCGATCCGGGCGTGGCGCTCCCAACCGTGCAAGCCCACAAGGCACACAAAGAGTGCCAGCGAATTGCCAAATATCGTTATGACAAGCAGTGCGGTCATCATGAACGGCACAGCAGCCTGCATATCGACCAGTGCCATGACTCCCTCGTCGACTAGTCCGCCAAGCTCGGCAGCGAGGAAGCCCAGCGAAACGCCAAGTAGGGTGCTAATGAAGGTCCCGCCCACCGCAACGAGCATGCTGATCTGGATCGAATATATCAAGCGCGCCAGCACGTCGCGGCCGAGCTCGTCGGTGCCCAACAAATGTTCCAGCGTGCCGCCGAGGAATAGTGGAGGCGAAAGCCGAGCATCCAAGGAGATCTGTGCTGGATGATAGGGCGAGATCAGCTGGGCCAGTGCGGCAATCAACAGACATCCGACGATCCATATTAAGGCACCATAGAGTCCTGCCTTGGGTGGCCTACGCGGAGCGCGTCGGGCTTTCGAAGAAGGAAAGATGTTCCAAGTCCATTCACGCGCCCAGGCGGTACTCATCTATGTCTCCGAGGAGTTCGACCGCGGATCGAGCCAGGTGTAACCGAGATCGACGGCCAGGTTGGTCATGATCATCGCAGTGCCAGCAAGCAGGACAATTGCCTGCACCACTGGAATATCTCTGTTGCCGACGGACGTGACAAAGAGATTTCCGATACCCGGCCATGAGAAGACCGTCTCGACGACCGTCGAGCCAGTTACGGCTCCGCCGATGAGCAGGCCAACTACGGTCAGGATCGGCACCGCCGCATTGGGCAGGACGTGGTGGATCAATATCCGCGAGAACGGAATGCCGCGCGCAAACGCAGCCAACACATACCGGCTATCCAGCGATTCACGAACGGCCACGCGAGTGTAGCGGGCAATGACGGCGGAGCTTGCGGCCGCCATAGTTACTGCCGGCAGAGCCAAGCTGCGCCAGCTGTCAGCGCCGCCGGTCGGCAACCAATTAAGCTGAATCGAGAACACCAGCATCAAGACGATTGCCAGGAAGAAGCTGGGAACGCACAGTCCCACGACGGTTCCGATCGTGCACACACGGCCTATGAAGGTCGATGGAAACACCGCGCCAGCTATTCCTGCCGCAATGCCCGTGACCGCCGCCAAGGTAAGAGCAGAGCAGGTAAGTATCAGCGTCAACGGAAGGTGGCTGAGGACGACACCGAGTGCATCCTGTCGAAACACGTAAGAGACGCCTAAGCTGCCACGGACGATGTTATGGAGATAGGCCAGATATTGTGCCAAGATCGGGCGGTCGAGCCCCAATTCGCCTGAATATGCGGCGCGCATATCCGGGGTCGCGTCTGGCCCAAGTAAGACGGTTGCCGGATCGCCTGCGCAGCGCATAAGGATGAATACGCTCGTCACCATCAGAACGAGCGTGACCAATGCGCGAGCAATTTTGCTCGCAAATACCTTTTGGGCGTTTCCCCTCATCGGCTATCGCCTCTCCGCCGGCAAGTGCCGACGCTCTGCAGGATGCGAACAGGGCGTTGAGGGGCTCGCCGTCTCACGGCCGAGCTCAGAATAGGGCACCGCGCTGAGTAGTGACTTCATGTAATCCGTCTTTGGCTCAAGCAGCACCTCATCGCGTGAACCGCTCTCAACAATGCTTCCGCGCTTCAGGACGGTGATCTCTGAGCAGAGATAGCCGACGGATCTGATGTCATGACTGATGAATAAGAGGGACAGGTCCCGACTCTCGCGCAGATCCGACAGAAGGTTCAAGATCTGAGCTTGAACGGTCATGTCAAGCGCGGAGACGGGCTCGTCACAAATCAGAACCTCGGGATCGAGAATAAGCGCCCTCGCTATATTGACGCGCTGCGCCTGTCCGCCGCTTATCTGATGCGGTAACTTGCCAAGGATGTCGCCCGATAGGCCGACGGCGGAAATTGCTGCAGCAAGCCGAGCCTCACAATCGGAAGACTTCATTTTGAAGTTCACAAGCAGGGGCGCGACAATCTGTTTGCCGATCGGGGAGGCTGGGTTCAGTGCGTCGACAGGGTTCTGAAAGACAGGTTGGACACGGAGGCGGAACGCAGCCATTCGATTCGGTCTCAGCAGCTCGCCCTCAAAAAAGATCTGGCCCGCTTGTGGCGCCGTCAGCCCAAGCAGAAGCTTCGCAATTGTGCTTTTGCCACTGCCGGACTCCCCGATCAGCCCATGGGCTTTCCCACGATGGATGGTCATGTCGATCTTGTTCAGCCTCGAGCCGCCAAGGACCTCCCCAGCGGAGCGGCGAACAGCCGGGTAGCAAAAATCGACATTGCGCAGCTCGAGAATGGGTTCGGAGGACGCGCGCGCTGTACGAACGCGAGGAGGCTCGATTGGCGATGTCATTCATGCCTCCAAGTTGTGGCATGCCACCGCTTGTTGTGGAATGCCCTGCAAGGCGGGCCTTGTGTGCCGGCAGATGTCTAGCGTTCCGGAGCACCGAGATGCGAAATTGCAGCCGGCCTGGCGCTGAGTTGGTTCAGGGAGGTTGCCTGCAGGGCTGTGCAGACGCCGCGGATGGCCCGATAATGGTGGGACGGCGGAGAATAGCGCGCGCGTATAGGGGTGCAGGGGAGTTCGAGCGACGAGATCGGCACTCCCGACTTCGACCAACTGGCCGGCGTAGAGAACGCCGATGCGATCCGACCGCTGCAGGGCAATTCCCAGATCATGGGTCACAAAGAGGATTGCCATGTCTGAGCGGAGCCGTTCGAGCAAATCAAGGATCTGCCTTTGCGTGGTGACGTCGAGCGCCGAGGTCGGCTCGTCTGCGATCAGAAGCTTCGGCTTCATCGCGAGCGCCATAGCAATCATGACGCGCTGATTCATTCCGCCAGACATCTCGTGCGGATATTTTCTCATTGTCGCTTTTGGATCATCAATCCCCACATCGCAAAGTAAATCTACAGCTCTTTCGCTCGCCTCTCGCTTGCTCAAGCCGCCGATCATCTGGATGGTCTCGCGAAGCTGGAATCCAATGTTCCGGACGGGGTTGAGATATAGACTTGGCTGTTGGTAGATCATGGCACGCCGGCGCCGATCGACATGGCTAAGAGGCCTGCCTTCGATCTGAATATCGCCGAAACATCTCAGTTCGGAGCTTGCTACGCCCATGATGGTCGAACACAGAACGCTCTTTCCGCTGCCGCTTTCGCCAACAAGCGCGAAAAACTCACCTTTCCGCAGCTCGAACTGAACGGCGTCCAGGAGGCGCGTCTCGGGTCGGTCCGCAAGAACGACGGTCAATCCGGTAATGCTGAGAAGCGGCGGGCCGCCAGCTGTGATGGCCGGGCGCCCGGCATTGCCATGCTCAAAGATTTGGACATAAGGCGCTTCAAGCGCATGCGAAGTGGTTTGGTCCATCATTCCACCTTCCGAGCAGACAGAAGTCTTCTGAGTCTAGCCCCAAGGCGTTCTCAGCTAGGCGCTGATTGCGCCTGGCCGAAAATCCATCAGACCGGTTTGCGTCGGTGTCCACTTGATGTTGGCGCGCTTTCCGAAGAACTCGCCAAGCGAATGCAGCACCGTTCCTGGTGGATCAATCTCGTCGAATATGTCGAGCATCTCTTGATACGCGGCTCGCCTTTCGACGGCATCCTGCGCGGTCAGCAAGGTCTTCTCCAGCACGTTGAATCTGTCGTTCCGCCAATATCCACCCCTCTGAAAATTGCTTTGGGACCCCCAGCGCGAGACGAACGATGCGGTGGGGTCGGGGTAGTATGTCCCATCAGACGAGTTGTTCACACCGCGGCCCACGCGGTCTTCGACTTGGGACCAATTCTCTTTCATTTGGATGTCGACGTTCAGGCCGACAGCCCTCCACATTGCAGCGATGGCTTGAGTTTCGATCAGCTCGGCCGTGTAATAATTGCCGACCGTTTTGAAGGGAATTGCTGCCCCATTATAACCGGCTTCGGCAAGGAGCCGCTTCGCCTCTTCTGGATTGTACCGCGGGATTGGCCGGTCAGGATTGTAGAGAGCGCCGTAAGCAGGGTGTTGATGGGAAGGCGGCACACTTATGCGTTTGCGCCAAATACTGTTGGCAATGGTTTGCCTGTCGATCGCCAGATTCATGGCGCGCCTGATGCGCGGATCCCGCAGCACCTCATTGGTGGTCGAATCATAGACCAGCGTGCGGAAGGACATCGTGTCGCCTCCAACCACGTCCAAACGCTTGTCCGCGGCGAGGATATCGAACTGATCCGGCGCTACGGTTGTGATGATATCGAAGTCGCCAGCGCGAAGGCCCGAGACGCGTGCCGCCGGCTCCCGCACCATTCGAAACTCGATCCCCTTCAGCGGCGGCCTTCCACCCCAGTACCCCTCGTGCGCCTCGAGGCGGATGTAACGGTTTTCGACGGCCTCAACGACCCGGTATGGCCCCGCCGCTATGGGAGCCCTAGCCCATTGATCGAATGTTGCCGCCTTCAGAAAGGCCGCCTTTGAGACGATGCCAGCCCCATATGAGGTCAGGCGTTTGACAAAAACAGGGTCGGGCACCTTGGTGCTAAACTCGACAGTATGTCGACCGGTTGCCCGCACCGCGCTCATCGACGGGAAGCTGATCTGGCCAACGCCAAAACCCGGACTGTCCTTTGCCAGCATACGCTCCGCACCGAAGGTGAATGCGACGTCCTCTGCGGTTAATTCTTCACCATCGTGGAATCGAACCTCTTTCCGGAGAGACACGCGATACGTGGTGCTGTCGAGAGCCTCGATGCTTTCGGCCAACATCGGCCGAAGCTGCCCGCCCCGTTGATAGTCGATTGCGAAGAGCTTGTCGTAGATACTCTCGAGCACCCGGAAGCTCACGAGCGCCGTAGCACGGGGATGGAGCGGATCGAGCTCGGTCCGCAGGTCCTGCATTGCAATCCGCAGTGAGGTACGGCCAGCGTCTTGGGCAAAGACAGAGGTCGATGGAAGCAAGCAGAGCCCACCGGCCAATCTGAGAACCTCGCGTCGGCTACAGGTATTCATCACAGATCCTTTAGTTGGATATACTTATCGAGAATGCCGAGCTTCTGGACCATGCAGCTTCGCGTACTCGCGCTCGGGCCGGCCGGACTCGCACAATGTTTTCTGAGGGGCGGTTCGCGTATGGCGAGATATATAATTCACACCATGTGACACCATCATGACAAGCCTAGGTGCCTAGGTAGCTCTGGACAGGGGGGCCACCACCCTCGTAGGTTGAGACTCGGGAATCGGAGCTGGAAGGCGCCCGAATGAAATTTGTAATTGTCGTGCTGGACGGCCTCCGCCCTGACCAGCTACACCAGGCAGTCACGCCGAATCTCGTCGAGCTGTCCAAAATCGGGCTTCGACTTGCCCGCCATACCTCATCCTTTCCCAGTGAGACGCGGGTTTCGTCGGCCGCGCTGGCCACTGGCGGACATAGCTCGGCGCATGGAATCATCGGCAACCGCTTTTTGGCAAACGGTCGGTCGATCGACGGATCTTCGCTCTCGGCGCTCCTGACGCTCGGCGGCGAACGCGGCGGCGTCCTCACCGCCACGACGATCGGCGAAGTTTTGGCGGCTCATGGAAGGGCGATGCTGTCGATTGGATCTCAGTCGCAAGGCTCGTTTGGACTTTCGAGCTGGGGGAGTTGGCAGACAGGTGCGCCGGCGTTCTGGGTTCATGACCCATCAAAGTTCAGTGGCAATGGGATCGTTCGCCGGATTGCGCCGTCGTTTCCGATGCTCCCTCCCGACGAGCAGCCGGCGCGTGCTACCATTGAGCGTGTCGTCGATCTATTCTTTTCGTTTCTGAAGAAAGAAGCACCTCCGGAGGTCAGCCTCCTATGGCTTTCGGAGCCGGACATTACATATCACATGTTCGGACTTCGGCATCCTACGGCCCGTGAGGTCCTCCATGAGGTCGATCGGCAATTCGGGCGCATTTTCGCTTGGTGGAGCGAGAAAGGAGAGCGGGAAGGAGTACAGCTTATTGCTGCATCCGATCATGGGCACGCCATCATCGGAGAAAAGGTCTCCGTATTGAAACACTTGCAGCGGTCGGGATTCAAGGTCGGATACGAGCTCACGCCCGAGATAGACGCCGCAATCACCGCTCAACGGGTTGTCAACATTTGGGCCCGGGACAGAGAGGGTGATCTTCTGACAGAGATGTATCAGTGCCTGTCCGAGGAGCCATGGTTTGGCGTGGCTTTCTCACGTAAGGCTTCCGATGGCGCTCCGCTCGTCGCCAACACCCTCCCGCTTTCTGCTGTCATGGCCGAACACCAACGAAGCGCGGATCTGTCGTTTGTTCTCGCCGATTGCCGCGCGGCCAATCGGAGCGCTTCGCCGGACGCCGTGTACTACGACGGGACCTATCCGATCGGTGTTGGCATGCACGGAGGGCTTTCGGCGCAGGAGCTGTCTTCATTATGCATCCTTGCTGGCAATACCTTTAGAAGCGGAGTTGTTGCTGCCCCAACCAGTATCGTTGATCTGGTACCGACGATTCTTTCCAGCTTGGGACTGCCGCTACCGTCGACCGTGCACGGCCGTATCATCGAAGAAGCTTTGCAAGATCGCGAGGACTCAGGTCAGTATGATGTCGAAGATGCGAGCGTCTCAATTGCCTCTTCAACGCGCCGGGCAACTGTCTTCCGGGAGCTTTACCGACAACGTCTTTATCTGAGAGGAGCGGCCGTAACCCCGCTGGTGGAACCCAAGAATGCTAAACCTGACGCTAATCCGATCCAGTCGAAAGCCTGAGGGGACCATTTGACCTATGTATCAAGGAAAGCGCTGGGAGTTTGTTCGGTCGAACATCGAAGAAGCTATTGCCTCGAGCCGATTTCGGCCAGGCGAGAAACTTCCGAACGACGTGGAGCTTGCTCTCGAATATGGTGTCAACCGGCACACCGTAAGATACGCCATTCGGGCACTTGAGCAGGAAGGATTGCTTCGTGTCGAGCAGGGGAGAGGCACCTTCGTTGTCGAACACCCAACACCCTATCTTCTCTCCGCTCAAACTCGGCTGACCGATAATCTGATCTCGCAAGGCAGATTGGCACGTCGCAAGATCTTGTCTGCTGCAACCATACCGGCAGACGAGCGGCTCGCCGGCTACCTCGACCTGCGGGCCCGTGACGACGTGCTGCGCATCGACACGCTGAGTTATCAGGACGACATCCCAATCGTCATTGCGCATAGCTACTTTCCGGCGAAACGCACCCCTGGACTGCTGGACAAATTCTCTGGCGCCAACTCGATCTCGACAGCTCTCAGGCGCATCGGAATTGACGACTACTCGCAGCAATGGGTGACGATAAGTGCGCGTCTGCCCTCCGCCCAGGAGGCGCGCCTGCTTGAAATGTCCACTTCGGCGCCGGTCTTCGTCAAAGAGAGCCTTGATTGCTCCGGCCGTATTCCGATCAAATTTGGCGAGAATGTACTTTGCGCACCAAGAATTAGCTTCAGATTCGACTTCAAAGAGATAAGTTCCGCGGAGCAGTCGCTTGCAGGAAAGCCTCGATCCGGAAAAGCGCGCACGAGCAAATCGAAGTCACCTGCCTCCTTCAAGCTCTAGGTACCGCCCATCTAGGCGGTCAAAGCGGCCGCCGTCCAAACAACTGTTTCGCTGCGGCTTCGCTTGAGATGTGTGTTTCACACTGCATGCCGCGACAAACCGTTTTGCTGAGGCAATAGCCGGCCGCGTTGGTTGCGGCCGCCGGGTCTTGCGCCTTGTTACGCGGCCGGCATCAGAGGCAGCCGCGAATGTCCCCAAGAGGCGCGGCGGCAAACTTTCCGTGACCTTCGTCCCCTTCACCCCTGTGCGGTTGGACCAAAGGTATCGGCTTCTGCAAAGATACGCTCAGCGATACGCAGATCTTCCGCGTCATCGATCTCGTACCATCTGAGATCATCGCATCTCACCGCAGCAAGCTGCAGCCCTCGTGTTTCCACGAGATAGGAAAGAAGCTCCTCGGTGTAGGCCTGGGTAGCTCCGGCCCGCACCATATCGTCTAGGGCGGGAATGACCTCTGTCCGCAGAGTAGACGCGGACAGTCGCAATAGGTTCATCGTCTTGTAAAGAGAGGGACCATCCGCGATGAGATTTCTCGCCGTTTGTTTCAAACGAAATTCTGAAATCAAGCCAAGAGCGGACAACAGGACCGCTGATCCCTGCATCAGCTCATGAAAAGGAGCGACAGCAGCCGCGTTGGGCGCTTCGCTGATGCCCAGCTGCCGCAATACCCGTTCCTCGAAGAAGACGTCGCCCTCAAGAAGGTAGTGGTCCCCGGAAAGGAGGGCGTCACGCGCCAGCCAGAGCGAATAGGCGCTGCCGGTACGGTCGTAAACAGGGGATTCGATGAATTTGATCGCAACATCACCGAGGCGGCTGCCGCAGGCTTCTCGGATCGCCTCTTTGCGATACCCGACAACAATCGTCGCCTGTTCCACGCCAACACGCCCGAGGTTATGTAGCGCGTTGTGCAGAATGGGAGTGCCATGAATACGGACTAGGGGTTTGGGGGTTAGATCCGTTATTGGCCGCAGACGAGAGCCCATTCCAGCGGCAAGAATGAGCGCATGCTTGGGAGCATTCACAGGCATTTCATTCGCTTCTTCATCCCGAGTGTTACTCCGCAGGCATCGTGAACGCCTCTGTTCCGTCTTCTCGCGGACGCGTTGGACCACCTCGGATCGAATACGATTGGGCATGAATTGTCCTCGACGTATACAATTGGATTAGCCGCTGTGAGGGTTTCCTTGAGCCGCAGGGACAGACGTTTGGCAATGTTTAGCGCGTATTCAGGAGTTTACGTCGCAGCCCCTGGGTGACACTGAAGCGGGCCGATGAGAGGTGAGGGGCTCTTCGGCAGGTTTTGATTAAGGAGGCTTTAGGTGACAAACCCTGCTGCCATGGGCTAGCGGGGCTGCAGATATTGCTTTTCGGCCAGGGCGAGTTCGTCATACCTCAGCAGCTCGAATATCTCACTGAGTGGCGCGATATGAGATTCGATGCTCTCAACGCTCTCTTGAGCTGCGATACTATCGCAGACGCGCCGCATTGCAGCTGCCGCAGCTCGCATGGAGTGATTGGCCCAGACGACCGTGGCGATGCGGGCATCGCGATAGACTGAGACCGGCGTTCGATAATATGTCGTCGGAACGATTACGACAGGGAGCCGGTCCCGCCACTCGGCGACGAACGAAAGTATCTCGCCCGCGGTACTCTTTCGTGAGTGAATCAAGATTGCATCGGCCCCCGCGTCGGCATAAGCGTGTGCACGCAAGATAGCTTCGTCCAATCCGTGCCCGGCGATCAGCGCTTCGATCCTGGCCACGAGAACCAGATCTTGGGCGACTGCATCCTTCACAGCCCGCAGACGACCGGAGAATTCATCGATATCAGCGAGCGGATGCCGCTCACCAATGAGTGAGTTCAGCTTTGGGAAGCAGCTGTCCTCGAGCGAGACGCCTGCCGCGCCAGCCTGACTAAGTTTGCGTGCGAGCAGGCGAGCATTGTTGAAATTACCGAAGCCGCCATCCCCATCAACGAGCACAGGTAGCTCTATCGAGTCCACTATGCGCTCGACGCTCTGGACGAGCTGGCTCCATGAAGCTTCATTGGCATCACGATAGCCCAGCGAGCTGGCAATCGACAGACCAGATGCCCATAGCCCCTTAAATCCTGAGCGCTGGGCGATTGTAGCGGACAGGCCATCATGCGCTTCCATCAAGAACGAGAGTTCATCATTCGAGCAGATCTGGGCGCGAAGCATTTCGACAGGCGACGGCCGCGCGCATTGAAGGCTGGGCGGAACGGCTTGTGGTTGATACTGCATGCCTAAATCCTGGAAAACGAGCGATTGGCACCAATGTCACTGCTCATATCGTTTCGGCGTGATGCCGCTCAATGACCAGCATTGGTAGTTTATTGGGACCGCAAAGGCTTGCATGATTGCCACAGGAGTCGCGCCGAACGCAAAGCTTTCGCTATGGATTGATTGGCGTCGTGCCCTAAAGGCTGGAAAGAAGAGTTTTGGATGCAAATGAGTGGCCTTTCGTTCGCAAGCCTGATGCTGCGGCCCCAGAGAGAATTGCCCCCGACTCCTCCGCGGGGGAGGAGCACCTAGTGAAAGGGTGATCTCCGGCTCACATAGAGTTGGACGCAAATATCGAACAGTCACGATTGTCGCAATGCTGCTGTCGCCTTGACGACATACGCCGCAAGCCTGTCTACAGGGCTGCGGCGGGATGGCCTGGATTTGCGCGAATGGCGTAGCAATCGCCGAACAATTTGTCCTGCCTCGCCGACAGTTTGCTGGCGCCACTGAGTGGTATGGCATTTGCTGATGCTTTCCTGTTCGTCTCTACTACAGGAGAAGTTCATGGCGGATGGGCAAGAGGTTGTGCTGTCGGCACGGGAAATACAGTGTTTGCGATGGGTCGAGGAAGGGAAGTCATCCTGGGCTATCGGAGTGATCCTGAAAGTGAGCGAGAATACCGTTAACTTTCATGTCAAGAATGCGATGCGAAAGCTGGAAACGTCCAGCCGGACTCAATGCGTCGTCAAAGCGCGACGTGAGGGTATGATCTAAGGTAACGGCATCGGTTCCGTTGCCCCCCAATGCAGATCTAGCGAAATGCAAGGGGCGACTGTGGGTCGCTCCGGCGGAATGCGAAGCTAATTACGCGCCCGCAGCTGTTTATGAACACGGCGTGCTTCTATTTCGTCGCCGATCGTCACGGCGCGCCGTGGACCACCAGGCGAGGTGAGACCACGGCGCATAACGCTCTTGAAAGCGCGACGGCCGGTCGGATCCCTATTTCAACGTTGTGATCGGTCCGTCCCCCTGGTGCGGACGCGGCGGTCGTATGAGTGTTGAACATTGGGAGCCGACGTAGCGGCTTGGTACTAAGTCGTTGTCATCGGAACGGCGGTGTAGACGGCCTGGGCCGGACACGAAGACGGCAATGATAATCCGTGGACAATCGAAAGCGTGCTGCTGTTAGACGTTGCACCATACTCTAGCGGTCTGCGTGCTACCAAACGGCCAGAGGGCGTCATCGATGATGTGGCAGTATCGGGGCGGCCTTGAGAAGGAGTCGAGGCGTGTAACGCGACTACAAATTGTTGCGCAATGTGGAACTCATATGCATTCTCCGCGAGGTGGGTACGACACGTGCGGAGCCATTAACGGCGCACGTTCCTGTCAAGCTGGTCAAGCATTCGAGCTGCAATTTCGTTCGTGTCGCATAGTGGAGAGCCGCCCGCATTGTTTGCGCCGCTGGCGGAGCATCAAGCCGACCACATCGGAAGGTATCCTCATCACGGTATGAACAGGGGCATGTGATTGAAGCGATCGTATAACCGCGCAGCTGATAGGGGTAAGCTTGCGATAGCTTGAAGGAAGCTTCTCTGAAGGCTTCAACTTGGTATTCGGATGCGCGATGATGCGCGAGGGGCGGACCACGCCGGAGCGCTATGATGCCGTCTATATCGTACCGTTGGGATGCCGGGCAGGCCGGCGGTGTTGCGAGCAAGATCGGCGATATCCAAAGCCTACTCCATAGACTTGTCATTGCGCGCTCGCGCCATTTGGTGCCGATCTGGACGGTCACCTCGCCACAGCGCCCGAGTCTTTCCAGCGTCAAGGCCCATGCGCGTCGCCGGCTACGACGGCAACGCTCTGCTTGCACTCATCAACTCGATGAAGCCAAACGTCGTCTTGCCTTAATCCGGCATTTCGTCGCCTCATCCGCCACGACCGCCTTGAAGATGCAGCAATCCGACTATTTTGCTCGGCTGGTCAGCTTCCGGAAAGCTGGACCTGCAACCGTGGCTTAGTGGAGATATCTCGGGGCTGATCTGCGACTGCACCAAACGTAAACATCGTCAAACGGGGTTGCGAGATGGTTCGAATCCAAGACACGCTCGATACGGCAACGTTGGACTCCGGCAGCGCATCAGCCGCCACGGGGCAAGGTGAAACGACAGGCCAGGCGGCCTTTGACCAGCACCTGCACGAGATGCCGTTGGAGCAGGAGCAACAAGGAGGTGCAGGTCCTTCCGATGCTGTTGTGCCGGGCGAGGTGGAGGACCGTCTCGATACGGTCAACCAGAAGCCCGAAATGAAGCTGGTTGTGATTTCGAACCGCGTTGCGCCGTTCGACCCCAATAAACCCCAGACCGGCGGGCTTGCGGCGGGCCTCGAGCCGGTGGTGGAACGTTCCGGCGCGGTTTGGATAGGCTCTTCGGAGGCCCGCGGCGATGGGATCGAGCGGCCCCTGCCACTGGTACCGACTGGTGCGGGCCACGTCGCCAGGCTCGATCTGCCGGCCGCGGACCATCCTGGCTACTATCGGGGCTATTCGAATTCAACGCTGTGGCCAGCATTGCACTCCCTGCCGGAGCGGATGTCGGTCTCGGAAGACGATTTTGGCAGCTATCGAAGGATTAACGACTTCATCGCGCGCGCGGCCTTCGACGTACGAGATCGGGACGCATTCTGGGTGCATGATTATCATTTGCTTCCGCTCGGGGCCGATCTGCATAGGCTCGGCATCGAGCGGCCGACAGGCTTTTTCCTACACACGCCATGGCCGACGCCCGACATGATAGAGCACGTACCCAATCATCACGAACTGATGAAGTCGATGCTGGAATACGATCTGCTCGGCTTCCAGACGAACCGGGATCTGAACAATTTCTTGGCCTGCCTGCGAACCGACTTCGGGCTGGAGAGCAAGGATGGCGTCGTGACCACGGAGCGTGGCCAGACGCGACTTCAAAAGTTCCCAATCGGTATCGATCCCAAGCAGTTCGCAGAGTATCTTGCGGCAGAGCTCGCGCCCGCAGAGCAGGAAAAAATCTCGTCATTATTGCAAAACGTCGAGGGCGCCAAGTTTGCCATCGGCGTAGATCGGCTCGACTACACGAAGGGCATCGACAAACGGGTCGAAGCATTTAGCCAGATCTTGGCGGCCGAGCCGGGAAGCATCTCGCTTTTACAGATCGCGCCGTCCTCACGCGCCGACGTGGACGAGTATCAAAAGTACAAGGAGGACGTGGAGAATGCGATCAACCATGTCAATGCCGAGCATGGCACAGACGAATGGAGGCCGATCCAATACACTAATGATTCGTTCAGCCAGGCTGCACTCGCGCGTCTTTACCGCGCCGCACATGTAGGTGTCGTCACGCCGCTCCGGGACGGCATGAATCTGGTAGCGAAAGAATATGTTGCTGCTCAAGATCCGAAGGATCCGGGCGTTCTGGTCTTATCGAAGTTTGCTGGGGCGGCTGAAGACTTCAATGCTGACGAGGCGCTGCTGGTGGATCCAAACCACCCCGAAGAAATCGCAGACGCGATTTTGAGAGCGACCAACATGCCGCTTGAGGAGCGTGTGAAGCGCTGGCGGTCGATGATGGATAAGATTGAATCCTATACCATCCACGACTGGTCGGCGGACTACCTCGGGGAGCTGGACAAAGGCAGCATCACCGTTCCGGCTGATCAGTTCCACATTCTCGGTCTCGGCTGGACCAACGAAGCTCACATGCCCTTGTATCAAAATTATGCCGCGGCGCTGACCGCCTATAACGAGATCGATCCCGCTGATGCCGCTTTGAAGGAGGCTGCCTATGGAGCCGTGAAGTCGGCCTTTGACGCTTTAGCGGCCCCACTGAAGCATACACAGGACAGACTCTGGGATCTGCCGGCGGCGACAGCTTCACGCGATGGTCATCGCGGACAAGAGCTCCGTGGCCGCGAGAACTGACCAGGTGAAAAAGCATAGCACCGGCGGGATGACAGGCTTCTGTAGCAGGACAGAGGAGCAATCCAGGTCTTTGGCGCTGACGCGGTTCTTGCGCACGACGCAGGCCTAAGAAGCCAAGGCATCATGCGAGTGGTCCATGACCAGAATGGGGCGATACAGTCAACTCGTGTTCTATGTCTAAACGACGCTGATGCGAACGGTGGCGGGGTCAGTCGGCGCGCTGCTGCCCGTTGATCGCTCCGCGGCGGAAAGCGGCGCTTGCTCTGGGCCCGCGACAGCACGTTACGGAACAGTTCGCAGTGAGGCACTAGCTTGAACCGGCCGCGGATGATCAGGCAGCAGCGGGCATTCTCGATCGAAAATTTCGCCCTTGATCTCGTTCGTGTAATAGGGGGGGCACGGCTCGTGCGTCGGTCCCCGCACCGATAGATCAGGATCGTTTCAAGTTGGACCGTAGCTCCCTCAATTGCCGCTGATGCCCAGCTTCATTTCGCCATTACGTTGCGCAGAAGAACCTGATCTGGTGCTTGTATGTTGTTTGTTGGCTCAATGCCAAGACGTGTTGCAGCGTAGGCCGTTTCTTGGGCATTTTTACTCTCCTCGTCTGGAGCGCAATCCTCCCGGCAATCAGTTAACGAACCGAGTTATCGGCGTGACATCGCGTGTTTCGCAAGGAAAAAGCTCCTCGAACTCGGCAATGCTTGCAGCCGACGGGTCCGAGCGCCATGCATACCACCCTTAGCATGATGTCGATCCGGCTGGCTGCTAATCAATGCGCTGATCTTTGTCCTGATGATGCCCGTCGACAAGTCTGCCCGTTGACGCCAGCTAGGAGAACCTCCGATAGGGAGGTAAGCAGCACCGCTGCGTCCCGGGCTTGCCACTGAAGATCGAAAAATGCTGGCGCTGTCTCACAGGCTGTCCGCCGACACGCTGTGATGTCCGCTTGGCAACCAATGGCGGCAACGGAACATGGTCGTGCAGCCTCCGAACGACTGAAACTTGCGACTCTTTAGCCGGCACGCAGCTTGCAGTGAGCGGCCCATGACATAGCGCAAGACGCGCGTCATGCGCTTGCGCGCTTTCCGCCGCTTCTGGTTGACGCGTCAGGACCCGCGCGCGTGGCCGCTCGACCTCAACCGGAGCAAATTCATGGAGACATCACTCCTCTTTGTCGCGCTGTTTTCGATTGCCTGCTTCACCTCCACGGCGTGTTTACAAGAGCGAACGGATGCGCCGATGACTGATGATCCATTCCGTTGGCTCGAGGAGATCGATGGGCCACGCGCATTGGCTTGGGTTCGCGCAGAGAACGAGAAGACGCTCGGGGTGCTTCAGTCAGATCCTCGCTATCGGCACTTCTACGAACAGGCGCTCTCCATCCTGAGGGCCAAGAAACGGATCGCAGACATTCCATTGGAAGGTGGTAGGGAGCATTTCTGGCAAGACGAGAAGCATGTGCGCGGCGTCTTGCGGCGCACCACGCGCGAGAGCGATCGTAGCCAAGATCTAAAGTGGGAAACCATCCTCGACGTGGACGCCTTGGCTGCCGCCGAAAACAGAAACTGGGTCTTTGAAGGTGCCAACTGCCTTCTGCCTGAAGGGCGCCTCTGTTTGATTAGTCTTTCCGATGGCGGCAAGGATGCCGTGTCCATACGAGAGTTCGATCGCTTCGCCAAGACCTTCGTCGCGGACGGCTTTTATCTCCCAGAGGGCAAGCAGGACGTCAGCTGGGTCGATGGTGACACACTCCTTGTTGCACGGGACTGGGGCGAGGGGACTTTGACGCAAGCCGGCTACCCCTTTGTAGTGAAGGAGCTCAAACGCGCTCAGCCGCTCGGTGAGGCTCGCGAGATCTTTCGTGGTGAGCCCACCGACAGCGAGACGCAGCCCCTCGTGCTTCGTGACATCGAAGGTCATATTCATGTGACCGGCGCGGTCCGCGCAATCAGCTTTTTCGAGTCCGAATATGTGGTCTTCGGCGCCGATGGGCCCGTGAAACTCAATCTGCCGAAGAAGGCGGAGATCGTCACGATCGCGTGCGGCCGCCTGCTTGTGAAACTTGACGAGGACTGGAGGCCGTCTGAAGACAACCGCTTCACGGCGGGCTCGGTGATCTCGTATGAACTCGACGAATGGAAGCAGGATCCGCTGCGCGCCAAAGCCTCGCTTGTCTTTCAACCTGGGCCCCGCCAGGCCCTGGGCGAGTTAACCGCCACAAAGAATTGTTTGATCCTGACGATCCTTGAGAACGTTCAGAGCAAAGCGTTCGTCTATGAGTACGATCAAGGAGCTTGGTCCGCAACGCCGATACCGCTGCCGGAACATACAGGTGTCAGCCTGTCAGTTGCCCACGATGAAGCGGACCGGGTCATGTTTACCGTCTCGAGCTATCTCGGACCAGCGTCAGTCTGGCATTTTGATGCCGAAAGCAAAAGGCTCGAGGAATTGAAGAACACACCGTCCGCCTTCGATGCGTCCAACCACGTCGTGGAGCAGCTCGAAGCCACTTCGCGTGATGGCACGTCAATTCCGTATTTTCTGGTGCGGCCAAAGAACGCTAGGTTTGACGGCGCAATTCCGACGCTTCTCCTTGGCTATGGCGGCTTCCAGATCCCGCTTCTGCCTTCTGATCTGGGGCCGGGCGGGCGGCTCTGGCTCGAACAGGGCAATGCCTATGTCGTTGCGAACGCCCGCGGGGGCGGCGAGTTTGGCCCACAATGGCATCAAGCCGCCCAGGGAGCAACGAAGCAGACGACATGGGATGATTTTATCGCCGTTGCCGAGGACCTGGTCCGCCGCAAGATCACGAGTCCACGCCGGCTTGGAGCAATTGGCGGCAGCCAGGGTGGCCTCCTCGTTGGCGCAGCAATCACCCAACGTCCCGAGCTCTTCAACGCAGCGATCATCGAGGTGCCGCTGCTTGACATGCTTCGATACACCAAACTGGGCGCGGGCGCCTACTGGATCGGCGAGTACGGTGACCCCGCCATTGCCGAGCAGCGTGCGTGGATCGAACGCTACTCGCCCTACCAGAAGCTGGTGGCGGGCAAGACCTATCCCGGGCCCTTAATTCTTACCTCCACCAAGGACGATCGCGCGCATCCAGCGCACGGCCGCAAGGCTGCCGCAAAGCTTGCCGCGCTCGGCCAGCCTTACCTTTACTACGAGAACATCGACGGGGGACACAGCGCCGCGGCCAATCTCATGGAAGAGGCGCGTCAACTGGCCCTTGAATACACCTATGCATGGAGGCGGCTTTGTTCCGAGTAACGTTTGCTCAACGGGCTGATCAAAGCAGACAGAACGGAGACCATTCGTTATCTCAACGTCTTCACGTTGCTTCGCTGAATTCATCGAAGCGGAAGTCAAGGCGAGAGGATGATGAGCCGCCGGCGGCGCGACGAAGTTCGTCAGATGCGCAAGTTACCGGTTTGAACATGCTCCGCCGTTTGTCGAGCAGGTTTGCGGGCTGGGATAACCTGCCAAATGTGCTTCCTTTAGGATTGTCTCGGCGGACGTTGTTCGGCGACAGGGCGCGACGTGCGATCAGATCCGAAGACAAACAGCCAAAGCGCAGCCCTGCGAGCGTCTTCGTGCTTGATAAAACACCCAGGGATCTTCATGCAGGCATGATCGGCTTGATAATCCTGTTCCAGGCTGCGCACAGGAGTTCAAGGCTTTGTTGTCAACGTCGATGAAAGCCATCTGCCGACTCTGGATGAGAGCGACATGCTCGAAGCTCCGCAACTCTTCTATAAGTCGGTGGCGCGCGACGGGTGAAGCGAAGGTCAAAGCGTCATCTGGGCTGAAACCTTGAGGCGAAACTGTCGTCGACGTCAGGATTGTTGTCGCGTCCACGATGCGGGCGGAGCGAGGCCACGCGATAAAAGAATGGAGCACGTGACCAGCGCAGCGACGCTGGGTGTCTCTTGCCGACCGTCTTGATGGACGGGAGACTCTTCGCTAGATCACAACGGTTCACTATGGAGATGCCGCCGTGGCAATGGGTATTGTGAAGTGGTTCAACTCGACCAAAGGTTATGGGTTCATCAGGCCTGACGACGGAGGTCCCGATGTCTTCGTGCACATCAGTGCCGTCGAAAAGGCCGGTTACACTACTCTCGAAGAGGGGGCCCGCGTCAGTTATGAGCTCAAGGCCGGGCATTCGGGTAAGATGTCAGCTGAGGATCTCCGAGTTGGCTGATCCGACTCGTCTTCGGAAAACTGCTCTCTCAGAGCGTGTTCTCGTACCTGTCCGGCGATGCGCTGTCACGGCGCGCCGGGCGTTCGGCCGTCGCTTCCAGCCATGAGGCTGTCTCACAAACCGCACGACAGCCTTGGTCTCCTCAGGCTATCGAGGGGGCACTGCGGCCAGAGTTACAGGAGTTGCAGCCTGGTCGCGCAGTGCTGGCGTAGCAAGATATTCCTGCCCGCGGGCCACAAACGGTCCGAACCGTACGCTCGTGACCAAATGCCGGAAAGTACACACCGGTCGGGCTGGTGCTCACCTGTCCAGGCGTGATCCATGTGGTTCATGACGGTGCTCGCAAAACCGAGCTCGTCCGTTGTAGACCATACCGCCCAGCTGCGCTGCGGCTGCAGGCTACTCTGCTACGCTGATGCCGTGAGCCTTCGAGGGCTCGTGTAACCAAAGCCGGGTTGGCTTGATGAGGCGCGGCGAGGTCAAGCCCCGAGGCGCCCATGAGTGGGTCGATCGTAGGAAGCGGTTGGCCGTACACGCGCCGGACCTGAATATCTTTTCGACGAATTATGTATTTCACGATGCTCTCGGCTCGGAAATTGCACAAGACGGGCGGCAATTCCTGTCTGCGATCGCAAAGGCCGTTTCCGGTCAAAGAGAGCGGCCCTGATCACCATCTATTTGTCGTCCAGCGAGGTCGCTGATGCTGGAAACCTTATTTCCTGCGCGCACACCGTCAGAGGCCGCCGCGACGCAGGAAGGGCGTGTCCAATCGACGCACAGCGCGACGCAGCAGTCGCCTCGACTGCGAAGCGCGCACCACCTAACTTCAGGTAAAGTGCTATCGTTCTCACGCAGCATCGATCAAATCGACAGCGGTTTTTGATGAGCCCGGAATGATTGTCTTTCCGAGCTGAGAAAGCGTGCGCGCAATCGTCGCTAGATAAACTGTGATCAGATTTGGTCAGCTGTCACTGTGCTGCGCATGTGAGCTGTCGCAGCACGCGATGGTCTTTGGGCGAGCGCAGGCGCTGTTGCGCCCGTGTGTTCATGCTGTTGATCAAGATCGGTTTCCACTCTCACGCTCGATGCTGGGTATGGCCTCGCCATACCAGTGGCATCGGCGCACAATTCTAGCGCGGATGTCGTTACTCGCGAGCCGGCTTCGGATGGGTCGAGAGGACTCTGGAGCGGGGCTTTGGTGAACCTTTCAATCGAACTTGTAAGAAGCCTGAAAGAATGTACCCCAGCGCTCCATGCTGTACTTCGCAAATGAGGACGAGTGCTCGATGCAGCCGTTACCGCAGTGCATGGACCCGGCGCCCCCTTTGGTCCACATGGCCCAATAGCGGCCACCAACGCCAATGCTAATGTTGTAGGTGAGGAAGTAGGACAGCACGCCTTCAAGCTGGACTCCGCCACCACCATTGCCGCGTTGTTCAGAAAAGGTGGTCTTGGGACGCAAGAGATGATAGTCACGCCCCTTGAAATCGGTCCATGGCAAGTAGGCCACGTCGGCGCTCAAACGCCAACGGTCGGTCAGCATGGTTTCGGCGCTCACGCCGATCCGGGGCGCATTCCATTGAGTATCCTCGCCGCCGATGATCCTGTTGTCACCCGGCGCCAAGCATGAATACAGCGGGTTGGCCACCTGCATGCATCCGGTCGAGTCCGAACTCTGGCCGTAATAGGTCCAGCCTATAAATCCGCCGACTTTGTAGTCGGTGCTGCGCAGAAAATCGTAACCGACGTCAGCCGTGTAATAGGTGAACCTTCCGTTTGACTGGCCTGAAAGGTTGTTGATGTAGGAAAATCCGTGGTTGGGTATCCAATCTTCATTATTTATTTTTCCTTTGTTGAAGCCCCCGGTACCAAGGTTGCTCTTCAGGAAAACTCCCCAGGGACTGTCAAGACGGCCGAATAACTCCCCAGACAATCCGTCCAAACCATGATACGTGAGCCGTGATATCAGCAATCCGGGATCTTGGCCTTCGTGCGCTGCGCTGTGATCCCACTGGAATTTCCCGCGGCTGAGCCAGAGCCGCGAGCCGCCTTCGAACGACCAACCGCTCGCGTAGGGAATGGGCTGCACGCTCGCGGGTGCCTTCGTGTACAGCGGAGCATTAGACCATTGTGCGGCCTTTGAGTCGGCGTCGAAATGGTAGTTAAGGCCAATCTTTCCGATGTGGTAGTTGCTGGACAGGCTGGTTGTGTTCGCCGGCAGAATCGCAAACGGCGGAAACTGCACTGTCGAAGCGGTCGCGACGCCGGGTCCGCCAAAGTGCAAATAGTCATACTCGACGTTCACCGACCATGCAGGCGCTAGGGCTTGCTCGATGCCCAGCCCGATGATGCCACCGACCCGGCCATAGCCGAAATGGGTTTTCTCCTGGGGCAGGTAGCCAGCTTCAAAGTTGTTGACGACATCGCCTCTATTGTTTTGCCAGGCAACGCCTGCCTTGAGATAGGCCAGCGTGTGCCCGAGGGCGCCAAAAGCGTAACCAATGCGGCCAGTGCCGGTCGCGAAGAGGTTGGGACCTGCCTTGCAGTTTGCGCTCACAACGAAACCCGAAGGGGCAAGGCATGTATTTGTGCCCTCAGAGACAGCACCGCTGGCATCGAGCTCAATGCCAAACACCCAGTTGTAATTCTGCCAGTTGTAACCGATCTGGCCACCTGCAAGGAACGCCGGGGTATCGACGATGCCGCCATAGATTGATGGGCCGTATGGATTGCTGAAGGAGGTGCGGCCGTACCCACCGCCGGCATGCCCGCCAATATAGCCTCCAGACCAGTTCCACACCGCCTGTGGCAGTTTAAGTTGTGGGTCCGCCGGCTTGGCTGCGCTGCTTGCGACGAGCGCAATTGTTGTCGCACCACAAAAAATAATTCTCGATCGCATCAAAGTTTTCCCTGCACTTCCCAGTTCACGACCCGCCTCCTCCAAGTATCGCCGCACGACGATCGTCGGAGCAGACCAGATACGCGGTAACGCGCCCCAGGTCCGTCCCGAAGATCACCGCACTACAATTGGTGATGATTTCCCGAATAAAGCAAACCGCGTGCCGAACTGAATTCGTATGCTTTGCGGGGTCTTCGGAGAGTTTGTCGCGTCAACTTGCCGACGTTGGTCTCAAGGCTGACAGTCGAAGTGTCCGGATGAGAAGCACGGTCGCAGCAGCCTGGTTAGAAGTGCCCTCCAGTTGAGAGGCGGCGGAGCAGGGAGTCGAACGCGCGGTACTGAGCTTATTGCACGAGGATTCCGGGGAACGCTCGATCATGAAAAGAAGGCTCTACCCGCAGGCTTGGATTAGACGTAATCCGCAGGCGAGCTCATATTCATTCGGTCCGGCGGCTCTAGGCCGGTTTGGTGAGGAGGGCTCTCCTGATGCCATCCGATAAATCGTAACGATCGTGAGGAAAGAACCGTCTCAACGAGCGATGACCGTCGCTCTGCAAGGGCCGCACGAGCGGCGTGTCGCCTGCTGAGGAGTACAAATGCACATGGCGAGACCCTAGATCAGCGCGGTCAGTGAGCGTAGATCTGGCTCATTGCGCGAGGAGTCAGACAATATTGTCTGCCGGGCGGCATGATCCCGACACATCTATCACGAATGTCAAAACCGCTATCAGGACGCTACCTCTCATTCGCCGAACGTGAGGAGATCGCCATGAACAGGAGGCTCGCGTGAAGAACGGACTTGTACTCGGCCCGACATGGCGTTGAGGCAGTGCGCGCCGCCATTACCTGCGTAAAGGTCAGCATGCCCGAGGAATTGCGCCGGTCGCTGAGTTTGGATCAAAGAGCTGAGCTGGCTCAGGCTGCACGTCTGAGGATCGATGCAGGGCTGCATTTCCACGATCCTCACAGCTCTTGGCAGCGCGGCACCTACGAGAACACCAAGGGCTGCTGCGCCAGTACTTTCCAATGGAGACCAATCTCCGCATGCACCAGGCCGATGATCTCGAGGTCGTGGCTCTCGCACTCACACGGGGGCCCAGGAAACCCTTGGCTGAAAAACGTTCGCAGAAGCTCTCGACCAACTGCTACAACTGAGCGATACACAGGGTGTTGCGACGAACGGTTGATCCTCAACGCAGTTGTTCAGACCACTGGCAGGTAGCTTTACCGACCTGCCGAAATCATGGGCGCGCCGTGATCACCTAGTCACGTGGTTTGACGCGCTTTCGCGGCAGCTGGATTGTCCCCTATGTTGCCCATCGCTGTGATTGTGAGCCGCGTGGGGCCGGCCGCTCCGCTCGACACCGATTGGACGCTAAGGACCCTCTTCACTCGACGGGGGATTAGCGGACATTTTCCGCGGGTCGTGGTCGATCTCTCTTCAATAAACCAAGGTGGTATGAGGAGTAGAATTCCCGCTCGGTAACTTTGGGCTGCTCAGCCTCGTTTTTGACGTAAGTGTTCCCGATCGGTAACTTTGCTGCTTCCCCTCGGGAGCTACTTGAAAGTTCCCGTCCGGTAACTTTGTGCTGGACATTCGCTGCCTCAACGCATAAAGTTCCCGCTCGGTAACTTACGACGAGAGAGCTATGAACACGCCTCCAAAGGGTACTCTCCCCTCGCCTCGAAACGACCAACCTGGCGAGACCGGTGTCGCGCGCCAAGCCGCCGAATTCGCTGCAGCATTCGGCCGCCTCATCCAAGAAGAACGCAAACGCCAGGGCCTCCGGCAGGACGAGCTCGCCATGGTGAGCGGGACAGGAAAGCGCTTCATAGTCGACCTCGAGGCCGGAAAAAGCACCTGTCAGCTCGGGCGCAGCCTGCACGTGGCAAACGTGCTCGGGCTGCGCATCGAGGATGTTCTTAAGGAAGCCCAAGCCCGCCGCGCGAACGCTTCCGAGACACCGGACATTCCCGACAGCGAGGAGGAGGAGGAGCCTCATGGACCGTCTTCCGGTCTACTTTGAGACGCGAGAGGTCGGATGGATCACGGCCGCCGACGAAGCGTCAGGCTTCACTTATGCTGAATCCTGGCGCGGGCTGACCGGGGCCTTTCCTGTGTCGCTCACCATGCCGCTCTCGCGGGCGTCGCACAATGCCTCGGCCATTCTGCCATGGGCGGCAAATCTGCTGCCGGAGAACGCAACTCTCGGCGCCGTAGGTCATATGCTCGGCAAGTCGCCAGCCGATGTCATTGGTCTTCTTGCCGAGATGGGCCGCGACATCGCCGGCGCGCTCTCAGTCGGACAACCGGGCACCGGGCTGGTCGCTGGCAAATGGCGCGAGATCCCCGACAAGGCCTCGCTCGAGCGTATCCTCAATGAGCTACCCCACAAGCCCTTCCTCGTCGGCGAAGATGGCGTGTCGATGTCGCTTGCCGGTGTGCAAACAAAGCTTGCCGTCGCTCTGGACAGCGACACCCTCTACGTACCGATCGACGGCGCACCATCGACCCACATCATCAAGCCCGATGGCGAGCGATTGCCCGGCGCCGTCCAGAACGAGGCATTCTGCCTGACGCTCGCGCGCATGATCGGAATCCCGACGCCGAACGTGACGACCGGGACGGCAGGCGAACGTAGTTACCTGCTGGTTGAGCGCTATGACCGCCGTCATGACGGCAAGAGGTGGCGGCGGCTGCATCAGGAGGACTTCTGCCAAGCCCTGGGCCGACCGCCAGCTGCCAAGTACCAGAACAACGATAGAGGCCTAAAAGGACCATCATTGGCCGACATGGTCGGTGTGACCCAGCGCCACATGACAGCACAGCAGACCGCCCGCTTTGTCGATCTTGCCATCTTCAATCCGATGGTGTGGAATACGGATTCCCATGCCAAAAACTACTCGCTGATGCTATCGGCGCGCGGCGCCGTCATGGCACCAGGGTACGACATCGTCTGTGCGGCGCCATATCCGAAGATCACCCGCAACATGGCGCAGAAGATCGGCGGGCAGAAGCAGGCGGACCAGCTCGGACGCAACCACTGGGAGCGCTTCGCCATCGACTGCAAGCTCTCTCCAGCCCAGACGATCCGGCGCGTCTCCGAGATTGCTCAGGCAGTGACGCACCATGCAATGGCGGCCAAGGCCGAGGTCGAAGCCATGCCTGCCGGCGGTCATGCCGTCCTGGACGCGGTGCTCGAGGCGGTGATTTCGCGCGCACGCGGCTACCTCGAACGCCTCAAGCAAGCGGAGCCCGCGCAAGGCGCAGCAGCCCCATCGCCTTAGCAGCAGACGCATGTCGTGACAAAAACATAGCCCGCCCGCCTCACCAGTCTGAAACGTGGCTGCACATCTGCCGAAACGGCGGGCACTGTGTGACGAAGCAAATCCCGGCAAGAAAATTCGCAGTGTTCGCGAGGCTCGTCGCAAGATCGGCTCCGAACAATTCAAGTTACGGCAAACAAGGCATCGCTCCAAAATGGTGAGAGGCATTCTGGCTGACGTCCGCAAAATTTTCTCTCTATATTGACCGCTGCCATACTGAGCGCTGCTATGGCCCTTGTAGCCTGCGGCTTTGGCTGTATCGTTCAAGGCACTCGTTTGTTTCAACAGCGACAACAGCACCGCCTGCAACCACGTGCTGCGGGAAAACCGACATCGTTTCTTTATAAGGAACGCTCAAGCGGCATTGGCATGCCGGTTGCTTGACGATTTGACGAAACCACTTATGACCATGATGCTCGTTGGGCATCCATCCAGGTGTTCAGATGAAACTTGCCGGCTTATCGATGGCAGAGCTCTCCCGATGCGCTTTCCAAAAGGTGCGAGTGCGCCGCGAACTCTGCCACGTTCGGACGCGCTCAGGTTTGCCGGGCAGAACTCGAGTGTCGTGTAGGGGGCTCGCAACGAATGGTCGTCCTCAACCAGATCGTGCTGCAGACCAGGGTAAAGGCGCTATACCATAGGACGATTGTTTGCGTCACTTTTGGCCGGTGGCTGAAGCGCGGGAATCTACGACATGCCGAGCCTGGGTTCGTGATGTCAAGCGGCGGCGTTCAGTCGGTGCTCTACAGATGGTCAATGAGCTGATGCAGGACGATTGGGATCCTGAGAAAATACTCAGGCAACAGGACGAGCTCAAGGTCACGCTGCTTCGCGCCCAATCGGTTGTCGCCGAATGTAAGGCAGGATTGGCGGATCTGGAGCGGAGGCTTGAGCGTCGAGCGGTATCATCGCCGAGCGATGAACGCCAGCGAAACTCCGCGGCAAACAATTCAATACGTAACGCAGGACCGCGCAAATCGCGTCGATGATCCTGTTGAAGGGATGCGGCCCTTGAATTTCCGCGTCGATCATGGGGCCTCTGAAAGCTGCCGCCGCGCACGTTAACGGCGACAGGCTTTGTCACTGACCTGCCGAAGATCTCAAGACCCATGTTGTTGCGAGCCCGGCGGGCGGTGCGGCCCTGCCGATAGGCTCGGCTTTTAGTTGACCGCGGTGCATTGGCCAGGGGATGCGCGTAGAGTAGCACCACATACGGGGCGTATCGCCGCGTCTTTGGCTAGAGTCGCCGGTTGGGAGCTGCTCACGTATTTGTCCTGAATCGAATGTCAAAGAGCTCTCCACCTCGAGCCAGCCAGTTCGCTCGTTTTGCCCGTCTTCAAGGCGCTCAAATTACCGGTAGAACTGTCTGGCGGCGGCGCGAGGGGGGCGCGTTCACTGAAGCAATGGTCTGCTATGGCGCGGGGCAAGGCATGCGAGTGACGGGCGGTCCTGACCGCGGAAGCCGACCATGCCTCATCTGGCATAGCTTGGATGATGACGAGAATTGGGTGACTATGTCCGCAAGCGATCACAATGCGATGCTAAGGAGGGCGGGCAACGGCAGTCACCTAAGTTCGTGCGAACCCAGGAAGAACGGTTCCGGTGCGATGCGATCCGGTGCCGGCCGTAGCTCGTCAGCTTCTCGAAAGCTTCTCCGAATACCGAATAACTTGATCCTCGAGGGGAGGCTGGCATGGACGCGCACAAGTTCGATATATCCGCTCCAGACGATCAGCACACGCCTTTGAGTAGCGATTGGATGCGGCGCGCGGGGCCGATCCCGCTGGCCTTGCCCGAGACCCCGGCCCCAAACCGCCGCCGAATGTGTCGCGCGCGGATTTTGATTACATTCACGAGATGATGAGCGGTGTCAGTACTCGCCGAAAACTGTCACCGTTGACCGCTGAGAAGTATGTTCAAATGCTTTATGGCGTTATCTCCGGGAACGCGGGCAGTCGCTCGAAGCCAGCGATGATAATGCACTAAATCAGCTGACAATGTGTTCAAGGAGAACAAGCACGTAGGTATGGCTTTGCGGGCGCTTCAAGAACAGCGCGGAGGTTCATCAGCAGTCAGGGTCAGGCGCATGCGTGCCGCACCTTCGGCGGGGGCCGGGCGCATACCTGTTGCTCCTACTGAGCTTGATGCGCCGCTTATCGAAAGCACTGGGCGCCGGCGACCGTCCAGCATCATGACATGCCCTTCGCAAGCTGTCGAACAGTCTCGGCACGCGGGCGAGACGCTTGCCGGAACAGGATGATGCGCTGTACGAATATATAAAAGGAGCGTTCCCGAAGAACTGGAAGAGAATGACGACTTCGCTCTGGCACCGGCTAAGTGGCCGGGCTCAATCGAAGCGCAGCTGCTTGGGCAACGCTTAGCCCGAGCGTCCCGAATCGCGCGGGCGCTCGACGTCGAGCTTGCCGCCCTGAAAGCCGCTCCCCCGGTTCGTCCACGGACGTGTCGCTACAAATCTGGCGCCGCGCCTTGCTGGCTGAACGGTAGCTTCCGTGTCAGGTGACCGCGGGCGCTCCTGTCAGTTCTTGTAGTGCGGCTGCGATCCAACGTCGATGCGGCGGAAGCGTCCGGATTCACGCGCAGTTGAGATGCCGGAAATCCGGACCGGTCGGGCCCTTAATCATTGTGAGATCGGTGAGAAGCTGTTTGGATTTGGACTGTCGCAACGCTTCGTCTTTTTCGCGCATAGGAAAGATGTTACGGCGCGATCGCAAGATACAGGCCTTTGCTGCGTCTTATAAATGTCATCTTGCGCAGGCCAGTGACGCGCGCGGCGGCTCGATCGAGCCAGCGCTCAATACCAGACAAGGCACGCGGCAAGGACGCGCGTGACAAAGCACGAGCAGGTCGATGACAAAGCGTTTTCGCAACTGGGCCCTATTGTCCATACTCGCCTCGATGGCTGTCTGCCCAGCCGCAAAAGCGCAAGACCGCCGGACTATCGCCGAACCTGTTGCACCTCATGCGGTTTGCGATCGCCCTGTGCCTACCGGCAAGAACGATACATTTAGCCTACAGGACGCCATTGAACATTGCCCCGCTGGCGCTGCAGTTTATCTCGGGCGCGGCGAGTTTCGCTCAGGTCCACTCGAGATGAAATCGGGCGTGACCTTATGGGTCGGACGCGGTGCGACGCTGATCGCCATTCCCGACCCTGCTGCTTACGACAAGGGCCTTGGACAGTGTGGTCGCATTGCGGGCAAGGGCGACGGTTGCCGGCCATTCATCAGCTTTTCTAAAACGCGCGGCGGCGGACTCTACGGGGAGGGCATCATCGATGGTCAGGGCGGTGCAATTATGGGCGGCGGCACCGAAACCTGGTGGCAGCTGGCCCGCCGCGCGCAAGCCGAGGGCGGCAACCAGAACGCCCCGCGCTTGATCCAGATCGATCATGCGCAGGACATCACGTTCTCCGGTGTCACCTTGCGCAACGCCCCCAATTTCCATGTCGCGATGAACCGGGTCGAAGGTGCCACTTTCTGGGGCCTCACCATCGATTCACCGGCGTATGCGCGCAATACCGACGGCATCGCCCGCGGGGCGAGTCAGGATGTGACCATTACCCACAGCTTGATCCGCACGGGAGACGACAACGTCGCGATCAAGGCCGGCGACAATGGTTCAAGCAGCCATATCTCCATCATCGATAATTATTTCGGCTGGGGGCACGGCATGTCGATCGGCAGCGAGGTGAATTCCGGGGCTAGCGACATACTGGTGCGTAATCTGACGCTGGACGGTACGACGTCTGGCCTGCGCATCAAGAGCGATGTCAGTCGAGGCGGTCTGGTCCAGCGCGTGACTTATGAGAACGTGTGCCTGAGGGGCAACCGGTGGCCTGTAGCGTTCGATGCAAAATATGATCCGAGCGCACAAGGCACGAGGATTCCAGTCTATCGGCAGATCGTTCTGCGCCATGTGCATGGCGACACTGGTGTGTTGCTGATGCGCGGCGTAGACGAGGGACATGCCCTTGACGTGGCACTCGAGGATGTCCGATTTGCCAATTCCGCGACTTGGCAACTTGAACACGCGAACGTGACTGCAAATCACTCCGACGTATCGCCGCCGCTGCCGGGACGAGCTGCAGAATCGCTGCCGCGCGGATTGGAGGCATGTGCCAGGGCATTCCGCGACGGCAAGCGGTAAGCACGAGACGGGGCGCCGAACCCGGGTGGTGAGTTCCGCATCGGCGGCCTAAATCTCTGGTGTTGCTGAAGGTCAGCCTCATGTCCGGTACTTCGTTGGACGCGGCCGCCGGGTTTGCAGGGCCGAAATTGCGAGAGTTCGTGCAGGTTCTGGTTTGGCGAGGAAAATATGTTTGACCATGCACGGCGGTCATCTCGGCCGGATATCGACTATGTCGAGCGTGCCGCGAACTCAACGAAGAGTGAGATCACATGCGAATTTCCCTGCCCAACGCGCTTCTGGCCGGATGTTTCTGCATCTCGGCAGCGTACGGTCAGCCACTATTGGTGTCTCATGCCGAAAATGCAGACTATCACTCCGTGCAGCAAGCCATCGACGCGTTGCCGGCGGAAGGCGGAAAGGTCCGGATCGCGCCGGGCATCTATCGCGAGAAGGTCAAAATCGTCAAATCCGGTATTCATATCGAAGAGACTGGCAGGAAGCCTGAGGATACAGTCATCGTGTATCGCGACGGCGCGATTAAGGTTGGAGGAACCGCCCGTTCGGCGACGCTGGATGCTGCTGGCGATGACTTCCGGCTCGATAATCTGACCATCCAGAACGACTACGCCCTCAATCCGGCCAATCCCTCCTCGCAGGCGGTCGCGCTGTCCGTTACCGGAGACAGGGACGTCGTTACGCGCGTCCGCCTGCTCGGCGCCCAGGACACGCTGTATGCCGGCAAGGGACCAAACGGCAGAATGTCACGACAATACTTCTCGAACTGCTACATCGAAGGGCATGTCGATTTCGTATTTGGCAACGCCAAGGCCTGGTTCCGGCAATGTGAGTTGCACGGCATCGCCAATCAAGCGGTCGTCTTCACCGCTCAGAGCAAGGCAGCACCCGATGAGGACAGCGGCTATGTTTTTGATCATTGCACCCTAAGTGCCGACCCTGCCGCGCGCGATATCGCGCTTGGCCGCCCCTGGCGGTCCTACGCCACAGTGATCTTTCTATCGACAAAGATAGATGCACAGGTCATTCCGGAAGGCTGGCGCGAATGGGATCCGGGGAAGACCAACAACTTGAGCACGAGCTATTATGCCGAATATAGATCCTTCGGGGCCGGGGCTAACCCCTCAGGCCGCGAACCCTTACTCCCATCAACTGACAGATGCCGAAGCGGGGAGATGGTCGCTGAGAGTGTCCTTCGGGGGTGCCACAGATTGGCTGCCAATGGAATCCTATGGATGGAAGACAAAGCAACGCTGACGGTCAGGGAACGACCGCGATCCTCGGATGGATGACGGAGGTGCAGCAACCAAACTGCCGGGGGAGTGTGAGAGGCAGCGCTTCGGCTGTTACTCCCCGTTAGAATTGCTCGTTACGACTCCCGATCGTTCGCCGCGAACAACCTGATCCCGGGGCCACCGCTTCGGGCAAGACAACTCTGTCCAAGGCGCTGATTGCGGCCATCCCGCCGCATGAACGCCTCAGTACGATCGAAGACACCCCCGAGCTCGTCACTGCTTCCGGTTGCTCTACGCCAGGGACGGACAGGGCGCCGGCCAAGATCGGCCGCCGCGAACTCCTGGAATCGTCATTACGCATGCGGCCTGACCGTATCCTGTTGCAGGAACTACGCGACGGCAGCGCTTCCCTTATCTCCGGAATGTGAAATCAAGGGCACCAGGATCGATCACGACGGTACACGCGGACAGCGTCGCCTTGTCTTCGAACCGCTGACGTTATTGGTCAAGGAGAGTGCGTAGGGACGCTAGCGACGAGATCCGTTCGCTGCTACCACATCTCGCCGATTTGGTCGGTCCAAATGCAGAAGCGCAGGGCCGGTATGGCATTGCGGAAATCTGTCATGACTCTGTTCGCCAACGCGACCATGTCCGTTCGACCACGTCCGTTAAGACCGCCTCGGCACGGCCCTGGCGCTCTGAACCGGAGCTGTTTTCTGCTGGTCGCCTCGAACGTTCTGGTACTCGGGCTCGAGCTTCACAATGCACATGCGCAAACGCGCGGGGGATTTCGACATGCCCAATGTCGATGTGGCGACGTCACCATTGCAGATGGAAGGAAATGTTCGGATGTCTACCGCCCCGACGGCGCCCGTAGTCCTTGCCAAGCGTCGCGGACTTGGTGGTAGTGCACCTCGGGCAGGTAATCCGGCGTGTTCAGGTTCAGCGTCTTGACGTCGAGATGGCCGATGGCGCTGAGCAGCGTGTAGGAGGCGATCACGCGGTCCCGCTGCGCGCCGATCAGGCGGGCCTTGGCCTGGATCAAATCCGCTTGCGAGTTCAGAACGTCCACCGTCGTGCGCTGTCCGCCGGCCGCTTCGCGCTGCACGCCCTGCAACGCCACGGTCGCGGCGTTCACCTCGGACTCGGAGGCTGAGACCGCGACCTTGGCACCTTTATGAGCGACCCAGGCGCTGATCGCCGCCGTGTGCGCCTGGTTGCGCACCTGGTCGAGCACGAGCCGGCTCTGCGCCGTGATCTCCTTGGCCTGGCGGGCATGCGCGGCAGCTTGGCCGCCGTCGTAGATCGACGCCGTGACTTTGGCGACAATCGAGGCCTGGCCCTCGGCGGAGGTGCCGGGCGTAGGATCGTTGTTGCGGCTCTTGTTGGCGTTGCCCTGGATGGTCGCGCTGGGCAGCAGCGTGCCTTCGGCGATGCGGATGTTGGTGGAGGCGACGTCGACGTCGAAGCTGGCGGCCATCACCGCCGGATGCTGGCGGATCGCCATCGTCATGGCGTCCTCGCGGCTCTTCGGCAGATAGCGGTCCACGGCCTCGGCAGGCCTGAGCTGCGACGGCGCATTGCCGATCACCTGCGCATAGGTGGCCTGGCTGACCGCAAGCGCGACCTCGGCAGCGTTGAGATCGGCAAGGCCACGGTTGAGGCGGGCCTCGGCCTGGGCGGTGTCGGTCGGCGTGACGTCGCCGGCATTGAGCCGGCGCTGCGTGACGGAGAGCGTCTCGCGCAGGAAGGCGACGTTGGAGCGCTGCGCCTCGACCAGCGATTGGTTGGCGAGAACGTTCGTGTAGGCGGTGACCGCATCGAGCAGCACGCCCTGGCCGACATTGCGCAGCGCCTCGCGGCCCGACTGCACCTGGAGCTCGGCGGCCCGCACGCCGTTAGCGGTGCGGAAGCCGTTGAACAGGCTCTGCGTCACGGTGATGCCGATGATCCAGGGCTTCAGATTGCCGGTCTGGATGGTGTTGTCCGGCAACAGATTGCGCACCGATTGCAGGCCGGCGCTGAGGCTCGCCACGATCTGCGGCCGGTAGCCGGCCAGCGCCTGCGGCACGTTCTCGTCGGTGGCGCGTTGGCGCGCGCGCTCGGCATTGAGCTGCGGATTGGTCTGATAGGCTTTTGCCAATGCCTCCGGCAGGGCTTCGGCCGATGCCGCGGAGGGCAGGGCGCAAGAGAGCGCGCCCGAGAGCGCCAGCGTGGTCCATGTCGCAAGCATAGAACCCGCGCCCGATCGACGTCGCGTCAACCCGCGACCAGCTCTGGCGGTACGCCCAATCATGTAATCCCGCTTAACCCCGGCTGTCCGCCCCCGCCGACGATGGCCTCTTAACTGTTTAGCCAGCCGAGGTCTCGCAGGCAAACTGCCGCGGGGCAACCTCTTCGTATGACGGTCTGAGGCAAGCAGGGGATTTCGCTCCAAGCTTCGGTCCAAGCCTCAATACTCCCCTTGAGCGATATGGCCTTTCGGCAGCTCTGTTGATCGGTACCGGCGGGTCCAGCAAATCCCGCATTCTCAAACAAGAGGTGGAGGCGTTCGGCCAACAAGAGCGTCGTCGTCCGCGACCTATCCCGTCACTGAGCTAACCCAGAGAGCTTGAGGATCTCGGCGACAGCGCAGGAAGCTGCTCACCTGCTGCAGTCAACCTCGGATGTTTGAAATATCGCGTAAAGGCTGCTCCGCACATTCAGCGCGAGAGCAGGCCTTTGTCAGGGACTTGCTGCACCGGTTGTCGGTATTAAGACAATGCAACAAGCCTGACAGTGCGAAGTGCCTGCTGAGCCTACGATCCACTCCGGCACGCGATTTGCTCCGTTCACCGCATCATCGCAATCGCAACGCGATTTGTCTTTGAGGTGGAAACGGCACATTCGCTGTTCGCGTCTGGTCCGTTCCTACGGTTTGCGATGGCAATGACTTGGCGCTCGGTTGTGGACCGGCAAATGCAGGGAAGTGTTGAATGCGATTTAAGGCTCTTCTTCATCAGCAACAGTTGCGCTCAGCGCTAGCGGTGTAACCAAAGCGGCAGATCTTGAACAGGAGTGAAACTGCGAATGGCACTGTGGAGGGTCCGGAGGCTATATCTGACAGACATGTCGGTGGCGGGTGGGTTGAGGCTCCTCCACCAATCCTTGCGGACATTCGATCTATGGCAGTCGGTTCGAGTCCTACGGCGGCATAACGCGCACTGTCGCTCGGATATGGGCCTCATTTCTGCCTTGCGCTGCGCTGGCGCGCCTGGAAATGCGCGGTGCGCCTTCCCCGCCTAAGCTTGAAACTCGACAAAGAAGCGACGTGGAAACTGAATAATGCGTTATGAGCATCTCGGTTTACTTCCAAGGGTTTGAACGAGCGCGGCGTCAGGTTGTAAGCACACGAGAGAACGTCGGCGACGAGACCTTCAAAATGACGGACCCATTTGTCGCTCCGCATCTTGCGGAATCCACCGCGAGCGAGCTCGTAGAATTCATGTCAGGAAGAGCCAAGCCGCGCTCCGGACGTTCGCATGCGCTTTCGCGGCTTTGTTGGCCGCGCTGCTGCGCGCTGCGCAAGCTGGACCCGCGGTCGAGACTCAGAACTGGTCCTACAGTAAGAAATCAAATGGCACCGATGCAGTCGCGGTCGAAAAGTCGATCTCTCTGATCTGGGACACTCGGATCGGCGCCGACATGACTGTAGCGCGGGACCCTACCACAACATGGGATTTATTGGCTGAGAAGGCCGCTAATCGCGGCAGCGTGCTGCAATCCTCCGGCACCGCCTGGGCTGCAGCTACCGCTCCCGGCGCAGGCTCCATCTGGGATAAAGCCGTTGTGGGCGCGCGCTTCGATTCGGGCCAGCAGAGTAGCAAGATCAGTATCTCCATCATGAAGTCGGTGCCGCTGCGGAGGAATGATTTGCTGGCTCTGCAGATCGACGCCGATGTTGCAAAGAAACAGATGCCGCTTTTCAGGCTGCTGGGACATGTGACTCGTGACTTCGAAATCCATCACTCTGCAAAAGTCACATTCACCCGGATTGGCACGAGCTTTGTCGTTGGCGAGACCATCTCGACTACGGACGACAAATGGCTCCGCTACTTTGGGGCCGAGCAGACACTGTCCAACGCTATCACCATCTCCGGCGTCATCCGAGAGACCGCACAAGGCAGCACCGACATGAGTCTGACAGCAGGATTTAAGAGAAGCTGGTGAGGACGGATGAGTTCCTGCCCCAGCTGCTGGTGAGATGTTAGCGGGGCAGACCGAAGCCACCAAGGAGATAAGTGATTGGATTTGTTGGAACTCAGTCATCCACCCAGGAGTCAGTAGCAAGCCTCAAAGAAGTCGGTAACATCATTGGCCGAATCTCAGAGAATTTTCGGCCACCGCACTTGCTCTGGAAGCGCAAGGCGCTGCAAACCAGGAGTTGCCCGGAACGTGCAGCAGGCGGCAAACGGTGCGACCCCGGCCGGCCTAAAATGTCGCAGCAGCAAACTGCGGTACGGATCAGACGGGCACCGCGTCAACGCAGGTGCCTCCTGAAGCCAGGTCCCCTAGTTGAGGATAGCAATCGTCTGAGCTGGAAGTGCAGAAGGGTCTGGCGACGATTTTGGAACAGTGACTCGATCTCGGCCGAGGCAAGGCAGCAGCGGCTTCAGCATAGAGCCCCAGAGCCGCGATGGTGCTTTATCTCAACGGCGGCCAGCGGAGGCTTTTCGGCCGAGTAGCTGAAAACAAACGGCGGCAGGCGGTCCGAATGCCAAGTTCACGGCGCCCCTCTCAGATGCCTCGGCAGTCGGCGTCGAGCTGGTCATTGCGAAGCTTGACCGGTTCACCCACAAGCTGGATTGCTACGCTCATCAGTAGCAACCTGAGCAACTCTGAGGTTCTGCAGCGACACTCGTCAGCTCATCGAAAGGTAGGCCTGCTAACGGCAGAACGTTACGCTAAGCCCTTGGCCTCCTACCGGACTTATCTGGTCAACGAGAGGGAGCAAGCTCGCGCAGTATCGGTCCATTCGCCACGGTCCGGCTCGTGTGAACCTGTACCCACTTAAGTCGGGCGGGAGCCGCAGAGCACGTGCACCGGCGGTCGAATGATCATTGCGCTGCGTAACCACCTGCTTCGCGGGCTTCAGAAGCGGGCGCATTCTTGTTCTGACGGTGGAGAAATTGATGAACACGGGACAGGCGCAGTGGAGTGCAGGTTCTTCCTCGGCGCCCTCTGAAGACGCGGACCAGGAAAGCTACCGCGGCGGCTTCAATCGAGCCGTGGCGAATTTGGTCGAAACCTTGACAGGGTATCGGACCCCAGCCTCCGCGCGCGCGCAGATCCTGGACAATTGGGTTGCCGAAGAGGGGCAGGGCGAAGCCGAGAATAGGCGGCAGGGACGCAGACGAATCAGGAATTCGGATAACACAAGCTCGCACTCGCTGGATTTGTCCTCGCTCTCGCTGACCGCTCTGCCTGCCGCGATGCCGCCAAGGTTGCTGGAGGTGCGCGCCAGGCACAACGAGCTAAGCAGCCTGCCGGCTATATTCCCACCCGGGCTCCGGCATCTTCTCATTAGCCATAATCGCTTGATCAGTTTGCCGGACGATCTTCCGGCGACTCTCTCTGAGCTGGAGGTCGCTGACAACAGCTTGACCAGTCTGCCGGCGAACCTTCCGGCCGGCCTCTCGATACTGAACGCAAACGACAACCGGCTAACCAGCTTGCCGGACACTCTCCCGAGCGACCTGACCTTGCTTGCGGTTAGTGGCAATCAGCTGACCGAGCTTCCCGCGTCCCTCCCATCGGGTCTCATTGAACTCGATGTCAGCAGCAATCAATTGACCAACGTCCCCGAGTCCCTTCCGAGCTGGCTTCAGTCGCTCAATCTCAGCGGTAACCGGCTGATCAGCCTGCCCGAGGATCTCTTATCGGGGAGTTTTAGCTATCCTCATTTGGAGAACCTCGAGTTCGGCGATAACCCATTCCCCGACGAGGTCCGCGCTCACCTCGCGGCACCGCATCTTGAGCAGCGGCCACTGTACGAGGCTGCCGCGCACTGGCTGGGGGACGATCCGGCGGCACTGGCCACGTGGCAGCACTTTGCGGATGAGCCCGGCGCCCAAGACTACGCACAGTTCCTGGAGAGGCTACGAGGCACCGTGAACTACGGCAATGTCGAGTTTCGGCGGGCAGTCGCTGATGATCTGCGGCAGGCCGCGGCAAATCCGAAACTGCGCGAACAGTTTTTCACACAGGCTTCCGAGGCCAACGCGAGCTGCGAGGATCGTGTCACCTTGCACTGGAACGGTATGCAGACCGCGCTCCTTAACGCTGACGTCGAGAACGGGGTGTACGACGACCGTCTTGGTGAACTGATCCAGCGCGGCCGCGTTGCGTTCCGCCTGGAGGCGCTGGACGGGATCGCGCGCGACAGGGTCGACTCGCTCGCCAGCGGCAACCCGAACGTAGACGACATCGAAGTTTACCTCGCCTATCAACATCGGCTGCGCGAGCCGCTGGAGCTCAGTCATCTAGCCCCTGACATGCGCTTCCTGTCGGTCTCTCACGTAAGCGAGGATGATGCGACGGAGGCGCTCGACCTGATCCGGGAGCGGGAAGGACGCCAGCTCGCCGACTACATGGCAACCCGCTGGCAACCCTGGGAGACGGTGCTGAGGCGCATCGCTCCGGACGAATATGAAGCGATGCAAGACCGGCTCGTGGAGGCCATGGGCGAAGAGTTTCAAATCCGCTTGGATCAGCGACTGGCCGACCATAATCTTATAGGCGATTCGGATGCCGAGCGGGTGCTCGGAGCCAAAGTCCGAAACGAGATCGCTGGCGAGATCAAACGCAAGGTCATGCACCGTGTGCTTGCGGAGCGTGGCCTCGAATTATGAGTAGCCGCCGAAAGAACAAGTCGCTCGCGCATTAAGAGCGAGTCATGCGAAGATGCATCTGAACGGATAGTCGGTGCGCGCCTAGAAAAACGTTCTCGTGCGAGCTCGGTTCGGCGCGTGCGGAAGAATGTTTTGCTAAAGAATGAAATAGGCGGCGCCGGTGAGCGAGCGGCGTTTTTGATTGAAGTACCGCGTGATGTCAGCGAGCGTCATCGCCTTGAACGCGCGATCCATGCAGCCGAAGCCAAGGGCAGCCTGATGCCGAATCGAACATCCATGGATGCGCGTTGATCTCGTCGGCGACGTCGTTCTTTGCGCATGCCTTCAGCATCGACGTCGATCTCGTAGCCCGGCCTGCGATGAAGCTGTCGACAGGTCAGAGATCCTCGCGCAAGCCCTTGGAAGGGTGCCGGACTTTCCTTCCGCGGACTTTGCGCGGTATTCGATCTCGGCGAGAAGCTTAAGGCGCCGCAGCGTTCGCGGGCATCATGTGCGATCCGGGAGAGCCGGGCTCAAGTCGATCGGCGTGCTGCCGGTGGCCTCTCCAAGGCAAGAAGGGCAAGGTCTCGACCAAAGCTAGTTCGAAGCGGCGCTGCGCCTGCAGTCGAAGCCTCACGAAGAGGTCGTCCCGGAGAAGCGGGAGAACCACGAGGTCTCGTAGAGGAACAAAGAGGAGGCCGTCGCCGTGGTCAAGAGCGGGCTGACGCCGCACCACGTCGCGCAACGCATGGGCGTGTACCATCGCGTCGATGGCGAAACAGAATTCGACGTGACGGCCCGGGTTAGGCCGGCAGGAAAGTTCGAGCCCTATGCCGACGCGATCGTCTCGATGATTGAGGCCGATACGGCGCGCAGCACGCACGCGCTATAGAAGGATTTCAACAAGGCTCATGGCCTGGAGGTGGCTCACACGAGCTTCTCGAGCTTCGTTGCGGAGATCGGATTTCGCGCGATCCTGCGACCGGTCAGTTCCGGCGAGTACGACCAGCATAATCCCGATTCGGGCGATCGGCAGTATGATCAGCGGGATCGGCAGCCGCATGATCAGCATGCCGATCATCAGATGAGGCATGCCGCCGACGCCGATGATCAGCAGCAGCACCGGCATGCCGATCGCCGCTGTGCTTGGCCGGGGGCTCGTCGACATGTCGAGCAGACGGCTACGGCGTTGTCGATGCCGTCGGCTTCGCAATTGAGACGCGCGCCAGAAGACCTTCCTTGCCTCCCGTGAGCCCGTACTCCTCTGCCGGCTTGCGATCGAGTTTGGCCGCTTCGGCTACGCCCTTCGAAAGCATGGCGAAGGTGTCGTCCGAAAGGCGCAGGGCGCCAACGCCGAGCCGTCGTCGCCATCTGGCTCCGCGTTCCCATGCTTCCATCCAGGCAAAACCCAGGTCGCTGCTACGCTTGACGGCATCGAATGCCTGAATGAGTGCGCCAGCCTGGTTGATGTCCTTCTTGGCCTTGTCCGCAAAGAAGACGTTCCGTTTGGTTGCGATGATCAACTTGTGGACAGCGTAGCGCTCTGGCGCTGGCACAAGAACCGGCACGCCGGCGTCGTGCAAGACCACGGAGCGGATCGGCTCATTGATCAGGTAGTCCAGGTACCGCAACACCTGTGCCCCCACGGATGGTCCCAATGAAGGCATCTGCGTCAATCTGGAGGAATAGTCCTCATCGCCGCGGTGTGGCGTAAGGAATTCGACCTTGAAGCCGGTTGCATTGGCAAAACCGCTGAACAGCTTGGTTTCGTCGGGGGAGAACGAGGGGGCGAATGTCGGATCGACCTTTTTCAGGATCTTTTCGATGTCAGGCATGCTGTCATCGATCGAAATCGAGATGCCGTAGAACTTCGCGATGTCCATATCCTCGGTCGTCACGAGTTCGTCGGGCAACTTGACGCCGAGAACGCCGCTGTATGTCTGATAGGCCATCGAACCGACGAGCGTGGCACGAAGCCGGAAGAGTCCCGCGCGCGCGAGTTCGTTGACGACAAGACCTTCCATGTGGGGAGGGGCAGGGCAGCCGGCTCGCCTCAACTTCGCTGCCAGCTCGCGACGCGCGCGATAGCCAATCTTGGTGCGCTGGAAAGCTTCGGCGCGTTTGGCTATCTCGCGATCATCAGCCGGACCGACATATTTGAGGGCCGTCTTCGTCGGTCCCTCGCTGCCGGAGGGTTGGTAGGCCTTGTAGTAATAGTATTCGCGATTGGCTCGCTTCTGTTTGAGAAAGGTCCCGTTTTCCCGGAAGTTCTCGTCGAAATCGGCGTCGGTCGCCTTCTGTACCAGGTCGGAGAACATGACCTGCTCAATGTGTGAGAACTGCTTCATAGGTGTTGTTACCATTTCGGCGAAGTAGTCTTGTATCCACGCTGCCAAACGGTAACAAAATAATTGTGTCCTTTTTGGCAAAATGGTAACAATAATAAATCAGGATCTTGCGTCCGAATTGTTCCGGAACTCTCTCAGAGCCAGACCCACTCCGATGCGATTTTCGCAGCCTCGACACCGTTCGGGCTGGAAAGCTATATCAGAACATACTAAGAACCATTCTTCCGATTGTATTTTCGACGGTCACACTCGACAATATAGTCCGGCAGAGTTTAGGCGGGGCCCTCGGGATGAAGTCGGTCCAAGGAGCGTTCATTGACCTTGTTCCGCCACCTGCACGACGACGCGTTTCTGGCCTTTTCGCGCGATCACAAGCACCTGTACGCGGCGTGTCTGCTCGATCTTCACGAGCGCTTTTTTTCGGGCGCGCCGGCGTTTCCGACGCCGCCGCAGGTCGTGCACGCCATCTACGACATCATGCGGGCCAATCCCACGATGTGGGCCGAGAGCGATGATTTCGGCAGCCTGCCGGAGATGATTTCGGCGGGGCGCCGCCGCATCCGGAAGGCGGATGTCGCGCTCGCCTCTGAGAAGGGCGACAAAGCGCTCGGCCTGGCACGGCAGCTCTACGCGCGGCTACTCGCCTGGGGATGGCTTGAGGAGGAGGAATATGGCCTGCGCGTCACCGTGGACATGGCGATGGGGCCTCTCCTGGTCATCCAGCGCTTGGCGAGCCTCAACAAGGATCTTTCGCAACGGTTCGGCGGACTGATCGTGCAGATACGCCTCAATCTCGAGGCCGTCGAAAAGCTCACGCCCGAGATCACCGACCGCAAGCAGCGCGAGGCCGCACTCGCCGTCCGTGAGGCGCGCAACCAGGCTGACCAGTTCACCAAAAGCCTGCGGGCAATTCTCGCCGACCTCAAGCGCATCCGCCGGACGGTGATGGAATCGAAAACCGTGGGCACTCGCCTGGAGGCCTTCTTCGAAGAGTTTGTCGACCAGCTCCTATTGAAGGATTTCGAGTCCATTCTGACCGTCAACCATCCGTACCGGTTCCGCGACGCCATCGTCGACCTCGCGCGCAGAATCTCCTACACGCCGGCCACCATGCAGGTGCTGGCCGAGGAGTACGTCTCCGCCAGCATGGCGTCCGACGTCGAAGACGGCCACACGGCCGCGGCCGACGACCTGCTGGCCATCGAGAACATCTTCGAACAGATCGGCGAGATGTTCGATCGGATCGAGACCTTCCGGCGGCAATTGGAGGCCCGCGTCCGCAACACCATCAAGTACGCGGAGCGCGGCGCACAAGGTCTGGTGGGCCGCGCCGGCGACCTCGTCCGTCGTCTCGACGCGCTGTTGCGAGACGGACGTCATGAGCGTGCTACCGTCGAGTGGAGCGTCGAGCCGCTTCGTTCTCCCTGGTCGGAGCACCACCAGGCACCGAGCCGCCAGCCGCGCCGGCCCGTCGAGGCGAGGGAGCTTTCGGCGCCGCCTTCGGATCCGCTCTATGAGCTGAGGAAGCAACTCCGGCTCGAATACATCGCGCGCATCGCGCCGCGGCCGGAGGACGTCCGAACGTTTCTCGAGGGTCAGGTCCCGCCGTTCGGAACGAGGGAGGCGCGCTTCTTCGAAATCGGGACGGTCGACGACTTCCTCGCGTTCGACTGCGCTCGCCGGTACGCCCTGACCGGCGAAGTGCCGGCGCAGATTGCCGGAAACTTCGAACTCGAACCGTCGCCCGACACGCCGCCGCACGACAGCGAGTGGCTGCGATGCGCGAATTTCGTGATCCGTCGTCGCGGTCTTGGCAGCGGCTCTGGCAAGGGAGCGACGCATGCTTAGCGAATTCGAGAACATCGAGCGCTCCGCCGGCGCCGACAAGGCCGCCGATCTGCGCAAGGCGCTGCACTTCCTGCTCCGCCGGCAGTTCGTGTTCGCGGGCGATCCTCGGACCGGCACCGTCTACAACTCGATCATGGACGGCCGCTTCCGCGACGCGGTCGACGGCTTTTTCGATACCTGCGGTTACCGCGTCCACCGCGATCCGGAGGCGCAGTGGGCGGGCATCGTCGCCATGGACGAGGACGTGCCTCTGCCGCGGATGAAATTGGACGAAACCATCGTGATGCTCGTCCTCGCCGCCTACTGGCAGCAGGAGATCAACGCGGGCGCGATGGAAGACCGCGCAATCGTGGTCGCCACCCTAAACGATCTGTTCGACCGCTATCGTGAGATGGTGCAGCCCAACGGCGGCAGCGCCATCTCGAGTCAGCGCTTCCGCGACATCCTCAAGGAGGCGGCGCAGCGCAGCCTGGTGGAGATCGGCGACTTTGACAACGAGCAGCAGGATTGCGAGGTCCGGATCCGACCTATGATCAAGCTGATCAGCGGTGGTGATGCCCTGCAGCGGCTGGAGCGATACGTCCGTAGCGAGGAGGTCCGCTTTCCGCAAGGCGCGGGAGATCAGGCATGATGGAGCTGCGGCATCTCGCCATGGTGAACTGGCACCTGTTCGACGTCGCCGACATCGCCGTTGCCGGACACATCGGCGTGCTGGGCGAGAATCGGTCGGGCAAGTCGACGATCCTGGACATGGCCCAGGTCGTTCTCACCGGCGGCAACCGCCGCTTTCTGCGCCTGAACGCGGTCGCCGGCGACAGCGGAAAGTCCCGCAGCGGATCCAAGCGCAGTGTCGTCGACTACTGCCTCGGCACGCTCGGCGAAGACCAGCGCCGCCGAGACGAGGCTCGAACCTACATCGCGCTCGGATTCGAGGATACCGACGGGGACCGGCCTCCGGTCACGATCGGCATGGCTCTCGAGGCGCGGAAATCCGACAGCAAGGAAACCGTGCTCGCGCTCTTCGTCTCCGTCGGTGCGGTCCTGACCGCGAAGGACTTCATCGAGTGCAAGGGCGCGCAGCAGTTCCCGGCGCATTGGGAGGACGTGCGTGCGCGGATCGTGTCCGCGGTGGGCGAGGCGAATTTCGTCAATCACCGGGACCGGGCCGGAGACTACGTGCGCGAATATATGCGTCATCTGGTGCCGCATGCGCCCTTCGGCGAGCAGAACGCGAGCGCTTTGCAGAAGTCCATCGTGAACGCGATGACCCTCGACCACAATCAGACCGCCACCCAGTTCGTCCGGGACTACATCCTCGAGGATAGCCGCATCGGTATCAAGGAGCTGCGCGAGTCCATTCAGACCTACCGCAATATCAGCGAGACGATCCGCAAGATGCGGGAGAAGCTCGACGCGCTGAAGGCGCTGCGGGCGATCCTGGCCAGCCTCGAGGAGACTCTGGAGACCAGGTTCCGCGAGGAGTGGATCGCCAAGCGGGCCAATTGGCTTGCGGCAAGGGCGACTAATCGCGATCTGAGAATCAGACTGCGCGATGAGCAGGCGCAGCGCACTGCGGCGACCGCCGAGCTCGCCGACATCGACGAGGACGTCAAGGCCATCGAGAAAGAGATCGATCGTCTCACGACGGCGATTGCCGAACATGACGCCAAGACGGGCCGCAAGGAACTGTCGCAGACCGCTGCGGTGGCCGAGCAGGCCGCGCAGCGCGCCCTCTCCGCCTTCAGGAGCCGGGTGGAAAGCATCCGGCGGCTTCGTCCGCTGCTTGCGATGTACGGCTGCGGGTTCGACGGGTTCATTCCCACAGTCGAGAGGCTCGTTGGCGAAGCCAAAACTGCGGAAATCGGCGCCGCGTCCGACGGGCTCTCGGCGGCCGAGCAGGCGTTCGTGTCGTCGGCTCCGGCATGGTCGGCCAAGGTAGACGAGGCGAGGCAGGCGATCATGGCCGAAGCGTCTCGGCTGCGCGCGCAGCGCGGCGAACTGCTCGAACGCATCCGACAGCACGACTCCGGAGGTGTGCGCGCACACCTTGAACCGGACACCGAACGGCTGTGCCACAGGCTCCGCCAAAAGGGCATGGCGCCGCGGGTGCTCTGCGAACTGATCGAGGTCGCGGATCCAGAATGGGCGGGAGCCGCCGAGGCACTCCTCGGCCGCGACAGGGACGCGGTGTTCGTTGACAGGCCGGACATCGGTGCGGCGACCTCGATCTTCAAGGAGGGGCGCCGCGAGTTTCGGCACACCTCGCTGGTCAGCCTAAACAAGCTGGAGCAATTCAGGGCCAAGCCGGACCGTGGAACTTTTCCTTCGATCTTCCGTACGGATGATCCTGACGCGTTGTCGTTCATCATGCGGCGCTACGGCTCCGTGCGCCTGGCCGATACGCTCGAACAATTCAACAAGCCGGGCAGGGCCGTCATGAAGGACGGCCTCTACGATGACGGCCTGGTGCGGACCCACCGTTCGATCGATCCCTCGCAGCACAAGATCGGCAAGGTGGCCCAGGCGAACGCGCTGAGAGCGCTGCAGGACCAAGCGGACGCACTTGAGGACGCCCTTGCGCAGAAGGCGAGGGAGGCTGAGGCGGCCGATGGCGCCTTCGTGGCCCTGAACTCTCTTTGCGCTGATGGGGGAGCCGGTCTGAGAGACTGCGCGATAGCCTTCTCCGCCGCGCAGGCCGAGAAGATCGATGCGCAGGCAAGATTGTCGGCGCTGGACGGGGCCGGCGATGGCGGACTTCGCGCCAAGAAGAAGGCTCAGCTCGACCTGAAGGAGCGCCGCCGCATCGAGCGGGAAACGCAGCAGAAGGCCTTCAACAAGCACAATGGTGAGGTGCGGCTCATTGAGGGCAAGCTCGGCGACGGCGAGAATGTGCCCGGCTCCGAGCTCAACTTGAGGGTCGTCCGCTCGATTTTCCTCAAGAACCGGCCGCTCTACGCCGCGAGCAAAGGGCGGGCGGCGTACCGGTCCCGCCTCGATGGGCGCGCGCAGAGGAGCGAAGCGGAGAAGCATCGTTCCATCGCCGAGAAGGCGCTGCAGGATGTGGAGGCGTCGGATGTGGAGCGCAAACGCATCGAGCGCCAGGTACGGGAATTCCTGGACGGATACTTCGAAGAATTCGGCACGAGCTCCCAAGTCGGCATCGAAAGCGAACCGCTCCAAGAGGTAAAGCCTTGGATGGAGCAGTTGATCGATGACATCGAATCCAACGAGCTGCGCAGGTACGAACGTCAGGCGCGCGAGGCCGCCGAGAAGGCTTCGACGCTGCTCCGCGGAGAATTCATCAATGCGTTGACGTCCCGGATCGGAAAGATGGAACGGGACCTGCAGTCGCTCAACCGTAGCCTCCAGTCCCATCCCTTCCACAACGAGCGCTATTCGTTCCATCGCACCCAGGTCGTAGAATTCCAACCGATCCTCAAGATCATCGAGATCGGCAAGACCTCTCCGGAGGCGCTGGACATGCTCTTCCGGGGCGACGTGCCCGACGACTTCCCTCACAAGGACACGATCAAGGCGCTGGAGGCTTTGCTCGAGGATCCCGAGAAGGACTTCACCCAGTTCGAAGACTACCGGAATTTCTACACCTTCGAGATTCACATGGAGGACGTGGCGACCGGTCGCTCGACCCGATGGGAGCAACGTCGTGGCACCGGCTCCGGCGCGGAGCAGCAGGTGCCGATCTACGTCGCTATCGGGGCTTCACTCGCCGCGGTCTACGGCAGTGCCGAGCGGCGCGCCGGAAAGCCGTCCGGCTTCGCGCTCGCGATGTTCGACGAGGCGTTCTCCAAGATGGACGGTCGAAATCAGCGCCAGATGATGGCGTTCTACAAGAAGCTCGGCCTGCAGTTCGTGATCGCGGCGCCGTTCGAGAAGCGGGTGGCGGTGCTGGAGCACATGGACACGATCGTGGAAGTCGACCGGATCGGCGAGCAGTCGAGGGCGACCGTGGTTTCGCTGAAGGAAAAGGCCAAATGCGAACTCATGGCGATCGATCCTGACCTCATGTCCGACCAGGATCTCGCTGCGCGACTCGCCGCCGAGTAATCATGCCGCGGCGATTCACAGACGCGAACGAACTGCTTGGCGATCTTCTCGACCGCTTCGAAGCCGGCGCCGTGAGTCCGATCGCGCATCCGGACTATGCGGCTTTCCCATCGGTTGTCGACGCCGACGCTTTCCTGAAACAGATCAGGGAAGCCGAAGCTGTCGGCGCGGTCTCCTTGGGTTGGGGCCGCGGCGCCAAGCGGGACCAGGTCGCACACGTGCGGCTGGCCTCGGCAGAGGCCCTGTACCGATACCTCAGCCGCACCCCGGCGCCGCAGATCGCGCAAGACGCCGCCGCACGGCTTGTCGCCGGATCGGCGCTGCACGACTCGTTGAAGGCGGGCGCTTCTCAGATCGCCGAGGTGTGGGGACGGGGAAAGACGTGGCACGGGTTCGCTTCGTCCGACGTCGACACACTCCGCCACGCGTTCGATCTCGCCCAGGCGATCTTGGACAACAAGCATCTTGACGTCGACTACAAGACATTTTCGCGACGGACGGTAAAGCATAGTAAGACGTTGGAGCGCGTCGAAGGCGTTGTCGTTCGGCTCCTGAGCGGCATCATGGAGTTTCCTCCGGGCGCACGGCCCCGCGAGGCACTGCGGGCGATCGGATTGGAGCGCTTTGCCCCGCCGCTGCTGATCGCGGGCAAGATCGATCTTCTTGGGGCCGATCTCTCCGGCGCGGCTCCGCTCTATCTCGGCATTGCGCCCAAGGAGGCGGATCGTGTCCGCTTCCGTGAGCCGCCGGCCTACGTTTTGACGATCGAAAACTTCGCAAGCTTCAACAGGCATATCGCCGAGGCCGATCCCGGTCGGCTGGGAACGACGATGTATGTCGGCGGGTATCCCTCGCTCGCCACCCAACACGCCCTGCGCACGATCTCGGGAATGGTGTCCAAACAGACACCGATCTTTCATTGGTCGGACATCGATCCGGACGGCACCTGGATATTCCACACGATCGAGCGCGCCGTCGGACGAGCGATCCTTCCGCATCTCATGAGCGTCGAAATTGCCGAGCGTTCGGGGCAGGTGCCTACCAAGAAGTCCGCCGCTGCTCGTTGCCCACCTGACTCCGGTATCGCTTCACTTGCGGCATACTTGGCAGAAGACGGCGCCAAGATCCTTGAGCAGGAGGAGCTGGATCCCGTGCTGCCAGCGGTGCAACCCGTGACTGGATGACCTCACGATCCTATATGCTCTGGCGCGGAGCACCCCACACAGCCGAGCTCACCCCATCGAGGGTCTCACCGCTTAGGTGCTTACAGGTCTGTGTCTCCTTTGATTTCAATGCGTTGCGCCGTGCGACTCGATCCTATCGTCAGATACCGTCGATCGTCTCGTTCCTAAAGTCAGCAGCGCCTCGTTCATTCGTGGCCGCGTCGAGGAATTTCAATGGTCTAGGCGACTCGCTGTTAATGTGGCGGCATAATGAGGCTCTCAAACCGCCGCAGAGATATTTATCACTGCTCTGTGGCGGTACGGAAAGATCGATCGTGAAGCCGCGCCCATGGCTTCCAAGGTGCTTTTGCCCCTTGGAAAGTGCGCGCTGCCGTCGACCACGGCCTTTCGGTCTTGCCGGGCGACGAAAATTCCCGCGCGCGAGGCGAGGCGTATCTGCGTCCAGTCGAAAGCCGCTTCGGGACGAGAGCTGCGTCGGTCGAAAACTTGTTGAGGAGAGCAAGGCGAGTGAAATCATCGGTTGCGGCGCTGCCGCAGCCAAACAGCTGGTTGACGAGGCAGCTGAACTGTTCGGCAGGTCTACTTGAGTTTCGGTCCTTACTGCGAGCTCCATTTTGGCAGGTAAGTTGTGGCTTTCAAGCATGCACCGCGTTGGCAGCTTACGATGGACAAGCCGTCGTGCAGGTGAAATTGTGCGCGCGTTAGAGCGGGGCGGTCCCGAGACTGCACGAGAAGCCTTGCGTCCCTCAGTCAAAGACTGAGCCAGATTGAGGTGAGCGAATTGAAGTCTGCCGGATCTTTTGCCGACTTGGCTTGCCAGGCCCGCAAGCGAACTGCGTGCTGGTTCAACTTTGAACCTTTCCGATCCCGAGAGGCGCTCGGCGATACGTGCTGCGAGCTCAGGACAGACTCTACATCTTCTCAAAAAAAATTGGCGGTCGTTCTTGATGCTCGAACGCGCTCGTCGCCACTGGGCGAGCACCTCGTCTTCAAGGGCGGAACTTCCTTTTCGAAGGCTTGCAGCGCAGTCCCCCGTTTCCCGGACGACGTGATCTCACATACGGCATTCGAGCAATAGCTCCGGACCTGTGAAACACAAGCGAGGACAATTCGGTCCTCTGAACCGCAGTCAAACCAAAAGCGGAACTCCAAGCCACGAGAACGCCTCCCGGTCTGCGTCACGGAAAAGACGTTGTGCGTCATCAATGAGCGTCTTCAAAAAAGAACAAGCTCACTAAGTTGATGCCAAGAACGACGAGATGCTCGCCAGGTACGATCCATTCGAGACTGGTAGCCGCTATGTGAGCCCCGCGGTGATGCTTGACTTCGGCGCACGATCGACAGGCAATCCATTGTTATATCGCGAGACGTATTGTCAGCTCGAACAGCGGGCCGGCGAAGAGGTGCGGCAAAACTGGAGCGATCCCGTCCCTCGTCAGGGTGCCGATGCGAGGCCGGCCTTGTGCGCAGCGATATCCTGATCTCGTCAGCTTTTCGAAAGGTTGCGGCTACAACAATCGAGAGTCTGAGTCTTACTGAATGAACTGCTATCTGGTCGTAATCCAGCCTGTAGGGATTGCTGCAGGGTCAAATACAAACGTGAGGAGAATAGGATGGATCCGGTTGACCCATTCTTCGATTCAGGAGCCTGGATGCGGGAGTACGCCGCCCTTCAGGGACGGACTGGGCAGCGAGCGGCCAACCCAAGCGAGCACGGTGACTTTGAACGGCAGCTGAAGGAGTTGAACCTCGATCCGTCTGATGAAAGGAACTCTACCTCGCCTGATCGGCCTCCCGCAGGAGGTGGTCGAGCAGTCCGGCGAGACGATTTCGGCGGTTCGATGCGGGTGCCGCCGTACTCCGCATTTGGGGAGAGTGCGCTAGATGGCACGCGCCGGAGCGCAGACATTCCCACGTTTCACCTTCCCGCTTCGGCGCAACCGCAGTCTAGTTTGCGAGATGATCTGTTCAGCAGCGCACGTTACAGCTTTCCGGACGCAGAGCCTGCCGCGGTGGCCAAGAGCGGAAAAAGCCGCGGTTTATGGTCACGCTTCAAGTCGGGAATCGGCAAGGCTCTTGGCGCCAGCGCCAGCGAAAAGTCGCCGCGCGAGGCGGGCCAATCTGACGTGTTTTCGACGAGTTTGCGAATTGATTGCGCAAGGCAGCCGGGCCGGACGCGCGGGGTCCCTGCGGCCGATGAGGAGCTCATCGAAGATTTCAGAAAGAAAGCGACGGGTAACCTCAGCGACGGCACCATCAAGAATGCGGCAGCCGATTTGCGCCATTTGAGCGCCCTCCTGAGCGACGCCGGCAGGCCCTCGATCGCCGATCGAATTCGCCGGGAATTGGAAAACGCGCAGTTGGAAAATCCCGATGTGGAAAACCACCAGCTCGAAGCTGAGCTCGATGTGGACGTCGACGCCTACACCCACACAAAGGACCGCCGCAGGCGCATCAAGGCCGCCCTGAAGAAGCTTCGTGAAGTCGGTGCCGGAAACACACTGGCGGCGGACGTCCGCCGGCTGGCTCCTCATGCTGAGGACGCAACCCTCATCCGCATGTGGGCGGCGGCGGAAAAGGCAACAAGCAAGATCGATCCAAAGACGATCGACAGGCAGGCTCGCCGCATGTTCAGGCTGAGTGAGTGGCTGCAGACGCATGACAGACTCCCGATCGCCGGCCGACTTTCCAACCCCGCATTTCTCCAAGATGTCGAGGAGTACAGGCGCGAAACTGACGATAGCAAGATCAACCCTGATCTGGTCAAGCTTCGCCAATACGAGCAAATCCTGGAGGCGAACAGGGCGCTTGGTTTCCGGACTCCTGAGGATCCCGGCCTGCCTTCTCGGGAAGCTGCTCGACAGCCGCACACATTGCAGGAGCCTCCCGCAACGCCAGCTACCCCGAGCGCGGGAGCCTGGGATTGGCTGGGCGAGCAGATCCACGGCCCCACTACATCGATGCCAACGCCGCCCAGCGGTTGGCAGGCCGGCGCGTCCCAGCTGCTTCCCGCAACGCCGGCGACGCCGAGCACGGGAGCCTGGGATTGGCTCGGTGAGCAAATCCACGAACCTGCCTCACCAGTGCCGGCGCCGCACTGGGCCCCGCAAGCTCATCCGCCGCTCGAGCTTCCTGTCACTCCGGCCACCCCGAGCGAGGGAGCCTGGGCCTGGCTTGGCCAACAGATGCAAGAACCCGGATCGACATCGTCCGTGAGGCCTCGATCGTCAAACGTCTACGCCGGTCTCGACTCTTTCGTTGATCTGGATCCAACCACACCCCACGACTTGCGCGACGATGCGCGCTCTGCGCCGGCACCTGAATTTGCGACCGCCTCGTGGTTCGCAGGACCGCCGGGGGCGACTCCGGAGCTGCGGGACATTGGAGCGATCGTTGGCGCCAACTGGCGCCACGGCTCCCAGGCGGCTCCAGACGTGTTGATCGATGTCTTGGGCAATATCAATCTGCTGCCAAACCAGTTCGGGCCAAGTCAGTTTGCGATCAACGGCGAGCGCTATTCGGCGACTCTTGGACCGGGGGGCCGCAGGGATATTCGCCTGGTACATCATCCGCGCGCCGGTCTGATGAACGAAGCCGGGCCATCCCAGCCGCTGCATCGCCCACCGCCAATCGTAACCGCAAGACAAACCGGGGAAGGTGCAGTCGATCTTGGCTATCTTATCCGGGGCGGCTGGGAGCATAGGGAGCGGTTCCTGCCGCCTTTCCTCGTGCGCGTTTTGGAAGGCGAGCGCATGATGCCCCAGCCCGGGCGGCCGACCTATTTTGAGATCCGCGGAATGCCTTATAGGGGCGAGTTGGTGGAAAGCGAAGGACGTCAGCGCGTTCGCATCTATCCCGAACCTCGGTGAAGAAGCAAACTTGGCTGCAATTCCAAATGCTCGTCGACCAGCTCGCGCGAGGCGTCCCGACGAAGGTAAAGGCGCCGCGGCCCTGTTCGGTTGTGCGTTTTTCTGCGCCGCATGTTGAGCAATCGCGCTGTCGATAAGATCCCGGTCCTCTGTAGTAGATCGGGATGGGAGCCCCCACCGCCGACGCGAGGGGGCGCGGAGCTGAAAATGCAAGCGAGCGGACACCGCCTCAGAATAGTCAGTGACCAGATCGCCTTTCGGGGCCTCACGAAGGCCGATCCCCACTTGGGAGATGCGGCTGATGAGTTGGAGCAGCTTGGGCACAATTTCGCCTGCGAGGTCCTGCTGTAGCTCCAGAAAATTCACAGCGGAGCGGTGGGCGCCAGAGATCTGTCGCTCGTCTATACGTATAGGGGCATTGAGATGTTTCAAGCGGTCGGAGCGAACAAGTTTGCAATCTTCGCTATCCAAAATTGATGATGATGGCGACGTGGCGGTGACGCTGATGCTCGCGGCTGAGCATGGCGTGCCGATGTATGCTGGAGGGCCCTCCTGGAATGGCAACGACTATAGCGCATTGAAGACCGGAATACTGAATGCGCGAGCTTCAGTTTGGTTTGTTATGAAGAGTGGAGGCTGCAATGGTCAAACTCAAAGTCGAAAAAAAGTCACGAATGTAGACCGCAAGCCGTTGCTGAGGTCAGCAGCAATTCGCAGATCCAGGCGAAAGCTTCGCTACCTGTTTTCGGTACCCTGCAGCACTTGCCCAAGCTCACTCCTGAGAACTCTGCTCTGCGTCGAATGCGATGTGCCCTTGCACGAAAGCCGACGTGGCGGGTTGATCATCTCGCCGTTCCTAAAGCTCCTCTGCTTATTCATCATCAAGCAGTCGCCGAAGCTCCCCTGTAGGGAACTGCTCTGGGTCGAAAGTAAATTCTTCTGGATCAATGGAGACCGAAGGGGCGAAGTGATTGTCCTGTCGTCCGTGAAGCTCGTCATGCAAGTCCTTGTCCAGTTGCTGAAGTTCCTCTGGAGGGACGGAGACTGGCGAACGGCTGGATTGATCAATAAGATGATCCGGTACTCGCCGAAGATCTGCGTGAGGGAGCTGCTCCGAATCGAATGCGACTTGCTCCTGGATGAAAGCCGGCGTGGCGGGTTGATCATCTCGCCCTTCCACAAGCTCCTGTGCGTCCTCATCCTCGAGCAGTCGCCAAAGCTCCCCTGGAGAGAACTGCTCTGCTTCGATGGTAAACTCCTCTGGATCAAAGGAAAACGACGGGCCAGGGGGGGCCTCCCATTGCCTGTGGAGCTCGTCACGCAATTCCTTTTCAAGCTGCTGAAGCTCCTCTGACGGGAGGGAAACTGGCAAAGGGATGGCTTCGTCATCAAGATGATCCGTTACGCGCCGAAGCTGCTCCTGAGGAAGCTGCGATGGATCGACCGCGACCTGTCCTTCGAGGAGAGCCGACGGGACGGGTTGGTTATCCTGCCCCGCGTGATGCTCCTCTTGCCGATTAGCTTCGTGCGACGCGCGGTGCTGTGCAGCGGCGCCGCCGATGCGTATCGGTTCCGCCAGTAACGCGCTTTCGGGATTGATGGGAGGCACTTTCTGGGGGGGAGGATTTAGCTTGGCGCGAGTGCGCCCCGGACGCACGATGGGCACGACGATCCCCGTCGACCGAAAGGTCCGCAGATGCTCTAATGCTTTAAGGAGTCTGTCGCTCTTGCCGAACTCGTGCAAGTCACCGCCGTTGGTCAGCGACTGGCCGTCCACCCGAGTAACAATGCTTGGCTTGTTTTTTGCGAACAGCCAACGGCTATAGCCAAGAAGAGAACTTACATATTGCTTCGCCGGCTTGGCAGTCATCCCGCCCTTGATGAGGGCCTCCTCAAGGCTCAGGATGGCGGTAGCATCCTCGGGATAAAGAGGGCGACTGTCCCACTGACTCCGGACTATGACGCCCATTGAGGCGACCGGCATCGCTCCGCTGCTTTGTCCTGAAGCGGCGTTTGCGCTTGGCTGCCGGTATATCACGACCTCTTCCGGATCGTTCAGCGTCCTCGGTCTCTTGGCCGCTCTCGATGGACCTGTGTCATGCTCATGATTGATGAGGACCTCCTCACGTGACAGGAGATTGCTCCTGGCACGTGCATCCATCGCTTCATTTGGGGATTGCTGGCTATCGTTAGATGTGTCTTTGGCTGAGGGGAGAGCGCGCGGTCGCCCGCGAGAAACTAAATGGTCGGGTTCATGATACGCCCTAAGAACGCTTACGGCTGTCTTCATGGCCGTGTCTTTCGGGAAGTAAGTATCTGCGTGATCAAGCAGAGACTTGTGGTCCCCTAAATCAGTCGTTTGGCCACGAGCGTGCAGATCATTCGCCAGCCGACGAAGTGCCTGAGTATAGAAACTGACCGTGCTCGGTTGCAGGTTTCTCTGAGCCGCATATTGAGCAATCGCCCTGTCGATAAGGTCCCGGTCTCCTGCAGATAGATGGGGATAGGAGCCCCCATTGCTTACGGGAGCTGAATCGGCCTGCCTTGCCTCGGCCAAGTGCTGCTCAAAGCCATCTTGTGCGGCCGGGCTGATCTGCGGCGCTTCCGAGACGGCGTGCTGCACCTGCGACCAAGCTGGTACGTCAAATGGGTCAAAATCTCGCGGGTCCACGCTAACCTCACCTCAAGGATCACCTGAACAGGTCTCCGTAATCGGGCAAGCTTTCGAGAACCTGACGAGGACATGGTTCCGTACGGGGAGTTGTTCGCGCTGGCCAACTTCCGAAATGACGACGACCGGGACAGCCTCAACAACCCGCCGATCCTCCCTGGAGAACTAGCGACATCCTGCCGTAATCTCTTCCAGCTGGCGTCCCCTCACATCCGACTTAGCGGGCTCGCCTAGCGCAAATGCAGGCCGATCCCCTTTCAAGAGCTCGCAAAGCTCAGGTCCCATGCGTCACAAGAATGCAGGAGCAGAACGGCGCTTGCGGTGATCAGAAGAATATTAACGTGGATACCAATAGATTCAGCGCATGTTCCGTTCGCGGCGTGTGTGTGATGCTTGTCGGGCGATGAATGTATGACAGTCCCACGCCCGCATATACTCCCGGAGCAAGATGGGCGGTATAAGTTCCAGTGATTGCCGTGGTATCGCGATGCGCAAGCTGGCCCTTAGCCAAGGCAGCATCCACCGCAAATGTGCTCCAACTCGTCTTGCCAGCAACCAGTGCGATCAGATCACTAGGCCGACTGGCAAATGCTCCCTTCGCATAAAGACGAAGCTCGTAATACCGGCTGATCCTGTTGAGCTCAGGTGGAGCTCCCATCACTGAGAAGCCGCCGTAGATGCCGCGAGACGGCGACCCAAAGGCATCACTCTGCCAGAGCTGCATGTCCGCAGCGAGGTAGTGAAAGTTATTTCCGCTCTCCCTCTGTTGCCTGGAATGGGCCAAATTCGTGTAGCGGCTACTGTTCAAACCAATGCCCGCCCGCAGCCACGTGTCCGGCACGCCCGGAGCGGCCTTGCTCCTGTAGCCGGCTTCCTCAACGAGAAGGATGCCTGCATTGGCCGTGCTCCAGTTCAAGCCGGTGGGATTTTCGGTTATGTGAGCATATGCACCATCTGGACTGATTGAGCGCTGGACGGAGGCCTTGTTGTACAGGCGATCGTCAAAATTGTACTTCAAGTTGACCGCCGGCGTCGGCGCAGCATTGGTGCTCATCCCTGCCTGGAACAAGGCAGACATGTTCGATCCCGTAATCCCTCCGAACAACGTGCCGGTGAACTCATTTTGGTTTCTGAGGTAGCCAAGCTTGAGCTCTAGTGTCCTGTCGAATAACGTCTGGTAGTAGGCGAGCGTATTAAGCCCCACTCGATCTGGTCCCGGGCGATCCCATGTCGAGTATTGCTGCTCGGCCCCTAGGACAATTTGTCCATCGGAAATGCCAAACCGGCTGAGATCGTACGTGACGATCATGAAGTTTGCGGACGCGAAGGTCGGGTTCTGGCCCATATAGAGCTGGTTTGCGATAGTGCTTCTGTCGGCATTCGGCAGCAGGTTGTTTGCAAAGCTGTTGTGTGTCCAGCCGATGTAGCCAATGCCGACATCTGCAAGCGCCGATCTAACGCCGCCCTTGTCCTGATCGATCGTGTCTGCAGGGCCGGGTATGTTGAACCACACCCCTTTTTCGCGCAGCTTGTCGTACTTTGCGAAGGGATCGATCGTCTTTTGCGGTCTCGTCTGAGCAGCCCTGCCCACATTGCCCCGCTTCTCGAAAGGCACTCCGGGACCTGCTGCTGGCCCTGGGGCAGCAGGGCGGATTGGCTGTCGGGTCAGCTCGATCGGAAGCTTTGCGGCCCGATCGGAAGTCTTTCCTCTTTTGCTGGTCTGATCCACGGGGCGGTTACTAGGATCAAGTCGGCTCGCGGTTTGTGCCAGTACGGAATTGCCGACCGGACAAGCCGCTAGCGAAAGGGCGATGGCAAGCCCAAATTGCTTTCCCTTTGGTCTGAAATTGAAAGAAAGTGCTGCCGTAGCTGAGTATGTCCGAGGCGAGGTCGTCGCAAGAAGGCAATCACGCATGGCGTACTTCGGTCCCATGTCTGCCGGCCATGAACAGATTGAACTGCAGCCTGATTGACCCAGAGTGAGCTGCAGGCGTTTTCGCGTCCGAGGGCGAGAGGAACGAGCCAGAACTCGATCTATCGGAAGAGAACCAGTCAGCTTCCTGAACCTCTCAGCTCGCGGCGCGATGACGATCCGGTCCGAAACGTTGCTTGTGCATGACGCCGGTACCTGAGAGCCAGCGGAGAGCGCTGGCTCGCCAAATGCTCACGACCAGCGCGCGGGAATTTGCTGTCCTGGCCACCAAACATAGCGAATGTCCGCCTTGCTCACTGTGAGTCAGGCGGGTCTGTCGGTGTGGCGTATCCGCAACGAGGGCGGCTTTCTGGACGAAACGGCAGCTACCAGGGAGTAAGGCTCGCCCTGCAAGAGGCTTGGTTTCACCAACCGCTTCATTGGCATCGTTGTCACCGAAACACGAAGCAATCGCCAGGCCTGAAGGCCGAAGAGCATTTGAATTTGCGCGTGCGGCAAGCAAACCAGAACATCTAACGTGATGGCCCAGGAGGCCGGAGGAATCAGCCATCGAGCAGCTTTGGCGCGTATCAGCGAGCAGTTGCTGGCTGCCGTCAGCGCGACACGACCTGTGTTGCATCCGAATCCTTGACGTGCGCGGCGTTAGTTGGCCACGCTTGCCACGTGCCCGTCATCTCGGACAACCTGTCGGAATTGGTAGTTGATCTGGTGCAATGGTTGCCGGTCCAACGGCCATTGCGGCTCGGCCGATCAGCTGTCGCGTTTACATGGCGCTCCCAGATGAAGGTGCTGGGTCTAGGGCAAGGCGTGGGGCGGGGCTCCATCCAACACACTGCAGGAATGAGTGGGTGGTTTGCAATCCGAGGCACGGTAAGAAAGTCTGCAAGGTTCTTCTGAATGATGAGAAAATGCCTGCACCAGGGCCGCGGAAGATGAGAACCATTGCTCGCTGGTGACGCAATCATGGAGAACGCGCAAATTGTCGCGTTGCTCAAGAACTAGTTTCATAGGAGCAGGGCATCCGATCGGGAAGCTCGGCTAGAATGATTATTGTCGACGCTGGCAGCTCCTGGAGCGTGTGAGCATCGCAGCCTATCGCGTCGAAAAACAAGCCTGGAATGGGATGTTGAGCGACGGACAATGGACTTGATTGATCAAGCGGCCGCTTCAGACTTGCGGCCGCTCTTGCACGGGCCGCCAAGACGGATTCTCTCCGTTTTTTTGCTCCCCTAGGTCGTGTGGACAGTTACCTTAGCCAGAGCATAGTTGCAGCGATAGTTACGAGGGCGAAGTAATTTCAGGCCGCAACAGCTTGGCTGCTTCCCCACATCATGCGCGTTTGCTTTCGGACAGAAGCAAAGGCTGGTGCACAAGCCGATTTTTGAGTCGCGCATGTGCGGCACTGTCGGTAAGCGAGTAACATTGCAGGCGGAACATTGATCACAGTATCCCTATCGCGCTTTGAAGGTGACGCGAGCAGCAGCGGTACGAACCGGCGGCCTTACCGCCTTTCGTCGAACCATGGCTAGCTCCATTTGCTTCGCGGCGGAGCTGCCGGCGGGCGGGTCTCATCGCGATCGCTCAATCGAGCATGGCGGCGGCCGAGTGGAGGATTGACAGGCCTCGCATGAACGGCCGCTTTACAGCTCCAGGCCGTACGGTTTGAGCACCTCGCGCGTCACCGCATCCCTGATGTCGCGGGCGATGTTGCTGCGGATCTGGGCTCCGAGCTCCCGCTCGGCATCGGGATCGCCTGTCAGGCCGTACTCGGCGAGAGCCCGGTCCAGGCGAGTTTGAAACTCCTCGCCCATCGCATCGACGAGCCGCTCCTCGATTTCCGGCCTGATGCGCGCCAGCACCGTCTCCCAAGGCTGCCAGCGCGTTAGCAGATAGTTCCTGAATCCCGTCGCCTCCTGGTCCCGCACTGACATCGCAGCCCTGGCAACGTCGTCTTGCGTCACGTGAGAGATGTTCAAGAAGCGCATGTTCGGGGCGATGTGCCATAGTTCCAGCGGCTCGCGCAGCTGAGTCTGGTAGGCAAGATAGACCTCGATCTCGTCGATATCGGCGTCCGCGTCGGTGTCCACGTCGGTGTCCGCGTCGGCGTCTATATCGGCGTCCGCATCGGCGTCGCGGAGCGAGTTGACCGTCTCGCACGCGATCCTGTCCAGCGCCTCCAAGCGGAACATGACACGGCCCTGCTGGAGCAGTTCGTCAAGCCGCCCGTCATAGGCGCCGGCCTCGACATCAGCGTTCACGCGTGCGGTCTGCATGCTGTTCCAAGTCAAAGTGATGCGATCCTCGCAGCTAGCGGTCGCTTCGGAGGCGAGCGTGAAAAATTGCTCACGCAGTCGCGGCCGTGCCGCCGCCTGCCGCAGATCCTCGGCGACCGCGTGCCGGAACGCGTCATTGCCGTAGTTCACGGTGCCCCGCAGCCTTTCCAGAAAGCCTGCGTAGTCCTGGGCTCCCGGCTCTTGAGCGAAACCCCGCCAGGCAGCCACCGTCTCCGGCTCGCCCTCAACCCAGCCCGCGACAACTTCATGCAACGGCCGCGGCTCGACTTCCACCGCTCCTTCGCCCATCTCCACCACTGCTTGGGTCATAGGCAAAAATATCCGCGGGCCGGCATAGTCCCCGGCATGCATGGCTGTCAGCAGATTGGTCTGCAACCAGTCGGGCAGCGGATTATTCTCCAGATCAACGCTGGACTCGGGGCCCAGCTGAGTCAGCAGAGTCTCGGGCACGCTGGTCAGCTGATTGTTGCTGGCGCCGAGCCATAGCAGCTCGGCGGGCACTGGGTCGGGCAGGCTGGTCAGTTGGTTGTTCGTGGCGCTGAGCCATTCGAGCTCAGCCGGGAAGGGATCGGGCAGATTGGTCAGCTGATTGTGGTCGACGTTCAGGCGCCGGAGCCCAGCTGGAAGCTCAGGCAGGGTGGTTAGCTGATTGGCGCTGGCATCCAGCTCCCGGAGCGTTGCGGGAAGGTTACCGGGCAGACTGGTCAACTGGTTATTGTCGACGCTCAGGCGCTGAAGGCCAGGCGGTAGATCTGCAGGCAGACTGGTCAGCCGGTTTCTGATAGCGGAGAGCCGCCGGAGCCCGGCTGGAAGTTCGGGCAAGCTAATCAGGCGATTGTTGCTGGCGTTGAGCCGCTGCAGATCGGCTGGCAACTCAGGTAGGCTGGTGAGCTGATTTCCCTCAACGTTCAGGCGCCGCAGCTCGGGCGGGAGGGGGCCAGACAAGGCGGTCAGGGACAAGGACGACAGATTAAGCGGCTGATTGACGTTGGCCGCCTCTTGCCAAGCCCGCGCTCGGCTTACGTCCTCTTGTGGACGCTCATCTTGGGCTTGCCCCTCTTCGGCAGCCCAGGCAGCAAGGACCTGGTCCTGCGACGAGGCGTAATCAGCGGCGGATGTGTCCGCCTCGGTCAAGGCTTCGGCCCACTGAGCCGCCGCCGGGGACCCTGGTTCTGAGGTTTCGGATTCGGAAATCTCGGAAGGAGTGCCAGCCCCAAGCTGGGCCCGTTCTGCATTCATCGATGCCGTCTCTTCGGTAGCTAAACGAAAGGGAATGTGCCGGAGCGCCGCTTCCCGAAGCCGGTAGCTCTCGCCATTGATGGTGATCACCGACTGGCGAGAATGCAGGCGATCACAGAGCGCGCTTGCCAAGCGACGAATACGCTGTGCTATTCGTCCAGAAGGTAGTTGCAGCCAGACGTAGTACGTCCGGACGGAATCTCTGAAAGAGCTATTTTGTTAGAGCAATCCATCCCATTCTCGTCTGCAGCAGATCAAGCCGGACCTCTCAGTCCAGCTGGACAGTACCCCATCTTATAAGACCTAGCTGTCGATAAACTGACGAGTCTCGGAAGACTCAGATACCTTGTCCTCAGTGACCTGCTCATCGTTGAAGCGACTTCCCGGGCTTTCGGCGTCTCGACAAACTCTTCAAGTTTAGCCCAAAGTTAGGCGCCAGCAGCACACGCCGAAGAGGACTAGGGCATGAAGCGCGGCCGCTTTACGGAAGAGCAGATCATCGGGATTTTGAAGGAGCACGAGGCTGGCGTGTCGGTTGCCGATCTGTGCCGGAAGCACGGCGTCAGTGACGCCAGCATCTACAAATGGAAGGCCAAGTTTGGCGGGATGGAGGTCTCGGAGGCCAAGCGGCTGAGGACGCTGGAGGACGAGAACACGCGGCTGAAGGGGCTTTGGCCGACGCCATGCTTGACAATGCGGCATTGAAGGACCTCCTGGGAAAGAAATGGTGACGCCCGCGGGGAAGCGGAAAGCTGTCGCGCATCTCGTGGAGGCCCACGGGATGAGCGAACGGCGAGCGTGTAAGCCATCGGCTGTTGCCGCATGACGATCAGATATCTGATGACCCGGGCGCATGACGCTGCCCTACGCCAACGCATGAGAGCGATCGCTGAGGTGCGCCGTCGCTTCGGCTATCGGCGCCTGCATGTTCTGCTCTTTCCGTCGGAGGCGCGCCAGTAATCGCCGGACCGAAGACAGCCGAGCCTTGAGGTCTGAGACGCTGCAGGCGTGGTCTAGTCTCCAACTGTGCTCGAGAAGGTGGACCGCAGCTTCGCAAAGCTGCCACCAGGCGTAAAAATGCCCGAAGCTTGTGCGGGCGCCGGCGTTTCCCGCAGTATGCCGCTGATCCGTCACCATCATCGAGAGCACTCAAGGCGAGGTGGGGCAGAGCCCTTTCCGCATGATCGAGCCGTGGCCCTGAACGGCGGCAATCCGCTGCGCCTCTCCTTTAGATCAGCTCCGTTTTATCAGCCCTCGCCAGTTCTGAGACCATATCTGAATGGGGTGTCATCACACCGCCGCCGCCTCCTCGAAATCTGGCCTGTCTGCCCGAGGCGCTTCTTCGGATCGCTTCCTTGGCAAGTGCTTAGGTGTGGGATCTGCTCACACGCCCGGCTAAGTTAATAGGGGGTACGGTCGAGACAGGTGTCGAATGCGGCAGCAACAGCACGAATGACAAACCGGTGCTCCTGCTTGACCCGGATGAATCCCTCTTCAATGTCCACTATCCCGTCATCGGCAAGCATTCCCAGGCGGTCGGCCGAATCGAGAAAAGCAATCGGATCAAATCCGTGAGCCGCGCAGATCGCTGGTACGTCGGCCTGCAAATCGCACATCAAACGCTCGATGATTGAGGCACGGAGGCGATCTTCGGCGGACAGACAATAGCCTTTTGAGGTTGCCAGGCGGCCGGCCCGAATGTGTTGATGATAGGAACCGGTTGCGATCTCGTTCTGGACGTAACCCTCACGCAAACGGCCGATGGCGGACGGACCTAAGCCGAGCACGGTTTTGCAGGTATCAGCCGAATAACCCAGGGAGTTACGGCGCAGCCGACCAGCTTTCTGCGCCAGCGCGAGCTCGTCGTTGGGCAGGGCGAAATGGTCGAGCCCGATCTGGCGGTAGCCGGCTGAGACCAGCGTGTCTGCAATGGCCGCGGCTTGCTCAGCGCGGGCGACATTGTCCGGCAGCGCCGTCTCATCGATCTGGCGCTGACGTTTCATATAGGAGGGGACGTGTGCATAGCCGAAAACCGCAAGCCGGTCTGGCCGCATGGCCAGAGCGGTCCGCGCGGAGTCCACGCAGGACCGCACCGTCTGATGCGGCAGTCCGAAGAGAAGGTCGAAATTGATGCGGCGTATCCCATGCTGGCGTAGACTTTCGACGACAGAAGCCGTCAGCGCCTCGCTCTGCAAGCGGTTGACGGACCTTTGAACCAACGGATCGAAGCTTTGCACGCCGATGCTCGCGCGGCTGATCCCGGCCGCCTGTAACGTTTCGACCATCTCGGCCGTGACCCCACGCGGATCGATTTCTATGGCGATGGTAGCTGATTTGCTGAATGCAAAGCAGTAGCGCAGGAGTTCCATCAAGGCGAGAAAATCGCTCGGTGCAATGATGGTCGGCGTCCCGCCGCCGAAATGCACGTCGCTCACCGGCAGAGCGCGCGGCACTTGCTCTGCGACCAAGCCGATCTCGTCCCGCACTGCTGCCAAGTAATTGCGGACCGGTCGCTCGCTGCGAGCGAGGCTTGTAGGGAAGCCGCAATACCAACAAATAGAGTGACAGAACGGAACATGGATGTAGAGCGAGACGGGCTCGTCGGGCGGCAGCCGCCTCAGCCATGTCTCACAAGTCTTGGCACCCACCATCGCGGAGAAATCCGGTACGGTTGGATAGATGGTGTACCAAGGCAGGCGAGCATCGCAATACTTGTTTAGGAGGGGGGTCTGCAAGGCTTAACTTTCCCATGCTCAAACAGGACGAAGCTGACCGATGCCCTCTCTTATGTCTTTGCGTTATGTCAAGCCCGCCTAGTGGTTCTGAGATCTGGTCTCGTTTTTGATCTACTGGCAACGCGACTTAGGGGCATGGCAGAGGGTAAGAGCCGCTCTTCGGCGATTATCTGGACGTTTAGGATGTGAATTTCTCGTGCGAGCACGGTTGAAGCGTTAGACGTGCCCGACGAGCCGGCGCGAACGAACAATCGCTCATCCAAGGGCACATCCTTTCGCTTTCGCTGATGGCCAGTCACCTTTGCGACGAAAACAGGGGCTTGTTGGTCTCGCCAGGAGCAGCTGAGCTTGCCACCGGATGTTCAAGCCGGTTTTTCAAGCAAAAGCCGATTTGGCTGCTTACAGAGTTCAGCTGATGCCTTCCGTCCAAGTTCGGCATGCCACAGAAGATAAGTTGCTTGCTAGTTGAGAGCGCTGCGAGCGCAATAGCACAACGTGACGCGACGTGCGATTCAAGTCGTTTGAAGCAGCCAACGAAAACAAGTGTACATCGGTCGCTAGTACCGAACGCATAAGCCTCAATTCCGCCACGCTGGTTGTCTCATTGCCAACAAGCATCATCACGGATGTACTGATGATGTTGGGGCGACCCCAGCGCACTTTCAGCCCCCCGGCGAAGTGCGTCGGGGCGCCTTGGTTCAGCGGCGTCTCGTCCCTGTCTAATGCAGCTCACCAACTCACAAACGGCTTTGGACGTCTTGCTGACGGCAAACCGAATCCCAGCCAGATGCATCGACGAGACACTATCTGCAATGGTTTCTATTCTGCGTCGTCCAACTGGTTGCTTTCTTTTAACATCGCCTTTGCAGCTATCGATCCCCTGCCAGAACGGCAGATCTATTCCGTTAACCTTCATGGGCGTCGCCTCGCTCTTGGAGCTCTCAGTTTCACATAGCCCGCCTGGTCAGGCGTCGACCGTCCCGTCACTACGTTCTGGATGCTGCGAGCTGAAGTCCTCTAAGCAGGAGCCGGCTGGGATCTTGGCACTGTTCATTGCGTGAAATTGGCCTTCATCCTGGGATTCCAGTCCATTCACAATGGATCGAGGGAAGCTTGTGGTTCGGTAGGCCAATCGAACCTGGAGCTCGTCTCGCGCGAACGGGAGCTGAGCCTACCTAGGCGTCAAGGAGATTGCTTCCAAAGAGCTTGATCATCGAAAGTGGGCACCCCACCCAACCTCCGTTGCCCACGCCGACGGCATCGCACTCATCGGGCTGTAATGGCAAGGCCGCGCAATCCCGTTTCCTCGCGTGTGTCGGTTACGTTCTCAAGGAGAATGTCAGGAAAGGTCATGTTCTGAGCGCTCAGAAATTCGCATGCAATTCGGGAGGGCGTGGATGCGAAAGCCGCGGCAATGGGCCACCTTGACGACGGAGCCGTACAAATGTTGCGCGTGGTGCCTTCGAAATCAGCCGCGCCAAAATAGTCATCCTTCCAACATTGAAGTAGATCGTCCATCCCTATCGCTCTTGATGAGGTCGAATGCGCCCGCTGGCGCGATCCGCTGGGTTAGCGAGAGCTTGCCAGATCGCCTCGCATCAGGTGCTCTTCTTCGTGCAGATAGTGCGCGCTAGATCAACGGGCTGCGCAAGCGATAGACGAAATGGAGATACGCCTCATCCCGCTCGCGCGCCGCGCCAACATTGCCCCTCCTGCCAAATGGGAAGACGAACGGGACGTGACTAGGGGCGGACCGCTCGGCTCAGGACGATCAGCTGGAATGCACGAGGTGATCACCCATCATCAGCCGAAGTTGGTACTTGATTGGGATGGAATAGGGCGGCGTTTAGGCCCTGGGGGGGCGGCACTCGAGGGGGCCGCCGAGGTGAGCTGCATTACTTTTGCTTTAGCTCACCTCGTGCCGCGGCTCGCAATGGTGCTGTCACCTTTCCTCCGCATGTCATGAATGCTTCGACGCACCTACCTAGTGACCAACCGTGCGCGTTCGAAGCCATTTCTGCGACGTTTGATTTTGGTGAAATCAACGACTGGTATGACACTTGCTAGTCTGGCCCGAGTCCTATCCCTGCTGGAGAAGCGCATGCAAAGTTTCCTCCGCATAAAGCAGTTCTCGCGGCTACGAATATCTCTCGTTGCGCCTTTGAAGTGGCCCATTTCTGCGCGTTCGGTACGTTTGCGCCAAACCTGCCGCACGGCGTCGATGAGACGCCGCAAAATGATGCGAGGAGTATGGCTTCTGCCCCGGCTGGTCCGTATTGCTTATCGATCGCGTTCCCGACGCCGTCACACGGCCGAGGATCAGCGAACGGCTAGCGATGGCAATTTGCACGATTGGGAAAAGAATGACTCTTCTGTATCTTTGTCTTTGGGCAGAGAGCGGATGCTGACATGAGCCCCGCATCGCCAAGCGCGTGCTCAAACTTGGGCTGATCACTTCCGCTCAGGCTCGGAGCAGGGATGCGGCGCTATCTCCGGTTGTTCAATGCGATCATGCAGGCGCATTCGGCGGCAGGGCAACGAATTCGGCGAATGGCCCCCGGCACAGCGCGAGCGCTCAGACTTCACGAAGAACAACCCGCGAGTTCAGCTCATGGACTGGAATTTGGCTCCGCCTGAACCAAGCGCGATCGAACACTATGACGGGGAGATCGATGGTCCTACTGAAGCGCCCATCATGAACCTCTTTAGCTTTACCGAATGCGCGAACCAGAGTCATTCACTCAGAGCGCTGTTCGAGCTTCTTGTACGCTGTGCCACCAAGGAAGGCTTCGGTGAAGTCGCCTACGGCGCTCTCAACTTCGTTGATCCACTTCGGCTGGCGGAGTATCCACCTCCGACGGTGGCTGTGAAGTGGCCGCCGACTGGTGCGACCAATACTTCAAGCGCAATTACCATGCTATCGATTCGGTGGTCCGGCGGACGCCGATGCTTTCGCGGCCGTTTTTGTGGGACCAACTCGCCGACTTCTATCAACTTCAACCAGACGAAAGACGCGTACTAGAAGAGGCGAGAGAGGCCGGTCTGAAGCATGGCATGAGCGTGCCGTTGTTTGGCCCGTTGGGTCGGGTATCTGTGGTGTCGTTTGCATCCGCGCTCGACCATGCTGATCCTCAGGACCGCATCGGTCATCTCAACGCGCTGGCCTGCCTCTTTCACAGCGCCTGTAGCGAGATCGCTCGTCCTTGCAATGATGTTTGCGAGAGAAAAGCGGCATTTTCGAAGCGAGAGATCAGTTGCATGCGGTGGCTGGCGGAAGGGAAATCGTCTTGGGAAATCGGAATGATCCTGGGAATCAGCGAGAATACAGTCAACTTCCATGTCAAGAATGCGATGCGCAAGCTTGGTGCCACCGGCCGAATTCAAGCGGTCGCTCGCTATTCGCCTCAATGTTCTTTGAATTGTGAGGAGCGGGCGCCCACTGCCAAATCGTTGACCCAGCTGGCATGTTGAGCATGGCACCTTTGGCGAGCTCGCAGATACGACGCTCCTTGGGGCAAGTCCGCTATCTCACGCTGCGTGAGGTTGGGGGAATCGACTGACCCGTTTCCCCAGTATGTTGGGGCATCTCCGCAACAAACCATCCAGGCGGATCCATTGCTCAGACGAGCTCCGCACCCGGTGCTTCGGAACTCACATTGGGGGCCAGCAGGAAGAGGAGCAGCTGAGGAAAGAACCCCGACCGCGGGTCGGGGTTCCGATTCACGCAGCCACGTGGAGGTCTCTACCTGGCAAACGGGGAGCCAAACTTATAGTTGAGCCGCGCCGTGATGAGATCGACGTCCTGGTGGACGCGATCCGCGCCAAGAGCCGCTGGGAAAGTTATGTTGCTGCGCTGCATGAACAAGTGGTTGTACTCGACGCCAGCTGACCAGTTCGGCGTGAGGCTGACTTCTGCGCCGGCGCCCAACACGCCCCCCCAACGCACATCACTGTCTTTGCCAATCTCGGCGCCAGTAGCGACCGAGTTGACGTGATAGGTGTTGCTGGTCACCGCAGCACCACCCTTGCCGTACAGCAGCACGGCATTGAACGCGTAGCCGATATGACCCGTGAGTAGACCGAATGCATTTGTCGTGGTGTGAACGGTGTCTGCCGGAAAGGCGGTGCTGACATTGGAGCCGCTGAAATCGGCCCAGTTGCCCTGGCCTTCGACGCCGTAGACCATGTTGAAGATATGCCAACGATAGCCAAGCTGGCCGCCAATGGTTCCCCCAGTCGAATTATGGCAACCCTCGGGAGTGACGCCATTGAAATCCCAGCAATTGTGGCTCGTACCCCAGCCGCCATTTGCACCGATATAGTAGCCGGACCAATCGATAATCGGGGCTGCGGCCGGCAGCGGTGCCGCCTTGACGTTAACAGGCTGCCCGGCCAAGTCCGTGCCGAACGAGGGGGCGGCCGCACTGAGTGCGCCGATGCTTGCAGTCAGAATCAGAATGTTTTTCATTCGAGTGTCGTTTCCTTTCGGTGCCCCCCGGCGCCGTGCGTTTAACAATACGAACGCGAATTGCTGTAACTGCCGCACAACATGTCTTGGAAAGAAATGTGTCCAATCGTACGCGGCGTCAGATTGCGGAGCGCGCCGATTGCCGCTGCTCCGCATCCATTGAGACGCTGCGGCCCGGCGGTGGGGGGCTCGCGCGGGTCCTTCTTTGAACACGAGCCGTTCATCATAACCTGCGATGCGCAGCAACGTGGGAAGTGCTCGCTCTCCTTCAGTCGCTAGCGAGCGGCAAACGAGGCTGCGCCTACACGCTTCATGCATGCTGGCGGCTCAGACAGTTCGGCAATGAGGACGGTTGATCGCGGTCGCGCCTCGGCGCTCAGGGTCATTCTTCTGGCCCGCTTGCAATCATGAGCGAGGTGGTGATTATCGATCGCAGGCTCGATCGCTTTGGCTCGGGAGCTATCACAGGTGTAGCTCGATGTCCGTCAACGTCTACCTCGATCGAAGGGTCGAAGGCGATGCGGCTATGCTTGAAAACGCTTTCGCTTGAAGTTGCGCAAGCTCGTACCGAGCTCAAGCTCAGTAGAAAAAGGGTAGGTGGCTTCTTGGCGCGAGCGATACTAGCGCTTGCCTCGTCTGGCGGCCCATCGGCTCTGGTGTCCAGCTTGCTGGTCTCGGGTCTAAAAGCCGCAGCGGCAAGAGCCAACGAACGTTCTCGTCTAAACGGGGCAGAACATAAGTAGAGGAAATTCTGCTCGACACGCTCTGAGACCGGATTTGTCTATCGCATAAGGCCCGTTTAGATGCGTTTACCACCCCAGACGCTTCCAGCAGTACGGGTGCAAGCGCTCATTGCTCGGTCGAGCGGCGCCAGTTCAGCGCGCAAGTTGCGTATCGCCTCGTTTGCCAGATTCAGAGTATTCCGTTCGCCGCTTTTTATCGAACACTCAAGGTGAGCACGCAATCGGCTGTGAAGAACGGCCTTGAGATTATGTGCCAGCAACGGATCCTTCTCGACAAACCCCCAAGCCTTGTCAAATGCGACGCTCACGACAGCATCTGGCACCTGCACTTGATCGGGAAAAACTTGATCCATCTCGAACACTCCTGGGCATCCTGATACAAGGGAGTACCTTCAACAGCTAACCGGGAGTTCATCACGTGTCTCAGCAAGCAAGACATCAGCGCCTCAGACTCTCGATCGAGCTGCTCTCGGTGCGTCAGGAGAGTTTATAGATGTTTGTTGAAAGTCCGATGACCGAATGATGTATTGCGCGGCCCAGTTCGAATAGTTCTGAAGGGAGTGAAACGGGCAGGGGTTGCCGCGCGCGTCTTTGCCATAGTGGGCTGTTGGTCGGGATGAAATGCGGCCAAGCCGCAATACGTGGAGGCAGCCTCGGAAAGCTGCTGATGTGAGGTTTTCGGTACGGCAGTTGGTGCGCGCCGCGCCTCAGCGCCACCGGTGCGCGGCCGGACCATGTCGAGGGCTCGGCGTGCGGTGTCGAAGCGCTAGGCAGCCGGTGAGAAAGCACTCTATGGGATCGCTCGACGTCAATGCCATCCTGCGCGGCCTTCCAGCTATGGATCCAGCATTTTGCTGCGAAAACGATACAGCCACATCGTGTCCAGGCCAAAAAGGACGGCAATTCCTGCGAAGCGAACCTGTCCTGAAGCTCCGCACCCAAGCATAGCGCCAACAAAGTTGCCGAGGGCCTCTCCGAGGCCCATACCGATGGCCTTGATTCCTAGCAAGGCGAGATGATCTGGTGTTCTGGACAACCAACACTGACAACACGCGCAGGGCGATAATCTCCTCGATCGTCAACGATGCGACGGCGAGATCGAGCATGGACAGGTTCACGAACGCCGATAGCAGCGCGAATCACGGTAAGACCAGGACAGTCGACAAGATCAGCGGCCCGACGTCGTCGACTTGCGCGAGCTCGAGCCCTTCATCAGCGGTATCCATGTCCCGATCAGCAAAGCTGCATTTAGGAGGCAATGGTCCAAAACGATTTCTGGGCCTGCCAACAGGAGGCTTAGCCGGATCGGCGCAAATGAAAAGATCTGCGCCAGGGCGAACCACGTGAAAACAGTGACCACGAATCCCAAGCGAAGGTCGGACTGCGTTGCGCTATAAAGCAGCGACTTCCACTAGCTGCCGCCGCGGTCCAGGACCGGCAACCCGTTCTCCAAAAGGCATGGCAGACCAAGCCACCCGACTGATCATCAAACCAGTGACGAGGAAGGGGTATTTAGGCCTGCTTTGGGTAGCGTATTGGAGTGGCGAGTTCCGGAGCCTACTGGTTTGCTTTCTGACATGTCCGTGACTCATTGTCGTACTCTTCACTCTGCGCATGGATTTCTGCTCTCAGCAGGGTGCTTGTTCCAGATCAGTCAGCCTAGAGAGGGAGGCGAGATGCAACGTCAAGTACGATGCCCACAATCGAGTGTTTCTCACCTGGCAAAGAAAGGTCGGTCGCCATTCATTGCGGGTTTGTAAGAGAGAGTGGAGTAGGAAGGCCGGCGCAAGGTGGTACCGCAAGCCGGGATAGCCGTCCGATGTCTCGAAATATATGTGTTGGGTTGCGCTTCCGCGCTATCAGCCCTTGCAGCTGGCCAGAGGCGTCGAGGAACAGTAAGGCCTAGCTAGATCGAGCGTGACTGTGTCGTCCGCGGGCGAGATAAAGCGAGCCTGCTCTCGAACGTGGTGGCGAGCAGTTGCGATATGGAAAGCCAGCGGAAGCGGTGCGCTTATGGACGGGAGCCCATAAGCCGCAAACCTTCTATCCCTCGTGCGGACGACCTTAGCACGATTGTCAGCCCAACGATAAACGTTCGGTCAGCGCCGTCAACGTTCAGAAAAGCCCAAATTTAATCTCAGTCCACTGCTGCACGCGAAAGAATCAGCTTGGCGATCGTCATTCGATTAGCGGAGGTTCGCAGCGCTGCCGGTAGTGCCGCCACAGTCTGATCGAATAGGCGTCCCAGAACCTGAAGATCTTCGGGGAGATAAACGCCACGGTCTCGCGAAAGCCGCATTCGTTCGTCGCTCGTTCCCGTATCGCCACGCTGGCCGAGCTCGAGCTCCGCCGTAATCATTTGGCTTATGAGTGCATTGAGGAGGCGGATCGCTTCGAGCTCGTTGCCTCCGTCACGCATGAGCGCGGCCACGATGTCGAGTTGCAGCTCGATGCGATCCTCGAGGTCCTGTATGCGTGAATTGGAAGGGTCAAGTTCCACGGTAGTTCTCCAAAGTGGTGAAATGTGAGACAGGCGGAGTGAAGGTTCCGTTTTCCGTTCGCCAGAGGGGATGCGTCGCTGGGCGAATGGTTGCTGCACAGGAGGTGCGCACGGGTCCAAAGAGAGTGGCAGACATGTGCCTCGAAATGATTGCAAAAAGGGGAGGCGAGCGTATCGAAAAGCGCTGTAGCTAGCCGGGATTTTGATTGGACCGAGCCGCCCAGCGCACCGGGCAATGGCCGGACTCCAGTCGCGGGCACAGGTGATGTACTGCTTTGGTTGGAGGTCTCGGCGATAACGTCGGATTGTTGACAGCGCGAAAAGTCCAGCCCGCGCCAGTGCAAAGGGCGCTTCACTTGCCGGAGTTCTATGCTGCGGACGCATTTACCTTCGCCCAAGAGTGTGCGTAAGAGCTGTCTCTGAAGCCGTCAAGTATCATGGCAAAGGGGGAGACGACAACGCGATAGATTGCGCGCCGGACTGCGATTTGTCATCGCACTGCATTGGCGCCCCGCGTGTGTCGCTGTCAAACATTGCGTGATGCAGCCACGACAGACGTGAACTGGCTGCGACCAAGCTGAAACGATTCATTGTCGCGCGACATTCGTGAACTGTTCTTTCCGTAATCCGGCGATCGACTTATGCGGTGGTTGGCTTGAATTAGTAAAATCGAAAGTGTTGATGGGATGCATCCAGTTCGTAGATGGCGAGCGTAAGCAGTCTCACCGCCTTCATCGGAAGCGGGTTAGTTGGTATGTCCTGCGATCTCGGCTTAGAGCGCAAGGGATGTTGGGCTGGGCTGCTGATCTGTTGATGACCGACCGTCGTTGACAAGACAAAAGTCACAGGGCTGCACGTTTGCAAATGGCTTTGAAATGGCCCCCAAAAAGCTCTTGGTAGTCCCAAGCCGAAGAGGGAGAGACATGCAATCTCGGCCGCGACTAGCCAGCAGGGCTGGGCTGACGGCAATCCCCCACTATAGGTGACGTGCAGAATCCTGGCTGTTTCACGCCGCCGCGCTCTCCCTTCCGCGCGTAGATCTGAGCTTGCGCTATATGATCGGCTACGAGAATGCGTAGATAGCGGTCTGGCCATTAATCTGATAGGGGTGGCGAATGCGACTCCAGAATGAGCCCGTGCTTGACCGCAAACATTGCTGGCTTCGCCTTCCTCGGCCTGAACCTTCAATCGCTTGGCCGCAGAAAGGTCATGCCCTCGAGCCCGGCAGACTTGTAAATGGCCGCTTCAGAGGTCCTTTGCTGGCCGGATCAGACGACGGTCCGCTATTTGTCGATCATCGGACGTAGCACGTCGGTGACGTCGACGCTGGGTAGCTCTGCGAGCGCCGCAACGAACGCGAAAAACGCTCCAAAAGCGGCAACTATGAGACAGCCAGCGAGCATCGCTGCGCCAACGTTCTGAAGTCGTGTCATCATTCGCGATACTTTGGGTTCGCGGAGGCCGCCTTGCATGCGAACATTTCTACACACTTTCAAAACGGAGCGTTGCGCCGGCGGCAACTCGGCCAGAACCCGAGTCTCTTTTTGGTCGAACCAGAGCCGGCCAATCTTACCGATCGGCCAAGCCAAACGTGCGTTGGCTCGCGAGCTTCCAACGACGGTGGAGCCTACAATCTGACGTTACGTGCGGATCAAGCCCTCTTCGGGAGCGCTGGATGCGCCAGGGGCACGGAACGCCGGGCTACGGCGATCTGTCCGCTTGAGCTCATAAGACTGCCAGCCCGTATCACAGCGACCGATCACCTGGCGTCACTCAGCTTGCCCTAACCGAAGAGTGAAACCGGCCGTAAGCGCGTCAGTATGGCTGATCCTCTAACCCGCTAAGGGCGAGATCGAGATATTGCATCAGACAGGGATCCCAACCAGCCAGACTGCGGGGCGCGCTTAGTCGTGCAAGTACCTTCAGGATCATCGAAACGCGAGAATCGGCGCCGGCGATTTCGCTGATCAGCGAGCGTGCTGCAACCGCGACGGCCCTTGTGCGATCGCCGCAAGGGTGCTCGCCCCCATCCATACAATCGCGAAGATCGTCACGGATTCGCCGCCAGCGGTCCTCGCGTTCTGCAGCTAAGTTGCAGGTGCATCTGGACGTCTGGCTACGGGTCTCGACCCGCGACATGGCATTCAGGGTGGCAGGCAGCTCATCCACACTTACCTGCACCTCGCCGTCGATGGTCATGTTGCGCAAACGGTCGCGCAACAGGGTTGCTCGGGCGACTTGAAGTTCTATGCGCTCTAGATGTTTGCGCAGCAGGTCCGTCAGTGAGGTCGTGCCCTCCATAGCCTTACGAATCTCGACTAGCGAGAAGCCAAGCTCACGCAGCGCGCGAATCTGGTTAACCCGTTGCATGCTTTCGCGGTCATACATCCGATGGCCGCCGTCAGTGCGCTCTGCGGCTGCTAGGAGCCCTGTGTGCTCATAATGGTGCAGCGTGCGTACCGTTACTCCGGTCGCCTCTGCAAGTTCTCCAATGCGCCATCGACGCCGTCTTGGTGTAGCTCTGTTCATGTTGTTCAATTTCAAAGCCTACAACCTAACGTCACGTATGATTCAAGCTGCTTTCAAAGCGCAAGCTGAATCCTCTTCCCTTCCAGCGCGAGAGTGGTGACTATCCTTAGAATGACGGCGGATCAACCCTGAGGGGAAAGGGTGATCAACAAGTTCGCCAGGCATGCCAGCTGAGCCTCGCCAGCCGCTGTACGCTCCAGGATGAGTCTGGCGATTGCTGTGCGATTTTCTGGACTCCGCATCGACGGGGGTAGCGCGCTAACGGCGCCGTCGTAAAGTCGTCCGAGGGCAGAAAGCTCTTCTGGGTCGAACACGCCGCTGCATAGCGTCAATCTTCAGCTCCTCTTTTAATTGCGTCGAGGGCAGCGCACGTCGTCAAAACGTTTGGCTGCGGTAGGGCCAAAAGAAGTCATACCTGCGGCGCAGAGCGAGGAAGATGCGATGCAATGTAGGGTGATGCGATAGGGTGACATGCATGCGCGAAGCTTCGATCCGCGCGTAGACCCTCGCCCGTACGCATGATCGATCGATCACCCTCTATGCTCATAATGCATTCAGGAGCGACTCCGAATAAGCCGATCGTCTCCATGCATCGCGAGCAACTACTGACACGGAGAGTTGACGACAATAGCCGCCTAGCAGTCCGAGTTCTCCAGAGAAGTGCGGGGGGCGGCCGCGGTTGCAACGTGAACACCCGGCCCAAGCCGCACGCACCCTCCCCGGCTCTGGACGTGCTAAGAACAACAAAAAAACCTCGTGAGGCGAGCGCGGCGAAAATCGTTATCCCGCAGCAAGCCAGGCGAGGTGGAATTGTATGTGCTTGCGGCTCGCAGAATTAGCGGACGTGCTTACGATAACGGCGAGACAGTTCGTCCGAAATGCCCGGCAGTGTCTGCTCCCTCTGGGATGCAGGTCACGGGGTGATCTTGTGCGGTTGCCATGCGGGTGGCCTCCTGCAACAAAATCTCTCGCATCCACAGGCTTTCCGGGTCGCTGTTGTGAAGCACGGGCCATTGGATCGCCTCAGTGAAGGCGGGGAATGGATGCGGAAGGTCGACAATCTGAAGAGGCATCGTTCTTTGGAAATGCCTTACGAGCCCCAGTGGCATCGTGCCAATGCGGCTCGTGCCCACCACTAGGGGCGGGATCATGTTGAAGCTCTGCACGAGAACGTCGATGCGCCGATTGGGGCCGAGACCGGTTAAAAAGGACTGCGCGACGGACGCCTTGTGCGCTCCTTCGTGCTTAACCGCAACGTGGCCCATCGACATATATCGATCAAATGTAAGTTGGCGTAGTAGTTCCCTGTTCGTGCAGCAGCCTACGCTTACGAGTCTCTCCACGAAGAGGGCCGCCCTGGGGTGAGCGCCGGACGTGAAAAAGTCTGGCAGGATAACAAAATCGACTTCGCCGCGGCGAAGGAGCTCCTGGTGTTCATCGGTAGGCGCCATAACGTCGAAGCTGACGGCCGGAGCTTCTCGTGCGACGCGCTCCACGACATTGCGGAAGAATGCAACGCTTATGAAATCAGAAAGGGCGATCCTGAATCGGCGGTTCGATCGAGCTGGCTCGAAGACGTCTCGCGCTATAATTGAGACTTCAATGTGCGTTAGAGCCTCACGCACAGGACCTGCGAGCCCCTCCGCGCGTGCGCTCAAAACAAGTTCGCGACCCCTCATTCCAAACAGCTCATCACCGAAATAGGAGCGCAGCCGGGCAACGGCAGCGCTCATGGCCGGTTGGCTGAGATTGATCTTGCGTGCCGCCGAGGTGAGGCTGCGCTCAGTTAACAGAGCATCCAGCACGACGAGAAGATTTAGATCCAGACCCTTGAAACGCATCTCTTCCTATCCGCCGCAAACGTCCTTGCGCCGCAAAAAGACGAGCGGCAGCGGCTGCGTCAGAAGCCGTCGTTTTTGCTCGCCCAAATGACGTTGGCTCCCTCTTGGGATCGCGAAAAGACGCTCGCGAATGACGCAGGAATGGAGAGCGCAGCAAGCCGATCAGCAGCGGCGGGAATGCTGCGGGAGCCACCAAGCTAATCGGTCTCGCCGCTCTTGGCGGGCCACGCAGCTGGACCCGGTCAGTTCACTAATGGCAGAACAAGCTAATGTCCGGTCAGCGCCGTGTGCTCGCCAAAACGCAACGTCGAGGGCTGCGTAGTGCAGCGCTAGTCACCCTACAACCTGACGCAGTGTGCGATTCAAGCGTTTTTCTTGGCCAAGCTGGACATTTGAACTGGAGGTGTGTTCTGCCGCAATAGTGCTTGGCGTAGCCTGTTGCAGCGCAAGCGCTTCAAATGACGCAGGGGTCACCACGCTCACGACTCGGCCGATCGCCGCATCGCGACGGCTGTAGCAGCGTTTCGCCGCAAGTCCTTGAGTGGGGAAAGGAACGGAGCGCGTCGCAGGAGTTTGAGCGTATTTGGCATGTTCCGCGCGTAGTTTACGGTAAGCGCTAGCAGCGCCTGCGAGTCGGATGCTCTTGATCCCCAGTTGCCATCTTGGATGCCTCCTCGAGCAATATGCGCCGCATCCAAATGCTCGCGGGCTCCGTATTGTGGAACGAGGGCCATTGCACAGCCTCGGTAAATGTGGGCAGCGGAAGAGGCGGTTCGACGATTCGCAGTGGCATCCGTTTTTCGAAATGTCTGGCGAGGCGTAAAGGCATCGTGCCGATACGACTCGTGTCTAACAATATGGGGGGAATTAGGCTAAAGCCCTGCACGACGACCTCTATTCGTCTCCTCAGACCGTGTTCAAGCAAAAACCATTCTTCGAGGTTCGGTCTCAGTGCCCGTCCGAATTTGGCCGCAACGTGTCCCATGGAGATGTATTTCTCGACCGTAAGCTGCCGGGATAGCTGCTTGTTCGCGCGGCACCCGACGCAGACGAGCGTCTCGTCGAACAGCGTTGCCTTAGGGTGCGCGCTCGACATGAACAGTTCCGGCAGAATAAGAAAGTCAACCTCGCCCCGACGGAGTAGCTCATCGGGTTCATCGGAAAATGGCAGCAATTCGAGCCGCACGGCGGGAGCTTCCTGTGCCATGCGGTCCACAATTCTGCGGAAGAAAACGATCGTCATGAAATCTGAGAGAATGACTCTGAAGCGTCGGCTCGACTGAGTCGGGTCGAACGCGTCTCGTGATATGATCGAGAGTTGGATGTGCAGCAGGGCCTCGCGAACCGGACCTGCAAGCGCCTCCGCGCAAGGCGTCGGGACGAGCTCGCGACCCCTCATAGTAAATAGTTCGTCCCGGAAATAGGTGCGTAGCCGTGCGATAGCAGCGCTCATAGCGGGTTGGCTCAGGTTAATGTTGCGAGCTGCCGCTGTGAGGTTGCGTTCCGTCATAACGGCGTCGAGCGCAACGAGAAGATTTAGATCAAGTCCCTTGAACCGCATGCTGTGAGTCTATCCATCGTGTGGATGTGTTCTATCGAAACAATCGATTGTACCAAATTGCGGGATGTTGGATAGCAAACTGAAGTTTGAAAAGTCATCAGGCACACACCACAATGGTTTCTGATCGTTCACGTGAGCTCGGGGAAAAGCTCCTGGAAGTACGAGCGCGCCGCCCCATCGATTTCGTGGGCGCCTATGGGCGCGCCGTGCGAGCCTTCGCTTCGTGCGAAGCTCTTTCGTTGGACGCCAAGCGAGTCCCGATAAACCTTGGTATGCGGGTGCCATCCGTTTCAATATTGGAGGTTTACTCGCGTACACTTGAGAGCGCACTCAGCGTCAATTTAGGGTCGGGAAGTAGCGGCAGGCGCAGATTGCGATGCCGAGCATTTCAGGCGCCTTTCCAAACGGCGCGCCTGTCCAGCGTTTTTGGGGCGTCTTGAAGATGTATGAGAACCAGTTTGATCTGATGCCGCTCAGATGCGCGATCGATGAGACACCGCGCGTCGATGGCTTGTGCCCTGACGTCGCTATGCCAGCCAGCGATGCGACCGCAGGAGTAAAAGCTCTCTGGTGCAGACAGGCTCTGGCTAGTCCAATCGCCTCGATGGTGCCTTCTGATATATCGCGCGCATGGCACATTGGCCGGATGACGAGCGCGCACCATCGTCGCGAGCAAAGACGAGCGGCGCGGGTGCAGGCGGGCGGCGCCGAGCTCCGACAAAGCATGGCGGTCGTCTTCAGCATTGACCGGCGGCTCGGCGAGTAACGAGTTCACGTGGTCATCCCCGCTCTTAACTCTGTTGGCGCAAGGACGCTCGCCATGAACATTGCCGTATCCCCGACCACGGAAGGTGCTTCCGCGCGCGCTCAAGTGCAGTGGGGCCGTCGTTGGGAAAGCGAACTGGGGCTTACCGATCATGCCGAGCTCTCTGAGTTCTTCCGCAAGAGTTACGGCCCGACGGGTGCGTTCAATGCGCAGCCTTTTCAGGGGAGCCGAAGTTGGGCCGGCGCAAGACCCGAGCTCCGCGTAATTGGTCACGACGCGCGCGGGGTAGCGGCTCACCTCGGGCTACTACGTCGCTTCATCAAAGTTGGTGGAGTCGATCTCCTCGTGGCCGAACTGGGGTTGTATGCGGTGCGCCCGGATCTCGAAGGACTTGGAATCAGCCATGCCATGCGGGTGATGTATCCCATACTGCAGGAGGTTGGCGTTCCATTTGGCTTTGGCACGGTTCGGTCGGCGCTTGGGAAACATATGACGCGACTGGTCGAGAGGCAGGGGCTCGCCACCCTGATGCATGGCATTCGCGTCCGCTCCACGCAGCCGGATGTCTATCCAAATTTATCGCCGACCCGCATCGAAGACGTGGTCGTGTTGGTGTTTCCCGTCGGAAGCTCGATCAGCGAATGGCCGGCCGGGACTGTCATCGATCGTAACGGGCCCGAGCTGTGAAAGAGCGCTTCGCCCTATCTGCTGTCCGTTGCGACTACGCTGACGTGAGCGAAAGTCGAGCTGTCTATCTAACCTTTGACGATGGGCCAAATCCATTTTGCACGCCCGAGGTGCTCGATGTGCTGGCGCAACATCAGGTACCGGCGACATTCTTCGTCATCGGCACGTACGTGACTGAGCATCCTGAACTCATTCGACGAATGATCGCGGAAGGGCATGAGATTGCGAACCACACGATGACGCATCCGGATCTATCAAAGTGCGGACCTTCGGAGCTGCACGATGAAGTGTTGACGGCGAGTGAGGCAATCCGTTTGGCGTGCCCGCAGGCAGCCCCCAGACATATGCGAGCGCCGTACGGCATATGGACACAAGAGGTGCTCGCTATGTCGGCGAGCGCTGGCCTCACGGCCGTTCATTGGTCGATCGATCCGAGAGATTGGTCCCGGCCCGGAGTTGACGGAATTGTGAATTCAGTACTGGCGAACGTTCGCCCGGGTGCAATTGTGCTCCTGCACGACGGGTATCCTCCCGATGAGGAGGGGCTGTGTACGGATGCATCGCTGCGCGATCAGACCACGATGGCGCTGGCATATCTGATTCCGGCACTACAACGGCGCGGGTTTGAAATCCGGCCACTCCCTCAACTTCACTGAACAAAACTGACATCCTATGGACCTACTCGCTACAACCAGTGCTGCCGCCGTTTCGACTTATGCACTACTCTCGACTATCTACAAGAGCGCGCAAGCGCTCTATGCTCAACCGACGATCAACACATCGCTAGAAGACGTGCTGGGACAATCGGAGGTGGTTTTTCCCACTGTGGACGTCATTGTGCCGTGCTTTAACGAGGATCCAAACACGCTCGCCGACTGTCTGAAGTCGATTGCCAGTCAGGACTACACCGGCCAGATACAGGTCTATGTGGTCGACGACGGATCTGCAAACCGCGACGTCGTCGCGCCTGTACACCAGATATATGCCAATGATCCGAGATTCAGTATCATCTTGCTGCCAAACAACGTGGGAAAGCGCAAGGCGCAGATCGCTGCAATACGCAGCTCGTCCGGCGACCTGGTCCTCAACGTCGACTCAGATACGATACTTGCTGCTGACGTCGTCTCGAAGCTTGTATTGAAGATGCATGACCCGGAAATCGGTGCGGCCATGGGTCAGCTGATAGCAAGCAATCGTAGCCAGACCTGGCTGACCAGGCTGATCGATATGGAATATTGGCTCGCGTGCAACGAAGAGCGAGCGGCACAGGCGCGTTTCGGGGCCGTCATGTGTTGCTGCGGCCCATGTGCCATGTATCGGCGCTCCGCACTTGCATTGCTTCTTGATCAATACGAAGCGCAATTCTTTCGTGGGAAGCCTAGCGATTTCGGCGAGGACCGCCATCTCACGATACTCATGCTCAAGGCCGGTTTTCGAACGGAATACGTCCCTGATGCGATAGCAGCCACAGTCGTCCCGCACAGTCTTCGGCCATATCTACGACAGCAACTCCGCTGGGCGCGCAGTACCTTTCGAGATACATTTCTTGCGTTCCGCCTGCTGCCAGAGCTCGATAGCTATTTGACGCTGGATGTTATCGGGCAGAATCTCGGCCCATTGCTTCTCGCCATTTCATCACTCGCTGCGCTCGCACAGCTCCTGATCGGCGGCTCTATCCCCTGGTGGACGGGATTGACGATTACTGCAATGACTTTGGTCCGGTGCAGTGTGGCAGCCGTTCGTGCTCGCGATTGGCGGTTTATCGGCTTCTCGCTCCATACACCGATCAATATCTTTCTCTTACTGCCTTTGAAGGCCTATGCGCTTTGTACGTTGAGCAATAGCGATTGGCTATCGCGAAAAGTCACCAATGTGCCGGCGGATGAGGAGGAACAGCGTGTCCTCCTGGACCCGAACGCCGGACGAAGTGCGGCTAGTGTAGGAGGAGGGCCGACCCCCATTCATAACGTCGGGTTATCGCACCTTCCATCGAGCCTGGCGGCGACGGAGTGTGTCTCCTGTCGCGATCGTTCGACTGCCTACAAATAAGTGGTCGGCTCATGACGCAGGACACGAATCGCCAGCTATTTGAGCGAGAGTTGGCTGTCGACGATCCATGGCGGCTCGACACTAGCACGTTCGAGCAGGAGCGATACGCGCAAATGCTCCAGATGTCGCGTTGCAACGGAGATGCTGGGTCTGCTCTCGAAGTAGGATGTGCAGCCGGTGCATTCACGGAGATGCTAGCGCCGCTCTGCGAGCGACTTACCGTGGTGGATGTCATGCCGCAGGCGATCGAGCGAGCACGCCTGCGGACCACTAAGTGGTCGCATATTACTTGGGTGACCTGCGACATTCAGCGGTTCTCGACCGCTGAGCAGTTCGATTTGATTGTCGTGGCCGAAGTTCTTTACTACCTCAAGGATATGGTCGAGATGCATGCGGCTATCCGCAACCTAGTGAGTATGCTTGCGCCAAGCGGCACTCTGATTTTCGGGTCTGCGCGTGATGAACTATGTCGACGCTGGGGGCACGCTGCTGGTGCCGAAACGGTGATCGCTCTCTTCAACGAGAGCCTGTCGGAGATCGAGCGTCGGCACTGCCGCACCGGGTCGGCCAACGAAGACTGTTTGATCGTCCAGTTTCGGAAGCCGGGCGGCTTGTCAGAACAATCACACTTCGGTCACTAGGCCAAGGGGGTCGTATGCGCATCTGCGGAATCAAGCTAACACACGACGGGGCAATTGCTGTCGTCGAGGACGGTCGGCTTCTTTTTTGCATCGAGCAAGAGAAGCGCGGCAACAGTCCACGCTATCAGTCCATCGACAATCTCGATGCAGTCGTGCTTGCGCTAGCGGAGCATGGCCTGGATCCGCGGGATATCGATCAGTTCGTCATTGACGGCTGGGACGGGGAGAATGAATCGCAGTTCGAGGTCCTAACCGGAGCTGTGCCGGTCGTGCTAAAAGGGGCGCCATATGTCGAGCGCCATTCCGAGGGCCTTCTTGATTCCGTTGACGGCTTTGGCCTGATCCTCGGAGGCAAGGTGTTTCCATATAAGAGCTATTCGCATGTCACGGGACACGTCGCTTCAGCATATTGCACCAGTCCATTTGCCAGCGCGGGAAAACCATCGTTTTGTTTAGTGTGGGACGGCAGCATCTTTCCACGTCTTTACTACGTCGAAGCTCGCGGCGCACGGCTCATTGCATCGCTGTTTCCGATGATCGGCCACGCTTATGCTGCCGCGGGCCTTCACTTCGGACCTTACAAACAGCCGAGCCGCTCTAGTTGGGATTTGGGCGTCGCCGGCAAGTTGATGGCATACATCGCGCTTGGTGCTGTCGACGAAAGCATCGTGGCAGCGTTTCAGGAGCTCTATGAAAAGCGCTTCGCGGCTGACACGGAGCAGGCTCGTCGCTATCGCGCGGACATTAGCAATGCGGAATCGTCTCTTGCGGCTATGCACGATTTCTTCGAGGCTAGCGCATTGCGCCTGACGGCCAAGCGAGCGGAGGACGTTCTTGCATCGTTTCATGTGTTTATGGAGCGTCTTCTCGTCAAGGAAATCGCGATGGTTCTGCTGCAACACTCGTCGCTGCCGGGCGCGCGAAATCTATGTGTCGCCGGAGGTTGCGGTCTCAATATCAAATGGAACAGCGCGCTTCGTGCGACGGGGCTGTTCGATGATGTCTGGGTGCCGCCGTTTCCGAATGATAGTGGCTCGGCAATCGGCGCCGCGTGCGGTGCTATGGCAGCGCAAGATGGCTTCGGGCCATTGGAGTGGTCAGTCTACAGTGGTCCGGCCCTACAGGAGAGCGAGATTCCGCCGGACTGGGAGGCGGCGCCTTGCAGTTTGCGTGAACTTGCGTCGATCCTTGCCGACAACAAGCCCGTCGTCTTTCTTTCCGGGCGTGCCGAGCTTGGGCCGCGGGCGCTGGGCGGCAGAAGCATTCTTGCAGCCCCAACGTGCCCGGCAATGAAGGATCATCTCAACGACATCAAGCGTCGCGAGCACTTCCGACCGGTAGCGCCCATCTGCCTCGAAGATCGGGCGCCGGAGATCTTCAGCCCGGGTACGCCAGATCCTTACATGCTGTTCGATCACCAGACCCGGGCGAATTGGCGAGACAAGGTCCCCGCGGTGGTCCACCTTGACGGCTCGGCGCGGCTGCAGACAATTTCCCGCAATTCTCCCCACAAAATTGCCGCGCTTCTCGTCGAATTCGAGCAACTCACCGGCATTCCGCTGCTCTGTAACACGAGCGCCAACCTCCACGGACGGGGATTCTTTCCGGACGCCGCGGCGGCCTGCCAATGGGGGCGTGTCGAGCATGTTTGGTGCGAGGGCATGCTCTGGAGCAGAACGGTCGTCACGAAGCCATCGTCCACGGAACGACTTCTGTCAGCCTAAGGTGACCATGTCCGCTGTGGCGATCGACCTTGCCCGTGTGAATAAGTCATTTGGCGACAAGCTTATCGTCAATGACCTTTCCTTCTCAGTTGCGCGCGGAGAGTGCTTCGGGCTGCTTGGGCCAAATGGAGCTGGCAAGAGTACGATTGCGCGCATGCTCCTCGGCATGATTTCGCCTGACGGTGGCAAGATTACAGTGCTCGATGAGCCTGTGCCTTCTCGCGCTCGTGCAGCGCGTGTGCGCGTCGGCGTGGTGCCGCAGTTCGATAACCTCGAACCCGCGTTCACGGTCCGAGAGAATTTGCTTGTGTTTGGCCGCTATTTTGGCATGAGCGCTCGTATGATCGAGGCGGTTGCACCCTCGCTGCTTGAATTTGCGCGCCTCGAACGCAAAGCGGATGTGCGCGTTTCCGAGTTGTCTGGTGGCATGAAGCGGCGGCTGACGCTGGCTCGTGCCCTGATTAATGATCCACATCTACTCGTGATGGACGAGCCGACGACTGGTCTGGATCCGCATGCACGTCACCTGATTTGGGAACGCCTAAGAGTCCTGCTTGCACGTGGCAAGACCATCCTGTTGACTACCCACTTCATGGAAGAGGCAGAACGCCTGTGCGATCGGCTGTGCGTGCTTGAGAGTGGATGCAAAATTGCCGAAGGCAAGCCAGACGCTTTAATTAACGAGCATATCGGCTGCAACGTGATCGAGATCTACGGTGGTGATCTACATCAACTCCGAGATCTGATCGCGCCTTATGCGCGGCACATCGAAGTGAGTGGTGAGACGCTGTTTTGCTACGCGCGGCAGCCGGAGCAAGTCCGCGTGCACCTGCGCGGGCGAGCGGACCTCCGCGTTCTGCAGCGCCCACCGAATCTCGAAGACGTGTTTTTACGATTGACCGGGCGCCAGATGGAGAAATGAGCGATGGATGATGGTTATGCGTCGGTAATGCCAGCTAACGCGTACAATTGGATCGCGGTATGGCGTCGAAACTTCCTGGCATGGAGGAAGGTCGCGCTTGCATCGCTTCTAGGCAATCTCGCAGATCCGATAACCAATCTGTTTGGCCTTGGCTTTGGCCTCGGACTCATTGTTGGGCGGGTTGAGGGGACTTCGTACATTGCCTTTTTGGCGGCCGGTATGGTCGCAATCAGCGCGATGACATCCGCGACCTTTGAAACCCTATATGCAGCCTTTGCCCGAATGGATGCCAAGCGCACCTGGGAGGGAATTTTGTTCACACAGCTCACGCTCGGCGATATCGTTCTAGGTGAGTTGGTGTGGGCGGCTAGTAAGTCCGTTCTCGCCGGGACATCTATTGGGATTGTCGCTGCGACGCTGGGTTATGCATCCTGGACGTCCATTCTCTTTGCGATGCCAACAGTTGCCCTTACTGGCTTGGTGTTCGGTAGTCTGGCAATGGTCGTCATATCTCTCGCTCCAACTTACGACTACTTCGTGTTCTACCAGTCGCTCGTCCTCACGCCCATGATGTTTCTCTGTGGCGCGGTCTTTCCGACAAGCCAGCTGCCCGACTCATTTCAGCACTTTGCCGGCGTGTTGCCGCTCGCACATTCGCTCGACCTTATTCGTCCAGCGATGCTTGAGCGCAGCGCCGAGAGTGCTGCCTTGCACGTAGGCGCGCTCTGTGCTTACGCGGTCTTGCCCTTTTTCGCGTCGACAGCACTATTGCGGCGCCGCCTGCTACGTTGACGTGAGTTGAGCGAAAGGGAGGACGAGAATCGATGCAGTGTCATGAGTCTTGCCGCCGTAGTTCGCGAGTGAGTGGGTCTGTTACAGCAGCTTCTGCAACGGCTTTAAGAGCCCACGATTGGGCCAGCTCTACGACCTGTTCGGCCCCTCGGTGTCGGACGCCAGCACCCTGTTCTAAGCGCCTGTCGCTAGACGTCGAGACAGGCTTTGCAAAGTCGTGTTGTGCCTTCTGGCCAGCGCACCGACGGAGCGTGACTGTTCAGGTTAGTTCGGTGGGATAGTTGGCCTTCCCATCATGACGAATGGAGAACGGAATGTTGTGCCTGGGACTGAGTGGTGGTCTTGATAGAATACATGAAAACTCTCCGCAGCTGCCGAATACATTTCTTCACGACGGTGCTGCGGTTCTTGTGCAGGATGGCCGCGTAGTTGCTGCTGTCGAAGAGGAGCGCCTCAACCGCCTCAAGCACTCCAACAAGTTTCCTAGCAATTCTATCCGATACTGCCTGTCTACCGCAGGCGTGGAGCTCGGCGAGATCGACCGTATCGCGTTCTACGCGACTGAAGCCTATTGCGGAACCATGCTCGAGCGTCTTTCTGTTTCTCAGCCCGTTCCGTTGGACGCCAAACTGTTGCTACGGCAGCTGCTGGCACGGGAATTCGGGGCCGAGATCGATCCGTCCCGGCTTTCCTTCGTGAATCACCACGAAGCGCATGCCGTGAGCGCGTTTGCCATGTCCGGGTTCGAGCAAAGTCTCGTCTTTGCGATCGATGGCGGTGGCGATTTTCTCTCAGGCTTATTGGCGGTAGGGTCTGGTACCGAAATTGCGCAACTCCAAACCTTCCCGGAACATAACTCCCTGGGGCTGTTCTATCTCGAGACGATCCGATATCTCGGCTACGGGATGTTCGACGAGTACAAAGTGATGGGGCTTGCACCCTATGGTGATCCCGATCGCTATCGCGCGCTCTTTGCGCAGTTCTACGAGTTGTTGGACAGCGGTGGCTACCGCGTTCACCTGGACCGAATCGGACCGGCCCTGGTCCGAAACATTCAGGTTCGGCGAAAGGGACAACCATTCACGCAGCAGCATCGAGATGTCAGCGCGTCGCTGCAGGAAGCGCTGGAGCGGATCGTGTTTCACACCCTGCGTCACCATCGTAAGGCGACTGGCATGACACGCTTGTGCCTAGCTGGCGGGGTGGCCCATAATTGCACGCTGAACGGAAAGTTGCTTTATTCTGGTTTATTTGATGACATCTTCGTTCAACCCGCGGCGCACGACGCTGGTTGCGCACTCGGCGCTGCATTGATGGTGTCAAACGAGCTAGGCAGCCCAGCGCCGCGCGAGCGACTGTCGGACATTTATTGGGGACCCGATCTCGGGAATGAGCAAGCCATCGAGCAAGAGCTCAACGCATGGTCAGGCCACCTCGACATTCAACGAAGTGATGACATAGCATCCAGTGCGGCAGACTGGCTGGCAAATGGCGCTGTAATCGGCTGGGTTCAGGGCCGCTCTGAATTCGGCCCACGGGCGCTTGGCAACCGCAGCATTCTCGCGGACCCGCGGCCTGCGGAAAATAAGGACCGCATCAACGCCATGGTCAAGAAGCGTGAGGGCTACCGCCCCTTTGCGCCATCTGTACTCGAGGAGGATGCGAGCGAGTTCTTTGAGCTCCCGAACGGAACGCGTCAGCTCCCCTTCATGAACTTCGTGGTTCGTGTGCGTGAAGCCAAACGTAATGGGCTCGGTGCCATCACGCACGTTGATGGCACTGCTCGGCTGCAGACGGTGTCTCGCGAGACAAACCCCGCCTATTGGGATGTAATTAGTGCGTTCAAGAGGCGAACAGGAATTCCGATCCTTCTGAATACCTCATTTAACAACAATGCCGAGCCGATCGTGCAGTCCGTGTCAGATGCGATCACCACGTTCTTGACGACTGAACTGGATGGACTTGTTATTGGGCCGTTCCTCGTCAGGAAGCGGGTAGCGTCACTGCGGGATTGGAGTGCACTGGGCGTGTCATTGCCGCCGTATGCATCCCTTCATCGCGTTCGTTCTTACACGACGCCTGATCGTCAGGAAACGGTCTGCGAGATCCGCACGGGACATTCCGCCCACTATAGTAAGCGTATCTCACCTGAGCTTTTCGAGGTGTTGATGCGGATCGAAGGCGAGGCGTCGCTCGGGTGCCTATTCGACGCAGCCATGATGGACCAGGCCAAGCGTGAAGATCTCGTGAAGGAATTGCGGCTCGTATGGGAGCTGCGGGGCGTTCGCCTTCATCCGCTGCGCGCAGCTTGAGGCCACAATAAAGTGCAAGGCGGAACATAGGCGTAGGTCATGAGCATCGCCAAGCCCGTAGGCGAGGGGGCCAGGCCATCCGACGGACAGGGGCATTGTGCATCCGACTTCCGGCAGGTCGATGCAGCACCGCTGAAAAAGGGAGAGAAAGTGTTGAGAGAACGCGGCCCATCACGGATAGCCCTGCTATGAAGTTCTACCGACGCAGCCCGCCGGGACCGCTTCGGACCGTGACGCCGGGCGAGAAGATACCCGAGATGTCTGTGTCGACGTCTTTTGTGCAACCAGCAACGCGCGAAAAGGCAATCCAGATGGTTAGCGGCTCGATGAATGATCGGTTCGTAGTGTCCCGACGACGTACGGGGTTCGGCGACTGTCTGTGGTCACTGGCGGCAGCCTGGCATTTTGCAAAGCAGACAGGGCGCACGCTAGTCATCGATTGGCGGGGGTCTTGTTATCTCGACAAACCATTCCGTAATGCCTTTCCAGTCTTCTTCGAACCGGTTCAAGACATAGCCGGCGTGCGAGTCATTTGCGACGACGACCTCAATGAACGTTCGTTTCCCGGGCCATTCTTTCCGGCATGGTGGAATAAGCCAGCTATTGATTGCGTCTATCGTCCGGACGAGCAGATTTTTCGCGAACGTGACCAGCTGGACCAACTGTTCCAAAGTAAGAGAGATTGTGACGCTAACACGGTGGTGTGTGATGCGTGTCTGATGTGGCGCTGCGATCAGAAAGCGGAGCGAGAGATCTTTCGGAGTATCAAGCCGCGAGCGGAAATTCAGGCTCGGATTAATGCTATGTACCGCGAGCACTTTGAGCCATATAGCGTAATCGGGATTCATGTCCGGCATGGCAACGGCGAAGATATTATGGGGCATGCTCCTTATTGGGCGGACCCGCAGCGCGCCTTGCGACAGGTCTGTAGGGCCATCGACAAGGCCAGGGGGTTACCCCACGCGAAGCCTGTGAGGGCGTTCCTGTGCACGGACAGTGCGCTCGTCCTTGAGCAGGTTTCGACAATATTTCCTGATGTTTTTGCGATCCCAAAACAGTTCCAGGCGCCTCACGCCGGCCCGTTGCACAGCGCCGCCCTTGGAGCTGAGGGTGGCGTTTCTGCCCTAATCGAGATGTATCTGCTTGCGCGCTGCGACACGGTGATCCGTTTTCCCCCAACGAGCGCCTTCACGCGCTATGCGCGTCTTTTTGCTCCACGCGTTATAGAATTCGACTTGAGCGATCCGAGCCGGTTGATCCTGATTGAAGACAAATCGCAAGAGCTCGTGGCTTCATGAAAGTCTTAACCCGCTTGATCGACCTGATTGCCGCTCTTTGCATCCAAGAGTACTGGCAGTTCTTTCACAAGCGACAACCGTCTGCCCAACGTGATGCTGTCGGCGCGAACTTCCAGCGACGAACAGAACGAGGCGACAGCTAAATGCCGTCTGCTGAGCCGCGAGATCGACAACAACGGCCCTAAAGTGTTGCGCAGCGGCAAGCAGGCGTAACACGTTGTCATCATCGCTCCGGGCCAACCACGATTCGACGTAAATACGTACGGGCGCGGATGATCACATCGCGCGCTCGCGCCCGCAACGAACCCGTCCGACGATCCCCGTGCTGTTCAGAGCAGGGTGCGAAAAATCAAAATCGACGGCCGACAAATCTAACGTGCGAGGCTGGTACGTCAGCTTTGGATTGCGCGGCTGTAGTCGGCCGTAGCGATCGTTGACTTCGAAGAATGGGGCCGACCAGCGGCGGGCTCATTCGCTTCGATCAAGGAAGCGAGCGCGGTTCATAGTCTCACATGAAGCAAGCGAGTGTGCTTGTAAACTTACGTAACTAATTCACCATCGCTGTCACAAAGCACACCAACGGATGTCTTGAATCAGCCAAGTCGTCCGCGTGCGCGGCAATAGGACGCAAAACGGAAGTAATTTACGTGCACCGCAGTGGCGCAAATCCTGCTACGCGTTCGCCGGCGCAACGTTAGAGGAGGCTGCCGTGAGTCTCGATCTGCCAAATGATAATCTGATCAGAGACCCGCTGCCCGAAACACATTTGGGGTGCCTCGTTCAGCCCGACAAGGCGCGTGTTGAGCGTAGAGAACAGAAGGCGATATTGCTCACCGGGGCATCGCGCGGAATTGGTCATGCCACTGCCAAGCTGTTCTTGGAGGCGGGCTGGCGCATCATTTCCTGCGCGCGTCAACCTTTCGATAGCGAGCGATGCCCCTGGGAGGCAGGGAACGACGATCATTTCCAGATCGACCTCAGCAATCATCGAATGCTGCCGCGCGCGATCACCGAAGTCAAGAAACGCTTGGCTGGTGCGCCCTTGCACGCGCTGGTAAATAACGCCGGTGTCTCGCCGAAAACGATCACTGGTGATCGGATGACGTCGTTGACCACGTCAACCGAAACCTGGATGAGGGTGTTTCATCTTAATCTGGTGGCTCCGATCCTGCTGGCGCAGGGTTTGTTTGACGAGCTAAAAGCCGCGTCAGGATCAATCGTCAATGTGACTTCAATCGCGGGTTCCCGGGTGCACCCATTCGCCGGTAGCGCCTATGCCACCTCGAAAGCGGCGCTTGCCAGCCTCACACGCGAACTGGCCCATGATTATGCGCCGCATGGCATCCGTGTGAATGCGATCGCGCCAGGCGAAATCAAGACCGACATGCTATCGCCAGAGACGGAAGCCCGTCTCGTGCCAAGTATCCCGCTGCGTAGAGTGGGGACCCCGGATGAAGTGGCCAAGGTCATCTTCTTCCTGTGCTCGGATGCGGCGAGTTATGTCACGGGGGCCGAGGTGCCGATCAATGGCGGGCAGCACCTGTGAAGCGGCCCACTTGGACGACGCGGCTGGCTTGAGCTGCAGCGGCACCTATGTGCTCCGCTGACACGCACACAATCCGCAAAAAGTGAAACGAAGGCACATGAAGTTTACTGTCGTGCATAAAAAGGTGTCACGGTTCCATGTCATCTCGTCAACACTTGGCGCTAGATCGAGAGTGACATGCAAGACCAAGCTCGCCAACCCGAACATGGCTCCAAGGAGGATAATCAAGACAACGGAGACAGGCTCATGCTGCATATTCCATCCTCGAGCGAAAGACCTGCCTCGCAGCCGGACCCGGAGCGTAAGCCCTCGGAGGTGCCGTCTTATGAGGGCGCTCTGAACGGCATCTTCGAAATATCGAAAATACTCAGCGCCCCTGATTATCTCGAAGTCACGCTGGCCAGGGTCGTTGGCCTCCTGCAATCGTTTGTGCAGATGCGACACGGCATCGTCTCACTGTTCGATGATGACGGTGTGCCGGAAACTACAGTTGGCGCCGGCTGGAGCGAAGGCAATGACGAACGTTACCGGACCTGCCTGCCGCAGAAAGCAATCGAGCAGATCGTAGCGACAGACAGGCCTCTTGTCGTCGAGAATGTAGCCGCCGAGCCGGCCTTCAGCGCTGCCGACCGGGAGGTTCTAGGTGCCTCCGATAGTATGCCCGTATCGTTCATCGGGGTTCCGATTCGCATTGATCCAAGGGTCGTTGGTACGCTGACGATAGATCGTACCCAGGACGATAGTTCAAGTCTTCGACTCGAGTACGATGCTCGGCTGCTCGCCATCGTCGCCAACCTGGTAGGACAAACAGTGAAGTTGCACCGCTTGTCCGCCTGCGAGCGAGAACGACTGCCAGCGGAGAAAGACCAGCCACAGAAGCAGATAGTTGAACTCGGGCGGCCCGCTCGCGAGCGCAAGAAGCTTCACGCCCACGGGATCATTGGCGACAGCGCTGCGCTGAGCGGGCTGCTCGAGAAGATTGCGGTTGTGGCCCAATCGAACAGCACGGTTCTGCTGCGTGGCGAATCCGGTACCGGCAAGGAGCTCGTAGCCAGGGCCATTCACGAGTCTTCGTCCCGTGCTAAGCGGCCGTTCGTTAAGCTGAATTGCGCGGCGCTCCCTGAGACGGTTCTGGAATCGGAATTGTTTGGCCACGAGAAAGGTGCCTTTACCGGTGCGGTCGGCTCGCGCAAGGGGCGCTTCGAGTTGGCTGACAAAGGGACGCTGTTTCTGGATGAGATCGGCGAGATCTCAGCTCCGTTCCAGGCGAAGTTGCTGCGAGTTCTGCAAGAGCAGGAGTTCGAGCGCGTGGGCAGCAATCACACGATTAAGGTCGATGTTCGAGTTATAGCTGCGACTAACAAGAACCTTGAAGAGGCCGTGACAAGGAGCGAGTTCCGCGCGGACCTCTACTATCGTATTAGCGTAGTTCCCTTGTTGTTGCCGCCGCTGCGCGAAAGACGCAGTGATATTCCGCTGCTGGCCAGAGAGTTCCTCAGAAAGTTCAACAGTGAGAACGGCCGTACGCTGACCCTGGAGGCGAGTGCGATCGATGTACTGATGAACTGCGGGTTTCCGGGAAATATCCGCGAACTCGAAAACTGCATCGAGCGAACAGCGACGCTGTGTGCCGGATCATCGATTGTGAGAAGTGACTTTGCCTGCTGCCAAGGGCAGTGCCTTTCCATGATGCTCTGGAAAGGAACATCGGACGACAAGCCAGAACAGGCGGTACCCATGCAACCGGTGCCCGCAAAGTCGCTCATTCCGCCAGCTCAAACGACCTTGCCGCCGCAGTCTATCGGCGAAATGACCTCACTTGCACCTGCCGGCAGAGTTCTCGATAGCGGTGCGAGGATGGCCGATCGCGAACGGGTCATCGCGGCCATGGAAAAATCTGGCTGGGTGCAGGCTAAGGCAGCGCGCCTACTCGGGCTAACCCCGCGCCAAATCGGCTACGCGCTACGGAAATACGGAATCGAGATAAAGCGGTTCTGAACGACCACGTCGGCGCGGAACTGCGACTGCCAATGAGATAGGTGAAGAACGATCCCGAATAGGCATCTACGCAATCTGAAGGGAAAGGGGCCCGCCGGCGGGCGCTGACGTGGCGCGCGCAACGAACTCGAGGCGAGCCCTTCTGTTCGGGGACAGATGGAATTATCCGCCACGAGTACAGAGCCGCAGCTGCGGGCCATACAATGGCAATCATCGGCAGCTCGACATGTAACAAGCTATTCACCCCTATTCTCAATCAAGGGAACGAGTGAGGAGCAATGCTTATTGGCCCTCAATCGGTCTGACGCCCGCAGGTGATTGGCGCAGGGCTTGCGTCACTCGGCTGGTGTGCCGAGCGGAACAGCGTTGTCGGCGCCATGACTTGTGTCAGCATTCGTTCGTCCGGAAGGGCGCGCTAGAGCGGCGTCTCACCCATTGAGCGCTTGTGATAGCGAGCCGATTCCAATCCGGTGGCGATGGTACAACACTTGCTGTCTCTTCGCAGCCATCGCATCTTTGGAGCAACATCGTGCACAATGTCGTCTGCATCAAGCAGGTTCCGGACTCGGCGCAGATCCGTGTTCACCCCGTCACCAATACAATCATGCGTCAGGGAGTGCCCACCATCATCAACCCATATGACCTCTTCGCGCTGGAGGCCGCGCTGGAGCTGCGCGATCGGTTCGGCGGCGAAATTACCGTGCTTACGATGGGACCGCCATCGGCGGAAGAGTCGTTGCGAAAGGCGCTCACTTATGGTGCTGATCGCGCCGTCCTACTCACCGATCGCTGCTTTGCGGGGTCCGACACGTTGGCCACAACGTATGCACTTGCAACCGCTATCCGGAAAATTGGTAAGGAATATGGCCCGACAAGCCTCATCTTCACGGGAAAGCAGACGATCGACGGCGATACTGCGCAGGTTGGTCCCGGCATCGCAAAGCGACTGGGTGTAGTGCAGCTAACTTACGTTGCGGAGATCAAATCCTTGGACCTCGTCGCCCAAACCATTGAAGCGGAACGACGCTCCGAAGGTGGTGTGCAGGTGTTGCACACCAGATTACCGTGCCTCATCACTATGCTTGAGGCTACGAATCAGATTCGGCGCGGCGCAATGACGGACGCCTTGCGGGCCGCGCGTGCCAAAATCGTGAAATGGAGCGCGCAAGATGCCGGTGTCGAAGACATCTCCAAATGCGGCCTCCGGGGCTCGCCGACGGTCGTCAAGCGGGTGTTCGCCCCCTCTGCGCGCGCCGAGAAGGCGGCACTGGTTGAGGCCGTGGAGCAACCGGCGCAGGCGCTGATTGACGCAATTTTCAAGCAGCAACCGAAGCTGGAAACCGATCTTGCTGCACTTGCACGTGACGCTCGATCTGGGGAGTCCAGGCAAGCATAGTGAGTAAGCCTCAAGGAATGTATCCCGCACCCGTGTCGATGGGCGCGCAACATGTAGCTACGCATCTCGGCCTGCTACTAATAGAGTCTGCCTCTGGCATCCGTCGATCTCGCGTTCAGCCGGGGCTGCATGTTCTGTACAAGACGTGTGGCCAAATCGATGCGCCGGAATCGCCCGGGATTGTTTGGACACGGCAAGGGGGGCGCATGCTCCAGATCCAGTGTTGGTGGTGTTCGACGACGTGGCGGGCCATTGCTGCGCCTAACGGTCGCGAACGAAGACCGAATACGTCAGCGACCGGGTCACCATACTGCGCTGCGGGCTGCGCGCCCAAAGCGCTGTCGCTGGTTCCGAGGCGCAAAGTCAACGTATGCGGCGCCTTTAAAGCAAACTCCGCCATTCAGCATCCCTTTACGCGTATGAGCAGCCGCTGGCTATTCGTTGTTTCGTTTCTGACGGCGGTCCGCAGCCTCTCAATTCCATACGCTTGCGATGAGAGGGCCTCACGAGCATTTGCCAACCTATTCAGAATCTTACTGAGCGAATTCAAGAGTTGGCATGATGATTGCTGTGAGCCAGTAAGAACTTAGAGGTGGTAATTACGAACGCGAGGGGCGAGCATGTTTTTGAGAGTGTTTGTGCGCCACCGAGGAATGCTGGCCGTGGCAGGCATTTGGGCGTCGGACTGCTGGTGGACCGGAAACCGACCGGCTCCCCATCGCTCCATTAACGAAGGCATTCCCTTCGATGTGCATGAGCTGGACTAAGCATGCCGTTGTCTGCCATCGCGCAGGAAACTACTAAAACGTCACCTGGAAGGTGAATGCAATCATTGGCCCTTCGAAGCCAGTGAACTGGGGTGCGTTAATGGTTGGTCCGGACACAAAGTGTCTTTGTCACAGACCATTCGCTTGTGCAGGGATCAAATGACATCTCAAACGTCTAGATTTGCAGCGGGTCAAGCTCCGAAGCTATCCTGCGAGTACTTGACCGAGCAAGCGCGGTCCTTGTTCGGCCCACATCCGTTCGCCTCGCAGCTGTCTGAAGATCAGGTCACCAGCCTGCTACCTGAGTACCTGGCGATGTCGCAGGCGTTCCCGTACCTGCAGGCGGGTGCTCAAAGAGATCTCATATTCGATGCAATCCATCACAATCGGGATCTTACAAGGGACATTGAACTGACCAGCGTGGTCGCGAATTTTATCTGCTGGGACGAGACCGGTGGCCACGGCCGGGTTCTCCAGGGCGGCAACGCCGCACTGCCGGATATTCTGTTGACAGAAAACTTTCACTCCAACCTGTTGAAAAAGGATGCCTCGCAACTACTCGGCAGAGCAATACTGCCCAACTATAGTTCTACGACGAAGCAGTACCTGCATTCTCTCTATGCCGGATTGTCATCGAAAGACTCCTTAGTTCGTTGCGCTTACATGGTCGCTTTTGAGCTACATGCTGCCGACATGATCCAGTCGCTATGGACCACTCTGGCTAAGACCTTTAAAGCGCGGCCTGACGATCTTGAGTATTTTCGGAGCCATGTCGGCGGAGAAGATCCCGCGGAGAAGTACCACGGTGAAATGACGAGCCGGCTGATTGGTGAACTTGTGCAGGCGGACGGTAGAGGTCGCTTTTTGGATGAATTCGTTCGAGCCTATCGGCTCAGCGTCCAGTGGTGCCACGATCTGCTCGGAATTGACGGGCTCACGGGAAATGATCACTCGGAGATCCAGCATCATGGCCGATGTCATTGCGGCTCTATCAAGTTCTACGTCAGAGCGCCCCGAGAGCTCTCTGCAGTTCGATGCAATTGCTCAATTTGTCAAATGTCCGGATTTGTCCACTTGCTCGTAACTGGCGATAAGCTACGTATCGAGTGCGGTGAAGAATTCCTCACTACGTACCAGTTCAACACGAACATTGCTCGGCACACGTTTTGCCGGCTTTGTGGCGTAAAGCCATTCTATAGGCCGAGGTCGAACCCCACAGGGTTCAGCGTAAATATTCGATGCCTGGATAGAACGACGATCGCACGCATAAAAATAACCGAGTTCGACGGCGAGCATTGGGAGCAAGCATTCGTTTCAATGCACAAGGACCCGGAGACCTGCATCGAAGATCAAAGGAGTGAGCTCGAATGGCGCGCGCAGTGAATGACAAATCCCGTCTGCTCTCTGAGGAAGTGTTAACAAAGTACCGCATAGAGCTGTTAGTAAAGGGGACGGTCGTGATCGCCCCCCACGTATTGTTCACCCAAGACGACTTGGCCAAGATCGATCAGCTGCAGGCTGAAATTCCCGAAGAAGAAGTGCGGGAGGGAGATGCCGGCGACTTGCACAGCGTCTTTGTCAAGCGCGTGAGGGTAGACCCTCCGGGCAAGGCGCCGAGCAACGTGAGTGGTACAGCTTCAGGGCAGATTATGGAGCTAGTTGAAAGCAAAGATCGCAGCTTTGCGCTGAGACATATCTTCGGAGCGTCCTCAGATTACGTGGTTCGCCGATGCCAAATGCACCGTATGCCGCCGGGTTCCTTTGTCGGCATCCATTTGGATGCGAAGAGTGATCCCGATTTCGAGTACTCGGTGATCGTGCAGCTAGCGAGAGACTTCGAAGGGGGTGAATTCGTGGTATATCCAACCGGGTACGAACAGCACGTATTCAGACCGCCATTTGGTGCTGTGCTTGTCACAACATGTAAGGTCCGGCATGAAGTAAAGCCGGTGTCGAGTGGGGAGCGACGATCTCTCGTCTACTTCTGCTCAAAACGCGGCGGAGCGAACCGCCGGATCGTCGAAAGCTCTGCCGCTCGGCTATGAGGTGGTGCGCCTGATATGGTTCTCTGAGAATCGGGGGCGGGCGAGCTTTCCGGGAATTTAATCGCTTTCCATCTTGTGGTCAGCCTGTCCTGGTAGAGTCTGCGGCAATTCTGGAAGGTTCTAGTTTCAGAGCTAGGCGCAGACATAGAAGCTCACATCGGCTCACAGACCCCGCGCGGGCGGTGAGTTGAGCGTGTGAACATCTCGTCGCTAAGACCTCAATAGTCGGTGTTGCTGATCGTGGGCCGCGGTCCTGTCGGGGGCTATCACAACGCACTCCACGGTACCAGCCTCTTCGTCGGCGGCAAGCGGGATCACGCCGGCCTTACGTGTGCGGTCAAATAGAAAACCTTCTTTGAAGAAGCGATCGTGCGCCGCTTGAAAGGATGGTGATCGCACATTTCTTACAGATAGAATAACGTTGCGACCTGAATAGTCGACGCCTAGCAGCCGGATGGCAATGTTGTGTAGCACCGAGCCGCCACCCCAGCGGCCGTTCGCCTCATTGAACAGCAACCTTCCGTTTTTGGCGAAAATGGCGTCGATGTTGATCATTCCGCGATAGCCGAGGTCTCTCGCTAGTGCCACAAATCGGTAGGCATGCTCCTGGGCAGTCAACCATTGCTCGTTCTCCAGGTCGCTAGGAAGCTCGAGCCCTGTCCAGATCAAAGCCCTTTCGGACCGGTCCGTGCTTTTACGCAGACGTATGTTTCCACTGTTGATAAAAGCGATTGATGCATCATCCTGGATTGCATACTCGAGGTAAAATAAGGATCGGGCCAAGTGATACGATTCCACAACCAGAGTCTTGCACGATGCTGTTGTGATCTCGGAGTAAAGCGCGTCAGGATCAAGCGAAGGCCACGAAATCCACCGAGTATCTCTGGCCCCAGGTAGCGGATCGCTTTTGCTGCTGGTCAGAATGACGTTTCCGACTCCTCCAGCTCCATTGTCCAGCTTTACAATGACTCTGCCGGTCTCGGATTTGAGGGATGTGACCGCTTTGAATAGTCCATTTGGGTCTGTCGCGACACAACCATGAGGGAGCGGAAGTGCGACGCTTGTTGCTAACTGACGGAAGTGGCTCTTCCGGTTCAAAAGATCAGGCCCGCGCTGCAGAGCGAAGCCCTCGCCGGTCTGCGGTATGCCCAGCATGGCCCCCAGGCGTGCGACGCCTTCCGTAAAGTAGCAGGGATACAATTGCCAGGCGGATTTCTGACGAATATGTCTTTTTATTTGCTCGACAACAGTCTCGCACAGCAATGTGCCGTCGTCGAGAATCGTTGAGTGGCCGTTCGCAGGTACAAGCAGGCGAAGGCTCGATGCGTCGAAATCGAGCGTCGCGCCAATGAAGGATAGAAGGTCCGCCGGGATCCCTACCGGGGAGACTATCAGGTCGCCCTCCTCCGCAAACCAGGCTGAACGGTATGCCGACCTGGCGGCCAGCGAAAGTTGATCCTTTGTTAGATGCGCGCCCGACATCTGAGGCGTACCGGCATTCATAATTAGGATCCGCGGCATTCGTGACCTCTGGCATCTGGATGTGATCAGGATGGGATCGTCATGGCAACCATCATGGCATTGCCATGCCGTGATGATGAGTGTGCCCCGCCTTGATGTCATCGGCGATGTAGTGGGAGAGAAGGGCCCGTCGACGATCTGCCGATCTCAATCGATAGCTCGGTCGCGTGGCGATTCGCGTCGGCAAAAGCGCAGGATGTTCCCCAGCGCGGTGTCCCGGTACTACGGAGGTAAATGATCTTGCGAGGCTCCCTAAAATGGGCTGTGACCAAACGTATGCGATTAGCGCTTGCGGCTCGATCCGGGCCCCCGGTGGCCTGGTCACATGAGCGACCGGTACTTCTTCACGGCGCGCATGGGGTCGACCGACTAGCCGCGTTCGCCTACATCCGGACGTTCCGTAAGCACTTGCACTATTCTTGTTGGATGGATATTCGCGGCCGAGATAATCGGGTGTTGTTTTACTGGCGTGAAGCGGAAAAGATCTATCGGCCCCGAAGCGTCCGATGTCCCGAGGCTGAGGATCTTGCTCCTGTCTCCCCTCTGGACACCAAAGTAGCTCTCGAAGGCGCGAGCGATCCCCTTGATGTGTCGATTGAGGATGAAATAGCTGGGCGTCTTCAGTTCGAAATGGATTGCGGTCTTGCCAGGCGTATATGTAGCGTTTCGCTCGACCAGCGCGGCGAAATCGAACTCGCTATTCATGTGCATCATCACACGGTCTTGGCAGAATCCGGCTTTCGTGACTTTCATAAGTCGCGAACAATCGATATTGCTCGTGGGGAATCTGCCGATTTGTCACTCCCCTCGCTCTGCGAAGCTGCAGTCGTGTGCATCTGTCGGTAGTGATAGGCACACCACGAGGAAGTTTGCTTGCCGCGTCTTTGATATATGGGCTCGCCGCATACGCCGCTCTCAGATCTCCATCTTTGAAGCCGATGATGCAGCGGCACTGTCCTTCAATATGATCAATTAGCTGAACCTTCTTAAGGCCATCCGGGTCTTTCAACTTGCTGCTCCAGCATCCCGAGAAATATCTTGCGGGTCCGCGCTGGTCACGCGGAACTACACGCGCAGGTCACTTTTCGAAGACCGGCGCAGCCCACCCATCTGCCACACCTTTGCGCGTTCGAAACGATTTGCCAGGTGCGTGAGAGCAGTTTGAGGGTAGGCGGTTCGACGAACTGAGTTGGCGCTGCGCCAGAGGAAGGGCTCGCGTCAGCTTCAGCAAAGCACGCCAAGCGCTTCGGATAGAGCTCGGCGTCGGTCAATTCTGACCTTATCGGCTCTTCCGCGACGCGGTCCCCGACAGTCACATCGTCCGAAACGAAATGCCGAACCATTCAAGGTTACGTCCTAGCTCTAGTGCCGCAATCAGAACTCGCCGCAAAGCCCTCCCATCTGATGGGCCATCGGCAACGAGGAGCATGATCGGCGATCGGTTCGGGGATCTGACCAGCTGAGGCATTCGGAGTCCTTCACCACCCCAGATAGGTGACACTCTCAAGAGCCTACGATGTAACGTTACGTCAGATTCAAGCCCCTTTTTGGCCGCCTGTAAGAATATGACCAAGCTCATGCTGCCCGAGGACGGCCGTCGGGCCGAGATGGTGTCGCGAGCATTTAGCGCTGCCCTGAGGGAAACGCAGGCTGTGGCTCTTGAAGCCTTTGAGGAGAGATCCCGTAAATGTGCAGCGGCGCGCCATCCAAAGCACGCCTACGCGGGTGACTCTCGACAAAATGCAGAGTTGCTAAGGGTGGGTATGCGGGCCGTCACCATTGGATGACAAGCCGTCAAGGGCCAGGTAAGTGGCGTAGAGCAAGGGCCATTGGAGCCACCGCTGAACCAGTTGAGCTGCTCGCAGCCAGCTTGGCGGCAGGCTTCTTAGGCCTGCGCGCAAGGCGCGACGCGGGCCTATCAGAGTCTTGCCGTGTGTAGACGCGCATCGCGGACCTAGTGTTCTCTCAGGAGAACACGCCGTTTTGCCTCCAGAAGATGCCCGTCCAGCGTCTCGTGAAGCGCACGCCTCAGCTCCGGCGGGATCGAGCTATCTGTGTCGATCAATTCCCGAAACTTCCGAATGATGTGTTCTATCGTTGCGATCGTTCCGAGTGTTTCAATCCTCTGCCAGGGCATCCTCGATTGTCTCCTTTCGGCGCGTAGCGCATAGCTCGTCGCGGGTCATCACCTCAGCAACCAGGGCTCGAACGACTCTAATGCACCAAATGTTCGCTGTCGGGCTGTGTGCTCAGCACGAGCTGTTTTGACCAGGATTTTCGAAAGCGGTGCTCCCTGACGATTCCACACAGGTGAAGCGCATCCGCGGCCGCAGTATTGTTTTGCGCGCGTAAGCTGCACCGTTGATGGTAATCATGGAGCATCAGCCAGCTCGGTTGTCAGGCGTTCGAAACCGCGATCAAGCGATTCAGTCGAGCGGCTGCAGCGCCCCGATCAAGCGAGTCTTGTCCAAGTGCCACGCCTTCCTGGAGGTTCGAGGCCCGCCCGGCCACCACCAGTGCCGCCGCCGCATTCAAAAGTGCGACATCACGAAAACGACCTGGCAGACCATCAAGCACCTTCTTTAACGCAACGGCATGAGCCTCGGCATCACTGCTCTCCGGCGTATCGGTGCGGTAGCGGGGGAGCCCGGCTTCTTCCGGCGTCACTTCGAACGTGCGGACTGTACCCGCCTCAACCGCAGCAACAAAGCTTGTGCCGCCGAGACTTATTTCATCGAGCCCGTCCGAGCCATGAACAACCCATACTGAATCGGCACCAAGGTTCCTCAAGACGTATGCCAGAGGCTGCACCCATTCGGGAATGAACACTCCAAGGATGTGCCGCTTGACCCTGGCGGGATTGGAGAGAGCCTCCATCAGATTGAACATCGTGTGGGTTCCAAGTACGCTCCGGATCTGGCTGATGCGGTGCATCGCCGGATACTCCGCTGACACAAACGTGAAACCAATGTTGGCTTCGTGCACACAACGTGCGATTCCGTCCGGGTTGAGATCGACCTTCACGCCCAGGCGGGCCAACACGTCTGCGTGGCTTGAGCCCGAAGATGCAGTACGGTTGACATTCTTGGCGACAGGAACGCCGACCCCGGCGACGATGAAGGAAGCGCACATCGATACGTTGAATGAACACGTAGCGGTGTCGCTCGTGCCAGCGATATCGATGGGGTCGCATCGCGTCTCGATCTTGGGCATAATATTTCGCATTGCGGACGCGGCTCCGGTAACTTCTTCGACCGTCTCGCCGCGAACCCTCATGCCAATCAACAAGGCACCAATTTGCGAGGGAGTTGCGTAACCTGCCATCATGCTGTCGAACGCAGACGCGGCTTCCTCACGCGTCAGAGTGGCGCCGGTGGCAACTTTCGCAATGATAGATTTAAGCGGTTCCATCGAACTTTACACGTTCCTTGTTCAATCTGAGGCCCGCTGTTCAACCAGACGTCTTTGCAACCGGGTGCCTTGATGTAGCCGCCGGTCCTATCCGCACGCGCTACGGTGCTAGCGCTCGAGGCGGCCGCTGGATGAACGTGGGCATCCCTCGCGACGCTACAACCTGACGCTACGTGAGGGTCAAGCTCTCTCCAATCGATGATGCCTTTGAGAGGACATTGGCGACTAGTCAGAGCACCTCAGTTGCTTGATCCCAAAACAATAGCTCTGTCTCGTGTCCGCTTGCCGGCGATGTTCCGGCCGAGCCACAAGGCCTTTTGCCCCCCGTGGCGGAGCCGCTGAGCAACTTCCTCACGTGCTATGAATACGATGCTATCTAGATTCCAATTTCAGGTTGAGGTCAGCTGGCTCTTCGCCCCACATCCTGTGATTCAACCTGCGCAGGACAGCCTTGAAGGAGTGATAGACGCGCCCCTCGACGCGCGCATCAGGTGGTTAGCCTTCCGGCGAACGCTCGGGTGACGACCTGCCCGTCACGTCGCGCCGACTTCTGAAACTATTCGGACGGAGAACAGGTCGTGGCATTCTCACTTTGATCCGCTGTTGTTTTTCCCTATCTCCCGCCCGGAGATCACGTAGCGACATTGCTGACTGAGGCTACCTTGCCTGGTCCTGAGGCAGGCAGTGATAGCGGTGCGATCTGGTATGTGACTGCTACAAAGGCGGAAGACGTCCTCGATGCAAGCTTCTTTCTCCTCTGCGGTCGGGGTTCGATCACCCGCGCTGACCGGTGCGAGCACTACAGCCTTCACTGCCACGCTAACCGCGAAAGCGCGGCAGTAGAGGCTAAGGCGCGAAGTCAAGTCAGTTCGGTTCTTTTGAAACATGACGTCCTTTCAAGTCGGTGGAGCTGCGAGTTCTTGCGGCGCAAAGCGCATCACCTGAAAGCCGGGTTACAGGCGCAAGTGCGTGCCGGCAAAACGCGTTCTTCCAGTTTGGCTGTTCTCATCGTGTGAAGCTTGTCAATCTGCATACAGCTGCGACACCTGCCGTACCGACAGAGCTCCACGAATAGGGGGGAGCACCGCTGGCTGTGCCGGCGCAGCAGATGATCATTTCGAGCTGCTGGTGATTGTGCGGCCGGTGCACTGCCTCGTTGTCGCGCGGCCTTGGGTTTGCCTGAGATGAGCTGAGGTACCATGGCTCAGCCTAATCGCCGGCCGACTAGCGACGACGTAGTCGCCGCGATATGGGGGCGAATTGGCCAGGGTAGCTCTCGTGAGGCATAGAGATCAGTCAAGCCAGTGCACTTAAACCGTTGTTGATGATGCATGCGATTCTGCAAGGCAACCTGATGGCGCGCTGAGTGTCAGAGGTGGTCTCTTTGTCCAGGACCGTACAATCTAACGCTGCGTGCGATTCAAGTCTCTTCGTGGCTCCGGTGGTCTGTAAGCATTCGTGCTGTGCATTCTTCGTACGAGCATCGTCCGCAACGTGTACCCGGCTGTTCCTTGTCTAACAGCTATGGAGTGGGCCTGACTGCTTCGGTAACCAGCTACGAGCGTCGTGCCTACGTGATTATACCGAGGGTCGGTGTCGCATTTCCTTGATCTACGAAATGCATGCTCTCGGCATGAATCCGAAAAGTAAACTCTACCAGCCCGATCACTGGCGAAGCCGCGCGGAAGCGACGCGAAAGAAAGCGGAAGCGCTCATTGACGGAAAAGCTAAGGACAGGCTGCTTAGGATTGCCCTGGAATACGACAAGCTAGCGCGCCGTGCCCACGTGTGGCAGATGCGCAAAAAAGAGGACGATACGTGGCCTGAGCAAAAGCTGTAAAGCGTCGCTACTGTCCGCAGCGCCTCAGCCTGTTGATCTCTATCCGGCAATCGCTAGGCAGATACCGTCCAACAAGCAAGTCGAAGCCGCCAGCAAGGGAGATTGAGGGAGCCATAGGGCGAGGCATCCCGACGGTCGTATGCCTGACGTGCATGAGGTCGGAGCTGGTCGCCTGCCAATACTCCTTCGGGTCAACCTGTTTCGTCAGCTTCTCGAAAGCAAAGTTTCATATTAAGGGAATATGGAGCCTGAACTTCTCAATTTGCGGCCAGCCGTCGTGCCTAACGTGGCAGGCCGGATGGCACCCGCGCGGGAACCCGCTGTTGAGCTGTTACAGGTTATTGTTTGGCACTTCATCGCGGTGCAACGGCATATCAGTGTCGCCAATCTGAAAGCATCAGCATTTCTTTCGCCCGCCGGAGCAGTGCACTCTATACCCAGGTAGCCGTGCGAAGTGCGCGTTGGAATAACGTCGTTCGCAGCCGAAGGGCTGCAGCATGCGAAAACCGCTCGCGCGGCTATGCCGGGTTACTTCAAAAGAACGCTGCGATGAGCCAGTAGATACCAGCCCAAAGCAGCGCATTTATGAGGAGTGCGGCCAGAAGCCACCAGTTCCACCTTTTCTGAGGTTGCTGGAAGGGACGATCGGGGCCGAAATGCTTGATCGTTGGGTGCATTCTGGCGCGGCAATGTGTCGTTCGATCACGCCGGGTGCCCGTCAACAGAGAAATTCCGAGCTTTGCATGCCTCCTATCGCTCATAAGCTAGCAGTCCTCTTTTCATGGGCGAGCATCAGAACCGGTGCTCGTTGCGCAGCGACCATTCTGCCAGTCAATTGCTCTTGCATATTCGGTACCGCGAGGTCGGGTCCTGTCAGCACAGCAATCTACATGCCAGCAGGTAGTATTGTCGGGGCCGCTTGCGACGAGGCGTCGGGCTTCTCCGAGTCGCTCCGCGATGTCGGAGTCGCGACGCACGCGTCGGAATCACAACACCAGCATTGGCAGCAAAGGGCGAGCGCTTCGCGAGCGCAATGCCGTAAACAATGCGTTAGGAGTTCCATCTTAGTGACGCGGAAAAAACGGCCGATCTACGCAGTTGCAGTTAATGAGAGTGACTACTCATTGGTCCTGACCGCTAGCTTACGAGGAGGAACCAAGAGAACCGGCAATACGCTGGACGTATCAGTCGGAGAAGGGGCGTGCCAGCTTGGCCGCCGTACAACTAAATCATGTTCAGATAAATGGCGCATTGGGACTGTTCAGCATTCGCGAAAAGGCTACGAGCGATCAAGTATCCTCCCACGAGGCAGCAAGGCGCCCCGAACTATCTAGTGTCGGCGCTGCCTTTTCGAGCATGATAAAATCTAGATGCAGCAGGCCAATGGAGCGACCCTGCCATGATGAAGACTAATTCATTCAGGACGAGGTGGCACGCCAACGGGCGCCCCTCGTATGCTCAAGCCGATCGACATGAAAACTGGATGGGATCGACGCATGCGTGAACGTGCGAGAGCGATGGCAAGCACTGCCGTTGCTGATGTGCGCTCTCCCGGCGATGGGCGGTGAACAACGTTTGGCATCGATGAGCAAACTGCTTCACCTTGGAGGGGCTTAATGATGGAAGTACATAACCGGGGCACGCGTAATCAGCGGGCCGATGGGCCAGCGCGTGATCGTGTTGCCGCTCATCCTCAGGCAACCAGTGCGAGAAAGCTGGATGTCTGTCATCACGGATGGTGGTCTGCAGACAGGCTATGAACGCTGAGCCGAAGACCGAGCAAGTCGAGATGTTGCGAGACAACATCATCCGCGTTGGTATTCGAGAGGCAAAGGAGCACGCGTGCGATCGCAGATGACGGAGAAGCTGGAGGCCGGCCGCGTACAACGCGGCCAGTTCGCTACTGGTCCAGGCTCTGGCCCTAGCGGCCTGTTCTTCGTGCAGGGGCCTTGCGGGTGTGAACTCAAGATAAGTGGATTCGTGCGCCCTGGCTGGGAGCATGTCGCTGTCTCAACCCCGCGTCGCTGTCCAAATTGGGAAGAGATGTGCTTCGTCAAAGACCTGTTCTGGGATGAAGAGGAGTGCGTCATGCAACTGCATCCGCCACATTCCCAATACGTGAATAACAGTCGATATTGCCTTCACCTGTGGAAACCCACCCATCGGGACATTCCGCTGCCGCCGCCGAGCTTCGTGGGTATCGTTGGATTAGGTCCCTCAGACGCGGCAACGTTGTTCGCGCGGATGAACGCGACAGCATGATGAGCTGAGTCATTAATATCCAAGCGGAAGGTGAGGCCGAGCCGGTGCGGAGGCCCGCTTCGGCGTCGCCAGAATGAGGTGCCACAAGCAGGTAAGTGTCGAGATCACCTAAAACCTTATTGCGATGAGGTCACGTCAAAATGGGCCGAATATAATTGGCGAGGTCGCTATCCGAAGTAGCCGTCACCCTGAATCCATCCGCAACTTCACAAACCCATCAGCCGTCGCTCTGGAAGAATGATTAGCTCGTCGGCAAGTACCGCCGCACCCGTCCTCGGGCTCGTGTGAAGTGACGATCGCGTCAGCTAGCAGTCTGGGGTAGCTTTCCTAAGGGGGACCTGGTGGTCAGCTTGTCGTCAGCTTGCAGCAATATCATTTGCAGGAATGGTGTAAGCAGCGCGTTTTGAGCAAACGTAAGTTGAAGAAGCAGGCGAGCGAGCATGCACAGTCGAGTTAATGGCCAATACACGTGCCCTAATCAAGGCGACAAACTGTGTCGGTCCGCGAATAGTAGCGAATTCGTCCAAGCACTCACCGATCTCGCTCGACGGCAGAACCTGCCGTCTGAGGAACTGTCCGACAGAATGGGATTGTGCTGTAGCAAGCCAGCTAGCTCAGATGCGACCCCGTATAGTCCACGCGCCTCGCGGCCCAGCGCATCCTCTCTGTCCTCAAGCTCGGGTCCATCCTTTCCAGCCAGCCCTGCCCGTCCTCTGTTCGAATACAGAACTGCTGAATTGCCCGGGGCCAATGTCACTGGAATTTGTGTTGGATTGGCAGCGGAGTGGCTCCTCAATCTCCCAAGCAGCCCTTCATCCCGCATGAGCGCTCTTCGCCCGGGTACTGATAGTCACCGTTCAGCGGCAATGCGGCAGCAGCGGTATGAGGAGATCAAAACTCGGTTGCGAAGCAACAGAGCGGAAGGTTCTCACAACCTCCAAGCAAAAAGCACGATGTTGCGCGAAGCCGGTCTAGAACCCGCCGCGTCACAGACGCAATATAGGTGTGGTACATCTTCGCGCATTGGCCAGATCGTGAACGAGGTCGCCAACGATGACTCGATCTATTTGGTGAGCTTGCGTTTCGCCGCCGGAGGCGCCCACACAATTGCAACTTGGACCTCGGGCGGAATGACGACCCTCTTTGATCCTAACTATGGGGAATTTTCTGTTCGGTCAGATCAGTTGGTTGAATTGTTCAAAAGCCTTGCCGACCGTTACAGCAACCCGAACCGACACCATATATCGACCGTCGTCACACAAAGGATGACGTGAGAGGCTTCGGAGGTTACAATAGACCTTCGGATGTTCACCCGCGAAGCCTCTCGCGATTGAGTTTAGACAGGCGCGTTGCCTCCAACAGTTGCAACAGCCCCTAAGGGACTACGGATTGCGGTGCCCTGAATGCGGGGGCGACGTGATGGCGGAACTCAATGCTGCCCTTAGGAGGTTGGGTGGTCCGCTCGACGGAGGGGGCAAATGTTCACTAGATACAGGTTTGCCGTTTACCCAGCTTCGTGAGCCCGCGCCTTGCGCGTCAAAGCCTCTGGCTGCGCTTGCACTTAAGCAGGATCGACCGTCCGCGAGAGCTTGTCCGAAAGCCGGCCAACCTTGTCGTGTTAGTCTCGTTACCTTTGCGACCGCCCGTCTCTGGGCTAAGATGGATGATAAGGAATCCATAAACCGGCACAAGTTGTAGTTCTTCTGCTTCAGAATCCCGGCCGGCTAGTTCTGCACTGACTTCACCGAGCAAACAGCTGCTGCCGTTGACAATTGCGGGCCGGCGCGCAAACCGTGTCCTCGCTCGCCACGAGCTCCGCAACAACCCGGGCCTTGCCCTGTGCATTGTTTCGTTCTCGCCTTGCGATCGAATCTTGCACCGAGCTGGACTACAAGGTCGTTTGAGGTATTACTTGCCGAAAGATGCGAGACATCCGGAATTTAGGACCTGGAGCTCTCTGCCAGAGCGAGCGCAAGCGGGCTATTGAGGATGATCTGGGAGATCGACGGATGGTGGTGTGGATAAGATCTCAGTTTTGCGCCGGAAGCGGCGCGGGCGCGGCTCAGCGCTGGTCGGCTGGGTGGATCAGACGCTGGTCTGCCACGCCCGCACTACTGGTTGAAGTTAGCAGAAACGTGACTCGGCGCCAAAATCCCCACGCATACTCGGGGCAAGCGCTGTCCCTACCACGCGCCGCTAACTTCATCATCGTTGTACATCAACTAGCTTTCCGAAAGCTGACGAACCGAGGGTTCTGAAGTGAGCCTGTGCGCGTCGATGCTCTCCTGTCCCGAATTTCAGTCATCTGCCTAGCGGACGACTCACTCGCGAATATTGTCAAGCATAGACGCCAGCCGGCACCTTGTGAGGGCGGTCCCTAGCTACTCTTAGGAGCGGTAGACACTTTTTTCAATTTTTCTGGCCGTGTTTAACGCGAAAAGATGCGATCAGATCGTGCCACACGTCGTGGTGCACTGGGTGATAAGTCACCGGCTTCGGCGGCTTTGATCCGGGAGGTTAACTGGCAGGCCGGCACGGTGACGATAGGATCATCGCTTAAAGATGCTCGATCGGCTCTACGAGAGAGAGTGCGCCATCCGTGCGCTGGACCAGCTGCGATCGCCACAAGCATTACGAGATCATTGAATGACTTGACCATCTTAATGCTGAGGCTGACTGTCAGATCGCTTAAACATGGCTGATGGGCCGTGCGTGAAACAACAGGAGCCCTATGGCATGGCTAGGTCATGGCGGTTATCTTGTTCCGGCAGCGATTCGTCCCCGCTTCGATTGAGCGAAAGGTACTACGAATGTAGGCGCGGGGCTTTTTGAACCACGTCCCTCTCGCGCCTTCGCGAGCGGCAAAAGCACGGTAGCGTCAGAATCGCCCAGGGCCGGCCATGAAACGGCGGCTGGTCATTATGGAGGCGGACGGAACGTGCTTAGGTCGGAGCGGTGTTCTGTCCTCTTCAGCGCGAAGCCATGCTGCGGTAGCGCGCCGCCAGGATATCCCGGAACGTGCCGCATTTTAGAAATAGGGCGTCCCACGCTAAATCCTGACGTGAAGAACGTCCGGCGTGCGCCAGATGTCAGATGTACTGCACCAATTTGAGGTAATCGTCTGTGAGGACAGGTGAGCGAATGGAACAAGCCGCGTCGTGAAGAAAGGTAGTCAGAGTCCGATTGGCTCGACTGCGGGCTTCGAAAGATTGTCGTGCTGGCGCGCGGGCCCGGAGAGATGCTAGTTCCGAATTTACCAGGTCAGCCGCTGCCGACGCGCAATCTGAAGCTGAGAAGCAATCAGTAGACATGATAGCTTTTGCCAGTCCAAGTGTGGTGAGCCAACCCGCATAAATCAGCACGGCACCGTCAGTCTCATTGAGCCCAGAAAGCTCGGCAATTGCACCAGCATGGACTGATGCCGCACCAACTGATCGAAAGAGATCGGCTACTTCATCACGCGTCGCTTTAGAGAGCAGGCATCGGCCGAGATGAGCTAGTAGCGCCTCCGTCGGACCTTCGAAGATGCGTAGGATGCGAGCGTCTCGATAGATTTTGGCTAAAGGCGTTCCCTCATCGTAACCGCGGCCGCCTAGCAGCTGGACGCATTGATCGGCGACAAGGCCGCACCACTCTGAGGACAGAACCTTGGTTGCCGACGCAAGGTGGACATTCGGCGTGCCCTGCGCTGAAACAAGCCGACAGGATGCGGCCAGCATCGCCTTCACGACTTCTCGCCGCAGCACCATCTGTCCAAATAGCTGCTCGATGTAGCTGTTCTCGATCATGCGCAGTTTACCAAGCCGCCGATGACTTGCATAAGAGGCTGCGACCTGGATAGCGCGCTCAAGGGCTCCCAGACCCATAGCCGCCACACCGATGCGACCGCGGTTCATACTAGATGCCGCCGCACCCCAGCCGTCTTGATCGCGGGAGAGCACGTAAGAGCGCGGCAGCTCGACATCCTGGAACTCAAGGGTATTCTGAATGATGCCTCGTAGACCAAGTGTGCGATGCTCGTGAGTGACCTTTAGGCCGGGCGCCTGTCTGTCAACGAGTACACCAACGAGCCGGCCTTTCGCGTCGGGTCCTGAGGCGCGCGCAAAGCAAACGATCCAGCGAGCCCAGTCAGCGAGGCCGATCCAGATCTTGCGGCCAGAGAGACGAACGTTATCTTCGTCTATGAAAGCTGAAGCCTCTATATGTCTCGGGGCAGAGCCAGCTCCAGGCTCCGTCAATGCGAAAGCGCAGAGATCGCCACGTGTTGCACCCCAAATGATATGCTTTTGTTCGGGTATGTGCGGAGCCGCTTCGATGCAGGGCAAGGCTAGGAAGTTATGGATAACGAGGGTGGATGCAGCGGAGACATCGAACGACGCCGTGGCTGAGATGAGCTCGATGGCCTCTTGCAAGGGAAGAGCTAATCCACCGTGCTCTACCGGGGCGGTCAGACCTAACAGTCCATGCCTTGCCAAAATGCTGTGTAGGGTGGGGGGGAATGCTCGGCGGTCGTCCGCGTCTGCGAAATTTAGCTGGCTGAGGTCAGCGATGACACTGGCGTATCGTGCAGTTGCACGGCCTTGAGTTGAGCGTTCCTGCGTCGCCCCGAATTGAACGTAGTCTTGAGTGTACATGGCCAAGACAATGGCCTCGGCCGCGCCTCATGCCAATTCATCCCACAGGCTAGCTTGGGTACACATTAGTATAGTGTGGATGCAAGCGCAGTTTCGGCATTTGGTAGGGGCGGGGCTCTTGCGGCGGCCCCGCTGAGGCATTTCGGCGCTTCCGACTACGCGACAGGAAAAGAAATTAGCCCGAACGCCAATGGCTCGAAGGTTTTGACGAGCAGAGGCAGATTCGTGAGGCAAAATAGCGATAGACCCGGCTCCATCGTCGTACTGCACGAGGTGCTGTCGCCGCTGAAGGAAAGGTCACAAGAAATTGGGCGGGCTCCTGCCGCCGCGCACATGGCCGATGGGCGGGATCTTTTGGGCGGCTTGCAAACGGCTACATTGCAAGGCCACCCCTTTAAGAAAAACCCTGACATTCCTGCCAGGGTTTTGCATGTCGTCAAGCATTTGAGAAGATGGATCAGAAGTCCATACCGCCCATGCCTGGGCTTGCAGGCATAGCGGGACCAGCCGCTGCCTTCTTCGGCAGCTCGGCGACCATCGCTTCCGTCGTGATCAGCAGCCCGGCCACCGAGGAGGCGTTCTGGACCGCGATGCGCACGACCTTGGTCGGGTCAATGATGCCTTTTGAGACGAGGTTGCTGTATTCGCCTGTCTGCGCATCGAAGCCAAAAGAGTACTGCTCGTTGTCTAGGACCTTGCCGACTACGATCGAACCGTCTTCGCCGGCGTTGATCGCGATCTGGCGGACCGGCCAGGACAGCGCTTTGCGCACGATCTCGACGCCGGTCTTCTGGTCGTCGTTCTTGGTGCGCAGGCCCTTGAGCTGCTCGGAGGCACGGAGCAGGGCGACGCCGCCGCCCGGAAGGATGCCTTCTTCCACGGCCGCGCGGGTCGCATGCATCGCGTCATCAACGCGATCCTTGCGCTCCTTCACCTCGACCTCGGTCGCTCCGCCGACGCGGATCACCGCGACGCCGCCCGCGAGCTTGGCGAGACGCTCCTGGAGCTTCTCACGGTCGTAGTCCGAGGTGGTCTCCTCGATCTGCGCCTTGATCTGGGCCACGCGCGCCTCGATGTCGGCCTTCTTGCCGGCGCCATTGACGATCGTGGTGTTCTCCTTGTCGATCATCACCTTCTTGGCGCGACCGAGCATGTCGAGCGTGACGTTCTCGAGCTTGATGCCGAGGTCTTCCGAGATCGCCTGACCGCCGGTCAGGATCGCGATGTCCTGCAGCATGGCCTTGCGGCGATCGCCGAAGCCCGGAGCCTTGACGGCCGCGACCTTCAGGCCGCCACGCAGGCGGTTCACGACCAGAGTCGCGAGCGCTTCACCTTCGACGTCCTCGGCGACGATGACCAGCGGCTTGCCGGCCTGCACCACGGCCTCGAGCAGTGGCAGCAACTCGTTCAGCGAGGAGAGCTTCTTCTCGTTGATGAGGATGTAGGCATCGTCCATCTCGACGCGCATCTTGTCGGCGTTGGTGACGAAGTAGGGCGAGATGTAGCCGCGGTCGAACTGCATGCCCTCGACCACGTCGAGCTCAGTCTCGAGCGACTTGGCTTCCTCGACGGTGATGACACCCTCGTTCCCGACCTTCTTCACCGCGTCGGCGAGGAACTTGCCGATCTCGGCATCGCCGTTGGCCGAGATGGTGCCGACCTGGGCGATCTCGTCGTTCGAAGTGACCTTCTTGGAATTCTTCTGGAGGTCGGCCACGACGGCTTCGACCGCCAGGTCGATACCGCGCTTGAGGTCCATTGGGTTCATGCCGGCGGCAACCGACTTGGCACCTTCACGCACAATTGCGGCCGCCAGCACGGTCGCGGTGGTGGTGCCGTCGCCGGCAGCATCCGCAGCCTTCGATGCTACTTCGCGCACCATCTGGGCGCCCATGTTCTCGAACTTGTCGTCGAGTTCGATGTCCTTGGCGACCGCAACGCCGTCCTTGGTAATGCGAGGCGCGCCGAACGACTTGTCGAGCACGACGTTGCGGCCCTTTGGACCAAGCGTGACCTGCACGGCATTGGCGAGAATGTCAACGCCGCGCAGCATATGATCCCGCGCGTCTACTCCGAACTTAACTTCTTTGGCTGACATAGAGAATTCCCTCAATTCCTATTTGTTCATTCCTTGGTGCGCCCGGTGGGCTCTCCTCAGAATGGGTGAGCTGTGCGAGCCCTGAACTAGGCGGCTTTCTTCTTGGAAAAAACGTCGGTGAGAACGCCCATGATGTCGCTCTCCTTCATGATCAACAGGTCTTGTCCATCGATCTTGACCTCAGTGCCGGACCATTTTCCAAACAGCACTCGATCACCGACTTCGATGTCGATCGGAATCAGCTTGCCGCTCTCATCGCGGCCCCCCGAGCCAACTGCAATGACTTCGCCCTGGGATGGCTTTTCCTTTGCCGTGTCTGGAATAATGATGCCACCAGCGGTCTTCTCATCGGCATCGATACGCTTGACCACGACGCGGTCGTGAAGCGGTCGGAAGTTCATAGATGTCTCCTGACGTGTAAACAAGTTGGAGTTAGGCCACAATATGACCAGCCCGGCTGTAGCAAGAGTCAGGCCAGAAGTAAGCTGAGCGATTCACCCCTTCAGTTCTACTGAAGCATGTACGGCCTGCGCATTTCTTTGTCCCGAAGCAAACGCCCATGAGGTGCACAGCCGGTCAGGCTGTTGCGAACACGACATTGCGTTTTGTCGAAATACCCGCACTGAGCCCCCGGGACACTCCAACATTGCACGGGCGGCGGTTGCACCGATCGAAAGGCCGCGGGTTTCGACGACGGCGTCGGGGTTGCACATGATTTCCTGACGGCACCATCTAGCAGCTGCGGCTGGCGAAGCGTGCGATCCACGAGCCTAATCCAAGAGCGGCTCGTCTAATCTGCCGTAGTCGGGTATGCGAACGAGTATGTAACGGTCTCGGAAAACTCGGCTACCGTTTCCTGTAGAAGGCGCGGTGCTCCAACACAGATCATCATCGTGTACCGAAGTCCAGCCGTGGCGCCGTCCCCCAAATGTTCTTGAAGAAGCGTGCATGCTCGCCGCGGAAGCTTGCTCGCGCTGAGCAACGCTTGCGTCGGGGGGCTTCCACCGAGTTCGAAATTCTCCGTCCAATCCGAGGCATGCATCGCCGGGAGCTACTCGCAAATCGCGTCAACGAATCTGAGATGGCGACCATCAGTCGGCAGAACAAATTTGTCATCGAGATGATTGGCTCTTGCTATGCAGGGGGGGCACTCTGCCCGGCAGGCGCCAGAAAACATATCCGACAGGTGACGCTCAGACGAAGGCGTGCTTCCGGCAATTCGAAAGGTCAAGACAACGATGTGGCTCAGCGAGGCTGTATTTGCCTACGCTAGGTCCGACATCGCATCGAGCGTGTTCGGTGGGCTTTCCATTTGATTTGGATGTCATCCAAACAGCTGTCGTGGGTCACAGGGGCTGGCGGATATATGAGTTGCATACCTTGATATGCGTTGTGCAGAGGCTTCTGGCGTGTGATGGCGGCTTCGAACTCGAAAAATCATCCGATCTCCGCGCACCATGGAAAAGCAGCTGTGTCGTCCCTAGAAGTACATCAACACATCGTCTCACTTCTTCAGAAGCCGAATCCGGTCATCCTGGATATAGGCTGCAATGACGGGACTGATACGCAAAAGTTTCTCGAGCTGTGTCCCCAACCCAGGCTCTACTGCTTTGAGCCGGACCCCCGCGCGATCGCGCGCTTCAAGAAGAAGCTGGGCCCGTCCCTCAACAAGGTGAAGCTGCTTGAAATCGCCATCAGTGATCGGAACGGGACGATCGACTTCCACCCAAGCAACGCAGATGGGGATGCGAAGGATTGGGACCTATCCGGTTCAATACGCCGTCCAAAGAACCATCTTACCGAGTATGATTGGGTGCGGTTTGATCACCCTGTAACGGTTGAAACACGGCGGCTGGACGACTGGTGCAGCGAAGCCATGCTGGACGAAGTCGATTTCATCTGGATGGATGTTCAGGGAGCCGAAGCCGACGTTATTGCCGGCGGCATGCGGACCTTGAGCAACACGCGCTTCATCTACACGGAATATAGCGACCGCGAGCTCTACGAAGGGCAGTTGTCCCTGCAAGCTATTCTTAACTTGTTGCCGTCATTTGAGGTGGCGGCTCACTATCCGCGCGCAGTGGAAGGTGATGTACTGCTCAAAAATATGCGTGCCTAGCGGCTACTCATATCGAGCGTCTCATCTATGGGAGGCCTGGTGAACGGATGCTGTGCTGACCACAGCTGCACAACGGCGTCGTCAAGGCTAGCGGATACGCTAGCGGGACAGGCAGTGCGGCTTCGGGCTCCCATTGCAGCCAGCGTGCACGCCGGCCGCTCTATCGAGAGCGGCCAGCGCTAGTGCAGTACGCGGGTTCGCGCGGTCCTGAGAGGCAGGGCCGTGCGGCAGCTGTGGCTGGATCGAACGATGGATGTAGGAACGCCGCGTTCGCGCGCTCATGGCGCCGCCAGGGGGCAGTTCCGCTCCACTGACAGATCGCCACGATCTAATGCCGATCGCGCCGAACCTGAACGGGCGACTTCACCGGCGTAGCCTCAAACCGGGTCCGGCTAATCGATATCACCTCCATCGCAACGGCAGAGGGGTGGCTGTATTTGGCGGTCGCCATGGATCTCTTCAACCGCAAGATAACCGCTTGGGCGAGGCGCGAACCCATGCGGATCGCAGCGTCGCTTCCTCGAGTTCGACGATCCGCTACCAACGGCTCCAAAGGCCCGATTGATTCATCATTCCGATCGCGGGTTTGCGCCACGCTTCACATTTATATCGCGCGGCCGTTGTCAGCGCCGGTGGCCGAAGGGCAGTGCTACGATAGTGGGCCAGGCGGGTCCGCACCATGCGCCTCGACCGGCAAGTAGGGAACACTTGCGGGATTCCAGCCGGCTTGGGCGGTGGTTTGGAAGTTCGTGAGCTGAACCGCGAGCCTTTGCGCAGACATTCAGGTGGATCCTGCTCGGCACGTCAATGATCGGGGCAGGGGGCGTAGAGGCCTATAATGGCTCATATGTTTGGACAATGAACGGATTCTGCAGGGATATGAAGTGGGATTCCTTTCGAACGGGGAGGGCTCAGCGCTGTCCCTTCTTCTCATCGAAACAAGGTGCGATGGCGTTAGCGGCAGACCACATCATGACGCAGGGTCCGGCGACCCGTCGGCGTGGCGTGTAGGCTTGCCCGTGCGTGACCCATTTCATGGAAAGCCCGGCTGTATTGTACTCCCGAGCAGGGCACGGCCGGCGCTCTGGAGCGTTCCCTCGTTTAGCGCTGCGTGCTGGGAAACCACGAAGCTGTCGCACATGGAGCGCGCTAGATTGCTGGTGGTATTGAGCGCCTCAGTTCCAGCAAGACCGCTGGCAATCCTGCAGACCTCAGCGCTCTGCCGCGCGGCGTTCGTGGCCGCGAGCCGCATTAGCATCGTCGTGCTCAGATTTACCTCATCCTTGAGCGCTTCTCTCCACAGCTCCTCCGTGGCCTCGTAGAAGAAGGAACGGGCGGAACGTAGCATGGCTTCGGCTTTGGCGATCTCCAGTTGTATATAGCCGCGCTCAGCCATCACGGGGGCTCCAGTGATCGAGGCGCGGCTTCCTGCCATGGCGATCACCTCGTCTAATGCGGAGCGCGCAATCCCGATGCCGACAATCGCATGCGCCTGTGCGGCAAAAGCCACGGCCGGATAACGATAGACCGGCCCGTCAAGTGTCGGCGGACCGCCGCGGATCAAGGTCCATTCCTCTGGAACAATGACATCGCTGACAACAACGTCGTGGCTGCCGGTGCCTTGCAGTCCGATCACGTCCCAATTTGGCCGGATTGTCACCTTGTCAGCCGGCATCACGGCTACGCGCGGAAGATCCCCTGTCGGATCGTCTTCCACAGTGATACCAACACCTATCAGATCGGCGCCCGTTGCGCCGCTAGCAAATGGCCACACACCGTTCACGACAAACCCATCGGCGCATCGCTTGGCGGGCTGGAGCGGGAAAAGCGCACCGGCCAACACCACGTCAGGTCCATTGGCGTACACCTGGCGAAGCGTGTCGTCCGGAAGAGCAGCGAGGTAGCGAGCTCCATCCCCGAAGCTGGCGACCCAACCGGCGGAGCCGTCGGCTTCGGAAATACGCTCGACGAGGCGACAAAAATCGGCTGGCGTTCGCTCCTCGCCGCCGAAACGTTTGGCGGCAATAGCCCTATAGACGCCGACGCGTCTGAAGCCGTCGATGATTTCTTTTGGAATCTTCTGCGCGCGGCTAAATTCGTTGCGACGCGCACGGATCTTGGCCAGTAGCGGCGACAGATTAGCCCAGGTCGCAGCCGCGGCGTTGGTTTCGGGAGTGGTCGTTTCTGGTGGAGCGTTCATAAATTGTCCTCCGTGTCTTGAGGCGATCATCGCCGTGCGTCACTCATATGGACTGCTCGCATAGCGAGCCCAGGTGAGTTGATACGGGCTCGACGGCATCCTCCAAGCTGCTGCAGTCGATATCGATGCATGAGATCGCACGCGTTAGCGTCCCAACTTAAGAGCCCGGAAACCTGACCGAGGATATAGCTGTCGCAGTTGAGGCTGGGTCGGAGCAGCCGATACGCGGCCGCGACATGGATCCGTCTTTGCCGCACTGGGGCTCCGGCGGTTGATCGGGGGAGCATGCGGCGTCATGTCTTCTCCAATGGAAGTGGTTTGGTCACATTTGGGACAGACCGGGTGTAACGGAGTCGGAATTACCGAGTTGTGTTTGCAAGGGCCCAAGGGTGCGGCTTCTTTTCTCTCTTCCCAGCAATCGACGTGCCATTAAGCATGGCTGCTGGTCTTGTTTGAATCGCCCGAGATCACTCCGCCTTGCCAGCATAATGCTCGTATGTCGGTGTCTGCTTTCAGGCACAACATGTCATTAACTCAGCAAGCCGCAGAGAAAACGTCAAAGACGACCTCCACCGCCTACCCGCCGGATTCAACGCTCCTGATTTGTTTAAGGCCCGCTCCGGTTTCGTGACGCTACCAACAGACCAATTTGCTGCTCGTGCGACTGCGGGTGAGTGCTTGGTCAGAAGCGGACCTCCATACGGCAGGTGTTCAACAAACTACGGCGGCTACAGACGCTGTAATTGCACGATCAAGGCGGGTTCGAGGTGACTGTAAGGGCTTTCGAGCCGCGCCAGCAACAGATGCGCCTATGTACGTTCGGCCGTACCGAATGCAAGAATTCGCGCGCGTTCCTGACCTCGCTACCTCTTTGCGGCCGCTGGCGGCTCTTTCTTCGGCGATATTCCAATGCGTCGAAGCTTGGTCGAGCTTACCAAATTCGTGCAGCAACTATGGGCGCATAACGAGCGCCGCGACAGACCGGGCACGCACGTTCTGAAGCTAGTGCTCTGTTCACACTGAGCGGCTCCGTGGTTTGAAGAGCCTGATTCCGGAAGCACTCGGTTGTCAATGATTTCCGGCCTGTAGGCGCGATACGCGCGCTTGGAATCATTGCTGCTGGTGCACCGAGTTCACCTGTACCAAAAAGTGTCCAAGTCCCCGCAGCGACTAAGAGCCTGCCAGTCTCCGTGTACAGCCGACGCACTTTGTAAGCTGCGAGTTTTATCTCGCGTCGGAATCGTCATGGAGGACATACAGTAAATTGTCCAAGTGGGGGTCTTGCGATTGCGTGAAACATTAGCGCGCATGCGGGAGCGTGGTGAGAATAGCCTTGCCGTCAACGGTACCATCGATGTGAGCCGCATCGGTGGCGACGAACGAGACAATCGAATCATTGATGCGAGGCTGGCTCTCTAGGTCGGGGTCTCCCAAATGGCTCATGCAGGAACTGCCTGAGCTACCTCTATTGGGCTAGGGGCTCAACCTGGAGGCATGAATGCTGTCGGACGCGGGATGTGCATCTCTTGATGCGGGCCGCGCGTTGCCAACATGAGTACGTAGAACACGAGAAGGACTACGAGGCCACGCATATCTAATGGGTTACCGAAATGATGACAATTGTGGAACGGATGGTAATCCGGCGCATATTCTGAAGACGATGGACCAACAAAACTGCGCGGAACAGAAGCGCTGTATCGGGCGGCAGAAGATCTGCCGCGGGTGTGAAGGCGATGGCGTCAGCTCACAATATCGACCTTGCCGGTGCCGATCCGATATAGTCCCCCGACGACCTTCAGTCGGTGCTGCTCGACCGCGGCGTTCAGAATCGGGCCCGTCGATTTGAGTTTGTTAACGTTATCGATCACATTTTGTCTGGTTGCTTGGGCGAATGTGTCGCCGGCTTGCTCGCGAGTTGCTTTCACTGCGGGAGCAAGCGCACTGACCAGGGATGAAATGTGCCCCGGCGGCGGCTTATCTTGATCGAGCGACTTGATCGTGGCGTCTATCGCACCACAATGATCGTGGCCAAGTACAAGGATCAGCGGTGTGTTCAGTACTGCGACCGCATATTCCATACTGGCGAGCGTATCATCGTTAACGAAGTTGCCGGCGACGCGGCAGACGAACAGATCACCTAGTCCGGCGTCGAAGACAAGTTCGGGCGCCACGCGAGAGTCGGCGCAGCTCAGAACCGCCGCACAGGGATTTTGGCCATCGACCAAGGCCGGGCGCTCGCGCCTGAAATCATCGACTCGTGGCACGCCTTGGACATACCGATCGTTCCCCTTCAGCAGCCGCTTCAGGGCAGCATCCGGGATGAGTAGGTTGTTTGGCTTGGGCGCGCGTCTTGCTTCCTTCGCATCGACAATGTTATTGCCGAACCCTAGGCAAACTGTCGAGGCGGCGAACAGAAACAGCGCCCGGCGCGAAGGCGCGATATTGGTTAAATGGTACATGTTTCAAGAATGGCCTGCGTTCATCTGTCGCCTCATCGCGCGGCCTTACGCCACCCCGTGGCTTCGGCTTCCGTTTCGCTACAAAGCCAGCGTTCGCCGCGCTTCTTCGTCATGTCGATTTGCTCGTAACCGAACTGCCCTGGCAGGTGATAAATGCGCTCGCCGCTGCGCTCGACGGTGCCTTTTATCAGGCACTCGGGCGATGGCGGTTCCGATAGCAGGGCGGATCCAAGCAGGACCTCCTGAGCGTCGATCGGAACCGACTTCGCGCCGACGATAATCGTGCGCCCGTTGCGGCGACGCCAGTCCCAGGGCGCGATGAACGCCCCAGACCACAGCCCCGTAGAGGCTGTGCTCGCCACCAACTCATAGACGGCATAGGTGTGTTGAGATGCGCCAACCGATAGTGGCCAGCCCGATAGTGCCCAGCCCGAGCGTACCATCCAGGCGTTCACATCCTCCCCTTCGATGAAGCAGCTGCCGAGGGTTCGCCTGTACTCATCGACTCTTTGGGTATGACAATTCCACTTTCGCCCATTCGAATGCTTAATAAGCTCGTCACGAGCAGCTACGCCGCAGGCCCATTTCCGGCCCTGGGAATCGAGGCAAATCTGATCAGTGTCAGGAGCTTCGATGCCTGAGAGCCGAACGTTGATTTGCTCGATCTCGATCGTATTGCCGTCGAGGATGCGCGGAGCACCGCTGAGTGTCGCGGCGCACACCGGAGATGTGATGAGAGTGAGCAATGCGAATATGATTTCGCGGTGCCTCATCCCAATTACAACCATTCGCTCCTGATCCATGTTCACGCACGATACGGCGCCGATACATTCGACTGCTCGACCGCAGATGTCCGTTCCGCCGGCATCTTTCGATGTGTGCTTTATGAGAGCTTGGCGTGAGTTCAAACCTACGCCCTGACGCTGCGTAAGGATCAAGAGGTTTCTTCCGGCTTGTGTGCGGCGGTACCCTTTGAGTATCGGCGGCTCTCTCACTGGGATCGCACTGTACTCTCTCGACCTGAGGAGGGAGATCCTCGCCGGTTGCGCCGAACTCGGATCTGGCGAACCCTGGGCCTCGGAATGCTGTGCTCTCTCCTTGTGTAAAAATGTGAGTGACTATGAAGCGTCGGCGCTCGCGGTTGGGTCACGCATGGAGGAGCAACCTACTATGGTTGGTGACGATTCCCATCGGCGAACTGGACGCTGCAGACGGTTCCGCCGAGGCCAATGAAAGTCGCCCTAAACTCTTGTCACGAAAAAAATCTGGTCTGGTTCGCTCTGACCGAGTTAGACGTAGATGCGATGGACTTCGGCGCGTAGATGGACCTCCTTTGTTCGAGCAAACCGCGCAAATCCGCTGCCTTCTTACGCCAGACAAGATGATCGTTGATACCAATCGCATTGTGGCTTTTGGCTCCTCCGCGCTGCACCCTAATTGTTCATGCTACCGCCCAAACGTTTGTGCAGGGATTGACTGAGGCGGCGCGACGCGCGACCGCTCTTGGGTAGTGGCGTTTCTACCCCAGCGAGCTCACATCTGTGGGCGTCTACTCCAGGATTGGAAAGGCTGCGATATTGAGCCGCGGCTTTGCCGTAGAGCCCCACCGGGGGGGGGAAGTTGCCCACGTGTTCGGACAATCGCGAGTGCCATCCTGACGCAGGTCAGTCCACAATACGCGGTTGCTCATCGCCGCAGTTGGGGCGGATAGCTCTGGTGCGGTTTAGCCGACTCAAGCTACACATCCTTCTTAAGCACTTCACTACACGACGGGAATGACATGGTCGCAGCCGGTCGGGAACTACCAATCTCTTCTTACGCGCTTGAAGTGGATGGCCGACTCAGAGCCGAGTTCGCAACCAGAGACGGTGCCAGGGCAGGTGGAGCAGAGCTAAAGAAGCGTTTTCCCATGCTTCAAATCCGGATCTATGACGTGCAGTTGAATGAGCGCGAGGAAATCTAGAGCAGAGTCAGTGTGGCCTCGGCGTTCCTCCCCACGGCTCCGTAGCTCATCGCCCTACGCACTCGCAATGGGGGGCGCTCGGGGGCTAACAGTGCTCCGTTTCGGCCGGCCTCCTGGCCGGCTTCATCTCAGCACTCGCTGCCTCGTACCATCTGAAAGGTAGGATTGCTCACACTGGCAATGCCTGGCGCGGGCGCCGGATCGGCCTTGGACGGAAGGATTGTCAGACGTGAAGAATGCATGAAAGCTAGTTCCCCCGCAAAGTTGGTGTCCTCTCAATAGGTGGAGTGCAGGCGGGCAAACAATATCTCGCAAACGAGTACACGCCGCTGAGCTCAACGCCTCGCGGAAAAATGCAATCGTGCCTGCCCGGCCTTTCCAATGACGGGCCGAAGGCTGCGAGAAAGGCTGCCCTGACTGTTGCGGAGCCGTAAACAACGCAACTGCAGAGCGCGTATGTCTTTTTAGTTGGTCCGAGGCGCTCGGCTGTGGAGGAGCCGTGGCGCGATGTTGCTCTGCGCGAACTTCTTAAGGCCTTCTCTCTCCTAAGTCTTCCTCTTCCTTTGGCTCGGTGCGTTGGAACCATGAGCCAGGAGGAAATTTCGCGATGCGCTTGGCGAATGAGGATTGTGGCTCCCAATCTCTTCCTTCACTCTTTTCGAAAGTGATGACGCCGTTGTGCGTAAAATAACGTGGTCCTTGGATATTGCAGTTCACCAAGAGCAGAACGCGCCACAGATCACCTTTCTCGGTCGGCTTGTCATCCTGCTTCGGTAAGTAGTCCACTCCAACAGGTTCAACGATAGTGCAGCTGCCCTGCCGCAGAAGATCGCCGAGCCGGCCTTGCGAGGTAGTCACGAAGTTGAAGTTGGTCGGATCATGCAGAAAGCGAAGATTTGCGTCCCTTTCGCCATCTGCGACTTCACGGGCGATCAACGAGAGTGCCAGAGCGCGCCAGCCCAATTCCATCGGCTTCGCATATGTTGACGCAAGTTCAATCGTACCGTCGGGCGCGATTTTCCAGGTGATAGCGTACTGTTCGTCTGATTTGTTGTCACGGTGTCTGGTCCACGAAACGAAAACGAAGTCGTTTTCGCCAAGTTCTGCGACGCCCCACATTTGAGGGACGAACTGTGCCACCTTCGAGACATTGGAGATGATTTGTTCTATCGTTTCACCATCTTGCGATCGCCAGGTTGACTTGAGTCTCTCGACAAGGGGGTTGTCGCTGGCGCGAGAATTGCTGCTCGTGGCGGCCGGCCAGGCGAGGCAGATTAGAAAGCTAGCTAGCCAAAGCCGAAGCGCGGATCTTCCACACAGTCTCTTCATAACCCCCGGCCTATCGCGTTTCATCCAGACATCTTTCAGCTATGAGCGGGCGCAAGAAGGTTACGGAGACGCGACGGGGCACCCGCTAGCTGTCCCGCACGAGTAGGTGCCTTCCTCCACGTCACGCGCCGCTAACTTCCCTCGCCAGCGGCAGCATCAATTCGCTGAGCTGGACATGCCCAGCAGGAGGAGTCTGCGCCTCCGGAGGATCTGCATTCTTCGTGCCAGGCAATAGGCGGAAAATTCGCACGGGCTTTGTGTTCATCTTGTCGACTTTCCGACCTGCTCACGTTTCGATGTTTCCATTCATTGTATCCGCCACAGCCTGTGCATCCGTGTGCCGCACCGGATAGTTAGCGGAAAAGGTGGACGCCTCGATGCCAAGTGCCTGCAGAATTGGGAGTGTGTTGGCTGCCAGTGGACCGTGTGGTTCCCTATCGTTGCCGTCGGCGTTCGCCTTACATGATGGCGACACGAAGCCGACTTAAGCCCGACCTTGAAGTCTGTCTGGCACGCAAATCAACCTGTTCGCCGCGTATGTTGGGCCTGTTCAATGTCTCCTTTAGTCGAAAGAACAGCTGGTCAGCGGACTTGCTGCGCGAACCGCTGGAGGTCGGAAGTCGCCTCTGCATTCTGCTTGGAATGGCGGTAATCCTGGCCGCGCAGACTGCTGTCCCTATCATCGATCTGGCGTACGGCGCCTTCTCAAGGCAGCTCCGATGCTCAATTTGACATCTGACAGGGGCATGTCTGATTACGACATCTGTGATGAGAGAATGTCTCTAGATGGTGGTTAATCATAGAGGTGCATGGTGAGTCACCTAGCAGATGTCGCAGATTAGCTTGGAGCACATAATCTGAGAGGTTGACGGAAGAGTTCTCCTGCCGCTAATTCAAGTCGTCGAGGTTCTCCGGTTCCCATTGGATCCGGAGCTAAGAGGGAAGCCGGTGCAAATGCCGGCGCTGCCCCCGCAACTGTAAGCGGCGAGCTACGTCCAATGATGTCACTGAAGCCTGCACGGCTTCGGGAAGGCCGGACAGGAGCGATGACCTGCAAGCCAGGAGACCTGCCCCGACAATATATTGGTCCACGGACGGGGTGTCTCGGTGGTGCGCCAAGCAGCCGTCGCTCGCGCGACTTCCCCTGCCTGCGTCCGCCATGGCCTTTGTCCCCAACAGGGGTTAACGCTAGCTATGTCTTCTCTCTCTCTTCCGGTTGCTACGCTCGGAACGCCACGCATCGGTCCACGGCGTGAGCTCAAACTCGCTCTCGAAAGCTACTGGTCCGGAAAGATCAGCGAACGGCAGTTGCACGAGGACGCATCCGGCCTGCGCGCAGCGAACTGGGCTCGTCAGAAATCTCTAGGCGTCACGATCATTCCCTCGAATGACTTCTCGCTGTATGATCAGATGCTCGATACAAGTGCCATGGTTGGCGCCATCCCGGAGATCTACGCCTCGAAAGGAGAATCCATTTCCCTCAAGACGTACTTCGCCATGGCCCGCGGATCACAATGCGACGACCAGGATGCGAGTTGCGGCCTAGGACCTCGGGGGTCTGGCGCACCCGCGCAGGAAATGACTAAGTGGTTCGACACCAACTACCACTACATGGTTCCCGAGTTTTACAGGGGACAGGCGTTCAGACTCTGCTCTCGCAAACCCATTGAAGAGTATGAGGAAGCAAAGGCTCTTGGCTTTCAGACCCGCCCTGTCCTGATCGGGCCAGTCACATTCCTAAAGCTCGGCAAGAGTGCCGATAGCGCGTTCCAGCCCCTCTCCCTACTGGATGATCTGATACCGGTCTATATCGAGGTGCTGCATGAATTGGCCGAACGAGGTGTAAGTTGGGTTCAGTTTGACGAGCCCTGCCTGGTCCTTGATCTTGACCAGGCGGTGCGAAAGTCATTGCTACACGCCTATAACCGGTTCGCCAAGGAGGGACCGGCTATCAAGATCATGGTTGCCAGCTATTTCGGCGACTTACGCGACAATCTGGATACCGCCCTGAGCCTCCCGGTTTCCGGTCTGCACCTTGATCTTGTGCGTGCGCCAGAGTTGTTGGATCAGATCATCGCTGAGGGCCGAAGTGATCTCGTCATGTCGCTCGGTGTCATCGACGGCCGGAATGTATGGCGCTCGAACTTATCTTCGCTCCGCCAGCGGCTGGAGCCCGCGATTGCGAAGCTCGGTAAGCACCGTGTACAGCTCGCTCCATCCTGCTCGCTGCTTCACGTGCCAGTCGATGTTGAACTAGAGACCGAGCTCACTTCCGACGTCAAGAGCTGGCTTGCTTTCTCGGTTCAGAAGATGCGAGAGCTTGCGATCCTGGCGCGGGTACTCGCCGGCGACCAGAATGTCGGACCAGCTCTTGCCGATTCAGAATGCGCTGCGACTGCCCGGCGGACTTCGCCCAAGATCCGCGACGCCAATGTCGCTGTCCGGATGAGGGCGATCGACCAGACAATGCGCCGGCGCGCCAGCCCATTTGCCCGTCGCTCCGAGATCCAAAGGGAACGCTTTGGACTACCCGCATTTCCTACCACGACGATCGGATCGTTTCCGCAGACCGCAGAAGTTCGAAATGCTCGTGCGGCGCATGCGCGAGGCGCGATGAGCGACGAACAATACGACAGGTTCCTCAAGGAGGAGATAGCCCGCGCGGTACGTTGGCAGGAGGACATCGGTCTTGACGTGCTCGTGCACGGCGAATTCGAGCGCAACGACATGGTGCAGTACTTTGGCGAGAAACTCGCCGGCTTCGCATTTACCAGGAATGGATGGGTACAGTCCTATGGTTCGCGCTGCGTCCGGCCCCCGATCCTGTTTGGCGATGTAGTGCGGTCGAAGCCGATCACGCTGGACTGGTGGCGCTACGCGCAATCACTAACTAGCAAACCAATGAAGGCGATGTTGACTGGACCGGTGACGATCCTGAACTGGTCTTTTGTTCGCGATGATATTCCCAGAAGCGAGGTCTGCCGCCAGCTTGCGCTCACGATCCGCGACGAAGTCCGCGATCTCGAGAATGCCGGTGCGGCCATGATCCAGATCGACGAAGCTGCACTCCGGGAAGGATTGCCATTGCGCCAATTGGAGTGGAAGGCATATCTCGATTGGGCCGGAGATTGCTTCCGCATCTGCTCGTCGGGCGTTGCCGATCAAACGCAAATCCATACACATATGTGCTACTCCGAGTTTAACGACATCATCGGTGCAATCGCTGCAATGGATGCGGATGTCATTTCGATCGAGACGTCGCGCTCGAAAATGGAGCTACTGGACGCATTCAGGAAGTACGAATATCCAAATCAAATCGGACCGGGCGTGTACGACATTCACTCTCCACGCGTCCCCGAGACGAGCGAGATAAAGGACCTGATGGCTCTGGCTCGGACGCGCTTGCAGGAGTCGCAGCTCTGGGTCAATCCGGACTGCGGCCTGAAAACGCGCAAATGGGAGGAGGTTCGGCCTGCGCTAACCAACATGGTCGCTGCCGCCCGCGAACTGCGCGCTGCATCCGATCCGTAAAACCAGGCTAGAGTCTGTTCTCGACAGAGCTAATTCCTTGTGGTCATTTGCGCTCTCACAATCTCGAGGCAAGCCGTCGGGTCGATAAAAAACGCCCGGCCCCGCTTAGGGGTCGGGCGGAAGTACAGTCTCGGAGGAGCGACGCTGACGCATCGCGCTACTTTCGTCGACGGAGGAGAATAGCCGACGGATCGATCACGGTGCGAACATTCACCGAAAATCTGCGCCTATATAAACCACCAAGTTATCGTAACTCAATTATACCGTGGTATGCGAGACCGTAAGCCTGAGATTTAGAAATCTAGACCGAGGTTTGTCGCTCATGAACACGTTGGCGCGGCTGCGACAGCAATGAACGAAGTATTGCCTGACGTCACAAAGGCACGCACCGCGGGCTCGGTCCGTTCCGAGATGATGCCCGTCAGGCTCGCTCATTCCATCGAGGCTACATCGTTCCCGAGGAGAGAGCGGCGAAGGCAGTCCTGCCCCAAACTCACGCTAATCTATTTTGCAGGATAACGCCGTTATCCGGGCCAGATACGCCAATGGGTCGGCTGCACGGCGACGTGCTCTCCGGTATTCGCATTGATCCATCCGCCGAAGACCCGGCGGCAAGAAAAGACCACCCGGTGAATTGAATTGCCCTCGATCACGGCAATCTCCAGATCCTGATCGAAGGGCGGCGCCGTTTCGAGCCGCTCCCAGGTGAGATCGCCCTTAGATCCTGGACGGAGTTCATTGCTGCGGGCTGACAAATTCAGATAACCTTGTGAATACTACGCACATCGCTCGGGTTCCGCGCAGACAGACTAAGCCCGATCGCTCGGACGGCCCGCGGTCTCGATCGCGTCCGCCGCAGAGGGCTATCGGCCGCGGCGCCGTTGTGACGGAACACGATCCGCTCGTGAACTGAAATATTTAGAATTCCGCCACGAAACAGCCCCTGAGCTTCCGTCGAATCGATAGGCGGCATCGCGAGTGGCGCAGCTTATCATGTGCAGGTCATTGGCGCGCGGCTCGGCTGCGCCCGGAAGCACTCCTAAAAATCGGCCGCTGATACCGGGACATGAATGCATCATGGGACGGCAAGTCCTTTTGTCTGCCATGCGTCTAACCTTACTGAAACATCGCTTCTATGAGCAGGCAGTCGACGCAGCATTGATGCCAGTCAAATTTGGTGCGCCTCCGGTAAAGGTTGTGCTCGAGCGGCTGTTACGAGCCGCAGACGCTTGCGTTCGCAGTCGGTATGTCCGAACTGGGGCTTCTGCCGGGGCCTCGCATTGTCTGCAACACGCCAGCGTGTTGATTTGAGGCGCAACTCGCGCCCATGGGCTACGATAGCATTTTTCCTGCATGGCTCCGTGCACGCAGATGCTCAGTTCGCTTTTCGCCTTTCGATGTCGCTAGCCTTGTCGGCGCTGATCCCACCCTTAAGCCTTGGCGCTGAAGTCCTGGACCGGAGCTCATCGAAACGAGGGCTCCCAAGCCTGATGATGGGCTTTGCTGTCGCGGCGGCAGGTGGACCGTCGGATGCAAGATCGGAGTTCTTGGTCTCATTGCGCCTTCATCGCTTGCGCTATAGCCCCGCCGCAGGCGCATATCAGAAATCAGCCCGCGATGCGCCGGCATTTGCGCCAGTGCTTCACGAAACTATCGCCTGTAAAGTTCGCTGCGGTCTTCCCTATAACCGCCGGCTGAGTATCAAAGCAAGCAAAGAATAAATCCCAGCATCTCGAGCGTGATAGCGCATGGTGGCCTCAATCGTCTCTGCGAGACAATCCTCGATGAGAGACTTGATTTTGCCCGTCAGCGGCATGAGCAGACCAGGAGGCGCTGCTCCTCAGCTCAAAGCAGCGTGCGACACGACAGGCAGGACAGACACGCGCTCGCGGTTCTTCGTGACAGCAGGAGGCTCGCGTCGCGCTGCTGCAGTCTGGACCTATCTTCAAAGGAGCGTACAGACTTCTTGGGATGCTGCTTGAGGCAGATCAAATACTCTCGCTGCGAATGGCAGAATACTGGATAAGCGAACCACAGGAAGAGAGGGGCATGCCTTCATTTAAAGTTCGGTTTATTAAGACCGTTTGTGACGATACCGGCGGCGAGCATCGTGCGTGCCAGGCAGCCTTCAAGGTCGATGCCGCCTCGCTGAGTGCTGCCGCTCAGCAGGCAGAGACCCATTTCTGCAGGCAAAAGAGTGTCCGCGATTGGACAATCTTCGCCGATGTGCTGGAGCTTCGAACCTCGTCTGCATGAGCTAATCCGTCCACATCAGCCTTTCGAACATCCCGCAAGGACGAGTTCTTCTGGTAAACAACGGCCTCGCACTTCCGAGTTTCCCACGGAAGCTGACCTTTTCAACACCGGCCAAGGCTCGTAGTTCACGTCCTCGCCAGTCATAGTATCGCCACCAGCATGGATGTCTTGGGCGCCCGGCGGGACCACGTGTTCGTCCCGGATGCCTACGGACACTGTGTCCGACAACCGCGCCTCGATTGGGGAAATACCTCGTCCTTTACAATGGTCGGGGCGGAGACGAAGTGATCGAGACTCCTCCCATGCTCCGATCACAATACTTCGAGACGCAATTTCTCAAGCCAATCTTCGCGTCCTATTTCGAACAAGGCGCGCGATGGTTAGTGATGCCACGCCCGTTAATGACCGACAGGTCATTTGGCCGTTCCTACGTCCTCTCAACAACGGTGGCCCAACAGAACCGATCAGCGATCCCGGAACGCACTCCTATGACGTTGGCCTGGAGCTGATGTGGGACGGTGCGCAGTGTTTGCGTTTGGGACGCGACCTGGTCGTAAATATTGCGACCGAGAATCACGCAATGGCATGTGATTGGGCTGGAGCGCCATTTGGAGGGACGATGTCGAATCTACCGTGCCTACAAGCTCAGCGATAGCCATATCGATAGCATGGTCATAGCGCTTGCACCGGGGCGGTTGCTCGTGCGGTCTCGCGAGGTGGCCGATTATTTGCCGGAAGCAATGCGCAATTGCGACATGATAATCGCCCCGGAACCACTCAAAAATAACTTCCCAACTTACGACGATGACGACCTGCTCTTGTCCAGCCTTTACATAGATATCAACGTCCTTTCGGTCGCTCCTGACGTCGTTGTGGTCGACGACGCCTGCCCCGAGCTGGCTCGGATCCTTGAACGGAACCGCTTTCAGGTGGTCCCGGTCCGACACCGCCACAGGCGGATCGTTGGCGGGGGGTCCACCGCTTTACTCTCACTCGTTTCGTGAAGGCGGGCCGGAGGATTACTTCAACTAGTCCCGACGATATACGTAATCCTCTGCTTCCCCGCGGCGACGATCGTAAAGCCGTTGCTTCGCGCCTGACAGCTGGCGGGGGCGTGCTCGCTAGAACTGGTCAAGCTTATACCGCATCAGCTAGTTGCCAGAATCGCAGCGTAGGCTCCGCAGTGCCGCGAAGTAGCTGAGCCAGTTAGATGGACTCTCCGCCTCGTCTCAGGTCGACGATCATCGAGTGCCCTCTCAGCGGCCCGTAGAGCACTCTCGCATATTGCGGCACCCTCGTGCCGTCACAGTCTTCACGGACCAGGACGGGAGCTTTGGAATATCATTCGATCCTCAGGTGACTCTAAAGAAGACCGTTCTTCGATGCCACCAGATGGATGAACGGCCGATCTACGCTCGTGCCTAGAGATACGCTAAATGTTCGATATCTATTTGAACCCAACACACGAACGATTCGCGCGGGATCGGGCGGCAATTGGAAGCGAAAGAAGCAGGGCGGTTCGTTTTGTGAGCGACGTCATTCGTCAAGATGTACAACGGCGTGGTTACGACCGACGTCGTTTGATCTCAAATGAGTCAAATGCGGCAGTTGAGAACTCGCCATACTCCTGGTCTACACAGCTATCTAATGCTGAACCGTTCTTCGGGACACTCTGGTCGGGATGTCGCCGATTCCGTCGAAAACGTTGCTTACCGCGGCGACGGCAGGCGGGTGTCGTGCATCGCGCTTAAGGAGGAAGCTCTCTTTTCGCCGCGCGGCTCTGAAGCTTACCTCCAGAAAAGTATTATGAGGCGTTTCCTTGAGTCCATAGCGTGCGCCTGAGTTTTCAGCTGTCCATACTGAAGAGACTTGCCGGCTAGCCGCGCGGTCGGGCGAGCATCGAAGTCGTTAAGAAGCATTTGGCTATCTATTATAGCAGCGGCCCGAATGGCCAGCTCGTATGCAGCGTATCGCAAGTCGCGCGTCTCAACTCGATATTTTCGGCCAAAGGCTGATCGAGCGGGAGGCCAGGTGCGGGATTATCACCTAGCACGCAAGAGATTATCTGAGACGCTGGTACACTTAGATCGGCGTACTATGCACGTTGAGCGAGAGATCGCGCAAGAGCTGAAAGCTGAGCAGCCGCCCCGTTTTACTTCGCAGCTGGGAACGAATGCACGCAGAAAGCGCCCCACGGCAAGCGATTGAGCCCTCGTAAACCGCTATCGGCGTGGCCGCCAGCCGCTCAATCCCTTGCTGATGGTGATGTACTTCGACTAGATCGCGAAGTTCAATTCAGAAACAGTGTCGTTGTTAATGGGTGTTGAAGTTTGTTCAATACGACTGGGGATATTGACTTGAGTCAACCTGAGGGATGGAGGATCCGGCCTTTCGCGCACATCAGCGCGGCTAAACTGATCTCGCGGAAGGCATTTTGGTCAGATATGAGAAAGATGGTCGATCGTTCAGGCAGAACCTGTGTATTGGTTGACGATGGCAGCCGGCGAGAGTCTCTGCCCGTCTTTGAGCGCTCCGCCCGCGCATGGTGCTGATCAGGCCTCACTCCCTTACGAGGCCGTGGATATAGCCGGAGCTTTGTTAAAGGCCGGTCTTTCTGCTCTTTCAGCAAATTCCTTATCGCGGAAACTGGACATGATGATCTTGCATTGGAATAAGGGCATCCCGGGCAGCGGGCGGCATGCTGGAATCCGAGCTCGACCTACAAGCATTTTGGATGGGAGGTCGGCACACGTGAACTTCACCAATAACCCATCACTCGAGGCCATCAAGCGGCGCCGGTCTCTTTAGGCGAATTTGAATCCGTAAGAAAGCGAAGTCGAGAAAGAGCACGCGATCAAGCAGAAGCTGAGCTTGGGTTTATCTACGCGGCCAACTCTTTCGAAACAATCGCGGGCGCGGAACACAACGTCTTTTCATTCTTGTCCGCACATCCCTTGGACCTGTTCAGCTTTGTCGTGATTTGCTAGAGCGTGTCGGTTCCTTAGCTTCGAATAGAAATGTCTCGATGAGAACGTTCTCAGAGTGCGAGGTCTGTATCAACCTTACAATTCCTCTGTATGAAATTTATAATCCAGCAGCTGCACTAGTCCAGCCGCTCGCGTTCGAAAGGCGGGACCGACGTGACTTCCAATGAGATTGTCTATTTTTTACGGTCGTCGCGCCGAGAAAACTATGTTACAAGCCCCCCTCTTCAAAAGGAGCATTCATCGTGAAGAAAGCAACCAAGAAACGCGTTAAGCGGCGCGAATGGACGAGGGCAGATATCAAAGAGCTCAAAGTCCATTCGAAGGCCCGAACCCCGGTCATAAAAATATCAAAGATGACCAAACGCAGCGTCGGTGCGCTCCGTCAGAAGGCCTTACATCTTGGAATCGGACTCGGACATCAGCGGTAGTTTTGGGCAGCGCTGGTACTGGCGCGGTAGGGCGGCTCGCAGCCGCCCTCAGTGCCTATACGGATTTTGTCGCAAATTAGCTTCGCCGATCCGCGCTGAGGGGTTTTTTGGACGAGTTTCAATGCTGGGCTCCAGCACCCTCTCATCATTGAAAGTGGTCTGAACGGTTACGACCGCTCGCGATCCATAACCGGCAGTGAAGACATTGCGTTGATCATAGCCGTCAAGGGTCTCCCACAGGAACGGCCGAACAATCTCGCTTCCGTCAGCAAGATGCGGCAAGCGCGCCTGCTGATCGGGTAATCTCGTGGCATCTTAGATCTGCTCCGTGATCTAACCCTTCTTAGCGCCGTCAGAAGCAACGTTGCAAGAGCCGCTAACCCAAATACGTCTTGCAGTTTGGACCAATGGGCTTGTGTAAAGCAAGCTGGTCGGAGCAATAAACCAGTGCGTTGACCGGACCAACGCCAGCGCCCATTGGAAAGTTGCATTTGGATCGCTCCTGCGTTGAGAAGATTGCTGCGTCCCGCTAAGTCTGATGTCCGCGATATGGTCTGCATCTCTGCAGCACTCTGCTCATATGCCGAAACTGTTGGGAGTATGCCGAGCATCAGCGAGGTACATGCCGCATTTGCCATCAAGGCTCCAGCGCATCCAACTTATGACGATACGCATAAGCCTTTCATGTGCGCGAGCGGGCTTCGGCAAACTTCCGTATAGTTCTTCCCAACCTTCACATATCCGCGATCAATCTCCGTGCAATTGAGCGGTCGCTTGACTTGGTTTTACTTGTCGAGCAATCGCATGAAGCGATTGCAGTCATCCCTTCTGCGATCCCGCCCGATCCATCGAACTGAACGGTTCCCAACGCGTGAGTGGCATGAAAAGATCTTGTCGTTTTTACACTTGGTACGAAAGCAGCTGCTCTCATGTGGTCCGGCGATTGGCTTTGTTTCGCGCAATCGAGCTAACGCCGACAAGGGGCGATTTTCAAGCACGAGTGTCCGACCGATGAGCGGACGTTCTAGCGGTTTGCCTGCGGTGTGCTTTCTCCTCGGTCTTCCACGATCCGGGACCACACTCCTGGCACATCTGCTCCAGCATCATCCAGACATTGTGGCTCCGCCTGAACCCTGGTTGATGCTGGCCCTTGAAGCATTTGGCAGGGTGGATCACCGCCATCCGGCGGGCAGCTCACTGATTGAGGCCGCGACCTTCGAATTCTTGGGGCGGATAGATCGCACGATCGTCAGCCGCGCTTTTGCCGATGCGGCATATAATCAGTATCTTGCAGAAGCGGACAAGCGGATCATCCTAGACAAGACACCACGCTATTGGACGGCGCTTGAGTTTCTCGAGTCTGTCTATCCAGAAGCGCCACATATCGTTCTGATGCGCAATCCCTATGCCATCGCGGCCTCCCTGAAATCGACGTGGGGCATCCCACTGCGGGCAGAAGGCTCGCATTCTCCCAGCGTCTCCAGTCTCGTCGATCTCATGCTCCGTCTGCCCGACGGCATCATATCTTCGCTCGCCGATTTGGTTCTGGGCCTTCCCAGGCTAGTCGCGCACCGCACTCGCCCGCAGACACAATCGGTGCAATACGAACTGCTCGTGGCGCATCCGGACAAGGAAATCCGGCGTCTGCTGACGGCGCTCGGGTGTGATCCTGCGGCCTTCACATCTACGGAGATGAGGCAGGCAGATTATCTCCGAACCAGCAGGTTCGGAGACCGGAAAATCCTAGAGCGAAGCGCCATCGACCAAAGCTCTGTTGACGCGTGGCAATCTCAATTGAGCGTCGAAGAGATGCAAACGGTGACCGATCTGGTCGGCGCCGAGGTTTTTCTAGAACTCGGATACGAGGAGGAACTGCTGCATGCCCAGCAAGCTGGAGTTCTGGACACAAGAGGGGAGGTAACCGAACTCTATCGCCGGACATTCCGGACATGGTGGGATTTGCGAATGACCAAATCGCGAGCGTTATCCGCCCCATCTCACGCTGGAGAGCCAGCCCACACTTCTTGGAAGGTTTCGGAGAATCGCGACGTGGCTATCGAGATGTTGCGAGGCGAGATCGCGCGGCTTGAGCAGATCCTCAATAACTCCTAAGGGGATCTGAATGCTTGCTATCAGAACACGCTCGTCGATGTGGCCACATACTTAACCCGCGCGAGCTGATCCCCGATCGGCTGTGACGCAGGCGCCGGCCACACCAGCGGCGGAATGCTCTAGGCTGCCGCGTCTGCAAGTCTGCTGTCCAACGTGGCTTGACCTGATGAACGAGCCATGCGTCGTCGCCGGCCGTTTCCGCCACGGATATTGTCACTCTGGGCGGGAGCCATAGAACGGCGGGAACAGAGATCCTGCATTGAAAAGAAGATATATGCTACCGAAACATCTGCGCCGTCTCGAAGCTGAATCCATTGAAATCATGCGTGATGTGGTCGCCGAGTTCAGAAGGCCGGTCATGCTTTACTCTATCGGAAAAGACTCCAGCGTGATGCTGCACATTGCGATCAAGGCGTTCTATCCGGCAAAATTGCCCTTCCCCCTGCTTCACGTGGACACGACCTGGAAGTTCCGGGAGATGATCAGCTTTCGAGACACGACAGTCGGGCGGCTCGGCCTCGACCTGATCGTCCATGTCAACAAAGAGGGCATCGCGCGCGGCATCAATCCGATCGATTCCGGCTCCGCGCTTCATACCCAGGTAATGAAGACCGACGCTCTGAAGCAGGCGCTCGACATCCACGGGTTTGATGCCGCCTTTGGCGGAGCCCGGCGCGATGAGGAAAAGAGTCGTGCAAAAGAACGGATACTCTCCTTCCGTTCGGCCGGACACGTATGGGACCCACGTGACCAGCGGCCGGAGCTCTGGAGCCTGTTCAACACACGTATCCGCCAGGGCGAAACGATGCGCGTGTTTGCCATGTCAAACTGGACCGAGCTCGACGTTTGGGAATACATCATGATCGAGAAAATTCCGGTCGTTCCGCTCTACTTTGCAAAACAAAGACCGATAGTGCGCCGAGATGGTGCGTTGATCCTGGTCGATGACCAGCGGTTGCCGCTTAAATGCGGCGAGACGCCGGAAATGAGGATGATCCGGTTTCGCACGCTTGGATGTTATCCTTTGAGCGGGGCTATTGAATCGGACGCGTCGACGATCGAAGAGATCGTCGCAGAAATGCGGACTACGACTGTGTCGGAGCGCCAGGGACGCCTAATCGATACCGATGACGCTGCTTCAATGGAGAAGAAGAAGCGGGAAGGCTACTTTTGATGTCTACAAAGCCGAAAACGGAACCCGTCCCGGCCCGGACAAAGGATCAGCTGCGATTCATCACATGTGGCTCGGTAGACGACGGCAAATCGACGCTGATCGGCCGATTACTGCACGACAGTAAGATGATCTACCACGATCAGCTCACGGTGCTGGAACGCGACAGCATCAAGCACGGTAGCACCGGGAATAACATCGACTTCGCGCTGCTCGTGGACGGGCTCGAGGCCGAACGGGAGCAGGGCATCACGATCGACGTCGCCTACCGCTTCTTCACGACGCCGCGGCGCTCCTTCATGGTGGCCGACACTCCGGGCCACGAGCAGTATACCCGTAATATGGCTACCGGCGCCTCGCATGCCCAGCTCGCCATCATCCTGATCGATGCCCGCAAAGGCGTAATGGTTCAGACCCGCCGCCACTCCTTTATCTGTTCGCTGCTCGGTATTCGTCATATCATGCTGGCAGTGAACAAGATCGATCTTGTCGCATACAACAAGGAATGCTTCGATCGGATCGCCCGTGACTACCTGGCCTTTGCCGCCGGTCTCGGCTTCACCTCAATCGTTCCGATCCCGATCTCGGCCTACTACGGCGACAATGTTGTGGACCGCTCCGCTCATACCAACTGGTATCATGGCCCCTGCCTCCTTGAGTATTTGGAGAGCATTGACATCCAGTCGGGCACCGCAAACCTCGGTTTCCGTTTTCCGGTCCAGTGGGTGAACCGGCCAAACTCGGATTTTCGGGGCTATGCGGGGACGGTGGCTTCCGGGAGGATCTCGGTAGGAGACGAGGTTGTTGTGGCCGCGTCGGGACGGACCACGTGCGTGAAGCGGATCGTGACCCACGGTGGCGACCTCGCGGGTGCCGAAGCCGGGGACGCGGTTACCATTACACTCGAAGACGAGATCGATATTGGCCGTGGCGACATTCTGTCGCGACCGGATGACGAACCGAACGTCGCCGACCAGTTCGCCGCACACGTGATCTGGATGGACAAGGAGCCGCTCGCTCCCGGACGCAATTATGTCCTGCGGATTGGATCGCAGACGATTTCTGGCAGCATTACTGCAATTAGACATCGGATCGACGTCAACACCTGTGAGCATCTGGCCTCCCGCATGGTTTCCCTGAACGAGATCGCCTTCTGCGATGTTGCGACCACAATGCCCGCAGTATTCGATCCTTACGACGTCAATCGAAAGACCGGATCATTTATCTTCATCGACCGTTACACGAACCGTACGGTCGGCGCCGGCATGATTGCCTTTCCGCTACGGCGGGCCGCCAATAGTGCTAGGCAAGCGCTATGCGTGGATAGAAGGGAGCGCGCTGCGCTGAAGAATCAGAAGCCTTGCGTCGTCTGGTTCACCGGACTGTCTGGGGCCGGAAAGTCGACGATTGCCAACCTCGTCGATCAAAAGCTGTTTGCCATGTCGAGGCATACCGTGCTGCTGGATGGCGACAATCTCCGGCACGGATTAAATGCGGACCTCGGTTTCTCCGAGGCGGACCGTGTGGAGAACATTCGGCGTGTCGGTGAAGTTGCCAAGTTGATGGCGGACAGCGGCTTGATCGTGATCTGCTCGTTCATCTCGCCCACTCGGGCCGAGCGGGACAGGGTGCGAAGTCTGGTTGGCAAGGAAGAGTTCATCGAGGTCTTTGTCGATACGCCGATCGAGGAATGCGCGCGGCGAGACCCAAAAGGGCTGTATTCAAAGGTGAAATCCGGCACCATCAAGAACTTCACGGGGATCGATTCGTGCTACGAAGCACCGGAAACACCGGACATTCATCTCAGGACCATAGAGCAGACGCTTGAGCATTCAGCGAAAGCGGTAGTGGATGTATTGATAGCGCGCTCAATTCTTAATGGTTAGATGTCCTCGCATCGCTCATCAATTCGCATGATGGCCTGATGCCGCGGCAGGAGAGTCGGCCCAGGCGGGCCCTGCGATCTGACTTTTCGCTCGAGAGGAATAAAATGGTCGCACCCACTCGTCGATTGCCCGCTTCCGGTTATGTACTCGAAGTGGATGGTCAATTCAAAACCGAGTACGCGAGCAAAGATGGTACATGGGCAGGAGCGGAGGAGCTCAAGAAACGCCCTCCGATGCTGAAGAGCAGAATCTACGACGCACTGAAAAAGACCAGAGAGGAAGTCCGGCTTCGGATAACTTGATTATTCCGAGCTAGCGATTCTTGCTGCGCGTTTGTTCAGCGACGCGCTGAGGTCTCGTTTGAGTCGAGCCGGAGCCGCGAACCGGCCGCTTCGATCTGTCGGCGCAGTGTGAGACTTGGGCCGGAGTGTTCCTGGCCTGTTCATCTGCGAGCTTTCGCTCGGTTTCGCGTACCCAGCGTCGATCACGACCGCTCCTGATGGGACGATTCCAGCGCTCGGGAAGCTTGCTTCCTTGTGTTCGCCGCTCGTCTGCGGACACCGTCGGCGTACGCCCCAAACCTTCGCATGCAGGCGTGGCTGCAGTGAACGTTAAGTAGCCTGTGCTAGGGAGTTCCCCCACGCTTTACGGTCCTACTCTGTTCCGGCTTCCCAGCGTTTTTGATCGCTATGAAGGCGGCGGCGGGCACGACAGAAAAGACAGAGGAGCTCATCTGTGGCAAGTGACCAAGGATGATCTCTTGATGATCCGCTCTGGTCAACCGTCAACGTGCTCGATCGCGCGAAACTGCATCGAACTCAGGCTCGCATCAACGATCAGGTGCTGCAGAGAGTCAACGCAAGCAGAACGGGTCGAAGTGAGGTTCACCGGGCCAGCCCCTAGCAGTCAGGTGCTTGTGTTCGTCGAGTGTCGGTGATGCCTAGACACTCCTGTCACCTTGCAGCCGAAGCTTTGGGCCAGCCATTAACCAAAGCACGTCGCCGCAGCCATGATCGATCAATGAAACGTTCTTGCCGCGAAGCAGCATGGACGCCCGAGAGGTGTTGCCAGCCTCGCGATCGCTTTCGGAAGGGACGCGTACGATCCTTCTGGAATCGGCTCCACATATTCCGGGCAATTTAGGGCGACACGTTCTGGTCGCCTGCAGATGTCGAACGGATCGTGGCTAACGCCCGCGAACCAAGGCCGCCCAATTGCTATCAAGCCCGCCTCGACTACGGTCGCAAAAGGCCGCTTCGCCCAAGCGCGACGACATGATGGAGGCTATGCGGCGTACACTTTCGACGCACCAGCATCCGGCAAGATCCCCCGGCACGGCGCAGAAGTCCTTACTGTTATCTGGTCCGATGGCCAGCAGCTCATGCGGACGGACGATCGGGATGATCGAGTCACTGCAAGTGTCCGCGCTCGCAGGTACAATCCCAACTGTCGGTGGTGATGTCGAACCCATAAATTATTCTAGCTCGCTGTGGACCTCCGCACGCAGCCGGGTCCGACGGATTGTCGCTATCAGAAGGCAGTCAAAAAAATACTCGAGAGGATCCTTGGAGAGGGTTGAAACGCCCGTAACGTCAAGTTGTACGATCTCCAAATGGACAATGACGGTATCAGCGCACCAAATCCTTCAACAGTGACAGAGTCTGTATGAATCAAGTCGAGCCATCAGAATTCCGCTGCGAAGGACCATCACCCATGCGCTGATCTGCATCCGGGCGCAATGACCCGACGGCATCGCTTTTCTGGACGTAAAGTGCACCTGAGTGGCACAGGTCACGCGTAAGTCGTCGACGACCTGGCGCTTGCCTGACGCAAGAAAGCGACGGCTCACCGGAGCATGCGTGATGGTTGGATGAGAGTGTGGGTCGGTGCGCCTTACGCTCGGGCGCGCAGTGCCAAGGGTGATTTGGGAGGGTCCGAATGGGTTCGGTAATAGCTTCGTGAAGGATCGCTGTGCGTCGGTGGTGAAAATTGGAGCTGTAATCTGTGGGGCTTGGAAGTCGCCGCCAAACGCGCCCGTGACCTATGGCGATTGATTCAAAGCTGTTGATCGAGGAAGGCGGCGCGCGCCACGGAAGGGTCATCTGGTGGCGTGGGCGTACTCCCGATCCAACGAAGAATGCAACTTGAGGAGAATGGTTTGACAAGACAGCGCTCTTTGCTGACGCCTGGTCCATTGTCATTGTCGCTGGCGGTGAGAAGCCAGATGCAGCTTGATCTCGCATCTCGCGATGACGAGTTCAAGGAGGTGACCGCCTGCATGAGGCGGCTGACCCTCGGCTTGCTGGGAAATGCTGAGGACTATTCCGTGGTGCCTATTCAGGGAGGCGGCTCCTTTGCAATGGAGGCCGCCCTCTCTTCATTTGTGTCGCGAGCCCACAGGCCGCTCGTTTGCATAAATGGCATCTACGGCGAGCGCATTTTACAAATGTTGCGGCTTTGGGGCGTCGAAGCGCTAAAGCTTGTCAAGCGAGCCACCGATCCTTTGGATCCTCAGGAAATTGGCGCGTATTTGAGCCAGAATCCTGGCGTTACCCACCTATGTTTGGTGCATTGCGAGACAACAACCGGGATCGTCAATCCGCTGCACGAGATAGTGGTGGAGGCGAGGCGACGTGGCGTAAAGACCATCATCGATGGGATGAGTTCTTTCGGCGCCCTCAATATCGACCTGAGGGAGCGCGGGCCTGACGTGCTGGTCACATCGAGCAACAAGTGCATAGAAGGGCCGCCGGGAGTAGCGTTTGTCATCGCCTCGCGCGAGCTGCTGGAGAATGCGGTTCAGGAACCGAGATCGTTTGTGCTCGATGTGAGAGATCAGTGGCTCTCGCTTGAGCGTACCGGTGAGTGGCGGTCGACCCCTCCGACCCACATCGTTCAGGCGACGACGATGGCGTTGAAGATTCTGCACGAGGAGGGCATCGATGCCAGGCGCCTCAGGTATGAGAAGGTCAGGGACAATATCGTCAAAGAACTCGAGGGGATGGTGTCTCCGCTGTTGCCCCCGGACTTGCAGTCGCCGGTCTGCGTTGCGTTTCGTGCGCCGTCCGGAATTGTGGATCAGGCTGGATTCGATGGGCTGTATCGCCACTTGGCGGCCCACAATCTCTACGTCTACTCGAAGCTGCATCTTGCGACGCGCAGTTTTCGCGTCGGTTGCATCGGGGAAATCCAATCCAGCTGGATCGAGCGGTTGGGGTGCGCTTTTCGTACATATTTTCGTTCCGGTCAGGCTAGGTCAGAAACGCTAATGTCGGGCCAAGAGGCATGGGGGGCTCGCGTAAAGGTGCCGGCTCGAGCGTCTGGGGACCGGCAGCTGTCGTTTTCTGCCGAGACTGCTGTTCTGCATGCGGGCTATCGACGCGATCCGGTGACAAAAGCTGTCGCAGTGCCGATCTATCAGAATACGGCTTATGAGCTCGATGGCGATCTAAACCACATCGCTGACGTCTACAACGTCAAGGCCGATGGATACACCTATACGAGGATCATCAATCCGACGACCCGCGCGCTGGAAAAGCGCTACGCCGCGGTCGACATGGGAAGCGATTCGCTCGCCGTTGCGTCAGGTCAAGCGGCGACGTTCCTTGCCATCGTCAACCTGTCGAGTGGCGAAGTTGGCGACAATGTCGTCGCCTCTCCGTATCTATATGGCAATACGTGGAATCTGCTCCACAATACATTAAAGCGCCTCGGCATTAGCGTCAGGACGGCAGATCCTCGAAGGCTGGAGACATTCGAGCGCGCCATTGATGATCGCACGATATGCCTGTTCGGAGAGGTGATTTCGAATCCCTGTCTGATTCCTCTCCCGGTCAAGCAGTTGGCGGAGATCGGCAGAAAATACGGCGTGCCTCTGGTCGTGGACAATACGACCACGCCGCTGGTATGCCGGCCCTCAGATCTCGGCGCTGCGATTACGACGTACTCCGCAACGAAATATATATCCGGCCATGGCACGACGCTCGGCGGGCTGATCGTTGACAACGGCGAGTTTAGCTACCGGGGAGCGTCCCGCTTTCCATTGTTCAACCGTCCCGACGAGGCGCATGGCGGAATTGTCTGGCATAACGCGGTGCGCGATGTCGGCGATCTTGGAAAGAGTGAGTTTCTCCTCAAGGCTCGCATGACCTGGTTGCGCGATACCGGCGCTGCCATCGCCCCGTTTGCGAGCTTTCAACTCATCCAAGGGCTCGAAACGCTGCCCCTTCGCATGAAGCAGCACTGCGCGAATGCCAAGATCGTCGCCGGTGTTCTCAAGGAGCATCCGAAGGTGCGTCGCGTCTTCTACCCGGGGCTCTTTGAAGGCGCCGATCAGGAAGTCGTCGAGCAGACACTCAATACCGCATACGGACACGGGGCGATGGTCATGTTCGAAGTGGAGGACGAACGGGCGGGACGAAAGTTCATTCAGAACGTCGATTTGATGTATCACGTTTCGAATGTGGGAGATGCCCGCACGCTCGTGACTCATCCTGTCTCGACGACGCATACCACTGTGCCGCGGGAAAAGCGTGAAGCCGCCGGCATATTTGGCGGCTCGATCCGGCTTTGTGTCGGGATCGAAGATGTCAACGACATCTTGCGCGATCTGGACAAGGCGCTTTCCGCAATCTGACAACCTGCAAGGTGATCAGGAGAGGTTATCATGAATCAGGCAGACGCTTGGAAATTGAGGTCATCACGCTTTGAGGCCGTTCAATTCAGTCGCGAGATCAATAAGCAACTCTCGGAGCTCAGGCCCGACAATATCACAGGGGCCGCCTACATTGCCAAAGATTACGCTGTCATCACGGTGTGCACGATCGCGACTGTCTCCGTCTCGTGGTGGCTCTACCCGCTGGCCGTTCTTCTGATTGGTGCTTATCAGCGCGGATTGACAACCATCGCTCATGATGCGGCACACCGCACGCTCGCCAAGAACACCACCTGGAATTATATCCTTGGTATTCTGTTCGCCTCCTATCCCCTGTTCCAGCGCCACTGGGCCTATCGGATATCCCATGTCTACTTGCATCATCCCTATCTTGGCGATCCGGACAAGGATCCTGATCTGAAGTTCTTCCTGGCCAGAGGTGTTTACGACGTGCAGCCTCCGGAGCGATACGCCTTCAACATGATCTGGAAGCCGATCTTCGGCGGCGCGACAGTAGCCTATCTGAAGTATCTTTGGACCAATCGGTTTTCGATCGATGAAGCCGAGGATCAGAGCCGGTCAGGCATACTGGTCGATAAGTGTTGCTTCTATCTCTTCTGGATCAGCATTCTGGCCGGTTCATACGCTCTTGGGCTGCTCCATATCGTCGTCCTGTTCTGGATTGTGCCCTATCTCACCACGTTTCAGGTCCTCGGTTGGTTCATCGAACTCGCCGAGCACTCACCCATGTGCGAAACCGAGACGCAGAACGTCTATCTCACAAGAAATCGGAAAGGCAGCTTCCTGGAGCGAGCCATCCTCGGGCAGAATTTGGATGAGTACCACCTTGAGCACCACCTTTCACCCGGTATCCCGTTCTGGCTGTTGCGCAAGGCCCAGAAAATCCGAATGCAGGATCCGAACTACGCGAAGGTCGCCGCGACTTGGGGCGGGCTCTTTGTCAAGGGACCTCAAGGTCAGCCTAGCGTCATAACTCAGTTGAAAGAGCGAAATCGTCGGCTGTATGAGCAGTCCGTTGCTGGCGCTGACACGCGAGGGCAGGTGGCGTGAGGTTGCAACAGCCCGAGCGCGCCCGAGCCGTTGTCGCGGTCACTTCGAACCGGCTTTTGGTCGATGGTGTGCATCGCGACTGGTTAAGGCGCAAGTACGTGCAGGCACTCCATCATCATGCGGGAGTGGCTTGCGTCATATTACCGACCGTCGATGCGGAAGATGTGAGGGAAGAAGTCGCCACGGCCATGATGCGGCGGCTCGACGGTCTGGTCTTGACAGGTGATGAATCGAACGTCGACCCCGCCGTCCTGTCAGCGCCTAAATCCTTTGCGGATCCTGATCGACAGGATGTTGAGCCTGGAATCCTTGACCGTCCGCGGGACAGGCTCTCTGCCGGAGCCATAGAGAGCGCCATCGCGCTCGGAATGCCTATTCTGGGTATCTGCCGTGGGCTTCAGGAACTCAACGTCTATTTCGGCGGCACACTCCGCGCGTCGCTTGCGGAGTGGAGCCGAGAAAGCGGTGCCATGCATGCCGAGAAGGCAGATCGCCCCAGGGACCGCCAGTACGATCCCGCGCACAACGTCAGGATATCATCCGAGGGCGCACTCTTTCCAATCGCCCGGACAATCGAAGCGCAAGTCAATTCGCTGCACAATCAAGGCATCGAGGCGCTTGCCCCAGCGCTGAGACGCGAGGCGTGGTCGCCCGACGGTCTGGTCGAGGCAGCTTCAGTGATTGGCGCTCCGACCCTGCAAATCGGTGTGCAATGGCACCCCGAATGGCACGTCTCAACCGACCTCCTCAGCAGGCAACTGTTCAAAGCATTTGGAGAGGCGTGTGCTGGGTACTGCTGGACCAAGAAGGGCTAGAGGCAGCTCGTGATATTGCAAACGAAACGTGGCCCGTCCGAGCCGAAAGCGCAGTCCTCCGAAATGGGCGCGTGCGCCTGGAATTCCGAGAGCGCCGCCCCCCGCCGCGGGTACGAGAAAGTTCGACGATCTACGAGTGGCTTCGCTCTAGGAGTGTTCTTTGTGGCCCTTTATGTCGTTCTGAGCGCGGCAGGGGAGGTTTATGCGGCATCGTATTTTCAGCAAGCAGACGTGTTCGTCGCGCTCCTGCTGTCTTTCGCCGTAGTTTGTCTGACGTTCAACTTCTTGGCTTGCCGCGAGGGAGGCGAGGCAAAAGTGGCAAATCGGTCGCTCCTGGTCCTTGTCGCACTTAACGTCGTGACGGCGATCAGCTGGATCGGCCTATTTATCGGACTGAAATATGCTGAACCTGCGATCGTCGTTGCCTTCATGGTAGCGTTGGGCCCCGCCGCAACGGTGTGGTTAAACGCATTGATCAGGCGCAGCGGCGCCCCGCCGAGATCCGATATTGTCGTGAGCGCCGCGATCGCGACGATCGGGGCTTACATGATTTGGATCTCGGCCAGTGGCAATGCGGGCGTGGAGTGGGGGGCTCGATCGTCCTTTGGAATGGCCCTGGCCATCGTGGCCGGCCTATCGCTCGCCCTTACAAATATACTGGTCAAATTGCTGTTCGACCGTGGGCTTTCCGGCCGACAAGTGCTGGCACATCGCTTTTATGGAACCATCCTCTTGCTGCTGGGGCTGGTCGACCGTTCCTCTATCGTGCTTGAGATCTCGCAGCACTGGTTTGCAATCGCAGCAATTGGGCTGTCAACGATCGTTTTGCCTTTGCTCTTGATCCAGCAGGGCATTCGCCGCGTAGAGCCCATCACCGTCAACATGGTCCTGTCCACCGCCCCCATCATCACCTTCCTGTTTCAGTACTTCGATTCTCGCATCGTGCCTTCCTCACATACGTTCGTTGGGAATGTCCTCATTACCGCTGTCGCTGTCGGCAACATCTACTTGCAGTACCGGAGATCCGCATGAAAGAACGGAATTGTGTAATCGTAGACGCATACTCTACCGGCCGATACCTCCCGGAAGAGTTCAAGTGTTATGGAATTGGAACGGTGCATGTGATGTCGGCTGCACAGATTCCACCGATATTCCAATCGCATTTCAATGCGGACCTCTATGACGAAGTCATTCGCCCCAGCGAGCGTATGGGGTATGACGAAATCGTTGAATATCATCTTCAGGCTCTCCATGGCAGGGAATTGGAGTTCGTAATCGCGGGCTGCGAGACCGGAGTTGAGCTCGCCGATTCTTTGTCGGAGCGGCTGGGCTTACCATCAAATGGGACCGCGCTATCCGCTGCTCGGCGCGACAAAGCCCGATTGTCTTGCGCGCTGACCTATGCGGGCGTGCGATCGATCAGACAAGTCGTGTCCGACAATGCTGCAGAGATCGTAAGCTGGAAGCGTGAAGCTAAGTTTGACGACATCGTGATTAAGCCTCTGAACAGTACGGGCACCGAGGATGTATTCTTTTGCTCGACGGATGCTGATATTCAGCGGGCTCTAAGCGCAATTGTCGGAAAAACGAACCGTGTCGGAGCGTTGAATCGTTTCGCCCTGGCTCAAGAAAAGATCAACGGTCAGCAATATACCGTAAACGCCGTCTCGATCCATGCGGAAGCCTTCGTTACGGAGGCCTGGACCTATGACACCGTTCCTATCGAGGGGGCATCATCGGTCTGCTCACTTGAGAGATTGTTGGAGGGCAGCGAACCAATCGTTCAGGAACTGTCCGGCTACCTGGACCGTGCGTTGCAGGCGCTTCAGATCACCGAAGGACCGGCTCATGCCGAGATCATCGTCGATCATCGGGGTCCGGTTCTGGTGGACTTCGGAGCGAGGCTTCAGGGGACTATGTCGGCAAAAGCGCGAACCATGGCGTTGGGGCATAACCATATGACGCTGACGGCCTGGCGCTACGCAGATCCCAAGGGCTTTAGTGAGTACATGAGGCAGCGCGGGCCCTATAAGCGAAAAGCGCACGCACAATGCGTCTCGCTGATCTCGGATAGGGGCGGTGTCGTTACCGGTTACCCGGGGCTCGAAGAAATCCGGAGGCTCCCAAGCTTTGCGGATGCTATCGCATTCGTCCCGATTGGTGGAGAGCTAGTTCCAACCATAGACTTGGCCTCGACGCCAGGCATCGTTTATCTCGTGAATAGCGACATGAATCAGCTCGATGATGACTACCGCAAGTTGCGGGCGATGCGTATGGACCAGGTGTTCGAATTGGTGACGCGGGATAGCGACTGATGCCAACTGAAGCAACGGTGGCCGGAGCTAATGCAGCCCAAGCCGCGATGTTCGGCGTGAGCGATTTCGACGGTGTACTGCGAGGCAAACACGTCTTAGGGGAAGATCTGTCGAACCGAGATAAAATCATCAAATTCTCTGAAGCAGTGTTGGCGTGGGATTGTTCTGATCGGGTCATTCCGGTCAGCTTCACGCAGAAGCCGCTATCAGCATTCGGGGATGCTGATGTGCGGATTCTGTCAGCCACAGGTCGTTTGGTGTCTTGTGTCGGCAATCAATATCTTTATCTCGCCGAGTTCACGGGCAAACATGAGAACATCTGCCCGCGGGGTATTCTGCGGAAGGTCCTGAGAAGGGCTGCTGACCATGGGTACAGATGCGCTGTCGGGTTCGAGTTTGAATTTATGTTGTTCAAGGAGAACGCCGACACAATTGAGGATAAGCCATTCGGCGAATGGACGCCTTTAACGCAGGGTCCGTTCGGCTACTCGATTATGCGATCCGTCGCTCAACATGAGCTGTTCGATGAGATCTTGGCGCTATGTGAGAAAGCTAGAATACCTCTCAGTGGACTACACTTCGAAACCGGGCCTGGCGTGGTCGAGGCGTCACTTCGTCATTGTGATGCGCTGGAAGCGGCCGATCGAGCAACCATGTTCAAGTCGATGATAAAAGCATGGGCGCAAAGGCGAGGCATGATGGCTACATTCATGGCCAAAGTCTCCGAGGAGTGGCCGGGCCAGTCCGGGCATATTCACGTTTCGATGTCCTCGGATGGTCGGAACGCGTTTTACGACAGCAATGCGTTCGGCAACGTCTCAAAGCTCATGAAGCAATTCATAGCCGGACAATTAAACTACATGAATGAGTTCTGTGTGCTCGCTGCGCCGAACTTCAATAGCTACAAGAGGCTGGTGCCTGGCTGCTGGGCACCAATCTCGCCAAGCTGGGGAGTTGACAACCGCTCCTGCGCTGTTCGTGCCATTCCGGGAGAGCCATCCGTCCATCGTCTGGAATATCGGCTGGCTGGTGCAGACGTGAACCCATACCTTGCGCTCGCATGTGCCATTGGTTCCGGAATATTGGGAGTCGAGAAAGGTCTGGCCCTGTCCGCGCCGAACGTCGGTGATGCAAGCGCAGAAATGATCCTTCCGTCCGCCAGGCTGCCTCAAAGCTTATCAGCGGCGACGTCTTGGTTTGCACAGTCGACCGCCGCCAACGATGTCTTCGGCGAAAGGTTTGTTGAAGCGTTTTCTTGCTCACGGCGCTGGGAATGGGAAGCCGTTCAACATCGAGTTACCGACTTTGAACGTCGGAGATACTTCGAGATTATCTAGCCGGCCGCTTGACAGTTCTGCGATTCATTCTTCTCGCGACCATGTGCGTTCCGCTTGACACACGCCTCCGCCCTACAAAACTCGGATTGAAGAGGCATTCAAGTTTCGTGGCTTTCGGCTAGGGTTGAGTGAAGACACCCAATGTCCATCCGCCATCGACGAGGATGCTTTGGCCGTGGATGTGGTCAGCCAAGCTGGAGCTGAGGAACATCACAGCATCTGCAATTTGTTGCGGAGTACCCCACTTTCCGTCGGGTGTCTGTGCTGCAAACTTCGCCTTGGTGTTCTTGTCGTAGATGTCGGTCATCGGCGTGTAGATAAAGCCGGGAGCGACGGCGTTCACGTTGATGCCATGCAGTGCGTAATCCATGGCGACTTGGCGGGTGAAATTGAGGGCGCCGCCTTTCGACGTGCAGTAAGCAGCGAAGCCCTGGTTACCCTGATAGTCGGAAATGGAACCGATAGATACCACTTTGTGTCGAAGGACGGTTCGGTATGGACCGCGTTGCCAAGCGGATCGAGAATAGCACCGACATCGTCATCGATATCATCGGGCAGCGGTATGACGTTAAAGGCGGGAATTTTCACGTATTCAGCAAATGGGCCCTGGATGTTGACGCCCAGCCCTTGTTGGTTGCGCGACATGGTGAAAGCGTCCGCTGCGAGCGGCGCGACCGTGCATTGCGATTACATGGCCTTCTCCCCGTCACACGCTGGCCGCATGCAAGGCCTTGGACGGCCGAGCCGAGATCAACTATCTCGCCCGCGAACTCGTGGTCCACCACCATCGGCACAGGCACTGTCCTACGAGCCCATTCGTCCCAGCGGAAAATATGAAGATCCGTACCGCAGATCCCGGTCTTCTTGACCCTGATCAAGACGTCATTCGGTCCGATCATGGGCACGGGCTCGTCGCGTAGACAGAGACCGGGCTCAGACTTGGTCTTGACGAGCGCCTTCATATCAGAATCCTTACGCTTTACTAGATACAGAGCCCTGCGATAGCGCGCGTTGAGTAGGCATCAGTGGCGATGGCGCAATTGCATGGGGCGGCGCGAGTGGAGACAGCAACTTCCATACCAACGTCCGGCGGAATGGATGAGCGCCCCCTGTAATCGCCCGTGAGGTGGTTTCACGTCGTCGGAATGCCTGCCGTGAGAGTTTCGATCCGGTTATGGGCCGAGCGTTCTTGTAGGCCGCGAAGGTTGGGAGAGGTTTGTAGGGATCGCCGGCCTCGGCGGCTGTTCTACCCGCGCCAGCGATCCGCGCAGCTTAACAGGATCATCTTGCGGCGGGGCTCCCGCGCCGCAAGGGAGGTCCGCGAAGCTCCACGATAGGAGGAGACCGAGGGACGGCTGAAAACCTCGACAGGTCAAAATGCTGAGCGCCTGAAGAGCGAACCAGCTCACCAACGTTGTACGAATATTACCTTCGTGAGGCTGTTGCTGATCGGCTGACACCCGGGCTGCGCTTTCACAAGCGCTAGCTCGCCGACAGCAACGGCTTGCGGGGCGAACGATGTTTCCTTCAATTGCCTGGCAAATTGCCGCACGAGCAACGCCTATTAACGTCTCCTCCTGTCGCAAAGGCGACATTCGGCCCCAAGAAGCAAGGCGAAGCGCACGATTCTTTGGCCTGGCTTTTGCTAGCCCACTTTGTGGCCACTCCGTCGGAGCACTCAAAGCGCTAGATCGGTAAGTCCAGAGTTCTGCACTCGCAGCGAAAGGAGGCACTATGCAAGCGAACAATGGGGATGCACTATCGATCAAAACTGTTGATCTTGAGGACCACTCGAGAGTTCTTGCAATCCTGACAGCCGCATTTACGATGTGTCCTTTGTTGAGGTGGCTGTATCCCGAACCGCAGCAGTACCTGCGGCATTTCAATGGATTTATTGAACACTACTGCGGCAATCCATATTCGATTAAGGGCGCATACCTTAACGATGGCGACAAGGGTGCCATCTTATGGGATACCGCTGGCCAAAAGCGCGACAACACCAGCATGATGGAATTCCTTCTGAAGAGTGTTCCAGCGCACCGACGTTCCGAAACCGAAAGAGTTTTTGAAGCGTTCGGTAAGTACCATCCCCATCAGCCGCATTGGTATGTCACCATGGTAGCCATTGATCCCATACATCAACGATCAGGGCTCGCAGAACATCTTCTTCGGCATGCAACCGAGATCTCAGATGCCGCGCAGCGACCTATGCACTTGGAGGCGACCAGTCCGCACGCGATGCGACTTTATGCTCGACAAGGCTGGAGTGTTTTGACGGAAGTCCAGGTCGGCGGTTCTCCACCGTTCTTCCCCATGTTGCGCCAACCAAAATCGGCTAAAAGCGTGATCGCTTGAATGTTGGCGGGGGCTCTTGATGCTTGATCAACAACACAAAAGACGCGTTGATGATCTATTTGAAGCCCCCTCGGCCTGAATCGGTCAGCTCGCCCTTGCTTCTGCTACGGCAATTGTATCCAGCACGGCATCACCTCAGAATGATTGCGAAAGCTTAAACCAGCGCAAGTACAAGTACGTTGCGCACGCCTGTCCAACCTCCGAAGGATTCCTGGCTACGCCGCGTTCAACGAGTGTGGGATAACAAACACGAGCTAACGAAGTACGCTGATATCCTGGACTACCTAAGTTCGCCGATCTCAGAACCTCGTCTGAAGCAGAACATTCGAATGAGTACCCTCCGCCTGCGGGCACTAGCGCACAGGGTGAAGACCTAGCGCTTGATCTTCGCTTTCTGCATGCGAGGACTGCGCTTTGACCCCATGGTCAATCCGAGCCGCATTTACCGGGCAGGAAAGACAGGAGCCTGCAATCCTCTGCCGTAAGACTGTGTAACAAGTAAAAGCGAGGCTTAATATTTGTTTTCAACGCACCAGGCAGTGGCTCGCTCAATCCGCGCCTGGGCACCATTTCCCCACCATTCGGTCTAAAAACCGCCAGCCATTGCAGAGCTCTCGTGGGCCTGTTCAGTCCCCAATCGGCATCTGCGGCGGTGTCGTCGCCGACGCCTCAGCGGATGGCAGCCTGTCGCTCCGCTCCGTGCCGCCTGGGCGCCACTTCAACCGCCGAAGCCAAAATGCTCGGCTGAAGCAGGGCGATGAACTCTTCGAGCGATACCGGCGGAGAGAAAATATACCCTTGCGCCATGGTCGCGCCGTTTTCGGCCGCGAACCGAAGGTCTTCGGCGGTTTCGATGCCCTCTACAACCGTTTCGAACCCCAATTCGTCCGCAAGTCCGAGCGCCAGGCGAAGGATCGTCTGCTTCTCGCGGTCTTCCGCGACACCCGCGACGAGCGTGCGATCGAGCTTCACGGCGTCGAAGGGGAGCCTCGCCATCGTCGAAAGATTCGAATAGCCAGCTCCGAAATCGTCCATTGCGAAGCGTATGCCCAATTGCCTGAGCAGGCCTATTCTCTCGCGCACGACATCAGGATTGCGCATCGCGACCGACTCTGTGACCTCGATCTCGAGGTGTGGCGGCGGGAAGTCGGCCTTGCGAACGGTCGTGACGATATCCTTGATGAACAGCGGGTCCTCGATTTCCGTTGCCGCGACATTTACGGCGAGCACGAGATTTGAGCCGGCCCGGATCAAGCCTCCGATTTCGGCGAGCGCGCGCCTGAGCACGAAGCGGTCGATCTCCATGATGAGGCCGATTTCTTCTGCGATCTTGATGAAGCGCTGAGGAGGAATGTTGCCCTCCTTCGGATGATACCAGCGCGCCAGCGCCTCCACCCCTACGATGCGGCCATCCACGCAGGACACCTTGGGTTGGTAGTGAACGACGAGTTCCTCATTGCGGATCGCCAAGGCGAGATCGGTTTCGAGCGCATGCCGGGCACGCGCGACCTCTGCGAGATCCGGAGTGAAGAACGCGTGGGTATTTCGTCCCGAGCTCTTCGCGACGTACATCGCAAGGTCGGCGCGGATCAGGAGATCGTCATAGGTTGTGCCGTGGGTGGGCCAGATCGCAACGCCGATGCTGGCGCCGATGGTCGCATGGTTGCTCTGGAGCTTGAAGGAAATCTGCAGCGTTTCGATCATCTCGCGGGCACAGAGGCTCGCGGCCTCGACCGTCTTCACCCCGGCGATGATGGCGACGAACTCGTCTCCGCCGACCCGGGCGAGCAGACTTTTGCCGGCAGCGACCTTCGACGTCAGCAAATTGCTCAGGCGCTCGGCCACCAACTTGAGCAGCTCGTCGCCAGCCTTGTGCCCGAAAGTGTCGTTGATGGATTTGAAGCCATCGAGATCGAGGAAGAACAGCGCTCCGCCTTCTTCAGCGTCGATGAGCGCCGGCGCATCGATACGCATCTTCTCCCGATTGGGAATGCGGCTCACCGTATCGTAGAAAGCGAGCTGACGAATTCTTCGCGTGCTGGCCCGCAAATGCGTCAGCATTCGCTCGAATGCGAGGCCGAGGCCGCGAACCTCGCCGATGCCCGTTGCGCGGAACGGAACGTCGAGATTGCCTCCCGCGATTTCCTGGGCAGTCTTGGCGAGCTCCGAAAGTCCTTTCGTGAGGTGCCTTACGGCGGCCAATAGCGCGACGACCAAGGCACCGAGCGCCAGCGCCGCGGATGCCAGGAACTGCCACATCAGCGAACGGGTATGGGCGGCGCCGATCTGGAACATCTGATCGCGTGTCGTCGTCACGAGCGATGCGTTCGCGAACGTACACACCTTGAGCGTCGCCTCATAATCGACGCAGCTCGCGACGTAGTTGCCGTCATCCGAGCGCTGCAGCCCGCCCGAACGCGTCCTGGCGCTGCTGAATTTCACCCCTTCAGGCCCCGCGGAAGACACGATCTCGTTGTCGCCCGCAATGATGACCACGCCGGCATTAGCCAACGAAGTGAAGTTCTCGAGAGTCCGCTCCGTGCGCCCGAGTGGTCGGATGGCGACAAGCGCGCCGACGAGGTCGCCGAAGTCGTCGAACACGGGCTCGATGGCGGTGTGCGCTATAGTGTGGCGCTGTGGCAGGCCGAGCGCTGACAATTCACTCAATTTAAGCTCATAGGTGCCTTCCTTGCCCCGTGGGTGCGAGCGGCTATTGTCCTTGAGGATCGCGCTGAGATTGACAGCGAGGTCGGTCCCCTCGATCGCCCCGTTCAGAGCGAGGAGGTCGAGGGGCGTGTTGGCACCGATCACGCGGCCGGTTTCGTCGAAGGCGATCAGCCTTTCGAAGCCGGAGGTAGAAGCAACGATGCTAAGCAGTTCCCGGATCGTCACATCGTTGTTCGAGGCGACCGCCTTGGCGACATCGGCGCGCTGAGCGATCTGACGCAGGCGTGATGCGGTTTGCGCGCCGAGGACCTCGATTCGCGCTCGCGCCAACTGCGCCTCGCCGTCGAGGCGACGAGCGAGCTGGTCTTCTGAGAGTTCGCCCAGTGCCGTAGCCTGCTGCCTCAGTTGCTCCTGCAGGCGTAGCGCCGTCAAGCCACCGATGAGGCCGAGCCCGAGCACGCCGGTCGCGAGAACGATGGCAACAAGGCGCATGGCGATAGACGAGGGGAAACCTGGGACCCCGGACGGAACGGCCCAACGACGCCAGCGGGGCGGCGCCCTCGATGCCTTCGCCATATCGGTGTCAGTCGCCACCACCTGCCAGCATCCTGAAATTGCGGGGACCGATCAACGTCGCTCACTGGGCCCCACTGATTTGTCTTCCAGGCGCTGAATTTAGGCGAGTGAACCCGTCTAAATCGTCTATTTGTTGTCTATTTGTGGCTAGTTAATTACCAATTGGTTTTTCGAAACCATCAGATTGTGTGCTTTCACTTTCTGTTCGCCACATTGATGATTCCAAAAGGCACGGCGTTGCGACAACAGAAGGTTTAAGTTTCTTTGCCAGATTATGCACCTCATGGTTCGAAGGGGTCTGCAATGGCATTTTCGAGGATAATGGCAGCCCTTTTGGGTCTTTGCCTTGCGGTGGTGAATGCCGCTGGCGCCGAAACACGAAAGCTCGACATCGTCGGGACTGGAGACGGCGTCGATGTCCTGCGCGCCATCGCCGCGAGCTTCATGCAGCAGGAAGGATCGGCACAGGTCGAGGTGCCGCCCAGCATCGGTTCCGGCGGAGGCATCGCGGCGGTGGGGTCCGGTAAGGCGATCTTAGGGCGCGTCGCACGCCGCCTGACCGACGCCGAAGCGGCTTCCGGCATCGTCTACAAGGCGATCGCCCGCCTGCCCTCAGCTTTCATCGTCCATCCCGGCTGTGGAGTGAGTGCCGTTACAAGCGCTCAGCTCGTTGCGATCTATTCAGGCCGACTTGTGAATTGGAAGGAGCTGGGCGGCGCCGATATGCGTATCCGCGTCGTGCGGCGCGAGGACCAGGACAGCACTCTCACCGTGCTGCGGGCCAGCATGCCCGGCTGGCATGATCTCGAGATCACCGAGAAATCGAAGATGGCAACGACCACACAGGAAGCGATCGAGACCGTTCGCGAGGTTCAAGGCGCGATCGGCTTCGGTCCCTACTCGCGGCCGTTGGAACAGGGGCTCACGGTGCTTCGCGTGGACGGCCACTACCCGACGGACGCGGATTATCCATCCAGCGTGGTGCTGGCGCTGATTTATTTAAATACATTGAAGGATCCGGACGCCCTGGCGTTTCTACGCTTCGCCGATGCCCAGAAGGCAGCCGACGTTATCACCAGCCTCGGTAGCCTGCCCGTCAGACCGTGAGGCGCCGGGGCTCGGCCGTCGGCGCTGCTGAACTCGGCATCGGCTCACAGACCGGGGCGATAAGGCCGCTCGCGGCTTCGCCATAGACGAGTGACTTTGTCCATCAGCGATGGTGTTTGAGAGCTCGGCAGGAAAGGATCGGCGTAGCATTGCGCATTGGCCGCGTGCGCCTTGTTCTTCACGATCTCGACGAGACCAACCGGGCCGGCGACGTAGACCGTATCCTCCAGCCCGAGCAGCGGCAGGTAGTGCGATGGACGCCCGGGCCTGATCCCCAGGGCAGACCCGACCTCCGTCGTCGCAATGACGTTGCGGACACCGTCGTCGATCAGCCACTGCAACGAGGGAAGCATATAGAGATTATCGGCATCCCGGCTGCCGGCGACGACCACCATCTCGCGGTCGCGCTGGGTCGAGCGCGCCGAGCGGGCGAGCGCCCAGATCGGGGCCCAGCCTGCGCCGCCGGCGACCAGCACCAGCGGCCCTTGGTCCTGTCGCAGATAAGCTTGTCCGAAGGGGCCCTGCACATGCACCGCATGGCCGGGCCTGATGGCTTTGCCGAGCTGTCTCGACACGGTGCCGTCAGGCAGGCACCGGATGTGGAAGACGAGTTCGATTTGCTTGAAGGAACCATCGAGCCGGAAAGTCGGGCTGAACTCGCGCGCAGGATACCCGGAAAACTTGACGCGCACATATTGGCCCGGCCGAAACTCGAGCGGCGCCGAGGTCGTCAGCACGACTTCGGCGATCTCCGGCGAGAGCTGGTTGATCTCGGTGACGGCGCCCGCCCTCTTCACCGGTAGCGGCAATTCTTCGAATTCGATCTCAGCATCGCCTGCGACCGCTGCCTGGCAGGCGAGCACAGTGCGGCCATGGCCCGAGCCGCCGTCATCGACCGAGCCCGAAACGACCCTCACCCGGCAGCTCTGACATTGTCCCGATCTGCAGTCGTGTGGAACGAGAATCGAGCCGCCGAGCGCCGCGTCGATCAGGCTTTCGCCCGCGCGGGCTTCGACGGGCTTGCCGTTGATGACGAGCCGACAATGCCTCTTCATCGCGAGGCCTCTGGGCGCTGCGAATGTCGGCGAGCAGGCCACTGATCGCCGAGCAAAAACGCGATGCGCGGGTGAGGACGAAGCCATGCTTCAGCAGAGCCGCGCCGTGGTGGCCTCCGGTCGAGCCCGTGGTGCGTCATGAGACGCCTATTTCTGCGACACGACACGCACCGGGCGGTTATGGCTCGCATGCCGCGTCTGTGCATGGTCGAAGACAGCGACCCACATGTAGAGATCTTTGCCTGGCACGAAGGCTTTGTCATATCTGCCATCGCTTTTCATGTTGCGCGTCAGCTCGAGGGTCCAATGTCCGTTGCTCCATTTTGAAACCCCGGAGACATTGGCTCGCTCTCCTTCGTTGTCGCCGGCAATAATCACGCCAGGCAAGATCGTGCCAACGGGAATCCTCGCGTCGGCCTCTGGCGTGTAGGGTTCGCTCTCCCAGTCGAACATGTACCAGCGGCCGTTCTCGTCGTCGCCGCTGTCGGGATTAAGATCGAATCTGCCGAGGGCTGCGACTTGCGCCTTCCAGTCCTTGGGCAGCCGCAGAACCGTGACGGGCCCTTTGTCGTTCCGGTGGATGAACTTGAAGTTGTAAGAATAAAGAGAGCGGCCAGGCTTATTCCAATAGCCGCCCTGATAGCGGGCATCGTAATTCTGCTCGTCCAGGGTCGGGGCGTAGGGCGGGCCGATATATTGGCTGTCGACGCGTCCAAGCATGCCCCCGCGCGACGCCTTCCACTGCCACATGTCTATGTAGCTGCCATCCGTCGTGTAGTGGAAGCCTCGGCCGTTAATCGGCTTCGGTTTGCCGGGCAGCGGGTTGGCGCCGAGACCCGTCGCGCCGGCACCGCCGAGCGATGGATTGTCCGAGAAAATAACCGCCAGTTTATCCTCGTAGAAGTCGGAGGCGTCCTGCAGACCCGCACGCTCGTCGAGGGCGTGCCAGCCATCCTCTCGCTTGATGATCGGAATGCGGCGGAGGGAGCGCGTGGAATCCTCCCAGCGGAAGGCAAAATAGATCTTCTGCCCGTCGTGCAGGGCGCGCACCTCCACGAGCGATTCGCCCGATCCGCCGAGATTGGCACCTTGCTGCGTGCGAATGAAGACCGGGGCCGCGCGCGACCAGGCGGGATCGCCCATGGCGCCGTCGAGCTTGGGCGCGGCGCGGACCCTCGCGATAACGAGCGTATCGCGCGTCGCCCAATCGAGCCCGGCGACGCCGCACGCGACTGCCACCCCGATTGCAGCTGCAACGAGAAGAGGCCTCGGCCGTACGGCCTTCGTGATCGCGAGCGACGTCGGCCGAAACACGCGGAAAATCTGCTGCCAGCCGCCATAGAGATAATGCGCCGCGACATGCGCGAAGATATAGACGAGCCCGACGAAGGCGGCGGTCGAGTGGAGATAAGCCCACCAGCCGCCATAGCCGAGATACATCATGACGCCCGTCCCCGTGAGGAAGATCACGAGCGCATAGACGAACCAGTGCAGGACGACGTTGACGGCTCCCCACTTGAAGCGAGCCGGGGCGCGCATCGCGAGAATCCGCGTCTTCTTGGGGCTGTTACGCTCGACGAGGCCGCTGCGCGCGAGGTAGGCGACGTAGGCCGAGCCGCAGAAGAAGACGGCGAACCCCGCGAGGAAATGCCAGGAAAAGATCTCGCCGTGCGGCAGGACCGGAGCGAGCCATTTCGAGAAGGGGGCGTGCAGCGCGTCTGCTGCGATGCGTATGCCGGTAACAAGGCATATGAGGAACGCGATCGCGATCGCCCAATGGAGGATGATCGTCCCGACATCGGTGCGTTGCGGGCTTTCTCGAGTCTTTGTCTGAGCGAGGCGTCTCTCGGTCAAGGCATCGGCGTTCGTTCGAGCGGTGACATCGTTCATGGCACAAAGCTTACCCACGGTAAACCAGCAGTTATGTCAGACAAGGCTGCGAAGCATTCGGGATTTTGCGAGATGGGCGTGGTTGCCGAAGAAGCCCAGGCGACCTGCAACGATCATTATCCCAATCAACGCGGTCGGCCAACGAGCTGACCTCGGGACCTACGCAGTCTCGAAGTCTGGTCTCTAACCCTGCTTCGCTCCGGTGCTGGGCGGCTCAGAGAGCGGGCGTTGCCCGGGTCCCAAAGCCGCGTCTATCATAAACTCGGCGGAAACGGTTGGGAGGACGTGGGTAGGCCGATGCGTCACGCAACTTGAATAGCAATTTCAATAGCATATGCTATCGCCCCGTATGATCGCTGGTTGGATCAATACAAGGACAATCCGAGTCAACAGACCAGTTGGGAATCGGAGTTGGCGATCGGCTGTTTGGCCATCCACCGACCCAGGAAGAGAATGACACCGCTCGTGCGCAGTCGTTAGATTTCTCCAGATTTCTCCGCTCCCGAGCTGGACTTGTACAAGATAGCAAGAATGGACCAGGCCTACCTGGAGGCCGCTGATGGCCACCTTTGCGCTCGCGGGCTATCTGACGATTGGCAAACTCGGCGGACAATGGCGCGAGCAACTGGGGCTGCCATACAGCGCGCGAGCCTCGTGCTCGCCAGTTGACCAAAGGAGAAACCCTTCCGGAATTTCCTTTTCCGAACTTCTCCGTGTTACCCGGTTCGGCAACCTCGCCGGCGCCACAGCAGGCAGTCTCCTTCCGGGATCTTCTCGATGGTTGGCAGGCCGAGCGACGGCCAATCGCCAAGTCCGTTTACGAATGTCGCGTGTCATCCGGGAGCTCGAGAAGTATCTTGGACATACCGATGCCCAGCTGACCGCTGAGAACATCGTCGACTGGAAGCGAGCGATGGTGGATGCCGGATTGCAGGCGAAAACCATCCAAGGTTCGAGGCTCTCCCGGCCACGCGAGATTGTCTGGATCATTGTTCGATGCTTCATGGTCCAGATGGGTCAGTTTTGTTGACCGTCTGCCCACATAAGCACCACCGGGATAAGGGTAAGTCAGGTCTGCAGTTCGTCATGCCTCAAATTGGTTGCGCTTCTTCTCGGTCGTCTAACTCTCTCCCGATGATCAGTTGGTTAGTTCAACGGGGGCAGGCAGCCTTCTAGTGACTTCGCAAAAAGCACGGCACTAGCCTCGATTGCCGATCATCCTTGCGTTACAGCGGCTCGTGCTTTTCAGTTATCTCTCGCGCAGCCAAGCTAAGCTCCAGTTCTCTGAGTTGCTCGATCAGCAGCTGTACGATGTCTTCGTAGTCAGATGGCGTGAGGGAATGCACCCCGCGCAACGTCAGTTGATTGTCGAGGATTGCCGCCATCATGGCTTTAACGCTCATGAGCCTTCTTGGTCCGAAAAATTATCGTCATAGAAACAAGCTGAAGTAGACGCTAAACATGCAGCGGGCGCGACGGCGATGACCTCACGTTCGGCTCCGTACAATTACGGCCCATTGGCGCTACGTTGCGTTGCGAAGTGCGCGTTTGTGAGATCAAGCGCCTCGCTCCGAATTCGGGTCCTTCGAAATAGTTCGTTAGCTTTCATGTGGCTTGCTGGGAGCGTGCCGATTACCGCCGATTGCGGCACATTGGAATGGGAATGCCGGCGCCGGCTGTTTCTCCGAACCAGCGGCTGGGGCCGTTTTGAACTTTCCTTGCATCGTTCAACCCGGTCCATAACCATGTTCAGAGGCATTGCCAGCGCGCTATTTGGAATGGGCATCTTTTGGCAGCTTGATCGAGCGTTCTTCTATGGCCGCCATACCGACGCCGCGCTCAAGCTTGCGCGGGAGATTGGCCGAGGCTTTGGGCTGTAGGTCGCCCGCGCTGCGCTCAAGATCGCTCGGGACTACTTCTTCAACAGCAGTCCCAACGTTCGCGCCATGCGCCCACCATCCGGCGTGGCGGCCGAGTTCGGCGGCTATCCTCGATGTGCCAAATCCCGCCGGGCGAGCCTGACTAATCGGCGAACCTGTTGGTTCGCCCATTGCTTTGGCATCGGTGTTTTCATGGTGCGGCGCTCGATCCGCACCAGTGATGCGCTCCTGGCGATGAGCAAGGACGTTCATCAGCTCGACAGGAAAGCGCGCTACGTCTGCGAACGTCTGAGGCAATATAGTCGTCGTAATTCCCACCAATAGCGGGATTAACAAGCCGCACCGCCTGACCGGTCCTGGTCCGCGGGCTTGCTCGCATTCGGCCATATGTCTTGAGTTTGTCGAACTTGCTACACTGCCCAGCCGAATCCTTCCACTCGCTAGCGGGCTGAAACACCGACAACTTCATCCTTTATCGGTCCGCCACCGCGGCATGGGATTTGCTCCATTAGCTGAGAGACCACGGGGCACTATTCGTGCCGCGCGGCACAGCGAAGGAAGGACACGAGTTGCTTGCGACCGGAAACGCTTCATGTGACCAGCAAAATCGCCGACAGCATTCTGCGCCATATCGGCGTAAGGGGTGGTACCGCGCAAAAGGGGGAACATCAATATTGTACGCGCCGGCCGCTGGCGCGCCTGCGCAATACCCTCACGCCGATGTTTTCATCTAGTCGCCACACGGCGAACGGCAGGGCGTTTGCGCTCGCAGGCCAGAACAACGGCCTCCAGCTTCGCAATAATCACGTAAACCGGCGCCGGGAAATCAAACGCTATGATTGTGCGTAGCCTACACGACGTTGAAGCGACCGATCACTTCGTCGATTGGGGCAATGGTACTAGCCACCGCCTTCTGACGAAAAAGGACGGCATGGGCTTTAGCATCTGCCACACCGTGGTGCGCGCTAACACCGTTTCGCTTCTGCAATACCGGAATCATCTCGAAGCCTGTTATTGCATCGCTGGAGAGGGCGAGGTCGAGGACATGGACGGCAATGTCTTTCCCATTCGCAAGGGTGACATGTATGTGCTTGACAAGCATGACAAGCATTTCCTGCACGGGGGACGGGGCAAGGACATGATCCTCGTTAGCATCTTCAACCCGCCCCTCAACGGAACCGAGCGCCACAAGCTCGACGACCCAACGGGCTCCGCATATTAAGCCATGCGAAGAACCGCCAATCTCATATGAACCGCCGCTTCTTGCGAGAAACATTCACTCGAGATCCAGCACTGCCTCGTACCGCATGGCGCGGACCTCAGAAAAAGTCTCCGCTGCGGGTTTCGCAGAGGCGCGAGCGAAGACGCTTAGGCTGAGCTGACAAATCACTTTGGCATTCCAGGTCCATTTTTCTTTGTCCGAAGCCCCGTGCGAGACTCCGGGTTGATTGTGCGTCCAATTGTACGATGTCCGGCACGCTGTTGGACACCTGACGTAGCACCGCTGTTCCTAAGGCATTGAGTGCAGTCGATTTCACCTTTGGCACGATACATGCGTAAGCTTCTAAAAGGCGGCGTGGAGGAGAAATCGTTCGATGAGAACGTTCACCAGAAACTCAGGCGCGGTTGACTGGCAGCTGCGGTACTTCCGGCGACATATTTGGTGATGCGAGAGCTTGGCAGGGAGGTTGGGAGATCTGGCTCTGGAGTGAGATTTCGTCCCATCAATGCAGGCCAGGTTAAGCCCCGAACAGGTTCGAACCAGTGTGAGCGATTTGCGTGGTGCGGCGCCTAGATGGGACAGGCCAGCATGATGCTGAAATCCTGAAAGGGTGAAGATGGTCCACCGATCTTCTCTCGGGCGCGCGATCCACTACGAACCACGCAATCGGGATGGACACTCTGCCATGCGATCAATCGTCTCCAGCGTGTTTGTTGGCAGCGGTACGCCCGCTATCCGCTGCGCTCAGCTGGCAATGGCAATGGAGCACGTCATTGGTGCAGCGCTGTGTGGCGATTCCACATTTGCTCAGTGGGCGACTGCTGCCAACATTCCGTGTATGGAAAGTGTTGAAGATCTCTCAGCGTTTTTAAAGGCGGAGCCGGTGGATTGGATCTTCTCAATTGCCCATCCATTCACATTGCCGCAGGACCTGTTTGGGCGAGTGCGTCGAGGCGCTTTCAAGTACCAGGACGCTCCATTGCCACGATGTGCGGGAACGCACGCGAGATCCTGCGCGCTCGCGCAAGGGACCGCGTGTGCCATCACGTGGCATCGGATCGACAGTGGTGTTGAAATGGGTGACGTCGTGGTTCGGCGCCCAGTGCCGGTTGCGCCCACAGATACGGCGCTGACCTTAAAGCTCAAATGTCATGATGCCGCGATCGATGGCTTCCGTGAACTTCTAACGGGTCTTGAGAGCGGGAAGCTTCCGACCAATCCGCAGGTGCTCGTTAATAGAAGCTCTGTTCCGAGAGGGCGATGGCCAGATTCAGGAGGGTGTCTGCGATGGGATCAATCCGCGCAACAGATGTCAGCGATGACACGGGCCTTAGAGCTTGGGCCATCTGATCACAATCCAATGTGTCTGCCCAAGGTTCTCCTGGACGATCAGGCTGTTACAATCAGGCACCTGCAGACATTGTCTCGAAGCTCTGGCCTTCCGGCTGGCTTCCTGGTTGAAGTCGACACCAATCATTGGCGCGTCGCGACGGGTACAGAGGATGTCGAGGTTTGCTTTGGCGAACCCCATGGACGGACGCTGGACGCACAAGCCCTCGCCACTCGTTTCAATGTGGATCAAGGTAGTCGCCTTCCTATCTTGAGCGATGAACAAGTGCAGAGCATAACTGCCGCACATGAATTGCTGGCGCCTCTGGAGGGTTTTTGGCGGCAGCGGCTCGAGCAGTTCAGAAGATTGCATTTTCCTTTCTTGTCATCGGCCGCGGCTGCAGCGCCTCCCCAATGGCGGTCGAGTTCGTGGTCCAGCCTAAGCGCTTTGGCTAAACTATCCCCACACGATCGCTCGGAATTTTTGCTCACGGCTTGGCTGATCTATCTCGCTCGGGTCACGGGAGAAAAAGAACCGCAACTGGGATGGAAGCCTGCATGGGATGGATTGCAAGATGGCTCCAAACTCGTCGATGCGTTGATCGCCTCCGTCGTGCCGATGGACGTGTGCATTGAGCTTGCTCATGATTTTGAAGAAGTGCGCAAAACAGTGGCGGCCGAAGTCGCTCAGCTGAGGGCGCACGCTAGCTTTGCCCGGGATCTTATTGCGCGCTGCCCGACATTGCGAGGTGTGGAGGCGTTACGGTCGCGCGAGCCTTGGCCGGTTGGCATTGCAATCACGACAGAGAGCGGGTCCGTCGCTGACGATCTGACGACGAGCCGCGAAGCTGGCCAAGTCTTGTGCGGCAATTTGCTGACCTTTGAGATTCGTGCGCTGGATGGGAGCTTCCGCTGGCATTTTGATTCAGCTCGATTAGCGCCAAAGCAGATCGACCGCATGATGCAGCATTTACAAACTTTGTTGCGCGGTGTGATGGACCATGCGGGGCAGCCCGTCGACCGAATCGACATTCTGCCAACCGACGAACGCACGTATCTACTTGAGGATTTGAATCGAACAGCGGCGCCTTATTTGTTCGAGCGATGTATCCATGAGTTGTTCGAGGCCCAGGTGCAAAAGGCACCGGAAGCGGTGGCGGTGGTCCATGAGAAGGAGAGACTGAGCTATGGCGAACTCAATGCGCGGGCCAACCGGCTGGCGCATCATCTGATCGAGCTCGGGGTCAAGCCGGACCAGCCGGTGGCGATCTGTCTGGAGCGCAGCCTAGCGATGGTGGTTGGTGTCCTGGCAATCCTGAAGGCCGGCGGCGCCTATCTGCCGCTAGATCCGGCTTATCCGTCAGCGCGGCTGCGGCAGATTGTCGATGATGCAAAACCGAAACTGCTGCTTTGCGATGTCGGCGGTCGAGGCGCACTGGGCGGCGGGGTCGTGGCCGATGTGACGGTGGTCGATCTGGAGATGGCGACCCCGTCCTGGGCCGAGCGGCCGCTTTCGAACCCGGACCCGGGCACGCTTGGCCTCACATCGCGCCATCTCGCCTATGTCATCTATACCTCGGGCTCAACCGGAATTCCCAAGGGCGTTGAAATGTCCCATGGCGCGCTTGTGAATTCGCTTGCGGGGATTAGCACTTTAAAACTGCGCACACTTCAATTCGCGACCCTGAACTTCGATGTGTCCTGCCAGGAATTGTTCATTTGTTGGAAGGACGGCGGAGTGCTTGTGCTCCTGCGGGAAGAGACCCGGCGGCGCTTCTCCGACCTGCTGGAACTTGTAGAGCGGGAGGCGATCGAGCGGCTCTTCCTCCCGTTCGTAGCATTGAATCATCTTGCGGAAGTCTGGAGCACGCAGCGCGTGCAGCTGCCCTCCTTAAGAGAGCTTTATACAGCCGGCGAGCGATTGCAGGCCACTCCACTGCTTAGGGCGTTCTTCGAAGCCCACCCGAACGCGAGATTGATCAATCAATACGGGTCGACGGAAATCAGCGTCATTTCCGAGCACCACCTTGCAGCTGATCCGTCATGTTGGCCACAGATGCCTCACGTCGGGCGTCCAATTGCCAACACGCGGGTGTACCTGCTGGATGGCGATCGCGCGCCGGTGCCGTTCGGTGCGGTGGGCGAGCTTTACATCGGCGGGGCAGGGGTGGCGCGTGGCTATTTGAATCGCCCTGAACTGACCGCGGAGCGGTTCATCGCCAGTCTCTTTGTCGAGGGCGACCGGCTGTACCGGACCGGCGACCTGGCACGTTATCTGCCGGATGGCAATCTGGAGTTCTTAGGGCGTAACGACGATCAGGTGAAGATCCGCGGCTACCGCATCGAGCCGGGCGAGATCGTGGCGCGGCTTTGCGAGCACGCCTGGGTGCGCGAGGCGGTGGTGGTGGCGCGCCAGAGCGGCGCCGGCGACAAGCATCTTGTCGCCTATGTGGTCTGCGCGCCCGAGGGCGGCTCGGACGAGGGCGATGGAGGCAGGCTTGCGGGCGCCTTGCGCGCGCACTTGAGTAGCCGGCTGCCGGACTACATGGTGCCGAGCGCGTTCGTGCGGCTGGCGGCGCTTCCGCTGACGGTGAATGGCAAGCTGGATCGGAACGCGCTGCCGGCGCCGGCCGATCAGGCCTATGCGCTGGCGGCCTACGAGGCGCCGCAAGGTGCGGTGGAAACGGCGCTGGCGCGGATCTGGGCCGAGCTGCTTGGTGTCGAGCGCATCGGGCGCAACGAGCACTTCTTCGAGCTGGGCGGCCATTCGCTCCTGGCCGTGCAGATGTCCAGCCGGCTGTCACAGGCGGTTGGGGTCGAACTGCCGCTGTCGACGCTGTTCGCAAGGCCAGTGCTGACTGACCTGGCGGCCAGCATCGTCGAGCTATTGCGCCGCTCCGGCCGGCGAGAGCTGCCGTCGATTGCAGCGGTGTCGCGTCATGAGCCGCTTGTGCTGTCCTTTGCGCAGCAGCGGCTATGGTTTTTGGCGCAGCTGAACGAAGGCAGCACGAACTATCACATTCCGCTGACCTTGCGACTGCGCGGGGTGCTCGACCGCAGCGCCTGGCAGCGCAGCCTTGACCGTGTGTTTGCACGTCATGAGGCGCTGCGCAGTGTCTTTGTCGCGAGGCAGGGCAAGCCCCGGGTTGAGGTTCTGCCGCCGGATGCGGGATTGCCGATAGTTGACCACGATCTGCGGGAGAGATCGGCTGCGGAAGCGGCACTTTTGGATCTGTGCCATGAAGAGGGGCGCACGCCATTCGATCTTGCGCGCGGTCCGCTGATCCGCGGGCATCTGGTGCGAATGTCGGACGTGGAGCACGTCTTCCTGCTGACCCAGCATCACATCGTCTCGGACGGCTGGTCGATGGGCGTGCTGCTGCGTGAACTTAGCCAGCTTTACCGAGCATTCGAGGCTGGGCAGGACGATCCCCTGCCGCCGCTTGCGATCCAATATCCGGATTACGCCGTCTGGCAACGCCAATGGCTGTCGGGCGAACGGCTGCAGAAGCAGGCGCAATATTGGCGCAGCGCCCTGGCAGGCACGACCCGTCTTGTCTTGCCGACGGACCGTGCGCGGCCTGCCCAGCAGTCGTTTGCCGCGGCCACGATCCCGATCGTCATCGATGCGGATCTGACGCGGGAGCTGAGGCGGCTAAGCCTGCAGCATGGCACGACGTTGTTCATGATCGTGCTGGCGGCCTGGGCTGCGGTGCTGTCGCGTCTGTCGGGGCAGGACGATCTTGTGATTGGCGTGCCGAGCGCCAATCGGGGGCACCGCGAGATCGAAGAGCTGATCGGGTTCTTCGTCAACACCCTGGCGCTTCGGCTGGATCTGTCGGGCAAGCCGAGCGTGTCGGAGCTTCTGGAGCGGACGCGGCGCACGGTGCTGGCTGCGCAGGAGCATCAAGACCTGCCGTTCGAGCAGGTGGTGGAGATCGTGCAGCCGCCCCGCGCTCTTGATCACACGCCATTGTTCCAGGTGATGCTGGCCTGGGAGAACAATGCGCTTGGGGCGTTGGACCTGCCGGGGCTGAGTGTCGAAGCTGCCGGGGACGAGATTGATCAGGTCGAGTTCGATCTGGAGCTGAGCCTTGGCGAGCATGGCGCGGAGATCGCCGGAACGCTGGCTTATGCCACGGCGCTGTTTGATCAGGCGACGATCGAGCGGCAGCGTGGTTATCTGCTGGCGCTGCTGCGGGCGATGGCTGCCGATGCGCAGCAAGAGGTCCGCCGGATTGAGCTGCTGTCCACTGCCGAGCGCACCTATCTGCTGGAGGAGCTGAACCAGACGGCGGCGAGATACCCCGCGGAGCGGTGCATCCACGAGCTGTTCGAGGCGCAAGTGCACAAGGCGCCGGATGCGGTGGCGGTGGTCTGCGACGATGAGCGGCTGAGCTATGCTGAGCTCAATGCGCGGGCTAACCGCCTCGCACATCACCTCATCGCCCTCGGGGTCAGGCCTGGGGATCGCGTTGCCACAGTGCTGGACCGCTCCGTCGCTCTTGTGGTGGCGCAGCTGGCGATTCTGAAGGCGGGCGGCGTGTATGTACCGATCGATCGCGCCCTTCCGTCGGCGCGACAAGAATTGCTGATGGCCGATTGTGCTGCACGCTTGGTGCTTTGCGGGGATGATCTGGTTGAGGCGACGATACCTGTTCTGGCTATTGAGCGGCTCATAGCTGGAACGGGATGTAGTTCCGATCCTGGGCTACCGTCGAGTGCTGAAACTGCCGCTTACGTCATGTACACCTCGGGCTCAACCGGCCTTCCCAAGGGCGTTGTTGTTCCTCATCGTGCCGTCAACCGGCTCGTGATCAACAGTGGGTATGTGAACATCGATGCAAGAGATCGGGTGGCATGGGCAGGAAATCCCGCCTTCGACGCAAGCACGTTCGAAGTATGGGCACCGCTGCTTAACGGTGGTTGCATTGTTGCCATGCATGCCGCCACCGTCAGGGATACTCCTAGTTTTGCCCGGGCGCTAGAACAGCACGGTGTGACATCACTGTTTCTGACAACAGCATTATTCAACCAATATACCTCATCGATTGCTCCGACGTTGGCGCACCTGAAGTACCTCCTCTGTGGGGGTGAGCGTGGCGATCTTGCCTCATTTCTAAGATTGCTGAAAGAAAAGGGCCCCGTACGTCTCATTCACTGCTACGGGCCCACCGAGACGACCACCTTCGCGACGTTCTGGACTTGCCCGGCTGATTTTGATGGATCGGTGGCCCCGATCGGGCGTCCAATTGCCAACACGCGGGTGTACGTGCTGGATGGCCATGGCGCGCCCGTGCCGTTTGGTGCGGTGGGCGAGCTTTACATTGGCGGGGCAGGGGTGGCGCGTGGCTATTTGAATCGCCCTGAACTGACAGCGGAGCGGTTCATCGCCAGTCCCTTTGTCGAGGGCGATCGGCTGTACCGGACCGGCGACCTGGCACGTTATCTGCCGGACGGCAATCTGGAGTTCTTAGGGCGTAACGACGATCAGGTGAAGATCCGCGGCTACCGCATCGAGCCGGGCGAGATCGTGGCGCGGCTTTGCGAGCACGCCTGGGTGCGCGAGGCGGTGGTGGTGGCGCGCCAGAGCGGCGCCGGCGACAAGCATCTTGTCGCCTATGTGGTCTGCGCGCCCGAGGGCGGCTCGGACGAGGGCGATGGAGGCGAGCTTGCGGGCGCCTTGCGCGCGCACTTGAGTAGCCGGCTGCCGGACTACATGGTGCCGAGCGCGTTCGTGCGGCTGGCGGCGCTTCCGCTGACGGTGAACGGCAAGCTGGATCGGAACGCGCTGCCGGCGCCGGCCGATCAGGCCTATGCGCTGGCGGCCTACGAGGCGCCGCAAGGTGCGGTCGAGACGGCGCTGGCGCGGATCTGGGCCGAGCTGCTTGGTGTCGAGCGCATCGGGCGCAACGACCACTTCTTCGAGCTGGGCGGCCATTCGCTCCTGGCCGTGCAGATGTCAAGCCGGCTGTCACAGGCGGTTGGGGTCGAACTGCCGCTGTCGATGCTGTTCGCAAGGCCAGTGCTGACTGACCTGGCGGCCAGCATCGTCGAGCTATTGCGCCGCTCCGGCCGGCAAGAGCTACCGTCGATTGCAGCGGTGTCGCGTCATGAGCCGCTTGTGCTGTCCTTTGCGCAGCAGCGGCTATGGTTTTTGGCGCAGCTGAACGAAGGCAGCACGAACTATCACATTCCGCTGACCTTGCGACTGCGCGGGGTGCTCGACCGCAGCGCCTGGCAGCGCAGCCTTGACCGTGTGTTTGCGCGTCATGAGGCGCTGCGCAGTGTCTTTGTCGCGAGGCAGGGCAAGCCCCGGGTTGAGGTTCTGCCGCCGGATGCGGGATTGCCGATAGTTGACCACGATCTGCGGGAGAGATCGGCTGCGGAAGCGGCACTTTTGGATCTGTGCCATGAAGAGGGGCGCACGCCATTCGATCTTGCGCGCGGTCCGCTGATCCGCGGGCATCTGGTGCGAATGTCGGACGTGGAGCACGTCTTCCTGCTGACCCAGCATCACATCGTCTCGGACGGCTGGTCGATGGGCGTGCTGCTGCGTGAACTTAGCCAGCTTTACCGAGCATTCGAGGCTGGGCAGGACGATCCCCTGCCGCCGCTTGCGATCCAATATCCGGATTACGCCGTCTGGCAACGCCAATGGCTGTCGGGCGAACGGCTGCAGAAGCAGGCGCAATATTGGCGCAGCGCCCTGGCAGGCACGACCCGTCTTGTCTTGCCGACGGACCGTGCGCGGCCTGCCCAGCAGTCGTTTGCCGCGGCCACGATCCCGATCGTCATCGATGCGGATCTGACGCGGGAGCTGAGGCGGCTAAGCCTGCAGCATGGCACGACGTTGTTCATGATCGTGCTGGCGGCCTGGGCTGCGGTGCTGTCGCGTCTGTCGGGGCAGGACGATCTTGTGATTGGCGTGCCGAGCGCCAATCGGGGGCACCGCGAGATCGAAGAGCTGATCGGGTTCTTCGTCAACACCCTGGCGCTTCGGCTGGATCTGTCGGGACAACCGAGCGTGTCGGAGCTTCTGGAGCGGACGCGGCGCACGGTGCTGGCTGCGCAGGAGCATCAGGACCTGCCGTTCGAGCAGGTGGTGGAGATCGTGCAGCCGCCCCGCGCTCTTGATCACACGCCATTGTTCCAGGTGATGCTGGCCTGGGAGAACAATGAGCTTGGGGCGTTGGACCTGCCGGGGCTGAGTGTCGAAGCTGCCGGGGACGAGATTGATCAGGTCAAGTTCGATCTGGAGCTGAGCCTTGGCGAGCATGGCGCGGAGATCGCCGGAACGCTGGCTTATGCCACGGCGCTGTTTGATCAGGCGACCATCGAGCGGCAGCGTGGTTATCTGCTGGCGCTGCTGCGGGCGATGGCTGCCGATGCGCAGCAAGAGGTCCGCCGCATTGAGCTGCTGTCGACTGCCGAGCGCACCTATCTGCTGGAGGAGCTGAACCAGACGGCGGCGAGGTACCCTGCGGAGCGGTGCATCCACGAGCTGTTCGAGGCGCAGGTGCACAAGGCGCCGGATGCGGTGGCGGTGGTCTGCGACGATGAGCGGCTGAGCTATGCTGAGCTCAATGCGCGGGCCAACCGCCTGGCGCATCACCTGATCGCCCTCGGGGCGAAGCCGGACCAGCCGGTTGCGATCTGCGTCGAGCGCAGTCCGATGATGGTGGTGGGGCTTTTGGCGATCCTGAAGGCCGGTGGGGCCTATATGCCGCTGGACCCGGCCTATCCGTCGGCGCGGCTGCGTCAGGTGCTCGATGATGCGGCGCCGCGGCTGCTGCTGGCCGATGTGGCCGGCCGTGCCCCCTTCGGCTTGGATGTGCCGGCCAATGTGAGCGTGGTGGAGCTCGATGCTGCGGCGCCGGCCTGGGCCAGCCTGCCGGAAGCAAATCCTGACCCGCGCGCGCTCAGCCTGTCCTCCCGCAATCTCGCTTATGTGATTTACACGTCGGGATCCACGGGCACGCCCAAAGGGGCACAGAATGAGCATCGGGCTATCGTTAATCGCCTGATCTGGATGCAGAACGCCTATGGTCTGAAGGCAACAGACCTCGTCTTGCAGAAGACGCCATTTAGCTTCGATGTGTCGGCCTGGGAGTTCTTTTGGACTTTGCTTGAAGGGGCAACGCTGGTGCTGGCGCCGCCCGGTGCGCACAGAGATCCCGATGCATTGGTCGACTTGATCGTCAGCCAGCGCATCACGACGGTGCACTTCGTGCCATCCATGCTGGTCAGCTTCTTGGATGCCAAGAGTGTTGACCGATGCACGTCCCTGCGGCGGGTTTTATGCAGCGGCGAGGCGCTCCCTGCGGCCAGTGTGCATAGGGTTCGGCGCGTGTTACCCTGGACGGAGCTGCACAATCTCTACGGTCCGACTGAGGCCGCGATCGACGTTACATCCTGGAGCTGCCCGGCTGAGTTTGATGAGGCCATTGTCCCGATTGGCCGTCCTATTGCAAACACGCGGGTCTATTTGCTGGATGGTCATGGTGGGCTGGTGCCGTTCGGTGCGGTGGGCGAGCTCTGCATTGGCGGGGCGGCGGTCGCGCGGGGCTACCTGAACCGCCCTGAGCTGACCGCCGAGCGGTTCATCCCCAGTCCCTTTGTGGACGGCGACCGCCTGTACCGGACCGGCGACCTGGCACGCTACCTGCCGGACGGCAATCTGAATTTCTTAGGCCGCAACGACGAGCAGGTGAAGATCCGCGGCTTCCGGATCGAACCTGGGGAGATCGTAGCAAAGCTTTGCGCCCACCCCTCGGTGCGCGAGGCTGTGGTGGTGGCGCGCGAGGATGGTCGCGGCGAGCAGCGGCTGGTTGCGTATGTCGTTGCCGCCGAAGCTGAAGAATCTCTTGCCGGCGGTTTGCGGGCGCATGTGAGTGCGGGGTTGCCGGACTACATGGTGCCGAGCGCGTTCGTGCGGTTGGCGGCGCTTCCGCTGACGCTGAACGGCAAACTCGATCGAAAGGCACTGCCAGTCCCAGGCGACGGGGCGTATGCGCGCCGGGCCTACGCACCGCCACAGGGCGAGATGGAGACGGTGCTGGCGCAGATCTGGGCCGAGCTGCTGGGGCTGGAGCGGGTCGGACGGCACGACAACTTCTTCGAACTGGGAGGGCACTCGCTCTTGGCGGTCCAGTTGATGGAGCGTCTGCGGCGGCGGTCACTGCGCATCGAGGTGCGCACCTTGTTCGTCAAGCCGGTGCTGGCGGACCTGGCCGCAAGCCTGGTCCGCCATCACGAGGTCGCGGTCCCGGCGAACCTGATCACCGAGAGGAGCGCGGCGATCACGCCCGAGATGTTGCCGCTGATCGAGCTGACGCAGGACGAGATCAACCGGATCATTGGCACGGTCCCAGGCGGGGTTTGCAATATCCAGGACATTTACGGCCTGACGACGCTGCAGGACGGCATCCTGTTCCATCATTTGCTAGCGGCAAAGGGCGATCCATACCTCCTGGTGTCCCAGATGGCGTTTGCTGAGCGTGGGCTGCTCGAGCGATATCTTGCCGCGGTCCAGCGGGTGGTGGATCGGCACGATATCTTGAGGACGTCCTTTGTCTGGGAGGGGCTGTCGCGGCCGGCCCAGGTGGTGTGGCGGAAGGCGCAACTGGAGGTGACCGAGATCGAACTGGATGGCGCTCATGGCGCTGGCGCCGAGCAGCTCAGGGAGCGGTTTGATCCGCGCCGGCATCGCATGGAGCTTGGCCGGGCGCCACTGCTGCGGTTTGTGATTGCGCGCGAGCCCGGCAACGCGCGCTGGCTGCTGCTGGAGCTGCAGCATCACCTGATCGGGGATCACACGACGCGTGACGTGATACATGCTGAGGTCCGGGCCGAGTTGGAGGGGCGCCAGCATGAGCTGACGGAGCCGCAGCCATTCCGCAATTTGGTGGCGCAGGCCCATCTGCGCGGTGATGCGAAGGCGGATGAAGCGTTCTTCCGGGAGCTGCTAACCGACATCGACGAGCCGACCACGCCATTCGGCCTGAGCGAGGTGCGCGGCGACGGCGGCGGGGTTCTTGAGGCGCATCGGATGCTGCCGCCAGCACTCCATGGGCACCTCGTGGAACAGGCGCGCCGGCTGGGCGTGAGTCTGGCGAGCCTGTGCCATCTGGCGTGGGGGCAGGTGGTGGCGCGCAGCAGCGGCCGCGAGCTGGTGGTGTTTGGCACGGTGCTGTTGGGCCGCCTGCAGGGCACCGCCGGCGCCGACCGCGCCATGGGGCTGTTCATCAACACCCTGCCGCTGCGGCTTGATCTCGATGAGACCGCCGTCGAGGTGAGCGTGCGGACGACGCACGCCCGGCTGGCTGAGCTGCTGGCACATGAGCATGCCTCGCTGGCGCTGGCACAGCGCTGCAGCGCGGTTGCGGCGTCAACGCCACTCTTCAGCACGCTGCTGAACTACCGTCACAACACGGCGCCGCCTGGGCCGGGCTCCGGGACAGACGATGTGTTGTCGGGTGTGGAATGGCTGGGCGCGGAGGAACGCACTAACTATCCGCTGACCCTATCGGTAGAAGATTTTGGCGAGGCGCTGGGCCTCACTGTGCAGGTGGCGGAGCCAATCTCAGCGGATCGGATCTGCGGCTACATGCAGCGCGCGCTCGAGCAGCTGGCAAAGGCGCTGGAGCATGCCCCGGATATGCCGGTACGCGAGCTGGACATCTTGCCGGCTGAGGAGCGCACCTATCTGCTGGACGATCTGAACCGAACGGCCGTAGCCTACCCATCGGAGCTGTGCGTTCATGAGCTGTTCGAGGCGCAGGTGCAAAAGGCGCCGGAGGCGGTGGCGCTGGTTTGCGAAAACGAGCGGCTGAGCTATGGCGAGCTCAACGCGCAGGCCAATCGGCTGGCGCATCATCTGATAGAGCTCGGGGTCAAGCCGGACCAGGCAGTTGCGATCTGCCTCGAACGCAGTGCGGCCATGGTGGTTGCTGTCTTGGCGATCCTGAAAGCGGGCGGTGCCTATCTGCCGCTGGACCCAGCCTATCCCAGCGAGCGGCTGCATCAGGTTGTCGACGATGCCGCGCCGAGGCTGCTGCTTTGCGACGTCGTCGGTCGCGCAGCACTCGGCGCCGAAGTGCTGACCGATGTGACGGTGATTGATGTGGAGACGGCGACCCCGCCCTGGGCCGAACGGCCCGCCTCAAACCCTGACCGGCGGACGCTTGGCCTCACAGCCGGCCATCTCGCCTACGTGATCTACACTTCAGGATCGACCGGATCTCCGAAGGGGGTCATGGTTCAACATCAGGGATTGGTCAATCTGCTATCGGCCCAGGTGGGTCACTTTGGCGCTTCTTCCAACAGCCGAGTCGTGCAGTTCGCCTCCATTGCCTTTGATGCAAGCGCTTGGGAGCTTCTTATGGCGTTTGGCTCCGGAGCCTCTTTGCACTTGCCTGCAGAAGAGATCCGACAAGCGAGTGACAAGCTATTGGATTATCTCCAAAGCGAAGCCATCACCCACGCAACATTACCCCCAGCCTTGCTTCAGACAAGCAAGGATCTGGAAGATTTGACCCCACAAGTTCTCATTCTTGCTGGAGAGCTGCCGAAGCCTGAACTCATCCGAAGTCTGACCCCAGCATCGATTGTCAACGCCTATGGCCCGACCGAGGCAACAGTCTGCGCGACGTTCTGGACTTGCCCGGCTGATTTCAATGGGTCGGTGGTCCCGATCGGGCGTCCAATTGCCAACACGCGGGTGTACCTGCTGGATGGCGATCGCGCGCCGGTGCCGTTCGGTGCGGTGGGCGAGCTTTACATCGGCGGGGCAGGGGTGGCGCGTGGCTATTTGAATCGCCCTGAACTGACCGCGGAGCGGTTCATCGCCAGTCCCTTTGTCGAGGGCGACCGGCTGTACCGGACCGGCGACCTGGCACGTTATCTGCCGGATGGCAATCTGGAGTTCTTAGGGCGTAACGACGATCAGGTGAAGATCCGCGGCTACCGCATCGAGCCGGGCGAGATCGTGGCGCGGCTTTGCGAGCACGCCTGGGTGCGCGAGGCGGTGGTGGTGGCGCGCCAGAGCGGCGCCGGCGACAAGCATCTTGTCGCCTATGTGGTCTGCGCGCCCGAGGGCGGCTCGGACGAGGGCGATGGAGGCAGGCTTGCGGGCGCCTTGCGCGCGCACTTGAGTAGCCGGCTGCCGGACTACATGGTGCCGAGCGCGTTCGTGCGGCTGGCGGCGCTTCCGCTGACGGTGAATGGCAAGCTGGATCGGAACGCGCTGCCGGCGCCGGCCGATCAGGCCTATGCGCTGGCGGCCTACGAGGCGCCGCAAGGTGCGGTGGAGACGGCGCTGGCGCGGATCTGGGCCGAGCTGCTTGGTGTCGAGCGCATCGGGCGCAACGAGCACTTCTTCGAGCTGGGCGGCCACTCGCTCCTGGCCGTGCAGTTGCTCAGTCGAGCATTAAAGCTTGGGCTGAGTTTTAACGCCACCGACCTCTTCCGAGCCCCCGTTCTGAAGGAGCTTGCATCGAAGATTCGTTTGCAGGTGCAACCCAGTAACTCTGCAGTGATTCCCGTTCGACCGACCGGCTCGCAGCCACCGCTCTTCTTTGTCCCCACAGGTTGGGGAGATTGTTCGTATGTCCTCGGTTTGGCGGCGGAAATGGACGCAGACTGCCCGGTCTACGCTCTACCATGGCCCCCTTTCGATGACGCTTGTCCACCGACATTTGAGGCGATGGCAGCAGAGGTAATTCTTGCGATTAAACAGATCCAGCCACGTGGCCCGTACCGCTTGGCCGGATACTCATCAGGTGCAATCCTGGCTTATGCAATCGCCGAGCAGTTACTAAGCATTGATGAAGTCGTGTCATTCATTGCGTTCATCGATGTTAGCCTACCTGCGGCTTCAAACGCGTCACTTAACCATTTGGCGGGAGAATTTGTTTTGGATCGTTGTGGAATCTTACGCGACGAACATCGCGAGGTTTTGGAACGCGATACCGAACAATGCTCCATCTCTGAGTTGCTTGAAAAGGCGCAGCAAATCGGAGCGTTAGCTCCAGATTACGACATCCAAAGTGGCGCTTCAACGTATCTAAGGGTCGCGACATTTCACCAGGCGCTGCAGTCTTATCGCCTTCGGTCGCTCCCGATTGAAATACACCACTTTTATGCCAATGAGCCTCTTGTCAATCGTTGGGTATCAGCTGACAAACAACTTGATCGCGACTTGCCGAGGCAGGGCTGGGACCACGTCCTGAATGCTGGGGCTATTCATGCGGTACCCGTTCCAGGCAACCACGAGACAATGGTGAGCAATCCAGAAAACCGCCGAGTTCTGGCTCGAGCCATTTCCACGGCCTTGATCGGGACTGTTGAATAGGCCCAAAGAACTTCTCCGAGGGCTCAGGGTTCGAAGGTTGTCTCGGGCCGCAAACTATTCACTACATGTGGCAAACGGACCTCTCGTGCACCTGGCTCCACTCTATGACATCGCGAGCATCCTTATGCGGCCACAGTCGCCGGTCGTGAGCTTTCCAGCAGGGCTAGGTGGACCGGCCATCGCGCGTCCTCAGGCGCTTACGTCGGCCATGCCTGCGATTGGCACTGTGGCCTTGTCGCCCCGCAGCAAGCACGGCAAGGTTACTTGCGAGAGGTTTCTCACTCCTGCCTTCGGGCGCTCGATCCGGAGCGGTCCGTGCGCCCATCTGTTCCAGCAAAGCAAGGAAGGCCCGGCCCTTGTCCGTTATGATCCACTGTCCGGGTTCTCGCGCAACCAGCCCTTGTCCGAAAATGTTGAGATCCGGCGCCCGCTCCGCCAATCGCTTCATACGATCCGTCCACTCCGGACCGCTGGTGTAGTAAACCGCCAGGTAATCCTTCAGGACAGCGAGACTCGCACAGCCATCAGGTTGGCCGGCGAGAATCTTAAGTATCGAGACCTGAAAACTCAATTTCTCCAACCAAACGCCTCTTAGCGCGGCACCGGTCGGACCCCGCGCTCGACTTCAAAACTAGAGCCTGAAAGAAATGCTGATGCACGGACCATCCGGCCAATTTGGATGAAGCTTAGGCTGTGCTTTGTTGTCTGGGGAGACCCTTTTTGAAGCAATCTTCGGCCGTGCTGGATGGCGTGCAGGCTGTCGAGCATCGAACCTGACTGATCGTGGACAGCCCAGAGCTTTGCGAAGGGAGCTTGCGCGTCTCACGTCAGGTCTCGCGAGCGAGAGTTTTTCGACTAAGGTCGACCCCGCAAGAAAGCTGAAGACTACCATACGCGCGTGAATGTATCGGCGCCCTTCAGCTTGCTGGGCTTGCCGTTCTGATCAACGTAGAGCAGCGTCCATGACGTTGGCATTTGAGGACCGTTGATTTTTCCAATCCAGCGGGTGAGAGAATTGCACTGCCCAAAAGTAACAACAAAATACAGTCCGGTTGGACGGACGGCTCCCGATGCGGGATAAGGGATACCCTGGCAGGCAAACCCTTGAGCATGGTTTGTGAAAGTACCTTGTATGGTCCCGCCATTCGTGGACCAAACAAACAGTTCCGACCCCCGTTCATTCTTCCAGTATGAGGGCGCAGGAAGTCCCTGCGCGCCCGCCTGACCGACGGCCAAGAAAAACTGACCGATCAACAAAAATGCCAGAAGTCTCTTCATAGTGAAGCCCCCAAACTCGCCTAAAAACGGCATTCGGGTCACCAGTCTGATACAATTTCTGGTGACGTTTGCTGCTCTTATTTCGCGTCTGGTGAAGGAATGCGGCGCATATGCAGGAGTTCACGCTGGAACTCGGCCTCGCTCCTCGGCTCTGCATCGGTGGGACGGTGCGCCTAAGCGGCCGAACTCCAAGACCATCATGGGCTAGCTGTCCGTCATGAGTTTAATCTCTAGAGGCAGAGGCAATTGCTGACACCGATAGCGGGACTTCCTTCGCGCACCGTGCCTCGCCCGCAGCTCTTGACCGGTGCCCATTATTACGTGAACGAGAAGCATCAAAGTCTGGGAATGGCAGCTGGAGAATGATGGAATCGATTGATGAGGCGAGCCCCTCGGAGTTACCGCGCGTATTGCACAAAAACTCATGGCGCTTGTCTTGGATTCTCGCGCTCGTGGTCATCTCCTTTGGTCTGTGTGCCGCGGCAGCCTACGTTTGGATTAACATCGAGACCATTTTGGCGAGGTCGTCGGCGCGTGAGCCTGCCCTGATTGGCTTGTCAACTGAGGATAGGGAAGCTCTGTCGGAGGTCCGATCAGGCCAACAGAAGGCGGTCGATGAAATTGCAGAACTCAATGGCAATATCGGTGCGCAGCAGGCCGAGTTGAAACGAATGGCGGACCGAATCGAGGCGCTCACCGCGAAGATCGAATCCTTGCAGAGTTCACTCATTGCTGCCTCTGCTGCTGCCTCTGCGCCGCCGGTTCCTTCTCAGCCTGTAGCCCCTCCTGTTTTGAGGCCAGCGAGGAGAGCGGTCCAGCCCTCTAAACCAGAAGGGCCGATTTCGGTTGGCGGCGCGCCGCTGATGCCCGAGCCTAGCGCTAGCCAGCATTGATGTAGACTGCAGTCTTGTCATGAGCGGACTTCGTAGGTGTAGCGCTTCCGTCCTTGCGAGTCGCGGCCGTGGCTAGTCTAGATCGACGGCTCAGTGGGTTCACGGCGCGCGGGGCAGACTCGACATAGTTAGTGATGCGCTATTCTCGATAGCTGATCGCAGTATGGTTGCGGGCGTAGCGCACCTTGCGGCCGCGTTCAGAAACCACGAATGCGATGCATCATGATCGCGTCCTGGGACTCGCTCGAGGACAAGTGCGGCAGCCTCTCTCGATGGTCCCAGTAGCGCTATCATCGTTCCCGTTCCGTGTGGTGGGTCCATTGACGCACACGGAAATTGGATCGAGATACTTCGATTCACTGATGCCAGCGCGCGGCGTCAGGCCCTTTACCCCGCTTTCAGAAACAGCTGCGCGGCCAGCAACCCAGCCCCACACTTTGCTCAAGAGCACGTACACCCGCGTTGCGCTCAGCGGAAACACTGGTGCGTTTGCCGGCAGTTCATCGCCGGCTTCCACTTATTATAACGATGGCAGGGCACCGCCACGATGCCTCAAGCGGCGGAATCCGCAGTCCTTTGTCCGCGGCTTAGCTCGGATGGATACAAAGAGCGGGAGAGTTGGCAGCCGAGGAACCGAAGAGAGGGCAACCACACGATGACCACTAGGGGGAGACCGCCCAAGCTGCTGCCTGCCGTTCTTCCAGCCACGATCAGGAAGCGACAATAACGCACGCGTTCGCGGTGCATGAGAAGATGGCCTACTTAAGTTGGGAGTGTCGCGGCTTTCTGACGAACTGTATGAATTTGTGAAGTTAACCGAAGTCAGCCACCGGAGGCGGCCAGATGGCACCTCGCCGGATCACGTGCATCACCAGGCATCGCGAAGACAGCTATCGGCGCATTCATGCCGTGGCGCGGCGGTTCAACTGAATAGAGCCAATTTAGCGTGCGTATTGAGCAATGGTGACTGCCTTGTTTTCTACAAAGGAAGCGCCAATGAGATCATGGCTCAAGATAGGCGTTTCGGTGCTGTCAGGCCAACCGTTGACCTGCCCTACTCTCCGAAGTACCTGAACCTTAAGCTTGCAGAGTGATGCGCTCAAAACGCGCGGCCCTGAGAGCGCGCCGCGAATTAGGCCACGCACCCGTATAGCTTCCGAGCAGTTCGCACCCGTTTGTTCCGGCGGCATTCGCACACAATCAACACCCACAACCGCACGAGCGCTAGGGGGTCCGCCTCCATCGGCCTCATTCACCAACATACTCAGCCACCCCAGGCTCCAAGCGCTCACAGGCATGCAACCGTGATTGCCGTGAAGCGAGTACAGCGCCAATTGCTAGCGCGGTTTCCTTCGTCCGCTTCCTTCTATCGCACGGACGACCCACCAGAAGTTATATGTGAAGGAAATTCCTCCGCCAATCGACTATCTGGATACCATTGTCCGTCACTCTCACGGAGAAAAGGGGGTGAGGTGCAATAATCAAGGCCGTTGTAGAGTCGTTAGAACTTGGGCCTCAGTAGCCAAATGCGACTCGGCACCGAAGTGATATATACTCGTCAGCGCACCGGCGATGTGGCATTCACTTTCAAGGTCGTAACCGTTTGTTATGCTCCCGGTTACGCGGACGCTGATTCTGCTGTACCTACGGCCTTCATGTTCGTACACGCTGAGGACTTCGCGACCGAGCGCATGAGCGAACGCAATAGCCGCTGAAGCCGCTCGAATACGTTACTCCATGTTGCCTCGCGAGGAGTAACGAGGCGGACCCGAAATGGTCTCGAAACATGTCAGGCCCGCCCCGGCATCACCAGCCCCTGCAAGACTGGTGTCGCTCATTGCACCCAAGCAAGCAACGTGCCTTTCTTCCAAAAGGCTGCTGTACCTCCCTGGCTGTGTATACTTGTCGAGTTTGTCCTATTTTGTTCTGTCCCAATGTCCATCAGGACGCAAAATGTTTGCAACCCGACATTCGCGTATCAGCGTTGAAGTCAAGCGCAGGTAAGCTCGCAATCGCACAGGAAGGCGACTTCAACGCACCGGAAGTAACATTGATGCTTTGCAGTCTACGACCCCTGCCGATCCCAAGCAGCGATGGGAGTTACTATTCTGAGTGCCGCCGACAATAAGCTGTGCATCGACAATAAAAATCGCGTCGCAAAAGATGGCAATCCCTTCGCTCTACGAATTCAAAGGGTCAGTTGCTCAACACTGGAATTTTGTACCCCTAATGGACCTTAGGTTTGCAGAGTGACTACCTTAACGGTCGCGACAATTCACGGCGCGCATAAACCGAATTTGCTGATTACTCGCAAGCTAGCGCATGCTATGATCATGCCGCAGGCGCAAATCCGAGTCGTAACGCAAAGCACGAAAATGAGTTCATGGGACGGACTTAGCCCTGGCCAATTCTTGGCGCGAGTAGCGTTTTCACTCGCTGTAACGTCCGCCGTCATCGCCGTGACTTTCTTCATAATCCGCTACATGGCCGGCTTTCATCGATGATCACAGCAGGCGCAGTGATCAAACGTCCCGCTCGGCCGCCCCAAACCGCTAGTGCGCGCGCAAAAACCACGAAAAAAGCGTACAAAACGCCGAATTTGGGTGCCCATGTGGAATTGGTTGCATTAGCTGATTTTCATCAGCATTGAGCGCTACGATTTCAGCGCTAAACGTGGGGGCCTCACGAAGGAAATCTCGGCGCCTCGGAAGAAACAAGAACGGGAAGCTTCGGCTATTCGCCGCACGGGAGCAGAATATGGCTCACCATTTGTACAGTCTCCGTATCGCACGATCTGCCATGAGGTACTCGATGTGCAGCGGCTCACGTCTGGCCACTCGCCCGCGACAACCGTCTAATCAGCGCTCGCTTCGCGTCTACCACATAGCTCCGGAATTGGGGCCGTTCTCAGCTGAGTGACGCGCCTGTAGCAGTGGGAGAGGAGTGTTCGCGCGGCTGATCATGTCTTTCTCGGTGAGACGCCGTTTACTAGTAGCGCCGACGGCTACTCAAGAAATGTTGAGAGAGAGAACTCGCGCCTATTGCGATCAGTTTGAGGACGAGTGAGCTTGCGATGGCGCCGATCATTACCGCTCATCGTTCGTCGCGAGTGATGGCATCTTGCGACAGGAGAAATCGAAAGTGCTGCCAGCGTTTACCTGAGTCCGTGGTTTGTTCGTAACTAGCTCATCTTGACCGGCGCTGGCGAAATGACATGGCCGTGCGATATCTGGATCTTGAGCGGAATCGTCGCGGATCCTAGCTTCGCTTCGACCGTGATCCGATGTCCAGACTCCTTCGCATTCGACTTTATGACTTCACCCTTGAACGTCGGGGGATCGGAGACCACTGGATCGTCGGGGGCTGGACTGAGACAATGGTATTGATCGCATCCAGCGCCTGGTGGGGCATCAGCTTCTCTGCGCCCAGTATGGACATACTCCGTGTGGCGCGTGCGTAGTTGCGCGTGACCACAAGCGCCATGCCGCTTCAGTACCAAGCGATTACGCCATTCCGATTGGGCCATCCTGACAAGGAAGCGCTCGAACCCGTAGTGCCCGCTAGCATATCGTGCGCGAGCGCGAGCTTACGGGATTCATTGAGAATGCGGGTTCGGACGCTTTCAGCCGATGCATTGTTGCCTTTTTTCACGATGTCTTCCCGGAATGGCCGACTTCGTCTCTTCTGCGAGACGCGCGAACGGCTCGAACTGCTGGAAGCAGCCGAGCTCTCGCGAGATTTCGATGACCTCGTTGCGCCGCCCCTCGTGACGTCCTTCATCGCTTTCATTGCTGGTTCGTCGCCGAGCTTGCTTCGGTAAGCGATCGAACTAGAATCACGCCTTGCAATTTTTTTTCGAGAGTCCGTCCAATCCCGGTCATGATTCCGTTGTCGCATCAGAGTGGCGATCGGACCGAAGAAGTACAGCACGGCGTTCATCAAGATAGAGCTCGAGCGGTTAAGCTCGCGGGCAAGGTCGCTTGGGACTGTCGGCGGCGAGGGGGCCGAGCACCTATCAAGCTGGCGAGCCCGGCGTGTCAGGGACGAGAAAGTCTTCGGGGAACGCAGGAGCAACGTCGTGGTCCGGCGGCTCGTCGGTTATGGGCGGTTCATTCGGATCGAGACGGCGGCGGCACGCAGCCGTCGGGTTCAAATTGGCTCCCGCGAAGTACCGTCGAGCTTTGCATGCCGTGATCAGGGCCTTAATGCACGCAGACGACGTGGCACAGACCTTGCTACTAATGTGCAGTCACCGCCAACGAGTGCTGAGTGCACATAGATGCGCGCCGCTCGAAGCTCTCCTTCCTTGAACGGATGTACCCCCTCATGAGTGAAAACATTCCTGCTTGTGACTTGGAGCGTCGGTGCGCTTAGCGGTGGCACCGACATTCGCCGCAGATCTCGCTGGGAAGCTGCCCTCATGCGGCAAGCCGGTCGCGCCTGCGATGCGAGATCACAAAAGGTCGCCCAAGGTTGGGCACTAGGTTTTGGAGAGTAACATGGTGCTCGGATTAGAATCCCCAGCTCCTCCGATAAAGGTGGAGAACTGGCTGCGTGGCCAGCCTCTCGCGAGCTTCCAGCCCGGAATCGTTTACGTCGTCGAATTCTGGGCAACTTGGTGCCCACCGTGTGTCGCGGCGATCCCGGAACTGGTGCAGTTGCAAGAGAAATACAAAAACAGCCGCATTGAGGTCCTCGGACTCGCGGCTCATGAACACGCTCCAACAGCGGACGAGGCCCGAGACGAGTTGGACGCCTGGTTGACTGAAAAGGTACCGAATCTCAATTACCGGATCGGGTTCGACTTCACAGGCGAAATGGAAAAGCTCTGGCTAGATCCCAGCTTGTCTCTTGGGATTCCCACCTCGTTCGTGGTCGACCGTGACGGCCACATCGCCTTTGTCGGTTTGCCGACACAGCTCGATGGCGTTTTGCCGAAAATTCTGACCGGCAGCTGGCGGACCAGCGATGAGGCTAAAGCCGCCGAAACAGAGCGGATCGCCGAAAACGAGCGTATAATGCGCGAAATGGAGCGCAAGAAGCCTGACTGAGCCGCTTTTCGGCAAATGTTGGGCTCGCGATAGAGAGATTGGGCCAAGCCGCGTTCCGCCCTCGAAGAGGCGTCGCTCTAAGGCCGGGTGAGCTTAGCGTCCGCGTGCTCCATGCGGATCCGTTGCTTCGAACAGACCGGTTTGCCAGTTGCGATTCAGTTTTTTCGCGGCGCGATAGGCAAGCACTGCGGGCTGTGGATGGAAGGGGCGGGACGAGTGCCGGCGACTTTAGTTAAAGGATGTGCGGTCCCATTGGCCACAAAGTATGCGTGTGCGGCTCATCAAGAGGGCCTAGAGAAATTGCTGGTCCATCATCGGTGGCGCCTAAAGCTAGTGCTGTCTCCACGACTGGACTGCACCCTTGTAATGAGACACGATATTACAGTGACAGTGGGTTGTCATGAATCGTTACGGCGCGTTGTTTTGCGCGAACGCGGTTCGAACCCAAGTGGCGGGCGGGGCATCGGCACCCAATCTTGCGCCCGTTTGTAGTTCGGTCGTATTTTCCACAAAGGCTAACATGCGAATCCACACGTCGGCAAAACCGGGCTAAGATGGGATTTTCCCTTCTGGGGGCACCTCATGTTCGATACGGCAACCAGCGCGCTTTTGCGCGCGGTACTTGATGAAATGTGCGAAAGCGTCTTAGGCCGACAGATCGGCGCACGGACGCACGTTGCTTCGAAGATCCTGGAAGCTGCGACCAGGGGCGAAGTCTCTCGCGAGAGGCTTAGGCCAATGGGGCGAGATGCCCTTTCGCAGGCGCCCAAGATGTGGCGTTGATCGCGGGGGGGGCGACGTGAACTTCCACGTCACGGTCCTCAAGATCCTCGTGGCATATCCGGATGGGTTTGCCGTGATGGAGGACCTCAAGAGGGACATGGCTATCCTGGCGACCAGCGGACGTGATTGGGCGGACCGAACCAGACGCCTCGCGGCGCGGGTGCCGGATCTCGACATCTGGTCACAAGGGCTCGTCGAACGCACAAGCGGTGGCTGGAGGCTGACTTCAAAAGGGCGGGAAGTGCTTGAATTTATGGAAGCCCGATCGACGCCGGAGCCAATCCAAGCGGCGGCGGCCAGCGAGACGCCCCCCCCGATAGCCGAAATAGCGGCGGTCCCTCCGCTGCCGCCGCAGCCCGCCGACCGTGCGAAGCTGCGGCGCGAACGCCGTGAACGCCGCCGCGAGGCCCGCGAACGAGCCAGGGCGAACGCCTCCTAGTCAAAGAAAAAGCCGCCAGCGGAGCTCGGCGGCTTTGTTGGTCCGGACTGTCGATTGCCTCCCCAGCTCCAAAGCGTACCGCCGTTAGCTTGGTTGCGGCCATGCCGGCCTGATCTACCGACCGCTTTCCGATTGGCCATCAGGCGGCCGACTTGTGCACCGCAGCTTTTACAGGCCCGATAGGGCCTGAAACGAAGTGGGCGGGAGGCGCACCCGCCCGATATCGCCGGCATTCTTCTCGGCGGCGGCTGAGTCTCGCGGCAGCCGGACAAGAGCTCTTCGATTGGCCGTCGCTCGGGCGCGGGCATTTTCCGGTTGAAGAGCTGGCGGCGGTCGCATTGGCCCTGGGTTATGCGGCTGCAGTCATTGCCGCTGTGAACCTCCCCGGCGGGTGTCGGATGCTGAGCTGGGCCGCACCGCTTGGCCGCATGGCGCTCACCAACTATCTCGCGCAATCTGTGATCTGCGGCTGGATCTTCTACGGCTATGGGCTAGGCCAATTTGACCGCCTCGGCGTGGCCGCGACACTGGCGATCGGCATTTTCGTGTATGTCGCGCAGGTGGTGTTCAGCGCGTGGTGGCTGGGCCGCTATCAGTTCGGTCCTGTCGAGTGGCTCTGGCGCTCTTGCATGTATGGGGTACCGCAGCCGATGCGGGCAAAGGTCAATTTAGCCATCCTGCGCGCGACCACAACAGATTGATGCGGCCCCCAGATACCAAAGCTGCGTTCTGCTTCAAGCGGAAGCCGCCCCAGCGCGTGAGGCTAGTTTTGGGCCCAAGCTGAACAAGAAACGAGGCGTCGCGGTATCGGCTGTCTACGGGAAACCGGACATTGCACCATGGTTTCGGCGACGGATCTCGGCCGGCGATATCGCGCCGGCTCCTCTCCTGCCCTTTGGGCGCTTGTGCCGTCTCTCAAGCGACCTCGTGGCACGAAGCGATCGGATGACGGACGGGACGAGAATGGCGCGGGGATCAGCAACCGGGTGCAAGTCTCAATACGACAGACCGCCAATTCGCGGGATTTCGAGGCCTGAGAGTGTCGCCTCGAATTGCTGAAGTACGTCGCGCCCACGTTCCTAAACGCACACGCTGCCGAGGCCCGGCAACTCGTTTTGATCTTGACGGCTTGCCCTCGCCCTACGCATGGCTGGGCCATTGGTGGAAGAGCAGATCCGCCTTAGCTGGAGCGGGGTAAAAGATCTATTGTCGGAACTCACGGACACAAAAAGGCTGCTTTCGGAGCTTGCTCCAGAAGACAGTTATGATTCGAACACCGGCACGTTTCCCACGGTCCCCCTATTGATGAGCGGAGCACGGAGCGTCCCGACGCTGAAACGCGGCGGAGATTTGCGAGCCTGGAAGGCTAACTTGTGCGACGAGCTAACAGCAACGTCGCTCCCAGACCGCACATGACAGCACCCGACGCCTGTCGCGTTTTGACAATGAACGACGGTCGCTTTGCAAATCCAGCTCTCGCTTTCGCGGCCCAATAGGTAACAACTAGATCTACGCTCGTATTAAGTGCGACGGAGATGAGGCCCAAAGTGATGAATTGAGTGGCAACGTTCGCCGATGGATCGACGAACTGCGGGATGAATGCGAGAAAGAAAGCGGCCGTCTTGGGGTTGAGCGCCTCAACGACGATGCCCTCAACGAAGGCTCGACGCGCTCCGGTTGTGTGCACGTCGGTCGGTTCGACGACACGCGCTTCGCGCCATGTTTTGATTCCCAGCCAGACGAGATACAGGCCTCCCGCGATCTTCAGCAAAGTGAAAGCCTCCGCGCTCGCCATGACGAGGGCGGAGAGGCCGACCGCGCCAGCCAGCACGTGCACAAGCCCACCGAGACCTAGACCGACGCTCGACGCCAAACCTTCGCCTCTGCCGCCGGCAAGCGTTCGCGCGACGATATAGAAAATACCCGGTCCTGGCGTGATCGCCACAAGCAGGGCCGCTGCCAAGAATAGGAGGAAAGTCTGGTGTCCGAACATGGGTGTCTCTTGTTGCGGTCCGGAGCACCCCGGCTCAGCCCTGGGTGGGACAAAGAAAGCCCACGTCTAAATTCCTGGGCCTCCTTGCTCCTGCAAGGCCGGCGGGCTCTTGGATGCGGTTAGCCTGTCGTGCGCTAGCCCTCGACTTGAGTACAGATACACACGTCCACGTCCACGCGCAACCGATTGCCGAAGCCGCGGTTTTTGCTCTTGTCGTCATCTGCTGCCGCTGGTTCGCGGAATTTTGGTGTTGATTTGATACGGGACGACCTCTTTCGATTGTACTGGCGTCGAGCGCACGTCCGATCGGCGGTAGCCCCCAGTGATGACGATCTTTGCGTTCGCAGGCTCTCCGGCGTGGCAGCCAACTGGACCAGGATGCGGCCATGATGCGAAAACGATCGGTGCACGTTCGAGACGGGGCAGGGACCTCCGAAACGGAGAACCGAAACCGCGTGGCGCTGCTACGCTTCAGCACATTTCCGGCGATGTCGATCTTCAAAAAAATACAACGGAATTCCCGGAGAGTTCCGACGTTGAAGTGTGCTCAAGCGGTGGCAGACCTGTTCGAGGCTCGTTCCGAAGCGTCGTTGAAGTCGTTGGAGTCGTACCGCGCCCAGCGCGCGGTGGTGAGGAAGGCTTCGTACGGCATGACCAGTGCGCCGGCATAGCAGTTGGCGAGAGCGAACCGTGCTAGCGGTGCGGCTTCCTCATTGCTTAATCGCCTGTCTGATCTGCCGCTCGATGCTCTCTCGCCGTTCCAGCAGGCCGATGACGTGAGCGATCCAGAACAGCCGGTTTCTACGCGGGCATCTCCAGATAGAAAAGAGTCTTGTCGTTGTTTCAAGGCGCCAGATCATCCCCTTGCCAAGATCCTCTGGAACTTGCGGCTCGCGGATCCCATACGCGTCGCGCAGAAACGTGATGAAGTCTCCACTGTGGTTCTCGGGATGGAAGTTTCGTCTCTCTGCGAGTCTTTGGGCGGCATGATCAAGCGGGTGGAAATAGTTCGCTTCCATTCAACCCAATCCCGGACCTCATGATAGGGAAAGCGGCTCGCGGCGCCCGAATCATTCTGTGCCACGCGCGTTTGCAGCGAACGATGCTCTACTCGAGCGCAAGCGCGCTGCGCAATCTCGGGAGCGACTCGGACTTCTGCGCTCGCCTCGTCGGCCGAGATGGCAGATGCGAGCAGCGGGTCGTTGGCGGTTTCACTCAATTCGCTCGCGAGACGCAAGTCATCGTCAGCCGCGGAATAATTCGATCCAATACCGAGCAGACGGCTGAGCCGCATTAGTAGCTTGCTCGTGGTCGGCCTTTGATCTCCTTCCATTTGGCTCAGATAGCCAGCCGAAATTCCAAGAGCGTCCGCGAGTTCGGCTTGGGTTGTCCCGCGTAGTTCACGCCGCCGCCGCAGTCGGTCGCGAGCAAAGATCTTCTGAATTCTGCTCACTTTGCAGACTTTGCACGTTGTGCCGCAGAGTCGACTGGCACTGACTGCGCCCGGTTTCGCGTTGCTATGCCCCGAGACAAGGTCATGATTGCGCATGTCCTTCCGCGGGACTGATGGGCGTTTCAGGCCTTCAGGGTGAATCAGGTCGGAGGCGCTACGTGAGCTATTTCACAATTGCGCGACTTGCCGGCAACGTGCCACCAACATGATCAAAAACGCTTGGGGCGAAGACCGGGACTTGAGCGACAAAGCGGGTCTTAGAGCAATTGCCGTGCCTGAGCTGGGAGAGGCTGAGCGCCGGAAGGCAAACATATCTCGACGGCGTTCGCGACGAACTCTAAGCGCGCGGTGAGCTTGTCGGATTGCTTAAGACATAAGGTCTGTTGACTTGTATTTGGTCCGGTCAGTTTCGGCCGCCACTTGCGCTGGGGGCGCACCAACCAGCTCCTCGTAGAGGCTGGGATCGGTCGCGCCCTCGGTATTAACTAGGAATACCCGTGCATCTTGTCCAAGGCCAATCCTGCCACGCAATGTGCAGTCCGAAGCAACCCTCAGCAACCCTGCAAGACCAACACCGCCACTTTCTCCTGCAACAATAGCGGGGTCTCCATCTCTGGGGTTTGCAAGGCGCTTCATAACATTTATTGCGTCCTCCTCGTCGACAGTCATGAAGGCGTCCGCTGCACGCGACAGGATGCGCCAAGCGACGAGCGAAGGCTCATAGCACTCGAGCATCGCCATCACCGTCGGCCGCCCATGAGGCACCTTGACCAGGCGGCCAGCTCGAGCACTCTCGAAGAGGCACGCTGCACGCGAGGGATCGACAACCGTAAAGAACGGGCGGTTGTTGCCGAATAGAAGCGAAAGATGTCCCGCTACCGCTGCGGCGATTCCGCCAACCCCGGCCTGGACGAAGACATGGGTCGGGATTTTGGCGAGCTGGCGCAGTGCTTCACTCAAGAGTGCGGTATATCCCTGCATCACAAATCCGGGGATACGTTCATAGCCCTGCCACGACGTATCAGAGACCGTGATCCAACCCTTTTCTGCGCCAACTCGGGATGCTTCTGCGACCGAGTCGTCATAGTTGCCGTTGACCCGGATCATCTGCGCACCAAAACGGGCGATTGCGTTGATACGTTCGTCGCTGACGCCCGAGTGAACGAATATGGCACATTTCGCGCCAACGAGTCGGGCGCCTAGCGCGACTGACCTGCCATGATTTCCATCCGTCGCGCAGGATACCGTCATTGCCCGAGCCACAGCCATCACGTCAGGTGTCTGAAGCTCAGAGACGTCAACAGCTCGGCCGAGCCGCCGAGTTGCTTCCTCCAAGACCAGCCGGATCACGGCATAGGATCCACCCAAGGCTTTGAAACTGCCAAGACCGAGCCGATGGCCCTCGTCTTTTATGTGGATCGCGGCCACGCCGATCTCACGAGCAAGGCCCGGCAGAGAGACGAGTGGAGTCTCCCTGTGGCCAGCGCGATGCCGGAGCAACCGCTCCACTTCGCGAGCGGCTTCGACGCTCAATGTTTCCGCATCCGATGCAGCCAAGGAGGTGCGGTGTTCAGTGTGCTGATTGAGAAGCAACATGGTTCGACTTTCTTGCTTGCTCGCACCATATCTGACCGCCCACCGTTGTGTAATTCATGTCACCTCGTTCCAGAAGTGAGATCAGGAGCGGACGGCGAAACATTCAGGATATCCGCTGCCTGCTGCGTCTTCAGCATCTATGCACGGGCACAAGCGTCACCGCATCGCCACGCGCGATATGCCGCAACAATTCCATCAGCAGGCACGATAGGCCTGGGGCAGGGTGATCTCAGTAGGCTTCTTGTGCTCGTCCTTGAGCACACGCAGCTTGCCGCCGCCTTGACCATGGGACGCGATTATCTGACGCAGCTGGTTGGTGGCCGCCTTCTCGCTGGCGGAGGCAGCCGGTCCACCCCTAGCTCATGGGCGTAGCCTGGCACGGTGTGATCTCGCTGATAGGCGGTATGTAAGCACCATTCGAGCAGACGCAATAAGCGCAATAAACGAAACAGACGAAATATCTGTCGCCCAAGGGGGGCCGAGGGGCTGTTGATTCAACACTTGGCCTGTGGGTTCGACTTAACCGTTGAACCCATTGATTGTTAAGGCAAAATGAGGTTTCACCAGCGAGGTATAAAATCAGCTAGGGTCGTTGAAACCATGGATTTTCAAGAACTTAACAATGACCAGCGCCGAGAGGTGGTCAATAGTCAGCAACGCTTCCAGGCCCTACGGGACGCAAAGGAGGCCTACAATGCTCATCGGGGTTCCGTGACTTGGGCAGAGTCCAAAGGCCGCCAATACCTCGTCCGGAGCTACTACAACAAGGCAGGCGTCCGGAAGCAGGCCTCGCTGGGCGCGCGTTCCCCCGAAACTGAAAAGATGAAGGCGGACTTCGAAGCGAAACGTGCTGCTGCAGAAGACAGGGTGAAGAATTTGCGCGATACCCTGGAACGGCAAGCGGCGGTCAATCGTGCGCTCGGCTTGGGCCGGGTGCCGTTGCTGGGAGCTCGGATCATGCGCGCTCTCGACGGCTTCGGAATTCTGGGTTCCGGAATTCGGATTCTGGGCGCGAACGCGATCTACGGTTATGAGGCCTCTTCCGGCGTCAGACTCGATCCAGGCTTGGCTACGACGGAAGACCTCGATCTGCTGTTCGACGCACGCGGCGGCCTTACGTTCGTCGCAGACGACGACGTCTCTGAATCATCGCTCATGAAGATACTCAAGCGAGTGGACACCAGCTTCGAACGTGCCAAGCAGACGTTCCGTGCCGTAAACCGGGATGGCTATCTCGTCAATTTGATCAAGCCAATGCAGAGCCCACCTTGGAAGAAGGCTCCAGACAAGATCGGCCTAGACCCGGACGATTTGCCCGCTGTGCAGATCGAAGGCCTCGATTGGCTGCAGAATGCCCCCGCGTTCGAGGCGGTGGCGATCGACGAAAAGGGCGAACCGGTGCGTATCGTCGCTCCCGACCCGCGGGTTTGGGCCGCCCATAAACTATGGCTGTCCCGTCGGCCGAACAGGGAGGCGCTAAAACGCCAACGAGATGCAGCGCAGGCTGGAGCCGTAGGCGCTCTGGTGGCGAACTATCTCACTCACCTCCCATTCGACACAGAGCAATTGAGGATGCTTCCGAAAGAGGTGCTCGACAGCGCGGCACCTCTGTTCGCCAAGAAAGATAGTCCTGCGCGAGCCTAGCAGCCAGGTCGGCAGCAATGGTACCGGCATATCCCGCCGATCATCCGCAGCACCAGGATGATCAGCATGCTGCTGCTCATTGCATGTCCGTGATGATGATGCCGGCAGATTTTTGGTGGGCAGGCCCCGGAAGTGGGGCCGCAACCGATATGCGAACGTACGAGCGAGCTTCAAGGACGTGGGACTGGGCGGTGCGGGCGCAAGATAGATCTGGGCATCCGCTGCGTTGAGATGGCGGAAAGTTAAACGAAGATGCAATGTCAACCGCTGCCGTATAATAACCGTTCCGGCCGGGCCCTATAGCATCGGTTCGAACTGGCAGTGCACGAGCATCTCGGAGACCGACGCATTGTTCGGCATCATGAGCGCAGCTTCCACCAAGCGTGCGATGTCGCCCGGCTGGCTCATCTCGTGGCGCGGGATCTCGTCCTCGTTCAGCGTCATGTCCGTGGCAACGTAACCCGGGCAGACGACCGTCGCCCGAATTCCCGCCGCGCGTCCTTCGCGGCGAATGCCGTGGGTGAGTGCAACCACGGCGAACTTGGTCATCGCGTAACCAACGTTGCTTCCGACGCGCTTGCCAGCTAGCGATCCCAGATTAACGACCCGGCCATGACCGCAGACGGCCAGATGGGGGAGGGTGGCCCTGGCGAGGCGCAGTGGACCTTTGACGTTCACGCGCCACATATCATCCAGCTCATTCTCGCCCTCATCAGAGACACGGACCGTCGGATGATGCCGGCCGCGTTGACCATGGCGTCGACGCCGCCCCACCGCGCGACCGTTGCGTTGACCCAGGAGATCGGGCTCTTGGCGTCTTCGGCGTCATAGCAGTGCGTCATGAGTCTCTCGCTCTAGACGAGGCGGCTCGGATCGCGAAGCCCCGCCGATACGCGAAAGCCCGACTCTAGCAGCCGGTCGACGACGGCGCGTCCGATGCCGCGCGAAGCCCCGGAGACCATGACGATCCGATTGCCGACTTCCAACACTAGTCCGTCTCCCATGGGTGAGCGAAGCGCATCGCAAATGTAAGGGATGCGCGGAGACGAGTAAGAGAAATTCATGCCTGCATCGGGTGCGCTTATGGCTTGCGCGCCGGACGACCTTCGGCCGGGGGATATTGGATGTCCTTATGAGGACAGAACAAATCCGCCAGACCCAGGACAGCCGCGGTATCATCAGCCGTCCGTTCACGCTCGCGCAATACGCCCGTCTGGTCAACGTGGAGCTCTACCCGCGCGTCCTCTGGACGACGCTGCGCATCAGCATCGTCACGTCGGTGCTTGCGACGGTGCTCGCCTATCCCGTGGCCTCGTGATGGTCAAGAGCCGTCCGATGGTGACGCGCATCATCACCCTGATCGTCATCGCGCCCCTGATCGTCAGCGTCGTCGTGCGCGGTTACGGCTGGCAATTGGTGCTTCAGAACGGTCCGAAGGGCATGCTGAACTGGATCCTGATGACGCTGCATGTCGTCGACGCACCGATATCGGTCCTCACCGAGGTCGCCGTCGTCATCGGATCGCTGCACGTGTTCTTCCCGAAGATGGTTCTGCCGCTGGCCTCGGCGCTCGGCAAGATCGATCCCAACCTCGAAGATGCAGCCCGGCTGCTCGGCGCGCCATGGTGGAAGGTGTTCCTCCGCGTGACGCTGCCGCTGAGCATGCCCGGTTTCATCGCGGGCTTTACCCTGGTCTTTTCACTCACCGCCGGCTCCTTCGTCATTCCGGCGATCTTGGGCGGCGCCTCGGCGGTCATGCTCGGCAATCTGATCGAGCAGCAGATCTTCGTCGTTTACGACTGGCCGTTCGCAGCTGCGATCGCTGTCGTTCCTCGTCGGCCTGGGCCTTGCGGTGAACGGCGTCTCGATGTGGCTTCTGGAAGGCCGGCGTCTCAGGAGGGCCGAGTGATGGATGAGCGGTTTTCCGGCTTCGGCGCCTTTATTCTCTACACCATCACCGCCGGCATGATGCTGTTCATCCTGTCGCCGCTCCTCCTCGTCATGGCGGTGTCAGTCTCTGACTCCGTCAGCCAGTCCAAGGAGGCGGCGCAGCCGCTGAAGATGATCGAGGAGCCAATGGTGCTGCAGCCGATCGACGTCGGCATGAAGAAGAAAGACCCGGCGCTGCTCGCGAAGATCAACCAGATCCTACTCGCGATGGACCAGGCCGGCGAGATCAACCAACTTTGGGACAAGTGGCTCTGTCCGAGCACCGAGTTTAAGATGACGCGCACCGACAAGGTCGCGCCCTCAGCCAGTTCACGCCGCTCCCATGATTTTTGAGTTGGCGCCATTCACATCGATTGGAGCAGGCTTTATCCCGAGCTAAGGGCTCGTCGCTGCTCTTTCGCCGGCGTGTGTACTTTCGAACGTGGTGCGAAGAACTTCAGCGCAGGGGAATGGTATTTTCGCCATCGAGTTGCGCCAGGAGCCAATCTGCAAAGGCCCGCACTGCCGATCTCTGGCGGCTAGCGCGCGGGTAGATCAGACGGTGACCGATATATCGGATATCGTTGGCGCGTCCAGCCAGCGGTGCAACTAATCGCCCGCTCGCCAGTTCACGTTCGGCGAGAAGCGTCGACTCAAGCGCTACTCCCAAACCCTCCGCCGCTGTCGCGATCGCGAGAAAGCTACGATCGAATCTCATGCCGTGGAGTGCAGGGGCTTCCAATCCGTTCGCCGTGAACCATTGGTGCCACTGAACCTGCTTCACGTCGGAGCGGATCAGCGTCTGATCGAGGAGATCGGCAGGTTTCCTTATTGATTTCGCAAGCGCGGGGGAGCAGAGCGGGGTGACCGTCTCTTCCGGCAGAGGAACGACCTCGACACCTTCCGCTCGGGGCGGACCGTAAACGATGTCGATATCAAAATCGTCGTTGCTGAAGCGAGCGTAGTCCGTGCTGGCAGCCAGCCGAACCTCGAGCTTCGGATAAGCGGTGAGAAACTGCGCAAGCCGCGGCGCCAGCCATTGCGCGGCAAAGCTGGGTGCGGAGTGCACACGCACCAGTTGCGGTCCGCGCGCGGCGACTTCCTCAAGGCCACGGCGAAGCTGATCAAAGGCCGCTCCCGTGTGACGCATCAGATTTTCGCCGGCCGGCGTGAGCCGCACGGACCGCGCGCTGCGTTCGAACAGAACGGTCCGAAGCGTGTCCTCCAGCTTGCGGATGGCATGACTGACTGCACTCGGCGTCAGGTGAAGCTCATTCGCCGCATCGCGGAATGATCCCGTGCGAGCAGCGGCTTCAAAGGCGCGAATTGCAGATATCGGGACGTTCGACAGCATTCCATAAGTGAACCAGATTCATCGATCCGTGACAACTGTGCGTTTGTCTGTTGCGCGTCCGCGGTGCATTCCTAGCTTGCCAAGGAAAAACAATCTGCGGGAGGAACCGATGCTGCTCAGCGGCAAGACGGGCATCATTTCGGGCGCGGCATCACCGCGCGGCATCGGCCTGGCCACGGCACGGCGGTTCGCCGCCGAGGGCGCTCGGGTCGCCATTCTCGACATTGACGCGAGCGCGGCGGCGGACGCCGCGGCATCGCTTGGCACGTCCCACATTGGGCTGCGATGCGACGTCGCCGACAAATCATCCTGCGAGCAGGCCGTCGCTCGCGTGATCGAATCCTTCGGAGGCATCGATATTCTCATCAACAACGCCGGCATCACCCAGCCGGTGAAGTTCCTGGATATCTCGCCGGCTGATTGGGATCGCATCCAGGACGTCAATCTGAAGGGCATCCTGTTCCTCTCCCAGGCCGTGATCCCGCATATGCGTGCACGGAAGTCTGGATCGATCGCGTGCATGTCGTCGGTCTCGGCTCAGCGCGGCGGCGGAATTTTTGGCGGCCCGCATTATTCGGCGGCGAAGGCCGGCGTGCTGGGTCTCGCCAAGGCGATGGCCCGTGAATTCGGCCCGGACGGCATCCGCGTCAATTGCGTGACGCCCGGCCTAGTCGGCACCGATATTACCGCGGGCAAGCTTACGAACGAGATGAGGGCGAAGATCCTGGAAGGCGTTCCGCTCAATCGCCTTGGCACTGCAGACGACGTCGCCGGCATCTACACCTTCCTGGCCTCGGATCTCTCCGCCTACGTGACCGGCGCCGTGATTGACGTCAACGGCGGCATGCTGATCCACTGAGCCAGCAAGACAAGGTCCAGATCAATGGAAACGCTGATCAACACGCCCAAGCTGGCGGACCGCGCCTACAATATTCGCCGCAATGCGCTGCGCATGGGCGAGGTTCAGGGCCAGGGCTATATCGCACAGGCACTGGACATCTCCGACGTCCTCGCCGTGGCCTATTTTCACGCGATGCGCTACCGGCCGGAAGATCCCTCCTGGGAGGAGCGCGACCGTTTCCTGCTATCGAACGGGCATTACGCCATCGCGCTCTATGCGGCTTTGATCGAGGCGGGAATCGTCTCCGAGGAAGAACTCGAAACCTATGGCAGCGACGAGAGCCGCCTGCCAATGTCTGGCATGGCCTCCTACACGCCCGGAATGGAAATGTCGGGTGGCTCGCTCGGGCTTGGGCTCAGCATCGCCGTCGGCATGGGCCTGGGCCTCAAGCGCAAGAAATCCGACGCGCGGGTGTACACGTTGTTCTCCGACGGCGAGCTCGATGAAGGCTCGGTCTGGGAAGCCATCCAGTCGGCGGGCCATTACAAGCTCGATAATCTGATCGGCATCGTCGACGTCAACAATCAGCAGGCGGATGGTCCTTCGACGCAGGTGATGGCGTTCGAACCGCTGGTCGAGAAGCTTCAGGCTTTCGGCTGGTTCGTGCAGCGCATCGACGGCAATGATCTCGATGCCGTGGTTGCCGCCTTCGATGTCGCCAAGTCTCATACGGCGCCGAAGCCGCGGATGATCGTCGCTGATACGCTGATGGGCAAGGGCGTTCCCTTCCTGGAGCAGCGCGAGAAGAACCATTTCATCCGTGTCGAGCAGCACGAATGGCAGCTCGCGCTTGCTGCGCTGGAAGCCGGGAGGCAGGCATGAAGACCATCAGATCAGCACCGCAGCCGGGCAAGCCGCGCCTGACCACCTCGGCCATGATCGCCTCGATCGCGGCCGAGGGACAGAAGACGAAGCCGGCGCCGTTTGGACACGCACTCGTCGAGCTCGCGCGCAGCCGTCCCGATGTGGTCGGCATGACGGCCGATCTCGGCAAATATACCGACCTGCACATCTTCGCAAAGGAATTTCCGGACCGCTATTATCAGATGGGCATGGCCGAGCAGCTTCTGTTCGGGGCTGCTTCGGGTCTCGCCGCCGAAGGCTTCATGCCGTTCGCGACCACCTACGCGGTGTTCGCTTCGCGGCGCGCTTACGACTTCATCCACCAGACGATCGCGGAGGAAGACCGCAACGTGAAGATCGTCTGTGCATTGCCCGGCCTCACCTCGGGCTATGGTCCGAGCCATCAGGCCGCGGAGGATCTCGCCCTGTTTCGCGCCATGCCGAACATGACGGTCATCGACCCCTGCGATGCGCATGAACTCGAGCAACTGGTGCCTGCGATCGCAGCGCATCAGGGGCCGGTCTATATGCGCCTGCTGCGAGGCCAAGTGCCGGTCGTGCTCGACGAATACGACTACAAGTTCGAGCTCGGCAAAGCCAAGCTGATCCGTGACGGGAAGGATGTTCTGATCATCTCATCCGGCATCATGACCATGCGGGCGCTCGAGGCCTTGCAAGCTCTGAAGAACGACCGCGTCGATGCTGCGGTGCTCCACGTTCCGACTATCAAGCCGCTCGACGCCGACACGATCCTGCGTGAAGCCGGCAAGTCAGGCCGCCTGGTCGTCGTTGCCGAAAACCACACGACGATTGGCGGTCTCGGCGAGGCGGTCGCCGCACTCCTGATGCGTTCAGGCGTCCATCCGCCGTTCCGCCAGATTGCATTGCCGGACGAATTTCTTGACGCCGGCGCACTACCGACACTGCACGACCGCTACGGCATTTCCACCGCCGAGGTCGCAAGGCAGATCAAGCAGTGGCTTTAGCGCACCGGCACTAAGCGCCAGCCAGGCCAAATACGAGTGAAGTGTTCCGCCCGCTGCATGTTGCGGCGGGCGAGCGATGGCTGTTGCCCGAATGCGGCCGGCGAAGAGCCCGGACAGCTGAAAACAGCGCAGGCTCATGCAGCCGGCACAACGTCAATACAGGACCAGGAGGAAAACATGACTGTCTCGAAGCCCGGACGCATCAGCCGCCGTTCGCTATTAGTCGCGGCGAGCGCGGTACCTCTCTGCGGGATTCTGACCCGTCCAGCGTCTGCCGCCGAGTTCGTCTACAAGTTCGCAACCGGACAGGATCCGACCCATCCGGTAAACATCCGCGCGCAAGAGGCGATCGACCGCATCCGCGAAGCGACCAGCGGACGGCTGGAGATCAGGCTGTTCCCGGCCAATCAGCTCGGCTCCGACACCGAGCTGCTGACCCAGGTTCGCAGCGGCGGCGTCGAGTTCTTTAACCAATCCTCCTCGATCCTTGCCATCCTGGTGCCAAGCGCCGGCATCGTGAACACCGGCTTCGCATTCACCGACTACGACAGCGTGTGGAAGGCGATGGACGGCGACCTCGGCACCTACATCCGTGCGCAGATCGCCAAGACACCGATCATGGCGGTGTCAAAAGCCTGGGACAACGGCTTTCGCCAGGTGACCTCGTCCGGCCGCGAGGTGCGGACGCCGGATGATCTGAAGAATTTCCAGATCCGCGTTCCGCCCGCGCCGCTGCTGACCTCGCTCTTCAAGGCGCTCGGCGCCGGGCCGACGCCGATCAACTTCAACGAGGTCTATTCCGCGCTGCAGACCAAGGTCGTCGACGGCCAGGAGAATCCGTTGCCCATCATTGCGACCGCGCGACTCTTTGAGGTGCAGAGCACGTGCAGCCTGACGGGGCACGTCTGGGACGGCTACTGGATCCTCGGCAACAAGCGCGCCTTCGAGCGCCTGCCGAAGGACGTGCAGGAGATCGTGACGCGCGAGCTCGACCGCTCCGCCGTCGATCAGCGCGCCGACATCGCAAAGCTCAGCCAGTCACTGCGCGCCGATCTTTCTGCCAAGGGCCTCAAATTCATCGACGTCGATCGCGCCGCCTTCCGCCAGGCCCTGGCGAAGACCAGCTTCTACGCCGACTGGAAAGCCAAGTTTGGCGAGGAGGCATGGTCGCAGCTCGAAAAAGCCGCGGGCCAGTTATCATGACCAGCGTGAGCCATACGCCCCACGTCGATGCCGGTATGGCGGCCGGTGCGTCTCAAGCGGGTTCGCGCCGCTGGGTGATCGCGGCGAACAGTATGCTCGGTCTTATCGTCGCTGTACCTGCAGCACTGCTCGTGCTCGCGGAAATCGCGGTGCTGTCCGCGGGGATTGTGAGCAGATATGTGTTCCGCTCGCCGATCGTCTGGTCTGACGAGCTTGCCGGCATTCTCTTCCTCTGGCTCGCCATGCTCGGATCGGTGATCGCGTTTCAGCGCGGCGAGCATATGCGGATGACCGCCATCGTCGGGATCCTCAGTGCGGAAGTTCGCGCGTTCCTGGATGTCGTGGCGGCCGCAGCATCGCTGGCCTTTCTCGTGCTAGTCGTCTGGCCGGCCGTCGAATTCGCCGCAGATGAGGTATTCGTCACGACGCCGGCGCTCGAGATCGTCAACAGCTGGCGTGCGGCAGCATTGCCGGTTGGGATCGGACTGATGCTGATCGCAGCGGTCCTCCGACTCATCCGCATCGCGAGCCTGCGCAGCTTGCTAGCTTCGGACGCAATGGTCACAGGCATCATCGGGGCGTTCGTTCTGCTCGCTCCCGTTTTGAAGCCGCTAGGCAATCTGAATCTCTTGATCTTCTTCGTGTTCGTGGTCGGCGCGATGGTCTTCGCAGCCGTACCAATCGCGTTCGCATTCGGCCTCGCCACGGTCGGCTATCTCGCCCTGACGACCAGTACGCCTGACGTGGTGGTGATCGGACGGATGGACGAGGGCATGAGCCACCTGATCCTGCTCGCCGTGCCGCTCTTCGTCTTTCTCGGCCTCCTGATCGAGATGACGGGCATGGCGCGGGCCATGGTCGGCTTCCTGGCGAGCCTGCTGGGCCACGTGCGTGGCGGACTGCACTACGTGCTGGTGGGAGCGATGTATCTGGTCTCGGGCATTTCTGGGTCCAAAGCGGCCGACATGGCTGCGGTGGCTCCGGTCCTGTTTCCCGAGATGCGGCAGCGCGGGGCCAAGCCGGGCGACCTCGTTGCGCTTCTGGCGGCAACCGGCGCGCAGACCGAAACGATCCCGCCCTCGCTGGTCCTGATCACGATCGGCTCGGTGACCGGCGTGTCGATCTCGGCGCTCTTCACTGGCGGGTTGCTCCCGGGCGTGGTGCTCGCGGTCATGCTCGCGGCCGTGGTCTGGTGGCGATACCGCCGCGAAGACCTGTCTCACGTCAGACGGGCTACCGGCCGGCAGATCGGCCGCGCCTTCGTGATCGCGATACCGGCCATCGCGCTGCCATTCGTGATCCGGACTGCCGTCGTCGAAGGGGTTGCGACGGCAACGGAAGTCTCGACTATCGGGATCCTGTACTCGGTCTGCGCGGGTCTGTTCATCTACCGTCAGTTCGACTGGCGTCGCATCTATCCGATGCTGGTCGAGACAGCCTCGCTGTCGGGGGCGATTCTGCTCATTATCGGCGCCGCGACGGGCATGGCCTGGGCGCTGACTCAGTCCGGATTTTCTGCATCTCTCGCAAAGTTCATGACGAGCCTTCCCGGAGGAGTTCCCGCCTTCCTGGCAGTAACGATCGTGACCTTCGTGATCCTCGGCAGCGTCCTGGAGGGAATTCCCGCGATCGTCTTGTTCGGTCCGCTGCTATTCCCGATCGCGCGGCAGGTCGGCGTAAACGACGTCCATTACGCCATGGTCGTCGTTCTGGCCATGGGCATCGGCCTGTTCGCGCCACCGTTCGGCGTCGGTTACTACGCCGCCTGTGCGATCAGCCGCATCAATCCGGACGAAGGCATGAAACCCATCGTAGGCTACATGATAGCGCTCCTGATCGGCACGCTGATCGTCGCGGCTGTGCCTTGGCTGTCGATCGGCTTCCTTTGACGACATGGCAGGACGCCTCGCGGAGCAAAGCGCGCGAGGCGTCTTGTCAGGCGAATCTTGGCAAATGCAACGGCAGGCCTTCGCAGGGCATATCGATCTCCTCAACCTGGCCCTTGCCGACCTCCGTCACCCGCAGCTTTCTGCCCTCGAGCGCAAAGGCGCAATTCGTCGGCTGGGGCCCATCCAGGATCAGGCGATCGGCGACCTCACCCCGCCGGTCGAGCACCGTAACATTCTTCTGGTTGTAGACCGTGCAATAGAGCCGACCGTCCGTTCCGAAGGCCATTCCGTCCGGACCTTTGAAATCGGGATTGGAATCCGACTGCAGCACGTTGCCGAAGACGACGCGTTTCGGCACGGCCTCGCCAAGCACGTCATATCGGTAGATCTCGCCGGTGAAGGATGCGTTGGCGTAGAGGTGGTTGTCGGGACCGAAGGCTATGCCGTTGGTGAAGCGGATCTTGCGATCGAGCACGCGCAGCACCTTCATGGCTGCTGGATCGATCTCATACACACGGCCGTCCCAGTCGAGATCAATATAACCGTCGACGAAGGCCTGGCCGTTGATGAAACCTTCCGCGATCATCCCGGAGTCGGTCATGTAGAGCAGTCCGTTCGGGCCGAAGCAGAGGTCGTTCGGAAACAGAAAGCGCTCCGCGCCTTCGCCCTGCATGCGCCGGATCTCGTTTCCGCCCTCGTCGATGCAGATCAGGGCCCGCAAACCAGCTTCCGCGATCCAGATGCGGCCGTGGCCATCCGTCGTCAGTCCATTCGGACGGCCGTCCGTCGTTCGGATCACGCGGCGATTGCCGCGAGGATCGAGCCGCGTGACGCAAAGGGTCGAGGCGGACATCTCCGTGACATACATCGAGCCGTCGGGCAGGCACACCGGACCCTCCGGCGCGCCAATTCCCGTTGCAAACAGTCTCGACGCCATTCATCCCTCCCGTTCTCGAATGTTGCTCTCGTTATGCGATGACCAGGCCGCTGGCCGGATCGATCAGCACCACGCGATTGAGGTCGATGGCTAGGTCGACCTGCTCGCCATGGCTGCTGACGTCGTGGGCCTGCAGCTCGGCAACCGCATCGACGCCGCCGATCTTGATGGTGGTGAAGGTGCGTGTCCCCGTCGGCTGAATGAGATCGGCAGTGGCCGAATAGGAGACCGCGCCTTCGCGCAATGGCCCGCCGGCCCGACTGAAGTGCTGGGGCCGAATGCCGACGAGAATCTCTCGCCTATCCATACTGGCCAGCGGCCTCGCCTTCGCGCTCGGAAGCGTCAGTTCACCGCCGGACTGAAACACCACTGCGGCGTCGCGGCCGTTTGTCTTGAGGATCGCGGGGATGAGGTTGATCGAGGGAGAGCCGAGAAAGCCGGCAACGAACCCCGTGCGCGGCTGCTCGAACAGCTCGAGCGGAGCGCCTTGCTGCTCGATCTGTCCCTCGCGCAGCAACACGATGCGGTCGGCCAGCGTCATCGCCTCGACCTGGTCATGGGTAACGTAGATCATGGTCGTCGTAATCTCGTGATGCAGGCGCTTGATCTCGGTGCGCATTTCGTCACGCAACTGAGCGTCGAGATTCGAGAGCGGCTCGTCGAACAGGAACAGGTCGGCCTTGCGAACGATGGCGCGGCCGATGGCGACGCGCTGACGCTGTCCTCCGGAGAGCTGCCGCGGATAGCGCTGGAGGAGATTGCCGATGCCGAGCATCTCGGCGGCTTCACCGACCCGCTTCCTGATCTCGATCTCGGGAGTCTTGCGCGCGCGCAGACCGAAGGCGATGTTCTCGCTGACGGTCAGATAAGGGTAGAGCGCATAGTTCTGAAACACCATCGCAATATTGCGCTCGCGCGGGCGCAAATCGTTGACCACCGCGCCGCCGATGGTGATCGTTCCACCATCCGGATCCTCGAGACCGGCGATGGTTCGCAACAGAGTACTCTTGCCACAGCCGGACGGCCCCACCAGCACAGCGAATTCACCATCGGCGATGGTGAGATCAACTCCCCTGACTGCATGCACGTTGCCGTAATATTTGTGTACTCCGGACAGCTTAACGTCAGCCACTCCGCTCTCCCTAACCCTTGACTGCGCCCAGCGAGATGCCGCGCACGAGATAGCGCTGCATCACCGAGACCGCGACGAAGATCGGCAACGTCCCCAGGACCGACATCGCCGCGATCTTCGCCCAGAAATTCGATTGGCCGCCGAAATAGTGCGTCAGCATCACCGGAAAGGTGATGACCTCGGTGCGCGTGAGCACGAGTGCGAACAGAAAGTCGTTCCAGGCGAACACGAAGGTGAAGACCGACGTCGCCATGAGGCCGGGGCGAACCATCGGGAAGACGACCTTCCAGATCACCTCCCATCGATTGAGGCCGTCGACGAGAGCGCTTTCCTCGAGCTCCAGCGGCACGTCGACGATGTAGCCGCGCATCATCCAGATCACGTAGGGAAGATTGAAGGCCGTGTAGAGCAGGATCAGCCCGAAATAGCTGTCGACGAGGCCGAAATACACGTAGATCAGGAAGATCGGGAAGACGACCGCAATCGGTGGGATCATGCGCTGGGAGATGATCCACATCGCGAGGTTCTCGCCGCCGGTGCCGAACCTGGCAAGGCTGTAGGCGCAGAGCGTCCCGAGAACGATTGCGATGCCGGAGCTGACGCCGGCGACGATTAGGCTGTTCAGGATCGCCAGGACGTCGCCATCTTTGAACAAGACGTAATAGTTTGAGAACTGGATCTGTCCGGGAATCCACAAGGGCGGGACGTGGTAGATCTCGTCCGGTGTCTTGAACGAAATCATGAACAGCCAGTAGACCGGGAACAGAAACAGCAGCGTTACGACGCCCGCGCCGAGATAGCGGGCCGTGAGGATCCGAGTCTTTCTCGCCGGAAGCCTGCCGATCCTCATCGCACAAGCTCCATGCGCTTGAGGACCAGGGTCGTGATCAGCGTCAGCAGCGCAATCACCAGGAAGGAGATCGCGGCCGTGTAGCTGGTCTCGAATTGCGAGAAGCCCTGCACATAGGTGTAGAGCGAAATGGTCTCGGTCATCGAGCCCGGCCCGCCTTCGGTGAGGGCCCAGATGATATCGAAGATGCGAACCAGATCGAGGCCGCGGATCAGGCAGGCGACGGCGATCACGGGCGCGATCGCCGGCAGAACGATCGCGCGAAGCACGCGCAGGTACGACGCCCCATCGATCTCCGCGGCCTCAAGCTGCGACTGGTCAACATTCGATAGTGCGGCGAGCAGCAGCAGGAACATGAACGGCGACCACTGCCAGACCTCGCAGATGATGATCGCCGGATAGACGTAGGCGGGATTGACAGTCCACAGGATCCGGACCGGCTCACCCGCGATGAAGCTGAGGATCTGGCCGATCGGACCGAAGCGGACGTCGAACATGAGGCGCCATGTCGCGCCCGCGACGATCGGCGAGATCACCGTCGGAAGCACCAGCAGCGCGACGAAGATCTGTCGACCCGGCATCCGATCAATGAAGAGCTGCGCCATTAGGAAGCCGATCAGCAGCTCCAGGGGCAGAGCGATCGCGGTGATGATGGCGGTATGACCGAGCGAAGCCCAGAGTCGGATATCCCTGAACAGCTCCGCATAGTTCAAGAGGCCGACGAAGGACGTGTCGTTCTCGGTCATCGTGATGCGCTGGAAGCTCACGATAAGCGAGTAGATCAGAGGGAACAGGCCGACCAGGAGGAGAATTAGGATAGCCGGTGCGACTATGAGATAGGGCAGACGGTCCTCGAGCATGCGCCCGAAGCGGCTGGGGCGGCGCTGCTCGGCGCCATTGAGGCTCACAGAAACTGTCATCATCAGTCCGGAAAACGGCACGGCACGGGAGGGCGATGCCTCCCGTGCGGTATCCAGTCAGTTATTGCGGGTAGGCGCCGGGCTTTGCGGCCCAGACCTTGTAGACGGCTTTCTGGTTCTCGACGCCGACCTTCTCCGTGATCGCGTCGAATTGTTGCGCCATGCGATCGAGAATGGCCTTGGGATCTTCACCGGCCCACAGGCTTGAAATCGCCTTGGTCATCGCCTCGTCGTACTTGTCCTGTTGCAGCAGCGAGAGATCGAGCAGGCCCTTCTCGCCCGACGTCTTGATCGTGTCGAGATAGGCGGCAGCGTCAGGCCAGAGGCCACGATACTTCTCGCTCGCGTAGTGGGAGAGGCGGAACGGATCGCGCAGCGTATAGGGGAGCTGGACGCGCTCGAGGCTGGTCTTCTTGCTGTTCAGCCACTGAATGAAGAGATACGCGGCCTCCTTGTTCTTGCTGGTGGCCGAGACTGACAGGTCGAAGCCGACGCCGAGCTCGGGGCGGCCGAGAGGCGTGAGCGCATAGCCGACTTTGCCGGCGACCTGCGATTTTGGCACCCACTTCAGGGCTTGCTCGCCCGAGCCGTAGCCCGCGGCCCAGCGACCGTAGGGCGGCCAGGAGATCGTCATCGCGGTCGTGCCCTGAAGGAACGCGGCGAGATTGTCGACGAAATTCCACTGCTCCACGCCCGGAGGCATGAACTTGTTCTCCGCCAGCATCTGCTTGAATACCTTGAGGCCGACGTCGCCATTCACCGTGGCCTTCATGGTATCCGCATTGAAGAATTTGCCGCCTTCCATGCGGAAGCGTTCCTGGAACATGTATTGCGGATAGGGCGCGGTGCGGAAGAAGCCGGCGCCGTAAACCTTGGGCGCCATCTTGTCGGTGATGAACTGGCCGATTTCGTCGAATTGTTTCCAGTCCTTGGGCGGCGCAAGCTCGTAACCGAACTTCGCCTTGAATTCGTCCTTCATCTTCGGATCCTCGAAGATGTCCTTCCGGTAATAGAGCAACATCACGTCGCCATCGTCCGGGAAGCCGTAGATCTTCCCGTCATACTGCATCTGATTGTCGCGATAGGCGGCCGCAATGTCCTGCAGTTCGTCGCGATAGCCGAACTTGTCGACATATTTGTCGAGCGGCTCGAGCGCGCCGGCGCGTGCAAGATCGGGCATCCAGGAGGGGATGACGTTCAGCGCGTCATAAGCCCCTGCGCCTGATTTGAAATCCTGCATGATCTTGGTGAACATCTGATCGGTCGGTACCTCGACTACCTTCACCTTGATGCCAGTGAGCTTCTCCCATTGCGGGCCCGAATAGTTCAGCGGGTCCAGAGACTGGAGACCGGCCTCCCAGACGATGCTGATCGTTGTGCCCGCGTACTTCTTCGCGGCTTCCACCGCTGTTTCGGCGGCATCCTTGTCGGCAGCCGGCGCCGAACCTGCAGCCAGCGTTAGCACTGCGGCCGCGCCGAGAAACGTCCTGAAATTCATCCCTTCCTCCTCCTCTTGGGCGTCCGGAGTCCGGGAGAGCCGGCTTCGGAGCGCTTCTCACGTGATCCTGGCCTGGTTAGTCAGCCGCCGGCGTGAACGGACGCCGTCGGCGGTGACCGGGCCGAGAGAAACAAATTCATCTATGTCGAGGATTTGCAGCGCAGGCGCATCGCGGGTCCGGGCTTGTCGCCCACAACCTGAATGGACGCCAGTTGGCGTTGTAGAAGCACGTATCCTCCCCAAAACGCTCGAGAGCGTTGACTTTGGGGCTAGTCTGCGTCGAGGCGGAACTGGTCGACAAATGAGAACTTTGCAAGCATTGGTGAACTGCAGTCACCTATTTGCTGAGGTCTCTCAGAAGCAAAGCGAGTCGATCATGCGGTTGCTCGATCGGGCAGGAGAACAGGCTTATAGGACTGTCCAGACGTAATGCTCGCGCCGGGTGCGATCGTAGCCGAATAGGCCGCGCTTCAGGACAGTGGTCGCGGGCGCGGCGCCATTTCCGAGTCGAGGATAAGTCGGCCGTCGAGACGGCCATCCAACCGCTTCACGTATTCCGAAGCTTCCTCCATATGCGCCTTCATGAGCGCGCGCACGCGCTCGCTGTCGCGTGCACGGGCGGCCTTGGCGATCTCCGTGTGAATCTTGACGTTGGCGCAGCCAAATCGCGTGTGCTCTTCCGGAGGCGTCTGGGTGCTGAAGACAACCAGCCGACGCAGCATCTCGTTGATCAGCTCGCATGCGAAGCGCAGGAAGGGATTGGGGTTTGCTGCAGCCAGGATGTCGTGAAAGTCGAGATCGGCCTGGCGTTGACGAACCAGAAGGGACGGGTCCTGCGAGGCCGGCTGGCATGTTTCAATGTTCTGCTCGAGCGCGTCGAGCTGCTCGTCCGACAGAAATGGCACCGAGCCGGCAGCTAATTCCGGCTCCAGCAAGCGGCGGGCCGCATAGATGTCCTCCATGCTGACCTCTTTGAAGAACAGGTAGTTCTGCAACAGCTGAAAGGTGCGCTCGAGCGGGACCTCCATGATCGTCGCCCCGCCGGTCGGGCCGGTGCTGATGGTGATCAGTCCCTGCACCTCGAGGGACTTGAGCGCCTCGCGGATCGTGCTCTTGCTGACCGAAAACAGCCGCTGAAGCTCTTTCTCCATCGGAAGCTTGTCGCCCGGACGGAGGTTCTTCTGGGTGATCAGCTGCTTGATCTCTTCGGTAACGAGGTCGGCGCGCTTTTGAATTTTCAGCCGCCCCCCAGGCCGCGGCAATTTTTCCAATTCGATCGTCATTCCGGTCTCCAAGTCTACCAGTAGCTTGAAAGGGCCTGTTCCGGGGCGAACCTGGCGCGGGCCAGGGAAAGAACCGACTCGTCGATTGACACTTCTCCCATAATAGGCATATTCATGCAAATCCGGTTTATAATGATAAATAGAATAGACCGGTCGGATAAGAAGGGAGCGAGTGGCGATGATGTGGAACATTCCGGAAATCTGGGCGGCGATTCACACCCCCTTCGATGCATCCGGTGCCATCGACGAGGCCGGAGTGCGCCGGAACGTCCGCCACTACATCGCAACCGGCTTGGCGGGCGTGTTTTGCAATGGGCTGATCGGCGAGGTCTGGTCGCTCACGCTGCAGGAGAGAAAGCGTGTCATCGAGGTCATTGCGGACGAGGCGTGGGGGCGCCTTGGGATTTCCGCGGTGATCTCGGGTCCCTCGGTCGAGGAAACCATCGAGCTCGGCCAGCACGCGCGGCGGCTGGGCGTCAGCCACGCCGTGCTCATGGTCCCAACCTCCGGGCCGCGATCCCCTGAGCAGCAGTTCGCGTATCTGCACCACATCTGCGTCCGCTTGGAGATGCCGATCGTCATCTTCAACGCGCGCACCGCCGCGGGCAGCCCATTGGATCCCGGCGTGTTCACGCAGCTCTGCTCACTACCAAATCTCAAGGTCCTGAAGACGACAGGCAACGCGGCCGAGAACGCAGCGCTTCGCCAGGCTGCACGAAACGGCGTGCTGGTGTCAGACCCGCTGGAAGAAAACTTCTTCGCCAACATGCAGGCCGAAGGTCAGTCGATCCTCTATGCCGACCCCGAGCCCTACCTCTATCAACGCGGCGAGTTTCGCCCGATCGCAGACTACGTGGCTCTGTTGGCGGCCGGGCGGACGGAAGAAGCAGCTCGCATCTGTGCTTCACTCGCCCCGCAACGGGTCATTTTCAACAAGTGGATCATGGACCCGCTGAAGCGCGGTCACATGCCGAATGCGGCGGTCAAACATTGGTGCGATCTGATCGGCCTTGCCGGCGGCGCCGTGCGCTCGCCGGTCACGCCGCTGTCCGCTGCTGAAAAACGGGAGCTGGAAGCCGATCTCATCGCATGTGGTGCGCCCGGCCTGCTGCCTGCTGCCGAACGAATTTCATCGTGAGTTGCTGATTGCAATCTTCAATGGAGGGGAACATGACTTTGAAGCCTGTTGACCGTCGCTCGGTGCTCCAGATGTTGGCCGCTGCCGGCTCCGCACCATTCGTTCTCAAGAGCACCGTTGCCCGTGCGGAGACGCCGCTCACCGTCGGAGTTCTCTACTCCGGCTCCAAGCAGGATTACGGCTTCAACCAGTCCCACGCGCAGGCTGCCGCGGCCCTGAAGAAGCTGCCCGGCATCAAGGTGATCGAGGAGGAGCGCGTCCCGGAAACGATCGCGGCCCAACGCAGCATGGAAGGCATGATCCGTCAGGACCGCGCTCAACTCATCCTGGCGACGTCCTTTGGCTATTTCAAGCCGCACGTTCTGGAAATGGCGGCCAAGTATCCGGACGTCACCTTCGCGCACACCGGCGGCGTGTGGGCGGCAGGCATGCCCGAAAACATCGGCACGTTCTACGCCTACATCTTCGAGGCGCAGTACATTTCGGGAATCATCGCTGGCCACATGACGAAGAGCAAGAAGCTCGGCCTCGTGGCTGCAAAGCCGACGCCCAATCTTCTGCGCAGCATCAACGCTTTTGCGATCGGCGCGCGTTCAGTCGATCCGGCAATTCAGGTGCAGGTCATCTTCACTGGCGACTGGGTGCTTCCTGTGCGTGAGGCGGAAGCGGCGAACACGTTGGTCGACCAGGGGGCCGACGTCATCGCCGCTCAGGTCGATAGCCCGAAGGTCGTGATCGAGACGGCGGAGAAGCGCGGCGTCATGTCATGCGGCTACCATTCGAGTCAGGCCGATGTGGCTCCCAACGGCTATCTCACGGGGGCCGAGTGGAACTGGATCACGCCGTACCTCGTCTATGCCGGCAGCGTGCGTGGCGGCAAGAAGCCGGAGCACTATCTCCGTGCCGGGCTTGGTGATCATTTCGTCAAGAACAGCTCGTTCGGGAAACTCGTTACGCCCGAGGCGCGCGCAGCGGCCGAGACGGCGCGCGCAGACCTCATCGGCGGCACGCGCGTGATCTACAGCGGCCCGCTCAAGGACAACAAGGGCAACGTCGTCATCCCAGCCGGCGTTATGCAGAGCAGCAACGACCGAGCGCTCGACGGCATCAATTATCTCGTCGAAGGCATCATCGGCCAAGTCTAGGAGGCGCTCTTGTCTTCGATTTCCGGAATCGAATCCGTGCCTTCGAAGCCGCTGGGAAATGCAGCCCAACTCAGTGTGGCCTTGCCCTTCCTGGCGGTGCTGCTAGCCTCGGCCATCTTCGCGGCGTTCGTCGCCTTGTACGGACAGAACCCCGCCACGGTGTTCGGCCTGATCGTCCAGGGCGGCTTCGGCAGCAGCTTCGCCTGGCAGGATACCTTGTCGCGCGCCGCTCCTCTTGTCCTCGTGGGGCTCGCCGTTGCGATCCCCGCGCAAGCGGGGCTGGTGATCATCGGCGGCGAGGGGGCCTTGGTGCTGGGCGGGCTCGCGGGAGCCGTTGTGACGCTGCCGTTCGCGGGGGCGCACGCGCTTCCCATGCAACTCCTGATGTTGCTGGCCGGCGGCTTGATCGGAGGACTCTGGTTCGGTCTGGTCGGTGTGCTCCGGCAATACCGCGGCGTCAACGAAACGATCTCCAGTCTGCTGCTGGCCTATATCGGAATCGCCGTCTTCCACCACCTGACCGAAGGTATGTTGCGCGATCCGGCAAGTCTCGACAAGCCGTCGACCCACCCTATCGATCCCTCCTACATGCTGCCGACGCTGCCAGGCGTGGGCGTCCACGCCGGCCTTGCCGTCAGTCTATTGCTGGCGATCGCCGCACATGTCGTGCTCCGTTACACGCGCTGGGGGTTTGCCCTGCGAGTGGTCGGCGGAAGTGCTCGGGTCGCGAGGATGATCGGTCTTGCCGTGAATCGCTGGATCATCGGCGCCTCGGTCGTGGCAGGCGGTATGGCGGGAGTTGCCGGCGCGATCGAAGTGGCGGCCGTGCAGGGGACCGCCAACTCCTCACTCATCGTTGGGTATGGTTATAGCGGGATCCTGGTTGCGTTCCTAGCGCGTCACCAGCCGCTTGCGATCGTCGCCGTCGCGCTGTTGATCGGCGGCATGCAGGCGAGCGCCAGTTTGCTGCAACGGCGTCTCGGACTTCCCGATGCGACAATGCTGGTGTTCCAGGGTCTGATCTTCGTTTGCGTTCTCGTCGCGGACGCAATTGCGCAACAACTCCGAGAAACGACGCGGAGGTAAGAGATGGACGCTACTTCAATCGGCTGGCTTGCGCTGCCGCTCGCGATCCTGGGTGGGGCGATCCGTGTGTCGACACCCTTCATTTTCGTGAGCATCGGTGAGCTGATCACGGAGAAATCGGGCCGTATCAATCTAGGCCTCGAAGGTACGCTAATGCTCGGGGCCATGGCGGGATACGCGATCTCCTACCTCTCCGGCTCGCCCTGGCTCGGCGTGCTTTCGGCCGGACTTGCCGGAATGGCATTCGGGCTGCTGCATGGCCTTTTATGCAGTGTGAAGCGCGTCAATGACACCGCGATCGGCATAAGCCTGATCGTGCTGGGGACGGGCTTCGCGTTCTTCCTGGGCAAACCCTTGATCGAGCCCAAAGCGCCGCCGCTTCCCTCGATTGGACTCGGATTTTGGTCGACCGTTCCGCAGGTGCGAGCTGCGCTGGACGTCAACGCACTGTTTTTCGTCGGAATTGCACTGGCTTTTGCTGTCTACGTTTTCCTGAACAGGACCGGCTGGGGGCTGATGCTGCGTACGGTGGGAGATAGCGAGGATGCCGCACGCGCGCTTGGCTTTCCCGTGCTGCGGGTACGAATCATCGCGACCATGGCGGGCGGCTTTCTCGCCGGCATCGGCGGCAGCTTCCTGTCGCTTTCGTATCCGGGGAGCTGGAGCGAAGGCCTGTCGAGTGGCCAAGGCATCATGGCAGTCGCGCTCGTCATCTTTGCCCGCTGGCGTTCGATCAACGCCCTCGGCGCATCGCTGCTGTTCGGCGGGGCGGGCGCTCTTGGTCCTGCGCTCCAGGGCATTGGCGTGACCGGCTACTACTACCTGTTCAATGCGGCTCCCTACATTCTGACCCTTGCAATCATGGTTGCGTCGACGTCGCGGGCGGCTCCGTTCGCCGATGCGCCGGGCGAGCTCAAGCTGCACCGGTGAGAAACGCTGTGACGAGAATTCATCCTCGAAGGATAGTCCGATGAGCGTTCCGCAAGTCGAGCTCAAGAACATGACGAAGCGTTTCGGGGCAAACCTCGCCCTGAACAACGTATCGCTGCTGATCCGCTCGGGCACCGTCCACGCGCTGCTCGGGGAGAACGGCGCTGGGAAGAGCACGTTGGTCAAATGCCTGGTGGGCTTTTACAATCCAGACGAGGGTCACATCCAGGTGGATGGGCGCGAGCACCGGCTGAACTCGCCGAAGGATGCCGATGCGCTCGGCATCGGCATGGTGTATCAGCATTTTACTCTCGTGCCGTCGATGACCGTGGCGCAGAATCTCGTCGTCAGCGGCGCGAGATTGCAGGCCTATATCAACTGGCAAAGCGAGCTGAGGCGGCTGGCGGAAGTCACCAAGAAGCTTCCTTTTCACGTGCCACTCGACGTACGCGTCTCGCAGCTCTCCGCGGGCGAGAAGCAGAAGGCCGAGATCGTCAAGCAGCTCTATCTCGGGCGCAAGCTCCTCATCCTGGACGAACCGACGTCGGTGCTGACGCCGGCAGAAGCCGATGAAGTGCTCGGCCATGTTCGCAGCCTGACACGGGCGGGCGAACTCAGTGCTATCCTGATCAGCCACAAGTTCCATGAAGTGCGCCGATTCGCCGACGACGTGACGGTGCTGCGTCGAGGCGCGTCAGTGCGAACGGGCGCCGTTGCCAATTTGACCGATGACGCTCTGGCAGAAGCTATGATCGGAGAGCCCGTCAGCAAGATGGTGCAGCACGCTTCGAAATCACCGCCAAGGTCCGATATTATCCTCTCCATCAGCGACCTCCGCGTGAACGGCGACAATGGTCTTCCCGCCGTGAAAGATCTCTCGCTCGAGGTTCGGGCAGGCGAGATTGTCGGGATTGCCGGGGTATCCGGAAATGGACAAATGGAGTTGGTCGAGGCCCTGATGGGGCAGCGGGATCGCAGCGGTACGATGACCGTGTCCGGCTCACCGTTCAACGGTACGCGACAGGAAATCGCTCGCCTCGGCGTCTATGGACTGCCGCAAGAGCCCCTGAAGAACGCCTGCATCGATCGCATGTCGCTGGCCGAGAATCTTGCACTGCGTAATTTCGATCGGATGCCGCTCTGCCGTGGTATCGCAATGAACTACGGCGCGCTCGCACAGCAGGCCGAGAGGCTGGTCGCACAATTCCGTGTCAAGGCCCCTGGCTTGCACGCAAGCATGAGCGCGCTATCCGGTGGCAATGTTCAACGCGCCGTGCTGGCGCGAGAGCTCACGCAAGACGTTCGATTGCTGGTCGCGTCGAATCCGACATTCGGTCTTGACTTCGTTGCGTGCGAAGAAACGTACCGTCGGATCCTCGAGGCCCGGAACGGCGGAGCCGCAGTGCTGCTCATCTCGGAGGATCTCGACGAGTTGCTTGGTTTGGTCGACAGGGTCCTTGTCATGAGCGCGGGTCGCATCGTCCATGAAGTGTCAGCCGAGGGTGCCAACAAGCGCGTGATCGGCAAGTACATGGCGGGAATGAAAGCGGCCTGACTTGAGGGCGGGTCTGATCAGAAAAAAAGGAGGAGACGTTCGTGGTCACGCAGATCAATCATTTCATCAACGGCAAGCAGGTCCCGGGTGGCAGCGAGCGCAGCTTGCCGGTCTTCAACCCGGCAACGGGCGAGCAGACGGGCCGTGTTGTGGCCGCGAACGCGGCCGTGGTGGCCGACGCGGTGTCCGCCGCCAGCAGGGCGGCCCAGGGTTGGGCCGACACGACGCCTCTACGCCGTGCACGCGTCCTCAATCGATTTCTGCGGATTCTGGAGGATCGCGCAAGTCAGCTCGCCGACGTGATCGTCGCCGAGCATGGCAAGGTTCACTCCGACGCTGTCGGGGAAGTTCAGCGCGGAATGGAGGTGGTCGAGTTTGCCACGGCCGCTCCGCAGCTCCTCAAGGGCGAGCTCACAGAGAATGTCGGTACCCACGTCGACAGCTATTCTACCCGCCAGCCGCTCGGTGTTGTCGCCGGAATCACGCCCTTCAATTTCCCGGTCATGGTTCCGATGTGGATGTTTCCGGTCGCCCTCGCCTGTGGAAACGCGTTCATTTTGAAGCCGTCCGAGCGCGACCCGTCGGCATCGCTTGTCATGGCGGAGTGGCTGAAGGAAGCTGGCCTGCCGGACGGTGTGTTCAACGTGGTGCAAGGCGACAAGGAGGCTGTCGACGCGCTGCTGCATCATCCAGATATTTCGGCGATCAGCTTCGTGGGCTCCACACCGATCGCGCAGTACATCTATTCGACGGCCGCGAACACGGGGAAGCGCTGCCAGGCGCTTGGTGGCGCCAAGAACCATATGATCGTGATGCCAGATGCCGACATGGATCAGGCAGTCGACGCGTTGATGGGAGCCGCCTACGGCTCCGCCGGCGAACGCTGCATGGCGATCTCAGTTGCCGTGCCGGTCGGCGAGGGGACCGCGGACAAGCTGATCTCCGCGCTCGAACCGAAGGTTCGAAGCCTGAAGATTGGGCCGGGTACCGACCGCGAAGCGGAGATGGGGCCTCTCGTGACGAAACAGCACCTAGAGAAGGTCCGGAGCTATATCGATGCCGGTGTCGCTGAGGGCGCAAAGTTGTTGGTCGACGGACGCAATTTCAGGATGCAGGGCTATGAGAATGGTTTCTTTGTAGGCGGAACTCTGTTCGATCATGTCAAGACGAACATGAAGATCTACAAGGAAGAGATCTTCGGACCTGTGCTGTCAGTCGTTCGAGCGCCAGACTACGCGACAGCGGCGCGCATGATCAATGAACACGAATTCGGCAATGGCACGTCCATTTTCACACGTGATGGCGATGCTGCACGTGAATTCGCGCATCAGATCAAAGTGGGTATGATCGGCATCAACGTTCCGATTCCGGTGCCGATGGCCTTTCATTCCTTCGGTGGATGGAAAGCATCGATCTTCGGCGACCATCACATGCACGGCCCGGAAGGCGTTCGCTTCAACACCCGGATGAAGACAGTCACCAGCCGCTGGCCGACTGGAATACGAGCCGGTGCCGAATTCGTCATGCCGACGATGTCGTAGGCAGAAGTGCTATCGAGTCTTTGAACGTCGCTTCCCCCTGACTCCGGGGGCCTCTTAGGCCCTCGCTTTTCTTCAGGTAACTTGATCCGCTACCCGCCGTGACACGTGACGATCGACGGATAGAGCCTATGTCCGCGTTTAACAATCGTGGAGATCTCCGTGAGATATGCTGCGGGCGCCTCGCGAAGCAATTCGCAAAAGATTGGTATCTCGCGCTGAAGGCCGGACTTCTCAAAAGAAGGAGAAGACCTTCAAACAAGCGGCCGAGCATGTCCTGAAAGAACACGAGATCATCTGACCTGCCGCTGTCCTCCAGCCTGTCCAGATAAGGGGTGAGAACCTGATCAGAGGCAATAATCTCTCGCAGCCTTGGTGTCCGCTCGATCTCGACCGCGATACGGTGTTGCTCATCCAAGCGAAAGCGCATCTCCAGCTCCACTTGAACGGAACACCGTCCGCATGGCCGAAAGAAGCCGAAGTCCTTGGTCGCGCTTTGTGATCGCTTTCCCGGCAACCGGTTGCAATGCCGGAATTTCGGGCCGCAGCAAAATCCGTTTGCCCTGGAAACCGAGCCAAATATCAGAAGGGGTACGAGGCGATCAAGAAGGCCGGCGATCCTCCGACTTTCACCGAGTATCTCGCTACTCACGACCCCCGCGTGGGATTAAAGATGCATGTAAACATGAACGTGAAGGTCTTTGACAAATGGACTCATCGGTAAGCACGTGAACAACATGAAGTGGGCGGTCGCGCCTCAAGCGCATCGACGAAGGCGCGATCCCCATCGGCCCTCGCGGATGGCATCGATCGTTCCGTGTTCCTTTTGCTTCTACGCCAGAGCCCTTTCGATCGCCGTTGCGACCAGGGTCGGTGGGAATGCGAGGAGCCCGTCCTGATCCCCTACGATGATGTCGCCCGCGTTCACGGGCATACCGCCGATCGTGATCGAGACGTTGATCGCTCCGGGACCGTCCTTTTATGGACTCACGATGAGTCACGCCGCGCGCGTACACGAGAAAAGTGCGTGCAAAGATTTCCGCAACGTCGCGACTGGCGCCGTCGAGCACCATGCCGGCAAGCCCGAGCGAGGCTGTGCTGAGCGTCATCATGCCACTGACCAGTGCGTTGGAGATATCGCCGGCGGCATCCGCAACCATCACGTCGCCGGAACGGCAGAAATCGTAGGCACGAAGGATAGCGAGGTTGTCGCCACCGCTCTTCGGAATGCCCTCGCAGGCGATCACCATGTCGGGGTACGAGACGAAGTCGCCCGGCTGTACCGATATGAAGCTGCCCGCCGATTCCGAGACGATGTCGCCCACCTTTCCGATTTGATCTCGCCCAGTGGCGAGGCGTTCGGGCCGGTTAGTTTTCTGGCATCGGTCAAGCTGCGCGCCTTTTGCTGTGATGGGGTGGACGCCCCCTCGACGGCATCAATGTGCCAAAGTGAAGGGTGTTGAACAGCCATCACGAGAGAGGAAGCGTCCGTGAACGAAGTTACTACGATCGGGTTGGATTTGGCGAAGTATGTTTTTCAGGCTCACGGAGCCAATGCCACCGGCAAGGTGGTTTTCCGCAAACAACTGCGCCGCAATAAAATGCTGGCATTCTTTGCCGAGCAGCCGCCTTGTCTCGTGGCAATGGAAGCCTGTTCGGGTGCGCATTACTGGGCTCGTGAGATCGGCGAGCTCGGCCATGAAGTGCGACTGATCCCGCCGGCTTACGTGAAGCCCTTTGTCAAGCGGCAGAAAAACGACATGGCTGACGCGGAGGCGATCTGCGAGGCGGCCCAGAGACCGACCATGCGCTTCGTTCCCGTCAAGAGCGAAGAGCAACAAGCGAGCGCAGTGGTGTTTCGGACTCGCGACCTGTTGATCCGGCAGCGGACCCAGATGATCAATGCCTTGCGCGGTCATCTCGCCGAATACGGGTTGATCGTGCCGAAGGGCACGGCTCATGTCACACAGCTTGTCGAGTGGGTGACGGACCCGAAAACCGACGTACCCGCAGCGGCACGGTTTGCACTCGACATATTGATCAAGACCATGGCCACACTGGAAACACAGATCAAGAAACTCGACCGTGAGATCGTCCGCCGCGCCCGAAAAGAAAAAGATGCCCGGCGCTTGATGACGATTCCTGGCGTGGGACCAATGACGGCGACGGCATTGCTTGCCCTTGCACCTGCCGCAGCAAGCTTCCGGTGTGGGCGGGACTTTGCCGCATGGCTGGGGCTGACGCCGTTGCAGCGCTCCACGGGTGGCAAACAGAAGTTAGGCGCGACATCGAAGATGGGGGAGCGAACGTTGCGGCGCTTACTCATCATCGGTGCGACGGCGGTCGTGCAGCATGCACGGTGACGAGGTGCGTCACCGTCATCATGGCTAGGGCGCATGATTGCCCGTAAGCCGCCCATGCTGGCGGCTACTGCCCTTGCCAACAAGATGGCTCGCATCGTCTGGGCTCTGATGGCCAACGGTGGGGTCTACAAAGCTCCGACCGTGGCGGCATAGCCGTCCGGTCAGAGGTCGTCGAGATGTAGGAAGGTCAAACGGAAGGTATGGCGCAACAGTCGAGAGACGGGGTCAGGAAAACCAGGACATGCCCAAGTGCTACCCGAGCACGCTGCTGTGATTTGGACCTGATCCGCGAACTCCCATACGGGCCGGCGACATTTGACGGTCGCGATAGAGGCCGGACAGATGTCAGCACCCGACTACAGCGCAGCGCTTGACGAAAGATTCTTCTTGCATCCCCGCGTCCACAGATGGGCATGTGGGCGCGCTATTGCGTTGCCAAAGCGCAGCGGCATGTCCACAGCGCCACGGGCTCAGGTCTTTCGGGCGGATGACCGTGTTCGGCGCAGCCTCTCGCCGGTGAAATCGAGACGGTGGGCGTTGTGGACGAGGCGATCGAGCGGGCAGGGATCTCGCGCGGGCTGCTGCGGCCCGTTGCGATGACAGGCGCTCCCTTGTCCACGGTTAAAGAATGATACGTTCACAGATCTTTTATGTTGGAAAGATACGTAAACAGAACACAATAGGTTGATGCCCGTATGTGAGCAGGATATGTATACGAATCTTTCTTTGGAAAAATGATACGAGTACAGATCATGGAGCGCGGCTCGGAGACCACCTTCCACCTAGGACGGCTCCTCCGGGATGCCAGGAAACAAGCGGGTCTGACTCAAGAGCAGGTGGCTGAACGCGCGGGGATTTCCAGGCCTCGTTACCGTGATATCGAGCAGGGCGCGGCCGCCGCGCGTGCCACGACCCTGATCAACGTCGCGCGCGCGCTGGGTATGGAGTTGATGCTGATCCCACAAGCAATGGTCCCGGGCGTCAATGCTCTGCTTCGCCCTTCCGACGACGAAGACCGACCGGCCTTCACCACCGATAAGGACGGTGATGAATGAGTGCCCAAGTCCGCGCCCCCAACACCATCCAATCGCTCGACGTGTTCCTTCAAAAGCTTAAGGTCGGAACGCTCGTACGCACGCCGGGCGATTTCAACGCTTTCAGCCTGGATCCAGCCTATCGAGCCATGGCAAGGCCTCCAATCTTGAGCCTTTCGTTGCGCTCCGCCGATGGCGGCCTTCGCAAAGATCCGAAACCCGTAGCGCACGTCTTGCCGGCCTTCTTCGCGAACATGTTGCCTGAGGACAGGCTCCGCGAGGCAATGGAGAAACACCACGCAGGAGCGGTGAGGCCGGGCAACGATTTCGACCTCCTGGCGGCGCTTGGCACGGACTTGCCGGGCGCCGTGCGCGTCGTGCCCAGCGACGGCACTACCACAAAAGCTGCTCAAAACGATCCACAATTGATCAAAGCTCGTTTTTCCCTGGCCGGAGTTCAGATGAAGCTCTCGGTGATGAAAAACACGGGCAGGGCAGGCGGATTGACCCTGTCCATCGGCGACGAGCAGGGTCAGTACATTGCGAAATTCCCCTCAACCAATCTTGTCGGATTGTCGGAAAATGAGTTCGCCATCCTGGCGCTCTCGGAGGCAATCGGTATGGATGTGCCTCAACGAGAGCTTGTTGAAAAATCGGATTTCGAGGAGATACCTGAAGAGTTCAACACCGTCTCGACCGGTAAAGTTTTGTTGGTGAAGCGTTTCGATAGGGGCCCCGACGGCAGGCGGATACATATCGAAGACTTTGCTCAGGTTTTCGGCCGGCAACCATCCAAGAAGTACGATGACGCTTCATACCACGATATCGCCTCCGCACTGAACGTCGCGGTGTCGACAGATGCCGCACTCGAATTTGTCCGCCGCTTGGCTCTTGCCGCGCTCGTCGGGAACGGAGACATGCACTTGAAAAACTGGTCTACGATCTATCCGGGCGACGGTTGCACTCCGGCAATCGCCCCAGTGTACGACGTGCTGTCGACCACGGCCTATTTTCCAAAGGACGACATGGCGCTGTCATTGGGGGGCGAGAAGTCCTTCAAGGCGCTTACTCCGGATCGTTGGCGGAAGTTTGCCAACCGGGCGCGACTACCGGATCCCGCCGTCATCTCGGCCGTCAAGCAAGTTGTTTCATCGGTGAACGATCTTTGGTGGCACCTTCCTGAGCGGGATGTGGTTCCGACGGCTGTCCTCGAAAAGATCGATCCAAAAATCCGCGAGATGAGCCTGGTTCTGGATCCGAGCTAAGTCTCAAGCCTTTTTGCCCTTCAGGCTCGCGAGCATTGCTGCCGTCGGGATGCTGCTCGCTCGGGCTCATCAAAGACAGCGAAGGAGCAAGGGATCGTGCTGCGCGAGGCCAGGTCTGGGCGGCAGCCTCGATGGCAAGCTTCGCTACGGCGCGCTGCGGCCCGATCCGCTCGTGGGCTCTCGATCATCGCGGGTGCGACAAGAGATGTGGGTCTTGGCGCGACCAATTGGATCAAGCCGTCGAACTTCTCGATTGCCGAGTCGCTGCCCGGCACGATTCGGGGCCCTGCTCTACGACCAGGGGATCGTACAAAATATCGCCGCAGATCGTGGCGCTTTGCAAGACTGACTGTGATGAGCTTGGTCGGGAGTTTAGGTTTGTCAACTGCTAAGGGGGACGTGTGCACGAGGTGTGACCAGGATGTCAAAAAAACCTCATCAGGATGTGACTAGAATCTAGCTGGTCTAAAGCGCCAAGACATTCAAAGCAGCGATCATAGAGGCATGGACCAAGCGGTCGCATTTCAGAAATGAGACGGCGACAAAAAGGTGAACGGCCGCGCGGCTGACACGTAACTACGACTCCAAATTGGTCCGTTGCAAAAGGCAGAAGGCGCGTATCACCATCGAACTCACTTGCCGGCCTCTCGGTGCGGTTGAACTCGCCACATTCGTCTTGACGTCAGCTCTGCAGGCCGAGCGCGCCAACGGCCTTTTCGATGATTGATCACCCGAAGGACGCCTGACGCATCGATCGCCGTGCTCCGTCGATCACCTCCGGCCCGTCGATCACCATCGAGGCCGGTGCGGGCTCGGAAACACAGATCAAGGAGAACTATTATGGCGAGCACCCGTACCTTCACGAAGACCGGCAACAACGAGCTCATCGGTGGAATCGTCACCCTCTCGCTCCAGGCCAGGAACGTGCGGATTGCCCCCGAAACCAACCGCTCCGGCGACAACCGAGCCACTGGGTCTACGTCGGCCGTTGGAGATCAGGGTCGCCCGGGCGAAGGGCTCCAACGAGGGGGTCTGAAGCTCGACGATCCGAGTTTCACCCCACCGATCTTCGTCAACCTGCCGACGAGGAAGGTGAGGGCTTCAGCCTGATCTGGCCCCGTCCCGGCCGCGCAAGGGCGACTGACCCCGACCATGCGAGGATCGCAGGACGGACGCACCGAACCCCTCAAGCAGCTTTAGTCGCAAGTAACGGAGGGCGCGTCGTTGTGCTTGAGGTGTCTCTTTCGGACATTGTAGCTTACCAGCCAGATCACGCCCACCGCGATCGGCACGAAGGCCGCGGTCAGGAACGATGGCTCTACTCGCAGTCCGACGTCATGCGCGCCCTTGGCAAGATAGCTAAACAGGCTGACCACATAATATCCTATCGCCCCGACCGACAATCCTTCGACCGTGCACTGCAGCCGAAGTTGCTGTCTCGCGCGCTCGTTGATAGCCTGCAACAGGTCATGATTCTGCCGTTCGATTTCGACGTCGACCCGGGTTCGCAACAGATCGGCGGCACGCGCTAGCTTGACCGATAGAGTCGCCTGACGGTCCTCAACGGTCGCGCAGGTTCGCATCGCCGGCGCCATACGGCGCGCTAGAAACGCCGACCAGGTTGGATAGCCCGAGACATTGTTGCCTTCAATGATGGACAGACGCGATTGGACCAGCTCGTTATAGGCCCTGCTCGCGCCAAAGCGAAACAGGCTGCCGGTCGCGCCTCTTTCGAAGGAGGCTGCCAGCGCCGTCAGCTCCGCAAGCAGATGGTTGTTGAACCGCAGCCCCTCACCGCTTTGCATCTTCTCGAGAGCCTCAACAAGCCCGCGGTCGATGCGATCAACAGATGGTGCAAGCTCAAGGGCCGCCGACAGACCAAGCAGCGCCAATGGACGGTAGGTCTCGATTTCCAGGAGCCGTTGCACCAGCGCTCCAAGATCGCGGGATGTCATGCCAAGGTCGCAAACGAGGATTTTCGTGAAGCCTTTTTCGTCCACGCGGAAGTCTGAGGCGGCAATGCCTGTGCCGCTCTTTGTGGCAACCATGGCGAGGCTGTTCTCGTCAAAAATCTGTTCGGCCCGCGTAGTCGGCGAGGCGTCCTGCTCCACTTCTAGCCTGATCGCGACCAGCAACTGTCCGGTCTGACGCAACGCGCGGATCAGCGATCGGACAGTACCATCAACTTTGTCAAATCGGTCTGCGGCAGAACAATCTGAATTAGTCCAGATCCAGGTGAGTGTTGTAAATTCAGAATGCTGCTCCCAGCGTAGCGTAGCGGGCCCGATGACAATCTGATGAAGTTTCGCCGATTGCTCAGGCGGCGTAAGATTGCGCTCGAGGCAAAAATCGATAAAACGGCAGCGATCGCTTGTGGCCGCCTCGCCCTGTGCAAGAAAAGCGAAGTGGATCACGCTGAACGGCGAATCAAGGCGCGTGAAGGGGCGCGCGTGCACTTCGCGGAGCACAGCGTCGCGTTGCGGATGTGGCGTGAAGGTTCGCAGATCCAGTTCGTCATCGATCATGTATTGACGCCTCGCTTCAGGTGAGCAGGCAACCGTCAGCCTAGACGCCGGAGGCAATGGCGGTGCTGGGAAACGGTTGCGCGCGGCTAGGTTGCTGACGAAGCCGTGTCGATGATCACGCCGCTTTGAACTCGGGAAAGAGGTCTTGCGGGACGCGCGTCAGACCAGGCAGATTAAGATGGAGCCGCCCCATCCAGCTTTCGACGCCATCAACGTATGGTCCGTTGTTTATGGCGAAATGCCGGCATTGAGGCTAAAGAGGTGTGGCGGTGCGCGCGCGCCTTCGCGGTGGCGCGCGGCACCGTTCGATGGATGCCTAGATCTAAGTGGACGTTGTTGTCTGACCGTCCCTCAGGTTCCGCCGCGTGTCCGCCGATGAGCACCTCGGTTTGTGGCTTGAGCATACCGGCGTGCAGGGAGATGCCGGGCGGAAGCTCCTTCGCGGCCATGACCCAAAGCTCCTGCTCGCCCTGCAAACGATTCGGGTGCGAGTCGGCGAGATTGAACACGGCGAAGGCCGAAATGAGGCTCGTCCCTGGAGGACGACGCTCGCATTTGGTCGACAGAGCCAGTGTGCGGGGCTTTACAGGAACGGGCATGAAGCCTGCCAAGACGTTTTTCGTCCCCACCAATATCGCTCGAGCGTGACAGACTTTCGGTCGCTAGATGCAAGCGCGTCTTTATGTCCCATACCAAATTTGGTAGGCAGCCGTTTAGCTCCGCGTTGCGTAAACCCTCGTTTCCACGGCAAAGGTTGATATTCGAAGCAGCGGCAATTTGCTCAAGCAGAATCCTCGGTCCCCAAAGCCGCTCCGCCGCAGCTTGCCGCGATGCCGCGACTAGCAGTTCGACGGTCGCGAATGAACCTTTGCCGCCATCAGGCCACGTCAGCAACTGCGGGTTCAAGGCTGAAGGGCTGACCGTCAAGCACAAAGGCAACTTCGTCATTCGATTCGCTTTGACGATCTCAGCCTTGGACGTTGATCGCCGTACCAGCTTTTGTGCCGACTCTGCTGATCATCCTGTGGGTCTATTTCGTGCTGCCGATTCTGATCGGCCACAGCGTGCCGGCGTTCGCGACCATGCTTGTCACGCTGGTCGGCTATAAAGGCGCATTCCTGAGCGAGATCGTGCGCGCCGGAATTCAAGCCTTGCCAACAAGTCAGATGGACGCGGCACGCGCCCTCGGACACAGCCGCCTCGGCGCGATGCGTTACGTGATTTTGCCGCAGGCGCTGTTCAACACGATCCCGAGCATCCTCAGCCAGTTTGCCTCGACCATCGAGGAGACCACGCTCGGCTACATCATCAACGTCCCTGAGCTCACCTTTGCTGCCGGACAGAACAACAACCGGCTGCTGACCAAGCCGTTTGAAGTCTACTTCATCCTTGCCATCAGCTACTTCATCGTTTGCTGGACCTTGACGCATGCCATCAACATGGTCGAGCGGCGGATAACCGCGCGCCGGACCGCAGGCCAGGTTGCCGTGTCTGCACTGCCTGCCGTACCCGCAAGCGCATCAGGGGCATGACCATGTCGTATGAGACTTCATCCCGGATGCCGATCCGATGATCAAATTCGTCGCTGTGCACAAATTGTTTGGTGCACTCGCCGAGTTGAGCGACGTCAACGCCGAGGTGAAGAAGGGCGAGGTGGTGGTTGGTCTGCGGGCCGTCCGGCTCGGGCAAGTCGACGCTCACCCGCACCGTCAATAGGCTCGAGGAAATCCAGTCCGGCTCGGTGCTGTTCGAGGGCAGGGACGTTCATGGCAAGTTGCTTGGCGCGGCGCTGAATCACGTCAGCGATGAAGCGAAGCCGCCGAGTCAGGGCGGATCGCCAAGGGCGAAAGCGCAATGCCGATCTTGGCTAAACAGAGGCTGGCGATGGAGGTACAGGATTGGGCGAAAGCGCTTTCGGTGGTCTAAGAAGCGGTCGCTGCTCTGCCGGATGGCCGGAACTTCCACAACCGCACGCCTTGATCATCCATGTGTAACGATACGGGAGGTTGATGACGAAGATCAAAGGCATGTCCAAAGTCTGGACGTATACGCGTCGTACGATGCTGTTGGGCAGTAGCTTCTTGGGTAGCGCGTTGTTCGGGGGCGTTACGGTGCCTACACCCAATCGGCCGCAGCGCAAGGTTGGCATGGTGTTGAAGGCGGCCGACTCTCCCTTCGTCGTTGGGTGCACACAAGACGGCATTACCTCGTTGCGTTATCGTAACGATGCGTATGACACGGATTATGTCCGGCCTGGAGCCGTGCTGGGGACAGCTCACGCTAGAATTCGGCGTGCCGGATCCGATTGGCATACGCTTCGAACCGGCGTTGATGCAACGAAGCCGATGCATAGCACGGCCCTTGAACTAGCAGCCCGCGATGCCGGCGTCCTTCTCACAACCCGCCTCGCAGTCGACGAGGCTGGATTGACGTGGGAGATCATGCTGCGGAACGACGGCATGGCGAGCGTGGAGGTTGGCGACCTCTATTTGCCCATGCCGATGAACACCGAATTTCCGGCAGGGCAACCGGTATCGATGGCTGTTTTGAAGCACAGCTTCGTCTCGGGGCATGGGTCGCACATCTTCTGGATTCGTGGCAACAGCACCGGTCCCCTCCTCATGCTCTTACCAGAGGCGGACACGTCACTGGAATATTGGGATGTCCACAAGGATTCGGCCGAAGCCGGTGGGACGTGGTGCGCCTACATTTTGGGCGGGGCGGCCGCCTGCGAGGCAGTGGCGGGCGGGACTCGCTGGCGACAGCCAACCCATTCCCTGTCCCTGTCGCCGGCCGAGCAACGGCGTTACCGTCTTCGCTTCCAGTGGGTTGCCGATTACGAGGCCGCGCGCAGGGCTATCGCGGACGCCGGTCTGGTGGACGTGGAAGTCATGCCGGGCATGACGGTTCCCACCGACCTGCATGTCGACATTGCGCTCGCGTCCTCCATTCCGGTGGAGCGAATCGAAGCGGAATTTACCGCCGACACGCTGGTGCAACGGTTGCCGGATCGTGCTGGCAGGCGACTGTGGCGGGTTCGCTTTTCGCGATTGGGCGAGAACCGGCTGACCCTGCACCAGCCGGGTGGGCGCCAGACCTTTCTTGAATTCTTCGCTACCGAGCCTGTCGAGACGATGATGAAGAAGCGGGCAGCCTTCATCGTGAAGCGGCAGCATCGTGACCCGTCCAAATGGTACGACGGTTTGTTTGGCGAGTGGAACATGGAGACGCAGGTCCTGCTTGGCCCGGACAATTACGACCGGATCAAGGGCTGGCGCATCTACGAGGTGACGTGCGACGATCCCGGGCTAAGCAAGCCCGCTTACCTCGCAATCAAGAATGCCGAGCATCCTGATGCGGCGGAAGTGGCGGCGCTGGACCGGTATATCGATACGTTCGTCTGGGGCGGGCTGCAACGTACCACACAGGAGGCATACGCCTACGGCCTCTACGGCATACCCGATTGGAAGCAGAACCGGGAAAGCAGCGATCCCAGCCCAAAGGGCCGCCTGCATATCTGGCGGCCTTATGACTATCCGCACATCTTCGCGATGTATTTGGCCATGCACCGCATCGCCCGTGACCATCCCGCGATACCCACCCGCCAGAGCGCACGAGATTATTTGGTACGCGCCTACGGTACGGCGCTGGCCATGTTCACGGTGCCGATGCGCGTGGTGATGTGGTCTGCCTACCGCACCGGCTTCTGCAACGAATGTGTTATCCTCGAACTGGTTTCGGCGCTTACGACGGCGGGCTTGACGCGCGAGGCAGCGACCTTGGAGGCGCACTGGGCGCGTAAGGTGCGCGCCTTCGTCGATGGAAAGGCGGACCTGTTCAAGTCGGAATATCCGTTCGATTCCACAGCCTTCGAATCAACACAGGTACTGGCGCGCTCGGCCCTTGACGAGCCTGTCGCCATGGGAGTTTCGAAGGCGGCAGCGCGTGCCTTCGCCGAGCGTCAGATCGCTGCAAATCTGTTCTGCCGTGGCTGGCTTGAACCTGCTTATTACTACCTGGGCAGCGATTATCGCTGCACTGCGGGCGACGCCTATACGTTGACTTACATGGCGCAGATGGGCGGCTGGGCGCTGCTTGATCATGCGCTGAACGATGCAGACGACCCGCATCCGCTCCTTCGTCTCGGCTATGCCTCACAACTCAGCGCTTGGGCTTTGCTGAACAGCGGCCCTGCGTCGGCCGGTCATGGCTATTGGTATCCGGGCGAGGAGAATGACGGCGCGGCCGGTGGCGGCTTCGAGCCGGCGCCGAGCGGGACCACATGGCTCGGTCAGCCGCATCACCGGGGAGCGTGGTATTACTCGTGCGAGATCGACCTGGGATTTTGTGGGGCGGTCCGCGCTGCTGCGACGATCGTTGCCGACGATCCCATCTTTGGTCAAGTTTGTTACGGTGGCACGATGGAGACGATCGCTCACACCCTGCGGATCTGCCCACGTGATGGCGTGCGCCGACGGCTGAACCTGCGGCTCCAGTCTCTCCGATTGGACTTGGTGCTGCTCGACGCCCGATTTCGCGCGGATCGACCGATCATTCTGAATTTGGGGGAGGGGTGGATCAGCCTTACGCCTGAGCCCTTTGCACCATCTGCATCGGGAGTGACGCTCGAATTGCGGTACGATGACGGGAGGAAGCGCAAGGAAGTCGTCGACATCACGGACAGCCGGATCGTCGTCCGCTTGCCTGCGGCGCGCTTACCGCGGATTCAGGTTCGCTAGATGTTTAGCCCCTGGCCTTGATGGTGCATCCTTATCGCACCATTGGAAGGAAGCGCCATGGGACATGATCTGAGACCGGAAAACTGGCCCATTTTTGGCTAGAGTACTCGGATCTCTCTTGCGTCATTGATGCTTTGCAACGATTACTTCGCGTGGCCCGCCGAAATAGGGACTTCGTCTCACGCATGCTTCAGGCCGATCGCGGGAATACGGTCCTTTGGGAGCACTATATACGTGGACCAAAGGCAGCCGGCCCAGGAGCACAGAGGCAATCCCCGAAGCTTGGAAAAACAAACGCTTCGGAAGCGCCGTCAAAAGAAAGCTTGCGCTATCACCGTCGGTCAAGGTCGTTCAAGCACGAAATTCCTGGAGCCGGTCCCCAGCACGTCATCCAAAACAGGCGGCACAAAACTTACGACGGGAGATCGGTAACACTCGATGGTGTCATACCTTTGAAGGAATAAACCGTGCAGGATATGAAAAAAACGTCGGCTATTCACGCGGCACATGGGCCGCTTCGTTCGGGAGGTATCAATGCGTTCGCTTGCTGCGTCAGTCGCCTTCACGTGCTTCTCATTTTCGCCTGCCGCGGCTTGGTGGCACGAAGGGCATATGCAGATCGCCTATCTCGCTTACAAGCAACCAATCCGGTGGCCAAAGAACACGTCGACATACTCCTGAAACTTAACCCGGATTACGCAAACTGGATCGCAGGCGCGCCCCAGGGCACGGAAAAGCTGTACGCCTTCGTGCATGCCGCTACATGGGCCGATGATATCAAAGCGAAGGACGATTACTACGAGGATCAAGTTAAAGATTCCACGGCAAAACAGATCCTCCCATATGGCCACCTCAAGCATGCCTATTGGCATTTCAAGGACGCTATGTACACGCCGGACGGTACGTCCCTGCCGCAGCCGGATCCCGTTGATGCTGTCTACGCAGCTCAAGGCTCTACTCGCTAAGCTGCCAGCCTCAGCGAGTGCTTCGGATGCTATGCGTTCCTACAGTCTCGCCTGGACACTTCATCTGGTTGGCGATCTACACCAGCCGCTTCATGCAATTGCCCGTTACACCGCGCAACTGCCCGACGATGGTGACGACCGCGGCGGTAACGCAGAAAAAGGCATTCCAACCACTGGCGAGACGATCCTGCTTCATGCTTATTGGGATAGCTTGTTCGGCGGCTATTCGTCAGTGTTCGGAGCGATCACCGACGCCGAGGAAAAATTCAACGGCCTCGAAAATGTCGTCCTCCCAAATTCCGCGAAGGCTCAGATTCTCGATCCTGCCACCTGGGCCCAAGAAAGCTTCGAGCTGGCCAAGCAGAATGCTAACTCGAGATTATGAGACCAACGCTCGCAACGTAGCTCGCAATCAGGCTGCGCTTGCCGCGGCGTGATTTGCCAATCTGCTGAACCAGATGTTGAAATGAATTCGAGCGTCACACGCTGCGCTGCCGGTCGTTCGCCAAAGGAAAGCGGCGAGCGGGCCGCTTATCGCCTTGGCTGCAAGTGTTCCCGGTATTGCGAAACGTAGGGTTGAAGAATACTCCCCTCCAGCCAAGCACGAGGCCGTGGCGATTTGCATGCTGATCTCCTATCGAGCTGATTAGGCTCGATAGGGAAGACCGAAATTATGCGCAGTTCGCCAGCCGGACGTCGTCCGAGAATCCCATAGATATAGGCTCCTGTTCTTGCGAGCTGCGCATAATCACGGGGTATGCCTATTCCCGCTTATGTCGAGCTTTACATAAGCGCGACGACCGGCCCTTCGTCGGGTTCCCGCCGCCGGCAGCGGTGATTACGCCTCGAGCGACCGACGAAGCGAGCATCCCCAGATGCATCTGGCGGTCTTCGCGGGCGTCCTGCAAGCCGATTGCTACAAAGCCGCTGTTCGACGCGCCGAAGAAGACACTGCCCATTATGCCGGCGTATTGCTTTGCCCATGACCGGCGAGGCTTTTTCGAGCTGGCTGACATCGAGAAAAATGCTCGGGAAGGCAAGAAGGGAACGCCGGTCCTCCCCATCGCACTGGAGGCCATCAGGGTTGTTCGAGATCGAGCGCGACATCAACGCCGGTGACGCTAAGGACCGGCGCGCCCTCCGCCAGGAACAGAGCAAGCCGCTTCTCGACGACATGCACGCCTGGCCGCTGCGCGAGCGCGAAACCCTCTCGCGCTCGTCCGAGGTGCTCAAGGCTATCAATTATATGCTCAGCCGCTGGGAAGGGTTCGCTCGCTTCCTCCATGACATCGCCCAGAATAAAGGCTTGCTGACGCGGGCTGTCCCTGATGGCGCGTCCATCGTGGGAACGGAGCTTCGCTCAGCTGATCTCAAGTTCGGCCGAGTTATGAAGACGCTCCGGCGAGCGCGGCGCCGAACTGCGCGCGCTCGCCGGCTCGCTCTACCGTTTCAGAGAATTGTGCTTTCCGTTTATTGTCGGCGTCAGCTTACGGACAGCTAAGCTGCTTATCGGCGGGGTCAGGTCTAATGACCTGAACACAATGCAGCAGCCATAGGAGTGTGGTCGCCATGGGCGGTCGAATTAACAATTGGTCGGATATTCCATCCGCTGATGAGTATCATTACGCGAGCTCCCCGGAGCACAGGAATGCTGACAATTTCGCGGACGCGTTCGGTAGAATGGGATTGCAGGATTCGGGTGCCAGCTCATCCTCGCAACCGAGTTATTACCTCACTTCAAGATCTCCCGTTTTTGAGATCGACCAAGCCGAATTCCGGGAACGGGTGAGGAGTTTTCATAGTGACGAGATCAATCATATCGCCAACAATCCGCAGGAATACTCAGATTTTGTATCCGAAAGAGCTAGGCGCACCGCGGAGGTCGCTAGCAGTTACGGGATCCGAAGGGATTCTGATGCCGCCCGATATTACAGCTACCAACTGGGAAATAGGAGCGTTGGCCTCCAAAGAACGGAAGCCGGATTTCCTATGGCGACTGAGTTCACCAGCCAACGGTGGCGAGAACAGTTCCCCGGACGAACTGACGTCACCTCAATCGTGGATTTTCAGGTTGCTCATCCGCTCGTCGGCAACGCCGGCGATATTCTGCTTGAGCACCAACTACGGCAAGACGGCGAACGGCCGCTGGTGAACTGGCGTCCTGCTAGCGATGAAGCGAGAGCCCGTGCAGAACAAATGGGCTTCGTTGATGTAGATCACAATGATATGGTACTCGATCCCACCCAGTCCAGACAGTGGAGATATAGGGATGGTGAATGGCAACGTGCAACCAATTCTCCGATGTATCTCTCCAAAGTCAAAACGCCGAGTGATGATGAACCTTCACCTGAGTCCGATTCGGATGGAGACTTTATGTGACGTGAGATCTCCACCAATTGATTGAGGTGAACCAGGAGCGCAGACCAACCGACAGCTGCGGCTTACGATCGAGCGTTGGATGGAACGAAGCCGAAGTCAAATTCGGCCCCAAGCGTGAGGTGCACTGTACTGACCTCACCGCGGCGGTTTAGGAGAGTTGTTGCCTATTATAGCACAAAAGAAAATCCCGGCTTCCAACCGGGGTTTTCGACTGTGGCCCGGGCGGGAAGCGGATTGCCTATGGCATGCGCGAGCTGACAAGTTAGTATTCGACTCGCTGCGGGCGAATGCGTTGTATCCTCCCAGAAATTGAGCTGCTGCCGGTTTGATGGACACCGCGATTAGGTGTTTCATGAAGCCGGAGGTGGGCGACGAAGAGACGGGGGCTGCTACGTCCGCCGCCGTGGGGCGCTGAGCGCGCTCTGTCGCAGAAATTTTTGCCGGCACATGCAGCCGGTCCACAACTCAAGCCGGTTCTGCTCGCGGCTACGCTCACCTACTCGACCCAAGCTGGCCGTCCTCGCTGTAAAGCGGAGCGATCTCGCCGTCGAGCCAGTCCCAATCGATCTTGTTGGCGAGCTGAACCAGCTCGTGCTTCATGTTAATGATCTGATCCAGCCGCGCCCGGAACACATCGTTCGATCCCGTCGTCTTGTGCTTCTTCGGCGCATCGTCCCCTTCGATGCGCTACTGAATCATGTCCGATGAGCTCATCGAGGTTGAGGCGTGCCGCTCCTGGCCACCGCTGGTCGGAAAGAGGAATGCTCGACATCGGGACAGAGCAGTATGGAGCGCCGGTTCGCGGAAGGTCCTGATCTGCATTAGCGCGCCGCACGACAAACGATCGAGCCCGAAGGAAACCAAGACGAAGAGAGCCCGCGCGCGGCGAGCTGTCGCGGTCGGCTTACTGAATTGCTGGAGCGCACGCTTCCGCTTCTAACAACGAGGTACTGACGCTTGAGAAACCAGCGGTCCAGGACGCACGTAAGACGCAAGAAACCAACGCTTTCCATTAGCCGTGACACACCAAGATAGCGTGGAAACGATTGCTCTGGATCAAGCGGATCGCGATGGCTGGCCATCCCAACTATTTTTCCGATGCGGTTGACAAAATCGCCAAGTGCGGCCTCTTCCGGTGAACGAAAGAGCACGTATCTGGTGCGATGGTTGCCTGATAAGTTATGTTATTATTGAGTTTTCTGGTGGGCCCGGCAGGACTCGAACCTGCAACCAGACCGCTATGAGCGGCCGGCTCTAACCATTGAGCTACAGGCCCAGTCCTGGCGACCACCGAAAAGCAGCCAGCGAGGTTGCAGGGGATCGTCTATTGGGTGGCTGGCATCCTTGCAATGCCAATAAGAACAAGTGCGAGGCTAAGTCTCACCGCGGACCAGAACAGGCAGATCGGCCAGGCGAGCATCTCGCCTTCCTACAGCAGGAGCGCCGGCACTGTCGCCCAGAAACGGTGAGCACGGCCGCTCACCGCGTCCTTTGCTCCCGTCGCAGATGGTGAGGTCGACGTCCGTGGCAATCGCATCCACGGGGTCCGAGCGGCCTCGCCTGGCAAAGCATGAAGCTGCCGCTCGTCGAGCGCAACGAGCTTGTAAAAAGGGGGTTCGAAGAGTTGCGGCCCGTGACCCCTGAAGCGCGCGCCCAACTGTTCGTCGAGCTCGGCGTCGATCCGATCAAGGCGGAAGAACACCTGCGCGATCCCCGCTGCGGACAATTGTCGAAACAGGACTTGAATCGGTTTGCAGCTGGCGAGCCTGTCATGTCAGTCGGATTCGTATCCGTGGCGGCCGGCGTGCTGCTGGCTGCGCAGTTTCTGCGCTTCGTTCATCTAGGCCGCGAGGGCCTCGTTGAGCATGGTGCCATGTTGATCGCCAACTTTTACCGACCTGGCCTTCGCTGGCTCCGGTCGTCGCCCGAACAAGGATGTGATTGCGCCACCCGGAGGTTGACGGACTGGTACTCGCGGTGGGGCGCATGAGTCACGACCGCTCAGTGAACGAGACACGTCCCGCGCCATTTCTGCCCGCCACCGCACACGATTGGAGAGCTGTGGCGCATGGCCGCCGCTATCATGCAAGGCAGGCAAAGCGACCGAGGGCTGTCCGCCAAGCCTCGTACACAGTTAGGTGCGGACATTTCCTGGGCCGAGAGCTGGAACGAGGAGTTCTTTCCACTGGCGATGTTCGCCGACCATCGCGCGGCTCGCCGCCGAGGATATGTTTCGATGGACGCCTGACGCACCCGCGGATTTTACGGTCACGTCCGCGGGGGAATTCATCGCGCTCCAATGTACGATGGCCCATCCGGTCTGGACCGCCGCCGGAGCCATGCCGCCCGGCCAGGTTCATCATCTTGAGATGCGCCAACACAGTCGGTTACTCGTCCCGTGACGGGCTTGTGTCGGCTCCCTGCGCGCAGGGGCCCTACGAGGACTTAAAGGGATAGCTTTCCGCGATATCCGACGCGCTCAAGAACAGCTCAAGCCCGGTTACGAAGCAGCCGTTTTTTGATTTTCGCGCGAGGTTGCCAGATCGACACCATTGATTTTGATTTCGGCAAAGTGTCAGGCCCGCGCTCGAGAGCATTGGCCGCCAGACGTGGGGACAAAGTTTTCAGTTGATCTATGTGTTGAATCCCCCAAGGCCGCCTTTTGCGCCTTTCTGCGCTAGCCAGTAGCGATAACGCCGCTTGGACGGTTGGGCGAGTCCGAGCGTTAGACTGCGCTCGCTACGGCCAACGTGAACTGCCTCCTGCGGGAGGATTTGAGTGAGATATGATATGGAGATAGGCGGTAGCTGTCGAGTAACATTCCCCGACTTGAGCTGGAAAGAGATCCTTAGGACCCGGAGCCGACAGGAGAGAGGTCAGGCTGCCTGCCGGATTCTTTCTTGCTCTTCGCGGAGAGTAGGCGGGTCGGATCGGAATTTGCTCACAGCTCTTTGGCTTGATCGACCAAGCCAATCGACTAGGGCGCCTTCTTCTGCGTGCAACTTACCGAGTGCGGAAAACACGACGGTACTGATGGCTTGTTGTTGGCTGCGCAGATGGTCTTCAACTAGCTTATGTCGAGTGACGTAGCCTGCATTAACTCCAGGAATTGAATGGTTCATGAGGAGCTTGGCGTCGAATTCGGGAACGCCAGCAGCCGTGGCAATTGTCCGAAATGTTTGACGAAGGTCATTGCCCCATTTTGATAAGATATCTCGGTCCTCCTTGGTTTCCGCCAGGTGTCCGGAGGCGCTCTCAGCTGGGAATAACCATTCTTGCGCCTGAGTCGGATGCAATTGCCTGCCGAAGCGAAGCACTCGAATGAGGCTCAGGATCATTTCCCGAGACAGCGGGATGTCGAACGCTCGCTTGCTGCCTCCCTTGGGCCTAGGGATGTGGAGCGTTCGCCGTCGAAAATTGATGTGTTCCGGCTTAGCTTGCTGCAATGCGGTTGGCCTAGACCCACACAGCAAGGTGAAAAGATGGAATTCGCGCCGGATTGGATTGTCCAGATTTGCCAGCTCTATGAACCATCTTTTCAAATCGCCGGTGCCCATACCCGTGTTCCTGCGCTCCTCCTGATTCCAATCGACAGCATCCGCGGGATTGTCACGCGGCAGCGATCGATTGGTCTTCCGAGCATGATTGTAGATGGCTCGCAGCGTCCGCATGCTCCCATTGGCCATGTAGGGACCGTTCTCCCTAGTAAGCTGATCATGCTTTTTGGCGACGCGAGCCGGATCATTCGCGAGATCGAGCAGAGGGGTGTCAAGCCATTCCGAAAAGAGACGTTCGACGTGATCCCGATAACCACTTATCGTTTTCTCGCTACGGCCTTTTCGGATTAGGTGGGCTTCCAAATAGCGTTGCCAAGCCTGCTTCAGGGTAGCGCCCGTTACCCCACTGTTCCCATCGGTCTCGGCCTGTCCGGCCTTTCCGCTTAGCCTCGCTTTCGGGTGCTGTCCCTTGCTGATCTGAGCAAGGTATTCCTTGGCAATTGCGCGAGCCGCTCGAGTCGTTAATTCGGTGGCATCTCCAATCGACACTCTTATGGAAGAGGCCCGCTTCCCCCGTTGTCTGAGGTCGCCTTGAACAGTGAAGGTCCTTTTCCGCTTACCCACGACGACAAAGAACCCTTTCAACTCGGTGTCGCGAGCCAAATACCAGCCATCTTCAGGAGTCGGTAGCTGAGCGATAGCTTTGTCGCTGAGAGCAATACGAATGTCGGTCATGGGGGCGGATGTGAACTGCTAAAACGGTTTTCAAACGGTTTTGGCGAGCCGAGGTGTTTGAAGGTCTGGGTTCGCTGGACTGCGAAGCTATGCGACAAGTCCCTAGAAATAAAAGACCTTCTTGGCCGCTGTCGCGGCATGGCGTAGATTCAGAAATCGTAGAGAGGCGCCCGTTTTGAACTCTTAATCAGCGGGTCCCAGGTTCGAGCCCTGGTGCGCCCACCAAGCTTTTCAAAGACTTGGCCAGACCGCGCGCAGAACGGACGTTTCGGTTGGAAGCTTGGCTTGATCGACCCTCTCTGTGGGCGAGACTAAGTCACACACCCGTTTGGCTCTGTCCCTCACTGCACATTCGCAGCATGAGATACAGCGCGAGGGTCGCGCAGTACAGGCGGATTACATGAGCGTCGTAGATTAGGACACTCTGGCGAGGAAAACGGACGTGCTCGAGCGGCTCTGCGTAATCGGCAAGAGCGCAGACGGTGCGATGAATAACTCGTTCGATCGAGAAGCTGCGGGACACCCGATGAGCGCCAGCGTTCTGTCGATCTCTTCGAAAAGGATAGCCAGGGCCTTGGATGCCACAGCCCCTTGCGGCAAATCCGTAGAGGACGGATCGACCTAGCAGCACCGCTTTGGCGCATAACTAGGAGCGGGGCCGCGGCCTGCCTCGACCAGTCGTCCGGGAAGGCGAGCGCCACGCTTCGAGGAGCATCTGGATAGATCCGCTATTTTGGGCGGGACGTGTTCTCCCTCTTGCTCTGTCCCTCCCGTGAAGCACGAGCTGGACTGTTAGCAGTTCGCTTCACAGCCTCAGCTCAACGCGTGACCGGCCAGCCCGTAAACCCACGGCTCGTTTCCCTTTCGGTTCAGGAATCGCCGTCCCTTGGACATGGTAGTGACTGTATCGTTCATTCCGAGGCGGCTCTGTTGAAGAAAATCCGCAAACAGACCCGTCTGCTCCCGCGTATCAACGCGGGCGAACTTTCCGGCGAGATCCTTGAGATGCACGGCCGTAAGATGGATCGCGTCACAATCATTGCTGGCGACGATAGGGCCGATCACATGACCGCGCCCGAATTCGCGCTTCATGGAATAACCGACGGTCTCACCGCCACGACGCAGGACGCAGATTGACGCACCTTCAGAAAGCAATGCAAGCAGCCTCTGACGACTGGTCCCGAACGCGCGTTCATCCAGTGCTGTGATCTCTTGGATATTCCCGGTGAGCGGGCTCAATTCGCCGTCGAGTGCCGGCACTGGCGGAGGTGGTGACACGGCCTCTCCCTGCCACTGATAGACGGTGGCTTCCTTCGTGAAGCCCAGGGAAAGATACAGATGATACGCGGCATCGGTCGAATTGAGGCTTAGAGTCCGGTCGCCACACCGCTCGAACACCTGCTCCATGAGCCAACGGCCGGTACCCTGCGCCTGGGTTCGGGGCGATGTGATCACCAGGCCAATGGTCGCGAATTCGCGGCCATATGGGAACCACATCGCGCTGCCGAAGACGCGTCCTATGCCATCAACGGCTACGATGCCGTGACCTGCGCGGCGCAAAAAATCCCAATCCTTGGGTCGATGCGGCCAGCCAACCCCGGTCGAGAGCGCGTGGAGCAGCGTCACATCAACGTCGTTGATGTCCTTCGCGGCCAGCTCAAAGGACTTCACGCGTACCGTTCGTCCCATCTCGACTCGTCCATTCCTTCGCGAGATGCCAATCTTTCGCACATCGCGCCTTATCTTTTCCGCCAGGGTAGCGGGCTTATTTCGCCCACTATCGCACGGAAAGCCAGCAGGTTTCCCCTGTTTGGGCCCTCTTTTCGAAATCTTCGGCCTGTCTTGCAACGTAATTCGGCAGGGAAAGCTCCGGCTCGCAGCTATCCTCTCGGTGTTCGGCAAAAATCGTGGAGGCAGACCGGATCGCCGTGAATCCCCACGAAAGTCTTGCAAGGCTAGTCGCTTTTCCCGACGTCGTCGACATACCGAGCGAGGCGGAGACGTGCATCGATGGCATTTCTTTTCAATTCTGATGCTGCCAGGGGCGCAGTCTTCCGGGAGGCTTTTGCGTGCGAGCTCCCTGACCTGGAATTTTACCATTGCAGCGAAGCTATCGATCCGGAAAAGATACGGTACCTGCTGACCTGGAACGTGCCAGACGATGTCTGGCGCTTTTGTAATCTGGAGCTGCTCTTTTCCATCGGCGCCGGCGTCGATCAGTTCAATCCGGAGACCATACCTGGCCACGTGAAGCTCGTGCGCATGGTCGAGGATGGCATCATACGCATGATGCAGGAATACGTCGTCCTTGGTGTGCTGACGCTGCATCGCGAGATGCTGGCCTACCAAGGGCAGCAGAGAAGGGGCGTTTGGCAAGCGCTTCCAACGTCCCAGGCGGCCGATCGCCGTATTGGCTTCCTGGGGCTTGGCATGCTGGCGCAAGCTGCAATCGACCGCCTGAAGCCGTTCCAGTTTCCCATCGCCGCGTGGAGCCGCAGCGAAAAAACTGTCGAGGGAGTCGCCTGCTTTCATGGGGACGACCAGCTTGGTGACTTCCTGCGAGGAACGAATATCCTCGTCTGTCTTCTTCCCCTGACGGAGCAAACAAGCGGCATCCTGAACGCAAGGCTCTTCTCGCTTTTGCCAGCGGGAGCGAGGCTGCTCCATGTCGGCCGCGGCCCGCAGCTCGACCAGGGCGCACTCATCGAGGCGCTCGACAGCGGGCACCTTGCAGCCGCCATGCTTGACGTCACCGATCCCGAGCCGCTGCCGGACGGCCATCTACTCTGGTCCCATCCGAAGGTGATCATCACGCCGCATATCGCATCCGTGACCCAACCGCATACGGCGGCACAATCGGTCATAGAGAACATCCGGCGCCACCGCGCTGGACGAAATCCGATCGGCCTTGTCGATCGAACACTCGGTTACTAACAGGAAAAAAGCCATGTCCCTTCTGGTCACCATTGACACCAATCCGGACTTCGCACCGAAGAACGCCTTGCCTGCTCCGGAACGGCTCATCTCCGGCAATCCATCGTTCAAGACCTGGGCACAGGACGCCTCGAAAGGCGAGAAGGTGCTGACCGGTGTCTGGGAAGCGACACCCGGCGAGACTCATTCCATCAAGGGCTCCACGTTCGAGTTCTGTCACATTCTCTCGGGTCTCATCGAGATCGAGGAAAAGGGTGGTGAGACCAGGAGGTACCGCGCCGGCGACAGCTTTGTGATGAAACCCGGCTTCGTTGGCGTCTGGCGCACGATCGAGACCGTGCGAAAGATCTACGTCTGTCATTATGATTGAGACGATGCTGAGGGCTGCACTAGCGGCCCTCAGAATATTCGACCTCCGAGACCGCGCCTGACCAGATTCAACGCGGCCAGACACTTCATTCTCAAGGAAAAATGCGGCGCGCGGTTCTGTACTGCTCGCATGAGATGGCTTCGTCTCGCCACGCGCAAATCCAGGCAGTGATGGTGAGGTCGGGCCCGAAACCAAGGAACAAGCCCATGATTGCATTGAAGGACAAGGATCTGTTTCGCCAGCACGCGCTGATCGGCAGCAACTGGCGGGACGCGAGCACGAGAGCCACCGTTGATGTCATTGATCCTGCCAGCCAGAAAGTGCTTGGCACCATCCCGGATATGGGCCGAGACGAGACCAGGGCAGCAATTGACGCGGCGGCCGCCGCGTTCAAGCACTGGAAGACCCGGGCTCATGCAGAGCGTGCTGCGCTGCTGGAGCGCTGGTATGAGCTCATGCGGCACCATGAGCAGGATTTGGCTCTTCTGCTCACGCTGGAACAGGGCAAGCCGCTTGCTGAATCTCTCGGAGAGATCCGTTATGGGGCATCCTTCGTCAAATGGTTTGCCGAAGAGGCCCGCCGCATCAACGGATCGACAATCCCGGCGCCCAGCGTCGATCGCCGCATTCTGGTGCTGAAAGAACCGGTCGGCGTCTGCGGGATCATCACGCCCTGGAATTTCCCCAACGCGATGATAACCCGCAAAGTGGCACCAGCGCTTGCTGCGGGCTGCACAGTGGTCATCAAGCCGTCTGAGTTTACGCCTTTTTCAGCTCTCGCCATCGCTGTCCTGGCTGAGCGGGCCGGAATCCCGGCGGGCGTGATCAACATCGTGACGGGCATGCCGGCGGACATCGGCGCGGAGCTGATGGCCAATGAAACCGTCCGCAAGATCTCGTTCACCGGATCGACACGCGTCGGCGCTTTGCTGATGAGGGGCGCCGCCGACAACATCAAGCGGCTCAGCCTCGAGCTCGGCGGCAACGCGCCGTTCATCGTCTTTGACGATGCCGACGTCGACCGGGCGGTCGAGGGGGCGATTGCGTCAAAATTCCGCAATGGCGGGCAAACGTGCGTCTGCTGCAATCGCATCCTGGTGCAAGCTGGCATCTACGACGCCTTCGCCCAGAAGCTCGCCAGCCAGGTTGAAAAAATGAAGGTCGGTGCCGGGACGGAAGAGGGGGTCGCAATCGGGCCGATGATCAACAGCGCGGCGATCGAGAAGATCAAGCGACACGTCACGGACGCCCTGGATAAGGGCGCAAAGATCATCTCGGAGAATGAGGCGGTGCCGGAAGGTCGGCAATATGCCCGCCCTCTCGTGCTCGGCGGCGCAACAACTGAGATGCTCCTGGCTTCGGAAGAGACCTTCGGGCCGGTCGCACCGCTTTTCCGCTTTGAGACCGAGGAGGAGGCGATTGCGATCGCCAACGGCACGCCTTTTGGCCTTGCCGCCTATTTCTACACGGAAAACCTCAAGCGCTCCTGGCGTGTTGCGGAGGCGCTCGAGTTCGGCATGGTCGGCTTGAACACCGGCCTGATCTCGACCGAGGTGGCGCCTTTCGGCGGTGTCAAACAGTCGGGCCTAGGACGCGAGGGATCTCAACTCGGGATAGAAGAATATCTCGAGACCAAGGCGCTCCACGTCGGCGGCCTGGACTGAGCGGCCCAATATCTGAAGCAAAAAAAGGGGGGCGGTCGAACCGCCCCCTTTTTTGCTTCACGGCGCACCGATCTCGATTGAAGCTTTTGAAGAACTGAAGCGCAACGAGAGAACCTGAGGGAACTGCGCTCACGCGCTCTTGCGCAGGGGCTCCAGGCCGACTGCTGCGGCAAGCCCTCCGATGTCAGCCACCTCGGTGTATTCATAGAAGGGGTTCGCGGGCTCGTGACCGCGGTTCACCCAGACCTTGCTCTTGATGCCCAGATCGTAGGCGGTCATCAGATCGTAGCGGAACGAGGAGGAGACGTGAGTGATATCTTCCGGGCCGCAGCCCAGCTTGTCGAACATGTATTCGAAGCCTTTCATGTGCGGCTTGTAGGCGCCAGTCTCCTCGGCCGTGATGACCGTGTGGAAGGGAGCGCCGAGCTTGTCCACGTTGGACATGATGAGGTTCTTCATGGAGTTCGACAAGATGACCAGCGGAATCTCCCTGGCAACCTTGGCCAGACCCGCCGGGACGTCCGGATGTGGACCCCACGTGTGGATCTCTTCATTGATGCGCTGGGCATCCTCCGGCCGAAATACGATACCGTTGCGCTTGCAAGCGCGCTCTACTGAATTGTGCACGACCTCGAAGTACGGCTTCCACGCGCCAAGAACTTCGTCCAGGCGATAGGCAGCGAAATCCTTGATGAAGCTTGCCATCGTCGTGGCAGAAAGTTGAGAGCCGTAGACCCTCCTTGCCGCGCCGGCCATGTCGAAATTGGTCAGCGTGCCGTAACAGTCGAAGGTGATGTATTTCGGTCTAAACGTTGCCATCGCTCGATCCTTTTCGGTCCTCACGCACCGCGGTCCGGTACGACAGGGATCATAGCGAGCAGAGGACCGGATAAAGCACCGCTGTCGCGGCGACGGAGAGCAGATTGTGTCGTATCGGATCGGCGCCGTGGCAGAGAGTTGTGTGAAAAGGCGCCTCCGAGTTGAGCGCCAATGCCAGGCACAGGCCGATGCCGGCACAAGATGCCGCGTCGATCGTCAATCAAAGTCAAAACGCCTTCCGTCCATGTCATGCCTGGGAGCAACTGCTGTTCCGGGCGTCTTACGTTGAGCTCCGAAGACATTGGGAGTGCCGCACAAGCGTGCGGTTGATCTGGAGGACAACATGTTGAGCAACTCGCTGGTTGAACTCGATCGCGCGCATCTGATTCATCCGGTCTCATCCTATCGCAGCCACGAGGCGACTGGCGTCCGCGTGCTGAAGTCAGGGAAAGGCGCGACGCTGACCGATGTCTCGGGTCGTCAATTGCTGGACGGCTTCGCCGGCCTGTGGTGTGTCAATGCCGGCTATGGGCAGGACAGCATCGTCGAAGCGGCCACCAAGCAGTTGCGCGAACTTCCCTATGCGACGGGTTATTTCGGATTGGGCTCCGACCCGGCCATCCGGCTGGCCGCCAGACTGGCTGAATTGGCGCCTGGCGATCTGAACCATGTCTATTTCACCTTGGGCGGCTCCGACGCCGTCGACAGCACGATCCGGTTCATCCGCTACTATTATCATGCCAAGGGTAGGCCGCAGAAGGACCAGTTCATTTCCGTCGAATCTGGTTACCATGGATCGTCGACGGCAGGATCTGGCCTGACCGCGCTGCCGGCTTTTCATGCGGGATTTGGAGTGCCATACAGCTGGCAGCACAAAATTCCCTCGCACTACGCCTATCGGAACCCCGTCGGTTCGCATCCCCAGGCGATCATTGCGGCGTCGGTCGCGGCTCTGCGCGCCAAGATCGCCGAGCTCGGCGCCGAACGCGTCGCGGCCTTCTATGTCGAGCCGATACAGGGGTCCGGAGGCGTCCTCGTTCCGCCGCCGTCCTGGATGAAAGCGATGCACGCTGTTTGCAAGGAGCACGACATTCTGTTCGTTGCCGATGAGGTCATCACCGGCTTTGGCCGTGTCGGTCCGTTGTTCGCCTGTGAAGAGGACGACGTCGTGCCGGATCTCATGACAACGGCAAAAGGGCTTACCTCGGGCTATGTGCCGATGGGGGCCGTTCTGATGTCCGACCGCGTCTACAACACGATCGCTGATGGCGCCGGCAAGGCTGCCATCGGCCACGGCTACACCTATTCGGCACATCCCGTCAGCGCAGCTGTCGGGCTTGCGTGCCTTGATCTTTACGAAAACGGCTTGCTGGAAAACGGCCGGAAGGCGGGATGCCGTCTCATGGAAGGCCTTCGCGCGCTGGCGGATCATCCGCTCGTCGGCGATGTCCGCGGTCGCGGCATGCTGGCTGCGATTGAGCTCGTCACTGACAAGGAGCGCAAGACGCCGCTGCCGGCGGAAGCCGATCCAGCGCGCCGTATTTTCGACCGCGCATGGGACAACGGTCTCGTCATCCGCGCCTTTGCCCAGGGCGTGCTCGGCTATGCGCCGCCGCTCTGCTGCACGGATGCGGACATCGACGGCATCATCGAGCGGACAAGGACTACGCTGGACCAGACGCTGGAAGATAGGGACGTGCGCGCAGCGATGAGAGGATAATCGCTGCGCCTGTTTGTCAACCGTTGAATATGCTTTCCAGCGGCAGATGGGATTTCACGATCGGGGACTTCAGCACGACAAAACTGAAATACTTGTCGATGCCGATATCCATCTCGACCAGCCGTTCCATGACGGCCTGGTATTCGCTGATACCCGCCGTGATGAACTTGACGAGATAGTCGTACCCGCCCGAAACGAGGTGGCATTCGACGACGGAATCGATCTTTTCAATGGTCGTGAGAAAGCGCGCGAAATCGATCTGCCGGTGATTCTTCAGGGTGATTTCAGCGAAGACGGTTAGAGTTTGTCCGAGCTTGGCAACATCGATCTGGGCGGAGTAGCCAGTGATGAAGCCCTCCGTCTGGAGCCTCTTGACGCGCATCAGGCACGGACTCGGGGAAAGGTTGATCAGCTCTGCGAGCTCGACGTTGGAGATCCGCCCGTTCTTCTGCAGTTCGCATAAAATCCTGATGTCGATCTTATCGAGCTTCATAGCAGTGCCATCAGATGGGGCCGACAACGGCGTGAGGGCTTTGAGACTTCAGCGTCATATGCATTGTCATAGCATCAACCAGCGTCTTTTCCCACCGAGGCGGAAGCTGCAATTCAGAACTCGCTGACCTTGCCCCAGGCGCTCTTTTTCAGCCGCGCCGGCCTGTAGGGGCGCGGGTCGACGATCGGCGGATCACCCGTGATGATGTCGGCGATCATATGACCCGCGCCTGGGCCAATTCCAAAACCGTGGCCGCTGAATCCCGCCGCAAGGATGAACCCTGGAATGGACTCAACTTCACCGATTGCTGGAATGCCGTCCGGCGTGCTGTCGATGTAGCCGGCCCAGACGTTTGAGATTTCGACGCGCTCAAGTTCCGGCACGAGCTTGCAAGCTCGTCGATGTGTCGCCCGAATCTGCCTCATGTCAGGGCGAGGATCGAGCGTCCGGTTCAGCTCCATCGGGGTCACCTCATCGAGCCCCCATTTCGCCAGGGATTCATGGCCGTGCCGCAGGCCCTCGAAAGCCCCAGGGCTGAGACTTCGCCAGCGGCGGGCGAACATGGGCAGGAATTCGCGGCCGAACCTGAATTGCTGCGGCGTCGGATCGACTCGCGCGCGCCCGCTGATTGCGAGCGTGTATCCGCCATTGCCGCGCCGCGTGAGCGAGACGAGCCCGGTGTAAAGGGCATCAGGAAGGCCGGCGGCGCCAGGGGCCACGGCGAGAATAGACTGGCGAACGGATGCCTGCGGGAAGCGAATTCCCAGCTGGTTGCAGAACGAGGACGCCCATGCACCTCCTGCCATGACCGCCGTCTTCGTCCGGATCGTGCCCGCTTCCGTCACCACTCCGCTGACGCGGCCGGCAGTGAGCTCTATGCCACGAGCCGCGCAAAGCTGGTGCACGCTGCCACCCGCCGCCATGATGCCGCGCGCGGCGACGGGCACGGCCTTTGAAGTATCTGCCGTGCCGTCTGTCGGCGAGAAGACGCCGCCCTTCCACTTGCGACCGGTCGCCCTGCCTCTCTCGCTCGCTTCTTCCGCACTCAGCATGTGCGTCGTGACCCCGACGGTCCTGGCAAAGTCTCGCCACTTTGCCCAGCCGGCCAGCTCATTGTCGTCGTTCGACAGATACAAAAGCCCACAGCGGCGAAAACCCGTATCTTCACCGGTCTCTCCGGCAACCCTTTCCCAGAGATCCAGGCTCTTGGTCGCAAGCGGTAACTCGCGCGCATCGCGGTTCTGTTGGCGGCACCATCCCCAGTTGCGGCTGGACTGCTCGGCGGCGACGCGGCCCTTTTCAAGCAAAGCAATCTTGAGGCCGCGGCGGGCGAGATAGTAGCTTGTGAACACGCCCACGACGCCGCCGCCGATCACAACGACGTCTGCCTCACGAGGTAGGGATGGATTGGATTCGATATGCAGGAGCGGCGCGCTCATCGGATTGGGGATCTCCGGTGGTTGCCGTAGCGTAACCGAGGAATTGCCACAGCCCTCACGGACTTTCGCCGTGAGACCGAATATCCTGCGGTTTGCTGCCTTTGACACAGGCTATTATTGCGAAAATACTTTGCTTGCATCGCAGCTTGCAGGCGGCCAGCCAGACGCACGCGCTCGCGCAATCCATTGCGCTCCCTCCTGGCTGGGCCCCACGGCGGGTCTCGCGGCGCAGACTGAAATGCCAAATCGGACTTCGTTTTCAGAAGTTCCTGCTGCTTCGATGCCGGCTTTCGGCGACTCTGCGGTGATCGACATCGTCAAGATCGGCAGAACCAACCGATCGATGGTCGAAGTCCAAAGAGGCAACTTGCATGAGCCTTGTCCAGGAGCAGGCCTTCGCGGAAGCGATCAAGCCATGACGTGGATGCCAACTGAGCTTCGCTTCGATCGAGCTGGCCAATTAGGTCGGTGCTGCGCTCTAAGCAACAGCTCTTGCTTCTTGCGCGAAGAGGCCTGAATCATGTCGCAGCCTCCAACGAAGGAATGGCAAGTTGAGCGGCGAATTATCGACCTGTCCAAGGAGCGTGGAGGCGCAAGGAGCCGAAGGCGCCGGCCGCAGCAAGATGACGGCACCGGCTTGAAAAAGGAGGATGCTTTCATGGCCTCTGGCATCCAGGTGGCAAGCCCCGTCGATGTCGCGCTGTCGGTGCGCGAGCTGACCGTGAGTCTGCCGGAAGGAATGGAGCGAGCCTACGCCGTCGAGAATATCTCCTTCGATCTGAAACGCGGGCAGATTCTCTGTATCATCGGGGAATCCGGATCGGGCAAGTCGGTCACCGCGAATGCGATCATGGGGCTTCTACCGAAAGCGATCCGGGTCTCTTCGGGTGCGATCCACCTGGATGGGGAGAACATGGTGGGCCTCTCGCCCGACAAGCTCCGCAGCCTGCGCGGCCGCATCGCTTCAATGATCTTTCAAGACCCTCTCTCGGCGCTCAACCCGCTGATGACCGTGGGCGCGCAGATCGAAGAGGTGATGGCTGCGCACGACGTCGGAACGCCGGCCTCCCGTCGCAGCAGGGCGATTGATCTGTTGATTGAAGTGGGTCTGCCCGATCCGCAGCTTATGTATCATCAATATCCATTCCGGCTTTCGGGTGGACAGCGGCAGCGCGTGATGATCGCCATGGCTCTGGCTCTCGAGCCCGCGATCCTGATTGCAGACGAGCCGACCACCGCCCTGGACGTGACGACCCAGGCGCAGATCCTCAAATTGATCCGCGACATTCAGCGCCGCAAGGCGATGAGCGTCATGTTCATCACCCACGATTTCGGCGTCGTGGCTGAGATCGCCGATTACGTTGTGGTGATGGAGAAAGGCCGTTGCGTGGAGCAGGGCAGTGCCGAGCAGGTGCTGAAGTCGCCAAGCCACCTCTATACGCGCCGACTGATCGCAGCCGTCCCGCACCTGACCGGCAAAAACCGTGTGCCCTTGGAAGCTGGTGACCCAGTTGCCATTCTCAAGGTTGAATGCCTCGCAAAAACCTATCGCAGCGGCAGCGCGTTTTTGCGCACGCAACGCATCGTGCCTGCGGTCAATGGGGTCAGTTTCGACCTCACGTCGGGCCGCACGCTCGGCGTCGTTGGGGAGAGCGGTTCGGGCAAGTCGTCGCTCGGTCGGCTGCTGATCAAGCTCATGGAGTGCGACAGCGGCTCGATTCTGTTCGAAGGGCGTGACATTGCCGGGCTTTCCGAGGCCGAGTTTCGATCGCTGCGGCCCAGGATCCAGATGATCTTCCAGGATCCCTTTGCCTCGCTGAATCCGCGATCGACGGTCGGGCATATTCTCACGGTCGGTCCCGTTGCGCATGGGGTGCCATACAGCGAGGCTGCCGAGCGGGCGCGGGACCTTCTGTCCCATGTCGGCCTCGATGCAGGAGCCTTCGACCGCTATCCGCACGAGTTCTCCGGCGGGCAGCGCCAGCGCATCGGTATCGCGCGGGCGCTGATGTTCAAGCCGAAGCTCCTGATTGCGGACGAAGCGGTCTCTGCGCTCGACGTATCGATCCAGGCCCAGATCTTGAGGCTGCTGGATCAGATTCAACGCGAGACGGGCGTCTCGATGATCTTCATCACCCATGATCTGCGCGTCGCAAGCCAGATCTGCGATGAAATTGCCGTCATGCATCGAGGACAGATCGTTGAACGGGGGCCGCCGTCCCAGATCTTCCTCAACCCGAAATCCAGCTACACGCGAGAACTGGTGGCAGCGATCCCCGGCGAGCAGCCCGGGAGCATGCCTCAAGATGAAAGCCACGTCGGACACAACAGCTAAGGAGAGACGTTATGACCGAGCGTTCTGCGACATCGAACTACTCGCGGCGCGATGCCCTGCGCATGGTGGCAATTGGCGGAGCCGCCGGCATCTTCGCGCCCAATCTCTTGGGCAAGCCGGCCCTCGCGCGCACCTCTCCGGCAAAGCCAACCGGCCGCGTGATCGTCGGACTTGGGCAGGAGCCGACCGTCTTCAATCCGCTGATGGCCCACATTGAAGTCGACGATGGTGTGCATTTCTCGGTCTTCGACGCACTCTTCCGCATCGATCCTCAAGGCGTCATTCAGCCCAACCTTGCATTGGAAGTGCCAAGCCAGAAGAACGGCGGCATTTCGGAAGACGGTCTCAAATGGCGCATTCGTTTGCGTGACGATGTCCGTTGGCACGACGGCAAGCCTTTCAGCGCCGAGGACGTGAAGTTCACGCTCGAGCTGATCACGAACCCCAACTTCCGGAGTTGGCGCACGTCCGGCCATTCTCTCGTGCGGGACATCACGGTGGTCTCACCCACGGAGATCTCGTGGCGAATGGAAGAGGCCTTTGCGCCGTATTTGTCGTTCCTGACCGAAACCTTCATCGTGCCCAAGCACATCCTGGAAAAAGAGGCCAATCCGAACAATGCCGCCTTCAACCAGGCGCCGGTCGGCACCGGCGCGTTCAAGTGGGGCAAGCGGGTCGCCGGTGACCATCTCGAACTCGTGGCCAACACCGAATACTTCGGTGAAGGCCCTCATATCGAGCGGCTGGTCTTCAAGTACATTCCCGATCTCACCGTCCTCTACACCCAGTTCAAGAGCGGCGACATCGATCTCGTCGGTCAGCCCTACATCACTCCCGATCATTATGGTGAAGCCAAGAAGCTGCCGAACCGCGTGGTGACGCTGGTCCCAAGGGCCTCGTTCGAGTCCTTCTACCTGAACCTCGAGCGCCCGCAGTTCAAGGAGCATGCGGTCCGCGAGGCGCTTTATGCGGCGATCGACAAGGAGGCGATCATCCAGGGACTCTACTACGGCGTGCCGACGCCGACGGAGACGTTCATGCCGCGGCAGTCCTTCTACTTCAATGCCGGCCTGCCGCTGCACCAGTTCAATCTGAATCGCGCGCGCAAGATTCTCGACGAGGCGGGCTGGGCTCCGGGAGCAGGCGGCATTCGGACCAAGAACGGTGTTCGCCTGTCGTTCACCAATTCGACCACCTCCGGAGATCCGCTCCGCGAGCAGGTGCAGCAATTCCTGCAGCAGACGTTTGCTCAGCTGGGCGTGGAGATGAAGATATCGAACCTGCCCGCCGCCGTGATGTGGGGCGAGTTCTGGATGCAATCGCAATTCGATTCCGTGATCGTCGGCAGCTCGTACCTGATCGGTGCCGATCCGGACGTCACCAATCGCCTTCACTCGCGTTCGATCGGAGCCAAGGGTGGTCGCGGCTCGAACAATGCGCAGTATGCGAATCCGGAGGTCGACGCTCTGCTCGACAAGGGCGCGCGGACCTTCGATCCTGAAGCCCGGCGCGCGATCTACTCTCGCGTCCAGGAACTTGTTCGTCGCGACCTGCCGTTCCTTCCGTTGTACCAGAGCAATGCGGTCGAAGGACTCAAGAAGGGCATCAACGGCTTCGTGCCGAACGGCAATACGCGCACGGAATCCTGGAATGCGCTGGCCTGGTACTGGGCGAGCTGATGTCCTGGCCGCCCTGCAAGGAGCGGCCGGTGGTCCTGTCACGCTAATGGAGGGCTCGCATGTCCGGCTTCCTGCTCAACCGTCTCTCGCAGAGCATCGTGCTGCTGGTGATCGTCTCGATCATCGGCTTCACGGTTCTCAACCTCATGCCTGGCGGCCCTCTCGCGCAATTCGGGCTCGATCCCGGCATGACCCAGAAGGACGTCGAGCGCCTCGCAGCCCAGCTTGGGCTGAACCGGCCCCTGTGGCTTCAGTATCTCGACTGGGCCTCGCGGCTGATCCGGGGCGACTGGGGACACTCCTTCCGCGATGGCTCGGCGGTGCTGTCGGTGATTGGCCGACATCTGTTGGCGACGCTGCTGCTGATGGGCACGTCCACCGTATTGGCCATCGCGGCCGGCACCTGGATCGGCATTCGCGGTGCTACCCACCGCTATTCCCTGTTCGACTATTGCGCGACGGTGGGTGCCATGGTGGCACTGTCGGTCCCGACCTTCTGGTTCGGCCTCATCGGCATCTACATCTTTACGCTGAAGCTCGGTTGGGTACCTGCGGGGAACATGTACACGATCGGCGACGGCTCGGTGCTGGATTATCTGCACCATCTGATCCTTCCGAGCCTGGTGCTGTCGCTGGTTCATGTCGCGATCTGGAGCCGCTACATGCGCACGGCGACGCTCGATGCGCTAAGTCAGGATTTCGTTAAGACCGCCCGCGCCAAGGGCGTGAGCGAACGACGCATCCTGCTCAAGCACGTCGTCGGCAATGCGCTGTTGCCGATGATCACCCTGGCCGGGATGCAATTGCCCAGCGTTCTGACCGGCGCACTCGTGACCGAGACTGTCTTCACCTGGCCGGGAATGGGGCGGCTGTTTCTCGACAGCCTCGGCTACAGTGACTATCCGATGGTGATGGGACTGTTGATATTCTCGGCCATCCTGGTCGTGTTGGGCAACCTGATCGCAGACATCGTCATCGCTACCGTCGACCCGCGCATTCGTCTGGGCTGAGCCCGCCGGCTCGCCCTGTTACCAGGAGGCAGCAGATATGACCACCATTGTCGTGCACGCAGCTCCTACTCGGTGGTGGCACAGCCGTGCGGTGGCGCGCTTCATGCGCCATCATCTGGCGCTTGTCGGCATCGCGATGATCACCCTGCTTGTGCTGGCGTGCGCTATCGGCCCCTATGCCTTGCCCTACGACTCCCTCCAGATCGATCTGCGTGCCCGCTTTGCGCCGCCTCTCAGCGGGCACCACTATTTCGGCACCGATCCCCTCGGACGTGACTTGGCTGCACGGCTATTGGAGGCCGGGCGTGTGTCGCTGCTGGTGGGATTCTCCGCGATGCTGCTGTCGACGCTGATCGGCACCCTGGTCGGTGTGACGGCGGGTTATCGCGGCGGTTGGGTCGGGGCAGCGCTGATGCGCGTGGTGGACGGCTTCCTTTCCTATCCCTCGATCTTCCTCGTCTTGGCGCTGGCCGCCATGCTGCGGCCGAGCCCGGTGATGATCACCGTGATCATTGCCGTCACGAGCTGGATGGAGACCGCCAGAATCGTCGAGGCCGAGGTCCGCTCGCTGCGCGAGCGCGAGTTTGTCCAGGCTGCGCGCATGGTGGGACTGAGCCGCAGGCATATCATGTTCCGCGAGGTCCTGCCCAATGCCATGGGTCCAATCATCGTCGCCGCAAGCCTCGCCGTCGCCCGTGCGATCCTTCTGGAAGCCTATATCAGCTTTCTCGGCTACGGCATCCAGCCGCCGCTGCCGAGCTGGGGCAACATGCTCAATGGCGCCCAGCAATATCTGGCGAGCGCTCCATGGCTCGCGATCATTCCCGGTGCCGCGATTACGATTGCGGTGACGAGCTTCAACTTCATCGGCGACGGTCTGCGAGATGCCCTCGACGTTCGAAACGACCACATCTGAACGAGTTCAACCGAGCCGCGGCTGAACCCATCAACCATCCCAGAAGCGAAGCCATGCACGCGCCGAGAATTGCCGAGAAAGCCACGCCCTATTGGTGGGAAGCCGCGCCGCTCAAGCCGCCGCCTCAGCAGCCGATAGCCAAGAGGCTCGACGTCTTGATCGTGGGCGCGGGCTATGCAGGGCTCTCGGCCGGTCTGGTGCTGGCACGCGAGGGCCGTTCGGTTGCGGCTTATGATGCCATGGACCCCGGTGAAGGAGCCTCGACGCGCAACGGCGGTATCACGAGCGGTTCCATTCGACCCGATTACGCGACGCTCACGCGCCGGTTCGGAGAAGAGAAGGCGCTGGCGATCGAGGCGGAAGGCTATGCGGCGCGCGCGTTCCTGTACGATTTCATCAGGACGGAGGGCCTCGCCTGCGACTTCCAGCCGGTGGGGCAGTTCAAGGGTGCCTTCGGTTATGAGCAATACGAAGCCATGGCGCGCACCGCGGAGAGGCTCGCAAGGAAGCTCGGGATCGAGGCTTACGCAGTTCCCTATGCCAAGCAGCGTCAGTACATCGGGACCGATGTCTATCGCGGCGGCACGGTTCGGATGGACATCGGCGGGCTGCATCCGGCCAAATTCCACGCCGAACTGCTGCGCGTCGCGCTCACGTCCGGATTGGCAGTCCACGCGCGCACGCCCGTGATCTCGATCGAAAAAGATGGCGCCGTCTTCCGCGTTGTCACCTCGGCCGGTCCGGTGCAGGCGCGTCAGGTGCTGGTTTGTACCAACGGTTACACCGATGGTGCCGTGCCCTTCCTGCGCCGCAGGCTGGTCCCGGTGCGCAGCCGGATCATTGCAACGGAGGAGCTCGCGCCCGACGTCATGGCGCGGCTGATGCCGAAAGGGATGATGATCACCGAGAATCGGGAGGTCGGCTTCTATTACCGGCCTTCGCCCGACGGCAGACGCATTCTGCTCGGTGGCCGCGACAGCTCTCGCGTCGGCGATCCAATCGCTCCGAAGCTGCTTCTGCGCAAGGGCTTGGTCAATCTGTTTCCGGAACTGGAGAGCGTTCGCCTCTCGCACAGCTGGTTCGGCAACGTCGCCATGAACCGCGACATGATTCCTCGCATCTTCGAGCAGGACGGCATCGTCTATGCCACCGGCTTCTGCGGTTCAGGCGTGGTCTGGGCGCCATGGGTCGGCATGCATGCGGCGCACAAGCTGATGGGACATGACGCGCAGGCGTGCACTGCCTTTGACTTCCGCCCTCCCGCCTTCATCCCGTTCTATCGCGGCAATCCCTGGTTCATGCCCGCGTTCATTCAGGGCTATCGCATGCGGGACCGCATCGCTCTGTGGCGCGCCAGCCGCTGACAGCAGATCGGTCGTTCAATCGCATCATCATTGAAATGCTGTGCCGAACTTGGCTCCAGTCCGATACGTAATGCTGTGAGGCGCAAGATAGGCTGCGGACCATGCGAGGATCACCCGGATAGCCCTCGTCTTGGCACTGGCGATCTGGCCGGCAAACCGAAAGAGACTTGCCCCATCATGACGACCGCAGCGGCCGAAGATCGCGTCCATGAAGATGTGGTCCTGCTTCCATTCGCCAGATCGCATCGGGAGGGCGCGCTAAGACTCTCGCAAGAGATGTCCTGGCCCTACCGGATCGAGGATTGGGATGTCGCGCTGCAGTTGGGCCGTGGCTTCGTCCTAGAGCGCGCCGGAGCGGTGATCGGAACGGCGGCGTGGTGGCCATATGGCGACACGCATGCTTCCGCCGGGATGATCATCGTCGCGAAGGCTGTTCAGGGCCGCGGCTACGGGGCGCGACTCATGGACGCGTTGCTGACGTCCGCGCGCCCACGAACGGTCGCGCTGAATTCGACAGCCGAAGGCATCGCCCTTTACCGACGCCGGGGCTTCGTGCCGATCGGGGTCATCCACCAGCATCAGGGAATTCCAAGCGAAACCGGCAGGTCGCCGCGCTCGGACCTCGTCAGGGCAATGGCTGCATCGGATTTCGATGCAGTCGTGCGGCTCGATCGCGAGGCCACCGGTTGGGAAAGGCAACGGATGCTGGATCGGCTCGTCCAAAACGCCGATGGCTATGTCCTGCACCGTGACGGCATAGCCCGCGGTTACGCCATCTCCCGGCTTTTCGGTCGCGGGCATGTCATTGGCCCTGTTGCGGCCGAAAGCCCGACCGATGCACGTGCGCTGATCGAGGCAGCGCTCGCACGCCTTGGTGGGCGCTTCGTCCGCATCGATACGTCTGCGGCATCGCAACTCGGGCCGTGGCTCGAAAGCATTGGCCTGCAGCATGTCAGCGACGCCACCACCATGACCCTGGGGATGCCGGCGCAATCGACCGGTCCGGCGCGCAGCTTCGCAATTGCCAACCAGTCGTTCGGCTAGGAGACATCGAAGTGCTAGGCCAGGCGATGCGCGGGACAGATATCCAGAGTGGCAAGGTCGCCGCGACGCTGGCCGCATTGGCAACTCCCGCCCTCCTGCTCGACAGGGACCGGCTGGATCGCAATCTTGCCCGTCTATCCTCGCGCATGGCCGCGCGCGGTGTGGTGCTGCGGCCCCACATGAAAACCGGAAAATCCATTGACGTCGCCCGGCGCGTCTATCGGTCCGTGCCCGGGCCAATTACTGTCTCCACCCTGGCGGAGGCGGAGTATTTCGCACAGCACGGTTTCCGGGACATGACCTATGCGGTAGGTCTGGCGCCGCACACCTCCGACAGAGCGATGCGCTTGCAGAAAGCAGGCATCGACATCAAGGTGCTGTTGGACTCGCCTGAGCAGGCTGCCATGCTTGGCGCGGCCGGGCGCGCAGCCGGTGTGACACCGTCCGCCCTTGTCGAGATCGACTGCGACGGTCATCGCGGTGGGCTGACCGCGACCGATCCGAAACTCGTGGTCGTTGCGGCCGCCATGGCCGAGGCCGGCGTCAAGATCGCCGGCGTTCTCACCCATGCCGGCGAATCCTACGGCCTCAGTACGCCTGCGGCCCTTGTCGCGGCTGCGGAGAGCGAGCGCGCCGTGGCCGTCGCCGCCGCGATGACATTGCGCGCGGCCGGCCATGAATGTCGTGTCGTCAGTGTCGGTTCGACGCCGACCGCGCATTTCGCCGACGACCTGACCGGCGTCACGGAAATGCGGGCCGGCGTCTACATGTTCTTCGATCTGGTCATGCACGGCGTCGGTGTCTGTACGACCGACGACATCGCAATCTCGGTGCTCGCCACTGTGATCGGGAAGAAGCCCGAGAAGGGCTGGATTTTGGTCGATGCGGGCTGGATGGCCCTGTCGCGCGACCGCGGCACCGCGGCACAGCCGGCCGACCAGGGATACGGTCTGGTCTGCGACGTGGCGGGCAAAGTCTTTCCCGACCTGATTGTTTCCCAAGCGAGCCAGGAGCACGGGATCCTCGCCGTCAGACCCGGGTCGGCGCACGCTTTGCCCGATCTTCCGATCGGCGCGAAGGTCCGCATCCTGCCCAATCACGCCTGTGCGACGGCGTCGCAACACGAATTGTACAACGTCGTTTCCGCGGACAGCGAGGCGATCGAAGCGCGATGGCCCCGGATGCGCGGCTGGTAGGCCGTCGAAAGGATCGCTTCCAATGACCTCGCCCCTTCGACACCTGACGGAAGCCGGCTTGCTCGGAAAATTCTACATCGACGGAGAATGGCGGAAGCCGATCGGATCAGTCGCGGCCGCAGCATCCGTCGTCAATCCGGCGACGGAGCAGTCGATCGCCGAGGTTACGCTTGGCGACGACGATGATGTGGACTGCGCCATAGCAGCTGCCAGACGAGCCTTCGCCGGCTGGTCCACGACACCGCCTGCTGAAAGAGCGGCGCTGCTTGATCGGGTTCATGGTTTGCTTCTCCAGCGGCTGGAGTTGTTCGCGCAGGTCCTCACGTTCGAGATGGGAGCTGCCATCACCTATGCGCGCCGAGCCCAGGTGCCGCTGGCCGCCGAGCACATCCGTGTCGCACGCGACAACCTTGCGAACTATCCGTTCGTCACCCCACGCGGCAGCACCGCGATCATGCGAGAGGCGATTGGGGTCTGCGGTCTCATTACCCCCTGGAACTGGCCTCTCTACCAGATCACAGCCAAGGTCGGCCCGGCGCTCGCGGCTGGTTGCACGGTGGTGTTGAAGCCGAGCGAATTGTCGCCGCTGAGTGCTTTGCTTTTCGCTGAGGTGATGGACGATGCCGCTTGTCCGCCCGGCGTCTTCAACCTCGTCAATGGAACAGGCCCGATCGTCGGCGCTCGTCTCGCGTCGCATCCGCAGGTGGACATGATCTCGATCACCGGCTCGACCCGGGCTGGCGTTCTCGTCGCGCAAGCGGCTGCACCCACCGTCAAGCGCGTTGCCCAGGAGCTCGGCGGCAAGTCACCGAATATCATCTTGCCTGATGCCGATTTTGGCCGTGCCGTTCCGCTGGGCGTCGCGGCCGCCTTCCGCAACCTCGGCCAATCCTGCAGCGCGCCGACGCGCATGCTGGTGCCTCGCTCACACATGAAAGAGGTCGAGGCCTTGGCGGCAGAGGCCGCTTCAGAGCTGGTGGTCGGCGATCCCCTTGCGGAAAGCACGACCCATGGCCCGGTTGCGAACCGGCCGCAGTTCGAGCGCGTGCAGACCATGATCGGTGTCGGCCTGGAAGAAGGCGCCAAGCTCGTCATCGGCGGGCGAGGTCGGCCCGGCGATCTTCGGACTGGCTTCTATGCGCGGCCGACCATCTTCTCGAACGTCCGTCCCGACATGAGGATCGCGCAGGAGGAAATCTTCGGTCCGGTGCTGTCGATCATTCCCTACGACACCGTGGACGAGGCGATCGCGATCGCCAATGACACCGTCTACGGGCTCGGCGCCCACGTGCAGGGCACCGATATGGAGACAGTGCGAACCGTCGCGGGGCGGATCCAGTCGGGTCAAGTCCATCTCAACTATCCTGACTGGGACCCCAATGCTCCCTTTGGCGGCTACAAGCGCTCCGGCAACGGTCGCGAATACGGCATCGAGGGCATGGAGGAGTATCTTGAGACCAAGGCCGTTCTCGGATTTTACCGATGAATGCTTCTGCGCTGAACTGGGACTCGGTCCCGCTAGAGCAGCTCGTATCACTCAAGTGGTTAAAAACCCGAACATCTTGCGAAGTCCTTGATGATTTCAGCACATTCTATCGACCGCACGATGCGATGAAGGGCTGATCGGAACTTTGCTTCCGCATTCTTGGCAGCCGAGGTTCGTTGGAACATGTCGCCCCACGTCGAGCGCATTCACAGCGATGAGCGTCTTCCGGCCGAGGCCGACGTCGTCATCGTCGGCGGCGGCATCCTCGGCTCTACGGCCGCCTATTACCTGGCGAAGCGCGGCCTCTCCGTGGCGCTGCTCGAGAAGGGCCACGTCGCCTGTGAACAATCGAGCCGAAACTGGGGTTGGTGCCGCCAGCAGAACCGCGACCGGCGCGAACTGCCGCTCTCGGTGCTCTCCATGCGGCTGTGGGACGAACTCACGCGCGATGTCAATCGGGACCTTGGATTTCGTCGCTGCGGTCTCGTCTATGCGACCCATGACGAGGCTGTGCTCGCGGGTTGGGAAAAGTGGCGCGAGGTCGCCAGGGAGTACGACGTCGACACCCGCGTGCTGAGTCGGGCGGAGGTGGCCGAGCGCGTCCCCGAAGCGCGCGACAAATGGGTCGGCGGCACCTATTCGGAGCGGGATGGCAAGGCCGAACCTGCGCTCGCCGCGCCGGCTATCGCCGAAGCGGCCAGAACTCTGGGCGCCACGATCCACCAGGGATGCGCTGCGCGGAAGCTCGACCTGGCCAATGGCAAGATCGCGGGCGTGCACACGGAGAAGGGCTACATCAGAACCAGCGCGGTGCTGTGCGCCGCCGGCGCCTGGTCCTCGCGCTTCCTTCGGCCGCTCGGGATCAGTTTCCCCCAGGCGAGCATCCGGCAGACCGCGCTGCGTTCTACCCCGACAATCAACATCGGCGAGGCGGTCTCCACACCGTACTGCACGATCACGCGCCGACTGGATGGCAGCTATACGCTTGCGATCAGCGGCAAGGCGAACCTCGAAATCACGCCCCAGGCGATCCGATACAGCCGGGAGTTCATGCCGCAGTTCTTGCGTCGCCTGAAGAACGTCAGGCTCGGCGTCGGCCAATCGTTCGTTTCGGGGCCGGATTCAATGGCGGCGCTGCTGGCCAACGACGATCGGATATTCGAGCAGAATCGCGTGCTGGATCCTCCGCCCTTGAAATGGCTGGTGAGCCAAGTGGTGGCGAGTGTCCGGAAAACCTTCCCCCAACTCGGCGAAATACAGATCGATAGCGCCTGGGGCGGCTTCGTCGATTGCACGCCGGACGCGGTGCCCGTGGTGTCGCAGGTGGACGGGGTGAAGGGCCTCGTCCTCGCGGCCGGCTGCTCGGGTCACGGCTTCGGTTTGGGCCCGGGGCTCGGCTATCTGGCCGCAGAGCTGGTCGTCAACGACACGCCTTGCGTCGATCCCGCACCGTTCCGGCTGTCGCGTCTGACCGACGGCTCGAGGCTGGACATAGCCGCCATCTGAAGATCGAGCCGGAAATCAGGCCCTGCAGTCCCCAAGGAGCGTTTCCTCCCCAACTTGAGCCACTCCTTCGGAGTGGCTCTTTCTTTATGCACGAGAGGATTTGGCTGATCGGGGTGCATCGGCCGAAGCCCCGCCGTTCGGAAGCATCGGCACGCCGGCTGATGGTTCAACTGGCAGACTTCCCTCCCATTGGGCAAACGATCGCGCCGGCGTTCATGATGTCCGCCGGATCAAAGGCGGTCTTGATCCGGCGCATGGCCGCGATACGCCCAGGATCGCTGTACCGGGCTAGAAGGTGCTTCTTGAAACGACCGACGCCATGCTCCGCGCTGAACGTGCCGCCGAGCGCGGCGGCCGTGTCGTAGAGTTGCAACGAAAGGCTGCTTTCGATCCGCTTGGTGAATTCCAGCCGGTCGACATCGCGAGGAACGAGCACGTTGTAGTGCAGATTGCCGTCGCCGACATGGCCGTAGACGGACAGTTCAAGGTCGGCGTCATACGATCGTACCTGCGAGCCGGCCAGGTCCAGAAAGCGCTGAATGGAGGAAAGCGGTACCGAGATGTCGTGCTTCACCGATCCGTTCCGGCGCTTCTCGCCTTCGGGGATGGTCTCCCGGAGCCGCCACATCGCGGTTCGCTGCGATCCGCTCTGCGCCAGCAATGCGTCATCGACGCAGCCGGTCTCGATCGCCTCGGCCAGAACGGCTTCCATCAGTTCGTCGAGATCGAGATGGCGTGAGGAAGAGGCGAACTCGACGAGAACGGCGCCTCCGGGGCCCGCGCCGAGGGAGGGCGGGTCAGTTATTGCTTCGGTCGCGAGCGTAATCGATCGGGATGTCATGAATTCGAACGTGGTCAGAAGATCCGCCGATTCGCGGCGGATCAGCGTGAGAAGCTCGGCGATTGGAGCGTCCTTCGCGAGCTTCAGCCAGGCAGTCGCGCGGCGGGTCGGCAAGGGCGCGAGACGCAACACTGCGCCCGTGACGATGCCGAGAGTCCCCTCGCTTCCGACGAAGCACTGCTTGACGTCGTAGCCGGTATTGTTCTTCCGCAACTTGCGCATGTCGGAGACCACCGTGCCGTCCGCCAGCACCGCCTCGATTCCGAGCAGCAGATCGCGCGTCATCCCGTACCTCACGACCGACAGCCCGCCGGCGTTCGTGCCGATATTGCCGCCGATCCGGCAACTGGCTTCCGCGCCGAGGCTGAGCGGCAACAGAAGGCCCGCAGCCGCCGCGGCGTCCTGGACGTTCTTCAGGATGGCGCCGGCATCCACAGAGATGCTCATGGAGACGGGATCGATTTCGCGGATCCTGTCCATCCGCTCGAGGCTCACGATAACCTGGCGTCCGGACGCGTCCGGCGTAGCGCCGCCGCAATAGCTGGTGTTGCCGCCTTGCGGAACGATTCCGATCCCGTAGTGCGCCGCCAGCCGTACGATATCGGCGACTTGCTGTGTCGTCGCCGGCTTCAGCACGGCAAACGTCGAACCCGTGAAAAGCTGACGTTGATCCATTGTGTAGGTGGCGATCCGCTCCGGGTCCTCAACGACGCCCCCGCTGTCGAGGAGGTCACGAAAAGGTCGGACGTGTACTGACTGGGACATGTCTCAGCTCCCGATTGGCGCTGAACCATCTTTGCGCGCTTGTACGGGATTGCCTGCCGTTCGGTGCTGCTTTCGAAGAAGCCAATGCTGAAATGCCGCGGTTGTCGGCAGTGCCAGGAAGGTGCTGCTTTTTTAGGTAGCCGAACCTTCCTATTGACTGCTGCCCGCAAGCGAGGGTGACCGCGGTGTCCCCTCCCAAATACTCTCGCGCCCCTTGCCCGGGACTGTTCCTCCTGAGAGATCTGGTCTCATTTGGAAGCGACTGCCAACCTATTTAAATTGCTAGAGGGGATTCCGCGACCATCTCTTGTCGCGTGTCCCCAAACCGTCAGGTGCCCTCCGCGGTTGGATATTTCGCTGTAAGTCATTGATCTCTAATGGTGGGATTTTGGCCCAGTTGGAAAAATTCTCTTGAAGAATCAACGGCCATAGCATGTCTCTTAATCAGCGGGTCCCAGGTTCGAGCCCTGGTGCGCCCACCACCTTTAAGCCCGCAAGGGCTTCTTTAAATTCTTCGATAGAGCAAAGCGCGTCTGGTGCGACGTTTTGTTGGAGTGGACACGGCCGGTTTGCTATTCGGTGTTTCCCTAGTTTCTATATCTTCACCCATTCGATACAGCGCGCAGATCCGATGGGACAAGTCGGTCACGTGCTTGTCGTAGAATAGGAAATCGGAGCGGGCAAAACGGACGGTGTGTTCTGTCCGGCGCAGCAAGATACCGCTTGCTGCAGAACCAGAATGTTCCGGATCTGGGCCCGCGAAGCGCAATGGGCAGTTCGATGCCGCGGCCAGCGATCGCTGGCGGGGTCATGCGCAAAGATCCGTTATGCACGCACGATCTAGCCGGCTTAACCTCTTTCGCGTCAGCCGCGCTTTCGCTGAGAGGGTAACGTAAATTCCACGACCTCGTGCTTGTCGCACGGATCAGGTGGCTGATTTTTCTTCACGATCAGCTCGAGCTCGAGAGCCTCGAAGGCGAGCTCATCCGCCAAGCGCTTGAACAGCTCGCGCTTCTCTATGTCCGTCGCCCGCTGACTCATCAGCGTAAATTCTCTGGCGTCAGCGCGGACCTTTTCCAAACGTCCTCGGAGGTCCTTCATGTGTGCCGGCGTAGCTTTTAATATTATCCTCGGCCCGAACAATCAGTTTGCTTGTTCGGATTCACCGGGAGTCAACTGCCGAAACTCGATACTGGTTCGATGCGGACCGCCAAATTCGTCGCTCATCGTGCTGCGATATTTGGCCATGCTCCATGACCCGGCCCCTGTTCAGGGACTGCGGGCTGAGGTCGGCCGTCCTGGCTGATGAGCTATCTCTGTCCGGCTCTCGCCCGATGATGCACAGAACGGGCATACCTGAAGGGGCATGAATGTTCGAAAGCGCACAGACGCGAGTGTTGCGCCCGACTAGGCTGCGAGCGATCCTGGGCGTTCGCGAAGCGCTCAGGGCCTGATGGCATCGGCGGATGCCAAATGTGCCGGCTGCAGCGAAACGGTTCCGTCCGCGAACGCAGTGTTGCCGGCTGCGTGCCGGGCATGAGGCAGGAGTAAGCTCGGCAGATTAGATCAACGATGGTCGTTCTCGTGCGTAGTGTCCTTCTCATAGTGGGAATATGGCTGCTGGTGAACGTTCTGTTCGTTGTAGCTGTCCTGCCCTCGCGCAGACCGGCACCTACTCGGCACGCAGCAATTCCATCTCCGGCGACGATCAACACGACGGCCGGTCGCTCGGATGGTCGCGAACCACCACTCCTGCAGCGCGGGATGACTCCAGTTGCAATCAGAGTTCTTTTCGTCGTCCTCCTCCTTCCAGCCCTTCGAGCGTGGAATGCGGTTAGGCGGCACTTCAGAGAGCATCACGACTAGAGTCGGGCCATCGTGCGCTTGAGTTCTCGTCGATGTCTTCACTGCGCCGCGGGCCCCCCGAGCGATTCAGCGAGACCGTCAGCCGGATCGCAAGTGCGGTCGCTACGGCCAATGGCTCCAACCATAGTCATGACCCGCGTTAAAACGATAATGTGAAAATCTCAGATCGGGAAACAGCCGGCGCCAGCATTCCCAACCCAAAATGCCGCAATCGGCGCTCAATTTGTCTGGCGCTTTTGAGCTGAAGCCTGATCGATCAGGAAATCGTCCAAGTCTCGGCCGCTTCGAAGCTGCGGCCGCAGCCATCGCGGCTGCCTGCCACGACCCGACCATGTCTCCGCTGGGTTCTTCGGATTGCGATATTTGGGACGGACGGGCGGATATGGACGACGGCGCTTGTAATTGAGCCGTGTGACCTCGCTGGCCAGTCTAATGCTGCGCAGCCTTTCCTCCAAACGTGCTTTTTGCACCAACATTTTCTGAGTGAGTTTGGCGGCGACCTCTTGGTGAAGGGTCCAGAGCTCGTCAACGGAGAGCGAATTAAAATGCGCGGTGTTCATGGCTCCAATCCGAATCTTGGGCAGAAGGCCCGGGCACACAAGTCGGGAATCAGGGAGCAGGCAAGCCGCCAGTTAAATATTGATCGCACAATCCACATTTAAATCCGCTAGGTGGCAGGGAGAAAGGCGCGACGATGGCAATATCGCGATGGAGTATTTAATTCGTAGCGGGGGTGTCCACCTATCGCGACATCCACGAACTCATCCCTCGGCAAGTTTTGCTTTGGTGTTCGGGAACGGGCGCAACTATCGCAATCGACCGGGCGGCTACGCCGCGGATCGAGGCCCGGCGCAACTCAGATGACCGATGAATCCATCGGCCTATCCTTGTTGCAGGCATCCCTGGAGTGCTGGACCGGCATATAAATTAGGTGGCCAAGAATACCATTAATTCATCGCGTTGCCCGATTTAAGCCGCATGGGGGCCGTTGTCGCCGCTAAGGCTCAAGCGGGGGCGCACCCGGGAGTTTCCGATGTCCGGACATTTGCGATTGTACTTCGCCAGTTTGCTCCTTGTCGGAGGTTTTTCGGCGACGCCTGCGTCTTCCAATCCTCTAACCGACTTCTTCAATACTGCTACGTCCCAACCCACGGTAACCACCCCTCCGCCGCAAGCCGAATGCGCGCCGCGTCCCGGTACCTCGACCAGTGGCGGACAGCATTGGGTCTACCGAACGGACGGTCGTCGCAGATGCTGGTTCCTGGCCGAGGGCATCGCGACGGTGAAGAAACCCATTCGGGCTCCCGCGGCCAAAGACCGTAGCGCCAGTTTCGACGAGAACCGGACCACGCAGACCACGCGGAGCGTGATCGTTGATGCGCGCGCGGAGTTGCTGCGCTCTGCACCGCCCGAGCAATCCCAGACGCCTGTAACGGAAATGCAGGTAGCAGATGCCACTTCCGATCTCGGCACGGGTGCTACCCTGATGTCGGCGGCTCCCGTCGGAGATATTCCCCGCAACCAGCTCAAGCACGAACACTCCGTGCCGGATCAAGTCAACGTTGGGCAGTTTCTCGCCGCCGCGCCTGCCGACCCACCTCAAGATATGCCGCTGGGCCCGCGCACTGCAGAGGGGCACGACGAAGCGCGCAGCTGGACGGGCTGGCTCGGTGGGCTGCTGATGACGCTTGGTGGCCTCTCGCTCTTAAGCTCGAGCCACACGCTTCGGCACGCAGTGAGACTACGCCACTGAGGTGGCGACATACGAGGTACTGCCGCCGCGCGACCGACGGATTGAACGAGCACGTATCGCCGAACTGCCACACGTACAATGGTTCCGTTGCATCGCACTTAGTTTGGCGCTGCCTTAACCGGACATTCGGGTACGATGATCGTCACCTTTTTGGATCGGACGGCATCATGCGGTATAAGGTTTTCGTGGTGGACGGCAGCCGGCAAGTGATCTGCACTGCAAAGCTCGACTGTATTGACGAGCAGGCGGCGAGACGCCGAGCCGAGCAAATGCATGACGAGCACGACGTTGAGCTTTGGGAAGGCGATCGGCTCGTTGCGGTGTTCCGAAGTGCAACGTCGAGTGAAAGTCGGAGCTAACGCCCGACCCTGAATGGGCGGCCGGTCTCGCCGCCGAGTTCGTTCAAGTGTTGTGAGGCACCCCGGCCTGGCTGGTTGGCGACGCGTCGTAGCGACGTCATCGCCGAGGCTCGCTAGGCGCAGATGAAAGCCGCCCAGTCCTCTTTCAAGGTAGAGGTGGACGCGAGGAACGCGGGCAATCCGTGCATCGACCGCGCGAGTGAGCCGGGTTATCCTCGGATCCGGCGGGTCTCTAAACGGCTCTAGCTATGCCGCTCGCTTTGGTACGCCGCCTTCTGCCGATTGGTTTTGTTTCTAGATGTCGGAGCTTACTTCGAAGTTTCTCCACCTCTCTGAGCTCCTCCAGAAGCGCCTGGTGCCGTTCGCTCAGAACAGCACTAGAAGAAATTTGACGCGTACTCGACATCACATGCCTCAGAAAAGGACTTAACTAGGAAGTCGACGAAAACGGAAGACAAAGAACGCCCGACTGAAGCTCAATGAGCTAAGGCCGCGGCGGCCAGATGTTCCCAGTACTCTGCCTCTGCAAGCAATTTCCAGCTTCGCGCAGGTTGGAGTACAGCAGTCTGACGGCAAAGCAAGGCCATTGCGCGAAAGCGGCGGGCAGCTTCCATTCCAACCTCCCAGGTTTTCTTTTCCCCAACATATTTTTTAATTTTGTGATGGAGTCATCATGATTATATACAATAATAAAATAATCGGTTGTTTTGCTTTTCCCGCACCCAGGGCAGATGCGCCGGCTACCGAGCCCGTAACAATGATGACGGGTCCTGGCTGCGCGCTACGCTCTAGAGCGTACCACCATCCCGCGATGGTCCGCCTCGCAAGGTGGGGTCCAGGAGCCCCTATGATTGCGGCACACCGGTGCAACTGACGGGAATCATGCGGCTGCAAGGCAGCGATCAGTGCGATCGGAATCTTCGAACGGATCACCTCACCCGTCGTGACAGATGTGCTGCGTCGCGCCTTCGCACGTCGCGAAATTTGCTCCATGTGCGCGGGCCAGGGGCGCAGCATCCGGTCGATTATATCGCCCTCACATGATTACCTATTAATCTTATTATAGCGCTGCTCATCCGTAATAATCCGGTGATTGCTTACCGACTCCAGCCAGCGCTCTGCCCAGGATCCGATTGTTGGTTCGGCCTATCGTATTTGATTTACGGCGCTTTTGTCGATTCTGAGATTGTTGTGACGGCTCGCTTCGCAGTGCGTAGATTTAAAATCGGAATTATATATTAAATGTTGACGCTAATAAGTATTTAATGAATAGTTTGTCGCTGGCGGGGCCGGAGATAAATCCGCAGCCGCTGAAGTTGCCAAGGTGTCTGAAAAATCCATCTTGAAAGAAGGGATTCCTCTATGTTGCATCATTTCATCGAGACCAAGGAAGCGTTGAAGCGTCTGCGGACGGACCAGGACGGCGTGGTGTCATTCGAGTACATCATCGTCGCGGTTTGCATCATCGGCGCAGTGTCAGCTGTGTTCGGCGTTGGGGCCGGCGGTGCGATCGGAACCGCGCTGACAGGCGGGATCACCGCGATCACCACCGCTTTTACTGCGGCAGTCTGATACGGCCGTCCGGCCAGAGGGGGGCATCGGAATGTGTCCCCCTCCGAATGTTATTTCTCTCCATTCTTATTGTTGCTGTGCCTTCCCACCACCCTGAGGCATGCATGAGCTGGGTTTCTTCCATCGTCTCGATACTGGAAATCTCGTTGTTGCTGTATGTCGCAACGCTCGACGTCGCGACCCGCACGATCCGAAATGACGTCTGTCTCTTGCTGGCGCTGCTCGGGATCGCCCGTCAGCTTGCCAGCCCAATGCAACTTGCCGAATCCCTCATCGCCGCGACGCTCCTGTTCCTGCTGCTGCTCGGGCTCTACCAGCGTGGCGGGATTGGCGGGGGCGACGTCAAGTTACTGGTAGCTTTGGCCATTGGCCTGCCGCCGACGGGCTTGATTGAGTTGCTGGCGGTAACCGCGCTGGCCGGGGGCGTTCTTGCCCTGGTGCATCTGGTGATGCGCGTCCTGCCATATCCGAAATTGGCGCCGGTCGGTTCGTCGCTCGCACGGCGCGTCTACGCGATCGAGCGCTGGCGCCACGTGCGACACGCGCCCCTGCCTTACGGGGTGGCCATAGCGTGCGGTGGCATCTGGACCATCTCGAGCAGAGGATTTTGACATGTCATCCACGTTGCGCCTCTCGATCATCCTGGTGCTCTTGCTCGCAACCACCGCATTCGGGCTGATCGCCTACAACATGAACCTGCCGAAACAGGTTCCGGTAACGGTTACGGCGCAAGGGCCGGCGCCTCCTTCGACTGTCGGGTATTTTGTCGCGGCACGTCCGCTGTCGAAAGGTACATTGGCCCGCGAAGAAGATTTCGCCGTGCGCTCGGCGTCGCCTGAACGCCTTCCCGCAGGGGCGATCCTGGAAACACCGGACTCGAAGGCCGGACTTCCCGGCTCTCTGGTCCGCAAGTTCGTCGACGCTGGCAGTCCCATCACCTTGCAGGACGTATTGCGACCTCGGGATCGTGGCTTCCTGGCCAGCGTCCTGGCACCGGATAGCCGCGCGATCAGCATCAAGGTGGACGAGGAGTCTGGCGTGTCGGGGCTGATCAGGCCGGGTGATCATGTTGATGTCTTGTTGACCCAGGTGTTCGAGAAGGCAGATCCCGCGCGCCGGGCCCTGAGCGAGACCGTTCTAGGAAACGTTCGAGTCATCGCGATTGACCAGGAAATCATGCAGGGTGGCCGAACCGTAAGCTCGGTAGCCGGCTCGGTGGCCGGCAAGCAAGCGCAGACTGTATCGTTGGAGCTTGCCCCGGACCAGGTCAAGAAGATCACGGTCGCAAGGCAGCTCGGAACGCTTTCCCTGGCGGTGCGGGCCGCAGTCGAGCAGTGGGATACGGCGGACACTGGCGCCATGTCCAGCTGCGATGTGTCGCCGGAAATCGCCCGCCAAAATGCGATTGCCGGCCGGACAGCAGCGGTCGTTGTTCATTCCGGTGGTCAGATAAAACAATACTCCGTCAGGAAACAGGAATCTGCCGACGGCGACGTTCCGATCAACTGCGACGGGTCGGAAGTGTCCCGCCGCGGAGCGACGATGGTGGTTCAGGCAGGCAAGTTGCTGGAGAAACGTTGATGAGCGTTAACATAGCGGCCCTCAGCACTCCTGAAGAAGCGACGTCTGTTGTCGCCCGCAATCGAATCGTCTGCTTCGTCAATGACGAATTGAGTGCCGCGGCTCTGCGCAAGGGCCTTGAAGGCAGCAATATTTCGATCAAGCGGGGCACGATCCGCAATGCCATACGGATGCTCGAAACGGACACCGAACTATTCGCCCTGGTGACGGACATCAGTGGTATCGATGATCCATTTGCCGAACTGGAGCGGCTGGCCGGCGTCTGTCCGCCCGATGTCCGGGTGGCTCTGATCGGTGAAAGCAGGGAGATCACCTTCTATCGCGCGCTTATGGAACTCGGCCTGACCGAGTACCTGCCGAGACCGATCACGCGGGACATGGTGCTGGACCAGCTGCGCCCAAAGCTGCTGGGCGATCGTGCGCCGGCGCCGACCGACCGAGGCGGGCATGTGATCTCGATCTGCGGCGCGCAGGGCGGTGCCGGCGCAACGAGCATCGCCATCAATCTTGCGCTGCAACTGGCGGAGACCACCAAGGCCAAGGTCGCGCTGCTCGATCTTCATCTTCAAGGCGGCGAAACAGCGGTGATGCTGGGTGTTCAGCCCGGACCAGGCCTGCGCATCGCCCTGGAGAACCCGATGCGGGCGGACACGTTGTTCCTCGAGCGCGCCGCAATCGCAGTCAACGAGCGGGTTAGCCTGATTTCCGCCGATGAGGAGCTGGACGCTCAGCTCGACATCACCGAAGCGGGCGTGAGGCACGTCCTTGGCCTGCTCCGCCAACGATTCAACTACATCGTTGTCGATGTCCCGGTCCCGTTTCCGTCATCCATCCATCCGGTGATTTCTCTTTCCCGGCACGTGCTGGTGCTGCTGGAGGCGGAGGTGACCGGACTTCGCAATGCCCACGCACTGCGGGCCGCCGTCACCAACATTGCCGGCAGGGATCGGGTCTTCACCTTGCTGAACCGTGCCAATCGCCCGGGCGGCCTTCCCAGGGCCGCGGTGGTCAAGGCGTTGGGGACAGAGCCTGACATGGTCGTACCCGATCTCGGGAAGGGCATGACCCAGGCGGTCAATCTCGGAATTCCCGCGCTGAAGCACGTATCTGCACTGCGACGCCATCTCGCGCCGATCGTACGGGAGATCACGGGGCTTGGCGCCGAGCAGAAGGGACGGCTGAGGAGGCTGCTGGGGCTATGAGAAAGTTTGGTAGGCGCGACGAGGAAACGCCGGTTCGCTTGCCTGCATCGACGCCGAGCTTGGCTGCAACGACGCCAAGCGTGCCTGCATCAACCTCAAGGCGCGACGAGGCTTCGATTGACCGGCCGGTGATGCCAGCTTCGCTGCGCGAACGCGTCATTGAGCAGATTGAGCCATCAGTGGCCGCAACTGTTTCGCGTGACGTCCTTCGGCGCCAGATCGAGGAAATCATCCATGGCATCGCCAATGAGGAACGGCTCGAACTGTCGGGTCGCGAGCAGCTTCAACTGGCGGACGAGATTGCCGACGACATGACCGGCTATGGGCCGCTGCGTCCGCTTCTGCTCGATCAATCGATCAACGACATCATGATCAACGGGCCGAGCAACGTTTATGTCGAACGAGCCGGCAAGCTGGAGCGGATCGCGGTGCGCTTCCGCGACAATGATCACATCGCATCGGTGGCCCAGAAAATTGCCGCGCAAGTTGGACGGCGCATCGACGAATCCAGTCCGATGGTGGATTGCCGCTTGTCCGACGGCAGCCGCGTCAACATCATCTTCCCGCCGCTGGCGATCCACAGCCCCTGCATCTCGATTAGAAAGTTTCCGAGCCGCCGCCTGGATATCGCCGCACTGATCGAAAACGGCTCGATGACCGCAGCCGTCGGACAATTGCTGGAGATTGCCGCCCGGTGTCGGCTCAATGTCCTGGTCTCCGGCGGCACCGGGTCCGGCAAGACGACGCTGCTCAACGCCATGAGCCAGTTCATCGATCACAGCGAACGCGTCGTCACCATCGAGGATGCGGCGGAGTTGCAGCTCCAGCAGCCGCACGTGATCAGCCTGGAGACCCGGCCTCCCAGCCTTGAAGGCACGGGGCAGGTGACACAGCGCGATCTGTTGTGGAATGCGCTGCGCATGCGTCCTGACCGGATCGTCGTGGGCGAGGTGCGCGGGGCCGAAGCGTTTGACATGCTGCAGGCGATGAACACCGGCCATGATGGTTCGATCTCCACGGTCCATGCCAATAGTGCTCGCGACGCCCTGACCCGCATCGAGAACATGGTGCAGATGGGGCAGGTGAATCTGCCGTCGCGAGCCATTCGAACTCAGATCGTCGCTGCACTGGATCTCATCGTGCAAGTCGAACGCATGCGCGATGGGCAACGTCGCATTATCCAGATCAGCGAGGTGATGGGGCTGGAATCGGATGTGATCACCACCAATGACATCGCAACATTCGAATACCAGGAGGAGGACGACAATGGGCGGATCTCGGGCACTTACCGGGCCACCCTTGCAGTCCCGAAATTCAAGAGCCGTCTCGTCTATTTCGGGCTCGATCGCGCCTGGGCCGAGGCAGTGAGGCAGATATGATACCTGAGGCCGTGATCGTCGCTGTTCTGGTGCTCGCGATGTGCGCAGCCGTCGGCTCGTTATGGCTCGACGGCCGGGAGCGACGCATGGACCGCCGGCTGGCGGTCGCTCTACCGGCCTCCCATCCGGCCAGCCTGCCATCCATTCGCCGGGCGGAGACCGGCTCCCGGTATCTGCTTCTCCACCGTTTGGCCAATTACAGGCCCGAGATGGTTCACGCCTGGCATCCGGCGTATGTGCTGCTTGCTGCCGCTATCGCCGTAGCAGCGATCTTCTACGCTAATCGCCTGCTGGGATTTTCCGTTTTCTACGTGTCTGTCGCGGCTGCGGTTGCCGCCGTGGTAGTCGTGCGAGGTCTGTTTGGCTGGCAGCAACGTCGGTTCGCCAGTCAACTTCTCCGGCAGCTGCCTGACGCCATTCAGCTGGTGACGAGTACGGTTCGATCGGGTCTGCCTGTGCACGAAGCATTTCGCACCATCGCGCGCGAAATGCCGCAACCGACGTCTGGACAATTTGCAATCGTATGCAGCGAAATGAATCTGGGAAGACCTCCGGAGGAAGCCGTCGAAGGCGTCTATCGGCGAACGCAAGTGGCAGAGTATGCGATGTTTGCGGTGACACTTGCGGTTCAATTGAAGTCCGGCGGCAGCTTGGCCGAGACCTTGCAGACGCTGGGCGACACGGTGAGTCAGCGTGTTGCGCTCGCTGCTCGCGCCAAGGCGCTGGCGGGAGAAGTGATCTTTTCCTCGCGAGCACTCACGATCTCGCCCCTGATTGCCGGAGCATTGCTATACGCGGCCAATCCGCAGAACGTCGATCTGCTGTTCACTGACCCGACCGGAAACAAGCTTCTGGCTTACGCGGTAGTCTCGGTGCTCATCGGGCATCTGGTGATAAGTTGGATGGTCAGGCGGGAAACAGAACTATGACTTTTGGTCTCGGGCTGGCGGCCCTCGCAGTCGTAGCTGGAACGGCGGCCTTCATGTTGATCATCCGCGAACTACACGTCCGTGCATTGGACACGCGGGTCTCAAACGCCGTGATGGGTATCCCTTACCGTTCAGCCCCCTTCAAAGACCTGACCGGTTGGTTCTCGTGGCTGGGCATGCGCTATCGGCGCTTCTACGCCGAGGAGAATCTGGAGGAGCTACGAACGGTCCTCCACTCATCTGGATTCAATCATCATAGAACCTTGCCGATCTGGATCGGCATCAAGATCGTCAGCATGTTCGCGCTGCCGGTCATTGCGCTGCTTCTGGCGCAACTTTCGGGAAGGAGACCTGCCGACGTGCTGGTCTTCACGCTGATGGGTGTGGTGATCGGAATCTTGGGTCCGCGATTGGCTCTGTCGGTGATGAAGCGGCGCTTTGATGCTGCCATTCGGCTGGGCACGCCGGATATGATCGATTTGCTGATCGTGTGCAGCGAGGCGGGAATGGGCCTGGAAAGCGGGCTGGGGCGCGTCGCCGAAGAAATGAAGTCGACCAATCCTGCCATGGCCTGGGTGCTGCACCGACTCCTTGATGATCTCCGGATACTGCCAAGTCGCGTCGAAGCATTCGAGAATTTGGCGGTCACTTCGGATGGTCTTCGCCGGTTCGGCACGATGATCAGCCAGAGCTTGCAGTACGGAACGCCGTTGGGTCAGGCGCTGCGCAGTATCGCGCTCGACCTGCGGCGGGAACGCATCACCAAGCTGGAAGAAAGGGCGCACAAGTTGGGCGCCAAGCTGACCATTCCGATGGTGCTGTTCCTGCTCCCAGCCATGTTCGTCATCATGGGGGGAAGTCCCGTTCTTCACCTCGTGCGTTCGTTCGCCAGCTTCGGAAAGTAGCCATGAGCACAATTGCCCTCTCCAAGAGCGGATCTTACGACCGGATCATGCGGCTGCTTGGCAGCTTGTGGTTCTTGTTGCTGGCTCTTTGCGTCGCCGTCAGGATTGGGGCGTCGCTGCACGATCCGTGGCCCTCGCTCTTGTCGAGCTTTTGCCTCGGCATCTTCTACATGCTCCTGGCACTGTTGATCATGACGCGCTCACCGGCAAAGGCGCATGCCGACGGCCTGCTTCCAAGAATAGCTGCCTTCGTCGGCAGCTATCTGCCGTGGTCGATCAGCTTCCTCGGCAAAACCGACGACACGCTGCCCAACCTGGCATCGACGGCTTGCGTGCTGGTCGGCACGATCATGATGCTCGTCACCATCCGACATCTGGGGCGGTCGTTCAGCCTGGTGCCGCAGGCGCGCTCGGTGGTCCAGACCGGACCCTATCGATGGATCAAGCACCCGCTCTATGTCGCCGAAGAAATCGTGGTGCTGGGCGTCGTGCTGCAATACCTGACACCGGTCACGGTGATGGTCCTGGTTCTGCATATAGGCATTCAGGTCTGCCGAATCCTTTACGAAGAAGACCTGCTTCGGCGCAATTGCCTCGAGTATTCGAGTTACGAAGCATCACGTTGGCGAGTGATTCCTTACGTTTGGTGAGCGGCTATGCGTGGCCGGATTGTGGTGGACATGGTTCAGATCGCTGCGGCTCGGGTGACGCGATCGCACGTGGCAAGTCCCCGTGGAGGCAGGCGCGCGTATCGTAAAGGGTCCTTCGTCGCCGATCAGCGCGGCGCCGTCGCGTTTGAGACAGTCATCGTTTACATTTTCATGGTGTCGTTCCTGCTGATGCCGCTTGCCGACGTCGCTGCCGCGGGCTTCCGGTTTATCTCTGCGTGGTCGGCCTTGCGCTCATTCGGACAATACATTCAATACAAGAGTCCGCCCGACCCGGCGAACCCGGGGACCTGGGTGTCGACGCTGCAGACAACGGTCGCCGGGCATACCATCGGCAACATCCAGGTCATGTGCGGAAGCACAGCCTGCAACTCCGGCAACCTTGGTTTGACTCCCAAGTACTTTACGTTTTCGACGACCGTCACTTTGGCCCCGATTGTGTTGACGTCGGTGCTGTGCCCCAGCAGTTGCACGTACACGCTGCCTTACTCCGAACGTTTCCAGTAGGTGTTCTCATGCGCAGTCTGCTCCGTTCCAGACGAGGCTCGGCCGCATTCGCAACAGTCATCGTGCTGATTCCGCTCATCGGCGTGGTCGCACTCGGGGCCGAGGCGGGATCGTGGTACGTCACCAGGCAGCACGCGCAGAATGCCGCCGATGCAGCGGCCTACTCGGGCGCCCTGCGACTTGCATGCGACAATGCTGGTGTGCTCTGCGATACATCAGTGGATTATCAAGCAAAGGAATTCGCGGCACAGAACGGGTTCTGCAACACCGGCGATACGGCCTATCCGGGCACCAACTGTGCGCCAAGCCTTCCAACGGGAATCTCGCGGGCGGTGCAGATCGACGTCGGCAGCTATAGTGCGGGTGCGTTCACAACGCCGCCCGCAGGAGGCGGCGGTAACGCCGTTCGCGCCCTCGTCAGTCAGCAACAGCCGGCCTACTTGTCGGCAGTGCTGGGTTTGACGACCGTCAACATCCCCGCCCAAGCCATCGCTCTGGTCGAACTGCCGAGCAAGGTGTGCGCCTTGGCGCTCGGACCTGATCCGAACGGCGGCGGAGGGGCGCTTAAGATTGCCGGTAACGTCAGCAACAACGGCACGGGTTGCCCGATAATGTCGGATGCCAGTGTTCAGTTTGCCAGCACTGCCTCTTTCACCGGTTCGGGATGGGCCGTCTTGGGTGTAACCGGCTGTAGTCCAGCCAGCACCTGCGCCAATCCCGGCGTCACGTACAACTATTTCATGCCGTATGCCAACAATCCACTTAGCAAATTGGACAGCCAATCGTTCAATAGCTTGACCTCGAGCGGGAAGCCAAACGATTTGGCATGCAGTGGTACGTTGACGCCTAATACCCCGCCGAGCAGCACTAACCTGTACCGCAACCTAACGTGCACGACCGGGAACGCGGTAGATTTTAGTCCGGGCACGTACTTTTTCTACAATGGCACGATAAGATTCAATGGCGGAACCATCACTTGCAGTGCCTGCACACCCTGGCCACCGGCTGGCACAGGTTTAGGCGTCACTCTTGTATTACTCGGGGATTCCAGCATTTCCATCTCTGGCGGCGCTGTAGTTAATCTGTCCGCGCCTTACACCAACACTTTCTCTTCTGATCTGAACGGCGTTCTGATTGATGATCAAGCACCGAGCAAGAGCAGTAATCAGGTCACCATCAACGGTGGTTCGGTTAAGCTGGGTGGTGCGATGTATTTCCCGCACGTCGACGTGACCTGGAACGGAGCGACGCAAAGTACCAATACGACCTGTTCACAAGTGATCGCCAAAACTCTCACCATGGGCGGTGGCGGCTTCCTGAGCACGGATGGATGTAATCCGGTCACCGTCCCTTACACCCAAGTTGTCCGCTTGGTGCAGTGATGAGAAAGCTCGATCAGCGGGGCATCGCATCGTTCGAGTTCATCCTCGCCTTTGTGTCCCTTTTCATGTTGATCTTCGCCATCTTCGATCTCGGACGCTATGCGATCACGATGCAGTCCTTGCGGACGCTCGCGAGCGCGGGGGCCCGAGCGGTCATGATCAACTGCTACACGCCTGCCTTGCTTCAAAGCCCGCCTCAGTCGCCGTCAAGCTGCGCGGGCGATCCCATGTCCACAACCGCAAAGCAGACTGCCGCGCCGTTCCTGTATCGCGGCGGTCTCACGCCGACGCTGAGCGTGGCATCCAGCGGCACCAATTTGACAGTGACCGCTTCTCAAGCCGGCTTCACCATGCTGATGCCGATATGGGGTACGACGCTCAATGCACCGAGCGCGTCAACGCAAATTCCCTTTTAGGCAAAATATGGCAACGTGCCTTACCCATCTTGGCCGACATCGCCTCGGGTCGGCGCTCGAGCTGGACAAACCCCTCGGAATCGAACTGCGCCAAAGCAATCTGAGCCTGGCCAAGTGCCGTTTGGAGACGACGAGCCGACGCCGTTCGATCGTGAGCCACGACGGAATCGCGCAAACGTGGTCGTGCTGCAGCAGTTCTGAACGGAGCTGCAGAGAGAAATGATGCGCGCCCGCAACATTGGAAAGTTTTCTTTGCCACTTGAGGCTGTGCGGTAAGCGTCTCTTCTTGCACGCAGGCAGCATCAAGGACGATGATCTTGGAAACGCGAAGTAACGAATTGTAGTCGGACATCTTGTAAGCTCTGCGGGGTGGTGCGCAGAGGGGAACTATTGGGGATATCGAGCACGTAGATTTGCGGGGGAGCCGCGGATCGCAGTTGGGGGGACTCGAATGGGTGGCGGTCGCATTTCGGGTAAGATAAGGAGGCTTCTCGCCTTCAGCGTGATGGGTCTTGGCGCGGCGCTCGCCTCCTTTGCGTCCGCTGACCCCGCGATGGCGGCAGACCGGCGGGGCTCCTCCGGCGGCGGCGTCTTCGTCAGCGAAATGAACGACGTCCAGCGGGTCAAGGTGGTGGTCAACAAGTCACGCACCTTCAAGGTCGATACGGCTTTCGCAACTATCGTGGCCGGCTCGCCCGACATTGTGGACGTGAAGTCGCTCAGCGATCACCTGATCTACGTCCAGGGCAAGCAGACCGGCACCACCAACGTCATCCTGCTCGACTCCTCGATGAAGCAGATCGGCATCCTCGACGTCGAGGTCGTGATCGATACCGGCAATCTCCAGCAGAATATCCGCAGCAGCACTGGCGGGCACGGGATCCGCGTCTCGGCTTCCGAGGGCCAGGTGGTGCTCAGCGGAACGGCCGCCGATGCGGTTACGGCCGAGCGGGCCATGGCGATCGCCACCAGCACAGTCGCGAAGGGGGGCACTGTCGTCAACGCGATGAGTGTCGCGGCGCCGCAGCAGGTGATGCTGGAGGTGCGTTTTCTCGAGGTCACCCGGGATGCCGGCCGCGACCTCGGTGTGAACCTGTACGCAGCGAATGCCAACGGGACCAACGTCGCGAATACGGGACGTGGCAATTTGAGCACTACGGCGGGCCGGCGACCGATTGGTGGTATCAACACCGCCAATAGCCCCCTGGGCGTTGGCGGCGGCGCTGTCGGTGCCCCCCCAACCGGCAGCCTGCCGTTACTCGGAACAGCTGGTACGCTTCTTGGCACAGCGGGCGGCATAGCTCCGATCCCGTTCGGAAGCTTGTTGACCAGCATCGTCCGAACCAGCAATGGCGGTTCGGTGGACTTGTTGATCTCTGCGCTGGAAACCAAAGGATTGGCTCGCAGGTTGGCCGAGCCGAACTTGACCACGCTTTCCGGAGATGCAGCGCGCTTCCTGGCCGGTGGTGAGTTTCCAGTGCCGATTCCGAACACGACCGCAGCCGGCTTTCCGACCATCACCATCGACTACAAGAAGTTCGGTGTCGAACTGGCCTTTGTCCCCACCGTGCTCTCGCGGGGGGTCATCAACCTTCGGGTGGAGCCGTCGGTCAGCGAGCTTGATTTCGCCAATGCAGTGACGATTCAGGGGACGACAGTTCCGGCGTTGACCCGCCGCGATGCACGGACCACGGTGGAGCTGCGGGACGGCCAGAGCTTTGCGATCGCCGGCTTGCTGCAAACCCGCAACCGTCAGGACGTTTCGCAATTGCCCTGGATCGGTTCGGTGCCCGTGCTTGGAGCCTTGTTCAGCAGCAAGTCGTACCAGCAGGAGGAAACCGATCTCGTCATCATCGTGACGCCGCGCCTGGTCGCACCGGCCGCACCCGGTCAGCAATTGGCGTCGCCGCTCGACTCTCGCCTTCCGGCCAACGACGTCGATTTCTTCCTCAATGGCCAGATGGAAGTCCGCAAGCGTTACAATGACTACGTCAACTCCGGCGGCGACGTTAAAGGACCTTATGGTCACATCATCGCTCCCGAGCTCACTGCGACCATTCCGGCACCGGCTGTTGCGAACCAGCCCGTCGTAAAAACGCTCAACTGAGAAGGAAGCGGGAGATGACCATCAGGTATCTGGCTCTGTTCGCACCGCTGCTGCTCGGGGGATGTTACGGGGTGGCCGGTCATGACGAGGTGGACCGCTATTTCCAGCGTTCAGACACCATCACGATGAGTGCCGGCAATGCCAAGGAGGTCAACGCGGTCACCCACACAATCCATCCATGGCCGCGAAACGTCGGTGATCGCAGGATCACGTACGACGCGCGGCGCGTGGGCGCCGCCGTGACTCGCTATGGCAACACGAAACAGCCAGTGGATCAGCTTCCCGACATTGGCGATGCGACGAAACAAATGGGCGTGCGGACTGCCCCAACCCAGAACGTCAACATAGAAGGATTGGGGGCTGGATCGACTGCTGGAGTATCAGTGCCGGTTGGTGGAGTAGGCGTAGGCGGCAGGTAACGATTTTTAGTGCGTGGTTTTGGCGATGTTGTTTGCGAACGGCGCAGTGAAGTTGCTGCGACGTGCGGGGGACCAAGGGGTTATGCGACGTATCATCTTCATGCTGACCTGTTGCTGGTTGGGGATCGGCCTTGCGGGGTGTGATCATACGCTGAGGCAGGCTGCCGTCGTCGCTCCCGTCGAGCCGCCTGGGGGGGACCCCGTGCAGGAGCCGACGGACGTCAAATATTATCCCTCGGACGAGCCGGTACGGCTGGGCTTGGAGCATTTCAACCGCGGCAGCTACGGGTTAGCCAATCGCTATTTCAGGGATGCGGTCGAGAAATCGCCGAAGGACGTGACGGCCTGGGTTGGACTCGCGGCGAGCTATGATCGGATACGTCGCTTTGATCTCGCCGATCAGGCCTATGCCCAAGCGATCCGGCTGGGCGGCGAAACCGTGCAGGTCCTGAACGACCAGGGATATTCGTACATGCTGCGCGGCAATCTGAGTGCGGCGCGCCGAAAGTTCGAGAAGGCCTATTCGCTCGATCCAGGCAACCCGGTTATCGCCAATAACCTCGAGCTTCTCAATGGCAGCCGGCGGTTCATTGAAAGACCACCGAACAACCAGCCTTAAGAGGGCGATCGACTACTGCGATCGCGGCCAGTTCTCGTCAATTGGGCCCAATTACAGCATCAGCGTGACGGCTGCCGCTGCGGACGATGACAACAACGCCATTGCGAACGGTAAATCTCGCGCCGAGCAGCTTCCGCACCTTGTCCGTGATCGGAGAGGAAAAGGGAACGGTTTCTCCCACGACGGGATCGCCGACCTTTGTCGTCTCAGTCGCGGGGCCAGCAACTGGTGCAGGCTTGATATAGTCTCGGACAAGCTGAATCTCTTCACGTGACAGGATGAGCGGAGCCTGGTCGCCTTGGATCTCCGACGGCGGTTTGGGTATTCCACGGCTTGCCTTTTCGCGCATCTCGTTCGTGCTTGCGATCTGATCGAGCCTGGCTACGCGTAGCTTGAGTGCGATGATATCACGTTGCAGTGTTGCGATCTCCAATTTGCGCGCGTTGACCTGCATGAAGACAATGATCGCGCAAACGCAACTCACGACGAAGCCGACGCTCAGCAGTGCGATCAACCAGCGCTCGAAGTTTCCCGTCGACCCCCCGGTCGTTCGGGGGAGTTGATCGCGCTGGAGATGGCGCCGCCAGATGCGACGTGCTCGGTCGATCCAATTGGTAGAGCCCGTTACACCGGTCCCCGCCCGGCCCGACCCAAAATGCGCGGGTGACGAGGCGGCTTTCTCTCGGGCCGGTTCAACGGACGACGACGTGTCGACTTGCTCAAGCCCAAGATTGTCGGCGACGCGATCCGCCGTCGTCAGATGCGCGGCAGGGTGGAACGGATCCATCTGCTTATCGAGCCGGCCCATCTCCGCTCTCCATGCAGCCATCTATCAACTTCGCCAGTTCCGCTGACGCGGCGGAATGAGGGTACCCGAGGATTCGATCAATCGGAACGGAAAAGGCTCCAATCCGCCGCGTGAGCCGCTCCAACGGTAGCTTGCAAGAGACACGGCGCCAACCAGGGTCTACCCCGCGGATGCTCCGACCGCGCGGATGTTAGCCGGTGAAATGCAGCACTTTGATCGTGCGACGAACGCCCACTTTCAGTCGGATAAGCCCGGTCGTGCGACCAGCAAGTCATTGATCGTTCTCAACCCAAGGCTGACTCTTAATCAGCGGGTCCCAGGTTCGAGCCCCGGTGCGCCCACCAAGTTCTTCAAGGACTTGCCCTCGCGAACCGTTTGAGACGACCGAACTGAAACGGTTTTTCAAACGGTGATTTTGGCGACCAATCGGCGGGGCCACTCTCGGCATTGTGATCTACTTTACCCGCCGAGGCGGAGGCGAAGCCGACTCGAAGGCCGCCCGACAGAACCGCTTTCAACGTTCTGTCTGGATTAGAGCCGGCCGACATAGCCGGCATCTTCCCACTTCGTTTCTTGTCGTCGGCGACGCATGGGGGCAGCTGCGCCGCGCTGCGAGTATGTAGAGAGACCGGCGCATCCTGGCCATGGCAACCCCACCTCACAGCAGGATTGTCGCTGCGAGTGGCACCAGTCATGCCGTCAATGCCGCTCGCGCAACGATTCCTGTCCTCTCGTCAGGCTCGGCGCCGTCGAGAAAGACTTTCACCGCGGTGCGAGCGCGCAAATCGATGTCGGAAAGCGTTGGTACGTCGCCGAGCTGAAGCACGGCCTCCAGATGGACGTTTCCATGGAGCATCCCAAGAAACTGACGGGCGCCGGCTTCGCAATGTGCTAGATCGATTTCTCCGGCCTGCTTCGCTTTTGCCAGAATTTTCGTAAGGACCGCGATGGCCGGCGTAGGTCCGTGTTGCGCGTAGGCCCGTGTCGCATCGGGGTAGCGGTCCGCTTCAAGTATGGCTGTATAACAGACCTCCAGCAACGACGGCGTCATCATCGTTTCGAGGAGATTGCGCCCAATGATGATGAGTAGTTCCCTGAGTGGCAAGGAAAGCTGGTCGGCACTGACGCTCAGCGCGTTGGACGAGTAATGGCGGACGACTTTGGTGAACTGGTCGACGAGAAGTTGCTGCACGTTCTCGCGCCGCGTTGACCTTTCGCGCAGTAGCTGCCGGTAGAGACCGTGCGGTGTCCATGTCCAGCTCGGTCGGCCGAGCAAGAACGCCGAGAGAACCGCGCAGTTCGACCAACCGCGAAGCTGGCTCGCCTTGCCCGGGACCGCTTCGCGGACCCGCAGGATATCACCCGTCGCACCCCACCGAAGAAATCTGACGGCATCGGCCGGTGGCAGGATCGTCACCATCATGCGCGTCCACCACGGCTCAACGAGCAGCCAACTCCCCGTGCTCGTGGGCCGCATGGCAAAGACATGCTTATGCCTGTGATGGACGAAGCGATGCCACCATTGCCGTCGAAGGCCGGGCACGAAACAGACGATCCAGTCGGCGGGGTCGACTGTCACCAGGGACCCATTATCGTCGATGCTGTTCGCCAGGTCCGCCGGGACGTCGCCGACAACCTTCAGTCTTGAAGGGCTCTCGCTCGGGCCAGACCATCTTGACCGGCCAATATCATTGGCTGCGCTCATCGCTAAATGCTCCTCGTGCTCCCACATCCATGAATGAAGCTTTCGATACTGGCTCTGACGCGGTCGGCGGCTGGGGCTTCGAGGCTGATTGCCGGAGTCAGCATCAGCGCCTGGTAGAGCGGTTCTCTCAGTAGTCCCAGCAATTGCTCGGCGTATAGCTGAGCGTCCGATATCGACAGGATCCCCCGCTCATTTGCTGCGGACAGAAACTCCCGTAGCTTGAGTGTGACAATCGCTTGTCCCGCCTCGTGCACCCGCTTCTTCAGCGCAGGATTGCGTGCACCCTCGTTCATCATCATCCGAACGAACCCGACCAGGGTGGTCGAGTACTCCTCCCAGGCAACGCGGCCGAACGCGATGAGTGTTTCGCGTGCATCATCTACGGTGCCGGGGTGCGCTCTCCTCACCAACGGCTGCGATATGAGGGAGGCTTTGTGTTCGGCGATCGCGACAATGAGATCGTCGACGCTCTCGAATGCCGATAGAATGTCTTCCGTCGAGTATCCGCTTCGATCCAAGATATTGTCGAGGTCAGCGGGCGCGCCGCTCGGATTGGCGAGAGCCTCGCTGACCGCCAGCACGATCTCGGCGCGAGGGTCTGGCCTCGACACGGCATTGGCTTGGCGGGAGGGTTTCGACGCGGGGTATGTCATGTACGGCTCCTCGGTTCGGGCTAACTGCGCCGCGCGCTTCTTCGCGTGCAGGGCAAACGCGATCTTGATGGTGACCAGAACCGGCGCAGCGATGACGAAAAGAAGAGCGATGGCAGCGAACGCGGTGTCGAAAGCGATCACCGTGGATTGACCGGTGAGGGCTCGACCCAACAGACCCATCGCAGTCCGGCCGGCGGCCACGCTGTCCATTCCTCGTGCTGCGAGCATGGCACTCGTCGTTCCCAGCCGCTCGCTGACCGCGGGAAGGCCTGCGGTGACACTCGCGCCAAGCACCGTGGCATTGGTGGTGACATTGTGGTCGATCATGGTCTGGAGCCCGGCTACCCCCATGAGGCCTCCGAGCTGGCGCCCGGCGTTGAAAAGACCGATGCCGGACGCTCGATTGCGGTTGTTGAGGTCGCTGAAAGCGATAAGGGTGATCGACAGGAAGAGGAAGCCAAGTCCAAAGCCGCGAAGCAGGATGGCGGCCATCATGTCGTCGGCGCCACTTTCGCTGGTCGAGCCGGACAGCATCCACATCGCGGCCATGATCATCAGGATTCCGAACGGCACCGTGGCGATAGGGGGAGCGCCCCTGACCTGCATGAGAAAGGCAGCAATGAGGAGCGCGCCGACGAAAAGCGCGCCGCTCGGCAATAGGAGCTGGCCGGCCTCACTTGGCGTGAACGCGAGTACGGACACGGCAAACGACGGGATCAGATACGCGCTGCCGAACAAGGCGGCACCGGCGACGAAACTGACGATGAAGGCGAAGGAGAAATCGCTCGACCGGAACAGGGTGAAATCGAACAGGCCTTGGCTTTTGGCCATCGCTTGTTGGCCGAGAAATGCCAGCAAGGCGGCTGCGCCGATCACGGTCAGCCACGCGATGCGAGGCTCTTCGAACCAGCGCCATCGGCTGCCTTGGTTGAGAACATAGGTGAAGCAGAAGAATGTGACTGAGATCAGCAAGAAGCCGACCCAGTCGAACGGAAGGCGCGCAGCCGCAACGGGCCTGGGGCCGTCTGCGATCAGCAGAAGTCCGATAGCGGCGAGGGCTACCGGAACAACGCCGAAGAAGATCCATGCCCACGACTGGCTGTCGATCAACCATCCCTGGAGCGCCGGAGCGATGGTCGCAGGAGCCACCACGGACCCCATCGCAAACAGAGCCTGAAGGATCGGCTGGTAGGATCGCGGATAGGCGAGAAAAATGATCGACTGTCCCGCGACAAGCAAGGTGCCGCCGGAGAAGCCCTGTATGATGCGGAGTGCGACCAGCAGATCTAACCGATACGTGATGGCGGCGATGCCGCAGGCCGTGCCCATGACCAGCGTCGAACCGATGATCAGGCGGCGCGGACTGGTGCGTGTCATGAGCCAGGAGGCGGCCATGAACCCGACTAGCTTTGTTGCGGTGTATCCGATGTCCAGCCAGGCGAACTCGTCGGGAGTCGCATGGGTGTCGCCAATGATGTCGTTGCGTCCGAGCGACAGGACGGTGCTTGCGATCGCCTCCGTCAGAGTGGCGAGCACGATGCCTGCGACAAGAATGCTTCCTGCCGCGCGCCTGTCGTAGCCTGGCGTGGCGTCGGCGATCGCGGTCATGTGCCGCTTCCTCGATCTATTTGGACACGCGCCGACAGGCCAGGCACGACGCGGCCGGGCAATGGATTTCTGTCGAAGCGGATTTTCACAGGCACCCGTTGAACGACACGAATGAAGTTCCCCGTCGCATTGTCAGCGGGGAGCAGGGTGAACGCAGAACCGCTGCCGGGCGCAAAGCTGTCCACCACACCTTCAATCGTCTGGTTCGGATAGCCGTCCACCTTGATGCGGGCGCGCTGACCGGGCCGGATATGTTCGATCTGGCTTTCCTTGAAGTTCGCCACCACCCACACGTCCTTGACCGGAACGATATCGAGCAAGGAGGTGCCCGGCGTGACAAGCCGGCCGACGCGAACCTGGCGGTTGCCGACGACGCCGTCGACCGGCGCATGCACCACGGTGTGGTCGAGATCGATCTGGGCGAGATCGCGTGCGGCGTGCGCTTGCGCCACTGCAGCAAGTGCAGCTTCGCGCTGGCTGGCAAGGACGGCGACGCGTGCCCGCTGGGCCTCCACCGTTGCCGCCGCCGCCGACACCCCCGCCTCGGTTCTCGATAGCGCCGCATCGCTTTCATCGACCTGCGCCTGGCTGATCGCGTTGGTGCGGATCAGTTCGCGGCGGCGATCGGAGGCCTTGCGCGCCAGATTCATCTCGGCCACGCTCGCAAGTCTTTGAGCTTCGGCCTGCCGTATCAGGGCATGCTGGAGTTGGATCTCCGCATCGACATTGGTGAGGCGGGCTTGGGCGGCTTCGACATTGGCCTCGGCTTGCGCCAGGCGTGCGCGGTAGTCGCGATCGTCGATCCGGAACAGGACGTCGCCTGCACGAACGGTCTGGTTATCCTGAACCTCCACGGCCGTGACGTAGCCTGCAGCCTTCGGCGCGAGCGAGGTCATTTCGCCGCGAATATAGGCGTTATCGGTGAATGTCTCGTTCGAATGGGCATACGCCCAGCCACCAGCCACAAGCACGACAGCGCCGAGGCACAGCACCAAGCCGACCGCCTTCTTGTTAACATGCACCACAATACCCTCCTGCAACGGTTGTTGTCGCTGACAGCTCTGCCAATTCACTCACGGTCCGGCCGCCATCGGCGGAGATCGCGGTTTCCCCGCAATTCGTCGCCAAACCTAGTTGCGCACCGTTATGGCCTTCTTGTATGTCGCGGGGTCATCGAGGATCTTGACCAAATACTCGGCCACGTCCGCGCGGGTGGCTGTTGAGGTGATGTTCCAGCGCAGATCGGTCCCGGCCTTCAGGTTTCCGCGAGCACGCTTGAATGTCAGCGTCGCCGGTCGAACGATCGTCCAATCGCAGTCACTCTCCCGGACAGCTGCCTCCTGCGCCTCCTTGTCTGCCATCACCTCCTTGAGTGCGAGCTTGACCATGAAGCCTGCGCCAAAACTCCCGGTGTGGTAGCTCTCACCGACACTCACCGAGCTCTCAACGATGAGTCGACTCTGGCCTGGAGGCATGGCGGCCAGAATGTTCTTGGTTCCCACCGAGCAAACCGGGACACCGGGCTGGCGTCGACCCAGATCCTCCTTCGCCTGAGGTACCATCCCCAACGTGCAGATCACCGCATCCGCACCTTGGACCGCAGAGGCCACCGAGGCTGCATCCATTGCATCGCCCTCGACGATCCTGAGATTCGGATGCGTCAAGGGCATGCGCTTCGGGTCACGGACAAAGGCAGTGACGACGTGACCCGCGGACAAGGCGGACTCAACGACGAGCCGTCCTGTCGACCCCGTTGAACCAAAGACAACGACGTTCATCACACTCTCCCATCGCGCGGCTGCGAGGCGCGATCGCCGTGCGGAGGGTCCGTGAAGCCAGCAGCATCTTTGCGCGGACACCCAGGTTGCGCCGGGGTCATCAACGGGAGCGCGCACTCGCCGTGGAGGGTGGCTTCCTTGACATGCATGTACACGCAGAAGGCGCAGCCGTTGACCTGCGAGGCGCGCACGGTCTCGTGTTTCATCGAGGTCGAGCTCCAAAAGGATTTTGAGTGAGCGGGCCGCGCTCCGGCGCCGGTAACGCGGCCCTTATCGAATGAGGTGCTTACGATGCGCCTCTCGATCGAACTGTGCGATCAGTAGTCCCAGAAGACCGGGACCCAACGAAAGGCGTCGCCGTCGACTGCCACATGTCCGACGGACGGGAACGGCAGGTGAGTGGCCACCAGCAGTCCACCGGTCTCAGCCAGTTCCCGCAACAGACTGATACGAACGCGGGCCGACTCCTCGGGATCGTGTTCGAAGCCGTTGTACCAGTCGGGGTGCTCGAACCCGACCGCGAACACGAGGTCGCCGGCGAACGTCAGCCGGTCGCCGCCGGACGCCACGCGGACGACGCTGTGCCCGGGGGTGTGGCCGCCGGTGCGAGTGACGATCACTCCCGGTGCCACCTCGTACTGCTCCTCGAACGGCCGTAGCTGGCTGCGGTACTCTTTCACGAACCGCTTGGCGGTCGATCGAAGCGCGTCCGGGAAACCCGGCGGCATGGCGACGTGGGAGAAATCGGGCGCCTCCCAGAACTTGACCTCGGCGGCTGCCACGTGGATCCGCAGGTCCGGACGTAGCTGTTCCTTGACCCCTTCGACGAGCAGCCCACCGATGTGGTCCATGTGCATGTGGGTCAGCACCACGTCGGTCACGGACGCAAGATCGATGCCGGCGGCCTCCAGTCGCTTGATCAATTGCCCGGCGCGCGGCAAGTGCAAGTCCGGGTCGAGCCCAAGCCCAGCATCGACGAGTATGGTCCGGTCGCCGCTACGCACCACGACCACATTCAGCGCCCAATCGTAGGCGTCGGGCGGCAGGAACATGTCTTTCAGCCAGGTCGCCCGGACGGCCGGGTCGATGTTGTGTGCCAACATTGCGGTTGGGAGCGGTAGCACGCCGTCGCTGACGACCAGCACGTCAATGTCGCCGACCTGCACCGCGTAGCGCGACGGAACCAGTTCGTTGGGCCCCGGTCCGCCGGAGTGTGAGGTGTTGGCTAAGTTCGTGTCGACGTCCATGTTCGATCTCCTGTTTCATGTTCAAGGCTACTGGCTGGTCTCGGTTGAGCTGGCCGCGCAGCCAGCGAGAAGCGCGGCCCATTTCGCGTGAAGCTTCTAGAAGAAGCCACTCACGTCAGTCACACGCTCCGGATCGGCAGCGGCCAGCGCGGCGGCACGCTCGGGCTGCGGCGGATAGATCCAGACGGTATTGATCTCCTGCTTGGTCTTCTTGGCGACCTCGCCGACCATCGCCACTTTGCGTTCCCAGCCAACGGTGAACAGCGCACCGGCTTCGCCGAGGTCGAGGCAGGTGACATAGCCCTTCTGGTGATAGGGCTTGGTCGGAACGCCCAGCAGTTCGGCGGCGGCGTTGTTGCCGGCAAAAGCGCCCATTCGCGTGGCGTGCTGACACGACATCAGCGCGTAATTGCCGATATCGTCGCTTGCGGCCCTGGCGGCATCGCCGGTAGCGAAGACACCTGGCACTGATGGCACGCGCAAATCCCGGTCGACCAGTAGGCGGCCGAAATTGTCGCGCTCGGCCGGGATCTGCTGGGTCAACGGTGCCGCGCGAATACCTGCCGCCCAGATCACGGTCTCGGCCTCGATGTGTTCGCCGTCGGAAAGCGTGACGCCGGATTCGTCCAGCGATGCAATGCCGGCGCCAAGCCGGGTCTCCACGCCGAGCTTGCGCAGGGCCTCCTCGATGACAGGGCGGGGGCCTTCGCCCATATCAGGTGCGATCGCCTTGTTGCGGTCGACGATGATGACGCGCGTCTTGGCGTCCTTGCCGAGGATTCCGCGCAGACGCGAGGGCATCTCGGTGGCCGCCTCGATGCCGGTGAAACCGCCGCCGGCAACGACAACCGTGTCACGCCCGTTCGCCGCCGGCCGTTTCGCCAGGCCGTGCAAATGCTTGTCGAGGGCGATTGCATCATCGAGCGAGTCGACGCTAAATCCGTGCTCGCTAAGGCCCGGAATGTTCGGACGGAATAGCCGGCTGCCGGTCGCCACCACCAGCCGGTCGTAGGAAAGGGTCTTCTTCGCACCCTTGGTGGCGACGATGCCCACCGTGCGGGATTTGGCGTCGATGGTTTCGGCGCTGCCTTGCACGTAAGTAACATCGACGGCCTTGAGCACCTCCAGCAGCGGCGCCGTCAGGGTCTCGGGCTTCGGTTCGTACAGCCGCGGCCGCACTACCAGCGTTGGCTCTGGCGCGACCAGCGCGATCTCGAGCTCCTCGGGCGAAACGCCCTGGATATCGCGCAGGCGGGCTGCGGAAAGTGCGGCGTACATGCCAGCGAAGCCGGCTCCTATGATAACAAGTCGCATGTGATCTACTCCTTGGTTTGATTTTCTCGGTAGTGCACCGCCGCTTCTCTTTGGCGGCAAGCATCCTCCGATCGACGTCGACGCGAACAGGCGGACAGAAGACCGGCGGACCTATGGTAGGCAGTTCGGTTCCGAAGACATCGGCATGGGGTTTTCACAAGCCGCGCGGCAGCCTCCGAAAGGGGATGCCCAGCCACGGTTAAGGGTCACGGGCAAAGCTGGGCTCGGGCCCCAGTTCTGGTAGGGGAGCTGGGCGCCTACTTTGGACATGATGGAAATCACGGGACTGGTCCGTTGCACGGCCTGCGCTGGAATTTCCACCTCCTCCCCCGCTGCTGAAGTGAAGCGAACTCCCAAAGAAAGTCCGTACACGAGTGCGGTCACGAAGCCTTTTCGGCGTGAAGTGATTGCAAGCCGGTCGACCAAGTTCTTCCTGAGCATGTTGTCTCCGTCTGCTGGGGCGTGGGGCACCCTCATGATCTAGCGGACCGAAGATGCGACTGCGCCAGAGCGATTGCTGTACCTGCAGAGCGATTGCTGCTAACGCATGCGGCGTTGCGCTAGGGCTTTCGCCCAGCCAATCGCTGAACGCCACGGCGAGGGCGTACGAGACCGCGTAGCCGAGCTCCGCCGCCAGCGAAAAAAAACCATGCGTCGGCGACTTGCAGCATGTTCATGGTGATCGAGCGGTACTGTGGCGCAGCCGAACGGACGGCGAGATCCCGGTGCTTTCCTTGAAGGCTCGGCAGAAGTGGAAGCTCGACAGGCCCGCCTCGCGAGTGAGACATCGGTATCGATGTCCGCGCAAGTGTTCGCCGGTGCGGCGGCATTGCCATCGGCGACAACGCGTCAATGACCGGCTGGATCGCGGTCCAAGAGATCGCAGGGGATGCCGTGCCGGACAACGCGCTCGACTGTTGTCTGCGGATTACAGCATCATGTTTCAAGAATCCGGGAATACCCATCGCGAGGTTGAGCCCGGTCGATGAGTGTCATCGTGCGAGAACGCGCCGCTCCAAACACCGCCGATATCCCACTCACCGCTAGAACCGCAGTGATGCCGTGGGGGAGAGCCATGGACGTGGTCGGCCATAAGTGCGACTGCGTCGTGGACATTTCCCGCTGTGGGGAAAAGCTTGTTACGGTAGAACGAATGCCGTCAACGCTTGTGACGTCTCCAGTCGCTTGGCGTTTCGCCGGTCAGTTTCTTGAATGCCGCGGCGAAGGCGGTCTGGGAGGAGTAGCCGAGGGCCGCCGCGATCGAGACGACGGATTCATCGCTATCGCGCAGCATGCTCATGGCCTGCTCGAGCCGGTACTGGCGCAGCCAGGCATGAGGCGAAAGCCCGGTGCTTTCCTTGAAGGCACGGCAGAAATGAAAGCGCGATAGACCGGCATCCGAAGCCAGCGCCGCGAGCGAGACGTCCGAATCGCTGTCCGAGCGCAAGCGGTCGGTGGCACGGAGCAGGACCTTCGGCGAAAGCCCGCCCATTGTTGGCTGGATCGTCGTTGGCGAGCCGGTGTGCGCAGCCAGAAGACGCGTGGCGAGGAGGTCTATTAATTGGTGCCTGAACAGCGTATCCAGCGCCTCATTGCTCTCCAGGACATCCGTCGCGCTCAAGATCAATCGGGACGTAATGGGGTCGTGATGCGCCGTTCGCTCCACGAGGTCGATCGGTGTGGCGGTGTTGGCTTCGTCAGCGACGCGCTTGAGCACTGCGTGAGGAAGATAGAGCTGAACGACATCAACAGGTTTCGGAATATCCCATCGTGAGCTTGATCCTTCCGGAATGATTATCAATACACCAGGCCGAAACGTTCCGATCGCAACCGATCTGCCTGTCCGACGCTCCATGCGCTGCATCGAGCCGTTGTAAGCCATGATGACGTGATGGCTCATAGGCTCGACGACGTCGTGCAATGGCTCATGTTTCCAGTGAGCGATCGCGCTCCCAGAGGGGTCCAAAGCCATGCTGAGTGGTTTGGTGTGAAGCACGCGTGCCATCTCAACATCGGCAGGACGGCGGTCGGCAACCTGCAAATAACGCTGCTGCGCGCCGGAAGCGTCTGACTGGTTTTGTTGGTGCGAATGATCGCGCAAGATTGGCTGGCTCATGAACCTGTCCTAGCTTCGAGGAGCATCGTTGAGCGTTCGGCGCGCGTTCTAAGCGGGTACAGGCCCAGCGTCTTTCTCAAAACTCCCGTGCTTTGCCTGATCCTGCTGTAAGCTGATGCTAGGAGCCCGCGCCGCGATTAAAGTCGCAATCAGCGCGGCGGACGGTGGCGGTTAACTGCTGTCGAAATAGGCAATCGACGCCGGGAGCCGTCGTAAGCGGCAGCGAATGGACAAAATCGCTGACGTTCTTGAGCAGACATCGAGCTTTGTGTCACGAAACTGCCACGACGAAACTGGACGACCGTGCGCTAGCGTCAGATAATGGTTCACGAAATCACGTGCGGGCGCTTGTCAGTCCAACTTCGCTGAGAGAGTTATCCTATGACCCAGGCGAGCGCCTTCGGCCGGAAGCTCGGGCGGTTTTTGCACCTGAAGGATGCGCCGCCCTCGCTGATAACGAGTTCGCTGCGCGGGGTGGAGCTCGCGGTCACCGAAACCCGGGATGACAATCCAGTGCCGGGTCTTTCCGGTTCCTTTACCGCGGAGGATGCTTTCGTCGTCAGCCTCAAACTTCACGATTATCCCGACTGCGAACTCTGGGAAAATGGCAAGTGCGTGATGAAAGCGGATGTTCCCGCGGGAGCGACCTATCTGTACGACCTCAAGCGCGATCCGCGCTACGTGATCGACAAGCCGTTCCACTCCCTGTTTTTCTATTTGCCGCGCTCGGCGCTCGACGCTCTCACTGAGCAGCCCCGCATGCCGCGCGTCGGTCAGCTTGCCTGTGAACTCGGCGTAGGCCATGACGACACGGTCGTCCGTCATATCGGCGCGTCATTGCAACAAGCGCTGCGTCGACCAGACGAGACGAACCAGCTTTTCATCGATCACATGATGCTCGCGCTCACCGCACACGTCGCCCAGGCCTACGGCGGGCTACGTCCTTCTGAACCGAATCGCGGCGGCCTTGCGCCGTGGCAGGTCAAGCGCGTCTGCGAAAGGCTGGAGTCCGATCTCGGCGGAAAGCTTTCGTTGCAGGAAATCGCGGCCGAGTTCGATCTTTCGATCAGCCACTTTTCGCGCGCGTTTCGCATCTCCACCGGCCTGCCGCCGCACCAGTGGCTGCTGCGCCAGCGTGTGAAGGCGGCCAAGCAACTGATGACGGTTCGCGACCTGTCGCTCTCGGAAATTGCAATATCGGCCGGGTTCGCCAATCAAAGCCACTTCACGAGGGTGTTTTCGTCTGTGGTCGGCGTCAGCCCGGGAACGTGGCGCCGCGAGGCGCAGGGTGCGCCGGAAAGCAAGAAGTGATCGGAGCCCCGGCAGAAGCCTTTTCGCTCAGCGACGCGTTGCCTGCGAGATTGCGTAAGCGGCGCGACGCACCGCAAACATTTCGTCCAACGGATGACCGATTCCATCGGCCAGAGTTGCCGGATTGAACATGGGTTCGTCGCAGGCATCATTTTCTTCGACACCAGTGATCACGATCGTTCCCAGCCGTACCGCTTCGCGTCCGTCCTCATCGGGCCATCGGACGGTCACGTCCATGACCGGGTCGCCCGGACGGTCCAGCAGCGCCATCACACTGAACCTCATATCGCGAGCCGCGATCCGGGATTCGAGGTCGTGCAGCAGCTCGGTGGGTTTTGCGTTGGCTGCGGCCCTGCGCCTCGCCGCCTGTTCGCCGACTGGCGTGACCTTGAACTTGATGAACCTTGTCTCGCCTCTTGAATTGGTCGCGGGAAACGCGTGCACGCCCCAATAGGTTGTTGAGGCAAAGCTTGCGGCAGGCGGATGCGCGGCGATGTAGCTCGCCTGATGCAGCGTCTCGGGATTGGCAACTGAAAATGTCTCGACCATTTCCAGATCCGGCTTGCCGTCGGGTCCTGGAATACGTGCTCGAAGGAAAGCCAGCATCTGGTCGGGGGTCCTCGCGAAATGAACCGGGGCACTCTGGGTTAAAATATCCGAGCGCTCGCCATCGCTGCCAAGCCGGAAGCTGAATCCGCGCAATAACAGGTAGTTGGTGTCTGGGCCTTCCGCCACCGAGAAGCGCGCCAGGAGGCGCGAAGGCTCGGTGAAGCTACAGGATTTCGTGATCTCCTTCGCCTGGTCCGATGGGGTATAGGTGCCGCGAACGCATCGGCCATTGGCAAAGCTCGCACGTGACTTTGGCGGAAGGCCGGCAACCGTCTTCATGGCGGCGACTATGGATGCGGAGCCGGCAAGGCCGCGGGGGAACTTGGGCAGGACGGGACCTCGTGATCTAGAGTTGGTAAAGTTCTTGGGCAGGACAACTTGGGCGTCTTTCCCGAATCCTTCCCGCCTTGTCCGTTTCTGCGACAAAGCTTGCCGACGGCAGCATCCCTGATGCGTACCGTTCGCAGGACCTCAGTTCGCTTCTGGTCCGGAGCTGACGCGAACGCTGCAGCTGGCGAAGCCCGCCTTGAGGGGAGCGGACGAGCAGCCGCTTACGTTCTGACGCTTAGCAATCGCGGAGCTCTCTCTGGACAGAGAACCTTCAAAAGACGATCGGCCACTCTCACCTAGGGCGTCAGCTCGACCACTGCGTTGGGGCTGCCCAGTCCGGTGCTGCACCACCGCCAATACACCTTCAGAAGCGAATTTTGGCCGAGGCTGATGCTTGGCCCGCCATTTCGGGCCAGGACCACGCATGTAGTGCAGCTCGGGCCGGTAGCTATCGCGTAGGTCCAAAAACAGGTTCTGAAGAATGCTGGCGATGTCGGACACGGTCACAGCCGCCTTCGAGAAAAAAACAGACTTTGCGGACCAGCGCGCAGAAGCCGGTGCGATCACACGAGGACTGACAATGTTTTTCCAGATCATCGTTTCTCTCCATCCGCTTGGATGTCGCCCGATGATTTAGCGGATCGGGTCTGCTGCTGCGCCAGAGCGATTGCCGTACCTACAGAGCGATTGCTGCTAATTCATGCGCCCGGCCAATCGGTCGTGCCTCCGCAGGTTCCGCGAGACCTTCAGGCACACCGTGACCTCGGCCAAGCGGCTCCCGATGAATCTGCTCGATGCCTTGCGAGCGCTCGAACATTTCAAGCGTGCTGCGGGATCATCTCGGGGAGTTCGTACCCGCCTATCTCAAGCTGAAGCATGAGGAGTGGAACGACTACGCACGCCATCTGACCCAATGGGAGCGAGACAACACTCTGGACTGTTGAGTTGCAACAGGTGTTCAGCACTGGCGCGATGGGAAGCCGGCACGCGCCGTATCACACACAGACGATCTGGAGGACCAGGTACCAAACCACTTGCTCGTCAACGAACCATCATTGTCGGTCCAGGGGATCGGTGGCAATTGCGGCAGGTAGGATGCATATGGCATCACTTTCGCAAGCGTCACCCTGCCCGGGTACCGTGCGAGAAAAGCCTTGTTCATTCCGCCGTCGAATCCGCTGTAGATCGGGGCAACTGGCACGTTGTCTTCAAGCAATTGCGCGTACGCGCGCTCGTCGGCGCGCCGCTTTTCCAGCGCCCTTCGCGCGATTTCCGGATTGACGACAAAGGGAGGGCATTTCTCGATCGGATTGAACACGAGAGGGTGCGGCGAATTCGGGGAAGGTTGCGCATCGAACACATAGCGGCGGTTACACACATCCACTTTGGGTTCGAGCTGTGTCGTCTCGAAATGATCGTTGCCGACCTTGAGCATTTCCCAGAAGGGCAGGTTGGGATTGTTTCGATGGCGCGCCAGATTCACCGGTGTCAGGCGGAACGGATAGGCTTGGACCTGGAACGATGTTCGGCCGCCGCGGAATGAGTCACGCGCCAGCGAATAGATCTCGCTGATCTGTTCGTCCGTCATGGCATAGCAACCGCTCGACCAGCAGTCGCCGTGGATCATGAGGAAGCTGCCGTTTCGCTTGTTTGCCCTGTCGAAGCTGTTCGGATAGCCGAGGTTGATCGAGAGATAGAAATTGGAGTTGGGGTTCATCAACTCAGGCGTAACTGTATAAAACCCTTCCGGAGCCTGTCGGTCGCCCTCGTACAATTTCGGCCCGAGATCGCCCGACCACCGGCAGATCGGATAGGTCTTCAGCAATTGGAAACGGCCGGCCGTGTCCTGCTTCCAGACTTCGAGCTCTGCCTCGTCCTTGAAAAGACGCACAAGGATAGGGGAATATTTCGGCATCTTCTTCTGTTCGAGCAGCGCGAGCAGCTCGGCCGGCAATTCCTGCGTCGCCTTGGCGGGCAACGGCTTGCTGCTTTCGCCAAAGCATGTGGCAGGTGCTAAGGCAGCGGCAAAAGCCGCCGCCAGCACAATTGCGTGTCGGACCATGGCGCATATCACTGCTGTACCTCCAGCCCGTCGCGCGCCGCTATTTCTCAAATCCGACGAACATCGTAGCCTCCTCGACCGACTTCCGCTCTGACACCATCGCATTCGCCGGAAAAGTCTCGTCATTCTACCCCCGATGTCGCCGAACCACCGGACGCTGCTTCAGCAGTTCGACGCCGCGCCGGCAAGCACGCGAAGGCGCAACACAAGTCGTTCGATTGCAAGACTATGGATCAATCGGACGACATCGTCTACGGAGTGAACGACCTCGAGGCAATGTGCTCTCCGCAAGCCTCGCCGGTTCGGCAGGCTCGGCTGAACTCGACGAGAGGTGATCGCGCTGGTGCACCGTGCCTCGCCGGTACCTCCGGCAGGCGCCAGGCGATCCATCACGGCGCCTGTACGCTTCAGCGCGCGATGACACATCATGGTTCTGCTGCAAGATGGTCCCCGCTCCGGGCGAAGGCACGCGCTGGCGCGACCACCATTACTACAAGATGGCTGTCTCAGCGCGGTTTTCATCTCGACGAACCGGCGTCGTCGCTAGCGACTAGCGCAGCACGACTTCTTGATCTGTCCAGCGAAGATAATGCCGCGGTGCAGCGCCTAGCTCGCGCTTAAACATGGCGGCGAATGCGCTCGGGCTGTCATAGCCCACGTCCAGCGCTACGCATGTGACGGGTTCGCCTGCGCCCAGGCGTGCCAAAGCTTCCAGGAGCCGCACGCGTTGTCGCCACATTGAAAAGCTCTGACCGGTCTCGCGGCGGAACAGCCTCGTCAGCGTTCGCCGGCTGAGGCTGTATTTGTCTGCCCAGTCGTCGAGCGTAAGGTCCGAGGAGGGGTCGCCAAGCACTGCCTTACAGATCGCCGCAAGGCGGGGGTCCGGTGGCACCTGCACGTGAAGCGTCACCTCCGGCATGTGTGAGATCTCGGCGAGCAGGAGTTCGAGAAGCTTGCCGTCGCGTCCGTCCTGGTCGTAGGTCTGCGGCATCCGCACCGCCTCGTCCATCAGGGCTTCGACGAGCGAGGATGCACGAATCAGGCGGCACGTCTCCGACGTTCCTCGTCGGCGATCAGGCGTGACATAGATCGTCTGGGCCTCGACTTCACCCCAGGCGCGCGACTGATGTACAACGCCAGCCGGAATCCATAAACCATGCCCGGGTGGAACCACGAAATGACCGCGCTCGGTCATCATCGCCGTGACGCCGGTGATCTGCAGGATGAACTGGTCGCGCCGATGCGCGTGCCGCGTGCTGGTGCTCTCGTTTGGATAAGTTGCGGTCATCGCGGCGACCGGCCGCGCGATCGTCTGAAGTTGTCCGGCATAGTTGGCGGCCGCTGCGGGGCCCTCCTGTTTGCTGCAGGTGCGCAATTCGCCAGTCACATCTCGCCGCGCTACGACTTTCACGTGTCGTGAACTCCCGATCCAAGTCCTTTTCTGCAAGGCTCTTATGCATCTTCCGGGCCAGATATGGCCCGATCGCGATGGTTCTTGTCCCCGATCAGGTAGCGCGGGACAGGGCGTTTGGCAACAATGCTCGCGCCGGCCAGATTCGTCAAAGCCGAATACGGCATCTGGCGAGGTCCTTCTCACGCCGATATGCGACACGGAGAGCTCGATGAACAGACGCGAATTCACCCAGGCCATGCTGGCCGCCGGCGCCGCTATCCCCTTCGGCATCACGCGAGCGGCCGGCCAGACCCGCGGTGGAACACTCAACACCATCATCCAGCCCGAGCCGCCGCTGCTGGTCACCGCCTTCAACCAGCAGCAGCCGACGCTGACGCTCGGCGGCAAGATCTACGAGAGTCTTCTCAAATATGGCGCTGACCTCAAGCCGATGCCGGGCATGGCGCAGTCCTGGGAGATTTCGCCGGACGGGCTGACCTATACGTTCAAGCTGTTTCCCAACATCACCTTCCACGACGGCAAGCCGATGACGTCCGAGGACGTCGTGTTCAGCTGCATGAAGGTGTTGACCGAGACGCATCCGCGCGCGCGGCAGAATTTTGCGCGCGTCGCTTCGGCCGAGGCGCCCGATCCGCTCACCGTCGTGTTCAAGCTGAAGCAGCCCTTTGCGCCGTTCCTCGGCTGCTTTGACTGCACCTCGGCGCCGATCGTGCCAAAGCACATCTATGAAGGCACCGACTACCGCAAGAACCCGCTGAACGACAAGGCGATCGGCACCGGCCCATTCAAGCTGAAGGAATGGGTGCGCGGCTCGCATGTCCATCTGGTGCGCCATGAAGGATACTATCTGAAGGACCAGCCGCACCTGGATGAGATCATCTACCGCATCATCCCGGATTCGGCATCGCGCGCGCTGGCGCTGGAGAACGGCACGGTGCAACTCGCGCAATGGACCGACGTCGAGTTCTTCGACGTGCAGCGCTTCAAGGCGCAGAAGAACCTCGAAGTCACCACCAAGGGCTATGAGTATTTCGCGCCGCACCAGTGGCTCGAGATGAACAACCGTATCGCGCCGATGAACGACAAGCGCTTCCGGCAGGCGGTGATGCACCTGATCGACCGCGACGCGCTCGCCAAGCGGGTCTATTTCGGCAGCGCCAAGGTGGCGACCGGGCCGATCTCGTCCAAGACGAAATTCTACGACGGCAAGGTCAAGCGCTACGACTATTCGATCGACAAGGCCAAGGCGCTGCTCGACGAGATGGGGCTGAAGCCCGACACCAACGGCAAGCGCGCTGAGATCAAATACATCGTGCCGCCTTACGGCGAATCCTATCAGCGCGCCGGCGAGTTCTTCCGCCAGAGTTTTGCCCGCGTCGGCATCGATCTCGTCCTCGTCGGCACCGACATGGCCGGCTGGGCCGAGAAGGTCGGCAACTGGGACTATGAGATGACCCAAAACCTGCTCTACCAGCTCGGCGATCCCGCGCTCGGCGTCTCCCGCACTTACGTGTCGTCGAACATCAAGAAAGGCATCCTGTTCTCGAATACCGAAGGCTATTCCAACCCTGAGGTCGATAGGCTTTTCGACGAGGCCGCGGTCACGCTCGACGAGGCCAAGCGACTGGAGCTTTATTCCAAGGTGCAGCAGATCCTGGTCGAGGACGTGCCGGTCGCCTGGACGCTGGAGCTCGAATATCCCATCATCTACGACAAGGCGTTCAAGAACATCGTGTCGACCGGCATCGGCTCGCACGAAACCTTCGGGTCGGTCTACAAATCGTGATCCGTCTCGGCAGCGCGGCGACGATCGGGCTGATGGCACTGAGCCGGATTGCCCAGCTCGTCGCCGTCATCCTCGTCATCGCCACTTTCAACTTCGTGCTGGTGCGGGCCGCCCCTGGCGATCCCGCCCAGGTCATGGCCGGCCAATCCGGCGCGTCCGATCCGAAGCTGCTGGAAGATCTGCGCAAGGAATATGGGCTCGACAAGCCCTACGCCGTGCAGCTCGCAAGCTATCTCGGCCGCGTCGTCAGGCTCGACCTCGGCTATTCCTACCGCCAGCGCCGCGCGGTGGTCGATCTCATCCTGGAAAGGCTGCCGGCGACGCTGCTGTTGACGGTGACGGCCTTCTGCCTCGCGCTGCTGATCGGCACGACCCTCGGCGCGCTCGCGGGGCTGGCGGCGGGCAGCGTGCTCGATACGGTCTTCACCGTGCTGTCGCTGGTGCTTTATGCGACGCCGGTGTTCTGGCTGGGGCTGATGCTGGTGCTGGTCTTCTCCGTGACACTCGGCTGGCTGCCGCCGTTCGGTTACGAGACCATCAACGTCAAGCTCTCGCCGCTGGAGCATGCGCTCGACATCGCCAAGCACATGATCATGCCGGTGACCTCGCTGGCGGCGATCTATCTCGCGATCTATGCCCGGCTGATGCGATCCTCGATCATCGAGGTCGCCCAGCAGGACTTCATCAAGACCGCGCGCGCCAAGGGCCTGTCCGGGCCCAGCATTGTGGTCGGCCACATGCTGCGCAACGCGCTGGTGCCCGTCGTCACCGTGGCCGGCATGCAGGCCGGCGCGCTGGTCGGCGGCGCCGTGGTCATCGAGACGGTGTTCGCCTGGCCGGGCCTCGGCCGGCTGACCTTCGATGCGCTGCTCCAGCGTGATTATCCCGTGCTGCTCGGCATTTTTCTCATTCTGTCGATCGTGGTCATCGTGCTCAATCTGCTGACCGACCTGATCTACAGGCTGATCGATCCCCGCATGACGACAGGAGCTGCGTGATGGATGCGGTTCGCGCCTTCCTGCGTCATCCTAGCGGCATGGTCGGCCTCGTAGTGCTGCTTGTCGTGGTCGTCATCGCGCTCATCGCGCCCACCGTCTTTCCGGTCTCGCCCTGGGAAATGGTCAGCGCGCCGTTCACGCCGCCCGGCGAGGACGGCCTGCTGCTCGGCGGCGACACGCTCGGCCGCGACGTTGCGGCCGGCGTTGCCTATGGTGCCCGCGTGTCGCTCGTCATCGGCATCGCCTCGGCCATGGCGGCTATGGTGATCGGCGTCACGATCGGCGCAATTTCCGGCTATTTCGGCGGCAAGGTCGATCTCGTGCTGATGCGGGTGACCGAGCTGTTTCAGACCATCCCCGCTTTCGTGCTTGCGATCCTCTTGGTCGCGACCTTCAACCCGTCGCTGCTGACGATCATCCTGACCATCGGTGCCGTGAGCTGGCCGCCGCTGGCGCGCCTCACCCGCGCCGAGTTCCTGCGTCTGCGCAATCGTGAATTCGTCGAAGCCGCGCTGTGCCAGGGCGAGGGCACCTTGCAGATCGTGCTCGGCCATATCCTGCCCAATGCGATCTCGCCGATCCTGGTCGTGACCTCCCTGACGGTCGCCACCGCCATCCTGCTCGAAAGCGCGTTGTCCTTCATGGGCCTTGGCGATCCCAATCTGATGTCCTGGGGTTTCATGATCGGAGCCGGCCGCACCGTCATCCGTAATGCCTGGTGGATGAGCGTGTTTCCGGGGCTCGCGATCCTCATCACCGTGCTTGCCATCAACCTGTTCGGCGAAGGTCTCTCCGATGTGCTCAATCCGCGTGTATCGAGGCGCCGGTCATGAGCGAGGCCGTGCAAGCCAAGGCACCCGTTCTGTCGGTCGAGGGGCTCTCGATCGCGCTGCCCGAAGGCGGCGATCGCCCGTTCGCGGTCGAGAACGTCTCCTTCCAGGTCAAGCCCAACGAGGTCGTCTGTCTCGTCGGCGAGTCCGGCTCGGGCAAGTCGATGATTGCCCATGCGGTGCTGTCGCTGCTGCCGAAGAGCGTCAATATTGCCGCGGGCGCCGTGACTGTCGCAGGACAAGATCCGGCAAAGCTCGACCGGCAGGCGCTGCGACGCCTGCGCGGCGGCGAAGCCGCGATGATCTTTCAGGAGCCGTTGTCCTCGCTGAATCCGCTCAAGCGGGTTGGCAGGCAGATCGAGGAGATGATCCTCACCCACCAGAAGCCGGTGCCGTCGGCAATTGAGGTGCACGAACGCGTGCAGCAGCTCCTGACGCAGGTCGGGCTGCCAAATCCAAAGCTGCTTGAGAAGAGCTATCCGTTCGAGCTGTCCGGCGGCCAGCGCCAGCGCGTCATGATCGCGATGGCGATGGCCAACCGTCCGGCACTCCTGGTCGCTGACGAGCCGACCACAGCGCTCGACGTCACCACCCAGCGTCAGATCCTGCGCCTGATCGACGATCTCCGACGCGACCGCGGCATGGGCGTGCTGTTGATCACCCATGATTTCGGCGTCGTTGCCGATGTCGCCGACCGCGTCGTGGTGCTTCGTCACGGCAAGGTGGTGGAGCAGGGGACGGTCGAGGAAGTCCTGCGCAGTCCTAAGGCTGACTACACCCGCGAGTTGATCGATGCCGTTCCGAAGGCGCGGCTCGACGAGATCCGCCGCACCGCGGTCCATCCTACACCGCTGCTCGAAGTTATCGGTCTTGAGAAGACATTCCGGGTCAAGCGCGGCCTGTTGCAGCCGCCGCGCGAGGTCGTCGCGGCCGACGGCATCTCGCTGACCTTGTACGAGGGCGAGACGCTCGCCGTCGTCGGCGAATCCGGGTCCGGCAAGTCGACGCTCGGGCGCATGATCATGCGTTTGACCGAGCCGGATGGCGGTGCCATCCGCTTCAACGGCCAGGATCTGCGCCAGCTCCGCGGCGAGGCGCTCCGCCAGGCGCGAAAACAGCTCCAGATCGTGTTCCAGGATCCGTTTGCGAGCCTCGATCCGCGCCAGAAGGTCGGCGATGCCATTGCGCGCGGACCAATGGCCTTTGGCACGTCGCGCACGGAAGCGATGGAGCAGGCGAGAAAGCTGCTGGTGCGAGTTGGCCTCAACGCCGTCGCCGCCGATCGTTATCCCCACGAATTCTCTGGGGGCCAGCGCCAGCGCATCTGTATTGCGCGCGCACTGGCACTCAAGCCGCGCGTGCTCATCGCCGACGAAGCCGTGTCGGCGCTTGACGTTTCCGTCCAGGCTCAGGTGCTGGCGCTGCTTGCCGAGCTCCGGCAGGAGATGAAGCTCGCCATGATCTTCATCACCCACGACCTGCGGATCGCCGCCGAGATCGCCGACCGCGTCATCGTGCTCCAGAAGGGGCGCATCGTTGAAGAGGGCGCGACCGCGGACGTTTTCACGGCCGCTCAAGCCGCCTACACACGCGAGCTGCTCGATGCGATCCCGGGCCGCGATTTCTTCGACCAGCCGGGCTTTGCCAGCGTGACCGGCGCACTACCGACAGCGAGGATGAGTTCATGACCGACAGCCGTCCCCTTCCAGCCGGCGCGCGCGAGCGCATCGAGGCCGCTGTGGATGCCGCCTTCGACGAGCAGATCGACACCACGATCGCGTTCACGGCAATCCCGAGCACGCGCGCGGCGGAGGCGCCCTGTCAGGACATGTTCGCAAAGCTGTTGCGCGATCGCGGCTACGAGGTCGATGACTGGGTCATCAACCAGGACGATCTGAAGGCGCTGCCGGGCTATGGTCCGGTCGAGACCGATTTCTCGCGTGCCCGCTCCGTCGTCGGCACCTGCCGGCCGGCCAGGGAAGAGGGCCGCTCACTGATCCTTCAGGGCCATTGCGACGTCGTGCCGGCAGGTCCGCTCGACATGTGGGAGCGGCCACCGTTTCAGCCGGTGGTCGAGAACGGTTGGCTCTATGGTCGCGGCGCCGGCGACATGAAGTCCGGTACAATCTCGGCGCTCTACGCGCTCGATGCGATCAAGGCCGCGGGCTACAGGCCCAAGGGCCGCATCCACCTGCAATCGGTGATCGAGGAGGAGAGCACCGGACTCGGCGCGCTCTCCACACTTCAGCGCGGCTATCGTGCCGATGTCTGCATCCTGCCCGAACCGACCGACGAGAAGCTGATGCGTGCCCAGGTCGGCGTGATCTGGTTCCGCCTGAAAGTGCGCGGGATACCAGTCCATGTCGCACGCGCCGGCACCGGCTCAAATGCGATCAAGGCTGCAATCCACCTGATCCAGAAGCTCGAAGGTCTCGAGGCCGAATGGAACGAGCGCGCGAAGACGCACCCCTCGTTCAAATCGGTCGAGCATCCGCTCAACTTCAATCCTGGAATCATCAAGGGCGGTGACTGGGCCTCCAGCGTGCCCGCCTGGTGCGATGTCGATTGCCGCATTGGTGTGCTGCCCGGCTGGAAGATCGCCGACGCCCAGGCCGAGATCGTGGATTTCGTCGCCAAGGCGGCGCGCTCGCATCCATTCCTCGCCAACAATCCGCCGGAGATCGTCTGGTCCGGCTTCCTGTCGCCGGGCTACGAGGCGACGGAGATTCAGGAAAGCGAGGCGGTTCTCGCTCCGGTCTACGAGCATGTGTTCGGCCGCAAGCTGACCAGCTTCTCGTCAACCGCACTGACCGATGCGCGCTTCTATGGTCTCGATTTTGGCGTGCCTGCGTTTTGCTTCGGCGCCACGATGCAAGGCGCGCACGGCTTCAACGAGCGCGTCGATCTCGCCTCGGTCAAGCGCGTCACCAAGGCGCTTGCGCTGTTCACCGCGAGCTGGTGCGGCATCGAGGCCAATTAGCCGAAAGAAGGAAACTCACCGCAAAAAGGGAGGTTCGCGAATGGGCAGCCAGGGTGCAGGCGGCAAGCCGCCGGTCAAGACGCAAGAGGATCTGCGCGCGCATTTCGGGCAGCTCAGCCCGCTCGCCGAGAAGAAGGTTCTCAGCCATCTCGACAGGTTCTGTCGCGACTTCATCGCGCTTTCCCCGTTCCTCGTCCTTGCCACCAGCGATGGCAACGGTCATGCCGATGCAAGCCCGCGCGGCGACGCGCCGGGCTTCGTCGCCGTGCTCGACGACAAGACGCTGCTGATCCCGGACCGGCGTGGCAACAACCGCGTCGACACCTTCGGCAATATCATCGGTTCCCCTGGCATCGGCCTGATCTTCCTGGTGCCGGGGATCAACGAGACCCTGCGCGTCAATGGCCGCGCCGAGATCTCGCAGGATGCCGAGCTGTTGACGCCGCTCGCGGTGCAGAACGTGGTCCCAATCATCGGGCTGAAGATCCATGTCGAGGAGACCTATTTTCATTGTGGCAAGGCGCTGATGCGCTCGAAGCTCTGGAATCCGGCTGCTCAGGTCGAGCGCAACAGTTTCCCGACGCTCGGCCGGATCATCGCCGAGCAGACTGTCGCCATCGCGGTCGAAGAGGCCGAGAAGACGATGGAAGAAGGATACCGTACGAGGCTCTACTGAGAATGACCAATCTGATCTAGCGGTCCGCCCTGCAGAAGGTTTCGACGATACGCTACATGCTCGCAGCCTGGCGCCCGTGAAATGTCTGCGAGGTAGGTAGCGAGCGGCAGCACTGAGCGCACAGACGCGACGAATCCGAACGGAAGCGGCATCGTCACGCTGCGAGGAAGAACCCGATGGCCGATGCCACGCTGTTGCCGCCGGCGCGAATGCCCGGAATGGCAACGATCAGGTGTTTTAAAGTGCGCTAAGATATCTCAAGCAATCGGACACGGGCTTGACACCTGTAGCCAAATCGAACGAGCGGATTTTCGGTCTCCTGAGCGCAGCCGGCGTGTTCTGCATCTGGTCCGGCTTTCTCGTCTTCTCGAGGGCCGGCATGCAAACCGGCCTGACACCGCGAGTTTCAAGATGCTCTCCGCAACGTGGCCCTCCAAGGTGCCGCCATGGTGAGCGATCCTTGGGAGTTTTTCTAGCCGAGAGTTCCGCAAGCCGCTGTAATCGGATCTCTGGGGTGCGGCCACGCTGTGCGATGACGGAATCAACGCCAGGAACACTTCCGGCGGCGCTCCGTTAGCGCAGCAAACGCCGGGAGTTGTCCATGACCAATTATCCAAAGCCGCCTTATCCTGCGCAGCAGCAGCCGATGCCGGGCTCGACGCGGGCCATGCAGCCGCGCCCGGATCATGGCGAGGAGAGTTACAAGGGCTCCGGCCGTCTTGCCGGAAAGAAGGCCATCATCACGGGCGGCGACAGCGGCATCGGCCGCGCGGTGGCGATCGCCTATGCGCGGGAAGGCGCGGATATCGTCATCTCCTATTTGAACGAGGAGGAGGATGCGGCCGAGGTCAAGGCGCTGGTCGAACGGGAGGGACGCAAGGCCGTCCTGATCCCGGGCGATATCAGCAATCCCGAACATTGCAGCGCCATCGTGCGTCGCACCGTCGAGGAGCTCGGCGGCATCGACATCCTCGTCAACAACGCTGCCCATCAGGCGACGTTCAAGGACATCGCGGATATCAGCGACGACGAATGGCGGCGGACATTCGAGATCAACATCCACGCCATGTTCTATCTGGCCAAAGCCGCCGTCCCCCACATGCGGCCGGGCTCCGCGATCATCAACACGGCCTCGGTGAACTCCGACATGCCGAATCCGAGCCTGCTGGCCTACGCCACGACCAAGGGTGCGATCCAGAATTTCACTGGCGGGCTTGCGCAGATGCTGGCCGGGAAGGGCATTCGGGTCAATGCGGTGGCCCCGGGGCCGATCTGGACGCCGCTGATTCCCTCGACCATGTCGGAGGAAAGGGTCAAGAACTTCGGCAAGCAGGTGCCCATGCAGCGCGCCGGCCAGCCGGCCGAGCTCGCGACGGCCTATGTCATGCTGGCCGATCCGCTTTCGAGCTACACGTCGGGGGCGACGTTGCCCGTCACCGGCGGCAAGCCGTTCATCTGATCCAGGCGATCACCATGGCGGCACCGCACTACCGGCGCCGCCACTCTCAATCAGTCGCTTTCAATCACGCAGCGCTGGACGCCTTGGCGTTGACGCCTTTGCGCAGGGCCACCGTGTTCAGCTTGGTGTTGGCGGCCTTCTCTTCGTTCAGATTGGTGGTGAGGAAGCGCACGATGTCGTCGTGGCCGAGCTCTTCCGCCCAGGCGATCAGCGTGCCGTACCGGCACATCTCGTAATGCTCCACCGCCTGTGCGTTGGCGACGATCGCGGCGTCCAGCACGGCCTTGTCCTCGATCTCGCCGGCGGTCTCGTCGGCTTCCTTGATCAGGCCGTCGATGGCCGGGCAATGCGTGCCGCTCGGCTCCTTGCCGAGCTTGGCGAAGACCTTGTCGAGGCGCTCGACCTGCTTGTTGGTCTCTTCCAGATGCGCCTTCAGCCCGGCGACGAGATCCCTGTTGGTGGCCTTGTCGATCATCTTCGGCAGCGCCTTCAGGATCTGCTGTTCCGCGTAGTGGATGTCTTGGAGCCCGTGCAGCAGCAGGTCTTCCATCGACTGGATGTCCTTGGTGAAGAATCCCATAAAAGACGTCTCCTTTTCACAATGATGGCAGTGGAACGCGGAGCGGCCGCCGCTGTTCCATTCCCGTGTGCAGATCGGGAGAGCCGAATGAGCGATGGAGTGGATCATTTTGTGGGCCTGCTCGGACGTGCGGCGATGGACGTATGGGGCGACATGCCTCGCGACATCCAGGAGGCACTGTTCGAGACCGCGATGAAGGGCCGCGACACCGAGCGTGAGGAGCTGGCGCGATTGCTGCACGAGCGGCATCCGCGCACGCTGCATCCGGCCCGGCCGGGCTGACGCCGGCGGGCTGGGAACGAACATGCGATCTCCTGATTGGTGAATCGGGCGGCGCCACACGGGCTCCAACGTGGACCGCGCGGGGCGCATCGCCCGAGCCTTTCAACCTGTGAGTCGACCGACGTGACTGAGAATATCGGCAAATGGTACGACCCGATTTCGGAGCGGTGGATCGTGCCTCGCCAACCCCACACCATCGCCGCGTTCGATCGGTCGAGCGCGGAGAACGTGCCGGAGGCGAACAAGAGAGAAGAGACGCAGCGGATCTGGAATCTGCTGGTCGATTGCTGCGCACGTGGATGATGCAGCGTCGGCGCCAAAACGAGCGACATGACGCGCTCGACGACGCTCGGGAGTGTCAACGGCCTTGAGGCTGGCTTTGCGCGGGGCAGGTCAGCGTTCCCGTCAACCCTGATCTCGACGACGTCCGGAGCGGATCGGTATATTACCACCCATGCCGACGACGCCGGAATAAGGATCAGAGATGGACGATACGATTGGCTTCCCCGACCCCGGTCTTGACCTGTCGGACGGCTTCAAGCCGCACACCTCGCATTGGGGCGTGTTCTCCGCGCGTCAGGGCGCGGCCGGGTTGGAGGTCAGGGCCTATGCGGGCGATCCCGATCCGAACGGCATCATCGACAATTTTCCGGGCGCGCTCCGCCACCAGGCGCGCATCGCCCAGCCGGCAATCCGCCGCGGCTGGCTCGAGCGCGGGCCGGGCCCGGACGATCGCCGCGGCCGTGACGAGTTCGTCTCCGTCAGCTGGGAGAAGGCACTGGATCTCCTCGGCGACGAGCTTGGCCGCATTCGCGACAACCGCGGACCCGGCGCCGTGTTCGGCGGCTCCTATGGCTGGTCGAGTGCCGGGCGCTTCCATCACGCCCAGAGCCAGGTGCATCGCTTCCTCAATATCGCGTTGGGCGGCTATGTGCGCTCGGTCAACACCTATTCGTCCGGTGCGTCCTCGATGCTGCTGCCGCAGATCCTGGCCGGCTACGAGGACATCACCAAGCGCAACGTCACCTGGGAGCAGATCGCGGCCGAGACCGACATCGTGCTGGCGTTCGGCGGCATGGCGCTGAAGAACTCCATGGTGGCCGGCGGCTCGATCAGCAAGCATGTCGAGCGCGGCGCCATGGCGGCGGCGCGGGCGCGCGGCTGCGAGTTCATCCTGGTCAGCCCGCTGCGCGACGATCTGCCGGTCGAGGCCGGCGCCGAATGGATGAGTTGCGTGCCCGGCACCGACACTGCCCTGATGCTCGGCATCGTCCATACGCTGGTCAGTGAGAATCTGCACGACCAGGCTTTCCTCGACCGCTACACCGAGGGCTGGGCAATCTTCCTGCGATATCTCAACGGTGAGAGCGACGGGCAAGCCAAGCACGCCGAATGGGCCGCCGCGATCTCAGGCGTCAGTGCGGATGCGATCCGCAAGCTGGCGCGGCATCTCGCCGGAAAGCGCGCGCTCGTCACCGTCTCCCATTCGCTGCAGCGCGCCGAGCACGGCGAGCAGCCGGTGTGGATGGGCATGGTGCTGGCGGCGGCCCTCGGCCAGATCGGCCTTCCCGGCGGCGGCTATGCCTATTCGCTGGGGGCGATCGGCTATTACGGCCGCCGCGTCAACGACGTGCCGGGACCGACGCTGGGGCAGGGCCGCAACGGCGTTGCCGATTTCATTCCGGTGGCGCGCATCGCCGACATGCTGCTCAATCCCGGCACCACGTATCGCTACAACGGCGAGACGCGCACCTATCCGGATATTCGTCTGGTCTACTGGGCGGGCGGCAATCCCTTCCATCACCATCAGGACATCAATCGCCTGCGCAAGGCCTTCGCGAAGGTGGACACGCTGGTCGTGCACGAGCTCGCCTGGACCGCCACCGCCCGCCACGCCGATATCGTGCTGCCCGCGACGATGACGCTGGAGCGCGAGGACATCGGCTATTCCACCAACGATCCCCTGATGGTCGCGATGCACCGGATCGCCGAGCCGTTTGGGCTCGCGCGTGACGATTACGATATCTTCGCCGATCTCGCCGAGCGCCTTGGGGCGCGCGAGCCGTTCACCGAAGGGCGCACGTCGCGGCAATGGCTGGAGCATCTCTACGAGCCGACCCGCGCATCGCTTGCCAAACGCGGCCTCGAAGCGCCGAGCTTCGAAGAATTCTGGGCGCGCGGCAGCCTGGTCGTGCCGCAGCAGCCCGATGACGGCGGCCGGCTACGCCGCTTTCGCGAGGATCCCATCAATCACGCTTTGCCGACGCCGAGCGGACGCATTGAGATCTACTCGGCCAAGATCGCGGGGCACGGTGATGCGGATTGTCCCGGACATCCGGTCTGGCTCGACAAGACCGATGTTCCCAAGCCGGGGGCACCGTGCTTCCTCGTCGCCAATCAGCCGGTGACGCGCCTGCACAGCCAGCTCGATTTCGGCGGACATTCGCTGGGCTCAAAGCATCGCGGCCGCGAGGTCGCGCGCATGAACCCGGTCGATGCACAGGCGCGCGGCATCAAGGACGGCGACATCATCCGCCTGTTCAACGCGCGCGGTGCCTGTCTCGCCGCGGTCCGCGTCACCGACGGCATCGTATCAGGCGTGGTTCAGCTGCCGACCGGCGCGTGGTACGATCCGATGGATCCGGAAGACGAGGCGCCGCTCTGCGTTCACGGCAATCCGAACGTGCTGACCCGCGACGTCGGCACCTCGTCCCTGGCGCAGGGCTGCACCGGCCAGTTGACGACCGTCGAGGTGGAGAAGTTCACCGGCAATCTACCGCCGATCCGCGCGTTCGATCCGGTTTAGGCAAACAAGGAGACCTTTAGATGATCCGCAAGGCAACAGCAGTCTGGAAGGGCACTGGTCGCGATGGCACAGGCCATCTGTCGAGCGAATCCGGCGTGCTTGCCGGGACGCCCTATTCATTCAAGACCCGCTTCGAGAACGAGAAGGGCACCAATCCCGAAGAGTTGATCGCCGCGGCCCATGCCGGCTGCTTCACCATGGCGCTCGCCTTCGGCCTGCAGATGGCTGGTTTCACGCCGGACGAGCTCTCGACCGAAGCCGCCGTCACGCTCGAGCCCGAAGGCAAGGGCTTCAAGATCAGCAAATCCGCGCTGACTCTGCGGGCGAAAGTGCCTGGTCTCGACGATGCCGGCTTCGCCCGGCTCGCCGGCGAGGCCGAGAAGAACTGCCCGGTGTCCAAGGTGCTCAACGCCGCCATCACGCTCGACGCCAAGCTGGTCTAGGGCGATGGACTGAGGCTAGATCGCTGCAAAGGCGGAGGTGCGCTCCCTCTCCCGCTTGCGGGAGAGGGTTGGGGAGATGGTGTTTCCGCAATGGGATAGTCTCCTGGAGGAGAAAGCCCTCACCCCGCCTACGGCGCGACCTCTCCCGTAAGCGGGAGAGGCTGCACCGAGCCCTAGCGACCGGGTGGGCGTCAACGCGCGGCTTTCGGCCGGGCGGCCGAAAGCCTATATGATGGACAAGCTTTTGAGCGATCATTGGGAGCACATCACATGACGACGGAACGCGCAGTTTTGGCCGGCGGCTGCTTCTGGGGCATGCAGGATCTGATCCGCAAGCAGCCGGGCGTGATCTCCACCCGCGTCGGTTACACCGGTGGGCACGTCAAGAACGCCACCTACCGCAATCACGAAGGCCATGCCGAAGCGATCGAGATCGTGTTCGATCCGGCCAGGACCAGCTTCCGGACCATGCTGGAGTTCTTCTTCCAGATCCATGATCCGACCACGCTCAACCGTCAGGGCAACGATATCGGCACGAGCTATCGGTCGGCGATCTTCTACACCAGCGAGGAGCAGAAGCGGATTGCCGAAGACACCATCGCCGACGTCGAGGCGTCCGGCCTGTGGCCCGGCAAGGTGGTGACCGAGGTCGCGCCCGCGCGCGAGTTCTGGGAGGCCGAGCCCGAGCATCAGGATTATCTCGAACGTTATCCTGACGGCTACACCTGCCACTTCATCCGGCCGGGCTGGAAGCTGCCGCGGCGCGCTGCGGCAGTCGGAGGCTAGAGCCTGAAGAAGGTGGCTCGCCGGCTGTGGCGGTCCACCTCCTCATCGGTCAATGCCGACGCGAGTCCGGTCACGCATCGACATGCAAGGTCCGGCGCTGCTCCGCGGTGACGATCCCCGCCGTCAACGTGACGAGACCCATCAAGGCGGCCAGCAGCCAGAATGCCAGCGGCAGTCCGCCGAGCTGTGCGACGAAGCCGACGCCGGCAGGGCCGAGCAGGACGCCTGCGTAGCCCGCTGTCGTGATCGCCGCGACCGCAAGTCCCGTGGGCATCACCTTTTGCTGCGCCGCCCGGCGGAATAGCACGGGCACGAGGTTCGAGGCGCCGAGCCCGATCAGCAGGAATCCGGCGATGGCGACCGCTCCCACGGGCGCGGTGAGCAGCACCACGAAGCCGGCGATCGCGATGAGGCTGCCCCACAGCAATGTCGTGCGGTCTCCGATGCGCGCAACGATGGCGTCGCCGCTAAGCCGGCCGATCGTCATCGCGATCGAGAACACGATGTAGCCGATGCCGCCTTGGGCCTCGCTGACGAGCCCGGCGCCGATCACGAGCAGCGCGCCCCAATCGAGCATCGCGCCTTCGACCAGGAAGGTGATGGCGCCGAGCAGCGCCAGCAGCAGCACCGATCCATGCGGCATCACGAACAATGGGCCTTCCTGCACCTGCACCGAGCGAAGCAGGCGCGGCCAGGTCACCAGCATCGCGATCAGCATCAGCACGGAGCAGATCAACGTCGAGGCGAGCGCGCCGAGCTGCAGAGAGAGCAGCGCCGTCATCAGCGCGGAACCGGCGAAGCCGCCGATGCTGAACAGGGCGTGGAAGCCGGACATCAGCGGGCGTCGCGCGGCGCGCTCCACCTCCACGGCGTGGATGTTCATGGCGACGTCGATCGAGCCTAGCGCGGCGCCGAACGCAAGCAGCGCCAGCGCCAGCGACAGCGGCGAGCTTGCGACCGCCAGCAGCGGCAGCACCAGCGTCAGACCGATCCCGCCCGCGACGATGATCGGCCGGCTGCCATAGCGCGCGCTGAGCACGCCGGTCAGCAGCATCGCCACGACCGAGCCGATGCCGAGGCTGAGCAGGAGCAGGCCGAGAACTCCGTCGTCGACGGCGAGCCGCGCCTTCGCGAACGGCACCAGGGGTGCCCAGCACGCGATGCCGAAGCCCGCAACGAGGAAGGCAAGCCGGGTGGCAAGGCGGGTTGCCGGCCGGTCGGCAGAAGACATGGGAACTCCGGGAAGCAGGGGAGGAGACGGTCGACAGGCCCGAGGATTGCCGCGGCTTTATGGCAGAGCCCTGCTCGAATGGTCGTGGCAGGCGCTCAACGGCTGCATGCCTCGACCTAGCCCCCGAGGATCCGGCGGCAGGCGTCGACGAATACCTCAGCTCCGGTGACGATGTCCGCATCGGAGGTGTTCTCGGTCCAGTGATGGCTGATGCCGCCGATCGACGGCACGAACAGCATGCCGGCGGGCATGACGGTCGCCAGCATCTGCGCATCGTGGCCGGCGCCGCTCGGCATGCGGATGGACCGGCCGCCGGCGACGGCCTTGCTCGCGGCCTCGATCGCGTCCTGAAAGCCCGCGTTCATCATCGCGGGTGCGCCGGTGCGCAGCTTCGTCACCGTGACGGTGCAGGGGCCATTTGCGCTGGCTTCGTCCGCCATGGTCCGCAGCAGTTGCTCCAGCCGCGCGATGACAAACGGGTCGTCGTCGCGGATCTGGAACAACATCTCCGCGCCACCGGGAATGATGCTCGGTGCGCCCGGATCGAGCGTGATGCGGCCGGTGGTCCAGACCGTGCGCGGGCCGCAGGCGGCGGGGAAACGCTCGTCGATCGCGACGCAGAACTTGGCCAGCGCCAGGCCCGCATCCTTGCGCACCGCCATGCGCGTGGTGCCGGCATGGTTCTGCTCGCCGGCAAAGTTGATCTGGTACTGCCAGATGCCGACGATGGATGTCACGACGCCGATCGCCAGGCGCCCGCTTTCGAGCGTGTCGCCCTGCTCGATATGCGCCTCGAGATAACCGACGTGCCGTCCCGGCTCGGCCGTGATGCGCGGACGCCCCGCCAGCCCCATGTCGGCAAGGGCATCGCGCATGGTGCGGCCGCTGGTGCGGTCGCGCGCGGCGTCGATGTCGGCCTCGGTCACCTGTCCGACATAGGAGCGCGAGCCGAGGAAATGACCGAAATGTCCCTCCTCGTCGCACCAGGCGGCGACCTCGACCGCGCCGTTCACCGAAGCGTCGGCATTGAGCACGCGCGCCGCCTCCAGCGCATAGACGACGCCGAGCGGGCCGTCGAGCCAGCCGGCATAGTTCTGGCTTTCCAGGTGCGAGCCCGCCAGCAGCTTCGGCCCGGGCTTCGAGCTCGCCCCGAACACATTGCCGATGCCGTCGATCGTCGCGGAGAGCTCGGCCTCGGGCAGCTTCTGGACGAGCCACTCCAGCGACAGCTTGTGCGGCTCGGAGAAGGTCGGCTTGTGCACGCCGGTCTTGTAGGCGCCGAAGGCACGCAGTGCATGGAGGTCGGCGAGAACGCGATGTCCGTCGGCACGAGCGTCAGGCATGTTCGGCAACCTTCAGCGCCTCGGTTCGGATCTCCTCGACCAGCCGTTCCTTCAGCTGGACGAATTCCGGCGTGGTCTTGATCTTGTAGGAGCGCGGATGCGGCAGGTCCACATTGATTTCGGCCTTGATGCGGCCGGGGCGCGCGCTCATGACGATGACGCGGCTGCCGAGGAAGATGGCTTCCTCGATATCGTGGGTCACGAACAGCACCGTCTTCTGGTCGCGTTCCCAGATCCCGAGCAGCATCTCCTGCATCAGGGCGCGGGTCTGGTTGTCGAGCGCGCCGAACGGCTCGTCGAGCAGCAGGATCTTCGGATCGTTGGCGAGCGCGCGTGCGATCGCGGTGCGCTGCTGCATGCCGCCGGAGAGCTGCTTGGGCCAATGGTTTTCGAAGCCGGACAGCCCGACCTGGCGGATGAAGGCATCGGCGATCTTGTGTCGCTCCGCCTCGGACACGCCGCGCTCGCGCAGGCCGAAGGCGATGTTCTCGCGCACCGTCAGCCAGGGAAACAGCGTGTAGGACTGGAACACCATGCCGCGATCGGCGCCCGGGCCGGTCACCTCGCGTCCGTCGAGCGTGACACGTCCACCGGTCGGACGATCGAGGCCGGCGACGATACGCAGCAGCGTGGACTTGCCGCAGCCGGAGGGACCGAGGATGGTGACGAAGTCGTTGTTGCCGATGGTGAGATCGGTCGGCTCGAGCGCCCTGGTCGGCGCGTTGCCGTGACGCGCGGGGAAGGTGCGCGAGACCTGTTCAACCTTAAGAATGGTCATGCGAGCTTCCAGGGAAACAGCCAGGCATTGAACGCCTTGAACAGGAAGTCCGAGATCAGGCCGATCAAGCCGATCACGATGATGCCGAAGATGATCTGGCCGGTGTTGAGCAGCGCCTGGCTGTCGGTGATCATATGACCGATGCCCGAGGACGAGCCGATCAGCTCGGCGACGATGACGTAGGTCCAGGCCCAGCCCAGCACCAGCCGCAAGATTTCTGCGATCTCCGGCGCGGAGGAAGGCAGCAGCACGCGGCGGATGATGCCGCGGTCGCTGGCGCCCAGCGTGTAGGCGGCCTCGACCAGATCGCGCCGCGTCGCGCCGACCGTCACCGCGACCATCAGGATCACCTGGAACACCGAGCCGATGAAGATGACGAGCAGCTTTTGCAATTCGCCAATGCCGGCCCACAGGATCAGCAGCGGAATGAAGGCCGAGGCGGGCAAATAGCGTGCAAATGAGACGAAGGGTTCGAGGAAGGCTTCGACCGGCTTATAGGCGCCCATCAGCACGCCGAGCGGCACCGCAATGACCGCCGCGAGCGCAAAGCCGCCGACGACGCGCCAGATTGTCATGCCGATGTCGAACAGGAAACCGTGCTTGGTGAGCAGCTCAAGGCCTTCCTGCACCATGGTGAGCGGATTGGCGAGGAAGGTCTTCGACACATGGCCGCCGAACGTCGCCCATGACCAGAGGGCGACGAACAGCACGAAGAACGCCAGGCCATATGCCGCACGTTGCTTCGATGTCACGGGATCCAGGGGACGCATCAAACTGTATCCGAATGGTGCGCCGGCTCCGCTTGAGGCGGAACCGGCAGCTTGGAGAACGTTACTTGATGAAGCTCGCGTCGTAGAGGTCCTCGACCTTCGGCACGGCCTTGATGATACCAATCTCGAGCAGGAGCTCGGCGGCCTCCTTGTTGAAGGTCAGGAACTCGCCCGCGAAGAACTTCTGGTTTGCAGCCTTGTCCTGCCAGCGCAGGTATTTCGCCGAGTTGCCGAACTGCTCGCCGGTCTGCTTCACGTCGGCGCCCATGATCTCGTAGGACTTGGCCTGGTCCTTGGCGATCGTCTCGAGAGCCTCGAAATAGCTGTCGGCGAGTGCCTTGGCGGCCTTGGGATTATCGGTGAGGAACTTCGGCGTGCAGCCGAACGTGTCCATGACCATCGGATAGTCCAGCGTGGTCGCGATGATCTTGCCCTTGTCCGGCGCGGCACGCACGGTCGACAAGTATGGCTCATAAGTCATCGCTGCATCGTTCTGGCCGGAGACGAAGGCCTGCGCGGCCGCCGCCGGCTCGAGGTTCACCACGGTCACGTCCTTGGTGGTGAGGCCGTTCTTCTTCAGCATCCAGGCCAGTGCAAAGTAGGGCGAGGTGCCCGGCGCGGAGGCGGCGACGGTCTTGCCCTTCAGGTCCTTGATCGCGGCGATGTCGTTGCGCACGGCCATGCCGTCGGCGCCGTAGCTCTTGTCGAGCTGGAAGATCTGCTTGGTGGCGACGCCGTTGGCGTTCCAGGAGATCCAGGTCTCGACCGTGGTCGCCGCACACTGGATGTCGCCGGAGGCGATGGCGAGATGGCGGTCCTTCTGCGGGATCTTCTTGATGGTGACGTCGAGGCCGTTTTTCTTGAAGATGCCGGCCTCCTTCGCCAGCGTCAGCGGCGCGAAGCCGGTCCACCCGGAAATGCCGATGCCGACCTTGACGTCCTGGGCGAGCGCCGGAGTGGAGGCCGCGAGAGCAATGATTGTCGCAAATACTGTCGAACTACGCATGATTATCGTCCTCTTGCCGATCGATGGTTTGACGTCCTGTTGATCTCTGCCGGCCCATATGGGCGGTTCCGCGAAGCGTTGCACGATTTGTGCCGACATATCCTCTCAACCTCCCTTGAATCGCGCGACAAGGCGATGTGAGTCACCGGGATAGAGCAGGCGCACGGCGGTGATCGTGCGTGCGCTGCGCCAGGTATAGCGGTCGATCACGAGACAGGGGGCGCCGACGGCGATCGCGAGCGCTTCCGCCGCACGGTCGTCCGCAACGATGGCGCTGATCGTGTGCTCGGCCTCGGTCCATGGGACATGGTGAAGCAGCCAGGAGCCGGGCGGCTCGCGCGAGAAATCCGCGGTCGCGGCGTCAGGAACGGACGAGAGATCGATCAGCCTGTCCTCGACCGCGAACGGGACCTTATCGGCGCTATGCCGGCAGGTGATCGCGATCACCTTGTTGGCCTTCTTCACGCCGAGCCGGTCACGGTCGGCGGCCGTCGCCGCGCGCAGCTTGCGGCCGATCAGCTCGTAGCCGTAACTGCGCCCGAGCGCGGTGATCTCGGCGCGGATGTCGGCGATCTTGAGCACCGCCGACTGATGCTGCGGCCGTCGCACGAACGAGCCGGCGCGCCGCCGCCGCTCGATCAGATCGGCCTGCGCCAGCTCAGACAGTGCCTTGTTCACGGTCATGCGCGAGCAGCCGTAGCGCGCGACCAGCTCGTGCTCGAAGGGAATGCGATGGCCGGGCGGCCATTCGCCGGTCAGGATGCGCTGCTCGATGTCGGCGCGGATGCGCTTGTAGAGCGTCGGCCTGTCGGCATCGGTGACGAGGCTCATGCCACGAGCCTCCGGATCGATGCGTTGAAGCGTTCGCGTGCGGCTTGGCGCAATCCATGCTGACCGCGCTCGACCACCTTGTTGCCCCCGGCCCAGACGCAATCGATGGCGGCGCCACCGGCAGAAAAAATCCAGCCGTCGATGGCCGCATCCTGCGCGCGTCCCGCCAGCGATGGATACGCCGTGTCGAGCGTGACGATATCGGCGCGCGCGCCGGGTGTGAGGCCGACCGTCGGCTGCGCTAGCGCCCGCGCGCCGCCGGCGAGCGCCCCGTCGAACAGCGAGCGTCCCGTAGAGCGACCTGCGCCGCCGGAGAGGACGTTGCGCTGGCGGTGCTTGAGCCGCTGGCCGTATTCGAGCTGGCGCAACTCGTCTGCGGCGCCGATCAACACGTTGGAATCGGTACCGACGCCGAAAAGGCCACCGGCGTCGACAAACTCCCGCGCCGAGAAAGTGCCGTCGCCGAGGCTCGCCTCCGTGATCGGGCAAAGGCCGGCGACCGCGCCCGTCTTGGCGAAAGCCGTCACTTCCTCACTCGTCATGTGGGTCGCGTGAATGAGGCACCAGCGCCGATCGACAGGCGCGTGCTCCAGCAGCCATTGCACCGGACGCCGGCCCGACCAGGCGAGGCAATCCTCGACCTCCTTCACCTGCTCGGCGGCATGGATGTGCACCGGCCCGCCCTCGGCGAGTGGAATGATGGCGGCGAGCTCGTCCGGCGTCACCGCGCGCAAACTGTGCGGCGCGATGCCGATATTGGCGCCAGGCAACGCGCTGATCGCCTGGCGCGAGGCCGTCATCAATGCGGCGAACTGATCGACCGAGCAGATGAAGCGGCGCTGCCCGGCATGCGGCGCTGCGCCTCCAAACGAGCCATGCGCATAGAAAGTCGGCAACAACGTCAGCGCAATGCCCGAGGCTTCGGCGGCCTGTGCAATCCGCGTGGCCATCTCGGCGGGGTCAGCGTAGGGCGAGCCGTCGCGGTCGTGGTGCAGATAGTGGAATTCGCCGACGCGGGTAAAACCCTGCTCGAGCATCTCGACATAGAGCAGCGTCGCCACAGCCGCGACGTCGTCGGGCGTCATCGCCAGCGCAAAGCGATACATCGTCTCGCGCCAGGTCCAGAACGTGTCGGTGGAATCGCCGCGCAATTCGGCAAGGCCTGCCATGCCGCGCTGGAAGGCGTGGCTGTGCAGGCTCGCAAGTCCGGGAAGCGCGATAGCATGGCGCTCGTCGCCGGCGGACGGCGCCACGCCCGGCGTCACCGCGGCGATCGCGCCGGCGGCGATCACCACCTGCACGTCATTGGCCCAGCCGGAAGGCAGGAGCGCGGAAGCGAAATGCAGTCGGGTCATGATCTACACGCCGGCTGGACAGAACCGTCTTACGATTATATGTCTAGACATATAAGTCAAGCATCCCCAGGGCGAAGGGATACCCGCATGGCAGAGCGCTTCGACCGGATCTGGCACAATGCCCGCCTCGCGACGATGCGGGTCGATCGTGCCGATCTTGGCGAGATCGAGCATGGTCTCATCGCCGCACGCGGCGGTCGCATCGCCTATGCCGGCGCGAAAGCGGATTTTCCCGCCGATGCAGACGCGATCGAGCGGATCGATTGCGAGGGGCGCTGGATCACGCCTGGTCTCGTCGACTGCCATACCCATCTTGTCTATGGCGGCAACCGCGCGCATGAATTCGAGCTGCGCCTGAAGGGGGCAAGCTATGAGGAGATCGCGCGCGCCGGCGGTGGCATCGTCTCGACCGTGGCGGCAACGCGCCAGGCGAGCGAAGCCGAGCTCGTCGCAGGCGCGCTGCCGCGGCTCGACGCGCTGACGGCTGAGGGCGCCACCACGGTCGAGATCAAGTCCGGCTACGGCCTCGACACAGAAACCGAGATGCGCCAGCTCGCGGCTGCGCGCAGCCTCGGCCGTGAGCGGTCGGTTACGATCCGCACGTCGTTCTTGGGTGCGCATGCGCTGCCGGTCGAGGCGGGTGGCGACAAGGATGGTTACATCGATCTCGTCTGCAAGGAGATGCTGCCGGCGGTCGCAAACGCGGGCCTCGCCGATGCCGTCGATGCCTTCATGGAGGGCATCGCATTCTCCGCCGAGCAGACCGCGCGGGTGTTCGAAACGGCGAGGGGACTTGGACTGCCGGTCAAGCTCCATGCCGACCAGCTCTCGAATCTCGGCGGCGCCGCGCTTGCCGCGAAATTCTCGGCACTCTCGGCCGATCATCTCGAGCACACCGACGAAGCCGGTGCCGCCGCCATGGCGAGGGCCGGCACTGTCGCCGTGCTGCTGCCCGGCGCGTTCTACTTCATTCGCGAGACGCAGAAGCCGCCGGTCGAGACGTTCCGCAAACACAACGTTCCCATGGCGCTGGCGACCGACTGCAATCCCGGCAGCTCGCCACTGACCTCGCTGCTGCTCGCGATGAACATGGGCGCGACATTGTTCCGGATGAATGTGGCCGAGTGCCTCGCCGGCGTCACCCGTGAAGGCGCGCGGGCGCTCGGCCTGCTGAACGAGACCGGCACACTGGAAGCCGGCAAATGGTGCGACCTCGCCATCTGGGAGATCGAGCGGCCGGCCGAGCTGGTCTACCGCATCGGCTTCAATCCGCTGCACAAGCGGGTATGGAGGGGGCAGTGACGGAGCAGGAGACGGCGATCGTCGTCAAGCCGGGAACAGTGAGCCTCGACGATCTCGCGCGCGTGCTCGAAAGCGCCCCCGTCGTGCTCGATCCTTCGTTCTGGCCGCGTGTCGATACGGCTGCGCTGATCGTTGCGCAGGCCGCGCAGGCCGACGTCCCCGTCTACGGCATCAACACCGGCTTCGGGAAGCTCGCATCGAAGCGCATTCCGCCGGACCAGACCGCGCTGCTTCAGCGCAACCTGATCGTCTCGCATTGCTGCGGCGTCGGCCAGCCGACGCCGGAGCCCATCGTCCGCCTGATGATGGCGCTGAAGATCGTCTCGCTCGGCCGCGGCGCTTCCGGCGTGCGCCGCGCGGTGATCGAGCAGTTGCAGGACATGCTGGCCCGTGGCGTCTATCCGCTGGTGCCGCAGCAGGGCTCGGTCGGCGCCTCCGGCGATCTGGCACCGCTTGCGCATATGACGGCCGTGATGATCGGCCAAGGGCAGGCGATCATCGATGGCAAGATCGTGTCCGGCAGCGAGGCACTCGCCGCCGCCGGCCTCAAGCCGCTGACCCTTGGGCCCAAGGAAGGCCTCGCGCTGATCAACGGCACGCAATTCTCGACCGCCTACGCGCTATCGGGCGTGCTGCGTGCATATCGCCTCGCCCGCGCCGCACTGGTGACCGGTGCACTGTCGGTGGATGCGGCGATGGCCTCGACGGCGCCGTTCCGCCCTGAAATTCAGGCGCTGCGCGGCCATGCCGGCCAGATCGCGGCGGCCGCGACGCTGACCGCGCTGCTCGACGGCAGCGACATCCGCCTCTCTCACCTGGAAGGCGACGAGCGTGTGCAGGATCCCTATTGCCTGCGCTGCCAGCCACAGGTTGCGGGTGCCGCGCTCGATCTGATCACGCAGGCCGCGCGCACGCTGATCGTGGAGGCCAATGCCGTCACCGATAACCCGCTGGTGCTGGTCGAGACCGGGGAGATCGTCTCCGGCGGCAATTTCCACGCCGAGCCGGTGGCGTTTGCCGCAGATGCCATCGCGCTGGCGCTGTCGGAAATCGGCGCGATCAGCGAGCGGCGCATCGCGACGCTGGTCGATCCCGCGCTCAATTTCGGACTGCCGCCGTTCCTCACCCCCGATCCCGGCCTCAATTCCGGCTTCATGATCGCCGAGGTGACGGCGGCCGCGCTCTATGCCGAGAACAAGCAGCGTGCGCTCGCCTGCTCGATCGATTCGACGCCGACCAGCGCCAATCAGGAAGATCATGTCTCGATGGCCGCGCATGCTGCGCGGCGCCTGTCCGACATGGCCGACAATCTCGCCGCCATCCTCGGCATCGAGCTTCTGGTCGCTGCCCAAGGCATCACGCTGCGCGCGCCGCACGCAACCAGTGCGCCGCTGGTCGCCGTCATTGCCGCGTTGCGTGAGCAGGTGCCCGCACTGGGCGCCGATCGCTACATGGCCGGTGATCTGGCCAAGGCCGCTGCATTGATCGAGGCCGATGCGCTTCCAGCTGCTGCGCTCGCCCAGCTTCCCACCGATCCGTTTCCGAGACTCGTCTGAAGAGGCCCGCATGAACCGCCGTCTGGACAATGACCGTACCATCCGCGCTCCCCGCGGCAGCGACATCAGCGCCAAGAGCTGGCTCACGGAAGCGCCGCTGCGCATGCTGATGAACAATCTCGACCCTGACGTCGCGGAACGCCCGAGCGAGCTCGTCGTCTATGGCGGCATCGGCCGCGCCGCGCGCGACTGGGAGAGTTTTGACCGGATCGTTGCGGCCTTGCGCAAGCTCGAAGCCGACCAGACGCTGCTGGTGCAGTCCGGCAAGCCGGTCGGCGTGTTCCGGACCCATGCCGATGCACCACGCGTGCTGATCGCGAATTCCAACATCGTGCCGCATTGGGCGACGCTCGATCATTTCAACGAGCTCGATCGCCAGGGCCTGATGATGTACGGCCAGATGACGGCGGGCTCCTGGATCTATATCGGCAGCCAGGGCATCGTGCAGGGCACCTATGAAACGTTCGTCGAGGTCGGTCGGCGTCATTACGGCGGCAGCCTCGCCGGTAAATGGATTCTCACGGCCGGCTTGGGAGGCATGGGCGGCGCGCAGCCGCTGGCGGCCACCATGGCCGGCGCTTCGATGCTTGCGGTCGAATGCCAGCCGAGCCGCATCGAGATGCGCCTGCGGACCGGTTATCTCGACCGGCAAGCCGCAACGCTTGATGAAGCGCTCGCGATCATGGCGGACGCCGCGAAGACGAACAAGGCGGTCTCGGTCGGCCTGCTCGGCAACGCCGCGGAGATCTTCCCTGAGCTGGTGCGCCGCGGCGTCAAGCCCGACATCGTCACCGACCAGACCAGCGCGCACGATCCCATCAACGGCTACTTGCCGAAGGGCTGGACGCTTGCCGAATGGGAAGCCAAGCGCGCGTCCGATCCGAAGGCAGTGGAGCGCGCCTCGAAGACGTCGATGGTCGAGCATGTCCAGGCCATGCTGGATTTCCATGCCCAGGGTATTCCGACGCTCGACTACGGCAACAACATCCGCCAGATGGCACAGGACATGGGCCTGAAGAACGCCTTCGATTTCCCCGGCTTCGTGCCCGCCTATATCCGCCCCCTGTTCTGTCGCGGCGTCGGGCCATTCCGCTGGGCCGCGCTGTCGGGCGATCCCGAGGACATCTTCAAGACCGATGCCAAGGTCAAGGAGCTGATGCCTGACGACAAGCATCTGCACAATTGGCTCGACATGGCAAAGGCGCGCATCAAGTTCCAGGGCCTGCCGGCACGGATCTGCTGGGTCGGCCTCGGCGACCGCCATCGCCTCGGCCTTGCCTTCAACGAGATGGTGGCACGTGGCGAATTGAAGGCGCCGATCGTGATCGGCCGCGATCATCTCGACAGCGGCTCGGTGGCGAGCCCCAACCGCGAGACCGAGGCGATGAAGGACGGATCGGATGCGGTGTCCGATTGGCCGCTGCTCAATGCGCTGCTCAATTGCGCCAGCGGAGCGACCTGGGTGTCGCTGCATCATGGCGGCGGCGTCGGCATCGGCTATTCGCAGCACGCGGGCATGGTGATCGTCGCCGACGGCACGCCCGAGGCTGCGAAGCGTATCGAGCGCGTGCTGTGGAACGATCCCGCCACCGGCGTCATGCGGCACGCCGATGCAGGCTACGACATCGCGATCGAGTGCGCGCGCGACAAGGGGCTCGATCTGCCGAGTCTGGCGGAGTAGACGAGGCTTTAGAGCATGATCCGGAAAAGTGCGTAGCGGTTTTCCGAAAAGATTATGCTCAAACAATAACCTAAAGCGCGCATCGCGCTTTAGGCCACGACCTTGGTCCCGGTGCCGTCGAGGCGCCGGCTCTCCTTCGCAAGATGGTCGCCAATCGCATCGGCCGGCATCGGCTTGGCGAAATAGTAACCCTGGATGAAGTCGCATCCCAGGCGGCGCAGGGTGTCGAGCTGAGCACGCGTCTCGACGCCCTCGACGACGCAGGCGATCTCCATGTCGTCGCAGAGACCGGTGAGCGATTTGATGATCTTGTGGCTAACGGGATTCTCGTTGATGTCGGAAACGAAGCTGCGGTCGACCTTGATCTTGTCGAGCGGCAGCCGGTGCACGTGGCTCAGCGACGAATAGCCGGTGCCGAAATCGTCCAGCGAAATGCCGCAGCCCATTGCCTTCAGCGTTGCGATCGATTGCTGTGCGCGGACGAAGTCGAAGGTGACGGCGGTCTCGGTGATCTCGAAATCGATCCGGCGCGGCGGCAGCCCGCTCTTCTCGATGATCGAGATCAGCGGCAGGATGCCCTCCGCCGCACAGACATCGTGGGCTGAGAGATTGAACGACAGGCGGATGTGATCGGGCCATGTCCTGGCGATGGCGAGCGCGCGCACGAGCAGCGCCTGCGTCAGCGGCCGGATCAGTCCGATGCGCTCGGCGGCCGGAATGAAATCGGCCGGGGAGACCAGGCCGAGGCGGGCGCTGCGCCAGCGCGCCAGGACCTCGAATCCGGCGGTGTGCTCGCTCATGGCATCGACGATCGGCTGGAACACCAGGTCCATCTCGGTGCTGAAATCGGCGGTGCGCAGCAGATTCTCGATGACTCCGCGACTGCGGATCTCGGCCTCGAGCTCGCTCGAGAAGATCACGGTGCGGCCGCGCAGATGGCGCTTGGCGTGATAAAGTGAATAGTCGGCGCACTCATAGAGGGCTTCCGCGGTCGTTGCCGATTGGGGAAACGAGGCAAAGCCGATCGAGCAGGACAGCCCGGTATGGGCGGTGTCGAGCTGGTAGGGAAGCCTGACCTGGTCGCCAATGCGCTGGCCCAGCCGCAGCAGGTCCGCATGGTCGGGGTCGCCGCAAACGACAAGGCCAAACTCGTCGCCGCCTAATCGGGCGAATTCGACCCGCTGCGGACCAAAGCCCTCGCAGACCTCGCGGATGCGCCGGCCGGCCTCGATCAGGACGCGGTCTCCGACCGAATGGCCGTAATTGTCGTTGATCGGCTTGAAACCGTCGAGATCGATGATGCCGACCGCGATCCGAACTTTCCTGCGTTCGGCATCGGTGAAGGCGCTCGACAGCTCGGCGAAGAAGCGGCGGCGGTTCGGCAGCTCGGTGAGTGAATCGAGATTGGCAAGGCGGAAGTTCTCGTCAGAGAGCGCCTGCGTCGCCGCCTGTTGCGCGAGCAGCGACTTGCGGCTGGCGACGAGATCGGCGAAGTCACGGTAGTAGATGAACAGCACCGTCACCATCGCGGCGGAAACCAGGAGGTTGTTGACCGCGATCGCCTTCAGCGTCGGCTCGCCCGTGGCAAAGAAGAACAGCACATAGGGCACGTCGACGATCAGCGTCACGATCAGCGCCGCCGAGCGCAGATGCATCAGCGAGAAGATGCAGCCGATCACGGTGACCGCCATGTAGAACGCGACCTGGCTCTTGGCGAAGGGATCGCCGTAGGGGTAGAGCGCGAAGGACCAGGCGGTGAAGCCGGCACCGATCGGCAGGGTCAGCCAGTTGGTGGCGCGCAGATTGCGCAGGATGTCGGCATCGCTGCGCACCAGCCGGCGCTGGCGTAGCCACCAGAAGGTCCGCAAGCCCGCGAGCACCGTCAGCACGGCCGGCACGATCATCGTCAGCCAGTCCGGCGCCACGTTCACATAGGTGTAGGCGACCGCAATCGTGTTGCTGATGAGGATGAAGTAGAGCAGCGGGATCTGCTTGGAGAAGGCGTCGAACTGCGCCCGCGTCAGGTCCGGATTGTCGGCGGGAACGCGAAACAATCGCATCGCGGCGGCAAGATGAGATTTCAAATCGGCAACAGGCATTGCAATACGAGCCCCAGATCCCCTGAAAAACGTGGGCAATCTTGCACGGCAGGGGTAAAGGGGCCGTTAGATCAATTCTGGCCCGGGCAGGCCAGCACTGGTTGCGCGCTGCCTTACGATTTTCCGATCGCGTGCATTGGTGAGGTCCCGTTAAGGATATCCGGCCGCAGCGTGCGCACGTCTCAGGCACAGGTCGCCCGAAATCGCTGCAGCTACCGCCTGCTATCGCCCATGCGCGACATCAGCCTAGCACATGGCCACGGTCGGATCAGGCGAGGACGGCCTGGCGCTCGCGCGCCGGTTCGCGGACGCGCTCGCTGGTCCGCGGCTCGGCAAGCTGCGTGAAGCTCCGATGGCTCGCCTGAACCGGTGCCTCGACGATCACGCCCTCACAGACGATCTGTCCGCCGAGCATCCTGAATTCCAGCTTGTCGTAGCGCGGCATTGTCTCGCCGGGTGCCGGGGGCAGCAGCCCGATGCTTCCCTGGATGTTCAGCGCGGCTTCGCCGGTGCCGTGCAGCCGAGGATTCCACATCCTGATTCCGCTCTCCGCCCAGCGCTGCCGGATCAGCGCCGCGCGGTCGGCGGGCTCTGCGGCTCTCGCGCGAACTTTCGGGACGTTGCGGATCTCTGGCGAAGGAGACGCGAGAGCCGGAGCCGGCTCGATATCGGTGACACCGCTCAAGGAGTCGTTAGTCGCAGCAGCGAGCGGAACATCGTTTGTAGGGACTTGCGGGCTTTCGACAACGAGCGCCGGTTCGCTGTCGGCGCTGGCTTCAGAGGCATCAGTCGTGACGCTATCGGCCTCGGCGCGGAGAAGCTCGACTTCTTCGACGGCGACCGGATCGACGGCAGCGGAAACGTCGGGCGAGGAGGCTGCCTCGATGATGACATCAGGGACATCAGTCAAGGCGGTCGCGACCTCCGCTGACGAAATCACAACCTCTTCTACGACGGCGGAGTCGACCTCTGCAGGAATCTCAGCAGGCGATGCATCATCATCAACGATGGCGAGATCAGAGGCTGCAACTGGCTCGCTCTCCGCACCGACCGATGCAGCCAGCACCTCCTCGGAGGCTGGCGGCGTCGCGGGCGCCTCGATTTCCGTCACGGTCTCCGGAGAGGAGTCCCCGCTGATACGGATTTCGTCGGACGGATTCTCCGCGACGACAGACACAGCCGCATCGTTCTCCGCGACCAGAGCCTGGATGGCGGGGACAGCGTCGTCGCGCACCGGGGCGGTGCTGATCTCGGCGCTTGGAGCTTGAGCCGGGACCGCGACGTCTTCGATGATGGCGGGCGCAGCGTCCGTGACGGTCGGCGCGACCTCAATGTTGCCGCTGTGCGGCACAGGCCGGAGTCGGGAAAACGCCCAGTTCACCGCAGGGATGCGGCGCAGCAACGATATCAGTCTCGAAAGCACTGGGAGTTGTCCAAGAGGTACTCGGCGTGAGGCAATCGCTGATTCGCCAGCAATGTGAAAACCTGCCCCGGCCGTCACATCCGTGTCAACGTAGGCAGGACCAATTGCAGAACATCCACGCATCCAGCGCGCATCCGCCCGAGTTACGCAACCCGCACAGCAGCCGATGATGCAATAATACCCCTGTTTTGCCCGACGCCGCAAGCGCGCCTTCGGTAATACCGAAAATGCTCAGGCGTTTCAACCCCATCGCTACTGTGCATGGGGTTGTTTTTTCACTTCTTGTTTTGCAGGCGTGCCTAGTCCGCGCCGGCGCGTTTTTTCTGTCAGACGAGGTGCACCGCCCGCATCAACTCTCGTTGCGATCCGAAGCTTGGGGTTCCCGCCATCCTCGCGAGCCGCTATTCAGAACCGTCATTGCCCAGCCCGGGACGTCGCATGAGGAAGCTTGTCACCATCGGAGCGGTTCTGCTCTGGTCCACCATCGCATCCGCACAGGATCGCACCATCACCGTGGCTTCGACCACCTCGACGGAACAGTCGGGGCTGTTCGGTCATCTGCTGCCGCTGTTTTCGAGGGCCGAAGGCATCGGCGTGAAGGTCGTCGCCGTCGGCACCGGTCAGGCGCTGGACATCGGGCGGCGTGGCGATGCCGACGTCGTGTTCGTTCACGACCGGACGGCCGAAGACAAGTTCATGTCCGAAGGGCAGGGCGTGAAGCGCTTCGACGTCATGTACAACGACTTCGTCATCATCGGCCCCAAGAGCGATCCGGCGCAGATCTCGGGCAGCAAGGACGTGGTCGATGCGCTGCGCAAGATCGCGACGCAGAAGGCGCCGTTCATCTCGCGCGGCGACAAGTCCGGCACGCATGCGGCCGAGCTGAGACTATGGAAGGAGGCAGGCGTCGACCTCAGTGCCGGCAAGGACATTTGGTACCGGGAGATCGGCCAGGGCATGGGTCCGGCGCTGAACATGGCCTCGTCGTCGAATGCCTACCTCCTGTCGGACCGCGGCACCTGGCTGTCGTTCAAGAACCGTGGCGAACTCGCCATCCTGACCGAGGGTGACAAGCGGCTCTTCAACCAGTACGGCGTCATGCTGGTCAATCCTGCAAAGCATCCGAACGTGAAGGCAAAGGAGGGACAGGCTTTCGTCGACTGGCTGGTTTCGCCGCAAGGGCAGCAAGCGATCGCCGGGTACAAGGTCGGTGGCGAGCAGCTATTTTTCCCCAACGCGCCCAACTAGGACGAAGGCGACGGTCGAGACCGCGACGCTGAGAGCGAGCAGGATCAGCCCGAGTCCGAGCGCCAGCGGCAGCTCGCCTTTGCTGGTTTCCAGCGCGATCGCCGTCGTCATCGTGCGGGTGAAGCCGCGGATGTTGCCACCGACGATGATGATGGCACCGACTTCCGCAATGGCGCGCCCGAACGCGGCGAGAAAGGCCGTCAGCAACGAGGTCCGGCCGAGCGCGAACAGCAGGGCCATGCTGCGCAGGGCCGACAGCCCGTCGATCCGCGCCAGGTCGCCATACTCCGCCCACAACAGGCTTGCCGGCCGGTGCACCAGCGCCACCACGATCGGCGTCGCCAGCAGCGTCTGCGCGATCACCATGGCGGCCGGCGTGAACAACAAGCCCGCCGCCCCGAACGGGCCGGACCGCGACAGCAGAAGATAGAGCGCGAGCCCGACCACCACCGGCGGAAGCCCGAGCAGGGCATTGGTCAGAATGATGATGATTTGGCGTCCCCGGAAGCGGGTGATCGCAAGCAGGGCTCCAAAGGGGGCGCCGATCAGGAGCGCCAGGATGCTGGCGGTCAGGCTGACCCGCAACGACAGGGCGACGATGCCCAATAGCTCGGTGTCGGCGTCGCCGATCAGCGCAAAGGCGGCACCGATGGATCGTGCGAAATCGTTCATCCGGTCTCGGGCAAGCCCCTGTTCCGCGGTAGCCCCGCGCCGCCCTTCTCGCTGCTGCCGCTGCCATAATCAAGGGGCCAGGGGGTGGGCAACCCCGCCGGAGCCGTTGGAGAAGGGCTCAGGATGATCGATAGACGCGGCCAGGGACCGACAATCGAGGCGCCTGGCGGCCCCGCGGGCGGCTTTCTTCCGGCCTCGGATGCGCTAAGGAACAGGATCGGGTCGCGCCGGCCCAATGGCGGTGCTAGACCCTAATGCAGGAACAATGGAGCCGGGCTGCGACTGGCGCGCCCGCAAGGATGAAGGATGTGACGCAATGATCCAGACCGTTGGCATCATCGGGGCAGGGACCATGGGGAACGGCATCGCGCAGGTCTGCGCGGCCGCCGGCCTCTCGGTCGTAATGGTCGATATTTCCGATGCGGCGGTGAACCGCGGCCTTTCGACCGTCGGCGGAAGCCTCGAGCGGCTGGTCAAAAAAGAGAAGATGTCGGCGGCCGACCGCGAGGCGACGCTCAAGCGCATCACCGGCACCACGGACCGGGCGAAGCTGTCGGATTGCGACCTCGTCATCGAGGCCGCGACCGAGAACGAGGAGCTCAAGGTCAAGATCCTGAAGGATCTCTGCGCCACCCTGTCGCCGCGCACGCTGGTCGCGACCAACACCTCCTCGATCTCAATCACCAAGCTCGCCGCCGCGACCGACCGTCCCGACCGCTTCATCGGCATGCACTTCTTCAACCCGGTGCCGGTGATGGCGCTGCTCGAACTCATCCGCGGCCTGCAGACCTCGGACGACACCCATGCCAAGGCGCTGGATTTCGCCAAGCGCGTCGGCAAAGTGGCGATCACGGCCAAGAACAGCCCGGGCTTCGCCGTCAACCGCATCCTGTGTCCGATGATCAACGAGGCGATCTTCGCGCTCCAGGAGGGCATCGCGACGGCGGAAGAGATCGACGCGGGCATGAAGCTCGGCTGCAACCATCCGATCGGGCCGCTCGCACTTGCCGATCTCGTCGGGCTCGACACCATGCTTTCGGTGATGGAGGTCTTTTACAAGGGCTTCAACGATCCTAAATATCGGCCAGCGCCGCTGCTGAAAGAGATGGTCGATGCCGGCCATCTCGGCCGCAAGACCGGGCAGGGCTTTTACACTTATTCCGCCTGACGAAGGCATTGGCGGCGGGCGCCCAGCGTCCGCCGCCAGATCCCGCAATTTGCGCTGCGACAAAGACGCCGCGTGCGATAGGCCCGACAATGTCGAACGGGCGGCCTGCGGGGATAACGGAACGGATAGCAAAGGACATGTCGGATCGACTGAAGGCCGAGCGGGAAGCTGCGGCCGCGCGCCGGAGCCTGTTGACCCAGGATGCGATCGAGCGAACCGGGATCACCGAGGAGATGATTGGAGAACTCGTCACCCGCTTCTACGGACGCGTGCGAGAGGACGCGCTGTTGGGGCCCGTCTTCGGCGTCGTGCAGAATTGGGACGAGCATCTCGCCAAGCTCAGGGATTTCTGGTCGTCGGTCGTGCTGATGAGCGGCCGCTATCATGGCTCACCGATGCGGGCACACCTGCCGCTCAGCCTGGCCGGCGGCCATTTCGATCGCTGGCTCGACCTGTTCGAGCAGACCGCGCGCGAGGTCTGCCCGCCGGCGGCGGCTGCACTGTTCATCGACAAGGCGCGTCGTATCGCCGACAGCTTTGAGATGGCGTCGGCAACACTTGCGGGCCGCATCGCTTCGCCGCGTCACGTGCTCAGGTCGTGAAGGACACGATGCCTGCGTGGGATTCCGCATCGCATCGTGGCGTCGCAGCAATTCCTCCATCATCGGATCTGATCTGCGAAATCATCATGCCATTCGCGCAAAGCGATGTAGAAATCGCGAAAACGCGCTTGAACGCATTTACTCCTGCGCAATCAACGCGAGCAAAGCCATATTGATGCACTGCGGCGCCAAGTCTTCGCCTTGTTTTCGGCAGAGTTCCAGCGCCTGCTAGCGGGCATGGCTCGCGCATCGTTCGATACCCATTCATCATCTTTCGAAAGTGCTACGGAACCCGACGTCGAAGCGGGCACCGAACAGACACGGCGATCCCTGCTGCTCGGTGCGATGGCGACGACGGCGTGTCTCGGCTGTTCAACCAGGGCCCGCGCAGGTGAGGATCCGCCCGGCTCGGATGAGCGGCCGCAGAAAGGTGATCTGCTCGTCTTCTCCGAAGGTGACCAGGAGGGAAAGCTCGTCACTGCGGCCGATCTCAAGGTCGGTGGACCGCCGCTCCATGCCTGGCCGAAGGACCCCACCACATCGGTGGTGCGCAGCGCCTCGCGGCTCAACGAAATCCTGATCATCAAGCTCGATCCCGCCGACCTCGACGAGAAGACCCGCGCGCGCGCCGTCGACGGCATCATCGCCTATTCGGCGATCTGCTCGCATGCCGGCTGTCCCGTCACCGCCTGGGTGAAGAGCGATGTCGGCGACAAGGAGGTTTTCAAGTGCATGTGCCACAACTCCGAATTCGATCCCCGCGCGGGCGCGCAGGTCGTGTTCGGGCCGGCGCCGCGGCGGCTAGCAGCGCTGCCGCTGGCGCTCGCTGATGGTTCGCTCAGCGTCGCCGGCAATTTCATGGGAAAGGTAGGTGGCACACAGCCAGGATGATGGACGGTTGCGGGCTGGGCCCGCCTCACGACTAGCCGCTTCCGCCGAAGGGCGGGCGACGGGACGAACGACAAGAATTCACAACAAGAATTCACAACAAGAATTCAAGCGGATGAAAAGGGGAACGTCCATGAAAACTTCCATGATCAGGAAGCAATGGTTACTGTCCGGCTTGGTCGCCTTCACGTGTCTTGCCTCAACCGCCGCTCTATCGGGGCCGATCGAGAGTTATTCTCCGGTCACCGCGCAGCGGCTGGAAAACCCCGAGCCCCACAACTGGATGCTTTACCGGCGCACCTATGACGGGCACGGCTATAGCCCGCTCGATCAGATCAACACCTCCAACGTGAAGAACCTCACACCGGTCTGGACCTTTTCCACTGGCGTGGTCGAAGGCCATCAGGCCCCGCCGATCGTCAACAATGGCGTGATGTTCGTGACGACCCCAATGGGCCAGGTGATCGCACTGAATGCGAAGACCGGCGACGAATACTGGCGCTACAAGCGGCAGCTTCCTGACGATCTGTTCCAGCTGCATCCGACCAACCGCGGCGTTGGTCTGTGGGAGGACAAGCTCTACCTCGCCACCACGGACGACCACGTGGTCGCGCTCGATGCCAAGACCGGCAAGGTGCTGTGGGACACGAAGGTGCAGGACTACAGGAAGGGGCAGTACCTCACCCTGATGCCCTTGATCGTCGACGGTAAGGTCATTGTCGGCGGCTCCGGCGGCGAGTTCGGCGTGCGTGGCTATATCGTTGCTTATGATGCCAAGGAGGGCAAAGAGTTGTGGCGGACCTACACCATCCCCGGTGAAGGCGAGCCCGGTCATGACACCTGGCAAGGCGACGACTGGAAGAACGGCGGCGGGTCGGCCTGGATGACAGGCAATTACGACAAGGAGACCAGGACGATCTATTGGGGTGTCGGCAATGCCGCGCCATGGCCCGGCGACTCGCATCCCGGCGACAATCTCTACACAGCCTCGGTGCTCGCGCTCGATCCCGACACTGGCAAGATCAAGGCCTATCACCAATACCACCAGAACGATTCCTGGGATTGGGATGAGGTCGACGCGCCGATGCTGATCGATTTGCAACGCAACGGCCGCACCATCAAGAGCCTGGTCCATCCCGGCCGCGACGCGATCTTCTGGGTGCTGGAGCGGACTCCGACCAAGATCAATTACGTCGCCGGATGGCCGTTCGTCTTCACTGACGTCTGGAAGGGCATCGACGAGACCGGCAAGCCGATCGTGGATCCAGCGCACAAGCCGGTGATCGGCAAGCGCGTCGAGTTCTGTCCCTCGCTGTGGGGCGGCAAGGATTGGCCATCGGCGGCCTACAGCCAGAGGACCGGCCTCGTCTACGTGCCTGCCAACGAGAATTTCTGCGGCGGCTTTACCGGCGAGAAAGTGCCACTCAAGCCGGGCGAGCTCTGGCTCGGCACCAAGCCGGAAGACATCGGCCTGAAGACAAAGCCGGGCGCGGATCATTTTGGCGAGCTCCAGGCCTGGGATCCCGCAACCGGAAAGAAGGTCTGGCAGCACAACTTCCCCAAGTCGCATCTGTTCGGATCGGTCACCGCGACCGCTGGCGATCTCGTCTTCGTCGGCGGGACCAACGACCGCTATTTCCGCGCCTTCCATGCCAAGACGGGCGAACTGCTGTGGGAGCAGAAGACCAACTCCGGCATCGTCGGCATGCCGGTGTCATATGAGATCGACGGCACGCAGTACATCGCGATCCAGTCGGGCTGGGGCGTCGACGCGCAGCGCATCCAGGATGCGCTCGTGACCAACAATATCGGCATCGAAGCCAACGTGCCGCAGGGCGGCGTCGTCTGGGTCTTCGCGCTGAAGAAATAGCTCCGCGGGCGGATCGAAAGAAGCGGAGCAGCGGGGGGTGGCGAATGCGGCGGATGGCAACATCCGCCGCATTTGTTTGCAGCGCCAGATAACTACTTCCCCTCGCGCTCGACCTTGTCCTTCTCCTTCTGGTTCATCTCGCGAATCTTGGGATCCGGATTGTGCTGCCCGGTGGTCTGGGTGGCGGAGGCGGGTGGGGCGTTGGCGTTCGGCAGCGAAGTCTGGTCGGGGCCGGTGGGGCGCGTCGCGGTGGTCGGCGGCGTCGTGTTGCTCTGGGCGAATGCGCCCGCGGCGGTCAAAAGAAAGGCGCCCGACAGCGAGACTGCGAGCGCACTTGAGATGTTGGTCATCGATCTGCTCCTGTCAGATCGATGGAAACGGCGCGAGGCGGCTTGTGTTCCGCCTCGCACTTCGGTTCCGTCTCACGCCTCCAATTGCTTGCCGATCGGAAGCGCGCGGATGCGTTTTCCCGTCGCTGCGAAGATCGCGTTGATCAGGGCTGGCGCGAACGGAGGAACGCCGGGCTCGCCGACGCCGCTCGGCGGCGTGTCGGGTCCGGGCGGCACGATGTAAACGTTGGTCACCACAGGCGAGTCGTCCATCCTGACGACCTGGAAGTCGTCAAAATTCTTCTGCTGCACCTTGCCGTCCTTGAAGGTGATCTCGCCGTATTTGGCGAGACTGAGCCCCATGATCGCCGCGCCCTCGATCTGCGAAGCGATGCGCTCGGGGTTGACATAGGTGCCGCAATCGATCGCCGTGTCGACCCGCGGCACCGTCAGCTTGCCCTTGTCGTCGACGGCGACCTCGACGATGGTCGCGATGTAGCTGACGAAGCTGCGGTGCACGGCGATGCCGAGACCGTGGCCCTTCGGCACCTTTCGTCCCCATTCGCCCTTCTCGGCGACCAGCTCGACCACCTTGCGCAGGCGCGCGGTGTCGATCGGGTAGCTGTCCTGGGGCTCGCCGTAATTCCAGAGGTCCTTCACGTTGGGCTTGACGATGCGAGGCGAGCCGATCAGCTCGAGCAGCATGTCTTTCTGGTCGCGGCCCGTTGCCTGCGCGATCTCGCCGACCATCGACTGGACGGCGAAGGCGCGCGGGATGTTCGAGACCGCGCGGAACCAGCCGATGCGGGTGAACGCCGCGGCTTCCGGGTTCTCGCACGAGATGTTCGCGATCTCGAACGGCATATCGACCAGGCCCATGCCGATCTCGAACGGCGCCTGATGCACCGTGCCGGCGGCAAAGGTCGAGGCGATGCTGGGAGCCACGCTGCGGTGGCGCCAGGCGATCACCTTGCCGCTCTTGTCGAGGCCGGCCTCGATCCGCTCGACCGAGACGGTGTGCAGGAAGCCGTTGTGGATGTCGTCCTCCCGCGTCCACTGCACCTTCACCGGCGCGCCGAGCTCCTTCGAGAGCAGCGCGGCTTCGAGCGCAAAGTCGCATTTCGACTTGCGTCCGAACCCGCCGCCGAGCAGCGTCACGTTGACCGTGACGTTGGCCTCGGGAATGCCGAGCGTCTTGGCGACGTCCTCGCGGGTGCCGCCGGGGCTCTGAACCGGCGCCCAGATCTCGGCCTTGTCGCCCTTGACGTCCGCGACCGCCACCGGCGTCTCCATGGCGACATGGGCGAGATGCGGAAGGTAGTATTCGCCGACGATCACCTTGTCGGCGCTCTTCAGGGCAGCGTCCGCATCGCCCTCCTTGCGCAGCACGAGCCCCGGCTTGCGCGAGGCCTCCTCGAGCTCCTTGCGGTAGGCGACGGAGTCGTATTTGCCGTTGGGACCGTCGTCCCAGGTCAGCTTCAGCGCGTCGCGGCCCTTGATCGCCGCGCCCGTGTTGCGCGCGATCACCGCGACGCCGCCGAGCGGCTGGAATTTCGAGGGCCACGGCCAGCCGCGCACCTGCATCACCTTCTCGACACCGGGGACCTTCAGCGCCTCCGCCGGCTCGAACTTGACCAGCTTGCCGCCGGTCACCGGCGGACGGGCGATCACGGCATATTTCATGCCGGGCAGCCGCACGTCGGCGCCGTAGTTCGCCTTGCCGGTGGTGATGTCGTGGAGATCGACGATGCCGATCTGGCCCTTGCCGAGATAACGGAAGTTCTTGGGGTCCTTCAGCTTGAGGCCCTCGATGCTGGGCACCGATTCCTTGGCGGCGTCGGCAGCGAGCTCGCCGAAGCCGAGCTTGCGCCCGCTGGCGCTGTGCACGACCTCGTGGTTGACCGCCTTGACCTCGGTCGCCGGCACGCCCCAGCGCTTGGCCGCGGCCTGCTCCAGCATTGTGCGGGCCGAAGCGCCGATCTGGCGCATCGGGATCAGATAATGCCGCGTGCTGCGCGAGCCGTCGGTGTCCTGGTTGCCGAACTTGACCTCGTCGCCATGGGCTTGCTGCACCTTGACCCTGGACCAGTCGGCCTCCATCTCCTCGGCCACGATCAGCGGCAGGCTGGTGCGCACGCCGGTGCCCATTTCCGAACGGTGCCCGACGATGGTGACGATGCCATCTGCGCCCACCGAAACGAACACGCGCGGATCGACCACGACGCCATGCGGCATCTTGCCGGCGCCGGTCTCGTAGGCGAGCGCCTGGCGCGACATCACGGGGGCGGCGAGCACGAAGCCGCCGGTGACGCCGAGCCCCTTCAGGATGCTGCGGCGCGACACCTTCTCGACCTTGATGTGCTTTTCGAAGCCGCGAAGCTTGCGGGGATTGTCGATGAAGTTCATGTCACACTCCCGTCGATGCGAGATGGACGGCGTTCTCGATGCGCTGATAGCAGCCGCAACGGCAGATGTTGCCGGACATCGCCTCGCGGATCTGGTCGTGCGAGGGTTTGGGATTCTCCATCAGAAGCGCCGCGGCCTGCATGATCTGGCCGGCCTGGCAGAAGCCGCATTGGGGCACGTTGACCTGACGCCACGCCTTCTGCACCGGGTGATCGCCGTTCGGATGCAGGCCTTCGATCGTGGTGACCTCGCGTCCGGCGACGTCGTTGACGGACGTGATGCAGGCGCGCACCGCTTGCTTGTCGACGATGACCGTGCAGGAGCCGCACAGGGCCTGGCCGCAGCCGTATTTGGTGCCGGTGAGACCGGCCTCGTCACGCAGGAACCAGAGTAGCGGGAGATCCGGGTCACCGTCCCAGCTCTGTTCCTGGCCGTTGATCTTCACCTTGATCATGATCGTGCCTCGCTCTTCATAAGCATGCCAAATTCAAAGTCCGCCGATGCCGGTCGGCGACCGCTCGTGCGTCGTCTCGCCACATCCCGCCGTAGTCCCGCGCGGGCAAATCCCGGAGGGAGGCAGGAACGCAGGTAGCGATGTCTGGATGTGCTCGATACCTCCCGTTTTCTTCTTAATTGATTGTACGTCGTGCGGCATCGTGACGGCGCGACCCTAGCAGAGATCGCGCCGACCCGGCGTTCACAGCCGAGTGTTCTCACCGGGAAAAGATTGCATCGACGGTTTGTCAAAAGCAGGGCGCGTCATCCGCCACGTTGCCTATCAAATGGACGCAACGAAAAAAGCTTCGTCCGCCGGCTGCACCGAACGGACGAAGCAGTAGGCCTCAGTCGAGGGAGGGAGAACGCAGAGCACCGCGAACTTCAAGCAGGAAGCGGACGGTCCTGCGCAGTCATTCAGAGACCAGGACTGAGGAGCCGATGGTCCTCACGCACGCGTGGTGCAGAAGCGGCGGCATCGCGCCGCGGTGGTCCCGGCAGCGGGGACCCGTGAGGCTCGCTGGCGGCAACGAACGCCAGCGAGTTGCAGATGGTGTAGCCAAGATCCGGCGGCCGGCCAGTTCAGGCGGGCGTCCAGGCAGTCTTCCTAAGCGGCTTTGGCCTTCGCGACATGGGTCGCGATCGCGTCCATCAGGGGCGGGGACAGGCAGTCATAGGGCTCGAGGCCGATCTCCTTCAGCCGCGAACGGATGCCGGCCATCTGCTCGGGCTTCACACCCGATTCGATCACGGAGGAAACGAAGGCGGCGAATTGCGGCGCCTGCGAGCCCTGCTCCTGGAACAGTTCGGGATGGATGAAGTCGAGGCCGTAGAACGGATGGTTCTTGTTCTCGATCCGGCCGTACATGTGCGTGCCGCAGGCCTTGCAGGCGTAACGCTGGATCACCGCGGAGGGGTCGACGATTTGGAGCTTGTCGCCGTTCTCGAGCACGGTGACGTTCTGGCGCGGCACGACGGCGACGACGGAGAAGGTCGCGCCCTGCGGCTTCCAGCACTTGGTGCAGCCACAGGCGTGATTGTGGGCGACGTCGCCCTTGATGCCGACCTTCACCGGGTGGTCGCTGCATTTGCAGGCCAGCGTGCCGCCGGCGAAGCTGCCGCTGCCTTGCTTGATGCCGTTGTCGATCGAGGGATGGAGTGCAACAGTCATGGTCGATCCTCCTTGGTGTGACGTTTTCGAGCTAGAACACGACGACTGAACGGATGGATTTGCCCTCGTGCATGAGGTCAAAGCCCTTGTTGATCTCCTCGAGCTTGAGCACGTGGGTGATCATCGGATCGATCTGGATCTTTCCGTTCATGTACCAGTCGACGATCTTCGGCACGTCGGTTCGCCCGCGCGCGCCGCCGAAGGCCGTGCCGCGCCAGTTGCGGCCGGTGACGAGCTGGAACGGGCGGGTGGCGATCTCCTTGCCGGCCTCGGCGACGCCGATGATGATCGAGGTGCCCCAGCCGCGATGGCAGGCCTCCAGTGCCTGGCGCATCACGGTGGTGTTGCCGGTGCAGTCGAAGGTGTAGTCGGCGCCGCCGTCGGTGAGGCCGACGAGGTGCTGAACGATGTCGCCGGTGATCTTCTTCGGGTTGACGAAGTCGGTCATGCCGAACCTGCGACCCCATTCCTCCTTGGAATCGTTGATGTCGACGCCGATGATCTTGTCGGCGCCGGCCATCTTGGCACCCTGGATGACGTTGAGGCCGATGCCGCCGAGGCCGAACACGACCACGTTGGAGCCCGGCGTCACCTTGGCGGTGTTGACGACGGCGCCGACGCCGGTGGTGACGCCGCAGCCGATGTAGCAGCTCTTGTCGAACGGCGCGTCCTCGCGGATCTTGGCGACCGCGATCTCGGGCAGCACGGTGAAGTTCGAGAAGGTCGAGCAACCCATGTAGTGGTAGATCGGCTTGCCCTTGTAGGAGAAACGGCTGGTGCCGTCGGGCATCACGCCCTTGCCCTGTGTCGCGCGGATCGCGGTGCAGAGATTGGTTTTCTGGCTGAGGCAGCTTTTGCACTGCCGGCATTCCGGCGTGTAGAGCGGGATGACGTGATCGCCCGGTTTCACCGAGGTCACGCCGGGGCCGATCTCGCGGATGATGCCGGCTCCCTCATGTCCCAGGATCGACGGGAAGATTCCCTCGCTGTCGAAGCCGTCGAGCGTGTAGGCGTCGGTATGGCAGATGCCCGTCGCCTTGATCTCGACTAGGACTTCGCCGGCCTTCGGGCCTTCCAGATCGACCTCGACGATCTCGAGCGGCTTCTTGGCTTCGAAAGCAACGGCGGCACGTGTCTTCATCGGTAGCTCCTCAAATTCTCATCAGGCGCCAAGAAGTAGTCCTGGCAGCCCTCGTAACGTTCATTTCTTGCCCATGCAGGCATCTTCAGCCTGGGTATAGGCCTCCGTCTTCTCCTCCTTTTTCGCAGGACGCTGCCGGCCCAAGGCGTCGGTGGAGCGCGCGCGGAGATAGACGTAGAGATCGTCCATGTAGCAGGCGACGTTCGGGTTGTCGCCGAAGGCCGGCATGACGTTCTCCTGCGCGGCCGAGATGTTCTTGCGGCCGGAGGCGACCACGCCGAGGAAGTCACCGTAGCTCATCGACTTCACGGAATCCCTCAGCGCCGGCGCGTATGTCGATCCCATGCCGTCGGGGCCGTGACACACGTGACAGTCCGAATGATAGCGGCGGTATCCGGAATAGGTGAACCAGTCCACGGTGCCGTCGGCCGAAATCTTGTAGGTCGGGTTTCCGTCCTTATCGAGCCACTTTCCGTCGTCTTCCTTCTTCACGGCGGTCGGGTCGCCCGGACCCTCTGCGACCGCGCTTCCTCCGGACACAACGAAGATCATCATCACAGCAATGACAGAGCAGATTTGACGCAAGAGATTGTTCCTCGGTCGGCATTCGGTGGAGACGAGCCGGCGCGTGGAGCGATCCACGCGCCGGAGCGATGCTGACGGGTTTAGTTCGGCAGCGAGAACACGGTCAGGGTACCGCCGAGCGCCGTGTAGTTGCTGAGGGCCGCGTAGCCGCCGACCGCACCGAGGCCTGCGGTCGGGTCGGTCAGGCCTGCCGCCAGTCCGATGCCGGCCCAGCCGCCCACGCCGGAGAGAATGGCAATGTATTGCTTGCCATTGTTCTCATAGGTGGTGACGTTGCCGATGATGCCCGAGGGAGTCTTGAACTTGTAGAGCTCCTTGCCGGTCTTGGCGTCGACCGCCTTCAGGTAGCCTTCGAGCGTGCCGTAGAACACCACGCCCCCGGCGGTTGCGAGCGCACCCGACCAGACCGAGAACTGCTCCTTGTTCGACCAGACGATCTTGCCGGTCTTGTTGTCCCAGGCGATGAAGTTGCCCATGTGGCTTTCGCCCTGCGGCGGATACATCGAGAGCGTCGCACCCACATAGGGCTGACCCGCGGTGTAGCTCACCTTGAACGGCTCATAGTCCATGCAGACGTGGTTGGTCGGAACGTAGAACAGCTGCGTGTCCGGCGAGTAGGCTGCCGGCTGCTGGTCCTTGGTGCCGAGCGCGGCCGGGCAGATGCCCTTTGTGTTCTTGTCCTCTCCGCCGTGCTCGGTCGAGTATTGTGCGACGACCTTGGGACGGCCGTAGGTCGGCGAGTTCTTGTCCATGTCGACGCCGCTGGTCCAGTTCACCTTCGGGTCGTACTTCTCGGCGACCAGCAGTTCGCCGCTCTCGCGGTCCATCGTGTAGGCGAGGCCGTTGCGGTCGAAGTGCGTCAGCAGCTTGCGGTTCTGACCGTTGATCTGCTGATCGCTGAGGATCATTTCGTTGACGCCGTCATAGTCCCATTCGTCGTGGGGTGTCATCTGGTAGACCCACTTCGCCATGCCGGTGTCGGCATCGCGGGCGAAGATCGCCATCGACCACTTGTTGTCGCCGGGACGCTGCTTCGGGTTCCAGGTCGAGGGATTGCCCGACCCGTAATAGACGAGGTTCAGAGCGGGATCGTAGGAGATCCAGCCCCAGGTGCAGCCGCCGCCGATCTTCCACTGATCGCCCTGCCAGCTCTTCAGCGAAGAGTCCGGGCCGACCGGCTTGCCGAGCGACGTCGTCTTCGCCGGATCGACCTTGATCTGATCATCCGGGCCTGTGGAATAGGCGCGCCAGACCTGCTTGCCGGATTTGAGGTCGTATGCGGTGACATGGCACTGCACGCCGAACTCGCCGCCGGAGATGCCGACCAGGACCTTGTCCTTGACGACCAGCGCAGACGACGTGCCGGTCTCGCCCTTCGCGGGATTGCCGTTGGTCGCGGACCAGGCCACTTGGCCGGTCTTGGCGTCGAGCGCAACGAGGTTGGTGTCGGCCTGATGCAGGATGATCTTGCCGTCGCCGTAGGACAGGCCGCGGTTGACGGTGTCGCAGCACATCACGGGTATGACGTTCGGATCTTGCTTCGGCTCGTACTTCCAAACGATCTTGTTCTCTTGCGAAAGGTCAATAGCGTAGACCTTATTCGGGAACGGCGTGTGGACGTACATCATGTTGCCGATGATCAGCGGGCCGCCTTCGTGGCCACGCAGTACGCCGGTCGAGAAGGTCCAGGCAACTTGGAGTTTCCCGACATTCTGTGCGTTGATCTGGTTTAGCTTCGAATAGCGGGTATTGGCGTAGTCGCCCGCCGGCATCACCCAGTCTTTCGGGTTTTGCGACATCTTGATCAGCTCGTCATTTGCTGAAGCGCTGCCGACGGCGAGAGCCGCCGCCGAACCAAGACAGGTCGCCAGAAGCACCTTGCGCATAGTCATTCCTCCGTTGGTCTCGTTTATTATTTCCGAAGCATTGCTCAATCGCCGGGCTTCTCGTCCGGCGTCTGCTCGTGCAGGGCGGTCACGATGGGGACCAGAAACGATGCTGTGCTGTTTCCTCCTCCTGATGAGAGCCACGGGTCCACGTGCAGGAGCGGCCCGTTCTTGTTGTTCCTGCCGCAATCCCTAACGGCTTCGCCATCGGGAAACTTGCCCAAGAGCGAAGGCGGTTTGCTCGACAGCGCACGGAGGTGAAGATTTTGATTTTGCAGTAGCGAATTCAGCGGCTTCGGTGCGCCCTCGAGGCCGCCTCGGCGCTCAGGTTCCCCTTGACGGCGCTGCAACTAAGGCGGAGGATTAAGTTTCAAGAGTGGCAATGGAACGATGGCGCTCGTTGCAAGAGACCGCTCAAATGCGAGGTAAACGTCACGCAATCACGGCTGAGGGCTCCGGCAGCGCTGGTTGCGATTCGCGCCGAACCTCCGGATCAAATCAGTGGCTGGATTAATGTCCGACACCATTCACACGCTCTCGACGACCGGGATGACGCCGAAGCGGCAGATCCAGAGCTGGATCGACGGGCTCACGAGCCTGTGCGGGCATTTCGACGTCGATCCGCTGGAAGCGTCCTCGCTCGAAGGTCGCATCGATTACACCACGGTCTCGCGCCTGAAGCTCTGCCAGATCGAGGTCAGCCAGCATCGCATCGCGCACACGCTGGCGCGCGCCAAGGCCAATGAACACCCGTACATAAAGATCCACTTCCAGACCTACGGCGTGTCTTATTTCGAACAAGAAGGCCGTCACATCGAGATCAATCCGGGCGACATCATCGCCTATGACGTCTCCTGTCCACATTCGATCATCAGTCCCGCCTTTACCCGTCACGACGTGGTGATCGTGCCGAAGGCGCTGCTGCGCGACCGCGGATTCCCATCGCAGCGGATGCCGGCGTGCAAATTGACGGCGAAGACGGGGACCGGGCGGATCGCCCACGATTTCGTCCATGCCACCTTCGACGAGGCGGCAAAGCTGTCGGCCAACAGCGCGGTCGGCGTCGCCGATTCGCTGATCGACCTATTGCTGCTGCCGCTGCGCGAAGCCGACACGATGTTCGATCGTGTCGGGCCCGAAGCGATGTATGTGCGCGCCCAGTTCTTCATCCGGGAGCACTTGCGCGACCCGGATCTGTGCATCGACCAGATCTCGGCCGAGCTCGGTTGCTCCAAGCGCTATCTGCACATGCTGTTCTCGGAGCGCGGCACCACAGTGAGCGACTACATCTGGCAGGCGCGGTTGCAGAACTGCCGCCAGGAGCTCGAGGCCCACGCCGGCAAGACCATCACCGACGTCGCCTTCTCCTGGGGGTTCTCCAGCTCATCGCATTTCAGCCGGGTGTTCCGAAAATACTTCGGCGTGGTGCCGTCCTCGATCCACAAGGCACAGCAGGGCGCTGCGAGCTCGGGCGAGCATTAGACGCGGTTTTTCCAGAAGCGGCGAGGCCGTCCTCCTGATGCGCCCAACTGTCTGATCAGGCCGGCTCGAGGCCCAACGACTTCGCGCTCTCGATCCAGATCGGCAGCTCGCGCTGGTACAGCGCATTAGTCTCCTTGAAGCCGATCGCGGGCTCGAGCACGAAAGTCGAGAGAACCTCCTTCACTTTTGGATCGGTGTTGGCGGCGACGCAGAGCTCGGCCAGGCGGTCGACCACGGCTTGCGGCGTCGCCTTGGGCACGGCCCAGCCGGTGAATCCGCTCACGGTGAAGAATTTCGACGTGGCGCCCTGCTCGGGAAGGGTCTTGATCGCGGGGATCGCATCGACCTTCTTCGAATGCACGGCGAACACCGTGCCGCGGTCGCTTTGCAGGACCGACTGCGCGGCCGTGTAGCTGCCCATCGCGGCATCGAGGGTGCCTTCCAGCATTCCCGTCCACATCGGCGCCTCGCCGCGATAATGCACCGGCTCGATGTTGAGGCCATACTGCTTGTTGAGCTCGTTGACGGTCATGTGCGGGGCCGAGCCCGCGCTGTAGGTGCCGAAATTCACCTTGCCGCTCTTGCGCGCGAAGGCGACGAAATCCTCCAGCGTCTTGACCCCGGTCTTGGGGTTCGCGACCAGCAACAGGCCCGCGCCGGGAATGACGCTGACGAGCGTCAGATCCTTGTCCATGTCGTAGCCGGGATTTTTCATCACCACACGGTTCATGATGTAGGTGGTCGAGATCGAGCACAGGATGGTGTGGCCGTCGGGCTCGGCGCGGGCGACTTCCGCCGTCCCGATCGCGCCGGAGGCGCCGGGCTTGTTCTCGATGACGACGGTCTTGCCGACCTGCTTGGAGATGAACTCGCCATAGGCGCGAGCGAGCAGGTCGGTCTGGCCGCCGGCGGGATAGCTGCAGATCATGCGAATCTGCCGCGCCGGCCAGCCGCCCTGTGCCGATGCGCCGCGCGCGACGAACGGCATCGCCAGTGCACCGGTACCGGCGGCGATGAAGTGGCGGCGATCGAGCTTGGCGGACATGATTCTCTCCCTGATTTTTGCCGAACCTACTGCATCAGGCCGTCGCTGCCATGGGCCGCAGGCGAGACAGATTGGCGCATTGGCTCGCACTGCGTTCGGGCCGCGGGAGCCTCACCGCTGGATGATCTTCGTCCAGACATCGCCGAGGATCGCGGGCTCGCGCGGCGGCAGATAGGTGAGGCCGGCCTGCTTGCCGAATTCGGCGATCTTGCCCGAAGCCGTGAGCTCCGTCAGCGCCTTGTTGACGGCCGCGATCAGCGCGCCATCGCTGGCGAGCCCGACATAGCCGCGATTGGCTCCGATCGGATAATAGTAGCCGGACGCCGTGATCGCCGTGTCCGGGTGCGCGGCGCGATGGGCGTCGAAGCGGGCAAGATCGATCAGCGTCGCGTCATGGTCGCCGCGCTCGAGTCCGCCGAGGAGATCGTCGCGGCCGGGGACGAGATGGGTGATGTTGTCGATCAGGCGCCCCTTGTCGAAGGTCATCAGGATGGCGTCGCCGAGCGATCCGCTTTCGATGGCGAGACGAAGGCCGGCGAGATCGCCGATGTCGCCGACCTTGCGCCCGCGGGCCTTTGGCCCCAGCACCACCGTCATCGGCGAATAGATGTAGGGCTGGCTCGGCGCGAGCACGCCGAGCGGGACGCGGCGCCGCCGATCGTCGCGCGTGGCGCCGGCGAAACCCGGCAAGCGCGCCGTCTTCATCCCGGGTGCGACAAGCGAATCCTGCGTCAGCGCGTAGCCGCCGACCAGCGAGCAGCGCCCGTCCGAGAGCAACGCATTGGCCTCGAGCTGCGGGCTCGAATCCTCATCCAGCCTGCTCTCGAACCACTGGATCTTCAGCGGGCGTCCCATCCGCTCGGCGATCGCCTGCGCCAGCAGCACGTCGAAGCCGGCATCCGGCTTGTCGCGGCGATGCACCGAGAGCGGCGGCCTGTCCTCGTCGAGACAGACCTTCAGAGGATCGTCGGCTGCGAGAGCGACCGACGCCATCGCGGATAGAACGGCCGCAACGCTCCAGGCAACGCGCCGGCCCCTCATGGCTTCCTCCGGCTGGAGACGAACGCCCAGAGGTTTCCGATCTCGTCGTCGCTGAGAATGTCGGCCCAGGGTGGCATCTTGTTGTTCTTGCCGTTCTTCACCGTGGTGACGAAGCGCGTCTTGTCGTCGGGAATGGCACGCAGATCCGGCGTGACGGTGCCGGAATTCATCAGATTGGGGCCGTGGCAGTGGGAGCATTTCGAGGCGTAGGTCGACTTACCATGGTCGATCTGCGCCTGCATGGAATTGCCGGTGGTGTCATCGGCGCGGGCGGTCGCCGCATGCGCGACCGAGAGCACCGCGACGGCGGCGATCATCGCCGCCGTCTTGTGAGAGATCACTTTCAGCATCGTACCCGTGTTTACTGCTTGACCGCAAAGACCCACAGCGAGCCGCCGGGCGGCACGTTGGCAAGCCGCTCGTCGCCGGAGAACAGCGAGTAGACGCCGCCATAGCCGCTCGTCACGGCGACATACTGTACGCCGTCCTGTTGCCAAGTCACCGGCTGTCCCTCGATGCCGGAGCCGGTCTGGAACTGCCAGAGCTTCTTGCCGGTGTCGGCGTCGAAGGCCTCGAACTCGCCGGTCAGCGCGCCAGAGAATACGACGCCTCCGGCCGTCGAGAGCACGCCGGAGAAGCGCGGAATGTCGCTCGGCGCTTCCCATTTCGATTTGCCGGTCATGGGATCGATAGCCTTGAGATGGCCGCGCGGCCCGTCGCCGTATTCCCAGAGGTCGGTCAGGTCCATGCCGAGGTACCATTCGCCCTGCTTGTAGGTGACGGGCTCGGTCTTGTACCTGCCGCCGAACGCGAGCGTGTTGGCATAGGCAAGGCCGGTCTGCGGATTGAACGACATCGGCTCCCAGTTCTTGCCGCCGAGGATCGAGGGATACACCGTCACCTTCTTGCCCTCGCGTGCGTCCTTCGAGATGTCGGTCTCGATCGGACGTCCGGTCTTCATGTCGATGCCGGTCGCCCAATTCACCTTCACGTAAGGATTAGCCGCGAGCAGCTTCCCGTTGGTGCGGTCGAGCACGTAGAAGAAGCCGTTGCGGTTGGCATTCATCAGCGTCTTGGTCGGCTTGCCCTCGATGTTCACGTCGGCGAGCACCATCTCGGCCACGGCGTCGTAGTCGAACGGATTGTTCGGCGAGAACTGGTAGTGCCACTTGATCTTGCCGGTCTTGGGATCCAGCGCCAGCACGGAGCAGGTGTAGAGATTGTCGCCGGGGCGCACCGCCGAGTTGAACGGACCGGGATTGCCGGTGCCCCAATACACCGTGTTCAGCTCGGCGTCATAAGAGCCCGTGATCCAGGTCGAGCCGCCGCCGAGCTTCCAGGTGTCGCCCTTCCAGGTGTCGCCGCCGGGCTCGTCCGGCGAGGGGATCGAGTGGGTTCGCCAGAGATGCTTGCCAGTCGCCGGATCCCAGCCGTCGATGAAGCCGCGGGTGCCGAATTCGGCGCCGGAAATGCCGGTGATGACGACGCCGTCGGCAACGAGCGGGGCCACCGTCATCGAATAGCCTTCCTTGATGTCGGCTGCCTTCTGCCGCCACAGCTCCTTGCCGTTCTTGGCGTCGATGGCAACCACGTGGGCATCGAGCGTCGTACGGAACAGCTTGCCCTCGTGAATCGCGACGCCGCGGTTGATGATGCCGCAGCAGACGATTCGCGGCGTCTCCGCCGGATATTCGATCTTGCTCTTCCAGATCTGCTTGCCGGTCTTGGCATCGACCGCCATCGTGGCATTGTGCGAGGTGACGTAGATGACGCCCTGATAGACGATTGGCTGTGATTCCTCGCTCCGATCGTCATTGAAGCTGTAATTCCAGATTGGGACGAGATTCTTGACCGTATCCTTGTTGATCTGCTTCAGCGTCGAGAAGCGCTGGAGATTGTAGCCCATTCCGTAATTGAGAACGTTCGATGTGTCGGTCGCACCCTTGACCAGCTGCTCGGTGGTTTGTGCATTTGCACAGGTTGACGCAAGCATGACGAGGCTCGCGGCCATCGCAAAGCGTTTCATCCGTTCCTCCCAAAATGCGCGCCTTTTGACGCTGCGGCTGCAACACTCCGTCGGAAACCAAAACGCGTCAATACGAAAGTCGTAACTGCCGTGCCGATATCGTCGGCGGTCACCTGACGGAAACCTGACAAAGGCAACTCCAACTTGTGCGCAGACGCTGAGAAATTCCGCGACGCGAAGCACTATTGGGAGCAGGGCAATGCATCTCTACCGGTTGTGGCGCGCGCAAGTTGCAGGTCCGGACTTGAACCGAGGGCCGCTTGCGGGTTTATCTCGGCTCTGCCCCATTGATCCGGGGGCTATGTCAGGGAGGTCTCGATGATTTCGGCTCGCTCGATTGCCCTTGCACTTGTGATTGCACTTTCGGCCGGTCCGGCGTGGTCGGCCTCCGGCAATGCGGTCAAGTTGTTCGACACCGACAATGACGGCACGCTCGATCTTGCCGAGGTGAAGAAGGTGGCCGCCGCCTCGTTCGCAAAGCTCGATCCCGATCGCGACGGCACGCTCGATGCGCGCGAATTGCGTGGACGGTTGAGCGCGAAAGAACTCGCCGCGGCAGACCCCGACCGCGACGGGACCCTCACCCTCGACGAATATCTGTCGGTGGTCGAGCAGCGTTTCAACGCAGCCAATCCCGACAAGGATGGAACGCTGGATGCGAAGGAGCTGAATTCGCGTGCCGGGCGCGCGCTCGTACGATTGCTCCGGTGAAGCGCCGCAAGCGGAACGGGCATGACGGGCGTAACGTTTGCGATCATTCCGGCCTGACGCTCGGGAACATCGGGCTGCTCGGCCTGTTTCTCCGCATGTCCTGCCGGCGCCGGGGCTGCGCTGCGGGAGAAAAGGAGATGCAAATGAATACGAAGCGTTCCCTTCTTGCTGCCTGCGCAATCCTGACGCTGAGCGCCGGGGTTGCGGTCGCCGGTCCCTGCAACACCGGCAGCGCCAGCACCGACAAGACAGACAAGGATGCCGGTTCTGGCCCTGTCACCGTGGGCTCCGCGCAATCGCACACGTCCGGTTCGGCGAGCGATAGCAGCCAGCATCCGCCGACCAGCACGATGAACCGGGCCAGCGGTGAATCGCCGGCGTCGTCCGAGGATGCGCAGCGGCAAATGCAGAGCGAGCCGACGGCGGCTCAGCGCGCCGCGGGCGCCAAGCCGAATGCCGAAATGGCCGACAAGGACTGCTGACGGCACCGTTGTCGATTGGACGCGCGGTGCATTGCACAAGGCGGTGTCTCGCTGGTCGTGTTTGACCAGGAGGGAACTTGCTTTGTCCGAGAGAGAAATTGCGGCCGCGAAGTATCGGCACAGACGTGACGGCAGTCGAATCGAGGCTTGAACTGCACTCGACGCAGCCCTAGGTTTTTCGCCGCGCGATGTCGCGCTCAATACCTTGGGAGACCCGAATGGCTTGGAAAGCTCCGAAGATCGTGGAAGTGCCGGTCGGCATGGAAATCAACATGTACGCCTGCGCCTCGCGCAAGTAAGACCGACGACCTGCCGCGGCTTCGATGGCAAACGCCGTCGGAGCCGTGGCAGTGTCGGATCTGCGCCTCGCCGTTGCGGATCGCGCGAAAGCCGCACGTGGAGGGGCTTCAATTCTTTCCCCGCAAAATTTCGACCGTGCTCTGCGGCAGTGTGTTACGCTGACGCCCGGTCAGCGCTGCTGCCGCATCACAGCGGCGCGCGCCTTTGGGGCACGGGATGGGCGGCAGAGCCTGCAAGTTCTGGACGGTGATCGTGTGCGCGATCGTGCTGGCGCCGGCGCGCAGCAGCGCCGCCGAGGCAGGTTTTGATACCGAGCACATCTTCGGCTTCATGATCGGCACCGATATCGGCAATGTCGGCGAGCGCGAATTCCAGACCCAGACGACGGGGCGCTTCGGCAGAGGCGGGGGCGCTTATCGCGCCCTTGAACATGAGCTCGAGATCGAGGTGGTGCCGCTGCCGAATTTTCGTGTCGAAGTCGGCGGCACCGCCAGCTTGCACCACATTACCGGCGTCCCTGACATCGACGACCGCCGCCAGTTCAACTTCCAGGGCATCTCGCTTGACCTGCGCTATCGCCTGCTCGACCGTGAGCGCGCACCATTCGGCTTCACGATTGCGGCCGAGCTCCACGGCGACCGCATCGACGAGACCAGCGGCGCGAAAGGGCGGATGTACGGCACCGAATTTACGCTCGCCTTCGATCGCGAACTCATTCCGAACTTCGCGATCGGCGCCCTCAACCTGATCTACCAGCCGGAATGGGCGCGCTTCGAGATTGGAGGGGCATCCGAGAAGAGCTCGACGATCGGGGCCGCGTTTGCCGGCCTGGTTCGCGTGCGGCCCAATGTGCTGCTTGGCGGCGAGATGCGCTACTTCCGGCAATATGAGGGCATCGGCCTTAGCGAGTTCTCAGGCCAGGCCCTGTTTGTCGGCCCCACCGCCTATTTCCAGCTCTCCGAGCGTTCCCGGCTCACCGCAAGCTGGAGCATGCAGGCCTGGGGGCGCCCGGCCGGCTCAGGCGGCAATCTCGACCTCGTCAATTTCGAGCGGCATCAGGCGCGATTGGTGTTTGGCGTGAACTTCTAGCGCGGAAGATCGTCTTGCCCGGGCTTCTCCCGGCTACGCTGCCGAAGCCGCTTCGGCGAGGCGACGGCCCGGGCATCCACGTTCTTTGTTCCACGAGGCAAGGCGTGGATGGCCGGGACAAGCCCGGCCATGACGAGGCTTCGGCGCTATGAAACTTCCCCCTCCTTCGCGCGTAGCTTCATGTGCTAATCTCTCCATCGCCCCCTTGCGAGAGGATCCCGGCATGAACCCGATTGACCTGGTGGTGACTGTGTGCGCGGTGCTCTCGCCTGCGACCTGCGAGGAGCGGCATCTGGTGTTCCACTATTCCGGGTCGCCGCGGCAATGCGCGATGGCCGCGCCGCCCTATATCGCGCAATGGGTCGGTGAGCATCCGAAGTGGCACGCGGTGAAGTGGCGCTGCGAATATCCGCACCCGAATGACAAGGCGTGAGCTGCCAGAATCGGTTCGAACGCTACTTAGTGCAGTCCTTCAGATCCTTGTCCGCAATCGAGAACACTGCATCCGCCTTGATCTCGATATCGCGGACGACGCACTGCCGTGCATTGGGGTAACTGACCCTGGCGTCGTAGCGGCCGGGCTCGACGCCGGTGATGCGCAACCGCTCGTCGTGGTCGACCTCCTTGTCCTTGTCATTCAGGCACTGGTTCGGACCCCAGTCGGTCTTGCCGGCGGGTGCGAGCTGGAAGCCGGAGATGGTCTCCGTCGTGAGATTCCAGAGCCTTATGCCCTTGCCCTTGGTCTGCGCGGCGGCTTCGCCGGCAAGCGTCAACAACGCGGTCAAAGCAAGAACCCCACGCATCAGCCAGTCCTCCCAAAGGGCGCCGTCATTCCCTGATCAGGCGCTCGCGGTTCTTTGCCTTGTCGAAATTCTTGGCGCGGTCAAGGCCGTTTGGTGCGATCAGCTTCGCCGAGACGAGATCGGCGCCGTCGAAATCGGCGTCGATGACGATGGCGCCGGTCAGATCGGCTCCGCCGAGTTGGGCGTTTTTCAGTGATGCGCCGCTCAGATCGGCGCCCCTGAGGACTGCGAATTCGAGGTCGACGCGCGACAAATCGGCGTTGCGCGCGTTCAGCCGTTCCAGCTTGGCGGATCTCAGCACCGCGCGCATCAGTCCCATCGACTGGTTGCGCATATCGGCGCCGAGATTCGCGTCCGCGATCGAGGCGCCGACCAGGCTTGCGCCGGTGAGGTCGGCAGCGATGCGCGCTCCTGACAGGTTCGCACCGTCGAGACGCGCGCGGGCCATTTGCGAGGCGAATAGATTGGCGCCCTTCAGGCTTGCGCCGGTAAGATCCGCATCCAGCAGCCACGCCTGATCGAGGATCGCACCGTCCAGCCGGGCGTCTCGAAGTATTGTCTTGTTGAGCCGCGCGGCGCGGAGAACCGTGTTGGACAGGTCCAGCCCCGAGAGATCGAGACCCGACAGGCGTTTGCCGGTGAAATCGGCAGGCTGCTTTGGGCTCGCTTTGGCCAACATGGCCTCGACCTCCGGCCTCGTCATTTCAGCCGAGACCATCGCGGGGGAGGTGAGGTCGACGCCACGCATCATGTCCTGCGCGCCCGCCGTCACCGCAACGAGTGCGAGGCTAAGCGCTGCAAGACCAAGCGTTGCGAAGGCGACTGTTCGTGTCATCATCAGCTCCGCCGCCCGCTAATCTAGCACGTCCGCCAGGCGACCGGCTATGAGGCATCTCGCTCAGTGCGGTCGCCTTGAGTTCGTTGCGCGAGGCCGGCCTTTATCGCTGCAATTTCGGCTTCGCCGCGTGTGTCGCGCGGGATGCCGATAGGCACCTCGGCCACGATCCGCGCTGGTCGCGGCGATAGGAAGAACAGCCGGTCGCCCAGGCGCACGGCATCGTCCAGGCTGTGTGTCACCAAAAGCGTCATCACCGGCCGGCTCGCGACGAGCGTTGCAATTTCATCGCGCAAGCGTCCGGCGAGAGCGTCATCGAGCGATGCCAGCGGTTCGTCGAGCACCAGAATATCCGGCTCGACGGCAAAGGCGCGGGCGAGCGCCACGCGCCGGGCCAAACCCAGCGAGAGCTCACCGGGATAGTGGTCGCGATGCGCTTCCAGCTCCAAAATCCTGAAGAGCTCGGCGAGCTTGGCATCAGCGACATCGGGCGCAGCCAGCCGTACATTCTGCTCGACCGAGCGCCACGGCAGCAGGCGCGGCTCCTGGAACACCATGCCGATCCGTGCCTCCGGCGGTCGCGCGACGTTGCCAGCAAAATCGTGGTCCAGTCCCAGAATGATGCGCAGCATCGTGCTCTTGCCGCAGCCGGAGGGGCCGATCAGCACGCCGACCTCGCCCGATTGCAGCGCGAACTTGACGGGCGCCAGAACCTCGTGCGTTCCGCCCGCGGCACTCCTGAAAGTCTTGCCCGTGATATCGACCTCAAGCCGCACGGGGCCGCCACCGGTTTGCGCGGGCTTCGAACGGCTGCACCAGCAAGGTTTCGATGACGAGCACGACGGCGGCGAAGGTGAGGGAATAGGCCAGCAGCCGCGGCGTGTCGAACAGCTGGAAGGCGACGCCGATCTCGAAGCCGACGCCGTTCGGCCGCCCCAGCAGCTCGGCGACGAGCACGATCTTCCACACCAGCGACAGGCCGGAGCGGGCCGAGGCCGCGATATAGGGCGCCAGTTGCGGCAGCACGACGTGGCGGAAGGCGCGCCAGCGCGGCATTGCGAACACGCTCGCCATCTCGTCGAGCGAACGGTCGAGCGCGCGCGTGCCCTCGCGCAAGGTGACGATGGCGGTCGGCAGCTTGTTGATGGCGATCGCTGCGATCGCGGCGGCCTCGGTGAGGCCAGCCCAGATATAGGCCAGCACGATCACGACCAATGCGGGCAGGTTGAGCAGCAGGATCAGCCAGGGATCACCGAGCCGGTCGGCGAGCTTCACCCGGCCCATCAAATAGCCGATGGCACTGCCGAGCGACATCGCGAGGGTGAAGGCGAGCGCGACGCGCGCCAGCGTGGCGCCGAGATGCAGGAACAGCGCGCCGCTTGATGCTTCCGCGATCATCACCTGAAGCACCGCCGGCGGGGAAGGCAGCTTTGCGCCGCCGACCACGAGCGCGGCAATCCACCAGATCGCGAGGAACAGAGCGAACGACAGCAGGCGCAGCACCTCAGTCTCCGGGGACTGCATGATAGAAGGTGCCGGGGTCGAGCTCGGCTGCGGGGCCGACGAGGTCGCGGCCGCCGATCTCGGCCAGCACGCGGTAGAGTACGCGCGCGTCCTTTTCCTCGTCATCGATGCTCCGGCGCGGAATGCCGTCGCGGTAGCGCTCGCGGTAGGTCCTGAGCAGGGCGGGATCCGTCGTGCCGGTGAGCGGCGCGACCTTGTCCCAGGCCGCATCCGAGGTCGCCAGCAACTCCTTGGCCTTGCGGGTCATCGCGATGAAGCGCGCGACGGCCTCCTTATGGCTCGCGGCCCAGCTCTCATCGAAGACATAGCCGACCGCGGCGACCGCGCCTTTGGCACCCAGCTTCGGCAAGATGTCCTCGATGCCGGTCAGGCGCCTGAAACCCTTGGCCTCGAGCTGGGCGCAGAAATTCCAGAAGTTGAGGCTCGCATCCATCTCGCCGTCCAGCGCCTTGGCGGCGATCAGCGGCGGGGCACCGTAGACGATGGTTGCTTCCGACTTGAGGTCGATGCCGTCCTGCTTCATCCGCGCCTGCAGCAGCAGCCAGCTCTTGTCGATCGCCCCGCCGGCGACCGCGAGCTTGCGGCCCTTGAGGTCGGCGAGCGTCTTGATCGGCGATGAGGCCGGCACCATCACGGCGCCGAGCGCGCTGGAATAGGGATAGAAGGTGAGCTTCGCACCGAGCGTGCGCTCGCGCGACACCCACAGCCAGTCCGACAGGATGATGTCGGCGCTGCCGGCGCGCATCGCGATCTTGCCGGCCTCGGTGCTCGCGAGCTCGGTGACCTCCAGCGCCAGGCCGGCCTCCTTGTCGAGGCCGGCGCTTCGGATCGCGGCCAGCTCCCACGAGAATGTTCCGGTCTTCTGCACCGCAAGGCGGATTGTGTCCGCAGCGCCGGCAGGTGCGGCTAGCGCCAGCACCGTTGCGAGCGCCCAAATTCGCGCCAAAACTGTCATCACCTTGTGAGCCGTTTCCTCTGACAGAGTGCTTTTCAGCACAATACGCATAGCATAGCCTTGGTCGCAACCAGCGGGAGGACGCGCATGGATCTGGCCGGACGGCTACGACCGATTGTCGCCGCATTGACGGCGCTCGCTGCCAGCGTATGCGTGGCACGGGCCGAAGAGGCCAATGATTATCCCACCGCGGCGCGCGCGGAATACGTCTATGGCTGCATGAAGGCCAACGGCGAGACGCGCTCCGCGATCGAGCAATGTTCCTGCTCCATCGACGTGGTCGCCTCGATCATACCCTACGAGCGCTATGTTACCGCCGAGACCGCGCTCAGCATGTCGCAAGTGCGCGGCGATCTCGGCGTGCAGTTTCGCACCTCGGAGCAGGCCAACTCGGCGGTGAATGACTTAAGGCGCGCGCAGGCGGAAGCCGAGGTGAGGTGTTTTTAGCTATCGCGGCACAGACGGTGCGATCTTCCTTCTCCCCTTGTGGGAGAAGGTGGCGCGAAGCGCCGGATGAGGGGTTCTATCGGCATATTCCAGCATGAGAGGCAGGTGGGCGCGGAAACATACCCCTCACCCGTCTCGCCGCTACGCGGCGATCCACCCTCTCCCGCAAGGGGAGAGGGGGCTTCAGCGAAAGTCTGACGAAACTAAGTCCCCGGCTTCTCCACCTCCCATTCATTGCGGAACACATGCCCGTCCGTATCCCGGGCCTCCGCACGAAAGCGCTTGGCGCCGTTGGAGAGATAGGTGAAGCGCAGGTTGGGATCTTCCGAGATCGAGATGCCGCCTTCCATCGACAGCACGGGGCTATCGTCCTGCGTCAATCTGAGCTGGTTGATGAAGAAGGCGGGGATATAGAGCTGCGTGACCTGGTCCATCTGCAGGCCGGAATTGTTGGGATGGCCGATCATGATCTGCGCTTCGCGCAACCGGCTTGCCGGACCTTCTTCACGGGCGAATTGCCGGTAGCGCATCTGGCCGAGCCGGTTCTTGGCTTCCTCCACGTTCTTTGCAGCCGGCGCCGAGCAGCCGCCAGAGGCCTTCACATAGACTTTCGAGACGTAGAGCTGGCCGTCGCTGAGCTCGGCGACCGCGTGCACGTCGGTGTAGTTGTTGACGCGCACACGGGTCGAGATTTCCGTGACATTGGCGTCCGGGCCGAGTTCGAACTTCGCGGCCATCGGCGCGGGATTGCGGTCGATCACCAGCGTGATCGAACGGATGCGTCTGCTGTCGCCGGGCGACAGCTTGCTGCGCAGCGTCACCGGCACGATGGCGGCATCCTCGGCGCGATAGGGCATCTCGATGCCGATGACCTCGGCGCCGTCGTTCATCGGCCGGTTGCTGAAGATGTCCTGCACCAGGCCCGGCCAGGGATCGGAGGCCTCGTCCGCCTGCGCCGGCACGGCAAAGGCGATGCCGAGGAGCAGGGCAATCAGGGGTAGGCGGCGTGTGCATGCCGTCATGGTCATGCTCCTCGGTTTAGGTGAAGCTGATCTTCTGCCAGCGTAGCGCGCCCGCTATTCCCATTCAATTTCCGAAAATGCTGCAGTTGCGTTGCGGGCGTTGTAGTCCTCGAACAGCTGCCAGTGCGGCCGCTCGTCCGCCGCCGCCTTGTCCGCAGCGGCGCGGATCGGCGCGCCCCTCTTGTTCAGGGCGCGGACGTCGGACAGCAGCGTTGACAGGTAACGTCGTTGATCGCTCAGCGCCGCTGGCCAGTCGCTCACAGGACCGTGACCGGGAACAACGCGCAGCGCCGGGATCGTCTCCAACTCTTTCAGCGTGGCGAGCCAGCCGCGAATGCTGCCGTCCATCACCGGAATGTGGCCGAGAAAGACGAGATCGCCGGCAAGCAGGGTGTTGGTGCTCTCGTCGAACACGGTCAGATCGTTGTCGCTGTGCCCGGCCGGCCAAGCGCGCAAGGTCAAGCGGCGCGAGCCCAGATCGAGCGTGAGCGTGTCCGTTACGAGCAGGGTCGGCGGTACGATCTTCACGGGATCGATCAGCTCGGGGCCCATGAGGCGCCTAAAATTGTCGAGATAGAAGGGCCCGCGGCTCGCCAGCGCCTGCGGCAGCTTGCTGTGGCCGACGAAGCTGGTTCCCTCCCCCATGAAGGCAGCATTGCCGAAGACATGGTCGGGATGGCCATGGGTGTTGATGACATAGCGGATCGGCTTTTGCGTGCGCGCTCGTACCGCCGCCAGCAGCGCCTCGCCTTCGCGCAGGCTGCCGCCAGTGTCGATCACGGCCACCGCGTCACCTCCGATGATGAAGCCGACATTGGCGATGCCGCCTTCGTTCTCGCGGCTCATCAGCGCGATGGCCCCGGAGTGTACGAAGATTCCCGGCGCGACTTCGCTCACAGGCAATTCGGCCGCCCCGGCGCGTGCTAGCGTGGCTGCTACCAGGGACAAGGCTGCGATCACGAGAGCGATGCGAGACACTTTTCCGCCTCAGTTCAAAGGATTGGCCTCATTGCACTGCAACAAAGCAAAGCCGGCAAAAGTTGGCACACGTGGCGCGTCATGCGTTGCATGGATAACATTCAAACAAAACGAGGAGGAAGCGCGATGACGCAGGCCGGACGACATCGTCGCTGGTGCTTTTTACTCTGGATCGTGATCGCATCGTGTGCCTATGGCGATCTCGCCATCGCGCAGACCAACGAGACCGGAGATCTCTCATTCGAGCTGGTCGACCCGAAGGTGCTGCGCGTCTGCGCCGACCCGCGCAACCTGCCGTTCTCGAACGAGAAGGGCGAGGGCTTCGAGAACAAGCTCGCCGAGTTTCTGGCGGACAAGCTGCAGAAGAAGCTGGACTACGTGTTCTTCCCGCAGGCCGCCGGCTTCGTGCGCATGACGCTGGGTGCGCATCGCTGCGACGTCATCATGGGCTACCCGCAGGGCGACGACCTCGTGCAGGGCACCAATCCCTACTACCGCACGACCTATGCACTGGTTGCGAAGACTGGCAGCGGGCTCGAGGACGTCGACACGCTGCAGGACGCACGCCTGAAAGGTAAGCATATCGGCATCGTCGCCGGCACGCCGCCGGCGACCAATATGGCGTTGGCAGGCCTGATGGGCGATGCAAAGCCCTATCAGCTGATGATCGACACGCGCTTCGACAATTCCGCGCAGGCGATGATCGACGACCTCGCTGCCGGCAAGATCGACGCCGGCGTGCTCTGGGGACCCATGGCCGGCTATTATGCGAAGAAAGCCGGCCCCTCGCTGCACGTCATGCCGCTGGTCAAGGAGACCACCGGGTCCAAGCTGGTCTATCGCATCGGCATGGGCGTGCGACCCGCCGACCAGAACTGGAAGCGGCAGCTCAACCGGGTGATCCAGGAGAACCAGGGCGAGATCAACAAGATCCTGCTCGATTTCGGCGTGCCGCTGCTGGACGAGAACAACCGGCCGCTCGGCGCGGAGACGGCCAAGAAGGCGCCATGAGCCGGCCGCTTGCCGCTGCGTTCGTCGTTGCCTTGCTCGTGGCCCCGGCGTCGGCGCAGCAGCAGGAGCCGTTCGAGCCCGAGGGATATCGTACCGACAATTATCGCGCGCCGGTGCCGGCGACGCTCGCTGGCGCGCGCGTGCTCACGACCGGCGAGGCGGAGGCGATCTGGCGTGCGAACAGCGGCACCTTCGTTGACGTGATGCCGCGCGCGCCGAAACCAAAGAACCTTCCTGTGAGCACGGTGTGGCGTGACGCGCCGCGCAGGAACATTCCGGGCAGCTTCTGGCTGCCGGACACCGGCTACGGCAACTTGCCGCCCGCCATGGACGATTATCTTCAGCGTGGCCTCGCGCGCGCCTCACGCGGCGACAAGGCCGCGCTGCTGGTGATCTATTGCCTCGCCGATTGCTGGATGTCCTGGAACGCGGCGAAGCGTGCACTCGCTTACGGCTATGCCAACATCGCCTGGTATCCTGACGGCACCGACGGCTGGGAGGGCGCGAAGCTGCCGACGGAAGAGGCGCAGCCGGAGCCGCGGCCGGAGCAACATTGATGCAAGCAGGAGAGATCAGGCGCCAGCGCCGTTACTTCTGCTTCTGCAGCTTCGTCAAGGTGCCCGTACCGTTGGTCTCGGTCGCAGAATAGCTCACCCTGTCGCCGGCATGGACGGCATCCAGCATCGCCGCATCCTTGGCCTTGTACTCCTGGAGCGCGCCGGCGCTGCCTGTGCTGGCGCCGACCGTGCCCTTCTGGGTCTGCTGGATCGAAATCGTGCCGTTGAGCCGATCGATCCGCGTGATCATCCCGGTCATGTCGTCAGCAAAGGCGCTGGTTGCGAGCATGCTGAGGACCGCAGCGCCCGCAAACATGATTCTTGTGGTTCCCATCGAGGCCTCCCGACGTCTTGAGTTCACGTCGACAAGCCATCATAAATCGATTTGGTTCCGGCACATAGCGCGGCGAAAGGTTAACGTTGCCGGAGCGATTGCGGGAACTTTTCGTGAGCGGTCAGCGTAACTGACGCTATTCCATTTCCTGCTGGATGACGCGTCCGAGCGCGAACAGGCGCTGGTCGAGCGACGTTGGAACCTCGCAGACGAAGCGCACCACCTTGTTACGGTCCTCGAAGATCCGGGTCTTCCAGATCAGCTCGTTGCTGAGCGCCTGGACCTTGGCCTCGTCACGCGGTGTGGCCCCTTGCAGGGCCTGGAGCTGAATTGCCTCCTCGCGGATCTTGTCGGCGGCATCGCGCTGCTTGCGGCTGACGCGCTCGAGTCCGTTCATGACCTGGGAGCGCTGGGCGTTGAGCGTGTCGAACAGGCCGGCGAACAGCAGCTTTGCGTTCGCGGTCTTGTCGGCAGCGGAACCCGCGAGAAACTCCTTCACCAGCTTTTCCGCATCATCCAGTGGCGTCTTGCGCGCCGCCAGTTTCGCAACGAGCGCGCTGATCTTGGCGTCGTCCTTCCATTTGTTCTGGACGTCGTCGAGCGGCGGACCGCCCCACACGGCCGCCAGCGAGATCTCGGGCACCTTCGCCTGGGTGCACGGCCAGTCCGGATAGCGCGGATCGGCGGCGTGCGCCGTCGTGCTCGCGACAGCGAGCACCAGTACAGAGGTGACCAGAACCCGAACAATCATCCTTCGCCTCCCGCAGGCCCGCGTCGCGCCAACCCGCGCGAGGGATCATAGGCCAGGATCGCACCGATCATGAAGACGATTGTGCAAACCGCGACCACCGCCAGCGAGATCCAGTTGATCTGGCCATACAGCGCGAAACGGATCAGCTCGACCGCATGGGTGAACGGATTGGCCTCGCACAGATAATAGAGATAGGGGTTGCCCTCCTGCACGCGCCAGAGCGGGTAGAGCGCGGAGGAGGCGAAGAACATCGGGAAGATCACGAAGTTCATGACACCGGCGAAGTTCTCCAGCTGCTTGATGCCCGACGAGATCAGCATGCCGAGCGAGCCCAGCATCAGCCCCGACAGGATCAGCGCCGGCAGCACGGTGAGATAGCCCTGGGGCGGCGGGGTGATGTCCCAGAGCCAGGCGATCAGCAGGAACGCATAGACCTGGAGCAGCGATACCGCGGTGCCCGCGAGCAGCTTGCAGAACAACAGGAACCCCCGCGGCAGCGGGCTCACCAGGAGCGTGCGCATGTTTCCCATCTCGCGGTCATAGACCATCGAGAGCGAGGACTGCATGCCGTTGAAGAGCTGGATCATCGCCATCAGTCCCGGCGCGATATAGACCTCGTAGAGGATGTAGGTCTCGTAGGGCGGGATGATGGAGATGCCGAGCACCTGGCGGAAGCCGGCGGCAAAGATGAACAGCCACACCAGAGGCCGCACCAGCGCCGAGACGAAGCGCTCGCGCTGATGCAGGAAGCGCAGGCCCTCGCGCCAGACGATGCCGCTGAGGCAGGTCATGTACTCGGCGAACGAGAAGCCGCGCGGCGCCTCGCGCGTCGTGATGCTGCTCATGCGCCGCCTCCAGGCATGGTTTGCGCGCCGGTCAGGCGCATGAAGGCGGTGTTGACGTCCTGCGCGCCGGCTTCCGCGACGACGCGGTTCATCGGTCCCTGCGCCAGCACCTTGCCCTGGTGCAGCACCACGAGATCGTCATCGGGCATGATCTCGTCGAACAGGTGCGTGGCCCAGAGCACGCCGATGCCTTGCTCGGTCACGAGCTGGCGGACGTGGCTGATGATGTCGGCGCGCGCCTTGACGTCGAGGCCGACGGTCGGCTCGTCGAGCAGCAAGAGGCGCGGCTGGTGCAGCAGCGCCCGGGCGATCTCCAGCCGCCGCATCTGTCCGCCCGAGAGGTCGCGCACCTTGCTTGCGGCGCGATCGGCAAGGCCGATCCGGCCGAGCAGCTCGGCGCTGCGCGCCGAGGCCTCGCGGCGGCCAATGCCGTGCAGCGCGGCGTGGTAGAGCAGGTTCTGCGTCAGCGACAGGTCGAGATCGAGCGTGCGCGGCTGGAAAACGACCCCGAGCAGCCGCAGCGCCTCGCCGGGGCTCTTACTGACGTCATGGCCGAAGATCGAGACTCGGCCGGACTGGATGCCGAACAGCCGCGTGATCAGCGAGAACAGCGTGCTCTTGCCGGCGCCGTTGAGTCCCAGCAGCGCCGTGAAGCTCGCGGGCTGCACATTGAAAGACACGTTCGTCAATGCGCGCCGCGGACCATAGGCATGGCTGACACCGTCGATCGACAATGCCGGCACCGCGGCCTCTTCGGGTCTCGGCGTCTCCTGGGCTTCGGCGATCGGGGCGGGGCTGGTCATGGCGCGATCGCGACGCCCCAGGGCAGCTCGCCGACCTGAATGGTCTTGATCACCTTCTGCGCGGCGACGTCGATGACGGAGACGTCGTTCGACACACCGTTGGTGGTGAGCAAATATTTCTCGTCCGGCGTGAACGCCATGTGCCAGACCCGCTGCCCGACCAGGAGATATTTCGTCACCTTGCGCGAGGCGACGTCGACCACGGCGATGCGGTTGGCGGGGCCGAGCGCGACGAACGCGGTTTTGTCGTCCCTGGTCATGCCGATGCCGACCGGCTGGATCGCCTCCTTGCGCAAGCCCGGAATCTCGAACGTGACCTTGCCGATCACCTCGTGCTTTTTGGGGTCGATGATCGAGACAGTGCCGCCGATCTCCGAGGACACCCACACCTCGGAAGAATCATGCTTGTACTCGGCGTAGCGCGGCCGCGCGTCCACCAGCACGTTGGCGACGATCTGGCGCGAGGCGGTGTCGATGAAATGCGCCATGTTGGTGGTTTCCGAGGTGTTGATCAGCGTCTTGCCGTCCGGACTGATGGTCATGCCCTCGGGCTCGACACCGACCTGGATGTCGCCGAGCCGGGCGCGCTTCTCGAGGTCGATCACCGTCACCGTGTTGTCGTTCTCGTTGGCGACGTAGAGCATCTTGCCGGCGGCATCCTGCGCGAACAGCTCGGGGTCGGGTCCGGAGGGCAGGCTGTCCACCACGGTTTGGGTCTTGGCGTCGATCACCTGGATGGTGTCATCGTCGCCGACCGCGACCATCACGAACTTGCCGTCGCGGGTAAGGTCGATGCCGCGCGGACGCTGGCCGACCTTGATGGTCTTGGTCACGGTCCAGCTGTCGGTATCGATCACCGAGACCGTATTGCTCTTCTCGTTCGAGACATAGGCGATGAACGCATGCGCGGGTGGTGCGGAGGTCGCCAGAACCATCAGCAACGCTGCGCTTAGCATGTGCGATCTCTGTCCGCGAGCGGTCCTCACCGCCCCCGCTGGCGGGGGAGGTCGCATCGCATCGACAGATGCGATGCGGGTGAGGGCTCTCTCCTCTTGGGGGTTCTCGCGCGTGGAGACACCCTCTCCCCAACCCTCCCCCGCGCGCGGGGGAGGGGGCGCACCGTCATCATTGTCGAGGCGGCTCGATCTCATCTCATTGCTCATTTCAGCTTGCATTTGCTCTCCGGGCGATCGTAGCCGAGCGTGTCGAGCTCGGAGACCTGGTGCAGGAATCCTTCCTGCGGCGACACCGACACCACCATGCGGCCGTCGACCAGGAGGATCGGCTGACGCAGCTGCAGGTTCCAGTCGCGCAAGGTCAGTCGCGTGCCCTTGAAGGCGGCGACCGAGAAATCCGGGCCCTTGATGAAATCGGTGACCTTCCTGACCTCGCCGGAATTGGTGCGCGAGGTGGCCTCGCCGATCATGCGCACCGCCGTCCAGGCCTGCATGTCGCGTGCGGTCATCCGGCGCAAATTCAGCTTGATGAAGCGGTTCTGCATCTGGATCGCGCCCCACTGATCCTGCGATGCGTCCCAGCTGCGCGGCACGAGGCCGGCCGAGCCGGCGACCGGGCGCGGATCCCAGGTGCGATAGGGCAGATAAGAGCCGAACACCTCGCTCTCGTCGGCGGCGACCAGCACGTCATAGGCCGGTGCCTGCTGCGTGAAGACGGGGATCTGACGCTGGATCTGCGCCACGCCGCTATCGGTGCGCCGCGCCCCGCCCTTGTCCTCGAAGGTTCGCTCCTGCACGATCTTGGCGCCGAACCGCGCCGCGGTGCGCCTGATAGCATCCGCGAACAGCTTGTCCTCGTCGTGCGAGCCGACCACCAGCAGCCAGCGCGACCACTTCTTCCACACCAGATATTGGCCGAGCGCGTCGGCGAGCATCGCACGCGTCGGCGCGGTGTGGATGACGTTGGCGCGGCAATCGGTCTCGCGCAGCCGCTCGTCGATCGCGCCGGCGTTGAACAGCAGCGTGCCGCGGTCGCGCAAGGCGTCCGCGACCTTCAACAGCGCATCGGCGGGCAGGTCGGCGATGATGAAGCCGTTCTTCTCGGCGAGCGCGGTCGCAGCCTGCGCCACGTCCTCGCCTTCCCTGATGCGGCGCTCCTCCAGCGTGAAGCGCTGGCCGGTGAATTTCCCGGTGGTGTTGTTGTCCTCGATGGCAAGGCGCGCGCCGGCGAGGCCGTCGTTCTCGGCAGGCTGCTCGGCCAGCGACAGCGTTGATCGGGTGCCGGCGATTGCGAGATAGCCGACGCCGATCGTGACGGGATCGGCCGCAAGCGCGCTCGTCGCGGCAAGACCAAAGCCGATCAGGCCGGCCAACCATCGGATCATGTTTCCTCCAGACGATCTCCCCGGCTTGACCGCCGGTGAAGAATTGTCTCTGCTTCAAGCATGACCAATTTGTCAGGCCGTGCAACCCCGCATTTCGTCCCCGCGCGCGCGAAGCCGGGCATCACGATCATGCGAGCATTGTTGGCAACCGCAGCATTGCTGTGGACGGGGGCGGGCGCGCTCGCCGATCCACCGAAGCTCGCGGTGTTCGATTTCGAGTTGGTCGACACCAGCCTGCCGGGCGAGTTCTACGGCTCCAAGCCGGAAGAGGCGCGGCTCATGCGCATCAGCGAGCAGCTGCGCAAGGAGCTGGCAGAGTCGGGCCGGTTCCAGGTGCTTGACATCGCGCCGATACGGGAGGCCGCCCGTGGCGCGAACCTGCAGGCCTGCGGCGGCTGCGACCTCAAGCTCGCCGGCCAGCTCGGCGCCGATCTGGAGATCACCGGCCTCGTGCAGAAGGTCTCCAACCTGATCATCAATCTCAACATCTATCTGCGCGACGTGAAGACCGGCAACATGGTCGCGGTCGCCAGCGCCGACATGCGCGGCAACACGGATGAATCCTGGTCGCGCACGATGAGTTATCTCATCCGCAACCGCCTGCTGGCGCCGAACTACGGCAAGCCGTGAGGTTCCCCCTCTCCCCTTGTGGGAGAGGGTGGCTCGCCGCGTAGCGGCGAGACGGGTGAGGGGTTTCCATCCCCACGAATGGTCGTGCGAGCGGAGAGAACCCCTCATCCGGCGCTTCGCGCCACCTTCTCCCGCAAGGGGAGAAGGAGAAAGACATCACCCCTTCAATCTCTCCGCATGCCAGTGCAGATGATCGCTCATGAAGGTCGAGATGAAATAATAGCTGTGGTCGTAGCCCGCCTGGCGCCGCAGCGTCAGCGGGATGCCCGCCTTGGCGCAGGCGGCCTCGAGCAGCTCCGGCCTGAGCTGCTCCTTCAGGAAATTGTCGGCCTCGCCGACGTCGACCAGGAAGCCGGAGAACTTGGCGCCGTCCTCGATCAGCGCCACCGTGTCGTGGTTGCGCCAAGACTCCTTGTTCGGTCCGAGATAGCCGGTCAGCGCCTTGATGCCCCAGGGCACGAGCGAGGGCGCCACGATCGGCGCGAACGCGCTTGCCGCGCGAAAGCGGTGCGGATTGCGCAGCGCCACCGTCAGCGCGCCGTGGCCGCCCATCGAGTGGCCCATCACCGATTGCCGCCTGGCATCGACCGGAAAGCTCTCCGCAACCAGCTTCGGCAGCTCGTCCGTGACGTAGCTCCACATGCGATAATTGCGCGCGAACGGCTCTTGCGTGGCGTCCACATAGAAGCCGGCCCCGAGGCCAAAATCATAGGCGTTGTTGGCATCGCCCGGCACATCGGGCCCGCGCGGTGAGGTGTCGGGCGCGACGAAGATCAGGCCGAGCTCGGCGCAGGCCTTGCGGAATTCGCCTTTCTCGGTGACGTTGGCATGCGTGCAGGTGAGGCCGGAGAGATACCAGACCACGGGCAGCTTGGCGCCGTCCCCATGCGGCGGGATATAGACCGAGAACACCATGTCGGTTCCGGTCACCTGGCTGGCATGGCGATAGACGCCCTGCACGCCGCCATGGGATTTGTTGGTCGAGACAGTCTGAATCGTCATGCCTAAGAGCTCCGTGGCATCTCACCACACCAAGATTGCAACGCTTGTGTGACCGAATTCGTGGCGTGGTCAGGCGACACCGCTGTCGATCGCCAGCCGCACCAGCTCCACCGAGGTCTTCACCCCGAGCTTCTGGCGCATGATGGACGAGGTATTGGCCACCGTCTTGTAGGACGATTGCACCAGCCACGCGATCTCGGACAGGCTCTTGCCGGCGCTGAGCAGCCGCAGAATCTCCATCTCGCGCGCGTTCAGCTTCGACAGCGGGTTTTGTGCCAGCGTCGGCCCGGCGAAGGCGATGCTGCGCGCGATCGCGGTCGGAAGATAGGTGCCGCCGCTTCCGACGGCGCGGATCGCCTCGACGAGGTCGTCGGGGTCGCCGGTCTTGGAGACGTAGCCCTTGGCGCCGCACTCGATCGCGCGCGCAGCGAAAGCGGGGTCGTCGTTCATGCTGAACATGATGATGCGGGCCTCGGGCGCGCGCTCGAGGATGCGGCGCGCGAGCTCGAATCCGGAGACGGTCGGCAGATTGATGTCGATGATGCAGAGGTCGGGACGTTCGACGATGAAGACGCACTCGCCGTCCTCGGCATCGGCGGCTTCCAAGATTTCGATCTCGCCTTCGTCGGCCAGCACGGCACGGCAGCCGGAGGCGACGATGGGATGATCGTCGACGATCAGAATGCGCATAGGCGTTCCCCGCGACAGCCCGTTCCCTTGGAGCTTGCCTGTTCTGCGCCGCATGAGACTGACCAGACAAGACGCGCGTCTCGTGTCGGCTCATGCAACCCGGCTGGGATTGCTGTACGCTTCCGATTAGATATCGGGCGGTTCGCCTCTGTCAACGTCGTCGGACAGGCGCCAACCCTTCGCGAGGCACGAGCGAGACCAATGTGGCAGAATCTTTCCTTGCGCGGGCGCATCAATCTCTTGCTGGCGCTGCTGCTGGCGCTGGGGCTCGCGGTCAATATCGGCCGCCAGATCGCCGAGGCGGGCCCGCGCGTGCAGGCCGAGGACCAGAGCGTGATCCGCCTCGCGCGCGAATTCATCGAGATGATCGTTGCCGATCTCAACGAGGCACCCGATCCTGATGCCAGGCTGAACCAGATCGCCCGCGATCTCAGCCGCCTGCGCCATGTCAGCATCGCGCTGCACGATTCCGGTGGGAACCCGCTGACGCCCCGCCGGCTTGGCTCCGATGTCGACACGCGTGCCCCGCCGGCCTGGTTCGTCAGCCTTGTCCATCCCGAGCAGACCGCGGTCAGCGTGCCGGTCTCGATTCGCGGCAAACCCGGCTCGCTCGTGATCACCTCGCATCCCGACGACGAGATCGCCGAGATCTGGGACGGCATCGTGACCCAGCTCGAGGTCGGCTCGGTGATCGCGCTTGCGCTGTTCTTCCTGATGATGAAGGTGGTCGGCCGTGCCCTGGCACCGTTGCAGTCGCTGGCGGACGCCATGGGGAAGCTCGAAAGCGGACATTACGAGGCCCGTGTCGCGCCGGGCGGCGCGCCGGAGCTCGCGGCGATCTGCACCAGGCTCAACCATCTTGCCGCGACGCTTGGTGAAGCGGTCGAGGACAAGCGTCGCCTTGCCGAGCGCGCGGTGTCGCTGCAGGACATCGAGCGCAAGGAGATCGCGCGCGAATTGCACGACGAGTTCGGGCCCTATCTGTTCTCGCTGCGCGCGCATGCGAGCGCGCTGGCGAAGCAGGCGGACGGACGCGAGCCGAGTGCCGATGCGGTGCGCAAACATGGCAGCGCCATGCTGGAGCAGATCAATGCACTCCAGCAGTTCAATCGCCGCGTGCTGGAGCGTCTTCGGCCCGTGGGCCTCGCCGAGCTCGGCCTGCGCCAGGCGCTCGAATCCCTGTGGCGGCTGTGGCGGGAGTCGCATCCCGACGTTGCGATCGAGACCTCGATCTCGCCGGCGCTGGGCCCCACCGGCGAGACCGCCGATCTCACCATCTACCGCATCGTGCAGGAGGCGCTCACCAATGTGTTCCGCCACGCCGGTGCGACCTCGGTCAGCGTCGTCATCGAGCCGGTCGAGCAGGCCGGCGGCCGCTTCTGCGCCCGGGTGCGGGTCAGCGACGACGGCCGCGGCATGGAGCCAGGCCAGAAGCTCGGCTTCGGCCTCGTCGGCATGCGCGAGCGGATCCTGGCGCTCGGCGGCACGCTCAATGTGGTCTCGAGTGAGGGCGGTGTGACCGTGGAAGCGCTGGTGCCGACAGCGGCAACCTGATCGCGTCCAAAGCGATCGGGAAAAATTCCCGATTTGGTCGGGAAAATGGGTGTGGATAGGGTCCGACCTTTTGTGGCTGGCGTCCCCATTGCGGCCGAATAAACTCGTCCCGACCAATCGGCGGAACATCAAAACAGTCGGTGGTCACGGATGGGAAGGCGGGGATGGGCAAGGTTGTTTCGTTCAAGCGTGCTTTGTTGATGGCTTCGGTGTCGACCGGGCTGGTATCGGGCTTGGTCTATGCGACCCCTGCCGGGGCCGCGCCGGACGAGGAGACCAACGTCCAGAACCTGCCGCCGGTCGAGGTGACCGCACCACCTTCGGCAGCGCGGCGCGCGGCGCCGTCGCGACCTGTTGCGCGCGTGGGGGCGCCGGGATCGGCCGCGCCGAGGACACGCCTTTACGTCTATCCGACCTCGCCGGGCACCGGCCGGGGTCTCGATGTCGACAAGGTTCCGTCGGCGATCAATGCCGTAGATGCCAACCAGATCAGGCGCACCGGTTCGCTGAACGTCACGGACGCGCTGCGCGACAACATCGCCGGCATCAACATCAGCGAAGTCACCGGCAATCCGTTCCAGCCGGATGTCGAATTCCGCGGCTTCGTCGCTTCGCCCGTGACGGGCACGCCGCAAGGCCTTGCGGTGTACCAGAACGGCGTCCGCATCAACGAGGCCTTCTCGGACGCCGTCAATTGGGACCTGATTCCGACGGCCGCGATCAGGTCGGTGACGCTGGTGACCAACAATCCGGCCTTCGGCCTCAATGCACTCGGCGGCGCGATCAACTTGCAAATGAAGGACGGCTTCACCTATCAGGGCGCCGAGCTCGACCTCATGGGCGGATCGTTCGGCCGCATCCAGGGCTCGGCGCAATGGGGCAAGCAGGTTGACCAGAACTTCGCCGTCTACGGTGCGCTCGAAGGACTGCGCGACAACGGCTTCCGCAATTTTTCCCAATCGACCGTGCGGCGCTTCTACGGCGATGTCGGCTACAGGGCCGGCGACAGCGAATTCCACGCCAATATGGGCGTGGCCAAGAACGATTTCGGCGCCAGCGCCACGGTCCCGGCCGAGCTGCTCGACAGATATTGGGGCGCGACCTATACCACGCCGCAGACCACCTCCAATCGCGTCGGCTATCTCAACCTGACCGGCAAGGTCGACGCGACGCCGACCTGGACGCTCGAAGGCATCGCGCGTGTGCGCAGGTACGAGCAAAAGGTGGTCGACGGCAACCCGACCGATGTGGAGGAGTGCGCTGCAGATCCGGCGCTGCTCTGCTTTGGCGACGACACCTCACCCGCCTACGGCGCGGGCGGCGTGCAGCTTGCCAACCCATTTGCGCCGGGCACGATCCTCGGCGCGATCGACCGCGGCTCGATCCGTTCGACCACGTTCGGCGTGTCGGGGCAGGCCACCAACACCGACCAGTTGTTCGGCCATGACAACCGCTTCGTGGTGGGCGCAACCTATGACGCCAGCGTCACGCGCTACAACGCCTCCTCCGAAATCGGCTCGATGGGAGAGAACTACGTCGTCAGCGGCAGCGGCGTTTTCCTGGGACCGACTCCTGTGACGGACCCCGTCGCCGGCCCGGTCTCGCTGCGGACCGTCAATCAGTACAACGGCCTCTACGCGATGGATACGTTCAACGTCACGGAAGCCTTCGCCATCACGGGGGGCGGCCGCTTCAATGCGGCGCGGATCACGTTGGAAGATCAGCTTGGGACTGCGCTCAACGGCGATCACACCTTCACGCGTTTCAATCCGATCATCGGCGGCACCTACAGGATCACGCCGGAATTGACCGCCTATGCCGGCTACTCCGAGGCCAACCGCGTCCCGACGCCGCTCGAGCTCGGCTGCTCCGATCCGGCCCGTCCCTGTCTGATCGCGGCGTTTCTGGTCTCCGATCCGCCGCTCAAGCAGGTCGTCTCCAAGACCGTGGAGGCCGGTTTCCGGGGCACCAAGGAGATGAACATCGGCACCCTCGGATGGAAGATCGGCGGCTTTCGCGCCACCAACCACGACGACATCATGGCGGTGCCGGTCGTTGGCCGGACTGGTTTCGGCTATTTTTCGAACGTAGGCCGCACCCGGCGGCAGGGGCTCGAAGCCGAAGTCAACATCAAGTCGCCCACGCTGCAGTTCCAGGCGAGCTACGCCTTCGTCGATGCGCGCTTCCTTGATCCGCTCGAGCTCGGCTCGGAAAGCCCGTTTGCCGACGACACCTCCGAGACCATCCAGGTCAGGCCCGGCAACCAGATCCCCGCAATCCCGCGCCACCGCGTCAAGGTCGGCGTCGACTATGCCGTGACCGACGTCTGGAAGGTCGGCGGCAATGCGCTGTTCGTCTCCAGCCAGTATCTGGTCGGCGACGAGTCGAACCAGTTCGCGAAGCTGCCGTCCTACACGGTGTTCAATCTCCATACCTCCTATCAGGTCGCGAAGAACGTCCAGCTCTACGGCCGCGTCGACAACATCTTCGACAAGCGTTACGTGACCTACGGCCAGTTCTTCGACCGCGACGCCTTGCCCAACTTCACCAATGGCGGCGCGGATTTCACCGACCCGCGCTCGCTGAGCCCGGCAAGGCCGCGCGCGTTTTACGCGGGGTTGCGGGTGACGTTCTAGATTTTCACTCCACCTTCACGCGCTCGAGCGGAGCCGCAGCGACGCTCGCCTGCTCCCGGCCTTTGGCCGCACTCGCGCGGTGGCGTCGCTGCACCAGATATTGATCGCCGAGCACGCCGACCAGGATCACCGTTCCCATCACCGCGAAATTGAGCGAGCTCGGAATGCCCAGCAGGTTGACGAGATTCTGCAGCACCTGGAGCAGCACGGTGCCGAGCACGACGCCGATGATCGAGCCTTCGCCGCCGCGCAAGGAGCAGCCGCCGAGCACGGCGGCCGCGATGGCGTAGAGCTCGTAGAACGAGCCGTGCACCGCCGGTGAAATCGAACGGGTGTACATCGCGATCAGGATCGCCGAAAACGCAGTCAGCCCGCCACAGATGACATAGGCCGAGATGATCACGCGGTTGGTGCGAATGCCGGAGTAGCGTGCGGCTTCCTCGTTCTTGCCGACGGCAAGGAGATAGCGGCCGAACACCGAGCGGTGAAGCACCACCCAGGCGATCACGGCCACCACGGCGAGCGCCACCACGCTGTGCGGCAGCGGGAATCCGAGCACGTTTGTGCGGCCGGCGGCCAGCCATTCCAGCATCGGAAAGCTCGCGCCGAAGCCGAAGCCCGCCGTCGCGTCCTCGGTGTAATAGCGCGCCGCGCCGCGGTAGATCAGGAGGCCGCACAGCGTGACCACGAAAGCCTGGATCCGCATCCTGGTCACCAGCGTGCCATGAATGAGGCCGATCACGAGCCCGGCCGCGACGATCATCGCGAGGGCTACGACCCAGTTGACGTCGTGATTGACGATCAGGTCGATGAACAGGACGCCCAGCAGTGCGATCACCGAACCCACCGACAGCTCGATCCCGCCGATGATGATGATGAAGGCTTCGGCGATGGAGAAGATGCCGAACAACCCGATCTGGTTGGCGGTGTTCGAGAGATTGCCGACGTACAGGAATCTCGGATTGATCAGGGCGACAACGGTCCCGACCACCAGAATCAGAACGAGAAGGCTCAGGTCTTTCTTGCTCAAGGTCCCTCCGCCGTGATTGTGTGGCCAACGGCAAGCTGCAGCACATTGTGCTCACTGAACTGGCTGCGATCAAGGAAGCCCGAGATCGCGCCTTCATGCATCACCGCGAGCCGGTCGCTGACCCCGATCACCTCCTCCATGTCGCTGGAGATCATCAGGATCGCCACCCCGGCATCGGTCAGGCGGCGCAGCATGCCGTAGATTTCCTGCTTGGCTCCGACGTCGACCCCACGCGTCGGCTCGTCGACAATCAGCACCTTCGGCCGCATCGACAGCCATTTGGCGAGCACGACCTTCTGCTGGTTGCCTCCCGACAGCGAGCCGACGGCGGTCTTGACGTCGGGCGCGCGGATTTTTAGGCGCTCCCGCTGACGCACCGCGTTCTCGTTCTCGCGATCCGTATCTACCAGCCAGAAGCGCATATAGGACGCCAGATCCGGCAGCGAGATGTTTTCGGCGATCGAGACGTCGAGCAGCAGGCCTGCGCCCTTGCGGTCCTCCGGAACGAGATAGATGCCTTGTTCGATGGCGGCCCGTGGGCTTGCGATACGGATCGGCTCGCCATCGAGTCGTATCGTGCCGCCACGCAGTGGATCGATGCCGAAGACGGCGCGGGCGAGCTCGGTGCGGCCGGACCCGACGAGGCCGGCAAGCCCGAGGATCTCGCCGCGGCGGACCGACAGGCTCACGGCGCGGCCGGGATAGGTGTCGGTGATCGCATCGACGATCTCCAGCACGCTGTCGCCGGGCGGCGCGGCCGGCGGAACGTAGAGGGATTTCAGGTCGCGGCCGATCATCAAGCGGATCATCGCCGCCGGAGAGAGCTCCGCACGCGTCAGCGCGCCGACCACGCGACCGTCGCGCAGCACGACCGCACGGTCGGCGCACTGCATCACCTCGTTGAGCCGATGCGTGATGAAGATGATGCTGACGCCGTGGGCTTTCAGGCCGGCCACGGTGCGCATCAGGCGGTCCGTCTCGGCGAGCGTCAGGCTCGAGGTCGGCTCGTCCATGATGACGAGACGAGCGTCGAGCGAAAGCGCCTTCATGATCTCGACCAGCTGGCGCTGCGCCAGCGACAGGTCGGCGAGCGGCGCATCGGCCGCGAAATCGCAGCCCAGCCGCTCCAGCAGCGGCGCGACATCGGCATACATCCGTTTGCGGTCGATCAGCCGCAAGGGCCCGCCGTGCACGGGCTCGCGGCCGATGAAGACATTGCCGGCGACATCGAGATTGTCGAACAGGTTCAGTTCCTGATGGACGAAGGCGATGCCCGCCTTGATCGCATCCGCCACGGTGAGCGAAGATCGCGCGGCCCCGTCGACACGGATGAAGCCGCCGCTGGGCTCCACGACCCCGCCGAGCACGCGCATCAGCGTCGACTTGCCGGCGCCGTTCTCGCCGATCAGCGCAACGACCTCGCCGGGCGACACCTGCAGACCGGCGTGGTCGAGGGCGACCACGCCTGGATAGCTCTTGCTGATGTCGACCAGCTCGAGGAACGGTTCTGGCATGGCAGGCTGCGCGGCGGGCAGCGCGGATCTCTCCTATTTCTTCAGCATCTGCTTCATCGAGCCCATGAACTCGTCGACATTCGCCTTTTCGATGACCTTGCCGGGCACGATGATGATACCGTTGGCCGGAATGCCGGACTTGTTGCCGCCGATGTAGTTCGCCATCAGCTTCATGCCCTGATAGCCCCATTCGAACGGCTGCTGCACCACCGTGCCGACGATGCTGCCTTCCTTGACGCCACCGAGCGTAATCGGATCCTCGTCGAAGCCGATGATCTTGATCTTGCCGAGCTTGCCGGCCTCCTTGAGCACCTCGTAGATCCGCGGTGTGTTGTAGGAGTAGAAGCCGACGAGGCAGCTCACATCGGGCATGGCGGCGAGGATGTCCTCGACGTTGCGCTTGGCGCGGGTCTGGTCGATCTCGTCGCCGCGAACGTCGACGAGCTCGACCTTCGAGCCTTTGAGCGTCTCCTTCACGCCTTCGATGCGCTCGCGTGCGTTGTCGGCGCCGGGTAGGCCGACGAAGCCGACGCATTTGCCGCCGTTCGGCAGCGCCTTGACCATCAGCTTTCCTGCCTCCTTGCCGAGGTCGGTGTTGGAGGAGCCGATATAGGCCACGCGCTTGGATTTCGGCGCGTCGCTGTCGGTGGTGAACAGCACGGTCTGGGACGCAACCTTGTTGAGATGCTCGGTCTGGTTCTTTGGATCGACTGCGCTGACCATGATGCCGGCGGCACCGGCGGCGACGAGGTCGTCCATCACGCGCTGCTGCACGGCGGCTGCAGCCTGTTCCGGATATTTGAACTGGAGCTCGTAGTTGGGCAGCTCGCCCTGCGCCTTCTTCATCCCGGCCTCGGCGATCTTCCAGAAGTCGGACGCCCCGTTGACGACGAAGGCCAGAACCTTCTTGTCCGCCGCATCCGTCGGGCCGACACCCGCTGCGATCGCGAAGGCAACAGACACACCTGCAACCAAGAGACGCTGCATATCATTCCTCCCCTAAGGCGGTCGGCCCTTTTTGATGGCCAACTCTGCTTGAACCCAGATTGGGCGCATGCCTCACCCCCAGCGGCACGGCAATCAGCCGCTACCCGCATCGTTGCGGCAGAGGCGGGTCACCAACCCGGCCGGCGAGGTGAAATGAGGCACGTACCTCAAGCTAGCAGAAGCCCGCCGCGCACGCAATTGGAAGCAACGGTCTGGACGTCAACCGCCGCGCTCAGGCTGGTGTCGCCGGTCCCGCGGCAGCCTTTTCGGGCAATCCGCAGCCCGCTTGCGCCTTTAACCGATTGGAAACCATCGCAAATGATCTGAAAATTGTAACGAAACTCTCCGGCCGTCTCCGCGTCGGTTCGCCGGAGGGCCCGTGATGACTGAGCAGCAGTTGAGAGAGCAGGAATTCCAGATTGCGCGGTACCGGCATCTGGAGCGCGAGGTGACCGATCCGCTTGCAGCGTGTCTGCTTCACAGCATCATCGAGGAGCTCGAGGCCGAGCTGCGCAAGGAAAGGCCGGATTGGCACGGGCCCGGTCATTAACCGTTTGTTGGCGCTAATGATGCCAATTGTCGGCGTGGGAATACCAGGGGAGGCTGCTCCCATGCTGAAGGACGGCACCTACGCCGCTTGGTACAAGACGCCCATCGACCAGGGTACCGGGATCGTCCATGTCGCAGACGGCCAGATCTGGGGCCGTGACAGCCTGATGACCTATCACGGCACCTGCCAGATCGATGGAGATCGCTTCACCGCAACCGTATTGACGAAGCGTCACACCGACGGACGCGCCACCGTGTTCGGCAACGATCAAGAGCTGACGTTGACGATCGAGGGAAGCTGCCCTGGCAAGATCGCGACCTACACCGCGACAGCACCTCAGGCGCCGGGCATGATCCTCCACGGAACGCTCATCCTCAGGGAACAACAGCCGCCCCCACCTGAACCACCAGGGCAGATGCCGGCATTCAATCCCGACAAGCTGCCGAAATTGCCGAAGCGCTCGCGCTGATCATCGCGACGAAATCGCACGTCGTCTCGACTGGCCGCCGGCCGGCTCCGAATCCAGCTCATCTGCAGCGCTTCGTCATTTTTCCTCCGGCCATCCCCGGGCGAGTATCGCCGCCTGTTGCAAGGTGATGCTTCGGACCAGCGGGTCCGCATGGCGGTGCACGAGTTGCCAATCCGTGCCGTCCTTGCGGTAGACTTCGGTCACGCGCAGCGACCAGTCTTGAGCCGGCAACCCGCCCACCTCGGCGCGCTGGCGCTCGACCATGACGAGAGCGACGAGCGCGTCGGATGCATAGGTTTGCAAAACCTCAAGTTCGGTTTCGCCTTCCCTGAAGTATCGCGATAGGGCAGCCAGACGCTGGGGGCTAGCGTCGAATCCCCGACTCGTAGGCCCGCCAAAGGGCTGCATCAGAGTGAAATCGGGCGCGATGCGGACAAGCTGGGACCAGCGCTCCACATCGCCACGCATGAAGGCGGCATTCTTCTCGCGGGCGCGTTCGACGAGGCCTGCTATCGCGTCGCTTCCAGCGGCCGCATCGGCCGAAAGCTGACCGGACAGGGGAATTGCTGCGGTAGCGGCCATCATCGAGCGCCGCGATATCTTTTCCTGCTCGCATGGCCACCTGTTCAGCCCGGACGGTTTGTTGGTCATTTCTCAGCTCCTGATCGAACGACGAGGCCCATGCATGAAGCCTTGATCCTAATGAATCTAGCGATATGATTTCAGCAACATGCTGAACCAAATTGATCTATCCAGGATTGATCTGAATCTCCTCGTGCTCTTCCGCGTGGTCCTGGAAGAGCGCCATGTCGCGCGTGCAGCCGCTCGGCTGAGCCTGACGCCGTCGGCTGTCAGCCATGCGCTTGGCCGGCTCCGTCTTCTACTGAACGATCCGCTGTTTCTGCGGACCCCGAAGGGGGTCGTTCCAACGGAGCGGGCCTTGGAGCTTGGAGAGCCGGTGGCCGAGATCATCGCGCGCGTCGAACAGCTGATCGGCTCGGCCACACCGTTCGACCCGGAGCAAAGTGGCCGTCGATTTACGATTGGCGCTCCCGATGCCGTACTGGTCTCAGCGATCGGTCCGCTGTTGCAATCGATCGCGACTGCGGCGCCCCACATTGATATCGGGCTGATCCACCTGATGCCTGCGCCGCGCGGTGGCGCAATCGGAGAGCCTTGGCAGCAAAGCCTAGACATGCTCGAACGACGCGAGCTCGATATCGCAATGCTGCCGCTGCCGGCGGTATCACCGCGTTTCGAGGCGCGCAGGCTTTACGAGGAGGAGTTCGTGCTGGCCATGCGCAAGGGACATCCCTTCGCAAAAGCGCCAACCCATGCTGCGTTCGCGCGATCACAGCACCTGCTGGTCTCTCTCAGTGGGGAACCGCGCGGTTTCGTTGATGAGATGTTGGCAAAGCGCGGCCTCGAACGCCGCATCGCTTTGACTGTTCCGAATTTCATGATGGCGCTTGCCCAGCTTTCCGGGTCTGATTTGATCGCCGCATTGCCGCGCCGACTGGTGGAGCAGCACGCCAGCCGTTTCGGCCTCGTGTTGGTCGAGCTGCCTTTCGCGCGCAAACCGGATACGATCCGGGCCATCGCGACCAAAGCGGCTATGAAAGACGCGGGCATCGCGTGGCTGATGCAGATTGTGGTCGGTTCAATCGGAGCAGGCCGACGCTAGAATCCGGTTTGAACTCAATAGGCGTTCATCTCGGCAAGGGAACGGCATTGTGCTGCCGCGCCTGCGGTGGCGGATCTGGGACCTCCTGCACCCGCTTCTCAAATCGCCCGGAACTGTTCATTGTGCCGGCCCGAAACGAAAAGAAGTGGAGCAGCATCAATGACGGAGGGGGTCTCGCGCCGCCGGTTTGCCAAGCTGGTGGGATTGTCCGCAGCTGGGATTGCGAGTCCCCTTGTCGCCGAAGCCAAGCCGGCTCGGCCGCCGCGCAATGCAGGCGGTTTTCCGGCGGGCTTTCTCTGGGGCACGGCGACCTCGTCCTATCAGGTCGAGGGCGCGGTCGAGGAGGACGGGCGAGGGGCCTCGATCTGGGACAAGTTCGTCCGCATCCCCGGCAAGATCGAGGACGGCACCACCGGCGACCGCGCCAACGAGCACTATCACCGCTACAAGGAGGACATCGCCCTCATCAAGGAGCTCGGCTGCAAGGCCTATCGCTTCTCGGTGGCCTGGCCGCGGCTGTTCCCGGACGGCGACGGCAAGCCCAATCCGAAGGGGCTCGACTTCTACAATCGTCTCGTCGACGAGCTCCTGAAGAACGGCATCGAGCCGTGGCTGACCCTTTATCATTGGGATCTGCCCCAGTCGCTCGAGGACCGGTTCGGCGGTTGGCGTTCGACCGAGACCTGCAAGATCTTCGGCGACTACGCGGCCTATGTCGCCGCGCACCTCACCGACCGCGTCAGGAACGTGTTCACGTTGAACGAGAGCGGGCGCTTCGTCTATTTCGGTTACGGCGTCGGCATCGACGCGCCGGGCTTGAAGCTGCCGCAAGCCGATGTCAATCAGATCAGACACAACAGTGCGCTGGCGCACGGGCTCGCGGTGCAGGCGGTGCGCGCCCATGGCCGCCGCGGCACCAGGGTGGGGCCGGCGGAGAACATCGATGCCTGCGCGCCTGCCTTCGACACGCCGGAAAACGTGCGGGCCGCGGAGATCGCGCTGCGCGAGATGAATGCCGGCTACCTCAACGTCATCATGACGGGCCGCTATACCGACGCCTTCCTGAAATACGCCGGGTCCAACGCGCCGAAATACACCGATGCGGAGCTCAAGATCATCTCTTCGCCGGTCGATTTTCTCGGTCTCAACATCTATGCGCCGCAGAACTACGTGGTGGCGTCCGACCAGGGCGCGGGCTTCAAGCCGCTGCCGATCCCGAAATCGTTCCCGCACATGAATTCTGACTGGCTGCGCGTCGGGCCCGAGACGATCTACTGGGTGCCGAAGCTGGCGGCGAAGATCTGGAAGACGGATGCGATCTATATCAGCGAGAACGGCACCTCCGGCGACGATGTGGTGTCGCCCGACGGCAAGATCTACGACACCGACCGCATCATGTATCTGCGCAACTATCTCGCCCAGCTCCAGCGCGCCACCGACGAGGGCGTGCCGGTGCGCGGCTATTTCCTCTGGAGCCTGATGGACAATTTCGAGTGGGTGTATGGCCTCAACAAGCGTTTCGGGCTGTACCACGTCAATTTTGACAACCAGGTCCGCACCGCAAAACTCAGCGCCAGCTTCTACCGCAACGTGATCGCGAAGAACGCGGCGGGGGTGTAGCTCTTCTCCCTCTCCCCGTTCTTACGGGGAGAGGGCAGGGGTGAGGGGCTCTCTCCGCGAGTCCATCTGTCACCCTGTCACCGTTTTTGCTGAGGCTCCCCCTCACCCGGATTTTCCGCTGCGCGTAAAATCCGGCCTCTCCCCGCACGCGGGGAGAGGCGAAGGGCGAGCGCCGCACATTGACTCTCTTCTCCCCCTTATTCAAAACCGTTCTCAACACCCATAAACAAGAGGACGACGCCAATGCCTGACGCGCTGATCATTGATGCCTGCCGCACGCCGCGGGGCATCGGCAAGGCCGGCAAGGGAGCCCTGTCGGGCATTCATCCGCAGCAGCTCGGGGCGACCGTGCTGCGCGCACTCGCCGACCGCACCGGCATCGATACCGCCGATGTCGACGACATCGTCTGGGGCTGCAGCGCGCAGGTGGCAACGCAAAGCGGCGATCTCGGCCGCATGTCGGCGCTCGATGCCGGCTACGACGTGCGCGCCAGCGCGGTGACGCTCGACCGCTTTTGCGGCAGCGGCATCACCAGCGTCAACATGGCGGCAAGCTCGATCATGGCGGGTGCGGAAGACCTCGTCATCGCCGGCGGCTGCGAGATGATGTCGATGGAGGGACGCCGCGGCGGCGGTCCGATGATGATGGACGGCGGCAATCTGCGTCTGCGGGCACGGCATCCGCAGTCGCATCAGGGCGTCTGCGCCGATGCGATCGCGACGCTGGAAGGCATCACCCGAAGCGACGTCGACGCGCTCGGGCTGGAGAGCCAGAAGCGCGCCGCGCATGCGATCGCGAACGGCCACTTCAAGAACAGCCTCGTGCCGGTCCACCGCGAGGACGGCAGTCTGGCGCTGGATCATGAAGAATACCCACGGCCGCAGACCACGATGGAAGGCCTCAGCAGCCTGAAGCCGGCATTCCCCGCCGTCGCGGACTACGCGCTCGACGACAAGGGCACGACCTATCGCGGCCTGATCCTGCAAAAGTACCCTGATCTCGAAATCGACTTCGTGCATCACGCCGGCAACTCCTCCGGCGTCGTCGACGGCGCTGCTGCGATCCTTTTGGCCTCGCCCGCTTATGCCAAGGCGCATGGCCTTAAAGCCCGGGCCCGCGTGGTCGCGATGGCCAACATGGGGGACTCGCCGACCCTCATGCTGAACGCACCGGTGCCGGCAACGCGCAAGGTGCTGGCCAAGGCGGGGCTCACCATCGACGATATCGACCTGTTCGAGATCAACGAGGCCTTCGCCGTGGTGGCGGAAAAATATATCCGCGACCTCAAGCTCGATCGGGCCAAGGTCAACGTCAACGGCGGCTCGATCGCGCTCGGCCACCCCATCGGCGCCACCGGCTCGATCCTGATCGGCACCGTGCTCGACGAGCTCGAACGGCGCGACCTCAAGCGCGGTCTTGTCACCATGTGCGCCGCCGGCGGCATGGCGCCGGCCATCATCATCGAGCGCGTCTAGCCAATCGCCCACTGACTTTCTCCCCATTTTTACGGGGAAGAAGACCGGCGACCAGCGATCCAACCCTTATTTTTCAGGGTGAAACACGACCGGCCTCTCATAAAGAGGCCGGTCGTCGCTTGTCGAAAGCGGCGAATCAGTTCTAGCAAGGTTGCGTGCGGGCCTTTGAAACAAGGCAAAAACCGCTGCCCGAGGCTTCCTCCGCTCTGGAAGTAGCTAAAAAGCAGGGTTTTTTGTCACAGCAGGCCAGAAAAGCCCGTAATTTCGCGACAAAACTGTGCAGAAGGCTATAGGCCTTCAACGGTTGGTCTAATATGCAACCGGCAACGAATCAGAGGAGACACGATGCCGACCCAGATGTCCAAATCGCAATTGATCGAAAAGATTGCGACCGCCACCGAGCTTTCCAAGCGTGACGTCAAGAACGTCATGGAGACGCTGACCGACGTCGGCCACAAGGAGCTCAAGAAGAACGGCCTGTTCCTGGTGCCGGGCTTCGCCAAGTTCGTGGTCATCAAGAAGCCCGCGACCAAGGCGCGCAAGGGCACCAACCCGTTCACGGGTGAAGAGATGATGTTCAAGGCCAAGCCGGCCCGGAAGATCGTCCGCGCCCGCCCGGTCAAGGCCGCCAAGGACGCCGTGGGCTAACAACGCAAAGGCCCCCTCGAACGAGGGGGCCTTTTGTCTGGGGTAGCCGCGAGGGTTCGAGACGGAGGGCTCAACCCTTGCGGCGCTTCACTCGGACCGTAGCAGGCTGAAGCCGCGGCTCGGGTCCTACGAGCCCATCGCGAATCCGGTCGATCGCGCGATCGAGCAATTGGCGCAGCCGCTGCGTCTTCCGCGACCGCTTCGCTCTTTCCAGCAGTTTCTTCATCGCATTCACTCCGCCGCTTCCTTGGCTTCAGCCGGCTCGAGCGCGGCGGCGATGGCTTCGTCGACGCGCTCCAGCCAGATGAACTCGAGGGTGTCCCGCGCGCTCTTCGGGATGTCGTCATAGTCCCGCTTGTTGCGCGCCGGCAGCATCACCCGCTTCAGGCCGGCAGCAGCCGCAGCCACCACCTTCTCCTTGATGCCGCCGACCGGCAGCACCAGGCCGCGCAGCGAGATCTCGCCGGTCATCGCGGTGTCACTCCTCACCGTGCGGTTGGTGAGCAGGGAGGTCAGCGCCGTGAACATCGCAACGCCCGCGCTCGGCCCGTCCTTCGGGGTTGCGCCCGCGGGGACGTGAACGTGGATGTCGCTCTTCTCGAACGCTTGCGGATCCATGCCGAGCTGAGAGGCCCGGCTCTTCACCAGCGTCAGCGCAGCCTGCACGCTCTCGCGCATGACGTCGCCGAGCTGGCCGGTCAAAATCAGCCCGCCCTTGCCGGGCACGCGCGTGGCTTCGATGAACAGGATGTCACCGCCGACCGGCGTCCAGGCCAGACCGGTGGCAACGCCCGGAACGCTGGTGCGCAGTGCGATCTCGCCCTCGAAGCGCGGCTGGCCGAGCACGGTGGTGATGTCCTTTGCCGTCACCACGACCTTCGCGGCCGTGCCTTCGGCGACCTGCACCGCGGCATGGCGGAGCACCTTGCCGATCTCGCGCTCGAGGTTACGCACGCCAGCCTCGCGGGTGTAGCCCTTGACGATCAGCTTCAAGGCTTCCGGCTCGATCTCGGCCTGCTCGGCCGAGAGGCCGTTGGCCTCCAGCTGCCGCCGCACCAGATAGCGCCGCGCGATCTCCAGCTTCTCGTCCTCGGTGTAGCCGGCGAGGCTGATCAGCTCCATGCGGTCCAGCAGCGGACCCGGGATCTGATCGAGCATGTTGGCGGTCGCGATGAACACGACGCGCGACAGGTCGAAGGGCACGCCCAGGTAATTGTCCCGGAACGTTCCGTTCTGCTCGGGGTCGAGCACCTCCAGCATGGCCGCGGACGGATCGCCCTGCACGCCGCGGCCCATCTTGTCGATCTCGTCCAGCATCATGACGCAGTTCCTCGCGCCCGCCTTCTTGATGCCCTGGATGATGTTGCCGGGCAACGCGCCGATATAGGTGCGGCGGTGACCGCGGATCTCGGCCTCGTCATGCACGCCGCCGAGGCTGACGCGCACGAAAGGACGATCCATCGCGCGCGCGATGGATTGGCCGAGCGAGGTCTTGCCGACGCCGGGCGGGCCGACGAAGCACAGGATCGGCGCCTTGCCCTGCGGGGCGAGCTTGCGCACCGCCAGATATTCGATGATCCGGCTCTTGATCTTCTCCAGGCCGAAATGGTCGGCATCCAGGATGGCTCGCGCCTCCTTGATGTCGATCGGCTTCTCCGCGGGCAGCGCCCAGGGCAGCTCGATCAGCCAGTCCAGATAGGTGCGGACCATGCCGGCCTCGCCGGCAGCCTCCGGCATGCGCTCGTAGCGGCGCAGCTCCTTCTTGGCATGCGCTTCCGCTTCCGGCGGCATGTTGGCCTTGGCGATCGCAGCCGTCAGCTCGGTGACCTCGGCCTGCTTGCCGTCGCCTTCGCCCAGTTGGCGCTGGATCGTCGCCATCTGCTCGCGCAGGATCGCCTCGCGCTGCCGCTCGTCGAAGGAGGCCTTGGTCTGCTGGCCGATTTCGTTGCTGATGCGCAGCACCTCCAGCCGCTCGGCCAGGTGCTTCGACACCTTCTCCACGCGAAGAGCCAGGTCGATGGTCTCCAGCACCTCCTGCTTGTCCTGCGGCTTGATGTCCATGAACGACGTTGCCAGATCCGCCAGCGCGCCGGGCGCGCTGGTGCCCTGGAACATCGCGGCGAGCTCGGGCGGCGCCTGCGGCAGCAGCTCGATCGCCTCGATGGCCTGGCGCTGCAGGTTCAGCGCGCGGGCCTCGATCTCGGGCGAGGTCGTGGTCGGCTCGGGGATCTGCTGGAAGCGCGCGGCCGGGAACGGCGTCCCCGGCAGGAAGTCGAGGATGCGCGCGCGCTGCACGCCCTGGCAGACGATGTGATGGGTGCCGTCGGGCGCGGTGATGTAGCGCACGATGTTGGCGATGGTTGCGACCCTGTAGAGGTCGTCCGGCCCGGGGTCATTGGTCTCGGGGCTGCGCTGCAGGACGATGCCAATCGGCCGCTGCTCGCGCAGCGCCTGCTGCGCGGCGGCAATGGACTTCGCCCGGCCGATCGTGATCGGCGCGATCGCGCCGGGAAACAGCACCATCTCGCGCACGGGGACGATGATCAGCGCGTCGTCGGGGATCTTCACGTCGTTATTGCTTTGTTCGTTGTTCATCTGTTCGGTGGCCATGATCGACCTCAGGATTTCGCGAGGCGCAGTGCGACGCAGCCGTCCATCACGAAGCGGCTGATGGCGTAACGGCCGAGGGGCAATGCAATGCGGCGCTCAAAACGCCCTTGCGGCAGCTCGAGCCGATGGATGCGGGCGTTGCGAAGCTCCGGCGGGAGGGTGCGCTGACCCGAGATGACGAGCACGCCGTCATGGATGACGGTCTCGACATTGTCCGGATTGACGCCGGGAAGCGCGACCAGGATCAGGAGCTCGCGCTCGGTCTCGAGCACGTCGATCGGCGGCTCCCAGCAGGCTTCCTGGCGGCCGAACTGCTGGCGCAGCCGATCGGCGCGGGTCAGCGAGTCCAGGGCTTCGGACAGCATCCAGTCGAGGGGATTTTTGGGTTGCATGATGCAGGCTCTGGGGTGGGAAAGCCTGCATATGGGGCCGGTTCCAAGGAAATCCAGTGCGGAAATCCAGTGCAGTGGCGCTGACGTGTTATGCGCCGCCGTGCGATCAAGGCAAGCGAACGCCGCGGCGTGGCCGCGACGTTCCGTTCATTGGCAGGGGGTCAGGCTGCGGCGCGGTACTCTTGTTCCGCTTCGAGGTTGATCACGGAGGTGGCGAGCTCGGTCAGCGTGCGATCGGTTGCCTCTTCCTCGTCCAGCGTCTCCTGGAGCAGCCTTGCGGCGTCCTGCATGCCGAGCTCCTCGGCCCAGGTGCGCAGCGTGCCGTAGCGGGAGATCTCGTAATGCTCGACCGACTGCGCTGACGCGAGCAGTCCGGCATCGAGCGCCGGCGCGCCCTTGAACTCCTTCATGATCTCGGCGCCCTCGTCGGCAATGCCGTTGATGGCCTCGCAGGGCTTGCCGCGCGCCGGCTTGCCCAGCATCTTGAAGATCTGGTCGAGCCGTTTGACCTGCCCTTGGGTCTCGCGCAAATGCTTGTTGAAGGCGGCCGTAAGCTCCTTGGAATTCGCGGCCTTGGCCATCTTGGGCAGGGTCTTGATGATCTTGTTCTCGGCGAAATAGATGTCCTTCAGCGTCTCCAGAAACAGGTCGCTGAGCATCTTCGGCGCCTGACGCGGCCGGCGCGCCGCGGTCTTCTTTGTCGTGCGTTTCTTCGCTCGTTTAGCCATACGTCCTCCTCATGAGGTAACACGGGAAGGCCTCGCCCTCCTCAATCCTCGGGCGATCAAAGCCGCTCCATGAACGAAAGTTCCAAACTGCCACCCGCGAGAGCTAGGTCGGGCGCTTGTAGGGATCTTCCTGGCGCTGCCGTGCCTCGGTGTTGCGATCGAGCTGCGCCCGCTCGCTGCGGCGCAAGTTGCCCGCCTTCATCACGCCGTAAACGAGCGCCCCGCCGAGCACGAACGCTCCGATGAACCAGAGCCAGAGCATCTGGGCCGAGGCGTGGCCCAGGAGCATGCTAATGCCGCTGTCGCTCATGATTGGTCTCCACGATTGTCCATTGCTATCACGCTGAGCTAAGTCGGCGGTCGAAACCTCGTTCCATGCGACCGCAGCCGGAGACGTCAGACCGGGTCGGTCAGCGGTTGCCGCACCGCTTGCGCTTTCGGCTCGCCGCCCCGGGCGGTGAAGTCTCCGGCTTCGGTGGAAGTCCGCAGCCATTTCGTCACGTCGCTGATTGCTTCCCGCGGCGAGTGGCCGAACTTGCGCAAGCCGCGAAAATATTCGAGCTGAAGGTGGGCCGACGTGCCGCGCTTGGGGATCGACTTCAGATGCTGGATGTCGTCTTCGATGCCGAGATGGTCGACGTGGGGTGCCACCATGGCGATCACCGAATCGAGCCAGCTTCTGAACGAGACCGGCTCGAACGAGACCAGGTCGATATAGGTGCCGTCGGTTCCGTAGCGCTGGGCGCGCCAGCGATTCTCCTCCACCAGCGCGCGGTGCACGGCCGAATAGGTGGCGTTCAGCTCGGGATGGTGGACGGCGTGGCGGACCAGCGCGCGGAACAGCGCCGCGATCGCCACCGAATCCGCGATCGCCGTGCAGCAATCGGTGATGCGCAGCTCGAGCGTCGGATGCTGCAGCGAGGGCCGCAACGCCCACCAGACATAGGTGGCGTTGGGGACGATGCCGGCATCGACCAAGGTCTTCACGTAGGTCTCGTATTCGGAAAGGTTCCGAAACATCTCGGGAAAGCCGGTCCGGGGCAGGGCATCGTTGGCGGCATTGCGGTAGCCCAGCAATCCTGTCGGGTAGCCGCACCAGAACGGTGAGGAGGTCGAGAGCGCCAGCAGCAGCGGCAGGAACGGCACCAGGCGGTGCATGATCTCGACGCGCAAATCGGGCTCGGGGACCTCGACATGGACGTGCAGTCCGCTGATCGGGTTGCCGAGGCCGACCATCCCGAGATCGCTGATGACCTTGCTGTAGCGACGCTTGCGCGTCATGCGCTGCTGCTGCGGCTGCGCCAGCGGGTGTGTGCCGGCCGCGATGATGCCGACGCCGTGGTCCTTGCCGACCTCGGTGAGCACCGCGCGATAATGCGCGAGCTCGGCCAGCGCATCGGTCGAAGACGTCAGCGGCGGCGTCGCCACCTCGATCTGCGATTGCAGGATCTCGGTGGTCAGCCGCTCGCCGAGCCGCTTTTGCGCCGCGGCCATGTAGGGCTTGGGCAGCTCGGATCGCGGCGCCGCGGACTGGCGGTTGACCAGAAAATATTCCTCCTCGATGCCGAAGCGGTAGCGGTGCATCGCCTACGCCGCCCCTTGTGCCTTGGCGTGGCGGCGAACCGCGTCTCCAAAAGCCGCCAGAATGCGCGCCGAGGCGTGGTCGGAGCTCGCCCAATAATCGGGATGGAAAAGCGTGCCGAGCGCAAAATCGCTGGCGCCCTCGACGCTGACGGCCTCGATCGAGCCGTCGTCAGCGACGGCCTCCGCGACGAGACCCGGTGCGAGATCGGCGATCAGGAAGCTGTGCAGCGAATTCACTAGAATCGAATCCGCGCCGCAGATCTGCTGCAGGACGCCGCCCTTGCGCAAGGCCACCTTCTGCCGCAGCCGATAGCGGGCATCCTCGTTGTCCGCGTCGGGCGTGCCATGGCGTTGCTCCTCGGGCAAATCGTCTGGCTCTTTCGCCAGCGTGCCGCCGAAAGCGACGTTCAGCTCCTGGAAGCCGCGACAGATGAACAGAGCGGGGATGCCCCGCGCCAGCGCCCGCGGGATCAGGCGCAGCGCGACCTCGTCGCGGAATTCGTCGAACGGGCCGTCACGCTTCTCGTCGACCGTTTGTCCATAGCGGGACGGATGGACGTTGGTCTGTCCGCCGCCGACGAAGAGGCCGTCGAGCCTGTCCAGATAGGCATCGATGTCAGCCTCCGGCGCCGCGGGCAGAATCCGCGGCACGGCGCCGGCGACGAGGCCGATCGCATTGACGCAGACCATCGAAACGGCGGCGAGCTGTTCGCCGCGCGCGACCATTGAATCGGAGAGAATGCCGATCTGCGGTGCGCCGCTGCGCCCCTGCCACTGCCCGCGCGAGGCGCTACGCCGCCACTGCTGAAGGCCGTACGCCACGGCATCCGCTGCGCTGCCGAATTGATGAATCGCCGCCTTGAGCTCTCTGACGTTTGTCCCTAATCGAAGTGCCCAACGGCTGCAGGCAACGGGATCGTGCGGATCAATTCTGGAACGGGGCTCGTGCAATTGCTTCGGCTGCTTCTGTTCGTGTATCGATGCACAGTGAAACGGCAATCGTCGGGAATGGTTGCTTTGCGATTGCACCGTTCGATCTCATTGCCTCCGCACCAGCCTTAACTTTTGTTATGGCTCTCGCGCGTCCTCGGCATGCTGCTCGCCGCCTATTCCGTGCAGTTCGTCATCAACGGGTCGGCCCGGATCGGCCTGCCCCAGTAGCTGCGACAATCTGTTAACCTGTCGCTATCCCGTTCGGCCGGAGTGTCACGGGATCCGGGACGCTTTCGCTTGCACTGTCATGTTGCTTTGACGTAACTCGGTCCAACAAGCCCTCGACAGGAAATCGACATGTCGATGACAGCGGACGAGCTCGGCAAGAGACAGGCCATTATCGACGCCTGCCGGCGCATGAACGCGCTGGGCATCAACCAGGGCACATCGGGCAATATCAGCGTCCGGCATGTGGACGGCCTCCTGGTCACGCCGACCAGCGTGCCCTATGAGGCCATGCGTCCGGACCAGATCGTCTTCATGGCCATGGACGGCTCGCACGTGCCCGACCAGAAGCCGTCGAGCGAATGGCGCTTTCATCGCGACATCCTGAAGTCGCGGCCCGACGTCAACGCCGTCGTGCATGCCCATCCGACCTATTGCACCATCCTGGCGATCATGGGCATGGAGATCCCGCCCGTGCATTACATGATCGCGGCGGCGGGCGGCGACAGCATCCGCTGCGCGCCCTACGCGACGTTCGGAACGGCGGAGCTGTCCGAGCACGCCGTGCGGGCGCTGGAGGGCCGGCTCGCCTGCCTGCTCGATCATCACGGCATGATCGCGATCGGCAAGACCCTGGACAAGGCGATGTGGCTGGCGGTCGAGGTCGAGACGCTGGCGCGGCAATATCACGGCTGTCTGCAGATCGGACAACCGCCGCTGCTCCCGAGCGACGAGATCGAGCGGGTCCGTCAGCGCATGGCCGGCTACGGCCTGTCGGAAGGGTAGGGCGGGCCAGACGGTGTTAGTGCGGATCAAACATCTCGTGGATCGCAAGAAGACGAACCGCACCATGGTTCGGCTGCGCGCCCTGCTGCGCAGCAACGAGTTCTACCTGATCCCGCTGGCGCTCGTGATCGGCACGCTCGCGGGCGCGGTCGTGACGCTGATGGCCCACATCGCGCAGATCGCGCATGTCGTGATCTACGGCATTCCCATTGACGTCCACCTGTCGGCCCACGCGAGCGTCAGCCCATGGGCGGCACTGATCGCGCCTGCGCTCGGCGGGCTGGTGCTCGGAATCATGGAATGGTCGCGGCGGCGCATGAAGATATCGAACGCGGTCGATCCGATCGAGGCAAACGCGCTGCGGGGCGGCAATCTGTCGATGCGCGACAGCGGGGTGGTCGCAGGCCAGACCCTGATCTCGAACGGCTGCGGCGCCTCCGTCGGCCTCGAGGCGGGCTACACCCAGATCGGTTCGGGCATCGCCTCGTTGATCGGCAAATTCTTCAATCTCCGCCGCAACGATCTGCGCCTGATGGTCGGCTGCGGGGCCGCGGCGGCGATCGCGGCGGCGTTCGGCGCGCCAATCACCGGCGCCTTCTATGCCTGCGAGCTGATCGTCGGCGTCTATGCCGTCGGCAGTGCCGCGCCGATCCTCGCCGCCTCCCTCGCGGGCGCCTTGACCGCGCAATGGCTGGGCGGCGCGCCATACTCGCTGGAGATACCCAAGGTCAGCGCCGTCGGCGTCGAGCAATATCTGGCACTGATCGGGCTCGCCCTCATCACCAGCGGCGTCGGCATCGCCGTGATGCGCTCCTCGCCGATGTTCGAGCGGCTGTTCGCCTGGATGCCGGTCTGGCTGCGTCCTGTGATCGGCGGGCTCATCGTCGGCGGGTTCGCCATCATCACGCCGCAGGTTCTCGCGGCCGGCCATGGCGCCATGGTGCTCGATCTCTTCCACGACATGACGATCGGCCTGATCGCGCTGATCATCGCCTTGAAGGTGACGGCCTGCCTGATCTCGCTCGCCTCCGGCTTTCGCGGCGGCCTGTTCTTCGCCTCGCTGTTCGTCGGCAGCCTGATCGGAAAGTTCTTTGCCGCGGTGCTGCTGCTCATCAGCCCGAACTTCGCGATCGATCCGCTGGTGGCGATGTTGACTGGCATGGCGACGCTCGGCGTCGCTATCGTCGGCGGCCCGCTCACGATGTCGTTCCTCGTGCTCGAGATGACACGTAACGTCGACGTCACCGCCGTGGTGCTGGCCGGCTGCATCGTGACCTCGATCTGCGTGCGCTTCATGTTCGGCCATTCCTTCTCGACCTGGCGCCTGCATCTGCGCGGCGAGACCATCCGCAGCGCCAACGACGTCGGCTGGCTGCGCAATCTCACGGTCGAGCGCCTGATGCGCTCGGACGTCGGCAAGGTGCCCTCGACCACGACGATCGCCGCCGCGCGCCGCGAGTTCGCGCTCGGCTCGCGGCCGGGAATCGTCATCGTCAACAATGCTGACGAATATATCGGCCTCGTCCTGCTGCCCGATTTGTTCTCCAGCGACCTCGACACCATCGCCGACGACATCCAGGTGATCGAGCTCGCCCGCCTGATCGACATCGTGCTGATCCCGGAAATGAACGTGAAGTCGGCGATGGCGGTATTCGACGAAGCCGAGGCGGAGATGCTGGCGGTGGTCGATTCCACCGACAGCCGCAAGGTGGTCGGCTTCCTCACCGAGAGCTTCGCCCGCCGCCGCTATGTCGAGGAAATCGACAAGGCGACGAGAGGCGTGCTGGGGGCGCTGTCGTAGGCGCGGTTACCGCCCGGGTGGTGCTGCGACGAGCCAGGCCACGATCCGGCGGACCAGCGGCAGCACCAGGAGCAGGGTCGGGAAGGCGACGAGCCAGGACAGTCCCCAGGCGCCCGGCCAGGCCGCCAGGAACGCCGGCGTTGCCCCCAGGCTCCGCAGCGTCGAAATGACCGATACCACCGCCGTCATGAGGATGGACAGCACGAATGGCGTCACGATCGGCGCATAGCGCGCCGGCAGTTTGCGAACCACAATCATCTGGTTTCTCTAGGAAAGGACGCGTCGATCTCTTGAACCTGGAAAATGGCATCGATCCCGACGGCGTCGGTTGATGCGTTGGTTCACGTAAACGCTTACGGCGACCGAAAACGGCGCGGCTGTTCATTAACCGCTCAGTTTGGCTGGTTCAAGCTGGGTCTGATCGTTCGGGATTTACAATCGTTCAAAGCGTGGCAGATCGCCGCGATCATGAAACCATTTCAGTGGTTTGCGGATTATAGATCGTTTGCTTATGTTTCTTTGGGCGAGAACAGAGGAAATTCGAACATGAGTATTGGACCCGTGATTTCCGCAGCCGGCCGCAACACGATCGTGGTCGCGCTCGCTGGCCTCGCCCTGATTGCGGCTTCCGCATCCCCGTCCGCAGCGGCGTCGGCCGGGACACCGGCCGCCAAGTCGGCTGTCAAGGCGGTCGTTGCCGGCCAGGCTGCCTCCGACGTCACCGATTTCAGCTCGCACCGGCGGCGTTACTATCGACGCGGGCCGAATGCCGCGGGTCTCGCCTTCATGGGCATGGCCGCAGGTCTGATCGGAGGCGCGATCGCCGAGAGCCGCCGCCGCGAATATCATGAAAACCGCTATTATTATGGCTATGGCCCGCGTTACTACGGCGGCCCTGGTTACTACGGCGGTTCCGGCTACTACTACGATCCGGGCTATCGTTACGCACCGTACTGAGCGCTCCAGGTCTCGACGAGCTCAATCTCGTCTCTCGTAGCCCGGATGGAGCGAAAGCGTAATCCGGGGCTGCGCGCTCGGCATCTTGCGCTGTCCCGGATTACGCTGGCGCTCCATCCAGGCTACGGGACCGAGGTGTGTCGCGGCGCTGTCAACCCGCTCGCGCGAAAATATTCCGCTTTACCGAAATCGGAAATGACGTATGTGTCGCCCATCCCGGCTCAATCTCGAGGGGCGATCATGAGGTCGTCATTGTCGCGAGCCGGGCTTGCGGTGGACGCGGCAGCGTCGTGTACGAGAGGCCAAGGGTGGGGCGGATTGCTCTCCGTGAGCCCGAGGCTTCGTACGGACGAGCGGCGCTGTCAGGTTCGTCGCGCCGGCATTTCGATGGCAACGTGCACAACGCCGTCGAACCCTGCGGCGCCAACGAACCGCGCGTACGGCAAAACCGTGTGGTCCTGGCCGTCGTTGCTACGGTCAAGCTCTGGCGAATGCGGCATTGGCGTCAACCGGCGCGGTGCCGGTGACTTTCGCGGGAGCGAGGGAGGCCAGAGGGAACTCGGCTCCCGGGAGAGCGCGGCATAAGCCGTCCGACCATCGCGCAGGGAAGGCCGTGTGTTGGGCTTCACCTGTATGCTGCTGTGCGGTTCTTCCTGCGTGTGCTCTAGCGCAGTGGACCGCGGGTGCCGCCGGCACCCGGCCTTCCCTGCGCCCTCTTGGCTATGAGGGCGGCGAGACGAAGCAAAGCTCGGGCGAAATGCGCCGCGAGGCCGAGTACGCACGTCTGCGTCCACACATTCGGTGTCATCGCCCGGCTTGACCGGGCGATCCAGTACTCCGAGACGCCAGTGATTGAATCGAGGGGCCGCGGCGTACTGGATTCCCCGCTCCAGTGCGCGATTGCGTACAAGGCGGGGAATGACAGTGTTACTTGGAGACGCACCATCGCCTCATCTTCGTCGTTCCGAACGCAGCACCACGCTCAGCTCTCGTGCCCCGGACGCAGCGCATCCGCGCCGGCGCCCTTTGCCCCGCAAAACCGTCCGTGGACTCACCTCCTGCAATCCGGTTCAATGGACGAGTTTTGAGGCGATCGAGCAGGCCGGGTGGCGTGCCCAACTCATGCGAGAGCCTCTCGCGCCCCTTGCGCGAAGCCCGACGGAGTGCTTTTTGCTGAAAGTTCCCCGGGGGGCGCATCGCCCCCGATCCAGAGAGATGAGATGAGCAAACTCGTTATCCGCGCCGGCGACTTCACCTTCGATGCCCGTTTCGAGGAGCAGGCGGCGCCCAAAACCGTCGCCGCCTTCCGCAAGGCGCTGCCGTTCGAAAGCCACATCATCCATGTGCGCTGGAGCGGCGAGGGCGTGTGGATGCCGCTCGGCGACCTCGACTTCGGCGTCGGCTACGAGAACCACACCAGCTATCCCGCCCCCGGCCAGATCATCCTCTATCCCGGCGGCATCAGCGAAACCGAGATCCTGCTAGCCTATGGCGGCGTGCATTTCGCGAGCAAGATGGGTCAGCTCGCCGGCAACCATTTCATCACGCTGACCTCGGGCCTGGAGAACCTCGCAACGCTGGGCAAGAGCGTGCTGTGGAAGGGCGCGCTGCCGATCCGCTTCGAGGAAGTCTGAGTGACCGAGCCCCGCTACCCGCGCGATCTCCGCGGCTACGGCCGCAACCCGCCGCATCCGCAATGGCCTGGTGACGCGCGGGTCGCGGTGCAGTTCGTCGTCAATTTCGAGGAAGGCGGCGAGAACAACATCCTGCACGGCGACCGCGCCTCGGAAGCCTTTCTGTCCGACGTGCTCGGCGCGCAGCCCTGGCCCGGCCAGCGCCACGCCAACATCGAATCCATGTTCGAATATGGCTCGCGCGCCGGCTTCTGGCGGCTGTGGCGGATGTTCAAGGAGCGGAACTGGCCGACCACGGTGTTCGGCGTCGCCACCGCGCTCAAGCGCAATCCCGAGATTGTCGCTGCGATGAAGGAGGCGGGCTGGGATATCGCCAGCCACAGCCTGAAATGGATCGAGCACAAGGACATGACCGAGGCGCAGGAGCGCGCCGAGATCGCCGAGGCCATCCGCGTGCATACCGAGGCGACCGGCGCACGTCCGCTCGGCTGGTACACCGGGCGCTCCTCGATCAACACCAACCGTCTGCTGATGGAGGAGGGCGGCTTCCTCTATCTCTGCGACTCCTATGCCGACGATCTGCCCTATTGGGTCAAGGGCGCCAGCGGCAAGCAGCTCATCATTCCCTATACGCTCGATGCCAACGACATGCGGTTCATCAACCCGCAAGGGTTTGCCGAGGGCGAGCAGTTCTATACTTATCTGAAGGACGCCTTCGACGTGCTCTACGCGGAGGGCGAAACCGCGCCGAAGATGATGTCGGTCGGCCTGCATTGCCGCCTCGCGGGCCGGCCCGGCCGCGCAGCGGGCCTGATCCGCTTCCTCGACTATATCGGCAAGCATGAGCGCGTCTGGGTGCCGACCCGGTTGCAGATCGCGCAGCACTGGCACGAGAAGCACGCCCATCTTGCCGCCGACGCATTCGAGATCGGGTGAGATGATGTCGCAGATTTCGCTCGCCGATCTCAACGCTGCAAGCACGGCCGACTTCGTCGCGGCGCTCGCCAACGTCGTCGAATATTCGCCGTGGATCGCCGAGCAGCTCGCGGCAAAGCGGCCGTTCGCCGGTATCAACGAGCTGCACGCCGCGCTGATGGCCGCGATCCAGAGTGCCGAGCCTGACGTGCAGCTGGCGCTGATCCGGGCGCATCCCGATCTCGCCAACAAGACGCAGCGCGCCGCGGGCCTCACCGCGGAATCGACCGACGAGCAGAACAGCGCAGGGCTCGACCGGCTGTCGGATGCCGAATATTCCGCGTTCGAGCGGGCCAACAACGCCTACCGCGACAAGTTCGGCTTCCCCTACATCGTCTGTGTGCGCCGTCACACCAAGGATTCCGTGCTGCGCGACTTCGAGGCGCGGCTGCTCAACATCGCCAAGACCGAGATAAGGCGTGCGATCGAGGAGATCGGCCGCATCTCGGCGCTGCGGCTCGACCAGCTGGTCGCCGCCGACGACAGGCTGAAGGTGCACGGCCGGCTCTCGACCCATGTGCTGGACAACCAGATCGGCAAGCCCGCACCTAGCATCCCGATCGAGCTCGTGGAGCTCGCGAGCCTTGGCGAGATCCGCGTCATCGCGCGCACGGTGACCAATGCCGATGGCCGCACCGACCAGCCGCTGATCGGCGGCCGTCCGCTGCCGATCGGCCGCTACGAGCTGCGCTTCAGCGTCGCCAAATATTACGCCGCGCGCAACGTGCCGCTGTCCGATCCGCCGTTCCTCGACGAGATCACGCTGCGCTTTGCGATCAGCGAGCCGGAAAGCCATTACCACGTGCCGCTGCTGGTCACGCCCTGGAGTTACTCGACCTATCGCGGCAGCTAGAGCATGATCCGGAAAAGTGCGTAGCGGTTTTCCGACAAGATCATGCTTAAACAATAATCCAAAGCGCGATGACGATTCATCCTAGTCGCATCGCGCTTTAGACATGCTGTGCCGATGCGGCGGCTGACGCCGCGTCGGCCTCCGCGGCAGCGCCACCGCTCAACCCGTTGAAGAAGGCATTGAGCAGCACCGACACGACCGCGCAGAGCAGGATGCCGGACTCCAGCAGCGGATGCAGATTGTGCGGCAGATTGCGGAAAAAACCGGGAGCAACGAGCGGGATCAATCCAAAGCCGATCGAGATCGCGACAATGAAGAGATTGTAGCGGTTGTTGCGGAAATCGACCGCGGCCAGGATGCGTGCGCCGGTGGCCGCCACCATGCCGAACATCACGAGGCCGGCGCCGCCGAGCACGACCAGCGGCACCGCCTCCACCAGCGCGGCGAGCTTCGGCAACAGCCCGAGCACGAGCAGGATGCAGCCGCCCGTCACCGTCACCCAGCGCGAGCGCACGGCCGTGACTGAGACGAGGCCGACGTTCTGCGAAAACGAGGTATAGGGAAACGTGTTGAAGATGCCGCCGAGCAACGTGCCGAGCCCGTCGGCGCGTAAGCCGCGGCTCAGGGCTTCGCGGTCGACGGCCTTGCCGGTGATCTCGCCAAGCGCCAGGAACATACCGAGCGATTCGATCATCACCACGATCATGACGATGCACATGGTGATGACAGGCACCAGGTGGAATTGCGGCATGCCGAAGCGGAAGGGAATCACGAGTGCGCCCCAGGAGGCGGCGGCGACCTTGTCGAAATGCATCACGCCCAGAATGCTCGCGAGCACCGCGCCGGCGATGATGCCGATCAGCACGGCGACGTTGGCGAGAAACCCGCTGCCCCATTTGATCAGGCCGAGGATGAAGAGCAGCACGAACAGCGAGATGCCGAGCCCCTGCAATTGCCCATAGGCCGGATTGGGAAAGCTGCCGGAAACGCCGTCGACCACCTTCGTCAACGTCGGCAGGCCGCCGCCGGCCCAGTTGATGCCGACGCGCATCAGGGAGATGCCGATGATGAGAATGATGGTGCCGGTGACGACGGGAGGAAACAGCGGCAGCAGCCGGCTGACGAACGGCGCAACGACGATGCCGAACAGACCGGCGGCGATCACGGAGCCGTAGATGCCGAGCAGGCCGATTTCCGGTGAAGCCGCCATCGACAGCATCGGGCCGACCGACGCAAAGGTCACGCCCATCATCACGGGCAGGCGGATGCCGACGCCGGGGAAGCCGAGGCACTGGACCAGCGTCACAAGTCCGCAGGCGAACAGGTCGGCGCTGATCAGGAAGGCGACGTCCTCCGGCGGCAGCTTCAGCGCGCGGCCGATGATGAGGGGGACCGCGACCGCGCCGGCATACATCACCAGCACGTGCTGGAGCCCGAGCGCGAGCAGGCGCGGGACCGGCAGGACCTCGTCGACGGGATGGACGTCGTTGCTCATGGATGTATCCCCCGAAACATCTATCTAGCCAAATTTGTCATGGAGCGCCGGAAACAGCCGGTCCGGCTTGAAGGGCGGCGCGGTGAAGCGAATGCCGGTGGCATCCGCGATCGCGTTGCCGAGCGCGGCGGCGACCGGATTGTAGGGACTCTCGCTCATCGACTTCGCGCCGAGCGGGCCGATCGTGTCGGACGTCCCGGCGAAGAACACTTCCGTGCGCGGCACGTCGGCGAAAGAGGGCAGGTGGTAGTCGCGGAATTTCGGATTGGTGACGCGCCCGCTCGCGTCGATCACCATCTCCTCGTAGAGCGCAGCGCCGAGCGCCTGCGCCACGCCGCCTTCGACCTGTCCGCGGCACTGCATGGGATTGGCGACGACGCCCGCGTCCGCGGCGTGCACGCTCCTGAGAATCCGGAGCTCGCCGGTCGCCTTGTTCACCGCGACGCGAAAGCCCTGCACGTTGAACCCCACCGATCGCGGCGTGCCGCCGGACGTGCCGCTGCCTGCGAACGGCCGGTCGCGCTCGCGGGCGAGCTTCGCCAGCTCCGTAAAAGGCATGCGGCGGACGCCGCTGACGACGGAGTCCGCATCGAGCGCGCAAGTCTCCACATCGCACAGCCAGGCGCCGGCGGCTGCCGCCTTCAGCTCGCTCGCAAGCTGCATGGCTGCCGCATGCGTCGCCTTGCCCGCAACGAAAGTGCCGGCGCTGCCATACGCGCCGGTGTCGTGGCCGCCATGGGCGGTGTCGGACTGGCGCAGACGAATCTTGTCGACGGTGGTCGCCAGCGTGGTCGCCGCGATCTGGCGATGCACGGTGCTGGTGCCGTTGCCGAACTCGGCCGTGCCTACGGTGAGGTCGAAGCCTCCGTCGTCGTTGAGTGCGATCGTCGCATCGGCGAAGTGGCCGGCCGGCGGCACGGTGTCGATCATGGTCAGCGCGATGCCGTCGCCGATGAGCCAATCCGGCGACAGCTCCGGCTGCGGGCCATCGGCCTGCATCGCGCGCTCGACGAGATCGAGGCACTGGTCGAGCCCGTAGGAGCCGTAGAGCACGTCGTGATATTCGGACGGCGGCGGCGACAGCATGGGATCGCCGGGCCTCACGATATTGCGCCGGCGCATCTCGTAGGGACTGATGCCGAGCTGCCCCGCCAGTTCGTCGATCGCCGCTTCCACCGCGATCAGCGCCTGCGGCAGGCCATAGCCGCGAAACGCGCCCGCCGGCACCGTGTTGGTGTAGACGGCGACGCCGTCGACCCGCTTGTTCGGACAATTGTAGACGGCGATGGACTCCGCCAGCGCGTGGAACAGCACGGGGCCGGCGTGATTGCCGTAGGCGCCGGTGTTGGAGAGCACGTCGAGCTGGAGCGCGGTGAGCTTGCCGTTGCTGTCCGCGCCGGCCTTGACGTGGATCCGCATCGGATGCCGCGTCGAGGTCGCGATGAACTGCTCCTCGCGTGTCAGCTCCAGCTTGACCGGCCGCCCGGTCTTCAGCGCGGCAAGCGCCAGTATGTCCTCGACGAACATCTCCTGCTTGCCGCCAAAACCGCCGCCGACGCGTTCGCAGAACACGCGGACCTTGTCCATGGGAAGCTGGAAGATGTCCGACAGGGCGCGCCGGGTCAGGAACGGCACCTGCGTCGAGGTGCGGACGGTGAGAACGCCGGAATCATCGAGCCAGGCGAGGCCGCCATGGGTCTCGAGCGCCGCGTGCTGCACGCGGTGACTGTGAAAGGTGGCCTCATAGGTGGCGGCAGATGTGGTGAGGGCCGATGCGACATCGCCGAACTCGCCATGCGTCTCCGCGACCAGGTTGCGCTGGGGATCGGCGACGCGGTTCGCAGTGGTGCGGTCGGGATGGATGACCGGCGCACCCGGGGCCATCGCCAGCTCTGGATCGATCAGCGCCGGCAGGATCTCGTAGCTGACCTTGAGCTTGCGGCACGCAGCCTCCGCGGCGGCTTCGGTCTCGGCGACGACGGCGGCAACCTTCTGGCCGACGAAACGCACGACGTCATCCAGGACGCGGGTGTCCTCCGGGTCCATCCAGTCTTTCTCATGCCGTGCCGTCGAGATCAGGACGGACGGCGCATCTTCGTGCGTCAGCACGGCGTGTACACCGGGGATGCTCAGCGCGTCCCACTTGTCGATCGCGACGATCCTCGCGTGCGCATGCGGCGAGCGCAGCAGCTTGATGTGCAGCAGACCATCGATTGCGGTGTCGAAGGTGTAGCGTGCCGTGCCGCGGACCACGTCGGGGCCTGCGGGGGCGGGCAGGCTGCGGCCGAAGGCGGCGCCGGCCTCGACGCTCGCCTCGACATTGGTCTTGCCGAGGATCGCGTCCTCGATCGACCGATAGCCGGTGCAGCGGCAGATATTGCCTTTCAGCGCCGTGCCGAGATCGGTGCGCTGCGCCTGGTTCAGCGAGGCGCAGGTCAGGATCATGCCGGCGGTGCAGAATCCGCATTGAAAGCCCTGTGCATCGAGAAAGGCCTGCTGCATCGGATGCGTGCCGTGATCGCCGCCAAGGCCTTCGATCGTGGTCACGCTGCGGCCCTCGGCCCGGAACGCCGGGATCAGGCAGCTGTGCACCGGCTCGCCGTCCAGCAGCACGGTGCAGGCGCCGCAGTCGCCGGCATCGCAGCCTTTCTTCACGCCGAAATGGCCGAGCTCGCGCAGGAACGTGCGCAGGCACTGGCCGGCGCGCGGCTCCTGGGAAAATGCCTCGCCATTGACCTCCAGGCTCATGCGGGTATCGCTCCCAGCAGCTCGACGCGAATGTCCTCGGCCAGGCGCAGCGTCATGTGCTTGCGCCAGAGTGGCGCGCCATGGATGTCCGTGTGGTACAGATCATCGGTAATCTCCTGCATGAGCGCGGCGCGCAGCGCGCCTGCGTCTGGGGCTTTGCGGAAGCGCAGCTGGATCGGCCGCACCGTCGACGCGGTGACCGTGAGTGTCAGCGTATCATCGGCTTCGAGACTGCCGATCAGCAGCGCCGCGGAGCGGCCGACGGGCGCCAGCGAGATCTGGCGGAAGGCCGTGCGGCGCTTCAGCGCGGGAAGCGGGATGTCGATCTGCCGGAGCAGGTCGCCTGGCGTCAGGCGATTGCGCTGGTTGCCGGTGACGAATTCGGTGACCGGAAGCCTCTGTTCACCGCCGCCGGCCTTCCAGATGGTGCAGACGCCGTCGAGTGCCGACGTCAGCGAGATCATCGGTCCCGCCGGCAGCGACATGCAGAGATTGCCGCCGACGGTCGCGGTCTTCCAGATCTTGAATGAGGCAAGGAAGGCCCGGCAGCACTGGTTGATCAGCGGCGCTGCGAGCCAATCAGAGGGGCAGGCGAGTCCATCGACCTCTGCGATGGTGCAAGTGGCGGCGATCGAGAGGTGGCTCTCTGTGATCGCAAGTGCCGGCCATTTCAGATCGGTGAGATCGATCAGTCGCGTCAGATGCGTTTGCGGCTCCGAGAACAGCCAGGTGCCGCCCGCGAGCCAAGCATCACCTGCCGTCCAAACGGGCAGCTGCGCGCGCGTTTGCGGATGGGCGACAGCTGTGATGGTATTCAAGTCCATGGCTGCGCCAACGCTTCCGACGGTTGAATGGTCCGAGCGAAGTGTTGCAAGACGGGAGCCAAGTGGCAACAACAAGTCGAAGCAAGGACGCAATCGTCCTCGGCCTTGCAGGTCCGCCGTCAGGGTGGGCGAGGAGAAGCAGGATCATGACTGAGGCAAGTTCGACCTGGATCAGGGATCCCCTGGCCATCCTCGCCGACGGGGCCGAGCGCGGCATTGTCGTGAAGGACGGCCGGATCGTCGAGCTCGTGCCGGCGGGCGGTGTGCCCGCAACCGCCGATGTCGCAGTGTTCGATGCGGGCGAACACGTCGTGCTGCCGGGCCTGATCAATACCCATCATCACTTCTACCAGACGCTGACGCGGGCGCTGCCGGCCGCGATGGACCGCGAGCTGTTCCCCTGGCTCCAGGCGCTCTATCCGGTGTGGGCGAAGCTGACGCCGGAAGCGCTCGAGCTCGGCGTCACCGTGGCGATGTCCGAGCTGTTGCTCTCCGGCTGCACCACCACGACGGATCACCACTACGTCTTCCCGCCCGGACTCGAAGACGCCGTCGATATCGAGGTGGCGGTGGCGAAGCGCCTCGGCGTGCGCGTGCTGCTCACGCGCGGCTCGATGAACCTGTCACAGCGCGACGGCGGCTTGCCGCCCGACAGTGTCGTGCAGGACGAGGACACCATTCTCGCCGATAGCGCCCGCGTGGTCGCCAAGCATCACCAGCGCGGCGCGGATGCGATGGTGCAGATTGCGCTCGCGCCATGCTCGCCGTTCTCGGTGACGACGTCGCTGATGCGCGCCACGGCCGATCTCGCCGACAAGCTCGACGTGCGCCTGCACACCCATCTCGCCGAAACCGAGGACGAGAACAGCTTCTGCCAGCAGATGTATGGCTGCCGTCCGCTCGACTATCTCGAGCAATGCGGTTGGCTCAATGCGCGCACCTGGCTCGCCCATGGAATCTTCTTCAATCCGGACGAGATGAGACGGCTCGGCAAGGCCGGCACGACCGTCAGCCATTGTGCGTGCAGCAACCAGCTGCTCGCGTCGGGCTGTTGCCCGGTGTGCGACATGGAAGAGGCCGGCGTCGTGATCGGCATTGGTGTCGACGGCTCGGCCTCCAACGACGGATCCAACCTCATGCAGGAGGTGCGGGCCGCGTTCCTGCTGCAACGCGCGCGTTATGGCGTCACGAAGGTCAGCCACAAGGATGCGTTGCGCTGGGCCACCAAGGGCTCGGCGGCATGTGTGGGCCGGCCGGAACTCGGCGACATCGCCGTCGGCAAGGCCGCCGATCTTGCGCTGTTCCGGCTCGACGAGCTGCGCTTCTCCGGCCACGGCGATCCGCTGGCTGCGCTCGTACTGTGCGGGGCGCATCGCGCCGACCGGGTGATGGTGGCTGGAAAATGGGCGGTGATCGACGGTGCGATCCCGGGTCTCGATGTGGCAGACCTCATCCGCCGCCACAGTTCCGCGGCGCGGGCCATGCAGGCTGGATAGCCGGGCGAAATAGAGAAAGAGGGGGCAGCCACAAGTGCCGGGTGCTTCTGGCCACCCCCTCCGAACCTCCTCCGGGAGGAGCAGGTGATTTAGTCAATGCAAGAAGCGTGCTACTTGCCCGGCAGCTTGTCGTCGATGCCTTTCACGTAGAAATTCATGCCGAGGATCTGGCCGTCATCCAGGTGACCGCCGCCCTTGCATTCGACCGGCTTGCCGTCCTGCCCAACGATCGGGCATTTGAACGGATGCAGCTTGCCCGCGGTGATCGCGGCCTGGGCATCCTCAGCCATTTTTTTCACATCGTCAGGCATGTTGGTGTAGGGCGCCATCGTGAACATGCGGCTGTCGAGGCCACCCCAAGTGTCCTCGGACTTCCAGGTGCCGGCGAGCTCGGCCTTGACCCGCTCGATGTAGTAGGGGCCCCAGTTGTTGATGATCGAGGTCAGCTGGGCCTTTGGCCCGAACTGGATCATTTCGGAATCCTGGCCGAAGGCCAGCTTGCCGCGTTCGCTGGCGATCTGCATGGCGGCGGGCGAATCCGTGTGCTGCATGATGACGTCGGCACCCTGGTCGATCAGCGCCTTGGCGGCGTCGGCCTCCTTGCCTGGGTCGAACCAAGTGTTGGCCCAGATGATCTTGACCTTGATGTTCGGATTGATGGTCTGCGCCGCCAGTATCGTCGCGTTGATGCCGGAGACGACCTCCGGAATCGGGAACGAGCCGATATAGCCGAGCACGCCCGACTTCGACATCTTCGCCGCAATCAGGCCTTGAATGTAGCGGCCCTGATACCATTTCGCCGAGTAGGTCGACATGTTCGGGTTGCGCTTGTAGCCGGTGGCGTGCTCGAAATGCACGTTCGGATATTTCTTGGCGACCTTCAGCGTCGGATCCATGTAGCCGAACGATGTGGTGAAGATCAGTTTGTTGCCGGCGCGGACGAGCTGCTCGATCGCTCGCTCGGAGTCCGGGCCTTCGGGCACGTTCTCGAGATACGTGGTCTCGATCTTGTCGCCCAGTTCTTTCACCAGCGCCTGGCGACCGAGGTCGTGCTGATAGGTCCAGCCGAGGTCTCCGATCGGACCGAGATAAACGAAGCCGACTTTCAGCTTGTCGGCGGCGGAGGCCGCACTGACGCTCCCAGCGAGCAAGAGCCCGGCAGCCAGTGCAAGAAGTGATTTCCTCATCATCGATCTCCAAACTTCGGGGGAAGCCACGATCCGCAGCATGCGCGCCCCATCGTGCACACTGCGGAAACGAAATCTAGCGGTCGGGCACGAACACCGTGCCGAGCGCGGCCGGTGCGGTCGAGCCGCCCGTGCGCGCGCGGGAGAGCAGGACCAGCACGATGACGGTCGCGAGATAAGGCAGCGCCGACATGAATTGCGAGGGAATGCCGACGCCCCATCCTTGCGCATGCAGTTGCAGGATCGTCACCGCGCCGAACAGATAGGCGCCGACGATGAGCCGGCCCGGCCGCCAGGATGAGAACACCACCAGCGCCAGCGCGATCCAGCCGCGTCCGGCGGTCATGCCCGGAATGAAGAACGGCGTATAGGCGAGCGGCAGATAGGCCCCCGCAAGACCCGCGCAGGCGCCGCCGAACATCACGGCCAAGGTGCGGATGCGCAGGACGGGATAGCCGAGCGCATGCGCGGAAGCGTGATTGTCGCCGCAGGCTCGCAGGATCAATCCCGCCCGTGTGCGGTACAGGAACCACCACACAGCGACGATCAGCGCGATCGAGAAATAGACGAAGCCATTCTCGCCGAACAGCACGCGGCCGATCAGCGGGATATCCGTCAGGACGGGAATAGAGAGGTGCACGGCCGGCGTGATGCGCTCGCCGACGAAGCCGGCGCCGATCAGGCCTGAGAGCCCGACGCCGAGGATGGTCAGCGCGAGGCCGGTTGCGACCTGGTTGACGGCAAGCCCGAGTGCCATCAGCGCGAAGACGAGCGACATCAGCGTGCCCGCGACGATGCCGAACAGCGCGCCGATAAAGATCGATCCGGTCAGCCAGGCGCCGGCAAAGCCACAGGCCGCGCCGACGATCATCATGCCCTCGACCCCGAGATTGAGCACGCCGGAACGCTCGGCCACGAGCTCGCCGGTCGCCGCAATCAACAGCGGCGTCGATGCGGCAAGCACCGCCAGGATGATGGCCTCAACCAGCTCCACGGGCCACCACCTTTCGGTTCGGGAACACCAGCTTGAAGCGGTAGAGAATGAGGGAGTCGCAGGCGAGCACGTAAAACAGCAGAATGCCCTGAAAGACCTTGGTGACATCCAGCGGAATCTTCATCGCGATCTGCGCCTGCTCGCCGCCGATAAAGGTCAACGCGAGGAAGAGGCCTGCAATTAGTATTCCAAGCGGGTTCAGCCGGCCGAGGAAAGCGACGATGATCGCGGTAAAGCCGTAGCCTGGCGAGATGCCGGGCTGGAGATGTCCGACTGGACCCGCCACCTCGATGATGCCGGCAAGCCCGGCCAGCGCCCCGGAGACGGCGAAGGTCAGGATGATGAGCTGGTTGGCGTTGAAGCCGCCGAACCGCGCGGCGCGCGGCGCAGCGCCGACCACGCGGATCTCGAAACCCTTGATGGTGCGCCCGAGCAGGATCGCGGCTGCCGCGACGACGAGCAGGGCGATGATGGAGCCGAGATGCAGCCGGCCGCCTTCGATCAGCAACGGCACGGTCGCTACCGGATCGAACTCGGCCGTGGTCGGGAAATTGAAGCCGTGCGGATCGCGCCAGGGGCCGCGCACGAGATAGTCGAGGAAGAGGTCGGCGACATAGACCAGCATCAGGCTGGTCAGGATCTCGCTGGCGCCGAATTTCACCTTGCAGATCGCCGGGATCAGCGCATAGAGCGCGCCCGCAGCGGCGGCGAGGACGAGCATAGCCGGCAGCACCCAGGCGCCGGCATCAGTACCTTGCGTCTTCACCGCGATCCAGCTTCCCGCGACTGCGCCGATCAGGAATTGCCCTTCGGCGCCGATGTTCCAGGCGTTGGCGAGATAGCACAGCGACAGGCCGATCGCGATCATCACCAGCGGCGTCGCCTTCACCGCGATCTCCTGGAGCGAATAGCCATCGGTGAGGGGCGCAATGAAATAGGCGTGCAGGGCAAGCAGTGGATTCTTGCCAAGGATCGCGAACAGGATGACCATGGTCACGATCGTGAGGCCAATCGCGATCAGGGGGGACACCAGCGCGATCGTGCCGGAGCGCTCGGCACGCTTCTCAAGCACCAGCTGCATGCGCGATCTCCTTTGGCTGCAGGCTGCTGCCGCCCATAAGAAGGCCCAGCTTCTCGCGGCTTGCTTCGCGTGCCGAGAGCGGAGCCGACAGCTTGCCGTGGAACATCACGGCGATGCGGTCGGCAATCTCGGCGAGCTCGTCGAGATCCTGGCTGGTCACGAGTACCGCGGCGCCTGCGGTGGCGAGATCAAGCAGCGCCTGACGGATGACGGCGGCGGCGCCGGCATCGACGCCCCAGGTCGGCTGGCTCACCACCAGTACCGTGGGATTGCGCAGGATCTCACGTCCCACGATGAACTTCTGCAGATTGCCGCCGGACAGGCTGGCGGCCTCGGGATCGCGCTTGGCCTTGCGGACGTCGAAGGTTTCGGTGGCGCGGTCGACCGTTCTCAGCGTAGCCGCCGTATCGATGAATCCGCGACGGACCATGCCGCTGGCGGCATGGCCGGTGAGCAGCGCGTTCTCCGACAGTCTCATCCGCGGCGCGGTGCCGTGGCCGAGTCGCTCCTCGGGAACGAAGGCCGCCCCCAGCTTGCGCCGCTGGGTGATCGAAAGGTGACCGGCGGCGATGCCCTCGATCACCACCGTTCCGGGGTTCTTCGCGAGACGCTCGCCGGAGAGCGCTGCGAACAATTCGTCCTGGCCGTTACCGGCGACGCCGGCGATGCCGAGAATCTCGCCGCCCTTCAGCTCGAATGAGATGTGCTCAAGCCGCACGCCGTGCGCTTCGACGGGAGCCAGCGAGAGATCGTTGACTACGAGCCGCGGCACGGTGGTCCTGCGGCCGGATGCGCCCTTCACCTCCTTGACCTCGCCGCCGACCATCATCCGCGCAAGTGAGGCGGCGGTTTCGAGCCGAGGGTTGCAGGTCTCGACCTTCCGGCCGCCACGCAGGATCGTCGCGGTGTCGCAGAGCCGCTTCACCTCCTCCAGCTTGTGGCTGATATAGAGGATGGCGCGGCCCTCGGCCTTGAGGCGATCCAGCACGATGAAGAGCTGGTCAGCCTCCTGCGGCGTCAGCACCGCGGTGGGCTCGTCCAGGATCAGGAATTTCGGATCCTGCATCAGGGCGCGGACGATCTCGATGCGCTGACGCTCGCCGACGGAGAGTTGCCACGCCTCACGCCTGGGATCGAGCGGCAGACCGTAAGTCTTCGCCACCTGTTCCAGCCGGGCCGACATGTCCTTGAAGGATTCCTTGCCGTCGAGGCCGAGCGCGACGTTCTCGGCAACCGTGAGATTGTCGAACAGCGAGAAGTGCTGGAACACCATGCCGATGCCGCGGATGCGCGCTTCGGACGGACCGGACAGCACGATCCGCTCGCCCTGCCAGTGAATCTCGCCGGCGCTGGGCTGGATCAGTCCGTAGATCGCCTTGACCAGCGTCGACTTGCCGGCGCCGTTCTCGCCCAGCAGGGCGTGGATTTCCCTCGGCCGGATCTCGATATCGATGCAATCGTTGGCGAGGAAATCGCCATAGCGTTTGGTGAGGCCGATGGTCCTCAGGAGCGGGGACTCGCCGGAATGCTGGCCGTTGGATGTCGGATCTAACATTCGTTGATGCGCTTGCATGGGTGACGTGCCTCAATACTGGGCCAGTTTGGACCCCGGCGTAAGATGTGAAAAAGCATCATCCCTTGCTCAACGCGTCGGCAGGCTCTCGGCCCAGCGCCGGTCATCGATTCCGAGCAATCATATCCCGCAAACAGCACCCGGACGGTTGGGGGCGATCGCGTCTGCGAGCGGTGCCTGTTGCAAATTTGTGACGGTCCAAGGCAAATCGGAACCCGCTGCGCAGACCTGACGCCATGTTGAGCAACGGACGCGTCGGTCGTCCATCGCGGGGAGCGCAGCGGCCGCAATGGCTGCCTCAATGCGGCACTCCACGGTGTCGTCCCCTTTGGGATGTGCTGCTACTTCGTCCAAACGCCGTCGTGCAGCGCTTCGGCTTCGTCTTCGAGCAGTGGGCCGACGACCTCCGTCGGCCGCTGGCCGCTGGCAAAGACCTCGCGGCATGGCAGGTTGAGCGTCGGATTTTCCGGATGGTTGCCGGTGATGCCGCGCAGGCGATGCTCGCTGAGGCCATAGACGACACGGCCAATACCGGCCCAATAGATCGCGCCGGCACACATCGCGCAGGGTTCGGCTGAGGAATAGAGCGTGGCCTTCGCCAGCACCTCGCGATCGAGCGTACGGCAGGCCTGGGTGGCTGCGAGACGCTCGGCATGCGCGGTGCCGTCGCGATCCGGCATGTAGCCGTTCTCAGTCTCGATCAGCACCTTGCCGTCGGCATCGACGACGATACAGCCGAAGGGATGGTTGCCATGGGTGAGGGAACGGCCGGCGACCGCGAAAGACAGGCGCAGAAAGTGTTCGTCCCGCCCGGATGCGTCGCCCATCGATCCTCCGTTCAGTGCCCTGCCATGTGGCGGCCGACCACCGTGAGATCGGCTTCGCTGGTCCGCGCTTCATACACGAATTCGCCGTGGAACATCACCACCAGCCGATCTGACAGTTCGAGCAGTTCGTCGAGGTCCTCGCTGACGAGCAGGACGGCGGCGCCGCGGTTGCGTGCGGCCATAATCTCAGCGTGGATCTGCGCCACCGCCGCGAAATCGAGGCCGAAGCAGGGATTGGCCGCGATCAGCACCTCGACGTCGCCGCCGAGCTCGCGGGCCAGCACCGCGCGCTGCACGTTGCCGCCCGACAGCGCCGAGATCGGCGTGTCAGGCGTGCGGGTCTTGATCTTGTACCGGGCAATCTTCGTCCTCGCGTCGTCGCGAAAGGCGCTGGGATTGAGCCACCAGCCGCCACTTGCAAAGGGTGCGCGGTCGAATTCTCGGAAGGCGATGTTGTCGGCGACGCTCATGCCGCCGACGCAGGCGTTCTTCAGCGGCTCCTCGGGCAGCAGCGACATCCTGTGCCGCCGCATCTCCTCGCGGCTTGCGTGATAGGGATCGCCGGCGACGCGCACCTCCCCGCTCTCGGCCTCGCGCTGGCCGGCCAGCACCTCGACGAGCTGGCGCTGGCCATTCCCGGAAACGCCGGCGATGCCGACGATCTCGCCGGCGCGAACGGTGAGCGAGACATCGTGCACGGCAACGGCACCCGCATCGTCCAGGGCGCGGAGCTTTTGGAGCTCCAGCCTGGCCTGACCGGCTTCGCCGGTGCGCGGCGGCTGCACCGTCAACTCCTCGGCACCGATCATGGTGCGGGCCATCGCGTCCGGCGTCAGCTCGGAAACCTTGCCGGCTCCAGCGAGCTTGCCGCGGCGCAGGATGGTGACGTCGTCGGCAAACGCCATGACCTCGCGGAACTTGTGCGTGATCATCAGGATGGTCAGCTCGCCCTTCACAACCATGTCGCGGAGCATGCCGAGCACCTCGTCGGCTTCCGCCGGGGTTAGCACCGAGGTCGGCTCATCCAGGATCAGGAAGCGCCGCTTCAGATAGAGCTGCTTGAGGATCTCGCACTTCTGCCGTTCGCCGGCAGAGATGTCGGAGACCTTTGCGGAGAGCGGTACCTTGAAGGGCATGCTGCCCAAGAACGCCTCCAGCTCCTTCATCTCCTTCGGCCAGTTCACCACGGCTGGCACGTCGTCGCGCGCCAGCACGAGATTTTCGGCAACGGTCATCGCCGGCACCAGCGTAAAATGCTGATAGACCATGCCGAGGCCGAGCGCGTGGGCATCCTTCGGGTTGGCGATCGCCTGCTCGCGGCCGCCGACGAGAATGTCGCCTTTGGTCGCGTGGTAATAGCCCATTATGCATTTGACGAGGGTGGATTTGCCGGCGCCATTCTCGCCGAGCAGCGCATGGAACGAGCCCGGCCGCACCTTCAGCTCGACATTGTCCAGCGCCAGGAAGTCGCCGAAGCGCATGGTCATGGCGATGGCATCGACGCCGAAGGCGCCCGATGGCGGCGGCGTTTCGCCGATGATCACGAAATCGCTCCGATGAAGGCATCAGAGGTCGAGACTGCGCCGAACACGCCGCCCTGCATCTTGATCATCTTCAGCGCGTGGTCGTGGTTGCTCTTGTCGGTCGCGCCGCAGCAATCGTGCAGCAGGACGCATTCGAAGCCGCGGTCGTTGGCCTCGCGCATCGTGGTGTGGACGCAGACGTCGGTCGTGATCCCGGTCAGCACGATGTTCTCGATGCCGCGCACGCGCAGGATCAGCTCCAGATCAGTGGCGCAGAACGAGCCCTTGCCGGGCTTGTCGATGATCGGCTCGCCCGGTAGCGGCGCGAGTTCTTCGATGATGTCCCAGCCGGGCTCGCCGCGCACCAGGATGCGTCCGCACGGGCCGGGATCGCCGATGCCGGCGCCGATCTGGCGCGAGCGCCAGCGCTTGTTGGCGGGCAGGTCGGAGAGATCCGGGCGGTGGCCCTCGCGGGTATGGATGATATGGAAGCCTTGGCTTCGCATCACTGCGAGCAGCCGCTTGATCGGCTCGATCGGTGCCCGCGTGAGGGAGAGGTCGTAGCCCATCTTGTCGACATAGCCGCCGACGCCGCAGAAATCGGTCTGCATGTCGATGATGATCAGCGCGGTGTTCTCGGGGCGGAGATCACCATTGTAGGGCCAGGCATAGGGCTCGGACTTGATGTAGCGCTCGGGCATGGACGACCTCGTGCGTGTTACCGTGTGATCGAGAGTTCGGCGGGCGCGCCGGTCAGCGTCCGCTTCGGCGAGCAGGTAATGATCATGATCGCCAGCGTCAGGATGTAGGGCGCGGCGTTGAATAGGTGATAGCCGGAGGTGACCCCGACCGATTGCAGTGCCGGACCCAGCGCCGCCGCGCCGCCGAAGGCGAGCGAGGCCCACAGGCAGAGCAGGGGATCCCAGCGCGCGAAGATGACGAGCGCCACGGCGGTGATGCCCTGGCCCGAGGAAAGGCCCTCGTTCCAGCTTCCGGGGTAGAACAGGGACAGAAACGAGCCGCCGATGCCCGCGAGGAAACCACCGGCCATGGTGGCGCGGAGGCGGATCAGCAGCACGGAATGGCCCATCGCACGTGCGGCATCCGCGCTCTCGCCGGCGGTGCGGATGAGCAAGCCCCAGCGGGTGGTGCGGAAGGCCCAATAGAGGATTGGCGCCAGCGCCACGCCGATCAGGAACAGCACGTTGATACGCAGCGCTGCCTGGACTTGCGGGATGTCGCTCCACCAGCCGAAGTCGACGGCGGGCAGCCGCGGCGCTGTCGGCTCGATCAGCGGCTTGCCGAGATAGAACGCAAGGCCAGTGCCGAACAGCATCAAGGCGATGCCCACGGCAACGTCGTTGACGCGCGGCAGCGAGCAAATGCCGGCATGCAGCGCACCCAGCAGCGCGCCGGTGATGCCGGCGGCAAGCACCCCGAGCCACGGAGAGCCGGTGAGATAGGAGATGCCATAGGCGCTCATCGCGCCCATCACCAGCGTGCCTTCCAGGCCGAGATTGATGCGGCCCGCGCGCTCGGTGATGCATTCGCCCAGGCTCACGAACAGGAATGGGGTGGAGACGCGAATGGCGCCGCCGAGGATGGCGAGCGGGACGGTCCAGAGGCCGATCGATCCGTCTGCCATCTCAGGATTTTCCCTTCAGGAATCCGATGCGGCCGTAGAGCGCATCGCTGGCGAGCACGAAGACGAAGATGATGCCCTGCAGCACCAGCACGGACGCATCGGGCAGCCCCAGGCGGCGTTGCAGCAGGCCGCCGCTGGCGCTGATGCCGCCGAGCAGGATCGCGACGGGAATGATGGCGAGCGGATTCTGCCGCGCCAGAAAGGCGACGAGAATGCCGGTGAAGCCGTAGCCGGCGGCGAGGTTGGCGTTGGTGCGTCCCTGCACGGCGGCGACCTCGACCATGCCGGCGAGGCCAGCCGCGCCGCCGGCAAGGAAGCAGACGGTCAGGATCAGCTTGTCGACGCCGAGACCGACGATCTTCGCAGCACGGATGTTGCCGCCCGCCACGCGCGCGGCGAAGCCGAACACAGTGTGATAGATCAGGATGTAGGAGGCGATGGCAGCGACCAGGCCGAACACGAGGCCCCAATGCACGTCGGTGCCTGGAATGGAGCCGATCATGTTGGCGGCGCCGATCTCGCGGGTCGACGGCTTGTTGAGGCTGGCGGGATCGCGCATCAGCCCCTCGACGAGATGGTTGAGGATCGCGAGCGCGATGTAGACGAGCAGCAGGCTCGAGATGGTCTCGTTGACGCCGCGATATTGCCGCAAGCCGCCCGAGAGCATGATCCAGAGCCCGCCGCCGATCACGCCGGCGCAGACCATGGCGACCTGCACCACGAGCGGCGGCATGCCTTGAAGCGCGAGTGCGGCGCTGGTTGCGGACAATGCGCCGATCAACAGCGCGCCTTCGCCACCGATGATGACCATGCCGAGCTGCGCCGGCAGCGCGGTACAGAGTGCGGTGAGGATCAGGGGCGCTGCGCGCGTCAGCGTGTTCTGCCAGGAGAACCAGGTGCCAAACGCGCCGTAATACATGTAGAAATAGAGATCGAGCGGATTCTTGCCGAACATCGCGACGAAGATGCCGAACACCGCGAGCGCGCCGACCAGCGCCGCGCCCGGGATCAGGACATATTCGATCGTGCCGCCGTGACGCTGGAGGAAACCGGGATCGGCGGCCGGGGCGACTGTCCCGACCGCGTCCGTGGAATCCGCCGCTTCCGTCGTCACGAAGTGGCTCCGAGCACGCCCTCGACCAGGTAGTCCATCTTCTCCAGTTCAGGATGCTTCTGGCCGCGGTCGGTACCGACAGGGATCACCGTCTTGCCCTTGTTGTCGACCAGCCCACCCTTGAAGATGGCGTAGCCTTCTGCCGACAGGAATTTGGCCTTGGCCTCGTCGGCCGCCTTGCGCGCTTCGGCCGAGACCGCTTCCCCATAGGGCGAGGTCTTGACGATCTCTTCCTTCAGGCCGCCGCGGTAGAAATTCGGAATGCCTTCACCGGAGGCGATCATCTTGACGAACTTCGGATAGAGCGCCTCCCAGTTCCACTCCGCGCCGGTGAGATAGGCCTTGGGTGCCAGCGCCGACTGGTTGGTGTGATAGCCACAGACGAAGGCGCCGCGCCGCGCCGCGTTCTCGACCATGGTCTTGGGCCCATCGACGTGGCAGGTGAGCACGTCCACGCCCTGATCAATCAGGCTGTTGGTGGCTTCGGCCTCCTTGACTGGCATCGACCAGTCGCCGGTGAAGATCACCTGCGTGGTGGCCTTTGGATTGACGGACTTGGCGCCAAGCGTGAAGGCGTTGATGTTGCGCAGCACTTGAGGGATCGGCTTGGCCGCGACAAAGCCGAGCTTGCTGCTCTTCGATGTCAGGCCGGCGACGATGCCGGAGATGTACTGAGCCTCGTCGATATAGCCGAAATAGCTGCCGGCGTTCTTGGGGTCCTTCTCGCTCCAGAGGCCGCCGCAATGCTCGAAGCGGAGCTTCGGGTACTTGTTGGCCATCTTGATCATGTGCGGATTGTAGTAACCGAACGAGGTCGGGAAGAGCAGGGTGGCGCCGTCGAGATTGATCATGGACTCGATCGTCTTCTCGACCGCGTCGGTCTCCGGCACCTTTTCTTCCTCGACCACCTTGAGCCCAGGAATCTTCTTCAGCGCCGCCGCGCCCTGCGCGTGTGCCTGGTTGTAGCCGTAGTCGTCGCGCGAGCCGACATAGATGAAGCCGATGGTGGTCTCGGCCGCGAAGGCCGGGCGGAGGCCCGCTGCCGCGCCGAGGGTGAGGGCCGCGCCGCCCTGCAACACATGACGTCGTGAAATCCTGCCAGAATCCATTGCTCGCTCCCCTTGGCGGATGCCCCGCCTTGATCTCACGGCTGCGCCGGCTTGGCGGAGCCGGGATCAGGTGTCGCAAGCTTCGTGCCAGAGACTATGAAGCGTGCAGTTCTTTATAAGTAATTGAATTAAATATCGAATGATGTGCGTTCTGAACTTGGCGAGGAAAGTGGCAGTCTAATTTATAGGCAATATAAAGGTATTGTATGCAGAGGAGTTGAGCAGCCAGAACCTGCTCGCGCATGTGCATGACCCGCGTCGGACGGTCGGCCGGCAAGGCGCATTCATGCTAACCACGCGCTGACTGAGACGGCGCCGGAGGATGTCCGCTGGCACCGAACTTGTATCGATTGTCGTCAGGACCGCGGTGTCCTCAGAAGATGGAAAGCTCGCCGAGATGGGCGCTGGTACCGTTCACGATGCATCGCTCGGCAATGAGATCGTTCGCCGGATCAACGAGCTCGGCGCGATCTCGGAAGAGCCCGAGAAGCTCACCCGCATCTTCCTCAGCAAGGAGCTGGGCAAGGCCGCGGACCTCATCATGGAGTGGATGCGCGAGGCCGGCATGAGCGCCCATCTCGATGCGATCGGCAATGTCTGCGGACGGTACGAAGGCGACCGGCCGGGCATGCCCTGCCTGATGCTCGGCTCGCATTACGACACCGTGCGCGATGCCGGCAAATGGGATGGACCGCTGGGTGTGATCACGGCGATCTCTTGCGTCGCCGATCTCAACCGCCGCGGCAAGCGCCTGCCATTTGCGATCGAGGTGATCGGCTTTGCCGACGAGGAGGGGGTGCGGTTCGCTTCGACCTTGCTCGGCAGCCGTGCGGTGGCCGGCACCTTCGATGAGAGCGTGCTGAATACGCGCGACCGCGACGGCGTGTCGATGCGCGAGGCGCTCGTGCAGTTCGGCCTCGATCCCGACCATATCGGTGCGGCCGCGCGCGCGCGGCGCGAGCTGCTTGCCTATCTCGAATTGCACATCGAGCAGGGGCCGGTGCTCGAAGCGCAGAACCTGCCCGTGGGCGTCGTCACCGCCATTGCCGGGGCCACGCGCCTTGCGGCCCGGCTCACCGGTATGGCCGGTCACGCCGGCACCGTGCCGATGGCGCTGCGCCGTGACGCGCTCGCCGGTGCGGCCGAATGCATCAATGTGATCGAGCAATTTTGCCGCACCGACGAGGCCGGCCTCGTCGGCACCGTGGGCTACATCCAGGCGAGGCCCGGCGCGACCAACGTCATTCCGGGTGAGGTATCCTTCACCATCGACATGCGCGCGCCGACCGACATGCATCGCAAGCGCGCGGTGGCCGATGTCGTCCGCCAGATCGAGGCGATCGCCAAGCGGCGACAGCTGGCGCTTCAGCTCGACGTTACCCACGAGAACCGCACCGCGCCCTGCGCGCCCTGGCTCAAGCAGCAGATCGCGCAAGCGATCGAAGCCGAAGGCTTCTCCGTGTTCGAGCTGCCGAGCGGGGCAGGGCACGACGGCATGGCGATGATCGACATTGCCGATGTCGGCATGATCTTCGTCCGCTGCCGCGGCGGCATCAGCCATCACCCGGACGAGCATGTCGCGCTTGCCGATGCCGATGCCGGAGCGCGTGTGCTGCTGCGGGTGATCGAGAATTTCGGGCCGCGTAAGGCCTAGGCGAGCGTCACGAACCCGCAAGTCACCGGGTAGAGATACGAATCAGTCATGTTTAAGATGGTGGCCATCATCACGAGGGTCACGAGACAATCAGCCGATTGACGGACATGAACAGCGACATCTCTTTTCCATCACATCGTGAAAACCGGTTCTATCAGGGGATGGCTGCGACCTTCGTCGCCAACGCCCTTCAGGCGGTCAATTTCCTCGGTGATCGATTCCTGAGACAATCGCATCATTCGTTGTCGGCGATCGAGGACCTCTATCGGCACTCGATGGACAGCGCCTTTTCGGTGACCGAGGCCTTCCTCGTCACCGGCGCACCGCACGCCTCGGCCTATTACCCCCGCGACTTCGCCTGGTTCTATCCCGACGTTCTCGATCCTGAAACCATCATGGATGCGCAGGACGCCGTGCGACGGGTCCGTCTGCTCGAGAAGAGCGTGCGCCTGCTGCTGGAGGCCGTCCGCGCCGACGTGGTCACCACGACCATCGTACCGGCCGGGCGCGGCCGGTATCTCGGCGTGAACTATTTTTCGCGACCCTCGGATACGCTGCTCGGCATTCTCGCCGGTCTGCAGCAGATGATCTCTGCCGAGGAGAGGGCGTCGTCCTACCTTGCGATGTCGCAATGCGCGCATGCCGGCCGCTTGTTGTTGGCCGAATATGGCGGAGACCTGAAGCGCGCGATCCTGAAGCTTGCGAGCGAGCTGGAGTCCTTCGACGCTGACGGCACCAGATATTTGCTGTGCGACGCCAGCGGCCCGCGCTCCGCGGCGACGGATACCCGCGCCGAGCGCCGGCGTTTCGTCACCAATGCCTGCGTCTACACGACCTTCGTGTGGGGCGTGCAGCTCGGGATCGTCGGCGAGAACGAGCTGAAGCGGCTGCTCGGGCGCGACCTTGCGCAGTACAAGAGGGATCTGCTCCGCCTCTTCGGCAAGAACGGCTACATCAGGCATTCCCTGGACGGCCCGGCGAGCTCACCGGCATCGTCGGTCGCATTGGATTTCGTCAGCGTGCATCGCGGCTTCTGGGATATGAGCGAGGCGAGCGAGCGCGCGCTGTTCGCGGCCACGACGGATCTGATCATCGCCGAGCCACGGTTTCGCATTCCGAGCACGTTCCACTTCCTGGTTTCGGCGGACAACCCGCGGACCAAGATGATCCACAAGATTGCAGCTCCCGCATATCAGGGGCGTTCCTCCTGGCCGACGTTCAACGTCGAATTTGCCGACCGCATGCTGGATTACGATGAGTTCTCGGGTGGCGATACCTATCGGGCCTGCGCGCAAGGAATCCTGAAGGACATTCGCGCCGCGACCGAACTCCACGGCGGCTATCAGGAGCTGATTTCGGAGCAGGGTCTGAAGTATCGCACCTGGGCCTATAAGGGTGCCGTGGCCCACTCGTGGTTTCCGCGCTTTCTGTCGGTCTGGAGGAGGGCCTACGGCACGCCACTCCTCCAGTGGAACGATTGATCGCCGAACCTCTATCCCGCCGTCACGTCGACCACCTCGCCACCCTCCAGCACCTTGGCCGCCTTGGCCGGGCGAGATCGCCTTCCCAGGCCGCGACCGCGACGGTTGCGACGCAATTGCCGACGAGGTTGCCGAGCGCGCAGGCCACGGTGCCAGATTGTCGCGGTTTCACCGGAGAAACCGGGTTATTCCGCCGCCTTCGCCGTCTTGCCGAACATCCGCGTCGGGGCCGGGAAGCCGCACGAGGTGCCGTCGGTGACCTTGACCTGATTTTCCCACGGCAATCGGAAGGTGCCGGCGACCATGTCCTGCATGAAGGTGTAGGGGCAGTCCATCGCGCCGCCCTTCACCGCGACATAGCCGCGGTGCCAGAGCTGGTAGATGTTGTTTTCGACGCCCCAGTTGATGCGGGCTTCGCGCACGAGATCCGGCCGGACCTCTGCGGTGATGATCTCGTCGGCACGGCCGGTCGTACCATGCGCCAGGACCGTGCCGTCGAAATTGACGATCATGCCTTCGCCCATGGAATCGAACGAGCCGTCCGAGCCGCACATGCAGACATTTGCGGTGATCATCAGATTCTGAAACGAATTGGCCTGGTTGGTGAAGCGCCAGGCTTCGCGGATCGGCGCGGTGTAGCCGGCGGTGCGGATCATGATCTCCGCGCCTTTGTAGGCGCATTCCCGTGCCATCTCCGGGAACATGCCGTCATGGCAGATGATCAGCGCGATCTTCGCGCCCTTCGGTCCCTCGATCACGGGAATGCCGATGTCGCCGGGCTCCCACGGCTCGACCGGAATCCAGGGATGAAGTTTGCGATAGTAGAGCTTGATCTCGCCGTGATCGTCGATGATCAGGCCCGAGTTGTAGGGATTGCCATGCGGGTTGAACTCCATGATGGAGAAGCAGCCCCAGATCTTGTTATCGACACAGGCCTGCTTGAAGGCCGCAACCTCCGGTCCGTCAAGCCGACACATGATCTCCGGATTGGTGTCCATCGACAGGCCGTGCAGCGAGTATTCGGGGAAGACCACCAGATCCATGGTGGAGAGATTGCGGCGGGCCTTGCCGACCATCCAGACGATGCGCTCGGTCTGCCTGGCGAGATCGGCCGCGCTCACCACGCTAGGCAGCTGCAGCTGCACAAGTCCGATAACCACACCGTTGGGGGATTTGTTCAGCCCGCCAAGCCCGTTCATGATCAGCTCCCTTGCCTGTCTGGCGCAGCGTCGTTGCGCGCCAGATCTTGTCGCAAGAAGCAAATCCGATTTCGATGAAGAGCTAAAGGTTATTTTTCAGGCGATGGCGCAGTTACGCGGCAGCAGGCGATCTCGTCACGCCACGAGATCGAGCAGCCGGCATGAGCCGCGCACCAGCACCTTGCGTCCTGTGGATGTTATCGCAGGCACGCCGTCATTCATGACAACGAGGCCGAGCTTGGCGAGGCTTTCGACGAGATAGGCCTTCGCGAGGCGACCGTTCGACACCGGGTTGCGAAGCGCCTTTAGCGCTTCCCACTGGTCGGTCGATAGATCAAACTCGAAATCGTTGCTCATGGTGCCTCAGCCGATCGTCCGGTTCGCGTGCCCCTGTTAGCGGCGCCGCATGAAGACCATGCGACGACAATGAGTCGGGAATTCGGTCAGCTGTTTAGAACATCTCTTCACAAATTGCGGCACTTCGTTGCGCCACAAGAGTTAACGTCGTTAGTGCACGACTACCGTCACGTTCTCCGATCACTAATTGATGATCCGCACTTGATGTTGCGATGCGAGCTGCCGCAGTGCACGGCAAGCATCACTGTCCTATTTGGCGTCGCGATATGCACAGAAATGATGAGGCGGGAGATTGAGGACTCTGTTACCTTGGCCTGCGGGGAATGGCTTCACACGGCCGGAGTGGAGTGCATGAACAGGCTGGTGGAAATTCGCAGGCAGGAATTCCTTTGCCGAGAGCGCGCGGCGCTCGATTCGAAGCGCCGGCCGTTCTGGCTGGCGCAGGCAGAAGAATGGGAGCAGCGCGCGCTCGACGAAATCGCGCGTCACTTTCGGGAATGCAATCAGGCCGAGCTGAACGCCGCCTGACGGAGGCGGCTGTTATTGCTTATTGATAAGTCGCCACAATATCGGAAACAGCGCGTTCGAGCTGTTGCGCGGTGGCGCATTGGCGCACGACGCTGCAAAAGGTTGCGTAGCGCGGCATCTCGGAATCGCCAAAGCCCCAGGCGAGCCGCCCCTCGGGATTGAGCCAGACCAACCGCTTCGAACGCTCGGAGATCCGGCGCAAAATGTCGGCGCGTGGGTCGAGATTGTTGCTGCGGGCATCGCCGAGCACGATCACCGTGGTCTGCGGCGTCAGCGCGCTCATGAACTCCTTCTCGAAATCGACCAGCGAGGCGCCGTAATCCGACGAGCCGAAACCGACCTTGGACATGATCTCGGACATCGCCTCCTCCGGCGACTTCGTCTCCAGGATCTCGCTGACCTCGATCAGGTGCGAAGAGAAGGCGAAGGAGCGGACGTCGTCGACCACCTCGTGCAGCGAGTGGATCAGCAGCAGGAAGAAGTCCGAGACTTGCGCAACGGAGCCCGAGACGTCGCACAGCGCGACGATCTTCGGCCTGTCGCGATGCTTGCGCTTCCATGCCGTGAGGAAGGGCACGCCGCCCCAGGCTGCGTTGCGGCGGAGCGTGCGGCGAACGTCGAGATGGCCGCGGCGCTGGCGCTTGCGCGGCTTGGAATAGCGCTCGCGCAGCCGGCGTGCGATCTGGCGGATGAGGGCACGCATCTCGGCGACCTGGCGCCGCTCGATGCGGGCAAGCGGCGCGTTGCGCAGGATCTCGTTGCGGAGGTTCTCGGCCTCCTCGCGGGCATAGAGTGCGAGCCCTTGCGAGACCGTATCGCGCACGGCTTCGCGCAAGGCATCGAGCGCGGCGCGCAGGCGCTCGGCCAGCGACGGGTTGGTCGCGGTCAGTTGGTCGAGATCGTCGCGCAGGCGCTGGAGGCCCATGGCGTCGAGGATGCGGCTGGAGAATATGCCGCGCTGGGTGGAGTAGCGGATGTCGGACAGGGAGGCCGCGCCGGAGGCGCTGGCAATCGCGGCAGCGATCGCGTTGCGATCCTGCGACAATAGCATCTGCGCCAAGGGACCCAGGCCCTGGGAAGGCTGACCTTCGCCCGCCTCGCTCGCCGAGCCGGCGGAGGGCGGCTGATCCTCGCCTTGCGCAGCATCGTCTTCGCCGGCAGCCTCAGGCTGCTCCTGTCGCGGCTCCGGCTGGCTGAAGAACAGATCAAAGCAGTCGCCGAGCGCGAGCTTCTCGTCCTGCGACTTGGCGAGCGTCAGCAGCAGCGCATCGCGTAGCACGGCGCGGTCGGAGATGCCGACCTGCGCGACGGCGCGCATCGCATCGATGCTTTCGGCCGGCGAGACGTGAACGCCAGCCCCGCGTGCCGCCCGAAAGAAGCGATGGAGATTTTCGCGCATCGGCGTCAACCGAAGACGTTGGACCGGGCCGCCTTGGCAATGAAGGTCGTCACCTGCGGCGTCGCGGCCTCGATGTCGGCTTCGTATTTCAGGAGCACGTTGAGCGTGTCCTTGACGATCTCAGTATCGAGTTCGGAAGCCTGGAGCAGTACCAGCACACGCGCCCAGTCGATGGTCTCGCTGACCGAGGGCAGCTTCTTCAGATCCAGCGAGCGGATCTCGTGGATGAAGCCGACCATCTGCCGGCGCAGCGTCTGCGAGATGCCGGGCACACGGCTTTCGACGATGCGCTCCTCGAGCCGCTGCTCGGGAAAGCCGATATGCAGATGCAGGCAGCGTCGCTTCAGGGCATCGCCGAGGTCGCGCTCGCTGTTGGAGGTGAGGATCACCGTCGGCGGCGTGATCGCCGAAACGGTTCCGAGCTCGGGGATCGTGACCTGGAAGTCGGACAGGATTTCCAGCAGCAGCGATTCGAATTCGGCGTCCGACTTGTCGATCTCGTCGATCAGGAGCACGCAGCCGCCCGGCTGCTCAAGCGCCTGGAGCAGCGGCCGCGGCTCGACGAATTCCTTGGAGAAGAACACGTCGCCGAAATCGTGGAGCTGGTCGAGCGCGGCATGCAGCGTCTGCGCGCCGCCGAGAACCTCGCCGAGCTTGTCCTTGAGGATCTGCGTGTAGAGAAGCTGCTTGGCGTATTTCCACTCGTAGAGCGCCTTGGCCTCGTCGAGGCCCTCATAGCATTGCAGGCGGATCATCTTCATGCCGCGCCAAGCCGCGATCGCCTTGGCGAGCTCGGTCTTGCCGACGCCCGCGGGGCCCTCGACCAGGATCGGCTTCTCGATCTGCTGCGACAAATAGACGGCAGTCGCGATCTGCCGGCTCGCGATGTAGCCCTGCGCGGCGAGGCCGCTCTCCACTGCCTCGATCGAGGTCGAGGCCTTCTGATCAGCCACGAAAGGGCGCTCCCAAAGGTCTTGCTTGAGGCTTGTTCTGCCTGCGTTCCAGGCAAAGAACAAGCCACGTTTGGGAGACATCTGACCCGCGTGAACGGCGTTTTTCCGCTAAGCGCAAATAGTTGAGCGCTTCGCTGTTGGCGCGATCAGTGCCGCAGCAGCTCCGGCTTGCGGATCGTCTGCCTCAGCTCGGCGCCGCAATCGGCGCATTCATAGACGAAGTCGATCTTGGCTAGGCTCCAATGCGGCTCGACCTCGCGCACATACATCGGCAGGAACCCCATACAGGTAGGGCAATTCACTGGCGCGATTTCGACGTCCTGATGATGCTGAACGTAAGCTGGCATCTCGGCTCTCCTTCGCAGGCGACCATCAAACCCCGCGCAAGGCTACTGCGGGTCGCCGCGGGGCCCTCATCAACTCTTTCGAACGGAGGCGGAACGGCGGCTGTTTGTGGTTCGCTGTGACATTCTTGTTACGGCTTCTATACTGTAACGGGCGGACCAAATGCCTATTTCACAGGCCGATCCGGTGTTCGAACTTTCATTTCAACGATAAAGGAGCACGCCCATGACGCATGCCATTCGCTTTCACAAAACCGGCGGTCCGGAAGTCCTGGTCTGGGAGGAGGTCAGCGTCGGCAAACCTGGGCCCGGCGAGGCGCGCATCCGCCACACCGCGGTCGGCCTCAATTTCGTCGACATCTATAACCGTTCCGGCCTCTATCCGGCGCAACTGCCGAGCGGGCTCGGCAGCGAGGCGGCTGGCGTCGTCGAAGAGGTCGGGCCTGGCGTCAGCGATCTGAAGCCGGGCGATCGCGTCGCTTATGGCGCCTCGCCGCTCGGGGCGTATGCGGAGGCGCGGCTGATCCCCGCCGACCGGCTGTTGAAATTGCCCGACGGCGTCGACGACAAGACGGCGGCGGCGATGATGCTCAAGGGGCTCACCACGCAATATCTGATCCGCCAGACCTATCGGGTGAAAGCCGGCGATACCATCCTGCTGCATGCGGCCGCCGGCGGTGTCGGCCTGATCTTGAGCCAGTGGGCCAAGCATCTCGGCGCGACCGTGATCGGCACCGTCAGCAACGACGAGAAGGCGAAGCTCGCCAAGGCGCATGGCTGCGACCATGTCATCATCTATACAAGGGAAGATTTCGTGAAGCGGGTCGACGAGATCACCGGCGGCAAGAAAGTGCCAGTGGTTTACGACTCCGTCGGCAAGGACACGTTCCTGAAATCGCTGGATTGCCTCGCCCCGCTCGGCGTCGCCGCGCTGTTCGGCCAGTCCTCCGGCGCGGTGGAGCCGCTTAATCTTGGCCTGCTCGCCCAGAAGGGCTCGCTCTACGTCACGCGTCCGACGCTGTTTACCTACGCCGCCAAGCGCGAAAATCTGGTGGCGATGGCGAATGAGCTGTTCGACGTCGTCAAGTCCGGCGCGGTCAAGATCGAGGTGCACCAGACCTACCCGCTAAAGGACGCCGCCAAGGCGCATGCCGATCTTGCGGCACGCAAGACCACGGGATCGACCGTTCTCCTGGTGTAATGCCCAACGGGACGGTGGCGCGAGCTCTAAAGCGCGATGCGATTAGGATGAATCGTCACGTCATCGCGCTTTAGGCTGTTGATTGATCATGATCGTTTCGGAAAACCGCTGCACACTTTGCGCTAACGCGGCCCTTCAGGTCTGGATCATGCTCTAGGCCTGAGTCACGTCCTCTCGTGCTTGCGCAGGTCGTGGATGTGGTCGAGGCGGATTGCCTGGAGATCGACGTCCTCGGGCTCGATCTGTGGGAGGGCCGCCTCGGCCAGGATGGCCGCGGTGACATCTTCGACCGAGTTCTCCACGATCTCGTGGATGAACGAGACGTTCCGATACTCACCCGAGGCGAGGCGGGAAATGACCTCGCGCCGGGTGATTTCGGGATCGACGACCGCCTCGCGGCCCCGCCGTCCATAATCGATCATCACGACGAAGTATTGCATGAAACGACCCTGCCGCGCCCCATGGTCGGGACGCGGCAGATTATTTCCGAAAATCGGAACTATGTCAAGTGTGATTTCTTTTAATCAGAAGTGGCAGCCCTCATTTGCCCTTCTTGCGCGGCCGCGCCGACTTCGCGCGCAGCCGCTCAAGCTGTCCCTTGGGCATGGACAGGCAGATCTCCCCGACCCAGTCAAGCTTGACGCCGACGATCGGCTTGGCATTGAAGCTCGTGAGGTTGACCACTGAGGGAGATTTGCCCCGCTCGATGGTCTTCAGATAGCGCTCGCCGGTCTTGAGGCGGACCACTGCCTCTTCGCCGTAGAAGCTCGACAGCGGGTGGCGCTGGTCCTTGTAGACGACGATCACGTCGCCGCTTTCGTATTTGGGCAGCATCGAATCGCCCACGATCTCGAATGCGATCGTCTCTTCCATGATCGGGAAGGGCAACGCGACGTCGCCGAGACCTTCCGGCGGAACCTGTTCGTAGTCCGGCTCGATCACGGCGCCGGCTCCGACGCGCCCCATGATCGGCGCGAGATTGAGCTCGAGATATTCCATGATCGGAATGATCTCCGAGGCCTTCACCAGGCGCTCGCCGCCGAGAATCTCCGAGACCGCGCCGGGCCGCACGCCCATGGCCGCAGCCAGGCCGCCCTTGCTCTTGCCCGTCTTCTCCAGGCCCCGCTCGATCATTGCTACGTCCAACATGGTGATTCCCTCGATTGCGCACCGTCTCGCCTCTTGTAATCCGAAATTCGGAATTGATGCAATTATGAATATCAGAAATACGGCTTGACTTCTGTATTCGGAATAACGGAATGTGCGTCTCGCCTCCCGGGTGGAGGCGCATCACAGGACAGCAGCATGGAACCGGGCCATTGGCCGTCGGAGCACTCCGACGCGCTTCGCGACTATTTTCACAAAGGCATGTCTTATGCGGAGATCGGAAGACAGATAAACGCAAGGTTTGGAACGGCTTATACGCGCAGCGCGGTGGTCGGCCGCGCCAAGCGGCTCGGGCTCATCGTGCCGCAATGGATGACGAGCCCGGCGCTCGCGCCGCCCTTGCCGGGTGAACCCAGCCTGCTTTCGCCGCGCCGGGTGGCGTGGCCGAGCCTCAATCTGCCGCCGAAGTCCGCCATGAAGCCTGCGGCGCGGGTGAAGTTGCGCTGTGTCGGCATCCAGCCGCGCCTGATCCAATTGGTCGAGCTCGAGCCGGCCGACTGCCGCTATCCCTATGGCGGCGACAAGGACGGTGAGGAGATCACCTTCTGCGGCCACCCGCGCCAGCCGGGCTCGAGCTATTGCGCGCCGCATGGCCGTCTGACGCGCCGTTCCGAGGCTGCGTCGGCGGCCCGTGCCGCAGGCCCGGTCGTGCTGAAGCTGGTCTCGGCGCTCTGACGGTGCCGCCCTCCGTTCAACTCTCAGTCTTGCAAGGAGATCCGAGTGGCTCGTGCCCGACGCAACAAGTCCTACAAATTGGCGCAGATCTACGACCGGCGGTCGCGGGAGGTGCCGTTCAACGCCGAGATCGCGGAGGTGGAAGTCGACAATCCGCTCGCGCTCGGTTCCGGCGAGAAGATCCTGGCGATCCGGTCGGTCCGCGGCGATCCGCTTGGCCGGCTGCACGCGCACCATCAGATCGACGAGGCGCAGTACCGCGGCGGCCGCGCCTTCCAGAACGATTGGGAGCGGGCGGAGCGCGGCCCGCAGGCGGTGGATACGACGCGCGAATATGTCGATGGGACGGGCACGCGTGAGGTCGTCACCGAAAGCCAGCGCCAGGCGGTGCTGCGGCTCAACAGGATCGAACGAGAGCTCGGCACCGACGGCGCCGCGCTGGTGCACGACGTGCTGGTGCTGGGTCTGACCATGGATCAGGTTGGGCAGCGTCGTGCCGTCCGCACGCAACGCTGGAACGATTACTTCGCGCGGCGTTTCCGCGAATGCCTGGACCGGCTGGCGCTGATCTACGGCTTCGCGACGGAGACGGGAACGGCGCGCGGGGGCCGACGTGGATGATTGCGGAGCGCCGGCGGTCTCGGCCGCCGGCGTCCCGCCCATTGCTTACGGGTGAGGGACGATCTGGTAAGGCGTGGTGTAGGGCTCGACGCGCAGCGAGGCATGGGCCAGCAGCCCGATCTTGGCTGTCGGTGCCTGCTGTAATTCGCCGTTGGGGCCACGATGCACGTTGTATTGCCAGACGGTGAGATCGCCCTTCTGTGCCAGCGCGTGTGCGACGGCGCTCGCATCATTGCCGCCGAGCGCCTGAAGCTCCTGCGCCGACAGTCCGACGACGATTTCGTCCTTGACGGTGACGATCTTGAACAGGTTCATCTTGGTCTCCTGCGCCCATGCGCCTTGTGTCGAGAGGGTGAGAAGCGCGATTGCGGCGCCCTTGATGAGATCGCAGCGAGAAAGCATGCCGTCGTCCTTTTGGTGCTGAGGCGCGCCCAAATCGAAGAGTTTTCAGCCATGGCGCCCGTGTCTGCGTGGCCGTGCCGCAACGGCTTGGTCGCTCGCGCGAGGACGGCGGTTCACGGTGGACCGGCCGCGAGATCGACTTTCACGCGCTTAATGCAACCGCCGGGACGGATTCAACAAATGCGTGTATCTTGCTGAAGAATCGCCAATTCGTGCGCGCTAACGTGCATTTGACATCGGAAACACGACGAAACCCCGTGTTGATTGACAGCAAGAGGGGCTGTGCGCGTGATTGATGACGCTTCTTGACGCAGGTGGGTGACGGCGATCGATATTCCTGTTATCCGGAAACGCTGTGGCGCGATGCAGACCAAGCATCGCTATACCCACGGTTGGGCTTGCCGGATGGGTTGTTGCTTGGCATAGTTGCAACCAGATGGAGGCCGTCGTTTGGACGCGGTTCAGCCTGCAACCCGGCGGGTCCCTTCGGCCGAACGTTCGTCGCCATAGTTCTGTTGCGGCGTTCGGTTCTCGAGCGGATCACGACCGATGCTTGTCATAGGTGCGAGATGAAAAACCTCAATTTCGCGGCTGAGCTGCATCTCAAGCTCGGTGTGCCTGCAGGCAGCACCGTGGAAAGTCTGCGCCTGCTCCGGGCCTTCCTGAAGCTCGCGCCGCGACAGCGCTTCGAGGTGATCAAGCTGGTCGAAGATCTCGCCACCGACGAAGCTCTTCCCGAGCACCCCTTATCCTAGAGCCCGGCCGCGCGCCCATCCTGCCCATTTTCCTGCCAGAGCAGGCTCCCCGGCATCGTTCGCCGGAGCGCTGGCGGCTGGATGGCGGTCAGGCAAATGTGGTATTCAGACGGAAAAAGGGAGGAGTGAGACCATGATCGAACCGAAAATCGAAGTTCCGGCCGAACTGCGTGATTTGGCCGAGAAGACCATCGACCAGGCCGAAAAGGCCTTCGGCATGTTCTTTGAAGCGGCGACCAAATCGATGTCGTCCGTTCCGGGGGCGGGGACAGAGGTGTCGAAGCAGGCGTTGGCTTTCACGGAGCAGAACATGAAGTCGGCCTTCGAGCATGCGCGCAAGCTGGTGCATGCCACCGACCTCCAGGAGGCGATGCGAATCCAATCCGATTTCCTCCGCAGTCAGTTCACCAGCGCCGGAGATCACATGCGTCAGATGACCGGCAGTCTCATGCAACCCGGCAAGGGCAAGTCCTGATTTTCGGTCTGTGTACAGCGTGCCCACAAATTGATCTTGTATGACGTGAAGATCCGCGCTTCGATACCGGTGCAGGTCCATGATGGGCCACCGAATGATCTCATTCGCCGTCTGTCATCCTTTCTGCTGATCCCTGCCGGTCCACCGGCAGGGATTTGCATTTGCAGCCTTCGTGCAGCCCGGCGTGACCATCCGGGATGAAGCTCAGACTATTGCTGAAGTATGACCTTCGGAAAAGCGCGCCGCTCGGTTTGCGCGAGCGCGGCCTTCGGCGGCCGATCAGGCATCTAACGCAGCGATGCGATGTAGGCCGCGATATCGCCGGCTTCGGTTCGGCTCAGGGGAATTTCGGCATCTTCGGGTGCGGATCGAGCAGGAAGAATGCGAGCCTTTCCGCACTGAAATCCGGCCTGCGCGCGACTGACGCAAAGGAAGGGACGTCGGCGCTCGCCTGAGCCTGTCCGTTCGCCACGACATGGCAGCTCGCGCACCAGCGCCTGGCGAGTTCGGCGCCGTGACCGGCATCAGCACCGAGAGCGGACGACGAGCCGAAGCCAGAGACGAGGCCAAGCAGCAGGAAAATCCGTCTCACATGTCGGAGCATAGGGCAATCTTTCTGCATTCGCTTGCGGCTGCCGCGCTCATCCGCAGCAGGATCCTGGAAATTGCGAGAGATCGATGCGAGCGACGATCGAGCGCAGCAGCCTGCGGGTCGAACGATAGAGATGCCGCATGAATGCCGGCACCCTCGCCGCGGGCAGGCCCTTCGGAACAAGGCTTTTCGTACCAAGACTTCCGGTATAGTGCGACACGTGTCTCTCCGACAGCATGTGGTTTCTTAGCGTGCCGTGTCGGAGCCGCCTTGATCTGCCGCAAAGCGTCCCGGCCAATAGTCGCCCGGGTTCATGATCATTGGGCTCTTCGTATCCGCAGGCGTGAGCGCGCTGCTGGCGCTGTCACGCAGGAAGCGGTCGAGCGTCTCCTCACGATGAGGCTCATCAGCGTCTGTGCCCGTGGAAACTCCGGCCGCGCACTCCGGCCTCATTCTGAGGAGCCCGCCTCAAGCGGGAGTCTCGAAGGATGGCCGCGGGGAAAAGCTGTCAGGATGCGACATCCCGCCCGAAGGACCGGGCGGCTAGAGACAGCTCGCCCGGCCGCGTTCGGGGCAGAGCCGGAACGCGCTCGACAGCGTGAAAAGAAAGCGTGGGCTGCGACGCTCGTTGTCCGGCGCCCGGTAGCTTAAGGGGACGGCGACGCCGAAATCGGCCTGGAGGTCGTCCGGCAGGAAGAAGCGCACACCGGCTCCGGCCGATGTCAGCGACAGCCCGTCGCTCAGGCGATAACCGTGGTTCCAGACTGCGCCAGCGTCGCCAAAGGCATAGAGCTGGTAGCCGGTCCAATAGCGGAAATTGAGCTTCTGGTCGAAGCGCAGCTCGAGCGAGCCGGCAAGGCCGTTGTCGCCGCTGATCTCGGCTGCGCCATAGCCACGGCCGAAGGCCGCGCCGCCGAGATAGAATTGTTGCGAAGTGAACAGCGGGCGCGACGCCGTCTGGCTCGCGGCAGCGAGCTTGAGCGACCAGACATCGTTGAGTGTCTGGTAGCGCGTGAACCAGAGGTTCAGGACCGAGAAGTTCGAGGAGGCTCCGTCGCGTGACAACAGATTGTCCTCGAAATGTGAGGCGCCAAAAACGTCGAGCCCCTGACGGTAGGTCAGAGTCGCAAAATTGGTGCCGCCAAAAGGATCCAACAGCCGGTAGTCGGCGGTCAGGCTCGCCGTCCTGATGTGGTCGTTGTACCAGGGCCCGTAAAGATCATGCTCGGACACATTGCTGAAGGTCGTGGCGGCGGTCAGCGTGAGCGTGGAGGATTGCGACTGCAACGGGACCATGCTGGCACGCAGCTCGAACGCCTGGGTCGTGGTGATGTCGCTATCGAGCCGGCGCATATCGCCCGGCCTTACCGCGCTGTACAGCACGGAAGCACCCAGGCGGACACCGTCGACGCCGACGGGCGCATCGTACGACAGCCGTGCGAAGCCGAGTTGGCGGGGGTCGTTGGCAATGGTCGACAGGTTGACCGCCAATGCATCGCCGGGCGTGAGGTAGGAGTTGAACGCGCCGGTGGCGTAGGTTTGCCAGGGACCGACCGACGAGGATCCGAGATTGTCGAGGCCGAACGAGGAGAAGACGTGCCAGGTTTTCAAGTAGATGGTCAGGCGGAAGCGGCCCGTCGTACCGCCGATCTCCTCCAGCGCAGTGTCGGTGATCCGGACGCCCGGCCTGCCATTGATCAGGAAGAGCTGGCGTTCGAGCGTTGCCAGTCGCGAAGGATGTTCGGTCAGAACCGGCGCCAGCATCGGCCTTATGCCGAACCGCTCTGCACCGTCGCCCTTCAACTCGGCCTGCACGATCGCACCTTCCAGGACCTGAATCCGGACACGGCCGTCGGCGATGTCTTGTGGTGGCACGATGGCGCGGCTCAGATGAAAGCCGGCTTCGCGGTAGAGGTCGCTGATGGCGCCTGCGATCGCGGCCAGATCCGCCTGCGAGACCTTCCGGCCGAGATAAGGCTGGTAGACAGCGGCGATGCGATCAGGGGAAACCGCATGGGCGCCGCCGACGCTGACGCCGCGCAGCACGAATTGCGGCTTGGTATCGCCGCCCGTCGTGGGCTGTCCGACGCTCGGCAACCGGACCGGCGGCCGGCCGAGCGATTCCTGCTCGGTCTGGTTATCAAAATATTTCTCGGGCTGGCGCGGGTCGAAGCCCGGCTGGTTCGCCTGTTGAGCGAGTGCCGCTGGAGTCGCCGCGAAAATTACTGCCGCCGATACCAATGCGGTAAGGAGATGCCGCTTCTCACCGCGCGCGTCGACTTTGTCTCCGTAGTTCGACGGAGGATCTGCCACGGGGCGGTAAGGGTTCGTTAGCCGCATGATTTTTCATAGGTTTTTATGGTCAACGATTGGTTAATCCGGCCGCTCCGCTGGCCGCTTTCCGATAATCCTATCTTGAGTGATTTCGGATACCCCTCAGGCTTGGCTGTAAACGCGGGCTGAGGATCATCATGTTCGGCAGAGTTGGAATGCGGCGCGCCCTGGCGGCGGCGCTGATCCTGGGAACGGCTTCCAGCGCATTCGCGGCGGACGACGGTGTGTGGTCGGTCAGCAAATCCTCGGGCGAGGTCTGGCTTGCGACGAGCGGCGCCCAGCAGGTGTCGTTGACGCCAGAAGGAACGCTGAAACCTGGCGATACCATTCGCACCGGTCGCAACGGGCGCGTTCTCCTCGTCCGCGGCGAGGAAACGATCCTGATCTCTCCCAATTCGGTGGTGGGCCTGCCGGCCGAGAAGAAGGACGGCCTGTCGACCACCATCATCCAGCAGGCGGGTTCGATCCTGCTCGAGGTCGAGAAGCGCAACGTCAAGCATTTCGAGGTCGAGACGCCCTATCTCGCCGCCGTGGTCAAGGGAACGCAGTTCAGCGTCACGGTCGGTGCCGGCAGCACCAAGGTCGGCGTGCTCCGCGGCCAGGTCGAAGTCTCCGATCTCAAGACGGGACAGATTGCGCAAGTGATGCCCGGACAAGCGGCCACCGTCTTCGAACACGGCAAGCCCGGTCTCAGCCTCAGCGGTGCGGGGACGCTCAATCCGATCGAGCAGGGCAAGCCCCGCGCACCCACGACCGAGCGTGTCCCAGTGCCGAAGTCGGGCCTGTCGGCGCCGCGCCATGCGGCCAATGGCCATGCCATCCATGCGCTCGGCCCCATCGACAAGGGAAGCAAGGCGGCCGGCGCACCCAAGGCCTTGGGGCAGGCGGCCGGGGGGCATGCCCCCAAGGCAGGAGCCGTGCGCATTTCGGCCGCGCTGGGAGAGGTCAAGCTGAACGTCCACAAGGCGACGCGCGGCCTTGCGCACGGCGGCGTTCCGCCGGGGCAGGCACGTAACGCGAATGCCAGGGGCGACAGTCAGACGGTCTGGAACGATGGCAAGACGAGCCCGGCTGCATCCAACGGTGCGGCAAGCAGCGGTGCCGCCAGCGCGAACGCCACGATCGCCGCAACGACGGCCGGCGCATCCAGCGATGCCCCGCGAGCAAACAACGGAAAGGACGGTGGCAACGGTAATTCGGGTAACAACAACGGCAACGGCGGCAACAGCGGCAACGGCGGCAATCAAAACAATAGCGGTAACGGCGGCAACAACGGTCACGGTAACAGCAGCCATGCCGACAACGGCGCCACCGGCAATGGCAGAGGCAACAACGGCCACGGCCACGGAAATGGCAGCAATGGGCACGGCAGACGCTGAACTCTAGGTGGACGCGTCCGTCGGGGCGGGTGTGGGGGGAGGCTCGGGTGAAACGCTATCGGCCGCATATTCTTGTCGTGATCGCGCTCGCGGTGGTGTTGTCCACGGGCTGGCACGCTGCGCTTCGCAATGCGCTCACCGATCTTCGATTCAAGTGGCAAACGCGTGCGGCCACCGGCGACATCGTCGTGGTTGGTATCGATGCGCCGTCGATCGACCAGATCGGGGTGTGGCCCTGGCCGCGGCGTCTCCATGCCGAAATGCTGCAAAGGCTGGAAGCGGCAGGCGCGCAGGAGGTTGCCTTCGATGTCGATTTCAGCACGCCGTCGGATCCCGCCTCCGACGCGGCCTTCGCCAAGGCATTGCGAGACGCCGGCGGTTCGACGATCCTGCCATCCTTCAAGCAGCCGACACCGAGGGGCGGCCCGGCCCATGTCAACCGGCCGCTGAAGTCGTTCAGCAACCAGTCGTGGCCGGCTCTCGTCAATGTCGCAATCGAATCCGACGGGCTGGTTCGCCGCTATCCGTTCGGCGAGAAGCTCGGCGATGCTTTCATGCCTTCGATGGCCGTCGTGCTGGCGGGACAGGACGCCAATCGGCGACCGCCCTTTCTAATCGATTTCAGCATTCGCGCACCCTCCATTCCCGCCGTCTCCTATGTCGACGTGCTGCGCGGCGATAGCGCCACGCTCGACAAGCTGAAAGGCAAGAAGGTCATCATTGGCGCCACGGCGCTCGAGCTCGGCGACCGTTTCAGCGTTCCCAACGGCAGTATCATCTCGGGGCCAGTCCTCCAGGCGCTCGCCGCTGAATCGATCCTTCAGAACCGGACCCTGCGCTGGACCTCCGATGTCGGCATGGTGGTCGGACTGGGCGCAATCTGCCTGCTGATGCTGTATTCGTGGCGCCGTATCGCGCCAGGACTTCGCGTCGCAATCCTGATCGCAGCCGGGGCGGTGGTCGAGCTGGCCGCAATCCTTGTGCAGGCAAGATGGCCCCTGGTCATCGATACGTCGCTGTTCCACATCGCCATCGTCGCTTACCTGACCGCGATTGCGCTCGACGAAATCGACTTCCGCAGCCTGCTCGGACGCATCGCCGAGAGCCGCTTTCATCGCATCGCGATGTCGCTCGGCGACGGGCTGGTCTGCACCGACGAGGATCACCGCATCACGGTCTGGAATCCCGGCGCCAGCGCGATCTTCGGCTACATGCCGGCCGAGATCATCGGCCGCCCGTTCGAAACGCTGTGCGCTTTGCCGGCACACGCCGGTGCAAGACCGTCCATGCACGACGCCGCGCGCCAGGCGCTCCTGGTTCCGGGCGGCGCCGTCGTCGTCGAGTTCGAAGGCCGGCGCAAGAACGGCGAAACCTTCCCGGTCGAGGCGAGCTTTTCGGGCTGGCAGGGAACGGACGGCTTTCAATATGGTGCCATCCTGCGCGATATCTCCGTGCGCAAACGTGAAGCCGAACGCATTCGATATCTCGCCGAACATGACGCGCTGACGGGGCTGGCCAACCGGAACATGCTGCATGTGGGCCTGACCGATCTGATCGCCGCGGCGGAGCGACCGTCTTCGAGCGTCGCGTTGCTCGTGCTCGGGCTCGACGGCTTCCAAGAGATCAATAACATGCTAGGGCACTCCGCCGGCGATCTGGTGCTGCGCGCGGTCGCCGAGCGGCTCCGGAGCGAGGTCGGTGGGAAGGCGATCGTCGCCCGGCTCAGCGGGGACGAATTTGCCATCGCGATCGATTGCGCAGAGATCACCGAGCCGGTCGCGGCGGTGACCGAGCGAATCGCGCGCGCGTTCGAAGCCCCTCTCGCAACCGGCACGCGCCAGCACCGGGTCAAGATCAGCGTTGGCGTCGCCGTCTATCCTGAAGGCGGGAGCAACGCCGATGACCTCCTGAGCAACGGCCATCTCGCGCTGACGAAAGCCAAGGCGACCAGGCGCGGCGGCCACGTCGTATTCGAAGCCGCGATCCGGCAGGAGCTCGAGAACCGCTTGAGGCTGGAGGGCGAGCTGGCGCTTGCCGCCGATCGCAGCGAATTCGAGTTGTTCTACCAGCCGCAAGTTCGTCTGATCGACGGCAGCCTGGTCGGAGCCGAAGCGCTGATCCGCTGGCGGCATCCGGTGCGCGGCTACGTCTCGCCGGCCGAATTCATGCCTGTTGTCAACACCTCTGCGCTGTCGGAGCGGATCGCGAACTGGGTGATGGAGACCGCCTGCCGCCAGGCGCGGGCTTGGGAATTGTCCGGCAGCGATGTGCGCGTCGCGATCAACCTCTCACCCTCGCAGCTTCAGTCCGGCGACCTCGCGCATTCCGTTGCAGCGCTGCTCGAAGAGACCGGGCTGGCGCCGTCGCTGCTCGAGATCGAAGTCACCGAAGACATCCTGCTGCATGACGAGCGCCGCGTGCTTGAAATGTTCAAGCGAATTCAGGAGCTCGGCGTCCGGATCCTGTTCGATGATTTCGGCACCGGTTATGCGAGCCTGAGCTATCTCAAGAAGTTTCCGCTCGACGGCCTCAAGATCGACCGGTCGTTCGTCTTCGGTCTTCTGTCGAATTCCGACGACGCCGCCATCGTCGGGTCGACCATCGGCCTCAGCAAGCAGCTCGGTCTCACCGTCGTCGCCGAAGGCATCGAGAACCGCGCAACGGCCGACTTCCTGGTCAGCATGGGATGCGAGGAAGGGCAGGGCTATTTCTTCGGCCGTCCGATGCCCGCCGAGGCGTTTGAGAGACAGTTCCTGGCGGCTGAGCTCGAGACTGTCAGCGCCGCCTGAGCGAGCGGCTTTGGCCTGCGCGTTGACACCAGCACTCCGAATGGAGGCTGGTTGTCTTGGCGAGCACCGTCGCGCGGGTCAACATCCGGTATTCAGCGTCCAGTGACGGTGCCCACATTCCTTGCTTCCCGCGAGTTCGCATCGCGATCTGAGCGCGGAAATGCGCCACGGGGATTGGCCTCGCATGGTCTGCTTTCGAAAGCTGAGCGGAGAGGCCTCTTGAAGTGCGCAGGGCAGCTTTTGACCCAACTCGGACATCGGACCGCGGCGAAGCCGGTTTCATCCCTACCAAAACGCTGGCCTCAGTCATATGATGCCGTCGTCTGCGGTTGAGGTAGGTATGAGGCGCCGGGATTTGCTTGGTGCTCTTGCTGGTCTGGTGGCCGTGCGGCCGGTAACGGGCCGCGCGCAGCAATCCCCTCGATTGCCAACCATCGGGTTCTTGGGTCAGAGCACCCCTTCGGTCGAGCGCCAACGGCTTGCTGCATTCTTGAAGCGACTGAGTGAACTCGGATGGATCGAGGGGCGAACAGTCGCGATTGAGTATGCGTGGGGCGAAGGAAACAGTGAACGCTTCGCTAAATTTGCGACGGATTTCGTTCGGCTTAGAGTCGATGTCATTGTAACCTCGGGGACCGCAAACGTTATCGCGGCGATGCAGGCAACATCGGTTATTCCGATCGTGTTCGCGGTGGCGGGAGACCCAGTTGCAAACAAACTGGTTGCGAGTTTGGCGAAACCTGGCGGCAACGTCACGGGCCTCTCGACGGTAGCAACCGATCTTGCCGGCAAGCGCCTAGAACTTTTGCGCGAGGCCATTCCAAGTCTTCGGCGTTTGGCAGCTATTGGGAACATTGGCAATTCCTTGTCTGCACTGGAGCTTAGTGAAGTGCAAGCGGCGGCGGCGAGGCTTGGTCTTGAGACCGACATCCTCACAATTCGTCAAGCAGAGGACATCCCGTCTGCCTTCGAGGCGCTAAAAGGTGGTGCAGGGGCATTGTATATAGTTGCCGATCCGCTTGTGAATACCCACCGCGATCGGATCCAGACTTTAGCAATGGGAGCGCGACTGCCAACAATCTATAACGCCAGAGAGCACGTCGAAGCGGGTGGCCTCATGTCTTATGGGCCGAATTTTACGGATTTGTATCGCCGCGCTGCCGAATACGTCGACAGGATTTTGCGTGGAGCAAAACCCGCTAATCTTCCGGTGGAGCAGCCGGCCAAGTTCGACTTCGTCGTAAACTTGAGGACCGCCAAGGCCCTCGGCCTAGCTTTGCTGCCGTCGATGCTTGCCCGCGCAGATGAAGTGATCGAATAGAGCTGTTGTTTGCTGCGGCGCATGAGTCCGTTCATGGCCCTTCTGCGAAGTTGCGCCTTGGCGGTCGGAAGTCCGCTCGTTGAGCCAGAGCGGACCAGAGTTGCTCAACCTGAGTTCTTCGCATTGTGACCCTAAGCGGAAGTCGTCCAAAGATTCAGGCGTCTTTTCCGGACGCACGAGATCGTGTACTCTTTAAATAGCTGTCGTCGCAGGCGGGAATGCCGAATTCCTCGCGGGACTGAACGGACAGCAGTCGTGCCATCGGCAGCATTGCACTCGAAAAACCGACTTCCTTTTTCGCCGGTCCTTCAGCATTCGCATTCCAACGCGGGTGCGCACAAGGCGCGCCCGGATGCTTTGAATCTGAAACGCGGGCCCCAGAGCGTGCCTGCGAGGGAGGAGATCTCCATGGCTGACCACCCCACTATTTCGACTGAATATGACCTGGCATCGCCGACCCTGCCGACCACGGCGGTCACTCGCCGCTCGCTCCTCGGCGGGGCCGGCATCGCAGTTGGCGCCGCCGTGCTTGCGTCTCCGCCGGGTATGTCCGGAGTAGCCCCGGCCGCGGCGCAGACCGTGGGCGTGGGCACGGAGGCGCGACCGCTCGACGCGGCGCTCAAGCGCCGCGCCTTCGAAGTCCGAGCGGCCTGCGCGAGCAATAACGAGAAAATTCCCATCGCGCCCCACCCGGCGAACGGCGATGAGGCGCGCTACACCAACAAGATCGGTTCCGATACGCGGGGCCTGCCGCACGACAAACGCGGCGAAGTGGAACAAGCTGCTTGGCAGGCTTTCTATATTGCTTGTCAGTCGGGCGATCCCGCTGATTTCGAGAAAATCCCGCTCGGCGGCACGCGCAAACTGGTCAATCCGGTAGGCACGCTGGCCGTCAGCCTGAGCGGCATGAACCCTACTCAGATTGCGCTACCGCCGGCGCCGACCCTTGCAAGTGCGGAGCGCGGCGGCGAGGCGGTCGAGGTATACTGGCAATCCCTGCTTCGTGATGTTCCGCTTACCGAGTTGCGCGACGACACCTCCAACCGCGACGTGCTTGCAGCGACCGAGGAAATCAACAAGCTTGCGGATTTCCGCGGGCCGAAGTCTGGTGGTCGGGTCACACCCGGTACGCTGTTTCGTGCCAATGCGCTTTACTTCGACCCGGCTGACCCGAAGGGCCGCTCCGTCACGCCTCCAGGCGTTCTGGACGGCCCGCTGATCTCGCAATTCCTGCTCCGGGACGTGCCCTATGCCGCACAGTGGATTAGTGCTCAAATTCGCGCCGCGTTGCCCGCGAGCGAATTCCTGACCGAATACGAAGAGTGGCTGGCGATCCAGAACGGCGCCGCGGCGAAACGCCGGTTGCAATTCGAGGCGACACCGCGATACATCACGACAGGAAGAGATCTCGCGGAGTATGTCCGCGCTGGTCCCGCACTCGGGTGGGCAGCAGCGCTGATGCTTGCAACCCCCGGCGGCGGAACGGACCAACGGTACTCCGGGATGTATCCAGTGACGGAGCCCGTATCCTACCCGTCTAGCCCCTATCGGAAATCGAAAACACAGGGCCCTGGAGGAGGCACATTCGGATTGGCCTATGTGCAGGCACTACTCACCACGGGGATCAGCAACTCCGTCCGCGCGTCCTACTGGCAGAAGTATTTCGTGCACCGGGCCGTGCGACCGGAAGCCTATGGCGGTCTGGCGCACCATCGCCTCGCCAATGGCGTGAGCGACTACCCGTTGCATGACAGCTTCCTGAAATCGGAAGCCCTCGATCGCAGTAAAGCGAAATACGGCACCTACCTCTTGTCACAAACCTATCCGGAAGCCGCGCCCCTTCACTCCACCTATCCCGGCGGTGCCACGGGCGTCGGTGCCGTTACGGCTACCATATTGAAGGCGTTTTTCGACGAGAGCCGCGTCATCATCAACCCGGTACAGCCCGATCCGGCTGACCCGACGAAGCTCATGCCCTATGACGGCCCGCCACTCACGGTTGGTGGAGAGTTGAACAAGCTCGCGGTGAATTTCGGTTTCGGACGGAATTGGGCGGGCATCCACTGGCGTTCCGACGCTTCGGCCTCAATGGCGATCGGCGAAGAAGTGGCTATCGGCATGCTGCGGGACGAGCGCATGACCCTCCGCGAACCTTTCGACGGCTTTTCCTTCACGCGCTTCGACGGCAGCCGCGTGACGATCTGACAGCAGTCGGGCGACGCCCCCCGCCGTGGGGCGCCGCCCCGGTCCTGTGCAGAGTAGTGGAAGCGTTTATGCCCGATAGCCTATTGGTGGGAGCTGAGCGCGGCGCCTGCTCAATCAACGAGGACCCAAGCCGGGGGCGACTCTCGTTCTGATCATCTTATGATGCGTGGTTGACCTGACCCGTGAACCGCAAACTTTCAATGACCGGAGCAGCCCACCAAATGCTTGCTTACCAACAATCTTAAAGACAGCGAAATTGCTCGGCATCGAGATTCCGGCATTCTTTCTCGACTGTGCCGACGAGGTGATCGAGTAGGCACAGTCCACTTCCGGAATTGGCACATCTGCGAAGTCGCGCTGGGTCTCACGGAGCTCCGCTCATCGCGGCGGAGCGGACCAGATTTGCTCAACCTGAGTTCTTCGCGTTTTGACCCATAGCGGACATTTTGGATCTTCCAGCACTTGCGAAAAAGATGTAATTTAGCGGATAGGTGCATTGACGCCGGTAGCGCAGCGCGTCGTCAACGCTCGTTTCCACGAGCGCAGACCAACTCGAAAGCTGTGCACAGAAAACCGAAGTAGGAGAGCAGCCAGCGTGAACCGTCGTTCCTGCCGACGGTTTACACATCCTGTCTTGGGAGGGATCTCGATGAAGGCGTCGGCCCCTCGTTTCGCGTTAGCAGCGATGTCATCAATTGCGAGCATTGGACCTGGTATCGCGGCTGAACCGTTGGAAGCACGAGACATGCTTGAGCTTGCGGTCTTGGCCTTGAAAGGGGATGAGGCGACAGCGCTCGAAATGTTCAATAGGGGCCATCCCGCGTTCAGGCGCGGCGACCTCTACGTCTACTGTGCGGACGCGAACGGCAAAATCCTCGCCCACGGCCTGCCGGACTTGATCGGCCGCGATCTTGCGGCGCTGAAGGACAAGACCGGCAAGGAGTTTGGCCTCCAGCTGCTGAACGAAGCGCGCTGGGAGCGGATTAAGGTTATCGGCTACTATCTGCCCAAGCCCAATGCCAGCAAAGAAGTGTACAAAGAAGACTACTTCACCAAGGTAGGGAAGCTCACTTGTGGTGTCGGTTACTACAGCACCAAGGACGAATAGTCAGGTCCTTGCGGGCCGCTGGGCTGAGACGGTCGAGATAGAATGTCCGATTCTGGGCCCTTAGCTGACCAATCGCGGCATGGTGCGCCACGGCAGCTTGTGGCCCGATAGCGAAGTTCGGTTTGGCTCAGATATGGTCCGCTGATCGGGGCACACCGGAAGTGTCACGGTTCAAACCGGCGCTTTTGACCTCAAGCGGCCCTAGAATGTTTGTCAAGCCTGATGAACAATCTTCCGCTTTCCGCATTCAAAATGAATGGAGATCGACCGGGAAAATCTGGCAATCAGCGCGCTCTGTCGAGAGCTGGCCAAGGTGTTTTCAGGAGAGATCAGCGACCGAGACTTGCCGGACATGAAAACGGAGCTGCTTGCTCGGCTTCGCGATGCTGCGGCAGCCGAGGCTCGCCAGCTGGATTGCGATAACGCTGTGCTCTTTGGCCGCCGTGTGCGCGGTCGGGTTTAGTTGGCAAGGCGACAACGGACGGTGGCTGGCCTCCCAGGGCAGTTTGCCCGTGACCCGCACCGGACCTCGCGAACATTTCAATGCCGGCGGAGGGTCTCCGATACAACATAGGATATAGGTACATTTCTGGATTGAACTGCTTAACGATCTAATCGACCCATAAATATTCTCAAAAAAGACCATGGGAGCCGCAATGTCCTCTCCAGAAGAAGACGATCGGCGCGAGTTTTTAAAATCCTGCGGCAGGTTCGCCTCCGTAACACCTCCGGAGATCACAGCCTTGCTTACGACCTCTCTTACTAGCAGCGCAATTACCAGCACCTTGGGCGGGGGTCGTGTATGCCTAATAACTATCGCTCAGGGCAGAAGGCTGCCCGAGAGGCAGCCTTAGACTGTCACCGGTTCTTGCCGCTGGTTAACGAAGCGAGAAGCTGGGCAATCGCGGCGACTTGCACTTTCAGGATTGGGGCCCCGCGAGGATCGGCGGCACGTGCTGAACGAGCGCCTCCGATTGCCAAGGCCTCTCTCTCATTGGCCGGATAGGCGGCTGCTTACTTGACCACATCTCTCCGCTCGGACGTGTCGGCTGATGGCCCATCTGCGAAGTTGCGCCGCATCTGCCGGAGGTCCGCTCACCCTTCCTCAACGGAAGTCGCGCGGTAGCATAGGGCGTTGGGCTCCGTCGCTTTTTGGCACTCTCAACGCGGCTGGCGACACAAACGCGGTGCGAGAATACATCGAAGGCTTTATCTGATATCTCTCAGCTCTATGTCCGCCTTTGGCCCGATGGCGAAGTTCGATTTGGCTCAGATATGGTCTGCTGATCGGGGCAGACCGGAAGTGACACGGCGCCCTTCAAACCGGCGCTTTTGACCCAACTCGGACATCGGACCGCGGCGAAGCCGGTTTCATCCCTACCAAAACGCTGGCCTCAGTCATATGATGCCGTCGTCTGCGGTTGAGATAGGTATGAGGCGCCGGGATTTGCTTGGTGCTCTTGCTGGTCTGGTGGCCGTGCGGCCGGTAACGGGCCGCGCGCAGCAATCCCCTCGATTGCCAACCATCGGGTTCTTGGGTCAGAGCACCCCTTCGGTCGAGCGCCAACGGCTTGCTGCATTCTTGAAGCGACTGAGTGAACTCGGATGGATCGAGGGGCGAACAGTCGCGATTGAGTATGCGTGGGGCGAAGGAAACAGTGAACGCTTCGCTAAATTTGCGACGGATTTCGTTCGGCTTAGAGTCGATGTCATTGTAACCTCGGGGACCGCAAACGTCATCGCGGCGATGCAGGCAACATCGGTTATTCCGATCGTGTTCGCGGTGGCGGGAGACCCAGTTGCAAACAAACTGGTTGCGAGTTTGGCGAAACCTGGCGGCAACGTCACGGGCCTCTCGACGGTAGCAACCGATCTTGCCGGCAAGCGCCTAGAACTTTTGCGCGAGGCCATTCCAAGTCTTCGGCGTTTGGCAGCTATTGGGAACATTGGCAATTCCTTGTCCGCACTGGAGCTTAGTGAAGTGCAAGCGGCGGCGGCGAGGCTTGGTCTTGAGACCGACATCCTCACAATTCGTCAAGCAGAGGACATCCCGTCTGCCTTTGAGGCGCTAAAAGGTGGTGCAGGGGCATTGTATATAGTTGCCGATCCGCTTGTGAATACCCACCGCGATCGGATCCAGACTTTAGCAATGGGAGCGCGACTGCCAACAATCTACAACGCCAGAGAGCACGTCGAAGCGGGTGGCCTCATGTCTTATGGGCCGAATTTTATGGATTTGTATCGCCGCGCTGCCGAATACGTCGACAGGATTTTGCGTGGAGCAAAACCCGCTAATCTTCCGGTGGAGCAGCCGGCCAAGTTCGACTTCGTCGTAAACTTGAGGACCGCCAAGGCCCTCGGCCTAGCTTTGCTGCCGTCGATGCTTGCCCGCGCAGATGAAGTGATCGAATAGAGCTGTTGTTTGCTGCGGTGCATGAGTCCGTTCATGGCCCATCGTGTCACATTGGTGAGCAAGATCGGCCGGACCGGTCGCGTTTGACCCGAAACGCACATCGCGGCCGCACCTGGTTCCCCAGTCGCGCCGGTACTTACGGGTGGGCGGCAGCCAAATTCTCCACCGAATTTCGCTAGCCTGACGCGGAATGAGGTGCGACACTCGCGCCCGCGGTTTGTCACGCAGTAGGCCACCATGGCTGACATCCCGGCCACTCACTATGTCAAAAGTGACGACGTCCATATTGCCTATCAGGTGATGGGCGACGGTCCGCGCGACCTGCTGTTCGTCCCAGGTTTTGTCTCCAATGTCGAAGCGCTCTGGCAATCGCCGGCACGCGCTTCCTTTTTCCGCAAGCTTGCAACGTTTGCGCGGGTCATCACGTTCGACAAGCGCGGCACCGGAATGTCCGATCGCGGTTCCCAAATCTTCACGCTTGAACAGCGGATGCACGACGTGCAGGCGGTGCTGGACCAGGTTGGTTCTCAGCGGGCCACCTTGTTTGGCGTGTCCGAGGGCGGTCCGATGTCGCTGCTCTATGCAGCTACGTATCCCGAACGCACGTCAGCTCTGGTGCTTTGTGGCACTTATGCGCGACGCTCGTGGGCCCCTGACTACGCATTCGCGTGGACCGATGCGCAGTGGAGCGCTTTCCTCGATGACATTGAGCACCATTGGGGTTCGGCAGATGCGATGAGTTTGCTGATGTGGGCGCCTAGCCTCGCTGGCAATAAGCAGGCACTTGAGCAAACCGCCGCCTACTTCAGGGCCTCGGCAAGCCCCGGCGCGGCATCGTCGATCATGCGCATGAACCGGGAGATCGATGTCAGGGACATCCTACCCGTGACGCGTGTGCCGACCTTGATTTTGCATCGCACCGATGAGCGCGTCATTGACGTGAAGCATGCGCGCTACATGGCGCAGCAGATTCCTTGCGCCAAACTGATTGAGCTCAGCGGTCAGGACCATATGGTCTGGGCTGGCGATCAGGATGCAATTATCAATGAGGTCGAAGAGTTCGTCACCGGGCATCGGCAAGCAGCGGAGCCGGACAGGGTGCTTGCAACTGTGCTGTTTGTCGACATTGCGGGATCGACGGAGCGCGCGGCCGCTCTCGGCGACGGCGCCTGGCGCGTGCTGCTGGATGCGTTCTATGCCAAAGCTCGGGGCGTGCTCGGCCAGTATCGCGGCCGCGAAGTCAATACCGCCGGCGACGGTTTCCTTGCCACGTTCGATGGCCCTGCGCGCGCTGTGCGTTGCGCAAGCGCAATCGGCGACGCGGTGCGCCCACTCGATCTGAAGGTCCGTTGCGGTTTGCATACCGGCGAGTGCGAATTCGTCGCTCACGATATTGTTGGCATTGCCGTGCATATTGGTGCACGTGTGGCCGCGCTAGCTGCCCCGGGTGAAGTTCTGGTCTCACAGACGGTTCGCGATCTCGTGGCAGGCTCTGGATTGACGTTTGAGGAGCGCGGCCGCCACATTCTCAAAGGCGTTCCCGACAAATGGCGTCTGTTCCGTGCGGTAACGACCTAGCACGTCTTCACCCGCCATGCGGTCAACGCACCGATGACCGCTTTTGGCCCACCGCTGACTTCGCCTCTTAGGCTCGCAGCGTCCGCTTCCGAGGGCTGAGGGGAAACCGTCGCCGGAGCCGCCGAGGGCAGCCTTTGCCCCAAAGCCGACCTGCCGCAATGGAATGAATGCAGACGACAAGGAGCTGCCCGAGCCAACACGGCCTTACTCGAACATACCCGGCTAGGCTTTCCTGCCTGACGACGGATCACCGGTCGGACGTCAGCGACTGGGGTCCGGACGGAGTACATCAGTCCTGATTCAAGCCGGTCCGAGTGTCAGCGGTGGCGTCCGCTGGGCGTCGACTCGCCGGACAGCCGACCCTCACGTACCAAAGCCTCGCTTCGTACCCCGCTGTGCCTTGAAACCTTGCATCTCAAGCTGCAGAATTGCCAGGCACCCCAAAGGCTGACGATGGATGCCGCTGCGGCAGGAACAACGGGTTGAGCGGCACCTTGCCGCGATTTTTGCGGCGGACGTCGCGGGCTACTCGCGATTGGTAGGCCTGGACGAACTCGGCACCTTGAAAAGCCTCGCCAGCGCGCGTGAGGTCATGGACACTCTCATTGAGGAGCATGGGGGCCGGATTGCCAACACTGCGGGGGACAGCGTCCTGGCGGAGTTCCCGAGCGCGGTCGATGCCGTTCAATGCGGCGTTGCGGTCCAGGGTCGACTGCTAGAAATGGGACGAGAGATCGCTCGAGACCGGCGTGTCCAGTTCCGGATCGGTATTCACGTGGGGGATGTCGTAGCGCGCGGGCGAGATCTGCTTGGAGATGGGGTCAATGTCGGCGCGCGGCTCCAAGAAGTCGCCGAGCCAGGGGGCGTGTGCATCTCGGGCGCCGTCTACGAGCAGGTCCACAAGGCGCTCCCATTCTCTTTCAAGAATCTGGGTCTTAAAAAACTCAAGAACATCGACCGAGCGGTCCAGGCCTACGCTGTTTCGAGCGAGAGCCTGGGTTCGGCGCGGACGGGCTTCGCCGACCCGACCGCGCACGATGGCGCGTCGCAGCGGGCGCGAAGCATTGCCCTTGCTGCGATCGCCGTCGCTTCCCTGGTGCTTGCGAGCGCGGGCGGAGCCGTGTGGTGGATGGGGGCCCAGCAGCGAGGCGGGGTGCAGAACGCGGGCGACAGCACCCCGGTGCGGTCCGACAAACCCTCAGTTGCCGTGCTGCCGTTCTCCAATCTCAGCGACGACAAAGCCCAAGAATACTTCTCGGATGGGATTACCGATGATGTGATCAACGAGCTTTCCAAAGTGGCCGGGCTCTTCGTCGTCGCCCGCAACTCCACCTTTACCTTCAAGAACACTGCCGTGGACGTGCGAAAGGCCGCTGCGGATCTCGGGGTCCGCTACGTGGTGGAAGGCAGCGTGCGCCGAGCCGCGGACCGGATTCGCATCAACGTTCGACTGGTCGATGCGGCGAGCGGCGGGCAGCTCTGGGCAGATCGCTACGAGGGCGCGATGGGAGATGTTTTCGGGCTGCAAGACGAAATCGCCGGCAAGATCACGCGAACATTGGCGGTTCAGTTGACATCCAAGGAGCAGGGGCAAATCGCCACCAAGCGCACCGAAAACCCGGTGGCCTACGACGAATTCCTGAAGGGTTGGAACAGGTACCTTCAGCAGAATCCGAAGGCCGCGCGCGAGGCGATCGGCCACTTCGAGCGAGCGATCGAAATCGAGCCGAATTACTCTCGTGCTTTTGCTGCGCTCGCGGCCACATACTGGCAGATTGCAAGGAGACAATGGCAGGAAGAGAGGTTCGGGCTAAGATCGGTGCACGATGCGCGCTTGAAGGCTGAAGAGTACATCACAAAAGCACAACAGTCTCCGATTTCCCTCAATCATCAGGTCGCTTCGGCCATTCTGTCTCAGCAAGGAATGCACGAGAAGGCGATCAAAGAGGGAGAGCGAGCAATCAGCATGGATCCCAACGACGCGAACGCCTACGTCGCGCTCGCTGGAGCGTTGAGCTTAGCCGGTCAGCCGGCCAAGGCTCTTGAGCTCGTCCTCCATGGCATGCGGCTCAATCCATTCTCCCCACCTTCTTACTTTTATGAACTCGGATTGGCCCAATTCGGGTTGGAGCAATTTCAAAGTGCAGCGGCAAGCTTGGAGCGGGCTATCGCTCTCAATTCAGACGACCGATGGGCTTATCGTGTACTTCTCGCCGCCTACGGCCATTTGGGCCGGAAAGCGGACGCTGAACGGATCTTTTCGTTGGCCGAGAAGAATCGACAGGGACTAGACCCACTCTCTATTCGAGGAACTGCTTTCTGGTATCCCTTCAAGGATTCAGCGGATTGGGAACGCATGGCGACGGGCCTTAGACTCGCCAACGTGCCCGATTAGCGGCCTCAAAATCTCATTACCTGACCTGGGGCGACGTCCAAGACCTGGACACTAGTAGATCCTAAAGCTTTCTTGAATTCGGCCGGGGTTCGGTTCAGCACCGGAAAGGTGCCGTAGTGTATTGGTATCACCGCTTTCGGCTTGATCAGCTCCCGAACCGCGTAAGCGGCTTCGTCGGGCCCCATGGTGAAAAAGCCCCCGATGCACACCAGCGCGAGGTCCGGGTTGTGGAGCTCCCGAATGAGCGCCATGTCGCCAAAGGCGCTGGTGTCGCCCGTGTGGTAGACCTTGAAGCCGTTCTCCATCTCAATCACGTAGCCAACGGAAACTCCGGCCCCTCCGCCTTGCCGGATGGATGCTGACTGGTCAGGGTTCCTTATGCCGAGAATATTGTAGTCGAGCGACGAGCTGTGATCGGCCGGCACCATATGGATCTTGACGCCCCGGCCGAGCGGCTCGGCCATGCCGCCCCTATTCATGGCAATGACGTTGTTCTCTTCAAGGAGACCCAGCGCGACAAGATTTCGTCCGAACTCGTAATTGGCAAGAACCTTGGCGCCCGTCAGACGTGCCAGATCGAGGAGATCGGAAATATGATCCTGGTGGCCGTGCGTCACTAGGATCAGGTCCACTTTTCCAATCGCCTTCAAGTCCCGGTACTCAGGCGGCGTCTTCGGGTTTCTGGTGAGGAAGGGATCAATCACTATCACTTTGCCGGCGACACTAGTGATGCGGGTCGTTGCGTGCCCAAGCCAAAGCACTTCCACCGGTTGGGCTGCGGGATAGCCCGGGACGATCACGAGAAAGAAGCTCACAAAGAGAGCCCACTTGGCTTTCATTGGAAACTCCGAACAACCGCTTCTGCTTTCGTGATTACTCTATCACGGTATTCGACGGAGTCGCACGCGATCCGACTGAGAGCCCCGCGGAACTTGGAACCATGTTCAGACGATCTAATTGGAACGTTGTCCATCTCAGCTGAGGACCAGCAGCTGGTAAGCATCTTGATGAGGAGGGAGCCAAAAATGGACGACGAACGAAAATCATCAAAAGCGGGGAAACGGGCCGCTGAAGGCTTGCGCGAAGCAGCTTCCAAGGAGGAAGAAAAAACCGAGAGCAAGATGGGGCAGGATCTAGCTAAGGGCGCTGATCGTTTCGAAGAGCGCTCGAAAAGCTCTGATGGAAGAAGCGCAGGCGAGAAACAAAAAGACTGAATCCACCAGCAGACCCGTCCCGGCTTTCCGGCTTTCTGACAGAACGCACCCTCAAACGACTGCGCGGCGTTTACGCATAAGGCGATGATCTGCCTGCGCTGGCTATTCGTGCCAAGGAAAGGGGCGGCTCGCGCGTGAAGCGCGCTTATGACCCCACGGCAGACGTTAGGCTGTTCGCGTTGGCAAGTTGCTCAAGCGGCCGTGCTGCTGCCTAAAGCACGGCGACATCGCGAACGCAATCGGCGGACGCTTGCGCGAGCCGCGCTCAGCATCCGACCCTTCAAGGTGAATTCTACCGTTGGCAGGTGCCACCGCGGCAATGCGACGAATAGTGCCTTCGGTACTCGGCTCCGGGACCGAACCGCAGCGCGAGCCAGTTCTGACGGAGGACGGTCTCACTAGGGGCGGTCGCAGACAACAGCGTTGAGGGACATTGGTTCGCGTCAGCTTTGGCTCCGCAGCGATTTTCACGATGCACCAAAGCGCGATGCGATTAGGATGAATCGTCATCGCGCTTTAGGTTATTGTTTGAGTATGATCTTATCGGAAAACCGCTACGCACTTTTCCGGATCATGCTCTAACGCACAGAGGCGTCGAATGCCGTCACCCGTTCAAGGCTGTAACAGCGAAAGGAGGCGTTGTCGGTCCTGATCAAGAACACGCTGGGCTCTGCGCAATGTGTCCAACTCTATTTCAGCGGTAGCGGTATCCTTTCCTTCCCGCTTCAACTGAAGGATCGCTCTCTCTTGCTCTGCAAGGCGTCGTTCTCCTTCAACTACATCGCGCTCGACCTGCCTCAACGCATCATAGACGAAGGTCTTGTCCATCAGTGTGCTCAGCTGGCGCCGCCAATCTCTTCTTTTTCGATCAACCTCAGCTCCGTCTCAACGTTCCCGCTCGCCACCGCTTTTCGCCGAAGCCAATCTCATGCGCCGGGCAGATTAAAGCTGCTTGTGCCCGCAGAGCACTGCGCTGGCGCCGGGCTGGTTCCTTGTCTGGCGATTCTTCAGAGCCGCCTCATCGATCCAGGTACCGCTTGGTCCCTCGGTGCCATTGCGAGAGAGAGCAGCCGCACGCGCTCGTTGTCACGCATGCCAGCATTCGGTCATCGTCTTGGATCCAGTCAGGCCCCGAGGAGGCTTGCTTGCCGGCTGTCGCCAGCCACAGCTTGTGTCCCTCGCATGCTCGGGCAGATAGATAGCTCGCCGTAAAGAAACTAATTCCCCAGCGGACTGCATCGTTCAAGTCCTGGCACAATTAAATATTAATATAATACGCCATTTTAAGTGAATTAAATGCTGGACGAGATTTAAATTTGGATTAGAATGAGGGCCGCTTGGCGCCGGATGAACGCGTCAAGGACCTCCTAGAAGCGGCCCCATCATCCCGCCCTGTAGCCCCGTTCCAAGGATGTAAGGGCCGCTTCTAGGGCAAATTGTGAGGCAAATCATGCACCTGTCATTAGGTGATTTGTTTCTCATCTCCGCGGCAACGGCTACGCTCCTCATGATTGAGATCGGAGTCTTGATGATCGTGGGTCTGATCTGAGCCAGTGAAGAAGAGCGTAGGGACTGTTCTGAGGACCACCTACATATCACGTCTCGTTGTAAGCGTGTTCGGCCTCGATCGCGCGGAGCAGGGCGGCAAGGCTGGGATATTCCGCGCCATTGCGGACGTAGCAATTGACGTGCTCGGCATAGCGGGCCGATCCGTCGGGCTTGCCCTGCAAGTGAACAGCAGCACGGCACTGTTGGCGGAGCTCCGGCTCGTTGCTTTCCGGAAAGCATCCGGAACGGAGACGTTCCTATTATAAAGCGAGGAGATTTTCGCCGGGGGCGAGCAGCTTCACGTAAGTGCCGCTTTCGTGAAGCATCAGCTAGATTAGCCGTTCTCGACCGTATAAGGCGATGCTGGCGCCACACTCTGTGGCGCTGACCTTTCGTTGGTAAAAGTAGCACTCCGCTTGGCTCTGACGTAGATCGGCTCCGAGGCCGGACCGCAGCGCCGAGCCAGGCCTGACGCAGGACGGTTTCACCCAGAGGGCGATCGCAGAACAGCTACCGCCGGCGCGCCACCGCGACGCCAAACAGGAAGGCGACGAACAGGCTGGCAAGCGGTGCTTCGCGCGTGATCGCGGAAACCGTCGCGAGTGCCCCGCCGGGCTTGCGCGATTCCTCGACTGCGGAGGTGAGGCGATCGACCGCTGCGTGCAGGCCTCCGGCGACTTCACCAATGGTGCGGGAGACGTCCGCGGCCGTATCGATGGCACGCTCGGCCATGCCGGGCTCGGACGAGGATTGCGGTATCTCCGTGCTCAAGGACGCGACCTCCTGGCGTGATGATCGAAGCCGGCACCTTTGGCTATCCGCGCGAGCGCTCGTTTTGAACAGCGGGTCTGGTGACCTTTGGCTATCCGCGACAGGCGCCGTGATTGACGGCGGGTGCCGGCCTTGGATGAGAAATTCAGCGCAGGGGATTTTGTTCCGGATGATATGCCGGCGGCTTGCGCGCTCCCCGGGAAACGACGGGTGCGAATCTCTGTTAGGCTGGGTGAACCTTGCTGACGTCAGGAGACAGCCGTGACCGACCGGACCATGACGGATCGAGCCCGGCACATCGCCTTGCTTGGCGCTCCCATCGACATGGGGGCTTCGCAGCGCGGCACCTTGATGGGGCCTGCGGCGCTGCGCACCGCCGGCCTTGCGACATTGCTGGAAAGTCTTGATCTCGAGGTCGTCGATTATGGCGATCTGTCCATAGCCGACGTCCGGGACCTCACCGACAGGCCGCCCGAACAGGCCAATCATTACCGCGAGATCCAGCGCTGGACGCGCGTTCTGAGCCGCAGAGGCTATGAGATCGCGACATCAGGTGCGCTGCCGATCTTTCTCGGCGGCGATCACACGCTGTCGATGGGGTCGGTCAATGCGATGGCGCGGCATTGGCAGGAGCGCGGCCGCGAACTGTTCGTGCTCTGGCTCGACGCCCATGCCGACTACAACACGCCGGAGACGACGATCACCGCGAACATGCACGGCATGTCAGCCGCGTTCCTGTGCGGCGAGCCCGGGCTCGACGGCCTGCTCGGCGACGATCCACGCGCCTCGATCGGCCCGGACAAGCTCGATCTGTTCGGCGCGCGTTCGATCGACAAGCTCGAGAAAGAGCTGATGCGCACGCGCCGGATCAGGATCGTCGACATGCGCCAGATCGACGAGTTCGGCGTGGCTGTCCTGATCCGCCGCGTCATCGAACGGGTCAAGGCGAGCAATGGCGTGCTGCATGTCAGCTTCGACGTCGATTTCCTCGATCCTTCCGTGGCGCCGGGCGTCGGCACCACCGTGCCGGGTGGCGCCACCTATCGCGAGGCGCATCTGATCATGGAGCTGCTGCACGATTCCGGCGTCGTCGGATCGGTCGACATCGTCGAGCTCAATCCGTTCCTGGACGAACGCGGTCGGACCGCGCGCACGGCGGTCGAGCTGATCGGCAGCCTGTTCGGTCAGCAGATCACCGACCGGCCGACGCCGAGCAATGCCATCGCACCAGGCGAGTGATGGGCGCCATGCCGGCAGCACGCCCCCTTCAAGCGAAAGGCCGCGCCCATGTCGAGCGCGGCTCTCGTGGCGCCTGATCGGCTGCTCTCACCAATGGCGGTGGTGCCGATGCCAGTGGTGCCGAACGACCGGATAGGACCCACCGTAATAGGCGTAGGCGGGGCGCACGACGCGGCGATAGCGATAGCCGTAGGAAACGGGCGCCGTGTAGTAGGTGGTGGTGTAGCCACCGCCCCATCGATAGGGCTCGTCGTATCCATAGTCGTAGGCGTAGGGGCCGCCGTAGTAACCGGCACTGTAATAGCGGGGACCGCCATAGTAGCCATAGCCAGGTCCCCAGCCGTAGGCGGAGGAGGCAAGGCCACCAATGACGGCGCCTGCGACCAGGCCGCCGGCGATGCCAGGTCCCCAACCTCGCCAATGGGCTTCGGCGGGAGACGTTGCTGCGATCGAGCTCAGGCCCAGAGCGCCGGCCATCAGGGCTGACATTGCAATCTTCTTCATCAACATACCTCTCACATCACATTGCCCTAGGGAATAACGGGAAGAATAAGCAATGGTTGCTGCTGGCCGGTGGCGAGAGCGAATGGGTGCTCGGCGTCGGGACGGCGTCACGGAGAGTTCGGGCCTGGACGGCGACGCCCGCCGTTCCCATCAGTTCGACCAAATGCCTCCAAGAGGTTCGGGACTGCCCCGAGCGGCGCGCGGCGCGCCGAGAAAGAATCCGATCAAATCGCCCCTGAATCATTAAATGGTCGAATACCGGGAAAAACCGGAAACTTTGGAGCCTGTCCTTAAGTTGGGACGCCACGAGGTTCGGATTTCCGGAGAGCAGGCATGGACGACGACAAGGTCTTGAAGAACGCCGCGGACACCGCCTGGACGGTGTACCGGGCGCGGCACCCCGAGGTCGCCGCGCACGACACAAGGCGCTGTCTGCTGGAACGCCATCTGCAGAGGAGGTGGGAAGAGCACCCAAGCGATACCGAAGAGCTCGCCTCTTTCGGGATAGCCTACCTGCACCGCCTTCCCAGGGATGAATGTTGACGTGCATGAAGATGCTCGTTGTCCGCGTGGCCCGCACGAGTACGAGGCCGAGTTGGACCCTGCTTGCGATTTCATGTCTCATCTCGGCGACCATCGTGACGGTTTTGCGCGTCGTGTGCGAGGGATAGAGCTTGCGCCCGGAGTGTCCGAGCCGGGAACTCCACCCAGCAACCCCGTCGCCTCGCGCGAGGCCACGACCGGCGCGGCATCGCCCAACGCTACGAGCTGCAACAGTAGGGGAACCGGAGGGGGCTCGACCGAATTAACCTGCGATAGGAAAATTTCGGACCCTTCGATGGCAAACGGTCGCTTCGCGTACTCCATGTCCAGAGCCCTGCGTCACCCCGGCGTGATGGCGTTGATCGTGGCGGGCGTGACGATTGCGGCCATGCTGATCGTCGACCACGGCCCGTGGAGCCGGGCCAAGACACAGCCGGCCCACGTCGCGATGTACGCCACCACGGGTGAAGCGGCACGGGCCGCTGGCGCCCTGGTGCTCCCGACCGATCCGAAATCGCTGATCGAGCCGCAGCGGCCGAAGACGTCTCCAACCGTCAATCCCGTGACGCCGTAAAGCGCGATGAATCGTCATCGCGCTTTAGGTTATCGTTTGAGCATGATCTTTTCGGAAAACCGCTAGACACTTTTCCGGATCATGCTTCAGCCTCTCAGCTCTTGCGGCCGTAGTTGAGGAGGCCGCCACTCGTCTTCGGCGGATGAGCCCGCAAGGCTTCCTCGTTCGGCTCGGTGCCCCAGCCGGGCCGGTTCGGGATGATGAGATGGCCGTTCTCGATCTCCGGCTCGTGCGTGAACAGCTCGCGATCCCAGGACAGACGATCGATGTCGATCTCCATGATGCGCAGGTTCGGCACCGCGGCGCAGAAATGCGCGTTCATCATCGAGCAGAGATGGCCGTAGAAATTGTGCGGGGCGACGTTGACCTCGAAGGCTTCGGCCGCCGCGGCGATCTTCATCGACTGCCAGACGCCGTTCCAGGGCGTGTCGATGATCGCGACATCCATGGCCTGCGCGTGGAAGTAGGGCAGGAATTCACGCAAGGAGAGCAGCGTCTCGCAGGACGAGATCGGGTGCGGGCTCTGCTTGCGGATATAGCCGAGCGCTTCCGGATTGAAGCTGTCGATCTCGACCCAGAACATGTCGAGGTCGGCGATGGTGCGCAGGATCTTCAAGTAGCCTTCGGTCTTGGCGTTGAAGTTGCAGTCGAGCAGGATGTCGACGTCGGGGCCGGCGCCGTCGCGGATCGCTTCCAGATGCATGTGCAGGTCGCGCAGGATCTTGCGGTCGACGTTGATCTCGGGCGCGAAGGGCGAGCCGAATCCGGGACGCCAGCCGGTCGGCTTGCCCTCGTCATAGGAAAAGATGTTGGTCTTGAGCGCGGTGAACTTCTTCTCGCGCACCTCGCGCCCCATCGCCTTGACGCCGTCGAGAGTTTCGATCGCCGGCTTGTACCAGGACGGGTGGTTGATGCGCCACGTGGCGCAATGCGACCAGTAGACCCTGACGCGATCGCGGATCTTGCCGCCGAGCAGCTCATAGCAGGGGACGCCGAGCGATTTCGCCTTGGCATCGAGCAGCGCATTCTCGATCGCCCCGAGCGCTTGCGCCACCACGCCGCCGGCCGCAGGACGCGTCGCCGCGAACAATTCGGCAAAGATGCGCTCGTGCTGGAAGACGTTCTGCCCGATGACCCGCGCCGAGAGGCGCTGGATCGCGGCGCCGACGCCGGGCGAGCCAAAGCCTTCGTCGAATTCGCTCCAGCCGACGATGCCGTCCTCGGTCGTCAGCTTGACGAAATGATAGTTTCTCCAGCCGGCATCGCAGGCGAGGATCTCGAGGCTCGTTGCTTTTGAAGATTTGGTCATGTCGCTCCCTACTCGCCCGGCCGGGCTTTTCTTATAGCCCGATCTTGAGCCGGGCCCGGACCGCATTGTTAAGCCAAGCGCGGAGCGGCGGGAAGATGCAGAGATGCGGCGCGGCAGCGCGTCCGAAGCAGGCCTTGCGTCAGCCGATCACCGACGAGCCGAGCAAAGCGAGAACGGCGAGCGCCATGACTGCGGTGCCGAGCCAGCCCAGCGCGATCAGCCAGGAGCGGGCCCTGAAGCGGCCCATGATGGTGCGGTTCGAGACGATCAGCATCATCATCGCCATGATGGGGACGGCGACGATGCCGTTGAGCACCGCGCTCCACACCAGCATGTTGATCGAGTCGATGCCGGTGAAGCCGAGGCCGAAGCCGATCAGGGTTGCCGCGGCGATGATGGTGTAGAAGCCGGCCGCCTCGTCCGGCTTGGCCTCCAGCGTGGCGCGCCAGCCGAAGATCTCGGCAACGCCATAGGCCGCCGAGCCCGCCAGCACGGGAATGGCGAGCAGGCCCGTGCCGATGATGCCGGTCGCGAACAGGGCGAAGGTGAAATCGCCGGCCAGCGGCCGCAGCGCTTCGGCCGCTTCCGTCGCCGAGCCGATATTGGTGATGCCGTTTGCGTGCAGGACCGATGCGGTGGTCAGGATGATGAAGAAGGCGATGCCGTTCGAGAGCAGCATGCCCGAGATGGTGTCCGTCTTGATGCGGTCGAGCTCGTGATCGCCGCCGCGCTTGAGCTGGCGAAGCGGCTTGTCGCGCTCGCCCTGGTTCATCTCCTCGACTTCCTGCGAGGCCTGCCAGAAGAACAGATAGGGGCTGATGGTGGTGCCGAGCACGGCGACCACCATCAGGAGATAATCGGCGCTGACATTCGGCTTCGGCCAGACTGCGGCGAGCAGCGCCGTGCTCCAGGGAATCTGCACCGTGAAGGCGGTCGCGACATAGGCGAACAGCGCCAGCGTGAGGAATTTCAGCACCGGCGAATAGCGGCGATAGGGCACGAACACCTGCAGCAGGGTCGAGCCGGCCGCGAAGATCAGCGCGTGCTCGTGGTTGAGGCCGCCGATGACGAGCGAGAGCGCCTCGGCCATCGCGGCGATGTCGGCGGCGATGTTGAACGTGTTCGCGGCGACCAGCATGGAGACCAGCGCCAGCACCGCCCAGCGCGGCGCGACGCGCATGACGTTGGCGGCGAGCCCCTTGCCGGTGACGCGGCCGATCTGCGCGCTGACGAGCTGGATCGCGATCATGAACGGCGTGGTCAGAAACACGGTCCACAACAGACCGAAGCCGAATTGCGCGCCGGCCTGCGAATAGGTGGCGATACCCGACGGGTCGTCGTCGGCAGCTCCGGTGATGAGGCCGGGGCCCAGCCGTTGCAACAGCGTCGGCGCGGATTTCGTCGGGGTGAGGGCGCTGTCGCTCATCAACGGGCTCGAACGGGTGCGGGACGTCGTCTTTAGCAAATGCGAATCGAATGCCATAAGTTCCCGCTGCCGAAGCGGGCGGCTGATTTCCGAAAATGCTAAGTCGAGTTTGCTCCGTCGGGCAAAACAGGGCTATATTGCCATCATCGGCCTACCTGATGCTGACGAACATGCCCCAGGCGGCGGCCAGCGCCGCGCCGGTGAAGAGAACCACCGGGTTGTCGCAGAACGTGCCGCCGTAGCTGCACACGTCCGCGCCGAATTGGCCGAGCTCATGACGGCTCGCGGAATAGAACAGTCCCGACAGCACCAGCAATGCAGCGGCGACGTAATACATCGAAGGTCTCTCCGGCTTGCCCCGTCCAGGCGACATGTCCCAGCATGAGGCGAAGAGATTTCACTTCGGCCAATCCGCTTTGCGGCATTTGAGATAAAGTTTGACCCGTCGGGCAAAACACCGGCAAGATGGCACAATCGACCGTGCCGGCGTGATGACCGGTCGTCGACATCAAAAAGGCCCCGCACCGCGGGGCCTTTGTCGTGTCAGAGCTTACCGCCCTATCGCCGCGAGCCTACGCCGTAGAGTTCGCGCTCGCGAACGACATCCTCCGGCGACAATGGCGGGCTTGCGGCGTCGAAGTCGGTCCAGCCGGACTTCTGCCATGCGGCGCTGCGCTCCTGAAGGTTGACCGATCGCTCGTGCAGAAGCGCATCGAGGCGCGCGCGGTCCTGGTCCGGCACCCTCGCGGACACCAGCGTGCCGCCGCGGCGGACGCCCTCGGCATAACGCGATGCGTCTTCCCTGGAGACGCCGGCCTCGGTCAGGGCGCCGATGATTCCGCCGGTGGCCGCGCCGGCAGCCGCGCCGGCCGCCGTCGAGGCGAGCCATCCGGCCGCGACCACCGGACCAAGGCCCGGGATGGCGAGCAAGCCGAGACCTGCGAGCAGGCCGGCGGCGCCGCCGAGCCCGGCCCCGATGCCGGCACCGGTGCCGGCGCCTTCGGCGCGATCATCGGTGCCGTCGCGGTCACGATCGACCTTGCCGGAGCGTGAGCCGTACCAATTGTCCGAATTGTTGGCGACGAGGCTGATGTCGGAATGCGGCACGCCGGCGCTTTCGAGCCGGGTCACGGCCCGCTCGGCATCGGCGTAATTGTCGTACAGGCGAGAGATGGTCGTCGTCATGTCTGGATCTCCTGATGTCGCGAATGACTTGATTTCGTAAATTACTTGGCGGGGTTGACGTTGCCCTGGAAGTCGACGCTGACGTCGGTCTTGGTGCCGGCCTTGTCCGCCTTGCCGCGCCAGACGCCGTTGTCGTCCTTCTGGAGGCCGGAGACGTTGGAATAGCCCGCGCCCTCGATCCGCGATTTCGCCTGTCCCTCGGTGAAGCTGTTGCGGCCCGCGACCGGTGCGTTGGAGTTGTTCTGGTCGGAGCTGTTCACGGCGTTGTTGCCCGGCCCGCTTTGCGCCGGCTGCGATTGGGCGCCCGCGGGCACCGAACCGAGCAGCACCAAGGTTGCGGCCAGCACTGTCAGACGTTTCATGTTGTTGTCTCCTGCAAGTGATTGTGCGGGCGACAACAAGTGAGAGTCGGATTGGTTGCTATTGGTTTGGATGAGTTTGCTGCGGCTCTTCGGTCGCGGCTCTTTGGTCACGACGACGAGCGAGTTGCCGCCGCGGCCGGACATGCGCCCGCCACCTGCTACTTTGAAGATTGCACAGACTCGGCTTGGCCCTTGGTGGGCTCCCACGGCGCCGGAAGTATCACGCGGATGGGGCGGGCTTCGGTGGCGCCCTGAACCACAGGTGCGGCCTGTTCCTTGACGGGCTCAGCCAGCGCTACGCTCATCAATGCAACCAGCAGCGCCAGGGAAGTTGTCACCAGCCGCACGTCCAGCATCGAAGCCTCCTGTTTGCGTGCTAACGCAATCCCCCGGAGTTGGTTCGGGGGCGATGGCCGGGAACAAGTGGCAATTTGTCGGGTTTGTAGAACACACGCCTGGAGGACCGGGCTGCTGGAGGAGGACACGATGAACATCAAGGCGATCATTGCCGCGGCCGTGCTGACGTCGGTTGCGGCTCCCGCGTTTGCGCAAACGTTCTACGTGGTGCAGGATGTCAAGACCAAGAAGTGCACCATCACCGAGTCGAAGCCGACGACCACGGAAACGACCGTCGTCAGCGGCGACACCGTGTACAAGACCAGGTCTGAAGCCGAGGCCGGCATGAAGACCGTCAAGGTCTGCACCTCGAACTGATGCACTGAGAGCGAAAGTCTCACCCGAGCCTGCGCTCGAAACAAAGCCCGCGCGGAGCGATCCGCCGCGGGCTTTATTTTTGCAAAGTTCATTAGTGTCGGTCCGCCACGCGCGGCCAGATAGGAACTTGGTCCGTCCCGGTCGATTGTCGTCGCACTTGAATGACGGGTGAGCCAACTCCGACCATGCAATCACGCTATCCCTTGCTGAAGCGGTGGACGGCGGACGAGCATGAGCGGCTGAAAGCGCTGGCCGAAGCCGGACGCCGCCCCGACGAAATTGCCGCAGAGCTCAACCGGAGCGAAGCCGCCGTGCGGGTGCGGGCCTGGCAGCACCGCATTGCGCTGCGCGGCGTCATGCAGAGGCGCGGCAAGTAGCGCGTGCTGGGGGCGTGGACTCGTCGACCTCGGTCAGCGGGTCGATGCCTGCTTCACGCTCAAGGCGGATTGGGAAATCAAGCGAAAAACCCGGCGTGTGAGCGTCCGGGCCGATCGCAAGTAAGAATTACAAGTCCAATGCAGGAGCTAAACCAAACCTCAACGGCCCTGTCTGTCCACTTTTGCACACCCGCGGCGAGCAACAAGTACAAGCTGCGTAAACAGCTCATGGACATCGCAATCGACCGTTCTTCGTGTGGTGCGCGTCTCGCAGGAACGACAGCGCAGCGTTTTCGTTGTGCTCGTCTTCTAGACAAGGAGGATAACGATCATGGACCGTGAACATGTGAAGGGCGCCGCTGACAAGGCAAAAGGCGCGATCAAAGAGGGGGCTGGCAAGCTTACCGGGGACAAGGACCTCGAAGCCGAAGGCAAGATGGATAAGGCCAAGGGATCCGCCCACAACGTCGCTGGAGATGTGAAGGACGCAGCGCGGGACGCCTCTGACGCCCTCAAGAAATAACCAAAAAAGGAAAGTCTGAAACTGGCCGCCTCAGGGCGGCTTTTCCTTTTCCGCCAAGCCCAGGGCGATGACGAAACACGCCTGAAACAGTGCTGAAACCAGATCGTCCTGAACTCGGCGCCCGCCGGGGCCGACCAACAAAGCGAAAAGGAGAGACAATCATGATCCAGATCGGTTCGAAGGAAGAAGTCGCGCTGCTGCTGGCGCTGTTCGGCACCCATACCCAGAAGGCAGAGCGGCCGAAGCCGAAATCGCAGCAGAGGTGAGAGACGCCATGCCCGGTTTGGCCGAATGCCAGAGCCTGCTCCGGCTCCTGATCGCCAGGGGCGATCCCAAGGCCATCCCGCTTGCCAAGGGCGCCATCGACCAGTTTCTGAACACCGCACCGTTAAGCATGCGCGGGCGCGGCCTGCGCGTGCTGCAGCGCGACGCACTCGACCAACACGATGCCGCGGTCGGCGTGCAGCGTTCGTTCGCCGAGACGGTGGACGCCTATATCGAGCGCAAGCTCGCGGAGGAGTGAGCCGGCGCGGCCCGATCGCGTGCCGCCCGGTGTTCCCGGAACCTGCTGATTTCCAAAGTGATTTTTTGCGGTTCTTTGCAACCTTCGCTCGCCCTCTGCGCTATAGGGGGGCAGAGGATTACGGTCATGACGCGATATTACTTTGATCTTCGCGACGACAAGGGAATTGCGCTGGACGAGGAGGGACTGGAATTGTCCAGTGCGCGTGCGGTTCAGGCCGAGGCCGCCAAGTCCGTTGCCGATCTCGCGCGCGATGCGATGCTCGGCGCGCCGCCCACCGGCGACCGGCAGGAAATGGCGATCGAGGTGCGCGATGCGACGGGCCCGGTCATGCAGGTGAAGTTCAATTTCCAGATCGAAGATCTCAGGTCGCGCCCGCAGTCACGCGGTCATTGACGCGTCAGCGTCGGCCGGGACGGCTCGGGCAGGGGCGGGCACAATTGCGCGGAGTCCAGCACCGCGATCTTTCGGCCGAGCTGCCAGACCTCGACCTTGCCGAGCCGCGTGAACCGCTTCGCAAAATCCAGGGCGGAGGAATCGGACGGGGCTTCGAACGCTTCGGCGGAGCGGAAGACCCCGTCCTCGCCGATGAGATAAGCGCGATATTGCATCATGTCGGCGCCCTCAGGCCGGGCGAGCGCAGCCAGGAATCGATCTGCATGGCGGTTTCGTCGCGGCGCGCCTGGCGCAGCAGCATGTCGCGGCGGGGGCCTGGGGTCAATTTGCGCGCTTCCTCGCGGCAGCGCTCCGCTTCGTCCGCGAGTCTCTCGCGCAAGGTGGTGGTCTGTTTGAATCGACGCCGCTTCTGCATCGGCGTGCTCCCTCGTTAGAGTAGGGCGGGAGCGCAACTGGCGTTCTCATCACCGATCGATGCCACGGGCCTTGCGGTGATGGATTAACCTTACGCCTACCGGCACAGCGGAGTCACATCATTTGATATGTTGCGCGGATTAATTTTCGCGAGAAGCTTGAGCGTGTTGAGTGGCTTACTCAATTTGCACCGCGCGAGTCCTAAAGTTCAATAGTGAACAGAGGCAACCTCTGTTAGTTGATGTTGCATCACCGGCCGAGGCTTTGTCCGTAGGCGTCGGTGGCTGAGAGACCGAGCGCGCTCCCGCCTGCAAAGCAAGGGGAGCACCGCGATGACCGTCTATCGGCCGTTGCCAGCCGACCGTGAGCAGACCGAATACATGCGCCAGATCGTGCGCGAATGCCGCGAGCTGTTGAAGCAATCGCCACCCGATACGTTTCTGGGACGCAGGACGCACGAGCCGTTCCAGCGCGAGGGCGACGCTACGCCGAACGAGGAGCGTTGACCGTCAGGGCAATCGCGATGGTTGGCGAGAGGCCGGCCTGCAGGGTGCGAGTTTGCTCGGCGTTGTCGCAGATGGCGCGGGCGATCGCGCGCTGACGTCAGGGCGAGGCGAAGCCGTTCTGCTTAGAGGAGGGCGGCATCGGCGCGCGCCAACAGAGGATCGGGCATTGATCCGTGCATGGGCGGTGCAACGCGGTGTGTTGCCGGTTGTTCATGGGAGGGCGGCCCGGTGTGGCTCTGGCGACGGCGCGCGCGGTATTTCTTGTTGTTGCGTGAACCCCTCTATCTTGCGCTCACCCGGAGCGCGGAAAACGCCGATTGACATTGTTCCCTATTTGTTCTAAAGAGGGTTTCAACCTCTGGGCGAACAGCCGAAGTTTGACTCACACTGGAATTTCTGCGGGGTCGTTGATGAGTAGCTCGCTTCTCTCTTTTGTCCTGTTGAGCAGACCGGTGACGCCTGACATGTCAGCAGTCGCCAAAGTTCTTCACGCCCGCCATCCGGAATTGGCAGCAGAGGCGCCGGACGATGACGAGCTGCAACCGGCTCAAGCGAATTCGCCGCTCATCCGCTGTGGCAACGAGCTTGTTGCGGTCATGTCGATGCCGGCGCCCATCCCGCAGGATCCGGGGCTTTGGGCGCGCGCTGCGCGAACTTGGCCCGAAAGCGAGGCTGTGGCAACGAACCATCAAGGCCACATCATCGTCTCGCTGCTCGGAAAATCTGAGCAGCCGCTGGTCGCCGCCCGCCTTACGACTGCAGTCATCGGTGCATTGATTGCCACCGTGCCGGAATGTTGCGGCGTGGTGTGGGCGGGCCGGGTGGCACAGCCGGCCGATCTTTGGCTCGATGCGTCTCGCTGGTCGCTCGCACCGTATCCGGACTATCCCTTTAGACTATGGGTCGACATTCTTCCGTTCCGGTCAGGTGCGAAGATCGGAGCGATCACGATGGGCTTGTCCGCGTTTGTCGGCCGCGAGATCGAATTCGTGACCGGTAAGCTCGCGCTTCCGGCGTTGTTCGACAAGGTGGCAGGACTTTCCGTGTATCTGATCGAGCACGGAAACGTGGTGAAGGACGGTGATACGATCGGAGCAAGTGCGAGGGAGCGGATTGCAGTGCGCTACAAGAACTCTGATGTTTTTGGAGGTCTGCCGGTGTTCTATTGTACGGATGAATTCGAGCACTAGTCTCCCAAACTTCTTGCACGTGTCGAATGGTAGTTGCACTGCTCGAAATCGCTTTGACACGTCGGGCAAAACACTGGCAGAATGGCATCATGGAGAAAGGCCGATCAAGCTCGCGGGAAGCCGCGGGCTTTATTGTTGCGCGCAAGCCTTGTTCCACGTGCAAGTCCATGGTGCGCAAAGAAATCGGCTTGAGAACTTCAAAGCTCTGAGAAGCGCCGTGGGCCGAGCGATAGGCAAGGGAGCGACAAACGATGCCCGAGTCAGGTATTGCAGCGCGAAAGAAAAAGTCGTCAAAGCTATACAAGTTCGAACGGGATATTAGAGTTAGCACGTCGCCCGGTTGGAACATGGAAAATTTCGACGCCTTGGGCGTTGGCCCGGTCGTGTCCCAGCTGGTGGTGTAGCTGGAGCGAAGCCGCTCGCGAAGCGCGCCCTCATATAGCGCCGTAGCGAGCGAGCGGCTTTGCGGGTGGTCACCGATGATTCGTCGGTAAGGTTTGGATTGCGACAGCCAACCTGATTCGAGGAACCACCGATGACCGACGACATGATGAACCTGCGCGCGCTCGTGGAGAAGACCCCTGATGCCGATCTGTTGCGCGAGATGATCGGCTTTGCCGCCCATCGGCTGATGGAGCTGGAGGTCGAAGGCCTGACCGGGGCCGCCTATGGCGAGAAGAGCCAGGAGCGGCAGGTCCAGCGCAATGGCTATCGCGATCGGAGCTGGGAGACGCGGGCCGGCACGGTCGAACTGCGCATTCCCAAGCTGCGCAAGGGCTCCTACTTCCCGGGCTTCCTGGAGCCGCGGCGAATGGCCGAGAAGGCGCTCACCGCGGTGGTGCAAGAGGCCTATGTCCAGGGCGTCTCCACCCGCTCGGTCGACGACCTGGTGCAGGCGATGGGCATGAGCGGCATCTCCAAGAGCCAGGTGTCGCGGCTGTGCGGTGAGATCGACGACAAGGTGAAGGCCTTCCTCGCCCGTCCGATCGAGGGCGATTGGCCGTATTTGTGGATCGACGCCACCTACGTGAAGGTGCGCCAGAACGGGCGCATCGTCTCGGTCGCGGTGATCATCGCAGTCGGGGTCAACAGCGACGGCCGGCGCGAGGTGCTCGGCATGGATATCGGCCCCTCCGAGGCCGAGACGTTCTGGACCGCGTTCCTGCGCAAGCTCGCCCGCCGCGGCCTGCGCGGCGTCAAGCTCGTGGTCTCCGACGCCCATGAGGGGATCAAGGCGACCGTGGCCAAGGTGCTCAACGCCAGCTGGCAGCGCTGCCGTGTCCACTTCATGCGCAACGCGCTGGCGCATGCCGGCAAGAGCGGGCGGCGTGTCGTCTCGGCCTTCATCGCCACCGCGTTTGCCCAGGACGATGCCGAGACCGCACGAGCGCAGTGGCGAAAGGTCGCCGACCAACTCCGCCCTAAGCTGCCAAAGCTCGCCGCCTTCCTCGACGAGGCCGAGACCGACGTGCTCGCCTACATGAGCTTCCCGGCCGCGCACCGCGCCAAGCTGCACTCAACCAATCCGCTCGAAAGGGTCAATGGCGAGATCAAGCGCCGAACCGAAGTGGTCGGCATCTTTCCCAATGAAGACGCCATCGTCCGCCTCGTCGGGGCGATCCTGCTCGAGCAGAACGACGAGTGGGCCGTCCAGCGCGGCCGCTACATGACACTGGAAACCATCGCCCCGTTGGGCGATGATCCCGCCGTCAGCTTCCCGGCAATCGCCAGCTGACCGATCCGGCCCATGCCGGCGAACGTGGTGACCCGCACTCAGCTACACCACCCCACGGGACACGATCGTTGGCCCCGTGCTGTATTCACCACGAGGCAAGCGAAGCTTTCCTCCGCTCCTAGAAACGCCGCGGCTGCTGATCGCCAGATCTCTCGGGCGGCCGCCGGCCGATTGGGAGCCATTTCACGACTTTTGGCTCGTGTCCGATCGGATGAAAAACGTTCTCGAGTCGGTGGACAGAGAGGGGGTTGCTTTTCTGAGATGCGAAACGCGGTCGTTGAGAGGAGAAGCACCGGTATATTGGCTCTGCGACATCGTCCGTGAGCTCGATGTCATCGATGAGGAGAAGTCGAACTTCAAAGTCCTGGAAGATGGGACTGATTTCAGGCGGTATGTCGGCACGGCGATGGATTCCACGTTCGTCTTTCGCGAAGAGGTCATCGGTTCGGCTCATATCTTCCGAGCCCGCTTTTTGAACAAAGTTGTTTGTAGTCAAGCAATGAAGGATGCTTGTAAGGCTGCAGGCCTGAAAGGTCTAAGATTCGGAAATCCCTACATCAATTGGGGTTGATTCCAGACGTAGCGCACTGAGATACCGTCGAAAGTCTCCCAAGACTCAATGATCTATCAACGCACGTGAACCGCCCGCGTCCGAAGGTGCTTGCGCGTTGTTGGCGCGGGGGATTCCCCCGATCTACGTGATGTAGCCAAGCCCTCCGCTGTCCCGAAGCCTTCCGGCAGATGCCGACGTCGGCAACAGCTTCGTGCCACAACGTTTACCGGCACGTCGGACGATACAACCCGCAAATCCAGCGGCCGGCCTCCCCCGTGCAGGCCATCCAAACAGCATTCAAACCAGAACGCCGGCTGCATTCAGGAGCAGCTCGGATGCCGGCGCACGGCAGGAGCCGCAATTTCATGTTTCAAAATCACCACATTTTACTTCAGCATTTCGCCGACCACCCGGTCGTCCGCTTTTTACGTGGACGGTTCGAAGTTGACGCAACTCGAAATCGTATGAGTTTGCCCTCCGTACAATCGGCGGCAAGCGATCTGGGTGCGAGCCCTCATACTGGAGGCCATCTCGGGGCGTATCATCAGGGGTTCGGCGACTACCTTAAGACGGTAGAAGAATCTCCGAGGTACGCGGCGGCTCTCGCGGGTGACTCGCATGAGCTCGATGAGCTGGTGTCGGACGTAAACGCACTCGTGGCGGCCGCCAAGTACGCGCTGGCGAGCGGTCATCTATTTGCCAATACTCCTACGGGAATGACCACCGAAAACGCAAATGCGGTGAACAAGCAATGGTTCGACAACTGGAGAGCATACGCCGCCGATCATCAGACGCAGATCCGGGAGATGCAGGAGACAGTGGACCAATTCCTCGCTGCCGGTCGCGCGGACGCGGCCTTGGACTTTCCGCTTCTCTCTCCAACCAGCGGTCTCAGCATGGCAGAGAGGATCGCAATCCTGAAGCGTTCGCCGAAAGGCTCTCCTATCTCGCTGCAATTTACCAACGTCGGACCTGTCCCCGATCTTCCGGGCCTGGTGCCGCCCTTCGTCAATACGCGTTTGCCAGGTTTTATTCCGCCGTCGCTTGAGGGAATCAACGAACCGGAAGGATTTACGCCTAGCAATCCGCTTATCACGTACGGGTTGCCGGGATTTCCGGCGACCAATCCTCGAGGCTTTGGACAACTACCTCCTACTACTGGGGTGGCCGAGGATCCTTTAGTGCTCAAGTTTGATCCTGCGACCGGTTGGCCAAATCCATTCTCCGAACGCTCACCGATATTGGACCCCGGCGCTCCGTTTCATGCAACGCCGCCCGCTGGCCTCTACATGGGAGCAGGACTTGCCGCGGCCGCGGTGTTAGCGCCGCAATTCTCGCCTGTCTGGGCTCGGGCAGCGGTCGCTGGGCTAGCTGCTGGCGTACCGACGCTGGCAACTGCTCGGACCAGCGACGGAGGAGTGTTCTCCACCGGAGCGCCCGCATATGATCCATTCAATCGCGACGAGACGAGCAGCTATGTTGGCGGCTTGAATGCGGGCCCTTGGTCGAACGAAGATGCCAAAACGATCGCAACGCCCTTGGCGATGGGGCACCGCGGAAATCAGGACGAGACCTCTGAGGGACCAACTGAGCAGCCGCAAGCGCTTCAATCAGGAGTCTCGCGCTTAAGCGCATCAGTCGCGCCCGAAGATGTCCGGCGTCTCGCCCGTGTGAATGAGACGAACGCGGGCAACGTGTTTATATCGGGCAGTGCGCCAGTCCCGTATCTGCCGTCTACCGCATTCGACGATCGGTATGGCAATTGGACTATCCCGGCCGCTCGCGGCCAGCAGCCGCAACCCAGCAAGCCGATCGGCGTGTTTGCAGACGAGCCGAGTTATCTCATTCCTCCACAGATCTTCGGAGTGGACGGCTCCCTCCATCCGCGCGATGATGGCGAGGAATGGTTCTCGCGCTGGATACGGCCTTTGCTTCCGCCGCAATGACGTTTGTGTAGTGGAGCGAGAGTGGTCGTTTGACACGTCGGGCAAAACACTGGCAGAATGGCATCATCGAAAAGTTCGGAACAAGCCCGCGGATCTGCCGAGGGCTTGTTTGTTTTGGCGGGGCACGAGACGTTCGCGCCCTACGCACCACCCGGCCCGAACCACTGCGTCAGCGCCTCCGCAAGTCCGTGTCCGTTCTCGTCGCCCACCCAGGCCACATGACCATCGGGCCGCACCAGTACCGCGCTCGGTGCGGTGACCTCGCCGATCGCCGGAAGCAGCCACCGGCCATCGTAATCGGCATCGACGATCACTATGCGCTCCGTCGAGAGAGAGATGTCGAGGCCGCCCGGCTTGCCGAAATTGAGCAGCACGCCGCGCGCGCCGTGCAGCAGCGTGAACAATTTCAGCGGCTGCCCGTCCGCCACGAGATCGAGATCGGGCATGCGGCGGCCGAGCAGCGCGTGGCCTTCGCCGAGATCGTAAGCGATGTCGAGCCCGCTCATCATCGCGCCAAGGCGCTGTCGCGGCTCGTCCATGGCGAGAAGCTCGGCGATCACCTCGCGCGCGGCCTTGCGGCCGTCGTCGCCGCGGCGGAGCAGGACGATCTGCGCCATGGTGTTCTTCAGGACGCGCGCGGCGACGGGATGGCGCTCGCTGTGATAGGTGTCGAGCAGGCTCTCGGGCGAGATGCGCCTGACCACCTGCGCCAGCTTCCAGCCGAGATTGACCGCATCCTGCACACCGAGGTTGAGGCCCTGGCCGCCGACGGAGTGATGAATGTGGGCGGCATCGCCGGCGAGCAGCACGCGGCCTCTGCGATAGGATGCGGCCTGCCGCGCCGCGTCGGTGAAGCGGGAGATCCAGGCGGGATTGTTGACGCCGAAATCGGTGCCGTACACGGCGTTCAGCGCCGCGCTGAGATCGCTTAAAGAGCGCTCGCCATCGTGTGCGAGATTTGCCTCCGTCAGCACGACCAGCACGCGCCCGCTTTCCGTCTTGCTGAGGCCGTGGAAGCCGAGCGCGTCGTGACGCAGGCCGAATGGGGGCGCCTCGCGCATCTCGACCTCGGCCATGAGGTTGCTGAGCGTAGGTTCGGAGCCGGGGAAATCGATGCCGGCGCGCTTGCGCACCAGGCTGCGGCCGCCGTCGCAGCCGACGAGATAAAGCGCGCGCAAGCGCATCCCGCCGGACAGTGTGACGTCGACGCCGCTCTCGTCCTCGGCAAAGCCCGTCACCTCGCGGCTGCGATAGATCGGCACCGCGAGCTCGGAGACCCATTCGGCGAGGAGGCGCTCGATGTGGTTCTGCCGCAGCGCGAGGCCGTAAGGATGGCGGGTCGGGAGATCGCTTATGTCGAGCCTGGTCCAGGCGAAGCCGGCGAGCTGGGTGATCTGCCCTTCGCGCAGGAAGCGCTCGGCGACGCCGCGCTGATCGAGGATCTCGATGCTGCGCGCGTGCAGTCCGCCGGCGCGCGTCTCGGCGATGTCCTGGCTCGCGCGCCGCTCGACGATGGCGACGTCGATTTGCGCCAGCGCGAGCTCGGCGGCCAGCATCAGGCCGGTCGGGCCGGCGCCTGCGATGATGACCGCATGGCCGGCGGCTGCGTGTTCCGCGCTGGTTCGGCCGCGCGAGCGGGACGTCGGAAGCGGCAAAGGCATGTCGTGACCCCTCGACTGGTTGTTCGGGTCGAGGCTTCTACACGATCAGCGGGGGATTGAAGCAAGCCTCCTGCGCACCACATATTGAGCTGGGAGGAGGAGCCTTTCCGATTTGCGCGCTGTCGATTGACACGTCGGGCAAAACACCTCCAGAATGGCATCATCGAGATGCGCGCGCCGCTCGTAGCGCGCTCAATCGTCCTTCGACATATCGCCGGGTTTGGTGGGCAGATCGATGCTGCCGCCCTCGCCATGCGCGAGATCGCGGCCGTCGTCCGGCGTTACATCGCCGTCTTCGGCGATCATTTGCTGCGTGGGGCATTCCTTGTCGACGCGCGGCTTCGAGCCCGGACGATTTCGCGACGTCTTGCTTGGCGATGTGCCGGGTGAGGTCTTGATGGTCATGGCCGGTCGCTCCTGATTGTCCAACGCGGCTTCTGCGAATTCGTTCGTTTGACACGTCGGGCAAAACACTGGCATGATGCCATCATCGAGACGAGTTGGTTCACCCGCGCGGAACGCGATCCGCCGCGGGTTTTTTCGTTCTCGATTCTGCAATCGGACGGCGGCGGCGCATCGCGGCCACGCACTCGCTTGATAACGCGTTGAGAGAGCGCCGATCGGCGCGCCGTCGTCCGAACCCATTGCTGGCCGTGCACGCGCGAACGTGCCGGCCCGCGGCGCCGGGCGTGCTGCCCGCGCCGCTGCGGTCTCCGGGACCGGAGATAGGGTTCGCGCCCGAAACGATCGCGCTCTTCGCGCGATCTGCCGCGCATTTTCTTGACCAGGAGAGATGATGACCGTCTATCTGATATCGCTGGCCCTCGCAGGCCTCGTTGCCATCGTGCTGTGGGAGACGTTCGCGTGAGCGAGGACATCACCGAAGGTCAGCTCGAGTCTGCACCGCTCCGGTTACCCGCGCGCGGGAAGACGGCGCGGGCGCGCAACCTGACCGAGATCCGCTCGCTTGCGCGCAGCCACAGCAGGACGGCCATCCGGGTGCTCGTCGGCATCATGCGCAGCGAAGATGCAACGCCTGCGGCGCGCGTCTCGGCGGCCAACGCCATCCTCGATCGCGGCTGGGGCAAGGCCGCACAGCCGGTCGAAAACGGTCAAGACGGCGTGCTGGAATTGATCCACCGGATCGAGCGCATCATCGTGCATCCGCCGAGCTCAAGTGGCGGCGATGCCGTCACGACGCTCGAGACGGCGGAGCTCCCGATCTGCAGCCGCGTCTCGATTGAGCGTTGACCCGTCGGGCAAAACACTGGCAGAATGGCATCATCGACAGAAGTTGGTGTTGCCCGCGCGGATGCAAATCCGGCGCGGGTTTTTCGTTTGATATCTCCGGCTAATTCTTGGTCTGCTTACTGGGCGGGCGTTGCACGGCATAGGCGCGCTGCACCTGGTCGCTGCAATAGGACAGCTTTCGCCCGTCGCCAGTGAAGCGCCCGTTGTGGATGATCCAGAGGATGACGGTCTTGTCGTCGATCTTCTTGAACATCAGGTTCTCGCGGTCCGGGGTGGTGCTCGGGTCCTGCACGCTGACGGCGTCAGGGCCGGAAGCCGCCTGTAAGGTGCAGGTAGCGTTGATCCTGACGGTGTCTGGGAGTTGAACACGCATCCGGCGGATATCGCACTTGTTCGAGGCCGTAACGATCGACTTCTTGGCGAACGCAACGACGGTATCGCTGAGTTTCGCGCAACGGTCCTCGAAATCGGCACCCAGTGCGGCGTAGACGCCATCTTGCGGATGAGCGCTCTTGAGAGCGAGCTCCTCTTCGGCCTTCCGCTTGGCTTCCTCGGCCTTCTGCTTGGCCTCTGCCTCGGCTCTTAGCCTCGCTTCAGCAAGCGCGCGCTGTGTATTGAGAGGGCAGTAAGCCGCGCGCCAGGGAGGATCCTTGAGCTTTCCGTTCAGGCTTTTCTGGACGGAGATCGCCGCCGCATCCAGTTGTTTGATGAACATGATCTCGTTGAATTTTCTGATATCCCAGTTGGGATCGCGCGGGTTGAGGTTCTGCGCCAGATTGTAATCGTCACAGACCATTTCAACCTTCAGCGAGCCCGGGCCGAGATCGTTGATCTTTTTGACCTTGCAGCCCCATTCGTAACCGCTGACCGATTTCCTGCCGAGATCGATCGTCAGGCCGCCACTTTCATCACAGTCTGACTGGAAGTTCTTGCCAGGTTCGGCATAGACGCCGGCCTTGGGACGCCACTTGTCGGATGTCGGAGCAGGTGGTTCCTGTGCGAAGGCAGGAAGTGCGAGAGCGACCGTCGCGGCCGCAGTGAGAACGCGGCGGATAGCTCTTTTCATGTCAGCCCCTCATTCCTCGGCCACGCAAGATCGGCTCGATCAAGACACCGCACGCGAACTAGTTAGTCAACTACCGCAAAGGATATTCAAATGTGGGACGACATGATGCGGCGCATTCTTCAGCCCGTCGAGGGCATCTCGCCCCATGTCACGAGTCCATACGGCGCGGAGACAGGCAGGCCACGCGGATCAAGCAACCCACACCGGGGCATCGATTTCAATTATGTTGGTGGTCAAAGTGCTCGGCTGAACACGAGCCACCCAGAATTGCGATCTCCCGTGAATGGCGTCGTCGAGCGCGCCGGTGATGATCAATGGGAGACAATCTCGATCAGAGACAATAACGGCTTGCGTCACCAGATACTGCATACCAACTCTCGGAAGGTGAAGGTCGGCGATGTGGTTGCGGCGGGTCAGGTGATTGGCACGATGGGTAATACCGGTCTTTCTGACAAGAAGGGCAATCCAGGGCACCACCACGTCCATTATCAAATCAAGGATCTTGCAGGTAATGTTCTTGACCCAGGTGAGTTTGCGGATGCACTGGGACCGTTCGATCCAGTTCCCGCGCCGGCCTACATTCCGGAGTACAAGCGATATCTGCAAAACGCGGATATGATGCCGCGGTCCGTTCCAAAGATGTCCGGGTTTTGAGGAGGATGCCTGCCGGAAAGTCCGATCGATCTGCTTTCGACTCGAATGATCCCGCACCGATACCCGCTATTCCGCCTGATGCTTTGTTTCCGTCTTCGCCACAATCCGACTTCGAAGGACGGTACGGAAAATGGCCTTCGCCTTCCGGAGGCGGTGTCTTTGCGGGCTTCAATCAAGTGCCGCAACGACAATCCGACGCCCCGGGCAACGAAGACTGGCCCGCGATGTGGCGCAGGCGCACCAGCCTGCCCTAGGATGAGTGAGCGCAGCCATTGTCCATCCTGAAGATTCCGACGGCCAAGATCTTCGAGCCGCTGCTCAAGCCTGCGCGCTACAAGGGCGTTTACGGCGGGCGCGGCTCGGGCAAGCTCCTGGTCTGGGACAAGGTTCTCGGATTGGGCTCGACGGACGCCCTGGCGGGATTTGCGGCGGTCACCGCCAATCTTGTGGTCTCATTCTATTTCGCCAAGCGCGGCTTCGAGAATGTCGCAAGGATCATCAAGCGATGAGGATGCAAGACGACGAGATCAGGGCCATTGTGGCCGAGACGCTGGCCGAGCAGCACAGGCTCCAGCAGGAGAGCATCGATGCGATCGTGTTGAAGGCGGTCGCCTCGGTGCTGGCTTCTTTTGGCATCGAGGATGACGACCGAAAAGAACTGCGAGCCGATTTCCAGCACCTGCGGAGGTGGCGAAAGAGCGTGGAGCAGGCCCAGAGCTACACCTTTAAGGCGGTGATCACCGTCATTGCCACCGGGTTGATGGGAGCGGTCTGGCTCGGCGTCAAGGTCGTACTGGGCAAGTGAGCCTTCGCGGCGGCGGCGAAGTCACCGGCGCCCGGTCAAGCTCTTCCGACGCAATGAGCCACTTCATGTACAGAATCGGTATCGTCGATGCGTCCGATGACGACGTTGCCGAGACCCTCGCCGATCTGCATCGGCTCACGTTCTTCGATACCGCGGCGATGCCCGCGTTCGACCTCGGCGCGTGGTGGATGGCTTATCACGACGAGGAAGCAGTCGCCTTCGCCGGAATTGTGCCCTCGACCCACGTTCGAAATGGCGGCTATTTCTCCAGAGTTGGCGTGTTACAACGGCATTGGGGACGCGGCCTTCAGCGCAGATTGATGCGTGCGGTGGAGGCGAGGGCGCGGCGTATCGGATGGGACAGCATTGTCTCCGATACGACGGACAACCCGGTATCAGCGAACAACTTCATTCAGACGGGCTATCGGCTGTTCGAGCCCGAGACCCCTTGGGCCTGGGCGCATACGCTCTATTGGCGGAAGTGGCTTCACTGAGCAGGTTTGCCGCCGCACGGAACGCGCCGTTTATCTAACGGCCAGTACGCGTCTGGAACGTCCGAGGACCCGGCAGCCTGAGCGCTGCCGGGTCCTTTTTGCGTATTGAAGCGATGCCGGCGTGGGACTTGCGAAGTCGGCGGCGCCGGGCTTTAAGTTTGCTCTTGCAGGAAATTCGGCGGCCATAAGCCGATGTAAGGGAGAGCGCGATCGATGCCCACCAAGCCTCAATTGCCGGTACGTGCCTCGCATGGGATGGGAGGCCCGACCGCGCTGGATGGCCTATTGGTCGTTGATTTCACGCGTGTGGTCGCTGGCCCGGCCTGCACCCAGACGCTCGCCGACTACGGTGCGCACGTCATCAAGATCGAGAATCCCGATGGCGGCGACGACACGCGCGCCTATGAGCACGCGGAGATTGGAGGCGAGAGCGCCGCCTTTCTCAGCCTGAATCGCAACAAGCGCGGCATCGCGCTCGATCTTGCTGTGCCGGAGGCGCGCGAGATCGCGCTGGATCTGATCCGCAAGGCAGATGTGGTCGTGGAGAATTTTTCGAGCGGGGTCATGAAGAAGTTCGGGCTCGACTATGAATCGGTCGCGCCGCTCAACCCGCGGCTGGTCTATTGCTCGATCTCCGCCTACGGACGCAGCGGACCGTTTGCCTCCCGGCCAGGCTTCGATCCGATCACCCAGGCGGAAAGCGGCTTCATGTCGCTTAATGGATTTGCCGACGGCCCGGCGGTTCGCACCGGCCCGCCAATTGTCGACATGGCGACGGGGATGTCCGCCTGCAATGCCATCCTGCTGGCGCTGCTCGCGCGGGAGCGGCTCGGCCGGGGGCAGCATGTCGAAGTTGCCCTGTTCGACGTCGCAATGGGAATGACCGGTTTCTACGGCATGGCCTATCTCATCAACGGCGAAAACCCCGGCCGGTTCGGCAATTCGCCGAGCGGGTCTCCCACCGTCGGCGTCTACGAGGCCTCAGATGGGCCGCTCTACATGGCCTGCGCCAACGACCGGCTCTACCGCAGGCTTGTGGTCGAGGTGCTGAATCGGCCCGATCTCATCACCGATCCGCGGTTTGCGACGCGCAAAGCCCGCTCGGAGAACAAGGAGCTCCTGCGGGCAGCCATCGCCGAAGTCTTCGCCAGTGATACGCTCGAAAACTGGATGGCGAAGATGAAGCTGGCAAATATCCCCGTCGGCTATCTCCGGACGGTCGAGGAGGGCTTCAACGCCCCCGAGGCTCGCGAGCGCCATCGTTTGAACCGGATTCCGCATCCGACAGCCGAGTGGGTGCCCAACATCGAGCCACCGATTACGATGAGCCTGACAGCCGCGGTCGACCCCGTCGCGGCACCTCTTTTGGGCGAGCATACCAAGCAGATCCTGCAAGATACGCTCGGCTACGACGAACGTCGGATCGCGGATTTTGGCGAGAAGGGCGCCTTTGGCTCGGTCAAGCCTCCAAGGTCGACTTGAGGCACTGGCTCGGCTTGATTTGGCGAAGGTCCCGCCGCATAAATGTGTGAAAGCGAGGGACACGAATGGCGCCTGGCCAGGAGCCGAGCATGACCCAGCCCGCAGGCTTGCAAGCCGGCGGTGAGATCTATGCGTCAATGATCGCGAGGGCCCGGGCGCTTCTGCCGCGACTCCGTGAGCGGGCGGCACGGACGGAGGAGCTGCGGCATCTTCCGGCGGAAACCGAAAAGGATCTCCACGATGCCGGCCTGTTCCGGATGCTGCAACCGGCCCGGATTGGTGGCGCTGAGCTCGACTATGTCGCCCTCGTCGATTGCGCTGAGCTGCTCGGGCAGGCGGATGCGTCGGTTGCCTGGAATCTCGCCAATCTGGCGAGCCATCACTGGATGCTCGGCATGTTCCAGCCGAAGGCGCAGGATCTGGTCTGGGGCCGCAATTCGGATACTTTGATCGCGTCCTCGTTCATTTTCCCCGCCGGACGCGCCACGCGGGTCAAGGGCGGATACCAGTTGCATGGCAGTTGGCCATTCTCCTCGGGCGTTGCCTCCTGCGAATGGAATATGCTTGCGAGCGTGGTCTATTCCGACGACGATGCCGACGGCATCGAGTATCGAATCTTTCTGCTGCCGAGCGGCGATTACAAGGTGCTGGACACTTGGAACGTCGCCGGATTGCGCGGGACGGGGTCGTGCGACGTCGAGGTCAGGGATGCCTTCGTGGCTGACCATATGACGGTCGCCGTAGGGAACCTCTCAGGTGGCCCCACGCCGGGAAGCGCGGTCAATCCGAATCCTCTGTACACGCTGCCTGTCTTCTCGCTATTTCCTTACGTCCTCTCCGGTGTCGCGCTGGGGAATGCACAGGCGTGCCTCGACGGTTATACGGAGGTCGCGCGTCATCGTATTTCGACGTACAACCGCGCCAAGCTGAGCGATTTTCAAAGCACGCAGATCAAGATCGCGGAGGCCTCGGCCAAGATCGACGCTGCGCGCCTGATCATGCGGTCGGCCTGTCTCGATGCCATGGAGGCCGCACGGCGCGGCCATATTCCTGACATGGCAACCAAGACCAGATATCGCCGCGACGGATCCTTTTCCGTGAACTTGTGCACGGACGCGGTCTCGATGCTGTTTGCCGCGAGCGGCGCTCGCGGGCTGTTCACGAGCGGCGTGTTACAGCGGCAGTTCCGCGATGCGCACGCGATCAACTCACATCTCGCGTTCAACTTCGATGCGGCCGGGACCAACTACGGACGGGTGGCCCTCGGCCTGCCCTCCGAGAATCTCACGCTGTGAGGTCGGCCGATGAATGACCTGCCGAAGCAGCCTCGCGCGCCGGATCCCGCCAATGAGTTCGCGAGCGACAGCTCGCAGATTGATCCTCGCGACTTTCGCAACGCGCTCGGAACTTATGCAACGGGCGTCACGATCATCACAGCGGCAGCGCCCGACGGCAAGCCGTACGGACTGACGTGCAATTCCTTCGCCTCGGTCTCGCTGAATCCGCCGCTGGTTCTGTGGAGCCTCGTCGTCTATTCCTCGAGCCTGACCATCTTCCAGAACGCCAGCCATTTCAGCGTCAACGTTCTCGGCGCTTCACAACAAGCGCTTGCGAACAAATTCGCAAAATCGTCGGATGACAAGTTCACCGGCGTCGACTGGACCCCCGGCCTTGGCAACGCTCCAGTGCTCGCCGAGAGCGTCGCCAACTTTCAATGCCGCTCCGTGAATCGCTATTATGGCGGTGACCATGTGATCTTTCTCGGCGCGGTCGAGGCATATACCTACAATGCGAAAGAGCCGCTGCTCTTTGCGCGAGGAGCGTTCGGTCGCTTCATGGCCGACGATGAGCGCAAGAACGTGCCGTAACGCGCCCCCTATACTGCTTTGCGCTCTGCCGCCGAAAGCTTGTAAATCTCCAGCGCGTCCGCGTCCGCACCTCGCGCGGCCTTCGCCAGCCTGAACAGCTGCCCGGCAAGCGCGGCCATTGGCACTGGCGTCGAAGTCGCCTGTGCAACGTCGGCCACCGTATCGAGGTCCTTGAGCATCGTGGCGATGTGGCCGAGCGGCGGGGTGTGAATGCCGTTGACCATTCGCGGCACGAACAGCTGGAGCGGGATGGAATCCGCAAATCCGCCGGCGAGTGCCTCGGGCAATCGGTTGGCGTCAATTCCGGCGTTCACGGCAAGGCGGGTTGCTTCCGCGAGCACGGCCATGGCGCATCCGACGATCACCTGGTTGCACAGCTTTGTGGTCTGGCCGGCGCCGAGCGGGCCCATATGCGTGAACCTGCGCGCCATGGCCAGCACATAGGGCCGCACCCTCTCGATGTCGCCAGCTTCGCCGCCCGCCATGATGGCGAGCGTTCCTTCCTCCGCGCCCTTCGTGCCCCCGGACACCGGCGCATCGATCCAGCCCACCCCGTTCGCGTCTTTCAATCGCGTTGCGAGGTCGCGCGCCGCGTCGGGATGAATTGACGAGAAGTCGACCACAAGCTTGCCCGCGCTAGGGGCCGCTGCCAGACCTTCGGGTCCGAAGATCACCTCCTCCACCGCCGCCGCATCCGTTACGCACATAAAGACGATATCCGAGCTCGCCAGGAGATCACGCGGCGTGACCACGTGCTTGGCACCAGCCTCGACGAGCGGCGCCACCTTGCCCTCCGAGCGATTCCAGACAGCGACCTGATAGCCGGCCTTCAGCAGGCGTCGGGTCATCGGCGTTCCCATGAGTCCGAGGCCGAGATAGCCGAGCTTCTCGGTGCGGTTCTTGCTGTCGTCAGCCATAGGTTGCCTCCTTCTGTCGTAGACGCCGCTTTACCATACATTGCCCATCTGCCGGCAAGACCGCCCACCTCGCATGGCTTGCCTGATTGTTTGAACCATGAAACATTTGAGGCGGTCGGGTTGGGGGCGCCAGTCGGCGCCGGAGCAGCGGAGTGGCACGATGCGAACCGTTTCGAAGTGGATCCTGGCTTTGGGGGCGGCAGCCGCCGTGAGCGCGGGCGCAAGCCCGTCATGGGGGCAGCAGACGATCCGCGTCGGCTGGACCATCCCTGCGGAGGAGTCCAAGTACTGGATGATGCGCAGGCCGGCAGAGTTTCCCAATCTCGGCAAGACCTACAACATCGAATGGACCCAATTCCAGGGCACCGCGCCGATGACGCAGGCCCTGGCGGCAGGTGCGCTGGACTGCGCGACGCAGGCGCCGCTCTCCCTCTCCAATGGGGTCGTCGGCGGCAATCTCAAGGCCTATATCGTCGCGCAGCATGTTTTCGAGATGCCCGGCGGCTTCTCGGTCTACTGGGCCGTCAAGGATGACTCGCCCATCAAGACAATCGCGGATCTCAAGGGCAAGACCGTCGGCATTTCCGTGATCGGTGGCGGTACGCAAGGGCCGTTCAATCTGCTCTTGAAGCAGAATGGCGTCGATCCGGCCAAGGACATCAAGCTGGTCGAGGTTGGCTTTGCCGTCTCCGAGGACGCGCTGCGCCAAGGCCGCGTTGACGCGGTCAATATGAACCAGCCGTTTGCTGCGCGCGCGGAGGCAAAGGGCGGCACAAGGAAGCTGTTCTCGCTCTCCCAGGCCATGCCGAACATCGTGCACATCCTGGAAGCCTGCCGTGCCGATTTCGTCGACAAGAACCCTGAGTTGGTCAAGGCCTATGTCCGCGATATTACCTCGGGCATGAAGAAGGCACTCGCGAACCGCGAGGAGACTCTCAAGGTCGTCAATGAAGTGCTGAAAGCCCCCATCCCGGTGCTTGAGACCTACTTGCTCAAGGACAATGATTTCGGCCGCGATCCGGGTGCTGCGCCGAACTTCCCGGCGATCCAGAAGATGCTGGATATCTATGCAGAAACAGGAATGCTGCCGAAGCTGGATGTCGCACAGTTCAAGCATCCGTCGATCGTCGCGCCGCTGCAATAGAAGCGGGACGAATTACCGAACCAACATCGTAGCGTTCCGGATCATCCGGGACGCTGCACGAAGAAGATGCATATATGAAGAAGTTGCGTTCCCGAGTCACCACAGACGGCCTCGACCGAGCGCCGCATCGTGCATTCATGCGCGCCATGGGGCTCGACGACGCTGCGATTGCGAAGCCGATGGTGGGCATCGTCAGCATGAAGGGTGAGCAGACGCCCTGCAACATGACCCACGACTTCCAGGTAGCTGCAGCGAAGACCGGGATCGATGAGGCCGGCGGTACACCGCGTGAATTCTCGACTGTTTCGGTGTCCGACGGCATCAGCATGAATCATGAGGGGATGAAGTTCTCCCTCTTCTCGCGTGAGCTGATCGCCGACTCGATCGAAGCCGTGGTCCATGGGTTGGCCTACGATGCGCTGATCGGATACGGCGGGTGCGACAAGACCCTTCCTGGCGTGATGATGGGAATGGTCCGCTGCAACGTGCCATCCATCTTCATCTATGGCGGCAGCTCGCTGCCCGGGCGCGTGGATGGACGTACGCTGACGGTGCTCGATTCCTATGAGGCTGTCGGCAGCTTCATGACTGGCGAGATCGATGGCGCCACGCTCGAGCGCATTGAACGCGCCTGCCTGCCGACGATCGGTGCGTGCGCCGGCCAGTTCACCGCGAACACCATGGGCATGGTATCGGAGGCGATGGGGCTGACCATTCCCAACGTCTCGATGGTGCCCGGTGTCTATTCCGAGCGTGCGCAGATTTCGCGACGCGCCGGCCGACTGATCATGGAGATGCTGGACCGCGGCGGGCCGCTGCCGCGCGACATCGTGACGCGGAAATCCCTGGAGAACGGAGCGGCGATCGTGGCAGCGACGGGCGGCTCGACCAACGCCGCGCTGCACCTGCCGGCGATCGCGAATGAGGCCGGAATTGCATTCAGCATCGATGACGTGGGGGAGGTCTTTGCCAGGACGCCGTTGATCGGCAATCTGCGCCCCGGAGGCAAGTATACGGCGAAGGATGTCTACGATATCGGCGGCGCTGCGGTCATCATTCGCGAGCTGATCCAGAGCGGTCATATCGATGGCGGCTGCTTGTCAATCACCGGCCGCACACTTGCCGAAGAGTACGGTGTGGCCAACGCACCCGACGGAGAGGTTGTGTACACGGCTCGCGCGCCGATCATGCCTGACGGTGGTGTCGCGGTGCTGAAGGGTAACCTCTGTCCCGATGGGGCGGTGATCAAGGTGGCGGGCTTGAAGAGCCAATTCTTCGAAGGCGTCGCGCGTGTTTTCGAGGATGAAGAAGCCTGCGTCGCAGCCGTTCGTGACCGCAGTTACAAGGCGGGCGAGGTTCTCGTGATCCGCAATGAAGGGCCAGTCGGCGGACCTGGCATGCGTGAGATGCTTGGCGTCACCGCACTGATCTACGGGCAGGGCATGGGTGAAAAAGTGGCGCTGATCACCGATGGCCGGTTCTCCGGCGCGACCCGCGGGATGTGCATCGGCTACGTGTCCCCCGAGGCATTTGTTGGCGGTCCGCTGGCGCTCGTCCGGAATGGTGACAGAATCCGGATTGATGCCGCAAATCGACGGATGGATGTCCTGCTCGAGGAACAGGAGCTTGCCGCACGGCGACGCGATTGGAAGCCGCGCCCGCCTCGCCACCGCGCAGGTGCGCTGGCAAAATATGCCCGGCTGGTTGGGCAGGCGCCGGGCGGAGCCGTGACGCATGAAGGCCCGGCAGAATGGCCGTGGTTCGAATGACGCACCGCACGGGCGCGAAAGTGACAGCCTGTCTGGCAGGCTTCTTGCTAAGCTGATGCCGCTGAATCCTCGTGCGAGTGGGACGGAAGGCGGGATGACGGTAGTATCTGCGAGATCGAGCGAATGGGTGAGACCGGTGACGCAACAAGACCCGGCTTCCGCAATCATCGAGATCGACCGCGTGTCGCAGGTCTTTAAAACCTCGGCACGCAAGAATCACGTTGCGCTTTCGGACATTTCGCTGACGATCGAGGAAGGAGCTTTCGTCTCCATCCTTGGTCCGTCCGGCTGCGGCAAGTCGACACTGCTCTACATTGTCGGCGGCTTCGTCAGTCCAACCAGCGGCGCGGCGAAGATGAAGGGACAGGCGATCACGGGGCCCGGTCCGGATCGCGGACCGGTATTCCAGGAATTTGCGCTCTTTCCCTGGAAGACTGTGCTCGGCAACGTGATGTATGGGCCGCGTCAGCAAGGAATTCGCGGCACCGAGGCCGAAGCGCAGAGCCGGGCCCTGATCGAGATGGTCGGCCTCAAGGGCTACGAGAACTTCTATCCCAAGGAGCTGTCGGGCGGCATGAAGCAGCGCGTGGCGCTGGCGCGGACGCTTGCCTACCATCCCGAAGTGCTGCTGATGGACGAGCCGTTCGGGGCACTCGACGCGCACACGAGGACGCGCCTGCAGAACGATCTTCTGAACATCTGGGAGCGTGACCGCAAGACGGTGCTTTTCGTCACCCATTCGGTCGACGAAGCCGTCTTCCTCTCGGACAAGGTCGTCATGATGTCGAAATCGCCCGGGCGAATCCGGCAGGTCATCGACATCGACCTGCCGCGGCCGCGCCGCCGCAACGAGCTGTTGCTCGATCCGCGTTACCAGAAGTACGTCGTCGACATCGAGCGCATGTTCGACGAGAGCGACGAAGCCGGAGCGCCCGCGTGATGTCGGCGGCCGGCATGACCAAGCGCGCTGCCCCGGTGCTCGCCTGCATCGGATTGCTGGTGGTGTGGCAGGTCGCGTCACTGGCGCTGAAGAATGACAGCTTTCCGACCGCGATTGGAGCGATGAGAGCGATTCCGGACATCCTTGGCGACAGGGAATCCCTGATCAATATTCTGGCCTCGCTCCGGCGCATGGCGATGGGATTTGGCGCGGCCGTGCTCGTGTCGATTCCGCTTGGCCTGTTGATGGGACGTAGCGCCGCGATTGCGGCCTTCTTCAATCCGCTGCTGATGGTGATCTATCCGGTGCCGAAGGCGGCCTTGATGCCGATCATCATGCTCTGGCTCGGCGTCGGCGACATCACGAAGACGCTCGTGATCTTCCTCGGCGTCAGCCTGCCCGTGATTTATCACAGCTTCGAAGGCGCCAAGGCGGTCGAAGAGAAGATGCTGTGGTCGGGCGCTGCGATGGGGCTCTCGCCGGTGCAACGCCTGGTGCGTATCGTGCTGCCGGCGGCGCTGCCGGAAATTCTGACGGGGTGTCGTACAGGATTGGTGTTGGCGCTGATCACGATGATCACCAGTGAGATGATTGCCCGTCAGTCCGGTGCCGGAAACATCCTGTTCAACGCGCTCGACATGGGCCAATACGAACCCGTCTTTGCGATGATCATCATCGTTGGAGCGATGGGAATCTGCCTCGACGCGATTTTCGAGAAGGTTCGTGCTAGGCTCGTGCGCTGGTCCGAGCCGCAGTTCGACATGCCGCTGAGCTTCTCATGATGTCGCGGCTTCTCGCCCCTAATTTCGTTCTTGGAATTGCTCCGATCGCACTGGTGATCGCGCTGTGGCAAGGCTTGGTATCTTTCGGCTTCGCGCCGGCAGTTCTGCTGCCGCCGCCTGGCTACGTCTTCGGCCGGCTGCTCCAGCAACTCGTAACCTCGACGTTCCAGCACGAGATCGCGGCGACCCTGATCAGGCTGTTTGCCGGCTTCGCGATTGCTGTCGTGCTCGGTGTCAGCATCGGCATTGCCGCCGCCGCCAATCCGGCGATCAACGCCGTGGTTCGGCCCATCGTGCGCGTATTGGCGCCTTTGCCCAAGGTCGCGCTCTATCCGGCCTTGCTGCTGCTGCTCGGATTTGGCCACGGATCGAAGATCACATTAGTGGCTGCCGACGCTCTTTTCCCGATCCTGCTGTCGACCTATTACGGTGCCTCGACCGTCGAGCAGAAGCTGATCTGGTCGGCTATGGCTGCGGGATCGTCACGCTACGAAATCCTCTTCAAGGTAGTGCTGCCGGCAGCGATGCCGTCGATCCTGACCGGGTGCCGGATTGGCCTTGTCATTTCCTGCATCGTGGTGTTTCTGGCCGAAATGATCACGTCGACGGACGGATTGGGGCACGCCCTCGTGACTGCGGCCAGAACCTTCCAGGCCGTGGACATGTTCGTGCCGCTGATCACGATCTCGCTGCTGGGCTTGATCTTGAACGGCCTGCTGGGAGCCGTGCGCTCGTACTTGCTCCGGGGCTTCCCCGAAGCGTAACTAACAAGAATCCTGAAGACCGGGAGAGAACCATGCTGGCTGATCGTATCGAGGCAAAATGGATCGATGCGTTTTGCGAGATCTTTGGGCGATGCGCCGTCAAGGCCGGCGATACCGCGGCGATCCTGTCGGAGACCCAGTCACGCGCGTTGAACGTCCATCTCGCGGAGCTGGCCCTGCTGCGGATGGGCGCGCGGCCGTTTCATGTGGTGATGCCGACGCCACGTAACCGGCATATCGTTCCGGTCCGCTCCACCGGGGCGAGCGAGGCGATCCAAAAGCTTGGTCCAGTGATCACGGCGCTTCAGCAGGCCGGCTTCGTCGTGGATTGCACCATCGAAGGACTGATGCATGCGGTGGAGACGCCGGAGATTCTCAAAGCCGGCGCGCGGATCCTGGTGATCTCTAACGAGCATCCCGAAGCGCTGGAGCGCATGGTGCCGGATTCCGCGCTCGAAAAGCGTGTTCGTGCGGCGGCCAAAATGCTGCGCGGAACGAAGCGCATGCGTGTCTCCTCGAAGGCCGGCACGGCGCTCGATGTCGATATGGTCGGAGCGTCGACGGTCGGTGTGTGGGGCTGGACCGACAAGCCCGGCACGCTCGCGCATTGGCCCGGCGGCATCGTCGTCAGCTTTCCCAAGAGCGGGACCATCAACGGCACTCTGGTGATGGCGCCCGGCGACATCAACCTGACCTTCAAGCGCTACCTGACCTCGCCGGTGAAGATGACTCTGAAGGACGACTATGTCGTGGAACTCGAAGGCGAGGGCACGGATGCCGCGATGATGCGCGCTTATCTGGCCGCCTGGGGCGATCGCGAAGCCTATGCCGTGTCGCATGTCGGCTTCGGCATGAATCCCGGTGCGCGCTATGAGGCACTATCCATGTATGACCAGCGCGACACCAACGGCACAGAGATTCGGGCCGTTTCCGGCAATTTCCTGTTCTCGACCGGTGCGAATGAATTTGCAGGGCGCTACACGGCCGGACATTTCGACCTGCCGATGATGGGAACGACGATCGAGCTCGACGGCGTTGCGGTCGTCCGCGAAGGCGTGCTTCAGGACGTCTTCGGGTAGCCGCGATCGAGCACGGGCGGCCGGGCGAGGTCGAAGTGCCGGAGCAGGTCGACCATGGCCTGCAACCGCTTCACGCGATAAGCATCGACGTCCATCCCGGAGTAATCCAGGAAGCCGGCGCCCGTGCGCAGGCCGATCCGGCCTTCATGCATGTTGCGGGAAATGACCTCCGGCGCGCGATAGCGGTCGCTACCAAGCGCGCCTTCGAGGTAACGGCTGGCGTAGTATAGGATATCGCCGCCGCCCCAATCGATGAATTCGAGCAGCCCGAGCACGGCATAGCGGAAGCCGAAGCCGTAACGGATCGCCTTGTCGATCTCTTCGGCGCTGGCGACGCCTTCCTCGACCATGCGCGCGGCCTCGTTCATTGCCAGCGCCTGGATGCGCGGGACGATGAAACCCGGTGTGGCGGCGCAGACCACCGGCACCTTCCCGATGCCTTCGAGCAGCGTCTTGACCTCGTCGATGACGGCCGGGTCTGTCGCCTTGCCGGGCGAAACCTCGACCAGCGGGATGAGATAGGCCGGGTTGAGCCAGTGCACGTTTAGAAAGCGGCGCGGGCTCACGATCGCGCCCGAGAGATCGTCGACGAGGATGGTCGAGGTCGTCGACGCGATGATCGTTTCAGGGTCGACCTGCTTTGCCGCCGCCCCCAGCACCTCGCGCTTGAGCTCGACCACCTCAGGAACGCCTTCGAAGATCATTCCGGCTTCGGCCAACGCTGCGCCGCTCCGGCTCGCCGGCACCACCGAGACCCGCGCGATCAGCGGATCGACATCCGCGTCGGTCAGCAGCCCCAGTTTTGACAGGCTGGCGAAGGTCTTCCTGACTTCGCCAAGCGCGTCCGTTTCCAGCTTGGTGAAGTCCTCCGCGGAACGCGCCTTGATATCGATCATCGTGACCATGTGCCCTGCATACGCGAAGGCAACGGCAATGCCCCGGCCCATGCGGCCAGCGCCGAGACAGGCGATATTGATGCGACTGGTCATTGATCAGAATCCATTGCGGAGCAGCGTCTGCAATTCAGCCTTGCTGAGCTCGCCGAGTCCCAGCGTCTGGAGCGTTCGGCCACCTCGCGCAAAATCTTCGCCGCAGACCGCGCCGCCGATTGACAGAAACGCTTTGGCCAGCGGTGTGTCCACGCCAGCGAGGCCCGCGACGGACACCAGCAGCGACAGCCCAAGCCGCAGATCCTCGCGCATGTAACGGTGCTCTGTCAGCACGATCCGCTCGCGCCAATCACCGGAATCGGTCAGTCGGTCGTGCGAGCCGCGGCCATACATCCAGATCTCGCCTTCCCTCGCGTAGTGATGAGCCAGCGGGAAATGTGGCGCGCCGTAGCCGAGTGCCTCGCGCACTGCGATGCGTTCTGCGTCGAGCGCGTCAGTGACCCGGCGGATCGCGGCTTGCGTACCTTCCTTGTGAATGTCCCAGCGCTCGAAATGTTCGATCGGCCCTGCGTTCATCACGATCAACGGCGGGTGAATGATCGGACCTGCGTTCATCAGGGCGCCCGACAGCGCGTCTCCGCATGTCTCGATCGCGTCTGGGAGAGCGCGCCCGATCACTGCGAGGGCGTGGGGCGCCTGCTCGAGCGGGAACACGCCGACCGGGAGCCGCTTGGCGCGGATGGTGATCGCGACCTCGAACGGTCCGTGCTTGCGGGTCAGCCACGGAAGCGTGCCCGTTTCGGCAAAGCTGGCCTTGGCATTGTTGCCGGCATCTCGGGCCGCCTGGGCGAAGATCATCGAGCCGAACGTCGCTGGCGGCAGAAACACGACCTGACCGTCCCGCAAATGCGGCGCGAGCAGGCGAGCGATATCTGCTTGAGCGAAGGCCGGAGCCGGGCACAGGATCAACTCCGTGCCTTCGACGGCGTCCGCGATGTCGGTCGTGACCAGCGCCAGCTTCACGTCATGACGGCCGTTGTGATCCTTGACCAGGATGCGCGAGCCGGCGGCGCGATGCGCTGCGACCTGATCGGCATCGCGGCGCCAGAGCCGCACCTCGTGCCCCGACAGCGCAAAATCGCCCGCGGCCGCGAAAGAGCCGTTTCCCCCACCCAGAACTGCGATCTTCAAGATGCTTCTCCTTGCGCCCGTGACTGCGCATCAAGCTGCTTCAGCAGGAAATGCTGGACCTTGCCCAGGGCCGTCCGCGGCAGGTCGTTGACGAAGACGATCTCGCGCGGAATTTTGTAGCGCGCGAGTTGCGCCTGAAGATGCGCCCTCAATTCGTCCGCCTCGAGCCGGCAGCCGGATCTCGCAATGACATAGGCGACCGGCACCTCGTCCCAGCGCGGGTCCGGCCGGCCGATCACGGCGCATTCGCTGACGTCGGGGTGTTCGAGCAGGACGCGCTCGACCTCGGCCGGGTAGACGTTTTCTCCGCCTGAAATGATCATGTTCTTCTTTCGGTCGCGGACCCAGAAATAGCCGTCGGCATCGCACAGGCCGATATCACCGGTGCGATACCAGCCATCCTGCAGCGCCTCGCGCGTTGCGGCGTCGTTTCCCCAATATTCAAAGAACACGTTGGGACCGCGCACCGCGATTTCGCCCGGCGTGCCCGCGGGCAGTTCTTCGCCGGCCTGGTCGATCACCTTTGCCTCGCAGCACAGGCCGGCAAGGCCGGTCGATGCCGCGCGCGAAAGATCGCCGCCAAGCCGCGTGTAGACGGCGATCGGGCAGGTTTCGGTCGAGCCATAGACCTGAAGCACCGGGACGTCGCGCGCGACGAAGCGCTCGATCAGGTGCGGCGGTACGATGGTCGAGCCGGTGGCGACGGCCTTGAGTGAGGAAAGATCAGCGGTCGCCCAGGCGGGATGCTCACTCACCGCCTGAAGGATCGCAGGAACCATCACCGTGAGTGTCGGCCGTTCCCCTTCAATGGCCGCAAGCGCGGCGTCCGGCGTGAAGCGCGCATGGACCGTGACGGTCGCGCCCAGCTGCAACGCCGGCGTAGTCTGGATGTTGAGGCCACCGACGTGAAAGAACGGCAGCACGGTCAGCACGTGGTCGTCGGATGTCATGTTGTGCATGTGCTGGCTCATGACGCCGTTCCAGAACAGCGCCTCCTGGCGCAGCACCGCGCCCTTGGGTCTTCCCGTCGTGCCTGACGTGTAGACGATGAGCAGCGGGCTGGAGAGGTCGGTGTGTGGATTTCGGCTCGTGCCGTCACCGCGGACCAGCAAATCTTCGAATACCGTGCCGCGAGGCGGCGTGAAGTCGAGGCCGACGACGGATGTCCCTGCCGCGGTCTGCCCCAGCTCGGCAAGCACTCCGGAAAACGCCTGCTCGAGCACCAGGACCTTGGCGCCGGCATCACTGAGAATGAACAGCTGCTCGGCGACGGCCAGTCGCCAGTTCAGCGGCACCAGCATCGCGCCGAGGCGCGCACAGGCGTAAAGCAGAACCAGATAATCCGGCCGGTTCAGGCTTAGAATCGCGACGCGATCGCCGCGGCCGACGCCAAGCGCCTGTTTCAAGGCCGTGGCCGTTTGCTCGATGCGTGCGGCGAATGCCGCATAACTCAGCCGCGTCCCTTCGAAGGCAATGGCCGTCTTGTCTGGCGCGAACGCCGCGTTGCGGTCGATCAGGCTACAGAGGTCCACGGTCAGTCGTCCGTTTCACCGGCCTCGTACAGTGCTTCGCGCCCGATCCGGTCGAGGCAGAGCTCGGCGGTCCAGGGCAGCATCAGCGAGCCGCAGCGGCTGTCCCGATAGATCCGCTCCAGCGGCAGCGAGCGAAGCATGGCCTGACCGCCGCAGGTGCGGATCGCGAGCGCGGCGAGCTCATTGGCGCCCTCCATCACCGAATATTGCGCGGCGTAGGCGCGCAGCACCTGCTCCTTGCTCGGATTGGCGCGCGCCTCGGTCACGGCCTGGAACCAGATTGCCTTGATCTGCTCCAGCTTGATCTGCATCTGCGCCACCGCGATCTGCTTGGTCGGGTACATCCGCCGCTTGACCGACGGCATGCCCGGGACCTCGCCGCGCAAGTAACGCAAGGTGAAGTCGTAGGCGGCTTGCGCCAGGCCCATATAGGTCGGCGACAGCGTCAGGAACATGTGCGGCCAGCGCTGAGCTGCCTGGAAATACACGCCGCGCGGCATCAGCGCCGAATCTTCCGGAACGAACACGTCCTTGAACAGCAGCGTCCGCGAGACCGTGCCGCGCATGCCCAGCGGATCCCATTCACCGACGACCGAGACGCCTTCTGATTTGGCTGATATCGCCAGGTAAAGCGTGTTGCGGCGCGACGCCTTCTCGCCTTGCTCGATCTCGGTGCAAAGCACGCCGTAATAGTCGGCGTGGCCCGAGAGCGATGCAAAGATCTTCTTGCCGTTGACGATCCAGCCACCCGCGACCGGCCTTGCTTCGGTGCCAAAAGCAACGCCGCCGGCAGCGGCAGCTCCACCTTCGGAGAAGGGTTGCGAATAGATCGCCCCGTCCTCGACGATCCGCTTGTAGTGCACCGCGCGCCGCCGCTCGTGCTCGGCACGGGTGTCCGCGTCCATGTCCAGATCGTCGGCGAGCGGACCCGACCACAGGGTCGAGCAGACATGCATGTTCCAGGTCAGCGCGGTGGCGCCGCAATAGCGGCCGATCTCGGCCGCCGCCAAGGCATAGGTCTGGTAATTGGCACCCAGGCCGCCGTGCCTCTTGGGCACGGCGATGCCGAGCAGGCCGACGCGATGCAAATCGCGGTAATTTTCAGTCGGGAAAGTCGCCTCACGATCGTAAGTGGCGGCGCGACCGGCGAACACGGTCTGGCCGATCTCTCTCGCGCGGCTGATGATGCCGGCCTGCTCGTCGTTCAAGCGGAATGCAGTGGGATCGAAGATCGGCGCATCCAGCGCGACCTTGTCGGTCGCGCCAATCGTCTTGCTGACTTGCATGGTCATCGCGCAGTTACCTTAGGCTTTGGTCGCGAGCGAGTTCAGGAACCGGCCGAGAGCATCGTCGAAGGCCTCGGGGCGTTCGAGATTGGCGAGATGGCCGACGCCAGGCAGCTCGACATATTCGGCCCCCGGGATATAGGTCGCCGTCTTTGCCATCATCGGCGCGGGCGCGTTGTTGTCCTTTGAGCCGGACAGCAACAGCGTGGGAACGGAGATATTTCCGAGCGTGCTGCGTTGATCGAAGCCGATGAGAGCCAGCATCATGGCGCGATAGCTCGCTTCGGGCACGCTCCCCATGCATTCGCGGGCAACCTCCATCCCGTTCGGATCGGGATCGTCGCCGACGAGCTCCTTCACCAGGGAGGGGGCCAGCGACTTCATCGTCTCCCCGCGATCAAGCGGTCCCAGTCGCGCTGCGATGAATGATTTCTGCCAGTCGCCGTCCGCCTTTCCGAACGCAGGGCTGGTCTGCGCCAGCACGACTGCGCGTGCCAGCTTGGGGGATTGAACCAGCCACTTCTGAACGATCATGCCGCCGATGGAATGGCCGACCAGAACAGGTCTGCTGACGCCAAGTTGCGCGATGAACTGCTGGAGCGCCTCCGCCAGGGCAGCGATACTGACGCTCGCAAGCGGCGCCGATCCTCCATAACCGGGCATGTCCCATGCGATCGCGCGGAAGCGGTCGCCAAATGTCGTAAGCTGCCGCCGCCAGGCCCGCGCCGCGCCGCCGATGCCGTGCAGGAAGATCAGCGGTATCGCGTCCGGATCGCCCGCGGCTTCGTAGGCGAAGCGTCCGTCCTTTGTTATCATTGGCACAGGCTGCGACACGCGACATCCTTCTGCTGGCCCCTCGATGCTAACAGGCCTTTCGAGGATGGAAAGCGATAATTTTATACTTAAAGCAATTTTCGGGCCGTCGCTCATGCCGCATCATTTGCCGACCAAGCGCCGCTTTCGTTGCAAAAACTTGAAGGTTAAAATATATCGAACACTGGTCACGATATCCGAGGGAGCCAGCGCATGTCCGGATTGCCGCATTCCCCGCACGCGCTGGTCACCGGTGGCGGGCGCGGCATCGGCCGCGCGATCGCGTCCGCTCTCGTCGGCGCCGGTGCGACCGTGACCGTGCTTGGCCGGAACGCGGCGGTTCTCGACGAGGCGGTCAATGCAGGCGCCGCGCACTTTACGGCTGTCGCTGATGTCTCGGACGAAGCGTCTCTGAAAGCCGCGATCGCCGGGGCAAGTGCGCGCAAGCCGATCGACATCCTGATTGCCAATGCGGGCAGCGCTGAATCGGCGCCGTTCGCGAAATCGGACAGTGCGCTCTTCAGCCGGATGATGGATGTCAATTTCATGGGCGTCGTGCATGCCGTCCAGGCCGTGCTGCCGGGCATGAAGGATCGTCCCTACGGGCGCATCGTCGCGGTAGCGTCCACCGCAGGCCTCAAGGGCTACGCCTATGTCAGCGCGTATGCAGCGGCCAAACACGCCGTGATCGGCCTCGTGCGTTCCCTTGCCCTCGAGATGGCTGGAAGCAACGTCACCGTGAATGCGGTGTGTCCCGGCTTCACCGACACCGATCTCGTTGCCGGCAGCATCGACAACATCATGAAGAAGACCGGCCGAACGCGGGAGCAGGCGATCGCCGAGCTTGCGAAGCACAATCCGCAAGGGCGCCTGGTCACGCCCCAGGAGGTCGCAGACGCGGTTCTCTGGCTGTGCGGCGAGGGCGCGAGCGCGATCACCGGACAGGCGATCGCAGTGGCCGGTGGCGAAGTCTAGCCTGCCTGGCAGGCGCGGAAAAAGAAAGCCAAGGAGATCCCATGAGCAGACCAGCCAATCCCGTTACCGTGCCGCTTGCGGATTACTCACCGCAGCATTTCCTGCTCGCCGCGGTCGACGGCGTTGCGACGGTCACGCTCAACCGTCCCGAACGAAAGAATCCGCTGACGTTCGAGAGCTATCGGGAACTGACCGACTTCTTCCGCGCCTGCGCCTTCGACGACGCGGTCAAGTCCATCGTCGTGACGGGTGCCGGCGGCAATTTCTCGTCCGGCGGCGACGTGTTCGAGATCATCGGCCCGCTGGTGAAGATGGACACCAAGGGTCTGACCGCCTTCACGCGCATGACCGGCGACCTCGTCAAGGCGATGCGGGCCTGTCCGCAGCCGATCGTAGCCGCGGTCGAAGGTATCTGTGCCGGGGCCGGAGCGATCATCGCGATGGCGTCTGATATGCGCCTTGCGGCGAGCGGGGCCAAGGTGGCGTTCCTGTTCAACAAGGTGGGGCTGGCTGGTTGCGACATGGGTGCTTGCGCCATCCTGCCGCGGATCATCGGGCAGTCCCGCGCCTCCGAGCTGCTCTACACCGGCCGGTTCATGACGGCGGAAGAGGGCGAGCGCTGGGGCTTCTTCAGCCGTATCGTCACCCCGGAGCAGGTGCTGCCCCAGGCGCAGGTTCTGGCCAAGCAGGTCGCGGAAGGCCCGACCTTCGCCAACACCATGACCAAGCGGATGCTGGCTATGGAATGGGCGATGTCCGTCGAGGAGGCGATCGAGGCAGAGGCCGTGGCTCAAGCCCTGTGCATGACAACGGCGGATTTCGAGCGCGCCTTCGAGGCTTTCGCCAGCAAGGTCAAACCGGTCTTCAGGGGCGACTGAGCCGGTCGTAATTATCTGCAGCCAATCCAGCGAGGGGGACTTGCGGGGGATTATTTTAGGTTTAAAATAATTTCATTGCCGCCTGCGTGAGATGAAGCTCGCCAATCGCGCGATGATGTCGCCGATGCGCATGTATTCGGGTTCCGCGACAGCGTGCGCGACCGGCAGGATCTCCAGGAGCTGAGAATTAAGGCTAAGCCCAAGACCCGAGCCGAGCTCAAGACGGAGGCGACAAAGCCGCTTGCGGCGGAGTGACCGCCCGTGCGACGTTAACCCATTGCCTGCGGTTCGAGTGGAGTTAGGGCGATGAAGGCGATTATCGTCGGTGGCGGTATCGGTGGTCTCACGACGGCTTTGATGTTCCGCTCGCGCGGCCTGGATTGCGAGATCTTCGAGCAGGCCGACACCATTCGCGAGCTCGGCGTCGGCATCAACACGCTGCCGCACGCGATGCGGGAGTTGGCCGGCCTCGGCCTGCTGCAGAAGCTCGACGAGGTCGCCATCCGCACCGATCAGCTCTATTATCTCAACCGCCATGGCCAGGAGGTCTGGCGCGAAGCTCGCGGCATCGACGCCGGCCACGACGTGCCGCAATTCTCGATCCATCGCGGCCGCCTTCAGGGCGTTATCCATCGCGCCGTTGAGGAGCGGTTGGGCCGCGAGGCGATCCACACCGGCTGCCGGCTCGGCGCCTTCACGCAGGACGAGGGCGGCGTCACTGCTTACTTCTTCGATCGCGCCGGCACCCATGTCCACACCGCGCGCGGCGATATCCTGATCGGCGCCGACGGCATTCACTCTCGCGTCCGCGAGACGCTGTTTCCGAACGAAGGGCCGCCGTGCTGGAACGGCCTCATGCTGTGGCGCGGTGCGCGCGACTGGCCGCTGTTTCTCACCGGAAAATCGATGATCGTGGCCGGCGGTCTCAATGCCAAGGTGGTGATCTATCCGATCGCGGAAGGATCGAGCCCGGCGAGCCGCCTGACCAATTGGGCGGTGCTGGTGAAGGTGGGCGAGGGCAACGCGCCGCCGCCGCGGAAGGAAGACTGGTCGCGGCCGGGCCGCCGCGAGGAGCTGATGCCGCACGTGGCACGCTTCTCGGTGCCCTATATCGACGTGAAGAGCCTGATCTCGGCAACGCCCGAATTCTACGAATATCCGACCTGCGACCGCGATCCCTTGCCCTATTGGTCATCGGGTCGGGTCACGCTGCTCGGCGACGCTGCGCATCCCATGTATCCGGTGGGGTCGAACGGCGCCTCGCAGGCCATTCTCGACGCGCGCTGTCTTGCGGATGTGCTGGTGCGCGCCGAACACCCGCGTCAGGCCTTGCTCGAATACGAGAAGAAGCGTCTGCCGATGACGGCCGAGATCGTCCGCTCCAACCGGCGCGGCGGGCCGGAGGGCGTCATCGACGCCGTCGAGCAGCTCGCGCCCGACGGTTTCGACAATGTCGACAACGTTCTGAGCTATTCCCAGCGCGAGGCCATCGTGCGCGGCTATGCCACCAAGGCAGGTTTCGCCGCGGTGCCCGGACTCGCGGCGGTGCGCGCCTGAAGCGCGCCTAAAGCGTGATGCGATTGGGACGAATCGTCATCGCGCTTTAGGGTTCTTGTTTGAGCATGATCTTTTCGGAAAACCGCTACGCACTTTTCCGGATCATGCTCTAGCCGCCGGGCGGCGGCGGCAGGAAGTGGATGTTGAACTCGGCAGCCATCGCCACGACGTCCTCCGGCTTCTGCTCCTTCATGTTGTGAAGGCCCCAGAACAGGTCGAACAGCTTGCGGCTCGGCGAGACCCAGAACAGCACCTTGGCGGTCTGCTCCGACTTGTTGAAGATGCCGTGCGGCACGCCCATGCCGAGGCGGATCAGGTCGCCTGCACTTGCCTGCGCCTCCGAATTGCCCAGCATGAAATCGAGCTTGCCCTCCAGCATGTAGAGATACTCATCCTGGTCGGGGTGAATGTGCGGCGGCACGAAGGTGCCCGGCGGCAGCGTCGCGTGCCAGGAGAAGCTGTTCTCGGCGTAGCTCTTCGGCACGTAGGTCTGGCCAAGGATGTTCCAGGAAATACCCTGAATTCCCTCATTGGCCCGCGTGATGCCGGTGATTTCGCTCTTCATTGCAGTCCTCCCGTAACGCAATACACGGCCTTAGTTCGCCGCCTTGCAGTCCTTGGCATAGCGGTCGCCATAATTCTCGAACACCTTCTGCACGATCTCAGTCTGGAACTTGCCGTCCGGACGCTTGGAGACCTTGGTCAGGTAGAAATCCTGGATCGGATAATTGTTGTTGTTGAACTTGAAGGCCCCGCGCAGCGAGGTGAAGTCGGCCTTCTTCAACGCGGCGCCAACGGCCTCCTTGTTGGAGAGATTGCCCTTCACGGCCTTCACTGCGCTGTCGATCAGCATCGCGGCATCATAGGCCTGGAAGGCGTAGGTGCCGGGAACGCTGTTGTAGGCGGCCTCATAGGCGGCAACGAACTTCTTGTTCTGGGGATTGTCGAGATTGGGCGCCCAGTTCGCGCCACCGAACATGCCCACCGCCGCATCCTGCTGTGCCGGCAGGGTCGATTCATCGACCGTGAAGGCCGAGAGCACCGGAATAGTATCGGCGAGCCCGGCCTGCCGGTACTGCTTGACGAGATTGACGCCGAGGCCGCCCGGCATGAATGTGAACAGTGCATCGGGCTTCTGCGAGGAAATCTTGGAGAGCTCCGGCTGGAAATCCAACGTGTTCAGCGGCATGTAGGACTCTTCGACGATCTCGCCCTTGTAGTCCAGCTTGAAGCCCGCCACCGAATCCTTGCCAGCCTGATAGTTCGGCACCATCAGGTACATCCGCTTGTAGCCGCGGTCCTGCGCGACCTTGCCGAGGATCTCGTGCACCTGATCGTTCTGATACGAGGTCACATAGAAGAACGGGTTGCAATCCTTGCCGGCGAAGGTCGACGGACCGGCATTGGGGCTGATCAGGAAGGTTTTCGACTCCGTGATGGGCCGGTGGATGGCCTGCAGGATGTTAGAGAAGATCGGCCCGACCACGAAGTCGACCTTCTCACGTTCCAGAAGGCCCTTCACCTTGGTCACCGCAGCATCCGGCTTCAGCTCATCGTCGACGACGACGACCTCGACATCGCGGCCACCCATCTTGCTGCCGAGATCCTTCACGGCGAGCGCGAAGCCGTCGCGAACCTGCTGGCCCAGCGCTGCGGCGGGCCCCGATAGGGTCACGATCACACCCAGCTTGATTTTTTCCTGGGCGAGGGCAGGGGTCACCACGGTGCCGAGTAGCATCGCAGCTGCGGCCAAGGTTATTTTCGTCTTCATGATCTGTCCCTCGTGACGATTGGCTTGCGCTGCAAGCCACGTACTCCAATCCAAAGCTTATGCCGATGACGGCGGTCCCGGCAAGCCGAGCGCGGGGCGTCGCATCCTGCGAGCAGCGATGCATGCAAGCTGCGCGCCAATTATTTGAAGCCTAAAGAAACTGGCGTGCGGTCGATTGTTGCAGCTTTGGACTTGCGGCCGACGCGGATTTATTTGAAGCTCAAAACGTTGGGGATTCCGTGCCCGCGCCATGGCCGGCCGTGAGTGACTGCATCGACATGCTCGATTCCGAGACCAAGGTTGTCGAAACACCGGAGGACCACGCCGAAGAGCTTCGGCTGTGGCTGCGGCTCTTGACGTGCACGACGCTGATCGAGGGCGAGGTGCGCGGCCGGCTGCGGCAGCGGTTCGACGTCACGTTGCCGCGTTTCGACCTGATGGCACAGCTCGACAAGGCGCCTGACGGCATGACCCTGTCAGATGTCTCCAAGCGCATGATGGTCTCGAACGGCAATGTGACCGGGCTCGTGGAGCGCCTGGTGGAATCAGGCCATCTCGACCGGCGGACCTCAGACACCGATCGCCGCGTCCAGGTGATCCGGCTGACCAAGCTCGGGCGTGCCGAGTTCCGCAGGATGGCCGCCGAGCACGAGACCTGGATCGCCGATCTGTTCGCCGATCTCTCCCCGAAGGATGTGCGCGAATTGATGCGCCTCCTCGCCAAGACCAAGGCGTCCGCGCAGAAATCGGCCGCCCGCCGCCGGCCGTAGCCTGCGGGCGCGACAGCCCGACACCCTTTGCCGCATGAAAAAGCACGGGATGCCCAAAATCCCCTATTGCGCCGAATTGTTTTAAGCCTAAAATGTTTTCCAGATCGTGCTGCCGGGTGCAATCCATGCTGAAAGGAGCGTGCGATGGCCAACGCCGCCAAGATTCAAGGGACGGGCTCGTCTGACGGCAGCGCCGCGACGGCCCATGTCGATACGTTCGCGCGGCAACATCTGCCGCCGCGCGAGCTCTGGCCCGAATTCATCTTCACGCGGCCGGAGCTGAACTATCCGCCGCGACTGAACTGCGTCAGCTATTTCCTCGATCGCTGGGTCGAGCAGGGCCATGGCGATGCCCCTTGCGTCATCAGCCCGGCCGTCAGCTACACCTATCGCGAGCTGCAGGCGCTGGTGAACCGCATCGCCAATGTGCTGGTTGGCAAGCTCGGTCTCGTCAGCGGCGGGCGTGTGCTGCTGCGCTCGGCCAACAATCCGATGATGGTTGCGACCTATCTCGCGGTGATCAAGGCCGGTGGAATCTGCGTGGCGACGATGCCGCTGCTGCGCGCCAAGGAGCTGTCCTATCCGATCCAGAAGGCGGAGATCACGCTGGCGCTGTGCGACGGAAAGCTCGCCGAGGAGATGGAGAAGGCGAAAGCTGCTGCGCCCGGTCTCGAGCGGGTCGTCTATTGGGGCAATGGCGCGGCGGATTCGCTGGAAGCGTTGATCGCCGATGTCAGCCCGGAGTTCGAGGCGCTCGATACCGCCGCCGACGACATCTGCCTGATCGCCTTCACCTCGGGCACGACCGGCGATCCCAAGGGCACCATGCATTTCCATCGCGACATGCTCGCGGTCTGTGACGGCTATGCGCGCAACATTCTGCGCGCCGAGCAAAACGATCGCTTTATCGGCTCGGCGCCGCTCGCCTTCACCTTCGGCTTCGGCGGCGTGCTGTTTCCGATGCATATCGGCGCCTCCTTCGTTGTGCTGGAGAAGACGACGCCGGACGACATTCTGAATGCGATCGAGCAGTACAAGACCACGGTCTGCTTCACGGCGCCGACCGCATACCGCGCCATGCTTGGCAAGCTCGCAGGCCGCGACATTTCTTCGCTCCGCAAATGCGTCTCCGCGGGCGAGACCCTTCCCAAGCCAACATTCGATGCCTGGCTCAAGGCGACCGGGATCAAGCTGATGGACGGCATCGGCTCGACCGAGATGCTGCACATCTTCATCAGCGCGACCGAGGACGAGATCCGCCCCGGCGCCACCGGCAAGCCCGTGCCGGGCTATGAAGCCAAGATCGTCGATGACGAGGGCCGCGACGTGCCGCCCGGAACGATGGGCTTTCTCGCCGTGCGCGGGCCGACCGGCTGCCGCTATCTGGCCGACGAGCGGCAGCGGAAATACGTCCAGAACGGCTGGAACATCACCGGCGACACCTATTTGATGGATAGCGACGGCTATTTCTGGTACCAGTCGCGCTCCGACGACATGATCGTGTCGGCTGGCTACAACATCGCAGGAACTGACGTCGAAGCGGCACTGCTCACGCATCCGGCGGTCGCCGAGTGCGGTGTGGTCGGTGCGCCCGACGAGGCGCGGGGCATGATCGTCAAAGCCTATGTCGTTGCCGCGCCCGCCGTGACCCCTGACGCTCAGCTGGTGGCCGAGTTGCAAGAGCACGTCAAACGCGAGATCGCGCCGTATAAATATCCGCGCGCCATCGAGTTCGTCGCGCAATTGCCGAAGACCGAGACCGGCAAGCTGAAGCGCTTTGCCCTGCGGCAGCTGGCGCAGGCTGCAGTGACGTCCTCAGGCGTCGCCGCGGAATGAGAGAAGGATAGAGAATTGTCTGTGACGACGCCGAAAAGCCCGCAACTCGCGGTCCTGCCGACCGCAGCCGAGGATGGAACGCGCACCAAGGCGCAGATCCTGCAGCCGTCAGGCTGGCCGCTGCCGAGGGGCTATGCCAACGGCATGGCTGCCGAAGGACGCATCGTCGTCACCGGCGGGGTGATCGGCTGGGACGCCGAGGAGCGTCTCGCCGATGGCTTCGTCGCGCAGGTGCGCCAGACCCTGGACAACATCGCAGCGATCCTGGCCGAGGCCGGTGCCCGGCCCGAGCACCTCGTGCGCCTGACCTGGTACGTCGTCGACATGGACGAGTATCTGGCCAATCTGAAGGAGCTCGGCAGGATCTACCGCGGCGTCTTCGGAACGCACTATCCAGCGATGGCCCTGGTACAGGTCGTCCGCCTCGTCGAGAAGGCGGCGCGCGTCGAGATCGAAGCCACCGCCGTCATTCCGAGCTGAACTCCGCGGCGATCAGCTCGCTTTGGCGAGCTCGTCGTCTTCGGGCGAGTTGAGGTAGACGCCGGATATGGTGTCGACCCAGCAGAGATGATCGTGCACCTTCTTTACGCCCTCGACGTTCTCCGCGGCGACGATCGCGGCTTGTCGAGCGCGCTCTTCGGTGATGACGCCGCTGAGATGAACGATACCGTCGCGCACGATGACGTTCAGCCCGAACGGGCACCAGTCGTTCTTCTCCATGGTGTCGATGACGCGGCTGCGAATGTGGTCGTCGTCCGCGGTCGGATCCGGCACTTCGCGGGCGAGCCCGGCCACGGCCTGTAACAGGTTGGCGCGGGACACGATTCCGACGACCTTGTCGCCGCGCACCACCGGCAGCCGCTTCACGTTGTTCCGCTCCATGAGATCGACGATCTCCGCAAGCGCCATATCCTCGGTGATGGTCACGGGCAGGTCGGTCATCACTTCCGAGACCTTGCGGCCGTGCTCATGGACGAAGTCGCTGGCGGATTTGCCCGGACCGAGGATGAACCGCAGCCAGCGCCCGCGCTTGCGCCCGGTGCCGATCTCGCTGCGGCGGATGAAATCTCCCTCCGACACCACGCCGACCAGCTTGCCGGTAGCGTCGACCACCGTGAGGCCGCTCACATGTCGCTTCAGCATGATATTGGCCGCCTCGACGATGCTGGTGTCGGGGGTGACCGAGATGACCGACCGGGTCATGATCTGGTGGGCGCGCATGGACAAACTCCGCTGGCATGTCAATTTCAATGGACAAAGCCTAGTGAATCCATCGGGGTGCGGTTTGACTCAGGTCAAGCGGAGAAAGCTTGCCTTGATCACCGATTTTGATCCGTGTCGCGATTTGATGCAGCTCAACGCGCACCGGAAGCGTCGCCATATCCTGCCGCAGGCGTAGAACAGAAGTCCGCAGGAACAATGAGCCATGAGCGTCGTGAAGATCTTCCCGCGGGCCGAAGCGCCGCTGCAAGCTCCCGCTATCAGGCCGGCTGCCGGGATTTCCGAAAGGGTCGCAGGCACGCCGGCTGACTGCACTTGCCCGCAAACAACGGATTCGTATCCACTCGATCGCGCGTTTCATGCCATGCTGGCGCGGTTCACGGGCGGAATCTCGCCTGTTGCCTTGTCGCTCGCCTGGCTCGATTGGGGCGCGCATCTTGCGGCGGCGCCTCAGCACCAGATGGAGCTCTTCCGCAATATCTTCCGCGACTCAGGCCGCTTCCTGGAAGCTGCCGCTCACGCGACATCCAAAGAACCATGGTCCGTCATTCGGCCGCAGGCGCGGGATCGCCGCTTCAAGGACCGGCAATGGGAAGCCGCGCCGTTCAATCTGCTTGCGCAGGCGTTTCTGCTCACCGAGCGCTGGTGGCACGATGCCACGACCGGCATACGCGGCGTGTCGCACGCAAATGAGGCCATCGTCGAGTTCTCGATGCGCCAGATGCTCGACATGCTGGCGCCTTCGAATTTCGCCGCCACCAATCCGCAGGTGCTGGAAAAAGCGTTCCAAAGCGGCGGGGAGAACTTCGTGTTCGGCTGGCAGAACTGGTGCAGCGACCTGATGCGCCTGCTCTCCGGCTCGAAGCTGGCCGGCGAGGATCAGTTCGTCGTTGGCAAGACGGTGGCGGCTTCGCCCGGCAAGGTCGTCTACCGCAACAGCCTGATCGAGCTGATCCAGTACCATCCGACGACTGCGCAGGTGCGGCCGGAGCCGATTCTGATCGTGCCGGCCTGGATCATGAAGTACTACATCCTCGATCTGTCGCCGCAGAATTCCCTGGTCAAATACCTGACCGCTCAGGGCTTCACCGTCTTCGCGATCTCCTGGCGCAATCCGGATGCGAACGATCGGGATGTTGCCTTCGACGACTACCGCAAGCTGGGCGTGATGGCCGCGCTGGACATGATCGGGCAGATCGTGCCGGGCCGGAAGATCCATGCGCTCGGCTATTGCCTTGGCGGGACGTTGCTGTCGATAGCCGCGGCGGCCATGGCGCGGGACGGCGATAGCCGTCTCGGCACCGTCACGCTTCTCGCGGCGCAAACCGATTTCACCGAGGCCGGCGAATTAACGCTGTTCATCAACGAGAGCCAGGTTGCCTTTCTCGAAGACATGATGTGGCAGCGCGGCTATCTCGACACGACACAGATGGCGGGCGCGTTCCAGCTCCTGCGCTCCAACGAGCTGATCTGGTCGCGGCTCTCGCGTGATTATCTGATGGGCGACGGCTCGCCACCGAGCGACCTGATGGCCTGGAATGCCGACGCCACGCGGCTACCCTATCGCATGCACTCGGAGTATCTGCGCAAGCTGTTCCTGAACGACGATCTGGCGGAAGGTCGCTATCGGGTCGAATGCCGGAGCGTCTCGCTGTCCGACATTCATACCCCGATGTTCGTGGTCGGCACGCTCGCCGATCACGTGGCGCCCTGGCGATCCGTCTACAAGATCCATTATCAGGTCGATGCCGACGTGACGTTCCTGTTGACCAGCGGCGGTCACAATGCCGGTGTCGTGGCGCCTCCGCAGGAGGAGGGCCACTTCTATCAGGTGCTGACCAAGGCTGCCGATGCGCCTTATGTCGGTGCCGACGAATGGCTGAAGCTGGCGCCGCGCGTCGAGGGCTCATGGTGGCCGGAATGGACCAATTGGCTGGCGGCACGTTCCGGCGCCCCCTGCGATCCGCCGCAGATCGGACTTGGCGACGCCCTCGGCCTGCCGGATGCGCCGGGGGACTACGTCCACACCTAGGCCTCTGGCTCCGATCTCGGCGCGAGATCCGAAGAGCGGAACGGTTTGGCCTTGTCCAATTTGCGATAGGCCGTTGACGCCTTCCGCAACAGCTTCTTCTCGCGTTTGCGGTTGAGGAAGCGACGGCTGGCCTCGATGCCGGCGCCATTCAACGACGCCGCTAGTGCTTGTCCGCGCGCATCGTCGTTCAATTGACCGAGCGACCGTTGTGCCTTGCGCAATTGCTTGAGGATGGACTTTTGCTTCGTCGCCACCCCATCGGCGAACAGATCCGCAAGCGACTCGACCGAGTAGGTCATCCGCTTGTTGAGGAGCCGCAGCTTGTGACGTTTCTCGACATCGAGCTTCTTCAGCTTACGGGCCTTCTTGAGCAGCGTCGTCTCCCACTCGGTCAGCCGCTCCGTCGCATGGTCGGCGAGGGTGCAGCGGCGCAACCGCATCGCTTCCTTGCTGCGGCGGGTCGACCAGGGGCCGCTTTCGATCCACGTCGAGGTTTGCTCGACCAGGCGGCGATACCGCGCCGATTGCAGCGCACGCGCCAGCAGCCGATGGCTCTCCGCGCGTTTTTCGTCCCAGCGCTGAAGCTCGGCGACCACCGCGAGCTCGTCGCTACTCTCTGCGACGATCCGCTCGATGGCCACGTCGAGGTCCCGCACCATGCCGAGCTGACTGTTCAGCCATTTCAGTTCGGCCCAGACTTCCGGTCGCACGTTATCGTCGACCATCGGCGAGAAGAAGCGGATGGCAGTCCGCAGATGCGTCAGTGCGATCCGGATCTGGTGCAGCGCATCCGGATCGCCGCGGCAGGTGCCGTCGTGCTGAGCAATCACCGCGCCGAGGTGTCGGCGGGCGATGATGCGGAAGGCCGTGTCGCAGGCCATGCCGGGGCTGAGGCGGGCGGGCAGGACATTGCGCCGCGTTGCCGGCTTGGCATGCGCATTTGCCGTCGAGCGCGTGGTGGATCGCGACTTCCTTGCCTGCATTAGTCTGATTGCCTTGTTTGCCCCTCAGCGATGACGTTCCGGCAGTTCTGAAGCGTCTGCTCCTGTGTCCCGGATGCATCGATGGTCGCCCAGCCGACATGGCCGATATTATAGTGCTCTTGCAGCGCGGCAACCTCCGGCGTGGCGTCCGATGCGTCTCCCCGGCGGTCGCCGATGCGCGCTTGCCGGGTTGCAAGGTCTGCGACCAGGAACAGCCCGTTCAACGTCACGTTGCACTTGCGCGCCAGCGCCGCGATCGCATCGCGTTCGTCCTCGCGCGCGAATACGCCGTCAACGATCGCCGAATGGCCCTGCGCCAGCACCCGCCGGGCCTGCTGCACCAGCGTGTCATAGACGCGGGCCGTGACCTCCGGCGTATAGGCTGAAGGCGGCAAGCGGTGGGTGTCTTCGACCCCGAACATCTGCTTGCGGACGAGATCGCTGCGCAGCACGACCGCGCCCGGCTCCGGTGCCACGACCGGCGCGAGCGCGTGCGCCAGGGCGGTCTTTCCGGTGCCGGACAGTCCGCCGACCGCAATCAGACGCGGAGCAGGAGGACGGATCAGCGTCCCGGCGAGGTCGAAATAACGCCGTGCCTGGTCGACGATGCCGGGATCGTCGGAGTGCGGCGGTTTCAGTCGCGCCAGCGCCACCTGGGCGCGGATCGCCGCCCGGATGGACATGAACAGCGGCAGGGTCGAGAGCGCATCGAGATTGTCGGCCGGCGTCGCGGCGAGATAGCGGTTCAGCACTATGTTTGCCGCGCTCGGCTGGTGGTGCTGCAACAGGTCCATCAGCGTGAATGCGAGATCGTAGAGCACGTCGACCGTCGCCATCTGCGCGTCAAACTCGATCGCGTCGAACAGCACGGGTCGATCATCGATCATAACGATGTTTGCCAGATGCAGATCGCCATGGCAGCGGCGCACGAAGCCCCGGCGGCTGCGCTCTGCGAGCAGGGGACGAATACGCAGACAGGCCGCATGCGAAGCGTTGGCGAGTTGCTCGATCTCGTCTGCGCTGAAATGGCCGCCGGCCCGCAGACCATTGGTGTTGCCGTCGATCAGGGCCGGGATGGAGGAGACCCATGCTTTTCCGTCGGCGCGTGTCGCCGCCGCGTGCGCCGCCGCGTGCGACGCCGCGATGGCGTCGGCGGCGGCGGAGGCAAGCTTCGCGTCCAGCGGGCCGGCCTCGGCCAGATGATCCAACGTCCTGCTTTCGTCGAAGCGCGACATGTCGACCGCATACTCGATCGGCCGGCCGGCGCCCTCGACCTTCACCGATCCATCCGCCTCTTCCGTGATCGCCACGACACCACGATAGATCTGCGGCGCCAGGGGCCGGTTGATCCGGATCTCCTCCTCGCAGGCCGCCTTGCGCTTCTCGAGCGTCGAATAGTCGAGGAAGGGAAACCGGACGGCGCGCTTGATCTTCAGCGCACGCTTTGCGTCCAGGAACACCGAGGCGGCATGCGTGTCGATGCGCATCACGCCGGGATGGTCGGTCAGCATCCGAAAGATGCGCTCCTGAGCCGCCGTGTCATCCTTCATCGAAGCGGACATGGCAAGCACCATCAGGGCGTCAGCACGGCCGCGCCGAGGATCTGGCCATTCCGCAGCATGGTCAGGACCTCATTGGCGTGATCGAGCGGAAACGCCGTCGTCTCGGTCCGCACGCCGGCTTGCGGCGCGACCTTGAGAAAATCGAGGCCATCCTGCCGGGTCAGGTTGGCGACCGAGACCAGCTGCCGTTCCTGCCACAGCAGATCATACGGAAAGCTTGGAATGTCGCTCATGTGGATGCCGGCGCAGACGACGCGACCACCTTTGCGCACGGCGCGCAACGCCGCCGGGACCAGCTCGCCGGTTGGCGCGTAGATGATCGCGGCGTCGAGCGGCTCGTCGGGCACCTGGTCCGATGACCCCGCCCAGACAGCGCCGAGACGGCGGGCAAGATCTTGTGCAGCGGCATCGCCGGCCCGCGTGAATGCATGGACGGAGCGTCCCTGCCAAGCCGCGACTTGCGCAATGATGTGGCCGGCCGCGCCGAAGCCATAGAGACCGAGCCTCTCGGCGGGGCCGGCCAGGACCAGCGAGCGCCAGCCGATCAACCCCGCGCACAGCAGGGGCGCAATCTCCACGTCGCTGCCGGACTCGCCGAGCGGAAAAGCGTAACGTGCGTCGGCGATGGTGTGGGTCGCGTAGCCGCCGTCGCGCGTGTAGCCGGTGAACAGCGGTGCATCACAGAGGTTTTCCATACCCTCGCGGCAGAAGCGGCATTTTCCGCAGGTGAAGCCGAGCCAGGGAATGCCGACCCGGTCACCAGGCGCATGTGTCGTCACATTCGCGCCGATGAGGTCGACCCGGCCGACGATCTCGTGGCCAGGCACGATCGGATAGCGGATGCCGGGCAGCTCGGCATCGACGAGATGAAGATCGGTCCGGCATACACCGCAGGCGCTGATCTTCACCCGGATCTGACCCTCGCCCGGCATCGGGTCGGGCCGCTCCTCCATCCGGAGCCGCGCTCGTGGGGTCGGCAACACCATCGCACGCATGTCTGTCTCCGGGGCGAACCGCTCCGACTGAAGTATCCATAGAACGGCCGAGTGGCCAGTCCTTGACGTCAGTCAACGCCTGTTTCCCGGGCTGATCGGACGGAGTTTCCCCCGGTCTTGACGCGGATCAAGGGTCTCGACGACAGCCCGCCTATCATGGTGGCTCAGGAGAATTCCGATGCCCATCAAGGATGTGTTTCTGCCCCTTGTCGGCCAGCCGCACGGGCCAGCCCTGGTTGCGATCGAGAAATGCGTTTCTGTCGCCGCCGATCTCGGCGCCAGGATCACCGCGCTCGCGCTCGAGGAAGATGTTTTCGAGCGACCGAAGGTGATGCTGCCTGACGATCGCGAATTCGCGCAGGCCAGCCTCGAGGCGAGCGACATGCAGCAGCTGCTGAATGCATTCACCGATGCGGCTTGCTGCGCCAACGTCCGCGCCCAGGGCCGGTCGGGCAAGGTGCCTGCGGATCAGATCGGAGCGATCCTGGCCGAGCACGCCCGCTTCAGCGACCTCGCGCTGGTTCCCGTGACCCCGCATGACAGTCGAACGGAGACCATCGTGGAGGCGTTGTTGTTCGAATCCGGCCGGCCGCTTCTGCTCTGTCCCGAACATCGCGCCGACGAGCTCAGGCCCGAGTTCGAGAACGTCGTGATTGCCTGGGATCATTCTGCACGGGCCGCGCGTGCGGTCGGCGATGCGTTGCCTGTTCTTCAGGCTGCCAGTTCGGTTCGTGTGCTGACCGTGGCGGAGGACGAGACGGACGCGGTCGTCCGATCCGGAACGGCACTCGTCGACCATTTGCGGGAACACGGCGTCTTTGCCTCGTTCGAAACCACGAAGGGGGGCGGCCGCTCGACCGGCAAAGTATTGGGAAGCTGGGCGAATTCCCATGGCATCGATGCCATCGTGATGGGCGCCTATCATCATTCGCGCCTGAACGAGATCGTGTGGGGCGGTGTGACAAAGACCGTCATTGGCCAGCCACCATGCTGGGTTATGATCTCGCACTAGGCGTCTTCTTCCCAGCCGGATCGTTCAATCATCGGAACCGCCGCGGGCGCGGTGCATTTGTTTTCATGTCGACTTATCGTCTGAACAACCTGCTATCGCCGCGCTCGGTTGCGCTCGTCGGCGCGAGCGCGCGTCCGGCGTCCGTTGGACGCGCGGTCCTGGAAAACATTCGGAAAGCGGGATTCAAGGGGCGGTTTGGCCTTGTCAATCCGCGCCACGCCGAGATCGGCGGCCTCGCCGCGGTGAAGAGCCTGGACAGGCTGGACTTCGTGCCCGAGCTTGTCGTCGTCACCGCGCCCGCGGGCGAGATTCCAGGCATCGTCGAGCAGGCCGGCCGTCGCGGATCTGCGGGTGCGCTGATCGTCTCATCCGGGCTCGGCCAGGGACCGGGATCGCTGCACGAGGCGACCAGCGCTGCCGCACGCAAACACGGCATGCGGCTGATCGGGCCGAACTGCCTCGGCATCATGATGCCCGGCGTCAGCCTGAATGCCAGTTTCGCCGCGCACATGCCGGGGGCCGGCAACCTCGCGCTGATCTCGCAATCGGGAGCCATTGCCGCCGGCATGGTGGATTGGGCCGCGCAGCGCGGCGTCGGCTTCTCCGGCATCGTCTCGATCGGCGATCAGATCGACGTCGACATTGCCGATTTGCTCGACCATTTCGCGATGGATCACAAGACCCGCGCGATCCTGCTCTACATCGAGGCGATCAAGGACGCGCGCAAGTTCATGTCGGCGGCGCGCGCCGCCGCGCGGGTGAAGCCCGTCGTCGTGGTGAAGTCCGGCCGCATGGCGCAGGGTGCGAAGGCCGCTGCCACGCATACCGGGGCGCTCGCCGGTGCCGACGCCGTCTATGACGCGGCGTTCCGCCGCGCGGGCGTGCTGCGGGTGTCCGACCTGCGCGAGCTGTTCGACTGTGCCGAGACACTCGGCCGCGTCGAATCGCCGACCGGAAAGCGTCTCGCCATCCTGACCAACGGTGGTGGCATCGGCGTCCTCGCCGTCGATCGATTGGTCGAGCTCGGCGGTATTCCGGCAACCATCTCGACTGACGCGCGCAGGAAGCTTGATGCGGCGCTGCCGCCGACCTGGTCCGGTGCAAACCCCGTCGACATCGTGGGCGACGCCGACGCTGCGCGTTACGCAGCGGCGCTGGAGGAACTGTTGGCCGATCGCGACAACGACGCAGTCCTCGTCCTCAACGTGCAGACCGCGATCGCATCGGCCGCCGAGATCGCCAAGACCGTGACGGAGCTCGTGGCCAAGTATCGCGAGCAGCACCGGCGATGGGCAAAGCCCGTGCTGGCGGCCTGGGTCGGCGCCGATCAGCACATCATCCAGGCACTCTCCAGCGCCGGCGTGCCGAACTATCCGACCGAGGACGACGCCGTGCGCGGCTTCATGCATCTGGTCCGACACCGCGAAGTGGTGGAGGAGCTGACCCAGGTGCCTCCCGCGATGCCCGATACGTTCGTTCCGGATGCCAGCGGGGCGAGAGAGATCGTCACAGCCGCGATCGCGGATGGCCGCCAGTGGCTCGAACCCGTCGAGATCAAGCACCTGCTCGAAGCCTACGATATCGCGATGGTGCCGACCTATGCGGCAGCAGATGTCGAGCAGGCGGTGACCTATGCAAAGGACATCTTCGCCCAAGGCGGCACCGTCGTGCTGAAGATCATGTCGCGCGACATCACCCACAAATCCGACGTCGGCGGCGTCGTGCTCAATCTGACGTCGCCGGAGGCCGTGCGTGCGGCGGCGACGGACATTCTTGCGCGAGCGCGAAAGCTGCGGCCCGAGGCGCGCATCGGCGGCGTCATCGTCCAGGCCATGGTCGTCAAGGCAAAGGCGCGCGAGCTGATCCTCGGCCTTGCCGACGATCCGACCTTCGGCACGGTGGTGGTTTTCGGCCGCGGCGGCACGGCGGTGGAGATCATCAACGACAAGGCGCTGGCGCTGCCGCCGCTCGACCTGCAACTGGCCCGCGATCTGATCGACCGCACGCGCGTGTCGCGGCTGCTGAAGGCCTATCGGGACGTGCCGGCGGTGAAGCACGACGCCGTCGCCATGGTGCTGGTCAAGCTGGCGCAGATGGCGGCCGACATTCCCGAGATCCGCGAATTCGACATCAACCCGCTCCTGGCCGACGAAACCGGCGTGACCGCGGTGGACGCCCGCGTCGCGGTCGGACCGCCACAGCGGAAGTTCGCCGGCTCCGGCCCGGCCAATTTCGCCGTTCGCGCTTATCCGTCGCAATGGGAGCGACGCCTCAAGCTCAAGGAGGACTGGCGCATCTTCGTGCGGCCCATGCGCCCCGAGGACGAGCCGACCATCCACGAATTCCTGCGTCACGTCACGGCGCACGACCTTCGTCTGCGCTTCTTCGCCCCGATGAAGGAGTTCACCCACGAGTTCATCGCACGCCTGACCCAGCTCGACTATGCGCGCGCGATGGCCTTCATCGCATTTGAGGAGGCCAGCGGCGAAATGGTCGGCGTGGTCCGGCTCCATTCCGACTCGATCTACGAGACCGGCGAATACGCGATCCTGCTGCGGTCCGACCTCAAGGGCAGGGGACTCGGCTGGGCCCTCATGCAGCTGATCATCGACTACGCGCGGTCGGAAGGATTGAAGACCATATCGGGCGACGTGCTGCAGGAGAATACCGTGATGCTCGACATGTGCCGGCAGCTCGGCTTCGAGGTCAAGCCGGACCCGGCCGAGCCTGAAATCTGCGACGTCAGGCTGAAGCTCTGATCGCGTCAGCTAGAGCATGATCCGGAAAAGTGTGTAGCGGTTTTCCGAAAAGATCATGCTCAAACAAACAACCTAAAGCGCGATGACGATTCATCCTAATCGCATCGCGCTTAGGAGCGCGCCTCGGCCGAATTTGCATCATCTGACGTCCTGGCCGTCGCCCGCAGATTTTTGATGATGACCGCGATCAGCGGCAGCAGCACCGGCACGATCGTGCTGAGCGGATGATGTACCGCGCCCGACACCTGGGCCTGGAGCGCACGGGCCTCGAGCTGGAGGGCTTCGATGGAGGTGTCGTGAATTTCGTTGGCGAGTTCGATGTCACGCCCCGACGGAGCGCGGCCGGCGATCATGAAGAGAGCGGCCGCGATGACGAAATTGACGGCGCCGAGGATGGCAGCCGCGGTAATCGCGCTCCAGATCTGCACCAGTGCGAAATAGGCCGACAGCTCCAGCATCAGCAGCCCGAACGCGGCGATCAGCGCCGCGAAGGCACGCAGGCCGAGGCCGATCAGCAAATGGCGCAGCCTGATGTCGGCGATGATCCTGTCGGTGCGCCACAGCACGCGCAGATGTTTGACGACATTCTCGGTATTCACCTAGTGTCTCCTCAGCATGAAGCCGACAACCACGCCCAGCGCGAAGGCAGAGGCGAGCGATGTGATCGGACGCTCCGCAACGAGGCCCTGGAGCGTCTCCCCCTCCTGTTCGACGGTCTCGCCGAGCTCGGCGAGTGCGGCCCTGATCTGATCGGCGAGCGCATCAGTGCGAGCTTTCGAGCTCTCGAACATCTCCTCGCCGGCGGTGCTCAACAGGTGCGTGACGTCGACCTTCAGCGTGCGCAATTCCTCGCTCATCCTGTCACTGTCGAACATGGATTTGGTGTCCTCATTAAATTCAAACGAGCCTAAGACCAGCCCGTGCGATCGCGCTTGATTTGCGTCAAGAGGCGGAGCCCGTTCGGGGTCTTGAGACAGGTCAATCCGGCCGCCACATGCTGGCCTAGAAATGCCTGCTGAATGGGGACCGATTGTCCCGATGAGGTGGAAAGCGTGAACCACGAACCGCTGCTGCACGCGACGCCGTCCGGCGACGTGCTGAAATTGCGCCCCGAGGGGCCCTGGACCGCCGCGAACGTGGTGACGCTCGAGACCTTGTCCCGCTCGGTCGGGGCCGACGTCGATCGTTCGCGCGCCGTATCCTTGGACATGTCGGGGATCAGCGCGCTCGATACGCTCGGCGCCTGGGTCCTGGAGAAGCTGTCGCGCAGGGCCGCCTCGTCAGGCAGGCCAGCCGAATTCGTCGGCGTCGCCGATCATTTCAGCGGGCTGATGGACGAGGTGCGCCAGGTCAACCGCCGCACGCCGGCTCCGGCGGCCGCGCCCAATTCGGTTCTGGCGCGGCTGGGTGATCTCGGCAAGTCCACGGTCGGGGCGCGGGAGGACATCACGATCTTCCTCCAGATGCTCGGCGCCTTGTTCATGGCCGTCATCGGCGTGCTGCGCCGGCCGCGTTCGCTGCGGCTGACCTCTCTGGTGTATCAGCTCTACCGCATCGGGTGGCAGGCGATCCCCATCGTCACGCTGATCACCTTCCTGATTGGCGCCATCATCGCGCAGCAGGGCTTCTTCCACTTCCGTAGATTCGGCGCGGAATCATACACGGTCGACATGGTCGGCATCCTGGTGCTGCGCGAGCTCGGCGTGCTGATCGTCGCCATCATGGTCGCGGGACGGTCGGGGAGCGCCTACACGGCCGAGCTCGGCTCGATGAAGATGCGCGAGGAGATCGACGCGCTCTCGACCATGGGGCTCGATCCGGTCGACGTCCTGATCCTGCCGCGCGTCGCGGCCCTGGTCATCGCGCTGCCCATCCTCACCTTCATCGGATCGATCGCCGCGCTCTATGGCGGCGGGCTGGTCGCGCAGTTCTATGGCGACATGGGGCCGGCGATCTACATCGCGCGCCTGCACGAGGCCATTTCCGTCGCGCATTTCGAAGTCGGCATCCTGAAGGCGCCGTTCATGGCGCTGGTGATCGGGATCGTGGCCTGCAGCGAGGGATTGCGCGTCAAGGGCAGCGCGGAGTCGCTGGGGCGGCAGACCACGACGTCGGTGGTGAAATCGATCTTCCTGGTGATCGTGCTCGACGGCCTGTTCGCCGTGTTCTTTGCCTCGATCGGAATGTGACGATGGACGGACCACAAGACGAGTTCGCCATCCGCGTCCGTGACCTCGTGGTCGGCTTCGGCCGCCAGACCGTGCTCGACCATCTGTCGCTCGACGTCCGCCGCGGCGAGATCCTCGGGCTGGTGGGTGCCTCCGGCGGCGGCAAATCGGTCTTGATGCGGACCATCATCGGCCTCATCCCGCGCCGGAGCGGGACCATCGAGGTCATGGGACAACCCGCCGGCGGCCACGGCCGCGGCGCAGCGATGGCCTGGGGCATCCTGTTCCAGCAGGGCGCGCTGTTCTCCTCGCTGACGGTGCGCCAGAACGTCCAGTTTCCCTTGCGCGAAAATCTGGTCCTGTCGCAGGAGCTGATGGACGAGATCGCGATCGCCAAGCTCGAGATGGTCGGCCTGCGCGCCGAGGACGCCGACAAATATCCGGCGGAGCTGTCCGGCGGCATGACCAAGCGCGTGGCGCTGGCGCGCGCGCTCGCGCTCGATCCGCCGATCCTGTTCCTGGACGAGCCGACCTCGGGCCTCGACCCCATCGCCGCCGGCGAGTTCGACGCGCTGATCAAGACGCTGCAAAAGACCCTGGAGCTCACCGTGTTCATGGTGACCCATGACCTTGCGAGCCTGACCACGGTCTGCGACCGCGTCGCCGCGCTCGCCGACGGCAAGATCGTGGCGATCGGCCCGATGCGCGAATTGCTGCAATCCGAGCATCCCTGGGTGCGCGCTTACTTCCACGGCAAGCGCTCGCAGATGCTGCAACACGAGATGAGATGAGAGATGGAAACCCGCGCTCCCTATGTGCTGATCGGCAGTTTCGTGCTGGCCGCGATCGTCGCAGTGTTCGGCTTCGTCTATTGGCTGAACAACACCGGCGGCATCGGGCCGCGCACCAGCTACCACGTGCAATTCCAGGGGCCGGTGCCTGGCCTGCTGGTCGGCGCCGGCGTGCTGTTCAACGGCATTCGGGTCGGAGAGGTCACCCAGCTCGGGCTCGCGCCTGATAACCCGCGCTTCGTCAATGCCACGATCTCGGTTGCCACCGCGACGCCGGTGCGTGCCGACACTAAGGTCGGCCTCGAATTCCAGGGCCTGACCGGCGTTCCCGTGGTGACATTGGAGGGGGGCGTGATCGTCGCCAAGTCCGGCGAGCTGCCGACCTTGATCGCGGAGGCCGGCGCAGGCCAGAGCATGACGCAGGCGGCGCGCGATGCGCTGCGGCGGGTCGACACGGTGCTTCAGGACAATTCCGGCCCGCTGAAGGACACCATTGCCAATTTCAAGACCTTCTCCGACGGGCTCGCGCGCAACACCGGCAAGATCGACGGCATCCTGGCAGGCCTCGACAAGATGACCGGCGGTGGTACGCCCGCGCAGAAGGTCACCTACGACCTGCGCACGCCGCAGAATCTCGGGCCGGCCGGCAAGACGCTATCGGCCTCACTGGCCATTCCCGAGCCGACGGCGGTGGCGATGCTGCAGACCCAGCGCATGCTGTTCGCGCCTAGCGGCGACAGGCCGGGCTTTGCGGACTTCCTCTGGGCTGACAGCATTCCGAAACTGGTGCAGGCGCGCCTGATCGACAGTTTCGAGAACTACGACATCGCCCACGCCCCGCTGCGCACGACGGATCTCGGGCCGGCGGACTACCAGCTCCTGCTCGACATCCGGCGCTTTCGGATCGCGACGGATGGGGAGGCTCGGGCCGAGATCGGACTGTCGGCTCGGATCGTCGATAAGAATGGCAAGGTGATCGCATCGCGGCTCATCGAGGCCAGCGAAAAGCTCGACAAGGTCGAACCGGCCGCTTCAGTCGCCGCCTTCGATGCCGCCTTCGCGCGCATCGCCAAGGAGCTGATCGGATGGACCGTGCAGGCGGTGTGAGGGGTGACTATTCCAGCGTCTTCAGGTAGGACAGCAGGTCGTGGATCTGGTCCGGGCTGAGTTCGAAGGCCGGCATGTCGGCATGTCCGGTGGAGATCCCCTCGGCCAGCGCCTCACCAAGGCTGTTGATCGGATAGCGCCGATGCAGGTTGCGTAGCGGAGGCGCGATCTCCAACGGGCTCTTGGAGGCGCGGTCGATCGCGTGACAGCGTGCGCAATTGGCTCGGGCGAAAGCCTTACCGCGTTGTTCGGCGGCCGGGGCCGCGAGCGCAGGCGTGATCAGAAGCAGCCCAATCAGGCCGTGACGCAGTGCGCTTTGCAGCATGGAATCATCCCGTCGAACCGTGGACGCAGAATAAGAGCGGGATGCCAGCCAAATTTGATCTGGGTCAATCGGCTGCGGCACGGTGCAGTAAAATGCAGCCGCGCGGTGGACTCGGCCTGACGTCGGGAGCGGCCGGCGTGGGGAGCGATGGATGAAGCCTTCCGTGGTCACGAGTGAGCCGAACGGACATCATTGCGACGATTGTGCCGTGCGTGGAGCGGCGGTCTGCTCGTCGCTCGATGCAGCCGAACTCCGGGAGTTCGAGCATCTCGGCCGCCGCGTCCATTTCGTTTCGGGCGAGACCGTGTTTTCCGAGGAGGACATCACGACCTCGTTCTACAACGTTCTCGAAGGCGTCATGCGGCTGTACAAGCTGCTGCCTGACGGCCGGCGGCAGATCGTCGGCTTTGCCTTGCCCGGTGACTTCCTCGGGATGAATCTGTCCGGCCGGCACAATTTTTCGGCCGATGCGATCGGCGTGGTGAAAGTGTGCCAATTCCCAAAAGGGCCTTTCGGCCGTTTCATCGAAGACCGGCCGCAATTGCTCAGGCGCATCAACGAGCTGGCCATTCGCGAGTTGAGCCAGGCGCGCGACCATATGGTCCTGCTCGGACGCCGCTCGGCCGACGAGAAGGTCGCGACCTTTCTGCTCGGCTGGCGTGAGCGGCTGGTCGCGCTCAACGGTCCGTCCGACATGGTCGCGCTTCCGATGAGCCGTCAGGACATCGCCGATTATCTCGGCCTGACCATCGAAACCGTCAGCCGCACCTTTACCAAGCTTGAGCGTCTCGGCGTGATCGAGATCATTCACGGCGGCATCAGCCTGCTCGATCCGGCCCGTGTCGAGGCCATGGCCGCAGCCTGACCTCATCTCCGGGACTCTCTCGGCAATTTGATCCCGATCAATGACGGCGGCCATGCCCCGCAAAATAATGCCGGAGACAAATCCGGGAGGGGATGATGCCTGCTGACGCGTTGCTGGTGACCGTTGTCGTCGTCGCGATCTTTGTCGTGTTCGCCGCAGTTCTGGCCTGGGCTGACCGGCAAACCAGGGCGGGTCGGCTTGATCCGGATTCCAGGCACTGAAGCCTTCTGCAGGTCCAGGTCCAGGTCCAGGTCCAAGTCCAAATCCAAGTCCAAGTCCAGGTTTAGGTCCGAGTCCGGCGCGCCAGGGCCGATGCTCGCCTGGGCGGGCGCTGGCCCTCGGCAGCGTCTCGACGCAATCGCGGTTTGCGTAATCCGCAACTCTGCGTCGAAGAGGACGCATCGCCGCAGCTTTTGGCTGCCGACTTCCTCGTTACAGGCCTTTTCGTGGCATTTGCCTCAAATCGCGCGCGTGCTTTCCGGTTGAAATGCCTGGTAACGTTGACTACGCAGGAACTCAGTGCCTCGTAGTCTTAGGAGCCCCGCGGCGTGCCTCAGGACAAGACCGGCGATCCCCGACAACCGGCGGGCAACAAACTATCGGTCCTGCGCAAGCACCCGATCTTCGCGGATCTGGAGCCGGAAGCGCTCGATCAACTCTGCCGCTACGCCAAGCACACCACCGTCAAGCGTGGCGCGACGATCGCCGCCAAGGGCGATCCCGGCAACAGCCTGTTCGCGGTGATCGCGGGGACAGTCAAGATTTCCTCCTCATCGCCTGATGGGCGGAACGCTATTCTCAATCTGATCGGCCCCGGAGAAATCTTCGGCGAGATCGCCGTGCTCGACGGCGCGCCCAGGTCGGCGGATGCGACCGCAAATACCAATTGCGAGCTCTATGTCATCGATCGCCGGGACTTCCTGCCGTTCGTGAAGAGCCAGCCGGCGCTGGCGATGAAGTTCATCGAGCTGCTGTGCGCGCGTCTGCGCTGGACCAGTCAGCAGGTCGAGCAGGTGATCCTGCAGAATCTGCCGGGCCGGCTTGCCAGTGCACTGCTCGGTCTCACCGAAGAGCGCAAGCTGGATTCCGGCAGCGGCACGCTCGCCATCACGCAACAGGAGATCAGCGAGATGGTCGGGATGACGCGCGAGAGCATCAACAAGCAATTGCGCGCCTGGGCCGGCCGCAATTGGGTCCGCCTCGAGCACGGCGCCATCGTCGTGCTCGATACGGACGCGCTGCGCGAGCTCGCCGAGAGCGGCCTCGGCGGCGAGTGACGCCGTCGACCTAACGGTCGATGCTGGCGACCGCGCGGGGCTCGATTGGAGGCGTCAAGTCACGGGCTAGCGACGTCGAGCCAGCCCGCCATACCCACCATAGTGCGAATTGCGCCAGGAATCGATTGATGCAAGTCTTGCATCGATCGATGCCGGATTTGGCTTGGACAGAGAATGCCGCCCGCCCTAGGGACGACATTGGCGCTTGACTTCACACCTGAAGCGGAGCGACCCAAGGCGGCCTGCAGCCGGGCCGACAACGATATAATCGATCTCAATCAACCCAGGAGGAAGCCCACATGAAGACGCTCACCGGTATCATCACAGCCGTTGCACTGGCGGTCTCAGCACCCCTGGCCACTGCACGCGATTTCCGCTCGGCTGACGTTCACCCCGCCGATTATCCGACCGTCGAGGCGGTCAAGTTCATGGGCCAGCAACTCGCGGCGGCGAGCGGCGGCAAGCTTGGCGTGAAGGTGTTTCCGAACGGCGCCCTAGGCTCGGAGAAGGACACGATCGAGCAACTCAAGATCGGCGCGCTCGACATGATGCGGATTAATGCATCGCCGCTGAACAATTTCGTGCCCGAGACTATCGCGTTGTGTCTGCCCTTCGTCTTCAGGGACACGCAGCACATGCGCACCGTCCTCGATGGTCCGATCGGCGATGAGATCCTGGCAGCCATGGAGCCCGCGGGCCTGGTCGGCCTTGCCTATTACGACAGCGGCGCGCGCTCGGTCTATACCGTCAAGGGACCGGTCAAATCGCTGGCCGATCTGAAGGGCCTGAAGATCCGCGTCCAGCAATCAGACCTGTGGGTCGGCATGATCCAGAGCTTGGGGGCCAACCCGACGCCGATGCCCTATGGCGAGGTCTACACCGCGCTCAAGACCGGCCTCGTCGACGCTGCCGAGAACAACTGGCCGTCCTACGAATCCTCCCGGCACTTCGAAGCCGCCAAGTTCTACAACATCACCGAGCACTCCCTCGCGCCCGAAGTTCTCGTGATCTCGAAAAAGGTCTGGGACGCGCTGAGCAAGGAGGACCAGGCGATGGTTCGCAAGGCCGCCAAGGAATCGGTGCCCGTCATGCGCAAGCTCTGGGACGCGCGCGAGCAGGCCGCCCGCAAGACCGTCGAGGCAGCCGGCGTTCAGGTGGTCACGATTGGCAACAAGGCGGAGTTCGTCGATGCGATGAAGCCGGTTTACCAGAAGTTCGCCGGGAACGAGAAGCTGCAGAGCCTCGTCAAGCGCATCCAGGACACGAAGTAAGACAATTCGGGAACCGGGTCCGGCGTCGCCGCGAGGCGGCACCGGATCCCGTAAGGAGGCGCGGGATGACAGACCCACACGTCGCAAGTCACGAGCAGGGGGCCGTAGCAACACGCCCGTCCACCGGCTTGCTGTCGCGGGTCAATGCCCCCATCGCGCGCCTTGGCATGTACCTGTCGGTGACAGGCCTGCTCGTCATCGTCGCCATCGTCTTCTACCAGGTGTTCGGACGTTACGTGCTCAACTCCAGCCCGACCTGGACGGAGAACCTGGCGCTGGTCCTGATCCTCTACGTCACGCTGATCGGCGCCGCCGTCGGCGTACGCGATGCCGGGCATATCGGCATGGACAGCCTGCTGGTCATGCTCCCCGATCACGCGCGGGAGAAGATCGAGATCGTGATCCACGTTCTGGTCGCCGGGTTCGGCCTCGCAATGGCCTATAACGGCTGGATCCTCGGCGCGTCGGTCGGCACCGTGAAGATCCCCAATCTCGGTCTGCCCGAGGTGATCCGCTACGTGCCGCTGTTCGCCTCCGGCGTCCTGATCGTTTCGTTTTCCATCGAGCACATCATTGCTCTCCTGCGCGGCGAAGAGGTCGTCCCCTCATGGAACTGATCATCCTCGGCGCCACCTTCTTCGGCTTTCTGATCCTCGGCGTACCGGTCGCCTTCGCGATCGGCCTGTCGGCCATCTGCACCATTCTCTACGAAGGCCTGCCGGTCGCCGTCATCTTCCAGCAGATGATGTCGGGGATGAACATCTTCTCCTTCCTCGCCATTCCGTTCTTCGTCTTCAGCGGTGAGCTGATGCTGCATGGCGGCGTGGCCGACAAGATCGTGCAACTCGCCAAGAATCTCGTCGGGCACATCCGCGGCGGGCTCGGCATGTCGAACGTGGTCGCGTGCACGCTGTTCGGCGGCGTCTCCGGCTCACCCGTGGCCGACGTGTCGGCGATGGGCGCGGTGATGATCCCGATGATGAAGAAGGAGGGATACGACACCGATTACGCCGTCAACGTCACCACCCACGCCTCGCTCGTGGGCGCCTTGATGCCAACCAGCCACAATATGATCATCTATGCACTCGCGGCCGGCGGCAAGGTCTCGATCGGCGCGCTGATTGCGGCCGGCCTGCTGCCGGCGCTGGTGCTGATGGTCTGCATGTTGGTTGCCGCCTACGCGGTCGCGGTGAAGCGCGGTTATCCCGCCGGCAAATTCCCGGGCTGGGCCGAGGTGGTCCGCTCGCTGGCGGCCGCGGTGCCTGGGCTTCTGATCGTCGGCATCATCCTGGCCGGCATCCTGTCCGGCGTCTTCACGGCAACCGAATCGGCGGCCATCGCCGTCACCTACTCGATCCTGCTGACGTTCTTCATCTATCGCACCATGACTTGGGGCAACTTCCTGCGCGCCGCCGCCAAGGCGGTGAAGACGACCGGCGTGGTGCTGCTGCTGATCGGCGTCTCCACCATGTTCCAGTACCTGATGGGACTTTACGAGGTGGCGGATCTCGCCGGCGCGATGATGAACAAGTTGTCGACGCAGCCCTGGGTGATCTTCCTGCTCATCAATATCATCCTGTTCGTGCTCGGCACGTTCATGGACATGGCGGCAACGATCCTGATCTGCACCCCGATCTTCCTGCCGATCGCGATGAAGGCGGGCATGGACCCGGTGCAGTTCGGCATGCTGATGCTGATCAATTGCGCCCTCGGGCTGAACACGCCGCCGGTCGGAACGACGCAATTCGTCGGCTGCGCCATCGGCGGCATCTCGGTCGGCGCGGTGATGCGCACCATCCTGCCGTTCTATGCTGCGCTCATCGCAGCACTGATGTTCGTGACCTACGTCCCTGCATTCTCGCTGTGGCTGCCGCGCCTCCTGATGGGCTACAAGGGCTAGCAGCACCAGGGAGACATTGTCAGTGACGGACTATCGCAAGCTCTTCGATCTCACCGGCAAGACCGCGCTCGTGCTCGGCGCCGCGTCCGGCATCGGCAAGTCGTCGGCCGAAGCGCTTGCGGATCTCGGCGCCCGTGTCGTCTGCGCCGATCGCGCGCTCGACGCAGCGGAGGCGACCGCCGCCGGCATTCGCGACAAGGGCGACTGGGCGGAAGCAGCTGGCTGCGACGCCGCAAGCGCCGCGGATGTCAATGCACTCGCGAAAACCGTGATGCAGAAGTTTCCGCGGCTCGACATCGCCGTGACGACGCCCGGCCTCAACATCCGCAAGACCATCCTCGACTACACCGAGGAGGATCTCGACCGCGTCCTCAACCTCAACGTCAAGGGCACGGTCTGGTTCTTCCAGGCCTTCGGCCGCATCATGGTCGCGCAGAAGGGCGGCAGCATCATCGCCTGCTCCTCGATCCGCGCGGTGACCATCGAACCCGGTCTCGGCGTCTACGGTTCGACCAAAGCGGCGATCGGTCTCCTGGTGAAGGGCTTTGCCTCCGAAGTCGGACACGCCGGCGTGCGCGTCAATGCGATCGCCCCGAGCATCGCCGAGACCGCGCTGACCGGCCCATTCAAGCAGCGCCCCGACATCTACAATCTCTACGCCGGCCACACCGTGTTCAACCGCTGGAGCAGCGCCGACGAGGTCGCGACCGCCGTCGCCTATCTCGCCTCGGATGCCGCAAGCTATGTCAGCGGCAGCACGCTGTTCGTCGACGGCGGCTGGACCGCCGTCGACGGCCCGCCGACCGGTCTCACCCAGTTGCACAAATAGCAAAGGATCTAGCTCGGGTTGCGCTTGCACGTCGCGCGGCTCACTGGCAGGCCTCCTTCGCAACCGCAGCAGGAAGCTCCGGCGCGCGCGGCTTGAGCAAATCGCATGGGGCTTGCCGGATAAATGCGCTCGGCTGGCCGGTATTTTGGTGTTACGAACTGGGACATGAACCAGCACGCCAAGATCAACGCGAAGATCGAGATCCGCCATTCGACCTGTCCGCATGATTGCCCCTCGGCCTGCGCCCTCGATGTCGAGGTGGTCGAAGGCCGCAGCATCGGCCGCGTCCGCGGTTCGAAGAAGCAGACCTACACCGCCGGCGTCGTCTGCGCCAAGGTCGCCCGCTATGCCGAGCGCATCCATCATCCCGAGCGGCTGATCTATCCGCTGCGCCGCACCGGCCCCAAGGGTTCAGGTCAGTTCGCGCGGATCTCCTGGGACGAGGCGCTGGACGAGATCGGGCACCGATTCAATGCGGCCGAGCGCGAGTTCGGTGCGGAATCGATCTGGCCCTATTACTACGCGGGGACAATGGGGCTCGTGATGCGCGACGGGCTCAACCGTCTCACGCATGTGAAGAAATATTCGCGCTTCTATCAGACCATCTGTGCCAACGTCGCGCGCATCGGCTTTGCGATCGGCACCGGCAAGATCGCCGGCGTCGACCCGCGCGAGATGGCGCTGTCCGATCTCGTCGTGATCTGGGGCACCAATCCCGTCAATACCCAAGTCAACGTGATGACGCACGCTTCGCGCGCGCGCAAGGAGCGCGGCGCGAAAATCGCGGCGGTCGACATCTACGACAACGAGACCATGAAGCAGGCCGACATCAGGATCATCCTGCGGCCCGGCACCGACGGCGCCTTCGCCTGCGGCGTCATGCATGTCCTGTTCCGCGATGGCTATGCCGACCGCGCCTACATGGACAAGTACACCGATTGCCCGGACGAGCTCGAGACACATCTGAAATCACGCACGCCCGAATGGGCCTCGGCGATTTGCGGCGTCCCGGTGTCGGAGATCGAGGCCTTCGCCAAGGCGGTCGGCGAGACCAAGCGGACCTTCTTCCGTCTTGGCTATGGTTTCACCCGCTCGCGCAATGGCGCGACGCAGATGCATGCGGCGCTGTGCATTCCCGCAGTGACCGGCGCTTGGCAGTATGAAGGCGGCGGCGCCTTCTTCAACAACTACGCGCTGTGGCACTTCAACGAATCCATCATCGAAGGCCACGACGCGATCGACAAGTCGACGCGCGCGCTCGACCAGTCGCAGATCGGACGCATCCTCACCGGCGATGCCGGAGCTCTGCAGGGCAAGGGTCCGGTCAAGGCGATGCTGATCCAGAACACGAACCCGATGACGGTGGCGCCGGAGCAGGCCCTGGTCCGGCAGGGCTTTGCGCGGGAGGATCTGTTCGTGGTGGTGCACGAGCAGTTCATGACCGAGACGGCGCAGATGGCTGACATCGTGCTGCCGGCGACGATGTTCATGGAGCATGACGACCTCTATTACGGCGGCGGCCATCAGCACATCTCGGTCGGTCCGAAGCTGATCGACCCGCCGGGCGAATGCCGCTCCAATCACGAGGTATTGCAGGCGCTGGCGCCGCGGCTGGGCGCCAGGCATCCGGGCTTCGAGATGAGCCCGCGCGAATTGATCGACGCGACCTTGAGGCTGAGCAATCACGGCGACATCGCCGGCCTTGAAGCCGACATCTGGCGCGACCTGCAGCCGGATTTCCGCACCTCGCATTATCTCGACGGCTTCGCCCACGCCGACGGCAAGTTCCATTTCAAAGCCGACTGGGCGCATCCGCCGTTCGGCGTCACCATGGGCGACTACGACAAGATGCCTGGTCTGCCGGATCATTGGGCAGTGATCGAGCACGCCGACCGGGCCCATCCGTTCCGGCTTGCGACCAGCCCCTCGCGCAGCTTCCTCAACACCACTTTCAACGAGACGCCGTCCTCGCAGGCGCGTGAGGGCCGGGCCAGCGTGATGATCCACCCGCTCGACGCCGCCGCGCTCGGCATCGCCGATGGCGATGCGGTGACGCTCGGCAACGGCCGCGGCGAGACCACGCTGATCGCGACGCTGTTCGAGGGCGTGCGGCGCGGTGTCCTGATCGCCGAATCCGTTCATCCCAACAGCAACCATATCGGCGGCCGCGGCATCAACACGTTGACGGGCGCAGATACGATCGCGCCGATCGGCGGCGCGGCGTTCCACGATAATAAAGTCTGGATCAGGAAGGCGGCCTCAGCTCAAGGCGTGCACTCCGTAACGCCGTAGCCCGCGAATTCCTTTGCAATGTTCGGGTTCATCGACTTCGCCTGCGCGATGTCGGTGGCGCCGTCGCCGCCGCTTCTGCGCGCAGCGATGCCGCGGCCGAACAGCGAGGACGAGGAGCGCGGGTTGCGCTGGATCGCGTCGGTATAATCCTTGATCGCCTCGGCATTGCGCCCGAGCTTGAGGTTGACGAGCCCGCGGCTGTCGAGTGCATCGCTCAAGCCCGGGTTGATCTGGAGCGCCAGATTGCAGTCGGCGAGCGCGCCTTGCGGGTCGCCCGTCGCAGCCCGGCTCCAGCAGCGGTTGTTTAGGGCTTCCGCGTCCTTGGGCGCGCGGCGGAGCACCGCGTCGAAATCCTGTATCGCGAGCGCATAGGCGCGCTTGATCGCGTAGACTTGGCCGCGTTTGTAGCGCGAGGTGACATCGTTGGCGTTGGCGGTGATCTTGCGGCTGAGATCGGCGAGGACGGGATCTCGTGCCAACTCGTCCGCATTCGGGGCGGGCTCCGCCTGCGGTACCTCGCAGACCGGCTTTTGCGGCTCGGGTGTCTGCACCTGTGGCTTGGCCGCGTCATCCCGCGGCCGCGTCGCCGGGCCTGCGAACGAGAACTCCGTCGTCAGCGAGGAGGACAGCCAGGGCACCTGTTCGCGGTTGGTGGCGGCAACCACGCCGTTCTTGGTGTTGGTCAGGGCCTGCTCGGCGCTGATGTTCGGCGCGCGCATTTCGCGCAGCAGCTCGGCGACAAAGAGGCTGCGATCGGTCTTGCCGGTCGCCGTGACCGCGCCGAGCGCGGCGGAGTAGAGCACCAGCGTATTGCTCGGTGCGATCGCCGGCGCCAGACCGGCCGAATGGCGGCGGAAGCGCCGCTCGAACGGATTGCGGCGGGAGGCGTCGATCAGCGCGATCTTGATGGCGGCACCGCGCGTGTTCATCTCGGCGAGGATGGTGTCGAGGCTGAAGCCGTCGCGCGAGACGTCCGGCTCGGTCCAGATCTGGGCGTCGACCGGCAGCAGATAGGTCTGACGGTTGGACTGGATGGCAAAGCCGTCGAAGAAGATCAGCGCCACCGCGCCGCGCTCGATGCGGTCGTAGAAGCGGCCCAGCACCTGCCGCATGGCATCCCCGGTGAGATTGCTCTGCCTGTCGACGACGAAGCCGCCGCGCTTCAATTCCTCAGCGACGTCCTGGGCATCGTTGGCGACCTCGCTCAGGACGAACTCATTGTCGGGATATTTCGCGTTGCCGATCACCAGCGCGATCTTCGCGGCGTCGGCCGCATGGCATGCGGCGCCGCCGCTCAGCACGACCAATCCTGCCAGCAACAACATCAATGCGGCGCGCATGAAATGGCTCATCGGTGATCAAATCTCCGGTCAGGATAGCGCGCGCAAGCCCCAGTTCAATCGCGAAGCGGAAGTTGCGCCCACACGCTATGGTGAGGCGACCCTGCAGATTGCCCTTGCGCGCGCCGCCGGTCCTGCCGCAAATGGCTGCAAAACGGGACCAAGCGAGCGAGCATGTCATGACCGACACCACAGCCGTCATCACCGAGAAGCGCGGGCAGGCGTTCTGGATCACCATCAACCGGCCGGAGAAACGCAACGCGCTGAACGGCGAGGTCATCGCCGGGATCACAAGAGCCTATCGCGACGCGCATGAGGACAAGGACGTCCGCGTCATCGTGCTGACGGGCGCGGGCGACAAGGCGTTCTGCGCGGGCGCCGACTTGCAGAATTCCGGCGCGGCTTTCGCGATGGATCATTCCAAACCAAATGTCGACTATGCTGATCTGTTACGTTTGTCACAGAACGCCACCAAGCCCGCGATTGCGCGCCTCAGTGGTGTCTGCATGGCCGGCGGCATGGGCCTTCTGTGCATGACCGACATGGCGGTTGCGGCCGATCACGTCGTCTTCGGCCTGCCGGAGGTGAAGGTCGGCGTGTTCCCGATGCAGGTGCTGAGCCTGCTCCAACGCATCGCTCCGCCCCGTCTCGTCAATGAATGGGCGCTCACGGGCGAGCCGTTCGACGCCAGGGCCGCGCAGGCCGCGGGGCTGCTCAACTATGTCGTGCCCGCTGCCGAGTTAGATGCAAAGGTCGACTGGCTGATCGGCCGCATCGTCGACAAATCCCCAACCGCGATCCGCCGCGGCAAATACGCCATGCGCGCCATCGCCTCGATGTCATTCGACGAGAGCATCGCCTACACCGAAAGCCAGATCGCACTGCTCGCGATGACCGAGGACGCCAAGGAAGGGTTGAAAGCGTTCAGCGAGAAGCGGAAGCCGGTCTGGACGGGGAGGTGAGGGGGAGGTCGGGAAGGAATTGCGCACGCGCACCCGATGACTGTCATGCGCGAAGCCGGGGCATCCAGTACGCCGCGGCCGATCCGTATTCTTGCACTCTCTCGGAGTACTGGATCGCCCGATCAAGGCGTGTGCCAATGAGCAACGCCCCAACGTGCAGAAGCATCTGACCCATACCTTCCGCTGCTATGGCCTGCCGGACGCCTTTTACATCGACAATGGCTCCCCATGGGGCGATACGTCACGTGCTCGCCGGACTGCGCTGAAGGTCTGGCTGCTCAAGCTCGGCATCCACGTGGTGCACGCCAGGCCCTGCAGCGCCGCACCCCGGTTGCATCAGATTTGACCCCCGCAGCTAGCCAGAAAATGGGGCAAAATTCACCTGTTTTGCTTCGCGCCTGTGAAGGACCCGCTGCGGGGAGAGCGCCGCCTTCTGGTGAACAGAACATCTGTGATCAACGGGGACAACTCTCCTCCCGCTTTGCGCGAATCGAGCACTCGTGTGCAATCCACAATCCTCTGCGCATTCTAGGAGCATGCAGTGTCAGGCTTGGACGCCATTCCCGAACTGATCGAGCAGGCTGATAAGTTCACGTATGCTAACTTTTCCTCAAAAAGTGGCTACGGCTTTCCCAACGCCTTTTCCGAAGATTGGATAGTATGGACGCACCATGTGCGCAAAGTTGTCGAGCAGATCGGCCCGGCATCTGCAGCCGGTGCCGCGATCGACCGAGGACTGAACTTTGAGCTTTTGGGAAACGGGCAAGAGGAGTTCAACAGCGCACTAAACTCGATAAGGAGCGGCCTTAAGGCCGCTTCGAGGATCTACAGCGAACAAATTCCAGCGTCCGACCGACTTGTTTCGATCGGGCATAATTCTCCCGAACGACAAGAGGCGTTGGATAAGATTGACGAAGTGATTGCAGCCGTACGCGAGGCCAATGATCTTCCGGGAGACGAGCAGGTCAAGGACCAGCTGATTGCTGAACTATCTGCTGCGAGGCGGCTATTGGAAGCCGCCAAAGTTCGTCTTCTCGCGCTAAAGTCGACATTGGCGCCGCCCTTGAAGTGGCTCCTGGAGAAGGCCGCCGGTTCATTCGTCGGGAAAGCCGCTTCGTCCGCCTGGGACTTTTTCGCGGGTTTCCACATTTTCTAGAAGTTAGCCTCAGAATCCTGGAGTCCGATAAGAACCTTAACGGGCTCCAGTGCCTTGTTTCTTTGCCGTAGAGCAATAGTGAGAATAGGATGTCATTTGACGCAAGGGTTATCCGCGTGCTGGTCGCATCGCCGTCTGCCCTGCCAGACGAACGAAAGACCGTAATAGACACGGTCTACGAGTGGAACGTGCAGCACGCGGAAGCTGAAGCTACCGTACTATTGCCGGTAGCATGGGAAACCCACGCGACTCCCCGCGCGAATGTACGACCTCAACAGGCGATCAACGAGCAATTGGTAGACTGCTCCGACATCCTAATCGGCATGTTTTGGATCAAGCTGGGCACGTCTACCGGTGCCGCAGACTCTGGCACGGTCGAGGAGATCGAGCGATTTGTAGCAGAAGGAAAACCAGCTCAGCTCTACTTTTCAAATCGTCCGATCGACCCCAACACAATCGACGCTAGGCAAAACCGGAAGCTCAAAAAATTCAGAGATTCGATACGCAAGACCGCTCTCACCGGCTCTTTTAACTCCCTGGACAGCCTCCGAGAAACAGTTTCACGCAACCTTTTGTCTGAAGTGCGTTCTCTGCGCATAAAGAAGTCGCGTGACGCAGCTGATCTCGCTAGCGCCGCGAATCCCCCGCGCCGGTTGATCCCTCGACAACTGCATACGATTCGGACGATGCACCAAACCCAAACTGGGAGCGAGCAGATTTTGAACGCGCCGCGTTTTCCGCGATCAGGAAACATGACGAGAGTAGAATCAAGACGATAGGCGAAGCCTATCAAAAAACAGATCACCACTCAGAGGATGACAATAGCATCACCTGGCTAGGGTATATTGAATGGACCCGTTTACATTTCGGACAAGGCGGCCAACTGGGACGATTGCAAAAACTAGCCGATGGACACCCTCAAAGCGCCAAGACTCGTTCCTATTTAGCGAGCGCACAAGCTAGGTACGGCCAGCATGACCTTGCGGCCGCAAACTACCTGTTGGCTATGGCTGCATCGAAGTCAGAGCGAGCAGCAGAATTCGCTGCCATGGCAATCGAACAATTCAAGAAGATCAACGATCAGGCGGGGATCGACGCTACGCTTGCTTCGCTTCGCAAGCTTGTAGCTGCCGATCGCTCGCTAGAGCACGTTCTAACGGATGCAGTCCGGAAGTTAGCCCAAGCCGACAAGCTTCCTCAGTTTGAGATAGCATTGATGGAGCGCTACGTTGAGCTGGCACCGGACGACCACGAGACGCGCTTCAATCTCGCATATAAGCAAAGCGAAGTTGGCGCCGAAGCCATTGCTCTTCATCACTACCAGAGAATCCCTCTTGGCGATCGACATGCGGCAACCTGGAACAATATCGGATACGCTCGAGATCAACTGGGACTGCCGGTCACGTCGGTGAGCGCATATCGGCAATCGGCGAATATGGGCAACACCTTGGCGATGTCCAATTTAGCTAACAAGCTAATAAAGGCCGGCTTCCTAGACCTCGCCCGCGAACAATGCAACGAGGCACTAAAAATTCCCAATCCGCATCAAAACGTCGGGCACCTCGTTGCCACGTTGGCTTCGGTAGAAGAAGCAGAGCGGACGCGTAAAGACGAAATTCTCAAGGATGCTTCAGATCGAATAGCTCACCTTCGGAAACTTGGACGGGCTGCCACCGCAGCTACTCCTCAGACGTTCCCCGAAGGATGGAAAGGACCGCAGTGTGTATTCACGCTAAGCAGGTGCGGAGACCGTATTACGCTCAAGGGAACCTATGAAACCGAAGCCGGAGGTCTACTGGCCGCCTTAATGTCACCCAATGCTCCGAGCGGAGCACTGTCGCTGCCAACGAGCAAACATACCGTAACGTTTACAGGTCAGATCAGGGGCTTGGCAGTTGTCGGTTCAGTAAAGCGGGAAAGAGAAGGAGCCTCGCTTCTTGACTCGGCAGGTGAGAACGTCGTCGCAATGATTTTCAGTGACGCGTGTGATGAGATAACGATTATTGAGGACTTAACGTCCGACCAACAGACGATCCAAGTGTTGACCCGAATATGATCTCAGCTTTCGTGCAGAGTCCAATAACCGTCCTTAACGGACTCCACTGAACTGGCGCCACAATCGATCAACCAGCTTGATTGGTGCATTCTACCGCTGGTAGTGTGCCGGCTTTTGACGGGGGATTTCCATGCCGATGACTGAGGCGCAGGCTGAAAGGGCGTTCCACGAGATCTATAAAGGGCAGCCACTCGAAGAAATGTGCGGTCCTCATATCCTTTTGGGTAAGCGGATCTGGGAGGTGTGGTGCAAAAAAGGGAACCGTCTGGCTACCAGATTTCTCGAAGAGGACAATGCTGCGATAAGTCACTCATTCGATAAGCTCGAAGAACTGGTGCCAGTTTTGCAGGCCAAGCACGACGAACTTCAAGCTACATTGAAAGCTAGGCACGAAGAATTTCAAGCAGCCTCGACCGCGGCGCACGCCGCCGAGATTGCTGCACTCAACGCAACCATCCAATCACTGAACCGCGTCATTGCTGAGAGAGAAGAACAGCTCCGGATTGCGGTCTCCACCAACGAAAAGGAAGCTCGTGAATTCGAGCTACAAAAGCAGAAAGCCGGGTGGGAGCAGTCAAACCAGCGCATCATTCTGATTGCAGGTATAGTTGGGTTTTTTGGCGGAGTTTTCTCGTCGTTTTTTTTGATTTCCCGAGGCGACAATGTTTCGATCGGCGTCGGCTGCGCCATGCTCGTCAGCACCTTGATTGGCTGCGGCGTCGCAGTTTTTGGAAAGCACTTCAAGCTGATCGATATTTCATCAATGTTGGGGCTTAAATCGTAAGCTAAGCGCCCGCTCCGGGGCGCGCCACATGGCGCGAGCCCGGAAGCCATTTGTCGATGTCGCTTGTTGCACGATGTTTTCCGGGCTCGCGCCAAGTGGGCGCCCCGGAATGACAAGCTACCCCGGGTTCGCCTTCAGCCCCGCCGCCTGGATGCCCGCCACCGCGCAGGCCTCGTCATTGTCGGAGGTGTCACCGGAGACTCCGACCGCGCCGAGCAGCGTCGCGCCGTCCATGATCAGCACGCCGCCGGGGACCGGCACCAGCGCGCCCTTGGCAATCGTGTTCACCGCATCGATGAAATAGGCCTGCTCCTGCGCGCGCTGGAACAGGGCACGCGAGCCCATGCCCATGGCGAGCGCGCCATAGGCCTTGCCATGCGCGATCTCGGCGCGCATCAGGCTGGTTCCGTCCTGCGCCGCCGCGAGCTTGAGCACGCCGCGCGCGTCCAGGATGGTGACGACCAGCGGCTTCAGCTTGAGCTCGCCGGCTTTCGCGAAGGCGGCTTCGAGGATTTTTCGGGCGGTGTCGAGGGTGAGATCAGCCATGGCTGGTTTCCTTTGCAGCTGGAGAGGTGGCGTTGGATTTGGCGCGATCGAGGCTCATGGCCAGCACGCGGGCGACGTGAAGTGCCTCGCGCTGGGCGCCGTCGTGGATCTGGTGCCGGCATGAGGTGCCGTCGGCGACGACGAGCGTATTCCGGTCAGCCTTCCGCACGGCCGGCAGCAGTGACAGCTCGGCCATCTCGATCGAGGCATCATAGGTGTCCGCGCCATAGCCGAAGGCGCCGGCCATGCCGCAGCAGCTCGACTCGATGGTCTTAACCTCAAGGCCTGGGATGAGGCGCAGCACCTGCTCGACAGGCTTGAAGGCGCCGAAGGATTTTTGATGGCAATGGCCGTGCACCACGGCCTTGTCCGCGACGATGCCGAGCGGCAGTTGCAGCCTTCCGGCCTCTGCCTCGCGCGCCAGAAACTCCTCGAAGGTCAGCGCGTGGGCGCCCACCGCCTTGGCTTCGTCGTCCTTGCGCAGTGAAGCGAGCTCGTCGCGCAGCGTCAGGAGGCAGCTCGGCTCGAGGCCGACGATCGGCACGCCGCGCGCCGCGTATGGCGCGAAGGCCGAGACCAGCCGGTCGAGCTCGACCTTGGCTTCGTCGACGAGGCCAGCTGACAGGAATGTGCGGCCGCAGCACAGCGGACGGCACCCGCTCACCGGCTTCGGCAGATGCACGCGATAGCCGCCGGCCGTGAGCACGCGCAGCGCGGCGTCGAGATTCTCGCGCTCATAGATGCGGTTGAAGGTATCAGTGAACAGCACGACCTCGCGACCGTCCGTAGGCCCGACGCTTTCGGACGGCGGCACGAACACATCGCGGCGAAAGGCGGGGAGGGCCCGGCGCGCGCTGATGCCGGCGAAGCGCTCGAACAGCTTTCGCAGCAGCGGGCTGCCGTTGCGCAAATTAGCCAGCGGTGCCAAGCGCGAAGCAAGGCCGGCATAGCGCGGCAGATATGCAACCAGCAGGTCGCGCAGCGTCAGGCCGCGGCTGGCGGCGCGCGCCGCGAGCACCTCGATCTTCATCTTGGCCATGTCGACGCCGGTCGGGCATTCATGGCGGCAGGCCTTGCAGGAGACGCAGAGTTTGAGCGTCTCCATCATCTCGTCGGAAGAGAGCGCATCCGGGCCGAGCTGGCCGGAGATCGCAAGCCGCAGCGTATTGGCGCGGCCGCGGGTAACGTCCTTCTCGTCGCGCGTGGCGCGATAGGACGGGCACATCACACCGCCCTCGAGCTTGCGACAGGCGCCGTTGTTGTTGCACATCTCGACCGCGCCCTGGAAACCGCCGCCGGCGCCGGGATAAGCCGACCAGTCGAGCTTCGTCTTCAGCTCGCCGACCCGATAGTCGGGCTTGAAGCGGAACAGCGAGCGGTCGTCCATCCTGTGCGCATCGACGATCTTGCCGGGATTGAGCAGGCCGGCAGGATCGAAGCGCTGCTTCACCTCCCTGAAGTCGGCGACGAGGCGCTCGCCGAACATGGCCTCGTGGAATTCGGAGCGCACCAGCCCGTCGCCGTGCTCGCCGGAATGCGAGCCCTTGTACTCGCGCACCAGGGCGAAGGCCTCTTCGGCGATGGCGCGCATCGCCTTGACGTCCTTCTCCAGCTTCAGGTTCAGAACGGGGCGCACATGCAGGCAGCCTTCGGAGGCGTGCGCGTACATCGTGCCGCTGGTGCCGTGCTTGGCGAACACTTCGTTCAGCCGCGCGGTGTAGTCGGCGAGGTGCGGCAGCGGCACCGCGCAGTCCTCGACGAAGGAAACCGGCTTGCCCTCCTGCTTCATCGACATCATGACGTTGAGGCCGGCGGCGCGGAAATCGGCGATGCCGCTCTGCAGCGCGGGTTCGGTGATCTCGACCACGCCACCCCATTTGCGCGTGTCGTTGTTCCAGCCGAAGCCGAGATCCGCCATCAGCTCGCTGAGCTGCTTGAGGCGCACCAGATTGTCCGACTGGTCTTCTTCAGCGAATTCGACCACCAGCACGGCATCCGGATCGCCCTTGATCGCCGCGGAGATGACGGGTGCGAACATCGCAATGTCGCGGCCGAGCGCGATCATGGTGCGGTCGACCAGCTCGACCGCAATCGGCTTGAGCTTGACCAGATGCTGGGCCGCATCCATGGCCTCGTAGAAGCTGCCGAAATGGCAGACGCCGAGCGCCTTGTTGCGGATCACGGGCCACAGCTTCAGCTCGACCTTGGTGGTGAAGGCGAGGGTGCCTTCGGAGCCGACCAACAGATGCGCCATGTTGTTCGGCGCGTTGCGCGGCACCAGCGCATCCAGATTGTAGCCGCCGACGCGGCGCTGCACCTTTGGGAAGCGCGCGGCGATCTCGTCGGCCTCGCGGGTGCCGAGGTCGAGCATGTCGCGGAACAGGGCGCGGGTGCTGTCGCCGGCCTCGAGGTCGGAGAGATCGCGCGCGACCTCGCCGAAACGGCTCAGCGTGCCGTCGGCGAGCGATGCCTCCATCGACAGCGTGTTGTCCCGCATGGTGCCGTAGCGCAGCGAGCGGCCGCCACAGGAATTGTTGCCGGCCATGCCGCCGATGGTGGCGCGGGAGGCCGTGGAGACGTCGACTGGAAACCACAGGCCGTGCTTTTTGAGCTGGCGGTTGAGGTCGTCCAGCACGATGCCGGGCTCCACCACGCAGGTGCGGCCTTCGACATCAAGCGACAGGATCCGGTTGAGGTGCTTGGAGAGATCGACCACGAGACCGTCATTGACGGTCTGGCCGCATTGCGAGGTGCCGCCGCCGCGCGGGGTGACCTTCAGCCCCTCGTCGCGCGCAATCGCCAGCGCCCGCAAGGCCTCGTCCATGGTCTTGGGGACCACCACGCCAGCCGGCATGATCTGGTAGAACGAGGCGTCGGTGGCGTAGCGGCCGCGGCTGAAGCCGTCGAACAGCACGTCGCCGGTCAATTCCGACCGCAGGCGCCGTTCGAGCGAGGAGGCGTTCGTCATCCCTGATCCCGGACTGACCCGGCGAGGCTCAGCCTTGCTGGGATATTCATTGTGGTTCCTGACCGACTATATTGTGAATGCAAAATGAGCAAGCTTGGCGCCTTTAAGGCGATGCCGGCGCGCCCTCTTGGGGCTCGGTCAGGTGCTCGATCGCTGCCGTCCGTTTGTTGCGCAGATGCTGGAACAGGACGTCGCTGAGCTCGCTCCCGGCGCGGCGGCGCAGCGCATCGAGGATGGCCTCGTGCTCGCGCATGGCTTCCGCCCAGCGCTGCCGCTTGCGGGCGAAATTGGCGGAGTAGCGGACGCGTCGGATCCGGCCGGCGAAATTGGCGTAGGCAATCTTCAGCGTATCGTTGCGCGCGGCATCGACGATGCTCTCGTGGATGCGCTGGTTGGCCTGGAAATAGCCGTGCATGTCGCGATGCAGGTAATGGCCGTACATCTCGTAGTGCAGCTGCTCGATCGCCGTGATTTCCGCATCCGTTATGGCTTCGCAGGCGAGGCGCCCCGCCAGGCTTTCCAGGCCCGCCATGACGTCGAACAGTTCTTCGAGGTCGCGCTGGCTGAGCTGGCGCACGCGCGCGCCGCGGTTGGGCAGTAGCTCGATCAGGCCCTCGGCGGCGAGCACCTTGAGCGCCTCGCGCAACGGCGTGCGGGAGATGCCGAGCATCTCGCAGAGTTGCCGCTCGGGAACGCGCGCGCCCTCAGGAATGTTGCCTTCGACCACGTAATCGCGCAGCCGCAGCAGGATCTCGCCATGCAGCGAGGCCTCGTGACGGTTTTCCTGGCGATCGCCATTGCCGGGGGACGGGGTGATCGGAACCCCGGTGTCGGGAATCGTGGATTTCATTTGCAGCACAGTAGTTTGCCCGGTTGATCGCGTCGACGCTCGCAATCGAATACCAGATTTCGATTGAAGGGACAAAAAATGAATGCAAAATAGCTGGCAGAGCCGGCCATAACCCGCCGAAAGGGAGCTTTGCATGCCTCAGGGACGCCATTTCCTGCAGATTCCGGGCCCGAGCCCGGTCCCCGAGCGCGTCCTGCGCGCGATGGACATGCCTGTCATCGACCACCGCAGCGCCGAATTCGGCGAGCTCGGCCGCACCGTGCTCGAAGGCAGCCAGCAGATCTTCCAGACCAGGGGGCCGGTCGTGATCTTCCCCTCGTCGGGGACCGGCGCCTGGGAAGCCGCGATCGTCAACACGCTGTCGCCGGGCGACAAGGTGCTGATGGTCGAGACCGGCCACTTCGCCACGATGTGGCGGCAGATGGCCGCCCGCTTCGGCATCGAGGTCGATTTCGTCCCGGGCGACTGGCGCCGCGGCGCCGATCCCACGGTGATCGAGGCCAAGCTCTCCGAAGACGCCGCGCGCACCATCAAGGCGGTGATGGTCGTGCACAACGAGACCTCGACCGGCGCGACCAGCCGCATCGCCGAGATCCGCGCCGCGATCGACCGCGCCTCGCATCCGGCACTCTTGATGGTCGACACCATCTCCTCGCTCGGCTCGGTCGACTATCGTCACGACGCGTGGAAGGTCGATGTCAGCGTCAGCTGCTCGCAGAAGGGTTTCATGCTGCCGCCCGGTCTCGGCTTCAACGCGATTTCGGACAAGGCCTTGGCTGCGTCCAGAACCAACAAGATGCCGCGCTCCTATTTCGACTGGGAGGAGATGCTCAAGCCCAACGCCAAGGGTTTCTTCCCCTATACGCCCGCGACCAATCTGCTCTACGGCTTGCGCGAGGCGATCGCGATGCTGCTCGAGGAGGGGCTCGACAATGTTTTTGCGCGGCATCAGTGCTTGGCGGCCGCGACGCGGGCCGCGGTCAACCATTGGGGTCTCGAAGTGCTGTGCCAGGAGCCTTCGGAGTTCTCGCCGGTGCTCACTGCTGTGCTGATGCCTCCGGGCCATGATGCCGATCAGTTCCGGAAAGTCGTGCTCGACAATTACAACATGTCGCTCGGCTCGGGCCTGTCGAAGGTCGCCGGCAAGGTCTTCCGCATCGGCCATCTCGGCGAATGCAACGCGCTGACGCTGCTCGGCGCGCTCACCGGCATCGAGATGGGTCTGTCGGTGGCCGGCGTGCCGCACCGCGCCGGCGGCGTGGACGTCGCGATGAAGCTGCTGGAGCAGCGCCCTCAGGGCAATGCCGCGCCGCATCTGAAGATCGTCGGCACGTAAAGGTCGGCCCGCGAAGATGGTCGCGACGGAGCGGCCGAGGGCAGGCCGGCCCGCTATGCGCGAGGGGCCCTTTGGAGGAGAGGACAAGCCGGTCAAATGGTGCTATTCGGCGCCCACCAATCCAAGGCAAGACCGGGAAGGACGCCGATGACCGTGCATACTGGAAGGCATTTCCTACAGATTCCAGGACCGACCAACGTGCCCGATCGGGTGCTGCGGGCGATGGATATGCCGACTTTGGACCATCGCGGTCCGGAGTTCGCCGAGCTCGGTTTTGCCGTGCTTGCCGCAATGCAGCGCGTATTCCGCACCAAGCAGCCCGTGATCATCTTCCCCTCGTCCGGTACCGGCGCCTGGGAAGCGGCGATGGTCAACGTGTTCGCGCCCGGCGACAAGGTCTTGATGTGCGAGACCGGCCAGTTCGCCGTGCTGTGGCGCGGCATCGCCGACAAGTTCAAGCTCGATGTCGACTTCATCCCGAGCGACTGGCGCCATGGCGCCGATCTTGCCGAGATCGAGAAGCGTCTTGCCGCCGACAAGCAGCACGCCATCAAGGCGGTCTGCGTCGTGCACAACGAGACCTCGACCGGCTGCGTGACGCCGCCGCTGGAGGTGCGCAAGATCCTCGACCGCACCAAACATCCGGCGCTGCTGATGGTCGACACCATCTCCGGCCTCGGCTCGATGGAATATGAGCACGACGCCTGGGGCATCGACGTTTCGGTCGCCGGCTCGCAGAAGGGTCTGATGCTGCCGCCGGGCCTCGGCTTCAACGCGGTCTCGGAGAAAGCGCTCGCGGCCGCCAAGGCCAACCCCGGCATGCGCTCATACTGGGACTGGCAGGAGGTCATCAGCTTCAACAAGCTCGGCACCTTCCCCTACACGCCCGCAACGAACCTGCTCTACGGCCTGCGCGAAGCGGTGAAGATGCTGGAGGAGGAGGGGCTGGAGAACGTCTGGACCCGCCACAAGCGCCACAGCGCCGCGACGCGGGCTGCGGTCAAGGTCTGGGGCCTGGAGACGCAATGTGCCGACCCGGCCGCGCATTCGCCGGCGCTGACCGGCGTTCGCGTGCCCGAGGGCTTTGATGCCGACGCCTTCCGCAAGGTCGTGCTGGAAAACTTCGACATGTCGCTCGGCACCGGCCTGAACAAGGTCAAGGGCAAGGTGTTCCGCATCGGTCATATCGGCCACTTCAACGATCTGATGCTGATGGGCACGCTTGCAGGCGTCGAGATGGGCCTCGACCTCGCAAAGATCCCGCACCGGAGCGGCGGCGTGCTCGCGGCGATGGATGTGCTGAAGGGACGCGACGTGGTGCCGATGACCAAGGCTCAAGTCGCCTAAGGCTCAGGTTGCCGGGGCGGCCTGACTGAACTGTAGTGAAGAAAGTGAGCGCGCGATGAACGCACCGACGACTGCCAACGAAGACCTGCTCTACTCCGTCACGGACGGCATCGCGCGGATCACCTTCAACCGCCCGCAGGCGCGCAACGCCATGACCTTCGCCATGTATGACCGCATGGCGGAGATATGCCAGGAGATCAACGTCGACCGTTCGATCAAGGCGCTGATCCTGACCGGCGCGGGCGACAAGGCGTTCGCCTCCGGCACGGACATCTCGCAATTCCGTGCCTTCAAGACCGCGCAGGATGCGCTCGACTACGAGGCGCGCATCGATCGCGTGCTCGGCACGCTCGAGCAGTGCCGCGTGCCGGTGATCGCGGCGATCGCCGGCGCCTGCACCGGCGGCGGCGCGGGGATCGCGGCCTGCTGCGATCTTCGCATCGGCACCGAGACGACGCGGATGGGCTTTCCGATTGCGCGCACGCTCGGCAACTGCCTGTCGATGTCGAACATCAGCCGCGTCGTCGCGCTGGTCGGTCCCGCCCGCACCAAGGACATGATCTTCAAGGCGCGCCTGGTCGACGCGCCGGAGGCGCTGGCGCTCGGCCTGCTCAACGAGGTCGTGCCTGACGTCGAGACGCTGCAGCGCCGTGCCGACGAGACTGCAAAGCTCGTCGCCAGCCACGCGCCGCTGACGCTGGAAGCGACCAAGGAAGCGGTGCGCCGCATCCGCCGCACGCTCTCGCGCGAGGAAGGCGAGGACCTGATCCTGAAAGCCTATATGAGCGAGGATTTCCGCGAGGGCATGGACGCCTTCCTCAACAAGCGGGCGCCGGTCTGGAAGGGCAAATAAGTCTCACGGGCTTTCGGCTCCGTCAGTCGAAAGTCATATGCGCGCAATTGCCCGTCTGCTTGAACTCTACAGGATTAATCCGCACTATGCAGGGATAGAATTTTCCGCAACTACAACTCAAAAAACATCAGGGGACGAAACTCGTGCGAATTCCAGTGAAAGCCCTCGGCGCTGCGACAGCGCTGTTGTTGAGCACGCCGGCCGTTGCGGCCTGGGAGCCGACGAAACCGGTGGAGATCGTGGTGGCGGCGGGCGCGGGTGGTGCCTCCGACCAGATGGCCCGGATGATGCAGGCCGCGATCCAGAAGAACAATCTGATGAAGCAGCCGATGGTGGTCTCGCTCAAGGGCGGCGCCTCCGGCGCGGAAGCGCTGATGTACATGAAGTCCAGCGAGGGCGACCCCAACAAGGTGCTGATCGCCTATTCGCTGATCTACATGCTGCCGCTGTCGGCGAAGATCCCGTTCAACTGGCGCGAGCTGACGCCGGTCTCCGTGGTGGCGCTCGACCAGTTCGTGCTGTGGGACAACAGCGCGGGCCCCAAGACGTTGAAGGACTTCGTCGCGGCCGCCAAGGCTGCGAGCGCGCCGTTCAAGATGGGCGGCACCGGCTCCAAGCGCGAGGACCACGTGCTCACCGTGTTCCTGGAGCAGAAGACCGGCGCGAAATTCTCCTATCTGCCCTACAAATCCGGCGGCGAGGCCGCGACCCAGCTGGTCGGCAACCACACCGAAGCCAACGTCAACAACCCATCCGAAAATCTCGAGGTCTGGCGCGCCGGCCAGGTGCGTCCGCTCTGCGTGTTCGACAGGGAGCGCATTGCCTATACGACCAAGGTGACCGACACCCAGTCCTGGGCCGACATCCCGACCTGCAAGGAGGAGGGCGTCGACGTGCAATATCTGATGCTGCGCGCGATGTTCCTGCCCGGCAAGGTCACGCCGGAGCAGCAGGCGTTCTACGTCGATCTGTTCCACAAGGTGACGCAGACCGCGGAGTACAAGGACTACATGGAGAAGCAGGCCTTGAAGCCGATCTTCCTCTCCGGCAAGGACATGGTGCAGTTCCTCGAGGAGGACGATGCGCTGAACAAGTCGCTGATGACGGAAGCCGGCTTCGTCGCGAAGTAGCTCTCTCTTCTTCTCCCTCGCCCCGTTCTTACGGGGAGAGGGTTGGGGTGAGGGGCTCTCTCCGCGAGTTCGACTCTCACCGTCCCTGCGGAGACTCCCCCTCACCCCGACCCTCTCCCCGCAAGCGGGGAGAGGGGGAATTGAACGCACTCCGTCCCTAACAGAGCATGTCCCAAACCGATATCGAAATCGTCGTCGAGGATCCCACCGCGCCCGAAGACGATTCCCCTTCCGTCGTCTCTTCCGGCACGATCGAGATCGTCGTCTGCCTGCTGCTGCTCGCGCTCGCGGTCACGCTCGGCTACGACAATTGGCGCACCGGCGCGTCCTGGGATGCGACCGGGCCGGAGCCCGGCTATTTCCCATTCTATCTGTCCGTCATTCTCGCCGGCGGCAGCCTCTACGGTCTGATCGCCGCGCTGCTGGCGCGGCGCGTCTCGCCCGGAACCTTCGTCACGCGTGCGCAAGGCCGGCGCGTGCTGGCGGTGTTCGTGCCGACGTCGCTGTTCTGTCTGGCGACGCAGTTCCTCGGCCTGTATGTCGCGAGCTTTCTCCTGATCGCGGGCTTCATGCGGCTGGTCGGCCGGATCGCGCTGTGGAAGTCGCTGCTCACTGCGTTTGCGTTCACGGCCATCATGTTCATTACCTTCGATGTCGCGTTCGACGTCATCATGCCGAAGGGGCCGCTCGAAGCGGCCCTCGGCCGCTAGGCGGAGCCGCGCGCGATGGAAGCTCTCGGTCTCCTGCTCCACGGCTTTGCCGTCCTGCTGACGTGGAAGACGCTCGTGCTGATGATGGTCGGGCTGGTGCTCGGCATCTTCGTCGGCGTGCTGCCCGGGCTCGGCGGCCCCAACGGCGTTGCGATCCTGTTGCCGCTGACCTTCACGATGGACCCGACCTCGGCCATCGTGATGCTGTCCTGCATCTATTGGGGCGCCTTGTTCGGCGGTGCCATCACCTCGATCCTGTTCAACATCCCGGGCGAAGCCTGGTCGGTCGCGACCACGTTCGACGGCTATCCGATGGCGCAGCAGGGCAGGGCGGCGGAGGCGCTGACTGCGGCGTTCACCTCCTCCTTCGTCGGCTCGCTGGTCGCGGTGCTCCTGATCACCTTCCTCGCGCCGATGATCTCGTCCTTTGCGCTGAAATTCGGCCCGCCCGAGTTCTTCGCGGTGTATCTCCTCACCTTCTGCTCCTTCGTCGGCCTCGGGCGCGAAGCCAAGCACAAGACCGTCATCTCGATGTCGCTGGGCCTGCTGCTGGCCGGCATCGGCATGGATACGGTGTCCGGCAGTCTGCGCATGACCTTCGGCTCGCCGGAGCTCTTGCGCGGCATCAACTTCCTGGTCGCCGTCATCGGCCTGTTCGGCATCAGCGAGATCCTGCTGACGATGGAGGAGCGCCTTGCGCTGCGCGGGCATGCGGCTAGCATCTCGCTGCGCGTCGTGCTCGGCGTCTGGAAGGATCTGCCGAAATACTGGGTGACGCTGCTGCGTTCCTCTTTCATCGGTTGCTGGCTCGGCATCACCCCTGGCGGTGCGATCGCGGCCTCCTTCATGGGCTACAATCTGGCAAAGCGCTTCGCCAAGGAGCCCGAGGGCTTCGGCAAGGGCCGCATCGAAGGCGTGTTCGCGCCGGAGACGGCGGCGCATGCCTCCGGCACCTCGGCGCTGCTGCCGATGCTGGCGCTCGGCATTCCCGGCTCGGGCACGGCCGCGATTCTGCTCGGCGGGCTGATGGTGTGGGGTCTCAATCCGGGGCCGATGCTGTTCGTCGAGCACAAGGATTTCGTCTGGGGCCTGATCGCCTCGATGTATCTCGGCAACGTCGTCGGCCTCGTGCTGGTGCTGACGACGGTGCCGATCTTCGCCTCGATCCTGCGCGTGCCGTTCGCGGCGGTGGCGCCGATGATCGTGGTGTCCTGCGCGATCGGCGCCTATGCCATCCAGAACGCGATGTTCGACATCTGGCTGATGCTGGGCTTCGGCGTGGTCGGTTACGTCTTCAAGAAGATCGGCATTCCGCTGGCGCCGTTCACCCTGGCGCTCGTGCTCGGCAACCGTGCCGAGGATGCCTTCCGCCTGTCGATGATCGGCTCCGGCGGCACCCTGAAGGTGTTCTGGTCGAACGGCCTGGTCGGCTCGATCACGACCCTGGCGATTCTGCTGCTGTTCTGGCCGGTGATCGACAATCTCCTCGCCCGTGTCGGGTTGACGCATGGGACCAGGGCGACATCGCCTTAGGATGGTGGAGAAATATTATATGAAATCAATAGCTTATGTCGAAGGTAGCTTTCTAGTCGGGATGCCAGCGCGACCTCCGATTGTTTCCGAATGTTGCCGCGGCGGCACAGCTCTTGGGTGAGGATGCGCGTATATTTCGATCACAAGATCGTGCAAGGGGGAATTCTCCATGAAGCGGATAGTGATTGGAATGGCGGCTGCGATGTCGCTGTTTGCCACGGGCGCGCTGGCCGCCGATCTCGCGGCAAAGCCGTATGTCAAGGCGCCTATGGTCGATCCGGTCTGGAGCTGGACGGGCTTCTATGTCGGCGCCAACGGCGGCTACAGCTGGGGCCGTTCGCGCACCGACGTCACCTACACCAACACGGCGACCGGTGCGGTGATCGTGCCGCCGGCCGGATCCGTCACCAGCGCCTCGTTCGACATGAACGGTGCCGTCGCCGGTGGCCAGGCCGGCTACAACTGGCAGAGCACGAATTGGGTGTTCGGCATCGAGGGCGACCTGAATTGGTCGGACGAGAAGGGCCGCGCCGGCTTCAACTGCGCCCCCACCAGCATTGCAGGCGGCGCCTGTCTTCCGGGCCTGACCTTTCTGCCCCCCGGCGCTGCTGTCGGCACCACTCTGACGCTCGACCAGCATCTGCAATGGTTCGGCACGGTGCGCGGCCGCGTCGGCTTTCTGGCGACACCGAAAGTGCTGTTCTATGGCACCGGCGGCGTGGCCTTCGGCGAGATCAAGACCACGGGCACCATCTCCGGCTTCACGCCGGCTGGTGTCGCGGTCGCCTCGACCAGCTCTTCGTCGGATACCCGCGTCGGCTGGACCGTGGGTGCGGGTGTGGAAGGCAAGATCACTCAGAACTGGAGCGCCAAGCTCGAATATCTCTATGTGGATCTCGGCCGGTTCTCGTCAGGTCCGTTCTCGCTGGCGCCGTTGCCCACGATTGCGGCCAGTGCTTCCTCCCGCTTCACCGACCACATCCTGCGCGCCGGCATCAACTATCAATTTGGTGGCCCGGTCGTCGCGAAGTACTGAGCGAGCTGGATTACAAAAGAGGCGTCTAACAATAAACAAAGCCCGGCTCGCGCCGGGCTTTGTCGTTGCAGACGGGGCGCGCGAGATTCACACCACCTTCGCGTCTCTGAGCCCTGCGATCTCGTCCGCGCCGAAGCCGAACTCCTTCAGCACTTCGTCGGTCTGCTCGCCGACTTCCGGCGGCCGCGCCACCATCCTGCTCGGCGTGCGCGACAGCGTCACGGGCTGGCCGACCAGGCGGATATCCCGGCCTTCATCGTTCGGCACGTCCTGCGCAATGCCGAGATGCCTGACCTGCGCGTCCTCGAACATCTGGTCGATGGCGTAGATCGGCCCGCAGGGCACGCCGGCCTCGTTGAGCTCGCGGACCCAGGTCTCGGTCGACTTCGTCACGGTGCGCTTCTCGATCTCGGCGTTGAGCGCATCGCGATTCTTCGAGCGGGCGGGAGCCGTCGCATAGTCGGGATGAGTGTAGAGCTCCGGCGCGCCGATCGCCTGCGCACAGCGCTCCCAGATCCGCCCGCCCGTGGTGGCGATGTTGATGTAGCCGTCGGAGGTCTTGAACACGCCGGTAGGAATGCTGGTCGGATGGTTGTTGCCGGCCTGCTTGGCGACCTCCTTCTCCATCAGCCAGCGCGCGGCCTGGAAGTCGAGCATGAAGATCTGGGCCTGCAGCAGCGAGGTCTGCACCCACTGGCCCTTGCCCGAGACCTCGCGCTCGAGCAGGGCGGTGAGGATGCCCATCGCGCAAAACAGACCGGCACTGAGGTCGGCGACGGGGATGCCGACCCGCATCGGGCCTTCGCCCGGCGCGCCGGTGATCGACATCAGCCCGCCCATGCCTTGCGCGATCTGATCGAAGCCCGGCCGCTTGTGGTAGGGGCCGTCCTGGCCGAAGCCGGAGATGCTGCCATAGACGATGCGCGGGTTGATCGCGGCGAGGCTGTCGTAGTCGATGCCGAGCTTCTTCTTCACGTCGGGCCGGAAATTCTCGACCACGACGTCGGCCTTGACGGCGAGGCGCTTGAACACCGCGAGCCCGCGCTCGTCCTTCAGGTTCAGCGTCATTGCCCGCTTGTTGCGGTGCAAATTCTGAAAGTCGGAACCGCGCCGCGGCCCGCCCGGCTGCTCGCCGCCGGCATCCTCGGTCAGCGCGTCGATCTTGACGACGTTGGCGCCCCAGTCGGCGAGCTGCCGCACGCAGGTCGGCCCGGAGCGGACACGGGTCAGATCGAGCACGGTGAAGCGCGACAGGGCTTCCGAGGCATGCGGGAAGGGCATCGTGAAAGGCTCCGGGACAGATTGGGCGCCTACCATAGTGCCCAGAGATCACGCGACAAGCCGGGCCGGCGCCGATGCCGCCTGCTGAAATGCCTTGCCTGAGGCGCTGCCTGCGAGATCAGCGCGACAGGCGCTTCAATTCGGCCCGCGCCTGCGCGGCAAGGGGATCATCGCCATGGCGCGCAATGAAGAGTTCAAGGGCCTCCCGCGTTCCCTTCCGGCGGGCAGCTTCATATTCCTCTGCCACCGCAGCGGCAGGATCTCGCGCCATCGGCATGGAGGGCGCGCGCCCTCGCTTGCTGCTGTCGTTTGCCTTGGCCTTCTCCACCATCACGGGCAGTCCTCCGAGAGGTTGATGGGACAGTCCAGCAAGCGCAATCAAGGCGCCAAACAGGCTGGCCGGGAGTGTGCGTCGTTTCATGAAACCCTGCAAATCACGGTGTTCCGGGAACGAAACTCTATGCTGCCGTTCCGTATGACTACGGGATTTAATGGCTAACACGGCCTTATGGGAGCAGCGCAAACGCCGCTGCCCCATTTAAACCAAACGTTTAACTCTCTAGCTAGAATCATGTGCCCCCGCGGCGAATCACACGACGCGTTGTTTGGAGAGTCCATTGGCCACCGCCGTTTATGTCAGTGCCACCAACAATGCCGAGATTGACGGCCTGCTGTCCGGCGTCAAATGGTCGGGCACGATCACCTACAGCTTTCCTGACGCGCCGAGCGACTATTCGAATCCTTATTCCGGCGGCAGCGGCGAGCCAACCACCTCGGGCTTTGCCTCGGTGCCCACGCAGATCCAGGCGGCGATCAACTACGCCGTCGGATTGATCCTGAGCTACACCAACGCCAACATCCAATATGCGGGCACGAACGGCGCCGACCTCATGATTGCGCAGTCGCCGGCCGCCAATCCGACTGCCTACGCCTACTATCCCGGCAATTATGCGCCCGGCGGCGACATCTGGTTCGGGACTCAATACAATTTCTCGCTGGCCAAGCTCGGCAATTACTACTTCACCACTGCGCTGCACGAGCTCGGACACGCGATCGGCCTCAAGCACAGCCAGGAGGCCGGCGGCCCCGGCAACGTTGCGGTGCCGAGCGCGCATGACAGCAGCGAATACACCGTCATGAGCTATCGCAGCTATGTCGGCGCTTCGACCACGGGCGGCTACACCAACGAAGCCTACGGATATTCGCAGACCTACATGGCGAACGATATCCTCGCGCTCCAGACGATGTACGGCGCCGATTACACGACGCAGAGCAGCAACACCGTCTACACCTGGAATCCGACCACGGGGCAGCAGTTCATCAATGGCGTCGGGCAGCTCGCGCCGGGCGGCGGCGTCGGCGGCTCGGCCAATCGCATCTACGAGACCGTCTGGGACGGCGGCGGCGTCGATACCTACGACCTGTCCAACTACACGACCAACCTGAGCATCAACCTCAATCCCGGCGCCTCGTCGGTGTTCTCCTCCGTGCAGCTGGCCTATCTCGGCAATGGCCATTATGCATCGGGCAACGTCTACAACGCCTATCTCTACAACGGCGACGCGCGCTCCTACATCGACAACTCCATCGGCGGGTCCGGCAACGACGCGATCATCGGCAACGTCGTCGCCAACACGCTGAACGGCGCCGGCGGCAACGACACCATCACGGGCGGTGCGGGCAACGATAGTATCAATGGCGGCACCGGCACGGACACGGCGGTATATTCGGGCAGCCGGGCCAACTACCTGATTTCGTACGACGTGGCGACGCAGACATTCACGATCGTCGATCAACGTTCCGGCTTGCCCGACGGCACCGACACTGCCGTGGGTGTGGAGTACTTCCAATTCACCGATGGTACCTTCGCAAGTTCCGGCTTGGTGACAACCACGATCGAGGCGCTTGGATCGACGCGTCTCGTTCTCTCCGGCGGCAACTATCATCTCGAGAGCATCGCGACGGGTACCGGACCGACCTTGAAATATGCGGGCTCTGCGGTGATCGCAGCGAATTGGGGTACCTGGTCCGTGATCGGCGCCGAGAAGGTGTCAGGCGGCGGCTATGACGTGGTCTGGAAGGAAGGGGCCACCGGGCAATACTCCGTGTGGAGCACGGACAGCAACGGCAACTTCGTGACCACGCTGGGTTCGGCCTCCCAAATGCTGGGTACCGATCCATCCCTGAAGGCGCTCGAGCCGACGCTGCAGCAAGATCTGAACGGTGACGGTCTGATCGGCTTCCCTGTTGCCGTCACGATCGAGGCGCTTGGATCGACGCGCCTCGTTTCATCCGGCGGCAACTACCATCTCGAGAGCATCGCGACGGGTACGGGGCCGACCTTGAAATATGCGGGCGCTGCGGTGATCGCAGCGAACTGGGGCACCTGGTCGGTGATCGGCGCCGAGCAGGTGTCGGGCGGCGGCTATGACGTGGTCTGGAAGGATTCAGCGAGCGGGCAATATTCCGTGTGGAGCACGGACAGCAACGGCAACTTCCTGACCACGCTGGGTTCGGCCCCCCAAATGTCGGGAACCGATCCGTCCCTGAAGACACTTGAGCCGTCGCTGCAGCAAGATCTGAACGGTGACGGTCTGATCGGCGTCCCTGCTGCCGTCACCGCCACAATCGAGGCGCTTGGATCGACGCGTCTGGTTTCATCCGGCGGCAACTACCATCTCGAGAGCATCGCCACGGGTACGGGGCCGACCTTGAAATATGCCGGCTCTGCGGTAATCGCAGCGAACTGGGGCACCTGGTCGGTGATCGGCGCCGAGCAGGTGTCGGGCGGCAGCTATGACGTGGTCTGGAAGGATTCGGCAGGCGGGCAATATTCCGTCTGGAGCACGGACAGCAACGGCAACTTCCTGACCACGCTGGGTTCGGCCCCCCAAATGCTGGGAACCGATCCATCGCTGATGACGCTGGAGCCGACGCTGCAGCAAGATCTGAACGGTGACGGGACGATCGGCGTCGCTGCTGCCGTCAGCACCACGATCGAGGCGCTTGGATCGACCCGCGTTGTTTCATCCACCGGCAACTACCATCTCGAGAGCATCGCGACGGGTACCGGGCCGACCTTGAAGTATGCAGGCTCTGCGGTGATCACAGCGAACTGGGGCACCTGGTCGGTGATCGGCGCCGAGAAGGTGTCGGGCGGTGGCTACGACGTGGTCTGGAAGAATTCGGCGAACGCCCATTATTCCGTCTGGAGCACGGACGCGAACGGCAACTTCCTGACCACCCTTGCCGCGGCTCCGGAAGTGCTCGGGTCCGATCCGTCTCTGAAAGCGTTGGAGCCGACGCTCCAGCAGGACCTCAACGGCGACGGCACGGTGGGCGCTGCGCCGACATCCGGCGATGGTTTCGCGTTCGATTTCACCCAAAGCGGGGCGTCGCTGACTGCTCCATCCGAGCCGCCGGACTTTATCCCGGCACCAGCCGATCCGTGGACCGCGTCGGATCAGTGGACTCCACCGGCGGACAGTCACGGCACGGCTGCAATCGACATTCTGGCCGACTTTCTCCAGGCCCGTCACGATTTCGATTTCCAGCTGACCTGAAGGCGATGTCGTTTCCGCGAGGCTTCTCCGGCAAACATCTCTGTCTTGGTTCGCCGATGTCCCATCCTGGCGACTAAATTGCAGCTATCCGCAGTGACGGGAATGGCCCGCGAGCGGGATCAGGCGATTTCGAGCGAGTGCTTGAAGTAAGCGATCGTCTCCTTCAGCCCGTCTTCGAGCGCAACCTTCGGCTCCCAGTTCAGCACGGCCTTCGCCTTGGCGAGGTCGGGCTGGCGCTGACGCGGGTCGTCCTGCGGCAGCGGCTTGAACTCGAGCTTGGAGCGCGAGCCGGTGAGCTCGATGACCTTTTCGGCGAGCTCGCGAATCGTGAACTCGGAATTGTTGCCGAGATTGATCGGGCCGGTGACGTCTTCCCCAGTCACCATCAACCGCATGATGGCCTCGACGAGATCGTCGACATAGCAGAACGAGCGGGTCTGGCCGCCGTCGCCGAACACGCTGATCGGCTCGCCCTTCAGCGCCTGGACGATGAAGGACGAGACCACGCGACCGTCATTTGGCTGCATGCGCGGGCCGTAGGTGTTGAAGATGCGCGCGACCTTGATCGGCAGGCTGTGCTGGCGCCAGTAGTCGAAGAACAGCGTTTCGGCGCAGCGCTTGCCCTCGTCGTAGCAGGAACGGATGCCGATCGGGTTGACGTTGCCCCAGTAATCCTCGGTCTGCGGGTGGATCAGCGGATCGCCATAGACCTCGCTGGTCGAAGCCTGGAAGATGCGCGCCTTGAGGCGCTTGGCGAGTCCCAGCATGTTGATGGCGCCGTGCACCGAGGTCTTGGTGGTCTGCACGGGATCGCGCTGGTAGTGGATCGGTGAGGCCGGACAGGCCAGGTTGAAGATCGCATCGACCTCGATGTAGAGCGGGAAGGTGACGTCGTGCCGAACCGCCTCGAACAGCGGATTTGCGATCAGATGGGCGATGTTGCGTCGGCTGCCGGTGAAATAATTGTCCGCGGACACCACCTCGGCGCCGGCATCCAGCAGCCTCTCGCAGAGGTGCGAACCGATGAACCCGGCGCCCCCGGTCACGAGGATGCGGCTGTTCCTGTAGTTTTCAAACGGCATGATCGGTTCCAGATTGTCGGCGGGGAGCAGGCTGAGTGGTATCGGCAACGGCCGGACTCGCCAATAGCCAAATGGGTTTGGATGGAGGTGTTATAGTACCCCTACTGTGCATGGGGTTGTTTTGGCATTTCTTTCCAGCCGGGTCCCGCCATACCTCTAGAATTCCCGCCGTTTCAGCCAGGCCCGCGCCCCCCAATGGGCAAAGCACCAGGCGGACCGGGGCAAGGAGAGCTGCTCGACGTTGCGATAGATCTGCCAGACCCATTTGGCCGAGCGCAGCGGACGACTGGAGACCGAGGAGCCTCTGACCCGGTAACGGGCCAGATCCTCGTTGAGGCCGTGTGCGGTATGGCCGCGCTTGAGGATCGAGAGCCACAGGCAGAAATCGTCGTAGCCCTCGTTCTTCATCGCGACGGGACCTGCGATCTCGCGGTCGACCATCGCGGTCAGCGTCGCGATCGCAGTGTTCTTCAGGAGCTGCCCATAGGCGAGCGAGGCCGGCACCTCGATCAGCCGGCCAGTCACCGTGTTGGTGTCGTTGATGCGGCGAAAGGCGGTGTAGCTGAGTGCGGCCTGCTTTGCCTTTGCGAAGGCGAGCTGCCGCTCGAGCTTCTCGGGCAGCCACAGATCGTCGCTGTCGAGGAAGGCGAGATAGCGGCCCTTCGCCTGGTCGATCGCGGCCTGTCGCGCCAGCGCCGGGCCGCCATTCTTCGCCTGCCGGATCAGCTTGACGCGCGGATCGCGCTCGCCGATGCCGGCGATGATTTGCGGGGTCTTGTCCGTCGAGCAGTCGTCGGCGATCAAGAGCTCCCAATCTGTGAATGTCTGGCTCTGCACCGAGCGGATCGTCTCCTCGATCAGGCCTTCGACGTTCCAGGATGGAGTGATGATCGAAACGAGCGGCATGACGGGTCCGTTCAGTTCGCGCGGTCAGGCGCGGCGATTGCGGCACGCAAGGAGGCCGCAAAGGTGTCGAGCAGCTTGGTGTCGCTGACATAGAGCTCGCCCGGATAAGACCGTCGCCAGGCCGACTCGAAATAGGGCGCGCCCTTGGCGGGATCGAACGGCCCGGCGGCGAGCGCCGCGCGCAACCGTGCGGGTACGTCGGCCAGACGATCGACCGCATAGACCAGCGGACAGGAGCGGTAGAATGCGTCGCCCATCACCACCACCGGCTTGCCGAGCAGCAGCGCTTCGGCGCCCGACTTGCTGTTGACGGAGACGACGGCAGCGGCGCGATCGAGCACCGTGTAATTGTTGGTCTGCGGCGGCAACAGCACGAAATTGTCGAACCGGTGCGCGAGCTCGAACAGGCGGGCGGCCGAGATTGCCCCGATCTGGGCAGGATGCTCCTTCACCACCAGCACATGCGAATCCGGGATCGTGCGCAGCAGGAAGTCGACGGTCGCGACCTGGTCGAGATAGTCCGGCGAGCGAAGCGTCAGCGCCATATCTGCCGGAACGTGGAACGGATAGTAGACGAAGGGCGTTTGGGGAAGCGGCTGGTAGAGCTTGCGCAACCGTGTCGCGTTAAGCGCCATCGCGGCATGCACCTGAGCGTGACGCAGATTGTGCCCGAATTCCTGGTGCTTGCCGAGCGCGAACTGGTCCCAGAGCTTTTCGACGAGACGATTGGCGTTGCGCAAATTGACGATCTTCTTGAAGGCCGCCGAATAATGATGCTGGTCCTTCTTGGGAATGACGATCGCGCGCTGCGTCAGCGTGTCGTCGAGATAGGCGCGGACCTCTGATGAAACCGTGTCCGCCGGCGTCGGCATCACGTCGGGCGCGCCGAGCGTGTCGGGCGTGAAATACATGCGGCCGCGAAAGAACGACGGCTCGATGAACCAGTTGCGGATGTTGCGGCGCCTTGCGGCGTAGAAGCTCGCGATCACCGAGAGAAAGCCGCCGAGCTCCTGCACCAGCTCCGCGTGCTTGCCTTGCCGCTCCAGCCGGTCGAGCACCGTCTCCATCGCGTTGGCGTAGATCATGAAGCGGCGGCGCAAGGCGGCGCTATCGCGGATCCCGAAGGTGAAGCGCTCATGGCTGAACAGGAAGTTCGTTCCGTCCAACCCGTAAGATGCGACGCGCGTATCGAAGGCGCCGCGATCGTCGGGCGAGGAGCCGGCCTTGAGGCCTTCGCGATACATGTTTGTGACCGGCACGCCCTCGGCTACCGACATCTCGGCACTGCGATCGTCGAAGGCAAGCAGCTCGACGTCGTGGCCTGCCGAGCGCAACCGCTGCGCGACCGGAATCCAGAACCGGGTCTGGTATTCGGCAAGCGTGGTGATGAGGATGGTCTTTGCAGCTGTTGTCATGGCTCTATTGGGCGTGTTCGATCGCAATGCTCGCGAGCGGCAAGCCCGTCATCGCGCAATGTGCGCGCCTTGCCGTATATTGCGACGGGCTCGCCTGATCGTGCGCGGCGATGCGCTGAAGCAGAGGCTGGACGATGGACGGTGCGATCCGCTTGTCGCGACGGGCCGGATTGAACTGGCTGCGCAGCCGCTCGGTGACGGCCGAGCCGAGCGCCGCGCTGGCGGCGCCCTTGATGATCTGGCCGATGCTCGGCTTGTCGCGCGTGCCCTTCATGGTGGCAAGCAGCGATACGTAGGGCCGGCGTGCGTTCAGCGCGCGCGTCAGGACGTCGGCGACGCGTTCGGCGGCTTGCCCGTCGTTCAGGTGAAAGAATGCCTCGATATCGGCGGCGTGAACGCGGGCGAAATCGAAGGCCTCGGTCTCGCGCTCGACATGGTCGATGGCGCTAAGCAGCTCGTCGAACGAGGCGACCGGCCGGCTCACGCGTGCGGGCAGCGCGGCATGGCCGGCGGTCGTTGGCGTGTTCAGGTATTCGAGCTGGAGCGGGAGCTTGCCGAGCAGGACCGATTCCACGGCCGTTCCACAATTGAGATGAATGACGGCGGCCGCATTGCGGATGCGGTCGAGCACGCTGCCGGTGCCGTCGATCAGGACGTTGGCGTGGCGCGAGAGCGCGCTGCGGTAGACGTCTTCGCTCTCGAAGGGGTGCGGTCGCACGAGAATGTTGCGGTCGGGGCGCGCTGCGGCAAGCCGGTCGATCTCGCCGAGATAGCTCGCGAAGACCTGCTTCAGGTCCGCGATGAAGCGATCGACATAGGTGCCGTCCCAGCCGGCCCGCACCATCGCTTCGCGCTCGCCGCCCGGCCTGCCGGTGAAGCGTGAATTGACCAGCGGAAAGTTGGCGTTGACGAGCAGGTAGCCGCGCGGCTCGCCGTCGAGCAGCGTGCGCCAGCGTGGGGCTGCAAAGTCGAAGCGCGGGCATCCGGTGAGGTGAAGCTGCTCCGGCTTCATCGTTTCGGCGGCGAGAAAGGCGTCGTGCAGCCGGCTGCCCCAGAAGAAATAGCCCGTCAGGATGTCCGCGTAGCCGCTGCCCTTGATGTGGGTCGCCATCGCCGGTGGCGAATTGCCGCCTTTCTCGGCGAGCACGCCGCCCTCGGTATCGAGCACGTAAAGCGCGAGGCCCGCCTTGGCGAAGCTGCGCATCAGGTCGAGATTGACGGCACGTGCGTAGTTGACGACCAGTGCGTCCAGCCCGAGCCGCGGAACGTCGACGGCCTGCTCGTACATCGGCACCAGCATGACGGAGACGCCGCGCCGTGCGAGTTGATAAGCGAGCATGACTGCCCCAGGCAGGTCACGCTTGGGGTGATCGACCACCAGGCCTATGCGCAAGATGTGAGCTCCCGGCAGATCCGCGTCAGAGCCGCATTACTGCGCGCTCGAGCTCCGTCAGCGCGCCGGCCGCTCGGAAGCGCGGCGGCGGCTCGGGGAAGATGCGCGGCTGTTGGATGTAGGTTGCCGTGTAGAGGAGGCGGTTGTGATCCGACTGAATTCGGCTTCCCATGTGCAGGCAGCGGGCCGTGTTCACAATGAAGGAAGACAGGCGCGGCGCGATCATTTCCTTGACCGCGTCAGGACCGGTCTTGGCGAACACCTGTGCGTCGCTCATGTGGCTCTTCAGCGTGTTGCGGAAAGGCCTCGACGGGCCGGCCGGGATGAACGTGAACGGACCGTCGGCCGTGTCCCTTACATCGGTGAGATAGATGAAGAGCTTGCACACGCGCTTGTCGTCGTGATCCAGATGCCACAGCTGAGAGTAACTCAGTGCTTGGTTCGGAGTGGGTTGCGACAGCGTCAGCAATACGTCCGACAATTGTGGCAGATCGTGCATGAAGTCGCCGATGATGCGCAGTGCAGCCGGTTGTAGGGCGTAGCGCACGAAAGGATGGTCGGTCGCGAATGCGCCGTTGACGAGGTCTTCGTCCAGCAGACTGACCCAGAAGGACTTATGCCCGAGCTGCTGCTTGTCGGTAAGTTCGTTCAGCCGGCTCACCTTGGCCTCGCCCACCGCAGCGACCGCTTCAGCGAGGCTGCGGTCCACGAGCTCGGACACGTCGACATACCCGTCCGCCGCCAGCTTGCGGCTCGCCTCGGACCATTCGGGCTTCGAGGGAAGCCGATTGAGGAGCTCGATGCGTTTGGCGCGCGCTGGCAACTGCAAGGTGGTCAGAGCTGCCTTTATCGCCCATCCAAGATCAGTGCGATTGACATGCCACAGGAGGCGACGGAATTGGCTGACCTTTGGCTTGCTCGGGGCGGGCCGATCAGTCGTCGTGTCGATGGCTGTCATGTGGGCTCCCAGCAATACAAAAAACCATCATTGTGGATCGTCGGCGCGAACGGCATTCGTTCGCGCGCCAGGACGCGGAGGCGGCCCTGCCGCTCGTAATCGTCGAGCGTCGAGAACAGCTGCGTCTGGTAGTCGACCGAACGGATGTAGAGGAAGCTGACGATATCTCGGGGGCTCGAGAGATTCAGTAGCTCCGTCGTCGGCTCGATGTTGATGACGCGCTTTGGCCTCGCAGCAATGATGTTGTCCACCACCTTGCGCACGTCATAAGGGATCTGCTCGATGCAGAAGTACGTGAAGACGACCTGATCCTTGATGGCGGGATAGTTCGGGTCGTTGCTGTCGGTCAGGTCGATTTTGTCGAGCGATATCCGGTCCGAAAGGCCAAAATGTGCTGCGATCTCCCGGCCCGCAGCAATGCCGTTCGGCGCGATGTCGAACCCGCGGAGCCTCCAGTCGGGATGACTGAGGTGAAGCGACAGCAGATTGATGCCGCAGCCCGCGCCGAGTTCGATGACCTCCGTGGCGCCACCAGTATGCCGTGCCAGCAGGTCGGCGAGGGCTCTGGCGCGATAGCGATAGTAGTCGTCAGCCGCGGTCCTGCAAATCTGATTGTCCACCTTGCGAAGACCCAGCGCGGGGTTCTTCTGTATCAGGAACTCGTCGACGTTGGCAGCCTTGGTCCATTTCTTTTCTGACAGCATCCGCTGCCAATGCGTCAGATTATACTCGGAATCGACGATGTCGGCCGTGCGCTTCACGCGGCGCAAGGCAAGACGGCCAATGCTCCTTGCTGCGTCGATAGCATAGCTCATGGCCTTGTCCGACAAAGACGCCGGAGCGAACCCTGGAGTGACCGCTTTCGTATCTGTCGCGTGGATGTTCATTCAACTGCTTTTGGATGTCAGTCCCATCAATTGCCCGACGGCGGGAAATACACTCCGGTGCCGCTTCTCCAGCACCAGGAAGTATTGGAGCACCCAGGTCACCAGACAGAAAACCATGGAACCGAGCGCGAGCTTTAGCACGCTGTCGAACCGAATGTAACCTGCAATTGTTGCTAGAAAAACGCTTGCCAGGAGGAGGATTGCGAACTGGGTTCCGATGATCTTCGCGAACTGATTGCGATCGAGCTCGAGTGCACTGCGCAACTCTCTCAACTGCAAGGGAAGCACGGCGATACTGCCGATGACCTGGCCAAGTATCAGGGCGCGTTCCGCGAACAAATGCAGTGTCGCGGCGGAGATCGCCGCCCAGATCAGAAGCTGAACGGCCACCAGCCGGTTGAGCTTGGCCTGCACCTCGGGCCGCGTCAGGAAGATCAGGCTGCCGGTTGCCACATATTGCGCGCAGATCGGAACCAGGAAGCTGAGGCCCATCCAGAACGCGTAGGGCGCAAGAAGCGGGCCGATCCAGACCTCCATGATTTGAGGCGAAAGGATAGCGGTGCTGGCGAGCGGCGGTACGACGAACATCGGCATCATGACGACGCCGAGGTCGCCGAGGCGCTGGAACGACGCGGCGCTGCCGCGCTCGTCGAGCCGACTGGCAACCGGAAGCAGAGCGGAAGTCAGGAGACTGACCACAACCTTGGAGAGCCGCGACAATCGTACCAGCGCGTCGTAGGTGCCGACGGCCCTGGGGCCGAACAGCAATCCGATCAGGAACGGTTGAAACGGTCCGGAAATGCCGCCCATCAGCTTGCCTTGCAGCAGCAGCAGGCAACGATGCAGAATGTCCTTTCGGATGTCCCGGGTCCAGGGCAGCAATCGCACGTGCTTGTGCCGCAGGGCGACGAAGGCGGCAATACCGATGACGACGGCGCGGGCCACCAGGGTGGCGAGATAGATGTAGGCGACCACCTCGAAGCCTGCCGCCGCCCACGATGCTGCGAATGTCAGGCCGACATAGGCCGCCGTCGACGTGACCTCGGCGGCGCGGAGCAGGTTGTAGCGCTCGAAGCCTTTGACAATGCCTTCCCACACCAGCGCCGGAACGAAGATCAGATTCGCGAGGGCCGTGTAATGCATGATGCGGGCGAACGTATCGAGGTGTGCGGCGTCAACTTTCATCGCGATGACGAACAGCGGCGTCGCGAGCCAGATCGCGGCGCTGAGGATCAAGGCAAGAGCGATGGAGGCCGCGCCCAGGAAGGCGATCTGGCGGCTGGCCTGGGTCCAGTTACGGTGCTCGCGCGCGCGCGCGACGACCTGGGTGGCGACTTCGGACAGGCCGAGGTCCAGCACCGCCATCATGCCGCTGGGAAGCAGAAGCCGCGAAATGACGATGAGACCGAACTCTGTCACGCCCCAGGTTCCGATGATCAGCGGAATGACTGCGAGGCCCAGCAAGGCGGCCACGCCGAAGGCAAACGCCGAAATCACCGTGTTCTGGATCAGGCGCTTGATCATTGGTGTTTCGTTACCAGGCGCTCAATCCGCCATCGACGGCGATGTTCTGCCCCGTCACGTAGGAGGCCGCGTCGGACACCAGGAACAGCATGGTCCCCACCATCTCATCCGCCCGCGCCATGCGGCCAAGCGGGACGCGAGCACCGTAGCGCGCCTTGAAGGTCTCGTTCTGGCCGCTCTCCACCCCGCCCGGGGTCAGCGTGTTGACCCGAACACCCTTCGCCGCCCAATAAGTCGCAAGGTGCTTGGTCAGGCCGATGACCCCGGCTTTGGACGCCGTATAGACGGCCGGCGTGTTGATGGCGCGGCCGAGATATTCGGAGCCCTCGTAGATGCGCTGGTCGGGCGCCATCAGGCCGTAGATCGAGGCGGTCTGCACGATGGCGCCGTAGCCGCGCTCCGCCATCCGGCCGCCGAACACTTGCGCGACGGTGAACATGCCGTCGAGATTGACCGACATGATCTCGCGCCAGGTATCCTGCGAGAACGCCTCGACCGGAGCGAAGAAGGCGTCCACATCGCGGGTCTTGCTGGCGGCGTTGTTGAGCAGGATCGAGACCGCGCCAAGGTCGGATTCGATCGCATCGGCCGTCTTGCGCACCGCATCGGGATTGGTGATGTCGCAACCGTAGCCCCTGGCCCGGACGGCATGGCGTGAGGCGACCTCGGCCGCCGCGGCGTCGGTCGCGGCCTGATCGAGATCCACGATCGCGACATTGGCGCCGAACTCGGCAAGCCCCTCGGCAAATCGACGTCCGAGAATGCCGCAGCCGCCGGTGACGACGGCCGTACGCCCGGTCAGATCGAACAGAGCCTTGAAGCTCGTGGTCATCGCTTGCGCCTCCTCAGGCCGGCACTCGTTGGCGGAGCAACAGTTCCACCAGCGCAAAATCGAGATCCGAATCGATGTCGATCGAACGCTCTTCCGGCATCTCGAACAGGCGCGTATCCGGATAGAACACCGCGGGGTGCTCCAGGAACGGTGCGACGCGCCAGACATAGATCGACGCGTTCATGTCGAAGCAGCGCGGGGCATCCTGCCGTCGGGTGATCGGCGGATTGGCGGATTTCGAGAGGCCGACGCTGCCGTCGGTGCGCTGCTCGACGAGGTTGAAATACGGCGAGCGCCGCGCCGGCGCACCGGTGATGACATTGCGCGCGCCGCTCTCGCGCAGCAACGCCACTGCACCGGTGATGTCCGAGGCCAGCCTGAGCGGGGAAGTGACGTCGAGATCGACGAAAATTTCCGGCGTCCGACCCATTTGCGCTATGGCCTGCTCGAGGCAGTGCCGGATCGCCGGCAGCTTCGGCGCGGTGTCGGTCGCCATCTCGTCGGGGCGTTTGACCGCGATATCGGCGCCGACCTTCACCGCCGCATCGAGCAAGGCGTCCGAATCGCTGCTGAAGGCGATCGCGTCGAACAGGCCGGTCTCGCGCGCCTGCTCGATGCTCCACGCGAGCACGGGCCTACCCAGGAGATCGCGCGCGTTCTTGCCGACGACACCTTTCGAGCCGCCTCGCGCGCAGATGGTACAGACAAGGCTCATGGCGACACCCAGGTCTTGCTGCGCAACGCGCGCTCGCTGGCGTCGATCAGATGCATGACGCCGAGGGCCTCCGGCAGGGAGCAGGCCGGACTGGCGCCTTGCATCGCGGCGACATGCATGTCGCGGTAGGTCTGGTCGCGCTCGCTGGGAATCTCCCTTGCCTTGCCGTTGACGGCGAGGCGGCCGCCGACGAGATCGGCCTCGATGGTGTCGTCCTCGACATTGACGCGAATGCGGCGGACGCCCTGACGGTCGAGATAGTCCATGTGGACGTGGACGGACGGCGCCCGCTGCATATCGAGCAGCAGGTCAAGGTGGTCGTCGACGTCGATGTCGCGCGCACCGGAGGCGCCGCCAAGCGCAGCGACGCGATGCCATGGCCCGAACAGCCAGAGCAGATAGTCCAGCTCGTGGCTGAGATCCCGCAGCACGCCGCCCCCGGCATCAGCCGTGGCGGAGGCGGTTGTGCGGTGATCGCGGTCCGGTCGCCAGTCCCTGATGTCCTGGCCGACATAGGCGCCGACCGTGATCACGTCGCGTCCGCGCAGCATGTCCGCCAGCGCCGTCATCACTGGGTGAAAGCGCAGATTGTATCCGACGCTGACATGGGCAAACGGATATTTCGGGGCCGGTGCCGGCGTTGCGAAAAGCGGCTTTTCGACGAGGACATTGCCACGGAAGCCGGTTTGCGCCAGCTCTTGCAGATTGTCCGCATGGCGCGCCGTCTCGGTGGCAATCACCACGTAGTCCGGATGCGCCGCCGCAACGGCCTGCGCGATCGAACCGTAGTCGCCACCTTCGCGCCGGCTGACCGTTGCGACCCGAAGGCCGAGCTCGCGCAGGACGCGCGCATGCCTTGTGCCGATCGAGCCGAGGCCAACCACGACGGCTGTTGTCGAGATCACGGGAAGACCTCGTGAAACTCCGCATGCGCCTGCTCGAAATCCTCCAGCCGGCCGATGTCGAGCCAGTACTCGCGAATTGGATAGACCGCGACGCGTCCCTTGTCGGCGATCACGCGCTCGAGCACGGTCGGCATATCGATGCTGACGCCCCGCGTGACGTGGCGGAAGACCGACCTGCCGATCACATAGATGCCCGCACTGACGAACCAGCTCTCGGTCGGCTTCTCGCGAATGGTCTGGAGAAATCCGTCCGTGGTGGACACCACCCCATAGGGGACGTGCACCTTGTGCTCGCGGACAGCCATCGTCGCTTCTGCCGGCGCTCCGTTGTGGAAGTCGAGAAGCGCTCCGTAGTTGATCGTGGTGAGGATGTCGCCGTTGGTGACGATCATAGGCAGATCCGGCGGTGTTGCAAACAGCCCGAGCGCACCGGCAGTGCCGAGGCGCTCGGTCTCGTGCACGTACTGGATGTTGGCGCCAAAGGCGACGCCATCGGCAAAGTAATCCTTGATCGTCTGGGCCTTGTAGTTCACCGAAATGAAGATGTTGCCGAAGCCTTGCTGGACGACGTTGCGGACGATCGTCTCGAGCAGCGGGCGGCCGCCGACATTGAGCATCGGCTTCGGAACGTCGCGCGTCAGCGCACCCAGGCGCTCGCCGAGGCCGCCGGCCATGATCAGCACCGGATTCTGATACTGGCGCGGCTCGAGCAGCTCATCGAGCGTCTCGACCACGACGAGATGGCCGCCCTCGTCGACGAGCGGGAGCTGCTTGATCGACCTCTGCCGCATCAAATGCAGGCGATCCTCACGGGGCAAGGTCGCAGGGGCCGACACCGGCGTCCGGTTCATGATGTCGGTCGCAAGCCCGGTGAGGGCGATGCCGCGCAGCAGTCCGCGTCTGACGTCGCCGTCGGTGACCACGCCGAGCAGCCGGTTCTGGTCGTCGAGCACCAGCGCAATCTGGATGCTTCCGCTCTCGATCGCGGCAATGGCCTCGCCCACACTGGCCTGGGTACCGACGATGGCCTTGCGCCAGGATTTCATGGCAATTCTGCCTCGTACACGCCGGATTTGTGGGCAGCCCACGGCTGAGCCTGCTATATCGCGGCTGCGAGAGGCGGCGTCAACCCCGTCAGGGGACCCGGGCTTGTCCTTGTTAATTCAAGCGTTTTCAGGCGCAATCGGTCGGTTTGAAGCGCCCGGGCCCGGCCGCTAAGATCGGTGCAGCTCAGGGGAATCGCGATGGACGATCTGATCATCATCGGCGGCGGCGAACATGCCTTCATGGTCTACGAGGCAGCGCTTCTGTCGGGCCAGTTCAACGTCATCGGTTTCCTCGATCGCCAGCCGGGAACGTTGGGCGATGCGCGCTATCTCGGAACCGATGATGTTGCGCCGAACTATCCCGATGCCGCCTTCGTGGTCGGGGTCGGAACGATGCAGGCGGGGCCCGCGCGCCGGCAGATGATCGGCCGGCTGCAGCTGACGCGCTGGGCGTCGGTGATCCATCCGCGCGCGTTCGTCTCGCCGTCGGCAACGATCGGTCTGGGCTGCGTCATCATGCCGGGCGCGATCGTCAATGCGCGAAGCATGATCGGCCATCACTGCATCATCAATTCGGGCGCGGTCGTCGAGCACGACGTGCGCATTGGACACTACACCCATCTCTCGCCGGGAACGGTGGTCGGCGGTGGCGCCGAGATCGGCGACAATTGCTTCGTCGGGCTCGGCAGCCGTGTCCGCGATCACATTTCCATCGGCAACGATACGCTGGTCGCGATGGGCTCTGTCGTCACCGGCTCATGGCCGTCCGGCTCGGTGCTGCGCGGGGTTCCTGCCAAGCCTCGCCGCTAGACCGGATCATCCGGCTCGAGCGCCCGCGGTGCCGCGGTCCCGATCAGGGACCAGTACTCGATCGGCGACCGCCCCGTGCCCGGCCGCTTGGCGGTGATGTCGGCCGGGCCGATGATCTCGCCGGCCTTCAGTGCGCGTGCCGCCACGATGCTCTTGCGCGCGACCGGCACATTGCCGACCTCGGACTCCCTCGGTGCCTTAACGCCGTCGCCGAGCGCGGCCTCAACATTGCGGATGGCGCCGACCATCCGCTTGAAATCATCAGGTTCGAGCGAGGCCGCGTGGTCGGGACCGGGCGCGCTGCGATCCAGCGTCAGGTGCTTCTCGATGACCTCCGCGCCGAGCGCGACCGCGGCGACCGAAACCTCGAAACCGTCAGTGTGATCGGAATAGCCGACCGGAAGCTGGAACGCCGACCGCATCGTCGCCATCGCAGCGAGGTTCACATCGGCGATGGGGCAGGGATATTCGGTCGTGCAATGGAGCAGGCTGACGTGCCGCGCCAGCGCGGCGCGCGCTGCCGGATCGCGCCACGCCGCGCGGAAAGATGCGAGGCCCGCAGCATCGTTGCGCTGCGCGTAGCCGTGCGCCAATACGCCGAGGGCTTCCTCGATCTCGCTGAGCGTCGCCATGCCGGTCGAGAGGATCAGCGTCGCACCGGCCCTCGCTGCAGCGTGCAGCAGCGGGGCATTGGTGAGATCGCCCGATCCGATCTTGATGCGCGGCAGTTCGAGCGACAGCAGAAAGGCGAGTGAAGCGTCGTCGAAGGGTGTCGACAGGAACTCGATACCGCGCTCCTCGGCGCGCGCGATCAGTGTGTGATGTGCAGCCTGCGGCAGCTCGAGACGTTCCAGCATGGCGAGCTGGCTCTCGGCGGCGTCCGTCGTGCGCTGCTGGTAGCCGGCCTTCTTCGCCGCTCCGCCCGCCAGCGCCTTTGCATTGAAGGTCTGGAACTTGACGATGTCGGCACCGGCATCGGCCGCAGCATCGACGAGGGCCAGTGCCTTGTCCAGGCTGCCGTCGTGATTGACGCCGGCCTCCGCGATGATCAGCGTGTGTCTCGTCATGGCCGCGCTCCGTTTGCGGGAGCTTCGTAGAAGCCCTTCTTCAGGAGCTGGCCGAAATCCGGGATGGCCGCGATGATGTCGGCAAAGCGCCGGCTGGAATCGCCGTCGCCATAGGGATTGACGGTGTCCTTGCGGCCCCGCTCAAGCGCTTGCGAGATCGCCGCGGCGATCGCGCCGCGCTCGGGCGTGGCGTGAAATACCGAGTCGGCGCGCTCGCGCCCCTTCTGACGGTCGCCGATATCCACCGTCGGAACACCGAATGACGGCGCTTCGAGGATGCCGCTCGACGAATTGCCGATCACGACGTCCACCTGGCTCATCAGGCTGAGATAGCGGAGCTGCCCGAGCGACGCGACCGCGATCGTGTTCGGCCGGCCGGCCGCGAAGGCCTTGGTCCGGTCGTTCAGCGCGCGCCCTTCGGCATCGGCATTGGCGAGCGTGAAGATGAGGCGAAAGCCGGGATCGAGCCTCGACAGCGCCGCGAACAGCTCATCCAGCTCGGCCGCCGAGCGTCCGGCCTCGACCGTCACCGGATGGAACGTCACGAGCGCATTGCGCTCGCCGAGCGGCATCCCGATCGCGTTGCCGATGTCGTCGCGGTTCATCAGATCGAGATGCTTGATGGCGTCGATGCCGACCGAGCCGATGGTGTGGACACGGGTTGGGTGCTCGCCAAGCTGCATCAAGCGCCGCGTCGAGTCCTGATTGCTGGTGAAATGCAGATGCGACATCTTGCTGATGGCGTGGCGGACGGATTCGTCGACCGCGCCTTCGGTGACGTCGCCGCCGAACAGATGCGCCATCGGCAGCCGCATGAACATCGCGGCCTGGGCGGCCGCGAACATCTCGAAGCGGTCGCCGAGCACGACGACGAGATCCGGTTGCAGCCGCGTGAACGCGTCGGCAAAGCCGATCACGCCGAGCCCGACCGATTTTGCAACGCCCGCGCCGGTGTCGCTGGCAAGCAGCGTCTCGACGCGCTCGTCGACCTCGAAGCCCTCGTCGCGGATGGCGTTGAAGGTGTAGCCGAACTCGGGCGCGAGATGCATACCGGTGGCGATGAGCTGGAGCCTCAAGCCTGACGTCTCGCGGATCGCGCGCATCGGCCAGACCAGCAGCCCGAAATCGGCCCGGCTGCCGGTGACGAAGCAGATCTTTCGCGTTCCGCTATTCATCGCAGGCTCTGATGCTGGCGCTGCTCGGCAGGTTGATCAGGCGGCGCTCGATCGACTCGGCGGTGGCGAGATCGCCGCGCGGGCTGTCCGAGAACATCGGCAGGCGGTGCATCAGGGTCCAGGCCGGCCGCGCGCCGAAGCCGGCTTCGTTCAGCGCCGTCAGCAGGTCGTCCCGCCGTCCGGCATGGGCCTCGTCGAGCAGGATCGCGTTCAGCCAGTAATTGCTCGTGGTGCCCTCGGGCTCGCGCGAGAAGCTCACGCCAGGAACGTCCGCAAAGACGCGCTCATAGGCTGCCGCCAGCCGGCGCTTGCTTGCCAGGAAACCGTCGAGCTGCTCGAGCTGGGCGCAGCCGAGCGCGGCGTTCAGGTTGGGCAGGCGGTAGTTGAAGCCGATCTCGTCATGCACGAAGGCCCATTTGTGCGGCAGCTTCGCGGTGGTGGTGAGATGCTTGGCGCGGCGTCCGAGCTCCTCGTCGTTGGTGAGGATGGCGCCGCCGCCGCCTGTGGTGACGATCTTGTTGCCGTTGAAACTCAGCGCCGCGAGCCGCGCCTGCGATCCGACGGCGTGACCCTTGTAGGTCGAGCCCAAGGATTCCGCGGCGTCCTCCACCAGTGCGATGCCCCAGTCGCGGGCGATCGCGGCGATCTCGTCGAGCTCGACGGGATGCCCGAACGTGTGCATCGGCGAGATCGCAGCTATGCGGTGTCCGGTCTCGCGATTGACCGCGCCCTTTGGCGTTCGCTCGGCAATCCTCTCGAGCCGCGCGGCGAGGGCGCGCGGGTCCATGCCGAGCGTGGCGAAGGAGCTGTCGACGAAATGCGGCACCGCCCCGCAATAGGCGATCGCGTTCGTGGTCGCGATGAAGGTCAGCGCCGGCGAGATGACCTCGTCGCCAGGCTCGACGCCGGCGAGGCGGAAGCAGGCGTGCAATGCCGCCGTGCCGTTGACGACGGCGACCGCGCGTTTGGCGCCCGTCACCTCCTCCAGCATCCGCTCGAAGCGGTCGACGAACGGGCCGACCGAGGAGACGAAAGTGCTCTTGATGCATTCTTCGAGATAGGCGACCTCGTTGCCGGCAAACACCGGCTCGTGCAGGCCGAGGATGCCGTTGGGCGTGCCTGCGGCGCGCCGGACGGCATCGACCACGGCCTTCGGATCGAAGGTGCGCGTAGAGAGGTCGGATCTGGTCGCGGCCGTTCCCACAATTGCCTCAGACATTGTAGACGTCCGCCTTGTAGCGGCCGAGATTTACGGGATTGGTGAACCAGTTCACCGTCTTCACGATGCCCTGGCGCATGCCTTCGATCCCACCGAATTCCGGGGCCCAGCCGAGCTGCTGGCGCGCCTTGGAATTGTCGGCCCAGAGGCGCTCGACTTCGCTATTGGCGGGACGCAGCCGCGCCTCGTCGGTTTCGATCTCGATCGTGGTCCCCATGACGTCGGCGATCATCTGCGCGGTGGCGCCGACCGAGATCTCGAAGCCGCTGCCGAGATTGATGGTCTGGCCGACGGTCTGCTCGGCCGGAGCGGTGAGTCCTGCGATCAGGCCGCGCGCGGTGTCGGTGACGAAGGAGAAGTCACGGGTCGGGCTGACGGCGCCGAGACGAATCCTGCGCTTGCCGGTCGCGATCTGGCTGATGATCGTGGGGATCACCGCACGTGCCGATTGCCGCGGTCCATAGGTGTTGAACGGCCTGATCACGACGACCGGCAGGTCGAACGAGGCGTGGAACGATAGCGCCATCTGATCGGAGGCGATTTTCGAGGCCGAGTAGGGCGACTGGCCGACCAGCGGATGGCTCTCCTTGATCGGAACGGTCTGCGCCGTGCCATAGACCTCGCTGGTCGAGGTCTGCACGAAGCGCCGCACGCCGGCCATGCGCGCGGCCTGGAGCACGTTCACGGTGCCGCGCACATTGGTCTCGACATAGGAATCGGGCGCGACATAGGAGAAGGGAATCGCGATCAGCGCCGCCAGGTGCAGCACGTCGGTGCAGCCGCTGGCGGCTGCGATCATGAAATGCGGATCACGGATGTCGCCGGCGACCACCTCTACGGATTTCATGATGTCGGCGGGAACGGTGTCGAGCCAGCCCCACGAGTTGAAGGAGTTGTAGTAGACGATCGCCTTGACGCGGGCCCCGGCTTTCACCAGCTCCTCGACGACATGCGACCCGATGAAGCCGTCGCTGCCGGTAACGAGGACGCGGGCGTCCCTCAGATCTGCCATGCCGGACCCCAAAAGGCGATTAAGCCAGTCTTCGCAACAAGATGGCGCTATAGCATACTCGCGGTCGCGCGCAACAGAGCCGCCGTGCGAAAGCTGCCAAATGCCCGAGGATGCAGCAGTTTTTGACGGGCCATCTAAGTGTCGCCGGCCGCGTTCAGACGCGCTCTTACGAACGCCTGGAGATTGCCGCCCTGGAACAAATGGCCGGGAAGGCCGGCCGCCTGCGCGGCCTCGAGGTCGCTCGGCTTGTCGCCGATCACCATGCTGTGCGCCATGTCGATGGGAAAACGCTGCGCCAGGTCGGTGATCATGCCCGCGCCCGGCTTGCGGCGGTCGCTGACACGGCAATAGCGGGCCACGGTTCCCTCGGGATGGTCGGGGCAATATTCGAAGGCGTCGATATGCGCGCCGACGAGTGCCATCTGGTCCGCCATCCAGCGGTGCAGGGTGTCGACGTGATGCTCCTCGTAATAGCCGCGCGCGACGCCGGATTGATTGGTGATGACGAAAGCGAAATAGCCGGCGTCGTTGACGGCCTTCACGGCCTCGCGTGCCCCGTCGATCCATTCGAGCTTGTGCGTCTCGAATGTGTAGCCGGAATCATGGTTAAGCACGCCGTCGCGGTCGAAGAACACGGCGGGACGCTGCAGCTTCTCGCGCAGCTCGCGGTCGGCGCGCGCGAAATCGTCAGGGATGCCGATGTCGATGAAATAGCCGCGATAGGCGGTGCCGCGCAGCTCGCCGCGCGGGGCAAGACCGGGGAACACGTCCTGTTCGAGAGAGGCGGGAAGCTTCGCGATATCGGCGAGAACGGACTTGTCGACGACGTAGATCCCGGCATTGACCGGCCCGGTGGCGCCCGCACCCGGGGCGATGAAATCGCGCACCACGTCGCCATCGAGCGCGACGCGCCCGTAGCGGTCCCCGACGACGCCGTCGCGCAATGCTATGTGAATCCGACCGTCCCGCGCACGCGCGATCAGATCAAGCAGGTTGAAGTCGAACAGCGAGTCGCCATTGAGCAGCAGGAAGCGGTCGTGCAGCAGATCGCGCGCGTTCACGAGCGCGCCGCCGGTGCCGAGCGGCTCGGTTTCGCGAGACACCAGGATCTTTGCCCGGCCGCGCGCCGCGCCGGCGTAGTGGCTCTCGACGATGTCGGCCTTGTGGCCGGCTAGCAGGAGGATTTCATCGAAGACGTGATAGCGGACGAGTTCATCGATGAGGGTGTCGAGAAACGGCCTGCCTCCGATGTCGAGCATTGGCTTCGGCACGGATTTGGTGCGTTCGCCAAGGCGGGTGCCGAGCCCACCGACGAGGATGACGGCTTGTCTCAGCATGATTTGTCCCTCCGACGGCATGAGTGATGCAACACGACGCGCACCAGAGGGGCGATCAGCCTGCAAGTATTTGCAAGCCGCTGATCTCCTTCAGCCGGCTTCAGAATCGTGCGTACGACCGGTTTTGCACCTGTTGCGATCATTTCGTTCACGGTGTCCAGATCGGAGAACAGATAGGCGGCCGGCGCGCCGTTGGTCGCCCGGACGATGCCGATCGTATACGGGTCCGAGAGGATGATTCCTTTTCGTAGGTTCTGGCGGAGCCAACTGTGCCGAGCTGGATCAGGAAGAACAGCAAGGTCAGGACAAATGTGATCGTGCACATCGCGAGATCTCTAGGATGGGGCCCGTCGCAGCAGCCGAGAATTATCTTCAATTTCCTTTCGGCAGGTCAGTCGGGCGGCCAACGATCAGGGAGCCTAGCGTGAACAGATCCTCCGGAGAGAAATTTCGAAAGCGCGGTGCCAACCGTTCCAGGATCTGCTGCTCAGGTGGCCGGCGGTCTGGTTGGTCGCTGAGAAGTTCAAACCCGGCCTCTCTGAACAGCTGCAGATATTCGCTATGGCGCAAACGATTGACGTATTGGAAGCGAGACTGGAAGGGCGCCCAATCCTCGTCGGAATAGGTCAGGAAATTGAATGAGCTGATGGACGGATCGAAGCCTTTGAAGTGGTCGCCGTAGTCGATTTGCATGAGGATAAGCCCGTCAGGGCGCATGATGCGTCGCAACTCCTTCAGGATCGCCGCGATGTCGCTCTTGGGAATGTGCTCGAGCGTTTCGACCGAGACCGCGCAGTCGATCGAACCGGCTGGCAGGCCTGTCGTTCGGGCATCGGCCGGTGCGCGGTAGTCGATGTGCCAGTAACGCTCGAGGTCCTCTACGGAGTTCAAGTCGGGGTGGTCGGTCCCGCTCAGTCGAGAAATCACGGCTGCGTTGGCGCGGATCAGTTCCAGCTTGGCCAAGCGCTCGATGTCGACGGTGATGAAACGTCGCGCCCCATGTGCACTGAAGGCGAGAGGAATGATCAGATCCCGCCCGGCGCCGAACTCGTAAAAAGTCGAATCCCGTAACGGTCGGATGCTGTACCTGTCGTGGACGCCCAGCAGCCGCTGCGCAAGCGTATAGATGGACCTGACCTGTCGTTCGGGGCGCGGCAGCCGTCGTGTGACGTAGCGCTGCAGGGCGTAATGCAGGTCTTCGCCCCAGGGAATGTTCGACAATACGGAGAACGCCCGCGCCTTTGTTTGCCAGCGCACGTCAGCATTTCCTCGCCGGAATGGCCACGATCGGAGTGATGCTGACGAGCGGTGGTTGAAGCACGGTGTAGGTCCAAGAAAGGCCGATGTTCTGCCTGTTTGAGGCAGATACCAACTCACATAGCTAGTTTCGGTCATACGGGAGCCGCAGCCCCAATGCAAGGACTGGAGCACAGAGATGGCGGCACTCGTTCCGGTAGCAAGAGCGCCCTCATGTCCAGCGGCCGCTTGGGCGACCAAGGCTTGAGCCTGACGAAAGTCGCGGGTCACCTTTGGTGGATCAGACGGCAGGACGGACCGAGGGCGGCCAGGGCCACAATGGTTCCTCGAGAATTTGGCACAGGAGCCGATTAATCAACCATAGATTGCTTAGTATGATGTCGACCGGGCGCCCCATTCACGGTATGGAGCTTTCCGTTCATATTGTGTCCGGGACAAGAGTACATGCCCATGATCGAGCGTGCGCCCCAAGCTTCAGTCCGTCCGCAGCTTGCGAGGTGGTCCGATGTCGCTATCCGAACAGTACGGAAGCATTGGGTTCTTTCGCTCGCCATCGGAGCCATGTTGTTGGCTGCTCTAGGTTCCCTGGACGTCGGCCGAAAGGTGGAATCCTGGACCGCAAGCGCGACGATTGCACTTGGTACAATGCCCAGCCTTGACGGCCTTCTCGGCCGGTCTGCGATGACCGTCGAACGCGTAGAGAGTGCCCGTGAGCTGGTGACACGGATCGGAGGGATTCAGTTCCAAGACAGTGTACTTGCCGATGCTCGCAAGGCACTTCACGACCGCCGGGGGGCGTTCGCCGGAGCTTCGTTGCGCGGGATCGTCATAGACGATTCCATCATCCGTCTGGAGGCAAGTTCCGCCTCGAAGGAGGAGGCGCTGATCCTGCTTCAACAGGCCGTTGCCGCAATCCAAGCCGTTCATCAGAAATTGCTTGAACCCAGAATGGAATTGTTGCGTTCCGTGCGCGACAGCCTTCAAGATGCAAAGGTGCGCCTGAGCGATTCGCTCAAGAAGGGCGACATATACGTTACTCCGGCTCGGCCGGATGGCACGGCCTTGATGTCGAGCCCCGGGGGCTCAGTTGATGGAATTCTCAACGTCGAAACGCGCATTGCGTTACTGACCTATAGCGAGCGCACTGTGAGGATGACAGGCCTGCAGGATGGATCATCTCCTGTGATGGAAGGCCCCAGGGAGGTCAATCTCGTGCAAAGAGCCATTCTGGCGGGCTTGGGCATCGTCCTTTTCATTGGCCTTTTGACTTTCCTTCTGAAGCGATCGGTCCGCGTAGGGTAGAGCTGGCCATGACCCTTTTGGCTGGTGTCTCGATACTGCTCTTCATCGTTTGGTTGTTGCGCTTCAGATCGACAATTTTCCTGTGCCTCGCCTTTCTTTTGTTTACCTTCGTGTGGCGGACGATCTCCTCGTTCTACATCGATCTCTCGGGGCCAATCCTTTCGTCCCAGCTTCAGCTGTTCATTGGTCCCGGCGTCATGACTGTGTTCCAGTCGATCGCCTATTTTCTGACGCTTCTTCCATTCCTCTGGGTTTTCAATGCGCAGGCGCTGGATGATTGGGCTCGGTCGGCTCCAGTTCCCGAGCCGCATCCGAGCCAATCTCAACTGACTCTGTCGGACGTCACATTCTACGTGTCGGTCCTTTTCTTGATCCTGCTTTTCGGCGCTCTGATCCAGGGGGGCGTCATTCCACTGTTCGCCAAGATCGAGCGTTGGACCTTCAACGAGCAGGCCAATTTTCTTCATCGCTTTGTGATCGAGCGAGGCGACATGGTCTGCTTCTGGTGGGGGACCATGTTCGTCGCTGAGTGGTTGCGACGGCGGCGATACGATTATCGCTTTCTGGTTTTGCTGGCTGCAATGATCTTCTACATGTTTCTCGTAGGCGGGCGCTTCTCGCCCTTCTACCGATATTGTGGATTCTTTATCATACCGTTCTCGGCGGCTTTGCTCGTTCAGGCGCGAGGCTTTGCAGGCGGACGTTCGTTAAGCTTGCTGCCTCGGATCGCCGATCGCCGCATCGTGCTGGCGGGCACCGGCATCATAGCGGCGACGGTCGCGATGATTGCATTCGCGCTCTACTGGAATCTGACCAGGGTCAGAGGATACGAAGGAGAGGCCGCGCGGGGCGCTTTCGTGGAGCGCGCTCTCGTGCAGCCGTCAGAGATAGGATGGGCGTCCTATCAGCGTGTTCTGGTCAACGGAGATTGGGATGCACGCCGTGCCTTCGATGCCCTGTTCGGGCGTCCCATCGTTGCGGGACGAAACACGACACCGCAGTTCCTGATGTCCGAAACGATCGGTGAGCCACGGACGACGGAGCACATCACGGGCGGGTTTCAATTCGCAGGTGGATTTCCTGAAATCTTTTTCGAGCTGTTTGGTCCCTATTTGAGCTGGTTCTTTCTGCTGGGAGCCGGCTGGCTCACGGCGCTCATTTCCGCGATCATGATCCGCTCAATCGTTGCCGGGCGATATCTGACGGCAATGCTGTCGTTCTATGTGCTGTATGGCTTCTACGTCATGTACATCGGGGGCATGCTGAACTTTGCGGCGACGCCGACATATTGGATTAAAATTGCCGCGCTGTTCGCCGCGATCATTCTGGAGGAGCGTTGGCAGATGTTGGGCCGTCCCGTTCTCCCGTGGGTGCTCGCCGACAAAACTCGCTTGTTTCGCCGCTCTGCGGTTTCCAAAGTTTAGGAGCTACGTCCGGCGAGCAGCGCAGAGCGGTGTCGCTCTCGTCGTGAGCGGCGCGCCGCGGCTACCACACGCTTCGACCGCCATCCATCACCAGGTTCTGCCCGGTCATGTAGCTCGAGGCATCCGAGCACAGGAACTGCACCGCGGCGCGGTACTCGTCGACCTCGGCCATGCGGCCCATCGGGATCAGGCGCGTCAGTCGCTCGACGAAGGCCGGATCCTGGTTGTTGAAGACCCCGCCCGGCGAGATCGCGTTGACGCGGACGCCGTGATCGGCCCAGTACGTCGCCAGATACTTCGTCAGCCCGATCAAGCCGTGCTTGATCACGGAGTAGGTCACCGGCTTCACCGGCTGCTCCTCCTCGCGCGTCACCTGCGGTTGGCGATAGAGCCGCTGGTCCGGCGCGATCACGCCGAGATCGGAGGCGATGTTGAGGATCACACCGCGGCCCCGCGATGCCATCGCGCCGCCGAACACCTGCGCGCACAGCATCGCGCCGGTGAGGCCCACGGCGATCTCGGTCTGCCATTGCGGTACCGGAAACGCCTCGAAGCGGGAGGAATGCATCACGCCCGGTGCGGAGGTCACCTTGGGATCGATGGCCGCGTTGTTGACGAGGATGTCGACGGAGACGCCGCGGCCGGAAAGCTGCTCGTGCGCAGCGCGCACCGAATCGAGTGTGGTGACGTCGATCGCAAGCGCGATCAGGTCGGCGGACGGCGCATTCTGCTTGAGCGTGGCAACGGCGGCTTCGGCCTGCGCAAGCCCGACGTCGGTCACGACGACGCGCGCCCCCGCCTCGGAGAGCGCGGCGACATGCTGCCGGCCGAGCAGGCCGCCTGCACCGGTCACGAGAGCGGTACGGCCGGTCAGGTCATAGCGTGAGGACGGGCTTGCCATCGGGAGCTCCTGTTCAGCCGCGCAATTGGCCGCCGTCGGCGACCATGACGCTGCCGGTAATGAACGCCGCGCGCGGCGAGGCGAGGAATGCGACGAGGTCGGCGACCTCTTCCGGCTTGCCGAGCCGGCGCAGCGCCACCTCGCGAACAAGCATGTCCTCGACCGCGGCCCTGTTCTCGGCGAGCTTGCGCGCCCAGGTGCCGTCGGCGGCGAGGATGTTGCCGGGCGCGACCGCATTGATGCGGATGCCTTCGAGCGCCAGCGGGCGTGCCAGCCCGCGCACGGTGGCGTTCAGCGCCGCCTTCGCGGCATAGTAGGTGACGGGTGCGCCCAGCGCCGCCATGCCGGCGATCGAGGAGATACAGACGATCGACCGGTCGCCGCTGCCGCGCGCCATCAGCGGCCGTGCGGCCTCGATCATGTTGGTCGTGGCGAAGAAATTGAGATCCATCACCCGCGACCATTCCGCTGCATTCTCCTGCCCGGGCGGCACGGAAGCGCCGCTGCCGACGTTGCAAACGAGAATGTCGAGGCGTCCCCACTGCCGTTCGACCTCGTTCAGCAGCCCCGCTGCGGCAGCCGGATCGGTGACATCGGCCACGTGAACCGACGTGCTGCCGCCGACCGTAGCCCGCGCGGCATCGAGCGCATCTGCGCCGCGCGCCGCAAGCGCGACCCTGGCGCCTTCTGCGGCGAGCGTCGTCGCGATCGCGAGCCCGATGCCGCGGCTGGCGCCGGTGACGAGCGCGACGCGATCATCCAGCTCGAGCCTCATCGCGCGGCATCCTCGATCCAGCGAACCGTCATGTCGCGATATGTCGCCAGCGCGCCGGCGTGATCGCCGTCGCCGGCCCGCGCAGTTTGCAGGATGTACTGTCCCTTGTAGCCTGAGTGTTCGATCAGCCGGATCGTCTTGGCGAGATCAGCGTTGCCGGTGCCGAGCGGCACGGTGGTGCCGCCGCGCACGCGGTCCTTGACATGGACGTTGAGAATGCGGGGCGCGTAGGCCTCGATCTCCTCGGCGCTGTCGTAGCCCAGCGAGGCGCTGTTGCCGCTGTCGTAGTTGATGCCGAAGACCTCCGCCGGAAACGCCTCCATGAAGCGGGCGAGGTCGCGCGGCGGCAGATCGGACTCGAAGACGATCTTGACGTTCTGTCTCACGAGCTGCTCGCGGCGGGCGATCAGCACCCGCTTGAGCGTGTCGCTCTCGCTCTCGCGCTCGATCTTGCCGTTGTCGACCAGCGGGACCACGATGAACGCGATGCCGATGCGGCTGCAGGCGGCAATCAGGAGATCGAGATCGTTGACGAGGGCATCGCGCACGACCGCATCGACCTTCCAGAACGGCGCTTGCATGAAGCAATCGCCGGTCAGGCTCGGGATGCGCACGCCATTTTCGCGTGCCAGCGTCAGAATCTCCTGTTGTCCCGGCTCGGTCATCAGCGGGTTCTCGCGCAGCCGCTCCTGGTCGATGGTCCATTCCATCCGCGTCAGGCCGAGCGCCTTGGCGCGGGGAAATTCCTCGCGCCATTCGTTCCACGGGAACGCCTGGATCTTGCCGTCGACCAGGGCCGACAGGCGTCCCTGCATGAAGCCGATGCGTTCGAGCGTTGCGGTCACGATGTGCTATCCGAACTGATGGCGAGGCCCTTGGCGATCCAGCCGCCGTCGACAAAGATCTCCTGGCCGGTCACATAGGCGGAGGCTTCCGACGCGAGAAAGACGGCGGCACCCACCATGTCGGCGGGTTGCCCCCAGCGGCCGAGCATGGTGTGGCGGCGCCGATCCTCGTGCATGACGGGGTCGGCATAGCTCTTCGCGGTCATCTCGGTCGCGACGTAGCCCGGCGCAAGTGCGTTGACGCGGATGCCGTCCGGTGCGTAGTCGGCGGCGAGTGCGCGGGTCAAGCCGGCAAGCCCCGCCTTTGCCGCGACGTAACCGGGATTGCCGGGAAAGCCACGCACCGAATTGATGCTGGTGACGTTGACGATCGCCGCCGAGCCCGCGTTCTTCAGGAGCGGATAGGCGGCGAGGATGGTGGCGTAGACGCCGGTGAGATCGGTTGCGACCGTGGCACGGAAGCGTGCGAGCTCGCTTTCGCCGCCTTGGGCCGGAAGACTGATGCCGGCGGCGTTCACGAGTGCGTCGATCCGATTGCCTTTTGCCGCAATGGCGCGGAATGCGCCTTCGATCGCGCTGTCGTCGGAGAGGTCGCAGGCCATGGCGGTGACGCCCTGCGGCGCGGTTCCGGACCGGCTGAGGCCGAACACGGTGGCTCCGGCATCCTTGAGGCCGCTCGCGATCGCCGCGCCAATGCCGCGCGAGGCGCCGGTGACCACCGCGATCTTGCCTGCGAGCGAGAAGGCGCTGAGATCAGGCATAGCCGTAACTGCGCATGATGGCGGCGCAAAGCTTGACGTCCTCGGGCCGGTCGATCTGGAACATCTTGTGACGATCCATGACGTGGAAGCCGATCTTGCCGCCGAGACGATTGTTCTGCTCGCGCAGGAGGGATGGGATCAGGACGTAGAACGAGCCGTTCTCGAGGTAGCGCTTCTCGATCTGCTGGCGCATGCGGCGGTTGCGATAGTCGTAATTGATCGGCTCCGGGCCGTTCGCGCCGATCCGCCAGTTGAAGTAGTCCTCGACCTCGCAAACCGACAGCAGGCTGTCGAGATGGTCGCGATCGAAGGTCTCAAGTGCGTTCTCGATGTCGCCGGGCTCGCGGATCGGCGATGTGGCCTGAAGCGCGACCACGCGCTCGAACCGGCCCAGTCGCGCCTCGGTCGCATCGAGGGCATGCAGCCAGGCGGATTCGGAGGAGGCGAGGTCGCCCGAAATGTCGTCCGGACGCCGCACGCCGACGGCGCCGGCGGCCTCGGCCGCGGCGAGGATCGCCTCGCTGTCCGACGAGACCGCCACGACGTCGACGCCGCGCGCCGCGCGGGCCTGTTCGACCGTCCAGGCGATCAGGGGCTTGCCGCAGAGATCGAGCAGGTTCTTGTGCGGGATGCCCTTGGAGCCGCCGCGCGCGGCGATCACGGCCAGCGTCTTGCGCGCCATCAGATGTGTCCCTCCAGACGCTCGAGCGCGGTCCAGAAGCCTTCGCCCATGTTCTTGTGACCCTGCCATATTTCGGGAATGAACGATGCCGTCGGTGCATGCTTGCGCAACACCTGTCCGATCTCGTCGAAATCGATCTCGCCTTCGCCGATCTGAAGACCTTCGCCGTCGAGGCCCTTGGCGTCGCCGAAATGCAGATGCGCGGTGTGCGGCCCGAGCTGGGCGAGGCCCTGCGCGAAGTCGAAGCCGAAATGATTGGCGGCGAGCTTGGTGTGGGAGATATCGACGCACATGCGCAAATCATGCTTGGCGCAGAACGCGGCCGATTCCTCCGGGAAGATGAAGATGTTCTGGTGGCGCTGGCCGCCGAAATGCCAGGGAAACGGCGCCATGGTCTGCGGCGTCAGCTCGACACCCTCCATGTCGAGCTCGGTCAAGCTCTGCGCAAAGATGCGGTAGCGCTCGGCTTTCTCCTCCGGCGGCAGCGGCTCGTCCATGGTGAAGCCGCCGATATTGGCGACGATGGGCGGACGCTTGGTCTTGGGGAAGAATTTCTTCAGGCCGCGGGTGATGTCGATCACCGCCTGAGTCTGCTCCAGCGAGTAGCGCCGCAGCGCCTCGTCGGGCGTTGCGAGGTCCATCAGCTTGGAGCCGGCAAACAGCTCCGGCGCATGCACCACGAAACCGAGATCATAGGTGCCCGACAGATAGGCCGCCGGATCGCGCTCCATGTCGCTGTAGCTGAGATGGAATTCGATGATGTCGGGCTCGCAGATTTCCAAGAAGCGTTCGGTATCGTGATAGCGTACCGGCACGCCCCAGGGGCGGTCGAAGCGGTAGCGCCGCGCCTTCGCGGCGCCTTCATTGAGGTCGCTCTGGAAGAAATAGTCGTCGGCCGCCATCGTTCGCGTCAGCTTGCGGCCGAGCAGCGCCGGCATCTTCAGCGGCGACAGGCCCTGTCCCGGGCTCTTCACGGCGATGTCGCTTTCGGAGATCACGGTGCCGGCCGACAGGTCGCGCGCGGCCACCAGGCTCTTGGCGAGGTTTTCGCGGTTGATCAGCTCACCCTGGCTCAGCGCGCGCTCGGCGAGCTTCTCGCCGCGGGCCGCTTCCACCTCGCGAATGCCGGAGACGAGTGCCTTGAATTCCTCCGGCTCGAGACTTGCGGCATGGTCGGGACCTTCCATCTCGCGATCGAGCGTGATGTGGCGTTCGATGACGACGGCGCCGAGCGCGACGGCGGCCGTCGAAACGGCAATGCCGCGCTCGTGGCCGGAATAGCCGACGACCGGATGGATCTCGCGCAGCGTTTCCATGAAACGCAAATGAATGTTGTGGAGCGCGGCCGGGTAGGTGCTCTGGCAATGCAGCAGCACGTAGCTGGCATTCCGGTCGTCGAGGAACTTCGCCGCGGCCTTGATCTCGTCCGTCGTGCTCATGCCGGTCGAGACGATCAACGTCTTGCCGGTGGCGGTGAGGCGGGCGAGCAGCGGCAGATTGGTGAGGTCGGCGGACGCGACCTTGTAGGCCTCCACGCCGAAGCCTTCGAGCACGGCGACGCTCTTGGCGTCCCAGGGCGTGCAGAGGTACTCGATGCCCTTGGCTGCGCAATATTCGGCGATCTTCTTCTGCTGTGCGGTCGGCAGCTCGAAGCGGCGCAGAAGATCGAGCGTATATTCGACGGCGAGGTCGTCGTCTTTCCCGGACAGGCTCGAGGCGCGATAGACCTCGTCGAGCTTGCGCATCTGGAATTTGGCGCAATCAGCTCCGGCGGCGACCGCGGCATCGACCAGCGCAATGGCGCGGTCGAAGTCGCCATTATGGTTGTTGCCGATCTCGGCGATGACGTAGCAGGGTTCGCCATCGCCCAGAAGACGGTTGCCGATGCGGACCGGAGCAGGCTGTTTGGGCGATGTCATCAACATTCTCGTCTCATATGCGTCATGCTAGCTGGGCGGGAACACGGGACTTCCACGTCCGCAGCCCGTTCTCCTCGAACATGATGCGCGAACAGCTGTGCCCCTGCTGTTCCAGCGCCGCGATCAGCTGATAGCGCTCGAACGGGCGGACGAAGAACATGAAGTAACCGCCGCCGCCCGCGCCAAGCAACTTGCCGCCGACCGCGCCATGCTGCTTGGCAAAATCATAGATCGCGTCGATCGCGTCCGACGAGATCTTGGAGCTCAGCTTCCGCTTGGCGTGCCAGGCCTCGTCGATCAGCCGGCCGCATTCCAGCAGTTGACCGCGCAGCAGATGCCGCCTGATGTCGCGCGTCACTTCCTTCTGCTTGGCAGCTGCGGCCACCGCGTCGCTGGTCTCGTGCTGAGCCTTCTGGTCGCGATGAATGGCGCCGGAATCGCGCCCCGAGCCGACGTAGCAGAGCACCAGGCTCTCCTCGAGCTCGGCGATGATGTTGGGATCGAGGCGAAGCGGCACGATGGTGTTCTGGTCGGAGAAGAATTCCATGTGATTGAATCCGCCGAACACGGTGGCGTACTGATCCTGCCAGCCGCCGGGGATGTTGAGCATCAGCCGCTCGGCCTGGAAGGCCATCTCCGCGATCTCGTGGCGGTCCCACTGGTCGCTGCGAAATTCGTTGAAGCAGCCGATGATCGCCGACGAAACCACCGCGGAGCCGCCGAGGCCGGAACCGACCGGGAAGTCGGCGGACACTTCGAGCTCGAAGCCGTAAGTCGGCTTGATCAGGCGCACGACCGACTTGATCAGTGCGAGATCTCCGCCCGTTCCGAGCTCGGTGAGATTGTCGGCCGCGACCGTGCGGCGGAAGTCGTGCGAGTAGATACGGATGCTGGGATCGCTCCGGCGCCGCAACGTCGCGTGAGCGTACATCTTGATCGTGGCGCTGATGACCGCGCCGCCGTCATTCGCCACGAAGTAGTGCGTCAGGTCGGTGCCGCCGCCGGAGAAGCTGATCCGCACCGGCGAGCGGGCGCGCGCGAACACCTCGCTCTCTTCCGACAGGTTGAACAGTTCGCGGCTGAACACGTCGACCAGCCGTCCCTCGCCATCGAGGATCGGCACGACGTGGACGCGCTGGTCGAGCAGCTTGAGGATCTGCTCGCGTGGCCCGCCGGTCGGTGCCCAGACGAATTTGCGGTTGATGCAGGACACAACCCGGTCTTGGATCGTGATACCGGTGAGCATGCGCCTGCGGATGTCGCCGTCCGTTACGGCGCCGACGATTCGCCCACTCGCGTCTTGCGCGAACAGGATGCCGAGCATGTTCGCGTTCAGGCGCCGGAAGGCTTCCTCAATGGTCTCCGTCTCGGCGATCGTGACGAGGGTTCGGTCAAGCACGTTTGGGGTCCAGAAAGGGCCGATTCCGGCCATATCGCAGCGTGGTCTGGTAATACGGGAGCAGCCCGGACGATGCAAGGTTCCTGCGCCCGGCGGCATCGCAGCCATGGCCCGAAGGTCGGGCTCTACGCTCGTCATCTTCGTCGTGCCGCGAGTTCGTTCCGCGCTCCCGCATTCGCGGAGGGATGTGCTCAGCCCCGGCAATGACCTGCTGTCGAAATCGAGCTGAGGTTAGCGCTCGTCCACGATGATCTTGCCGTCATTCGGCAGCGTGCCGGGACCGACCAGCTCGACGGCTCCTCCGAGCTTCGTTATCGCGCGCAAGCTGGCCGCGATGTCGTCGCGTAGCGAGTCGCTAGGGGGCGCAGCTTCCGCTCTCAACGTCATGGCGTCGGTCTCGCCTTGGCGCGTGACGATGAGGCGAAGTCTTCCGAGCCCCGCGTGGCGCTTGCCGATCTCGGCGATCTGCTCGGGACGGACGAACATGCCCTTGATCTTGGTGGTCTGGTCGGCGCGGCCCATCCAGCCCTTGATGCGCATGTTGGTGCGCCCGCACGGGCTCGTGCCGGGCAGGGCCGCGGTGAGGTCGCCGAGCGCGAGCCGGATCCAGGGATGGTGCGGGTCGAGCGAAGTCACGACAATCTCGCCGACGTCACCTGGTGCGACCGGATCGCCAGTGCCGGGCTTGACGATCTCCAGGATCAGGTCCTCGTTCACGACCATGCCTTCGCGGGCCTCGGTCTCGAAGGCGATGAGGCCGAGATCGGCGGTGCCGAAGGCCTGGTAGGCATCGATGCCGCGCCCCTTGATCTCGGCCTGGAGCGAGGGCGGAAACGCTGCGCCCGAGACCAGCGCGCGCTTGATCGAGGAAACGTCACGCCCCGAGCTTGCGGCGGCATCGAGCAGGATCTTCAAGAAGTCCGGCGTGCCGCTGTAGCCGACCGGCCGGTAGGCCTCGATCAGCTCGAACTGCTGCTCTGTGTTGCCGGGGCCGGCGGGGATCACCGCGCACCCTAGCGCCCGCGCCGACGCATCGAAGATGAATCCCCCGGGGGTGAGATGGTAGCTGAAGGTATTGAGGACGATGTCGTCGGGGCGGAACCCGGCTGCGAACAGCGCCCTTGCGCCGCGCCAGGGATCGGCTTGTCGCCCTTCCGGCTCGAAGATCGGACCGGGGGAGGTGAACAGGCGGGCGAACGAGCCAGGCGCCGCCGCCACGAAGCCTCCGAAGGGCGCGGAGGCCTTGTGCAGGGCGGGCAGTTCCGACTTGCGCAACACCGGCAAATCCGCCAGAGCCGCCCTGGAGGTCACGGCGGCGGGATCGAAGCCTTTCAGCCGCTCGGCATAGGCCGGGGCGGCCATCGCGGCTCGCAGCACCTCCGGCAGGCGGGCGAACAGGTCGGCCTCGCGCGCGGCTTGCTCACGCGTCTCGCGGGCGTCGTAATGGGCGGTCATGGCTGTTCTTTCCGTGTTGGCATCCGTTGCGCGCCGCCACCGGCATGGCTATCAGACCGCCAGTGGCGAGGCTTGAAAGGGACCCGATGGCGGACGAAGGAATCATTGCGGCGGACGAGGCGTCGAACGTCGTCGCACGCCTGAAGCGCCGTATGATCGACGAGGCGCTGCCGCTGTGGTCGACGGTCGGCTGGGATCACGCTGCGGGCGGCTTCATCGACCGGCTGCACCGCGACGGTGCGGCGGATGCCGCCGCGCCCCGGCGCGTGTTCGTGCAGGCCCGCCAGATCTGGTGCTACGCCAAGGCGGCACAGATGGGCTGGTATCCCGAGGGGCGCGCGATTGCGCTGAAGGGGCTGGAGCACCTGCTGGCCAAAGCGAAGGCGCCCGATGGCCGGCCCGGCTATGTGCACCGGCTGACGCCGGACGGTTCGGTGCTGGATGCCCGGCGTGATGCCTATGACCACGCCTTCATCCTGTTTGCGCTCGCCAGCGTCTATGCGCTCGACCAGGATGCGCAGGTCCGCGCCGAGATCGATGCGCTGCTTGCCTTCCTCGACGGCCACCTGCGCTCGCCGCATGGCGGCGTTCACGAAGGCCTTCCGGTCTCGCTGCCGCGCCGGCAGAACCCGCATATGCATCTGTTCGAGGCGATGATCGCGTGCTTCGAGGCGACCCACGATCTGTCGTTCCAGAACCGTGCCGGAGAATTCTTCGCATTGTTCCTCGCCAACCTCTACGACAAGCAGAGGCACGTATTGTCGGAATATTTCGAGGAGGACTGGTCGAAGATCGAGCCGGTCAGCGTCGAGCCGGGTCACCAGGCGGAATGGGTCTGGCTGCTGAAGAGTTTTGAACGCATCACGGGATGCCCGACCAGCCAGCGGCGTGCGGAATTGCTGGAGACCTCGCTGCGCTATCGTGACGAGGCGACGGGCTGCCTCGTCGACGAGGGCGATGCAAGCGGCAGCATCCGCCGCAGCACGCGCCGGCTGTGGCCGCAAACCGAGATCGCGAAGGCGTGGATCGCGCAGGCCGAATCCGGCGAGGCGGGTGCGGCGGACGAGGCGCGCGCGGCGCTGGTGCGGCTCGAACGGCATTATCTCAGCCATCCCGTCAAGGGCGGCTGGTACGACCAGTTCGATCGCGACGGCAAATCGCTGATCGACACCATTCCTGCGTCGTCGTTCTATCATGTTCTCTGCGCGGTCACGGAAGCCGAGCAGGTGCTCGGCTAGGCTCCTTGTGGATCACAGCCAGCGCTTGCGCCGCTTGAAGCTCTTGAGGTTCTTGAAGCTCTTGCGCTGGTCGCCGGCGCCGCCGAGGTAGAATTCCTTGACGTCCTCATTGTCACGCAATGCGTCGGCGCTGCCGTCGAGCACGACCTTGCCCTGCTCCATGATGTAGCCGTGGCTCGCCACGGAGAGCGCAGCGCGTGCATTCTGCTCGACCAGCAGGATGGTGACGCCGAGATCGCGGTTGATCTTCTGGATGATCGAGAACACCTCTTTCACCAGCAGCGGCGAGAGGCCCATCGAAGGCTCGTCCATCAGGATCATCTTCGGGCGCGCCATCAGCGCGCGGCCGATTGCGAGCATCTGCTGCTCTCCGCCGGAGAGATAACCGGCAAGGCCGGTGCGCTCCTTCAAGCGCGGGAAATAGCTGAAGACCATGTCGAGGTCGGCGTCGACCTCGCGGTCCCGGCGCGTGAAGGCGCCGAGCTTGAGATTCTCGAGCGAGGTCATGTCGGCGACGATGCGCCGGCCCTCCATCACCTGGAAGATGCCGCGGCGGACGATCTTGTCGGGATCGATGCCGTTGATCCGCTCGCCCTCGAACAGGATCTCGCCGCGCGTCACCTCGCCGTCCTCGGTCTTGAGCAGCCCCGAGATTGCCTTGAGCGTCGTCGACTTGCCGGCGCCGTTGGCCCCGAGCAGCGCTACGATCGCGCCCTTGGGCACGTCGAGGCTGAGGCCGCGCAGCACCAGGATCACATCGTCATAGACGACCTCGATGTTGCGCACGGCGAGGAGGGGAGCGGACTCCACGGCGGTTGGCTTGGCGCGGGATGCTTCGAGGGTGTCGGTCATGCTTCAAAACTCCGCTGTCATCGCCCGGCTTGACCGGGCGACCCAGTATTCCAGAGGCGCCTGAGATTCATCGAGAAGCCGCAGCGTACTGGATCCCCCGCCCGGGTGCGCAATTGCGCACAACGCGAGGGATGACAGTGTTCGCGTGGTGAAAGCCGGGCTCACCACCCCAGCCATTCCGGCTTGCGCGGCAGCTCGACGGTCTTGACCTTCTCGAGCTTGATCGTGCCGTTGGCCATCAGGTCGTTCAGGTCGGCATTGGTCGAACCGGAGACCTTGGTGCGATAGAGATCGACCTTGAGGGTGCCGCGATGGTCCTTGTTGGTCCAGGTCGAGGGATTGCAGACGCCGTCCATGCCGGCCGGCACCCAGTCCTTCTTCTGGTAGAAGCCCTTGGCGACGTTCTCACCGGTGGCACCTCCGTTCTTGGCGGCCCAGTCGAGCGCTTCCCTGGCGTAGAGAGCGCTACAGACGCCTGCGATATAGTGCACCGGTCGATAGGCCTTGCCGCTTGCATCCGATATTTTCGAGATTTCCATCACCGTCTTCATGCCTGGCGCGTTGCCGCCCCAGGTTACGGCCGTGCGTAGCGGGAAGACGACGCCGTCGGCGGCGTCAGCCGCGGTCTTGGCGGCGTTCTCGTCCATGCCCCAGACATTGCCGAGGAACTGCACGTCCACGCCGGCGGTCTTGCAGGCCTTGAGCACGGAGATGTTCGAGGCTGCGGTGTTGCCGAGATAGGCGTAGTTGGCGCCGGAGCTCTTCAGGCTGAGGCATTGCGCGGAGTAATCGCCGGGCGTCAGCGCGAACACGATCGGCGGCAGCACTTCGAAGCCGAGCTCATTGGCGATCGCCTCGCCGGCGGCCTTCGGCGCGTTCGGGTACGGATGATTGCCGCCCATATGGACGAATTTCGGCTTACCGCTCTTGCCCTTGGCCTTCCAGTCTTCCGCCGCCCAGGTCACCAATGCCCGCATCGCGTCCGAATAGCTCGGGCCGTAGAAGAAGTTGTAGGGCGCGGGTTTGGCCTTGCCGCTCACGCCTTCCGGATCGGTCAGCGCCGCCGCGTAGGAGGCGGAGATATAGGGAATCTTGTCCTGCGCAACAAAGCCGGTCAGCGCTTCGGTATCTGCGGTACCCCAGCCCATGATCGTTGCAACCTTGCCATCCGGCGCCGACCACTTCTTGTAGAGCGCGATCGCGCGCGGCACCTGATAGCCGTAGTCGTTGGTATCGAGGTTGACCTGCTTGCCGCTGATACCGCCGTTCTTGTTGATCCAGGCAAAGGTGTCGGCGACGGCCTGGCCGTAGGGCGTGCCAACGTCCGACGTCGCACCGGAGTAGTCGGCGAGATGGCCGACGGCGATCTGGGCCTGCGCACTGGCCGCAAAACCAGCGATCGCAAACGCGAGCGACGCGGTGCTTAAAAGCGATTTGGTCTTCATGGGTTGGTTCCTCCTGTTATCGTTTAAGTGAAGTAGCCGTGCTCAATGCGAGAACGGGTAGAGTTTCCAATACGCCTTGATCTGTCGCCAGCGATGCGCGAGCCCATCGGGCTCGAACATCAGGAATGCGATGATGATCACCCCGATCGCGATCTCGCGCAGAAAGGTGATGTTGGTGTTGAGCGAGAGCGCCTTGTCGATCGCGCCGCCCTTCAAATGATGGCTGATGAACTCCATCGCCTCGGGCAGCAGCACCACGAAGGCGGTGCCCATCAGCGTGCCCATGATCGAGCCGGTGCCGCCGATGATGATCATGGCCAGGAACAGTATTGAGCGCTCGATGCCGAAGCCTTCCTGGGAGACCACGAGCTGATAGTGCGCGTAGAGCGCGCCCGCGATGCCGGCGAAGAAGGCGGCGAGACCGAACGACAGCGTGCGGTACCTGGTGAGGTTGATGCCCATGATCTCGGCGGAGAGATAATGGTCGCGGATCGCCACCAGCGCGCGGCCATCGCGCGTGCGCATCAGGTTGGTGACGAGGATGTAGCTCAAGAGCACATAGGCCAGCACGACGTAGAAATATTGCCGGTCGCCCCGCAGCGTGTAGCCGAAGATCGAGAACGGCTCGGCGCTCGCCGGCACCGAGCCGCCGGAGAACCACTCGGCGCGCGAGAAGAAGTCGAGCAGGATGTATTGCGCGGCCAGCGTTGCAATGACGAGGTAGAGTCCCTTCAGCCGCGCCGCGGGGATGCCGAAGATCAACCCAACCAGCGCCGTCACGAGTCCCGCGAGCGGGATCGCGAAGAACACCGGGATCGGCGCATTATTGGAGATGTAGGCCGAGGTGAAGGCGCCGAGCAGGAAGAAGGCCGCGTGTCCGATCGAGATCTGGCCGGTGAAGCCGACCAGGATATTGAGGCCGAGCGCCGCGATCGAGAAGATGCCGATCTGGATCAAAATGCTGAGCCAGTAGCCGCTGAAGAGTTGCGGCGCGAGGCAGAGCAGCGCGACGCCCAGAATCGCGAAGTTGCGGCTGGTGGTGGTCGGGAAGATCGTGGTGTCCGCGGCGTAAGTGGTGCGGAAATCACCAGCGGGAATGAGGGCAGGGCCGGCCATGGATCAGATCCGCTCGATGTCGTGGGTGCCGAACAGGCCGTAGGGCTTGATCATCAGCACGATGATGAGAACGTAGAACGGCGCGATCTCGTAGAGATTGCCCCAGTGCAGATACTCGCTGTCGACATATTGGGCGACGTTCTCCAAAAGCCCGATGATGATGCCGCCGAGCACCGCGCCGCCGACGGAATCGAGCCCGCCGAGGATCGCCGCCGGAAACACCTTGATGCCGTAGGCAGCAAGGCCCGAGGACACGCCATTGACGACGGCGACGACGACGCCGGCGACCGCCGAGACGGTCGCCGAGATCGCCCAGGCCATCGCGAACACGCTCTTGACGGAAATGCCGAGCGACTGCGCCACCTGCTGGTTGAACGCGGTGGCGCGCATCGCAAGGCCGTACTTCGACGCGCGGAAGAACCAGGCCATGCCGATCATCATCGCGACCGACACCACGAGGCTCATGACGTAGACGGTCTGGATCTGCAGTCCGAACAGGTCGACCGACTGGCTCTCGAACACGCGCGGGAACGGCTGCGGATTGACGCCGAACATCCATTTCAGCGTCGCCTGCAGCACGGTGGAGAGGCCGATCGTCACCATGATCACCGAGATGATGGGCTCGCCGATCATCGGCCGCAGGATCAGCACCTGCACCGCGATGCCGAACACGAACATGAACACCAGCGTGATCGGCATGCCGATCCAGAACGGCACCTGGTATTTCGCCAGCAAGGCCCAGCACACCCAGGCGCCGACCAGCAGCAATTCACCTTGCGCGAAGTTGACGACCTGCGTCGCCTTGTAGATCAGCACGAACGACATCGCGACTACGCCATAGAGCGTGCCGACCACGAGGCCGTTGACCAGGAGCTGGATGAGGAAGGCGGTGTTCATGTTGGGTGACTCAGCCCGTCATTGCCGGGCTTGACCCGGCAATCCATCGATGAGGAAGGAAGACTGTTCGGAAGAGGATGGATGTGCGGGTCAAGCCCGCGCATGACGAGGATCTGTATCACTCCGCAGCCTCCGCCATGTGCCCGTGCCCGCCGAGGTCCACCACGCGCAGCGTCGTTCGCACCCGCTGCGTGGTGCCGTCCTGGAAGCGGATCACGGTGTCGACGGGGATGTCGGAATCGCCGCGGTAGATGGCATCGATGATGCCGGCGTATTTCTCGTTGATGACGCCGCGGCGCACCTTTCGCGTCCGGGTGAGCTCGCCGTCGTCGGCGTCGAGCTCCTTGTAGAGCAGCAGGAAGCGCGAGATGCGCTGGGCCGGCGGCAGCGTGGCGTTGACGGTCTCGACCTCCTTCTGCAGCAGCGCGTAGACCTCCGGCCGTGAGGCGAGGTCGCTGTAGGTCGTGAAGGAGAGGCGGTTCTTTTCCGCCCATTTCGAGATGATGGAGTAGCGGATGCAGATCATTGCCGCGAGCGCGTCGCGGCCGGCCCCAAGCACCACGGCTTCGGCGATATAGGGCGAGAATTTCAGCTTGTTCTCGATGAATTGCGGCGAGAAGCGCTCGCCGCGGGAGGTCTCGGCGAGATCCTTGATGCGGTCGATCACGACGAGCTGGTGGTTGGCGTTGAAATAGCCGGCGTCGCCCGAGCACATCCAGCCGTCCTTGATGTCGGCGACGCTGGCCTCGGGGTTCTTGTAGTAGCCGAGGAACATGTTGGGGTGCCGCACGACGATCTCGCCGACGCCGTGGACGTCGGCATTGTCGATACGGATCTCGACATTGTCGGCCATCGGTACGCCGGTGGTATCAGGATCGACCTTGCCCTCGGGATGCAGCGTGTAGGCCCCGAGCAGCTCGGTCTGACCGTAGAGCGTGCGCAGCGGCACGCCCATGGCCTGGAAGAACTTGAAGGTGTCAGGCCCGAGCGCCGCGCCGCCGGTCGCGGCCGAGCGCAACCGGGTGAAGCCGAGGCGATCGCGCAGCGCGCGAAACAGGATCGCATCGGCAAAGCCGGAGCGTTTGCCCTGTTCCAGCGCGGCGAGTCCCGACTTCATGCCGATGTCGAACAGGCGCTGCTTGAAGGGCGTTGCGTCCATCACCCTGGCACGGACGTCCGCGGCAATGGATTCCCAGACCCGAGGGGCGAACAGTACGAAGGTCGGTGCGATCTCGCGCAGATCATTCATCATCGTGTCGGGCTCTTCGACGAAATTGATCTTCATCCGGCAGAGCAGACCTTTGCCGAGCACGTAGACCTGTTCCATGATCCAGGGCAGCGGCAGCACCGAGACATATTCGTCGTCGGGACCCTTGGGGTCGAAGGCGAGATAGGTCGCGCAATGGCCGAGCACGCGGCCGGCGGCGAGCATCGCGAGTTTCGGATGCGAGGTGGTGCCGGACGTGGTGCAGAGGATCGCGACGTCCTCGCCCTGGGTGGCATCGACCAGCTTGTCGTAGAGCTCCGGCTCGCGCGCGGCGCGGGCACGGCCAAGCGCGGCAAACTTCTCCGCCGACATCAGACGCGGGTCGTCGTATTTTCGCATCCCGCGCGGATCGGAATAGATGATGTGCTTCAGCTTCGGCACGCGCTCGGCGAGGATGAGCAGCTTGTCGACTTGCTCCTCGTCCTCGGCGAAGACTAGCTGCGCCTCGCCATAGTTGAGGAGATAGGAGGCTTCCTCGTCCAGCACGTCGCGATAGAGCCCGAGGCTGAGGCCGCCAATGGCGTGTGTCGCCACTTCCGCCGCGATCCAGTCTGGCCGATTGTCGCCGATAATGCCGATGACATCGCCGCGGCCGAGCCCGAGTTCGACGAGCCCGAGCGCGAAATCGCGCACGCGGGCCTGATAGTCGTTCCAGGTGAAGATGCGCCAGAGCCCGAGATCCTTCTCGCGCATTGCGATCTCGTTGCCGTGCTCCCTGGCATTGAGCCGGAGCATCTTCGGATAGGTGTCGGCCTGCGCGACGCGGCCCGCATAATCCATCATGCCGCGCTCTCCTGCGCCGGAGAGGCATCATCGGGATCGACAAGCACCTCGTCCTCTTCGCCGAGATAGGCACGCCTGACGTGCGGATCGGCGAGCACTTTCGCCGGATCGCCCTCGGCGATCTTCTTGCCGAAATCCAGCACCATGACGCGATGCGAGATATCCATCACCACGCCCATGTCGTGCTCGATCATCACCACCGTCATCCCGAACTCCTCGTTGAGATCGACGATGTAGCGGGCCATGTCTTCCTTCTCCTCGAAATTCATGCCGGCCATCGGTTCGTCGAGGAGGATCAGGCGCGGCTCCAGCGCCATAGCGCGGGCGAGCTCCACGCGCTTGCGCAGGCCGTAGGGGAGGGTGCCGGCGGTGGCCTTGCGCACCGGCTGCAGATCGAGGAAGTCGATGATCTCTTCCACCTTGCGACGGTGCTCGAGCTCCTCCTTGCGCGCGCCGGTGAGCCAGTACAGCGAGCCCGTGAGGAAATTGTTCTTCAAGAGGTGATGGCGGCCGACCATGATGTTGTCGAGCACGCTCATGTGGTGGAATAGCGCGAGATTCTGGAAGGTGCGGCCGACGCCGAGTGAGGCGCGGGCATTCGGCGTCAAGCCGGTGATGTCGCGGTCCTGATAGAACAGCTGGCCTTCGGTCGGCTTATAGCGACCGGAAATACAGTTCACGATCGAGGTCTTGCCGGCGCCGTTGGGGCCGATGATCGAGAACAGCTCGCCTTCCCTGATGGCGAAGCTGACGTCGGTCAGCGCGCGGACGCCGCCGAATCGTAAGGACACGCCGCGCACTTCGAGACTGGTAGCCACCAAACGAATCCCTCCCGGTGATGGCGCTTGATTGGCGCTCTTCCGTTCCTGTCAGGCGATCCTAGTACGGTCGTGCCGGCCAGACCATGCAGCTATTGGTCTCGACCGCACCAGCGCCACCTTCGTTCCCGTGAGGGATCAAAAGCCGCATCGCCCGAGGTGGTCCTCAATAGGGGAAAGCGCTATTTTGAAATGTCTCCGGCCTGACAATTCTGCGACAAAGTTGTCGGGCCGAGCGGGTCTTCATCTTTCGTCGGATGGATGGCCGAAGCGATTCTGTTGCAGTGCAACAGGAGCATGGGGTGACTGAACGGTGCGGCTGGCTTCGAGATCATGATTTCAGAGGATCATCTGAAGCGCATTGCCGCCTGGTCGCGTGAGCTCACACCAGCCGAGATCGAGGTCGCGCGCGCCGGAATTACGGAACGGTCCTACGGCACCGGCGAGAGCGTGTTCATGCGCGGTGATATTTTTGCCTATTGGGCCGGCATGGTGGGCGGCCTTGCCCGTATGGGCGGGGTCTCGCGCGACGGCAAGGAGACCAGCCTTGCCGGGCTGACGGCAGGGGCCTGGTTCGGCGAGGGCAGCGTGCTCAAGAACGAGCCGCGCCGCTACGACGTGGTCGCGCTGCGCGACAGCCGCATCGCGCTGATGGAACGCAGCGCCTTCATGTGGCTGTTCGAGAACAGCGTCGGCTTCAACCGCTTCCTGGTGCGCCAGCTCAACGAGCGGCTGGGCCAGTTCATCGGCATGCTCGAGGTCAACCGCACGCTCGATGCCACCGCGCGCCTCGCCCGCAGCATCGCCTCGCTGTTCAACCCGATCCTCTATCCGGAATCGACCGCGCATCTGGAGATCACCCAGGAGGAGATCGGCGCGCTCTCCGGCATGTCCCGCCAGAACGCCAACCGCGCGCTGAACCGGCTGGAGAAGGAGGGGCTGCTGCGGCTGGAATATGGCGGGGTCACGATCCTCGATATCGCGCGGCTCGGGAGCTACGGGGAGGAGCGATGATCTGCGCATTCCCGGTGCTTCCGTGCTCATAGAGTTCGACCATCGCGCGTCGGACTCGCCTTACGTCGAGCGGGTATGGCGCAGCCGGAGCCGGCGTGGCGGCTCGTTCCTGTCGATGGCCGAGGGAAATATCGAGCTTGTGGTCACCAGGCTCCCGGAGCTTCTGGCGGTGACGCTCCGAGGGCCGGTCACCCGCGGGACACTCGTCGAATGTCCCGCGAGCGGCGAATGGCTCGCGATCCGGTTTCGGCTGGGAACCTACCTGCCGGAGATACCGACGAGCGCACTGATCGACCATCAAAACATGCAGTTGCCGGTGCTGCCCAACGGCCGTTTTCTGTTTTCGGGTCTGAGCTGGGACATTCCAGGCTATGACGATGCGGAAAGTCTCGTCGCTCGCATGGCGCGCGCGGGTGTCATCGCACGCAGCCACGCGACCGATGCTGCGATCGACGGCGACGTCGACTGGATGAGCCGGCGTTCGGTTCAGCGCCACTTTCGCCGCGTTACGGGCATGACGTTCAGCAGCCATCAGCAGATCGAGCGGGCGCGTCGCGCCGCGGTCTTGCTGGTGAGCGGCAGCTCCGTTCTCGACGCGACATCGGGCGCCGGCTATTTCGATCAGGCCCATCTTACCCGCTCGGTCAGGCAACTGATCGGCATGACGCCTGCGCGCCTCTCGCGCGAGCGGCCGCAATTGTCGTTTTCATACAAGACGACTACGTCCTGATCGCAATATGCCTGGATCGCTCCGGCCGCGCTGGTGGAGCAAACATCGGAGGAGCGCTGCGGTGAGTTTTAAGGCCTATCTCGACAATATCCAGGCCAAGACCGGCAAGAGCCCGGACCAGTTTCGCAAATGGGGCAAGGACCGGGGTTTTTCGACCGGGGCGGGATTGGCCGCCGGCGTGAAAGCGGGTGCCATCGTGGCCGCGCTCAAGGACGAGTTCGGCCTTGGCCATGGCCATGCGATGGCCATCGTCGCGCTTCTCAAGGGGAAGGCGTCGTAGGTGATGACGATGTCCAAGTCGAGACATGTGGCCGGCTCCGTCATGAGCGGGCTCGTGATTGCCTTCATGCTGTTTGATGCCGGGATGAAGCTCGTCCCGCTGGACGTCGTGATCAACGCGACCGCCGAGCTCGGCTATCCCCCGTCGGCCGATCTGGCCCGCGCGCTGGGCGTGGTGGCGCTGGCCTGCACCGCGCTCTACGGCCTCCCGCGAACGGCCGTGCTCGGTGCGATCCTGCTGACCGCCTATATGGGCGGCACGGTGGCTGTTCACTTGCGGGTCGGCAACCCGCTCTTCAGCCATATGCTGTTCGGCGTCTATCTTGCTGGTCTTGCCTGGGGCGGTCTCTATTTGCGCGATTCGCGGGTGGCGGCGTTGCTTCCTCTGAGATCGCCGCCGGTGGAGGTCTGACGTCGTTACGGGGACGCCGTCATCGCGCATTGGCCGGCGCGTGCGCCGGCCACAGATCGGCGCGCCAGCGGATCGCGATTGCCACCATCGCGACGAATCCTGCGCCGGCATAAAGCGAGCCCGTCGCGGAATAGCCGATGACGTCGATCAGGCTGCCGGCCGCGAGCAGTCCGATCGGCAAGCCATAGATCACCATCATGCGCACGCCCATGACACGGCCGCGCAGGTGTGCGCTCGCGGTGCGCATCAGGATGACGGCAGCCGAGATCATCGACATGCTCTGGGCGATACCGGCGAGGACGAGGCAGGCCATCGCCACCGGCATCGTCCTGACCTCGACGAAGACCAGCAGCATTGCGTACCAGGCCAGCGTTGCGCCGATCAGGAGCCGGGCAATGCGTACGCCACTGACCAGGCTGAGCGTGATGGAGCCGATTAGCGAGCCGACGGCGAAGCTCGCCGAGAGATATCCGAGGCCGGTCTGATCAGTGTGAAAGATCTCCCGCGCGATGTAGGGCAACAATCCGCCCGTGAAAGGAAATGCGGTGAGATTCGCCAGAAAAGCGACGCACAGCGCCGCGCGCATTGCCGGCCCGTTCCAGGCATAGACGATCCCCTCTTTGAGGTCGCCAAGCAGCCGCGAAACGGTGTGGCTGCTTGCGGGAAGATCGCTCGTGGTGACGGTCCTTTTCGGCTGGGTCAGGCAGAGCATGAGAAGCGCTGCCGTGAAGTAAAGGCAGGCGATCGCCACATAAACGAGGCCGATACCGAGCACGGCGAACAGCCCGGCCCCCGTCAACGCTCCGGCAATGCGCGCGCTGTCCTGGGTCGTGCGCGCAACACTGATGGCGCCCACCAGCTGCTCGGCCGGCATGATATCGGCGAGCAGCGCGCCGCGAACGCCGAGATCGGAGGGGCGGATCAAGCCCATGATCGTGACGATGATCATGACGCTCAGCGGCGACAGATGACCGCTCAGCGCGAGGACCATGATGGTCGACGACAGCGCCGCATAGGCAAGGCGCATGACAACCAGGAGATCGCGATGGCCGATCCGGTCGCCGATCATGCCGAACACGGGCGCGACCAATGTTCCGACGAACTGGAGTGAAGCCAGCAGCGTGAGCAGCAGCACCGAGCCGGTCTCGACGATGACGTACCAGCCGAGCACCAGCGTCTCGACCTCGAAGGCCCAGGAGGTGAGCAGATCGGACGGCCACTGGAAGCGGTAGTTGCGGATGCGGAATGGCGCGAGCGCCGAAGGTCGTGCAGTGGCGCTCACGACGCGATGACGCGTGTCACGGCGATTTCCTTAACCTTGTTGTTTCTTCTTGCTGTGGCGCAACCTAACGCTGGCGATGCCGGTGTCAATCGCAGTCGCCGCAGGCCGCCCCCGCGCTCGGCTCTTACCTCGCCGCGCTGGCCGCTTTCCTGTCGGCCAACGCACTTGCCATGGCCGAGATCAGAGGACGCATGAAATAGGCTTCGTCGGCGGGCGAGACGTCCGCGCGCAAGCCATGCGCTGCTAGCTCGCCGGAAACGGCCGGGCCGACCGATGCGATCAGCGTGCGTTCGAGACCTGCGCGCAGCTTCGTCTCGCTGCCGCGCGCCTTGGCAACCTCGATCAGCCGGCGGACCTGGCCGAGATTGGTCAGGGCGATCGAGTCGATGCGTCCCTCTGCCATGTCGTCAATGGCGGCGACGATGTTGGCATCGGCAGCCTTGGAATCGTAGACGTAGGGCAGCACCGTATCGACGTCGGCGCCTTGCGCGGCCAGCGCGCCGGTCAGCGCGCTATGATCCTTGTCGGGATAGAGCTGCAGACCGAGGCGCCGCCCCTTCAGGTCGAGTCTGGCCAGCATCTCGATCACGCCTTCGGTGGTCGGCTTCTCCGTGGTCTGCTGCGTCTCGAGGCCGATCTCGCGCAGCGCCTTGCCCGGCTTCGGGCCTCGGGTGAACTTGCGCGCCTGGGCGAGCGCCGCGACAAGGGCAGCGTCGAGCCCGCGGGCGCGGGCGAGCTTCATGATGCGGCGCATGCCTTCGCCGGTCATCAGCACGAGATCGTCAAAGGGCTTGTCGATGGCACGGCGAATCCAGGCCTCGACTGGAGCCGGGTCCGGCGCATCATGGATGGTGAACATCGGGCATTGCACGACCTCGGCGCCTTGCTCGGCCAGAAGCTTGGAAAACTGCGCCTCCTCGCGCGTTTCCAGGATCAGGATGCGGTAGCCGTTCAAGCGGTCGGCCATGGGTATGCTCCGTTGAGAATTCGCAATTGTCCGTTCATCCTGACTCCGCGGTTGGGATTGGCGCAAGGGCGGGTCGGTGCTAGAGCAGGGCGCAATCCGCTGGATCGTTCCGCTGCACAAACCTTCATCAAGAGCCGAGCCTTGCCCGACCATCAATACGTCCTGACCCTGTCCTGTCCGGATCGCCCAGGCATCGTCTCGGCGGTCTCGACGTTTCTCGCTCATAACGGACAGAACATCCTCGACGCCCAGCAGTTCGACGACGTCGAGACCAAGAAGTTCTTCATGCGGGTGGTGTTCACAGCGGCCGATCTTGCCGTGGAACTCGCGGCACTGCAGACCGGCTTCGCCGCGATCGCCGAGCGTTTCGGCATGGAATGGCAGATGCGCGACCGCGCTGCGCATCGCAAGGTGATGCTGCTGGTGTCGAAGTCCGATCACTGCCTGGTCGACATCCTCTATCGCTGGCGAACCGGCGAATTGCCGATGATTCCGACCGCGATCGTCTCCAATCACCCGCGCGAGGTCTATGCCGGGCTCGATTTCGGCGGCATCCCCTTCCACCATTTGCCCGTCACCAAGGAGACCAAGCGCGAGCAGGAGACACAGATCATGGACCTCGTCGGCAAGACGAAGACCGATCTGGTGGTGCTCGCCCGTTACATGCAGATCCTGTCCGACGATCTCTCGGCAAAGCTGTCGGGGCGCTGCATCAACATCCACCACTCATTCCTGCCGGGCTTCAAGGGTGCCAAGCCCTATCACCAGGCCCATGAGCGCGGCGTCAAGCTGATCGGCGCCACCGCGCATTACGTCACGCGCGACCTCGACGAGGGCCCGATCATCGACCAGGACGTCGAGCGCATCAGCCATCGCGACACGCCGGAAGATCTGGTCCGCAAAGGCCGTGACATCGAGCGCCGCGTGTTGGCCCGGGCCATCCGCTACCATCTCGACGACCGCGTCATCCTCAACGGCCGCAAGACCGTGGTGTTCGTGGATTAGCGAATGGGGGACGAATGGTGAGTGGAGGGGGAGCGCGTCCTATTCGCTACTCCCTGTTCGCCATTCGCTTCCTCAGCGCCCCGCGCCAGCCGACGTCGTCCCCGTCGCGCCCTTCTGGGCCTGTTCTTCCTTCTCGCGATCGGTCGCCGGCATCAGCCGCTTGCGCTCGCGCTCCTTCATGTAGGCATCGTATTGCGGCGTGCCGGGCCGCGGCGGCGCATCAGCGGGCAGGCCGCCGGCCCATTGCGGGACGTAGTCGCCCATCCCGGCGGAGAGCTTCTCGTTGACCGTCCCGCAGCCTGCGAGATTGAGCAGGGCGAGTGCGGCGGCGATCGAAAGCGAGCGAGAACGCATGAATATCTCTGGTCGTGCCCCCGACGGGGCGCGGATGGTGGAGCGCCATAGGCGTTAGCGGCAACCATATCTCTCAATAGGTAAAATTGGCCTATTCGAGGGAGGGCAAAGCTGTATACAGAGAAGGTATTATAATAGGCATATTTTGGACTTGATGAGGTCGCCGCTGTTGGTACGGTATACACCGGGTATTTGTCATTGGACGGATCGTAGGACGGGCATGCCACGGACGCACTTAAGGTGTCCGGATTCTGCAAATGAGAGACTGAATCCTCCATCCCCGGTGTGGTGCGGCCCTCGTAGGGTGGCAAAGCCATCGCCCTCCGGCCCAGTGTCACAGGGCTTTTTCGTTGACAGGACCATTTCATTTGTACAATCGTACAAATAGCTCTCCGCCGTTGTTGAGGCAGATTGCGCGGCTTGCGCCGAATGGTCGCCCAACGTTCGATTGACAACGGGGTTACAGAGGACGCCATGTGGCCGCACGGCATGGCTTGTCCGTGAGTGAAGCGCGGCAAGGACCGGGTACTCGGTCCGCCGCACAAGAGGTGAGGAATGAAGGGGAGGGACATCTGATGTTCGAACGCAGGATTTTTTTACGCACCGCAGCGGTCGTTGCGATCGCGGGCCTCGCGGCCGTCGCGCCTGCCAAGGCGCAAGACACGGTCAAGATCGGGCTGATCCTGCCGATGACCGGCGGCCAGGCCTCGACCGGCAAGCAGATCGAGAACGCGATCAAGCTCTACATGCAGCAGAAGGGCGACACCGTCGCCGGCAAGAAGATCGAAATCATCGTCAAGGACGACGCGGCGATCCCGGATAAGACCAAGACTGCCGCGCAGGAGCTGATCGTCAACGACAAGGTCAACTTCATCGCCGGCTTCGGCGTGACGCCGGCCGCGCTCGCCGCCGCGCCGCTGGCTACCCAGGCCAAGATTCCTGAAGTCGTGATGGCGGCCGGCACCTCCATTATCACCGAACGTTCGCCCTATATCGTGCGCACCAGCTTCACGCTGGCGCAGTCCTCGACCATCATCGGCGATTGGGCGGTGAAGAACGGCATCAAGAAGGTCGCGACGCTGACCTCGGACTACGCGCCGGGCAATGACGCCCTCAACTTCTTCAAGCAACATTTTACGGCCGGCGGCGGTGAGGTGGTCGAAGAAGTCAAGGTGCCGCTGCAGAACCCCGACTTCGCTCCGTTCCTGCAGCGCATGAAGGACGCAAAGCCGGACGCGATCTTCGTGTTCGTGCCGGCGGGCCAGGGCGGCAACTTCATGAAGCAATATGCCGAGCGTGGCCTCGACAAGGCCGGCATCAAGGTGATCGGGCCGGGCGACGTCACCGACGACGATCTGCTCAACAACATGGGCGACGCCGTGCTCGGCACGGTCACCGCGCATCTCTATTCCGCGGCGCACCCCTCGCAGATGAACAAGGATTTCGTCGCGGCCTACAAGAAGGCCTTCGGCAACCGTCCGGGCTTCATGGCCGTGGGCGGCTATGACGGCATCCACCTGATCTACGAGGCGCTGAAGAAGACAGGTGGCGACACCAACGGCGACAAGCTGATCGAGGCCATGAAGGGCCAGAAGTGGGAGAGCCCGCGCGGTCCGATCTCGATCGACCCCGAGACCCGCGACATCGTGCAGAACATCTACATCCGCAAGGTCGAGAAAGTGGATGGCGAACTCTACAATGTCGAGTTCGCGACCTTCGAGGCTGTCAAAGATCTCGGCAAGACCAAGAAGTGACGCGCGAAAGCGCGTCATCCCGGGCTCTCCTCACCTCTCCCGCCTGCCCTGCGGGAGAGGTCGACGCGGAGCGCCGGGTGAGGGTTCTCTCGTCGTCGGGAATCCTCCAAGTGGAAAGACCCTCTCCCCAACCCTCTCCCGCAAGCGGGAGAGGGAGTGCAGCACGGCCCTTGGCCACACTTGAGATGACCCTCGACTGCTGATGACCGCAATCCTCACCAACCTGTTCGATGGCGTCGCTTACGGCATGCTGCTGTTCGTGCTCGCCTGCGGGCTCGCGGTCACGCTGGGCCTGATGAACTTCGTCAATCTCGCCCACGGCGCCTTCGCGATGGCGGGGGGCTATATCTGCATGGTGCTGGTCAACCGGATGGGTTGGCCGTTCTTCGCCGCTTTGCCGCTCGCTTTCGTCTCCTCGGCTGCGATCGGCATCGCGCTCGAACGGACGCTGTACCGTCATCTCTACGCCCGCAGCCACCTCGACCAGGTGCTGTTCACGATCGGCCTGACCTTCATGTCGGTGGCAGCCGTCGATTACATCCAGGGATCCTCGCGCGTCTTCATCAATTTGCCCGCCGCGCTCCAAGGCCAGTTCGATCTGTTCGGCGTCGGCATCGGCCGCTACCGGCTGATGATCATCGTGATCTGCGGCCTGCTGACCATCGCGCTTCAAATGGTGCTGGCGAAGACGCGTTTCGGCAGCCGCCTGCGGGCGGCGGTCGATGACCCCCGCGCCGCGAGCGGTCTCGGCATCAACGTGCCGCAGGTATTCGCCTTCACATTTGCCTTCGGTTGCGGGCTCGCCGGCCTCGGCGGCGCGCTCAGCGCCGAGATCCTCGGCCTCGATCCGTATTTCCCGCTGAAGTTCATGATCTACTTCCTGATCGTGGTCACCGTCGGCGGCTCCTCCTCGATAACGGGCCCGTTCCTCGCCTCGCTGCTGCTCGGCATCGGCGACGTCGCCGGCAAATATTACGTGCCGAAGATGGGCCCCTTCGTGATCTACACCATCATGATCGTGATCCTGATCTGGCGCCCGAACGGCCTGTTCGGCCGCACGGCCGCGCGTTGAGTTCACCGATGAGCGCTGCTTCCGACGTCGGCTACCATGCCCAGCGCCAGGCGCGCTGGCACTACGGCGAAATCGCCTTCTGGCTGATCGTGCTGGCCTGCGGCTTCGCATTTCCGTCGCGCTATCTGATCATGACCGACATCCTGCGCCTCGCGCTGTTCGCGATGTCGCTCGATCTCATCCTCGGCTATGCCGGCATCGTTTCGCTGGGCCATGCCGCCTTCTTCGGCGTCGGCGCCTATGCCGCGGGGCTGCTGGCGCTGCACGGCATCGTCAAGGAGCCCGTGCTGGCGCTGATCGTCGCCGGCCTTGCCGCCATGGTGCTCGGCTTTGCCACCAGCTTTCTGGTGATCCGCGGCGTCGACCTGACGCGCCTGATGGTGACGCTCGGCATTGCGTTGCTGCTGGAAGCGCTCGCCGAGCGCTTCTCCAATATCACCGGTGGGACCGACGGCCTGCAGGGCATCGAGATGCAGCCGATCTTCGGCGAGATCCCGTTCGACATGTTCGGCAAGGCCGGCTTCTTCTATTCGCTGGCCGTGTTGTTCCTGCTGTTCCTGTTCGCCCGCCGCGTCGTGCATTCCCCGTTCGGCCTGTCGCTGCGCGCCATCAAGAACAATCCCCTCCGCGCCGCCGCCATTGGCATTCCGGTCAACCGCCGCCTGATCGCGATCTATACGCTGGCTGCGTTCTATTCCGGGATTGCGGGCGCGCTGTTCACCCAGACGACCGCGATCGCCTCGCTCGACGTGTTCGCCTTCGAGCGCTCCGCGGACCTGATGCTGGTGCTGGTGATCGGCGGTACCGGCTATCTCTACGGCGGGCTGGTCGGCGCGGTGATCTTCCGCCTGCTCCAGGAATTGTTCTCGACCATCACGCCGCAATACTGGCAGTTCTGGATCGGCCTCGTGCTGGTCGTGATCGTGCTGGTCGGCCGCCAGCGCCTGCATCGCTGGGTGCTGTATGTGCCGAACCTGATCATCAGGCAGATTGCGGGCCGCAAGGCGGTCGTCGCCGTGCCGGAGAGCGATTCATGACCATCGCGCTCGAAACCCAAAATCTCGAAAAGCAGTTCGGCGGCCTGCGCGTCACCCGCGATCTGTCCCTGAAGGTCGAGCAGGGCGCCCGCCACGCGCTGATCGGTCCGAACGGTGCCGGCAAGACCACGGTCATCAACCAGCTCACCGGCGTGCTGAAGCCGAACGCAGGCCGCATCCTGCTCGAAGGTCAGGACATCACCGATCTGCCGGTGCACAAGCGCGTGCTGCGCGGGTTGTCGCGCACGTTCCAGATCAACCAGCTCTACCCGGACCTGACTCCCCTGGAGACCATCGGGCTCGCGGTCTCCGAGCGCCTCGGCCATGGCGGCGACTGGTGGCGACGGATGGGCACGCGCAGTGACGTCAATGGCGAGACCGCCGATCTGCTCTCCCGCTTCCATCTGCTCGACGTCATGAACGAAGAGACCGTGACGCTGCCCTACGGTAAGCAGCGCCTGCTCGAGATCGCGGTGGCCATTGCGGCCAAGCCGCGCGTGCTGCTGCTCGACGAGCCCGCCGCCGGCGTGCCCGAGAGCGAGCGCCACGACATTCTCGCCGTCGTGGGCAGCCTGCCGCGGGACGTCACCGTGCTCCTGATCGAGCACGACATGGACCTCGTGTTCTCCTTTGCTGATCGCATCTCGGTGCTGGTCTCGGGCGCGCTGCTGACCGAAGGCCCGCCCGAAGAGGTCGCGCGCGATCCGCAGGTGAAGGCGGTCTATCTCGGCGAGGAGGCGGTCGATGTCTGACCTGCTCGCGATCGATTCGCTTCGCGCCGGCTACGGCGAGGCGGTGGTGCTGCCGAAGATGACGCTCCGCCTCGCCGAAGGACAGGTGCTGGCGCTGCTCGGGCGCAACGGCACCGGCAAGACCACGCTGATCAACTCCATCGTCGGCGTCACGCGCCGCTTCGCAGGCTCCATTGCGCTGGCCGGCACCGATGTGACGGCGATGCGGCCCGACCAGCGGGCGCGCGCCGGCATCGGCTGGGTGCCGCAGGAGCGCAACATCTTCCGCTCGCTGACGGTGGAAGAGAACATGACCGCCGTAGCGCAGCCCGGTCCCTGGACGGTCGAGAAGGTGTACGAGATGTTCCCGCGGCTGAAGGAGCGGCGGAGCAATTTCGGCAACCAGCTCTCCGGCGGCGAGCAGCAGATGCTGGCGATCGGTCGCGCACTTACCCTCAATCCGAAAGTCCTGCTGCTGGACGAGCCGATGGAGGGCCTTGCGCCCATCATCGTCGAGGAACTCTTGAAGGCGATCGGGACCATCACCCGGTCCGGAGGTATCTGTTCGATCATCGTAGAGCAGAATGCCCAAAAGATTCTGGGGCTCGCCGATCGCGTTGTGATATTGGAGCGCGGAACGATCGTCCACGACGCTCCGAGCGCCGCGCTGAAGACCGACCCCTCTGTCCTGGAGCGCCATCTCGGCGTCGCCGGGGCGGCGGCCCACTAAGATGTCCAGGGAGTAACACATGCAGCGAACCACAGCCCCCTTCCGCGCCGACGAGGTCGGCAGCCTCCTGCGTCCGCTCAAGATCAAGGAAGCCCGTAGCCGGCTGGAGAAGGGCGAGATCTCGGCCGACGATCTGCGCAAGATCGAGGACATGGAGATCGAGAAGGTCGTGCACAAGCAGGCCTCGATCGGGCTGAAGCTCGCGACCGACGGCGAATTCCGCCGCTCCTGGTGGCATTTCGACTTCCTGGCCAAGCTCACCGGCTGCGAGCTGTTTCACCCCGACACCGGCATCCAGTTCACGGGCGTGCAGACCCGTCACGATGCGGTCCGCGTCATCGGCAAGCTCGACTTTCCAGACAGCCACCCGATGCTGGATCACTTCCGCTTCCTGAAGAAGGTCGCCGACCAGGCTCACGTCACCGCCAAGATGACGATCCCTTCGCCGGCAGTGCTCCACTTCCGCGGCGGACGCAAGTCGATCTCCAAGGACGTCTATCCCGATCTCGACGCCTTCTACGAAGATCTCGGCAAGACCTACCGCAAGGCCGTGAAGGCGTTCTACGACGCCGGCTGCCGCTATCTCCAGTTCGACGACACCGTCTGGGCCTATCTCTGCTCGCAGGACGAATTGCAGAAGGCACGCGAGCGCGGCGATAATCCGGATGGGCTGCAACAGATCTATGCGCGCATCATCAACTACGCGCTGGCGGAGAAGCCGGCCGACATGGTGGTGACGACCCACGTCTGCCGCGGTAATTTCCGCTCGACCTGGATTTCCTCGGGTGGCTACGAGCCGGTGGCCGAGACCATGCTCGCCGGCACCAATTACGACGGCTACTTCCTGGAGTACGACAGCGACCGCGCCGGCGGCTTCGAGCCGCTGCGGTTCCTGCCCAAGGGCAACAAGGTCGTCGTGGTCGGCGTCATCACCTCGAAGTTCGGCGAGCTCGAGAAGAAGGACGATATCAAGCGACGCCTGGAAGAAGCCGCCAAGTTCGCGCCCTTGGAGCAGCTCGCGCTGTCGCCGCAATGTGGCTTTGCCTCGACGGAAGAGGGCAACATCCTCTCCGAGGAGGAGCAGTGGGCCAAGCTCAGCCTCGCGGTCGAGATCGCGAAGGAAGTGTGGGGGCAGTAAGGCTCCGCCGTTAAGGCTCACCCGTGTCCCGGACGCGCAGCAACGCTCCAGCGTTGCTGCGCGTCCGGGACCCATGCTGCTCGACTTGCTGCGCGGAGCTATAGGCCTCAGCTCTGCAGAGCACCGCTGAGAAGCGCTGCGCTGCGTCCGGGCACGAGTCACTTCTCCGCCAGATAGACCCCCACAGAGAGGAGTTCGACCATGGGCACATGCTTGTTCTTCGGGGTCGAGATCACCTTGCCGCGCCTGGCCTTGCCGCGATTGAGCTCGTGCCGCTCGGCGGGCCGTGCCCCTGCACCTCCCACGCTAATTCCTTCGCAGGCATTGATCATCTTGTCTGCGGCGTCGTGTCCGCCGTGCAGCTCGGCTCGAGCTGATTGCGCGTGCCTACGCGACCGCGGGCGGACCACAGGAGCGCGGCGAGCAGGGCGACCGGGCAGGCGCGCACGGTAAGGAGGCGATCAGAGGAGAAGCGCCAGTTGTTGCTCGGCGGGGCCAGAGTGGGGCGCGGCTCGCGGCCGGAGCAAACTGTGAAGGAGGCGCTTGGATCCGCTATTCCCTCAGTGGGCAGATTTTGCTAGGAGATTGGTCCCAATCCGTCTGCCCACCGATTTCCCACTCATGAAGAACGACGAAATCCTGAGCCAGATCACCGACTTCTGCCGCAAGGCGGACATGGCGGAATCGACGTTCGGCCGGCGCGCGGTGAACGATGGGAAGCTGGTGCACCGCCTGCGCGAGGGAAAGCGCATCACCATCGACACGCTGGAGCGGATCCAGGCCTATATGGCGGCGTCGATGGCCGGCGGCGTGCCGCCGCCGCGGGGACTTCAGGTACCGCCCGAGAAGCGCGATCCACGAGGCAATTTCCGCTTCTTCGAGAACCGCCAGAAATATCTGCTGTTCGTCCACACCTGCAGCGAAAAGCGGGTGATCGCAGACAGGGTTGCCTTGGAGCTGAGCTCCATCCATCCGCGCCCGCCGGCGCTGCGTCTGTTCGACGCCGGCGTCGGCGACGGAACGGTGCTGGCGCGGGTGCTGCGCGCCACGCACCAGCGCTTTCCGCACATGCCGTTCTACGTCGCGGGCAAGGAGCTCAGCCTGGAGGATTTGCGCCTGACGCTGGAGAAGGTGCCGGACCGCATTTTCGAGCACCCGGCATCGGTGTTTGTGTTCACCAACATGTTCTACGCGGAGGCGCCCTGGCTGACGCCAGCGTCGCCCGCCGCGGCGGCCGCCACCGTCTGGCACGAGGTGCCGCTCCGCGGCGCTTCGTCGGGCGAGTTCGAGCAGCAGATCGCGGAGCTGAGGCCCTTTCTGGAGCAGAACTGGCGCGCTGCGATCAGCCCACGCACGGCCATGCCGCTCTACGAGCGGCCGGTCGTCCTCGTGCTCTATCGCGAGGACCACAGGTTCCTGCTGGATTCGACCATTCCGCGGCCAGGCCAGACTGAGGCCAATTTCGACCTCGTCATCGCATCCCAGCCGTACCGGGCCCTGTCATCGGTCAATTTCCGGGCCAAGCGGATCATTGCACCTCTGGCGCGGGCGCTGCGGCCGGGCGGCAGGCTGATCGGTATCCACTCCCATGGGCAGGATCCGGGCATGGAAATGATCCAGGCGATCTGGCCGGGAGAAAATCCTTTCTCAGTCAGCCGTCATGAGCTACTGCGTGCCGTTAAGTATGAACTTGGATCGGTGGGCCGCGACTTAAATTTTAATGCATACGCGGACAATCGTTCGATCTTCAGGTATGATATGGAAGCTCTGCCCAACGAGGTCACCGGCACCATTGGAACCTCGACGGCCTTTGCAGCGTGGAATGCGGCGGTGTATGTGGCTCAGATTGAGGACGACCGATTGACAGAAATGACTCAAAACGGCCGCACTCTGGATGCCGCCAGGGATGTGCTGCGGAAGTACAACGGGCTCTGGTTTCTCGACGAATCCTACGTCATCTCGCGCCGGCGTGATTGACATCATCAAAAGTAAACATCGCAAACGCCCGCCAGCTAGCGGCGGAACAAGGGGTTACTGATGCGCGCGTCCTATCTCTTCACCAGCGAGTCCGTGTCCGAGGGCCATCCGGACAAGGTCTGTGACCGGATCTCCGATGAGATCGTCGACCTGTTCTACCGTGAAGGGCCTAAGGCGGGCATCGACCCCTGGCAGATCCGCGCCGCCTGCGAAACGCTCGCGACCACCAACAAGGTGGTGATCGCCGGCGAGACCCGCGGCCCGAAGTCGGTGACCAACGAGCAGATCGAGGGCGTCGTCCGCGGCGCGATCAAGGACATCGGCTACGAGCAGGAAGGCTTCCACTGGAAGACCTGCGACATCGAGATCCTCCTGCATCCGCAATCGGCCGACATCGCCCAGGGCGTCGATGCGCTGCAGCCGGGCGAGGTCAAGGAAGAAGGCGCGGGCGACCAGGGCATCATGTTCGGCTACGCCACCAACGAGACGCCCGATCTGATGCCGGCGCCGATCTTCTACGCCCACAAGATCCTGCGCCTGATCTCGGAAGCCCGGCACTCCGGCAAGGAGAAGGTGCTGGGTCCGGACTCCAAGAGCCAGGTCACCGTGCAGTACGAGAACGGCAAGCCGGTCGGCGTGCGCGAGATCGTCGTGTCGCACCAGCATCTGGTTCCCGACCTCAGCTCGAACCAGGTTCGCGAGATCGTCGAACCCTATGTGCGCGAGGCGCTGCCGAAGGACTGGATCACCGCGAAGACAATCTGGCACATCAACCCCACCGGCAAGTTCTACATCGGCGGTCCCGACGGCGATTCCGGCCTGACCGGCCGCAAGATCATCGTCGACACCTATGGCGGCGCGGCCCCGCATGGCGGCGGCGCGTTCTCCGGCAAGGATCCGACCAAGGTCGACCGCTCCGCGGCCTATGCCGCACGCTACGTCGCGAAGAACATCGTCGCCGCCGGCCTTGCCGACCGCTGCACGCTGCAGCTGGCCTATGCCATCGGCGTGGCACGTCCGCTGTCGATCTACATCGACACCCACGGCACCGGTAAGGTTTCGGAAGATCAGCTCGAGAAGGCCGCCGCCAAGGCGATGGACCTCACCCCGCGCGGCATCCGCACTCATCTCGATCTCAACCGGCCGATCTACGCGCGCACCTCGGCCTACGGCCATTTCGGCCGCACGCCCGACAACGAGGGCGGCTTCTCCTGGGAGAAGACCGACCTCGTCGAGCAGCTCAAGCGCGCGCTCTAGTTCTCTTGCATTCCGGGGCGCCGCGACGGCGGCGAATCCGGAATCTCGAACCTCCGAATTCCGGGTTCGCTCGTGTCACGAGCGCCCCGGAATGACGGGCCAAACAAACAGGAACCTCTCATGAACGCGAAGCCCGGCTTCACCGATTACATCGTCAAGGACATTTCGCTCGCCGATTTCGGCCGCAAGGAGCTCTCGCTGGCCGAGACCGAGATGCCTGGCCTGATGGCCACCCGCGAGGAGTACGGCCCGAAGCAGCCGCTGAAGGGCGCGCGCATCGCTGGCTCGCTGCACATGACGATCCAGACCGGCGTGTTGATCGAGACGCTCGCCGCGCTCGGCGCCGACATCCGCTGGGTCTCCTGCAACATCTATTCGACGCAGGATCACGCTGCCGCTGCGATCGCCGCCGCCGGCATTCCCGTCTTCGCCGTCAAAGGCGAGACGCTGACCGAGTACTGGGACTACACCGCCAAGCTGTTCGACTGGCACGGCGGCGGTCACCCGAACATGATCCTCGATGACGGCGGTGACGCCACCATGTATGTCCATCTCGGTCTGCGCGCCGAGAACGGCGACACCGCTTTCCTCGACAAGCCCGGCTCCGAGGAAGAGGAAGTGTTCTTCGCGCTTCTGAAGAAGCAGCTCAAGGAAAAGCCGAAGGGCTACTTCGCCGGGATCGCCAACAGCATCAAGGGCGTTTCCGAGGAGACCACGACGGGCGTGCATCGTCTCTATGACATGCAGAAGGCAGGCACGCTGCTGTGGCCGGCCATCAACGTCAACGACAGCGTCACCAAGTCGAAGTTCGACAACCTCTATGGCTGCCGTGAATCGCTGGTCGACGGCATCCGCCGCGGCACCGACGTGATGCTGTCGGGCAAGGTCGCGATGGTCGCCGGCTTCGGCGACGTCGGCAAGGGCTCGGCCGCCTCGCTGCGCCAGGCCGGCTGCCGCGTCATGGTCTCCGAGGTTGATCCGATCTGCGCGCTGCAGGCGGCAATGGAAGGCTACGAGGTCGTGACCATGGAAGACGCCGCGCCGCGGGCCGACATCTTCGTCACCGCCACCGGCAACAAGGACATCATCACCATCGAGCACATGCGCGCGATGAAGGATCGCGCCATCGTCTGCAACATCGGCCACTTTGACAACGAGATCCAGATCGCGTCTCTGCGCAATCTGAAGTGGACCAACATCAAGCCGCAGGTCGACGAGATCGAGTTCCCCGACAAGCACCGCATCATCCTGCTGTCGGAGGGCCGCCTCGTGAACCTCGGCAACGCGATGGGCCATCCGTCCTTCGTGATGTCGGCGTCCTTCACCAACCAGACGCTGGCGCAGATCGAGCTGTTCGCCAACAACAAGGACGGCAAGTACGAGAAGAAGGTCTACGTGCTGCCCAAGACGCTCGACGAGAAGGTCGCCCGCCTGCACCTCTCCAAGATCGGCGTCAAGCTCACCGAGCTCCGCAAGGACCAGGCCGACTATATCGGCGTGAAGCAGGAAGGCCCATACAAATCGGACCACTACCGCTACTGAGCCACCGGTTCGACCAACCATCGACGCAAAGCCCCGGAGCGATCCGGGGCTTTGTTGTTTCGGGGCATGGAATTCAATTCGCTTTGCAGTTGCGGCACGTTGATTGCCGATTGACGGCCTGCAGCGGCAGGCGGACAATCCGCCCCGGCGGAGGAAACCATGCAACAAGAACATTTCGACGTGCTGATCGTCGGCGCCGGGCTATCAGGCATCGGCGCCGGCTATCATCTGCAGACCAAGTGTCCGGCCAAGAGCTACGTCATCCTCGAGGGACGCGATTGCATCGGCGGCACCTGGGACCTCTTCCGCTATCCCGGCATCCGCTCTGACAGCGACATGTTCACCCTCGGCTATTCGTTCAAGCCGTGGACCGATCCGAAGGCGATCGCCGACGGGCCGCAGATCCTGAACTACGTGCGCGAGACTGCTAGCGAGAACGGCATCGACAAGCACATCCGCTTCCACCACCGCGTCAAGCGCGCGGCGTGGTCGACGCCGGATGCGCGCTGGACCGTCGAGGCCGAGCGCATCACGGGCGAGGGCGCGACCGAGCTGGTGCGCTTCACCTGCAACTTTCTATTCATGTGCTCAGGCTATTACAAATACGAAGCGGGCTATACGCCGGAGTTCAAGGGCGTCGCTGATTTCGCCGGCCGCATCGTGCATCCGCAGAAATGGACCGAGGACGTCGACTACGCGGGCAAGCGTGTCGTCGTGATCGGCTCGGGCGCGACAGCGGTAACGCTGGTGCCGGAGCTCGCCAAGCAGGCGGAGCAGGTCACCATGCTGCAGCGCTCGCCGACCTATGTGGTGTCGCGGCCGGCGCAGGATATCCTCGCCAACAAGCTGCGCCGCAACCTGCCGGCGAAGTTCGCCTATCACCTGATCCGCTGGCGCAACGTGATGTGGGGGATGTTCTTCTTCCAGCTCAGCCGGCGCAGGCCGGCGAAGGTGAAGGATCTGATCCTCAAGGGCGTGCAGATGGCGCTCGGCCCGGACTACGACGTCGCGACCCACTTCACGCCGCGCTACAATCCCTGGGACCAGCGGCTGTGCCTCGTGCCCGATGGCGACCTCTTCAAGGCGATCCGCGAGCAGCGCGCCAGCGTCGTCACCAGCGAGATCGAGACCTTCACGCATGATGGCATCCGTCTGAAGGACGGCCGCGAGCTGGCGGCCGACATCATCGTGACGGCGACCGGGCTGGTGCTCCAGGTCGCCGGTGGCCTCGAGGTCAGCGTCGACGGCCGCTCCGTCGATTTCGCCAACACGCTGACCTACAAGGGCATGATGTATGCCGACGTGCCGAACATGGCCTCGGCCTTCGGCTACACCAACGCGTCCTGGACGCTGAAATGCGACCTCACCTGCGAATATGTCTGTCGCCTCATCAATTACATGGACCGGCACAATTTCCGCCAGTGCATGCCGCACAACGATGATCCCACTATCACCGCGCAGCCTTCGCTCGATTTCACCTCGGGCTACGTGCAGCGCTCGATCGCCAAGATGCCGAAGCAGGGCTCGAAGCGGCCCTGGCGGCTCCACCAGAACTACGCGCTCGACATCGTCTCGTTGCGCTTCGGTCGGATCGACGATGGCGTGATGCAGTATTCCTGATCTTGCTACGTAGGATACCGGGATAGCCCCGCGTTCGCTTGAGACGAATCGCGACTTGCGGTAGTATTTTTGCGCTGCAAGAAGTTTAGTTCCGACAACGTCTGAGTTTCGCGTAGTCGCCGTCTTAAGGGGAGCGCAGGACATGCACGTCCTTGCCCTGGTCACGCAAAAAGGCGGAAGCGGCAAGAGTACGCTGTCCGTTGGACTGGCGGTGGCAGCAATGGAGCGCGCTGAGCGTGTCGTTCTCATTGAGGCGGACGCGCAAGGTACGATCTCGAAATGGAAAGAGCGCCGCGATCTTCCCTATCCCCGCGTCGAGCGCGTTGCCGTGGCGCGGCGGCGGCGGAATTCCTGCACGGGCACGCCGCCCCAGCCCCAATTGTCGGTGTCGACTTCCTCGATCACGACGAAGGTGGACTCGAGCGGCTTGCCGAGCACGTCGCGCAGCAGCTCGCTCGACCCCTTGATCAGTGCGGCCTTCTCCTCCGCCGTGAGCGACGCCGCACCCGGCGCCGTTCCCTCGCGGGTCACTTTAATGGTGACGATGGGCATCGTGGTTCTCCTCCTCTCAGTGGCCGGCGCTCTGGCCGCCGTCGACATGCAGAATTTCGCCGGTGACAAAGGAGGCGCCCTCGAGATAGAGCACGGCATCGACGATGTCAGACATCTCCCCCATATGGCCGACCGGGTGCAGTGCGTCGAGCTGGGCATGCGTCGCGACCGGGTGCATCGGCGACTTGATGATGCCGGGCGACACCGCATTCACGCGGATGCCGCGCCTGGCGTATTCGATCGCGAGCGACTTGGTCGCGGCGTTCAGCCCGCCCTTGCTCAGCGAGGCCAGCACCGAGGGCACATTCGAATTGGCCTGATCGACCAGCGTCGTCGTGATTTGGACGACGTGGCCAGACCCCTGCTTCTCCATTTCGGCGATGGCAAGCTGCGTGATGTTGAAGAAGCCCGCGACATTGGTGCCCATAACTGCGGCATAGTCCTCGGCCGTGTACTGGGTGAACGGTTTTGCGACGAAGATGCCCGCGTTGTTGACCAGCGTGTCGACTCGGCCGAAGCGGGCGATCGCTTGCGACACCACGCGCTCTGCGGTGGACCGCTCGGCGATGTCGCCTGCAACGGCGAGGACGTCGTCGTCACCCGACGGCTTGATGGAGCGCGCCGTTGCGACGACGCGATAGTTGCGATCGCGAAAACCCTGGACCAGGGCGGCGCCGATACCCTGCGATGCACCGGTGATGATGGCGACCTTCTGCTCGATACCCATGACGGGCTCCTGTTGTTGGCTTGAAAACCTGCGCCAGCGGCGGCTGGCTTGGGCGTTGAGGTACGCTGCGGCGGCTTGCTTGCGAATATCCGCTGCCCGGCAGACACTCTTTCGCGACGCGAACGAATGCCGGATCGATCCTTGCGGAGGTTGTCGCAGCCGGCGCAAACGCCTAGCTTTCAGCCGAAATCTCAGGGGGCTGCGGCGAGCGCATGGATCGTCTGGACGCGATGAAGGTGTTTGTCCTTGCGGTGGACGAGGGCAGCTTGGCTGCCGCAGGACGCAAGCTCGGCCGATCGCCGGCTGCGGTGAGCCGCGCCATCGCCTTTCTGGAGCAGCGGGTCGGCGCCGAGCTGCTGCACCGGACGACACGCTCGATCAAGCTGAGCGAGGAAGGCGAGCGTTATGTCGCGATCTGCCGCCGCGTGCTCACCGATCTGGAGGAGGCCGAGGACATCGCGGCCGGACCGCGCACGGCTCCGCGTGGTCTGCTCACGATCACCGCTCCGGTGGTCTCCGGCGAGATGGTACTGCGGCCGATCCTCGACGCGTTTCTCGACGCCTATCCGACCGTATCGGCAAAACTCCTGCTGTTCGACCGTGCGGTCAATCTGATCGAGGAAGGCGTCGATATCGCGCTTCGCATCGGTCCGCTGGCGGATTCGGCGATGTTGGCGATGCGGGTCGGCGGGATCAGCCGCGTCGTGGTGGCAGCTCCCCGCTACCTGAAACAACATCCGCGCATCACCGAGCCGGGCGATCTCGCCAAACACCAGATCGTCGCGATGGCGCATCTGCCCAATTCCTGGACCTTTGCGCCGCAGCCGGGCTCATCGGCGCCGCGCACCGTGCAGTTCACCCCGCGGCTCGTCGTCAACAGCACCTATGCGGCAGTGGCCTCCACTGTGGCCGGGCGCGGCGTGGCGCGGATGTATTCGTACCAAGTGGCCGAGCAGGTCTCGCGCCGCGAGCTCGAGATCGTGCTGGCGGACGACGAGGATCCGGAGATGCCAGCGCATCTGATCTGCCCGCAGGGCCGGCTTTCGGTGCCCAAGGTGCGCGCCTTCACCGACTTCGCCGTGCCCCGGCTGAAGAAGCAGTTTGCGCTGCTGAAGCAGAGCACCAAGGCGCGTTGAGCCGCTTCATGCCCGCGCAATGCGCGTTTTCGCGTATACGGCGGGGCGGCTGAATCGGCGATGGTTCCTGAACGGTTAACGCCGATTTAACGGATGAGTCCTAGCCTGTCTCGGCCGGGGTTACGCGCAAGGCCGAGGTGAACCCAATGGAAGCCCAGAGAATAGCGGTCGACGCCGTCGTCGCGCTGACCGATTGCGACCGCGATGCCGTCATCGCCTTCATCCGCCGCCTCTACCTCGCCGGCGTCACCGACCCCAAACGCCTGACCTTCAAGGGCCTGCAGGCGCTGTCGCGGGCCTGATTCGGCTCGTTTCGGCCGGTTTTGACCCCAGTTTCAACCCTTGCTCTCCCCGGCGTGATTGCAACCCACCGGCGAATATCTTGCCGCTCCGGCCGGGTCGAGCTACACGACACCCCGGCTGGGTCACTTGGGGGGTTGGGGAAATGTTGAAACAGCTTTTTGCGCCGCAGCTCGTCATTTTGTACGTGCTTGCGGCTTCGACGATTTACGTCCACTTCCGCGGCAAGCAGCGGCTGCGCTTCGCGCGCCAGCTCGGCGATCACTCGACCTATCTCGCACCTTACAATGTGCTGATGTATGCGGGCTCGGCGGTGCCGAACAAGCCGGTGATCTCGGTCGATCAGTTTCCGGAGCTGAAGCCCCTCCGCGAGAACTGGGAGACCATCCGCGACGAAGCCGTGCGCCTGTTCGATGAAGGTTTTATCCGCGCGGCGGCGAAGAACAACGATTGGGGCTTCTACTCGTTCTTCAAGAGCGGCTGGAAGCGGTTCTACCTGAAATGGTACGACGACTTCCTGCCGTCGGCGAACACGCTGTGCCCGACGACGGTGGAGCTACTCAAATCGATACCGAGCGTGCATGGCGCGATGTTCGCGATGCTGCCGCCCGGCGGCAAGCTCGGCGCTCACCGTGATCCCTTCGCCGGCTCTCTGCGCTATCACCTCGGCCTGGTCACGCCGAACTCGAACAAGTGCCGGATCCTCGTCGATGGCGTCGAATGCGTCTGGCGTGATGGCGAGGCCTTCATGTTCGACGAGACCTTCATCCACAGCGCCGAGAATGCGACCGACGTCAACCGCATCATCCTGTTCTGCGATGTCGAGCGCCCGATGAAGTACGGCTTCATGACCGCGATCAACCGCTGGGTCAGCCATCACATCGTCAAGGCGTCGGCGACCCAGAATGTCGACGGTGAGCACGTCGGCGTGCTCAACAAGGTGTTCGGCAAGCTCTACGAGATCCACCTCGCCAGCCGCAAGGTGAAGGAGTGGAACCGCAACGTCTACTACACGCTGAAATACGCGCTGGCGGCGCTGATCCTCGGCCTCATCGTGTATTCGGCACTGAACTGAGGCAAATGCGCGGGGCGGATCAGCGAAGCTTGGTCGGCCGTTGCCTCATCTCGATCCGCCCTAGCGCGATCGTCTGATCTCGGTCGGCATTGTCTAGTGATGGTGCTTGTGCTTGTGCCCTGCGGAGCCGTCGGGACGCTGATAGCCCCGTAACTCTGCATATCGCTGCATCTGGCTCTGATCGAGCACGGCAGCGGTTGAGAGGTGGTATTTGAGGTGGCTCTCGCGGAGCTGCCCCTGAGTTTCGGCAATGGCGCCAATGCTGGTCTTGAGCGCTTCCGATGTGACCCTGCGGGAAGAGAAGAGGTCTTCCAGCGCTCTCTCTTGCTCGACGAGCTTGTTACCCAGCGGAACGGCTTCCTGTTTCATGGCATCGAACAGCCGTTGAACCTCGGCGCGCTGATCGGCGGTCAGGCCGAGACGATCACTGAGCTCGAGGACGTGGCTGGGACCGGGATATCCATTGAGCTCCGCAGCGAGAGCCAGGCCCATACCGCGTCCGGCGCGGAGATCGTCGATCTGTTGCTGTGACAGCGCCTTGATGGGGCGCTTCTCAAGGCCGGCATAGGGTTGACTGGACTGCGCGCCGGCTGTGCTGCCCGTGAGGAGGAGGGAGGCTGCAAGCAGAAGGACGCGGTTCATGAATCTGGCTCCCACAAAATGGAGCCGGCCGATGTCGAAGCATCGAACCCGGCTGTGACGTGACACCTGTCGCGATCGAGTGATCCCGGAGCACAAATCTTGCTGGATCGTCCGGCCCATGGCAACAAAGATCGCCGTGATTGAGTTGCCGAATGTGGAGCAGGTGATGGCCTCTTTGCCGACCGCGAATACTGAGATCACGCAGTTCTTCCGCCGATGGCTGGACACCTTCGCGGGTTATGTCCGAGAGGTCGATTACGCCTCGGCGCGGCCGCTCTTCGATCCGGACGTGCTCGCCTTCGGCACCCATAGCGACGTCATCCCCGGCCTCGATCAATGGGTCAAAACCCAATGGGACAATGTCTGGCCGAAGACGACCGACTTCCGTTTCGTCCTCGATCAGACCTCCGTTCTGGCATCACCGGACGGTATGATGGCAACCGTCGTCGCGCCGTGGACGAGCACGGGCTATCATCCCGATGGCAGCACGTTCGCGCGCCCAGGCCGCGCGACGATGGTGTTTTCGAGGAACGGCGATGGCTGGCTGTGCGTGCATTCGCACATGTCGCTCAATCGCGGTGTGCCGCAGGCGAGCCACGCCAATCGGCCGGTAAAGGCCTGGTAGCTCGACCGCGTGCACGATCGACATGCAAAAGGCCCCATTCCGGGGCCTTTTGAGTTCGAGCTGCAGCGAGCCTTATTCCGGCTGGCCGATGCTGACCTTCAGCGTGCCGATGCCGTCGACGCCGCATTCGAGCTTGTCGCCAGGCTGGAGCTGCGACACGCCGGCGGGCGTGCCGGTCATGATGATGTCGCCGGCGGCGAGCTTCACCTGCTGGGAGAGCTGCCAGATGATCTCGGGCACGTTCCAAATCAACTCGGTGAGGTCGCCCTTCTGCGCTTCCTTGCCGTTGACCGTCAGCCAGATCTTGCCCTTGGAGGGATGGCCGATCTTCGAGGCCGGCTGCAGCGCGGAGCAGGGCGCCGAATAGTCGAACGACTTGCCGATCTCCCACGGGCGCTCCTTCTTGCGCGATGCGATCTGGAGATCGCGCCGGGTGAGGTCGATGCCGACAGCGTAGCCGTAGACGTGGTCCAGAGCCTTGTCGGCGGGAATGTTCAGTCCACCGCTCTTCATCGCGACGACCAGCTCGACCTCGTGATGCAGATCCTTGGTCAGAGGCGGATAGGGAATGGTGGCGCCGTCGGGCACCAGCATGTCGGCATGCTTGGCGAAGAAGAACGGCGGTGCGCGCTCGTCATTGCCCATCTCGCGGATGTGCTCGAGATAGTTGCGGCCGACGCACCAGATGCGGCGTACCGGATAACGGCCGCTCTCGCCGACGACGGGAAGCGAAGCCTGGGGCGGAAGCGGGATGACGTAGGAGGCGGCGTTCATGCGGGTCTCGCTGCTCTTGAGGTGGAACGAACTCTATGCGGTTGCGCTGATCGGCGCCAGAGCGCCGGCGTCGTGATGCTGCAGGCGGAAGAACGAGGCATAGCGGCCGCCGCGACGGAGCAGCTCGTCATGGCGGCCCTGCTCGACGATCTCGCCGCCTTCGACAACCAGGATGCTGTCTGCGTGCATGATGGTGTGCAGGCGGTGCGCGATCACGATGGTGGTGCGGTTCTGGCAGAGATGCTCGATCGCCTCCTGCACCTGCCGCTCGGATTCGGAATCGAGCGCGGCAGTGGCTTCGTCCAGGAGGATGATCGGCGCGTTCTTGAGCAGCGCGCGCGCGACCGCAATGCGCTGGCGCTGTCCGCCCGAGAGCTGGGTGCCGTGCTCGCCGACGGGCGTGTCGTAGCCGAGCGGAAAGCCCGTGATGAAGTCGTGCGCGCAGGCCGCCTTCGCCGCCTCGACGATCTCGTCCTCGCTGGCGTCCGGCTTGCCGAAGGCGATGTTGTTGCGAATGGTGTCGCGGAACAGATAGACGTCCTGGCCGACATAGGCGGTCTGGGCGCGCAGTGATTTGCGCGAGACCGACGAGATCGGCTGGCCGTCGATCACGATGTCGCCCTGCGTCACCTCGTAGAAGCGCAGGAGCAGGCCCAGCACGGTCGACTTGCCGCCGCCGGAGGGGCCGACCAGCGCAGTCACCTTGCCGGGCTCCGCGACGAAGCTCATCCGGTTGAGCACCGTCTCGCCCGAGCGATAGGAGAAACTGACATCGCGCAGCTCGATACGGGCATCTGTCAGCTTCAGCGCCGGCTTGTCATCGTCGGACTGCTCGCTCGCGGGGCTGTCGACGACCTCGAGCAGCATACGGGCGCCGACGAGCTGGCTGTTGAGATCGATGTTGAGCCGGGCCAGCCGCTTGGCCGGCTCGGTCGCCATCAGGAATGCGGTCATGAAGGAGAAGAACGCGCCGGGCGTGGCGTTCAGCGCGACCACGGCATAGCCGCCATACATCAGGCAGCCCGCGACGGCGAAGCCGCCCAGCATCTCCATCAGCGGGTTGGAGCGGTTGGCGACGCGGGCCATCTTGTTGGCGTTGCGTTCGACGACCGCGATGTTCTCGTCGATGCGCCTCTGCATGGTCTCTTCGAGCGTGAACGCCTTGACGGTGCGGATGCCCTGAAGCGATTCCTGCATCGTCTCCATGATGTCGGCGGTGCCGGTGAACTGGTTGAAGGCGAGGCCCTTGATGCGCTTGACCAGCTTGCGCAGCACCAGCATCGCCGGGGGCACTGCGACGAGGCCGATGAACGACATCAGCGGATCCTGCCACACCATCACGCCGATCATGGCGAGCAGCATCAGGAGGTCGCGCCCGACGGCGTTGACCAGCATGTTGAGGACGTCGGTGATCGACTTGGCGCCGGCGGTCAGCCGCGCCAGGAATTCGGAGGAGTGCCGCTCGGAAAAGAAGCCGACGCTCTCGCGCATCAGCTTGGCGAACAGCTGGCGCTGGTTGGTGGCGAGGATGGCGTTGCTGATCTTGGTCAGGATCACCATGTGGCCGTAGGTCGCCACGCCTTTGATGAAGAGCAGAACGACCGTGATCCCCGAAAACATCGCGATGCCCGGGATGTTCTTGTCGACATAGGCCTGGTTGATGACCTGGCCGAGCACGTAGGTCGCGCCTGCGGTCGCACCGGCCGCCAGCGCCATCAGCGCGAAGGCCACGAGGTAGCGCCGCCAGTAGATGATTCCCTGTTCCGTGATCAGGCGGCGAATCAGGACCGCTGCCGCGTAGGGATCGTCGGTGATTTTCTTTGGAAACTGGGCCATCCGGTGTCCATTGACGGCGCAGGACAAAAGCCTGCCCGCGCGTCAGGGATCGATGGGCCTCTGTGCCCGCTCAAGCCGGGTTTTTCAAGCCCAATTAAGGGCTTGCGCTTGGGATGATTCTAGGCGGAGGCGGCGTGGCGGAGCTCGCCGTGGCGCTCGCGGAACAACTTGTCCTCCCAGGCCAGCGCATGGGCTGCGATGGTCTCGAGGTCGTCGTATTGCGGCCGCCAGTCGAGCAGGCTGCGGATGCGGCTGGTGTCGGCGACCATGGTCATGATGTCGCCGGGCCGGCGCGGGGCGTATTGCACGGCGAAGCTGCGGCCCGAAACCCGGCGCACCGCGTCGATGGTCTCCAGCACCGAATAGCCGCGGCCATAGCCGCAATTGAGCGTGGACGAGGCGCCGCCATTGCGCAGATAAGCGAGTGCCGAGCGATGCGCCTGCGACAGGTCGGTGACGTGGATGAAGTCGCGGATGCAGCTGCCGTCCGGGGTCGGATAATCAGTGCCGAACACGTCGATCTTGGCGCGCTGGCCGGTGGCGGCTTCCACCGCGATCTTGAGCAGGTGCGTGGCGCCGACGGTGGCTAGCCCAATGCGCGCCTGCGGATCGGCGCCGGCGACGTTGAAGTAACGCAAGGTCACGTATTGCATGCCGTAGGCGGCAGCGACGTCGTGCAGCATGATCTCGGTCATCAGCTTCGAGGAGCCGTAGGGCGATAGCGGCCGCGTCGGCGCGTGCTCGGGCACCGGCACCTGATCCGGATTGCCGTAGACCGCAGCGGTCGAGGAAAAGATGAAGCGGCCAATGCCGCGCTTGACCGCCACGTTGAGCAGGTTACGCGCAGTGGTGAAGTTGTTGCGGTAATAGCCGAGCGGATCGCGCATCGAATCCGGCACGACGACCGAGCCTGCGAAATGGATGATGCTCTCGATGTCGTGCTGGGCGATCACGCCTTCGAGCAGGTTCTCGTCGCCGGCATCGCCGATGAACAGCGGCACGCCTTCGGGCAGGTAGGCCGAGAAACCGGTGGAGAGATCGTCGATCACGACGACGTCCTCGCCGGCTTCCGCCAGCGCCAGGACCGTATGACTTCCGATATAGCCGGCGCCGCCGGTGACTAGCACAGTCATGATCTCACCCGTCTTCGATCAACGCGCAAGGCTAGCGCTTGCGTGGTGAAGAGGGGGTATCGGCACAGCTGAACTGGTCACTATGCTTAATGTTGCGTATAGGGACTTTGCGAAATGGAGTGTGACGTGGCGGGTTTCCCCGGCGATCTCGAATTGATCGTGCCAAATCTGCACAGGCGCTATTCCGGGGTCACCGCGACCAACCGGATGGTGGCGCCGCGGCTGGCAAAGCTGTACCGCGCCGCCTGGTTCGGCTCGGACGCGCCGGCGGGGATCGCGCGCCTGAGCATTGGAGATCTCCTCAAGCTCTGGCGCCGCAAGCGGCCTGTGATCTGGCATGCGCGCCGCAACAACGAGATGATCGCGGGCGTTGGCTTGCGCGCGCTCGGCTGGCCGCTCAAGCTCGTGTTCACCTCGGCGGCGCAGCGGCACCATAGCTGGATCACGCGCTGGCTGATCCGACAGATGGATGCGATCATCGCGACGAGCGACATCTCGGCCTCGTTCCTGAAGGTGACGGCGACGGTGATCCCGCACGGCGTCGACACCGACGTCTATGCGCCGCCCCAGGACCGCGCTGCGGCCTTTGCCGAAAGCGGCCTGCCGGGCCGCTACGCCATCGGCTGTTTCGGCCGCGTCCGTGCGCAGAAGGGCACCGATCTGTTCGTCGATGCGATGTGCCGTCTGCTGCCGCGCTATCCGGATTTCACCGCTGTCATCGTCGGGCAGGTGACGGCCGAGCAGACGCCCTTTGCCAACGACCTGAAGAAGCGCATCGAGGCAGCAAACCTGCAATCGCGCATCGTCATCACCGGCGAGCTGCCGATCGAAGCAGTGCAGCGCTGGTATCAGCGCCTGACCATCTACGCCTTCACTTCGCGCAACGAAGGCTTTGGTCTGACGCTGATCGAGGCGATGGCGGCCGGCAGCGCGCTCGTGGCCGCGCGCGCCGGCGCGGCGGAGCTCGTCGTCGAGGATGGTGTCACCGGCGTGCTGATCCCGACGGGAGATGCCGACGCGCTCGCTGCGGCGCTCGAGCCGCTGATGCGTGATGTGGCCGTGGCGACCGCGATGGGCGAGCGCGGGCGGGCGCGGGTGCTCGAGAAGTTCAGCCTCGATGCCGAGGCGGCGCGGATCGGCGCGGTCTATCGGCCGCTGCTCTGAGGCCGTTTTCGCCTGTCGCAAACAAAACCGCGAAAACAACCCCATGCACAGTAGCCGGGGTCAGCAAAATCAAGGAGTTGGCGGAGAGTTCGAGAGATTGCGGATTTTTCGAACGAATTTTGACTCGTCGGGCAAAACAGTGGCAGGATGTCATCATCGGCCCGAGCCACGATCGCCTCAGTTCGTCACCCGCTTCCCGCTTCCCCCAGCACCCTCTCCGCAATCCCCACCACCTCGCTTGCCGCAATATTCCGCATGCAGCGGTGGTCGTTCACCTTGCAGACCGTGCTCTGGCAGGGCTGGCAGGACAGCTTTTCCTTGTCCTGCACCAGTGTCGCGGCGAGGCCGTTCAGCGGGGCCCAGAGATAGGGGCTGGTGGGACCGAAGATGCCCATGGTCGGCGTGCCCAGGGCGGCTGCGATGTGCATCAGGCCGGAATCGTTGGAGATGGCAACGCCGGCGGCGGCCATGGCGAGGATGCCGTTGCGCAAGTCCGAGCCGGTGAGATCGCGGACGCCCGGGCCGCCGGCGGCGACGATCTCCTGGGCGAGCTCCTTTTCGGCGGGACCGCCGACCACCCAGACCTCGAGGCCGCGCTCGACCAGCAGGCGGGCGGCTTCGGGATAAGAGGTCCAGCGCTTGGAGACGCCGACCGAGCCCGGGGCGAGTGCCACCGCAGCGCCGGCACCGAGACCATTGGCCTCGCGCCACCGGGCGATCTCCTCGGCCGGGACGCGCAGTTGCGGTACCGGCCATTCCGCGGGCAGGGGCGCGCCGTCGGGCTGGGCGAGGGCGGCGTTCTTGTCGATGAAGCGGGGCAGCTTCTTCTCACCCCAGCGCCAGCGGTTGAGCAGGCCGAACCGGAACTCGCCGACGAAGCCGATCCGTTCAGGAATACCGGCGAGTGCCGGCGCGATGGCCGCTTTCCAGGTCCGGGGCAGCACCAGGGCAGTGCCGTAATTCTGTTTCCGCAGCAGCCCTGCCAAGCCGAACTGGCGTGCGACGGCCAGCCGGCTGCGCGGCATATCCCAGACGATGCCGGCGCGCACCCCGGGCATGTAGTCCACCAGCGGGGCGCACAGGGAGGTGGTGAGGAGATCGACCGGCCGGTTCGGCCAGCGCTCCTTCAGGACCCGCACGACGGTGTGATTCCGCACGAAATCGCCGATCCACATGTAGGGGACGATCAGGATCGGGCGTGTGTCGCTCCGATCTGCATCACTACCAAGTTGCGAATCAATATTCATTCGTTATGAGGGCCGAACACGTGCCGATATGGCGGCTCGGTTAGCCGCTCCGGGCCGGCAGGTAAAGGCGGCAGAAGAGCAATCCCAAAACAGCTTACACTTTGGCGGATCATGCGCTAGGGCAGGATCGGGCACCTAAAATCGGGCAGGTAGGTGGAATGTTGCTGGTGACCGGCGGGGCCGGTTTTATCGGATCGAATGTCGTGGCCGCGCTGAACGAGGCCGGTCGCAGCGACGTCGTGATCTGCGATCTCCTCGGAACCGAAGGCAAATGGCGCAATCTCGCCAAGCGGCAGCTTGTGGATATCGTTCCCCCGACCGAGCTGATGGACTGGCTGAAGGGCCGCAAGCTGGAGGCCATGATCCATCTCGGGGCGATTTCCGCGACCACGGCGACCGACGGTGATCTCGTCGTCGAGACCAATTTCCGCCTGTCGATGCGCCTGCTGGACTGGTGCACGATGAATGCCGTGCCGTTCATCTACGCGTCCTCGGCGGCGACCTATGGCGACGGCACGGAAGGCTTCGACGACGATTCTTCGCTTTCGGCGCTGAAGAAGTTGCGGCCGATGAATCTCTACGGCTGGAGCAAGCACCTGTTCGATCTCGCTGTCGCCGAACGTGTGGCGCGCGGCGATCGGCTCCCGCCGCAATGGGCCGGCCTGAAATTCTTCAACGTGTTCGGGCCGAACGAATATCACAAAGGCTCGATGATGAGCGTGCTGGCGCGGCGCTTCGACGACGTCAGGGCAGGCCGCGTTGTGCAGCTGTTCAAGTCGCATCGCGAGGGCATCGAGGACGGCGATCAGCGTCGCGATTTCATCTATGTCGACGATGTCGTGCGCGTGGTCCTTTGGCTGCTCGCGACGCCGTCGGCGTCCGGCCTGTTCAACGTCGGCACCGGCAAGGCGCGCAGCTTCAAGGACCTCATGCTGGCTGCCTATGCGGCGCTCGGCACCAGGCCCAACATCGAATACATCGACATGCCCGAGCAGATCCGGGACAGCTACCAGTATTTCACCCAGAGCGAGGTCGATCGTCTGCTCCGCGCCGGCTATAACGGCGGCTTCACGACGCTCGAGGACGCGGTGAAGGCCTATGTCGGGGATTATCTCGACCGGCCCGACCGCTTTCGCTGAGGCCCTTTCGACCATGCCGACGCCCATTCTCGATTTCGATGCCCTCGCGCAAGCCATCTCAGGCCGTACGGTGCTGTGCATCGGCGACATCATGCTGGACGAGTTCGTCTACGGCGAGGTGTCGCGGATCTCGCCGGAAGCGCCGGCGCCCGTCATCGCCGCCCAGCGCAGCGAGATCCACGTCGGCGGCGCCGGCAACGTCGCGCGCAACGTCGCTTCGCTCGGCGCGCGCTGCATCTTCGTCGGTCTCATCGGCGAGGACGAGGCCGGCACGCGGCTCGAGGCCGCGCTCAATGATCAAGCCGGCATCGAGAGCGTGCTGGTGCGCGACGCCTCGCGGCCGACCACGCGAAAAGTCCGCTTCGTCTCCGAACATTTTTCCACGCACATGCTGCGCGCGGATTGGGAGCAGGCGCTGGCTGCGTCCGACGAGATCGAAACGAAGTTGATCGACGCGATCCTGCCGCAGATCGCGCGCGCCGACATCGTGCTGCTGTCCGACTATGCCAAGGGCGTGCTGACGGCTCGCGTGATCCGCCACACCATCGATGCCGCGCGCAAGCTAGGCAAGCCCGTCATCGTCGATCCCAAGAGCCTGAACTGGGCGATCTATCGCGGCGCCACGCTGCTCACGCCCAACCGCAAGGAATTTTCGGAAGCGACCCGCAGCCGCGCCGACACGGTGCAGAGCATCGTCGAGGCCAGCGAGGACGTGATGCGGCTCGCCGACTGCGAGGCGATCCTGGTCACCCAGGGCGAGCACGGCATGACCATGGTGCCGCGGAATGGCGGGGCCGTCCACGTGCCGGCCGTCCCGGTGAAGGTGCGCGACGTCTCGGGCGCCGGTGACACCGTCGCCGCTGCGGTTGCGGTGTCGCTCGCGGCCGGCGCGGACTGGGACACGGCACTGCGCATGGCCAACGCCGCCGCCGCCGTCGCGGTCGGCAAGCAGGGCACCGCCAGCGTCAGCGCGGCCGAGCTGCGACGCAAGATCCTGCCGCATGCCACGCTCGCGGCCGAAGAGAAGATCGTGCTCGACCCGGCAGCACTCGACGCGCAGCTCGCCGAATGGAAAAGGCAGGGCCTGCGCGTCGGCTTCACCAACGGCTGTTTCGACATCCTTCATCCCGGCCACGTCAAGGTGCTGACCGCGGCGCGCGCCGCCTGCGACCGCCTGATCGTGGGGCTCAACAGCGACGCCTCGGTGCGGCGGCTGAAAGGTGCCGATCGTCCGGTCCAGGACGAGCGCGCGCGTGCCGAGGTGCTCGCCGCACTGGAGGCCGTCGATCTCGTCGTCATCTTCACTGAGGACACGCCGATCGACCTGATCACCAGGATCAAGCCCGGCGTGCTGGTGAAGGGCGGCGATTACACACGCGAACAGGTCGTCGGCCATGAGGTGGTCGAGGCCGCGGGCGGGGCGGTCGTGCTGGTCGACATTCTCCAGGGCTTCAGCACGACGGCGCTGGTGCATCGCGCCAGGGGAGGGAGCAAGTGACGGCGCTCGCCCGCGAAACGACCAGCGAGATGTTGCATCGCCGTCTGCGCAGCCCCGCTGCCTGGCGCGAGACCGTCGATCTGTTTGCGATCCTGACCGCGGCCTCGCTGCCCTGGTCGACATCGCTTGCGGGGATATTCAACGCGCTGATGCTGATCTGCATGGTGCCGTTCCTCGATCTACGCGATTTCCTGCAGTCCTTGAAGCGTCCGATCTGCATTGCGCCGATCGCGCTGGTCGTTCTCGCGCTGCTGGGGACGCTGTGGTCGGATGCCCCGTGGGGCGCGCGCTTCTATGCGGTTAATCCGACCGTCAAGCTGCTCGTGCTGCCGGTCCTGCTCTATCATTTCGAGCGCTCGCCGCGTGGCCACTGGATATTCATCGCCTTCCTGGTGTCCTGCGCCTTGCTGTCGGTGATGTCCTGGCTGGTCGCCTTCTACCCGAACCTCGCGCTCAAGACCGATCCGCCCGAGCGCGGCATCTTCGTCAAGAACTACATTGACCAGAGCCAGGAATTCGCGCTTTGCGCGGTGGCGCTCGCCTATCCGATCGTGATGCTGTTGCGCGAGAAGCGATACTGGTTCGCCGCGTTGCTGACGGCGCTGGCGCTTAGCTTCTTCATCAATATGACCTTCGTGGTGGTGTCGCGCACCGCGCTCGTCACCATTCCGATCATGTTCGGCGTGTTTGCACTGCTTCACCTCAAATGGCGCAGCATCGCGATCATCTCCGGCGCGCTGCTCGTCGGCGCCGTTCTCGCCTGGCAGGCCTCGCCGCAATTGCGCCACACCGCCGAGAGGTTTACCACCGATTACACCGGCTATGTGGAACGGGGCGAGGCAACCTCCATGGGCATGCGGCTCGAGTTCTGGCGGAAGTCGCTCGGCTTCTTCGCGGAGGCGCCGATCCTGGGGCACGGCACCGGTTCGACCCGCGGGTTGTTCGAACGCGTCGCGACGCCCGCCGGTCAGGGGCGGGCGTCAGCCGAGGTGATCGGCAACCCGCACAACCAGACGCTGAACGTTGCGGTGCAATGGGGCGCGATCGGCGTCGCCATTCTCTACGCGATTTGGATATTGCATCTGCGGTTGTTTCGCGGCGACGGGCTTGCCAATTGGATCGGACTCCTAGTCGTGGTGCAGAACGTCTTCACCTCGCTGTTCAACTCGCATTTGTTCGACTTCCACGAGGGCTGGATGTACGTCATTGGCGTCGGCGTCGCCGGCGGAATGGTGATCCGGGAACAACAGCTCGGGGCGAAGATGAGGGAAGCCGGTTCCTGAGGGGCCACGCGGCTGGCAAGTCTTGTCGAGATGGGCTATCAGCGCGGTCAAGTTGCATTTAACTGGGTTTTCATCGGTCGGCGGATGACGCGACTTTCGCATCTCACCTCGCGCAATTTCCTGATCGCGCTCCACGACCTGCTGGCAACCACGGCGGCGCTTTTTGCCGCCTTCTATCTGCGATTCGAGGGTGGCGACGATTTCTACGCTCGATTGCCGCTGCTGTTCCAGATCCTGCCCTACTTCCTCGCCTTCAGCGTGGTCGTGTTCTTCCTCTGCAATCTGACCACGACGAAATGGCGTTTCATCTCGCTGCCTGACGCGCTGAACATCATTCGCGCGGCGACCGTGCTCACGGTTGCGCTGCTCGTGCTCGACTACATCCTCGTTGCCCCCAACGTTCGCGGCGCCTTCTTTCTCGGCAAGGTGACGATCGTCCTCTACTGGTTTCTCGAGATCTTCTTCCTCAGCGCGCTGCGCATGGCGTACCGCTACTTCCGCTATACGCGGGTGCGGCGTCACGCGAGGGGCGGGGAGGCCGCGCCGACGCTGCTGATCGGCCGCGCCGCGGATGCCGAAGTGCTGCTGCGCGGCATTGAGAGCGGAGCGATCAAGCGCATCTGGCCGATCGGCGTCTTGTCACCATCGCCTGCCGATCGGGGCCAGCTCATTCGCAACGTGCCGGTGCTGGGCGGCATCGACGACGTCGAGGATGTGATCTCGGATTTCGCCAAGCGCGACAAGCCCATCGCGCGCCTCATCATGACACCATCGGCTTTCGAGCCGGAGTCGCATCCGGAATCGATCCTGATGCGGGCGCGCAAACTGGGTGTGATCGTGAGCCGGATGCCCTCGCTGGAGAGCGGCGATACGCCAAGGCTCACGGCGGTTGCGGTCGAGGACCTCCTGCTGCGTCCGAGCGAGAAGATCGACTATGCGCGCCTGGAGGCCTTGATCAGGAGCAAGGCCGTGATCATCACCGGCGGCGGCGGCTCGATCGGATCCGAGATCTGCGAGCGTGTCGTCGCCTTCGGCGCGGCACGTCTCTTGATCGTGGAAAATTCCGAGCCGGCTCTCTACGCGGTCACCGAGGCGCTGGCCGCGCGTGGTGCCACCGCACAGATCGAAGGCCGGATTGCCGACATTCGCGACCGCGAGCGCGTCATGCGCCTGATGGCCGAGTTCAAGCCCGACATCGTCTTCCATGCCGCGGCGCTCAAGCACGTGCCGATCCTCGAGCGCGATTGGAGTGAGGGCGTCAAAACCAACATCTTCGGTTCCATCAACGTCGCGGACGCCGCCGTTGCCGCCGGCGCCGAGGCGATGGTGATGATCTCTACCGACAAGGCAATCGAGCCGGTGTCGATGCTCGGCCTCACCAAGCGCTTTGCCGAAATGTACTGCCAGGCGCTCGATCGCGACCTCGCAGCCGGAGCGAGCGGCAGCAAGCCGCCGATGCGGCTGATCTCGGTCCGGTTTGGCAACGTGCTGGCCTCGAACGGGTCGGTGGTGCCGAAGTTCAAGGCCCAGATCGAGGCCGGCGGGCCGGTGACGGTAACTCATCCCGACATGGTCCGTTACTTCATGACCATCCGCGAGGCCTGCGATCTCGTCATCACCGCGGCGACGCATGCGCTTGGGACGCAGCGTCCCGACGTCTCGGTCTACGTGCTCAACATGGGCCAGCCGGTGAAGATCGTCGATCTCGCCGAGCGCATGATCCGCCTGTCCGGGCTGCAGCCGGGCTACGACATCGAAATCGTGTTCACCGGCATGCGGCCGGGCGAGCGCCTGCACGAGATCCTGTTTGCCTCGGAGGAGCCGACCCGCGAGATCGGCGTGCCCGGCATCATGGCCGCGCAGCCGAACGAGCCTCCGATGCAGACGCTGCGCAAATGGAATGCGGCGCTTGAGCAGGCGATCGCGCGCGACGATCGCGCCACCATCAGGACCATCCTGAAGGATGCCGTGCCGGAATTTGGATCCACGGCGGCCTGACCATTGTTGCGCAATCCAGCGCTCGGGGAGCGACGATGAGCGAACGCAAACCGGTCGTGCTGGTGACGGGAGCGAGCGGCTTCATCGGCCGTCACCTCGGGCAGGCGCTGGTGCGCAAGGGATGGTCGGTCCGCCCCGTCGTCCGCAAGCGGCAGGGCATCGACGGCGAGGTCGTGGTCGAATCGATCGGCCCCGACACCGACTGGCGGGCCGCGCTCGAGGGGGTGGAGGCGGTCGTCCACCTTGCCGCGCGCGTGCATCACAGGCGCGAGGAGCATGCAGCCCAGCTCTACCAGGACGTCAACACCGCCGGCACGGTGCACCTGGCGCGCGCTGCGGCGAAGGCGGGCGTGCGCCATTTCATCTTCATCAGCACCGTGCTGGTGCATGGCCGCAGCAACGAGGGCAGGGCCCCGTTCAACGAGAACGACGTCCCGACGCCGCGCGGCCTCTACGGGACGTCCAAGGCGGCGGCCGAGGCAGGCCTGAGGACGCTCGCGGGCGAGAGCGACATGAAGATCTCCGTGATCAGGCCGCCCATGGTCTATGGCGCGAGCGCCAAGGGAAGTTTCGCTCTGTTGACGCGCGCGATGAACCTTGGGGTGCCGTTGCCGTTCGCCGCGATCCGCAATCGCCGCGCCTTCCTTGCCGTGCAGAACCTGTCGTCCTTCATCCTGCACCGGCTCGCTCATCCAGATGCGGCCGGCCATTTCGAGATATTCCTGCTCGCCGACAGCGAGCAGTTCTCGACGCCCGAATTCATCGCGCGTCTGGCGAAGGCGTCCGGCAAGAGCCCACGACTATTCGGCTTGCCGCCGGGCTTGCTCAGCGCGCTTTTCCGAATGATCGGCCGGCAGGACATGCATGACAGCCTGATCGGCTCGCTCGAGCTCGACGTCTCCAAGGCGCTCGCGACCGGCTGGCGGCCGGAGGTTTCGCTCGACGAGGGGCTGCGGCTCGCCGTGTCGGCTCAGGACGCCTGAGGCCGGGAGAAGCGGCGCAGCAGGAGGGCGACCGCGATGGCGCCGGCGATCAGCGCGGGCAGCGTGACGGCCACCGTCGCGGCGCGAACGGCGAGGATCGCCAGCCCTGCGAGCACGAGGTTAAGCAGGAAGACTTCGCCGCTCACCCGGGACACCGAGAAACCGTTGTCGGTCGCGCGCTGATAGAAATGCGAACGGTGCGCCGACCAGAACGGCTCGCGGCGCGCGATGCGCCGAAACAGCGTGATGGTGGCATCGGCGAGGTAGTAGGCCGGCAGCAGCAGCGCCGCAGCCGCTTGTCCGTGCAAGGCGAGCTCGAGCAGGCACCAGCCGAGCAGGAGGCCGATCGGCAGGCTGCCGACATCGCCCAGGAAGACTTTTGCGACAGGACGGTTGAACGGCGCGAAGCCGAGCATGGCGCCGCACAGCGCGGTGGCGATCAGCACGGCCGGCCATGGGAGATCCCCGAGCATTCCCAGCAGCAGCAGCGCAGCGGTGACCGGAACGACTTCCGCCACCGTCATCAGGTCGAGCCCGTCCATGAAGTTGACGAGGTTCACGAACCAGACGCCGGCAAGGACGATGAGGCCGCGCTCCAGCGCGAGCGGCAGCGCCGGCACGATGCGCGCGGTGTCGGGGGCGGTGAACACCACGGCGCCGACGCAGGCGGCCTGCAGCACCAGGCGCACCAGCACGGGCAGCGATACGATGTCGTCGACGAAGCCGACCAGCGCGATCACGATTGTCGCAGCGACCAGCGCCGGCGGGATCGCGACATTGGCGGAGACCCCCCACAGCGAGGCAACGATCAGCGTCGCGGCGATCACCGCGATGCCGGCGCCCTGCGGGGTCGGCACGCGATGGGAGGACCGCGCATTCGGCCGCGCCAGCGCGTAGCGCTGCAGCAGGGGGCGGCTGGTCCAGGTCACGAGCGCCGAGATCAGCACGGCCGCCGCAACGGCAAGCAGCAGGGCCGCGCCGGCGAGCGCATCGGCAGCCGAATTCACTCCGGCACTCCGATCGCGGCCGACCCTTGCGCGGCTTTCTCGGCGCTGAGGATCCAGACCAGGCCGCCGACTGCCCCGACCAGGAAGAACACGGCGCCGAACAGCAGCGAGACGTTGACGCCCTCGTTGGCGGAAAGTCCCGCGAAGCCGAACGCAAGGCTCATCGTGGCCTCACGCACGCCCCAGCCGGCGATCGAGATCGGCATCATCGTGATCAGCATCACCGGCGGCACGAGCAGAAAGACGTCGCTGAAGCGAACCGGGGCCCCAATCGACTGCACGACGCACCAGGCGATGACGACGGCGAGCACGTGAACGAGGACCGACAGGATCGCGACGACGGGGCCGCGGGTGCCGCTGAAGATCACGCGATTGGCGATGACGGCGCAGGCGTGGATGTGATGCGTTGCCCACCAGGTCTTCAGCCAGCGCCATTTCAGCGCGCCGAAGATCAGGAAGCCGAGGCCGCCGGCGAGCGCCAGGAGGTCGATGAGCAGCAGCGCCGAGCGACCGTGCGGATCGGTGATGAGGGTGTAGCTCCAGGGCAGGCTGGCGACGATCAAGATCGCGAGCGCGACCAGGCCAATGGCGCGGTCGACAAAGATCGAGTAGGTCGCCGTGCGCCAGCCGGCGCCGGCGCGGGCGACGAGCCACAGGCGCACCGCATCGCCGCCGATCGCCGACGGCAGCGTCTGGTTGAAGAACGAGCCGATCACGTTGTATCGCATGGCGCGGCCGAGCTCGAGCGGCGCGCCGCAGGCGGCGCTGATCTCGCGCCAGCGCAGCACGCCGACGAAGATCTGCAGGAACGTGACCGCGATCGCGACACCGAGCCAGAACAGGCTGGTCAGGGTGAATCGGGAAAACAGCTCGGATAGGTCGACCTTGCGCAGCGCCAGATAGAGCAGCGCCGCGGAAATCAGGATCTTGGCCGTCGACAACAGGATTCGGCGCATCTCGTCCGCATGAACAGGGTTTGCTAAGATTTGGAGGCAACCCGACGCGAGGCGCCGAATTCGGCCGCTTTGGTATGGTTTTGGCGCCGATCTTGCAATAGCCGTCGTTAAGGAGGCGTCGTTAAGGAGGCGTCGTTAAGGACGCCATGAGGAGATCGCGTGAAGGAGCGGGGAGCCTATTGCGACCCCGTCGAGGTGGCGGCTAGACAGGATCGGGCGAGGGATCACCCAGGGAACAGGATGACGGATCGGGCGATTTTGGTCACGGGTGCGGCCGGCTTCATCGGCTTCCACGTCGCCCGGCAGCTCCTGGGCGAAGGTCGCGCCGTCGTCGGGCTCGACAATCTCAACAGCTATTACGATCCGGCGCTGAAGAAAGCGCGCCTTGCTCTGCTCCGGGACCAGCCGCGCTTCTCGTTCATCGAGGCCGATCTCGCCGACCGCGAGACCATGGCGACGCTGTTCGCGCAACATCGTTTTGCCAAAGTCGTGCATCTGGCCGCGCAGGCCGGCGTGCGCTACTCGATCGAGCAGCCGCAGACCTACGCCGATTCCAATCTCGTCGGCTTTCTCAACGTGCTGGAGGGCTGCCGCAACAATGGCTGCGGTCATCTGGTCTACGCCTCGTCATCCTCCGTTTACGGCGCCAACACAAAACTGCCATTTGCGGTTGCGGACCGCACCGACCATCCGGTCAGCTTCTACGCCGCGACCAAGAAGGCGAACGAGGTGATGGCGCAGTCCTACAGCCATCTTTATCGCCTGCCGGTCACGGGGCTGCGGTTCTTCACCATCTACGGGCCATGGGGCCGCCCCGACATGGCCATGTTTCTGTTCGCGAGCGCCATCATGGCCGGCAAGCCGATCCGGCTCTTCAACCATGGCAAAATGCGCCGCGATTTCACCTATATCGACGATGTGACGCGCGTCGTGTCCAAGCTAATCGATCTCGTGCCTGCGGACGATCCGGCTGCCGCAAATGCGCCGTCAAAGCTCTACAATGTCGGCAATCATCATCCGGAGGAACTGATGCACGTCGTCGGTCTTCTGGAGCGGGAGCTGGGCCGGACGGCGATCAAAGAATTGCTGCCGATGCAGCCGGGAGATGTGCTGGAAACGTTCGCGGATGTCGAGGATCTCTCGCGCGACACCGGCTTTGCACCGTCAACGCCGATCGAGCATGGGGTTCATAACTTCGTCACCTGGTATCGGGACCATTTCAAGGTTTGAGATCACGATGGACAAACGCATAATCCCCCTGATCATGTGCGGCGGTGCCGGCACGCGGCTGTGGCCCGCTTCGCGCGAGGTTCGGCCCAAGCAGTTCCTGCCGCTGTTCGGCACGCGCTCGACGTTCCAGGACACGCTGCTGCGCGTGTCCGATCCCTCTTTGTTCGACCGGCCGATCGTCATCACCAACGCCTCCTACCGCTTCATGGTGCTGGAGCAGCTCGCCGAGATCGGCATTGAGGCCGACGTGATCCTCGAGCCGATGCGGCGCGATTCCGGCCCTGCCATCGCAGCCGGCGCGGTGTTTGCGCAGAACCGCGCCAGCGAGGCGATCGTGCTCGCGCTCGCCGCCGATCACGTCGTGCAGAATAATGCCGCCTTCGTCGCCGCCTGTCGCGAGGGCCTCACCGCCGCGAATGCCGGGCGCATCGTCACCTTCGGCGTCAAGCCGGAGCGGCCGGCAACGGAATATGGCTACATCAATCCGGGCGACGTGATCGCGGGCGAGGTGCAGGCGGTTGCGCGCTTCGTCGAGAAGCCGGACGCGGTGAAGGCCTCCGACTACGTCAATTCGGGCTATCTCTGGAACAGCGGCAACTTCATGTTCCCGGCGAGCGTGCTGCTCGACGAATATCGCAGGGTCGATGCGGCAAGCGTCGAGGCCGTCACCAATGCCGTCAACAATGCCGGCCGCGATCTCGGCTTCGTCACGCTGGAGCCCGAGGCGTTCGGCGCGGCCAAGGCGATCTCGATCGACTATGCAGTGATGGAGAAGACCTCGCGCGCCGCCGTGGTGCCGGTGTCGTGCGGCTGGTCCGACGTCGGCTCCTGGCATGCGGTATGGGAGCTGTCGGAGAAGGACGCGCAGGGCAATGCCGCGCACGGCACCGCCGTGTTCGAGGATTCCCGCAATTGCAACGTCACCACGGATTCCGCGCTGGTCGCGCTCGAAGGCGTCGACGATCTCGTCGTGGTCGCGACCGCGGACGCGGTGCTGGTCTCGCGGCAGAAGGATGCCAACGGGCTGAAGCGCCTCGTGACGAAATTGAAGTCGGTCGCGCCGAAAGTCACCGAAGAGCATCTCAAGGTGCACCGGCCCTGGGGCAGCTATCAATCCGTCGACAATGGCGAGCGCCACCAAGTCAAGCGCATCGTGGTGAAGCCGGGCGGGCGGCTGTCGCTGCAGAAGCACCATCATCGTGCCGAGCACTGGATCGTGGTCCGCGGCACGGCGCAGGTGACCGTCAACGAGACGGTGAAGACGGTGCACGAGAATGAGTCGATCTACATCCCGATGGGCGCCGTCCACCGGATGGAGAATCCCGGCAAGATCCAGCTGGAGCTGATCGAGGTCCAGACTGGAAGCTATCTGGGGGAAGACGACATCATCCGGATTGAAGACGACTATCAAAGGTCGTAACCAGCAAACTCCGAATCACGCGACCCGGGCCGAGAAGCGGTATCTCTTTCGGCCTAAGGCCCGGGGAACGTGTAACTTTTTGAATCAAATCGTGTCCGGCCCGCCAGGGCGGCATTCGCCACAAATGTGGCGTCCGTGCTAGAAGCGGCCCGGGGATTTGCGTTGAATCGGGGTTTGCTCAGATGACTTCCAGGGGATCTGCACCGGCAAAGGCCGGCTTGCGCGTCGGTGTCATTGGCGCCGGCGTGATGGGCAGCAACCATGCGCGCGTGCTCAGCGGCCTGCCCGGCGTCAGCCTCGTCGGCGTCGTCGATCCCTCGCCGGCACATCGTGCGCGGGCCACGGAGCTCGCCAATTGCGAAAGCTTCGAGACGCTCGACCAGCTGTTCGCCGAAGGCGTCGATGCCGTCACCATCGCGGCACCGACCCATCTGCATCACGAGGTCGCGCTCGCATGCATCGCCAAGAACATCCATGTGCTGGTCGAAAAGCCGATCGCATCCACGGTGGAAGAGGGCCGCGAGATCGTCGCCGCCGCGCACAAGGCGGGCGTCACGCTGATGATCGGCCATGTCGAGCGCTTCAATCCGGCGGTCGCCGCGGTCAAGCAGGCGATCGCGGGCGAGGACATTCTCTCCATCGCGATCACCCGCGTCGGCCCGTTCCCGCCGCGCATGTCCAATGTCGGCGTCGTCATCGACCTTGCCGTGCACGACATCGATTTGATCCGCTGGTTCACCGAATCCGACATCGTCGAGGTGCAGCCGCAATTGTCGAGCGCGGTCGCCGAGCGCGAGGACATCGCGCTCTTGCAGTTCCGCACCGAGAGCGGCGTGCTCGCCCACATCAACACCAACTGGCTGACGCCGTTCAAGGCGCGCAGCGTCACGGTCGCGACGCGCGGCAAATACGTGATGGGCGATCTCTTGACGCGCCAGGTCACCGAATGCTTCGGCTTCAAGCCGGACGGCAGCTACTCGATGCGGCATCTGCCGGTCGGCCATGACGAGCCGCTTCGCGCCGAGCTGATCGCGTTCTTGAAGGCAGTGCGCAACGGCGAGACGCCGGCGGTGACGGGCGACGAGGGCGTCGCCAGCCTCGAGATCGCCACGCAATGCCTGGAGAGGCCCTCGCGTCCTGCGGCGACGTCACCCGCGCGCAAGGGGCCGCGCCGCGTCGCCGGCTGATCCCTTCCATGTCGACCGCTCAAACGTCACAAGGCGTCATGAACCAGCACTTACGTTCCGAACCCATTCCCTTCATCGACGTCGCCTCGCAGCGCCGCCGGCTCGGCGCCTCGCTCGATGCCGCCGTGAAGCGCGTGATGGACCATTGCCAGTTCGTCAACGGGCCGGAGGTCTTCGAGCTCGAGAAGCAGCTTGCGGCCTACTCAGGCGCCAAGCACGTGATCGGCTGCGCCAGCGGCACCGACGCCATCCTGATGGTGATGATGGCCAGGAATGTCGGGCCCGGCGATGCCGTGCTGTGTCCGTCCTTCACCTTCATCGCGACCGCTTCGCCGGTGGCGCGGACCGGCGCGACGCCGGTCTATGTCGACGTCGACGAGACCACCTTCAACATGAGCCCGGAATCGCTCAAGCGCGGCATCGCCACCGCCCGCAAGGCCGGTCTCAAGCCCGTCGCGGTGATTCCGGTCGATTTGTTCGGCCAGCCCGCCGATCACGACGCCATCGCCGAGATCGCCAGGGCCGAAGGCCTGTTCGTGCTCGACGACGCCGCGCAAGCCTTTGGCGCGAGCTACAAGGGCCGCAAGCTCGGCACCCTTGGCCACGCCACTGCGACCAGCTTCTTCCCGGCAAAGCCGCTCGGCTGCTTCGGCGACGGCGGCGCCATCTTCACCGATGACGACGAGCTCGCCGCCACCTTGCGCAGCATCCGCGTGCACGGGCAGGGCGTCGACAAGTACGACAATGTCCGCCTCGGCCTGACCGGCCGGCTCGACACCATGCAGGCCGCGGTCCTGATCGAGAAGCTGAAGATCTTCGACGACGAGATCGCCGCCCGCAACAAGGTCGCCGAGCGCTATGCGCGCGGCCTGTCCAATGTCGTCACCGTGCCGCGCCTCGCGCCCGGCAACACCTCGGTCTGGGCGCAGTACACCATTCGTCTTCCCAAGGGCATCGACCGCGACGGCTTCGCTGCCGCGCTAAAAGCCCAGGGCGTGCCGACCGCGATCTATTACGGCAAGTCGATGCACCAGCAGACCGCCTACAAGCAGTATCCCGTTGCCGAGGGCGGATTGCCGGGTTGCGAGAGCCTGTCGCAGGACGTCATCAGCCTGCCGATGCATGCCTATTTGACCGAGGCCGACCAGGAGCGAATCATCGCCGCTGTCCGCGGCGTACTGGCGGGCTGAGTTCCACCCTCTCCCCTTGCGGGAGAGGGTGGCTTCGCGAAGCGAAGCCGGGTGAGGGGTCTCTCTCCGCACGGCATGCGCTGAGAGATACCCCTCACCCGATTGAGTCTGTATCTGCCTGCGGTGCTGCCCTCTCCCGCAAGGGGAGAGGGCGCAGTAATGCGCATCGCAAGATGCATCGACCTCCGTCCGATAAGTCTCTACAACAATCCGCATGCTCGGACGCATCTTCACGGTCGGTGGTTACACGCTGCTGTCGCGGCTGACGGGGTTTGCCCGCGACATCATGCTCGCGGCAATCCTCGGCGCCGGTCCGGTGGCGGATGCCTTTTTCGTGGCGCTGCGGCTGCCCAACCATTTCCGCGCGATCTTCGCCGAGGGCGCCTTCAATGCCGCCTGGGTGCCGGCCTATGCGCATGTCCATGGCGAGAAGGGGGAGGCGGCGGCAAAGCTATTCGCCGACCGCATCTTCACGCTGCTCCTGGCCTCGCAGGTGATGCTGCTGATCGCCGCCTGGCTGTTCATGCCGCAGGCCATGAGCATCCTGGCGCCGGGCTTTTCCGAGGATGCCGAGCAGCGCAAGCTCGCGATCGAGCTGACCCGGATCACCTTTCCCTATCTGCTCTTGATCACGCTGGTGACGCTCTATGGCGGCATGCTCAACGTGATGCAGCGCTTTGCCAGCGCCGCGGCCGCTTCGATCTTCCTCAACGTCGCCATGATGATGACGCTGGCGGTTGCCGTCTGGTTTCCGACGGCGGGCCATGCCGCGGCCTGGGGCGTGCTGATCTCCGGCTTCCTGCAATATTTCCTGCTCGCCGGCGATCTCGCCCGCCATGGCGGCCTGCCGCGCTTTGCGCCCTTGAAGCTTGATGAGGACGTTCGCGGCTTCTTCAAAGCGCTGGGACCTGCGACGCTGGGCTCGATGGGCACGCAGGTGGCGATGTTTGCGGATACCATCATTGCGACTTTCCTCCCCGCAGGAGCCCTGTCGGCGCTCTATTATGCCGACCGGCTGTATCAATTGCCGATAGGGGTGATCGGCATTGCCATCGGCACGGTGCTGCTGCCGGAGATGTCGCGACGAATCACGGCCAGCGACAATGATGGTGCGATGAAGTCGCAGCGTCGGGCCTTCGACTTCACGCTCCTGTTCTCCGTACCGTTCGTCGCGGCCTTCCTTACTGTGCCTCAAGAGATCATGCGCGCGTTGTTTGCTCACGGCGCTTTCTCCAGGGCGGACGCGGCCGCCGCCGGTGCGACGCTCGCGGCCTATGCGGTTGCCTTGATCCCTGCTGTGTTGATCCGCAGCGCGGTTGCGACGTTCTATGCGCGCAAGGATACGGCAACGCCGGTCCGCGCGTCGTTGACGGGCATCGCCGTTAATGTCGCGCTGAAATTCGCGCTGATGGGCACGCTCGCCCAGATCGGCCTTGCGCTCGCGACTGCGGTCGGAATCTGGACCAATCTGCTGCTGGTGCTGTTCTTCGCCATGCGGCGCGGCTTTCTCGTGCTCGACCGCGCCTGGCTGCTGTCGCTCGCGAAGTTCTTGCTAAGCGGCCTCATCCTCGCCGCCGCGTTCTGGCTGATCGCGCGCTTCAGCGGCCCTTGGCTTGGCGCGATGCACTTCCACGACGAGTTGACACTTGTCCTGCTCGCCGTCGGAGGCACGATCGTCTACGCGCTCGCGATCCTCGTGCTGTTCGGCCGCAAGTGGCTGGTCTCGCTGGTGCGCGGCTAGTAAGCACGGCGTTCGCCTCCAGGCTGCAACCGGTATTCCTACATCTCTTGATTTTGCGCGGTTGCCGTGATATCAGCGCGTCATGATCAAATCGTCGCGCAAAGTCTCCCGCAACCACATCACCCGCTTCGGCTGGGCGGTGGGAGGAGTCGTGCGCTAGGATTTCGACGACATCTTTTCCACCAGGCCCCGCCGGCATCGGACGGGGCCTTTTGTTTGGCCACGCTCCCTGCCGGCTCAACAGCAGGAGCGTCCGATGCCACCACAACTGACCAGCATTTCATCCGAGGCCGAGCACGATGCGGCGGTGCTTCGCCTCGACCAATCCATTGCGCTCGCGAAGCAGGCCATGGACGAGGTCCTGGCGGCAGCGGCTCGTCTCAACGTGTCCGTTGCAACGCCGGGCCAAGCCTTGTCGGGGAGAGAAGCTGCCGCAGCCGCGCCGGCGCAAAGTCTCCTGGGCCTGCTCAAGCGATATTGGTCTGCTTTTGGGACGTGGCGCCTGCACCCGCGGGTCAGTTTGATGGATCTGAGCGACAGGGAGCTGACCGACATCGGCCTGACGCGCGCCGAGATCAACTATCTCGCACCTGGGCGGGCGATCGATGCGCTCAGAGATAGTACGAGGTATCTGTTGAGCCGCGGGATGTGAGTAATCGACGATCCTCACGCTGGCATATGACCTGACGCGCGCGGCTTGAACTCGGCAAGGTCTGGCTCAATCCAGCCGTGCCGGGCCTCCCGCGAGAACAGCGCTTCGCGGCTCCAGAAACGTAAGAGTACATCCTTTTCGGTTGCCGGGGACGCCAGCACCGCGTTGCAGGCGGCGACAATGTCGCGGCGGCCGACCTCCGCAAGAATTCCTTCGATGATCATCAAGAAAGCCATCGTAATCGTGTGGTGATAGCCACGCACATCGTCGTTCACGCCGCCAGCGGCAACATTGTAGGCGCGGATCATCTCGGGGAGTTCGACCCGCCAGTCCCGAGCCGGATCAGTGGCGAGCAAGTAGCTCGTCACGATCAGATGTTCACGATGGCTGAAACGTGCCCCCGGAAGTGTACGCGCGAGGAAGCCCTCGCTCAGTTCGGCGACCTCTGCAGCATCCGTGCAGCAAATTCTGTTGCTCATGGCGGCGTCCTATGTTACCTTGGTACCAAGGTAACATTCTGGAACGGGAAAGGCAAATTGGGATCGGTCAACTCGGCCGCCCAGGCTCTGCCTGTGTGACAACAATCGTTCCGCGATCAGACCGTCGACCCCGCAGGCGTCCGAACGAATCCAAGATTCACCTGGTCTCTGAGGACGTGAGTTGCAGGGCTGGAGACCGATGCCCGAGCAAGTCCGGCAATGGCATGATGCGACTAAACCCCCGTCTTCCGATCGAGGTCACACATTATGAACTCAGAAGCTCACAAACATTCAGTCCAACGCGTACAGACGGGAGTTCGGATCGAGAAGCGCATTCTCAAGGTCGCGAAGGGCCTCGCCGAATACCTGGATATGAGCCTCGGTGATTTGCTGGAGGGCGTTCTCCTGCATTCGTTCGAAGGCAAGACTCCGTTCGAGCCTGCGACGCTGCAACGCATTTCGACGCTGAAAGATTTGTACGGGCTGACGCTCACGGCCTCCGATGCTCATCAGCTATTTGAAGCTCGGGGTGAGCACGAGAACAGCTAAGTGGGAGCGCTTGGCTCTCGCCGTCAACGTCACACGATCACGCTGGGACCTTGCCGAGCATTCCCGTGAGGCACGCGTGGCGCGATTGAACCTGCGACCCCTGCGCCCGCCTAAACCCGTTTGCCTTGCCAGTTTTTCCACGGCAATATGCCCACAAAACAACCATGAGAACGGGAAGATAAAATGGCGGCTCCCATCAAGTTCGGCGTTGGCCAAAGCGTGCTGCGCAAGGAGGATGACGCGCTCATCCGCGGCAAGGGCCGCTATACCGACGATTACGCGCCGCAGGCCGCGCTCCGCTGCCTGGTGCTGCGCTCGCCGCATGCGCATGCCAAATACAGCATCGATGCGAGCCGCGCGCTCGGCCTGCCGGGCGTTGCGCTGATCCTGACGGCCGACGACGTCGGGGATCTCGGCAATCTGCCCTGCCTGTTCAACCTCGAGACCGATCCGTTCACCGGCCCGCCTTACCCGATCCTGGCCAAGGACGAGGTGCGCCATGTCGGCGACGCCATCGCCTTCGTGGTCGCCGAGACCATCGACCAGGCTCGCGACGCGATCGAGGCGATCGAGGTCAAATGGTCGCCGCTGCCCGCGGTGACCGGCGTCGTCAACGCCGTGAAGAAAGGCGCAGCCTTGGTCTGGCCGGACAAGCCGGGCAACGTGCTGTTCGACGTCTCGATCGGCGACAAAGCGGCGACGGAAGCTGCCTTCGCGAAAGCGCATGCGGTCGCCGAGATCTCCATCGTCAATCCGCGCGTGGTTGCAAGCTTCTTGGAGACCCGCGCTGCCGTCTGCGAATACGATTCCAAGCGCGACCATCTGACGCTAACGGTCGGCAGCCAGGGCAGCCACCGCCTGCGCGACATCCTCTGCCAGAACGTGCTCAACATCCCCACCGACAAGATGCGGGTGATCTGCCCCGACGTCGGCGGCGGGTTCGGCACAAAGCTGTTTCCGTATCGGGAATATGCCCTGATGGCGGTCGCCGCACGAAAGCTGAAGAAGGCGGTGAAGTGGGCGGCCGATCGCTCCGAGCATTTCATGGGCGATGCGCAGGGCCGCGACAACGTCACCACCGCCAAGATGGCTCTGGCCGAGGACGGCAAGTTCCTCGCGATGGATTGCGACCTCATGGGCGACATGGGCGCGTATCTGTCAACCTTCGGGCCCTACATCCCGCATGGCGGCGCCGGCATGCTGCCGGGCCTCTACGACATCCAGGCCTTCCATTGCCGGGTCCGCACGATCTTCACCCACAGCGTGCCGGTCGACGCCTATCGCGGCGCGGGCCGGCCCGAAGCTGCCTATGTCATCGAGCGCCTCGTCGATGCCTGCGCGCGGAAGCTCGACATGACGCCGGATGCGATCCGCCGCAAGAATTTCATCCCGCCGAAAGCGCTGCCCTACAAGACCGCGACCGGCAAGGTCTACGATTCCGGCGACTTCGCCGCGCACCTGAAGCGCGCGATGGAGATAGCGGAATGGAAGGAATTCCCCAAGCGCGCCAAGGCGGCCAAGAAGGGCGGCCTGATCCGCGGCATCGGGCTTGCGAGCTATGTCGAGATTTGCGGCGTGATGGGTGAAGAGACGGCCAACGTCCGCCTCGATGCCAATGGCGACGTCACCGTGCTGATCGGCACGCAATCGAGCGGGCAGGGCCATCAGACCGCCTATGCGCAGATCGTCGCCGAACAGTTCGGCGTGGCGCCCGAGCGCGTGCATGTCCGGCAGGGCGACACCGACGAGATCGCAACCGGCCTCGGCACCGGCGGCTCGGCCTCGATCCCCTCCGGCGGCGTCAGTGTCGAACGTGCCACGCGCGAGCTCGGTTCGAGGCTGAAGGAGATCGCGGCGCAGGCGCTGGAAGCCAGCGCGGGCGACCTCGAAATCTCCGAAGGCGTGGTGCGGATCGCCGGCACCGACCGCTCGATCTCGTTTGCCGATCTCGCCAAGCGGCCCGGGGCCGATCCGTCGAAGCTGAACGGCAGCGCGACCTTTGCCAGCGCCGACGGCACTTATCCCAACGGCACCCATGTTGCCGAGGTCGAGATCGATCCGGCGACCGGCATCATCAAAATCGTCAACTACGTGATCGTCGACGATTTCGGCAAGACGCTCAATCCGCTGCTCTTGGCCGGCCAGGTGCATGGCGGCGCCATGCAGGGCATCGGCCAGGCCTTGATGGAGCAGGTGGTGTATGGACCGACCGACGGGCAGCTCATCACCGCGACCTTCATGGACTATGCGCTGCCGCGCGCGGCGGACGGGCCGGCCTTCGTGTTCGAGACCCACAACGTGCCCTGCAAGACCAATCCGATGGGCGTGAAGGGGGCCGGCGAGGCCGGCGCGATCGGCTCCTGTCCGGCCGTGGTCAACGCCATCGTCGATGCGCTCTGGCGCGAGTACAAGATCGACCACATCGACATGCCGGCAACGCCCGAGCGGGTGTGGGTTGCGATCAGCGAGCATCACCGCCGTCACAGCTTGTGAAGCCGCGCTTCCCGCGCGCACGGGAATAAACCCGCCGCGCGGGGTTCTACCCATGATGGGTCCCGGCTTCGCGCGAAGCCGGTGACAGTCTCATTCCCCGAACGTCTCGAGAGCCGGAGAAACGAACCAATGAAACGGACGATGATTGTCGCGGGCGCCCTCGTGCTGGGCGCGGGCGCCGTCATGGCGCAACAGGAGATTGCCGTCCAGCAGGACAATCTGATGCGGGCAATCGCCAAGAATCAGTATGGCGTGCTTCAGAAGATGAGCAAGGGCGATATTCCCTTCGACAAGAAGGCTGCCGATGAGGCCATCGCCAGCATCGAGGCCGATGTTGCCAAGATCGCCAAGACCTTCGAGATCAATCCCAAGCAGGATGTCGTCAACGCGACCTATGGTTCCTCGCCGAAGGTCTGGCAGAACAAGGCCGATTTCGATGCCAAGATCCCGCCGGTGCAGAAGGCGATCGCCGACGCCAAAGGCAAGATCACCAATGTCGCGGGCCTGAAGGCGGCCTACACGGCGATCAACGACCGCTGCAATGATTGTCACGAAACCTATCGCGTGAAATTGAAATAGCGGGCGCAGTTAACGGGCTACCAAGGACTTCAGAAGGGCGGTTGCGAAAGCAACCGCCTTTTTCTTGACCGCGGCCCGCAGGAACTTCCGTCCGCAAGGCCTGACGGATTGCCGCGAGAGCGGCTATCCTTGCGCCAACGGCCGTGCGCTCACACGAGTCTCCTCCCGGCATCCTCACGTCGGGATTCCCAGCGCGCGGCGAGCACCTCGATCAACAGCGAGACAGGCCATGGCAAAACCGTTCCCCTCCAAGACCCATATCGGCAATCATATGCTGCATCCGGAAACCCTGATGCTGACCTATGGCTATGATCCGCAATTGTCCGAGGGCGCCATCAAGCCGCCGGTGTTCCTGACCTCCACCTTCGTGTTCAAGACCGCCGAGGATGGCCAGGACTTCTTCGACTACGTCGCCGGACGGCGCGAGCCGCCGGAAGGCATGGGCGCCGGCCTGGTCTATTCGCGCTTCAATCATCCCAATAGCGAGATCGTCGAGGACAGGCTCGCGATCTACGAGCGCACGGAGAGTTGCGCGCTGTTCTCGTCCGGCATGGCGGCCATCGCAACCACGATTCTGGCCTTTGTTCGCCCGGGCGATGTCATCCTGCACTCGCAGCCGCTCTATGGCGGGACGGAGACGCTGCTGACGAACACGCTTGCGCGCCTGTCGATCGGCGCCGTCGGCTTTGCCGACGGCATCGACGAGACGGCGGTCAAGCAGGCCTCGGAGGAGGCCATGGGCAAGGGGCGGGTTTCGATGATCCTGATCGAGACGCCGGCCAATCCGACCAACGGCCTCGTCGACATCGCAATGATCCGCCGCATCGCCGATTCCATCGGCAAGGCCCAGGGACATACGCCGGTCATCGCCTGCGACAACACGCTGCTCGGGCCGGTGTTTCAGCGGCCGATCGAGCACGGCGCGGATCTGTCGCTGTATTCGCTGACAAAGTATGTCGGCGGTCATTCCGACCTGATCGCGGGCGCCGCGCTCGGATCGAAGGCGATCATGAAAGGCATCAAGGCGCTGCGCGGCGCCATCGGCACCCAGCTCGATCCGCATTCGTGCTGGATGATCAACCGCTCGCTCGAGACGCTCAGCCTGCGGATGGAGAAGGCCGATGCGAATGCGCGGCTCGTGGCGGACTTCCTGCGCGACCATCCGAAGGTCGCCAGGGTGCACTATCTCGGTCACCACGAGCAGGGCTCGCTGTCCGGCCGTGTGTTCGCGCGGCAATGCCTGGGCGCGGGCTCGACGTTCTCGTTCGACATCGTCGGCGGCAAGGAGGCGGCGGTGAAATTCCTCAACGCGCTGCAGATCCTCAAGCTGGCGGTGAGCCTTGGCGGCACGGAATCGCTCGCAAGCCTGCCGGCGACGATGACCCATTCCGGCGTTCCCGCCGACATCCGCCGAAAGATCGGCGTGCTCGATTCCACGATCCGGCTGTCGATCGGCATCGAGAACCCGTCGGACCTGATCGCCGACCTCGCGCAGGCGCTGAACGCGGCTTGAGCACGGTTAGAGTCGTAGCGTCGTAGCCCGGATGGGGCGCAGCGAAATCCGGGGACCTGTCCGCAACGCGCAGGGCTCCCGGATTGCACCAACGGGCGGCGCTTCGCGCCGACCGTTGGCTCCATCCGGGCTACGAAGTTGCTTGGAATCGAAAAGGCCGGACGCTCCCTCCTTGCGTCCGGCCTTTCCGCGACGAAGCCCGCGTTTTCGCTTTACTTCGTCACCTGACCGCGGATCTCGCCGGCCGGGTTCGCCGCGGTATGGATGTTGATGTAGTACTTGCCGCCGAGCAGATCGGCGGCCTGCGCGTCGGTGAGCGTGGCTTCGCCCTTGACCGGGCTCGAGGCCGCATTCGGGATCGGGACCGCGACGCCGGCGTTCTTGCCGGCTTCGGCAGGCCCGTGGAAATGCGCGGCGGTGGCGGGGCCCGAGAGGCCGGAATAGGTGACGGTCCAGGACAGCTTCTTGCTGGCAGCGTCGTAGTCCAGATCGGCCGTTCCGGTCGCGCTGCTGGTGTTGGCGGGGACCTCGGATTTGCCGTCCAGCGTCGCCTTCAGTTTCTCCGCGCTGGCCGGGGCGGCGAACGCAACGGCGGCTCCGAATACCAGTGTGGCAAAAACGGCTTTGGTCATGGCTTTCTCCTGTTGACGCCTGATTGCTTTTCAAACAGTGCGTCATGCGGTTTATTCCGGCATTACATCCGGGCCGTCTAAAATATTCGTGGTTGGATCGAGCGCGGCATGACCCTTAAGTTCGCGCGTTCACGATGGAATGATCGAATGTTGCGACGAACGCTCCTTGCCGCCCTGATCGCCGCCGCCGCGGCGTTCGCACTCTATTGGTGGTTGACCGCCCCGGCCGTGCTGGCCTTGCCGGCGCCGACACGCAACGCCGATCTCGCCAACGGGCAGGAGCTGTTCAACGCCGGCGGCTGCTCGTCCTGTCATGCCACCCCCAATCAGCCCGATCGCCTGCGGCTCGGCGGCGGGCTGGCGCTGGGCTCGCCGTTCGGGACGTTCTACGTCCCCAATATTTCCCCCGATCCCGCCTACGGGATCGGCCGCTGGAGCGAGGCCGATTTCGTCAACGCCGTGATGCGCGGCATCTCGCCCACGGGCACGCACTATTTCCCCGCCTTTCCCTACACGTCCTATCATCTGGCCAGTGTTGACGACGTCCGCGATCTCTTTGCCTATCTGAAGACGCTTCCGTCGGTGTCCGGCACAGTGGGTGACCACGCGCTGCCGTTTCCGTTCAACATCCGCCGCAATGTCGGCATCTGGAAGCTGCTGTTCATGGACACCGCGCCGTTCGTCGCGGACGCCGCGCGCTCGCCGCAATGGAATCGCGGAGCCTATCTCGTGAACGCTTTCGGCCATTGCGCCGAATGCCACAGCCCGCGCAATGCGCTCGGCGGCATCATCGCCAGCCAGCGCTTTGCCGGTGGGCCCAATCCCGAAGGGGAGGGCTGGGTGCCCAACATCACGCAGCAGGGCATCGGCAACTGGAGCGAGAAGGATATCGCGGATTTTCTCGAGACCGGCGACCTGCCCGAGGGCGACAGCGCTTCGGGCGCGATGCGGGCGGTGATCAAGAATCTGGCGCAACTTACCGCGGAAGACCGCGCCGCGATGGCCGCCTATCTGAAGTCGCTGCCGCCGGTGCAGGGACCGACACCGCCCAAGCGCAAGGAGGGCGGCTAGCGCTGCCGGCGCTTCGGCCGTTGTTTTGCGCGTGATCTAAAGCGCGATGAGATTGGGATGAATCATCATCGCGCTTTAGGTTGTTGTTTACGCATGATCTTTCCGGAAAACCGCTTCGCACTTTTCCGGATCATGCTTTAGCCGGTGCCGAACGCCTTGAAGGTGATGATGGTGAGAGTGTCCTGGATGCCCGGCAGCACCTGCACCTTCTCATTCACGAAGTGGCCGATGTCGGTATCCTTGTCGACGTAGAACTTCACCAGGAGGTCGTATTGGCCGGCCGTGGAGTAGATCTCGGAGGCGATCTCGGCTTCGGCAAGCGCATTGGCCACCGTATAGGACTGGCCGAGCTTGCACTTGATCTGAACGAAAAAAGGAACCATCGCGGGCACTCCGAAAGCGTATTCTTCCGGCTAATAGGCCAAAACCGGCTGGATTTAGCAAGCGAACTTGCTGGATCATCCGAGGTGCATTCGGGCGCGATGCTAGGATGGGACCGCTGCGGCGGCCAATGCATCCCTCAGCCGCTGGGCGAGCTCGACCTTGCGGTAGGGCTTGGTCAGCACGACCGCTCGCGCCTGCGCGCGGCCCTGCTCGACCAGGGTCTCCAGCGCGTAGCCCGAGGTGAACAGGACCGGCAGGCCGGGACGCACCCGCCGCGCCTGATCGGCGAGCTCCCAGCCGCTCATGCCGCCGGGCATCACGATATCGGTGAACAGCAAGTCGATGCCGGGATCGCTCTGCAGCTGCTGCAAGGCATCCTTGCCGTTGACCGCGGCGACGACACGATATCCGAGCGCTTCCACCCTGCGAATGACGGAGGAGCGGACGAACGGATCGTCCTCGACGATCAGGACCGTCTCGTAGCCTCGCGGCGCCGTGTCCTCGCCGTCGGGAAGATCGGCTTGCGACCTACCGGTGCTCGCGCGCGGCAGGTAGATCCTGGCCGTGGTCCCAAGGCCAGCCTCGCTGTAGATCGAGACATGGCCGCCTGATTGCTTGGCAAAGCCATAGACCATGCTGAGGCCGAGGCCCGAGCCCTTGCCGACCTCCTTGGTGGTGAAGAACGGCTCGAACGCGCGAGCGGCGACCTCGGGCGTCATGCCTTCGCCGTCATCGGTAACCGCGATCAGGACGTAGCTGCCGGGTGCGACCTCCCGGTGAACGGCACCGTCATCATCCTCGATCGTGATCAGCTCCGTGGCCAGCGTGAGGTGGCCTCCCGATGGCATGGCATCCTGCGCGTTGAGCGCGAGATTGAGCACGGCGGATTCGAGCTGGGCGCGGTCGGCAAAGGCCAGGATCGTGCCGGGCCCGGAGGTCGTCCTGATCTCGATGTCTTCGCGCAAGGTGCGCTTGAGCAGCTTGAACATGGAATCGAGCAGGCTCCGGCAATCGATCGTCTGAGGCCGCAGCAATTGGCGGCGGCTGAAGGCGAGCAGGCGCTGCGTCAGCTCGGCACCCCGTTCGCCCGATTGGCAGATGTCGTCGGCAAAGCGCCCGAGGTCGGGCCTCGCCTTTAGCTGCTCGCTCAGGTGCTCGGCATTGCCGATGATGACGGTCAGCAGATTGTTGAAGTCGTGCGCGATGCCGCCGGAGAGCTGACCGACCGTCTCCATCTTCTGCGCCTGCTGAAGCTGCTGCTCGGTCAGCTTGCGCGCGGTGAGGTCGTGGACGATGCCGACGAAGATCAATTCGCCGTCCTGCCGCGCCTGGCCGACCGACAGCTCCATCGGAAACGTCGTGCCGTCCTTGCGCAGGCCGACGGCCTCGCCGCCGGTCGCGAAATGCCGCGCCTGGCGCTCGGATGCTGCATCCGCCTCGGGCATCAGCATGCCGACGTTGCGGTTCATCACCTCGTCGGCACGGTAGCCGAACAAGCGCTCGCAGGCCGGATTGAACAGCAGGATGCGGTCCTGCGCATCGAGCAGGATGACGCCGTCGACCGCGGTCTCGACGATCGCGGTGAGGCGCGCCACGCTCTCGCGCATCGCGCGCTGGGCGTCGCGGACCTGCTGCAGCAGCAGCGTGGCGTCGCGGCTCTTGATTTCCTCCTCCTCGAGCGCGGCCTGGACCTGTCGCAGCTCGAACGGCGAGGGGATCGTGAGGATCTTCGGCAGCAGCGGCCAGAGCGCGGCGGCGGTGAAGACCGACGCGACCGCCGTGGCGGCCTTGAGCATGCCCTCGATGCCGTAGATCGGAACCCAGAGCGTATAGATCGACAGCACGTGGGTCAGGCCGCACGCCATGATGAAGATCGCGAACGCCCAGTAGACCCAGCCGAATTTGAGGTCGCGCCGCTTGGTGACGAGGATGGCGAGGGCGAACGGGATCGAGAAATAGGCAGCGGCAATGCTGGCGTCGGAAACGACGTGAAGCCAGATCAGCTGAGGCTCCCACAACAGGCAGATGCCGTGCGGCGACAGCATGGACGAGTCGAGGAGACGTTCGAAGAAGGCCCACATCGTTCCACCCCAAGGAGTCTTGTTCAGGTGGCTTGCGGGGCCGGCGGCCCGCAACATGGGGGCGCTGGACGGTTCCACCACCTGACGTCTCGCGTAACCGGCGAAGCACGCTAAGGTACGCGACTATAGCAAGGGTCCGGCGCCGTTGCATTTTCAAGCCCGCATCATTGCGGGCCTTGGTCCGCGCGGTGTCCGACTGATTCGCAAGGCGCGCAATCGGTTCGCGAATCACGCCTGGCGGCGGCCCGGCGCGCTTGCTGACGTTCCACGGTCGCGCTACGAGAGGCCATGGCGGCCTCCTCAAGCACATGTCTCCCGCGATGACGACCCCGGTCGCACTCACCATCGCCGGTTCCGATTCGAGCGGCGGCGCCGGCATCCAGGCGGACCTGAAGACCTTTGCCGCGCTCGGCGTCTATGGCGCCTCCGTGATCACGGCGCTGACGGCGCAGAACACGCGCGGCGTGACCGGCATTCACGCGGTGCCGGCCGGGTTCGTCACCGAGCAGATCGACGCGGTGTTCTCCGACCTCGACATCGGTGCGGTGAAGATCGGCATGGTGGCCCAGGCCGCCAGCATCGATGCCATCGCGGCCGCGCTTTCGCGCTGGGCGCCGCGGCATGTCGTGCTCGATCCCGTCATGGTGGCGACCTCCGGCGACCGCCTGCTCGCCACTGAAGCCGTCGACGCCCTGCGCGCCAGGCTGATGCCGCTGGCTGCCGTGATCACGCCGAACCTGCCGGAGGCTGCGGCCCTGCTCGATGCGCCGGTGGCGGCGAGCGAGGCCGAGATCGAAAGCCAAGGACGCCGCCTGCTGGCGCTGGGCTGCCGCGCCGTCCTGATCAAGGGCGGGCACGGCGAGGGCGCCGAGAGCATCGACTATCTCGTCACTGCCGAGACCGCGATCGCGCTCGCCGCGCCGCGTGTGGCCACCCGCAACACCCATGGCACCGGCTGCTCGCTGTCCTCCGCCATCGCGGCAGGGCTGGCCAGGGGCGAGGACCTCGAGGCCGCCGTGCGCAACGCCAAGGCCTGGATCAGCGCCGCGATCGCCGCCGCCGACCGCTTCAGCGTCGGCCACGGCCATGGGCCGATCCATCATTTCCATAAGTTCTACTGAGGCGGGCACCTGAACGCGCCCCATCCTTCGAGACGACCGCTTCCAGCGGTCTCCTCAGGATGAGGCTAAGCAGCACTGTACCCGTTGAAGCTAGGGCCGCACACTCGGTCCTCATCCTGAGGGCCCGCCAAGGGCGGGCGTCTCGAAGGATGTGCCGCGGGGAGGTTTGCCTCAGAGAAGAGCGGGGGCTTGCGCCCCTGCGGCGCCATGTCGCCTGATTGTCGCATGCGACTGATATTCGCGGGGAGGGCGAGGCAAGGCGTGATTCGTATTTGAAGGTGCCTCAAGGGTTCAATCGGTCATCCCCCTGTCACGGGACATTGTTACAGGCTGGCGCATGGGAAGTTACGATGTGAGTGACGAGAGCCCGGAGCGGCGCTTTCGCACGTTGTTCATCTCCGACGTCCATCTCGGGGCCCGCGGTTCACAAGCCGATCTTCTGCTCGACTTCCTGCGCTACCATGATGCCGATACGATCTATCTCGTCGGCGACATCGTCGACGGCTGGGCGCTGAAATCGAGCTGGCACTGGCCGCAATCGCATAACGACCTCGTCCAGAAGCTTTTGCGCAAGGCGCGCAAGGGCGCCAAGGTCATCTACATTCCCGGCAATCACGACGAGTTCCTGCGCAACTATTACGGTACGCATTTCGGCGGCATCGACGTGGTCGAGAACACGGTTCACACCGGCGCCGACGGCAAGCGCTATCTCGTCATTCACGGCGACATCTTCGATCTCGTGGTGCAGAACGCGCGCTGGCTCGCCCATCTCGGAGACAAGGCCTACGACTTCGCGATCCAGATGAACCGCCTGGTCAACTTCTTCCGCCGCCTGTTCGGCGTGCCCTATTGGTCGCTGTCGCAATGGGCCAAGCAGAAGGTCAAGAACGCCGTCAACTATATCGGCGCCTTCGAGCAGGCGCTCGCCGCCGAGGCGCGGCGTCACCAGGCCGACGGCGTGATCTGCGGCCACATCCACTACGCCGTGATCCGCGACGAGGCCGGCATCCGCTACATGAATTGCGGCGACTGGGTGGAGAGCTGCACCGCCCTGGTCGAGCATGACGACGGCCATTTCGAGATCATCACCTGGGCGGATCAGTTGCGGAAGCCGGAGCAGGTGCCACAGGTCGCAGCCAGAGCTGCATAACAAGGACCACTTGATGCGCATCCTGGTCGCGACCGACGCCTGGCACCCGCAAGTCAACGGTGTGGTTCGGACGCTGACCAAGCTCTCTGACGCTGCAAAAGCGCTCGGCGTCGAGTTCACGTTCCTGACGCCGCAATCGTTCCGCACCTTCGCGATGCCGAGCTATCGCGACGTGCGCCTCGCCATGCCGCGCCCGGCCCGGATCGCAAGGCTGATCGAGGAGGCACGTCCCGACAGCATCCACATCGCGACCGAAGGGCCGATCGGCCTGATGGTCCGCCGCTATTGCCGCCAGCGCAAGCTGCCGTTCACGACCAGCTTCCATACCCGCTTTCCCGAATATGTCCGCGCCCGCGTGCCAGTGCCGGGCTCGCTGATCTGGCGGGCGCTGCGGCGCTTCCACAGCGCCAGTCGCGCCGTGATGGCGGCGACGCCGGCGCTCGCGCGCGAACTGACCGAGCGCGGCTTCGACAATGTCGTGCTGTGGCCGCGCGGCGTGGACACCACGTTGTTCCACCCGCGCGTCATCGATCTCTGCCTGCCGGCACCCGTGTTCCTGTCGGTCGGCCGCGTCGCAGTCGAGAAGAATCTCGAGGCGTTCCTCGACCTCGACCTACCCGGCACCAAGGTGGTCGTCGGCGACGGCCCGGCGCGCGCCTCGCTGGAAGAGGTCTACCCCGATGCGATCTTCCTCGGCGAGAAGCACGGCGAGGAACTGGCGGATATCTACGCGGCCGCCGACGTGTTCGTGTTCCCGAGCAAGACCGACACTTTCGGCCTGGTCCTGCTGGAGGCGCTCGCGATCGGCCTGCCGGTCGCGGCCTTCCCCGTGAAGGGTCCCCGCGACGTGATTGGCGATGCGCCGGTCGGCGCGCTCGATCACGATCTGCGCAATGCCTGCTTCGCGGCGCTCGATATCTCCCGGCAGGACTGCGTCGCGTTCGCCGCCAACTACACCTGGGAGGCCTCGGCAACGGTCTTTATCGACAGCATTTTGGCGGTCGGGGCGGTGCTGCCCGGCCGGACCGGCGCGGAACAGCCGCGTTTCGTGGCTTGAGGCAAGAAATCCTCTCGCGGAGGTGTCTTGCCCGGGCCTGATCGGCCGCGATAGCATTCCGCCATGACCGAACAGGCCCTTCCGGTCGGCCCTGCCGACATCGATGCCGCAGCGCGCGTGATCGCGCCTTACGCCATCCGCACCCCGCTGTTGTCCTTCCCCGTGCTCAACGAGCGCGTCGGTGCGAAAGTGTTCCTGAAGCCGGAGATGCTTCAGCGCACCGGCTCGTTCAAGTTCCGCGGTGCGTTCAACAAGGTGTTCTCGATCCCGCAGGACAAGCGCGCCGGCGGCGTCGTCGCGTTCTCCTCCGGCAACCACGCCCAAGGCGTGGCGGCGGCGGCAAAGATCCTCGACATGCAGGCCACCATCGTGATGCCAGCGGACGCCCCGCTGTCGAAGCGCGAGCGCACCAAATCCTACGGCGCCGAGGTCGTGCTGTACGACCGCGACAAGGACGACCGCGAGGCGATCTCGCGCGGCATTGCCGAGAAGCGCGGCGCGACGCTGGTCAAACCCTACGACGATCCGTTCGTGATCGCAGGGCAGGGCACCGCCGGCCGCGAGATCGCCGAGGACATGGCAACGCTCGGCCTCGGCCCCGACATCGTGGTGGCGCCGGCCTCCGGCGGCGGCTTGATCGCGGGTGTCGCGACCGCCGTGAAGGCGCGCTATCCGCAAGCCGAGATCGTGGTCGCCGAGCCCGAGGCCTTCGACGATCACGGGATTTCACTCAGCGCAGGCCATCGCGAGCCGCATCCGCCGGCCGGCCGCACCATCTGCGATGCGCTGATGGCCCTGATGCCGGGCGAGATGACGTTTGCGATCAACAGCAAGCTCTTGGCGCGCAGCGTCACGGCGTCGGACAAGGAAGTCGGCGCGGCGGTCGCCTTTGCCTATCGCGAGCTGAAGCTGGTGGTGGAGCCCGGCGGCGCGGTGGGGCTTGCTGCGCTACTCGCGGGCCGCCTTGATGTGGCCGGCAAGAACGTCGTCATCGTGCTGTCAGGCGGCAATGTCGATGCGGAACTGTTCGCGGAGCTGGTGGCCTGATCGTCATTCCGGGGCTCGCGCAGCGAGAGCTATGATGCGCAATTGCGCATCTGAGAATCCATAACCACGATCGGGAGTATGGATTCCGGGCCTGCGCCTTACGGCGCATCCCGGAATGACCAAGAACAGACATGAAGAAGGGGCAGAGCGTTTCCGCTCTGCCCCTTTGTCGTCTCGCTCGCCGCAATCAGTGCGTGAAGCCGCCGCGACGGTTGCCGCCATTGTTCATGCTCGGCGCTTGGTTCATCGACTGCCGGAAGTTGTTGTTGCTGCTGACCATGCGGCTCGGCATCGTGTTGATCTGCGGGCGGGTGTTCTGCACGTTGTTCTGCACCTGCCCCTTATTCAACGGGTTATTGTTGAGCTTGACGATGCCGGTGTTGCCGTTGTTGAGCCGGATCGGGCGGTTCGGAGTCTGCACGTTGACCGGCTTCGACTCGATGTTCGGGCCACCCTTGCCGACATTCACCGGCATGGTCACGATCTTGCCCGGCTTGACGGTGCCGCCATTCGGCATGGTGCTGGTCGCAGGCAGGGTCACGATCTTGCCGATGCCGACCTTGCCGTTGATCGTGTTGGTCGGCGCAGGCAGCGTGACGATCTTGCTCGGGGTCTGCGGCGGCGTGCCGTTCTGCGGGTTCGGCTGGTTGTTGCCGGCAGGCAGGGTGACGATCTGGCCGCCATTGCCGAGCTTGCCGAGGACGTTGCCGTCGAGCGGCTTCTGCACGACAGGCAGATTGCCGTTCACCTGCGCGCCATCGCCCTGCTGCATCAGCGGCATGTATTTGGGCTGGCCGAGATTGCCGATCTTGATCGTCGGAGCAATGGTCTGCGGCGCCAGGAACTTGGTCGCCTGCATCAGGGGGATCTGCTTCGGCTGCGTCTGCAGCTTCAGCGCGACCTGCGCATAGGGGCTGTTGCCGTAGCTGTCATAGAAGCTCTTGTAGGCGAGCGGCGAGTTGGCGAGCACCGCCTTGTGCCAGGCCTGCGAGATCAGGATGTTGTTGAGCAGCCAGCGGATGTGGTCGCACAGCGGGTCGTGCGGATACATCCGGATGAACTCCTGATAGTACTCCGGCCGGCCCTCGGACACGACGTAGTCATAGGCCTGGCGGGTGGAGCGGCTCGGCAAATTGGAGGCCATCTGCACGACCGGCGCCTTCACCGGCGCGCGGTTGGCAGCAACGGCGGTGTCACCGAAGAAGGTGAAGTCGCTCGTCAATGACGAGCTCTCCCACGGAATCTGCGCGCCGCTGGTGGTCTGGTTGACCTGCAGGCGCACGCGCTTGAACAGCTGCTCGATCGGCACGTTGGGCTCGCGCGCGACGTTCAGGAACGCCTGTGTGTACGGGCTGTGGCCATTGGTGCCGTCGAGCGCCTCGGCGCCCGGCGCGGTCGAGTAGCCGACGATCGAGCCGTTCGGCGCATCGACGATGGCAAGGCCGCGGCCGGCGTCGTTGACTTCAGGGAACGGGTTGTTGCGGCAGGCATCGAGGATGACGATGCGCATGCGGCTCGGGATCGTCTCCAGCGTCGACATCACGTCGACGAGACGCAGCGAATTGTTGACCAGCTCGGTCGGGCTGGAGACCTTGGCGTCGACCGGAACGAGATAGTTCTCGCCGGCGAGCTGCACGCCGTGACCGGCGTAATAGACCATCGCCACCGTGTTCGGACCGCGCGAGGCGACCTTGGCGGAGAAGTCCTGGACGACGCGGAGCATGTCGTTCTGGGTCAAGTCGGTCGCGGCGACCACTTCGAACCCGGCGGAGTTCAGGAACTGCGCCATCGACTGGGCGTCATCGTCGGGGTTCGCAAGCTGCGGAGCGTTCTGGTAGTTGGCATTGCCGATCACCAGCGCCACCCGCTGCTCCGGGCCTTGCAGCGCGGTGGGGGCAGGCTGCACCGGGGCGACTTGCGCGGAAACGGGCCCGCAGGCGAAGCCGAACAGGCTTCCCAGCAGGCTCGCCGTCATGAAAAAGGGCTTTAGGCGGAACATGGCGTGCTCCTTTGGCACTCATCTCGATGCGAGATTGGTTGCGCGCAAGCTTGGCCGCGTTCGAGCCTTGCGGTCCGTGATCCCCGTCACCATGGTCGCCTCCGTGATCTGAATCACGCTCGGAACCTGCTATGGTCAGCGTCGATTGGGAGGACGTCCGCCACATGCTGAAATCGATCGATCCGATCCTCACCCCCGATTTGCTCTGGCTGCTCGCCGCGATGGGCCATGGCGACGACCTCGTGTTCGTCGACGCCAATCACCCCGCCACCCGGATCGCGCAGAGCACCTCGTCGCAGCGCCTGATCCAATTGCCGGGCATGACGATGGAAACTGCCATCCGGGCCATCATGTCGGTCTATCCGCTCGACGAATTCGATCCCGATCCCGTGCGTGTGATGATGCCGGTCGACGATCCCGATCGCGTGCCCGAGGTGCAGCGCGCGGTGCTCGCGGAGATCGCACATGCCGCTGGCCGGCCGGTCACGCCCGGCAAGCTCGCGCGTCCCGATTTCTATCGCGCGGCAGCGGCAGGCTTTGGCGTCGTGCAGGTCGGTGACAGCAGGGGCTATGGCTGCTTCCTGATCCGCAAGGGCGTGATCGGTTAGGAATATCATGAAGCATCCATCCTCACTGATCGTGTTCGGCGGCCTTCCAGGTACCGGTAAGACGACGATCGCTCGCGAACTCACCGCCAGGCTGGCGGCGATCTATCTTCGTCTCGATGCGATCGAGCAGCCGTTGCGGGACGCTGGTCTCATCGTCGGCGCAGCCGGCTATGCCGTTGCCAACACGCTCGCCGCCGAAAACCTCAAGCTCGGGCGCATCGTCATCGCGGACTGCGTCAATCCCGTGCTGGCAAGCCGCGCCGGATGGCGGCAGACTGCCTTGCGAACCGGCGCAGGCATCGTCGAGATTGAAGTGATTTGCAGCGAACCGGCGTTACACCGGCAGCGCGTGGAAAACCGGCTGCCTGACATTGACGGTCACAAGGTTCCAACCTGGGATGACGTCGTGAGCCTGACTTACGAGCCGTGGGATCGGGAGCACTTGGTGCTCGATACGGCCGAGAGTTCGCTCGATCATGTCCTGGACCGCGTTGAAGCGCATGTGCGCGACAAGATCGGCTAGTCGTCTTATTGGCCTTTGGTGGGACGAAACGCCTCGCACTCGAATTTGAGTGGCCTTCTCGCATCCGCCTGTCTATCGTCGATTCATGTCTCGCCTTCTGTGTCTCTTCGTTGCTGTCGTCCTGTCGCTGCTGCCCGCCGTCGCACCCGCCGAGCCCGTGCAAAAGCGCCCCAAGCCGGTCTGGAAGGGCTACGGCTTCCTGCCGGGCTATCGGCAGCCGCTCAGCAACAGCATCCCGCTCTACAAGCAGAAAGACGCGATGCGCCGCCTGTCGCGCGCCGACCGGCGCCATTGGTACATCGACCCGGTTCCGCAATATTACCGCTGGGACGGCGAGTGGCACTATTTCGGCCGTCCCGGATTCAACGGCGGCCGCTACAACGGCGGTAGCTTCGGCCCGTGCTGGACGCGCACGCCGATCGGTCCGATCTGGAATTGCGGGTGATCGCGCGGCGGTCAGGGAAAGCTGCGGACGACCTCGATCAGGCCGACGATTGCGGCATTGAACGCGTCGAGGTCCTCGGCCGGAATCCAGTACTCCAGATGTGAGCGTCCGCCCGCTTCCTGCACATCGTATTTTTCGATGAAGCTGCGCTTGACCGCAAAACGGGTCACGAAGCCCGTTCCGCTCGCCGGGACATTCCAGTCCCGCGCGATCTTGAAGGCGTAGTCTTCGGTCAGCACCGGATAGAAGATCGGCTGGTCGGGCAGGCGCGGCGGAAACGCGCGCATGCCGGATTGCTGGATCAACTCCAGCTCCTTTGGACCGACGGGCACCAGAGGGTGAGGTGTCTTCGGTGGGGGACATGTTCGTGAGGTCCAAGATCGAACGTCGTCATTGCGAGCGCAGCGAAGCAATCCAGAATCCTTTCGCGGAGACGGCCTGGATGGCTTCGCTCCGCTCGCAATGACGATGGGGGCGGAGCGCGCGTCCTTACGAAAAGAACGCGATCTTCTCGGCCTGGGTCATGCGGCGGATCGGGGCGAGCGGGTCGTTGGCCGGTGCGCGGGGTTTTTGCAGGATGCCGCTGGCGAGGATGGTGGCGCCGAGCGAGGCGTCGGACATGGACGCGGGCAGGGGCGAGGGCATCGGCAGCGTCGCGGTCGGGGCTGCCGCGGATGATGCTGCTGCCGCCATGGCCGGCGCCTGCTGCTCCATCACTTCGGCGGCGGCTTCCGCGATGGCGTCGGTGAGGCGCGCGAGCGAGTCCAGCGCGATCGGCGCGTCCCCGGCGGGCTCTTCGGCGATGGCCGCGAGGACAGGCTCAGCTGCGACCGGCTCCGGCTGTTCCGTGGCAATGGGCGCCACGACATCCGAGAGCGCCGGCTCCGGCGTCGCGGCTGCCGTCTCCACCGGCTCAATGATGTCGTCGAAGTCGGGATCGGGCGCGGCCATCTCCATCGCGATGGCCTCGAGGATGGCTTCGTCCTCGGCCTCGGCTGCGGCGTCGAGGGAGAAATCCTCGCGTGCTTCCGTCAAGGCCTCCGGCTGAGCGGCCGGCTCTTCAAACGCGACGGCTTCGAGCTCGGCATCATCAGGCGCGAGGTTTTCGAGCGCCGCGCTTTCGGCAGGGATTTGGCTTTCGGCCGCGATCCCCTGTGCGGCAGCCGCGTCCATGGCCTGCTCGGCGATGGCGGAGGTTTCAGCGACGGCCGCTGCTTCGACGGCCGCATCGAGTTCCGGAGCTGCCGCGATCTCTTCGCGCGTCTCCGTAAAAGCCACGGATGCATCGCCCGCCATCGCCGCCATCTCGACGGGCGAGGCTGCTGCGACTGATGACGGCGCCTCCTGCGTCGGAGCCGGAGCGGCCTGTGGCGTTGCGTCGCCGTCGAGCTGCTCGACGCGGTCCTTCAGCAGATCGAACGCGGCCTTGAGCTCGATCCGGGGATCGAGGGTCGAGATCTGCCCGCAGGCGGCCTCGATCGAGGCGAGCTGCGAATCAATGAGGTCGCAGATTCGCCCGTCGGCGCCGATCTCGCGCCAGCGCCAGGAGATCTCCTTGATGATGCGTACCCCGCGCGGGATCGGCGCGAGACTCGCCTCGATCGCGCCGGGATCGAACGCGGCGAGCGCGATCGTCTCGACCTCGCGGATGGCGCGGCGGATCTCGACCAGCGCCTCGGGCAGGCGGTCTTCGACGACTGGTTGCCGCTGTGCCGCAAGGGTTTCCTCGATTTTGGCAACCGCATCCAGCACCATGCGCGTGTCGGCATTGCGGTTGCGCTTGGCATATTCGCCGAGGAACCAGCGGCCGCGCGCGGTCTCCATGAAGGCTTCGCGGATCGCGTCGTAATCCTGCTCGTTCGGCGCGGCCGCGCGGGCAGACATGGGCGAGAGGGCGAATGCTTCGTTGGCCATGACAATCTCGTCGCGCAAATCAGTGCGCGTTACTGTAACGATCACCACGATATCGACCGAATCGCAATTGGTTTGATGCAGTCCGAATCACAAATCCCCATCGCGGCAGCGACGAAGCGGCGATTCGCCGTGGGCCTCGCCGTGTTCTATTCGGCCTTCTTTGCGGTCCTGGGCACGCATGTGCCGTTCTTCCCGGTCTGGCTGAAGGCGATCGGCATTGACGCTGTCTGGATCGGCATCATCGCCGCGCTGCCGGCGATCACGCGCTTCACCACGCTGCCGCAAGTGACCGCTTTTGCCGAAAAGCGGCAGGCCATTCGCGCCGCCATCATGGTGTCGGCGCTGGCCACCGCGATCGGATTTACGATGGTCGGCCTGCAGCAGCAGCCGCTGGCGCTGTTCCTGGTCTACGCGCTGACCTGCATGGTGTGGACGCCGACGATGCCGCTGACCGATGCCTATGCGTTGCGCGGTGTCGCCCGCTACGGGCTCGATTACGGACCCCTGCGGCTGTGGGGGTCGGCGGCGTTTGCCGCCGGCTCGCTCGCCTGCGGCTATCTCGTCGACGTCGTCGCTCCGCGCGACCTGATCTGGGTCATCGTCGCCTGGGCCGTCGTCGCGGTTCTCGCCAGCCTGCTGCTGCAGCCGCTCGACGATCTCAGGCGGAGGACGCCGGAGCGGCATGCCGGCAAGCCGCTGCTGCGCGATGCAGCCTTCTGGGCCGTGATCGCATCGGCGGCGCTGATCCAGAGCAGTCACATCGCCTTCTACACCTTCTCGGCCATCAACTGGCAGCTGCAAGGCATCAGCGGGCTGACCATCGCGGTGCTGTGGACGCTGGGCATCATGGCAGAGATCGTCGTGTTCGCGCTGTCGCCGCGCTTCTCGCTGCAGCCGTCCACGCTGATGGCGATCGGCGGCGTGGTCGCCGTGCTGCGCTGGATCGTCACCGCGAGCGAGCCGCCGCTCGTGCTGCTCGCGATCGCCCAGCTCGGCCACGGCTTCAGCTTCGGCCTGACCATCGTCGGCACCATGAACCTTTTGGCGCAGCGCGTGTCTTCGCATCAGATCGCGCGCGGGCAGGGCTATTACGCCGCCTGCAACGGGCTCCTGGGGGCGGCGACGTCGATCGCATCAGGCGCGATCTACGCCCGCATCGGCGACAATGTCTATTACGTCATGGCGGCGATGGCCGCTGCCGGTGCCATTCTGATCTGGTCGGCGCGGCATCGCCTCACGGCTCAGCCCCAGAGCGAAGCGTCCGGCGGGTAGACCAGGCTGCCGTCATAACGCAGGCCGTGGTCGCGGTCGCGCGCCAGCAGCAAGGGGCCGTCGAGATCGACGAAGCGCGCCTGCGGCGTCACCAGCATTGCAGGCGCCATCGACAGCGAGGTCGCAACCATGCAGCCGATCATGATCTCGAAGCCGAGCGCCCGGGCAGCATCGGCCATGGCCAGCGCCTCGGTGAGGCCGCCGGTCTTGTCGAGCTTGATGTTTACGGCGTCGTAGCGTTCGCGCAAGGGCGCAAGCGACTTGCGGTCATGCACGCTCTCGTCGGCGCAGACGGCGAGCGGGCGCTTGATGCGCGCCAGCGCTTCGTCGCGGCCTGCCGGCAGCGGCTGCTCCACCAGGGTGACGCCCGAAGCGGCGCAGGCGGCGAGATTGGCCTCCAGATCGGCCTCGGTCCATGCCTCGTTGGCATCGACGATCAGCTCGGCCTCAGGGGCGGCCTTGCGCACGGCCGCGATGCGCTCCGGATCGCCGTCGCCGCCGAGCTTGATCTTGAGCAGCGGACGGTGCGCCGCTTTGGCGGTCGCGGCGGCCATGGCCTCGGGGGTCGCTAACGAGATCGTGTAAGCCGTGGTGCGCTCTTCCGGGGCCGGGCGGCCCAGCAGGTTCCAGGCGCGCAAGCCCGCCGCCTTGGCCTCGAGGTCGATCAGGGCGCAATCCAAGGCGTTGCGGGCCGCACCTGATGGCATTGCGGCCTGGAGGGTCTCTCGCGTCAGCCCGCCCGCGACGGCCTCCTGCATGGCCTGGATCGCGGCCAGCGTCGCCTCCGGCGTCTCGCCGTAACGGGGATAGGGCACGCATTCGCCGCGGCCGGTCAGGCCGCCCCGGCTGACCTCCGCCACGACCGTGACGGCCTCGGTTTTGGCGCCCCGACTGATGGTAAAACTGCCGGCGATCGGGAAGCGCTCGATTCGCGCCGCCAAAGCTGCAAATTTCATGGAAGTCATTTTGAACTCTGGCGAAATCTGAACCTGCTAGTTACCTCTAGCAACTAACATTAACCCTTGGGGATACCTTCTCTGGGTAAGGGCGCGTGCGCAACCATCTGATTTTCTCCGCCCCGGCACGGGAGCGGACATGAGTGGCGATCCGAAGCTGGAACGGATTGCCAAGGGCAACGCCCTGGCACTGTGCGCCACCGGCACCTGGACCGCGAGCTTTGCGCCGGTCCTGGAGCGGATGGTCGCCGACGCCGAGAAGCTTGCAGACACCCCGCAAAGCATCTTCATCGACGTCTCCGAGGTCGCCAAGCTCGACACGTTCGGCGCCTGGCTGATCGAGCGGCTGCGCCGCAGCCTGACCAAGGGACCCGTCGAGGCCCAGATCGCGGGCCTCTCCGCCAATTATTCCAGCCTCGTGGACGAGGTGCGGCGGGTCAGGGCGACGGCCATGGTCGACAGCGACCCGATCACCATCTCCGGCATGCTGGAGCAGATCGGACGGGCCGTGGCCGGCGTCGCCGGCACGGTGGCGGGCCTCGTCGACATGCTGGGCGCCGTGCTCGCGGCGTGGTTTCGCGTCCTGATCCATCCGCGCTCGTTCCGCCTGACCTCGACCGTGCATCACATGGAGCAGGTCTGCTGGCGCGCGGTGCCGATCATCGTGCTGATCACCTTCCTGATCGGCTGCATCATCGCGCAGCAGGGCATTTTCCATTTCCGCCGCTTCGGCGCCGACATCTTCGTCGTCGACATGCTCGGCGTGCTGGTGCTGCGCGAGATCGGCGTGCTGCTGGTCGCGATCATGGTCGCGGGCCGTTCGGGCAGCGCCTACACCGCAGAACTCGGCTCGATGAAGATGCGCGAGGAGATCGACGCGTTGCGCACCATGGGGTTCGATCCGATCGAGGTCCTGGTGCTGCCGCGCATGATGGCGCTGGTGCTGGCGCTGCCGATCCTCGCATTCCTCGGCGCCATGGCCGCGCTCTATGGCGGCGGTCTGGTAGCCTGGCTCTATGGCGGCGTTCAGCCGGAGGCCTTCCTGCTGCGCCTGCGCGACGCCATCTCGATCGACCATTTCATCGTCGGCATCGTCAAGGCGCCGGTGATGGCCGCCGTGATCGGCATCGTCGCCTGCGTCGAAGGGCTCGCCGTGCAGGGCAGCGCGGAATCGCTGGGTCAGCACACCACCGCGTCGGTGGTGAAGGGCATCTTCTTCGTCATCGTCATGGACGGCATCTTCGCCATCTTCTTCGCCTCGATCGGGATGTGACGATGGCAAGAGAAACTCAAAGCGAGATACAGGACCCGATCATCCGCGTCCGCGACATCACCGTGCAGTTTGGCTCAACGCGCGTGCTGGACGGGCTCAACCTCGACGTCAAGCGCGGCGAGATCCTGGGCTTCGTCGGTCCCTCCGGCGCGGGCAAGTCGGTGCTGACGCGCACCATCATCGGCCTGGTGCCGAAGGTCGCGGGCTCCATCGAAGTGTTCGGCGTTGACCTCGATTCATCGAGCGCGTCGCAACGGCGCAATGTCGAGCGGCGCTGGGGCGTCCTGTTCCAGCAGGGCGCGCTGTTCTCCTCGCTGACCGTGCGGCAGAACATCCAGTTTCCGATGCGCGAATATCTGCGCGTCTCGCAGCGGCTGATGGACGAGATCACCATGGCCAAGCTCACCATGGTCGGCCTCAAGCCCGAGGTCGCCGAGCGTTTCCCGTCCGAACTCTCCGGCGGCATGATCAAGCGCGTGGCGCTGGCGCGTGCGCTGTCGCTCGATCCCGACCTCGTCTTCCTGGACGAGCCGACCTCCGGCCTCGATCCGATCGGCGCGGGCGACTTCGACGAGCTGGTTCGGACCCTGCAGCGCACTTTGGGGCTGACGGTTTTCATGGTAACCCACGACCTCGACAGCCTATACACAGCATGTGACCGCATCGCCGTTTTAGGGAACGGTAAGATCATTGCGGCAGGGTCGATCGCCGACATGCAGGCCTCGCAGCATCCCTGGCTGAGGCAGTATTTTCATGGCAAGCGCGCCCGCGCGGTCATGGGTTGAGAGCTGGGTTGAGTAGCCGGAGCACCTGATGGAAACGCGGGCGAACTACATTTTGATCGGCTCGTTCACGCTGGCGGTGATCGCCGCCGCGATCGGCTTCGTGCTTTGGTTTCAGTCGCTGCACACCACCAAGCAGCGCAGCCCCCTGCGCGTCGTGTTCGAGGGCCCGGCGGCGGGCCTGCGCAACGGCGGCAGCGTCAATTTCAACGGTATCAGGGTGGGCGAGGTGGTCTCGGTGAAGCTGGACAACCCGCGGCGGGTTGTCGCACTCGCCATGATCGAGAACAACGCCCCGATCCGCAAGGACACCCTGGTCGGCCTCGAATTCCAGGGTCTCACCGGCGTTGCGGCGATCTCGCTGAAGGGCGGCGAGGAGGCCGCGCCAGCTCCGCCGCTCGACCAGGACGGCATCCCGACGCTCACGGCCGACCCCAACAAGCTCCAGGATGTCACCGAGGCGATCCGCGCCACGCTGCAGAACGTCAACAAGATCGTCGCCGACAATCAGGAATCGGTGAAGAACTCGCTGAAGAACCTCGAGACCTTTACCAACTCGCTGGCGCGCAATTCCGAAAAGATCGACGCCGTGATGGCCAAGGTCGATGGCGTCATGCTCAAGGCCGACAATCTCATGCTCGGCCTCAACACGCTGGCCGGCGGCAAGGACGGCGGCGAGCTGTTCCAGGCGGTGAAGTCGATCCGCGAGCTAGCCGAAGATTTCGACAAGCGCTCGGGCGCTCTGATGGCCGACGGCCGCCGCACCCTCGGCGACATTAGCCGCGCCGTGAACAATTTCGACCGCAACCCGACCCGCGTCCTGTTCGGCGCCAGCAACTCGTCGCAGCCCGCCCCGCCGCCCGAGCCGCCGAAGCCTGCGGCAGCGCCGAGGCGGTAGGCGGTAGGAAAGCGCGAATGGGGAGTGGCGAATAGCGAGTAGCGTATACAGCCTTCCTCACGGATCGATCCCAAACAAAACGGAGCCCGCGAGGGCTCCGTTTTCATTCGCTATTCGCAATTCGCCATTGGCGAGCTTCCGCTCACCCCAGCCGGCCCGCCGCGTGCGCGAGCAGGGTGTAGACCAGGCCCGTTTCCGAGATCAGGTGGCTGCGCAGCTCCTGCGGGCCGCGGCCGTCGCGGGCGACTTCGTCGAGCAGGCGCTCGAACTCGGCGACGTAGCGGTCGACCGTGCCCTTGAAGTTGCGGTCGGCGCGGTACTTGCGGGCGACCTCGTCGAAGGCCTTCTGGCCGGCGGGCGTGTACAGGCGCTTGGTGAAGGCCTTGTTCTCGCCGCGCTGGTAGCGGTCCCACATCTCGGCGGCGAGGTTGCGGTCCATCAGCCGGCCGATGTCGAGCGACAACGATTCCAGCGGATTGCTGCTTGCCTGCGGCGCCTGCGGCTGCGGCGCGGGTGCCGCGCGGCCACGCGGGGCCTGGCCGGCCGGTGCGCCCTGATTGGCGTCGGTGCGGTTGAGCAGGTCCGACAGCCAGCCGTCACGGCCCTGGTCGTTGCCACCGGGCGCGACCGGCGGCGCTTCGGTGCGGCGCCCGGCCGGCATGCCGAGGTCCGGCGGCGGCAGCGTCGAGGCGCTGCCGATGTCGCGCATGCGGGTCTCGGGAGCCCGGCCGCCGACGGCGGCCAGCACCGGCTCTTCCTGGCGTTGCACGCTGGCGCGGCCCGCCGTGGTGACGTCGAGCCCGCGGCCGTGCTGGGCCACGATGCGGTTGAGCTCGGCGAGCGCCTCGATCTGGTCGACGATCACCTTGCGCATCTGCGCCGTGCTCTCGGCGGCCTCCTGCGGCATCTCGAGTACGCCGCGGCGCAGCTCGTTGCGGGTGGCTTCGAGCTCGTTGTGCATCTCCAAAGCCATCTGCTTCATGCTGGCGACGAGGTTGGTGAACTTCTCGGTCGACTGCTTGAACATCGTATCCGCCTCGTCCGTGGTCTGGCGGTAGATGTCGTGCATGGCCTCGATGGTCTGCCGGTGCTCCTCTTCGGACGCCGCGCGCACCGCCTCGAACTGGCGGGTGATCGCGGCCGAGCCGGCGCCGGCGGTCTCGGCGACGACGCGGGCGATGTCGCGGGCGCGCTCTTCGGCCGCGGCAAGCGATTCATCGAGCAGGCCGGTGAAGCGCGACAGCCGCTGGTCGAGATCGGCCGTGCGCAGGTCGATCGTGGTGACGAGCGATTCCAGTGCCTGCTTGCGTTCGGCGAGCGAGGCAGTGGTGTTCTTGTTGCTCTGCTCGACGACCTGCGCGGCCTCGACCAGCGCCTGGCCATGCTTGTCGAACTGGGTCGACAGCTCGCCGAGATCCTGCAGCGCCTTCGTGGTCTTGCTGTTGAAGACGTTGAGCTGCTCTTCCAGGTTCTGCGTCGCCGCGCCGTTGCGCGAGGTGACGTCGTTCATCGCCGAGACGAAGTCGGCGACGCGGGTCACCAGCGCCCGCTCGAGCGAGTTGAGGTTGTCGTGCGCACCGGTCAGCACCTCCTGGAGCAGGATGTTGCCTTCGCGCAGGCGCTCGAACAGGGCGACCGTGTCGGTGCGCAGGATCTTGCTGGTCTCCTGCATCTCCGTGACGGCCGCGATCGAGACCTGGCGCGACTGGTCGATCGCGGAACGCGAGGCCTGCTCGAGGTCCTTGAGCGACTTGCCGACGGCGCTGGTGGCGACCTCGCTCGCCGCGTTGATGGTGCGGGCGACTTCCGAGCCGTTGCCCATCATGGTCTGCGAGAAGGCCTGGCCGCGCGTCTCGATCGACTTCAGCGCGTCGGAGGTGACGCGGTCGATGTCGAGCGTGAGCTGGCTGGTCTTCGAGCCGATCGCGTCGACCAGTGCGCCGCGCTTGGCGTCGATCATGTTCGACAGGCGGTCGGCCTGCTGCTGCACGTAGGTGACGATCTCGTCGGTCTTGCCGGTCATGGCCTGACCGAAGCTGGAGCTGGCGGCGAGCACCGAGCGCTCGACGTCGGCCGAGCTCGACTTGACGCGCGAGCTCGCCTCGTTGGAGGCGGAGATCAGCGCGTTCTGGGCGTTGAGCGCGCTGGTCTGGATATCGTTGGTCGCGTTGGCGGCGGCCGCGCTCAGCGTACGCTCGATCTCGGTCGAGATCGTGCGGATCTGGCTCGCGGCGTCGGCCGAGGTAGAGGTCAGCGAGATCTGGGCTTCACGCGCGCTGTTGAGGATGGTCGAGGCGGTGTCGGCGCCGACCGCGGTCAGCGTGCGCTCGATGTCCGTCGTCAGCGACTTGATCTGGCCCGCCGCATCGGTCGAGGCGGAGATCAGCGTGCCCTGGGCCTCGCGCACGCCGCTGGTGAGCGCCTCGATGGTGGCGCCGCCGGCTGTCGCCAGCGCGCGCTGCATCTCGGCCGCGAGCGAACGGACCTGGCTGGTTTGTTCTGCGGAGACAGCAAGAAGGGTGCTCTGGGCGTCTCGGGCGCTGGTGGTGATCGTCTCGGCGGTGGTCTGGCCGACCTGAGAGAGCGAGCGATGCACTTCGGCCGCGAGCGACTTGACCTGGCTCGCCGCGTCCGAGGACGCCGTCACCAGCGTGCTCTGGGCCTCGCGGGCGCCGCTCATGATGGTCTCGGCCGTCGAGGTGCCCGCCATCGTCAGCGAGCGCTGCACGTCCGAGGACAGCGCCTTGATCTGGTTTGCGGTCTCGGTCGAGGCCGCGATCAGCGTGCTCTGCGCATCGCGGGCGCCGGCGGTGATCGACTCCGCCGTGGCGGTGCCGGCCATCGACAGCGAGCGCTGCACGTCGGCGGTGAGGGTCTTGACCTGGCTCGCCGCATCCGAGGACGCGGTGACGAGGGTGGTCTGCACCTCGCGGGCGCCGGCCAGGATCGAGGCTGCGGTGGCGGAGCCCGCCGCCGACAGCGTGCGCTCGACGTCGGCCGCGAGCCCCTTGATCTGGGTGGAGGCTTCGCCCGAGGCCGCGACCAGCGTCGACTGCGCTTCGCGCGCGCTGGTCAGGATCGAGTTCGCCGCACCGGTGCCGACTGCGGTCAGCGCCTGCTCGACCTCGGCGGAGGTCATCTTGAGCTGGGCGTTGACATCGGAGGAGACCGTCAGCAGCGACTGCTGGGCGGTGCGCGCGCCGGTCTGGATGGTCTCGCTGGTGTTGACGACGAGGTTGGTGAGCGAGCGCTCGGCGTCCTCGACATGCGAGCGGATTGCGGTCGAGATCATCTCGGCGCGGGACATCATGTCCTCGCTGGCCTGACGTCCGCTGCTTTCGATGCGGCCGGCGACGGCCTCGACGCGGGAGCCGAGCAGGTCCTCGAACTGAGCCACGCGCACGTCGATGTCGCTGGCGACCGAGCCGACCTTGGTCTCGATGGCCTGCTGGATCTCCTGGAAGCGTGCCGTGACCGTGTCGGTCAGATGCGTGCTGCGGCCGTCGATGATCTCGGTGACGCCGGTGATGCGGCGGTCGACCGCCTCGATCGCCTGCGCGGTGCCGTCGGTGAGCGTCGAGGTCAGCAGCGTCAGGCGCGTGTCGATCGACTGCACGGCCTGCGATGCGCCGTTGGTCACGGCGGTGGTCAGGTAGGTGAGGCGGGAGTCGATGGATTCGAGCGCCTGCGTCGCGCCACCCGTGAGCGTGGTCGTGAGGTGGGTCAGGCGGGTGTCGATCGACTGGATGGTCTGCGATGCGCCGTCGGTCAGCGAGCTCGTGAGGTGGTTGAGGCGCGCATCGATGGTTTCAATGGCCTGCGAGGCACCGTCGGTAAGCGAGCTCGTGAGGTGATTGAGCCGTGCATCGATTGTTTCGATGGCCTGCGACGCCCCGCCGGTCAGCGACGTCGTGAGGTAGGTGAGGCGGGAGTCGATAGACTGGATCGCCTGCGCGGCACCGTCGCTCAGCGACGTCGCCAGCGTGTTGATGCGTCCGTCGATGGTCTCGGTCATCGACTTCGCGCGGCTGTCGAACGACAGCTCGAGCGCGGCGACGCGGCCGACGAGCTGCTCGTCGAAGGTCCTGATGTGGCCTTGGATGGTGCCGTCGAGGCTGGCGATCTTGCCGTTCAGCGAGGCGTCGATATTGCCGACGCGTTCGCCGATCGTGGTCTCGAACTGCACGAGGCGCTGGTCGAGCACCGCCGTGATCTGGCCGCCGTTCGACGTGAAGCGGGTGTCGAAATCGTCGACATAGGTCTTCAGCGTCTCGGCGATGTCCTGCGTGCGCTGGCCCATGCGCTCGACGATCTCGCCGCCGAAGGTCTTCACGGTGCGGTCGAACTCGGAGATGTGGCGGGTGATCAGCGCGCCCAGCGTGCCGGAATCGCGGGCGAACTTCTCGACCAGCTCGGTGCCCTGGTTCCTCACCAGCTCGTCGAACGCGCTCATCTGCAGCGACAGCGAATCGTGCGCGGTCTCGGTCTGGCTGACGACCTTGGCGACCAGGGCGTTGACGGTGGCGTCGAGCGCCTCGCTGGCCTTGTCACCGCTCGTCATGATCTGGCCGGCGAGGCGATTGCCGGCGTCGTCGATCTTGGCGGAGATGTCGTTGGACCGCAGCTCGAGCTCGAGCAGCAGCGAGTCCGACGAGTTCTTCAAGGAATCGTGCACCTGCTCGGTACGCTCGGAGATGCCGTCGACGATCGCGGCGGAACGCTGCTCGAACTCGCCGGTGATGCGGTCGATGCGCTCGTTCAGCATCTCGTGGACGCGGTCGGCGAGGTCGACGAACTCGTCGTGGACGTGGCCGGTCTTGAAGTTGAGGCTCGTGGTCAGCCGCTCGCTGGCGTCGAGCACGGCGCGCGTGGTCTCGTTGCTGGCCTCCTCGAGACGGTCGAGCAGGTCGCCGCCGCGCTCACCGAGCGCCAGGATCATGTTGTCGCCGGCATTGCTCAGCGCCTGGGTGATGTGGGCGCCGCGCTCTTCCAGAGCGCCGGTGATCGACTTGGCCACCTCGTCGACGCGGGAGGCGATCGCGTCCGAGATCAGCGCGATGTCGTGGCGCAGGTCGATCTGCACGCCGGAAATGGCGCTGCGAACCTGCTCGGCCTGGCCGACCAGGTTGTCGCGCTGATGCGCGATGTCCTGGAGCAAAGCGCGGATGCGCACCTCGTTGTCGGAATAGGCGCGTTCGAGCGCGGCGACCTCATTGGCGACCAGCGTCTCGAGCTCACCGGCGCGCGCGATCGCACGCTCGATGCCGTCGCCCATCGCCGCGACCTCGCGGCGGATGGCCTGGCCCACGGTGACCATGGAATCGGAGGCCGAGCCTTCCGGCTCGGAGAAGCGGATCGCGACCTGCGCCATCGCCTGCGCGATCATGCGCATTTCCTGGCCGCGCCAGACGAGGCTCGCGAGGAAGTAGAACAGCATGACCGGCGCGAAGAACATCGCGACGAGGCCAGCGATCACGAGCACGCCGCCGCTCTGGCCCATGGCGGCCTGGATCGAGGGCAGGAAGCCGACGGTCAGCGCGGCGCAGGCGGCGAGCCAGATGCCGGCGAAGATGGTGGCGAAGGTGTAGACGCTGCGGGCAGGGCGGCCCTTCTGCAGCGCCTGGAGCAGCTGGCCGATGGTCTCGCGATCGTCGTTGGCGGCGCGGCGCGCGGTGCGCGGCTCCTCGACCGGGTCGAACACGGTCGAGCGCTCGTTGGCGGCGGGGCGCGGCTCGAAGCTCGGCTCGTCGAAGACCGGAGGCGCGGCCGGCGGCACCGGGGGCGCCGTTTCGTTGCGCATTGCGGCGTTGCGGCTGGTATCGGCCGCGGTGTCGCTGATGTTCAGAGCTTCCTGGATTGCAGAAAGCGCAACTTCTGTAGGGTCTTTGACCTTTTTCGGAGTGTTCGCCATGTTCAGTCCGAGCCCTCGTTACTTGTACGCGTCCCCCCGCGAGCCCTGCGCGCGACGCAAGCCCACAGACCGGATCATGCCGCTTGCGCGGATCTCCGAGCCGTCCCCACCCGGACGGCTTGTCCGCCAATTTCTGCAACATCCTATTGGCAGAGCGTCGCGAATGAAATGCCCGCAATTAAGACATTCTTAATCATCGTTAACAGGATCGCGCCGTAACGCCTTAGCAATCAACGCAATTCTCAACCAGACTCGGCCAATTGCGGCAACTTTTCGTCAATAAACCGGCGGATCTGCGTCAAATCCCCCAAACATTTCGTTAACCATTTCCATGCTTGGGTGAGGGGAATCTGACCGCCGGACCGGCGGCCGTCGCGCGAAGCCGGGGCCTGCGCCATGACGCCTGAACTGCAAGGGATGGACTGGATGCCTTCGCCCCCGCTTGCGCCCATCGACAGCCCGCTCGACCTCGATCACCTCTCTCGAATGACGCTCGGCGACGCTGAGCTGGAGCAGGAAGTGCTGGCCATGTTCGCGGAGCAGGCGGCCCGTCTGCTCGCGGCGATGACCGCATTGCCGGCCGAGACCGGCGCTCTCGCGCACAAGCTCAAGGGCTCGGCGCGCGGGATCGGCGCCTTCGCGGTGGCCGATGCCGCTGCCAGCCTGGAGACTGCGATCCGGACCGGCCATGGCCGGCCCCACGCCTTCGCCGCGCTGAAAGAGGCGGTGGCCGAGGCCCGCGCTGCCATCGCGGCGATGCTGAAGCGTTGAGCCGATGCGGCCGGAGCTGGGTTCTAGTCGCTTGTTTTGACGCGTTTTCTTCCCGCAAAGCGGGAATCATTTGGCTTCAAAACGCTATGGCGCCGGGCTGACCGACCCGTTATAGGACAGCCGGGACCCTCCTTCATTCAAAGCACCGCGGCAGCACGAGCACACATGGCCAAGATTCACTTTGTCGACCACAAGGGCGAAACCCGCACGGTGGAAATCGAGAACGGCGCAACCGTGATGGAAGCTGCGATCCGCAATAGCATTCCCGGCATCGAGGCCGAATGCGGCGGCGCCTGCGCCTGCGCAACCTGCCATGTCTATGTCGACGAAGCCTGGCGCGAGAAGGTCGGCAGCCCGACGCCGATGGAAGAGGACATGCTCGACTTCGGCTTCGACGTGCGCCCGAATTCGCGCCTGTCTTGCCAGATCAAGGTCTCCGACGAGCTCGACGGCCTCGTCGTGGCGACGCCCGAGCGCCAGGCCTGATCCGTCTCCAAGCAGACTGTCCAAGTCGACTAGGTGCTCGGCGGCGCGACCTCGATGCCGCGCTTGTGCCAGGGTCTGAGCTTCTCGATCACCTCTGCGGTCAGCGGCGCCGGTCGCCGCGTCGCCTCGTCGAGCAGGACGCCGACCGACGTCGCCGACGCAATGCACGTGCCGTTCGAGAACACGACCTGCTCGAATGTCACCGACGTTCGCCCGAGCTTGACCACGCCGAGGCCGAGCTCGATCGAGCCGGGCCAGTGCAGCTCGGCGCGAAAATGCATGTCGAGCCGCACCATGATCCAGGCGAGCCCCGGCGGGGTCAGCCCGTATTCGGGAAGCTTCATCAGCGTGACACGGCCGGTCTCGAAATATGTGGCATAGACCGCGTTGTTGACGTGCTGGTTCGGGTCTAGGTCGCCGAACCGGACGTTGTCGCTGAGGCGAAACGGAAAGTCCTCAAGGCGCGGGGTCGTGTCGAGGCGGGCTGGTGCGTTCACCGATTGATCTCCGTCATATCCATCCTCGTTACAGCCCAGTTATTTTGGCCCGGCAAGTGGGCGCGGCTGCGGGGCGATCCCGCTTTTATGCCTTTCCTGTTCCATCCCCGTTGGCTAGACAGGCAGGGTCACCTCTGCCCAACGGGCGCCGTCCAACCGATAACGATCGATAAAGAGACGACATGAGCGACGTGATCAAAACCGATGTGCTGATTATTGGGGCCGGGCCGTGTGGTCTGTTCGCCGCCTTCGAGCTCGGCCTTCTCGACATGAAGGCGCATTTCGTCGACATCCTCGACAAGGTCGGCGGCCAGTGTGCCGAGCTCTATCCGGAAAAGCCGATTTACGACATTCCCGGCATTCCCCAGGTTTCGGGGCAGGGGCTGACCGACGCGCTGATGGAGCAGATCAAGCCATTTCATCCGACCTTCCATCTCGGCGAGATGGTCGAGACCGTGGAGAAGATCGGCGATCCCTTGTTTCGCTGCACCACGGATGCCGGCAAGGTGTTCGAATGCAAGGTGGTGGTGATCGCGGCCGGCGGCGGCTCGTTCCAGCCCAAGCGCCCGCCTGTGCCCGGTATCGAGGCCTATGAAGGCACCTCGGTGCATTACGCCGTGCGCAAGATGGAGACGTTCCGCGACAAGAGCGTGCTGATCGTCGGCGGCGGCGATTCCGCGCTCGACTGGACGCTCAATCTGCATCCGATTGCGAAGCGCATCACGCTGCTGCATCGGCGCGACGAGTTTCGCGCCGCGCCCCATAGTGTCGAGCAGATGCGCGCGCTGGTTGCCGGCGGCAAGATGGATCTGCGGCTCGGCCAGGTCACCGCGCTCTCCGGCGCTGACGGAAAGCTCACCGGCGCCACCGTCAAGGGCAACGACAACAGCGTCACCGAAATCGCTTGCGACACCATGCTGCCGTTCTTCGGGCTGACCATGAAGCTCGGCCCGGTCGCGAATTGGGGCATCGCGCTGGAGAACAATCTGGTGCCTGTCGAGACGTCGGCGTTCGAGACCAATGTGCCGGGCATCTTCGCGATCGGCGACATCAACACCTATCCCGGCAAGATCAAGTTGATCCTGTGCGGCTTCCACGAGGGCGCGCTGATGTCGCAAAAAGCCCATCGCTATGTCTATCCGGAGAAGCGGCTCGTGTTCCAGTACACGACCTCGTCCTCCAGCCTGCAAAAGAAGCTCGGTGTCAACTGACGGAAGCGTTCGGGGCGGCGATGCCCCATGTTTCTGGTGCTGGAACCGTTCGTGAAATCGCCGTAGTCTGCGGCCATTCCGGTCATAGGCTTGGCCAGGTTTTTGGCTTAGCACAGTTTGGCTCTGCGAAGTCTTGGCTCAGCAAAGGTGATTGGCTCAGCAAGGTGATCATAATGCGGACTCTCATTTCCAGCTTTCGGCTGCCCTCCTTCCTGGCGCTCGCATTGTCGCTCGCGATCGTGACGCCGTGCGCGGCGCAGACCGCCGAGCCCACTGCGGCGGGCCTTTGGCAGAAGGTCGAAGACGGCAGGACGGTCGGATGGTTCCTCTTCGTAGATCGCAACGGCGTCTTCGAAGGTGTGATCGCCAAGACCTTCCCGCGGCCAACCGACGACCCGAATGAGGTCTGCTCCAAGTGCACCGACGATCGCAAGAACGCTCGGGTGCTCGGCATCTCCTTCGTCCGCGACATGAAGCGCGAAGGATTGAAGTACGAGGGCGGCAACGTGCTCAATCCGCGCGACGGCCAGATCTGGAAGGCCAACATGCGGGTCAGCCCCGACGGTCAGACCCTGACGTTGCGCGGCTATCTCGGCATCGCGCTGCTCGGCAAGGACGAGACCTGGACGCGCCTGCCCGATGCCAACATCGCGCAGGTCGATCCGGCCATCGTCGCAAAATACTTGCCCGCGCAGGCTGCAGCCGCCAAGCAACCGGCGCCCGCGGCGAAGAAGGGCGGCGCGATGATGGCGCCGGCAAAGCAGTAAGGGCGCAAGCCGCGCGCTGCGCGGTCTCAATGGCCCGGTCTCCAGCCTGTGCGGCCACCTTCGCCGAAGGGCGAACGTGCCTCGGGCGCCCTCCAGTAGTTCCCCGGAATGCGCGCTGGCGCTGGATTTGCATAGCTGTCGGCAAAGCTGCTGGGGGAGCGAGTCGCCGTCTCCACGCCTGCCGCGCACCATGCGGAAGGCGGACGGCAGCGTTTGCCCCGCGGTGATCACTTCGACCGCGGAGACCACATGAAACGTGCAAGACAGTGTGCCGCCGTGCTGCTGGGGCTGGCGGTTCTGACGCATGCGGCGCTGGCGCGCGACGACGGCCGCTTCGCCAACTCGCCCCTGAAACCCTGGTTCGAGAGTCTGCGTAGCGAGTTCGGGCTATGCTGCTCGGATGCCGACGGCTACGTCATCGCCGACGTCGATTGGGAGTCCGATCGCGGTCGCTACCGCGTGCGCATCGACGACGAGTGGGTCGTGGTGCCTGACGGCGCCGTGATCACCGTCCCGAACAAGATCGGCCGCACCATGGTGTGGAAGCACTATATCGACGGCCATCCGCGCGTGCGCTGCTTCATGCCGGGCAGCATGACGTAGAGGCGCGTGGCCATTCCGGCCGGCGCGGAGCGCCGAGCCGGAACGACAACGCCAAGCTTAGCGCGCCTGGTTGTTCGAACCCGCGCTCGCGAGCTGCTTGATCCGCGGCGACAGCACGGCGACCTGCACGGGCGAGGCCGGCATGCCGGCGACGATCATCGCGGGGCTCGCAGACTGCTCCTGGACGCCGGCGCCGCCGAGCACCTGCACTTGCGTTGTCGTGATCGGAAACGACGTCACTTCGTAGGAGGGAAGCTCGCTGGCGAACGCGGCGGCTGAGCTCGCAATCATGGCGCCGGCAACGGCAATCATCGAGAGAACACGCATTGGAAAATCTCCGTGGAAGATGTCAATCGGAGGTTTGGTCGCCGCGATGGCAGAACAGGTTCGCCCGCGCGCGAACATTCCCGTTGTCTTCGGCGCAGATATTGATTGCGTGATGCGAAGGGACGAAACGCGGAAGACGTTTTCCGCGCCAATGTTTCCGGACGGTTTCGCGAAAAGCGCCGATGCGCCCGCTCAATGCTCTTGCAGATCGAACTGCGCAGATCTCGCCGGCGCGGCGGCCGCGGCAAAGCGCAGGCGCATCGTCGTGCCGTAGCCGGGCGCGGAAGCGACGACCAGCTCCCCGCCATGCGCCGCCATGATCTCGCGGACGATCGACAGGCCGAGACCGGCGCCTGCACCTGCGGCGTTGCCGGTCTGAAACGGCTCGGTCAGCCTGTGTTCGGCGCCGTCGGGCAGGCCCGCGCCATCATCGTGAATAGCCACGCCATCGCAGCCGATCGTGGCGACGATGCGCCGCGCGCCATGGGCGTGGATGAGCGCGTTGCCGACGAGATTGGCAAGTGCACTTCGGATCGCAGCGTCTACGCCCTGCACCACGAAGGGACCTCTTCCCTCGTGCTCGAGCGCAAGCTCGATGCCGGCGTCCAGCGCCGACGGGCTGAAATCGGCCAGCACGTCCAGCGTGATCTGGGCAAGATCGATCGGCCGCTTCTCGATCGCATGATTTTGCAATCGCGCCAGGTCCAGCATCGCGGAGACCAGCGAGGTCAGCCGGCGGACGTCGCGCACCAGCTCGGCCTTCAGGGCCGGCTCGGGCACGTCCTCGATCTTGGCGCGCAGCAGCGTCAGCGGCGTGCGAAGCTGATGGGCGGCATTGCCGAGGAAGCGGCGCTGCATCCTGATATAGGCGTCGATCTCGCCGAAAGCGCGGTTCAGCGCCTCGACCAGCGGCTTCAACTCGCGAGGGACCTCGGACAGCGATATCAAACCTTGCGGCGCCGAGGGGTCGATCGCGAGCGCGCGACGCGCCACCCGCTCGATGCTACGAGAGACGAAACGTGCGGCAAGCGCTGAACCGATGGCGACGGTCGCGGCAAAGGCCAGCGCCACCAAGGCGATCGAAAAGACCCTGCGGAGGAGAAAAGTCCTTGCAATCCGGCCAAAGCGAACCTGAGGCTCGCCGACCATCATCGCGAGCCGCAACGGGCCCCGTTGTACGGCGGAAAGACAGAAGGTGCTCTTCTGGTCGAGCGTGCTGAAAACGGACGAGCCGATGGGCCCGTGGTAGGGCAGCACGAAGGGAAGGGGAGGCCGGTGTTCGCTGCCGTACTCGCTGAGCAGGTCGCCCGCGGACACCACGTACCAGAGGTTTGGGCTGTCCAGCTTCAATTCCTCGAGCGCAGGAGTCGAGCGTATTATCAGTCTTTGCCCTTCGATCACCGTCGCGCGATCGAGAACGGCCGCTACGACCTGGCACGCCCTGAACTCGCGCTCCTCCGTCGGGTAACGCCATATGAAGAGGCCAAGCATGATCAGGAAGATCGTGGTGGCGGCGATACCGAGCGAGAACGCAAAGGTTCGGGCGATTGACTTCATCGCGGCGTTGCCAGCCGCAGGATGTAGCCGATGCCCCGCATGCTGCGGATCTCGACGTCGCCGCCGAGTTCGGCCAGTTTCTTGCGCAAGCGCGAGACCTGCGCCTCGAGCGTGTTGGACTCGATCTCGTCGTCGAAGCCGTAGATCTCCTCGATCAGGGCGGCGCGGGTGATGACGCGGTCGCGCCGCATCAGCAGCGCCCCCAGGATCAGCGCCTCGCGCCGGCGCAGCAGGATCCTGGTGTCGGCGACTACCGCCTCGTTGCTGCCGAGGTGCAACTCGACGTTGCCGAGCGACAGCACCGATGGGGCCAGCAGCCGAGGCCGGCGCAGCACCGCGCGCACGCGCGCAAGCAGCTCCTGCGGCTCGAACGGCTTGCCGAGATAATCGTCGGCCCCGCCGTTGAGCCCTTCGACGACATCCTCCTTGGCGTCCTTGGACGTCAGCATGATAATTGCGGGCCGCTCCGCCGATTGGCTCAGCGCCGTGACCACCTGGAGCGCATCTCCGTCGGGTAGCATCCGGTCGACGATCGCCAGATCATACTTGAAATTGTTCAGTGCCTGGCGGGCATCGGCGATCGAGCCGACGAGGTCGACGATGCCGTGCAATTGCCCGAGCAGCCGGCTCACATAGGCGCCGATCTGTGGTTCGTCTTCGATCACGAGGGAGCGCACGCGGGTCGTCCTTGACTCTGCTGGGGCAACAACACCCTGACCGTGACGCTCCCTGGCCGAATTCTGGCGTTTCGGCTCGTGCGCGAGGGTTCCCTTAAAGGCAGCGAGCTTGGCGAATAAAAGGCAGGACCGGGTGAGCGCGCGGGCACGGCCCGTCACGTTTTTGAGGGCGTGATCGCGGTGGTGCAATGTTGGGGCAATGTTGATCCGGCGGGCGTGCCTGCCAGCGGCGGACATGGCCCTGGGGAGCATCCGATCGCACCTTGCAATCTTGGGGCAATTTTGCCGGACCAGATGCTGTGGCTCCTAACCACAACAGTCGACTCGGCCTGCAAAGGCCGGTCCGGGGCCCCGCAATGAATGATTTCGAAGAAGCCGCTCTCCGCCTCACGGCGATTGTGCGGCGGACGACCGCCTGTCTCGCCGCACTCGGTGCGATCATGGCGACTGCGCCATCAGTCTCGGCGCAGACCGCCTTCACGCTGCCAGCGCCGCCATTGGAGCTGCCGATGCTGCCCTCGCCGTCGGGCAACTGGACCGTCATGGTCGGCATCGGCGGCGAATACAAGCCCGAGTTCGTCGGATCGAACAACGGAAGGTTTGCTCCGGTCCCGATCTTCTCCATCCGCCGCGCCGGATCAGTCGACCAGTTTCGCGGACCGCGCGACAGCACCAGCATCGCGCTGCTCGACATCGGCCATTTTCGCGCCGGCCCCGCGTTCAAATACGTCGCCTCAAGGAAGGCCGACAAATATGCCGAGCTGACCGGCCTTGGCAATGTCGACGCCGCCTATGAGCTCGGCGGCTTCGTGGAGTATTATCCGGTCGACTGGCTGCGCCTGCGCAGCGAGTTGCGCCAGGGCATGGGCGGCCATACCGGCACCGTCGCGGATGTATCTGCCGACGTCATCGTGCCGCTGATTCAAAGGCTGACGATCTCGGCCGGCCCGCGCTTCACCTGGAAGAGCACCAATGCCACTGCGCCGTATTTCGGCGTCGATGCCGTGCAGGCGCTGGCATCGGGGCTTCCAAGATACGATGCCAGAGGCGGTGCGCACTCGGTCGGTTTCGGCAGCCAGATCTCCTACCGCATCAACCCGCAGTGGGAGGTCCACGCCTATGTCGAGTACCAGAAGCTGCTCGGCGATGTCGCGGACAGCCCGCTGGTGAAGCTGCGGGGATCCTCGAACCAGACCACCGTCGGTCTCGGTGCGTCCTATTCATTCGATTTCAGGATCCGATAGACCATGCGCGGTAAGATCATCCTAACTCTCGCTTGCGCGATCGCTAGCGTCGCGCTCGGCGCTGCCGCGGCGTTCGAGACGCGTGCCAGCCGGCTCCAGGCGATCAAGACCGTCGGCATCATCTCGGCGATCGGCGAGGAGATCAGCCTGACGCGAGCCGGCCTGACCGGGCTCGACAACGCCGCGCAGACCGCCTCGATCGGCGCATGGGGGCTGGACGAGCTGATCGTCCAGCAGGCGACGAAGCTGCTGAGCGGACGGTTTCATGTGCAGCCGGTGAGCTACCGGCGCGCGGCCTTCGCCGCAATCAGGGATTCGGCGGTCGCGCCGGTCAATCTGCTGCGGAGCGACCCGTTCAAGGAGCTGGTTCGCAGCGATGTCACGCCGCAGGGACTGGACGCATATATCGTCATCACCCGGGCGAGATCGAAGCTTGGAAACGGCCGCAACGTCGAGGGCGTCGGGTTCGCCGAATATCGGACGCTGCTTGCGGATTACGGACTGATCCACGCCTTGTACGAGGTTCGCATCATCGAGGGCAAGTCGTTCGACGTGATCGAGAAGAGGGCGGCCGCGCCGCTCGACAACACTGGAACGGTACGGATCGCCGGCCCGAGCGGACCGATCGAAGCGACGTTCGAGGACGCGGGTTCGAGCGAACGGCTGCGTGCGGCGATCGCGAACCTCATCGTCCGAAGCCTGCCGCTCACGCTGGGCGACATGCACTTGATCGAGGGACAGTGACGGTTCTGTTTTGACGCGTTTTCTTGACGCGAACCGGGACCCACTTCGCTCGGAAACGCTTTAGGTCACCGGCGCGGGATTGAACAGCGTGAGGTCGTTGTGGATGCCCCAGCGGTCCGACCAGGGTTTGGTTCGGCCGCTGGCGACGTCGAGGATCAGGCGGAACAGGTCCCAGCCGGTCTCCTCGATGGTCTTCTCGCCGGTTGCGATCTTGCCGGCGTCGAAGTCGATCAGGTCTTTCCAGCGCCGCGCGAGCTCGCTGCGCGTCGCGACCTTGATCACCGGTGCTGCCGCAAGGCCATAGGGCGTGCCACGGCCGGTGGTGAAAACTTGCAACGTCATGCCCGAGGCGAGCTGCAGCGTGCCGCAGATGAAGTCGGAGGCCGGCGTCGCGGCGAACAGCATGCCCTTCTGCGTCGCCTTCTCGCCGGGCGAGAGCACGCCGGTGATCGCGCTCGAGCCGGACTTGACGATCGAGCCGAGCGATTTCTCCACGATGTTGGCAAGGCCGCCCTTCTTGTTGCCGGGCGTGGTGTTGGCGCTGCGGTCGGCGCCGCCGCGGGCGAGATAGGAATCGTACCAGGCCATCTCGCGCACCAGCGCGCGGCCGACGTCCTCGTTGATGGCGCGGCGGGTGAGCAGCTGGATCGCGTCGCGCACTTCAGTCACTTCCGAGAACATCACGGTCGCGCCGGCGCGCACCAGGAGGTCCGCGGCGAAGCCGACGGCGGGATTGGCAGTGACGCCAGAGAAGGCATCGCTGCCGCCGCATTGCAGCCCGATGACAAGATCAGATGCCGGGCAGGTCTCGCGCTTGCGCGTGTTGAGCACCTTCAGCCGCGCCTCGGCCTGGATCATGATCGCCTCAACGATGGCGCCGAAGCCGTCGAAAGCCTCGTCCTGCATTCGCACGATGGCGTCACCGACGCCTTCCGGCACCAGGCGTTCGGGCGCGAGCTTCTCGCAGCCGAGGCCGACAACGAGGATCTCGCCGCCGAAATTCGGGTTGAGCGCGAGGTTCTGCAGGGTGCGGATCGGCACCACCGCGTCGGGCGCGGTGATGGCGACGCCGCAGCCATAGGCGTGCGTCAGCGGCACGACGTCATCCACGTTCGGATATTTCGGCAGCAGCTCGGCGCGGATGCGCTTCACCGCATATTCCATCGTGCCCTTGACGCATTGCACGGAGGAGGAGATGCCGAGGATGTTCTTGGTGCCGACCGAACCATCCGGATTGCGGTAGCCCTCGAAGGTGAAGCCTTCGAGCGGCGGCAGCGGTGCGGGGACGGCGGTCGAGATTTCGAGCTTGTCGAGGGCAGGGGCCTCCGGCATGCGGATGCGCGCCTCGTCCACCCATTCGCCGGCCAGGATCGGCGACAGCGCGTAGCCGATGATCTCGCCATAGCGGACGATCGGTTCGCCTTCCGCGATGTCGACCAGCGCGGTCTTGTGTCCCTGCGGCACGAAGGCGCGCAACGTCAGGCCGCTGGCAAGGCGCGCGCCGGCGGGGAGCCCGAAATCATTGACCACGATCGCGACATTGTCGCGCTCGTTGAGCTTGATGTAGCGGGGCTGCTCTTTCGCTGCGACGTCCTGGTCCATCTGCGCTTGCCTCAGAAGTCGTAGGGTGGGCAAAGGCGCAACGCGCCGTGCCCACCGTCCTCACACCGAGCGTAAGCGGTGGGCACGCTTCGCTTTGCCCACCCTTACGATATCTCAGCCCGGATTGGTGTAAGCCGTCTTCACCGTGGTGTAGAACTCGCGCGCGTAGGAGCCCTGCTCACGGGCGCCGTAGCTCGAGCCCTTCCGGCCGCCGAACGGCACGTGATAGTCGACGCCGGCAGTCGGCAGATTGACCATAACCATGCCGGACTCGCTGTTGCGCTTATAGTGCGAGGCGTATTTCAGGCTGGTGGTGCAGATGCCGGAGGCGAGGCCGAACTCGGTATCGTTGGAGATGGCGAGCGCCTCTTCGTAATTCTTCGCACGAATGACGGCGGCGACCGGGCCAAAAATCTCCTCACGCGCGATGCGCATGTTGTTGTTGGCTTCGGTGAACAGCGCCGGCTGGAGATAGTGGCCGGGATTCTCGCGCTTTAGCAGCTCGCCGCCGAAGGCGAGCTTGGCGCCTTCGTCCTGGCCGATCTTGATGTAGCGGAGGTCCTGGTCGAGCTGGTTCTGGTCCACCACGGGGCCGATATGCACGCCGGCCTTGAGCGCATCGTCGACCGACAGGCTGTTCAGGCGCTCGGCCATGGCGGCGACGAAGCGGTCGTGGATGCCCTCGGTGACGATCAGGCGGGACGAGGCGGTGCAGCGCTGGCCGGTCGAGAAATAAGCGCCGTTGACGGCGACCTCGACGGCAGTCTTGAGGTCGGCGTCGTCGAGCACGACCAGTGGATTCTTGCCGCCCATCTCGAGCTGGAACTTCTTCATGGGGTTCGAGAGCACGCAGGCCTGCGCGATCTTGCGTCCCGTCTGCACCGAGCCGGTGAAGGAGATCGCGGCGACGTCCGGATGCTCGAGCAGGGTCTGGCCGACGACCGAGCCGGAGCCGACGACGAGGTTGAACACGCCGGCGGGAATCCCGGATCGGGTGATGATCTCGGCGAGCGCATGTCCAGACCCAGGCACCAGCTCGGCCGGCTTGAACACCACGGTGTTGCCGTAGCAGAGCGCCGGCGCGATCTTCCAGGCGGGGATTGCGATCGGGAAATTCCAGGGCGTGATCATGCCGACGACGCCGACCGGCTCACGGGTGAGCTCGACGTCGAGGCCGGGACGCACCGAGGCGCCCTTCTCGCCGATCAGGCGCAGCGCTTCGCCGGCGAAAAACGCGAAGATCTGGCCGGCGCGGGCGACCTCGCCGATGCCTTCGGGGAGGGTCTTGCCTTCCTCGCGCGCGAGTAGGCGGCCGAGCTCTTCCTTACGGGCGAGGATTTCAGTCGAGATCTTGTTGAGCGCGTCGTGGCGCGCCTGCGGGGTCGACTGCGCCCAGGCGGGGAAGGCGGCCTTCGCGGCGGCGATCGCCTTCTCGGTCTGCGCCTTGTCGGCCTTGGCGTATTCGCCGACGAGATCATTGGTGTTGGAGGGATTGATGTTCCTGGTGACGCCGGAGCCGTCGACCCATTCGCCGCCGATGAAGTTCTTCAGGATCGCTGTCATCTTTTTCCTCCAGGGGAACGTTTCTAACGCACGAGGCAGGGACGCTTGTCGTCAAACGTCCAGCCGGGGATCAAGTCCTGCATGGCCATAGCGTCATCCCGCCCCCCAAGTCCATGCTTCTTGTAGAGCTCGTGCGCGGCCTCGATGGCGGGGCGGTCGATCTCGATGCCGAGGCCCGGGCTATCAGGGACGGCGATCTTGCCACCCTTGATCTGGAGCGGCTCCTTCGTCAGCGCTTGACCGTCCTGCCAGATCCAGTGGGTGTCGATCGCGGTGACCTTGCCGGGGGCGGCGGCGCCGACATGGGTGAACAAGGCAAGCGAAATGTCGAAATGGTTGTTGGAGTGCGAGCCCCAGGTCAGGCCGTTGTCACGGCAGGTCTGGGCCACGCGCACCGAGCCTTGCATGGTCCAGAAATGGGGATCGGCCAAAGGGATGTCCACGGCCCCGAGCCGCAGCGCATGGGAGAGCTGCCGCCAGTCCGTGGCGATCATGTTGGTGGCGGTCGGCAGGCCGGTGGCGCGGCGGAACTCGGCCATGATCTCGCGGCCGGAGAAGCCGGCCTCGGCGCCGCAGGGGTCCTCGGCATAAGCGAGGATGCCATGCATGCCCTTGCAGAGGCTGATCGCCTCATCGAGCGACCAGGCGCCGTTGGGGTCCAGCGTGACGCGAGCGCTGGGGAAGCGTTTTGCGATTGCGGTAACCGCCTCGATCTCCTGCTCGCCGCGGAGCACGCCGCCCTTGAGCTTGAAGTCGGCGAAGCCGTAATGGTCGTGGGTCGCCTCCGCAAGCCGCACCACGGCCTCTGGCGTCATCGCCTCCTGGTGGCGGAGGTTGAACCAGTCGGGCTTGGCGGTCTCGCCAGTGACGTAGTCGAGCTTCGACTTACGGCGGTCGCCAACGAAGAAGAGATAGCCGAGCGTCTCGACGCTGGTGCGCTGCTGGCCTTCGCCAAGCAGTGCTGCGACGGGCAGTCCGAGATGCTGGCCGAGCAGGTCGAGCAGCGCGGATTCGATCGCGGTGACCGCATGGATCATTACGCGAAGATCAAAGGTCTGCTTGCCGCGTCCGCCGACGTCGCGGTCGACGAAGGCGGTACGGATATCGGCGAGGATGTTGTTCATCGCGCCGACCGTCTTTCCGATCACGAGGTCGCGCGCGTCCTGGAGCGTCTGCCAGATCTTCTGCCCGCCCGGCACCTCGCCGACGCCGGTGTGGCCGGCATTGTCGGTGAGGATGACGATGTTGCGGGTGAAGAACGGCGCATGCGCGCCGCTGAGGTTGAGGAGCATGCTGTCGCGGCCCGCGACCGGGATCACCTGCATCGCCGTGATAACAGGTGCGCCGGAAATCTCAGTCTGGGCCATCGCAGGCTCCTCCGTGTCGTCTTACTATTCTGCAGCCTGTTGTGACGATCGTGCGGCGGGCAGCTTCTGCACCAGTGCGGTCAGCTCCGCCATCTCCTGCTCGGTGAGATCAGTCAGCGGCGGACGGACCGGGCCGGAATCGCGGCCGATCACCTTCATGCCGGCCTTGATGATCGAGACCGCGTAACCCTTCTTGCGGTTGCGGATCGCGATCAGCGGCAGGATGAAATCCTTCAGGCCGGCCTGGATCGTGGCGTGGTCGCGCTTGCGCACCGCGGCGTAGAAGTTGGTGGCGAATTCCGGCACGAAGTTGAACACGGCCGAGGAATAGGTCGTCACGCCCATGTCGAGATAGGGCAGCGCGAAGGTCTCGGCGGTCGGCAGGCCGCCGACATAGGTGAGGCGGTCGCCGAGCTTGGTGTAGACGCGGGTCATCAGCTCGATGTCGCCGATGCCGTCCTTGTAGCCGACGAGGTTCGGGCAGCGCTCGGCAAGGCGCGCGAGCGTGTCGGGCTGCAGGATGGCGTTGTCACGGTTGTAGACGATGATGCCGATCTTCACGGCGGCGCAGACCGCCTCGACATGGGCGGCAAGGCCTTCCTGCTCGGAATGGGTGAGATAGGGCGGCAGCAGCAGGAGGCCGTCGGCGCCGGCCTTTTCCGCACCGATCGCGATCTCGCGGGCGATCGCGGTGCCGTAGCCGGTGCCGGCGAGCACGGGCACGCGGCCCTTGGTCTCGTCGACGGCGACCTTCACGACCTGCGGAACCTCTGATGGCGTCAGCGAGAAGAACTCGCCGGTGCCGCCGGCGGCAAACAGACCTGCGACGTCATAACCGCACAGCCAGTCCATGTTGGCGCGATAGGTCGCCTCGTCGAAGGAGTAGTCCGCCCTGAACGGCGTGACGGGGAAGGACAGGAGGCCCGATCCGATCTTCTGGGCCATTTCCTGCGGGGTCATCTTGCTCATGGGCGCTCCCTTCTCGTGTTGCGGAGGACGCAAGCAGAGGCCGCACGTCCATGCGCCGTGGTTTAGGAGACCGTTCGATGCGCGTCCAAGCCAAAGCCTATATCGACCGATGCGGATTGAGCATCAATCCTCCGCCAGCTCCGCGGAGGATAATTCGCCGGCGATCTTGACCAGCGCCGACAGCAGCGGGTTCTCGTCCTCGCGCCGCCACACCATGAACAGCTCGACCGGAACGCGCGTGCGCAGCTTCAGCGGACGCAGGCGGACGTCGGAGATCTTCAGGCTCGCCGCTGCCGCCGGTACGATGGCGAGGCCGAGTCCGGCGCGCACCATCGCGAGGATCGAGTGGATCTGGCTGAGATGCTGGACGTAGCGCGGCAGCACGTCGGCACGGGTGAACAGCGCCACCAGGAGGTCGTGGAAGTAGCGGCTCTCATAGGGCGAATACATCACGAACGGCTGGTCGTCGAAATCCTTGATGGTGATGCCGTCGGCATTCGCCAGCGGATGCTTCTTCGGGATCGCCGCGAGCAGCGGCTCGGCGACGACGCGGCGGCTTGCAAGCTCGGGCCGCGCGATCGGCGGCCGCAGCAGGCCGGCATCGATCTGGCCCGAGGTCAGCGCCTCGAACTGGTCGCCCGACACCATCTCCTTCAGCGAGAAGTCAACCTCCGGCAGCTTGGCGCGACAGGCGGCGATGAGTTCGGGCAGGAAGCCATAGGCCGCGGCCGCGGTGAAGCCGACCTTCAGCGAGCCGGTCTTGCCGAGCGCGATGCGGCGGGCCACCTGCGAAGCGCTTTCGGCAAGCTTGAGGATGCGCCGCGCCTCCGGCAGGAAGCTGCGCCCGGCCGGGGTGAGGCGCACCGAGCGGCTGGTGCGCTCCAAGAGCGGCGCGTCGATGATGTGCTCGAGCACCTGGATCTGCCGGGACAGCGGCGGCTGCGTCATGTTGAGCCGCACGGCGGCGCGGCCGAAGTGCAATTCCTCCGCCACCGTGACGAAACAGCGGAGCTGGTTGAGGTCGAACATCGATACATGCCTTAGATGAATAAGGCGTTTCCCCGGCACTTCTAGCATCGATCACCCCCAAAACAAAGACGGCGGCCTTGTGGGCCGCCGTTGAGTTGCCTGGTCAAGCTCCCATGGGAGCCCTCAGGAGGAACAGGCTGACGCGAGACAGCCTCACGTCCGCTGCGGACGCCACTGCGCTCATCACGCGCCACTCTTAGGCCTCGGCCGTTTGCCCGACACGAGTCCTAGAGGTGCGCGCGGCGAAGTGTCCAAGTTCAAGGCAGTATCGATCGATGCTGTTTTTGGATCGATGGAACGGCGAAGTGGGGGATGATCGGTGTTGGGAAACCCTATCAAACCACCGCTGTCATTCCCGCGAAGGCGGGGAATCCAGTACGCAGCGGCGTCTCGATTCAATCACTGCTGTCACGGAGTACTGGATCGCCCGGTCAAGCCTGGCGATGACGGTGAGTGTGTGGAGACAGCGCGCGCTATTGCTGCGCGCTGGGTAGCAACTGCGGCAGCAGTCCGCGCGTCACGTTCGGCGGCACGGCGTCGAGGCCGAGCACGGCGCTCGCCGCCGGCAGCGCCGCATCGGCCATCGCGGCATGGCCCTCGGCGCTCGGATGCACCGCGCCGCCATAGACGGCGGAGAGCACGCCCCAGGCCGCATCGTGGATGTCGGTCGGCTGGCTCGCCGCCGGCAGGCCTTGCGGATAGGTCATCGCGGCGAAATAGCTGTCATTGGCGTCGCGGATCCAGCGCGCGCGGGGCAGGTAGGCGCGGTACTCCGAGGCGCCGCGGCCGCACAGCATCGGCTGGCTCGCCGCGCTGACGATGTCGGGATCGAAGCTCTGGCCGTTCGCGGCAAAGCAGCTGCGGTCGAATTCGGGATCGTTGCCGGAACGGGCGCAGAAGCCGTGCTCGGCGAACGCGGCCTGGTGCGCATCGACGAAGGTCATGCGGTCGGCTTCGGGATCGCGGCACAGCGCACCGCGGGTGCAGGTGGCGAGCCCCTTCAGCTGCGGCAGGAATTCGCTGTCGACGAAGGCGGAGACGCGGGAAAGGCGCTGCGGATCGGCATTGAAGGATGGGTGGATGTCAAAGCCGGCCCGGCCGCCGCGGCAGGGCGCGCCGCCGTCGGCGAGCGCAGGATTGGCATAGGAGACATAGACCACGTGCGAGAGGTCGCCGCCGACCAGCGGCTTCAGCGCCTCGCGCAGCTTGACGAAATTCTGCGGCAGCTCGCGCTGGAGCGCATCGCGGGAATCGTCGACGCTCGCCAACACGCCGGAGCGGCGGAACAGCGCGCGCTCGGTCGCGGTTTCGACGATGACGTCGGCGACGAGACCGGAGAAATAGACGTCGTTGGCACCGACCGAGAGCAGCACGAGATCGAGCGTGCGATCGGGCTGGCGCTTCTTCGCCGCGGTGACGGCTTCCCGCAGCTCGGCGACCTGCGCGTTCACGCTGGTGTTGCAGACGCCGGTCTTGCCGGGCGGGCATTCGCGGGCGCGCTGCGAGCCGAGCAGCCCGTCGCCGATGCTCGCGCCGGTGCAGGCGAGCGGCAGGAAGGTCACGGCGATGTGGGTGTAGCGCACCGCGAGCGCCAGCGCGGTGCGCGCCTGATAGCTGTAGAGCGATCGATGGCACGGCGCATTGAACCAGAGCGCGCTGTAGCGCTGCCAGTTGGCGAGCGTATCCGGCGCCTCGCAGGCGCGGCCGCCCTTGAAGCCGTGGCGGCTCGGCCGGTAGTACTGCGCGCCGGCGGTGCCGAGATAGGAGCGGAAGCAGAATCCTTCGTCCGACAGCGCCAGCGGCCGGTCCGGATTGCCTTCGCCGGAGGCGATGCTGTCGCCGAGACCTGCGATGAAGATGTCGCGGACCTGAATCTCGGTCTGGACCCGCTGGGTCGGATCGGAGCCGGCCGAGACATCGACGGTCGCAACCGTCGGCTTGCCGTAGCGGACACGCAAATTGATCGGCTCGGCGCAGTCGAAGGTCGAGCTCTGCGGGCCATCGCCGTCATCGAACGACCAGGCGCAGGTGGCGCCGACCGGCACCGCGCCGGTCAGGCGCACCGTCACGGGATGGTCGATCGGCGTGATGTAGTTCTCTTTGACGTTGTCGCGGGTGCAGGGCTGGTTGACCCGGCCCTGCAGGTCGATGCAGAGCCGGTTGACCATGTTGCGGGCCCAGCCGCGGCCCTCGCTCTGGAGCTCGAGGGACTGTTCGGCGGCTAGAATGCTGCGGTTACGCGCGTTCTCGACATGGAGCAGGAAGTCGCGCTCCTCGCGGAAGAGCCGGAAGCGGTTACGCACCTCCCAGCTGATCTGCATGGTGCCGGCGTCCTGCGCGGCGGCGCGCTCGGGCAAAGCAAGGATGCCGGCAAGCAGCACGGCGCCGGCCGAGAGGGTGCGAAGGAATACGGAAATCATGGCCCGCGTCTTCAACGGCAAAGTTGAGGCGGAAATAAGAGAGGATTGCGCGCCTGCCCGCAACCTTTGCCTGATGATTCCGAGGGGCCTTGATTGCCGGCGGCGGCTTGATTGCCGGCGGCGCCTTGGGCGGCTCAGCGCTTGCCGGCCTGCCGCAGCAGCCGTTCGCGCTCCATCGGCGTCACCTCCCTGGGCAGGTTGGCCTGCGCGCAGGCTTCCGCCAGCCGCCGCCGCTCCTGCCACGGCGCGACCACATTCATCCAGAGCTCGCGCGTGCCCATGATGGAAATGGCAAGGCCGAACGGGATCACGAAATAGAGAATGCGGAACACCAGCAGCGTGGCCAGAAGCTCCTCGCGGCCGAACTGGGGCAGCGCCACCAGCATGGCGGCATCGAACACGCCGATCGAGCCCGGCGCGTGGCTGGCAAAGCCGATCAGGGTCGCCAGGATGAACACGACCGCGAGCGACATGAAGTCGATCGGCGGGTTGGCCGGCATCAAGAGGTACATTGCCGTGGCGCAGAAGCCGAGATCGACGACGCCAATCAGGATCTGCACCAAGGTCAGCGGCGCCGAGGGCAGCACCACCTTCCAGCCCTTCTGGCCGAGCTCGCGGCGCTTCTCGCCCATGCAGAGCCAGACCAGATACGCGCCGATCGATGCGAGGCCGCCGAGGGCGATCAACCGGTTGAGCGAGGAGGGCAGCTGATCCATCGAGGAGGCCGCATCCGGATGGATGGCCATGCCGATCGAGAGCACGAAGATGTTACCGAGCCAGAAGGTCAGGCCCGACAGGAAGCAGATCTTCGCGACGTCGATCGCGTTCAGTCCGTAGTCCGAATAGATCCGGAAACGGATCGCGCCGCCGGTGAAGACCGTGGCGCCGATGTTGTGCCCGATCGAATAGGACGTGAAGCTGGACAGCGCCGCGATGCGATAGGGCACGTGCTTCTTGCCGATCGTTCGCAGCGCAAAATAGTCGTAGAAGGTCAGCGTACAGAACGCGAAGAAGACGCAGATCGCCGCCAGCCCGATGTTGCCGCGGGGAATCTCCGTCAACGCGGTCAGGATGACCCCGGTATCGATGCCCTTGAGCGTCCGCACCAGCGTGGTGATCGCAAACGCGATGATGAAGATGCTCGCGGCGACGCCGAGCCGTCGCCAGCCGATCCATCTATTGAAGCCGCGTTTCAACGCGGGCAGCAGTCCGTGCATTCATCCTCCCGGCGGGGGGCAAGACCGACCGGGCCAGACATTGGCCGGTCGGGTGCGATCACGGCCAAAAGGCAGGCATCGATCGCTAGCATGATCCAGCTCATTTAAGGCAAAATCAGCGGCTTGTGCAGCCCTTGACAACAATAGGTTCTGCGTTCGGCGGGCAACTTTGTCATACGCGGTTCATATCGGCGGCGCGTTAAGCATATGAGTCGCGAAACCCGGCTCATCCCGCGCGCTCACCGTGCCGATACGATCTCAAATCCCGGCGCCGTCCGCATTGTTCCAGCGCAGAGGCGTATCGGCGTTTTTGGAACGTCGATGCCGCGTGGTCGTTAGGCTCCATCAGCAATCGAACATGGCGGAATACGCGGCTTTTTCGTGCAAGCCGGCGCCTCCGTGTTCCCAAGACCCGAGAGGATTAGAACGATGGGACTGTTCACAAAAGACATCAAGACCATGAACGACCTGTTCGTCCATCAGCTCCAGGACATCTATTACGCCGAGCAGCAGCTCACCAAGGCGCTGCCGAAGATGGCGACCAAGGCCACTGATCCGCAGCTGAAACAGGGCTTTTTGACGCACCTCGAGGAAACCAAGCAGCACGTTGCGCGGCTCGAGGAGGTCTTCAAGATGCACGGCGTCCCCGTGAAGGCGGTCGACTGCCCGGCCATCGACGGCATCATCGAGGAAGCCGACGAGACCGCCGGCGAAGTCGCCGACAAGGCGGTGCTCGACGCGGCCCTGATCAATGCGGCGCAGGCCGCGGAGCATTACGAGATCGTCCGCTACGGCAGCCTGATCGCCTGGGCCAAGCAGCTCGGCCGCAACGATTGTGCGGCGGTGCTCGCCAAGACGCTCGAGGAGGAGAAGGCGACCGACCAGAAGCTGACGACACTCGCCGAGAGCAAGGTGAATCTGCGCGCGGCGAGCTGAGTAGAGGAAACTACAAGCGCCGCGCGACGGTCCGCGCGGCGCTTTTGCTTGTTCGCTTCCCGCTGCCGTGGTGCTGCTTCGGTGCGCCGTCGCGAGGATCAGCAATGTGAGCGAACTCGCTCATCTTCCATTCACCACTTCCGGAGCAGGTTTGTAGCTGGTTACCGATCGTCCACCACTGTCGGCTCAAGTGCGGGTCGATAGGGGCCGGCAATGTATCAAGTTCTCTACTGTCTCACCGACGAGCATGACTGGCGACTGGTGGCCCTTGGGGGCGCGGTGTGCCTGCTCGCCAGCGCCGCGGCGATCAGCCTGTTTCAGCGCGCACGCGCGACGCACGGAGCCGGGCGTCTGGCCTGGATCGCCCTGGATGCGGCCGTGAGCGGATGCGGCATCTGGGCGACGCATTTCATCGCGATGCTCGCCTATGGCCCCGGGAGCGCCGGCGCCTACAACATCCCGGTGACAATTCTGTCGCTGATGCTTGCGATCTCCTTGACCTTCGTGGGCCTGAGCATCGCCGTGGCGTCCTCGCGCCCGGTGTGGATCGTCGTCGGCGGCGCCATCGTCGGCCTGGGTGTCGCGGCGATGCATTACACCGGCATGGCGGCGCTGGAGATGCCGGCACGGCTGGATTGGATCGGGAGCACGGTTGCCGCCTCGGTGCTGTTCGGCGTCGTCTTCGCAGCGCTCGCGCTGTTCGTGGCCGCGCGAGGTGACGGCATTCGGCATGCGCTGAGCGCGACTGCTCTGTTGACGCTCGCGATCGTTGCCCATCATTTCACCGCGATGGGCGCGGTGCTGCTGACGCCGGACCCGACGATCGCGATCAGCGGGCTCTCGGTCCCGCCGGCCTCGCTGTCGTTCCTGACTGCCGGCGCCGCCGTCGCGATCATCGCGATTGCGCTCGTGGCCGCGCTGCTCGACCGCCGCGCCAAGGGCGAACTGGGCCGCCAGCAGATCGTGCTCGACAGCGCGCTGGAGAACATGTCGCAGGGGCTGTGCATGTTCGACGCGGAAGGCAAGATCATCCTGTTCAACGAGCGCTATGCCGCGATGCTCCGTCGAACCGACGTGCCGCTCGCCGGCCGCTTGCTGGTCGACGTGCTCAGGGAAGAGCAGGCGAAGGGCCAATGGCAGGGCGACGCCGATGAATTCTTCGCCCGCCTCGTCGCCGACGCGCGCGAGGGCCGCACCACGACCGACGTCGTCAACCGGTTCGGCCGCTCCATCCGGGTCGTCAACCAGCCGATGCAGGGCGGCGGCTGGGTCGCGACCTTCGAGGACATCACCGAATGGCTGGAGGCGCAGGCCAAGATCTCGCACATGGCGCGACATGACGCGCTGACCAGCCTGCCGAACCGGGTGCTGTTCCACGAACAGCTCGAGCAGGGGCTGCGCCAGACCAAGTCGGGCGACCAGCTCGCGGTGCTTTGCCTCGATCTCGATCACTTCAAGGACATCAACGACTCGCTCGGCCATCCCATCGGCGATGCGCTGCTCAAGGAGGTCGGCCGCAGGCTCGAGGCCACCGTCGGCGAACAGGACACCGTGGCGCGGCTCGGCGGCGACGAGTTCGCGGTGGTCCAGATCGGACGCTCCGAGGAGATCGCCGCGCGATCGCTTGCCGGACGCCTCGTCGAGGTGATCTCGGCGCCTTACCAGATCGACGACCATCAGATCGTGATCGGCGTCTCGATCGGCATCTCGCTGTCGCCGCAGGACGGCAGCAATCCGGACGAGCTGCTCAAGAACGCGGATCTTGCGCTCTATCGCGCCAAGGCGGATGGCCGCGGCACCTACCGCTTCTTCGAGACCGGCATGGATGCGCGTGCGCAGGCGCGGCGCCTCCTGGAAATGGATCTGCGCGCGGCGCTGCAACGCGACGAGTTTGAGGTCTATTACCAGCCGATCCGCGAGGTCGCCAGCGGTCGCGTCGTCGCCTTCGAGGCGCTGCTGCGCTGGAACCATCCGCAACGCGGGCTGATCGCGCCGATCAGCTTCATCCCGCTGGCCGAGGAGACCGGGCTCATCGTTCAGCTCGGCGAGTTCGTGCTGCGCTCCGCCTGTGCCGACGCGGCCACCTGGCCCGACGATGTCGATGTCGCCGTCAATTTGTCGCCTGTGCAGTTCAAGAGCCCGAACCTGATCGCGGGTGTGACCGAGGCGTTGTCCGCCTCGGGACTTGGTGCGCGCCGCCTCGAGCTCGAGATCACCGAATCCGTTCTGCTCCAGAACAGCGAGGCGACGCTGACGACCTTGCACGAGCTGCGCGCCATGGGCGTGCGGATCTCGCTCGATGATTTCGGCACCGGCTATTCGTCGCTGAGCTATCTGCGCAGCTTCCCGTTCGACAAAATCAAGATCGACCGTTCCTTCGTGTCGGAGCTGGCGACGCGCGAGGATTCCATGGCGATCATTCGCGCCGTGACCGGCCTCGGCCGCAGCCTCGGCATCGTCACCACGGCAGAGGGCGTCGAGAACGACGCGCAGCTCGAGCTGCTCCGGCGCGAGGGCTGCACCCAGGCGCAAGGCTATCTGTTCAGCAAGCCGCGGCCCGCCTCGGATGTCGCGATCATGTTGGAACGGCCGCGGCTGCGCGCGTCGGCTTGAGAGGTCAGCTTCGGCGCAGCGCGAAATGCGCGCCGCAGAACGCCATCACGGCGCCGAGACACAGGGCGGCAAGCCCGGCGAGCACGCCCGAGACGGTCGGGATCGGGCTCGGCGCCGACGCCGCCTGGCCCGCTCCCGCAAGCAGCAGCACGCCGACCGCGATCAGGAATTGCCGCATCCGCTGCGGGATCTGTCCGGAGACGGCGCTCTGCATCAGGCTCGCCGTGAAATAGCCGCCGGAGAAGCCGACGGTGGCGATCAGCCACCAGGCGATGGCGGCGCCCGCCGGAATGAACTCATGCGTGTCGGAGCGCCAGAGGCGGCCGAGATCGAGACCGTAGCGCGCGCCCAGCATGTGCACCGCGAGCGCCAGTAACACACCGGAGATCATCGCGGCGCCGAGAATCAGGCGGCGCGGAAAAAAGGTCGTCTCAGCCATGCCTCGCTTGTAGGATGGCCGGGGGCGATCGCGCAAGCCGATCGCCCCAAGCGATCGCCCATGGGTTCGTTGACGACATGCCGGGAGCGGAAGCGGGTTCGACCACGAGCTATGCCTACAAGGCCTCGCTGATCGGCTCGGCGCATCGGTTCGAGCTGACGGAGCAGGGGCTGTCCTGGCACATCGCCGGCCGCTCCGGCCTGTGGCGCTATGACGAGATTTCGGCGATCCGGCTGTCGTTCCGTCCGGTGTCGATGCAGCAGCACCGCTTCCGCGCCGATATCAGCCGCACCGGCGGCGGTCGCATCGCGATCCTGTCGACGAGCTGGCAGACCGCGGCGCTGATGGCGCCGCAGGACAACGGCTTTCGCGATTTCCTGATCGAGCTGCATGCGCGGATGGCCAAAGCCGGCAGCCGCGCCGAATTGACCGCGGGCCTCGGCCGCAAGATCTACGCGGCGGTGCTGGCGTTCCTGGCCGTGCTCGCCGTGGCAATGGCGGGGCTGTTGATCCGCGCGCTTCTGACCGGCGAGCTCGCCGGCGTGCTGTTCATCCTCGGCTTCACCGCGCTGTTCGCCTGGCAGGTCGGCGGCTTCGTGCGGCGCAACCGGCCGCAGAGCTACAGTTTCGATCGCGTGCCGAAGGCCCTGCTGCCCTAAAGCGTTTGCGAGCGAAGTGGGGTCCGGTTCGCGTGAAGAAAACGCGTCAGATGAGAGCCCTACTCCGTCGAATCGAAATCGTCCTCCTTGGTACCGAGCAGCGAGACGATGGTGCGCAGGCCGGAATCGAGCTGCTCGGGCGAGGGCGGGGCGAGCGCGAGCCGCACCGCGTTCGGCGCATGACCGTGCGCGATCGCGAAGGTCGAGGACGGCGTCAGCGCGAGGCCGCGCCTTGCTGCTGCGGCGACGAAGGTCTGCGAGCGCCAGTGCGGCGGCAGCGTCAGCCAGAGATGATAGGAGCGCGGATCGGCGGCGAGCTGGTAGCCGGAGAGCAGCCGTGCGGCGGTCTGCTGTCGGCGCGCGGCATCGATGCGTTTCAGCCGGGTCAACTCGGCGACGGTGCCGTCGGCCATCAGCCGCTGCCCGGCCGCGAGCGCATGGCCGGAGGCGATCCAGCCGCCGGTGCGCACCGCGCTCATCACATTCTCGCGCAGATGCGGCGGCGCGACGAGGATGCCGAGCGCGAGCCCCGGTGCGACCTTCTTTGACAGGCTGTCGAGCACGATGCAGCGGTCGGGCCCGAGCGCCGCCAGTGGCGTGTCGTCGGCGAGGAAGCCGTAGACGGCGTCCTCGATGATGGTGAGATCGAGCTTCTCGGCGACGCGCATGATGTCGGCGCGCCGCGTCGCATTCATGGTGACGCCGAGCGGGTTCTGGATGATGGGCTGCAGATACAGCGCCGACAGATGCGCCTCGCGATGGGCCTTCTGGATGGCGTCGGGCCGCGCGCCGAACTCGTCCATGGGGATCGGGACCAGCGTCACACCGAGCCGCGCGGCGATGCTCTTGACGTAAGGGTAGGTCAGCGCCTCGACGCCGCAGCGGCCGCCGGTGGGCACCAGCGCGGCAAGCGCGGCCGCGAGCGATTGCTTGCCGTTGGCGGTGAAGAAGATCTGCTCGGGCTGCGGCGAAAAATCCTTGCGTGCGAGATAGGCAGCGGCGGCAACGCGGGCGCTCTTGGTGCCGGTGCTGGTCGAAACGCGCAGCGCGGATTCCAGCGCGTCGATGCGCTCGAGCCCCGCGAGGCTCTTGGCGATCATCGCCCATTGCTGCGGCAATAGCGGGTAATTGACCTCGAGATTGATGCGCGCGTCGGCCGGCTCGCGCATGGTCTCGACTTCACGCCTGACGTCGCCGGAGATGAACGTGCCGCGCCCGACCTCGCCGACCACGAGGCCGCGGCGGAGCAATTCCGTATAAACCCGGCTCGCGGTCGAGACCGCGATGCCGCGGTCATAGGCAAAATTGCGCTGCGGCGGCAGCCGGTCGCCGGGTCTTAACGTGCCGTTAGTGATATCGGCCGCAATGGCATCGGCGAGCTTCACGTATTCGAACTTGGACATATTGCACCGAGAGCAATGTTTTGCTTGCTCCGAGGAGTGTACTGGAGCATTTAAGTTCCATCAAGTTCCGCGATTGGGCCGAGGAGAGCGAGAGCAATCCGACGGCAAATGAGGTGCAGGCGCCAACAAGCGTCCGCGCCAACGGCACCTGCTTCGCCGCGCGGGACGATAGGCCGGAGAAGAAGAATGACCACGATCTCGCAAACTGCCGGGCGGACTTTACGCCCATCCTCATCGGGCGGATTTTTCAGTGCCCTAGCCCTGCGCCTCACCGCGCTGTTCGACCGCCTGGAGCGCCGCTCCGCCGTCAAGACCCTGAACGAGCTCGACGACCGCGCCCTGCGCGACATCGGCATCACACGCAGCCAGATCGAGGATGCCGTGTACGGGCAGTTCAAGACCGAGCTGTCGCGGTATCTGTGATACTCGCCTGTCCCGGACGCGCTGCAGCGGGAAACGCTGCTGCGCAGAGCCGGGACCCAGCGGATCGCACTCGCTGACGCATGGGCCCCGGCTCTGCAGCGCATCACTTCGTGCTGCGCAGCGTCCGGGGCACGGAAGCGCGAGTGTGGCACGCAGCTGCCTCTACGTCATTGCGAGCGCAGCGAAGCAATCCAGGCTGTTGCCGCGGAAAGACTCTGGATTGCTTCGCTTCGCTCGCAATGACGGAGTCTGCTGCCCTTCAATGCCTCACCACCAGCACCGAGCACTTGGCGTAGCGCACGACGTGGCCGGCGTTGGAGCCGAGGAAATAGGTGCGCATCGCCGGGCGATGCGAGGTCATCACGATCAAGTCGGCCTTTATGTGCGCGGCTTCCTCCAGGATCTCGTGATAGATGCCGCCCTGGCGCACCACGCTGGAGATGCGGGACGGCTCGATGCCGGATTCGCGCGCGACGATGGCAAGCGCCTCTTCCGAGGTCTGGCGCTGCTGCTCGTCGAAATCGGCCGGGACGTACTCGGCCAGCATCACCGGCGTCATCGGCAGCACGTTGAGCAGGCGCACGGTGCCGCTCCAGGTCTGCGACAAAGTCGCCGCGGTCGCGATCGCCGGCTTGGCGAGATCGGTGTCGGCGAGGTCGATGGGCACGAGGATGGACTTGAACATCTGCGCCTCCCTGTGAACCAGGCTGAACCAACCGGTCGAGACGGCGCCCGCGCGTCTAGCCCGATCGAAGCAGCTTGGGGCTGACGAACAGCACCAGCTTGCCGCGGCGGTAGGCCACGTCATCCCAATCCTTGACGTCAAAGTCGAAGATCGCAAGCCCCGCTGTGGGCAGGTTGTCGCCGAGGGTCTTGGCGCCATCGGGATCGCCGCCGCCGATCAGCATGAGCGCGACCTCGTGCATGCCGGGATTGTGGCCGATCAGCAGCAGCCGCTTCGGATCGGCCGGGGCGGTTGCGGTGCGAATGGTGTCCAGGATCTGCGCGGGATCGGCGCCATAGAGTTCCGGCAGGACCTCGACCTGCGGCGCCGGGACGCGGTCCTTCATCGCCTCCCAGGCGATGTCCCAGGTCTGACGGGCCCGCACGGCGTGGGAGACCAATACGGTATCGGGGAAGGGCGGATGGGCCGCGATCCAGTCTCCCATCCGCGCGGCATCCTTGTGGCCGCGGTCGTCGAGCCGGCGGTCCTGGTCACGGCCGCTCGGTGCGTCGGTCTCGGTCTTGGCGTGACGCAGCAGCATCAAACGGCGCATGGCATTCTCGAATCGTTCCACGTCCAGGATAATCTACAGGCGCCGGTTGAGGACAAGGTGACAAGGGCCCGCACAGTCCTCTAAGAAAACTGCATGAGCGAGACTTTCACAAGCGTGTCCCAGGAAGAAGCCGGCTTTCGCGACCGCGTGCGGCTGTCGTTCGATCTCGATGCCGACATTTGTGTGATCGGGGCGGGCCTGGCCGGGCTTACCGTGGCGCTGGAGGCGGCCCGGCTCGGGGCCAGCGTCGCGGTGCTCGAGGGCCGGCATATCGGCTGGAACGCCTCCGGCAACCAGCTCGGCACCGTGATGCCGGGCTTTGCGCTGCCGCTCACGGACCTGATCGAGCGCATCGGCTTGGAGGACGCCCGCGAATTGTGGACCCTGTCGAAGCAGGGCGCCGAGTTCGTCCGGGCCAACGCCAGCGAAGAGAGCATGCCGGGGATCGGCGTCAGCGACGGCGTGCTGGAGGTCTCCAACGTCGATGCCGGCGACCGGCTGATCAGCCGGCTGCAGATGCTGAACGAGGATTTCGATACCGAGGTCGAAGGCTGGCAGGTCGACCGCGTGCGCGAGGCGCTCAAGTCCGATCATTACTTCCACGGCGTGTATTATCCGAAAGCGTTCCAGGTCGACGGCCGGAAATACGTGCACGGCCTTGCGGCGCTGGCACGGCGGGCAGGCGCCCGCATCTTCGAGGACACGCCGGTCGTCAGCATCGATCATTCCGGCATCCGCAAGCGCATCGTCACGCCCTCGGCGCGGCTGCGGGCGAGCCACATCGTGCTCGCCGGCAACATTCATCTCGGCGCCCCCTCCAAGCGCCTGTCGGAGACGTTGCTGCCGGTCTGGCGCTATGCCGGCGTGACCGCGCCGCTCGGCGAGCGCCTGCACGAGATCATCGCCTTCAAGGGATCGGTGATGGATTCCGACGGTGTCGATCATTTCCGGCTTGTCGACGGCGACCGGCTGATGTGGGAGAGCCCGGAGACCACCTGGGCCGCGCGTCCGCAGCGCTTCGCCGGCGCCATCAAGCGGCGGATCCGAACGATCTTTCCCGAGCTCGGCAATGTCGAGATCACCGACATCTTCGGCGGCGCCACCGGCCAGACCGTGCACGGCATGCCGCAGATCGGCCAGCTGCGCAAAGGCTTGTGGGTGGCGAGCGGGTTCGGCCGCCAGGGCATGAACACCTCCGCCATGGCCGGACAGATGATCGCGCGCAGCATTTTGCGGGGCGATGAGCGCTGGAAGCTGTTCTCGCCGTTCGAACTGGTCTGGGCGGGCGGCGCCACGGGGCGCGTCGCCGGCCAGCTGGTCGGGATCTGGGGCAGGGCGAGCTCCGCCGCCGCAGGTGCGCTCGCCCGCTATCGCGAGCGCGCGAGGGTCAAGGACAGGCAACGCGAGGCCCGCCTCGCCGAAGCCAACCGCGCCGCCGGCACCGGTCCGCGCCGAGCGCCGCCCGGCGTGCGACCCCGACCGGCGCCACCGCCGAAAGCCGCGGTCGGCGCTGCGGAACCGGTCGTGCACGAGGATCGCGTCTCGCAATAAGTTGAGCGAAATTCCGCTCCGACGTGTAACTTCGGCCGGCAGAAGCCCGTATCTCAGGGCGTGGACTTCCCGCGCACGGAGAATGACATGCTTGACCGCCGCATCCTGCTCACGACTGTCGCCGGCCTGTTCGGCCTTTCGGCCTTGCGCTGGCTGAGAGGAACACCTGCCGAGGCCGGCGAGAAGGCCGCGCAAAAGTTCGAGATCACGAAGACGGAAGCCGAATGGCGCGCCCAGCTCACGCCGCAGCAATATGAGATCCTGCGCAATCACGGCACCGAGCGGCCCGGCTCCAGCCCGCTGCTGAAGGAGAAGCGCAAGGGCATCTTCGCCTGCGCCGGCTGCGACCTGCCGCTGTTTACGTCGGAGACCAAGTTCGAGAGCGGCACGGGCTGGCCGAGCTTCTATGCGCCGATCGAAGGCAATGTCGGCAAGACCGAGGACCGCAGCTACGGCATGGTCCGCACCGAGGTGCATTGCCGGCGCTGCGGCGGCCATCTCGGCCATGTCTTCGACGACGGCCCGAAGCCAACCGGATTGCGCTATTGCATCGACGGTTTCGGCTTGGTCTTCCACCCCGCGGCGGCGTCGGCGACGTAGGTTTCGCGGGAGTCATTCCGGTCCTGCGGACGGCTCCGGAACGACAGGATGCCCCGGCAATTGTTGCCGGTCCCGGCAAATGTGCCCCGGTCGTCAGACCGGGGCTTTTTCATTAAGTCATTGATTTCCTGAAGATACTCGCATTGGCATAGGCCTTGCGACGTCTCTTTCCGATTGCGGCCATGGTCGACCGGCCGCCGAGATCGGATTTGGAGACAAAGTTATGGGTATCTTCGATGCAATGAACACCTCGGTGGGTGGCCTGCAGGCGCAGTCCTTCGCGCTGCAGAACATTTCCGGCAACATCGCGAACTCATCCACCACCGGTTACAAGGGCATCGGCACCAGCTTCGTCGACCTCATTCCGGACTCCTCGGTCCCGAGCAAGCAGGTGGCAGGCGGCGTGCAGGCCAACGCCAAGGCCACCATCACGACGCAGGGCACGATCTCGTCCTCCAGCGTCGCCACCAACATGGCGATCACCGGCGACGGCTTCTTCTCGATCCAGAAGGCGAGCGGCGTCGTCGACAACGTGCCTGTCTTCACCGGGGTGACCTACTACACGCGGCGCGGCGACTTCCAGCTCAATGCCAACGGCAACCTGGTCAACGGCGCCGGCTATTACCTGATGGGCGTCACCGTCGACCCGAAGACCGGCAACCCGACCGGCAGCGTGGCGAACGTGCTGCAATTCCAGAACAACTTCATTCCGGCGCAGGCGACGACCTCAATCCAGTACGCGGCGAACCTGCCGACCCAGCCGAACACAGTGGCGAAAACCACGGCCTCGACCGGCACATTGCTCGCGGCCGGCGGTCTCAACCCGTCCGATTTCGCCGCCAACCCGCTGCCGGTCGGCACCCCGCCGGCACCCTATGCCAATGCGACCGTGTCAGGCGCGGCCGCAACCGGCAACATCCGCTCGGCCTATTCGTCAACGACGGCCACCGGCACGGTTGCGCTTCAGAACAATTCCTCGGCGGTGGTTTCGACGACCACGTCGCTCGACAATACCGCCGGCACGCATCTCGCCTCCAGCATTCTGACCGCGCTAAGCGGCCAGACGCTCACAATCAACGGCAACACCATCACCTTCAACGGCGGCACCACGGTCTCGACCGTCGGCAACAACACCACGATCGGTCTCGGTGCGGGTACGACGGCGACTGTGGCCGACATCCTGAACGCGATCCAGACGGCCGGCGGCGCCGGCGTCACCGCTTCGCTCTCGGTCAGCGGCAATATCCAGATCGCGACCGGCACCGGCACCGACGTCGCGATCGGCAGCGGCACGGCCGCCACCGCGCTCGGCATCAGCAGTGTGACGCGCGGCGGCAACGTGCTGTCCTCGCCTGCAATCTCCGGCGCGACGGTGCTGAGCGGCTCGGCCACCGCCGGCGGTGCCCAGGTGCTCACGTCGGGCTTTTCCCCCGGCGACACCATCACCGTCAACGGCCAGACGCTGACCTTCATGGCCTCGGGCGCCTCGGGTGCGAACCAGATCAACGTCACCGACAACATCACGACCCTGCTCGGCAAGATCGACGCGCTCTCCGGCGCCTCGGGATCGTCGGTCAGCAGCGGCGGCGTGATCACGCTGAACACCGGCACCGTCTCCAACCTGACGGTCTCGAGCTCAAACAGCGCGGCCTTCTCCGCGCTCGGCTTCACCTCGACCATCACTAGGAATCGCGAGGGTGGCGGCACGGCCGGCACCGGCGGCGTGATCGGCAACGACATCGCCACCTTCACCAAGGAATCGATCAGCGGCGGCGCGGTGACCGCCTACAACGCCGCCGGTACGCCGGTGAACCTGCAACTGCGTTGGGCCAAGACCGACAGCGCCTCGCTGGGCGCGGGTCATTCCGACAGCTGGAACCTGTTCTACCAGACCGACCCGAACGCGACCGGCACGACGGTCGGCTGGGTCAACACCGGCCAGACCTTCACCTTTGCCGCCGACGGCTCGCTGACCTCGCCGAGCGGCTCGGGCATCACCATCAACAATGTCACCGTCAGCGGCCAGTCGCTCGGCTCCGTCGCCTTCAACATCTCCTCCGGAGGGCTGACGCAATATGCCAGCACCAGCGGCGCGGTGACGATCAACACCATCACCCAGAACGGCTACGCCGCCGGTCAGCTCCGATCGGTCGCCGTCAACAACAACGGCGTGGTGGTCGGCACCTTCTCCAACGGCCAGAACCTCAACCTCGCGCAGGTGCAGCTGTCGCATTTCAACGGCACCAATTATCTGAAGGCGATGGACGGCGGCGCCTATGCCGCGACCGAACAATCGGGTGACGCCATCGACGGCGCTTCGGGCACCATCAGCGGCTCGTCGCTGGAGGGATCCAACACCGACATCGCCGACGAATTCACCAAGCTGATCGTGACCCAGCAGGCCTATTCGGCCAACACCAAGGTGATCACGACGGCAAACTCGATGGTGCAGGATCTCCTCAACGTGTTGCGCTGATCGGCGCGTGACGTAACAAAGGCGGGCCAGTGATATGGGTTTGAGTTCAGCCCTCGCCAGCGCGATGAGCGGTCTGCGTGCCAACCAGGCCGCGCTCTCGATCGTCTCCTCGAACGTCGCCAATGCGCAGACGCCGGGTTACGTCGTCCAGACGCCGAACCAGATCGAGGTCACCACCGGCGAGTTCGGCGCGACGGCGATGACGACCGGCGTCAGCCGCCTGCTCGACACCTATGTGCAGAACCAGCTACGGACCGAGACCGGCGGCGGCGGCTACGCCGACCAGATGGCCAACATCCTGAAGCAGCTTCAGAATGTCTACGGCACGCCCGGCAATTCCGGCACGCTCGAAAGCGCGCTGAACAAGTTCACGACGGCGCTGCAGGCGCTGTCGACCAGCTCGGGTGCGTCGTCGGCGCAGACCGTCGCGCTCGGGGCGGCCCAGGCGCTCGCGACGCAGCTCAACGTCACCACCAAGGGCATCCAGTCGCTGCGCTCCAACGTCGAGCAGGATCTCAGCAATTCGGCGCAGGCCGCCAATGCGGCCATGAAGCAGATCGCCGACATCAACACCAGGCTCCAGGGCCTATCGGCCAACGATCCCTCGGCCGCAACGCTGATGGACCAGCGCGACCAAGCCATCAACACGCTGTCGAAATATGTCGACGTCCGCGTCACCACCGACAATTCGAACCAGGCCAACATCTACACCACGACCGGCATCCAGCTGGTCGGCGCCGGGCTCGCCTCGGAATTCTCCTTTGCCTCCGCCGGCGCGCTGTCGGCAACGTCGCTCTACAACATCGACCCTGCCAAGTCCGGCGTCGGCGCGTTCAACATCAAGCTCCCGAACGGCTCGCAAGTCGACGTCGTCGCCAACAACGTGGTGTCGTCCGGCCAGATCGCGGCCGACCTGAAGCTGCGCGACGACATTTTGGTGCAAGCGCAGAACCAGATCGACCAGCTCGCCGCCACGATGGCGAGCGCGCTGTCCGATAAGACCACGACGGGCAGCACGGTCACCGGCCCGCCGGCCGGCTTCGATCTCGAGCTCGCCGGTGCGCTGCCGGGCAACACGGTCAACATCACCTATACGGACACGGCGACCAACACGCAGCGCCAGATCACGCTCGTCAACGTGACCGACCCCGCTGCGCTGCCGCTCCAGAACGCGACCAACGCCAACCCGATGCGGATCGGCGTCGACTTCGCCGGCGGCATGGGCGCGATCGCCTCTGCGCTGAACACCGCGCTGTCGGGCACGCATCTGTCGTTCTCCGCCGCCCCGTCGCCGGCGACCGCCACGACGCTGCGGGTGACCGACGACAACACCGGGCTTGCCAAGGTCGGTTCGGCCTCGACCACCAAGACGATCTCGTCGCTGACCTCGGGCAATCCGCAGCTGCCGCTGTTCACCGACGGCGGGCAGGCGCTCTACACCGGCGCAATCACGGCGTCGGGCTCGCAGATGACCGGTCTTGCCGGGCGCATCGCCGTGAACACGCAGCTCGTGACCGATCCGACCCGGATGTCGGTCTACAATACCTCGCCGGTGACGCCCGCAGGCGACACCACGCGTTCGGACTATCTCTACTCGCAGCTCACCAGTGCAGTGTTTTCCTATTCGCCGCAGAGCGGCCTCGGCTCGGCGAGCCAGCCTTTCACCGGCAGCGTCTCGAACTTCCTCCAGCAGTTCTTGAGCGTGCAGGCCAACGCCGCGACCCAGGCGACCCAGCTCCAGCAAGGCCAGAGCGTCGTGGTCTCGACGCTCCAGGCCAAGTTCGACTCGACCTCCAAGGTCAACCTGGACTCGGAGATGTCGAACCTGATCCAGCTTCAGAATGCCTATGCCGCCAACGCCCATGTCATGTCGGTGGTGCAGACCATGATGAACACGTTGATCCAGGCTCAATTGTAAACAGTAACAGGGCTCCGAAAGATGGCGATCAGCAGCATCAACTATTCTTCGTCGATCCTCGGCGCGCAGATCCGCAACATCAATCAGCAGCTCACCGACCTCTCGACGCAGCTCTCGACCGGCAAGCTGTCGCAGAACTATGCCGGCATGGGGACGAACGAGGGCTTTGCGATCGCCGGGCGCGCGCAGCTCTCCAACATCGCCGGCTATACCGACACGATCACCAACGTCAACGTCAGCATCAACCTCGCCAACACCGCGCTGCAATCGCTGACCAAGATCCGCAGCACGGTGCAGACCGGCTCGGCCTCTACCGCGCAGGACCTCAACGTCAACGGCCAGACGATTGCCCAGAACACCGCCGCCGCCCAGTTCGGCTCGATGGTCGGTGTCCTCAACACGCAGACCGGCAGCCGCTATCTGTTCTCCGGAACGGCAGTCAATACCCAGTCGGTCGCCGATGCCGGCGACATCATTAACGGCACCACGACACAGGCCGGCTTCAAGACCGTCATGGCCGAGCGCCAGGCCGCGGACCTAGGGACCAGCGGCATGGGCCGCCTGGTGCAGACGCAGCCGACGGCAAGCTCCGTGCAGGTGTCGGAGGACGTCGCCGGATCGCCGTTCGGCCTCAAGATCAAGGCGGTGTCCTCGACGCTGACAGGCGCGACCGTCACCGGCCCGAGCGGCTCGCCGGTGTCGTTCTCGGTCGATCTCAACGGCGTCAATCCGAACAACGGCGACAAGCTCAGCATTCAGTTCACCCTGCCGGACGGCACGACCGAGCAGATCGACCTGACGGCGTCCTCGGCAACGCCGACGCCGCTCGGCAGCTTCGCGATCGATGCGAGCACGCCCGTCAACCCGAACAATACTGCTGCGAATCTCAACACGGCGCTGAACACCGCGATTCAGAAGCTCGCCAACACCTCGCTGGTGGCGGCATCGGCGATCGTTGCGGGCGACAACTTCTTCAACACCGCGAGCTCTGCGATCGGCACCCCCGTCAACAACCAGGCGGCGCCGACGGCCCCAGTCACCGGCGCGACGGCGCTGTCGGGCGCGAGCCCCTCGGACTCGATCTCGCCGGGCTTCGTCGCAGGCGATACCATCACCGTCAACGGGACTACGCTGACCTTCGTGGCCTCGGGCGCGACCGGCAACCAGCTCAATGTCACCGACAGCATCCAGACCCTGCTGAGCAAGGTCGACGCGATCACCGGGACCTCGAAGCCTTCGACGGTCCATGGCGGCTCGATCACGATCAACACCGACGATGCGGCGAGCCTCAACATCACGACGTCGAACACCGGCGCGCTGAGCGCGCTCGGGTTCAGCTCGACGCCGGTGACCGCCACGCAGCCGCCGCTGCGCGTCGGCTCCTCGCCTGCGAGCTCGGCGACCACGCTGGTGAACGGCTCGGCCAATACGGTGAAATGGTATTTGGGCAATGACGGGCCCGGCTCGGCGCGCTCGACCGCGATGGCGCGGGTCGACGATGCCGTGACGGTGCAGTACGGCGCCCAGGCGAATGAGGATGCGATCCGCCGGCAATTGCAGGCGATCGCGGTGTTCGGCACCTTCTCGACCTCGCCGACCGGGCAATATTCGGGCGGGCAGGTCTCGGCGCTCAGCCTGCGGGTGACCCAGGCGCTGACCCAGCAGCCCGGACAGCAGCGCATCGAGGACATCCAGACCGACATCGCGATGGCCCAGAACACGATGAAGGACGCGAGCACGCGCCAGACCCAGGCCAAGGCGCAGCTCCAGACCATCATTGACCAGGCGGAATCGGCTTCGCCCGACCAGGTCGCGAGCGAGATCCTGGCGTTGCAGAACGCCCTGCAGGCGTCCTACCAGGTGACCTCGAACCTGGCGCAGCTCTCGCTCGTCAAGTTCCTGTAAGGAGGCGTTAACACGCCGTTAACCATGCCTGTTTACCTCTTGGTGAGGATTGCAAGCGGGGGCGGAGCGGTCGATGTCGGACAAGTTGCAGCTGGTGGTGGCGACGCCTTGCTTCGGCGGGCAGGTGTCGAGCATCTATGCGAGCTCGATCTTCGCGCTGCAGCGGGCCGTGCACGGCATGTCCAATCTCGAGCTCAAGGTGCTCTTGCGCGACGGCGACGCGCTGATCACCCGTGCGCGGGCCAACCTGGCCGCGATGTTCCTGGACGATCCGAAGGCGACGCATTTCCTGTTCATCGATGCCGATATCGGCTTCAAGCCGGAGCAGGTGTTCCGCCTGATCGAATGCGGCGCGGACGTCGTCGCCGGCTGCTATCCGATCAAGCGGGTCAACTGGGACAAGGCCGCGCGGGCGATCCAGTCGGGTCGGGCCGACGTGCCGGCCGCCTCGCTCGACTACGTGCTCGAGATCGAGGATCCCGACCGCATCGTGGTGGTCAACGGATTCACCCGCGTGCGCTATGCCGGCACCGGCTTCCTGATGATCCGGCGTCACGTGCTGGAGGCGATGTGCCGCCACCCCGACTACGCGAACCTCCAGTTCTTCCGCGAGCATTCCCATGATGCGCTGGCGGCGAGCCGGAACCGGTTCGCGCTGTTCGAATGCATGATCGATCCGGCGACCGGCACCTATCTGTCCGAGGACTTCGCCTTCTGCAAGCGCTGGACCGATATCGGCGGCGAGATCTGGGCCGACATCCAGAGCCCGCTCGACCACGTCGGGCCGTCGGTGTTCCATGGCGACATCGCCTCGCAATTCGCAGCTGCGCCTGCGGCGGCCGATGCCGCGGCGTGAGCCTTTCGGGATGAGCGGCGGCCCATCCCCTCGGCCCGAGATGCAACGCGCCGCCGACGGCGGCTCGCGTTATCGCCTGCGCGACCTCTTCACGCCGCTCGACACGCTGCTCGTTTCCGGCGGAGATCCGCGCCTGGCGCTCGATCCCACCGGCCGCGCCAACGCCTATGGCTGCCCGGCTTCGCCGGAGCCGGAGGTGTGGAATTTCGCCTCCTCGACCGCGTCGACGATCTCGCAGGCGGCCTATGACCGCGCCGCGCTGGCGCGTGAAGAGCTGATGCACAAATGCCTGCTCGACGAGGTCGAGCTCGCTTTCGATGCACGCTGCGAGGACATGCGCCACGAGCTGCGCGGTCATCTCCAGCTCTCGCCGCGCGTCGAAGTGGTGTTCTCGCCGTCCGGCACGGACTCCCAGCTCCACGCTCTGTTCCTGGCGCGCACGATGCTCGGCGCGCGGCCGGTGACAATCGTGGTCGGCGCCGACCAGACCGGCAGCGGCACGGCCCATACTGCGCGTGGACATCATTTCAGCACCCTGACGGCGAGCGGCTTTGCGGTTCGCAAGGACGGCGAGGTCGCGGGGCTGGCCGGCGCCAGCATCTCGCTGCCGTTGCGCGCGCCGGGGGCCGGGATCGCGATGCGCACGGATGCCGATGAAGCGGTGCTGCATGCGGTCGAGGCCACGATCGCGCAAGGCGCGCCCGTGCTGCTCCAGATCATGGATTCCTCGAAGCTCGGATGGCGTGCACCGAGCGCGGCCTGCCTCGACGAGATCGCGCGGCGCTGGCCGCGCAAAGTCCAGATCGTCGTCGACGCCTGCCAGGCCCGGCTCGGCCGCCGGCGGCTGCGCTCCTATCTCGACCGCGGCTATATGGTGCTGATCACCGGCTCCAAATTCTTCGGCGGACCTGCCTTCAGCGGTGCACTGCTGGTGCCGAAGGGCCTGTCGCGGTCGCTCGATCGCGTCGAGGGGATCGCATCTGGAATCCGTGACTACGCCGGCCGCTGCGATTGGCCGATGACCTGGACGGCGCTGCGTTCGCGCTTCGAGCGCCGTCCGAATTTCGGTCAATGGCTGCGCTGGGAGGCGGCGCTGGCCGAGATCGGCAGCTACTACGGCGTGCCCGGGGCCTTCCGCGCCGGGATGCTCGCGGAGCTCGCTGCCGGCATCGACAGCATGATCGCATTGTCGCCGTCGTTGCACGCTGTTTCGGCCGCGACCCACGTGGCCGGCATCGACGACGAGGAATTCGTGCAACCGACCATCTTGCCGTTCACGCTGCTGCGCGACGGCAAGCCGGTTTGTATTGCCGAGACCGCTTCTGTTCATCGCGCGTTGGCGCGTGATGTCAGCCAAGAGATCAACGGCAGCACGGAGGACCGTCAGGTCGCCGCGCAGCGCTGCCTGATTGGCCAGCCGGTGCGGCTGGAGTGGCAGGACGAGACGCCGCAGGCCGTGCTGCGCCTCTGCGTCGGCGCGCGGCTCGTGACTGAGGCCTGGTCGCCGGACAGGGCGGAGGCGCAGCGCAACGTGCAGCACCTTCTCGACCAGATCGCCCACGTCCTGGTGAAGATCGAGCTGCTGCTCGCCGGTGGCGCAGCGGCCGTGCCGGTAAAGTCCGCGTTCGAGGTGTGAGATGCAGCATCCGGTTTCCCCGCCGATCGGCCTGACCGCGGCGAACTATGCCGACCGCATCGGCTTTGCGCAGCTGACGCGCAGGGCCTTCGAAGGCGTCGATCTGCATCCGTTGCGCGATCAGCTCGTCGCGCGCATCGCGGCGGGGACCGCGCTGGCGGGCGAGGGGCTGGACCTGTCGTTGATCACCCAGCTGCTGGGTGACAAGGATCGGGGGCTTGCGATCCAGTCCGAGGTGCTGGCCTTCCATCAATTGTTCCGAACGCCCAGCGCAGCTCCGAAGTCGGGCCTGCGCCTGCTCGCGCTTGCAGCCGACATCGACATGGGCGGCAACACGCCGATCGATTTCCTGCTCGAGGGCTCCGATGTCGAGCTGTTGACTCTCTATGTGATCAAGGGCGTCGGTTTGCCCGAGACTTTGCCGGAGCACGACGTGGCCATCGTGGTCGCGTCCGATTCCGAGGAATGCCGTGAGGCGCTTGCGCTGATCGAAGGGGCCGCGCCGCACTGGCCGCGGCCGCTGCTCAATCGCCCCGATCGCATCGGCAATCTCGATCGCGACAAGCTGTATCGGCTGCTGATGGACGTGCCCGGCCTCGACATTCCCGCGACCATCCACGCAACGCGCGCGCAATTGTCGGACCTCGCGCAGGCGCGGATCGCATGCGAGGACATCGCAGGCGAATTGCACTTTCCGATGATCGCACGGCCGCGCGGTTCGCATGCCGGCGTCGGGCTCGCGAAGCTCGACGATGCGGCGGCTCTGGCGGCCTATCTCGCCGAACGGAAAGAGCAGGACTTCTTCGTCGCACGCTTCGTCGATTATGTGAGCCCCGATGGGCTCTACCGCAAGTATCGCCTCGCCATGGTCGACGGCAAACCGTACGCGTGCCACATGGCGATCGCCGACCGTTGGGACATCTGGTATCTCAACGCCTACATGGCCTTCAGCGAAGAGAAGCGGGCCGAGGAAGCCGTCTTCATGCGCGACTTCGATCATGCTTTCGGCGAGCGCCACAGAAACGCGATCGAGGAGATGAGCCGGCGCGTCGGCCTCGATTATTTCATCGTCGATTGCGCCGAGAACGCGAACGGCGAGCTTCTTGTGTTCGAGGCCGACAACACCGCCGTCGTGCACAACATGGATTCGCCGGTCGTGTTTCCGTACAAGCCGCCGCAGATGCGCAAGATCTTTTCCGCGTTCACGGCGATGCTGTTGCGGCATGCGAAGACGGGCGCGGAGAGCGCAGCATGAACGAGATCATCCGCAATACGCAAAGCTCCGTCGCGAATACCCCGCTAGATCCGCAGGACTGGAGCGAGTTTCGCGCGTTGGCCCACCGCATGCTGGACGAGACGATCGACGGCATTGCCAACGTTCGGGCGCGCCCCGTCTGGCGGCCGATTCCCGATGACGTGCGCGCGGCCTTCAGGGCGGACGTGCCGCGCGAGGCGAGCGACCTCGCGGAGGTCTATCGCGAATTCTCCGAGCATGTTGCGCCCTATGCGACCGGCAACGTCCATCCCGGCTTCATGGGCTGGGTGCATGGCGGCGGCACCGCCGTCGGCATGCTCGCGGAGATGCTCGCGGCCGGCCTCAACGCCAATCTCGGCGGACGCGACCACATGCCGATCGAGGTGGAGCGCCAGATCGTCGACTGGATGCGCCGCCTGTTCCTCTTTCCCGAGAGCGCGAGCGGCATCTTCGTCACCGGCACGTCGATGGCCAATCTGATGGCCGTGCTGGTGGCGCGCACCACCGCGCTCGGCACGCTGGCGCGGCAGCACGGCATCGGCAATGACGGTGCGCTGCTCACGGCCTATACGTCGCAGGCAGCGCATGGCTGCATCTCGAGGGCGATGGACATTGCCGGGCTCGGCACCGATGCACTGCGCAAGATCGCAGTCGATGCCGATCATCGCATCGACGTTGCCGCATTGCGCGCACAGATCGCCGTCGATCGCGAGGTCGGCTTCAAGCCTTTCCTGGTGGTCGCATCCGCCGGTACGGTCGATATCGGGGCGATCGACGACCTCAGGGCGATCGCTGCGTTGTGCCGCGAGGAAGGAATGTGGTTTCACGTCGACGGCGCTTTCGGTGCGCTCGCAATCCTGTCGCCGGAGCTTGCGCCGCTGCTCGGCGGCATCGAGCTTGCGGATTCAATCGCACTCGACTTCCACAAATGGGGGCAGGTGCCGTATGACGCTGGCTTCCTGCTGGTGCGCGACGGCGAGCAGCATCGGCAGGCCTTCGCGCAGCCGGCGGCCTATCTGAGCCGCGAGGCGAGGGGGCTTGCGGCGGGCGCGGTCTGGCCCTGCGATCTCGGCCCTGATCTGTCGCGCGGCTTTCGTGCGCTGAAGACGTGGTTCACGCTGAAGACGTTCGGCACCGACCGGCTGGGCCGGGCAATCGCACGAAGCTGCGCGCTCGCCAAATATCTGGAGGCGCGTGTGCTGGCCGAACCACGGCTGGAATTGCTGGCACCGGTCAATCTCAACATCGTCTGCTTCCGCTATCGCAGCGGCGATGCGGTCAATCGCGAGATCGTCGCCGACGTCCAGGAGTCCGGCATCGCTGCGCCATCGAGCACGACACTGGACGGAAAGTTCGCGATCCGCGCCGCGATCGTCAATCACCGCACCGAGGAGGCGGACATCGATGCGCTGATCGCAGCCGTGCTGCAGTTCGGTGGACAGCGGAGCGGCGGAGTGATCGAGGTCGACGCGCCACCGCTCGTAGCGCAATAACTTGACGAACGTCTGAAACGACAACGGCCCCGGAGGCGATCCGGGGCCGTTGTCGTTGGCGCGAACGCCTGTATCAGGCGGCGGTGCTGACGTCGTCCTTGTCGGCTGCCGCCTTGGGATGAGTGGCCTCGAACTGGTTGCGCAGCTTCTCCTCATAGGCGATCAGCTTGCGGGCTTCCTTCAGCGCTCGGTAGAGGTCGCCGTTCAGGATGTTGTTGTTGATGCCTTCGATGATCGGCCAGGAGCTCGGCACCGCGGTGACGATGTCCCGCACCAGGTTGAAATAGGTGCCGTGCTGGGTCTGCGGATCCGGGGAGATGTACATGAGCTGGACCGCCAGATAGACGAGCTTGGCGGGTGTGTCGGCGGTCTCCGGCGTGAGGATGTCGCGCTCGCGCAGGATCGGCACGTTCTCGCCATCGATCAGGAGGCGGGCCCGCTGGTCCGTGTTGGTGATCACGGAATTGCCGACGATGATACGTTCGTGCGGTTTGAGCTCGACCTTGAGGGCCATTCCTGTTCTCCATCAACGCTTTCGTAACCGAGCGTTCGTTGCGGCCTATCAGGACGTGATTCTCGCTCGCAACTAGTTAACGAGCTGTAAATTTGAGCCATCCCCGCCAAAAAGCTCAATGCTTTCAAGGACAGGATTGGCGCGGTGGTGCTGCTAGGCGCGTCGCTTCCGAGGCCGAATCACGTGTGACCGGGCAAAAGCGCGGGTTTCATTTCATGTTTCGTTAGAGGTCTCGGCGGCACGGTCCGCCGTCGCTGGGTCCATCGCGATCCAAGCAGACGTGTAACAGTAGCGTCGTTTACCAGAAAGGTAACAGAGTCATGTCAGGCATCGTCCTCTCCGCATCGGTTCGTCAGAACCTGCTCTCCCTCCAGTCCACCGCTGATCTTCTCGCCACCACGCAGAACCGTCTGTCGACCGGCAAGAGCGTCAACTCGGCCCTGGACAATCCCACCAACTTCTTCACGGCCCAGTCGCTCGACAACCGCGCCAGCGACATCAACAACCTGCTCGACGGCATCGCCAACGGCGTGCAGGTGCTGCAGGCTGCCAACACCGGCATCACCTCGCTGCAGAAGCTGATCGACTCTGCGAAGTCGATCGCCAACCAGGCGCTGCAGACCACGGTCGGCTATTCCACCAAGTCCAACGTCTCCGCCACCATCTCCGGTGCGACGGCGGCCGACCTGCGTGGCACGACCTCCTACGCCAGCGCGACGGCGAACAGCAACGTCGTGTATAGCGGTGCGGCCGGCGGCACCACCGCGGCGACCGGCACGACCACGCTCGGCGCCACCATCGGCGTCTTCGCCAGCACGGGCGCAACGGCCGGCGACGGCACCACGGCGCTGACCGGCACGATGACCCTGATCGCCACCAACGGCACGACCGCGACCGGCCTCGCCGGCAACGCCCAGCCTGCCGACGGCGACACGCTGACCGTGAACGGCAAGACCATCACCTTCCGCAGCGGCTCGGCTCCGGGTGCGACCGGCGTTCCGACCGGCTCGGGCGTCAGCGGCAATATCGTCACCGACGGCAATGGCAACAGCACCGTCTATCTCGGCACCGCCGGCACGCCGGCAGCGACCGTCAACGACCTGTTGAGCGCGATCGATCTGGCAAGCGGCGTCAAGACGGTCTCGATCACCTCGGGTGCGGCGACGATCGCCACCAGCAACGGCCAGACCGCTTCGACCGTCGCTGCGGGCGCCGTCACGCTGAGGAGCTCGACAGGTGCGGATCTGAGCGTCACCGGCAAGGCCGATCTGCTCAAGGCTCTCGCCCTGACCACGTCGGTGGGCGGCGGCAACGCCACCGTCAACGTCAACCGCACCACCAGCGCGGCTTCGCTGGGTGCGACGATCACCGACGGCTCGACGCTGAACGTCAACGGTAAAGTCATCACCTTCAAGAATGCGCCGATCCCGGGCTCGACCGGTGCGCCGAGCATTCCGACCGGTTATGGTGCGAGCGGTAACGTCCTCACCGACGGCGCCGGCAACTCGACGGTCTATCTGCAGGGCGGTACCCTCAACGACGTCTTGAAGGCGATCGACCTCGCCACCGGCGTGCAGACCGCGACGATCGGCGCCAACGGCACCGCGACGCTCGCGACGGCCTCCGGCCAGACCAACTCGTCGATCAACGCCTCGGGCCAGCTGAAGCTGTCCACTGGCGTCAATGCCGACCTGTCGATCACCGGCACGGGCAATGCGCTGAACGCGCTCGGCCTTGCCGGCAACACCGGAACGGCGACCGCCTTCACCGCGGCGCGCACCTCCGGCATCGGCGGCATCAGCGGCAAGACCTTGACCTTCACCTCCTTCAACGGCGGCACGGCGGTCAACGTCACCTTCGGCGACGGCACCAACGGCACGGTCAAGACGCTCGATCAGCTCAACACCAAGCTGCAGGCCAACAACCTGTCGGCGACGATCGACGCCAACGGCCTGCTGACGATCTCGACCACCAACGACTACGCGTCCTCGACCATCGGTTCGAGCGCCGCGGGTGGTGCGATCGGCGGCACGCTGACCTCGTCGCTGACGTTCTCGACGGCTTCCAGCCCCGTCCAGGACGTCGTCGCGCAGACCTCGCGTGCCAACCTGGTGTCTCAGTTCAACAACATCCTGAACCAGATCGACACGACCGCGCAGGACTCCTCGTTCAACGGCGTCAACCTCTTGAACGGCGACCAGCTCAAGCTGGTGTTCGACGAGACCGGCAAGTCGAACCTCAGCATCACCGGCGTGACCTACAACTCCAAGGGTCTGGGCCTCGCCTCGCTGACCAGCGGTGTCGACTTCATCGACAACGCTGCCACCAACAAGGTGCTGACCAACCTCAACGCCGCCTCGAGCACGCTGCGCTCGCAGGCCTCGAGCCTCGGCTCGAACCTCTCGGTGGTGCAGGTCCGTCAGGACTTCAACAAGAGCCTGATCAACGTGCTGCAGACCGGCTCGTCCAACCTGACCCTGGCCGACACCAATGTTGAGGCGGCCAACAGCCAGGCGCTGTCGACCCGCCAGTCGATCGCGGTCTCCGCGCTGTCGCTGGCCAACCAGTCGCAGCAGAGCGTGCTGCAGCTGCTCCGCTAAGTCGCGGACGATATCGCAAGCAAGATCCGGCGGCGGGGCTTCGGCCCCGCCGCTTTCTTTTTGGGCCGGCGTGCGAGTGCTGCCCGGCAAGGTCGCAGCGGTGCATTCGATGCAGCCAATTGCTCACTCTCAGTTATGGTTGACAAGTCGCAAATGCCTCATCGGTGCACGGAAAAGCACCGTCCTATCATGACGATATGGGTGAGAACGCTGAGGCTCCGGATGCGCACATGGTGAATCGGTGGAGGGCCTGGCGCGACTCGCTTCATGCTTTGTTAGCCCACAACGTTCACCGTCCCGGCCATCGATTAATCCTAATCGAAGTTTTGTTGCGTTGCGTACCAGAAGGGTAACACTCAATGTCCGGTATCGTTCTCTCCGCGTCGGTTCGTCAGAACCTGCTCTCCCTCCAGTCCACCGCCGATCTTCTCGCCACCACCCAGAGCCGTCTGTCGACCGGCAAGAGCGTCAACTCGGCCCTGGACAATCCCACCAACTTCTTCACGGCCCAGTCGCTCGACAACCGCGCCAGCGACATCAACAACCTGCTCGACGGCATCGCCAACGGCGTGCAGGTGCTGCAGGCTGCCAACACCGGCATCACCTCGCTGCAGAAGCTGATCGACTCTGCGAAGTCGATCGCCAACCAGGCGCTGCAGACCACCGTCGGTTACTCCACCAAGTCCAACGTCTCGACCACGATCTCCGGTGCGACGGCGGCCGACCTGCGTGGCACGACCTCCTACGCCAGCGCGACGGCGAACAGCAACGTCGTGTATAGCGGCGCGGCCGGCGGCACCACCGCGGCGACCGGCACCACGACGCTCGGCGCCACCATCGGCGTCTTCGCCAGCACGGGCGCAACGGCCGGTGACGGCACCACGGCGCTGACCGGCACCATGACCCTGATCGCCACCAACGGCACGACCGCGACCGGCCTCGCCGGCAACGCCCAGCCTGCCGACGGCGACACGCTGACCGTGAACGGCAAGACCATCACCTTCCGCAGCGGCTCGGCTCCGGGCGCGACCGGCGTTCCGACCGGCTCGGGCGTCAGCGGCAACATCGTCACCGACGGCAACGGCAACAGCACCGTTTATCTCGGCACCGCCGGCACGCCGGCAGCGAACGTCAACGACCTGTTGAGCGCGATCGATCTGGCAAGCGGCGTCAAGACGGTCTCGATCAGCTCGGGTGCGGCGACGATCGCCACGAGCAACGGCCAGACCGCTTCGACCGTCGCTGCGGGCGCTGTCACGCTGAGGAGCTCGACAGGTGCGGATCTGAGCGTCACCGGCAAGGCCGACCTGCTCAAGGCTCTCGCCCTGACCACGTCGGTGGGCGGCGGCAACGCCACCGTCAACGTCAACCGGACCACCAGCGCGGCCTCGCTGGGTGCGACGATCACCGACGGGTCGACGTTGAACGTCAACGGTAAAGTCATCACCTTCAAGAATGCGCCGATCCCGGGCTCGACCGGTGCGCCGAGCATTCCGACCGGCTATGGTGCGAACGGTAACGTCCTCACCGACGGCGCCGGCAACTCGACCGTCTATCTGCAGGGCGGCACGCTCAACGACGTCTTGAAGGCGATCGACCTTGCCACCGGCGTGCAGACCGCGACCATCAGCGCCGCCGGCGCTGCCACGCTTGCGACGGCCTCCGGCCAGACCAACTCGTCGATCAACGCCTCGGGCCAGCTGAAGCTGTCCACTGGCGTCAATGCCGACCTGTCGATCACCGGCACGGGCAATGCGCTGAACGCGCTCGGCCTTGCCGGCAACACCGGAACGGCGACCGCCTTCACCGCGGCGCGCACCTCCGGCATCGGCGGCATCAGCGGCAAGACCTTGACCTTCACCTCCTTCAACAGCGGCACGGCGGTCAACGTCACCTTCGGCGACGGCACCAACGGCACGGTCAAGACGCTCGATCAGCTCAACACCAAGCTGCAGGCCAACAACCTGTCGGCGACGATCGACGCCAACGGCCTGCTGACGATCTCGACCACCAACGACTACGCGTCCTCGACCATCGGTTCGAGCGCCGCGGGTGGTGCGATCGGCGGCACGCTGACCTCGTCGCTGACGTTCTCGACGGCTTCCAGCCCCGTCGCGGATACGGTTGCCCAGACCTCGCGTGCCAATCTGGTGTCTCAGTTCAACAACATCCTGAACCAGATCGACTCGACCGCACAGGACTCCTCGTTCAACGGCGTCAACCTCTTGAACGGCGACCAGCTCAAGCTGGTGTTCGACGAGACTGCAAAGTCGAGCCTCAGCATCACCGGCGTGACCTACAACTCCAAGGGTCTGGGCCTCGCCTCGCTGACCAGCGGTGTCGACTTCATCGATAACGCTGCCACCAACAAGGTGCTGACCAACCTCAACGCCGCCTCGAGCACGCTGCGCTCGCAGGCCTCGAGCCTCGGCTCGAACCTGACGATCGTGCAGGTTCGTCAGGACTTCAACAAGAACCTGATCAACGTGCTGCAGACCGGCTCGTCCAACCTGACGCTGGCCGACACCAACGTCGAGGCGGCCAACAGCCAGGCGCTGTCGACCCGTCAGTCGATCGCGGTCTCCGCGCTGTCGCTGGCCAACCAGTCGCAGCAGAGCGTGCTGCAGCTGCTCCGCTAAGTCGCGGACGACATCGCAAGCAAGATCCGGCGGCGGGGCTTCGGCCCCGCCGCTTTCTTTTTGCGCAGGGCTCGGAGATTTCGAGAGGGCAGCCGGCGCTGGAAAAGTAACCAGCGGTTATGGTTAATGGAGCGTAAGCACCAGGAATTGCCAATGATTTCAGATGGATTGCAGGCCGTGCCCGCACGTTCGCCCCGCTTATGGTGAACCGGCGCTTATGCGGGCTTCGTGCGTTTCACCCTTTGTTAGCCATGTCACGGCACGCTGGCGCCGTCACTCGATCCGGAAGCGATCGAACGAAGACGCGTAAGCCAGAAGGGTAAGAGTCATGTCCGGTATTGTTCTCTCTGCGTCGGTTCGTCAGAACCTCCTGTCTCTCCAGTCCACCGCCGATCTTCTCGCCACCACACAGAACCGTCTGTCGACCGGCAAGAGCGTCAACTCGGCCCTGGACAATCCCACCAACTTCTTCACGGCCCAGTCGCTCGACAACCGCGCCAGCGACATCAACAATCTGCTCGACGGCATCGCCAACGGCGTGCAGGTGCTGCAGGCTGCCAACACCGGCCTGACCTCGCTGCAGAAGCTGATCGACAGCGCCAAGTCGATCGCCAACCAGGCGCTGCAGACCACCGTCGGCTACTCCACCAAGTCGAACGTTTCGACCACGATCGCCGGTGCGACGGCGGCGGACCTGCGCGGCACGACTTCGTTCGCCAGCGCGACGGCGAGCAGCAACGTGCTGTATAACGGCACCGCCGGCGGCACCACGGCGGCGAACGGCACCAGCACGCTCGGCGCCACCATCGGCGTCTTCGCCAGCACGGGCGCAACGGCCGGCGACGGCACCACGGCGCTGACCGGCACCATGACCCTGATCGCCACCAACGGCACGACCGCGACCGGCCTCGCCGGCAACGCCCAGCCTGCCGACGGCGACACGCTGACCGTGAACGGCAAGACCATCACCTTCCGCAGCGGCTCGGCTCCGGGCGCGTCCTCCGTTTCGGCCGGCTCGGGCGTCAGCGGCAACATCGTCACCGACGGCAACGGCAACAGCACCGTCTATCTCGGCACCGCCGGCACTCCGGCCGCGACCGTCAACGACCTGTTGAGCGCGATCGATCTCGCCAGCGGCGTCAAGACGGTCTCGATCACCTCGGGTGCGGCGACGATCGCCACGAGCAACGGCCAGACCGCTTCGACCGTCGCTGCGGGCGCCGTCACGCTGAGGAGCTCGACAGGCGCGGATCTGAGCGTCACCGGCAAGGCCGACCTGCTCAAGGCTCTCGCCCTGACGACGTCGACAGGTGCAGGCAACGCCACTGTCAACGTCAACCGGACCACGAGCGCGGCTTCGCTGGGTGCGACGATCACCGACGGTTCGACGCTGAACGTCAACGGTCACGTCATCACCTTCAAGAACGCGCCGGTTCCGGGCTCGACCGGTGCTCCCAGCGTTCCGAGCGGCTTCGGTGTCAACGGCAACGTCGTCACCGACGGCAACGGCAACTCGACCGTCTATCTGCAGGCCGGTACGGTCAACGACGTGCTGAAGGCGATCGACCTCGCCACCGGCGTGCAGACCGCGACCATCAGCGCCGCCGGCGTTGCCACGCTTGCGACGGCCACCGGCCAGTCCAACTCGACGATCAATACGTCCGGTCAGCTCAAGATCTCGACCGGCGTCAACGCTGATCTGTCGATCACCGGCACCGGCAATGCGCTGAACGTGTTCGGCCTCGCCGGCAACACCGGTAATGCGACCGCGTTCACCGCGGCACGCACCTCCGGTATCGGCGGCATCGCCGGCAAGACCCTGACCTTCACCTCCTTCAACGGCGGCACGGCGGTCAACGTCACCTTCGGCGACGGCACCAACGGCACGATCAAGACGCTCGATCAACTCAACACCAAGCTGCAGGCCAACAACCTGTCCGCAACGATCGACGCCAACGGCCTGCTGACCATCACCGCCTCCAACGACTATGCGTCCTCGACGCTCGGCTCGACGGCTGCCGGCGGTGCGATCGGCGGCACGCTCACCTCGGCCCTGACCTTCTCGACCGCTTCCACGCCTGTCCAGGATGGCGTTGCCCAGACGGCGCGTGCCAATCTGGTGACTCAGTTCAACAATATCCTCAACCAGATCGACACCACCGCGCAGGACTCCTCGTTCAACGGCGTCAACCTCTTGAACGGCGACCAGCTCAAGCTGGTGTTCGACGAGACCGCCAAGTCGAGCCTGAACATCACGGGCGTGACCTACAATTCCAAGGGTCTCGGCCTCGCCTCGCTGACGGTCGGCGTCGACTTCATCGACAACGCCGCCGCCAACCGGGTGCTGACCAACCTCAACGCCGCATCGAGCACGCTGCGCTCGCAGGCCTCGAGCCTCGGCTCGAACCTCTCGGTGGTGCAGATCCGTCAGGACTTCAACAAGAACCTGATCAACGTGCTGCAGACCGGCTCGTCCAACCTCACGCTGGCCGACACCAATGTCGAGGCGGCCAACAGCCAGGCGCTGTCGACCCGCCAGTCGATCGCGGTCTCCGCGCTGTCGCTGGCCAACACGTCGCAGCAGAGCGTGCTGCAGCTGCTCCGCTAACAAGCGGCTGAAATCACTGACTAAAATCGAGCGGCGGGGCCTTGGCCCCGCCGCTTTTTCTTTGCGTCCGGGGGCGGGCAGGGGCGTTCATCGGCGGTTAACCCTATCCCTTAAACCGCCGTTAACCATACTTTAAAGGACACCTCCTAAAACTGGACAAAAGGCCGGCTTTCCAGTCCGCGCGGCCGATTCGTATCCGGTTCAAGAGGAAGACTCGCCAATGTCCAACATCGTTCTCTCGGCGTCAGTTCGCCAGAACCTGTTGTCGCTGCAGTCGACGGCCGACTTGCTGGCCACGACGCAGGAGCGGCTGTCGACCGGCAAGAAGGTCAACACGGCGCTCGACAATCCCACCAACTTCTTCACGGCGCAGGGGCTGGACAACCGGGCGAGCGACATCAGCAACCTGCTCGACGGCATCAATAACGGCGTCCAGGTGTTGCAGGCCGCCAACACAGGCATCACCTCGCTGCAGAAACTGATCGACAGCGCCAAGTCGATCGCCAACCAGGCGCTGCAGACCACGGTCGGCTATTCCACCAAGTCGAACGTCTCCACCACGATTCCCGGCGCGACCCCGGCCGACCTGCGCGGCACGACCTCCTATGCGAGTGCGACCGCGAAGAGCAACGTGCTCTATACCGGCGCGGCCGGCGGCGTGACCCCGGTCACGGGAACTGCCGCACTCGGCGCCTCGCTCGGTTCGAGCGCCGGCACCTTCACAGGTACGGCCGCGCTCGCGGCCGACGGCACCACCGCGCTGTCCGGCACGGCGACGCTGGTCGGCACCACGGCATCGACCACCTTCGGCACGCCGCCCGCGGACGGCGACACCATCACGGTGAACGGCAAGACCATCACCTTCCGCACCGGCGTTGCTCCGAGCGCCCAGCCGACCGGCTGGGGCCTCGACGCCAGCGGGCACATCGCCACCGATGGCAACGGCAATTCGATCATTTATCAGGGAACGGCGGCGGCGCCCCTAGCGACCGTCAACGACGTCCTCACCGCCATCGACCTCGCCAGCGGCGTCAAGACCGCAACCATCAGCGCAGGCGCGGCGACCGTCGCCGTCAGCGGTGCGGCGGGTCCCGTCGGCACGCTTCAGGTCGCATCCTCCATCACGGCAGGCGCGGTTACGTTGAAGAGCTCGACCGGCGCCGATCTGAGCGTGACGGGCAAGGCCGACTTCCTCAAAGCACTCGGCCTGACGTCCGCGACCGGCGCGGGCAACGCGAACGTGACCGCGAACCGCTCGACGACCGCGGGTTCGCTCGGCACCCTGGTCCAGGACGGCTCGACGCTGAACATCGGCGGCAAGACCATCACCTTCAAGAACGCGCAGACGCCGCAATCGACAGCGAGCGTGGCCACCGGCTATGGCGTCAGCGGCAACGTCGTCACAGACGGCAACGGTAACTCGACGGTCTACATCCAGAGCGCGACGCTGACCGATCTGCTTAACGCGGTCGACCTCGCCACCGGCGTCAAGACCGCCAGCATCTTCAACGGCGCGGCAACCATCTCGACCACCGCGGGCCAGATCCCGTCGTCGGTCAACAGCAGCGGTCAGCTTGCGCTCTCGACCGGCATCAATGCCGACCTGTCGATCACCGGCACCGGCAATGCGCTCAGCGCCTTCGGCCTCAGCGGCAACACGGGAACGGCGACGGCCTTCACCGCGGCGCGCACTTCGGGCGTCGGCGGCATCAGCGGCAAGACCCTGACCTTCACCTCCTTCAACGGCGGCACGCCTGTCAACGTCACCTTCGGCGACGGCACCAACGGCACCGTCAAGACGCTTGACCAACTCAACGCGCAGCTTCAGGCCAATCACCTGACGGCCACGATCGATGCCAACGGCGTGCTCACGGTGACCACCGTCAATGAATACGCCTCTTCGACGCTCGGCTCGACGATCGCGGGCGGCGCGGTCGGCGGCACGATCACCGGCGTTCTCGCCTTCACCACCGCGCAGCCGCCGGTCCAGGATCCCGTGGCGCAGACCGCGCGCTCCAACCTGGTCAACCAGTTCAACAACATTCTGGCCCAGATCGACACGACCTCGCAGGACTCCTCCTTCAACGGCGTCAACCTGCTCAATGGCGACACGCTGAAGCTGGTCTTCAACGAGACCGGCAGCTCCACGCTGAGCATCAACGGCGTGGTGTTCAATGCGGCGGGCCTCGGTCTCAGCAATCTCGTCAACGGCGTCGATTTCATCGACAACGGTGCCACCAACAGGGTGCTGGCCAGCCTGAACGCGGCCTCGAGCACGTTGCGTTCGCAAGGCTCCACGCTCGGTTCGAACCTGTCGATCGTGCAGGTGCGTCAGGACTTCTCCAAGAACCTGATCAACGTGCTGCAGACCGGCTCAGCCAACCTGACGCTTGCCGACACCAATGAGGAAGCGGCGAACAGCCAGGCGCTGTCGACGCGCCAGTCGATCGCGGTCTCCGCGCTGTCGCTGGCCAACCAGTCGCAACAGAGCGTGCTGCAACTGCTCCGCTAATTCCGCAGCGCAACTTCGCTATTCGAGATTACGCGGCGGAGCTGATGCTCCGCCGTTCTTTTGAGGAAGATCGCTAAGTCGAGATTAGCCGAGATCGACGCGGATCACGCCAGGCGAGTTTACATCGTGCGTGCGTAGATCTAGCGTTGCGCTGACGAAGGACTCCGTGCCCCGTAATTCTGCGGAGTACTTCCAAGCACGATACGTAAGCAAATCTTAAGCGGTGCTGCCTAGGGTTGGGAAAGAAATCCTTAAGCGCGTACAACGCGCTAGGTAACCTCCAGGGTGTGATTGATGTCGAATTCCGCTGCCTCGGCTTATGCGCGTGTTGCAACCACCACCGCATCTCCTCGCGACATCGAGGCGCAGACTCTGCTCAAGGCCGCCAACAAGCTCCAGGACGCGGTGAACAACGCCGATCCGCTCAGCGAGCAGACCATGCAGGCCCTGATGTTCAACCGCAAGCTCTGGACCATCTTCCTGAGCGAGGCGATGCGCGACAGCAATCCGCAGCCGATCGACGTCCGGCAGAAGATCGCCAACATCAGCGTGTTCGTGTTGAGCCAGACCGCCGCGCTGCAGATGAGCCCGCAGTTCGATCACTTCCGTCCGCTGATCGAGATCAACCGCAATATCGCGGCAGGGCTGTCCGGACGGCCGTGACGGAATTCGTGATGGTCGCATCACGAGCACATCGGCGAAACTCGCAATTTAGGCAGGAGCTGATCGCGGCCAGTGGTCTTGCCTCGGCACGCGAACTCCGCGCTGACCGATGACGGCCAGACGCAGAGCAGAAACATCGGCATCGATCGCGTGATCGTTAGGCGCTGAGATCCGTGCTGAGCGGACGCGAGGGCTCGGACTTCATGTCCAGTGCGTGGAAATAGGCACGCCGGCGGAGCATCGCCTCGTCAGGGAACTGGTTCACCACCGTGTCGGTCTTGTCGTTGACGACCTGAAAGACGAAGGACGCGGCCGCCTGGTCGAACACGACCTGGCGCGAGATGTTCTCGTGGTTCGGCAAATCATTGCGCACCGGCGCGCTCGTATCGCTCGCGGCGACCGTTTGCCTCACCGGAAGATCAGTTTGCACAGCATCGTTCGCCGCCGAATTCGACGTCGGTACGATCTGCACGGGGGCCGGGATCCCCACCGGCCTGATGCTGAAATCTGTACTCATGGCAGCCTCCTGGTTGCCTTACGTGAGTCAAATCCCAACCCCTCTAATCACGCAAGCATGGAACACCAGGACTGAACACCCGGTAAGGAAACGTGCCTAACCGCGCGACGCCATCGCCGCGCGGTTTTTCCTAAAATTGTCGGTTGTTCTCGTGCTGCTCAGAGCGAGCGGCTGACCGCAAGCGGCGTGATATGGCGCGGACCTGGCGCTGCGCTGCGCCCGGCGGCGGTATAGGTGTTCGGCACGTTGCGCTTCTGGATCTCGGCGTTGACGCCGCGCACGACGCTTTCGGAAACCGCGTGCGCGGTCGCGAGCACGGTGAGATTGACCTGGAGCATCGCGCGGAACGCATCGTGGTGGCGATGCAGCGTCGAGAGGAGCTCCGGCGCGGACTTCGCGAGCTGGTCCTGGTTTGCCTTCAGCTGGCCGACTGCGCTGACGTAGCTGCGCGACAATTCCTGCTTCTTGCCCTCGAGCGTCATCGCCTCGCGGACCTTGCCGGCGCGGACGAGCTCTGTCTCGCGCTCGATCAATCCGAGCAGGGCGCTCATCGCGTCCATTAGGCCTTCGGCGAGCTTGCGCGCCTCGCTGCTGACGGGCGCGCTGCCCGGGCGCTGGGCCTGCATCGGCTGACGTGAGGCGTTGAAATGGTTCATCTCGTTTGACCTTATGCCGTGCGGATCGTTTTGGCCTGCTGCAGGATGAGGGTACGGTAGACGTCGCTGGCGATGCCGACGCCGCCGGCCTGGGCGAAGTTCTTGGAATATTGCTCGGTCAGCATCGAGCGCCATACGCCGGTGCCGGGCGTGTCGCCGAACGGGCCTTCGCCTTTCAGGCCCGAGGTCATCTGCGCGAACATGCTGTTGAGGAACATTGCCTCGAAGTCGGTGGCGGTCTTCTGGGCCTTGGCCTGTTGCTGCGGCGAGACCTTTTGCAGCGCCGCGGCGAGCTCGAAGTCCGGCCGGCCGTTGCGGCTCTCGACCGAGAAGGCCGAATTGGTGGCGAGGCGAGGGGGGTTGATCGCGCTGGTCTGCATCACATCACCTCGATGTCGGCTTCGATGGCGCCGGCGGCCTTGATCGCCTGGAGGATGCTGATCATGTCGCGGGGGCCGATGCCGAGGCCGTTGAGGCCGTCGACGAGCTGCTGGAGCGAGACGCCGTCCTTGACGAGCGCCAGCTTCTTGCCGTCCTCGGTGACGGTGACGCTGCTGCGCGGCGCGACCACGGTGCGGCCGCGTGACAGCGGATTGGGCTGGCTCACTTGCGGGCTCTCGGAGATGGTGACCGTGAGGTTGCCCTGCGCCACCGCGACGGTGGCGACGCGGACGTCGCGGCCCATCACGATGATGCCGCTGCGTTCGTCGATGACGATCTTGGCGGCGAGATCAGGGTCGACCTGGAGCTGCTCGATCTCGGTGAGGAAAGCGACGACGTTGCCCTTGAACTCGGGCGGGATCGACAGCTGCACCGTCGAGGGATCGATCGGCTCGGCGGTCTTGACGCCGAGATAGTCGTTGATTGCGGCCGCGATGCGCTTGGCCGTCGTGAAGTCGGGGTTGCGCAGCGCCAGGCGGACGTTCGGCAGCCGGTTGAGCGCGAACTCGATCTCGCGCTCGATGATGGCGCCGTTGGCGATGCGTCCCACCGTTGGCACGCCGCGCACGATCTTGGCCGCCTCGCCCTCGGCCTGGAAGCCGGAGATCGCGAGCGAGCCCTGCGCCACCGCATAGACGTTGCCGTCGGCGCCGAGCAGGGGGGTGACCAGCAGGGTGCCGCCCTGGAGGTTCTTGGCGTCGCCGAGCGCGGACACCGTGACGTCCATGCGCGTGCCCTGAGTGGCGAAGGCCGGCAGGTTGCCCGTGACCATGACGGCGGCGACGTTGCCGGTGCGGATGGTGGCGCCGCGGATATTGACGCCCATGCGCTCGAGCATCGCCTGCAGCGACTGCTTGGTGAAGGGGATGTTGTTGAGCGTGTCGCCGGTGCCGTTGAGGCCGACGACGAGGCCATAACCGATGAGCTGGTTCTGCCGCACGCCCTCGATATTGGCGAGGTCCTTGATGCGCGAGGTCGCCGCCGCCGAGGTGACCGACAGCGCCAGCGCCGACAGCGCGGCGCAGGCCAACCCAACAATCCTCACCCAACGAACGCCTGGCATCTCTGCTCCCCAAGGCCCCTAGAAAAGGCCCCTCAAATCGGACAGGACTTGCACGACACTCCCATGACGAGCTGGTCCGGCGCTTTCCTTGCGAGCGCTGTGCCAACGCCTGGTGGCGAGCTAGGTGGCTGAATAGCTTGAATAAATCTGTTGCGTCCGCTGTCAGCACTCGTTCGCCCTGGGGAGCGAAACTGCCGCCTGTCGGCAGATTTTGCCGGGCCGTTTACGCACCGTTAACCATAAGACAGCGAAGGTGAGGCATCGATCACCCGGATTCTTTCCGATGCGCATCTACGGACCGAACGGTACGACGCTTGGCACGCCGGCCAGCCAGGCCAAGCGGACGGGCTCCGGCAGTTTCGTGCTGCCCGACACCTCATCGGCGCAGGAGACGCGGAGCGCTGCCGCACCGAAGGCGGCCGCCAACATCGATGCGCTGCTAGCGTTGCAGGGTGTCGAGGAGGATCCGGTCGAGCGCCGCAAGCGCTCGGTCGCCCGCGGCAGGACTGCGCTCGACGTGCTCGACGATCTCAAGATGGGCCTGTTGTCCGGCAATCTCGACGCCTCGACCGTGATGCGGCTGCGTGATGCGGCGGCCCACCTGAAATCGTCCTCAGGCGATGCCGGTCTCGATGCGGTGCTCTCCGAGATCGAGCTGCGGGTCGAGGTCGAACTGGCGAAGGCCGGGCAGGCGTAGTCACGGAGGCTCTTACGCCGCTTCCTCCTTCAACTGCGCATCATAGCGGCGCTGGGCGGCAAGCACGTCTTTCAGGTTTTGCTCGGCCCAATCGCGTAAGGGATCCACAGCCGCCGCCAGTGTCAGGCCGAGCTGGGTGATCGAATATTCCACCGTCACTGGCACGGTCGCGATGGCGCGGCGCATGATCAGGCCGTCGCGTTCGAGCGACTTGAGCACCTGGCTCAGCATCTTCTGCGAGATGCCTTCAATCGTGCGGCGCAATTGATTGAAGCGCATCGGCTCCTCGCGCAGGAGCAAGAGGATCAGCACCGCCCATTTGTCGCCGACGCGATCGAGGATTTGGCGGGTGGGGCAGTTCGCTGCGTAGACGTCGGGTTTCATCGTCGGTTCTCGGAAATCCATACCGTTGCGTGGCATCCGCGTGCCGGTTGTACGCGATCAGTTACCTCAGCGTAATCAGGTAAGCACAAAGTGCTCTCTTAACACCAGCATTCTTTGCGATATCTAGTCTCTGTCAGTTACCAGAGACGCAAAGGAGCCTTCCATGAAAATCGCAGTCGCCGGCGCCTCGGGCCGGGCGGGGTCGGAGATCACCAGGGAACTGTCCCGCCGCGGCCACACGGTCACGGCCATCGCCCGGAACCCGGAAAAGATTGCGGCCCTGCCGAACGTCACGCCAACCAAGGGGGATGTGCTCGACCAGGCGGGCCTCGCCAAGCTGTGGGCCGGTCACGACGTCGCCGTGAGTTCCGTGCACTTCCTGGCCAGTGATCCGCTCAAGCTGATCGGTGCGGCGAAGGACTCCAAGGTCGGTCGCTACCTCGTGGTGGGGGGCGCCGGGAGCCTCGAGGTTGCCCCGGGCGTGAAGCTGGTCACGACTCCCAATTTTCCGGCCCAATACAAGGCCGAAGCGGAGGCGGGCTCGGCCTTCCTGGACCTGCTGCGGCAGGAAAAGGACCTGAACTGGACCTTCATCTCGCCCTCGGCGCTGTTCGAGGAGGGGGAGCGCACCGGCAAGTTCCGGCTCGGGACCGACCAGCTTCTCGCAGATGCGAACGGCAAGAGCTGGATCACCTTCGCCGACTACGCCATTGCGCTCGCCGACGAGATCGAAAAGCCGGCCCACCTGAAGCAGCGCTTCACGGTCGGCTATTAAGGGCGGCCAGCTGCCTCCAAGCCCTCAAGGATAAACCTTCCTGTGCAAGGGCTTGGGGGCGCGGATCGGGCGGTGAGGGAAATATTGTCTGTCACGGGAGGCCACTATATAAGGCCCGGCTCAACGGACCCCGGTCCGTCCGCGAGTCGTTGCTTAAGAAGATAGGCCTCCCTTGGAAAAGTTGAAAAACTACCGACCGACCGACAAAGAGCCTTTCATGAACGACCGGCAGAAGGAGTACTTCCGTTTGAAGCTCCTCGCCTGGAAGGATGAGATCCTCAAAGAATCCAAGCTCACCCTGCAGGCTCTGCAGGAGGAGAACGTGAACCACCCCGATCTCGCCGATCGGGCCTCGTCCGAAACCGACCGTGCCATCGAACTCCGCGCCCGCGACCGCCAGCGCAAATTGATCGCCAAGATCGATGCCGCGCTCCAGCGTATCGAGGACAACACCTACGGCTATTGCGAGGAAACCGGCGAGCCGATCTCGTTGAAGCGGCTCGAGGCCCGGCCCATCGCGACGCTCTCGGTGGAAGCGCAGGAGCGCCACGAGAAACGCGAGAAGGTCTATCGCGACGAATAAGGTCCGAGCCGCAGAGATGCGGCTCTTTGTTTTTGGACGCAGGGCGCCATTTCGCGCCATGCTCCGCATATTGCCCATAGCTTGCCGTCGCGCCCACCATGGCGACAGCGCGATCGCGAAAAGTGAATCGCGATCAACGGGCTAGACCGGATTGCTCCGAGCTCACGTGAGTTCGGATGAGAAACAGCCTTCACTTCAGGTGCGGGAGATTTTGCGAGTCGCATCAACGAGATCGACTCTGAAGTTGAGACGCTGATCCAGCTGCATCAAGCATCGCTGCAATCAGGCCTGCTGCGACGTCTCGAGACGGGCATTCCCATAAAGCCTGGATCAGCTCAATATTTCCTTAAACGCCAACAACAGGCCGTGGGCCGCATCGGTCAGCTCGTACTCGACCCTCAACGGCTTTTCCGCGAAGACAGTGCGCGACACGAGGCCGTCCTGCTCGAGCTCGCGCAGCTGCGTGGTCAGCATGTGCTGGGTGATGCCGCCGATCGACGCAAGGCGCCGAAACGAACCGCGCCGTTCATCAGCGCAAACAGGATCTCCAGTTTGAGGGGAATGCGGGTCATGAGCACTGTTCTGGTCACCGGCGGGTCGGGCTTCGTCGGCATCCATGTCGTCCTGCAGCTTCTGGCCGCCGGCCATGCCGTGCGGACGACGGTGCGACGGCCGGAGCGCCAAGCCGATGTGCTCGCCATGCTGCGCGAGGGCGGGGCGGCGACGCCCGAGAGCGTGGCCTTCGTCACCGCCGATCTGACCCGGGACGACGGCTGGGAGGCGGCGGTCGCGGGCTGCGACTACGTTCTCCATGTGGCGTCCCCGCTCTCGACCACCGTCCCCACGGACGAGAACGAGATGATCATCCCCGCCCGCGACGGAACGATCCGGGTGCTCCGGGCCGCGCGCGCGGCCGGTGTCAAGAGAGTCGTCATCACCTCGTCGCTGGGCGCGATCGGCTATGGCCATCCGCCGCGCGACAAGCCGTTCGATGAGACCGAATGGACCAATCTCGCCGGTGTCGACGGCCAACCCTACGTCAAGTCCAAGACGCTGGCCGAGCGGGCGGCTTGGGATTTCGTCGCGCGCGAGGGCGATGGGCTGGAGCTGTCGGTGATCAACCCCGCCGGCATTTTCGGGCCCGTGCTGGGGCCGGACTTTTCCGGCTCGATCGAGATCGTCAGATCCCTGCTCGACGGCGCCATGCCGGCCGTGCCGCGGGTCTATTTCGGCGTGGTCGACGTCCGCGACGTCGCCGAGCTGCACCTGCGGGCGATGACTGCGCCGGAGGCGAAAGGCGAGCGCTTCATCGCGGTCTCCGGCGAGACGATGTCGATCCTCGACATCGCCCGCGTGCTGCGGCGGGAACTCGGGCCGCGGGCGCGCCGGGTTCCGTGGCTCCAGGCGCCGGACTGGCTGGTGCGGCTGGCCGCGCGCCGGATTCGCTGCTGCGTGCGGTCGTGCCGATGCTCGGAAAAGTCAGGCATTCCACCAGCGCCAAGGCCAAGTCGCTGCTCGGCTGGCAGGCCCGCTCCAACGAGGAGGCGATCCTTGCGACCGCCGAGAGCCTGATCCGGCTCGGCCTCGTCAAGGGGTGAGGGCATGCCGCCCGCGCTTGTCAGGCCGGAGCGGGGATGCTGAAGTGCCGCCCTGCGACTGCGTAGCGTGGGAGGCGGCGCCGATGGACAAGATTCTCGAAGCCGCAAAGGCGATCGCGCTGGCGCGTCGCAACCACGCCCCGCTCGCGGCGCTGGAGCGGCCCCCTGCGGACGAAGCCGAGGGCTATCAGGTCCAGCGCACCCTGCACGATCTGCTGCTGCCGCATGTCGGCCCGCTCGTCGGCTACAAGATCGGCTGCACCAGCCAGGTGATGCAGGACTATATCGGCATCCCGCACCCTTGCGGCGGCGGCGTGTTCCAGAAGGGCGTCCATGACAGCGGCGCCAAGCTCGCCGCCTCCAATTATGTCCGCGTCGGCGTCGAATGCGAGATCGCGGTGCGGCTGAAGCGGGACCTTGCCGCCGGCGAAGCGCCCTTCACGGCCGAATGGGTCGGCGAGGCGGTCGAGTCCTATCATCCCGCCATCGAGATCGTCGACGACCGCTACGTGAAATGGGAGACGATGGGCGCGCCGACCTTGATCGCCGACGATTTCTTCGCCGCCGGCTGCGTGCTGGGTCCCTCGGTCCCGCGCTCGTTGGTGCCGGACCTCAAGGCGGTCAAAGGCCGCGCCATCGTCAACGGCGAGGAGGTCAGCCACGGCACCGGCGCCGACGTGCTCGGCCATCCCCACAACGCGCTCGCCTGGCTCGCCAACCATCTCGCCGCCGAAGGCAAGGGGCTGCACGCCGGGCAGCTCGTGCTCACCGGCAGCCTGGTGAAGACGCTGTGGCTGAAGGCCGGCGACAAGGTGCGGATGGAGCTGGACGGGCTCGGCGTGGTGGAGGCGGAGTTTACGTGAGCGGCATTGGTCCTCTCCGCAGTCATTCTCCGCGAAGGCGGGGAATCCAGTACGCCGCGCAGAATCGATTTAACCACTGACGTCTCGGAATACTGGATCGTCCGCCTTCGCGGACGATGACGGGGCACACGCTTCTGCCTTCATTTTTCCGTCGTTGCGAGGAGCCCTCGCGACGAAGCAATCCAGTCTGTCTCCGTTGAGGGATTCTGGATTGCTTCCGCCTTCGCCAAGGCTTCGGCGGACAAGTCGCTGCGCTCGCAATGACGGAGTGTGTTGTCGCGGCGTTGCAATAATGTCGCGGACCTGCCTCGCGGTACGCAGTTTCTGACACATCCCGACAAAGGCATCTTGCGCCCGCCGGCAATCGGGTCTATGAGCCCCGTCCCATTCAACCTGCGCGTTCAAAAATGAGGAGACCAGCCGTGAGTACTTTGTGGCGATCGACACATTCCGTGCCGACGCTCTCAGTGCGTCCGGCTGACAGTCATCCAATCATGTTGAACGACAATGGCACAGTCATTGATTCAGCGCCGGCGGGAGGCCGAGCGCACGCGGGTTGAAGCCTACGAGCTGTCGCTGCGGCACGTGTCGCAGCGGACGCGTCCTCCACCGGATTTCGAGAACGCAATCAAAGAGGCCAGGCGTGGCTTCGAGGCGGACATCCTTCGCGATGCTTCGGCATGGAAGCCGCAGCTGAAAACTCGCGACGCCGCGCGTCTTCGTCTTGGCGCCGCCCGCTATCTCTTTGCGCGCTATCCTGTCGCTGAGCATCTGGAGCAGATCTGGATCGACAGCGCGGGACTGAGCCGCGACGAGATCATGTTGCGCAAGCGATGGTATGTCGTGGCGGCCGGCGGCGGTTCGCTCTACGCCGCCGGTGCGGCCGAATGGCTGTCTCGCAAGGAGGTCCATGCCTTCCTCAATCCGTTGGGGAAGGTCGGCTTCGAGGCTGCGATCTGGCAGGCGATTGCGCGTTCCTATGCGACCGATCCCGCTGTTGCGATGCGGATCGCGCGCACCAGGATCACGCAGACGCAGCGCGCTCAGCATCGCTTCTGGCGCGAGGTGGTGCGCTTCTTCTGCGCGCAACCCACCACGGTCGAGGACATGGATGACTTCCATGACTACCTCGCCGATTGCCACCGGCGTGATCCAGAGTACACCCTCAAGGGGCGTTCACTGATCTCGCTTGGGCGGCAGATGCGCGAATGGCATCGCGATCTCGATGCCATTGCTCGTATCGAGGCCGCACGCCGTCGCGCCGAGGCGGCGCGAAACCGTGCGCGGGGGCTGGCAGCAGGCCCCGAGCAGAGCGAGGACCGTTGGCTCGGTGCAGCGATCGCGGACTGGTCATGGACAAAGTCGTCCAAGGACCGGGCCAAGCGCGAAGAATATGTTGTGATCCAGTTGAGGACGGCAGCCGATCTCGTGGCTGAGACGCGCAGCATGCGTCACTGCGTCGCCACTTACGCGACAAAGTGCATTGCCGGGCATGCCTCGATCTGGTCGCTCCGTCGCCGTGCCTCGGGTGACGTCCAGCGGCTGCTGACCATCGAGCTTGATACCCGTTCCAGGGCGGTTCAGGTTCGTGGGTTTGCGAACCGTCCGCCGTTTGCCGAGGAGTGCAAGATCCTCCAGCGATGGGCGCAAGCACGCGGGATCATGCTGCTGTGAGAGAAGCCTGCGCCGCTTCGGCGGCGCAGGCAAAATACATGCGGCCCTCGCCAGGGGAGCTAGCGAGGACCGCGTAGTACATCGTCGTTCGCGCCTTTAGTTCGCGAGCACGATGTGGGAGCTCTTGAAGGGGCTTAGAAGGGCAGCAGCACGTCCATGACCTGCTGGCCGTAGCGCGGCTGCTGCACGTCGGTGATCTGGCCGCGGCCGCCATAGGCGATGCGGGCCTGGGCGATCTTGGTGGAGTCGATGGTGTTGTCGCTCTGGATGTCCTCGGGGCGGACGATGCCGGCGACGATCAGCTCGCGAATTTCGAAGTTGACGCGGATCTCCTGCTTGCCTTCGACCACCAAATTGCCGTTCGGCAGCACCTGGGTCACCACCGCGGCGACGTTGGTCTGCAGAGCTTCCTTGCGGTCGACGCTGCCCTTGCCCTCGCTCGAGGAGGTCGAGTCGGCGGTCAGGATGCGGCCGGGGAGGATCTTGTTGGCCTGGGTGATCGTCTGGGAGCCGATGAAGTCCGTGATCCCGGAATCTTCCTTGTTGCTGCGGCTGCGCGAGGTGTCGTTCTCGATGTTGGCCTTGTCGGTGATGTTCACGGCTACCGTCAGGAGATCGCCGACCTGGCGGGCGCGCTGGTCCTTGAAGAAGGCGCGGCTGCCGTTGCGCCACAGCGAGTTCGGATTGTAGGAGGCGACCTCAGGCTTGGGCATCGGCATCTGCACCGGCTTGTAGCCGGGCTGCGTCGTCGGGTTGTCGATCGCCGACAGCTTCGGCTGCTCGCCGATCTGCGACAGGCGGTCGATCGAGGAGCAGCCGCTCGCCAAGGCACAAATTGCAAGCAGCAGGGCAGAGATCGCGATGCGACGAAGGCGGGAGGCCGAACTGAACGTGGACATGAATCTACTCTGACTTGGCTGGAGCTTGCGAGAGGCGGACTTGCGGAATCTGGGCTTGGGCGATCTCGGCTGCGGACGCGGGTGCCTGGACCAGGCTCTGCGCCAGGGCAGCGGCCGCCGGCACGGGGTCGCGCTTGACCGACGAGGTCTGCTCGACCGCCGGTGCCATCGGTGCGGACTGGCTGGCGCCCTGCACCGTGACCTGGCCGCGGCCGGTCACGATGCCGGTCAGCGTGCGCTTGGAGTGCAGATTGAGCACGCTGACGGTGTCGCCCTCGGCACCGCTCTCGATCGCCTTGCCGCGCGTGGTGAGATAGAGACCGGGCACCTGGTAGATGATGGTGACGGCCTGGTCGCGCACCACGAAGTCGGGCTTGACGAGGTCGGCGGCGCGGATCGGCGTGCCCGCGCGCATTGCTCGGCGCAGCTGCATGCCGATGCTGCGGTCGCGCGAGGCAGGCTCGCCGGCGACTTCGGCCTTCGGCCGGCGCTCCAACGACAGGTCGGAGGATTTCAGGAGATCGGCGCGGTCGATGTCGCGGGTCAGCACGGCCACCTCCACCGTCTCGATCGCGGTGCCGGTGAAGCGCAGCTTGGTCGGCGCGGCGTTGCCGTCGTTGGCGATCTCGAAGGCGATGTCGAAACGCGTGCTGCGGGCATCATAGCGGGTTGCGACCGGCTGCAGCGCGCCGCTGTTGGAGGCGTCCAGCCGCATCTCGGCGACGCTGCGGTCGAACGTGATGGTGATGTTGGCGGCGTCGCCGAGGCCGAAGCGGCGCTCGAGCGCCGCGGCGACGGCGTTTTCGATATCCTTGCTCGCGAGCGTGCGGGCGAGGCGGGTGACCTGGACCTCTTTGATGTCCCCGGTCATGACGCCGATCACCTGCTTGGCCCGCAGGACCGAGAGCACCTGGCCTGTCGTCAGCGTGCCGGTGGTGCCGAGATCGGGCGAGCGGTAGACCGGGATCAGCGCGGCCGATCCGGCGTTGTCGATGAGATCGCCGATCCGCACCACGTCCGAAGTCACCGTGACGCTTGCGCGCAGCGTCGGCGCGGCGATGAAATCGTCGGCGGCCGCTGCCGGCAAGGCCAGCGCGAGAAGGGTGGAGATGGCGGCGAGGGTGGCGCGGATCATGGTCATCACCTCAGCGGAACAACGCCGTGGTCGATTGCATCATCTGGTCGGCGGCGCTGATCACCTTGGCGTTCATCTCGTAGGCGCGCTGGGCGGCGATCAGGTCGCTCATCTCCGAGACGACGTCGACATTGGCCTGCTCCAGGCTGCCTTGCGTGAGCTTGCCGTAACCTTCGGTGTTCGCGGTGCCGTCCTGCGGCGCACCGGACGAGGGCGTCTCGGTGAACTGGTTGTTGCCGACCGGCTGCAGGCCCGCCTTGTTGATGAAGCGCGTGACGCCGATCTGGCCGACGATCGAGGAGGTGGTTGAGCCCGGCAACGTCACCGAGACCTGGCCCTGCTCGCTCACGGAGATGCCCGAGGCGTTGTTGGGAATGGTGATAGTGGGCTGCACCGGATTGCCCTGCGCGGTGACGACGCGGCCCTGATTGTCCATCTGGAAGGTGCCGTCGCGGGTGTACTGGAAGGTGCCGTCGGGCATCAGGATCTTGAAGAAGCCCTCGCCCGAGATGGCGAGATCGAGGTCGTTGCCGGTCTGCGACAGCGTGCCTTGCGTCATGCTGCGCGGCGTGCCGACGGTCTTGACGCCGCCGCCGATGTCGACGCCGACCGGTAGGATGGTGCCCTGGTCCGACGATTGGGCGCCGACGCGGCGGACGTGCTCGTAGATAAGATCCTGGAACGCCGCCGTCTGCTTCTTGAAGCCGGTGGTGCGGAGGTTGGCGATGTTGTTGGAGATCACCTGAACGTTGAGTTCCTGTGCCGCCATTCCGGTCGCTGCGGTGTGAAGCGCCTGCATCTCAGTTCTCCTTCAATCAGGCCGGAACGTCGGCGAGCTTCTCGATCGCCGATTTGTGGAGGTCGCTCTGCTGCTGCAGCAGGTTGGCGACCGCGGCGTAGCTGCGCATCACCTCGACCATGCGGGTCATCTCGCCGACCGCATTCACGTTCGACTTCTCGACATAGCCCTGCTGCAGGGTGGACTTGGTGTCGGGCTGCTGGTTCGCCGAGCCGGCGGCATAGAGATTGGCGCCGAGCTTGGTCAGCTTGGCCGGATCGTCGAACGAGACCATGCGGATCTTGCCGCGGATCGAGTCGGTCCGCGCCGTGCCCTCGAGCACCGTGACGGTGCCGTCGGGCGCGACGTTGATGTCGTGGTCGGTCGGCTGAAAGGTGATCGGGCCGGCATTGCCAAGCACGAGATTGCCGTCGGCGGTGACGAGCTGGCCGGTGCTGTTGAGCGAGAACTTGCCGTCGCGGGTATAGAACTCGCCGCCATTGGCCTGCACTGCGAAATAGGCGCCGCCGTTGATCGCCATGTCGAGCGGATTGTTGGTCGGCTCCAGCGGCCCCTGGCTGATGTTGCGGAAGGTGCCGCGGTCCTGGACATAGGAGACCCGGCGGTCGCGGCCGATGAAATTGTCCTCGCGCGCGTTCGAGTTCAGATATTCCTCGAACAGCGAATGGTCGGACTTGAAGCCGTTGGTGTTGGCATTGGCGACGTTGTTGGCGATGACATCCATCTGCCGTTCCAACGTCATCTGCCGTGACAAGCCGATCAGACGCGCGTTCTGCATCGGAAATCTCCCCTGAGCGGATCTGCCATTTCGCTCTCCCAAGCGCCTTGGCGGACCCCGTGACCGAGACCGTCGGGTTCTCCCAAACCGTGAAGTCTCGGCCCCTTCTCAGCGAAAGCCGTGCCAATCAGGAAAATCACGTAACTTCAATGTGTTGGCGACTTTCGAGGGGCGCGAGCAGGCGGCAGAAAGGTTCTGTTAGCCATGTTTGCCCGGCAGATTTTTCCTAGCGGCGGCCCAATCGAAAGATTCCGTTAACCATTATTACCGTAGCGTTTGCGCATCAGAGGAGCGCATTGCGCTGGGGCATTCGTATCGCGTCATTGTCTGCCAGGAGGCTTCGCTCTTTCGACCCCTTTGAGAGATAACCGGGCGCGGCAACATGGCAGAGAATGAGGAAGGCGGCACAGCCGCTGATGGCGCGGAAGCCGCTCCGCCGAAGAACAAGCTCAAGCTCATCATCATGGTCGTCGGCGCGCTCGCCGTGCTCGGCGGCGGTGCTGCGACCTGGTTCTTCTTCTTCCGTCATAGCGGCGATGAGCATCATGCCGAGGCCGCGCCGCCGCCGAAGCCGCCGGCCTTCGTCGACGTTCCCGACCTGATGGTCAACCTCGCCGGTTCGCCCGGCGAGCGCGTGCAATATCTGCGGTTGAAGATCGTGCTGGAGCTGAAGGAAGAGAAGCAGATCGAGGCGATCAAGCCGACGATGCCGCGCGTCACCGACATCTTCCAGACCTATGTGCGCGAGCTGCGCCCGTCCGACCTCAACGGTTCGGCCGGCATCTTCCGCCTCAAGGAGGAGCTGACCAAGCGCGTCAACGCGGCGGTCGCCCCGATCCAGGTCAGCGCCGTGCTGTTCAAGGAAGTCGTGGTCCAGTGAGCATGACGGACTAGGGATCATGGCGGGCAACGACCAAGTCGACCAGGATGCAATTGCCGCCCAGTGGGAGGCCTCGCTCGATAGCGAGGATCCCGCCGAGGCGGCAAAGGCTGCCGCCGAGAACGAGCTATCGGAGACGATGGCCCTGCAATGGGCCGCCATGGTCGAGGACGGCAGCCGCGATCTCGGCACCGGCAAGAATTCCGGCGAGCGGGTGTTGTCCCAGGAGGAGATCGACAATCTCCTCGGCTTCACCGTCGGTGACGTCACGCTCGACGACCATTCCGGCATTCGCGCGATCATCGATTCGGCGATGGTCTCCTACGAGCGCCTGCCGATGCTCGAAATCGTCTTCGACCGCCTGGTGCGGTTGATGACGACCTCCTTGCGCAATTTCACCTCCGACAACGTCGAAGTCTCGCTCGACCGCATCACCTCGGTGCGCTTCGGCGATTACATGAACTCGATCCCGCTGCCCGCCGTCCTCACCGTCTTCAAGGCCGAGGAGTGGGAGAACTTCGGCATGGCGACGGTCGATTCCAACCTGATCTATTCGATGATCGACGTGCTGCTCGGCGGCCGCCGCGGCACCAGCCAGCTGCGCATCGAGGGCCGGCCCTACACCACGATCGAGACCGAGCTGGTCAAGCGGCTGGTCGAGGTGGTGCTGGCCGACGCCGAGCAGGCGTTCCGGCCGCTGTCGCCGGTGACCTTCTCGATCGACCGGCTCGAGACCAATCCGCGTTTCGCCGCGATCAGCCGTCCCGCCAACGCCGCGATCCTGGTGCGCCTGCGCATCGACATGGAAGACCGCGGCGGCAACATCGAGCTGCTGCTGCCTTATGCGACCATCGAGCCGATCCGGGGCGTCCTGCTCCAGATGTTCATGGGCGAAAAGTTCGGCCGCGACCCGGTCTGGGAGGGCCACTTCGCCACCGAGATCGTGCAGGCCGAGATCGCCGTCGACGCCGTGCTCTACGAGGCCGACATTCCGCTCAAGCAGCTGATGCGGCTCAAGGTCGGCGACACGCTGCCGCTCGACATGCGCGCCGACGCCAACGTCACCGTGCGTTGCGGCGACGTCACGCTGACCGAGGGGCGGATGGGCCGGGTCGGCGACCGCGTCGCGATCCGTGTGACGAAACCCTTGCGCAAGCCAAGTACGACACTTGCGATGTTCGAGAAGGTGGACGAGCAGAACAAGATGATGGAGGCCCCATGAACCACTCCCTGGGAATGGCGATCGAGACGCTGGTGGCTATCCTGCTGATGCTGACGATCGTCTACTGCGTCACGCTCAACAAGCGCTTGAGGCGGCTGAAGGCGGACGAGCATTCGCTGAAGGCCGTCATCGCCGAGCTGATCACCGCGACCGAGATTGCCGAGCGCGCGATCGGCGGGCTGAAGCTCGCCGTGCGCGACGTCAACGAGAACCTCGGCAGCCAGCTCGCCGCCGCGACGCAGATGTCGGATCAGCTCTACAAGCAGCTCGGCGAGGCCGACAACGTGGTGCGGCGCCTGTCCAAGATCGCGATCGCCGCGCGTCCCGTCACCAATCCGGAGACGGTCGCCGCGCCCGCGCCCAAGCCGTCGTCCGCGAAGGCGGTGGCGGCGGCCGCCGAAGCCTTCTCCGAGCGCCGACGATCCAACGGCCTTGCCGCATGAAGCCTGGGTATGAAGTCCTTTCGTAACATCCGCGTCATTCCGGTCGTCCTGGTCGCCGTTGCCGGCCTCGCCACGCTGAAGGTGGCGGGCCTTGCGATCAACGGCGGCTATGTCTTCGACTACAAGCCGAACCAGGGCAAGAAATCCTGGGCGGAAGAGAACCTGAATTTCCCGACCGGCCGCGAGGATCCCGACATCACCGGCTCGACCCCTGCGCCGAAGGAAGCACCTAAGCCGGCAGCGCCCGAGACCAAGATGGAGGGTGGCACCGTCGTCAAGATCGACGAGGGGCAGCCGCAGGTCTCGGCCGCGGAGCGCGCGATCCTGGAACGGTTGCAGGCGCGGCGTCAGGAGATCGAGGCGCGCCAGCGCGAGATCGACATCCGCGAAAGCCTGCTCAAGTCGGCCGAGAAGCGCATCGAGACCAAGGTCGAGGAGATGAAGGCGGTGGAAACCCGCATCTCCGCGACCCAGGCCGAGCAGAAGGCCGCCGAAGCCCAGCGCATGAAGGGCCTCGTGACCATGTACGAGGGCATGAAGCCCAAGGATGCCGCGCGGGTGTTCGACCGGCTCGAAATGGGCGTGCTGATCGAGATCGCCTCGGCGATCGCGCCGCGCAAGATGTCGGACATCCTGGGCCTGATGTCATCGGAAGCCGCCGAGCGGCTGACCGTCGAGATGGCCCGCCGCGCCAATGGCGGCGGCGATCAGTCCGCCTCGGCCGGCGAATTGCCCAAGATCGACGGCAAGCCGACGCAAAAGCCGAATTGAGGCTCGAGGAGAAGCGCGCTTTCAATCCGCGCGCTGTCGACTGAAGCCCAGAGAAATGCCTCGTGCGCCTAATTCGCGAAGGCCTGTTGCACCCTGCGAACAGGCGGGCGCAACTGCTGCTCCATCTGGGCGAGGATATTGACCTGCTGCTTGATCAGCGCCGCCTTTGAGACGCGGGTCACGAGCTGCAGGGTGCTGTGGCAACAGGCACATTCATATGTCTTCAGGGCATATCCTCTTGCAATCGGGACGATCGCGACGACCGCTCTTGCTCTGCTACACACAATGCAACCGGCTTCTCCGCTCATTGATTACCCCCAGAGCTAACCAATGCGATTTGCATCGCCGAGATTCACATCTGATTCAGAGTCGCGCGCGAACCGCAACGAGCCGAAGGTTGTGAGTGCGCGCGCTCAGCAACCCGTCAAGGTGGAAATCAGAACCCGTGGCGGATGCAGCCGGGGCAGGCGGCATCCTCCGGGACTGCGATGACTTGACGCGCGCAGGTGTGAAGTGGCGTACAGTGGTGCTCAAGGCGCCGTCCTACGCTTCGGTCATTCGCAGTCGGCAGCGCAGGAGGAGGCCATGAACTACTCGTCCGCAGCAGAACGCGTCATCGAGGCCGTCAACCGGATGCTCATAGCGGCGATGACATCCGCATGGACATCCGCGCTAAGCCATCAGCATGCCGCGCCGCCGGATGGCGAGGCCGGCAACGATGATCAATCTTCTCTTGGCGAAGAGAGCTCCTCGGCGCCCGATGGCGCCGGGACGCAACACTGAAGAGCCCATTGGCTCGGGGCGTCACAAGATCAGATCGTGCAAGCCGTGGCCGTGAGCCGGACTTGGGCCATGAGGCGGATCAACATCGGGCGGAGATGGTTCAGGCGTGAACGCCAGTTCGAGCCCGTGGAATCCTCCAGCGTGGCCGGGATGACCGGCGAGGTCTAGATGATCCGGCACCACGCTGTGCTGTGAGCCCTGCGAAGCGTTATCCTTGAACTTGAACGACTCGCCGAGCTGTTGCGTCTCGCTTGCAAGCGAATGGTTGGCGCCTCCGCTCGACGACTTCAGAAGGCTCGGATTGAGCGTCGCCTCTGCCATTCCATCGTTGGCACGACCGTGGGCATGCGCCGCCTCGTCGGCGTTTCCTTGATGCGAGGCGCCGTGATTCCCGGCATTGTTCCCCGGTGCAAGCCCGCGCCCGGCGTGCTGTTCGGCGGCATTCTGGTCAAAATTCAGCGCGGCGATGGCAATGTCAGGCATGTGGCCGCTTCCAGCAATCGCGCCACTTTTGGCCAGCAATGCTGTGTCGGGACCGGCCAGGTGGTCGAAGACAAAACTGGCCTCCGTCGGTGCGGCGACGTATTGCGACATCGTAGACGGTCCGCTGCCCGAAGGAGCTACCGCAACAATAGCGAGTGTTTCGGTCGAGGGCGTTTGCATCGGGTCCGAACTGGAGATGCTCGAATATTCAGTTTGTTCGATCTGGTCCGAAGGCGTATCCAGGTTGTGGAGCGGCTCGCTTGACTGGATGTCCGGACTCTCTGCGAGGAGCGTGCCGTCGCCGCTTCCGGAGTCGGACGAGATTTCGGAAGTGATCGTCATTAGCCCGGCCGCATCACTCTGCAGGGTTGCGGTGAGGTCGGTCAGCTCGCTGGCGACCGCCACTACAGGCGCCGCTGGCGCCAGGATGAAGTCCGAGGCATCGACGGTTGCAATCCCCTGCAAATGGATTTCGAGCAGACTGGAATCGCCGATGTGCAGGGTCTGGTCCGTTGAGTTGACGTACACGATGGTTTCGTTCGACGCGCTGTCATAGATCCAGGCGATCGTATGTGGCGGCACCGTCGTGTTGGTTGAGCTCAACGCCAGGATGGCAAACCCGAGCGCGCCAAAGGCGGTCAGGTCGATCCTGTCCGCTCCCGATGCGAAGTCGGTGATGGTGTCGAACTGACCGGCACGGGAATCGGCAACGAACAAATATGCGAAACGATCGTTGCCATTGCTGCCGGTGAGTTGGTCCGCACCAAATCCGCCGGTTATGGTATCGGCGCCGTTGTTGCCGTTTACCGTATCGTTTCCCGAGCCGCCGTAGATGGCATCATTGCCATCGTTGCCCTTGATCGTGTCATTGCCTGAGCCGCCATAGAGAACGTCCGTCTTGCCGGTCCCATTGACCGTATCACTGCCGGCTCCCGCATAGATGACCTGACCTGTGTCGCCGCCGCCGGCGATGGTTTCGCTCCCCGGCGTTCCGTACACGTTCGGAGGATCGGAGATCACGACGGATCCGGTGGCCAGGTTGTCAAAATCGTTGGGGTCGGCATCACTGGCGCCATGAATGGCGACGGTCACCGTCTGCGTGGTACCGTCGATCGCGGTTACCGTGAATGTGTCGGTCAGGGTGTCGCCGGAATCGAGAGCCTCAACCACGCTATTGTTGTTGTCGAGGGTGTACGTCCATGCGCCGGCTGCGGTCATCGTGAAGGTGCCGTATCCGTCGTCGCTCGCGGTCGGTGAAGAGATCGCGGTGAACGTATTCGGCGCGTTGTCGACGTCGGTACCGGTCAGCGTGCCAGTCGCGATGGGAGCGCCGGGCGAGAAGGTTCCTGCCTCCGTCACTGAGCCGGTCGTGGTGCCGGAAATGAGGGCCGCGTCGTTGCTGCCGTGAATGGTGATCGTCACCACCTGTGGCGTGCCGTCGAGGGTCGTGACAGTAAAACTGTCGGTGAGTGTGTCCCCGACATTCAGCGCCTGCACCGCGCCGCTCGCATTGTCGAGCATGTAGGTCCACGCGCCGGCGGCGGTTAGCGTAAAGGTGCCATAACCATTCGTGCTTGCCTTGGGCGAACTCAGTGCTGTGAAGGTATTGGACGCATTGTCGACGTCGGCGGCAAACAGCGTGCCGGTTGCGCTCGGGCTGCCCGGTGTCGCATTGGCAACGCCGCCGGCCTCGGTCACCGCGCCGGTCGTGGTGCCGGAAACGATGGCGGCATCGTTGGTGCCATGGATGGTGACCGTCACCACTTGGGCGGTTCCATCCAGAGTGGTCACCGTGAACCTGTCGGTCAGCGTTTCGCCGGTATTGAGCGCCTGCACCGCAGCGTTGGCGTTGTCGAGCGTGTAGGTCCACACGCCGGCAGCCGTCATGGTGAAGGTGCCGTAGCCGGCGGCGCTCTGCGTCGGCGAGCCGACGGCCGTGAATGCATTTGCGATCGTGTCCACGTCGGTATCGGTGAGGGTGCCGGTCGCGATGGGCGTGCCGGGGTTAGCACTGGCGACGCCGCCAGCCTCGATGACGGCGCCGGTCGTGTCGCCGGAGATGACCGCTGCATCACTGGTTCCCTGGATGGTGATCGTCACCACCTGGGGCGTGCCTCCGATCGTGGTCACCGTGAAGCTGTCGGTTAGCGTTTGGCCGGCATTGAGCCTCTGCACTGCGAGGTTCGAATTGTCCACGGTGTAGGTCCACACGCCGGCAGCCGTCATCGTGAAGGTGCCATAGCCGCCGGTGCTCGTCGTCGGCGAACTCACGGCCGTGAACGTATTTGGTGGGTCGTCGACGTCGGTATCGGAAAGCGTGCCGGTCGCAATCGGCGTGCCGGGCGTTCCATTGGCAATGCCGCCAGCCTCGACGATCGAGCCGGTCGTGGTGCCGGAGATGATTGCAGCGTCGTCGACACCGTTGATGGTGACTGTGAACGTCTGACTCGCAGAACTGAGGCCGTCGGAAACCGTGACGACGAAACTGTCGGTCGTGGGCGCCTTCAGCGCGTTGATCGCGATGCTGTCAGGCACGAACGTGTAGGCGCCGCTCGTACTGTTGACGTAGAGCGTTCCGTACGGACCGGGCTTTGACAGGTCGTATGTCACTCCGCCGAGGACCGTCTCGCCGGCGGTTGCCCCTATGACGCCAAAGGTCAGCTTGGCGCTGCCGCTGGTGCTGCTGGCAGCGAAGATTCCGCTCGTCGCAGTGAATGTATCAAACACCACCGTATCGAGCTCGGTCGGCCCCGCTCCGGTGCTGAGTGTCGGCGGTATGGGGTCGAAAACGGGAATGGCGAATGGCGACACAGGCGCCAGCAAATTCTGCAGCGAGGGCGCGTCGGGCTGAATGAAATTGATCGGCTGCAGCAATTGGGTTTTGACGAAGGGAGGCGTGCTCGAGCCATGCGGCCCCTGTCCGTCCAGATTGGCGAGCACGTCCTGCTGTGCGGCGCGCAACTCGTCCATGCGAGCGGCCGAGTTCGCGACCTGATTGACACTGATGGTGGATCCCACTTTCTTGACGATGATCGTTTCGCCGGGATCATCGACGATGATGTGCCGTGGGATCGGCTCCTTGGTCACGAGCTCAAATGCGCCGTGCGCAAGGTCCTTGTAAGTGATGGAGTCGTCATCCAGGAATGTGACGTCCGGGTCCGCGGCCTCGGCATTTTCCGCAACCGAGAAAGTCAATGCTGCAAGCGTCAGCATTCCGAAACCGCCCGCGTGACTTCGGGCGCGAATGCCTGCAATTGGCGTATTCAGCTGGAGAGACCCGGTTTCTGCCAGCCGATCTGGTACGAAACTGAAGCTGCCTCGGGTCACGTCGAACAGGGCTGTAGGTGGCGTGCCTTCGACGTCGAAGACGAATTCGCTCAGCGCGAGGCGAGTGTCGCAGGAGATGTTGAAGAAAGTACCGTCGATAAAGCGAATCGTGATCTGTCCGTCGGCGTCAGTCTCTATCACGTCAGCCCGGTAGACAGGCGCGCCGGCTACGGCCTGTGTGGCGACGCCACTGGCTCGCGTGAGCGTACCGCAGCCGATCGCTGTATGAATATGGCCAATGATTTGGACGGGTAGGGCCGCGGCGGCCCTATTGCCAACCTGGACATCGGATGCAACCAACATGGCTCGACCTCGCCTGGGTGATTAATTCAGGCTCGGCGTGCTGCCATGGTCTTTCGGGGCGGCCCTCGCCAAGGGACAAATATCCTGGGCGCTGGCAGCCGAAGGCTTGCCGCCGAAAATCATCAAGTCTGGTCCAGAGAGACGCATGGCGCGGGGACGGCGGCGCGTAATACCATTCCCGGCGCGTATCCCTCCCGCTAAAGTGATTAAATTGACAAACGAGAGCTTATTTAATTTGTGGCGCTTCCGTAGCGTTACGGTAAACTAGAACGATTAAAATTATTAAACAAGAAATTTATTTATTGCGACCGCGCTTCGCGGTTCAAGAGCGGTTCAAGAAATGAGCCGCCGCTAGTCGATAGGATCTTCTCGGAAAGGGCGGATCATGTGCAGACCTACGACAGCCGCTTTGGCGACCGGCTTGGTCTTGGCGCTTGCCAATTTCTTGCCGAGTGCGGCTCAAGCGCAAATCGATTCCGCCGGGCCCGCCGTCACCAGCTCGTCTTCCAAACCGATTGGCAAGGTGGTGGCGGCCACAGGCTCCGTCACGATCGAACATGCGGGCGCAGTGATCGTTCAAGCGAATGTCTCGAGTGAGCCCGGCCGGGCCAAGGCGGGTGATCCCGTATACCTTGGTGACGTGGTGCTGACCGGAGGCGACGGACGAGTCGGTATAAACTTCAGCGACGGCAGCTCGTTCAATCTATCGAGCAACGCCCGTATAGTGCTTGATCACTATGTGTATGAGCCGGCCGGCAAGTCCAATACGACCCTGTTCAGCCTCGCCAGGGGAACGTTCACTTTCGTTGCGGGCAATGTTGCGAAGACCGGCGACATGAAGGTCGATACGCCCGTTGCCACGTTGGGGATCCGAGGTACGACGCCGCACATCGAGATTTCGGATGACGGGTCAGCCAAATTTTCGACGCTGATCGAAGAGGGCAAAAGCAAGCTCCTGAAGAAGCCGCCGGCAGGCGCGGCGCCGCAGCCCGATCGAAGCGCCAATCGCAGGCTCATTATCTGTCGGGGGTGCTGAGACGTTTGCTCGGCCGAAGCCGCCATGATGCCGGCGCAGGGTTCGGCCCGGCAGAGAGACAAGATGAGTGCTTCGTTCGCCTGGGGATTGACGCCTGGTGTGAAAATGACCGCACGAGCCAGTGTCATCAGGGCAGTCATGCTCATTCTCATCGTCGGGCTGCTCGGTTCGTCGGGCTTGGCGCAGACGCCGAAGAAGGGCAGCTCACTCAAGAATATCGAACTGTGCAACGGGTCAGATCGCGTCTCGCCCGAAGCTCGGATCGAGGC